>NZ_LMLE01000013.1 GCF_001422545.1 Pedobacter sp. Leaf41 | reverse complement strand
TTTTGATCTTTATTGTAAAAGCCTGTTTTTCAGGATGAAATTTTTTGGATAACGCCAAAACAAATAGGGCAATCGGGTGTACACTTCGGAAAATCACATCCGCAGGACGCTGGCTGAGCTAGCGGGAGCGGGAAGATATAGGATAAGCTGATGATGCAAAATGTGAGCTTTCTTGGGTTTTTGAACCATATAGATTCTGTGTTGAAATCCAAATGTTTTTTTGTTATTTTTACTTTTCAAAGCAGCTTAAGCTAGCTTCATTAGAGCAGTTTACTTTATGGTAGCTGCTCTAACCATTATTTCCTTGTTTATAATACTTTTCTCATAATTCTTGTCATATGGTTTCTCCGTCTTAAAGATGGTATATATCAGTGCCAGTAGTTTTCGCTGCACGGCCACCGCTGCCTTCATTTTTACTCCATGGCCTGAAACAAGTCTGACGAACATGTCCTTGTGGGGCCCGCTGTTTCGTATTGCTGCCAGGGCAGGCATGTGCATCGTTTTGCGGAGATGTCTGTTGCCTCTTTTTGATATTCGGGGCTTTCCTTTTACGGACGTTCCGGAATCCTTTACTTTTACATCAAGTCCACTGTAGCCAATCAGCTGCTTCTTGCTTTTGATCAGCTCAAATCCATTTGTTTCAGCCAGAACGATAAGCGCTGTTAATTTTCCCACTCCGGGAATAGTTGTAATCAGCGATATCTTCTTCGACAGTTCTGCATCCTCCTTTACAGTTCTGGACAGTTCAGTTTTAATTTCCAGCTCATGTCTGTTGATCAACTCTATACGCTCAAAAAGCCGTTTCACACTGCTTTGATTGGGGAAAGCTTCTGAAAGTTCTGCGTGCATCTGGTTTTTAAGTGCGGTCCGTTCCACAATAAGCTGATCTCTTTCCCGGGTAAGCTGTTTGAGCATCCTGTACATTTTCTTGGGCTGCTGCCAATCCTCCAGCCTGCGCTCCAATGCAAACCTGCATATTGCCTGGGATGCGGTCTTGTCGGTGATCGTTCTGATATCAAGCGTCCTGAAATAATTACTGATCTTGTTGGGCAATACAATACTGACCTGATTGCCCTGATCCGAAAGATAATATGCCAGACTTTCGTGGTAAACTCCTGTAGCTTCCATTACATATCTAACATTCAGCTCGTCTAAGCTAAGCTTTTCTACCCATGAAACCAGGCTCTTGAAACCAATGATGCTATTGGCAAATGTCTTATAGCCATAGATCTCAATGCCTGTATCATGGCTCATCCTTCCCAAAGACACCACTAATTCTTTCTGGGCCACATCAATGCCCACTGCCTGTTTTGCAATATTTGTCATCGTCTATTAATTGGTTAACAAAAGTGATAACCTTCCCTCGTCTTCTCTCCTGGTTGGATATTCTGGCTGCACCCGATTCAGGTACGCCTTACATTCTGTTCAGACTCTAAAAGGCAAAGAAGGATGAGGCAATATCTATATGTGAACATACAATTGAATGTTGTTTAGAAATACATCCGCTCTCATCATTCTTCACTTAAGTGATTACAATTTAAACCTTTAAAAGATTCGTCTCAAACATAGGAGATACAATTGAATGTTGTTTAGAAATACATCCGCTCTCATCATTCTTCACTTAAGTGATTACAATTTAAACCTTTAAAAGATTCGTCTCAAACATAGGAGAAATATAGATAATATAGGTTTTACAGCCCAAAGGTCGATCTGGCTTCAGCAGCGGCCGTGTGATTTGGCCTTCGGCAATCGCCTTTTTGTTTTATGAACCATATAGATATAGGACATATAGACTGGAAAGTGTATTGGTCGCTTAGCTAGTAAGCCCGCGTAACGGTTTTGGTGTGGTGGTTTTGGGTTTGATGGATGGGTGAAATATTGTTATATGTAAAGGATGTCTCTACCAGAACCGATCTAAACTTAAAATCTATGATTGATAATTGTAGCAAACGAGTTCAGTACCTGATTCTGGGAAAAAGAATTTAAAGCAGAGGTTTGGCTAAAGTTCGATTGCAAAAACAACGCTTTCTAAATCAATATTGGCCCGTACTTAGCATCACTAATGTACAAGCTCTAACCGGTTCAATTCCATGCTGATCTAATAACTTTTCGAGTTCAAAGTTCTCAGTACCAGGATTAAAAATCACCCGCTTTGGCTTGGTGTCTAGTATATAATCATGATACTGAGGCTGCAAAACTGGCCCGATATAAAGTGTAATGGTGTCGATATCATCATGAATTACTCCAGGCTTCTCTATCTCGATGCCGGCGACTTCACCTTTTTTGATACCAACATTTACAAAATCATGATTGAAGCGCTTTAACATATGGGCGGCTTTATAAGCGTATCTTGATGGATCTGGTGAAGCTCCTATTATTAATGTCTTTTTCATTTCTTAAAGTTAGGCATTATTAAATTTTGATAACAGCGCAATTTGGCCAGCGTGATAAGCGTGGTGTTGTATCAAGCCGTTTAACAACTCTACTTTAGTTATTGCTGAACCTGAAATTGGAGTGATCTCATTTAAAGTTTCTGAATCCCATTGACTATCTGAAAATTCAGTGCATTGCCGGATAAGTTCTTCATTGGCTACCTTGAAATCAAAAATAATTCTTTCCCACGCTTGAGCAGATTTTACTTCAGGAATAGGCCAATCCCCTTTTATGGGTTCACCTGAGGGTGCGCCCATCAATCTTGAAGTTACTTCTTCTGTCCAGGAGGTAAGGTGAAGTGCAATTTCTGCAATAGAATGTGCTCCAGGAATGAAATGTTCGAAGGCATTTTCTGCCAGAACATTATTTAAAACCTGCATGGAATGATTACCATGCCAAGCATCGCCATTAAAGGCTTTTTGCATTTCGTTTAAAATATTCAGCATATTTAAACAACAAGCCTAGGATTATAATGTTTTATAGCGAGTTTAGGATTGCGTTGGCACAGTTAATTCCATCAATAGCCGCTGAAACAATTCCGCCAGCATACCCAGCACCTTCTGCGCAAGGATACAAGCCCTTAATCTGGGGGTGCTGATAAGATTCTTTATCTCGTGGAATACGAACGGTCGAAGAGGTTCGGCTTTCTACACCAACCAAGATTGCCTCATTTGTATAATAGCCTTTCATTTTTTTTCCAAACAAAGGCAGTGCTGCTTTTAAACTCTCGGATACGAATTGGGGGAGAATATTATCTAACATTACGCTTTTAGTACCTGGCAGATAGGAATTTCTAGGCAAATCTATCGATAGCTTGTTATTGACAAAATCTATCATGCGTTGGGCTGGGGCTACCAGATTTCCACCACCAGCTTCGAAAGCAAGCTTTTCTATTTCCGATTGAAAGTTTAGCATTCTCAGCGGATCATAACCCTGAACATCATCTAAAGTAACTTGAACAACGGTGCCAGAATTTGCAAAAGGATTATTCCTTTTTGAAGGCGACCAGCCGTTTACAACAATCTCATTTTCGCCCGTAGCACAAGGTGCTATAATGCCGCCGGGACACATACAAAATGAAAATACACCGCGTGCCCCCACCTGCTCTACCAAGCTATAGTAAGCAGGCGGTAAAAATTCAGACCGGATATCGCAGTGATATTGGGCTCCATCGATAATTTCCTGAGGGTGTTCAATTCTTACTCCTAATGCAAATGGCTTTGCTTCGATTAAAATATTCTTTCTATGTAATAATTCATACACATCTCTTGCGGAGTGACCTGTTGCAAGGATGAGATGGTCTGCATATATTTTATCTTCAAAATTTACCTCAATGCCTTTTACTTTACCAAATTCGGTAATGATGTCTGTCATCTGTGTATCGAAGAAAACTTCTCCACCAGCATTTAATATGGTATCCTTTATTGCAGTAATAATGTGTGGCAACTTGTTTGTACCAATGTGCGGCCGAGCATCTATCATGATATCCTTCTCAGCACCGTGATCAACAAAAACCTGTAATACTTTATTTATGTCCCCCCTTTTATTAGAGCGTGTATAAAGTTTCCCATCAGAATAGGTACCGGCACCACCTTCTCCATAACAATAATTTGATTCGGTATTGACCAAACCTTGTTTATTTATAGCTGCTAAATCTCTGCGGCGCTGTTTCACATCTTTTCCACGCTCAATGATGATGGGTTTTAAACCATTCTCAATACATTGTAAGGCGGCAAATAATCCTGACGGCCCGGCCCCAATAATTAATACAGGTTTTGCATCACTTACATTTTGATAAGTGACCACCGAGATATCTATTGCAGGTTCTTCATCAATAAAAACTCTGACTTGCAGGCGAAAAATAACCTTTCTGGAGCGGGCATCAATGGAACGTTTCAAAATTTCGAAAGACTTGATTCGGTTTTCCGACAATTTTAAGGACTCTAAAAGCTTGTTTTTGATGATTTCATCCTGATCCAGCTGATGAGGAAGAAGCGTAATTTCGATGTCTTTTTGCATACAAGATGTCAGGTTTTTATCCTGATAAGACACAAAAATACAAATTATTGTGCTGATATTTAATTACCTAATTGAACGGGCCGTTCTTTGTACTGCAAATCTGCTATTATTTCTTCTTTCATATTTATTAAATACTTTCCTCCATTTTTTTCAACAGCTAAATATCCTTTATAGGGAATGCCTACTGAAGAGTATTTGTTGGGGATAACAATTTTGCCGTTTTTGTCTATTAAACCCCATAAATCTGTAGTATAATGAGCGCCAGAAGAAAAGTCGCGTTTTCCGTAAGCAGCAAAGCCGTTTTTAAAAGCCGTCATTACTCCTATGAAACGATTATCAATTATGATTTTACCTTTTTTATCTATAAAACCCCAAAACCCGCCTTTTAATACTGGCGCCAGTCCCTCTGAAAAATCACCAGCCTCTTCGTATAATAGCGGAATTACAATTTTCCCTTGTGCATTGGCATATCCGATATGTTTATTTTTCTCAATCTTTAATAAACCATCCCTCATCTGGCTAATTTTAGTGTATTCGGCAGGTAAAATAATTTTTCCAAATTTGTTGGCTAGGCCGGCAAGTTTATTTTCAGTAAAGTAAACCAAACCATCATGATGTGCAAATACAAAATCGTAAATCGGCTCCATTAGTATTTTACCATGGCTACCAATTAACCCCATTTTTTTATCATTGATAGAAAAGCCAGCTGAACATCCATTCAAAAAATCATTGATATAATGATACTTCGTTCCTACAATCAATTTTCCGTCTTTTAAAATCACACCGTTTTTATCATTAATTTTAACAACAGCAAAGTTTTTATGAAAAGGATAAATGAAATCATAAATGAAAGGGATTATCACTTTACCAGTTTTCCCTATCACACCAAACTTTTCTTTTTGCTTAGCAATAATTGTCCCATCAGTTGAGAATGTGATCAGATCGTAAATAAACGGGACCAATAATTTACCATTTTGATCAATTATACCCGATTTACCATTAAAATCAACCACTGCCATCTTATTTTGAAAATCATTAGCGAAATCAAATTGTGGTTGGATAATCATTTTTCCACCAGAATTTAAGAAGCCATATTTTCCATTAATTTTTGCAGAAATTAAACCATGTTTATAATCTCCAAACTCTTCGTAAAGTGGTTCAGCAAACAGCCCTCCATTATATTTTAACAAACCGACCTTGTCGTTCTTATTGATTTTGTATAAAATTTGAGCTTTGCCGTTTTTAATGGAGCAAGAGAATAAAAGCAGAAAAAGTAGATATTTCATTATTAAATTTTACTTTGGAAATTATGTAGAAACACGTATTTAGCCGTAAATTTCTAGGTTGTAAAATTTGGATGTGAAATATAGGGAGTTTATATTCAACGTTTCAAACGAATAGTTGAACGCCTCAAACTTATACATTAATAATTAGATGTACAAATCAAAATCGACTTTACTACAAACAGGTAAATATGACAGTTTGTAACAAAGGCATACAATTTGATATCTAATTTGTAAATTGAATAAAATTTAATTGGAACAAGGACAAAAAACATAAATATGAAAAAATTAGTATTTGGAATTATTGCTGCTGTAATTGCGGTAAGCACTTTAAGCTCATGCGGATACAACAGTATGGTGAGCCTGGACGAGAATGTGAAATCGAAGTGGGGAACGGTACAAACGCAGTATCAAAGAAGAGCAGATTTGATTCCGAACCTTGTAGCGACTGTTAAAGGTGCAGCAAAATTTGAACAGGGAACATTGACTGCAGTTACCGAAGCAAGAGCCAAAGCAACCCAAATGACTGTTAAAGCAGATGATTTGACTCCTGAAAATATTCAGAAATATCAAGCCGCACAAGGCCAGTTAAGTCAGGCTTTGGGTAAATTATTATCCATCACCGAAAACTATCCAGAACTTAGGGCTACCCAGCAGTTTAGTGATCTATCTGCTCAATTGGAAAGCACCGAAAACAGAATTACTGTGGCACGTAAAGATTTTAATGATGCTGTTCAGCAATATAATGGTAAGATCAGATCTTTTCCTACGAATTTAACAGCAGGGATGTTTGGATTTAAGCCGAAAGGTTATTTTGAAGCGGATGCCACTGCAAAAGATGCACCAAAGGTAGAATTCTAACTATTTAACGATAACATTTCGGGGTAATACGTGTTTAACTGTTTTAACATGTATTACCCTTTTTTACTTCTAAAACTAAAGACATGTCGTTATTTTCAGAGTTGGAACAAGACAAAATTGCAAAGGTTATTGCCGATGCCGAAAAAGCTACCACGGGTGAAATCAGGATTGCGATAGAAAAGCACTGCCCCGATGATCCGTTTATCAGAGCTACACAGTATTTCTCTGACTTGGATATGGACAAAACATCTCGAAGAAATGGCGTTTTGATTTACCTGGCACATGCCGATCATAAATTTGCCATCATCGGTGACTCCGGGATTAATGCTCTGGTACCGGAAAATTTCTGGGAAACTACTAAAATTGCCATGACTGCCCATTTTGCAAAAGGCGATTTAGCCGATGGAATAATTGCAGGGGTAGCTTTGGCTGGAGAAAAACTAGCATTATTTTTTCCTCCTCAAAATGGAGATATAAATGAATTGCCAAATGATATTGTTTACATGGACGACAAAAAAAATAAATAAGAGATGAGAAAAATATTCCTTTTATTCTTATTTATCTTCACCGCAAGCATTGGCTTTGGCCAAGATTTTCCCGTAAAACCATCTACTCTGGTTAACGATTATGCGGGTGTGCTTTCTATTGAACAAAGAGCATCCTTAGAGAAAAAACTTGTAGCTTTTGATGATTCTTCTTCCACGCAGATAGCGATTGCGGTATTAAAATCGGTTGGGGATTATGATATTAATGAATATGCTGTAGAACTCGGCAGAAAATGGGGCGTAGGCCAGGGAGGTAAAAACAACGGAATCATGATTGTAGTGGCAGTTGGAGATCGCAAAATCTCTATTCAAACGGGCTACGGCGTGGAGGGTGCTTTGCCTGATGTTTACGCAAAGCGAATTATAGATGAAGATATTAAGCCAAATTTTAGAACAGGTGATTACTATACGGGATTAGACCAGGCAACCACAGAAATAATTAAGTATACCAAGGGCGAGTATAAGAATGATAAACCTCGAACATCGAATGCCTCAAAAAAAGGCGGCGTGGGTAGTATTGCTGTAATTATCATTATTGTTATTGTAGTGATTATCATCATGCGTAAAGGTGGTGGAGGAGGCGGCAGCGAAATTATTGGTGGTCGTGGTGCTTCAAATGCGCTTTTTTGGGCTATGCTTTTCGGCAGCGGAAGTGGCCGAGGTGGTGGAAGTAGTTGGGGTAGCGGCGGCTTTGGAGGAGGTTCTTCTGGAGGAGGCGGTGGATTTGGTGGCTTCGGCGGTGGAAGTTTTGGCGGTGGCGGATCAAGCGGTAGCTGGTAGAACTGAGTTATAGGTTATAGGTTTGGAATACACACCTAACTATTTTTTACTAACACCTATTATTTTTTAGGCAATTAGACATTGATTAAATGTATAGAAAAGACTTAATCACCGCGGAGATACAAAAGCTTGCTGAAGTTTTAGCCCGGATTATGGGGTTGAAACTAGAAGGTAAACTTCGAGATGCTCAAGCAATGTTTGACGAAACAATGGAAAAAAGTTTCACTTTAGCAACCGGAAGCTTAGAAGATACCGATTTAGCTATTTTTAAAACCTGGCTCGAATCGGTAAATTTTTCCCCTGAGAAGCTTGATTCGCTAAGCGAATTTTTATATTATGAACTGGGAGTAAACGCTGAACGAAACAAGCTTATCGCCCCTAAACTAAATATGATCTATAATTATTTATCGGATAAACATAAGATTGTACATTTGGTTAATATGCATCGACAGAAAACGATTCAGCAATATATTTAATTTATGATTTCAGATTGAAGAAATATGACCAAAATTGAAAAGTGGCGAAAGCTTGCTTCTAAATATTTAGTGAAAGAAAAGTGGGCTACGCTAAGGGTAGACGAAGTGGTGCTTCCTAACGGGACTGTGAAAGATGATTATTTCGTACTCGAATATCCTGATTGGGCCAATGCGATCGCCTTAACTGAAGAAGGCAACATGATATTGGTTCGGCAATACCGCCATGCTGCTGATATCGTTTCTTTGGAAGTTCCTGGTGGAGTAATAGATGGAGATGAAGGTCCGGAGGCGGGTGTAAAGCGGGAGTTATTGGAAGAAACTGGTTATACCTTCAAAACCTGCAAACTGGTTGCTGAGCTCTATCCCAATCCGGCTACAGCAAATAATAGAGCATTTACTTATGTATTAACAGGCGGGGTTAAAACGCATGAACAACATTTAGATGAACACGAAATTCTAAGCGTTGAAGAATATAACATTGATGAAGTAAAACTATTACTAAAAGAAAATAAGATTGCCCAATGTATACACGTGGCTGCACTTCATTATGGTTTAGCTGCACTGGCGGAGATGAAAGAAGTATAAGACTCTTTCCATATTTGGGAACGTAGCACTCGACGAGAACAAAAAAAAAGGCCCTGATTTGATGTAAATCAGGGCCTCTTTTTTCAGTGATGGATATAAAGTATTCTTTGATAGGTCTTCTTCCTTAAAAACCTGATTAGCTCATTTTCAATTTCTTTTGAATATCATGAACATAAGCTTTAAACTTCTTATCCGTATCGATTAAATCTTCTACCGTTTGGCAAGCATAAATTACCGTACTATGATCGCGGCCACCAAAGAAAGCACCAATAGTTTTTAGTGATGATTTGGTATGGCTCTTTGAAAGATACATTGAAATTTGACGGGCTTGTACAATTTCCCGTTTCCGGGTTTGCGACTTTACCATATCAACCGGAACTTCAAAATATTCGCAAACCAATTTCTGGATATACTCCATCGAAATTTCTTTCGATGTATTTTTGATAAAGTTCTTCAACATTTGTTTAGCTAACGCTAAATCAATCTCTTTCTTATTCAACGTTGCTTGGGCAAGTAACGAAACCATAGCACCTTCCAGCTCACGAACGTTATTATCAATGTTATGCGCAACGTATTCAACTACCTCACCCGGCAATTCAATTCCGTCTGCATACATTTTTTTTCTTAAAATGGCAATACGCGTTTCCAAATCAGGGATTTGCAAATCGGCAGATAAACCCCATTTGAAACGACTTAAAAGGCGTTCTTCCAGGCCAGCTAAATCTTTTGGTGCTTTATCTGAAGTTAAGATCACTTGCTTACCAGATTGGTGCAGATGATTAAAAATATGGAAGAAAATATCCTGAGTCTTCTCCTTACCGGCAAAATTGTGTACATCATCCATAATGATTACATCCATTGCCTGATAGAAATTCACAAAGTCGTTAATGGTATTATTCTTTAATGAATCAACAAACTGCTGGCAAAATTTCTCACAGCTCACATAAATCACCAGTTTATCTGGCATGCTGCGTTTAATTTCATTACCAATTGCTTGCGCTAAGTGAGTTTTACCCAAACCAACCCCACCATAAATCATCAATGGGTTGAAAGATGTACCACCCGGTTTTGCCGCTACTGCATATCCTGCAGAACGAGCTAAACGGTTGCAATCTCCCTCAATATAATTTTCAAAAGTATAATTGGAATTTAATTGTGGATCAACATTTAACTTTTTTAATCCAGGGATGATGAAAGGGTTTTTGATGTCCTTATTTATTGAAACTGGGATTGGCATCGATTGCACTTTTGCCTCTGCCCCATTTCCATTTGATGGCATGTTTGTGGTATATGGACTACCACTGTTCGATGATTTATCAACAACAATATTATATTCCAACCGGCCATCCTCTCCAAGTTGTTTTTTTACTGTTTTACGTAGTAAGCCTACATAATGTTCTTCAAGCCATTCGTAAAAGAACAAACTTGGTACTTGTATGGTTAAAACCTTACCTTCCAATTTAAGGGCTGTGATAGGCTCGAACCAGGTTTTGAAACTTTGGTTCGGGATGTTATCCTTAATAATTTGAAGACAGTTCTTCCACACTTCTGTACAAGTTTTTTCCATTGCGATTTTTATAATTTATTGGTTTACAGTACCGATTCGAATTAAAAGGATGGTCCGTTTCGGGACTACGAATATTGAGAAAATTATCAACATTTTAAACAAAAATCTCAAATAAATCGTAACGTACTGATAAGGAATATGGTAGCTTGCTTAACCTCAATTTTTTGTGTTGATAACTATTTATTAACACCGGTTTCCCACATTTCCCCTCATTTAACGCCAATATCCGAACCTTATTTGAATCTCCTTCATAGAAGCAAAATCCAAGCCACCACACCAGATTGGGGGGAGGCATTTGCTTTAGTTTTTGTTTTGAAAAATTAAAAAGCTGACTATCAAATCAATTACTTTAAAGCAGATAAAATGGCGTTAAAATTTTCCCGCTGAAACGGGATACATTGTGGTAAGATTTCCCCTTTTTACATCATGAGTAGATTAGATTTCTAATTAATGTCTGATGCCAGTTTAGTTTTCACATACGCAGTTGCGCTTGTAGCCTCGTAACTTTATAATAGAAAACATACGACCAGACTGGAAGCGCTTCTTATATGAAAAGCTCAGGCTAAAAAATGAAGTATCCGTTGTTAATACTCTCCAAATACTTTACGCAATACGTTGGCAATTTCGCCTAGTGTTGCATATTTCTCTACAGCATCAATAATGAGCGGCATCAAATTTTTAGTACCGATTGCTGCTTCCTCCAATGCACTCAGTGCTTTAGCTACTTCATCGTTGTTACGTTCGCTTTTTAAGCGGTGAAGTTTTTCGGTTTGCAACACGCGGATAGAATCATCGATATTAAAAACCTCTGTTAAACCCTCCTCTTGTTGGGTAAATTTGTTTACACCCACCGAAATCCGCTCACCTGTTTCAATTTCTTTTTGATATTGATAAGATGCACTGGCAATCTCATTTTGCATGTAATCACTTTCTATGGCATTTACCGATCCACCCATCGCATCGATCTTATCAATATAAGCCCAAGCCGCGGCTTCAACTTCATCAGTTAGATTTTCGATAAAGAATGAGCCTGCTAAAGGGTCGACTGTATCGGTTACGCCACTTTCAAAAGCTATAATTTGCTGTGTACGCAAAGCAATTTTTGCTGCAGCTTCAGTAGGCAATGAAAGCGCTTCATCATAGCCATTGGTATGGAGCGACTGCGTTCCGCCCAATACCGCAGCCATGGCTTGGTTGGTTACCCTGATTACATTGTTGAGTGGCTGCTGCGCAGTTAGCGTTGAGCCACCCGTTTGAGTATGGAAACGCAACATTTGCGCTTTTTCATCGGTAGCACCGAGGTCTTTCGTTATCTTTGCCCACATTCTTCGGGCTGCCCTAAACTTGGCAATCTCTTCAAAGAAGTTATTGTGGCAATTAAAAAAGAATGACAAACGTTTTGCAAATACATTAATATCTAAACCCTTATCTATCGCAGCTTTCAAATAGGTTTTTCCGTTAGCCAGAGTAAATGCCAGCTCTTGCACCGCAGAAGATCCCGCTTCGCGGATATGGTAACCAGAGATAGAAATGGTGTTCCATTTTGGTACTTCTTTGCTACAAAACTCAAAAATATCGGTAATTAACCTCATAGATGGCTTTGGAGGATAGATATACGTTCCTCGGGCGGCGTATTCTTTTAAAATATCGTTTTGGATGGTACCCGATATCTGTTTCAAATCTGCTCCCTGTTTTTTAGCTAATGCAATGTACATGGCCAATAAAATTGATGCCGTCGCATTGATCGTCATCGAAGTGGTAATGTTTTTCAATTCAATACCATCGAAAAGAATCTCTATATCTTTTAATGAATCGATAGCAACACCAACTTTTCCAACTTCTCCATCTGACATTTCATGATCAGAATCGTAACCGATTTGAGTAGGTAAATCGAACGCTACCGACAACCCGGTAGTTCCCTGGGCTAATAAATAATGGTAACGTTTATTTGATTCTTCTGCGGTTGAAAACCCCGCGTATTGACGCATGGTCCATAACCTTCCGCGATACATATCTTTCTGAATTCCTCGGGTAAAAGGAAATTCACCAGCTTTTTCTTCCATCGGCTTTGCCGAAGTATAAATCTCTTTAATTTCGATGCCGGAAGTGGTAGTATGTTTGTTATCGCTCATATTTGGTTAGTTCAATAGGCCTTGTTGATTGGTTAACTGATCGCCACTTGTAATATCACTAAATCAATTAATACTTCTTTTTAAATTGATCAACTTAAAAGCGAATAGCTCATTATCAATTTAGAATAGCTTCTGAATATCTTTTTTGATCAACTCTATAGTCAAATCATAAGGATTTTCATCGATACTGGCCATGTGCTGTAAAATTGCTTTACTTAGTTCAATGCCATTTGCATCAGCGGGTAATCCTTGCACAGCATTGTTAATCATGGCAATGGTATCATCCTTAAGTTTCCGTACCACATTCCAGGTTACGCTATCTACATAGAGCTGTTGCGTAATGTTGTGTTGATACTCCGACCGCACTTCATTTAAAATTCCGGCTTGTAATGTTCCAATTCCTATCCCCTGCTGGTGGAGGCGTACTAACAAATTAGCAGGATTGATGCGATCAGTAAAAATAATCAATCGTTCGTGCGCCTGTAAGCGCAGCGGTAACAAATGCGCTCTACTTTCCTTATTAAGTTCAATATTTTTTAAGTTGAAAAAACGTTGTATATCGTTCTTTAAAATATAATAAACTGCCATCAAGGCTAAAAAGATACCTGCAAATAGAATAACTATATCTGTTAAAATCTGTTGAATATTCATACTATTGTTTAAATACGGTAATATTAACCCACCGCTAAAAGCAAAAATGTGCATTATTATTTATATTTGTAACAGATAAAATTTAAATAACATGAGCACAACAGTTGATACATCATTTGCACCAGTTACTTTTTCGGAAGGTGCAGCAAAAGAGTTATATAAATTAAAAGATCAGCAGGAGATTAGTGAGGATTATGGTTTACGTGTAGGCGTTGAAGGTGGCGGTTGCGCTGGAATGAACTACGTTTTAGGTTTCGATCAGAAAAAAGAAGGCGATCAGGAATTTTTTATTGATGGCATTAAGGTTTTTATGAACAAAGCACATCAAATGTACCTTATGGGTATGATGATTGACTGGCAAGACGGTTTAAACTCTCGCGGTTTTACATTTGTTAACCCGAATGCTACAAGCACTTGCGGTTGCGGAACGAGTTTCTCGGCATAAATAAAATATTATTGTAACATATAGTGCGGTCCCTTTGTCTAAACATCGGGACTTTTTTTATTTTTACAGGCTTTGTCCGCCAAACGCTTAGCGCAATACTAAATGAACTACAGAGAAAACATCAGACTGGCATTAGAATCTATCAAGGGTAATCGCTTACGCACCATGCTTACTGCCCTAATAATTGCCATAGGTTTAATGGCTCTGGTAGGTATTTTAACCACACTTGATGCTGTAAAGAAAAGTATGACTGATGCTTTTAGTAGCATGGGTGCCAACTCATTTACAATTAGAAACCGCGGAACGGGAATTAGAATCGGAAACGGAAAAAGACCAAAACCTTTTAAATCTATCCGTTATGAGGATGCTGTTAAATTTAAGAATGGCTTAAATGCCCCGGCTACGGTTGCCGTTAGTGTTTTTGCCAGCGGTGGCTCAACGGTAAAGTATGGTACATTAAAAACAAATCCGAACATTAACGTTCAGGGTATAGATGAGAATGGCTTAGCTTCGCAAGGCTTGAGTTTATCAGAAGGCAGAAATTTCGGACTTTCTGAAGTTGCCATGGGAAGCAATGTGTGTATTGTTGGAGGAGAAGTTGTAGAACGACTTTTTAAGGATTCTGATCCGATGGATAAGTTGATCAACGTAGGAAACAATCGTTTTAAAATTATCGGCGTGTTAGCGAAAAAAGGTTCTAGTATGGGTTTTAGCGGAGATAGGGCAGTATATGTACCTTTGCTAAAAGCCAAACAGATTAACGCTAATGCTAATCCATCTTACACCATCACCGTTATGGTATCTGACAATAATGATCAGGAAAATGTAATTGGCGAATCGACCGCACTGTTTAGAAATATCCGTAAAGTAAAAATTGGCGAGGGCAATAATTTTGAAATTACCAAGAGCGATGCCATTGCGCAGACCTTATTCGAAAACCTGGCTTTTGTCGCCGTTGGCGGTGTAGCGATCGGTATTATCACGTTACTGGGCGCTTCTATTGGTTTGATGAATATTATGCTGGTAAGTGTTACCGAGCGTACACGTGAAATTGGAATCAGAAAGGCGATTGGTGCTAATCCTCAGGTTATTCGCAGACAGTTTCTAATTGAGGCTGTGGTTATTTGCCTGATGGGTGGGGTATTAGGTATATTTTTAGGCATTGTTTTAGGAAATGTGATATCTCTCGCCATGGGCGGTGCCTTCATTATTCCATGGTTTTTCATTATTGGAGGCTTTGCCCTTTGTGTATTGGTAGGAATCGTTTCCGGATATTATCCAGCAAAAAAAGCTTCGAAATTAGATCCTGTTGAAGCTTTGCGTTATGAATAAACCCCAGTTTCGGAAGCTAGCTGATTAAATCAACACATTATTTAGCTGATGCTGGCTTAATAGGCACTGCATTATTGGGGTAGTCAAACTCTCTTCCAGCGCAGCTGCATGTTTTAAGTGGTGCATATCACTTCCAATAAAATCTACCAAATGGTTTTCTGCCATTTCTTCAGCAATTTTTTTAGCTCCAGAACCATAATATCCTGTTAAAGCAATTGAATTCATTTGCAATAAACAACCTGTTTCTTTGATCTGGCTGTAATATTCTAAACTGCCATAGTAATATGGATAGCGTTCGGGATGAGCAAGTACTGGCTTATAACCTGCATCTTGCATCATTTTTATAATATCGAATAAATTTTGAGGCGCATTGATATAGGAAAGCTCAAAGAGTAAATAGTTGCTACCAAATGTGAGCACTTCTTTTTGTTTAACTTTCTTTTCTAAAGTTTCATCCAGATAATATTCGGCGGCGGCATCAATTTCTAAATCGAGCTGAATTTCTTGTAAGCCTTTCCTCAAAATATCTAGACTGCGATTGATGGTATCAGGCGTATTGCGAAAATAATCGGCCATGATATGCGGGGTGGCAATTAGTTTTTTAAATCCTAATGATTTAAACTTTTTAGCCAAGAGAATAGAGTCGTTTATCGTTTGGGCACCATCATCTATCCCAGGAATAATATGAGAGTGCATATCAGTTCCAATATTTGAAAAGTTAAATTCGGGAACTATTTTTCTCTTCTTAAACAATCCGAACATGGCGATAGATCATGACTTTAACTTAATTCTTTTGGCAAATTTGATGCCTCAGCTGCCGCTGCTAATTTAGAAGAATAGATTTTATCGAGCAAATTATTTAAGCTTTCGCTTAAATCAAACTGCAAATCTTCATGCAGTTTCTTATACTTATTAATGGTTATTGCAGCTGTTTTAATGTAAAACGATGAAAACAAAATCATGTAATCGCGATAGCCAAAAATAGATTTTCGGTAATCGAAGGGAATGATATTTAGAATGAAAAGCTTGAGTTCTACTTCTCCGATCGGATCTTTTGTAACCTTGTAAAAATGGTTAACCGATGTGATCATTTTCCTTACTTTAACCAAAGCTTCTTTTGCATTAAGTTTTTTAAGTTCAGGAACCTGTTCGCTCACATCGGTCTTAATTTTTTCTTTGCGGTCTTCCAGATCACTTTCAGATTCTAAAAGTTTGTAGTGAAGATGTTCTGTGAGCACTTTATCTTTGGCTATTAAACGTAACAAGAGCTTATCTTTTTCTTTGATAGGCAAATCTGTAATGGCCGTTTTTAGATCTTTATGCTCTGATAATTTCATTTAAAATGGGTTAGCCTTTAGGTATTTTTCCCACTCCCAAGCAGAACGCATCATTTCATTGATATCAAGATTTGCTTTCCAGCCCAAGTCATTTTTTGACTTTTCAACATCTCCATAAACCTGAACGACATCGCCAGCTCTTCTTGGTCCGATTTTATAATCGAGTTTTTCGCCGGTAACATTCTCAAAGGCCGAAATGATTTCCAAAACTGATGATCCTTTACCTGTTCCGATATTAAAAACCTCATAATTTGAGCTTCCTTTACCTTCTTCCAGGCGCTTAATAGCAGCAACGTGAGCTTTAGCTAAATCTACTACGTGAATATAATCCCGAATAGCAGAACCATCTGGTGTTTCATAATCATCGCCATATACCGTAATTGGACCACGTTTGCCAATAGCCGATTGTGTAATAAAGGGAACCAAATTTGCCGGAACACCGTTTGGTAGTTCTCCTATCAATGCAGTTTCATGAGCGCCAACCGGATTAAAATAACGCAAAGCGATTACATTTAAATCTGGAGTAACGGCAGCCGTCTCGGCTAAAATTTCTTCGGCAATTTGCTTTGTATTTCCATATGGCGACTCCGCTTTCTTAATCTCAGCAGCTTCGGTAACCGGTAGGCTATCTGGCTGACCGTAAACCGTACAAGATGACGAAAATACAAAATCGATCTTTTTATTGAATGATACAAGGAGGTTGATTAGCCCATAAAAATTATTTTTATAGTATTTTAGAGGTTTTTCTACCGATTCCCCAACCGCTTTCGAAGCCGCGAAATGGATAATACCTGTGATATCGGTATTATTCTCCGCGAAATCCTGAACAGCTTTATCATCCTGAAGATCTATTTCTACAAACTCAAACCACTTACCAGTAATGGCATGCAATTGGGTTAAAATTTTAATGCTCGAGTTTGAAAGATTATCAACGATAATCACTTCATAACCTGCATTATGCAACTCTACTACGGTGTGCGAACCAATATATCCTGTTCCGCCGGTAACTAATATCTTTGTCATTTTTAACGGTTAAATGTGGTAAAATCTTTATGATCTATTTTCGCTAATGCCTCGGGAGGTAACGATTTAAAATATTCGTAGGTAATTTTTAGTCCTTCTGCACGCCCAACTTTCGGCTCCCATCCTAAAATTTCTCTTGCTTTTGTAATATCGGGCCTTCTTTGCTTTGGATCATCTTGAGGAAGCTCCCTATAAACTATTTTCTGCGAGGTGCCTGTGAGCTTGATAATTTCTTCGCAAAACTGTTTGATGGTAATTTCATCTGGATTACCGATATTCACTGGTTGGGCATAATCGCTCATCAACAGGCGGTAAATCCCTTCAATCAAATCATCAACATAACAGAATGAACGGGTTTGGCTACCATCACCGAAGACAGTTAAATCTTCACCCCGTAATGCCTGACCAATAAAAGCTGGTAAAACCCGACCATCATTCAGTCGCATTCTTGGTCCGTAAGTATTAAATATTCTTACAATCCTCGTTTCTACGCCATGGAAAGTATGGTAAGCCATAGTGATGGCTTCCTGAAAACGCTTTGCTTCATCATAAACCCCACGAGGACCCACCGGGTTTACATTTCCCCAATATTCTTCGGGCTGTGGGTTTACGCTTGGATCACCATAAACTTCAGATGTAGAAGCAATCAGCATTCGGGCGCTTTTATTTCTGGCTAAGCCTAATAAATTGTGCGTTCCTAATGAACCAACCTTTAATGTTTGAATGGGGATTTTTAGGTAATCTATCGGGCTGGCTGGCGAAGCAAAATGTAAAATATAATCAAGCTTACCAGGAATGTGAACAAATTTGGAAACATCGTGATTGTAAAATTCAAAATTTTCCAGCTTGAATAGCTGTTCGATATTTGCCATATCGCCGGTAATCAAATTATCCATCCCGATAACATGAAAACCTTCTTTTATAAACCTATCGCATAAATGCGAGCCTAAAAAACCTGCTGCGCCTGTAATTAAAATCCTCTTTTTGCCCATGTTAGTCTACTAGCTTTCTTCCTATGCTGTTATAATAGTAGCCAAGATCGATCATTTTTTGCAAATCGTACAAATTGCGACCATCAAAAACTACTTTACTTTTTAAGGTTTCATCAATCTTATCGAAATCAGGGTTTCTAAAAACCGACCATTCTGTAGCAATAAGCAATGCATCTGCATTTTCTAAGGCTTGATATTGGTTTTTAGCATAATTCACTTTATCACCTATGGTATTTTTTACATTTTCCATTGCTTCCGGATCGAAAACGGTTACAGTAGCTCCGTTGCCAAGCAGTGAATCAATAATATATAAAGCTGGCGCTTCGCGGATATCATCCGTTTCTGGCTTAAAAGCCAAACCCCAAAGTGCAAAATGCTTGCCTTTAATATCGTTTTTATAATATTTTAACACCTTATCAACTAAAATGGTTTTTTGGCGTTCATTAACCTCCATCACCGATTTTAAAATCTGGAAATCATATTGGTAATCATCCGAAGATTTAACCAGCGCCTGAACATCTTTTGGGAAACAAGAGCCACCATAACCTACACCTGGAAATAAAAAGCGTTTTCCAATCCGGTCATCAGAACCTATTCCTTTTCTTACGGCATCAACGTCAGCACCTACTAACTCGCAAAGATTTGCAATTTCGTTCATGAAGGTGATTTTAGTGGCTAAAAAAGAATTTGCAGCATATTTTGTCAATTCAGAAGAACGCTCATCCATAAAAAGAATGGGGTTTCCCTGGCGAACATAAGGACCATAAAGTTCGGCCATTATTTTTTTTGCTTTCTCACTTGTTGTGCCAAGTACCACACGATCGGGCTTCATAAAGTCATCAACGGCAACACCCTCTCTTAAAAATTCTGGGTTCGAAACCACATCAACTTCAATACTGGTATTCTCTGTAAAAACCGCCTTTACTTTATCGGCCGTCCCTACCGGAACAGTAGATTTGTTGACAATGATTTTGTACTCCGTGATTAGCTTTGAAATGTCTTTTGCTGCACCTAAAATATAAGATAAATCTGCAGCCCCATCTCCACCCGGAGGCGTTGGCAAAGCCATGAAAATAATTTGAGCATCCTTTATCGCATCGCCCAAAATTGTAGTAAAGGTTAGTCGACCTTGTTCTATATTTCTATGAAATAATAAATCTAAACCAGGTTCGTAAATGGGAACCTCGCCGTTCTGCATTTTCAGAACTTTATCCTCATTTATATCCACACAAATCACATCGTTTCCTGTCTCGGCTAAACATGTTCCGGTAACCAACCCTACATATCCGGTACCAATAACGGCTATCTTCATATATTTTTAAGCTTTTTAAATATATTCGTTTTATCTTGGCCACGAAGATAGGAATTTACAACAATGCTTTTGCTTTACATATTAGGAATTAGAGTTTACCATGTGATTATTTTGATTTTTTCGCTGTTTAATAGCAAAGCGAAATTATTTATAAGGGGCCGTAAAAACCTTTTTAATGAAATAAAGCAACAGGTGGATGCTGGAGAAAAACATGTTTGGTTTCACTTCGCTTCATTGGGAGAATTTGAACAAGGAAGGCCAGTATTAGAAAAACTTAAAGTCCTTTTTCCAGCAAAAAAGATTGTAGTAACGTTTTTTTCTCCTTCGGGATATGAGATTAGAAAAAACTATGCACTTGCAGATGTTTTTTACCTTCCGATCGATACCGCTCACAATGCCAGGCGATTCCTGGACTTGATTAATCCGGAGATGGCTATCTTTACCAAATATGAATTCTGGCATTTTTATTTCAAAGAATTAAAAAATCGCAATATTCCACTCTATGTCATCTCGGGAATTTTTAGACCAAACCAAGTTTTTTTCAAATGGTATGGAGGTTTTTATCGCCAGATTTTAAAAGCAGTTTCCTATTTCTTTGTTCAGAACGAGGAAAGTAAAAGGCTTCTGAACTCAATTGGATTGTTTAACGCGATGGTTAGCGGCGATACCCGTTTTGATCGGGTTTACGAAAACGCTAAATCTCCTAAGAAGCTTACCAAAGTAGAAGCTTTTATCGGTAATTCGCCGACATTAATTTGTGGAAGTACCTGGCCGGAAGATGAAAATTTACTATCGGCTTTGCCGGAGAAATATCCTGATTGGAAATTTATTATTGCACCGCATGAAATTCATGAAAGCCATATCGAAAGTATCGAGAAACAGTTTCCTATTGGCAGTGTAAGGTTTTCAGTTCTCAATTCTAATAATCAAACGCCAAACGCAGAATACCAAACGCTCATCGTAGACAACATTGGTATGCTTTCCTCTTTATATCAATACGGAAAACTGGCTTATATTGGAGGTGGTTTTGGAGCTGGAATACATAATACGCTCGAAGCTGCAGCATTCGGTTTACCTGTAATTTTTGGCCCGAAGTACGATAAATTTCAGGAAGCTAAAGATTTGATTATACTCAGTGTAGCAAAAAGTATTTCTGCAGGGGATGAGTTACTAACTGCATTTGAATCGTTCGCAGCAAACGAAATTGCTAGAATTGCTGCTAAAAAATATGTAGGTGACAAAAAAGGTGCAACGGATAAGATTATTTCAACAATTATTCAACCAAACCAGCCTTAACAATATCATCCACAATTTCTGAAACTTCCTGGTCAATTGAAACTACGAACACATCCTTTTCATCGGCTTGCGGTTCTTCCAAAGTATCGAACTGGCTTTGCAATAAACTACTTGGCATGTATTGGTGAGAGCGTTTTGAAATCCTATCAAAGATTAGCTCATAACTTCCCTTTAAATAAATGAAACCCATTTTCGGATTGGTTGCTCTTAAAATATCACGGTATTTACGTTTCAATGCCGAGCACGCAATAATGCAGGTGGTTCCATGTTCAGCATGATCATGACCAACCTTTGCGATAAGATTTAACCAATCCAACCGATCTTCATCAGTAAGCGGAATGCCGGCAGCCATTTTATCTACATTTCGTTGAGTATGCAAATTATCACCGTCAATAAATTCAGCGTTAAGGTTTGGGGCAAGGGATTTACCAATAACCGTTTTGCCACTGCCAGAAACCCCCATTAAAATGATAAATCTTGCCATTCTTAATTTATTTAACCATCCCGGCAAGTGCCTCAATAAATACCGGACTATCATTTAAACTTTCTACCAACTGAACATGTTCGCCACCTAAAGCTCTAAATTCTTCATGGTATTCTACTGTAATCTCGTAGAGTGTTTCTAAGCAATCGGCTACAAAAGCAGGACTAAAAACAAGTAAACGTTTTTTTCCCTCAGCGGCTAATTTCTTTAAAACATCGGTTGTGTAAGGTTGCACCCAAGGTTCTTTACCTAAACGAGATTGAAAACAAACAGTATATTTTTCTTTTGGTAAGTTTAATTCGGTCGCAATTAGTCGAGCGGTATCATGACCTTGAGCTGAGTAACAAAATTTATTTGTATCATTTAATGTCTGGCAGCAATCAGCATTTTTTAAGCAATAGCTTCCAGTATGATCACATTTAAGCAATTGCCTTTCTGGTAATCCATGAAAACTAAATAATACATGATCATAATTTTCTACTCCATGCTTGCGGGCATTTTCTGCAAACAGTTTAATCATCAACTCATTATCATGAAAGGAGTTGACAAAAGATATCGGCGGCACAGTTTGCCACTTGCTTACCAGCTCCATCACCAGTTGTATAACGGAACCAGAACTCGCTGAAGCATATTGAGGAAACATTGGGATCACTTGGATGCTTTCTACCAAACCTGCCTTTAGGTTTGCCAGCGCCGAAGCTATGGAAGGACTTTGGTAACGCATGGCCAACTCCACGTGGTAATCATCACCTAATCTTTCTTGCAACATCCTTGCCTGCAAGCGACTATAATACAATAGTGGCGAGCCATTTTCATTCCATATTTCTTTGTATAATTTGGCTGTTTTTGGGCTTCGGAACGGAACAATTATGCCTTTCACCAATAATGTTCTGTTTAATTTAGGAATATCGATTACCCTTTCGTCCATCAAAAATTGATCGAGATATTTTCTAACATCTGCAGTTTGTGGACTATCGGGTGTTCCTAAATTTACCAGTAAAATTCCCTTCTTGCTCATTTAATTTCAGAATATGTTTTGTACCGCAAATATCGGTTTTTTAGCGTCAAATTTGGTGTCGTAAGTATCAAGATTTGGTAAAAACCCTTTTTAATCTATTTAGTTTTATACAATTGCCACCAAGGC
Organism: Pedobacter sp. Leaf41; assembly: GCF_001422545.1. Classification (GTDB taxonomy): domain Bacteria; phylum Bacteroidota; class Bacteroidia; order Sphingobacteriales; family Sphingobacteriaceae; genus Pedobacter. The sequence continues at coordinate 95,715 of NZ_LMLE01000013.1, read as the reverse complement.
ATATGCGGCTTTTGATGATGTTCTAAATGATAACCGAAAAAATAGCAAGTTATAAAAGCTATAAAATGATTTTTCTGTAAGGTTGATGCATGATACTCGTTGTCATGTTCCCCCCGGTGAGGCACATAAGTGCCGAAATAGAAAAGCTGAAAAGTACTGAGCAATGAGGGTAGTACCCAAAAAAGTAGCAAATTTTCTTGTTTCAACCAGATTTGAAGGACATTAAAAGCAACCGCCATAATAACCAACTGAATAATAGTTACATAATTTAACATGAAACGAAGATACCATCGCCAGAAACCATGAGGTGCAAAATCAGGATCATTGGGCGTGTGAACGTGATTATGATGATTATGGTGTTTCGAATAAAGTTTATTGTAGAAAAAACCTGCGTAAAGAAATACCGATAAATAGCCGAAAAAATTATTGATGCTTTTATTTGAGGAAATAGTGCCATGCATTGCATCATGAGCGGTAATAAACAAACCGGTGTACAAGTGCATTTGCACAAAAATCATCAGGTAAACTAATGGATTATTCCAAGCGAAATCCCATCTCAAAAGAAAATATAACGAAAGAAACCAGCATAAGATTACAATAGAAGCTACTATTACACCAAGAAATGAGCTTTGATTTTTTCCCATTGGGATACCACTAGTATGATTTATAGTTGAACTGCAATAATATTTAAACAGTTAACATTCAAAAAGGTTATCTAATAATCTAGATTAGTATTGCTCCAATGCATCCTTCACCTTCTCCATTAGCCACATTGGAGTTGATGTAGCGCCACAAATCCCCACTTTATCATTTGCTGCAAACCAGTTTTGATCCAACTCCTCTACATTGGAAACGAAATAGGAACTATCATTATACTTTTTGCAAACATCATAAAGCACTTTTCCGTTGGATGACTTTTTGCCAGAAACAAAAACGATTTTATCATAATTACTTACAAAATTTTCCAATTCTTCGTAACGGTTAGATACCTGCCTGCAAATGGTATCATTTGCTTTAACGTCGTAACCTCTGGATATGAGTTCATCTTTAATATGATAAAACTTATCAGTACTCTTTGTAGTTTGGCTATAAAGGGTAAATTTTGATGGAAGTTCTACCTGATCAAGCTCTGCTAAATCCTGGAAAACAATTGCTTTTCCGTCTGTTTGGCCTTGCAGACCAATCACTTCAGCATGACCATGTTTCCCAAAAATCAAAACTTGCTCGTCATCATCATGAGAGTTTTTGATCCTGTTTTGTAGTTTTAATACAACCGGGCAAGAAGCATCGATAAGGGTTAGGTTATTTTCTAAAGCCAATTGATAAGTTGAAGGTGCCTCGCCATGTGCCCTGATTAGAACTTTCTCATTTTTAAGGCCTTTCAAAACATCATGATCGATGATTTTCAACCCTTTTTTAGTTAACCTTTCAACTTCTTCGTCGTTATGAACAATATCACCAAGGCAATACAGATAGCCTTCACTTTCTAAAATATCTTCCGCCATTTCTATAGCGTAAACTACGCCGAAGCAAAAGCCTGATGATTTATCGATATTGACTTGTAAATTATAACCCATTATGTCGCAAAATTAAGCAAAAATATTTGTTCCGGTTGTCATGTATAAAACAACAAAAAAGATTAATTGCGAAACAAACATAGTAACACCGATATATTTCTGTTGTTTTAAACCTAAGGCATAATAAAACTTAAGCAATATCACGGAAACGATAAACCAAGCCACAAAGTTCTGGCCCGGAATTTCGTGAAGGTCCCAATGCCAATAATCAAATTTCATGGCTACGGGTTCAATAAAATAATCGAGTGTTACCAGCGCCACAGCACCCAATAATGATGCGATAATGGTATTTCTAACTTTAAAGGTTTTCATCATCTGGCCAATGCTGAAAATTAAAATCACCCAGTTAACGCCCATCAATAGCGGAACTGCTGCAATTTTATAACCTAATGTATCGCCATAATAATAGCTTCCGAAAATTTTACCCGTGTGTACGCCTAAAACTTCTACTAAATAGCCGCTGAGAAAAACGCCTGAAACGAATAGCAATAAACGTTTAACATCTGCATTGTAAGAAAAAATAATCACAGCAAACATTAACAACAAGTGGAATGGCACTAATCGGATAAAATAAGGTTGTGTAGCCGGAATCAAAAAGCCGATCATCCCTACCAAATGGAATATAACAATTATAGCAACTGCAATTCTTTTAATTTTTAAATCGCTTTGATCGTTCTGCCCTTCCATGTGCCTTGTTTAAGAATGTGTTTTTTTATAGAGATTAATGATATTATCAAGAAGAATAACATCTGTAAAGGATGTAAAATCAAATTTATTAAAACATTTTGTCCTGATAAATAAGAGATCATCATTCTACTTAAAATGATCAATGTTATTGGTAAGGCAAGCAGATCGAAGTTGAAGTAAAATAACAAAATGATTGGCCCCACAATTACCAAAAGCTGGTAAATTAGCAATATTAAAATGTTATTACCAAAACCTGCCAGCAAATTTTTACTAAAGCCTGAAAGGCACTCAGCAAGGTTTTTATACATGCGGCAATGAATCAGCTGGTTACCTAAAAGTGCTTCAGCGGTGTAATTTGATTGTTTCACCAATTTTATAATCTCTACATCTTCTACTATCTGTTTCTTAACCTGTTGATGCCACTGGTTTTCATGGTAGTTTTTAGCATTGAAAAACATGCATTGCCCACTGGCCGCGGCAAAAGCCGGATTGGCAGAGAACTTAACTAACCGCAGCGGAAGTAAATTTAACAGTATAAAATGCATTAATGGAACGGTTAGTATTTCGCCAAGTGTTTTCATAACCTGATTGGTAAAAACACTGAGCAATGCCAGCTGGCCAACTTCCATTCGTTCAATCAAACTGTTAATCAATCCACGTTGAATTGATTCATCTGCATCGAGGAAAAAAAGATATTTTCCGGTAGCTAATTCAGCCAACTGATGGCAAGCGTAGTTTTTTCCCAGCCATCCCGTTGGAAGCACTTTGCCCTTGACAGCCTTAAAATTTTGATTCTTATTGGCGAAGTTTTCGACTAAGTTGTAGGTTTCGTCGGTACTATTATCATCAAGGACAATTACCTCGTAATTTTTATAATCCTGGTGGCGAATAGATTCTAGCAGAAGAAGTATATTTTCAGCTTCATTTCTTGCAGGAATGAGTATCGAGACCTTATCGTGATAATGCTTAACTGTTCGTGGTAGCTTTGGATTAGATAAAAAGTTGAATACTGTTACCGAAAACCTAATCACCAGAAAAATTAAAACTGCGTAAATAAAAATTGTCATTCAGTAATTTGTGTTTGTTTAACAAGCGACTGATCGTAATGTTTATTGTATTCGCTTTTTAATAACTGCAAGCTTACGTACTCTTCGTTAGTCCAATTTTGCAAATAAGTGTAAGCAGAAGGTTTTCTTTTTGAAAAATAATCAATAAAAGTTGCGGCGAACACAACGTTAAGCTTCTTTTTGCTGGCATTTATTACCTGCATCACTCCTTTTTCAAATTTGACAGTTTTTTCATGATTCGAATGTAATTTCCCCTGCGGAAAAATAAGAACCAAATTTTGTGGTTCATCTAGCAGTTTACCAGCATAATCAAGTGTGGCCAATACATCTTTACCCCTCGTTTCTGGCGCAAAGGCTCCGAGGTATTTCAAAAAACCAACTTTTTTATAGTTATCAGCATTAACCAAAACATGAAATTGTTTCTTGAAAACTTTCTTATTGAGATAAAAGATAAAAAAACCATCCCACCAACTGAAATGATTACTCAGAATTAAAATAGAAGACGCTGTATTTATTGCTGCTTCATCATATTTATAGGCGGCAAAATCTTTCCTGATGATGAATTGAATATACCAGGAAAAAAAATTAAAGATGATTGTATTCTTTTTGGGCTGATACATGCATGAAAGTTGCAAAAAATTGAGGTGAATTGCAAACGGGAGTGTTAGATATTAAGGATTAAAGCGAATATTACAGGAATAAAGATTAACTTAAGTAAACCCGATCCTCTTCACCTTCTACATCCATTACCACATCTACATGTTCTTTTAAAATCGTCGCCAATTCTAAACCGACAAAATCTGTGGCTATCGGGAAAATTTTATGACTTCTATCTACCAAAACTACCGTACGAATTTTTTTATGTGGCGTATTAAGGAATACACCAAGGCCATAGGCTAATGTTTTACCACTATTGAGTACATCATCAACAATGATTACTACTTTATTTTTCCAATGGCTTTCATCTAAATCGGTACTGGCAATTAACTTACTGCTCTCTTTTTGTAAATCAATACGTAACAAAGTCAGCTTAAAAGAGGATATTTTCTTCAAAACCTTTTCTAAACGTAGCGCAAGTTTATATCCACGATCCCAAATTCCAGCCAGTACAATCTCTTTTTCGTTCAAATTATCCTCTAAAATTTGGTAAGCGATACGATCTATCTTTTGTTGGATTTGTTTCTTATTAAGAATAAGTAGTTGCGATGCCATTGTATAAAAAGGTTGAATACAAAAAGAACGATTTTAAGCCTGAAATTCAAACTATTTGAAAAATAATTTCGATTGCCTGCAACGTTTTGGATGTGGATGCGTCTAATCAATAACCAAAAACAAAACCCATGAAGTTATTTCTTAAATCATCTGCCTTTTTGTTCATTATAGTGATTAGCTATATGGCAAAGGCACAAGAGTCAAAAAATTATCCCGTAAAAAACTTTAACAGTGTCGGCGTAAGTAGCGGTATTGATTTGTATTTAACTCAAGGCGGTAGTGAAGCAGTTACTATAAAATCGGATGCGGAAACTTTGAAAGATCTTATTGTTGAACAAAACGGCAGTAACATTTCTATTAAGTTTAAGGATGGAATCAATTGGAGTGGGATGTTTAAAAACCGAACAATTAAAGCTTATGTTAATTATAAAACTTTAAACGCTTTAGCGGCTTCAGGTGGATCTGATGTTTTCACTCAAAATCAATTAAAAACGGATAAGTTGGCTATTCACTCTTCTGGTGGATCAGATTTGAAGCTAAATGTTGTTTGTAAGGATTTAACCATCCAATCTAGCGGTGGTAGCGATATCGATTTAAAAGGAAAAGCTGAAAATATGAGCATTCAATCAAGCGGTGGAAGCGACATTGATGCTTATGAATTTGTTACTGATTACGCCAAAGTACAAGCTTCGGGCGGTTCTGACGTAAGTTTATATGTAAATAAAGGATTAGAAGCTGCAGCCAGCGGCGGTGGCGATGTGAGTTATAAAGGTAATGCTTCTTTGAAGAAAACTTCAAACTCAAAAAGTGGCGATGTGCACCACGTAAATTAAGAACTTAGTTTAGTTAATGATAAAATTAGCCGCTTTGTGGATGCAAAGCGGCTCTTTTTCAATACTGATTTTACAGATTTTAATTCACGTATCGATAGCAATCCTTAAAGCCTCTATCTCTTGTTATAAGGATAATAGATAAAATTAGCGCCTTCGGGTACCACTACAAATACGCACATAAAATCTTCCGGCTTTTTGTAAACCTTTAAAAAAGCTTCTTTTTTATCTTTTTTGATGATCCCTTTTTCTACGAATTCTTCTAAAGTCGAAGCCTGTATTGTCCAATCGGTATTCAACTCTTCTTTATTCAGAATTAACTCTCCAATATTAACCTCATGTTGATGCGCAATAAAAACTGGATGCGCAGAAATTCCTTCCACCATAATTTCTATTGAAACCTCTTTAATGGCATCAGCATAAAATTCAAGGTCCTTTTCTAAACTTACCAGAGGACTCTCCTGCTTTTTCTGCGGTTGTCCGCTATCTTCTGGTGTTGCACTTAATAATTCTTCTCTATCCATACCTTAACTAGTGATTAAATTTTGAAGGAGTGAACACTGAATGTTAAAGGCAAATTGCCCAATTCTCTCATTCAATCATTCAATCATTTTATTACTTTAACCTTAACAAAACTACATTTTCTACGTGTTGCGTATGTGGAAACATGTCGACGGGTTTAATACGGGCGACATCGTATTTAGCGCTTAACAGTTCTAAATCGCGGGCCTGGGTTGCTGCATTGCAACTTACGTATACAATTTTTTCCGATTCCATTTCCAGCAAGCGCTGAACCACATCTGCATGCATCCCTGCCCTTGGCGGATCAGTAATTACGACATCAGGTTTACCATGAGCCAAAATAAATTCTGAGGTTAAAATGTCTTTCATATCGCCAGCGTAGAAAATGGTATTATCAATTCCATTCAGTTGCGCATTGAATTTAGCATCTTCAATAGCTGTTGGCACATATTCTACTCCAATCACTTGTTTTACATGCTTAGCAATGAAGTTAGCAATGGTTCCGGCTCCGGTATATAAATCGTAAACCAGTTCATCGCCTTTAAACCCTGCAAAATCTCTTGTAATCTTATACAATTCGAAAGCTTGTTCCGAATTGGTTTGATAAAAAGATTTCACCCCAATTTTGAAGCGAATGGCTTCCCCTCCTGGCAAACCAGAAGGCATCTCTTCGAAAATATGATCGCGACCAGCAAAAACATTAACGTCCTGATCAAAAATAGTATCATTTTTCTTCTGGTTGATGATATACAGCAGTGAAGTAATCTGAGGAAATTCGGCTTTTAGGAAATTCATTAAGCCATCCACCTGTTCTGGCTGAGGATAAGCAAATACCACTGCAACCATCACCTCTCCTGTACTCGAAGTACGAATAATCAGATTTCTTAAAACCCCTTCATGATTACGTAGATCGTAAAACGATAATTCATGTTCTAAAGCAAATTTACGTACGGCATTTCTAATAGAATTAGAAGGTTCATCTTGCAGATAACAATGTTGAATATCCAAAATTTTATCAAAACGCAAAGGAACGTGAAAACCCAGTGCATTCATATCAAAATCTTCATCCCGCTCCACATCAGTCCTTTCTAACCAACGTTTATTCGAAAAAGTAAACTCTAACTTATTCCGGTAATATCTATTTTTAACAGAACCTAGAATTGGCTCAGCATGGGAAGTATCTATTTTACCCAGTCGCTGTAAAGCTGCCTCCACATTTTTCTGCTTAAACTTCAATTGCGAATCGTAACCCATGTGTTGCCATTTGCAACCGCCGCAAGTTCCAAAATGAGGACAAAAAGGATCGGTGCGCAATGCTGATTTCTCGTGGATCTGATCGATCACTGCTTCAGCAAAATTCTTTTTCTTTTTAGTTAAACGAACGTCAACCACATCGCCTGGAACGGCTTTATCAACAAATATAACCAACTCATCGGCTTTGCCTACACCTTTTCCTTCTTCAGCAATATCAATTATATGTACGTTTGGAACTATTGTTACCGTACCTGGTTTTCTTCTACTCATTATTTTGCAAAGATAGAAAAAAGAGGCTAAACGTTGAAGATAGAAAGGTCAAAGCCAGAAAAACCTAAACACAGGGGTGTAACATTCCATTTGAACAGGAACTGTTCCTTCAGAAAATTGATTTGAAAAACTTATTTCCCAAAAATTTTAAATGCAGTTTCCCAGAAACCTTCAAGCCAATTAAATTTTAGGTCAAACTTTTCATCTACTAATACAGAAAACTCTAATATTTCTTTGCTCATGATAAAAAACCTATTTATTTGGACAATAATACAAAATTCATACCGAAAACCATAACGGTATTAATTAACTTTGTGTTAATTTTAAATCAGTTGGTTAAAACTTTATTTGTGCTTCAGATTTCATCCAAATCAGCGGGCATTTAGCAGCAAAACGGAAAACAATTTTAGTTACGACTAAATATTCTTAGTATCTTTCACCCTTTAATTCAAAATGAAAATAAGGATACTTTTCACTCTTCTTCTTGCGGGATTGGCAGGATTTGCTCAAAATACTACTGACGACTATTTTAAATTAACCAGAAATGGTTTCAAAGAAAAAAACGCTTACGAAACCACAGCTTTTATTGAGAAATATTTTCGCGTTCCAGGAAATAGCGGTTTTAACGCAAGTATTTATTATGTAGAAAACATTCTTAAAAAAGCGGGATTTGTTGCAGAAACAAAAAACGAATTAGAGGCACCCCTGACCTACCGAATTGAAAAGCGACCGCTCAAAAACAATACCTGGGAACCTATAGATGCGAGTGTAGAAATTGTTGGAGAACAGCAGCCGTTAATTTCTTTCAAAACCAACAGGAACATGATTCCTATAAACTGCAAATCTACACCCCTTGGTGGCGTTATGGCAGATGTGGTATTGGTTAACAATTTAAAACCGGCTGAGTTAGAAAAGCTGGATCTTAAAGGGAAAATTATTTTTTCGGAGAATCATCCGGGGCGATTATTGGCTATTGCTGCAAAAGCAGGTGCAATTGGTGTTCTTGGCTATTCCATGCCGAAATATACACAACCAGAAGTGCATCAAAGCTCCATACAATTTGGGAGCATGAAGGCCGATAGTGAAGTTTGGACTTTACTTTTATCTTATGCTGCCAAAGAGAAACTTAAGGCGGCTTGTTTAAAAGGTTCGACAAAGCTGAAAGTTAATATTCAAACCAAAATCTATCCTTCGGAAGAATTAACAATTGTAGCAAATGTAAGAGGCGCAGTGAAAGTTAATGAACGATTCGTTTTCAGTGCGCATGTGCAAGAACCTGGCGCTAACGACAATGCTAGCGGCGTAGGCACATTAGCCGAAATGGCCAGACTAACAGCCGAACTTTATCAAACGAAAAAGCTTATACCACAACGAACCCTAACTTTTTTATGGGGCGATGAAATTGTATCAACAAAACGATACATTGTTGAAGATTCCGCCCGGGCTAAAGGGATTATGTGGGGAATGAGTTTAGATATGGTTGGCGAGGATACCAAAAAAACAGGCGGATCATTCTTGATCGAAAAGATGCCTGACCCATCAGCGATTTGGACGAGAGGAACAGATAAACATACCGAATGGGGCGCTGGCGAAGTCTCGGAGAAAAACCTGTTTCCACATTATTTCAACGATTTTATTTTTGATATCTGCAAAGCACAAGGGAAATTTGCAAACTGGACGGTAAATTACAATCCTTTTGAAGGTGGAAGTGACCACACCCCATTTCTTCAAAACAAAATTCCAGGATTGCTGATGTGGCACTTCACCGATGTATTTTACCATACAGATAATGACCGATTAGACAAAGTTTCTCCAACGGAAATGAAAAACGTGGGCATTAGTGGATTAACTGCTGCTTATACCCTAATTTCTGCAGATGAAAATACCGCTCTAACCACCGTTAAACAGGTTAAATCTGATGCACTGATCCGTTTAAAAACCGAATTCGAACTCAGTAAAAAAGCAATAACTGAAGGCAAATTGGCAGCCGACGAAAAACACATTATAGAAGTGTGGAGCAAATGGTACGTTGACGCCTTGGCCACTATTAATAAAATGCCAGTTAAAACTGAAACCACCCATGTAGGTTCAGCAATAAAATTTGCAACCAATGAAATTGACAACCAAACAAAAGTTTATCTCGAAGAGTTGAAGTAAGATGCGTGAGCAAAAAGCCATTATTATCGGAGCGGGAATTGCAGGAATAGCTTCTGCCATTAGATTTGCTGTAAAAGGTTTTGATGTAGAAGTTTTCGAAGCCAACGCTTATGCTGGTGGAAAACTCGCTGAAATGAACTTTCAAGGTTTTAGGTTTGATGCCGGTCCCAGCTTGTTTACCATGCCACAATATGTTGATGAACTTTTCCAACTGGCGGGGAAAAATCCGAAAGATTATTTTGAATACGAACGCCTGGATGAAGTTTGCAGATATTTTTATGAAGATGGTTTACGGCTAACAGCGCATACTGACGTAAATAAATTCGCCGCGGAAATTGAAACGAAAACAAAATCCGACGCCAAAGAAATCCATCAGTTTCTTAGAAAAAGTGAAACCATTTATGAAGTCACGAATAAAGTATTTTTAGAACGATCAATTCATAAGATCAAAAGCTACTTGCACTGGGATACGCTTAAATCGGTCTTTCGTTTCAGACAAATAGATGCCTTTAGAACTCAGGCAAAGGCCAACCAAAGCTTTTTTAAAGATGAGCGAATTGTGCAGCTTTTTAACCGATACGCTACTTACAACGGCTCAAACCCGTATCAGGCACCTGCGACTTTAAATGTGATACCGCATTTTGAATATCATTTCGGCGCCTTTATTCCAAAAAAAGGAATGTATAGCATTACGACTTCATTGTTAAAGCTGGCAGAAGATTTGGGTGTTAAATTCCATTTTAACTCCCAAGTGAGCGAAATTGTCTATATCAGCAAGAAAGGAAAATTAGAGGTTGAAGGCATCATTTGCAAAGAACATAAAAGTGTTGCGCAAGTAGTTATTTCTAACCTCGACATTTGGTTTACCTATCGGAACCTACTAAAGAAATTCCCAGCACCAGAGAAATTATTAAGTCAGGAACGGAGTAGTTCTGCCCTGATTTTTTACTGGGGAGTTAAAGGGAGTTATCCCGAGCTGGATTTGCACAATATCCTTTTTGCGGCAGATTACAAAGCTGAGTTTGATGCCATTTGGAAAGACAAGGCCATTTACGCTGACCCAACAATTTACATCAACATCACTTCAAATTACATCAAAACTGATGCTCCTGATGGCTGTGAAAATTGGTTTGTGATGATTAATGTTCCTGCAAACGTTGGCCAAAACTGGGAGGAGTTGATTGCTACTGCCAGGCAAAACATCATTAATAAAATCAAGAGGATTTTAAAAGTTGATCTTGGGGAGCTCATCGTAGCTGAGCAAATCCTTGACCCAAGAAGCATAGAATCTAAAACTGGGTCTTATCAGGGATCGTTATACGGAAATAGCTCAAATAACCAGTTTGCTGCATTTCTGCGGCATGCAAATTTCAGTTCTAAAATAAAGGGACTTTATTTTTGCGGTGGTAGTGTTCACCCAGGAGGTGGAATTCCGTTGGCGCTACTTTCGGCTAAAATAATAGATCAGGATTTAATGAATTAGCTGATTAATAAATAAGCCAATTAGCTAATCTTATTTTTTATCGTTTCTTCCAACTGCTCAGCATCCAGATCAAAAGCATCAACGATTATTTTAGCCTTCGAGTAAAAAGGGTTGCGCTCTTCTAACTTTACTTCAATAAATGCTAAAAGCTCTTCATCGTTCAAATCTTTAATCAATGGTCGTTTTTGGCGGTTGTGTAATCGTGAAACCAGAGCTGCAGGTTCCATTTGGAGGTAAACCGTTGTTCCGTTGGCATTCATCCAATCCATATTATCGTAAAAGCAAGGCAAGCCGCCACCGGTTGCAACCACACAAGTCTCAGGATAATCAAAAGTTTTAAGCATCTCACTTTCAAAATTCCTAAACCCACTTTCGCCAAATTCTGCAAAATATTCGGCGATCGTTTTGCCTGATTTGCTCACAATTTCAGCATCCAGATCAACAACAGGGCACTCTAACCGGTGCGCCAACTGTTTTGCTTTGGTACTTTTACCGCAGCCCATATATCCAATGAGAAAAATTAATCCCTCCGCCCTTAAATGGGAATCTGATTTTCTATCCTTCATATACTACTTGTAAATTATGTTCTTCCATTTTGTGTTTCGATCAGTTTCGATGGTTGGGCGCTAAGCCAATTTTACTCTTGGATCAACGTAAGCATAAAGTATATCTACCAGGATATTGATTACCACAAACACAAAAGCGATAAATAAGATGGAGCCCATGACTACTGGAAAATCTGACATTTCTAACGCAGTTACAGTAGTTCTGCCTAAACCATTATAGCCAAAAATATATTCAACAAAGAAAGAACCGGCAAGTAATGAAGCAAACCAACCCGAAATGGCGGTAATTACCGGATTCATCGCATTCTTTAAAGCATGTTTGTAAATAATTGCGTTTCTACTTAGTCCTTTAGCTCTCGCTGTTCTGATATAATCCTGTGCTAAAACATCAAGCATAGCGCTTCTGGTAAGTTGCACAATGATGGCAAGTGGCCTCAAACCCAATGTTATCATTGGCAACCAGAGATTTCTTAGTGTTAAAACTTCGCCACTAAAAGGATCGTAAGAATACAGGCTTCCGCTCATTTTTAAACCGGTATAGTCGCTTAATACGAAACCAAAAAGCCAGGCTATGATGATTCCGGCAAAGAAAGAGGGCGCAGAAATACCCAGAATGGCGAAAGCATTGGCAGCTTTATCAATCCATGAATCTTTGTAAACGGCAGACAATACGCCTAGAAACACACCAATAATAGTCGCAAAAATCATTGCGGTAAGCGCTAATACAAAGGTATTAGGAACAGTTTCTGATAAGATTGCCGTTACATCGCGTTTAGTTTGGTAAGAGCTTCGCAAATAAGGCCACTTTAAGACTAGTGCTTTTTGATCGAATCCGATTAATTTTGCATAACGATATTTGGCTTGAGTTACACCATCATTGTCAAGAATGCTTATCGGTGAAAGATCATTTACATAAAGTACAAATTGCATGGGTTTTGAACGGTCTAAACCAAACTCTTTACGAACTGCCTCCAACGATTGCACATCAGCTCGCTGACCCATCGTCATCCGGGCCGGATCGCCCGGCAAAATGTTAAAGAGTATAAAAACAACCAATACTACGCCCGCCATCACCAGCAAGCCATACATCAGTTTTTTTATAGCATATCCAATCATTATCTATCGAAATATTTTCGGCTCAGTTGATCAAAGGTAGGCACATTGTGATAGTGCCATTTGTTAATCACTACGCCATTTTTGAGTAACAGAACTCCTGGGTTTGCCCGCACCATGCTTTTCAATGGAACAGCATCAGCGTAAAAAACCTCAGAGAAAAGGTTATTCTTTTTAATAAATGCTTCTGCATCCTGCGCTGAATTTGCCGTTAATAAAACCGTGCGAATATTAAACTGTTGCGTCGCATTTATTGCCAGTGCATTGAGTTTTCCAACCGCAGCCTGGTTGGCATTTTTTAGATCATAAGCAACGAAAATCAAACTATAGTATGGATTTTCAATGAGTTCTTTTGTATAATCGGTGCCGGAAGCATCAGTAATTTTTAAATCTTTTATCTTCGGCTCATAGCCTTTTTTAACCAGGCGCTGTACTGGCTCACCAACGATTTCCCAATTATTATCTTTCCAAATTTCAGTTTTTAAATAAGCCTTATCGCTCATATCTTTCTCTTCTTTGGTTTTCTTATTTACCAGATGATACATAATTTCATACTCATCTGGTTTTTCGCCTGGCGGAATAATCATTTGAGACGGGATGTGCACTCCGACTTTATATGGCAAAAAATCTATTATCGGTAAAACGTTATAAGTAAAAATTCCAAAACCTAAAGCCACCAGTGTGATGAGGATCGCGATATTTCGCTGAACAGCTAGCTTGGTAAAAATTGGTTTAATGTGGTGTTTATTAAAGAAAATAACCAATATCAAAGCCAGTAAAATTAAATCTTTACTAAACGACTGCCATGGTGTTAGCGGAATGGCATCGCCAAAGCAACCGCAGCTGGTAACCACCTTAAATGCAGCCGATACGAAAGTAAGTAAGGTAAAGAAAATGATAAGGACAAGTAGACCCCAGGCCACTTTTTTGCTCCAGAAACCTAAAAGCAGCAGTGCGCCAAGTATAATCTCAAGGGTGCAGAGCAAAATCGCAATCCCCGTTGCTGCACCACTCAAAAAATTTAGATGGAAAACTTCAAAATACTCCTGTAATTTATAGCCGAACCCCAATGGATCGTTAGCCTTTATTAAACCTGAAAATATAAAGAGAACACCAACGAAAATTCTTGAAATACTTAAAACTATATTTTTCATCTACTTTACGCCTAGTTTAATTAATGCAAACACGGAGTAGTTTAGCATATCCTGATAGTTTGCTTTTACACCTTCTGAAGCAAGTGTTTGCCCTTCGTTATCTTCAATTTGCTTTACGCGAAAAACCTTCATTAATATTAAATCAGTTAAAGAACTGATCCGCATGTCTCTCCAGGCTTCGCCATAATCATGGTTTTTTGCAAACATCAGGTTTTTGGTTTCCTCAATTTTTGAATCAAATTGGAGTTCAACCTCGCCGTAAGGCATTTCATTTGGGTCAGTTTCCGACAACTCCATTTGCATCATCGCAATAACGCAATAATTTACAATGCCAATATATTCAGAAATGATGCCTTCGCCTACCAGACTAACTTTTTTCTCCTCTAAAGTACGGATGCGTTGTGCTTTAATAAAAATCTGATCAGTGATTGAACTTAACCTTAAAATACGCCAGGCTGTTCCATAATCCTTGGTTTTTTTTAGAAATAAAGATCTGCAAACCGCGATCACTTCATCAAATTCTACAGCAGTATTTGTTTGTATCAAAATCAATAAATTATTAGTTTTAGTGTATTTTTGTCTAGATTGAACAAAAGCTAAAGATACATTTTTATAGCGAAACCCAAATCCCGAAGGCTTTATTATGTCAGAAAAAAACTTTTTAGAAGCCCAGCAAAGTATAAACGCTAAGGGACGAATAATTAATTTAAGTGAGCCTAAAGTGATGGGGATACTAAACATTACCCCAGATTCTTTTTTCGGTGCAAGCAGAACCAAATCAATTTATGAAGCGCTTTCCAGAGCCGAAAAATTTTTGAAAGAAGGCGCCACATTTATCGATATTGGCGGATATTCATCGAGACCCGGAGCTGTGGATGTATCGATCGAAGAAGAGTTATATCGCACTGTTCCGGTAGTTGAAGCCATTTCAACCATGCTTCCGGAAGCAGTTATTTCTATCGATACTTTTAGAGCCAAAGTGGCCGAAGAAACCATTTATGCTGGGGCACATATTGTTAATGATATCTCTGCTGGCGATCTGGACGAGGGAATGTTCGAGATGGTAGCCAAGCTAAAAGTTCCATACCTAATGATGCATATGCAGGGTACACCACAAACCATGCATCAAAACCCCCATTACGAAAACGTAACGTTAGAAGTGCTAGATTATCTGGCAAAAAAAATAGCCCAACTTCGAGCACTTAAGGTACACGACGTAATTATTGACCCAGGTTTTGGTTTTGGAAAAACACTCGAACACAACTACCAATTACTGAGAGAAATGGAAGCTTTCAAAATATTTAAACTCCCGATTTTAGTTGGTTTTTCAAGGAAAGGTATGGTGTATAAAGTATTGGGGACAACTGCAGCAGAAGCGCTAAACGGCACCACAGTTTTAAATACAATCGCTTTGCAAAAAGGAGCCAAAATATTAAGGGTTCATGATGTGAAGGAAGCTGTTGAATGTGTGAAGTTGGTCGAAAGGCTTCAGGGTTAACCTCAGATATGATACTGAAAATTGTAAACTGATAACTGTTTTAGTATCTTGTGACTGATGAAAGGTTTTGATTTTGATTTTCTTAAGGTATCGCCAACAGATGTGGTAGACATTGTACTTGTTGCAATATTGATTTACTACGTTTACACACTGATACGCAATACGTTGGCGGTAAACTTATTGGTCGGCATGTTTATTATCACAGTTTTTTACTGGATAGTAAAGGCCCTTCACATGGAGTTACTAACTACCATCATAGAGAAATTTATGAGCGTAGGGATCATTGCGCTGATTGTTATTTTTCACCCTGAAATCAGGCGTTTTCTTTTGCTTATCGGCAAAAATGCATTTCTGCAAAAAAATAAAGCTTGGTGGGGTTACTTATTTGGCCGAAAGGAAATTGAGCGGAATAATTTAACGCGAATAAAACCCATTATTGATGCCTGTAAAACAATGAAAAAAACTCGTACAGGAGCATTGATTGTGTTTGTCAAATTTTACGACGAACAGTTTTTTGCCAACAGCTGCGAGGTTGTTGATGCAAAAATTTCAAAAAGATTACTGGAAAGTATTTTTCAAAAAAACAGTCCGCTGCATGATGGCGCTGTTGTGATTTCTGAAAATAAAATCAAAAGTGCCAGTTGTATTTTGCCTTTAACAGATAACGACCAACTGCCTTCTCAATTTGGGTTAAGACACCGGGCTGGTATTGGTGTATCTGAAACTACTGATGCAGTAGCGGTAATAATTTCAGAGGAGACAGGAGAAATTTCTTATGCCAAACAAGGGCGAGTAAGAATGAATGTTTCTTTCGGTGAGCTAGAGAAATTGCTTAATAAAGATTTTTAAGAGAAAAGATTAAGGAGCAGAGAACCAAAAGCTAAAAAAGCTAGCAAAATAAAAGAGTAAGGATTTATAGACATTGAATCTTTAATCCTTACTCTTTCCTCCTTGTTCCTAACTAGCAATATTGTTCAAAAGCGCCAATCAAGTTATCGGCAATCATTTGTGCAGGCCGACCTTCAATTTGATGACGCTCGATCATGTGAACCAATTTACCATCTTTAAATAATGCCATTGCAGGAGATGACGGAGGAAAAGGCATCATATAGTTTCTAGCCTGATCTACAGCTTCTTTTTCCATTCCGGCAAAAACTGTTACCAATTTATCTGGATGTTTTTCGTTAGCTGCTGCTGCTCTTGCTGCAGGGCGGGCATTCGCTGCGGCACAACCGCATACCGAATTCACTACAACCAACACAGTGCCCTCGCCTTTAATGGCTTGGTCAACATCTTCTGCGTTTTTTAATTCTTGAAAACCTACGTTAGTTAATTCCTTACGCATTGGCTCTACTAAATATTCTGGATACATTATCGTTAGTTTTTATTTACAATTTGAATGGTACAAAAATAACAAAATCGGATGGTATGCACCATCCGATTTATATTTTTAAGGTAAAATTAGCACCTAGTTAAATCCTTTAAAAAATCTATCGTAAGCCTCTGGGTGGGTAATGGCACCAGCTATAATTAACACGAAGAAGATAATAAAAAGCAAACTCAATATCGTCGCAATCATCCCGCAGATTTTACCTGCTTTAGCATTTTTAAATGATGATTCAGTATACATTGTTGGGTTTAACTGATACTTTTTAACATCGCTGCCACCAAGTGCCCATGCAATGATACCAAATATTAAACCGAAAATACCGTAGAAACAACATGCCGGAAGTGCCAAAATCCCTAAAACTAAAGCTACCGTAGCGTTTGGAAGATTTTGCTGACCGCCCATTCCACCAAATTGACCAAATGGAGGTGGTTGCTGAAAAGGTGGTGGAGTTATTGGTCCAAAACCAGAAGGAGGAGTGTTGGGTTGTTCTGGTTTATTTAAATCAATTGGATTATTTTGTGGCGGATTTTGCTGTTCGTCTGACATAGTTAAGCGATAAGTTGATGGGTATATATTTTGTAAATGTAGTTGATAAACACAATTGCTGCAATACCTAAAAATGCGAATTTTATTACAGAAGCCCCTACTTTAAAATCAAATTTTAAATGAAATGCAGTAAAGATGATGATGAAAACTAAAGGAATGGTGGCCGGATAATACTTAAATGAAGCAAGGAAATCGCCTTCTAGAAGTGAAACTACGGACCGCTGCAAACCACAACCCGGGCAATCATAACCGAAATATCTTTTGAAAGGGCAAGCTAAAGAATGGTGGCTTAGCCAATCGATAAAACTAAGTTGTTGAAGGATCATCTAATTTGCCGATAAATTTCAATTGAGCATCTTTCCATATTTTGTACTTTTCCAGGTCTTTTAAAACTTGTTTATATACTAAATTAAGTACAAAAATATCATCCATAAAACCTAAAAGCGGAACAAAATCCGGAACGATATCCAAAGGAGAAAGAAAATATATAATTCCTCCCAAAATGGCAATGATAGATCTTTTTGGGATTTCGGTATAGTCGCCGTTTACATAATCTTTTGCCACGCCAAATAGCAAAACCATTTTAGTCCAAACCCCATCAAGATCGCTTTTGTTATTTATGGCTTTGCCCAAAGCATCTTTAATTGTGCCACTTGCTTTAGATTTGTCGTTCAAAATCAACGTTGCTCTGTTTTCAGATTTCTTAAAAAAATCTAAAACTCTCTTCCTGTTAAATCTCATAAATAATGCTTTACAAATTAACGTCCAAAAAAGTTAAACCATATGCTATTTAAATAAATAGTCAGCTTCAATTATTTTTGATCAAACAATAAAAGCAATTTTTTATCGAATGAAATCGGCACCAGCTTATCATTTGCAGTGTCTTCTTCAAATAACTGCCTTTTTACCGGATCAAAAATGAATCTGGCAATGATGGGCATCCGGTCAGGATAGCTTTCGTGTAAGTTAAAATCATAGGTTTTGGAATAGCTTTGTGAAGGATCAGTTTTAGGGTTTGGGCTAGATTCTAACATTACACCATAAGATGTTCCTCCATTTTTCTTGATCCTTTCAAACAAGCCTTTAGTAAGTTGTTTACATCTGGGCGAGGTTTCTACAATTTTATAAGCGATTTTTGCTTTTTTACTTTCATTAATCTGGGCAAATGTTTTTAAGCCAGAAGAGGTCAGAAAAAACAAACACAATATCAGTTGTTTAGCACTCATCATCTTTTTTTTTAGGCAGCTGATGCGTTCATCATCTCAAGAATATCGTCAATATATTTTCGCTCATTCGCCAAACGCGGAACCTTATGCTGGCCGCCCAATTTATCACGGCTTTTTAACCAATTATAAAAGGTATTGGCTGGAGCATTATGCACTGTAGGCCTACACAAAGCCATATCTTTAAATCGTTTGGCATCATAATCAGAATTTACCTCCCGCAAGGTATTATCCATTACATTGATAAACTTTTCGAAGTCGTTTGGTTGTTTATCAAACTCGATAATCCATTCGTGTCCTCCAGCTTTTTCGCCTTCAAAATAAATAGGACCGGCAGTGTAATCCTTAATTTCGGCACCAGTGGCAAGGCAAGCCTTTGTTAAGGCCTGTTCAGCATTATCTATAATTACTTCTTCGCCAAAAGCATTTATAAAATGTTTCGTACGGCCGGTAATTTTTATCCGATAAGGAGAAAGTGAAGTGAACTGAATCGTGTCGCCAATCATATACCGCCACAAACCACCATTCGTTGAAATGATAATCGCATAATTTTTATGCAATTCAACTTCACCCAATAAAAGTGCTTTTGGATTATCTTCGCCAATGTTTTCCAGCGGAACAAACTCATAAAAAATGCCATAATCAAGCATTAACAGCATTTCATCAGAATCGTCCTGGTCCTGGATTCCAAAAAAACCTTCAGAAGCATTGTAGGTTTCCAGATAGTACATCTCACTCGATGGAATAAGCTGTTTAAACTGCTCACGATAGGGAGCAAAGTTTACGGCACCATGGATGTAAACTTCCAGGTTTGGCCATACTTCCAATAAATTATTCTTGCCGGTAAGTTCTAAAACCTTCTTTGCCAAAACAATGGTCCAGGTTGGTACGCCCGAAATACTGGTTACATTTTCGTGGATAGTAGCCTCTGCCATCCTATCCATTTTTACTTCGTAGTTATCCATCAATGCGATAGACATATCGGGAGTGCGGTAAAACTCGGCCCAGATGGGAAGGTTTTTAATCAGCACTGCTGATAAATCGCCATAAAAACAGTCTTCGTTGAGTTGATTTACCTGATGACTGCCGCCTAATACTAAACCTTTACCAGTAAACATTTGATTGTCTGGGCGATTATTGCAGTAGATGGAAAGCATGTCTTTACCACCTTTGAAGTGGCACTCTTCCAAACTTTCTGCCGAAACCGGAATGAATTTACTTCTATCGCTTGTAGTTCCTGATGACTTGGCAAACCATTTGATATCTGATGGCCACAAAATATTTTGTTCTCCAGCCAGCATTCTTTCAATAAATGGCTTTAATGTATCATAGTTTTGAATGGGAACCCGCTCCTGATATTGTTGAGGGGTTAAAATAGATTTGTAATCATATAACTTGCCCCATTCAGTATTTTCTGCACTATCAATTAAAGTTTGAAACCACTCCTGTTGAACATCGTGTGGATATTTCATAAAAAGCTCGATCTGATGGATCCGCTTTTTCATTAACCAGGTAAAAATTGAATTTACGATTGCCATGATTTATTTTTTTACCACAGATAAACACAGATCTGGCAATAAACCAGAATTATCATCAATTCTCAAAATGCTCTTATTTGGGCTCATTTTATTTACAATGGATTTCAAATATTAAAAATGTGTCTATCCTATATCTCTGCAATTAATATTTAAACATCAAATTTCTTGCGTTTTAATACGAAGTTAGACCCTAAATATACCTTCCTTACCATTTCGTTTTCTGCCAAAACCTCCGGAACACCTTGCTCTAAAATTTTTCCCTCGAAAAGCAAATAGGCCCTATCAGTAATGGAAAGTGTTTCCTGAACATTATGGTCGGTTATTAGTATACCAATATTTTTATGTTTTAGTTTTGCAACAATGCTTTGAATTTCTTCTACAGCAATTGGATCTACCCCAGCAAATGGTTCATCTAAAAGAATAAAGTTCGGGTTTGCCGCTAAAGCACGGGCAATTTCAGTCCTTCTGCGCTCCCCTCCTGATAATAAATCACCTCTGTTTTTCCGAACCTTATGTAAGCTAAACTCATTGATCAATTCTTCCAGCTTGTCTCTCTGTTCTTCTTTGGTTAGGTTACTCATTTCTAAAATAGCGAGAATATTATCTTCAACAGTTAGCTTTCGAAAAACAGAAGCTTCCTGGGCTAAATAACCGATGCCTTTCTGTGCCCTGCGGTACATGGCATCTTCCGTAATATCTTCATCCTCCAAAAAAATGCGGCCTTCATTTGGCTTAATCAACCCTACAATCATGTAAAAAGAAGTCGTTTTACCGGCACCATTCGGGCCAAGCAAACCCACAATTTCCCCCTGACTCACATTAAATGAAACATCGTTTACAACAGTGCGTTGCTTGTATTTTTTTACCAAATTTTCGGCTCTTAATATCATTTTTTATCGATTTTTAGATAAAAGAACAAAGATCAATGAATAAAGACTGGGTTGTTCATTCCTCATCCTTAAGTCTTGTCTTTTTTCTTTGATCTTTACTTTTTATCCTTTACGCTTTGCTCCTTTGTCCTTGCTCTTTTATCCTTGTTCTTTGATCCCTGCTCCTTTATCTTTATTCCTTTATCTTTATCCCTTTAATATTGAGCTGTAAACGTCTCTTTTCTCTCCACACATTTTCTTCTATGGTATAACAAACAGAAAATGGCACTTTTGGTTGTAAGAGATTTTGAAATTCAGCCAGACCAAAACCAATGCCTTCAAAAATAAGTGAATTCTGTTGCTTTATATTCATTTTGAGGTGGTTTGCACCTACTGCCATTGCAGCCCGATCTAAGTATACATTATGTGTAACAAAAATCGGCGCCATGTTTTCAGGTCCGAATGGACCCATTTGCGCCAATACACGATAAAATTTACCATCGATTTGAGCAAGATTTATTTCCGCATCAATCTTTATCATCGGTGTTAACAATTCATCGGTGATACTTGAAGAAACAATTTCCTCAAATTTATCGGCAAAAGCGGTAACATTTTGCTCCTGCATGGTTAAGCCAGCTGCAAATTTATGACCACCATATTGGTCGAGTAAATCAGCGCAGCCACTTAACGCTTCATACAAATCGAAGCCTACAATCGATCGGCAAGAACCTGCCACATGTCCGTTTGATTTGGTTAATACAATGGTTGGGCGGTAATATTTCTCTGTTAACCGCGAAGCTACAATGCCAATAACCCCTTTATGCCAATTTTCGTTAAATACAACAGTGGTTTTTCGGTTAATAAGCACTTCGCTCTTCCCTATTAAAGCCAATGCTTCCCGAGTAATATCCTGATCGTATGTTTTGCGTTCTGTATTTTTCAGATTTATTAATTCACTCTGCTCTGAAGAATTTCCATCTACCTGGCAAAGCAACATCGCTACGGCATGTTTTGCATGGTCTATACGGCCGGCGGCATTTATCCGCGGACCCAAAGTAAATACCACATCCGTGATGGTGTAATTTTCAGTTTTACCCGAAACCTCCATTAAAGCCCTTAAGCCCTCGCATGGATTAGTATTTAATTTTTTTAACCCATAATACGCTAAAATTCTATTTTCGCCAACTACTGGAACAATATCTGCGGCAATGCTTACCATTACCAAATCAAGATATTGCAAATAGGTTTCTGTTGGAAGATGATGTTTTTGAGCATAGGCTTGCGCCAGTTTGAAGCCGATTCCGCAGCCTGCCAATTCTTTAAACGGATACTCACAATCCAATCTTTTAGGATCTAAAACTGCTACTGCCTTTGGCAATTCATCACCAGGTAAATGGTGATCACAAATGATAAAATCGATTCCTAAGTCATTTGCATAATCAACCTTATCGATGGATTTTATACCACAATCTAAAGCAATAATCAGAGAAAATCCGTTTTCATTCGCATAATCGATACCCGCAGTAGAAATTCCATAACCCTCTAAATAACGATCTGGAATGTAGTATTCGATATTTGAGGTAATTTCAGAAAAGAAGCTGAAAGCAAGAGCTACCGATGTCGTTCCATCAACATCATAATCACCATAGATCAGAATTTTTTCGTGAGTTGCTAATGCATTTTCGATTCTTTCGATGGCTTTACCCATATCTTTCATCAAGAATGGATCGTGAAGTTGATTTAAATCAGGCCTGAAAAAATACTTTGCCTGGTCAAAATCACAAACATTGCGTTGAACTAAAATTTGTGAAAGTGATTGATCTATATTGAGTTGTTCTGCTAATTTCTTTACCGTGTCATCATTACAATTTGATGTCAGCACCCATCTTTTTTCCATTATATTTGTTTCCGAACAGTAAATATACTTTTTTAATTTAAATCTCTACATTTTGCAAGTTCATACCTTATTCGAAGGCACCTATTCTGTAGATGCCTCAAAAAAATTCGTACCGTTTGATTCATCCATTCACAATTATAAAGATCGCCCGGCTTCTTTGTTTATCAACGTCCAACCTTTTCTGGTAGAACTTAAGAATGATCTAGTTCTTTTTGATACCGGTTTAGGTTTCAGTGATGACCATGGCGAACTGATTTTACACAAAAACATCCGGAATGCCGGGTTTGACCCAACAGATGTTACCAAGGTTTTGATGTCGCATTTGCATTACGATCACTCTGGTGGAATGATTCACAAATTAGGTGATCAAACGGAGCTCAGTTTTCCGGATGCAGAATATGTGATCAATCGTGGCGAATGGGAAACTGCTTTTAGTAGCACATCAAGCTCTTACCACACCGATATTTTCGAATACCTGCAACGTAATGCACAGTTGAAGTTTGTAGAAGGCGATGGAAATCTGGATGAAACCATTGCATTTGAATTTACAGGTGCGCATTGCCCAAACCACCAGGTTTTTCTATTAACTGAGGGGAATCAGAAAGTTTTTTTTGGAGGCGATGTATTGCCAGAACCTGGCGAATTAATCAAAAACTTCATTGCCAAATACGATTTCGATGGCCGCAAAGCGATGGAATTACGAAAGGAATTTGGAAAAAGAGCTGCTGATGAAAACTGGGAATGTTTATTTTACCACAGTAAAGATCAGGCTACGGGTTTTGTTGATGAAATTGACGGCGGGTTCAGGATAAGATAATTGAATTTTCACCCGTTGGTTGAAGCCAACGGCAATGAATGTAAGTCGAAAAAACAAGTCACAGGAAAAGCTTAAAAGCTAAAGTAAAAAGATTAAAGCTGGCAAAACCGCTTGGCAATGAATTTCATTTAATTCAGTTTTAACTGACGGGAAATAAATAAAGCAACCAAGGCTTTAACCAAATCCTGCAGTTTGAAAGTCTTTGTTTCTTGTAGCCCATTAAGTACCTAAACCCGACAGCAGCGAAAATACTTTTATTTAAACCTATAAGTTTGAAAAAGATTGCAGCGAATGGCGGGAATAAACTTTAATAATTATACCGCAATTGCTTTCCAAAATCAAGATAGAATTCATAAAAAGTCTACTACAGGCGTACAAGGATTGCTTCATACTTCGCTATGACAACACAAAAAAAGGTCCCGATAAAATCGAGACCTTTCTTTTTTCAGCCATCCTTCTCAGGGGAGGGTTGGGAGGTTTTATTTCTTAGCTACTAATTTCACGCCGATTTCGAAGTTATCATCAATTGCTTTGTCGCCAATGCTATCGAAGAAAGATTTCGAACCATAACGAATGTCATATTTAGTTCTATCCACTAAAATTTTACCAGCTAAAGCAGAAACAGTACCATCAGCATTCACCGCAACTGTAGCTGGGAAACTTACTGGTTTAGTAATTCCTTTTATGGTTAAATTACCTGTAACCGTTAATGAAGCACCAGAACCAGCTACTTTAGTAATTACGAAAGTTGAAGTTGGGAATTTTGCTGTTCCGAAGAAATCATCTGCTTTTAAGTGACCTTCTAATTTTGCGCTACCATCAGCATCTTTGATAGAATTCATATCAATTGTGAAAGTTCCGCCAGTTACTTTTTTACCATCAACATTTAAAGTTCCTGATTGTAAAGCGATTGTTCCATTATGTGAACCAGTTACCTTTTTACCAATCCAAGTGATGGTAGATTTTGCCGGATCAACAGTATAAGCTACTGGTTTAACAGGGCTTTTAAAAGCTGACAATGATACAACTGCCACTAATAAAAAGATTGAAGAGATTTTTAATTTCATGTTTGGTTTTTTTTAATTGTGATACAAAGATATAATTAAGGCTCATCCTTTATGATTGACCTATGTTAAGTTTTTTCAAAAATAAAAGATTTATTCATAATCATTCTATGGACACCATATTATTGCTGTGGTTTAATTAAACTTGAAGCTTATTTTTTATTTAACGTTTTTAAAGCCAGCCCGGCTATATCTTTAACCACTTGTGTAGGCGAATTACAATCGCAATTGCTTAAACCAAGTACATAAATATCCTGATCGGGGATATATACCCCCATTGTTTTAAATCCAAATATGCTACCACCATGTTCTCTGGTAGCTATTCCATCAATATCTTTTAAATGCCAGCCGTAACCATAATTAAATGGTTCACCATTATTTAATTTATACTTTGTAAATGCTTTTTTAATGGTTTCGGGTTTCAAGAGTACATCCTTGTTTAAGGCATTTTGCCAAAGCAGCATATCATCTACAGTAGACATTAAAGCACCTGATGAAAAAGGAATACTAAAGCTAATAGCGGTTTTATTAACATAGCCTGTTGTTTTCTGCTGATAACCATAAGCCCGATTTTTGATAATAGCCGTATCAGAGGCATACCGTGAATGTTTCATAGCAATCTTTTGAAAAATATTTTTGTTGATGTAGTTTTCATAGGTATCACCAGAAACCAATTCAATAAGATATCCAAGGATCACATAACCCGAATTATTATACTCAAACTTTTCTCCAGGATTAAAATCTACAGGCTCATTTTTAAAAAAATCGACCATCTGTTTGGGAGACAGGTTTTGTTGCGCAATCTGATTGAGGGATTTCATTTTAGTAAAATCCTTTATACCAGAAGTGTGGGTAAGCAAATGATGAACTGTAATCTTATCTCCCATAGGGTAGTCTGGAATGTAGGTTGAAATAGGTTTTTGCAAATCCATTTTCCCTTGTTCAACTAACATTAAGATGGCTATGGCTGTAAATTGTTTCGTCATTGAACCCAACTGAAATACATTTTGGGGTGCCATTTTAACATCTAACTCAATATTTGCATTACCGAAGGCTTTTTGATAAACGGGTTTGCCATTTTTGGCCACCATGAATACACCTCCGGGTCCGTTTTTGTCTTTAAAGATTTGGCTAAGTAAACTATCTACTTTAACTTCAAAGGTTTGTGCCTGACTAAAGCTGAAACTAATGGCTGTTACTATGAATAACGTAAGTATTTTTTTCATTTAAATTTTATTTGCAGTATCAGACGACATTTCTTAATCTTGGGTTACAATCGATATTAATATGATTGATACTGCGTTGCAAGAAATAACAATGTTTTTAATCTAAAATTGACCAAATGAACAAACAGGTAAAATCAATACGTCCCTTTATTGGGGCTAAAGATTTCGAAACATCTAGAAATTTTTATAGAGATTTAGGATTTGATGAAGCTACTTTAGGCGATCAAATGTCAGTTTTTACTATGGGCAATCTGTCTTTTTATTTGCAAAATGCATATGTAAAAGATTGGATTGATAACACCATGATCTTTATGGAAGTTGAGAACGTTGAAGAATTCTACAACGAGCTTATTAAACTGGATTTACCAAATAAATATGAGAATGTAAAACTGAGTACCATCCGAAATGAGGATTGGGGCAGTGAATGTTTCCTTCATGATCCATCTGGGATATTATGGCATTTTGGAACGTTTAAATAATAAGGATAAGTCATCGGATGAATATATACATCATGCAGATATCCACCCGATGAAGATCATTTAGGGCAAAAAAACAGCAGTTCTATGAGAATAAATTAAATATTTTAATTTTTCAATTTTATGTTTACCGTTTCTCCATCTGTTTTAACTTCAACAAACGTTTCTAAAAAATCATTATAGTTTTTAGCATAAGCGTTTTGCTTGTAATAATCTGTTTTTCCATAAGCATTATATCCACTCCCAGTATATTCTTTATCATTATAACTCAGATCATAATTAACGTTCGCAAACAAATAATACTTACCAGGCTTCATATTGGGGAAAGTAAATTCACCGGAACTATTGGTAATCGCTTCTAAACGCAAACGAAATGCCCGATCAGCCATGTACACATATTTATTATTTTTTGGGTTATTCTTGCTTTTATCTTTCCAAAGTTTATAATATTCTTCAAAATAAGGTGTTACCGGGAAAAGTTGAATCTTAACTTTTCCAGCTAAAATTTTCTTTGGGGGATTATTTGCCCCATAAGTACCTCTTGGGCGTGTAAAAGCTACCCCAGTTATTTTCCCTTTTCCTTCTGTTAAAGCATTTCGAGTTTGTACGGAATCGAATTTTATAGAAGGATAAGTAATAATTTCAGTAGCTTTTCTTTTAATTGCTTCCTTCTCTGCCTTTTCAGGTTCTACATATTGTGCACGAATGCAATTACAGCTTACAATTAGTGCCATTAGGCAAATCATTTTTTTCATCGTCAAAATTGTTTTATGCATCCTAATAATTACAAACCACATACCAGCCTAAAAAAGGTTCAAATTTCTGGAGAATTCATTTCCAAAAAAAAATCTGCAAGCTTTATGAAAATGAATTCACAAAACTTGCAGATAAATTTATTTAATTAAGATTGCTTCGTACCGCGCCAGAAAGAATTAGGCTTTAGAAAGAAAAAACCTTAAACCTTCCGACTTTATACCCTCAGCCTTTTTAAGGCACTATTTCTTCTAAATAACTTTCAACCGGCGGACAAGCACAAATTAATGATCTATCGCCATGGCTATCATTTACCCGACCAACCGATGGCCAGAACTTGCGCTCTAATACATACGGAAGTGGAAATGCAGCAGTTTGACGACTGTAGGCGTGTTCCCAATCATTGGCGGTAATTACCGCAACAGTGTGAGGAGCATTTTTCAGTGGATTATCAACCTTATCAAAAGTCAAATTTTCTACCTGGTCTATTTCCTTTTTAATCGCAATTAGAGCATCACAAAAACGGTCTAATTCATGTTTAGGCTCCGATTCTGTAGGCTCAACCATTAAAGTACCTGCAACGGGGAATGAAACTGTTGGCGCATGGAAACCATAATCCATTAAACGTTTCGCAATATCCGTAACCTCAATTCCGAAGGCTTTAAATGAGCGACAATCTAAAATCATCTCGTGTGCACAACGACCCTGAGCACCTGAATAAAGCACTGGGTAGTGTTGCTCTAAACGAGCTTTCATATAATTTGCGTTTAAGATCGCATATTTAGTGGCATTAGTTAAGCCTTCCGACCCCATCATGGCAATATAAGCATGCGAGATAATCAAAATTGAAGCTGAGCCCCATGGTGCAGATGATACTGCAGAAATTGATTTTCCTTTATCAATATCAACCACAGCGTGGCCTGGAAGATAAGGAACTAAATGTTTCGCCACACCGATTGGGCCCATTCCAGGACCTCCACCACCGTGAGGAATACAGAATGTTTTATGTAAGTTTAAGTGGCAAACATCAGCACCAATATTAGCTGGACTAGTCAAACCAACCTGTGCGTTCATGTTTGCACCATCCATGTATACCTGTCCGCCGTTAGCGTGGATGGTTTCACAAATTTCGATAATGCTTTCTTCGAATACACCGTGAGTTGATGGATAAGTCACCATCAAACAAGATAAATTGTCTTTATGTAACTCTGCTTTTGCTTTTAAGTCTTCAACATCGATGTTACCATTTTCTAAAGATTTTACAACAACGATTTTCATATCAGCCATTGCTGCAGAAGCAGGATTTGTACCGTGAGCAGATGCAGGAATTAGCGCAACGTTACGGTGGAAATCGCCTCTATCATGGTGATAAGCACGAATAACCATTAAACCCGCATATTCACCTTGAGCACCAGCATTTGGCTGTAAACTCATCGCTGCGAAACCAGTAATTTCACTTAACCATTTATCAAGCTCATTGAAAACCGAATAGTAACCCAAAACCTGATCTGCTGGAGCAAATGGGTGGATGCGACCAAAGTGAGACCAGGTTACCGGAATCATTTCTGCCGTAGCATTTAATTTCATGGTACAGCTACCCAAAGCAATCATCGAGTGGCAAAGCGATAAATCTTTCGCCTCTAATGATTTGATGTAACGCAACATTTCATGCTCTGAATGGTGAGAATTGAAAATTGGGTGACTTAAGTACACTGAAGTACGCTGTAAAGCTGATGGAATTACAGTTTCAACATTTTCGACAACCTCAACCTGATCAGCAGCAACCGCTTTTACTTTAGCGAAGATTTTAGCAATTAATGCAACATCTTCAAAAGTAGTAGTTTCATCGATAGAGATGGTAGCCACGTTACCCACATAATTTAAGTTGATTTCGTTATCTAAACAACCTGAATGAATGCCACCTTTTAAGTCGCCTAAATCGAAACGAATGGTATCGAAATAAGCTGAATTTAATTGCTCGTAACCTAAACTTTTTAAAGTTGACGCTAAACTAACCGCCAAACCATGCGTACGTTCTGCAATGGCTTTTAATCCTTTCGGACCGTGGTAAGCTGCATAAAAACCAGCCATAATGGCCAATAATGCTTGCGCCGTACAAATGTTCGAAGTTGCTTTATCTCTACGAATGTGTTGCTCGCGGGTTTGCAAAGCCATACGTAATGCGTAATCGCCGTGGCTATCGATGGTTACACCAATAATACGACCTGGAATTGAGCGTTTATATTCTTCTTTAGTTGCAAAAAATGCTGCGTGTGGACCGCCAAAACCCATCGGAATACCGAAACGTTGCGTTGTACCTACCACGATATCAGCACCCCATTCGCCTGGAGGCGTTAATAAGGTTAAGCTTAAAATATCAGCTGCAACCGTTAATTTAATATTTTGATTGTGTAATTCAGAAGCAAAGTTTTTGTAATCGAAAACTTCTCCATTACCTGCCGGATATTGAACAATCGCACCAAAAAAATCTTCGGTAGCTACGAAATCCAAGTGACTGCCGATGACTAATTCAATACCATAAGGATTAGCACGGGTTTTTAAAATATCTATCGTTTGAGGAAAAACTAAATCTGAAACGAAATATTTTTTTGCAGCTTGATTTTTACGCGTACTGTATTGCATAAACATCGCCTCTGCCGCAGCCGTACCTTCGTCTAAAAGCGATGCATTTGCAATTTCCATTCCGGTTAAATCGATTACCATCGTTTGGAAATTTAACAATGCCTGTAACCTACCTTGTGCAATTTCGGCCTGATATGGTGTATATTGCGTATACCATCCTGGATTTTCAAATACGTTACGTAAAATTACACCCGGGGTAATGGTATCATAATAACCCTGACCAATAAAGCTTTTAAAAACTTTATTCAACAATGAGGTTTGTTTTAAAGCACCCAGATATTCAGTTTCTGACTTCGCCGCAGGCAAATTTAATGGTTGTTTTAACCTAATTGCCGTCGGAACAGTTTGTTCAATCAGCTCATCAATAGAATTTACGCCAACAGCTTGCAACATTTCAGCAGTATCTGCCTCATTTGGTGCAATATGACGATTTTGAAAATCTTCCTTGTAGTGGATATTTAAGCTCATGCAGGTATGAATAATAATTTGCTGCAAAGGTAGGAAAAACGATATTGTATTTTGCTATATATCAGTGTAAAAAAGGTGTCTTATTTGCGCTTAAAGGCGACAAAATTGGTAGATTTTAAGTTTGTATTTAAAGACAAACGTTTGTTCATTTCAAGAAGAAATTTCATTTATTTGGAAAGCAGTAACGCTACAAAAATTAAAGTTTGTTGCCGCCATTTTCTACAATCTTTTTTAGGTTTCTGTTATGCTGAGGCACGAAGCATTTTTTTCATCGCTTGCAGATGCTTCATACCTGCAATTGACGTTTTTAAATTTCCGTCTTTGCGATCCCGATTCTTTATCGGGAGAAGCAGTCTAATTTCTTGAGTTATTTTCTTAAATGAGATTGCTTCGTGCCTCGCAAGGACGACCTTCGGCCAGCTCCGAAAGCTCGCGAGCCGAATTTATCTTGCAGTTCGGATGCTGAAATGAATTTGACTTATTACTTGATACCCCCTTACTTCTGCACTTTCCAACCTTCATCTTTACTCAACTTCAGCTTGTAAGTCTTCGTAATGAAGTTGCTGTTTTTATTGGCGTCTTTATCAAAAGGTTCAAAATCGGTAGTCACCATTTTTAAGGAAACGGTAACCTTCGCTGTGCTCGAATTTACCTGCTCAAAGTTAACCGGCTTTTCGTCTGCTAAAACGTAGGTAATGGCTTTAACAGTAGCTTTATCGGCATCTTGTTTCAAAACCAGTGGACTCGCTTTATCAGTTAAAGTTATTTGATATACGAAACTGCTATCTTTAGAAAGGAACTTCTTTTTCGCTTCTTTTAAATTCAAAGTTACTAATCCTTTACTTGCTAATGATTTGTATTTCCCTAACTCAAACATTTCATTCGTGCTGTTAAACTTAATTTCTCCAAAGTTGAAACGAATGGTTTTATACTCAGGGTTGGCTTTTAAGTAATCTGTAATCACTTCTCCCGCCTCATCCTGATTGATGGTTGTTTTAGTTTTACATCCGGCGAAGCCGATAATTAGAAAAGAGAGAATATAAAGAATTTGCTTTTTCATGTTTTTGTTTTTGCTTTTTAAAGGTATTTATTTTTTTATTCTAACCGCGAAGAACACTAAGTTTTTCGCAAAGGAAGAGAAGTAAAAATTTGAGCACCCAAATTAGTAATCTTTGTGCCCTGTCTTTGCTTCCTTTGCGGTAAAACATCAACGTTTCTTCAAATACTTCAAATTGGGCAACACCATTGCCGATAAGATGACACACACGCCTACCCAACGTAAAAATGAAACTTGTTCTTGCAATACAAAGCCTGCCATCATTACCGCAACAGGCAATTCTGCTGCGCTTAAAATTGAGCTCAACGCTGTCCCAATGCGGGGAACACCTTCAGCATAAAATAACGGTGGAATTACTGTTCCGAAAACGGCAATAATTAGCCCCCATTTAAGTAAAGTTCCGTTTAATGCGCCATTAAATAGAAATGCAGGCGGAAACAGAATAAAGATTAAGATACATGCTCCAGTAATCATTAACGCACTTTTCTGCAGTGGTGGATATTCGTTTCCGATTCTTCCACTTAACATTAAAAAGCCTGCATAACAAATCGCAGCAAGCAAACCAAAGCCAATGCCTTTGTAGCTCAAACTTGAAATAGTTGTTTCTAACATACCACTTGCTAAAACTGTTCCACCCAAAACCAAAAGGATCGCTAAAAACTGTAATCCCGACGGCTTCTTTTTGTATATGATAAACTCCAGTAAAATACTCATCCAAATAAATTGCATGAGCAAAATGATAGCCACTGAGTTTGGCACAAGTTTAACTGACTGATAATAGAAAATACTTACTAAGCCCGTACAGATTCCAGCCAGAATCATTTTCCACTTGGGTGTAATTAGCTTTACTTTTTGTGTCTTATACTTTGAAGTTCTGCTTTGAAAGAAAAACAAAACCCAAAGAATTACTGCGCCAAAAAAAGCCTGAGCACCGGTAACATCGCCGAGAGAATATCCATCGTGGTATGCGAGTTTTACAAAAGTAGAAAGGATACCGAAACTGCAGGCACCAAAAAAAACAAGGAGAATTCCTTTTAACATGTTACGGGTTATGGGTTACGGGTTACGGGTTACGGGTTACGGGTTACGGGTTACGGGTTTAGAAATAATTTTGAGTGAAGGTTTAATTTGTCAGGCATTTTTTTTTGCCGAGCCAGACAACTCAAAACCTTTAACTCGTAACTAAGCGAGTTGTTGTAAATATTTTTGAACTGTAGTTTCTAAACCCAAATAAAGCGCATCGCTGATGAGTGCATGACCAATAGAAACTTCCAATAAACCAGGAATGCTTTGGGCAAAATAATGAAGATTGTGCAAATCCAAATCATGTCCTGCATTTATTCCTAAACCTAATCTATTTGCGTGGTGTGCAGCGGCGATGTAGTTAACGATTGCTTTTTCTCTATCAGCGTAATAGTTATGAGCATAAGCCTCGGTGTATAATTCGATTCTATCTGTGCCCGTTTCTGCAGCTCCCTCAACCATTTCAACTACCGGATCGACAAAAATGGAAACGCGAATGTCTTCTTTTTGAAAAACCGAAACCATCTCTTTTAAATAATCCCTATTTTTTATCGTATCCCAACCGTGGTTAGAAGTAATTTGTCCTTCGGCATCTGGCACTAATGTAACTTGTGCAGGTTTATTAGCTAAAACGAGATCAACAAATTTATCTTCACGGCAATTGCCTTCAATATTAAATTCAGTGGCAATTACAGCTTTCAAATCGTAAACATCCTGATAACGAATATGGCGTTCATCTGGGCGTGGATGTACCGTAATCCCTTGTGCACCGAAACGTTCACAATCTAAGGCAACCTTCACTAAGTCAGGATTATTACCTCCGCGACTGTTCCTTAACGTAGCAATTTTATTGATGTTTACCGATAACTTTGTCATGCAACAAAGATAAGGCTTTGGCTTTGTTAATCTTTAAAGGTTCAAAAAAATTGACTTATTTTTACTCATATTTGCTTTCAGTAAATGAAATTGAAAGACATCAAGCTATATAAAATTCTAATCGGAATTATTACTGTAATCAGTTCGCTGGCACTCTTTGGTGGGATTATGGAACCAGATTCTGCGCTATATGCATCAATAGCCAAAAATATGGTTTTGCGTAATGATTGGATTAACATTTACGTTCGTGGTGCAGATTGGCTTGACAAACCACATTTAACTTTTTGGCTGGCAGCAGCCTCTTTCAAAATTCTCGGCATAAATGCCTTTGCTTATAAGCTGCCTTCGTTTTTGTTTGGGTTGCTTGGAGCCGGTTATCTGTATAAGTTGGCGAAAGATATTTATAACCATAAAACGGGCTTAATAAGTGCGTTAATCTTTCTAAGTTCTTTACACATCTTAATATCAACTTTTGATGTAAGGGCCGAAGTTTACATTACAACATTTACTTTGGCAGCCATTTACCATTATTACAAAGCGCAATCAGGGTCTTTCTGGCATATCGTTTTAGGTTCATTCTTCGCAGCATGCGCCATTATGATCAAAGGAATCTTTGTTTTGATTCCGGTTTTTGGTGGTTTTATCCTTTATTGGGTCATCACCAAACAATATAAAGAGTTATTAAAACTGAAATGGTGGCTTGCGATAGTGCTAATTCTAGTTTTTATTATTCCCGAACTTTACACCTTGTATGTTCAGTTTGATTTGCATCCAGAAAAAATTGTATTTGGAAAAACCGGAGTTTCAGGATTAAAATTCTTTTTCTGGGACAGTCAGTTTGGTCGCTTTTTTAATAACGGACCAATAAAAGGCAAAGGCGATATATCATTTTTCTTGCACACCACCATTTGGGCTTTTTTACCTTGGTCTATCTTACTTTATACTGCGGTAATTAATCTTTTCAAAAAGAAAAACAGAGTTACTTTGCCGCCAGAAAGCATTATAATCTGGACAAGTGCGGCCATCACTTTTCTGCTATTTTCACTGTCCAAATTTCAATTACCGCATTATATATTGATTATTTTACCGCAATTTGCCGTGATCACCGCTCTGTATTTACAGAAACTAGAAGGGAAAAGTCTGAAAATATTTTTCATCGCTCAAACGGTTTTGGCAGTTTTAATTGTAGTGATATTAATCTGCGTTTCGATATTTTTCAAATTCGAATACTTCTCTGTTGCAAACGCGATGCTAAGTGTTTTGCTATTTTTATCCGTATTATTTTTTAGAGGATTAAAAATTGAAACCATCATTGCCAGAAGTAGCATGATTTCTATCAGCTTGATGATTTTTCTTTCAGGTTTCTTTTATCCTGCTTTACTCAAATATGAATCGGGAATGGAAGCGGGCATTTGGTTAAAGGAAAACCACCCGAATGCTAAACCAGCAGTATTGATGTATCCTGATGCTTACTCTTTCGATTTCTATGCGAATGGAGAGCCCCAGTATTTTTGGGATTTTGAGACATTGAACAAGCATAAGAGGGATAAGAACATGGTGATCTATGTTTGGGAGCCAGAAATGGAGCGATTGAAAAAGGATTACAATACGCAAATCCTCAAATCATTTGAATACTTTCACATCACAAAACTGACGGGAAAGTTTATTAATGCTAAAACACGCCCTCAGGTTTTAGAACGTTTTTATCTGGTAAGAATACAATAGCATGGAGTTATTTTTTCGCATTCTGAAATTTGGTGTAACGGGCTTGCTTGGAATGGCAATTGATTTCGGCGTGACCTGGCTTTGCAAAGAGAAAATTAAAATAAATAAATACGTGGCCAATGCGCTAGGTTTCATTTTCGCTGTAACCAACAATTATTTAATTAATCGCGTTTGGACTTTTCAAAGCACCAACATCCACTGGGGAACCGAGTTTAGCAAATTTACTGTGGTAAGTATAATCGGATTGGCATTAAATACCGGTATTATATATCTTTTCCATCAACGTAAAAACGGCACAAACTTTTACGTGGCTAAGTTTTTTGCTATCGCGATTGTTTTTGTTTGGAATTTTATCGCCAACCTGATGTTTACTTTTAGGTAACGTTTTTGCCGATAAAATAGAATACCACTAGCCAGATTAATCCTTTTATCAGGAAGAATAAAAACCCGATTAAGCCCACACGCTTAAACCATAATTTTAGTTTTTCTTTGTTCATGGCGATGTGGTAAAGATAAAATTTTTGCATTAAATTAGAAAGATTTTAAATAAGCAAAAGATGAAACGCTTCAGGTTCTTTTATTTCATTATTTCTGTTCTTCTTCTCAGCACCAGTTCGAGTTTGGGTCAAAACTTTAAATCGATTAAGAAATACAAATTAGATTATCTTGTTGCGAATAAGGGTACTGAAAAACTAATTGGCATTCGGAATTTTGAGAATGATGGGCAACAATATTTATTGCTTGTTAATCCGCAGACGCTTGATAGCAAAGTTGACCGCGCTTCAAATTATGTTATAAGTAGAACACCATGGGCACAGATCTTAACCGAATTTAAAACCAGCCCATACGTAAAATCTTTAACAGCGGCTGCCGCGAAAGATTTTCAAATACAAGATGCAGGCATCGATAATGCCCTACCAAGAGAACAAGGAATAACATTAACGATTGACCTTTGTCCCTCTCACAAACCCTTAGACAGAATTATTTTTCAATCGGTATTTGATGAATTTAAAAAGATAGAACAGCCAGCGCCTCTGGCCATTTCGGTTTCGGGGAAATGGATGTTAAAACACCAGGACGACCTAAATTGGCTGAAAGATTTGGTCAACCAAAAAGACTTAGATATCACCTGGATAAATCATTCTTATAATCATGATGTAAATAACCTTCCTTTGGCCGAAAACTTTCTACTTGCACCTGGTACCGACCTGGATACAGAGGTTTTAGAGAATGAAAAACTCATGCTCAAAAACGGGCTGACACCTTCTATTTTTTTCCGTTTTCCAGGTTTAGTTTCTGATAGAAGTATTGTGCAAAAAATTGAAGCTTATGGTTTAATCCCAATTGGAAGCGATGCCTGGTTAGCAAAAGGACAACAAGCAAATAATGGAAGTATTGTGCTTATCCATGGTAATGGAAATGAAGAGCTTGGTGTTAAAGACTTTCTGGAGCTATTGAAAACGAAAAAGGAAGAAGTTACCAGCAAACAATGGCTGTTGTTTGATTTGAGAAAAGGATTGCAAAAAGCATATGAGTAAGTGCTATTTATGAAAAGTATCTAAAAACAAATCTTCGACTTTTTTACGAGCCCAAGACATTCTACGCAAAAAGTTGAGGCTTGATTTAATGCTTTGATTGTTGTTAAAACAGTCGATTCTAATTAGCGACCCTAACTGCTCCCACCCATAATGCGCCTGCAAATCAGTTACGATTTTCTCAAGAGTGATTCCGTGAAGAGGATTATTTTTCTGTTGATCGACCATGTACAAAGCTAAATAAATTATAAAACTATTGCGGATTAAATTGTGCGAGCCAAACCGTTGCATTGCCGCATGAAGGATCATTTACGGTTTGATTTAAAATTTTAAATTGGTTTTTAACCAGCAAGTTATGGTATTCGTCGGTATCGAGCGAAGCATGGAAAAGATTTTCGCCACCATTTATTCCCCACGCCTCTCCTCTTTTTGTGCCCGAGGTAAATAAAATTATTCCATTTGGAAGGAGATGATTGGCAAATATCTCAAACATTTTCGGCTGATCCTCCGCTGGTAAATGAAAAAAACTATTCCAGGCAATAATTGCATTAAATCTGGTTTCAAGTTTAAGCTTGCGCATATCTTGAAAGAGAAATTCTTCTGCCGGAAAATTTTGTTTAGCCAATGTCAACATTTTTTCACTTGCATCAACACCTGTTACCATAAACCCTGATTGCAGGAAATATTCCATAATGGGTTTTCCGTTTCCACAGCCTAAATCTAGCAGGCTTGCACCCTTTGGTATCAACTCAATAACTGTATCCAGATAAGGTTTCTCCATTAAATTACGAGGTCTGTTTTCCGCAAACCAATCAGCAATTTTATTATAAACTTGAAAAACGTTCTCTTTTTTATTCATCACCATAAAAATAAAAGCCCTTAAATTTGCATTTAAGGGCTTTCGAAAACTGAATATTACTTTCCTGCGGTCCAGGTATTATTGTCAGGATTCGAATCTGGTAAAACCTTATTTGGATCTAAGGTAACTGATACTATTTCTTCAGTGGTTGGGAACCGCACCAACCACGAGGTATTTTTCATCCAAACATCAACAGGTACTTTTACAATACTTTTCTTACCACTTTTAGTTTCTACCTGAAGGATAATTGGCATTGGCATTTTTTCCAAATTATTTACACGGATAGAATATCCTGATAAGTTTCCATCTTGTTTAATTTCCTCAACCGAACCAATGGCCTGATCCATTTTCCAGCTATTTAAAAACCAACTTCTCCAGAACCAAGCTAAATCCTCTCCTGCAGCATTTTCCATCGAGCGGAAAAAATCATAAGGAGTTGGGTGCTTGTAAGCCCAGTTTTTAATGTATTGACGAAACGCATAATCGAATCGGTCCTCACCTAAAATCTCATTTCTCAAAATATCTAGTCCCCATCCTGGTTTAGAGTATAAGTTAATGCCAATATTAGCCTCTGTCATTCCATCAGGCATTTGCATAATATTTTCATACTTAGGATTACCAATGTAGCTTTTTCCTATAAAATTCATGTTAGTTGGGCGGCCAATATATTCTCCATTATTGAAGTTTTTAGCCGAAATGCCGTTGATAAAAGTATTGAAACCTTCATCCATCCAACCGAATTTGCGTTCGTTTGACCCAACAATCATCGGGAACCAGGTATGACCAAATTCGTGATCGATTACGCCCCAGGCACTGCCTTTTTTAGCCTTCCAACCACAAAAAACAATCCCTGGATACTCCATACCACCAATATTTGTAGCAACGTTAACTGCCATTGGATAAGGATATTCGAACCATTGTTTAGAATAATGTTCGATACTGGCTTTAACATATTCTACCCCGCGGCCATAACCATCAGCTCCATTACTTTCTACAGGTTGCGCAGAAACCGCTAATGATTTTTTTCCACTTGGTAAGTTGATACGAGCAGCATCTAAAACAAAAGCTTTTGATGAAGCCCAGGCCGCGTCGCGGGCATTTAAAATTCTAAACTTCCAGGTTAATTTATCTTTCGCCGGACGAGATTTAGGATCGGTAACCTCTGCCTCAGAACGGATGTGAACTGTTGCATCGCTATTTTTTGCAGCATTCCATCTTTGCAATTGTTGTGCTGTAAAAACTTCTTGTGGGTTTAAGAGTTCTCCAGACGCCATTAAAATGTGGCTTGCTGGTGCTGTTAAAGCCATAGTAATATCGCCATATTCGCAGTAAAATTCTCCACCGCCCCAATATGGTAAAGTATTCCAGCCAATTACATCATCGTAAACACACATGCGTGGAAACCATTGTGCAATGGCATAAATCTCGCCGTTTTTAGTAGTTAAATGACCAGTTCTATCCGATCCTTCTTTCGGAACAGTATAAGAATAGTCCATTTTAATAGTTACCACATCGCCATTGGCAGCCATCGGCTGATCCAAACGAATCTGCATACGGGTGTCTTCAACAATAGAAGTGAACTTTACTGCCGCAGCTTTTTGAGATACACTTACATTTTGAATCTTGTAACCTCCGTCAAATTTTTCGCCTTGGGCACCATACCGACTACGGGCTGGAGTAACTTGTTTGCCACGAGAATCTTCCTTAAATGTGTTCTGATCTAATTGTAACCATAAATACGGTAACTTATCCGGACTGTTATTTTTATAGGTTATGGTAACTGTTCCGGTAATCAAACTTTTTGCTTCGTCCAAATTGGCTGTAATGTTATAATCAACGCGATTTTGCCAATACTTTGGCCCTGGGATTCCCATTGCTGAACGAAACTCGTTTCCGTTTTGAGTGTAAAACAAAGGCCCGAAAGCTTCAGCAGGATTGTAATTTGTGGCAGGAGCGGTTTGCTGAGCATTTGCCGAAATAACAAAAGCGCAACAAACAACACACAAAGTGAATAATTTATTAATTTTCATGAGTTTAATAAGTTGTTATTTGATCGTAAAGATAAAAAATAACCACATATAGCGCTATATGTGGTTATAATATTGATACATGAAAGTATTATCGAACTAATTTGGCTTTAACTTCGGCAAATCTTGTAGTTTTCTTTGTTGAGGAGTTAATTTTTGCCAAGCAACAAAGGCTTTTGAGATGTGATAATCATATCTGAAAGGTCGTTCTGCTTTAACAGACTCTATTGACGGCCTATAAATGATCATAAAATGTTTGAGATCTTCGCCTTGAAGCTTTGTTAAATCGGTAATTGTTTTCTCACTAAATCCAGCGTCAATTTCTTCCTGGTACATTTCTTTCTCTTCTAACTCGGCTTCTTTTCTTTGCTCCCGCTTGTATTTTCCGTAACCAAGATTCAGATTTAGACCACCAACTTTATCTTTCATGCGCTTTCTACCTAAATTACCGCCGGTATTAAGTAGCGTGTATTTTTCTGCCAATGGGTCTTTTGCATCTGTAATCTGGCTATTCATTCTCACCCCTTTTACATCAACATCCATTAGGCTGGTCGATTTTACCGGAAGATAAATGCTTCTATTCAACAAGCTGGTTAAGTAAAGAGTATCGGTATGGTAACCAACGGCAGAAAACTCAATCAAATCTCCTACAGAAGCAGGAATGGTGTACTTACCCGTACTTGAGGTGGTGGTTACTTTTTTGCTATTTAAATTTCTAACAGAAACACCGGGTAAAGTGAGCGATTTTTTATTGTAATCGAATACAGTACCAGTGGTAACAGTTTGCGCAAAAACACCAATAGGAAGGGCAATTAAAAGAAAAATAATCAGCTTATACATATATCAAAAGTAAGTATTAAAATGTTTCAAAGCTTTATTTAACAAACTTTAACACTATAACAACTGGATTAGCCAAGTGTTTGCTCATAGCGATCCTCATC
Source organism: Pedobacter sp. Leaf41 (assembly GCF_001422545.1). Taxonomy (GTDB): domain Bacteria; phylum Bacteroidota; class Bacteroidia; order Sphingobacteriales; family Sphingobacteriaceae; genus Pedobacter. The sequence goes on along the minus strand of NZ_LMLE01000013.1, from coordinate 55,372 downwards.
AAAAGAAATTAATATTGCTTTACCGTCTTTCTCTATAATCGGGCGTTTAATTGCGCTGGTATTTTCCATTAGATAGGCGATCGCCTTATCTTGCGTATCAATCGCAGTTTGTTCTTCTTTCGACAATTTTTTCCAGGTTAATCCTTTTCTATTCAACACCGTTTCCCAACCGAAAGTATTGCTCCAAGAATTTAGCTTTTCGGCATTGATTCCTTTCTTTTTGAAATCATGAAATTCGAAATCAATTTGATGAGCCTTTAACCAATCGAGTGATTTTTTTACTGTATTACAATTTGGGATTCCGTAAACAATCATTTGCGTTCTAAATTTTAAGTGAAGTTGGAATGCCGAAGATAATAAAGTGTTGTAAGTTGTACGTAATAAGTTTTAGATTTAAAAGCCAAATCGCCCAATTTAAAACGCATTACGTATAACTTTCCACGTAAAACGTACAACGTAAATAGTTCATCACATTTTTACCCCCATCCATCACATTTTAAAAAATTGAAGTGAGAAGAGTTAGTAACATTGTGGTATAAACTACAACACATTATGATTATTCTTTCTGGCGAAGACACGACAATGAAAACTAAAAGCATCAATCAACTGGAATTTTGGATTTCGACAGCACTTTACGTTCTGGCACTAATTGGCATATGTACGTCCACAAGTTATGGCACTGCAAACGCTTATCGTTTTATCGAAAATCATTTGGAATACAGTAGATTAACTAATTTCTTCTTGCCAGAAATTTTCAAAATAAGCATTCTTTATATCAGTTTCTTACTGATTAATTTTTGCTTTATGCCCCAGCTTGCGAGAAAGAACAATGTAGTTTTAAATATCATTCTTACTGTAATGGTCACCGGAGTTTCCGTAATCATCTGGATGGTTGCAAATACCTATTCGCAAGCCGATCGATTGATTGAAGAGGCCGATATTAATCATGCTTACGCTATTTTATTTGGAGAAGCTTTCACCTATATTTTTTTACTCTATTTACTGTTCAACATCTATGCTTATTTCAAAGAGAGAGGAAAATCATTATTGGAGAAGATTCCATTTTTGAAGCGCTTCAAAACTGATATCCTGCTGGAGATTTTCACATCGGCCAAAATATGGCTAATTACGCTAATGGTGTTTGCAGTTGTTTTTTCTCCAACACGCGATTATGAATTTGTGGTGATCTGGTTAATTGCTCCACCGGTAAATATCTTATTGGCTTTCTATTCAATTTATGAGATCATTCCAGGCCTTCGGAAAAAGGGCAAAAGATTTGGCCGGTATTTTTGGGGGAATGTTGTTCTTTCCATACTAATCGTTTTATTACTGTTGATCATGCTTGCAGCCTTCATGAGAAATGGCGATGCGTTACCAATAGCACTGATTTTTACTTCTATTAGTCTTGTTTGCATTACTACGCCATTGGCATGGTACATTTATAAACATAAATTTGAGAAACAAACGGAAATCCAAATGCTCAAAACTGAGCTAGGAAAATCGGATGCAAGTTTAAATTTTCTCAAATCGCAGATTAACCCACACTTTTTATTTAATGCCTTAAATACACTATTTGGTACCGCACTGCAAGAAAATGCAGAAAGAACGGGTGAAGGCATTCAGAAACTGGGCGACATGATGCGGTTTATGTTGCATGAAAATACACAAGATAAAATTTCATTGACGAGGGAAGTTGAATACCTGAACAACTACATCGATTTGCAAAAACTCAGAACATCGCGTTCTGGCGACATAAGAATTGAAGCGCATATTGAAGAGCAATTGAATAGTTTGCAGATTACACCGATGTTATTAATTCCATTTATCGAGAATGCTTTTAAACACGGCATTAGTTTACAGCAACCATCATATATCAAAATGACTTTGCAAACCAAAGAGAAAACTTTGTTTTTTGATGTGAGCAACAGCATTTACATCAAAGCAGACAACGATCCGGAAAAATTGAAAAGTGGCATCGGTTTAGAAAATGTTAAGCAAAGATTGGCTTTACTGTATCCAGAAAAACACGAATTAATTATCCGCGAAAGTGCAAATGAGTTCTTTGTGCATTTAACTTTGCACTTGGATTAATCCTTCGACTACGCTCAGGATGATTCAAAGGTTAAATCTAGAATATGTTTTGATTTGTTTTTTCGTACGAGGGTCACGCTGAGCGTAGTCGAAGCGCCATTTCTTACATCAACAAACAGAAGCTATAGCAATCATTATTTCAAAAAAGGTTTTGTATCTTCATTACCAAACAACTCAAAAAGTGGAGCAATACACCGTTTATATTTTAGCTTGTTCTGACAAATCGTATTACACTGTCGTTACCAACGATGTCGACCGAAGACTTTATGAACACCAAAATGCAATCAATCCCGAAAGCTATACTGCAAAAAGAAGACCATTAATTTTAGTATTTTGCGAACATTTTAAGGATATAAACGACGCAATAGCTTTTGAAAAACAAATAAAAGGCTGGTCAAGAAAAAAGAAGGAAGCGCTCATTAGTTCAAATTGGGAACAATTAAAAGAATTATCCCTTTGCAAGAATATGAGCAGCCATAAAAACTACCAAAAACATTAGGCTTCGACTACGCTCTGCCTGACAAACGCAAAAAAGATGATTGCTATTGCTATAGATGATGAACCCATTGCACTTGAGATTATAAGCTCCCATGCATCAAAAGTTCCTTTTGTAGAATTACAGCAAACTTTTACTGATGCTTTTGAGGCAATTGGATACCTCCAAAACAACAAAGTCGATTTAATTTTTCTGGATATTAAAATGCCCGACATCAGCGGGATAGATTTTTTGAAGAGTTTGAGCAATCCGCCGATGGTTATTTTTACAACCGCCTACACGGAACATGCGGTCCAGAGTTTTGAACTTGATGCTGTTGATTATTTGTTAAAACCTTTTTCACTTTCACGATTTTTAAAGGCCTGCAACAAGGCACATGAATTATATAATCTGCGTGGACAAAAACAGGAAGCAAAAAATGAATATATTTTTGTGAAGGATGGTTATGAACAAATTAAAGTTGAACTAGATGATATCCTGTATGTGGAAGCTTCAGGAAATTACACCCAGATTCAATTAAAAGACAAGCTTTTGAGCTCAAGGATTACCATTAATGATTTGGCAGAACTACTTCCTAAAACGGATTTCATCCGTTGCCATCGGGCATTTATTGTAGCTAAAAACAAAATATCCAAATTTGACCGCAGCCAAATTTGGATAGGAGAAAAAATAATTCCGATTGGGGCAACTTACACCGGTATTCAACTGCTATAGTTAAGGTTTAACTGTTACCCTAATCCCTGCAGAATGTGTAGTGAATTCTGGTGCATACATGCTTTGCAACGTCGTAATTCCATTAGAAAAGTTGCCGGCATGCGTAATCCTTAGCGGGTATTCAAAAACATAAGTTCCTTTGCGTAAATAACTGATAAAGAAATTAGTTGAAGCATCTTTCGTACTTTCATAATAACCTAAACCATCCTGATATTTGAATTGAGAAATCACATTAACCGGTTCAAAACCAGATGATCGCATATCTTTTAGATGAACATATTCCATATCTCTATCACAAAAAATTTCAATCCTCACTTTTAATAAATCGCCTGGAGCTAATTGATTTGAACTTGTTAATGGGGTAAGCAAATTTCCTTTATCTGTTTGTATTTGGAGGAATAGTTGTTTATTTATTTTCACCCCCGTTGCAGCGGATGTGATTTTATCCAACTGCTCAAAATATTGCCAATAATATGCACCCCAGGCCATACTTTTATTGTTGTTTGTAATTTCTACCCTGGCCATTTCGGGTTTAACATTTTGCCCGGCAATGGCTATTTTCTGATAGCCTGTTCCTGCCTCTTTTTCGGGTTCTGCAATGCCCATTTCTGCGAATGATTTACCGCCGATCACAATCTCCGGTGCTGCTGATTCATTTAATAAATCGTAACCCCGCATCAGCAAAGCATAACTTGCAGCAGCCGTTGCTTTTGTAGTTTTCCAGTCATTAGTCTGCTTATTTTTTAGCAACCAAATTTTCATTTCTTCCACCGAGTGCGTATCTTTTGCCACTTCATCGAAGGCTTCTATTAGCAAAGCTTGCGTTTCAATGGTATTTTGATACCACAAATATCCGTTCCTATTATCTGCCCAATACATACCCAGTTCATCATGATGCTGTGCCGTTTGTTTTAGTAATCCAATCACTTTCAATGCCTCAGCTTCACTCCCATTTCTATAGAAAACGATGGCTGCCTGTGCTTGCTGATAGGGATCTAAATATTTCCATTTCGAAGTAAGTATTTTCAAGAAGTAGTTAACTGATCTAATATAATCAGGATTATCATTTTTCTGATTTACATAACCGCGGGCATATAAATAGTGAAGAGTTAAATAATTAAATCCTTGTCTTTTAAGCTTAAGATCTAAAGTATAATCTTCAATCAATTTAACATCCAAATAGCTAATAGCCTTCGAAAGCATCTGATTCAATTTTGGAAAAGCTTTTTCGTCGATTAATTTAAGGTGTTTCAGTTGCCCGATACCCATTGCAATGTATTGCGTGATGTATCGATCTTCCTGCATTCCTGTAAACCATGGAAATGCACCATTGCTAAACTGCATGTTCTCCAGTTTCTCGAAATTCGCTTTAAGCTCATAAGTCATCCTGTCTAAATCAAACAAAGTAGCTAAGCGTTTCTTCCGCTCGGTTTCATTATTAGCTTGTCGCACCCATGGCGTTTCTTCCAATAAAATTGATTTTAAGGCTGAGTTTTTCTCCAAATTGGATACTAAAGCTTCGCCGTTGTTGATTTGTTGCCAGGATTGGAAAACCATTTTTATTTTGGGCGATGAATTGATGATGCCAGTTGCAAAACTGTTGGCGTAAAACCTGCTGAATGTTTGCTCGGCACATTCATAAGGATATTCCATTAGATAGGGTAGAGCCTGCACCGCATACCAAATCGGATTGGAAGTAAACTCAAAAGTTAAGGCTTGGTTTCTTAATGTTTTCGAATCTCCCGCATGCAGTAATTTATTCATAATGAAAGTTTTTTTAACACCTCCACGTACGTTTATCGGCATACTCTCAGTTACCAACATAGAATTCGGTAAAACCGGTATGGTCATTTCCTCTCCATCAGCATAATTTTCTGATTGAGCAGTAAGCTTATATGTAATTGCTCCAATGCCTGGAGGAATGATCAGAGACCATTTTAATGCTTGGTTCCGGTTATTTTCCAATTGAATTTTTTGCTGAACCGCATCTTTATTGCTTATAATAGAAATCTTTTTTCCTGTGATGGCATCTGTCAAATCTAGAAAGGCTAAACCGCCAATTGGTTTACCAGAGAGGTTATTGAGCTTAGCGCTAAACAAAATAGTATCTCCTTCACGAAAAAAACGTGGTGCATTTGCCGAAATGGAAAGCTTTTTCTGCGTAACCAATTCTTTGGTAATGGTTTTGGTTTTAAAATCTTTAGTATGCGCAAAACCCATCATTTTGTATCGCGTTAAAGATTGTGGGATTGTAAATTCTACTTCAATTTGTCCTGATTCATCGGTTTTCAACTGCGGATAAAAGAAAGCGGTTTCAGTAAAATTTGTCCGTGGAATAACTTTAGCCTTTTTAACAGGTTTACCATTAATGATGTAGGTATCCGTCTTCGGATCGTAGCCTTCAATGCTCACAAAATCGTAAACGTTATTATCATCAACAGCAATGGCCTCTCTAAGCATTTCAGGAGCAGGAGCACCAGCCCGATCATACGCCACACTGTTTGTTCCCCGTAATTTGATGGTTGTTACAGGCTCGTTCGCGGCCAACACTTCAACCTCCTCCCTTAAATTGGATACACTACCGGTTATATTTTTCTTTTGTTGGGCTCCGTAGCCTGTAACAACAATCTCGTTTAGTCCTTGTCTATCCTCTATCAGCTTAAAGTCGATTCTTTTAGCTGTTTTAACTTCGGCTGTTGCTCGGTGATATCCGATATAACTTACGGTTAACTCATCTCCGCTTTTAGCATCAATACTATAAATACCATAGGCATCAGTGGTTGATCCCTTTTTACCAACTCTTAATGCAACTCCGGGCACGCCATAACCATACTGATCGGTTACAATACCATATACCAAACCAGATAATTTTAACGAAGCAAGTTTTTTGGTCGCCACTTCGCTGTTAAATTTTCGATTATTAGCCTCTACTCCAGCCAAATATTGCGTATAATTATATTTTAAATTGTAGGTGTTGAAATCGAAGCCATAATAATTTATTGCTTCGTATTCTCGCTTCCGTATGTCGTAATAACCACGATATCGATCTTTGTGCCAAATCTCATTCGCCGTTTGTATCGCAGTGAGATTATAGCCCCAGCTGTAAATATTGTAGTTGTATTTAGGCGAAAAGATTTTATTCCAGCTCATGGTTTTTAAATCATCCAACGATGCATCATATAAAGACACCACCATTTCAGCCATTTGTTTTTCGCCCTTTTTATTAGTGATTTTTAATTTCCATATATCCTTTTCACCTGGCTGTAGTTTATCCCTGAAACTTGTAAAATGGATATCCAACTCTTTACTTTCATCTACAATGGTAATTACATTCATAGATTGGAATATTCTACCATTTTGAATTAAGGTAAATTGAACAGCGAAGCCTTCTACAAATTGAGCTTCAGGCTTGATGTTTATTACTTCCTGCTTATGGCTTAGATTTAACCAAACCTTCTTTATAACCTGGTCTTTATAATATACTTCATAATAAGCCCTGGCATTTGGCAAAATACTTGCAAACCTAAAAACAGCCGATTCACTAGGTGTCACAACAGTCTTCTCCACTACAAGCCATTCTTTTGCCAGTAATATTTTCTCGCTTGGACTTTCGTAAATTCGAACAGTTTTTTCTATAATAATGGAATCCAGATTCTCATTGAGTGCTTTAAACTTCACCTTGTAATATCCTGAAGGAAGTTTAACTGCCTTCATTTCTAAAATACCAGTACCCAGTTCTACTTTTTTATGCTGCACCAAACTGATTTTTCCTGTCAGCCAACTTTCAGGAGTTGCATCATTCTCATATTCATCATAAGGAAATTGCTTAACAAATTCGGCCCTGCTCAGGTTGTATTTTTCCGCTCTACCTAAAGTATTTGGATAAACCACTCTACCCGGATATTCTAGTTTGTACCACTCTACAGTTAATTTGCCATTAATTGGCACCTTATTTAAATTGGTAATTTCGAAAGCTAAATTATCCTTCAAGTTCGTAGTAAAAATGTTAGCGGGTATATCTACATTGAGTAAAATGTCACTTTTGCCAGCATTAATAAACTGAGATTTGCTTCTTGTTTCACCATTCAAATCAGTGATATCTACATTGATTTGATAGGAATATGCACTAATACTAGGATTCTCTGCTGCCGCAAAAAAGCGAAGGTCAAATACACCCCCAGCTTTCGTTTCGGTTGTTCCAATAGCTACTTGCTTACTCGGACTGTAACCATAAACGCGATCATTGGACGAGAGGATATTTCTGGTAATAACATACTTAACTTTTGCACCAGAAACGGCATAACCCGCAAATCCAATTGCTTTTCCTTGTACAAGTATCGTATCGTTCAACTTGTATTTTTCATCTAATTGATTAAATGAAACCTCGAAAGTAGGTCGCTTATACTCCTCTACCTGAACATCAACATTACCATAAGCTGTATTTATGCTCATCCTGCCGTTTAATTTACCCATTGGGATCGTAAACGAACCGTGGAAAGTGCCAAACTCATTCGTAATTTTTGAAGTTTTTTCAATCTCTCTTCTGTTGGCATCATTAAAAGTGATGTCGATAGTTGATTCTTTTACGATCCGGTTCTTGTCATCTTCAAATTCAAAATATATTCCTTTATAATAAACGGTTTGCCCTGGCCGGTAAATTGGCCGATCGGTAAATAAAACCACCTTCGACTTTGCAGACATATATTTATAAAATCGCTGATTAATATCCATTACAACCGTATCATTACCATAGATGGTTTCTATGCGGTTTACCGATGCATTTAGCGAACTCTCTGCAAATCCATTTTTATCTGTGTTTAAAGTTCCCCTGGGTTTATATACATATTTTCCACCCGCATATTCATTATTTTCCTCATTTATAGTTGCATTTACTATAGCCTCTCCAGTGGAGCTATTGGAAACAAAATATTGATGATTAAGGATGTCTGTGATCCGATTGGTTACAGCCAAATCTGTAACTTGAAAGGTTAGGTAATTAAAAACCGCATTATTGCCGGTAGTATTGGCGATGATAACATATTGCCCTTTCTCCAAACCATCCAATTTGTCTATTAAGGTGTGCTCCCTGTAATCATCAGTTTCAGGCAAGCTAACCATCCATTCCTTTTGGATTTTATTTGTAGTGATGAATTTCTCAAAATCTTCTAGATTGCCAAGGTGAAAACGGTTTGTAATTCTGCTTACGTTAAAAAGCTGTAATGAAATTTTATTCGTATTTTTATACCTAAAACGTATTTGTGCTGGTTTTCCTGGCACTAAAAATTGATTCATCTTAATTTCCAGCATTTTACTTTTTATATCAGCAGTTAACTTTTCGAAGTTTTTGGCACCAGTACTTTTCGGGTAGGCTTCAATAGCCAGGTTGCCCATCGCTAGCAACTCCTTTAAATCGATATCCTGTTTTGGAATTTGAAGATTTCGCATCTCGTATTTTTTCGACGCCAGTTCAAAAAGCACATCGGCATACAGTTCTGAGGATTTGGAGAAATTGGCGAGTTTTTGGATCGCTGCACTATAAAGCGCCATTTTATCTTCGCGGGTGCTTCTGGAATAAACGTAATTTAACCGTTTCAAATCCACATCAACTAAAGCACCGACATTATTACTTTCTTGATGGCTGCGGATAAGTTTCTGAAAAATGGCTAATGCCATTGATGAGAATGAAGTCGAATCTTTAGTCGGAAGCTCAATTTTTAAAAATGCCTTATCATCATCAAACCATTTCACATTATTAAAATCGATTGCATCATCATTTTTGGTAACTTCTATCTGTGTATTTAACAAAATATCTATAGCTCTGTGTGCTAGCAAATCATAAAGTGTAGGCCTTAAAAACCTATTTTGTTCATTGCCAATCATCATTTCGCTCAGACTATTAATTTTTGTGTTTTGCAAAATTTTAGTTTCTGCAATTGATGCTAAATAATTTTTAGCAGTTTTCTCTAAAAATTTGCTGGCTGGCCAGGTTTTTATATCATCGCTCAGATTTAATTGGACACTGGTGCGACTAAGCAACTGGAATCGATTCTGATCGTAATATTTCCAATAACTTTCGGCTAGTAATGATTGTAAAATACTTTTGGCGGGTTGGCGGGCAGTAAGAATATCTTGTTGTAGCTCTTTATTTATTTTTGCAAAGGCATTTTCTTCCAGGTAACCCTGAAATAACATTCGATACATTGTTGCCTTAATGATGACAGCTGTTTCTTGATCTTTTCGGGCCTTTTCGATTAACTTATTTAAGATTGGAATGGCTTCCTTCGGCTTTGTTGCGAGAGCGAGAGAATCTATAGTTTTAAAAGCTGACTTATAGTAAATTTGCTTCTTTTGGGAAAAAACGGATACGGAATAAAAGCAAAAAGAAATGATTAGCAATAAGATTGGTAGCGTTTTTTTCATAACCGGGGATTTAAACTTTAGATGGAATATTAAAATGGATTCCATAAATTATTTAAACATATATCTGATGATTTACTAAACTAATGAATTTTGCACTTCTCACTTTAGTAAGTTTCGCTGAAAGCGTATAGAGAATTTTGAACAATCAATTGAAAATATTTAAGCGAAACTTTGGCAGTTTGCTTCCGAAGGCTTAAATAGTAGCAAAGCATTAAGCATTTTAAACCCGATCGCAGTGAACACGAAACCCGATTCTTTTTATCGGGTAAGTAAAACGGAGAGCGGGACGAACATTTGATTGAAATACTGGTTTTGCTTTCCAAATCAATCAAAATATTTCTTTTTTCCATTTGAAATGATCTATGTAACTCCTGGAAAACGGAGGCACAAAATTGACTTAAATTAAAGTTACAACATTTAAACAGTAAGCCCTTTTAACATTAAATGCTTAGCATTATATTTGTCACATGTCTACACAACTAAAAAATCTTTCTGATTTCTCTCATACCACTGTTCCGAATGGAGCGAACTATAAATTTGGAATCATTGTTGCCGAGTGGAATGCCGAAATTACTGGCGCTTTGTACAATGGTGCATTAAAAACTTTATTGGAAAATGGCGTAGCTGAAGAAAATATTGTTTCGTTACCAGTGCCTGGGAGTTTTGAATTAACAGTTGGAGCGGAAATTTTGCTAAGCAAAAGAAGCGACATTGATGCCGTAATTTGCTTGGGTTGTGTAATTCAAGGGGATACAAAACATTTCGATTTTATTTGCGATGCTGTTGCCCAGGGCGTGACCAATGTGGGTATTAAATATAGTAAACCTGTTATTTTTGGTGTTTTAACCACTAATAATTTGGAGCAGGCCCAAGATCGTGCTGGAGGCAAACATGGTAATAAAGGCGATGAAGCGGCTATAACCGCAATTAAAATGGCCGACTTTTCTGCCAATATTTAAAATTGTGTTTTAAGAAACTATTTGTACCTTAGCGCTTTAATCCCCCAATCTAATGAAAAAAGTTGCCATCTTATTATTGGCGGTGTTTTGCACCATTACCATTTTAGAGTCATGCTCTTCAAAACTTTGTCCTGCTTACAGCTCTTACCCTGAAGGTAAACGCAGAAGAAACTAAGTTTAAAACATTAGAATTTCATTTTACAGTCATCTGCAGAACTTTATTTAGCTGCATGTGTTTATGTATAAAACAATATTATTATGACTTGGGTTAACTTAACTTCGAAAGATCAGCTTAATGAAATAAAATCAGCAAGCGGATACAGCCTTATTTTTAAGCACAGTACACGTTGCTCAATTAGTTCGATGGCCAAAAGAAATTTTGAATTTAGCTGGGATGTGATTCCGGAAGATACAAAACTTTATTTTTTGGATTTAATTGCCTACCGGGAAATTTCTGCTGAAGTTGCACATCTTTTTCAGGTTACACACCAATCGCCACAAATTTTATTAATTAAAGATGGAGATTGTGTTTTGGAAGCATCACATAGTGATATCTCTGCAGAAGAAGTAGCTGAGGTAATTGTTGCAGCATAATTAAAAAATATATCAGGAAAAAGGGGCGCAAATTTAAAATTTGCGCCCCTTTTTTTATCTCAATTTTTACTTAGAAATATGTGTCATTTCCAATTTGGGAAGGATGACAAATTTTATCTAGGCTTTTTCTATTTCTAAAACTCTTGATGTTCTCGCTCTGGTTTCTTTGCAAAGTTGAGGATTTTTAGCCAGTTCCTTACCGAAAGTAGGGATCATTTCCTTCATTTTAGCTTGCCATTCGTCAGTTGCCAAATCGTCTTTGAAACAACGACTCAGTAATTCAATCATGATTGACACGGCTGTTGATGCGCCTGGAGAAGCGCCCAATAATGCCGCAATAGAACCATCGCCAGCACTCACTACTTCGGTACCAAACTCTAAAATTCCCCCTTGTTTTTCATCTTTCTTAATTACTTGAACACGTTGGCCAGCATATTCCAGTTCCCAATCTTTAAGTTGGGCTGTTGGCAAATATTCTTTTAAAGCTTCTAATCTATCTTCAGGAGATTGCCTTACCTGTTCAATCAAATATTTTGTTAAATCGAGGTTGTGCAAACCTGCAGATAACATCGGGCGGATATTATTGAATTTGATAGATTTTGGTAAATCTAAAAACGATCCATTTTTTAAAAATTTGGTTGAGAAACCTGCGTAAGGACCGAACAACAAGGCCTGTTTACCATTAATCATCCTGGTATCTAAATGCGGTACCGACATTGGCGGAGCGCCAACTGCGGCTTTACCATATACTTTAGCATGATGTTGTTTAATAATCTCTTCGTTAGTACATTTTAACCATTGGCCACTTACCGGGAAACCACCAAAACCCTTTCCTTCAGGGATATCAGATTTTTCGAGCAATGGCAATGAACCGCCACCAGCACCAATGAAAACAAATTTAGCAACGCGTTTGCGTTTCTCTTTTGTTTCTAAATCCTTAACTTTTATAACCCAGTTCCCTTCTTTGTTCTTCTGCAAATCACGAATCTCATGATTGAAATAAAGACTCACATTAGGTTGTTCTTTAAGATGATTAAACATGTCGCGGGTTAGCGAGCCGAAATTAACGTCGGTACCTAAATCCATTTTTGTGGCGGCAATTTTATCAGTCTTTTTACGGCCTTCCATAATCAATGGTGCCCAATTCTTCACCACTTCCGGATCTTCGGTATATTCCATGTCGCTAAACAAATCACATTGCTGCAAAGCGTCGTAGCGTTTCTTTAAATAATCTACATTCTTTTTGCCCCATACAAAACTCATGTGTGGAATTTTTCGGATAAAATTCTCGGGGTTGGAGATTAATCCTTTTTCGATAAGATAAGACCAGAATTGTTTTGAAACCTCAAAATGTTCGGCAATTTGAACCGCCTTTTTAGTTTCAACCGTTCCATCTTTTTTTTCAGGCGTATAATTTAATTCGCAAAAAGCAGAATGTCCGGTACCGGCATTATTCCAGGCATCAGAGCTCTCTGCTGCTGCAATATCCAATCTTTCATATATTTCAATACTTAAATTGGGTTCTAATTCTTTTAATAAAACACCAAGTGTTGCGCTCATAATTCCAGCGCCAATTAAAATCACATCTGCGTCAGTTTTACCAACTGTCTTTATCTTTTTTGTCATCTTATTTTAAAGGAGTTACAAATTTAGGATCATTTTAAACATGAAACGAATTTTCGCATATGAAAACTAAAAAATTGCTAAAAAATGTATTTTTATTTGAAACCGGTAGCATTAATTAGCATAATTAAATTGAAAACGTTGATTTTTATAGCGAAATTATTAAATCTTCATTAGGATTGTATTAGAAATCATAACCCGATAAACAATTGGTTTGTTTTTACCCATTAAACAATGTGTTCTGCATCTATTACACACGAATAATAAAATAAATGCAGCAGAAATTTAGATATTGTAGGCGAATAGTCATCCGGAAAAAACATCCCACTATAAAAGTATATTTTTATTTAGTTGAAGCGTTTGCTTCTCTTAAAGGAATGTTTAAGATGAAAAATTTAATTCTACTGATTTGTATCATTGTATTCGCTGGCTGTTCCGGAGAAAAAACCGACGAGGTTTTACTTCAACTGGATAAAGAAAAGCTTGAGGAAAATATTAATTACGACAAGATCGTGTTTTACAAGTTTGCCAAAATAGCGGTACGTTCAAATGCCGTACTCGATACCAATATGGAGGAATACCAAAAGTTTTCATCACAAACCCGAAACATCTTGAAAACGATGGATCAGCTCGATACTAATAAAAAAAGTATCTCTGTAATGGAGGCGCTGCGACTTTATAATGATTATCGTAAAGTAAAAAAATTGGTTAAAACTACCGACGAAGATGTGTTTCCTAGCCTAGTACAAGGTTTTAATGTAATGTATGGAGCGCCAAAAGTTGACATGAATGCTGTTGATGCCAAAGAGAAAACACGTGTTCAGAATATCGAACACGCGATTCTAAGCATGGCAGTTTTAACCACAAGAGACTTAGGTCAGCCGTTTGCCCTGTATGAATGTTCAAAAACACAACCAGAGCTTTTAGACGATTCGGAGATTAAAACGCTGTTGGAGTTTGTTAGAGGCTTCCTTTTCTTTGGCAACAACCTTTATTACTTATCCGAAGACGGTTTATCCCGCAATATTAAATGGCTCGATAAAAATGAAAGTATTCCCATGCCTTATACTAAAGCTTTTTTTGGCTGGAGAAATTTGAGCGACTCACAAGCACATACCGCTTTCCATGGCATGAATTACCTTTTTAGAGGGTTTGATAGAATGCGAATGGAAAGAAAAGTTGATGAAGAAAGATCTTTGGCAGATTTTGACTCTTTTGTTAAGGATATGAACAAACTTGGCTTAGAAACCGAATTAGTTTGGTTGGCGGATGCCTATCTGAATTTGAAAAGAGAAAAGCCGAAGAAGGCAATTCCGGCTTTAGAAAAATTAAAAACCAGTCCTCTATTTTCCGACAGTGAACGTGAGGCCATCCAAAAAACCATCGATTATGTTAAAGATCGAGAGCCTGATGCTGCGTTGAAAGGCGTTTACGACAAAGCATTCATGGCCAGGCTGGCTTCAAAGTATATGATTTCAGTATTAGCGAAAATTGATTGGGAGAAAGTGATGAGAGAAAACAATGTTCCACACACAAAGGAAATCTTCGCGAACATCAATAAATTCAAAGAAATGTCTAATGCGGTAAGCCAATATACTCAACCATCTACCATTGAAAACGGTAAAAAGGAAATCACTAATAAGGGTAGCGAGTTATTGGATAAGGCAAAGTCGTTGTGGTAAAACAATTTTAAGATGTTTTCAAGTGCTGAATTCTGAAAATTTAAATGTCAATAGCTAAACCTTTCCTGAATTGCTTGCTTTGCAACCAAACATTACAACAGAACAACATTTCGATATTACAACATTTCAATCCTAATCCTTAACTTTGCGATATGATTGATTTACCGGTAGTACCTGCTGTAACTGAAGTTAAACGTAAACCCGATTGGTTGCGTGTAAAATTGCCTGTTGGAAAAGAATATGCACAAGTTCGCAGTTTGGTAGATACACATAAGCTGCACACCATCTGCGAAAGCGGAAATTGTCCTAATATGGGTGAGTGTTGGGGAGCCGGAACAGCAACTTTCATGATTTTGGGTAACATTTGTACCAGAAGCTGCTCTTTTTGTGCGGTTGCAACCGGCCGGCCTTTAGCGGTTGATGTTGATGAACCTAACCGTGTGGCCAATTCCGTAAAACTAATGGGCGTAAAACATTGCGTTATCACATCAGTAGATCGCGATGATTTAAAAGACGGTGGCTCAATTATCTGGGCAGAAACATTACAGGCCATCCGTAAGGAAAGCCCGATTACAACGCTAGAAACATTAATTCCTGATTTTAAAGGTCAGTGGGATAATTTATACTGCGTATTGGAACAACGTCCTGAAGTGGTGTCGCACAATATGGAAACGGTAAAGCGCTTAACGCGACAAGTGCGTATTCAAGCGAAATACGATAGAAGTTTAGAAGCACTGAAACGAATTTCAGAATTCGGTTTACGAACCAAAACAGGCATCATGCTTGGGCTAGGTGAAACTGAGGAGGACATCTTTGAAGCCATGGATGATTTAGTTGCTAATGGTGTTCATATTTTAACGCTGGGTCAATACTTGCAACCAACCCGCAACCATCACCCGGTTGTTGATTGGATTCACCCTGATACGTTTGCCATGTATAAAGAAGCTGGTTTAGCCAAAGGTTTAAAGTATGTAGAAAGCGGCCCATTGGTTCGTTCATCTTATCATGCTGAAAAACATCTTTTCCCTATTGAAGGAATTGCCTAGTATCAGGTTTATGCCAGGCTCAAAAAATCTTTCCAAAATAGCATTCCTTGCGGGAATAAATTATAAAAACATTTTTTTGGTTTTGCTGTTCTGTATTGTATCTTAGTAACCAATAGTGACTGCATATAAAAAATTAACCCTAACCGAGCCTGAACTTGTTCTCGCCCTGCAATCGAAAGATCCTGCGGTGTTGAAGACCTTGTATAGCATGTACTCCTCTGCACTTTACGGCGTTATTTCACGTATTATTACCCATACTGAGTTAGCGGAAGATGTTTTACAAGAAACTTTTGTGAAGATATGGCAATCTGCAGCACACTACGACAATACCAAAGGACGTTTGTTTACCTGGATGATGAATATTGCCAGGAACTTATCTATTGATAAACTCCGTTCTAAAGACTTTAAGAATTCACTTAAAAACCAAGATATAGAAAATAACGTAAGTTTCGTTGATGAGCAAAACAAGGTGACTTTTAACCCAGACGTACTTGGAGTAAAGCAACTTGTAGAGAACCTGAAACCAGACTTACAAGCAGTTCTCAATTTAGTTTATTATAAAGGTTACACGCATGTGGAAGCCGCAGAAAAGTTAAATTTGCCATTAGGTACGGTGAAAACCCGTATTCGCCTGGCTATTATAGAATTGAGAAGGAGTTTTAATTGAACGTGGAAAATTTAAAAGCATATATCGAATCTGGAGTACTTGAGTTGTACGTTTTAGGTGATTTATCGCCTGAGGAAGCGTTACAGGTAGAGGAAATGGCAGCTCAATATCCTGAGGTTAAAAGTGAGTTAACCGCCATTGAGATTGCCATGGAAAATTATGCTATGGAAAATGCTGTAGCGCCATCTGCAGATATAGAAACTAAACTATTTGAAAAATTAGGATTAGGAAAAAATGAAGAAGTAGAAGCGATATCTACAACCCCAGCCTACACTGAAGAAGCCAAGGTAGTTAAATTGGATAACAGTGATAGTAAAGTTAGAACATTACGTTTTGCATTGGTTGCTTGTGTTGCTTTATTGATGATTAGCACTGGAGCACTTTTCATCACCTATAATAAGTTAAATGCCGCTCATGATCAAATAGCCAGTTTAAATCTTGATAAAGAAAAATTTGCCGGCGTAGTAAGTAAGCTTGAGTTTGACAACAAAGGTTTGGATAATATGGTGGCCATGAACGACAGTAAAGAATGGGCAACCATTCGAATGGCTGGACAGGCTTTTAGTCCTAAATCTAAAATGAATGTTTATTGGAACAAAAAGGATAAAAGTGTATTGATCAACTATGTTGCTATGGATTTACCAAAAGCCGACGCTGAACACGAATATCAGCTTTGGGCATTAGTAAATGGCAAGCCAGTGAGCTTAGGCGTATTTGGAAAAACAGATTCTACATCAACAGAAGCTTTACAGAAAATGCAGGCCATACAAGATGCTCAAGCCTTTGCGGTAACACTTGAACCAATGGGCGGAAGCGTTAACCCAACTATGGAAAAACTAGCTGTAATGGGTGGAGTATAATAAAATCTCGTTAAAAAATATATAAATCCCGGTAATCAAAAATTGCCGGGATTTTTTGTTGTTAACTAAGATTTTTGAGCATACTTTACTTCTTCGTAAGGCTGTACCAAAACCCAACCTTCACCAAAAAATTCCAGCTGAAACGATTCTCCACTTCCCCTCCCGATAAAAGAACCAAAAGTTAAATTCGTTTTAATATTAGGTGACAAATTTTCTGACCAGGCTACGGTTGCATTCGGATCGGTATACACAGGTTGATTAGCACTTACACGCAACAAAATTGGTTCGCCGTGTGTGGTAATTGCAATATAACCCCTCCCAGATAATTTGACCTGGAAAAGGCCTCCACTCATCATCCCTGCCACACTTTTCAGCATTTTAATCTCATTTTTGATGGTATCTTCCAAGGCTAAAACATCGTTGCCATTCACAAAAATCGACTCGTTTTGAAGTTTAATGATCTTAACTTTTTTACCCTCGTCGGCCAAATAAAGTTTACCTGTACCTGCGGCATGCATCAAGGATGTACCTTCTCCAGAAATGGCTTTCTTTAGCAATCCACCAAGGCCTTTACTTAACAAACCTTCGCGTTTAAAATCTACATTCCCAATATAGGCTACCATTGAGCCCGCCTTGGCCATAATTTTTTGATTTTTTAAGTTTACCTCCAGCATTGCTGGCTTTTCCAATTCGAAAAAATCATTTTCATTTGGGTTCTCTGCTGATTCCTGTATAAGCTCATTAAGGGTGTATTCTCTTTTTTCCATTAGTGATTAGATTTATTTATTTTGATCATTCGGTTATTTTTAGAATTAGTCAATTCTTAAGCCAAAGGGATGATAATTATAACAGAAGCGATTTTATTTCTTTAGGTACTTGCATGGCCACCTGCGAGGCGGTAACTACAATCCGTGAATTAGCTAAACTGCTTCCCGCTAAACCGTGAACGTAGCAGGCCAAAATTGCGGCATCGGCAGATGTGTATTTTTGAGAAATAAAAGCTACAGCAATTCCTGTTAAAATATCACCCATACCCCCTTGTGCCATAGCAGAATCGCCAGTGGGATTAATATAAATCTTGCCATCAGGCAGGCAAATAAATGTAAACTGATTTTTGAGTACGATGATTATCTTACCTTTTTGCGCTTTATTTTTAGCTGTTTCTATACGTTCCCACCAAGTTTCGTGATCTCCAAATAGCCGATCGAACTCTTTCATATGAGGAGTCAAAATACTATTTTCAGATAACTTATCTATCAAATCGGGCCTTTCACCTAAAATATTCAAGGCATCGGCATCTATAACCAAAGGCTGGTTACTTGCAATTAAACTTTCCAGCAGTCGTTCATTTTCTGTAGAAATACCTAAGCCTGGTCCAATCGCAATGGCCTGGTATTTAGCCGGATTTTCAATTCGTGTATATTCATCTCTTGGTAAAGCCATCACTTCTGGCAATACCGAATTTAGGGCGATCAATCCGCTTTGTGGAATACATGCAGTAGTTAAACCCGCTCCAGCATACAAACAAGCCATTGATGAGAGTATTGCTGCACCCATTGTGTTAACATTTCCAGCAATAATTAGCGCATGTCCGTAAGTGCCTTTATGACTGAATGATTTCCTGGGCTTAACAATTGCCCGGATATCTTTCTCTTCCAACAAATGGAAATCAGAATCTTGGCCTTGAATAAAACCCTCATCCAATCCAATATCAACAACCTCATATTTTTCTGTAGCTAAAGCTGATTCTGGGAAAAAGAAATTGATTTTTGGCCGCTGAAAACAAATGGTTTTATAAGCCCTGATTCCTCGGTAATCTACTGAAATTTTCCCCTCTGCCGGGAACCCTGTAGGAACATCAACAGCATAGATTTTTTTATTGAGTTTATTAATACTTTTAGCCAGTTCGGCATATTCTCCCTCCAAAGGTTTGTTTAAGCCAGACCCTAAAATGGCATCAATAATAATATCAGCTTTTACATTTCTTATATCGGCCGCGGTGTTAATGATTGTTTTCCTACATTTCGATTCATCTAAACGCTGCAGGTTGATTGCATAATCATGGCTTTGCTTACTGCTAAAGTTGACAATATAAACACGTACATTTTCGCATCCGTTATTGCAAAGCAAATGCGCTATCGCCAATCCATCACCTCCATTATTACCCTTACCACAAAATACAGCGATACTTTTATTGGCATCAAACTCGTCCCTTAAAAAGGTTTGGACGAAAGCACGAGCAGCTTTCTCCATTAAATCAATCGATGCTATTGGAAGGTTGGCAATGGTGAATTCATCAGCCTTGCGCATTTGGGCAGAAGTAAGCAGTGTTTGCATATAACTAATATACCATTATAAGCGCTAATGAAAAAGTTTCGGCTTTGATTGATTATTTAATAACCTGGTAAAAAGATAATTACAGGCGCAGATACCTTTTAACAAACTTTAGCGTTTTCCATTGAATTAAATTAAACTCTAATCAAATGAATCAAAAACCATCGAATGCATTTGTGGCTGCGGCCTGGATTGCATTGGGCATTGGAATGATAGGCTTCATTGTTGGCCTATGGCGTTCTGACATGCTTCTTAATGAAAAAGGATATTATTTTACCGTATTGATGTTTGGTCTTTTCGCTGTAATCTCATTACAAAAAGCTGTTCGCGATAAATTGGAAGGTATTCCGGTAACGGAAATCTACTATGGTTTAAGCTGGTTTTCAACACTATTAACCATTACCTTATTGGTAATTGGATTATGGAACGCCACACTTTTACCCAGTGAGAAAGGATTTTATGCCTTTGCCTTTCTGCTTTCGCTATTTGGCGCCATAACGGTACAGAAAAACACGAGAGACAGCCAAATTTTTACCAAAAGTCAGGATTTGCATTAACTCGTTAACAGCGCCGATACCTAAAAAGTTCGGCGCTTTTTAATTTAAGTTAAAACCGGAGTACCCAATTGGGCTTCAAATTCCAGCAATTTCTTTTTTGCCTTAAAGTGAATGTCGGTGATCACGTCAGCATAATCAGCCATCGCCTGGAACAGTACTTTGAGCTCCTCGTCGAAATATAAATCTGCACCAAAATATTTGTAATCGTACTTCAAATATTCTTCAAAGCGAAGCTTCACTTCCTCACTGAAACCGTCAACATAATCTTCATCAGCAAGAATGGAAAGTATGCTCTCCTTAAATTTCTTCTCTTCATTTTTTACCACAACCATATTCTTTTTAATCACATTAAACGGTGTGGTGCTGTGCATAAACGAGGTTGCATTTGCCAAATCAGCATAAACATTCTGTTGGAGTTTGAACTTTTCGGCTGTTCTTTGATAGCATATTGCTAAAACCTGGAATTCAGGAGTAAGATTTTGCCTAAAAGCCTCATGGCGGAAAAACTCGAAAATTTTCATATCCAAATTCTCTAGTTCTATCTTCTTATTTTCAATCTCCGAATTTAAATAATCAATCATAGCCCTACAATCAGCTTTCGAATATTTTTGGCCATTATAATTGAAGGTCTTTATATCAATTAAACCAGAATCTATTCTATCAATTGTATTCCAATCAGCTTCAAGGGCATTCAGTTCATAAATTAGAGTCAAACTCTTATCTCCAAACAGGAGATCAAAACTTAAATCAGTATCAGCTATTGATTTTTTGAAATCACTTTCGGTGTACTTTATATAAGGATTTCTATAATCGAAATACTCATTGAATAAATCTGGGAAAGAATTTTGTTTGGTTTGGCTTATAAAATCTTGCTCAAAATCTTCCTTTACCTGATCAATAGGCTCTTCCAAATAATTCACATTAACAAACATTTTATCGGTTAGCTGAGCCGATATCTGGTCTTTGTTTACCAGCAAATTTATCGCAAGCCCTGTTTGGCTATTCTTTAACTGACCGTTAATTTGCGCCAGTTTAACTACTCGGTCTTCAGTTTCTGGATGTGACGAATACAAGTGACTAAAACTGAGTTTTGATTTATTAAACCTATTGTAGTAACGGAGATCTACCTCTGGAAATTCGTTTTTAACGGGCAATTTATTCAGTTTAGCCAAAAAATTCATTGCAAGTATTTGCTGCGGAAACACATTAGTTGTTTTAATATTTGCCTCGATTTTTCTATCATAGTAACTCAATACCATATCCAGCGCCTGATTGGCCAACTGCATACGCAGCAGTGAATCAATTAAGGGTTTCGAACCCACAACATGAGCGGCTATGGCATCTGCGTGGTACTCCATCTCATGAGAAAGTTTAGAATAATTTGTGTTAAGTACGCCATAAACCCAAACCAAAATTTGCTGCATTAATCCAACAATTTTATCAGATAGCAAAACAAATATCCCAAAATACGAGGTTGAATCTGCTATCTTTCTGGCCACCTGGTTATAACCATCATTGTCATACAAGATATCATGAATAATGCGATTCACATTGTATACATAGCTTCCAATTTTTAGGCTTTTTTGCGAAAAATGACCAAACTCATGTGCTAATATCGCCCTCAATTCATCTACAGTTGTTGTATTAATTAAACCGACACCGATTTGCAGGTTTTTTCGAATCGGAAAAAACATGCTCCAAAAGTTAGAGTCGTAGAAAACTGATGCATTTACTTCGCTCGATAGATAGACCTTTTTCGGAAAATCAGTATGAACATCCGCTACTATTTCATCAATCATTTTAAATAATTGCGGCTCTTCATCTCGAGTGATTTCCACCAGATGCGATCGATCCATTTTATTGCCCTTAAACATAAATTTGATTAAGAAAAACAAGATTAAGAAGCCAAAACCAATCATACCTAATCCTAACATTAGCGTAAAGATATTTACATAAAATTCAATCAATTTTACCCCTAAATAACCGCAAACTATTGTGAGCGCTATGGAAATAAAAATTAAGAAAGCATAGGTAAATACAAATAAGGCGATTGCCCAAACTGATCTAACAGCTGATTTTCTGAAATTTTCAGACGGTTTGAGTGCGTATTCCAACATGAAATATATTTTAATGCCTACAAGATAATCAATTGTAATAAATGCTAAAATTTCTTTAGCAGCATGGCACTTTCCCTTTGTTAAACGAATATCTTTTTAAACACACACACTGATATATTCTGAAGCTTTTTTTTGAGTCGAATTTTAATTTTAAATAATAAAAATTGCTACATTAAACCAATTCCACTATTGATTATTATTCCTCTTTATTTTGTGGTAAAAAAATATTTATGTCTGATAAAATAATTATAGGTGTTACAGATTGTAGCAAATTCGATATTTACAGCAACTGGGTTTTATCCTACAATGAAAATGTTCAAGTCATCCAGCTGGGTTATAAATTGAATAATTTTGAGGAAATAGAAAAATGCCACGGCATTGTACTAACCGGCGGTGAAGATGTTCATCCGAGATTTTACAATATGCCAGAGTATTACCCCTATTGTTACGAAGATGATATTGATGAGCAACGCGATGAGTTTGAATTTAAGGTTTTGGAATACACTGAAAAAAACGGTATCCCAGTTTTAGGAATTTGCCGCGGAATGCAGGTTGGAAACGTATTTTTTGGCGGAAATTTAATTCCGGATATAACGACTTGGGGGAAATTCAACCATTCGAAAATGCCTGACAAAAGCGACCGTTATCATGAAGTCATCGTTAATCCCTCCTCATGGTTAAGTGGCATTATAAATACTGATAAAGGTTTGGTAAATAGCAATCACCACCAAAGTACGGATCGAACAGGAAAGGGCTTGGTTGTTAGCGCCATATCTCCTGATGGTGTAACCGAAGCTATGGAAAGATTTGATCCTGAAGGAAAATCATTTCTTCTCTTTATCCAATGGCATCCAGAAAGATTAAAGGATCAGCAAAGTCCTTTCAGCAAAAATTTACATGAGGCATTCATTACTGCAATTAAACTAAATATTAACCATAGATAATCAAAAGGGTATCATTTGAGAGGATAGCGTATAAATTGTATTAAATAATACTGCTAGTAAAAATCTTTTTTAATAAATTGCGGATTAACACTTATTCGGTTAAACTGCAATTTATTATTAATGAAAAAGATTTTCCTTATCGTTTCCGTCATCGTTTTTGCAACAAATATATACGCTCAGAGTATTATAAGTGAACCTGAAGTTTCTGAGGGCGATAGTCCGATTTTACAGGCTCAAATTGCCATTATTCCTGAACCAGTTTCTTTGATGAAAAAGGCAGGAACCTTTACACTACCGGAAAATGTCAGTATTTTAGCATCAAAAAGCGAAGGTTTGCAACAATCCATTGCTTTATTATCCGAAAGAATTGAAACTGCTACAGGCAAGTTTGTCAGCAATGTCACCACGGCAAATCACCCTACAATTAAGTTAATTCTCAATACCGAAAATGACAATCAACTCGGAACTGAAGGCTATAAGCTAAATGTTAATCCAACTCAGATTGTGATTACGGCCAACAAACCTGCGGGTATATTTTGGGGTATCCAATCTCTAATTCAACTTTTCCCTGTTGAAATTGAAAGCAAGGAATTGACGAAAAACACAAAGTGGAAACTACCCTGTGTTGATGTTGTTGACTATCCAAAATTAGGCTGGAGAGGCCTGATGTTTGATGTAGCCCGTCACTTTTTTACCAAAGATGAAGTCAAACAGTTTATTGATCAAATGGTTCGTTATAAATTCAATTTGCTACATTTTCATTTAACAGATGATGAAGGCTGGAGAATAGAAATTAAGGGCTTACCGAAATTAACAGAAGTTGGGGCCTGGAGTGTTCAAAAAACTGGTACTTTTGGCGATTTTATTCCACCAGCGGCAAATGAACCACGAACTTATGGTGGCTTCTACACCCAGGAAGATATCAAAGACCTGGTTAAATATGCACAAGATCGGTTTGTAAATATTATGCCCGAAATAGATGTTCCAGGGCACAGTTTAGCGGCAATTGCATCTTATCCTGACCTTTCTTGTACACCCGATGCAGTGAATTATAAAGTGCGATCGGGAGAAAAAATAATGGATTGGAGTCGCGGCGCACCACCAACCGCTTTAGTAGATAATACACTTTGCCCTGCAAACGAAAAAGTTTATGTTTTTCTCGATTCGGTGATTACGCAAATTGCAAAGCTTTTCCCCTTTGAATATATCCACATGGGAGGAGACGAGGCCCCTCATAACTTTTGGGAAAAGAACGAACAGGTGAAAGCTTTGATGCAGCGTGAAGGCTTAAAAACCATTCCACAAGTTCAGGCGTATTTTGAAAAACGTGTAGAGCAAATTGTAGTTTCGAAAGGCAAAAAATTTATGGGCTGGGATGAAATTTTGGAGGGTGGTGTTTCGCCAACAGCTTCGGTTATGAGCTGGAGAGGTTTAAAATATGGCATTGAAGCCTCAAAAGATAAACACAATGTAGTAATGAGCCCAACAGATTTTGCCTATCTGGATTACATGCAGGCAGACCAAATTACCGAACCGAAAGTTTATGCTTCTTTAAGGTTAAACAAAGCTTACCAATTTAACCCTATTCCTGCCGGAGCCGATCCTAAATACATTATTGGTGGGCAAGCAAACCTGTGGACGGAGCAGATATTCAATTTCCGCCAGGTACAATATATGCTATGGCCACGTGCTTTTGCAATCTCCGAATCAGTTTGGAGCCCGATTGAAAAGAAGAACTGGACAAATTTCATCTATCGTACTGAAGAACATTTTAAGCGCCTTGATCTTGCAGAAATCAAATACTCTCCTGCCATTTACGACCCCATCTTTACAGTAAAACGAAGTGCTGATAAACAACTGATTATTGAGCTTACACCAGAGATCGACGGGCTGGACATTTACTATAGTTTTGATAACTCGAGTCCTGATCGCTTTTACCCAAAATACACTGGGGCTTTAACCCCACCGAAAGATGCTAGTATGCTTCGTATTATTACCTACAAAGGTACGGAGCCGGTGGGTAGGTTAATCAGTATGCCAATCTCAGAATTGCAAAAAAGGAGCAGATAATGGGCAGAGAAATTGAAAGAAAATTCCTGATCAAGGAGTCTGAATGGGCCAAACTTGACAAGCCAGGCGGAAAACATTTGAGACAAGGTTATTTAGTTAGCGACCCCAACAAAACCATTCGGGTACGTACCACTGATGACAACGCGTGGATAACCATTAAGGGTATTTCTGTCGGTGCCTCCAGATTAGAATACGAATATCAAATTCCATTAGGGGAAGGATTGGAACTACTCGATAATTTCGCCGAAGCAGAACTCGAAAAATTAAGATATGAAATTCATCACCAGGACAAACTTTGGGAAGTTGATGTATTTTTAGGCGACAACAATGGATTAATTGTGGCGGAGATAGAATTGGATTCAGAAGACGAGAAGTTCGAATTACCAGAATGGGTAGCTGAAGAAGTTACCCAGGAGAAAAAATATTACAATTCAAATCTAACTAAACACCCATTTAAACTCTGGAAAATTAATGTTCAAAAATAAAATTCATAATTTTTCTTTCAATTAAACGCTATTACCATACTCGTTTTTACAAAAATCATCCTTGTTTAATTTCAGAAAGCGGACATCCCAAATTTCCGGTTTCAACGATAAAAAATGTTAAACATTATATTAAATAAGGATGAAAACAACTAAATTTTTGATGACTATGGTTATCGCCACTACATTGTTTTTTGTAGGGTGTAAACCAAAAGATGCAGATTTACAGGCTGCAATCCAAACCAAAGAAGCTGCCGGCATTACCGTGGCTGTGGCAAAAGGCGATGTAACTTTAACGGGCGAAGTTGCTGATGATGCTGCGAAAGCAAAAGCAGAAGAGATTGCCAAAGCAGAAAAAGGTGTGAAATCGGTAATCAACAGTTTAACAATTAAACAAGAAAAGCCTGTTGTAATTGCTGAAGATCAATTTTAACTTAAAATGTTGCTAATGCCACAAAAGATTTTCCAACGGTAAAGGCAGAAGTTAAAGATGGTGTGGTTTTGCTCACAGGCAAAATCAAAAAGGCATCACTCATTACATTAATGCAATACCTAAGCGCATTAAAACCTAAAAAAATCGATAGCAAATTAACTGTAAATTAATTCTACCATGGCATTAGAAGATAAATATAAAGCATTAACCGACGCTGGAACCACAGCTGGTATAACTGATTTGGCTGTTCGCGAACAAGATGGAATCTTATACATCGATGGAACAGCAGCTGATGGCGCAACAAAAGATCATTATGGGAAGTGTACAACGAAATCAATCCTAATTTTACCTCCGGTGATTTAGTTTCAAACGTAAATGTGAGCATAGATGCAGCAGTTACGCATGCGAAAGTGATCACGCAGAGTAGAAATTTAAATATACGTAAAGGGGCCTGGAACAGACCAACCAATTGTTGGAAAAGCGGCACATGATGAAATTATTACACTCGTTAAGAAAAGCAACGATTTGGGTTGGCTTGTACGCCCCAAAGATGGTGAAGAAGGATATTGCTACGCACAATATTTAGAAGCTCAGGCCTAAACTTCAAATTAAAAAAGAAAATCCGCAGCATGTAAATGTTGCGGATTTTTTTGTTTTATCTCTAAGAGACTCCAAAGATCTTGATGCGTTATCTATCTGGAAAGTGGCGCCGATGAAATTCCATTATTAGGCCTAATTATTGATTTTAACTCAATATCAAAAACTAATGGCGTGAAAGGATTTATAGACCCACCCCCGTTTTCGCCATAGCCTAATTTAGACGGGATGATTATCTTGAGTTTACCGCCTACGCCGATTAGCTTAATGCCTTCAGCAAAACCAACAGGTAATTGATTTAACACCAAAGGGCGGGCAGCATATTGTGCAGATGGAGAGTAAATCCCCGCGTCTTTCGCAATTCTGGCATTTGAAGTATCAAAAACATTGAGTTTACCGTCAGCTTTTTTATTTGTAAACTGACCGGTATAATCTACCAAGATAGTGTCCGATGGCGCTGCCCTTTCTGCATTTCCAGGTCTTTCAATCAGATAGCTTAATCCAGACGGAGTTGTATTCATTTTCAAATCATTATCTGCAATATACTTTGCAATTTTTGCTGATTCATTTGCTTTATTTCGCTGAACCAAACCTTCATATTCTGCTTTGTAAAACGCTCTTTTTTTATCTTCAAAAACCGAATCGGTTTCATTCGCTACCTTATGCAAGACCTTTTCAATTTTCACTGTAATGGTTGCGTAATTGTTTTGAGCTGCTAATGGCTTGGGTTGGTCATTGTATTTGGCTAATGAATCTAAATTTAATTTAAACGAAGCACTATCTCCTTCGCCTAAAAGCTTTAGCGCAGCTACTAAATCCCCCTTAAATTTGGATTTTGTTACCGTAAAAAACGGCGGACGCTCATTATCATAAGTATTTACTAAAGTAGAATCGCCATCCTTCGTATCAATCATTTGGATAACGTTGAACTTTACTAAATCCCCTTCCTCAATTTTGGGATTCCCTTCATTTTTGTAAATTTTATAGGTCATGTCGCCTTCGCCCTTTTCAAATTTATTGCAAGCAGATAAACCTAAAACGGCTGCAAATAGAATCACTAATCCTTTTTTCATTGATAAATTAAATTGATGGTGCCAATGCAACCTTCCCTAGTTTTGATACCGCGTTTAAACACAAAAATCTTGCCCAATATGATGAACAAGATTTTTATGAATAATAATTTTTTAATTTTTATTGAGCTGCAGGCATTGCTGGTGCACTTGGTGCAGGAGCTGTACCTTTTTTAATATCAGTAATTTCGATTTCGAAAACAATTGGGCTGTAAGGCATAATACCAACTTGTGGTGCACCTTGTTCGCCATAACCTAATTTCGAAGGAATGATAGCCATGATTTTTCCACCTTTACCAATCAATTGAATCGCTTCAGTAAAACCTGGAATTGTTGATCCGATAGCCATTTTAGTTGGACCATATGGTCTGCCTGCCTGGAATTTACCTTCTTCTTTAGCCGTTTTTTCGTCACTTGTATCGAAGACTGGATATTTACCTTTGCTATTTTTCTTTGTTACTCTACCCGTATAGTTTAAGGTAACAGTATCACCCAGAGCAGCTCTTTCAGCGTTTCCTGGTGCTTTGATAATGTATTGCAAGCCACTTGCAGATGTAGTAGTTTTTAAGTTATTATCAGCGATGTAAGATTTTAATTTACCTTCTTCAGCATTTTTCTTTTTATCAGCATTTGCTTTGAAGTCAGCTTGAAAAAATTCACCAGCTCTTTTGTTGAAAGTAGAATCGGCTTCACCAGCTTTTTTAGCAAATACTTTTTCGATTTTTACTGTGAACGTAAGGTATTTATCATTTTTGAATTGCTCTGGCTTAGGCTGTTTGCTATAAAAAGCCATAGTATCCAAATTCACTTTAAATGTTGCGCTATCACCTTCACCGAACATAGTTAAAACATCATTCATGTCACCAGCGTACATTTTTTTCTGTACAGGAAAAACCTGAGGATTCTCCATGTCATAAGTACTACCTAAAATTGAATCTTTATCGTTTTTCTGAATAAAATTCATTTTAACGATATCACCTTCTTTAATTTTTTCTTTTCCTTCAGAATGGTGAATAGTGTATAATAAACCACCCGCACCTTTTTTTTCTTTGTTACAAGCCGCTAAACCTAGAGTTGCTGCTAAAAGAACAATTATTCCTTTTTTCATTTTTATAATTAAACTTGTTTTTATTTGGTTTCTTGCTTTATGCAATTAATTGATTTTTATATTCTTCTAATATCGATTTGAACTCATTCACCACTTCGTCCAAAGGTTTTTCTGAAGCACCGCCAGCAGCATTTCTATGTCCGCCGCCATTGAAATATTTTTTGCAAATTTCATTGGCCGGAAAATCGCCTGTTGATCTTACTGATAATTTTACCTTATCTGATCTTTCAACAATTAAAGCAGCCAGACGAACGCCATTTATCGATAACGCGTAATTTACTACGCCTTCAGTATCGCCAGTTTCGCTTTTAAAACGCGACAGTTCTTCTTTAGTAACCGAGATAATTGCGGTATTGTATTCTCTAATTACTTCTAATTTGTTAGATAAGCAATAACCTAGAAAACGTAAGCGATCTTCGCTTGCATTATCATATACTGCCTGATGAATTTTCCAATGTTCGGCTCCAAGATCGATCAGATCTGCTGCTATGCGATAAACATTTGATGTTGCCGATTCGAAACGAAATGAACCAGAATCAGTCATGATGCCCGTGTATAAACATGAAGCCACATCTTTATTAATTCCTGCCTTATCTTCGAGTTGATTGACGATAAAATCGTAAACGAGTTGTGCAGCGGCGCAAGCGTTGATATCCCAATGGCGGTAATCGTCGAAATCTTCAGGCTCTAAATGATGATCAATCATTACCTTTTTAGCCCCTGCAGCCCGAACTAATTCGCCAAGTTCGTTAATGCGACTTAAAGTATTAAAGTCAAGACAAAAAATGATCGAAGCTTCATCTACTAATTTGGCGGCCTTTTCCTGCTCTTCGGTAAAAATAATTACATCGCCATTATTTGGCATCCAATGCAAAAAAGTTGGATAATCTGTTGGTGTAACCACTCTAACATGGTGTCCTTTTTGAATCAAATATCCGTATAAACCTAATGATGAGCCCATCGCATCGCCGTCAGGTTTGTGATGCGTTGTAATCACAATTCGTTGTGGCGTAGCCAACAGGGATTTTAATTCAGTTAATGTTAACATATATTTTTTGCGTTGCAAAGCTAAGTAAAAATTAATATTAATATCGGGTATTTAACGTTATCCTTTTAATATTCATCAATTAAAACGTATTTTTGCAGAAAATTTCATAACAATACAATGAGCACTAACAGAACTTTTACAATGATCAAGCCTGATGCTGTTGCTAACGGCCACATCGGATCGATCATAAATGACATTACCAATGCAGGTTTCAAAATCATCGCATTAAAATATACTAAGCTAACTGATGAAACTGCTGGCCAGTTTTATGCTGTTCACGCTGAACGTCCGTTTTACAAGGATTTGGTAAGCTTTATGTCTTCAGGCCCTATCGTTGCTGCTATTTTAGAAAAAGATAATGCAATTGAAGATTTTAGAAAGTTAATCGGTGCTACTAATCCAGCTGAAGCGGCTGAAGGAACTATCCGTCAAAAATATGCTAAATCAATTGATGCAAATGCAGTTCACGGATCGGACTCTGACGAGAACGCAGAAATTGAAGGTAACTTCTTCTTCAAGGCAGACGAACGTTTCTAGTTTTTAGAAAAAGAGAATATTATAATGAAACCTCGATTTTTCGGGGTTTTATTGTTTTATCTATTTTGTATCTTTCAGCCTTAAAATAATCCATCCAACTCAGCGTTGGAATATTAACACAATTTCCATAATGAAAAAATTTTTATTGGCGGTATGTATCTCAGGTATCGCTATTTCGGCAAATGCGCAAACCAAGACTGTAGCAAAAAAGCCCGTAGCTAAAAAAACCATAGCCACTTCGAAAACCATTCCGGGAACAATAGCATTAAAATCTGGTTTAGATTCTACCAGTTATGCTTTTGGAACGTCGATGGGCACTAGTTTAAAATCTACTGGTTTATCAACTTTAAACTACGAAGCCTTACTAAAAGGCTTGAAAGACGCTTTTGCAGGCGCCAAAGTGGCATTAACGCAACAACAAGCGCAGCAATATATTAATGATGCGATCACAAAAGCATCAGCAGTAAAAACCAAGGCAGAAAATGAAGCTAACAAAATTAAATTTGCACCCATGATAAAAGAAGGACAAGAGTTTTTAGAAGAAAACAAAAAACGTGCTGGCGTTCAAACAACTGCCAGTGGGTTACAGTACGAAGTTTTAACAGCCGGAACTGGCGTAAAACCTACAGCTACCGATTCAGTTTTAGTTCATTATAAAGGAACCTTATTAAACGGTAAACAATTTGATAGTTCTTACGATAGAGGTGAGCCAATTAGTTTTCCTTTGAACAGAGTTATTCCAGGCTGGACTGAAGGTGTTCAATTAATGCCTGCTGGTTCTAAATATAAGTTCTTCATTCCTTATCACTTGGCTTATGGCGAACGTGGTGCAGGAGCAGATATCCCACCTTATAGTGCTTTAATTTTTGAGGTAGAATTGTTAAAAGTTAACGGTAAATAGCCTTAATTAAAACTTTATGTAATGATTGATGTTAGGATATACATAATTAACATCAATATGAAAAAGATATTACCTATAGCACTAATCGCATTTTTATGCACTACCTTAAGCAGTTGTGAACTTGTTGGAGGTATATTTAAAGCCGGCGTTTGGTCGGGTGTCATTATAGTTGTAGTAGTGGTTGCACTACTCATCTGGATTCTTGCCAAAATATTTGGCGGCGGAAGGAGCTAGTTTTCAGTCTTGAGTCTGAAGTCCAGAGGCCTAAGTCAAAGCTTAACAAAAAGGGCTCGTAAATTAAATTTGCCAGCCCTTTTTGTTATCACATATTTTCAAAGAAAAACCATTTCGGTAATCACTTGACTACCTGCATGCTCATTTAGTTTTCGAATTATCCCTTGGCGCACCATTACTAACTCATTTTTTATAACCGACGATTCGATTCTAATAAATAGTTTCTTATCATGAATATAAATTTGAGTGGTTCTATTGGCAATAGCTGTCCCCATTATTTCTGGCCAAACAGCTAAAATAGAAGTTTCGTCAAACTTACGGCGTAAGCGATACACGTCGAGCATTTTGCTAACGGCATCTTTCATAGTTAAATCATTAGGTTTACGCATTTTTTATTTGTCCCTCCTCCACTTCAAACAAAGTTACATCAACATCTATGTTTTCAAAAATCGATTTCACCCTTTCTTTACCCGTATCGGTAATAAATATTTGACCAAAATCGTGGTGAGAAACCATTTGCATCAATTTTTGTACCCGGCTATCATCCAATTTATCAAAGATATCATCCAGCAAAAGCAAAGGTTTAAAACCTTTATTTTTAGCCAGGTAAGCATATTGCGCCAGCTTTAAAGCAATCAAAAAAGATTTCTGCTGTCCTTGTGAACCGAATTTTTTCAGGGGCATCCCGCTGATTACGAAAGCCAATTCATCTTTATGAATTCCAGTAGTCGTTCTTTCTAAAACCCGATCTTTTTCTACTGATTTTGCCAACAAATGGTTAAAACTGGCATCGTTTAATTGCGACTGATAATTGAGCTCTACAGTTTCTTTATTTTCTGTAAGGTAGATATAATATTGATTAAATAGCGGGATAAACTGATCCATAAATGCTTTACGGATAGCAAAAATTTTATCGCCTGCCGTTACCAGTTGTTCGTCTAAAATCTCCAATAAAGCTGGATCGTATTTGCGGCTGATGGCAATCTGTTTTAAAAATGCATTTCTATTTAAAAGAATTCGATTGTAAGAAATCAGCTGATCCAGATAATGCGAATCGGTTTGAGAAATCACATTGTCGATAAATTTCCTCCGTTCCTCGCTCCCTTCCATAATCAGGTTTACATCATAAGGAGATACCATCACCACCGGAAAAAGGCCAATGTGATCAGCCAGCTTATCATATTCCTTTTTATTGCGCTTGAACTGCTTTTTCTGATTACGTTTTACTCCGCAAGAAATCTTTTCATTTTTGCTGCTGCGATCAAAATCTCCCTGAATCATGAAAATTTCCTGGCCAGTTTTGATCTGTTGCCCATCAATTGGATTAAAGTAGCTTTTGCATAGGCACAGATAATGAATCGCATCGAGCATATTTGTTTTGCCCGAGCCATTATTACCTGTGAAAACGTTTACCGTATCCGAAAATTGGATATCGGCATCGTTATAGTTTTTAAAATTTAGAAGCGTAATATTCTTTAACCACATAAATATGGCGCAATTTACCGTTTTTTACCCTCTAAATAACTAATGTTTAATTAAATACTTCAAAATAAAGATTGATTCTTTGATTGAAAAATGTATTTTTGCAATCTTAAATTTTTTAAACAAACATGTCTACAACAGATAACCAGACAATTCAACCTATTAAAAAAGGTTCATTTTTACAGGAAAACACTAAGAGCTTATTATTTATAGCAGGTGCTGTAGTTTTATTAATCTTAGTATATCTTTGGTACCAAGGTGTGTATTTAAAAGACCGTGCTGAAGAAGCTGCAAGCAAAATGTTTAAAGCTGAACAATTTATCGGTGTAGATTCTTTATCAAACAAAGCCATTAAAGGTGAAGGTGGATATCCAGGTTTAGAACAAATTGCTAAAGAATACGACAATACAAAATCGGCTAATTTAGCCAATTTATACCTAGGTGGAATTTATCTGCGCAAAGGCGATTACAAACAAGCCATTGAATCGTTAAGCAAATATAGCGCTACTGGTAGCCCAGTTGCAGACCCATTGGCTTTAGGATTACTTGGAGATGCTTACAGTGAGTTGAAAGATTACAAACAGGCTACTACCTACTACAAGAAAGCTTCAGACAAAGCAAGCAAGTTTACTTCTCCAATGTTTCTTAAAAAATTAGGACTGGTTGCAGAAAACCAAAAAGACTTTAAGGGCGCTGTTGATGCTTACACAAAAATCAAAACACAATATCCCGAAAGCGCTGAAGCACAAATGATTGATGCTTATATTTCCAGAGCTCAGGAACAAGTGAAGTAATCATTAATAAAAAATATATCAAAAAGACCATCGAAAGATGGTCTTTTTTTTGGGAAAAATTCACCTTCATCTCCAATAATAACTATTGAGCAATACTATTACTGAGATCTGGCCAGAGAAATTAGTTAAGGAATCGAGTAACTAGTTGATTCCATTCTTCTTCCAAAGAGATATCTGGACGAGTTTCTTTGGCTCTTGCATACCAGTAATCTGCATTCCAGATGTCACCTTCTTTTCGATGCAAATATGCGTGTATCAAAGATGCTGACGCACTATTAAGGTGATCGACTTGTTTATGCGCATTATCCCAATCTCCTTTACCATCATACCAGAGTGCTGTCAACTCAACATTTAGTTGCACTGGCGGTTGATCGGTTGCGAGAGACTGCTTAAATTCAGACACTGTCATAAGATTTTTTTTTCTATTTATTAAAAGCCGTCATCGTATGAGCAGGCCCAATAGTAACAAAACTCTTAATCAAGTCTACACTTTTATCTATTAGGGCTGGGAGTTCGAGCTGCTCATTTTTATCAAATAAACCCAGCACAAAATCAACCTGACGCCCCTTTGGGTAATCGCTACCGATGCCAAACCGAAGGCGGGCATAATTTTGTCCGCCACAAACTTCTTCAATACTTTTTAGCCCGTTGTGGCCAGCACTCGAACCTTGAAGTTTAAGTCGCAATTTTCCTAAGGGAAGCGCAAGATCATCTACGATCACCAAAACATTTTCTGGAGCAATCTTTAGTT
Organism: Pedobacter sp. Leaf41; assembly: GCF_001422545.1. Taxonomy (GTDB): domain Bacteria; phylum Bacteroidota; class Bacteroidia; order Sphingobacteriales; family Sphingobacteriaceae; genus Pedobacter. Next base: position 20,761 of record NZ_LMLE01000013.1, on the reverse strand, counting down.
CTTTCATCCAATAGTTTACTGCCTTCCCACTCAAATTCATAAACGTAGTGGGTTTGATTACATGAAGCTTTTTCCCCTTAAAACTTACTTCCGAATAATAAGCTAAACGGATGTTGTCAAAGCTACCATTTAAGCTCTTCACCAATTCATCGGCAATATCAAAACCTATATTGTGACGAGTATGAGCATATTCTGGTCCGATATTTCCTAAGCCAACGATGAGATATTTCATAGCGGCAAAGGTAGAAAAAAAGGTAGAAATTTGGGAGTTCGGAGCGTTTAGTTGAAAGTCCTACTCTCAAGCGTCATCCTGAATTTATTTCAGGATCTTCACTACTCAAAATTCATCGAAAAGATGTTGAACCCAATTACCATTGACTTTCTTGACTTCCCATTTCTCCCTCCCTGCCGCAGGCAGGCAATGACGACCAGATTTTAATGCTTGTTAGCTCTACAAACCATTAACGGCTTCTATAAACGGTCGTCATCCTCAGCTTGCCTGGGGATCTTAATCTTATTTCCTTTACACCGCTTTAAGATTCCCGCCTGCGCGGGAATGACGACGTGGCTGTGCGATACTGCTTGCTGGTTCCAAATCATGAGCGGTTTGTATAAATGGCCGTCATCTTATTCTTCTCTAATGGTCGGTGTCTCCATCGACCATGAAAAGTCGTCATCCTACTATTGACATTATTATTCCTCCTTACCTGCCTGCGGCAGGCTGGTGAAATCGATTTTTTATCGATTGAAGAGTCTTATTTATTGTATTAATCTATCGAATGAGATTGCGTCGTACCTCGCCTGCCTGCTGCAGGTAGGCAATGAAGACCGTTCTTAAAGGCATCTATATTAATTTCACGAGATAAATTAACCCTCAGCAAGATGCATTTCGATCACATAAAAAATCTGGCAAAAAAAAACGGCTCGATTTGCATCGAGCCGTTTCCTAAAATCAAGAGAACTTGATTATTTTTTACCTTTAGCAGCTTCAGTTTCTGCTTGTTTTAATGCTCTAGACATTGCAACAGAAACGATAGTATCTTCAGGAGTGTTAGTAATTACGAATCCGTCAACTTTTAAGTCGCGAACACGGAATAAACTTCCAACTTCTAATTTATCTAAGCTTACTTCAACGTTTTGTGGCATGTTAGCTGGTAAAGCTTTAACGCGAAGTTTACGTAATTTCTGAATTAATTTACCCCCCATTTTAACACCTGGAGAAGTTCCCGTTAATTTAACTGGAATTTCCATCACGATTTCTTTCTCGTCGAATAACTGAAGAAAATCGATGTGCATTAACACGTCAGTAAGTGGGTGATATTGAGTATCTTTAACGATAGCTTTAGTTTTAGCACCGTTCACATCAATTTCCACAAAATTTACTTCCGGGGTATAAATAACATCTCTTAAATCAGCAATAACTACAGCTAAGTGTTGTTGCTCTTTTCCACCATACAATACCGCCGGAACCTTACCTTCGTAGCGAAGTTCCTTGGCATCGCGTTTCCCTACGTTCTCTCTTGGAGAACCGCTAATTGCGATTGTTTTCATTTTATTTATATTTATTTATTAAACTCTTTCTATTGTTTGGCGCATGCCGCTTGGCGTTTTCACGCTTACCGCAACGCTAAACTCTAAACAAGTCGCTAATCGAGCCATGTTCGTTTACATTAGCAATTGCTCTTGCAAATAAACTTGCTGTACTTAGCACTCTAATTTTCGGACTTTCAATTCTTAAAGGAATAGTATCCGTAACAATTAATTCAGTTAACACCGAATTTTCAACCGTTTCAACTGCTTTACCAGAAAGTACTGCATGCGTACAAACCGCTCTCACACTTGCGGCACCATTTTCCATAATCAAAGCAGCAGCTTTTGATAAGGTTCCGGCTGTATCGCAAATATCATCAATCAACACTACATCTTGCCCGGTTACATCTCCAATAATCGACATTGATTCGATCTCGTTGGCACGTTTACGTCGTTTATCGCAAATAATTACCTCTGCATTAAAAAATTTCGCAAAAGTACGGGCCCGGTATGAACCACCCATATCTGGAGATGCAATAGTTAAATTAGGTAGATTTAAACTTTTGATATAAGGAACAAAAATTACCGATCCATCTAAGTGATCCACCGGAATATCAAAGAAGCCTTGTATTTGTGCTGCATGTAAATCCATCGTCATGATGCGGTGGATACCTGCAGATTTTAATAAGTTAGCTACCAATTTCGCACCGATTGCTACACGAGGTTTATCTTTTCTATCCTGACGGGCTAAACCATAATAAGGAACAACTGCAGTAATATAATGTGCTGAAGCTCTTTTAGCGGCATCAACCATTAGCAAAAGTTCCATTAAATTATCGCTGGGCTGATAAGTAGATTGGATTAAAAAAACATCGCAGCCGCGGATAGATTCATCAAAAGAAGGTTGAAATTCGCCATCACTGAATTTGTGAATGGTAACATCACCAAGTGGTTTGCCGTAACTTTCAGCAATTTTAAGTGATAGTCCTCTTGAACCTGTTCCGGAAAATAACTTTACCGGGTTAAACTGCAATGGCATGATCCGTGTAGTTTACGGTTAAAAAAAATCGGATCATGTCATTTTACAAACACGATCCGACATTAAAATTTTCGTTGTCCGACCTGGATTCGAACCAAGACAAACGGTACCAAAAACCGTTGTACTACCCTTATACTATCGGACAATCTTTCTCGAGAACGAATCCTCGAAAGGGAATGCAAATGTAGGAACCTTATTTTAATTTTGCAAGAGTGATTTTAAAATATTTTTAATTTCTCTCCTACTGTTCCTTCTTGCGTTGCAAAGATAAAAAAATCATCATATCGCATGCAACATTTTATTTTTTTCTACGACTTTTTTAAGTGAGAACCACTTAAATCATTTATTATCAAAGACTAAATTTTACTATGAACTACGCTAAAATTAACACCATCACGGGTTGGCTATGCTTTTTAGTTGCCGCTACAGCCTATATTCTAACTTTAGATCAATCGGTAAGCTTTTGGGATTGTGGCGAATTCATCGCCTCTGCCTTCCGGATGCAAGTGGTTCATCAACCTGGCGCCCCCATCGTTTCCATGATTCAACGTCTATTTTCTACCCTCGCTTTCGGCGATAAAACGATGGTTGCATATTTCATGAATTTAGCATCTGCATTGGCAAGTGCCGGCACCATTTTATTTTTATTCTGGACAATTACTGCCTTGGCTAAAAAAACTATCATCAAAAACGGCGAAGAAATCACTACATCAAAAACCATCAGCATTATTGGCGCTGGTTTGGTTGGTGCTTTAGCCTATGCATTTTCAGATAGTTTTTGGTTTTCGGCAGTAGAGGCTGAGGTTTATGCCATGTCATCGCTATGCACAGCGATAGTTTTTTGGGGAATTCTGAAATGGGAATCGCAAGCCCAGGACGCAAAAGCAGACAGGTGGTTGCTGTTCGTGGCGTATATCATGGGGCTTTCTATTGGTGTACACTTGTTAAATCTCTTAGCCATTCCTGCTTTAATCTTAGTATATTACATCAAGAAATATCCAAAGCCAAGCTGGCAAGGCATCATTAAAGTTTTGATAATATCAATCTGCGCATTGGCCTTTGTTCAATTTGGAATTATCCAATACCTGATCTCCTCTGCGGCAAACTTCGATTATTTCTTTGTGAACAACCTCGGTTTAAGTTTCGGCACCGGTATCTTTTTCTTTGCTATTTTAGTTATTGGTAGTTTAAGCTATGGGATAATTTACGCTATCCGCAAGCAAAAAAGAGCAATGAACTTAATAATGCTTTTTACCACGCTGTTGATTTTTGGCTACAGTTCATTTGCCATTTTAATCATTAGAGCACATGCGAAACCAAACCTTAACAATACCAATCCAGAAAATGCTTTTAACTTTTTGAGTTATGTAAACCGATCTCAATATGGTGATCGCCCATTACTTTACGGCGAAAATTACAACTCTGAGAAAATCGACATCAAAGAAACCGGGCAGCTCTACAGAAAAGGGAAAGATAAATATGAATCTGCCGGCACTAAATCAGAATATGTTTTTGCTGATAAAACATTGGCTCCGCGGATGTATAGCGATAAAGCAGAACATGCTAACTTCTACAAAAACTACATGGGTTTTGATGATTCCTATAAGCCAACTTTGAGCGATAATTTAAGTTATATGTTCTCTTTTCAAACCGGCCAAATGTACATGCGCTATTTTATGTGGAATTTTGTGGGTAGACAAGATAATCAAGATGGGCAGTTGGGCGGGAGAAATGGTGCCTGGTTAAGCGGGGTTAAACCGCTTGATGCATTAAGATTGGGTGATCAAACCAATTTGCCCCCTTCAATTACTGAAAACAAAGCTTACAACAGGTTCTTCTTTTTACCATTGATTATTGGTTTAATCGGGGCCATTTGGCATTTTAAACGAAACCAGAAAGACGCTGGCATTATTGGATTGCTTTTCGTTTTCACAGGCGTGGCCATTGTAATTTACCTCAACTCGGTGCCTATCGAACCACGTGAAAGAGATTATGCTTATGTAGGCTCATTCTACGCTTTCGCAATTTGGATCGGACTCGGCGTATTTGGTTTGAAAGATTGGGTTTTCCAGAAGCTTTCGCCAACCAAGGCAAGCATTTTCGCTTCTTTAATTGCCCTTTTATCCGTTCCTGTACTCATGGCCTCGCAAGGCTGGGACGACCACGACCGTTCTGAAAGCCACGTAGCACATGATATGGCTGTGAATTACTTAAAATCTTGTGCGCCAAACGCTATTCTTTTTACCTATGGCGATAACGATACCTATCCGGTTTGGTATGCACAAGAGGTAGAAAATGTTCGTCCCGATGTACGGGTAGTAAACTTAAGTTTGTTTACTGCCGATTGGTATATAGATGGAATGAAACGGAAGCAGAACCAATCTGCACCGCTGCCGTTAACTATAAAACCTGAACAGTATGTAGCCGGAACACGGGATGTAATGTATTACCAAGACTATAAAATTGCAAACCCGGTAGAACTAAAAGATATTTTGGAAGTTTTGCTTTCTGATAATGACCATGACAAGGCAACCATGAGTGATGGCTCGAAATACAATATATTGCCAACTAAAAACTTAAAACTCACTGTTAATCCGAAGCAGGTTTTAGATACCGGAACAGTGCCAAAAGAAGATGCGGGTAGAATTGCAAGCGCCATGGAGTGGACTTATGAGGGTAATTATGTAAGTAAAGGAACTTTGGCTTTATTCGATCTTTTAACGCATAACAATTGGGAACGGCCGATCTATTTTACAACTGCCATGCCGAAAGATCAATACATTGGTTTAGACAAATACCTTTACACCGAAGGGCTTAATAAGCGATTGCTTCCATTAAAACCAAAGCGTTTGGAAACCGAAAATGATGAATTAATCAATCCAAAGCCAATGTTTGATAATTTGATAAGCGTTTATAGCTATGGTAACATTAAACACGCCAACCACCTGGATAGACAATCGGCAGATGATGTTACTTATGTTTCGAATATGTTTGGTGGCTTGTTAAGCACCCTGATTAATCAAGGCAAAACCATCGAAGGCACCCAGGTGGCGAACAAATATTTTGAGGTCATTCCTGAAAAATTTTATACCATGCGCCAGGTAGTAAGTTCATTTTATATTACGGAAAGCCTTTATAGATTGAACGATTTGAACAGAGCAAATCAGATGATCAATAAATCAGCAAGCCACATTAATAAGGAACTCGCTTATTTAGCTGATGTCTCTGAAAGCAAAAGCCAACTCGTATCTGAGCAAGATGTTCGCATTTACCTTACCTATCTTGCACAGATGGTGCGGTTGACAGAAACATTTAAACAAAAGGAATTAAGCAAAAAACTAGAAAATCAATATAATAATCTAATCGGTCGTTTTAGTCCATTTGCTTCAAGTTAGGTTCTCATCTTTCAAAACTGAACCCGTAAACGAGATATTCAATCCAGTTTATGGGTTTTTGTATTTATTTAAATTAAAAGTAGATTAATATAGTGAATGCAAATGATAGCTAAGCCGTTAAAATTTGTTAAATCAATCCAATAATTTACCTGTTTTATCGACTAGAATAGTTAATTTCGGCAGCATTTTTATGTGAAAACATTTTTTAATATCATCAAACAACCCAATGAATTATTCAAAAGTCAATAATATAGTCGGCTGGATCTGCTTTTTAATTGCCACAATAACTTACGTTTTAACTCTTGAACCATCAGCAAGTTTCTGGGATTGCGGTGAATTTATCGCCTCAGCATTTAGAATGCAGGTTGTTCACCAACCAGGAGCACCATTATTTTTGATGATTCAACGCTTCTTTTCTGTTTTCGCCGCAGGCGATTTAACCAGAATTGCTTACTGGATGAATATTGGCTCGGCTATTTGTAGTGCCGCCACCATCCTATTCTTATTCTGGACCATCACCGCTTTGGCCAAGAAAACAGTTTTAAAAGCAGGAGATGAACTGACCACTGGAAAACTGATCAGTATTATGGGTGCTGGTGCTGTAGGTGCCTTAGCCTATACATTTTCTGATAGTTTTTGGTTTTCGGCAGTTGAATCTGAAGTTTATGCGCAATCTTCATTGTTTACAGCAATCGTTTTTTGGGCAATCTTGAAGTGGGAAGCTCATGCGGATGAGCCAAAAGCCGACCGTTGGCTGCTTTTCATAGCCTATATTATGGGTTTATCAATCGGAATTCACTTATTAAACTTACTTACCATACCAGCCTTAGCTTTTATTTATTACTTTAAAAGAACAGGCAAAGCCACAACTTCTGGAATTATAAAAACTCTGGTAGTTGGGATTTTAATTTTGGCGGTGATCCAATACGGAATTATCCAGTACCTGGTTTCATTTGGTGCTTACTTCGATTTATTCTTTGTGAATACTTTAGGATTAGGCTTCGGAACTGGTGTTCTATTTTTCGCTATTTTAGTGATTTCGGCCTTGGTTTGGGGGATTCGTTACTCCATCAAACACCAAAAAAAGTTATTAAACTTAGGCTTAATTTCTACGGTATTAATCATTTTCGGCTATGCTTCTTTCTCAATGATTATCATCAGAGCAAAAGCAGACCCGAACTTAAATAACAGTGCTCCGAAAGATGCATTCTCCTTTTTGAGTTATTTAAATCGTGAGCAATATGGCGATAGACCTTTAGCTTATGGTCCAAATTATAATTCGGAACGAACTGGAATTAAAGAAGGCGGAAAAACAATTTGGAGAAAAGGAAACGAAAAATACGAGAAAGCTGGTGTAAAAACCGATTATGAGTACAATAACAACACTTTATTGCCGCGTATGTATAGCGATGACGCCAGACATGCTGCCTTTTATAAAGAATGGATGCGTTTAGATGATGCTAAAGTTCCAAACTTGGTTGATAACGTAGGCTTTTTATTCAGTTATCAAATTGGTTATATGTATATGCGTTATTTCATGTGGAATTTCGCTGGTCGCCAGAACGACGAACAAGGCCAGGGCAGTGGCCACGAAGGAACCTGGATTAGCGGGATTAAGCCAATTGATGCCATGTTAAGGGGCGATCAAACTAATTTACCGCCATCTACGGTGGATAACAATGCATATAACCGTTTCTTCTTTTTGCCATTAATTATGGGGATTATTGGGGCATTATGGCACTTCAAACGCAACCAAAAGGATGCTGGCGTTGTGGCATTATTGTTCTTCTTTACAGGTATTGCCATTGTTTTATATCTAAATCAAAAGCCTTTAGAACCTCGTGAACGTGATTACGCTTACGTAGGATCTTTTTATGCTTTTGCCATTTGGATCGGTCTCGGTGCTTTGGCCATAAAAGAATGGGTATTTAAAAAGCTGTCAGCAACAAATGGCGCTGTGGCGGCAACCGTAATTGGTTTATTGGCCGCTCCCGTAATTATGGCTCAACAAGGTTGGGATGATCACGATCGTTCTACCAAAATGGTTCCGCATGATATTGCCTTAGATTACTTAGAATCTTGTGCCCCAAATGCCATCCTGTTTACTTATGGCGATAATGACACTTATCCGCTCTGGTATATCCAGGAAGTAGAAAATGTGCGTCCTGATATTCGTATAGTAAACCTAAGTTTGTTTGATACCGATTGGTACATCAATGGCGCCAGAAAAAAACAAAATGAATCTGCACCGCTACCAATTACAATGAAACCAGAGCAATATGTTCAGGGTGAGCGTGATGTAATGCCTTACGATGATTATAAAATTGCTGGTGCGGTAGAATTGAAAAACATTGTGGATCTCTTATTATCAAATGATGATAATGATAAGGTTGCGATGCAGGATGGCACTAAATCAAATTTCTTGCCTACTAAAAACTTCAAAATTACAATTGATCCTAAACAAGTGTTAAGCACAGGTACAGTTAGCGCAGCCAACGCTTCGAAAATTGTTCCTGAAATGACCTGGACTTTCAACAAAGGTTACGTTACAAAAGGTACACTGGCGATGCTTGATATTTTGGCGCATAACGATTGGAAACGTCCAATTTATTTTGCTTCGACCGTTCCTTCAGAACAATACAATGGTTTAGATAAATATTTGTATAGTGAAGGTTTAGCATTACGTTTAATGCCTTTACAACCTGATACAACAACAGCGGAAGAGAGAGCAGAACAATTGAATACACCTGTATTGTATAACAACGTAATGACTAAATTTAAATGGGGTAACATGAAAAATGCTACTTATTTAGATCCACAATCATCTGACGATACCTTTATCTTTACTAATATTTTCAGTAACCTAGCTGGAAGTTTGATTAAGGAAGGTAAAACCGCCGAAGCTAAAAAAGTGGTAGATAAGTATTATGAAGTAATGCCTCAGAAATTTTATGGCATTCGTACAGTTGTTGTTAAATTTTACATGGCCGAAAACTTGTACAAGCTTGGTGAAACCGCAAGGGCCAAAGAAATCTTAACTCAATCTGGCGATTATATCAATAAAGAGTTAACCTATCTAGCGGATCTTTCCGCATCGAAAGGTTTAACAGGATCACAAAATGTGCAAACTGGGTTATACTATCTGGATAGAATGATTAGGACAGCTAAAGCAAATGGACAAACCAAAGTGAGCACACAGCTGGAGAAGATATTCACTGGTTTAGAGGCGAAATTCTCAGCTTACTATTCGCAACAAGCGCCACAGTAAATTAGTTCTCAAAATACTTTCAAGCAGCTGCATTTAATTGTAGCTGCTTTTTTTATGGATTGTCGAGTGGTTATTAGGTCTGCGCTCATTTTTAACGAGCGCATTCTAGCTTTACGATTCTATCGTAGAATACGATTAGCTATTTACACGCTCGTTTGGAAACGAGCGTGGCCGTGCACTTTAAAAATTACGTTCTAGGCGCTTGCGCTCATTTCTAACGAGCGCATTCTAGCTTTACGATTCTATCGTAGAATACGATTAGCTATTTACACACTAATTTGGAAACGAGCGTGGGCGTGCACGGTAAAAATTACGTTCTAGGCACTTGCGCTCATTTCTAACGAGGGCATTCTAGCTTTACGATTCTATCGTAGAATACGATTATCTATATACACGCTCGTTTGAAAAAAGCGTGGGCATGGAGCTATATTTTGTTTTAAAATTTTATCGTAAAAATTTATAGATTTAAGTATATGTCTGATCAATATACTGCTCGAGATCCTGACGGGATTTATTTCTTGACCTTTACCATTGTAGATTGGGTTGATATTTTTACACGACAATCTTATAAAGAAATCATAATGGATTCTTTGAGGTATTGTCAATCATATAAAGGATTGAGGCTGTTCGCATTCTGTTTAATGACAAATCATATCCATCTTATTGCGTCAACATCAGGAAAAGATAAATTATTTGCAATTATAAGGGACTTTAAAAAATTTACTAGTCGAGCACTTATTAAGGAAATAGAAAATGGGGAAGAAAGTCGTAAGAAATGGTTGTTAAACAAGTTTGAGTTTGCAGGCAAATACTTAGAGCGGATTGAAAATTACAAAGTTTGGCAGGATGGATACCATGCTGTTGAATTGACGTCGAATGATTTCACCTATCAAAAGCTTAACTATATTCACCAAAATCCGGTTAAAGCTGGAATAGTTTCAGAGCCGGAACATTATATATACAGTTCAGCCTCAAATTATTCAGGGTTAAGTGGAATTATTGATATTGAGTTATTAGAAGTCTATTAATCGACTTCCATTTATCCTGTGCTTGTGCTCATTTGGAAACGAGCACTCTCCATCGTAGAATACGATTAGCTATTTACACACTCCTTTGGAAACGAGCGTGGGCAAATGAAGACTAGCCCTCTTATCTTTTAGCGCCTGCGCTCGTTTCTAACGAGCGCATTATAGCTTTACGATTCCATCGTAATATACGATTGCCTATTTACACGCTTGTTTGGATACGAGCGTGGGCACCCAAAAGGTAGCATTCTTATCTTTTAGCGCCTGCGCTCGTTTCTAACGAGCGCATTATAGCTTTACGATTCCATCGTAATATACGATTGCCTATTTACACACTCGTTTGGAAAAGAGCGTGAGCGTGTGTGGGCATGGCAACAAAACGAAGGTATCCATGAAACCAATAATCCAAAAAAAAATCCCGTTTAGCGATGCTAAACGGGATTCAAAAATTATTTTTAATGATTATTCATTTACAACGCCCATTTCACAGAACTTTTCAATTCTTTGCTCAATCATTTTATCCGTTTTCAGCTTACCTAAAGCAGCCAAATCCTTTATAAGGTATTCTTTCAGCGTTTGACCCATTAATTCAGGATCTTGATGAGCTCCTCCAAGTGGTTCTGGAATAATACCGTCGATTAATTTGTTGCCAAACATATCATCAGAAGTTAACTTCAAACATTCAGCAGCTTTCTCTTTAAAATCCCAGCTTCTCCAAAGAATTGAAGAGCAAGACTCTGGTGAAATAACCGAATACCAAGTATGCTCAAGCATATAAACTTTATCGCCGATACCAATACCTAAAGCGCCGCCAGATGCACCTTCACCAACAACAATACAAATAATGGGCACACGAAGCACCGACATTTCTAATAAGTTGCGGGCAATTGCCTCACCCTGACCACGTTCTTCAGCTTCCAAACCAGGGTACGCACCCATTGTATCGATAAAAGAAACCACCGGTTTGTTAAACTTCTCTGCCAAACGCATTAAACGTAAAGCTTTGCGGTAGCCTTCAGGGTTGGCCATACCGAAATTACGAAACTGGCGTTCTTTGGTGTTTTTACCTTTTTGGTGCCCGATAACCATTACCGTTTGACCGTTTATGGTAGCAAAACCGCCGATAATTGCCTTATCATCTTTAACTGTCCTATCGCCATGTAGCTCAATAAAATCATCACAAATCATGCTGATGTAATCGAGTGTTTGCGGACGATCGGGATGACGGCTCATTTGAACCTTATTCCAGCCAGTTAAATTTTTATATAAATTGTTGGTGGTTTCTTCTAATTTGCCATCAAGCTCGTCTAACGTGGCAGACATATCTACCTTTGTTTTATCGGCAACTTGTTTAACCTTTTCTATCTGCTGAACTAAATCTGCAATAGGTTTCTCAAAATCGAATGATGTTTTTATTTGCTGCATAATTGAACCACAAAAATAAGTAATTATTTTTAGTTTGCGGTCAACAGTTTTTTGTTTCGCTCCTGCTAGCTAAATAACGCGATGATGAATTGCATTTTGATTATGATTTGGAAAGCAATGACAGTAAATAATCGTCTTGGTCCCGCCCTGCTCTATCTCCTACCGATGAAGAATCGGTATCCGGCCGATCAGGTTTAGGTGGCAACACCTGGATAAAGATCGACGAAGACCATGAAACGTTCCTACGGAACAAAATAATTATCACACCTAATTTTGCTACCGAGGAAACGTCCCGCTGGGACGAGAAGGTAGCAAGAAACAGTTATCTGATGTTCACTTACTTACCCTTACAAGGAAAAGTGAATTGGTTATTTGCTTTCGAAGCATATGGTAAGGTTAACTGTTAATTTCGCTGAATAATATCCCTGAAAGCTCGACATTAACTGGCCAAACTTTACTAGCCCTGATTGAAGCGAAAATACTTTTTTGATGGTTTCTGTTCGATTTTCCACAACAATTACACAAAAAAGATTGAAGCGCAAAGCAGGACCAACATAAATAGTTGTACTGACTTTGCGCTTCAAATAATGTTATCTCGAAGACTAACTTTGCATATAGCGATTGAGAATTCATACTTGATCTGCGTATGATCTTAAAATCCCTAAAACCTAAAAATCCTGGTTAAAACTTCGCCGCTTCACCTGCTTTTGGCAATGCTTTTTTGATAAACTCCCTGATATGATTATTGGAATTTTTCAAATCTTCTTTACGCAGGTACATCATGTGCCCGCTACGGTAGCCTTCCCAACTCATGCGATCTTGAAATTTACCCGCAGCATCTAATTGCCACATGCTGTATTTTGCATTGAAGTAGTCGCAAGCACCATCGTAGTAACCCGATTGCACCAATAAATGTAAATAAGGGTTTTGCGCCATCGCCTGGCGAAGGTTATCACCGGTTTGGTCGCCACTTCGATCCCAGGGATAAACCGAGCCAAACATGTTATACTTTAAATCGGTTTTGTAGTTAAGCTCGGTCCGGATGTACATGTTAATGGCTGGCGTAAAAGAATGCAGCCATGAAGTAAGCTCTGCATTATAATCCGGCCCCTCACCAGCACTCATTTTATCGATTCCGCGATAGCGGGAATCTAAACGGCCAACAGTAAATCCCTTGTCTCTCATCAGTTCTTTCCAGAAAAAATTTGTTGGCACATTCAAGTTATAGTCTATTATTACTTTTTCTGATAAGCCAGAATAACGGGCCATTTTCGCTGCAATAGCTTTCTTTTTTTCAGCACTCAACATGCTGCCTTGAGAAATTGCGGGAATCACCTCATTGATAGTGAAATTTTCCACATCAGGCAACATTGCCGTTAAATCTTTAGATTGCAAATCCTGAGGCAACAATTTGTGATACCATGCAGTTGCGGCAAAATAAGGCAAACGTAAAGCCGCTTCAACTGGCCCGCCACGCTCTATTCCCAGTTCTGTTGGCGAAACTAAAACTACCCCATTTAAATACATCCACTGGTTATTCTGAAGCTCTAAAGCCAAACCTGAAACACGGGTGGTTCCGTAGCTTTCACCAATTAAAAATTTCGGCGATGCCCAGCGGTTGTTTCTGGTTACAAAGGTGTTGATCCATTCTGCCAGATATTTAATATCGGCTTTTACACCAAAAAATTTATTGGTTGGAATATCTTTACTTACTGCCCGAGAATAACCCGTGTTTACCGGATCGATGTAAACGATATCCGCAACATCCAGAATAGAGTAAGGGTTTTCTTTGTAGCCATATGGCTGAACCGGGTAACCTTCATCATCAATGTTTAACACCACCGGACCAGTATAAGCGATGTGCATCCAAACTGAGGCAGAGCCGGGGCCACCATTGAAAGAGATTACCAACGGTCTTTTATCGCGGTTAGAAACATCACTTCTTTCGTAATAGGTATAAAATAACCCTGCTATGGGTTTTCCATCCTCATCCCAAACGGGAAGGGTACCAGTAGTTGCTTTGTAAGGAACTGCTTTGCCATCGATATTTACAGAATGATTGGTAATCACCGAACTTTCGACCTTTATAGTCCGTTCATTAGCTATTGATTTAGGCTCTTCTTTTACTGTAACCTGAGTTGAGGTAACAGTTTCTTTTGACTGGTTTCTTTTCGGGCTTTGCTGAGCATAAGTAGCTATGCCTGAAAGTAAAAAAATGCTTAGTAAAAATCTGGATTTCATTTAGTTGAGTTTGGTTCATAAATATCAAGTTAAACTGCCGTTAATCAAAAACCTCATTAGAAATGTTACTCAAAAAAAACCGGTGCCAAAATAAATGACACCGGTTTTAAAAGCTTTCAAAGCTGTTTATTTATCCCACCAAACTCTTCCAACCAATTTATCGCCACCCGGAACCGCTGCTGACGCTGTTTTGTAATTTGCAGCGTTAGATACGCCTTCTATTAAAGGATAAGGGAACCTCCGCGGAATTGAGCCGCCTGTATTGGTATTTGGGTAAACAATTGGAACCAGTGCAGGTAATCCGGTTCTTCTCCAGTTCGACCACGTTTCGTAAAAATCCAACATGGTAATGGTGTGCGCCCAATATTGCGTAGAAATCATTTCTAAACCATTAGCTGCAACATAGGGATGAGCAGTTAAATAGGCAGCAGCATCGCCGGCATTTAAAGCCATGGATGGATCAAACTGAGATAGATAAGTCATAGCGGCGGTAACGCCGGCATTATAGTGTGCAGCTGCCGAGCCACCAATATTGAAGCGTTGTGCGGCTTCTGCCCAAAGTAATTCAGTTTCTGCATAGGTAAGAATAATGGTATTTCCATCTCTTTTTAACATGCCTGGATTAGGAGAAGAATAATCGGTAAAATCAGTATAAGAAGCATCCTGACGGACATCTCTGCCTGCAATACCACTTAAATCTTTACCATTTGGCATCCCTTTTTGAACAGATGCAGTTGTAATAAAAGCAGAGTTTTGCGCTTTTGTTACATCTGTTAAATAAAGCTTCGTTACTGCAACTTTACCCAAACGCGGATCGTTATTGGCTTTTAAATAATTGATGAAAGTACTGCTCCATCGGGTATAAAAATTCTCCTGACCACCATCGCCCAATAACACCTGTGCGGCTCTGTTTTGGGTAACCCTGCCGCCATTTGCATCATGTTTAAATAGGGCATTATCGGCATCGCCAGTCATGGTTTTACCAACAGCTTTTGTAATATAACTTTGTGCTAAAGTTGCATCAGCTTTCGTTAATCTCATTGCCATGCGCAACATTAAACTGGCAGCAAAACGCTTCCATTTGTTTACATCACCACCATAGATCAAATCGCCCGTTACTGCATCACCACCAGCTGTAAGCGCTGTTCCTGCTTCATCAACTTCCTTCAGGAGATCCGCATAAATGGCCTGTTGTGCATCATATTTTGGATATAAATTTCCTGTGTAATATCCTTTACCAGCATCGAAATACGGAATATCGCCATACAAATCCGTCAACCGTTGAAACATTAGCGCTTTCCAGATTCTACCAATTTGGTGTACATTATTATACTGCGCTTTCCCTTTGGTAAACTCAACCAAATCTGCTGCATATTTTATTTGATCAGGATAAGCTTTTTCCCAATAGGCGGCGGTGTAGCCCTCATTCAGCATGTATTTATCACCAGCCCAATAGCCAATTACTGATGACATGCCCTGCATCATTGTTGAGGCATAAATCAGGTTACCACGCCAGGTTTCATAAGCAAAATCTACACTGCCAGTATAATTCAATTGGGCTGTTGATAATAAATAATTTGGGTTAAATTGTTCTTGATTTACCGATAAAGGATCGGTGTTAATTTTTTCGAAGTTTTTAGTACAGCTTGTTATTAGCGCCAGGCCTGATAATAGAAGTGGTACGTATAATTTTATGATCGTTCTCATTTTCAATTCTTTTTAAAGATTATAACTTAACACTTAAATTTAAACCATAGGTACGCACTGGTGGAACGCCACCCAGTTCCATCCCAGGAATGGTTGCGTTATAGCTGGATTCGGGATCGATATTATCGGTTTTCTTCATTAAGATGAACAGATTACGCCCTACAAAACTTACGTTTAAGCCTTTAATTTTGTTATTAAAAACCTTTGCTGGAAAGTTATATCCCAATATAAATTGACGGAACTTGATGAAACTGGCATCTTGCACAAACTGTTTAGAAACATTGTTGGCATAAGTGCCGTAATAATTTGCTGCACCAACACCTAATTGATCACGGCTTTCTAAGGTAGCTTGGTGTAAACCAAAAACATAGCCATAATAATCTGTTGCTGAGAAGATTTTACCGCCCCATTTCCCATCAATTAAGAAAGAGAGATTTACGCCTTTATAATTAAATTCGTTATTCCAGCCAGCAGTCCATTTATGATATGCCGAACCATAGTCTTTTAATTCTCCACGTTGTGGAACACCATTCGTATCTCTTACAATATTTCCGTTTGCATCGTACTGAAAATCGTAAGCCATAATTTGTGCAATAGGCTTACCTTCTAAATTTTGAAGAAAACCAACGTTACTGCGTGACGTTGCCAAGGGCTGCGATGCCGTTCCAGGAGCAAGCGTAAGTACCATATTATTATTACGAGATCCGTTGATGCTTGATGTCCAGCTAAAATCCTGATTTTTTAATATTATTCCAGAAACCAATGCTTCAATACCCCGATTTCTTAGTTGACCAATATTTAACACCGCACCATTGTATCCTGTTGTGGTCGAAGTTGGCACATCGATAATTTCATCTTTTGATTTTTTGTTATACCAGGTGAAATCAACATTTAAACGATCTCCGAAAAATCTCAACTCCGTTCCAATTTCTAACTCGGTTGCACTTGATGCAAATAAAGAAGCGTTCGGAATTGCGCCGTTAACAATATTACCCAGCGGATTATTGTTGATGGACTCGCTCCGTAAATTGTAATACAATTGCGTTTGAAAAGGACTGGTAGCCTGACCAACCATCGCATAACCTGCTCTTAATTTACCAAAGCTTAAGAAAGATGGTTTCCATAATTCCGAAAAAACAAATGATCCACTAACAGCCGGGTAAACGGTGTTTAGTTTATTGTCTCTTCCAGGAGTTGCCAATGTAGAAAACCAATCACTGCGGGCACTTCCTGTTAAGTATAAGATATCTTTATAAGTAACTTCCAGCGTACCATAGATGGATTGTGTTTCCTGATCTTGTTTATAGGCAGAAACAGATTTTCCACCCGTATTGGCCAAAGTATAAATTCCGAAAAGCTGGAAATTCGCACCACTATTGGTTATCCCTTCACTATGCGTTCTGCGGTAGCTGGCGCCAATATTGGGCGTGATAGAGATGTCATCAATTTTGAATGATTTACCAATTAAACCATCCACGTTGATATCAGAAAATTTACTGTTTTGTTCGGTATATCCTCCATCAACATCATAAGCGGTGCCAGATGGCGTAACTGCAATGTAGGTATCTTTATAAGAATCTCTTCCGGCTCTGGCTTGCAAAAACAATCCATTATCAAAAGTATATTTCGCACTTACCGAACTTAACAAACGTTCCCTATTGGTATCATGTATAAAATCGTTTGCAGCGAACCAAGGATTTGTAGCATACGGATTGCCTGTATTGTAAGAAAGTTCATTTCCATCGGGCTTTTTGCCTGGTTGTAATGTGGCGATGTTTACACTGGTTGGCAAAAATGCTGCATTGTAATTGGCATTACCTGCCCCATCTGATAACATCGGACGGTTTTTTGCCTGCTCTAAAATGTAGTTTACACGGGCATCAATCACCAGGTTTTTAATCGGATCGAATGTGCTCGACAACGTAAAGTTCTGTCTGTTTAAACCTGAATTTGGCACCACCGAACGATTCGTTAAATCACTTGCAGATAAACGAATTATTCCACCTGTAAACGATTTGTTCAAAGCCAAAGTGTTTGTCCAGCTGCCACCAGTTCTGTAAAAGTCTTCGATATTATCCTGTTGCGCTGAATACGGCCTGCTTACCCCGTCAAACTGAATGACGCTTGATCCGTCAAGAGGCGCACCCCAGCTTGAGCTTCCTGTAGAAGCCGCAGCCAATTGTGTGGTGGGTTTCTGTCCGTTTACCCCCTGCCCGTAAACATATTGCCAGTTGGTTCTGTCCATTACCTGCTCTGCAACATAATTACTGCTAAACTCAATGCTGTTTCCTTTACCACTTTTTGTGGTGATCAAGATTACACCTGCTTTAGCCCGGTTACCATATAACGCTGATGCTGCAGCTCCTTTTAATACTGAAATGCTCTCGATATCATCAGGATTGATGTTGCTAATGGCATCTCCCAAATCTGGTGCATTATCGTATTGCCCGCCGTTGTTTCCAATGCCAATGGTGCTTTTATATCCTACCGGAGAGTTTTCCATCGGTATCCCGTTCACCACATAAAGGGGCTGACTTGAAGGACCCATGCTCGAAACACCACGAATAGTGACATTGGTAGCCGCTCCCGCTCCTCCCGAAGTTCCGGCAATATCTAAACCCGCAACTTTACCTACTAACGAATTGGTGATGTTATTTTCTCTGGCTTGCGTTAAAGTTTCGCCAGAAAGCTGCGTAACCGAATAACCAAGTGCCCTTCTTTCTTTCTTAATACCCAATGCAGTTACCACTACATCAGTAAGTTGTTTGGTATCTTCAACCAATGTGATACTGATTGTCGTTTGGCTTCCGATAGCAACTTCTTTAGTTTGAAACCCCGCATAAGAAACGACTAAAAGAGCATTTTCTGGAGCATTTAAAGTAAATTTGCCATTAATATCGGTAGAGGTTCCAATTCCTGTTCCTTTAACGCGAACGCTTGCACCTGGCAATGCACCTCCTGAAGCATCTTTGATTGTACCGGTAATGGGTACTTCTTTATTCCTGCTAATGACGATTAAACCGCCATCAGAAACAGAATATTTTAGGTTTGTTCTGTTTAAAATAGCGGCTAAAACATCAGTAACCAAAGTATTGGTTACGGTGATGCTTACATCTTTATTTACCGGGACATAAGAGGCGCTATACACAAAATGGTAGCTGCTCTGCTGTTCGATAATCTGTAAAACCTTACCTAATTTCGTTTTCTTTACATCAAGGGATATTTTTTCCTGAGAAAACACCGATGCAGAAACATTCAGGCAAGTAATGAAAACCATAATACAGGCCAATTTCATTAGCAAAATGAATTTTAAGAGCTTCCGTCGAAGCGGATGCCCTTGCAGTAAGTAATAATTAATCATATTTTTGTTTTTTTGGTTGCATAAGTTATTGGCAGCAATCTGTTTGCGCATAAACTGCCATTAATTAATCAAAGAAGAAATATTAAGGGCGGTGCTCCAACACCGTCCTTTTTTTATTCTTATTTTGAGATGATCACCTCATTTCCTTTTATCTCATATTTAAAATATTCTACGTTTTGTAATGCTGAAAGAACTTGTTCGATGGTCTCGTTGCTGAATGTAGCAGTGAAACGATACTTTTCAATTTCGCTGTTGGTAAACTTGATTTTGACATTGTACCATTTTTCCAAAACAGTTTTGATTTCGTCAAAATCCTGATCGTAAATTTCAAGGCGATTTTTAGTCCAGGCGGTTTCTACAATTGTGCTGTCTTTTATAACGGTATAATGGTTTATTGCGATTTCTGGCCGTGCCAGCGACGGCTTTGATAACTTGGTTTTTTCAATCGATGGTTGGGTTTTGTAAAACGTTACCTTCTGGCTTGGTTTCAAAGTAATTGTACCTCCATTGCCATTTGCGGCTTCCATTGTAATTAAACCGCGGATCAAAGTCGCTTCGGAAGTGATTTCATCTGGATAAGATTTAACGTTAAATGCTGTACCCAAAACATTGATATCAAAATCGGAAGTATGTACTTTAAAAGGTTTTTCTTTATTATGAACGACATCAAAAAAAGCTTCCCCGATTAGGGTTACTTCTCTTCTATCATGATTAAATCCTTTAAGAATTGAAAGTGTACTTTTTGCATTTAGCAGAACCACCGTTCCATCCTGTAGCTTGATTTTTTTTCTTTCGCCGCTTTTTGTTGCCCAGGTGAACACTTCCTGTGTGGATTCGCCGCTCTTAAGATTACGATAGCTTAAATAAAGTAAAGTGGCCCCTAAAACTACCACAATTGCCGCTGCAATTTTTAGCCATAAAAAAGACCTTATTTTAGTACTTATCACCTGTTGTGGAAACATCTCTTGCTTAAAAGATTCTACTTGTGAATTTAACTGGCGTTTATTTCCACTCAAAATCACATATAATTTCATCGCTTCGGCAATTACTTTCGCCTGCTCCGGGTGGGCATTAATGTACTTCTCCCAATATCCAACACAAAGTTTGTCGGTTCCAGCGCAATATTGCTGAAATGTAGAATCGACAAGGAAATCTTCTGCGTTGAATTTACTTCTATCAACCATTGTTGTTTGCCTTTTATATATCAGTGCCTAAAAGTTTAATTTTTTCCTAAAGAAATTTTAACTTTTTTATAACATTCAGAATAATTGGCCTTCGCAAGCTTGAAAACGAGAAATTAAATGCGAGATAAAGTGCTTCTTTGTTTTTATTATTGTGGAATAAAGAAATCTTTGAATGATATAAACAAATGAAAAAGATCTTTCCACTACGCTACGGTAGGAATGACGGGCCGTGGGAGCTTGCCGGATGAAGCAGCAACGCTTTGATTGAGTGAATGATGGTCGTGCTTTGGCTGAAGGAAAGGCAAGGAACAAATCTTTAGCATGATAGCCTAAATCCATCGTCATTTCGAGCAAAGCCGAGAAATCTTTGAACGATGTAAAATGATCGGAAAAGATCTCTCCACTACGCTGCGCTTCGGTCGAGATGATTGTTATGATCAAAACAACTTTTATGCTACTATTTTATAATTATTTTTAAAAGGCATTCGGCTTTTTACAACAGCAGCTACTCTAAGTATTATTTTGTTCCTGACTGCATTCAGTACAGCCATACTATGCTTGCCTTCATCTTTTTTTCTGTGGTAGT
>NZ_LMLE01000012.1 GCF_001422545.1 Pedobacter sp. Leaf41 | reverse complement strand
ATTTTGCGCACCTGCGTAATGTTAAAAAAGATGATGACGGCAGTTTTTACGAGGCCGACCATTTGGGCGGCGATGTAAACATGTTCGAGATAATGAAGGTATTAACGGAAGAAAACGCCAAAAGGGAACAATCGATTCCTTTCCGCCCGGATCACGGACACCAGATGCTGGATGATCTTGCAAAGCAGACCAACCCCGGTTATTCGGCCATTGGGCGTTTACGCGGACTTGCAGAACTGAGAGGTTTGGAAGTAGGAGTAACTGGAAATTATTAGTAGCAGTTAATGAATTTGGAACGCATTAATAGGAGTATTTAAACGAAGATTTACATAAATTACCTTTAAAATTAATTTAAAAAATGGCTGAAGTAAAATTAAATATCCAGCAAGGCGAACCAAGTTCATTTGATATCTATGATGAGGATGGGAAGGTTGGGGAGATGATCTTCGATATCACAGGAAAAGACCTGACTGTTTACCACACAGAGGTTGAGCCAGAAAAAGAAGGAATGGGTTATGCCAAAATTTTGCTCGATTCAATGGTAGCCTATGTTAGGGAAAACGGATTGATGATTATCCCAATGTGCCCTTATGTGCATGCTCAGTTTAAACGCCACGAAGATTTGTACAAGGATATTTGGAATAAAATTAAAGAAGAGTAAAATTAATCGAATAATAAAAACCGAAGAAGCCCTAATTGGGCAAAAAGCCAGGAATAAATTCACGGCATGGGCGGCACCATTGGGATATCCTCATCATAAGGATATCTTATTTTTCATAATTTACGGTGGTCGCCCCAGGTTTATCAAAATGTCTCGACACATATTCTAATGCGAACCCGCATCAATTAATTCAATACCGTTAAAGGTGTTTTTGAAAAACAGACAAACGTTTGCGTTGATTTTCTTCAGATCTTTTTACCATCTTACAACAAGTTATTTCAAAAACCTAAATCATCCGCTATTTCTCAATCAGCATTGTTGTTTGAGTGAAGCGTATTTATTTGAAATTTGCCTTGATCCCTAGCTTTGGCTTTTTGTAAACAGGTTTACTGGCGTCATTTAGCAGGTAAGTCATTGGATGCTGTTTTCAAATATTGAGACCCTATTAAGGTATTTGAAACAGCTTCAAATAAAACTTAAAAAATGACACCTATCCTTAAACAGGTTGACGACAAGCGTTTCTTCGAAGTCTTAGATTTATGCTGTAAGAAGATCGAAGAGAAAATGGGTTCAAAACCAATCGCAGATTGGCGATCAGCAGATTACAATAATTTAAACAGTCAGTTAGGCCGGCAAACCAAAGTTTACTTAAGCGAAAATACACTCAAAAGAATCTTCGGAAGGTTAAAAACACCAACACGTTACTATCCTCAAAAAGCCACCCGTGATGCCCTTGCTCAATTTATTGGCTACAGAGATTGGCAGGAGTTTGAGCTGATTAATCGTTTCTCCCCGTTGGAAACGCCAGCAGCTAAGGCAACGCTCAACGTAGATACCAAGGCTGTTGAAGCCACATCCCAAAATAAATTTACTACACAAAGATTTCGGTTTTATCTTAGCCTGGCTATCCTGCTAATGGTTTGTTTAACTATTGCACTTCTATATTATACCAAAAGTGAAGAAATTGAACCTGGCGAGGTGAAGCTGTTTTGTGAAAATCCGAATGGGGAAGTGCCGCATACAGCTGTGTTTAAGTTATCGCATAAGGGAACATTAAGCGAGGATAACCAGTTTGCCATAGATTTTATGGATGAGGGACCCATCACGCCGATAAAAGTAAACCAGGAAGTGGTACAGTTTTTCAAAAATCCAGGAGTGGTTCATGTGCGCCTTTTGCACCATAATAAAGCGATTGATACCCTCACCGTTTCTATGCAAACTAAGGGTTGGGTGGCAAATTCGGGAAACGACTCGTTGAGTGCTTTTCCAATTGCCAAGCTCAGGCCGTTGCCAAAAGATAGTCTCTATGTTTCCACTAGTCAATTAGATTCTGCAGGTCTCAACCTTTCTAAACCATTTTTAATAGGTTTTAGTAATATTCATACCAGTGATGTTGATGGCGATAATTTTTCATTTTCTAGCTATTTGCGAACTGAAGAAAGCAGACCAGGCGTAGCCTGTATGCAGACGAGCATTCTCATTCTTGGAAGTAAAGGCCGGCACCGGGTTTTAATGGTAAAACCTAGTTGTGCGGCTTTTTCTGAGTATCACTTTTCTGAAGTTAAAGCCATGGGAAGTTCTAAAAACCTCAATAAAATGACTTACGATTTTGCCAAAGGTGGAGATGTAAGGCTTTTGGTAAAAAATAAGAAAGTCTCGTTATTTATCAACAATAAGCTGATGCTAAATAGTGCTTATAGTCAGTCAATTGGTAAAATACTGGGCATTAAAATTCTCTTCAATGGGGTGGGAATCGCAAAGTCTCCACAATTGTTCGATCTCAAAACCCGTGTTTCTTATTGATTCGTCTCCTGCTGTAGCCCAAATTCGTTTTCGCTTGATCCTTTTTTTTCATTTTCAGCCGAGTAGTCGCTGTACATTCTGTTAAATATGCTGTCGTAAATAACTGTTTATAAATTAGTTAACTGTACATTCTTTTGTCTTAAGCTTTGTATGTTCACTTTCTAGATTTTCGCTTCAATAGCTTCTAGTTTTATAAATACTTCACAGAGCAAGTATTTAAAATAACAATAAAACAAGAAATAATGGAGCGTAGAGATTTTATTAAAAACAGCACTTTAACTGCCGCTGGGCTTACGATTTTACCAGGCGGAACACTTTTTGCAAAATCAGATAACAATAAGGTAAAGCTTGGTTACATTGGTGTCGGGGCCAGGGGAATGAGTCACATTTCTGAAGGACTTTTACGCGACGATGTAGAGATTGTAGCGATCTGCGATACTCAGGAAAGCTCACTGAAAATATGTAGATCTGCAATTGCTAAAGCCGGCAGGCCTGCAGCCAAAGAATTTACAGGCGGTGTTGATGCTTATAAAAAACTTCTGGAGATAAAAGATATCGACGCCGTAATTATTGCTACCCCTTGGCAATTCCATAAAGACCAGGCGGTTGATGCAATGAAAACTGGTAAATATGTGGGTTGCGAGGTGATTGCAGGCCTAACGGTACAAGACCATTGGGACATTGTAAATACATCTGAAAAAACGGGGATGCCATACATGACGCTGGAAAACGTGTGTTACAGGCGGGATGTAATGGCTGCTTTGAACATGGTTAGGCAGGGAATTTTTGGAGAACTTATTCACCTGGAAGGGGGCTATCAACATAACCTTAGAAATGTGCTTTTCAATAATGGAAAAGACTATTATGGCGGTGGAGTGGAGTTCGGGCCCAATGCCAGAAGTGAAGCGCAATGGCGTACCCAATTTAATATTGATCAGGACGGAGATCTATATCCAACCCATGGTGCTGGTCCAATAATCCAGTATGCAGATATCAACCGTGGCAATCGCTTCACCAATCTCGTGTCATTCAGTTCAAAAGCCAGAGGTTTACCTGCGTATGTTGAAGATATGTCTCCAGGGCATCCAAACGCTAAAATCAATTACAAAAATGGAGATGTTACCACCACGCTCATCAACTGCGCCAATGGCGAAACCGTAATGCTTAGCCATGATGTCCACTTACCTCGCCCATATTCTATCGGTTTTAGGGTACAAGGTACAGATGGAATTTGGATGGATGTGAACAAGTCGATTTACATAGAAAAAAACTCAAAAGGCGATCACAAATGGGAACCAGTAAAAGAATGGTTTGAAAAATATGATCATCCACTTTGGAAAAAATATGAGAAAGAAGCCGTTGGAGCTGGCCACGGAGGAATGGATTGGTTTGTGTTCAATGGATTTATTCAGGCGGTAAAACAAAAAAGGCAAACGCCAATTGATGTTTACGACTCCGTAACCATGAGCGTAATTACCCCGCTTTCTACCAAATCTTTAAAAGAAGGTAATATGCCTCAAAAATTTCCTGATTTCACAAAAGGAAAATGGAAAGATCGGAAAAATGTTTTCGCATTAGATG
The DNA here is from genome assembly GCF_001422545.1 of Pedobacter sp. Leaf41. Lineage (GTDB taxonomy): Bacteria > Bacteroidota > Bacteroidia > Sphingobacteriales > Sphingobacteriaceae > Pedobacter. The sequence continues at coordinate 117,133 of NZ_LMLE01000012.1, read as the reverse complement.
ATAGTGGTTTTTAGTCGCTTATGCCGGTCTTTCAGTCAATAATAAAAAATCAGTAATACATAATATGATACTAGAAGTTCTCAAGGCGTTTGGTCTGGACGGATCTGAAACAAAGTACCGTCTTTTTGGCGGAGGTTTAATTAATAACACCTGGAAGGTTAGTACCGTTGCTGGAGATTTTATTCTTCAGCAAATCAATACTGATATTTTTGCTGCACCCGAAAAAATCATCGATAACATTGTTCGTTTGCAGCATTATCTCGAAAAAAAGGCACCAGAATATTTATTCGTGGGGCCAGTTAAAACTACTGCCGGCCAATCTGTGCTGCATATTGATGGATTTGCTTTCAGATGTTTCCCTTTCATTCAGAAATCAATCACTATTGAGAAGGTAGAGCATGCTAAACAAGCCTATGAAGCAGCGAAGCAGTTTGGGAAATTTACCTGCCTGCTGAACGATTTTGATGCCTCAAGTTTAAGTGTCTCTCTTCCAGACTTCCATAATTTAAATCTGCGGGTGAGTCAGTATCAAAAAGCTGTAGAACTTGCCGATGATACAAGATTATCATTGGCAGCAGGTGCAATCGCAGAACTTAATAGGCACATGGATATTGCTGATCGGTATAATGATATCCTAAAAGCTGATATTCTCAAAATCAGAACATTCCATCATGATACGAAAATAAGCAATGTATTGCTACACGAAGACACCGGACTTGGAATGTGCATCATTGATTTAGATACGCTTATGCCAGGCTATTTCATAAGCGATGTAGGAGATATGATGCGGACTTATCTCTCACCGGTAACTGAAGAGGAAACCGATTTTAACCTGATCGCTGTTCGCATTGACATTTTCGAAGCGATTTATAGTGGATACATGAGCGAAATGGGCCCTGTATTAAAGCCTTCAGAGCAGCAATTATTCATCTATTCGGGTCAATTTATGATTTTTATGCAGGCACTACGCTTCTTAACCGACTTCTTAAATGGAGATATTTATTATGGTGCCGCTTATCCAAATCATAACCTGAACAGGGCACAAAACCAGATCCATTTATTGAATCAATATATCGATAGCATTCCTCGGTTCGAGGAAATTATCCAGGATAAAAACCTCAGGCAGATAAAAATTAGCGAAAATAATGATGATGAAGATCAAACGTAAAAATGAAATGTAATCCGAAAAATTGACTAAACCTTTCCAACAAAACCCTAACTAAATGAAACTAACAACTAACCAGAAACCAGGCAAAATGCGATTTTTTGCCATAGTGGTGATATTGACCCTATTTGAATGGGGTACATCCATTACCGCTCATGCAGAAACGCCACTAACTGCGAAATTAAAACCAGCGAGCATATCGCATCATTTTGCACTGAACAAGGCAACAAATGATTTAGAACATACCTCAACCAATTCCATTGAAACTTCAGCATTTGAAGCCATTACCGGAACGGTAAAAGATGCGAAAGGAGGCGTCATTCCAGGTGCCAGCATCACAGTTAAAGGAACAAACCGTGTAACTTCATCAAATAATTTGGGGGTTTTCAGTATCGAAGCAAAAGCTGGGGAAACGCTGGTAATCAGCTCAATTGGTTTTGCCAGTAAAGAAGTGACCATCAGCGGAACCTCTGTTGGTATAGTTACGCTTTCGGAATCTGCGGAAACACTTAGCGAGCTTGTAGTGGTAGGGTATAGCGTACAAAAACGCCAAAGTTTAACGGGCGCATTAAGTACCATCAGTGCCGACAAACTAAAAAATGTGACTTCTCCGAATGTACAAAACCTATTAGCCGGAAAAGCGCCTGGTTTATTTGTTGCACCAGGTTCTGGTAAGCCGGGAGCAACAGCTGCGGTAATTATTCGCGGTCAGGCCACCTTAAATGGGACAACCAATCCATTGTGGGTACTCGATGGAGTTATTGTTGGCTCAAGCCCTGGGGAGCTTAACCCGGAAGATATCGAATCGATCACAGTTCTAAAAGATGCTGCTTCGACAGCCATATACGGTTCTCAAGGAGCCAACGGCGTTATTGTAGTCACTACAAAAAGAGCTAAATCTGGTCAGATGACAGTTGATGTGAGTTCTCGAACAGGGGTAAACCAGTTAACCAACGGGAACCTGAAAATGATGGATGGAGCAGAACTGTATGATTATTTTGCCTCTTTCGCAAATGCGAATACCATCAGCTTTCCACGATGGAAACCCGATTTGCGTGACAGTAATTTTGACTGGTGGGATTTAGCTACAAAGAAAGGCTTCAACCAAAATCATAATGTTTCGCTTCAGGGAGGAACAGAAAAGCTGCAATCGTTTTTGTCTGTGGGTTATTACGATGAATCTGGCGCAATCAGAGGTTACGACTACGAACGTTATAATTTCAGATTAAATACCACTTATATGCCTTTTTCATGGTTAACGGTAAAGCCATCTCTGGTAGGATCAAGACGTAGTGTTTCTGATCGGCAATATTCGGTAACCTCTATTTACTCGAATTTACCTTGGGATAGCGCCTTCGATGCTAACGGAAATTTAGTGCCTCACCGCTCACCGCTATGGGTAAACACTGCCAGCACAAACTATTTATACGATTTGCAATGGAATAAAGGCTCGAATGTAAACTATGAATTTATGGGGAATTTAGATTTCGATATTAAAATTACCAAGAACCTTACTTTTGCATCAGTTAATAATTACCGCTACAATAGTTATGCTGCCGCAGGTTATACCGATCCCCGATCTAATGGCGGTTTAAGTGTAAACGGAAGGGTAACCGATTACCGTTCGGAATACACAAGAAGGTATACCAACCAGATTTTGCGCTATACCAATAACTGGGGAAAGCATAACCTAAATGCATTGGCAGGCTATGAGTTTAACGATTTCAGTAGTAAAACTTTGGATGCTTATGGTACAGGTATTGTTCCTGGATTTGAAGTGCTGGATGTAACCGCAAAGCCAGAGCGAACCAGAGGAGGGATTAATCAGTGGGCGGTACAATCTATGTTGTTCAATTCCAATTATGATTATGATGGCAGGTATTTAGCACAGGTATCGCTTCGTAGAGATGGTGCTTCAAATTTTGGAAAGAAATACGGCAATTTCTTCTCTGTAAGTGGTGGATGGAACATCAGCAGAGAGGAATGGTTCAAAGCGAAGTACATCGACATGCTGAAAATTCGTGCTGCCTATGGCTCGGTGGGTAATCGTCCGGCCAGTTTGTATCCGCAATTTGATTTGTATGCCGTAAATCCAGCAGCTGGTTATAATGGTATTCCTGGATTGTTAATTAGTCAAATAGGTAATCAAAATTTAACCTGGGAAGAAACGTACACCAGTGGCTTGGGATTGGATGTGAATGCTTTTAACAATAGAGCTAGATTGACTGTAGATTATTACATCAAGAAAACAGATAATATCTTATATAACGTGCCCATCTCTGGCTTGACCGGAATTACCAGTATCACACAGAATATTGGTAAAATGAGCAATAAAGGTATTGAGGTTGCCCTGGGAGGAGATATTTTTAGAACTAAAGATTTTACCTGGAGCTTGGATGTAAATCTTGGCCATAATAAAAACAAATTGACTGATATTTATAAAACCCGCAATCCAGACGGAAGCTATACTGCAAAACCCCTAATAGTGGGCGATGGTGCTGGTATTGCAGGCTCAGCAAACAGGATAATTCAGATTGGCCTGCCAGTTGATACTTATTATATGAAAGAATGGGCGGGCGTAAATCCGGCTGATGGTAAGCCAACCTGGTATACTGTAACAAGAGATGCTCAAGGAAACGAGCTTTCCAGAACAACTACCTCAGATTATTCAAAAGCTACCGATGAAAAATTGGATAAGGCTTCTCCCGATTTATTCGGAGGGATTACTACTTATTTGAAGCATAAAAATTTTGATTTAAACGCAGTGTTTGGTTACTCATTGGGCGGTAAGGTTTATAACTATTCGCGTCAGGAATATGATGCCGATGGTACCTATACCGATAGAAACCAAATGGTATTGATGGAAGGTTGGTCGCGATGGCAAAAACCAGGAGACATCGCCACACATCCGGTTGCGCGTTACAATAACCAGGATAAAGGAAATTTAGTCTCGTCAAGGTATATCGAAAGCAATGATTTTTTCAGAATGCGCTCGTTGGCTTTGGGTTATAATTTTGATTTAAAAAAGTATAAAATCAAAAATCTGAGGGCTTTTATTTCCGGAGAGAACCTATTTGTCATCACTAAATATTCGGGTGTAGATCCCGAGATACCTGTTAGCGAGTCTGACGGAAGCGTTTTGTTTACCGCGGGGCCTTCGGTGTACCCAATGACCAGGAAATTCATGTTTGGTATTAATGTTTCATTCTAATCATTACAAAATGAAAAAGATCATAATCATATTGTTGGCGGTGATTGCCATCTCATCCTGCAAAATCGATAGAGAACCTTTTGGTTCCTTGCAGTCAGAAAAGATAAATAATAATCCGGAAGAGTCAATAGACGCATTACTTAACGGAACCTATGCCCAGTTAAAGGCCTGGTCTGATCCGATGCATCGGTTAGGTGAATATGCTGGAGACAACATCATGATCCGCGGTTCTTCTACAGATCCTTTTTATGAATTTATCTCCTTTGCCAGAACGCCCAATAACGCAAGATTATCTACTTTTTGGGATAGTGGATACAAAGCTATCGCCCAAGCTTCAAATATTATCAATATCATCCCTCAAGGCAAAAGCACTACGTTAGATAGTAAGCTAGGCGAATGTTATTTTATTCGTGGCATGGTATATTTTTACCTTGTGCGGGCTTATGGCCGACCATATTATCAAAATCCGGAAACTAACCTCGGCGTGCCAATTGTAAATGGAACTCCTCCGGATGTGATTAATTTAACTTTGCCCGACAGATCGACCGTTAAAGCTACTTACGAGCAGGTTATTGCAGATCTGAAAAAGGCAGAAGAGCTGATCAATATCAATAAAGGATCTATTTTCGCTTCCAAAGAGGCTGCTCAGGCTTTGCTTTCCAGGGTTTATTTGTATATGAGTGGAACCTATCAAAGTCCCAATCAAACTTATGCACAATTGTCGGTAGATTATGCCACAAAAGTGATTAACGCTACCAGCCGATATAGCCTTTTGCCTAGAGCAGATTTTATGAAATACAATACCTTTTTGCCAGAAAACAATAGAGAAACCATCTTCGCAATTAAAAGGGTAGCTTCTGAATTTTCCGGATCAGATCATTTTTATGGCATTGGCGGGATGTATGCCAATATCGGTGGTCAGGGTTGGGGCGAGATGTACGCCAGTGCAAAATATATCGATTTGTTAAATGAAACCGGTAGAAACGACTGGCGGCCAACAAAATATAAAATTGTAGATGCCAGAGCAGCTTTTATTGAGCCCACGTATGCTACCAATGCTTCAGGCGCTTATACAGAAGTTTTTAGGTTTATTAAAGATGATGCGGCAAATACCTTAAATTATGTTCAGGCAAACATCATCCGAAACGGAAGCACCATTACCTGCACCGAAGGGACGGATGTATATACCTTAACACCGGTAGATGCTGCCCAGGAAATTTACAGTATCAATTACAAAAACGGCAAAACTTATACCGGAGTGATCGATTTATTTATTAGTTTAAACCGGGTATATCCACAATTTTATATCGTAAAGGATTCTCGAGAGGGAGAAAATTCACACCTCCACTCGCCAGTGATTAGCCGGCTTGGAGAAATATATTTGAACCGGGCAGAAGCTTACGCTAAATTGCAGCGTTATAGTGATGCCCTTGTGGATTTAAATCTGATCAGAACGCGTTCTATTGTTAACGGGGGCTATAGTGCATTAACATCGGCCAACGCCGGCGATTTGATCGATAAAGAAAGACAACTGGAATTAGCTTATCAGGCCGAAAGAAGCTTTGATGTATTTCGCAATGGTAAACCCTTGGTACGCAGATATCCAGGACCTCAAAATCAGACGGTTGATGTACAGGCAAGCGATTTTAGAGTTGTTTATTATATCCCTCAAAGTGCAATCAACGCTTATCCTGGTAAGTTGACACAAAATCCTACGCAATAATGCGGATGATAAAAACATGCTTCGGTGATAGCCGAAGCATGTTGAGCTGAATTTATTTACTAAACCTCAAAAGCCTGATATTTTATCGGGCTTTTGAGGTTTAAATACATATTGATGAAAAAATTTCTGCAATTATTAATTACACTTTCAGCAGGCCGTATTTATAGGCAAACGAAATTAGCGAAGCACTGTTTCGGGATTTGGTTTTCGACAGCATTTCCAGTTTAATTTTTTCAACTGCTTTTTCCGACAGGGAGAGCTTATCTGCAATTTCTTTGTAGGAATAACCGAGAGCGATAAGTTCTAGTGTTTTATGATCTACCTGTGTCAGGCCCATAAAACTTGGTGCATAAACGTGATTCTTTTCCATAGAGATTATCAATAAAATTAGTTAAGAACTTTATCAATTGGAATGGTACAAAAGGGCTATTCTTGGATTTTGTATATGACAAGAGCTTTCAGCGGACTTTCCAGGACTTGAAAGATAGTTACTGCATCTCCCATCGTGTGCTTTAAAAGATGGATTTGCTCCAAAACTTAAACAATTGCTATCTTAGTTTGTCCATCAGGCAAACATTAGAAATTTACAACTTATCCCATGACAGACTTCGCGAAACTTAAGGCACATATCCAAAAAAGGCACTCATTTACCGACAGCGAAGCGAATGATTTTTGTCAGAATTTCAAGATGACAAGAGTGAAAAAGAGGCAGTTTATCGTTCAGCCTGAATTTACAGCGAAGAATAGATTCTATGTTGTGCAAGGCAGTTTCAGGGCTTACGTAATTGGTGATGAGGGGCAGGAACATACCATCCAATTTGCAATTGAAGATTGGTGGATCACCGATTATAATAGCTACATCTTTCAGCAGCCGGCCTCGATGTTTGTTATGGCTTTGGAAGACAGCATAGTGCTGCAGATTAACTATGAAACTGAGCAGGAACTAAAAAAACGTAAGCATCTTTATGAGTCTTTCTTCAGGGTACTTGCCGAGCACACTGCTGCGCACATGGCCCGCCGGGTCATTCTCAATCTGACAAAAACAGCTGAACAGCGTTTTGAATTCGTTCAGGAAAGATATCCGGAAATCGTAAATAGGGTACCCCAATATGCACTGGCATCGTTCCTTGGCATCACCACAGAATACCTTTCAAAGCTTCGCAATAAACGGGTTTCGCCAAAAAGTTAATCTACTTCAACATTTCATGTTGAACCAGTTCATGATGATTTCCTAAACCAGTTCATCGTTAGAGAAGTTAAGACTTGCCAAATTTGTATTGTCACTGAAAGACATTTACACAAGAAAAAGCGCATCATAAAATGGCAAATCTAACTAAAACCCAGGTATTAATTATGGCAGCTACGGCAGGTATTGCGGTTGCCAACGTGTATTACAGCCAGCCGATATTACAGGCTATGGCAACCCAGTTCCACATCAGCATTGAAAAAGCCGGCAACATTTCTGTTCTCTCGCAAATCGGGTACGGATTGGGTTTGTTTCTGCTAACGCCAATAGGGGATATGATTGAACGTAAGCGGCTAATATTGTACCTTCAAATTGGATTAATTATTTCTCTTTTGTTAGTGGCTTTTTCGCCTGGCTTAGCCTTTCTATATGTAGGGAGTCTTCTTATCGGGGTGTTTTCTGTAGTAGCCCAGGTGATTTTGCCCATGGCTGCCAGTTTGGTAAAGGAGAACAGAGGAAAAATTGTAGGACAGATTTTTACTGGTATTCTGGTCGGCATTCTGGTAGCAAGGGTTTACAGCGGGTTTATCACCGGCATTCTTGGATGGCAATATGTTTACATTATTTCTGCACTGATGGTGCTGATCACGGCAATATTAATGCAACGAGACTTTCCCTCAACACAAGAACGCTTTAGCGGTACTTACGCTGGCCTGTTAAAATCGACTTTTGCCCAATTGGGAAGGTTTCCTCTACTAAGGAGAACGGCACTAACAGGAATGTTAGCATTCGGTACGCTCAGTGCTTTTTGGGTAAGTTTAACCTTCTATCTTAGTGGGGCACCATTTAATTATTCAGCCTCCAGTATTGGTTTATTTGGGTTGCTGGCTGCGGCAGGTGCTTTAATCGCTCCTGTATTTGGCAAACTGGCAGACAAAGGTTCTCATTCGCGATCATTGCTTTTTTCAACGGTTGTAACGCTAATTAGTATATTACTACTTAAATTCTTTCCAGGATCGATCGCTGCAATATGGGTTACGGTAATGCTGCTCGATATTGGTGTACAGGCCACCCAGGTAACGAATATAGCTATCATTTACACGCTCGATCAAAAGGCTAACAGTAGGATAAATACTGTTTACATGACCAGCTATTTCATCGGCGGCGCTTTGGGATCTTACATCGCGATCCAATTATATCAAGCAGGAGGATGGCCCTTATCAACATCGTTTATGGGGGCCTTGGCCTTAACAGCGATTTTAAACGTAATGCTAACAAAACGTTTGTCTAAATAATAAGCAAAATAAGAAAATGAAAATAATCATTATAGGAGGCTCGATAGGTGGGCTATGTGCAGGAATTGCACTTCTGGAAAGAGGTTTCGACGTAGAGATTTACGAACGCTCAGCTAAAGGACTGAAAGATAGGGGAGCAGGGCTGGTTATCCAGCCAGATATGATGGAATATCTGATAGAAGCCGGCGTGTCAACAAGGGAAGTTTTTGGAGTTCTTGCCGCTCAGCGCCAGGTTTTGGATGATAACGGGAACCCTTCCTTAATTTATCCAAATGATACGGTATTTACCTCTTGGAACTATTTATGGAAGCAGTTGAGGAGTGCATTTCCAAGCTCAAGATATCATCAGGGCTACGAGCTTGCAGGTATTCGCGATGAACATAAACAGGTTTGGGCAATGTTTAAAAACGGGGAGACGATCCAGGCCGACCTCCTAATCGGAGCAGACGGAGTGAGCTCTGTAGTTCGGGAGTATCTTTTTCCCGGAATTCATCCGCGTTACGCGGGTTACATCGCCTACAGAGGGCTTATTCCGGAAAGCGAGCTGAGCGATGAGGAGATCGCCTTCTTTTCAGATAAGTTTTCTATCTATCCCTATGCAAATTCCCATCTGCTCTGCTATACTATTCCTGGTCCTGAAGGTGAACTTGAAGTGGGAAAACGACTGTTAAATTGGGTGTGGTTTCAAAATAAATCATTGGCAGCGCTCCAGGAAATTCTGACCGATAAAGATGGGAGGCAGCATGAATTTTCCATTCCGGCTGGTTACCTGAGTGAAGAAAATTTAAGCGAGCTAAGAGCAAGGGCAGCGAAAGAGCTTCCGGAAATTCTCAGAAAAAGAGTAAGCCAGACAAAAAATCCATTTGTACAGGCGATAATGGATATGGAGGTTCCAAAAATGTTCCAAGGGAATGTGGCAATACTTGGCGATGCAGCTTATCTGGTGCGTCCTCACACGGCTTCAGGTTCGGCTAAGGCATATCGCGATGCCATTACTTTAGCTATGGCTATACAAGATACAGACAATCTTCAGTCATCTCTAAAAATATGGAATGATCAACAAATAGGCCATGCCCGGGCATTGGCGATCCACGGTAGACAACTTGCCCTCCGAAGCCAGCTAGGAAAATAACCTACAATTGCAGGGCAATAGGGTAACTATTCGCTGATGATTGGAATATGCTTTTTGATCTTTATCCGAACGAACTTTGACGCTGGCATATTGCTTTCTCCAACTACATTGTTAACAGATACTAGTACATTGGTTTCCGGAAAATAGGTTACCGTGTTACCCCTGGGAATACTGTAGGAAACGATTACAAATAACGGGGCAATTCGCTCTATGCCGTCGTCGTAATTGTAGAGATCTACCTGGTCTCCATTTTTAAAGCCTGCCTTTTGAATATCTTCTTCATTCATAAAAATGACCCTGCGTTCGTTCTTTATCCCACGGTAACGATCTTCCAAGCCATAAATTACAGTGTTAAACTGGTCGTGAGTTCGGGTCGTTGCCATCAGGTATTCTCCATCCTCAAGCTGATTGTTTGGGACCGGGCTGATTGTAAAAGGAGCTTTATCAACATATTTTTCAGTAAGGAATTTGCCGTCTCTGGCAGCATTTGGTAAATAAAAACCACCCTTTTCCCTTACTCTCTGATTATAGTTTTCAAAGCCAGGGATACACTTTTCGATAATATCCCTAACCTCATCGTAGCTGTTATGGTATTTGTCCCAAGCTACTACTGATCTTTTACCAAGTGTGGCCTTCGCCATTCTGCACACAATCTGGGTTTCATTGATAAGCCTGTCGGATACTGGATTAAGTATCCCTTTCGATGACTGAATAACGCCCATGGAGTTTTCTGTACTAATAAACTGGGCTTCCCCATTTACCATATCCTTATCGCTTCTGGATAGGGTAGGAAGGATGAGGGCTTCTTTTCCATGTACCAAATGGCTGCGGTTCATCTTGATGGAGACATGCACACTCAGATCAAGCTTTCTCATTCCCGCTGCTGTGTAAGAGGTATCTGGTGTTGCGGAAATAAAGTTTCCACCCATACCAAAGAATACTTTAAGCCTTCCATCATGCATCGCATGGATCGCATTTACAACATCAAAACCATGATTTCTTGGTGGTTCAAATCCAAAAACATCTTTAAGCCTATCCAATTGCGCTACAGTAGGCTTTTCGTTGATGAGCATAGTTCTGTTGCCCTGAACATTGCTATGTCCTCTTACCGGACACAATCCAGCACCTGGCTTGCCTATGCTGCCTTTTAATAGAACAATATTAACAATTTCTTTGAGCATTTCTACTCCGTTGGGTTGCTGGGTAAGCCCCATCCCCCAGCAGAAAATTATTCTTTTTTTGTATTTAAGTATTTCTACTGCAGCTTCGATATGTTCCAAAGAAAGTCCAGCTGATTCAGCAAGCTGGTTAACATCATAATTCTCAAATTGCGAAATATAATCTGAAAAACCCACGGTGTTGGTTTCAATAAAGTCCAGGTCGAAGACTTTTCCAGGTTCTGCTTTTTCAGCCTGGTGAAGCAAAAGCGATATGGCTTTTAGCAGCGCCATGTCACCATTTATCTTTACCGGAAGGTAAAGATCTGCAAGCTGTACGCCAGTTCCCAGTACTCCATTGATTTGCTGGGGATTTCTAAATCCCATAAGTCCTGCCTCAGGCAGAGGGTTAATGGCAATAATTTTTGCACCATTTGCCTTTCCCTTTTCCAGCGCACTCATCATCCGCGGTGCATTCGTTCCGGGATTATGTCCAATGATTACAATAACATCTGTGTCGTAAAGATCACTCAGTTTCACCGTTCCCTTTCCAATGCCTATGGTTGCCGATAATGCAGTTCCGCTGGTTTCATGGCACATATTCGAACAATCGGGCATATTGTTGGTTCCGAATTCCTTTGCAAAAAGCTGATAGAGGAAAGAAGTTTCATTACTTGTTCTGCCAGAGGTATAGAATGCTGCCTCATCTGGAGATTTAAGCCCGTTCAGGTGTGTTGCGATCTTCTTAAATGCGTCATCCCAGCTTATTGGCTCATAATGTGTTCCTCCTAGGGGAAGATACATCGGTTCGGTAAGACGCCCTTTTCTACCGATCTCAAAATCGGTGAGTTTTGCAAGGTCATATACCGAATTGGCGGCGAAGAAATCTGCAGTAACTTTTTTCGAAGTAGCCTCCTCTGCAAGCGCCTTTGCACCATTTTCGCAATATTCCCCGACTACCGAACGTTCATCATCAGGATCTGGCCAGGCACAGCTTGAACAGTCGAAGCCGCCTTTTTGGTTCATGGTCAGTAACGCCCGCATCCCGCGGAAGGGGATATCTTCTTCTACCAGATCTGCCATAGCGGCCAACACCGCAGGAATACCAGCAGCCCATTTTTTAGCCGGAACAACTGTTAGATTAAGAAGCTTATACGGGTTTTCCGCCGACGGTACGCTATCTATTTTTTTATTTTCCATAACGATGCTTAAGCTAATAGCGGATTTGGATAATTATCGCTCTGATCTTCAATTGTATTGTCAAGACAGGTGAAATCCTTTTCAATCAATAACTTTAATGTTCCCATATTTCCTGAAAAGCCAACCTGATCTGTCGATTCGAGTTTATTGATCATCTCTTGTGGAATTTGAAGTGTAATCCTTCCATTTTCGAACGTTGCAGATAGGGTTTCAACCTCGGCCTGTTCAATCGCATACGTAAATCTGGCTGTGAGAAAATCTGTATGCTCTTCAAGCGCTCCCGCTGCATGCAGATTTTTGACATCGCTTTGTGTCAATCTAAACCGAATTGACTGTTCCTTGATTCTTATCTTCATTTTATTCAAAAATTATTCTCTCCGGTGAACTGTATATGTTAAAACGATCCTCCCGCATAAATCCTATAAGTGTAATATTGAATTCTTTGGATAGCTCAACCGCCAGGCTGGAAGGTGCACCTACAGCTACTACGATTTTAATTCCTGCCATTACTGCCTTTTGGATCAGTTCGAAACTTGCACGTCCACTTAGCAAAAGTATGCCGTCATCCATTGGGACTTTTCTTTTTTCCAACCCAGCACCGATTAGTTTATCCAGGGCATTGTGCCTGCCAACATCTTCCCGTACCAGCAATAGCTTACCAGCGCTATCAAAAAAGGCGCAAGCATGCAGGCCTCCTGTCTTTCTGAATACGTTTTGCGCTGCCCGAAGTTTCTCTGGCAGTGCGATCAATGTTCCGCTATCTATTTGAAATAATTCAATATCTTCTTTTCTGGGAGGGCCAACTGTTCTTATGGCCTCGATAGAACCCTTTCCGCAAACTCCGCAACTTGATGTGGTATAAAAAGACCGCTCTATTTCTGGTAACTTCGGAATGGCATTTTCATGTAGATTTACGAGAATGGTATTTTGTTTATTCTCTCTGCAGGCAATAAAGAGGTGTTCTACCTTTGAAATCTGGTCTCGGTTTGAAATAATGCCTTCGGTAAATAGGAAACCTGTTGCCAACTCTTCATCCGATCCTGGCGTACGCATGGTTACCGAAACATTTGATACTTTGCGGTTTCCTGAAGGACCATAGCTTAATCTAATTTCTAACGGTTCCTCAATAGCAAGAATATCTTCTGTATCTAAAAAATGTCCATTAAAGAATTTTTTGAGTCGAATGGTAACAGTAGGGCCATTAGCTATACTTTCGGTGTTCATCAGCTCCATATTTTATTCATAAATAAATGCGATCTATAGTTTATTCCTCAATGTTGTGCCGATAATCAATTTCTTTGATTTAATATTTTAAGGCTTTTACAGCATTTTTTAATTACGATATTTCGCCATTGCGTGATGCGATCACACTACATAAATACTGTTTTAAATTTACCTAATTTTATCCGATAAAATTTAATAAATGAGATACTTTCACGCATAGTGATGGTATTTTTGTTTGCCAGAGCGCTACAAATTTCAAGCTTTACATGATGCCGATAATTAGTACCTGCTCAAATAAGATTTCATATAAACATTTCAATAAAGTGGATTAGAATGTGATGGATTTATTTTTTAAAACAACTTATTATGAAATCATGTAAAGTATCAGGGCTTGTCGTTTGTGGCGGTAAGAGCATCCGGATGGGTAAAGATAAGGGGCTGATATTGCTGGGAGATGAAACCTGGGCGCAACATGCCTTTGAAAAACTCTCCAATCTTGGCCTATCTGTTAAGGTTTCGATTAATCCAATGCAAAAGGAAACTTATATCAACTATTTCAAAGCAGACGATTTGATAGTTGATGATTTTCCATTGAATATTGGCGGCCCATTGAAAGGATTATTATCTGCCCATTTAATAAATCCCCATGAAGATCTTGTTGTACTTGCTTGCGATATGCCCCAAATGAATAATAGAACCCTAAACAAGCTTATCGAAGTCTATCAGCAGTTCAGCGGCTTCGAGGCCTATGTTTTTAATCATGATAATCGTTTCGAACCACTATGTGCGATTTATAGTTCATCGGCGTTTAGGAGGATAAATGATCTTGTGGTGAATAATGAGATAAAAAGACATAGTATGAAAGAAGTGCTTCGTCACTTGAACATTAAGGTTTTGAAGATGGAACAGGAGGATATCCAAGCCTTCGAGAATTTCAATTCTTATTTACCGGAATAGGAGGATACTACTGCATTGTTTTATAAAAATTTGGACATCAGTAATATCAATTTTCTTATAAATTGTGTATATATGCCAAGCTACCTCAAGCTTGTTAGCTTCACCGCAGTAAGCTTATCTACTTTATTTCGATTCGGTAGCTTTAAGGCCGGGATGATCGCGAATGCAATGATGACTGCAGAAATAAGAAATCCATCCTGCAACGCAAAATGCTCTGCAATTTCCGTAGTTCTACCGAGTTGTAAATAGTACTTATTGATATAAGTGTGCATTATACCACTAATAGCAATTCCGACAGAGCCCCCAACTTGCTGTAAGAGACTGTTTATTGATGTTGCCGTAGCCGTTTGCCCGGCATTTATAGAATTTAGAAGCGATGTTGAAACAGGTGAAACCAATAAACTCATGCCAAAGCCACGTACAGCCATTGCCAGTATGATAAACCAGATGTGGCTGTCCGAATTCATGAAAGCAAATTCAGCCATCGAAATTGCTATCATGACGATGCCTACTACCGAAGGATTTCTGATCACCCCTCTGTCTGCAAGTTTACCAGCGTATGGTCTTAATAAAAGCATCATCAATGCGTTTGGTAACAACAATAGGCCCGTTTCAATCTCCGAATAGCCCATCAGTCCCTGTAAGAGAAATGGAAGAAAAAATAATCCGCCATATAATGCGAGCGAGCGAATGAGAATAATTACGGAACAATTGATGAATGTTGCAGACTTGAAAACGGTGAGGTCAATAAGAGGATTATCTTTTTTGGATGAACGGATAAATAGAGATAAAAATACGATGGAAACAGCCAGACCTACTCCATACTGCCATGGTGCGATATCAGGATCAGTGATCATGGTAAGGCTTAACTGCAACAAGATGATAAATATACCGAAATATGCATAGCCACCCAGGTCGAATGAAGGTTTGAGCTTAGGTTGCTTTTTCAGAAATCCTAAAAAAAATACGCTCATGATTATGGTAATAATTCCGATTGGAATATTAATGTAGAATATGGACGGCCATTCGAAATAATAAGTAAGTACACCACCCAACGTTGGACCAATCGCCGGCCCCATAACATTTCCTATGCCCCACCAGCCAATCGCAGAACCCCGTTGTTCTTTTGGAAAGCTATCAGTCAAAATGGCCAATGATGTTGGCGTGATTGCTCCACCTCCAATCGCTTGAAATATCCTTGCCGCGATTAAAAAAGATAAGTTGGTGGACAAACTACAAAGCAATGAGCCGGTAGTAAATATGATAACGCTTGCGATGAAAAGATTATAATATCCGATTCTGTTTTTCAGCCAGTTGGTTAAAGGAATAAAAAGGCAAAAAGATATCATATAACCCAGAATAACCCATTCTATGCCATTAATACTTGCTCCAAATTGTTTCTGGATAACAGGTAGCGAAACGTTGACAATGCTGCTATCGAGTGCAGCCATAGCTGTTCCAAGCATAAGGGTGATTAAGACGGCTATCCGATTTTTCATCTATATTAATTTTATGATCTGAGGATTTGCTTGTTTAATTCTTATTAAGAAAGTAAATCATACAACTATTATCCTGATTGACACCCTAAATTTCCGACAGATATCACAATTCTGTTTGGAATGATCGTCGAACAGACCGATCGAATCGTTAGGAAGTGGATATACTTCGATAAAGGATGGCTTCATATTTTTCTCTTAATATAGACCTTGCGATAAATAACTTCAAAATTAATGTATTTGTTTAGCACTAATAAATACACCTCATTTCGTAAGAATTAAAAGGTTGCATTTCTTTAAAATGCTGACGGTGAGATTGGTTTTTCTCCTGTCGCTGAATTACGCTGAAACGGAAAAAGGAGCCCTCAAGGACTCCTTTTGCACTAATGCGGAGAGCGAGGGATTCGAACCCCCGGACCTGTTACAGTCAACAGTTTTCAAGACTGCCGCATTCGACCACTCTGCCAGCTCTCCGCTGCAAAAGTACGAACTTGGCGCTAATCTGCAAATGATTTTCGCTTTAATATTATAGTTTAAATATTAGCGCTTGTTAATCATTTAGTTAGCCTTAATTATATTTTCCATCAGCCTCAAAAATACTTTAACTCATGGCTCGTTCTCGCTCAACAGATAAGATTCCATTACCTTCAACAATGAAACAAATCAATCCCATTAGTATGAGAGAGGAGAACCAGAATTCTGAATAGGGTTTAAAAATTCCACCTGATATATTGATAAAAAATACCGCCCCAATGAGAATAGGTAAGTTTAATAGGCAAAACAGTCGGGTATGTGTACCCAGGGCAATGGCACAACCGCCTAAAATGTGCAAGACAATAATCAAGTGGGCTAGTAAACTTATGCTTACTGCTGTTCCCAATACCGCGCCTCTCATTAAATGGCTAAAGGCTTCCATATCGGTATAGAAAGAAATTCCTTTCCATACTAAAATGAGACCCAGCAAAATTCTAAAATAATCTAACCATTTTGGATGATGCTGATCTCCCCAAGCTTGAATTTTCTGTAGTAGTTTCATAACCTCTATATTTTGGTTAATTCAATTTACAGAAAATAAGGGAATGATGCAACAATTTAACATTATAGCAAGCTACCAGGAGCTAATTCATAAGGAGCTTTTCCGTGTTCGAAAATCCTGGTTTGTTCAGATCCTTCTACCATAATTTTCTCCCCAAGCCTTCTAATCCAATTCCCTTCTCTCAGTCCGACTACTTTTTGCGTATTCTGAGTTAAAAACTCAGCAATTCTGGTTTCCCTGGTTTCTCCATTGTGTTTCGAATCAGGATTTGGATCAAGATAATGGGGGTTGATATTGAAAGGAACCAGGCTCATACAATCGAACGAAGAGGGATAAACAATGGGCATATCATTGGTGGTTTTCATGTTAATTCCACCGATATTGCTGCCCGCACTGCAACCCAAATAAGGTTTTCCGTTAACGATGTTTTCTTTTAATACCGGCATTAGCGTTAAATCGTGAAGCATTTTAACCAGCAGAAAGGTGTTCCCGCCACCAGTGAAAAAGCCTTGAGCATTATGTAACGCCGCTTTTTTGTCCTCAAATCCATGCAAGCCGACAACTTTTATGTTCAGTTCCGCGAAAAAAATACAGGCTTTCTGCGTATAATCTTCGTGTGAAATTCCCCCTGGTCGGGCAAACGGAATAAAGACAATCTCGGTCACACCAGCATATAAGCTGATTAGTTCGTCCTTAAGATATTCTAAATATTTACCTCCAAATAGTGTTGAGGTTGATGCTAAAATAATGTTCATAAAAAATGATATGTGGCACCAAAATCGTTTTAATTCCGCTAATCATCAACATTATTGATAAAAGTATTTTAATTGTTCATTAAGATGCATCAAGCCGTATTTGATATTTTTAAATCGGTACATTTATTTTTAATTCTACTCAGTGTTTCTAAACGCATGCCGAGATAACTGGCGAGATAACGTTGTGGAACGCGAAGTGAATCTAATTTAGTTTTTTCAATTTTTGCATATCGCCCTATAGCGGTAGGAATCCGTGCCAGCATAGATCGCTCCGCTGCATCATGATATTGTTTTTGGAGAATCTTCCTGCCAATTAAATTGGCTTCAGGATAGCTCGAGTAAAGAAAGTCGCTCAGCTGATAGGGGATTCTGATGAGTTGGCAATCTTCAATGGCCTGTAAATATTCAACGGAATAATGAGATTGATCCATTGGATGTTTGATGGCTTCAATCAGCTCATTTTCAAAAGCAAATCTGGTACTGATGTCTTTGCCTTGCTCTTTAATGAACCCTCTTACGCTTCCGTTTAATAAGAAATACATGGCATTGTTGGTATCAATTGGAGAAAGAATATACTTGCTTTTTCTGATCTGAAGGAGCTGACATCCTCGTTCCAGTTGCGAGATAAAGTCTCGGGACAGGGGATTAAACTCCTTTAGATAACTAAAAAAAGGCTGTAGAAATTCACGGCTTTCAGAAGTTGTGATCATTTGGTTCAGGACTAATAGGGATAGACAAATTGCGTAAGCAACCCTCAATTAATGGTGGTTGATTACTTGCTCAAATGTATCTTATCTCCCAAAAAGAAAACATGTTTATGCCTTCATTGATATCTAACTATTCAATCGTTAGGCTAAAAGATCACCTTCCATGTCTTTTTCCAAGGCTTTTTTCTGAAAGTAAGCTTTTGGCATCAGTCCTTTTTCCTTTTTGAACGCATTGTAAAATGTGGCTTTGTTTTTAAATCCTGATTCTTGAGCGATCGCTTCAATCGTCATTTTTTCCGATTGCAGCGGGTAGTGCAGCAGGAAATGAGAAACGCGATACCCATTGATCCAATCGCGGAAATTTTTGCCAATGTGTTTGTTCAGTACGAAAGAACAGTGGTGAACAGGGATGTTAATTTTATTGGCCACATCGATTATTTGTAGCTGCGAATTTAAATAGAGCTGTTCATTTTCTAATGCGTCTTTCATGAGAACTGAATACAATGAAATTTGCTGCAGCGGTATATTATTTTTTCGATTTGAATGCAACATGATCTGCTTACCGTCTACAGTGTCGTCATTCTGAACAACAATAGCTTGATCGAGTATTGAATCAGTTTTGGATTCCGTTTTCCGCTGTTCACCATTTATGGCTATAAGCAAATACCCATAAAAAATCCGCGGGCGATGAAGCGCATAAATAAGGATGAGTAATAGTACCGAGCAATTTAAAGCGATGAAGAAATGGTTGTATAGCGGAATTTGCATTGATCTAAATAGGAGGGGAAGTAATCCAGCCATCTGAAAAAATGTAGCAGCGCTTAATAAAAACAAGAGCCAATCTTTTTCTTCTTTTTCAAGGTCAGGACTATGTCTTTTCGTAGTCAATACAGCTCGCCAGCACAAAAACATATACACTATAATCAGTATTGGCCTAAACAAATTGTGAAAATATGCAGGGAATAAACCGCTGCGCAATTGTAGGGAGAGGTAGCCGTTTTCGCCTAACTGATTGCCAATCGCTTTCCAGTTAAAATCTGCGCCACCCGGCCATGGAATAACATGTATAATTGCCACAAGGGCGGGAATGAAGTGAAGCCAGTCCCACTTTTTTAACTGATGCTCGCGACGTAAGAAACCGCTGATGTATAGGTAAAAAAAGGCGGGTGCGGCGAAGTATAAGGGAGTAAAGCCCTGAAAAAATAATCGCAAAGCGTTCGTTTGTCCCGAATTCATTAGGATCGCAGTAAAAATCTGGCCAAAACGAGCGAAAAATACCAGTGAAAGTAAGATATTCTGCCTTCTAATCCCACTTTTTGCAAAGAACAGATTCAACGAAAATAAAAGCAGAAAAAAGCACGTAATGCTAACTAAGATGTTTAAGAGCTGCATATTTCCACCCAAGGTAGGGCTTTGTTTTTAATTTAGAATGAAGGCAATATGATTATTGTGTATTTTGAGATTGAGGTGATGGTGGCGGGCATTTTTATCGAAGAATTTTCGGGCATAAAAAAAGCCACATGAAGTGGCTAATCGGATGAATGAGGATTGATTTACTTTCTAATGATAACGTCTTCCATAACCAACATATCCATTTTAGTCCGAAGAAAACAATCTAATGCTTCCTCAGGAGTATTCACTATGGGTTCATTTTCATTAAATGATGTATTGAGTAAAATAGGTGTTCCTGTTGCTTCAAAAAAAGAATTGATTAGCGAATAGTAACGCTCATCGGTATGTTTGTGAACAGTTTGCAATCTTCCAGTTCCATCCAGGTGGGTAACTGCGGGGATTTCAGCTCGCTTTTCGGGTTTGATTTTGAAAACTTTCTCCATAAACGGAACATCATCAGCCTGCTCAAAATATTCATCAACAAATTCAGAAAGAATAGATGGTGCGAATGGACGAAAAGATTCTCGTCTTTTGATTTTTGTATTGAGAATTTCTTTAGCATTTGAATTTCTGGGATCAGCAAGGATAGAACGGTGTCCCAGTGCTCGCGGGCCAAATTCTGCTCTTCCCTGAAACCAACCAACAACGCCCTCATTAACCAAACAATTGGTGATCTCTTTATAAAATTCCATTTGATCAAGTTTAGAATATTTGATCCCTCTAACTTTTAACAGATTTTCGATATAAGCGTTATCAAACTTGCTTCCAAAATAGCCATGTAACATTGGCATCGTTCGTGGTGCAGTTTGTATTTGGTTGTAAACCCATAATGCAGCTCCAATTGCGGTTCCAGCATCATGACCAGCGGGTGGAATATAGATTTTGGTGAAAGGTGTATTCATCTTAATTTTCCCGTTGGCAACCGAATTTTGTGCAACGCCACCAGCAATGCATATTGCATCAAGTCCAGTTTTTTTATACAATGATTTTAGAATGTGAAAGATAACTTCCTCGGTTACCTGCTGTACAGAAGCCGCTAAATCATGATGGTACGTTGATAAATCATCGCTAGGATTTCGTGGATTTCCTAGCAATTTAATCAGTTCATCTGTATAGAGGCTAGCCATACTCGGAATTCCTCCTTCCCAAACCATATCGACCCCGTTTTTTGGATGGTTAAAATATTTAAGGTCCAGTTCAAAAAGGCCATTTGATTTTAAGGAGATCAATTTTCTTATTTGCCCCACATATTCTGGAGCTCCATATGGTGCTAAACCCATTACTTTATATTCATCTCCATAATGGGGGAAACCCAAAAATTGCGTCAGGGTTGTATAAAAAACACCTAAAGAATGCGGGTAGGAAACAGTGTCCATTACTTCAATTTGATTTCCCTTGCCCTTAGCAATCATGGTACTGCTAAAATCGCCAAAGCCATCAATGGATAGGATAGCCGCTTCTTCGAATGGAGAGGCAAAAAATGCACTTGCCAAATGACTTCGATGATGTTCTACATGACAAACCTGGGCTTTTAATGAACCTTTTTTTAAATTGAAATGCTGATAAATTTCATCTTCAATACTATTGGCTTTTTTTAAATTCTGCGCCCTGCTAATAATGTTTTTGATACTGAGCCTATTCTTAATGGCTGTAAAAACTTTTCTTGTAAAGTTTGCTTTCGGATCTCGCGAAACAGCCACATAATCCACCTCATTAATGGTAATTCTAGCCTCTTTTAAGCAAAATTCGATGGCCATTGCAGGAAATCCAGCCCAATGTTTAATTCTTCTGAAACGTTCTTCTTCAGATGCGGCAATGATTTTTCCATCTTTATAAATGCAGGCGGATGAATCCCCGTGGTAAGCATTTAATCCTAAAATATACATATTTTAAATTTAAGGCTTATGAGATTATGGGAGGATTTTCATTTATCTTTTCATCATTCTGTTTCGCTTCAGTTGATATTGTTCTTGTGTTTTTTCTGATCCAAATGTAAAGCATAATGAAAATAACGATATATACCAGAACATTAAATATCTCATGATGATATTCGAAATAATTACGTTGACTTTGAAAAAATCCAAATAGAAGTCCCAGACCTGCAATCCGTCCAATATTCAATAGGTAAATCGATATCAAACCGATAACAAGCATTTTTATCGTTGATTTCCAGGATGCCGGAAAAGCCAATACAAAAGCAGCCAGGAAACTCATCACCCCCAAACCTAGGCAAGAATAATTAATTCGGAGATAGGGACCATTCACCACCATTACATCCATTTCATTGTGAATGGCGTAAAAACCAAATAGTTTGATAATCCAAACTGCTGGTTTAATGAGCGCAGTTTTCAGTCCCTGGATATAATCGAAATGTTCAGCAAAGAAGGCGTTGTAGTACTTACCTCCCGGACTCATAACACTGTTCATGAAAATATTACCCTGACTAAAAATAATGTAAAGTATAAATAGCGCAACCACAAATCTGATTGCTTTTCTATCTGCTTGTTTCTTGGCTGTTCTAATCTGTATTTCGTCCATAAAAAAAGTAAATTTTAAATATATTTTAAAGTTAAGAATGAGGTTTAAAGTTTAATTAAATTGATATTATTCAGTAGCATTAATCTTCTCCTTAATTTTCTGATCAACCAATTTTCTAAACCATAATCCTTGTAGGTAATGAAAGCGACGGGCAGTTTTATTATCCAAAAAGCCAAGCTGAAAAACCATTCGATAAGTATAGTATAAATATGGTCGCACAACTAAAGGTAATTTCCACCATAAGCGTTTTAGCCAGGCTTTTTTTTCATCGGGATTCCCTAACAAATTTGGTTTAATTGACTGAACTCTGAAATGTTTCATTCTTTCTATCTCTTCTTGGGCAATTAAATCGCTGTAACGCTGATGTTTTTTGAACCAAAAATCAATGTCGTTTTCTTTGAGGTTTTCTTCTATCAGGTGTCCTGCTTTCCAAATCACTGTTTCGCCTGGAGCAATGAAGCGGTGATCCATATTTTCGTTAAGATCAGAATAACCAATTCCAGTCCTAAACATTTTCAGCAGGTAAACGGGATAATAACCACCATAACGGATCCAACTGCCTTGGAAATAGTTTTTGCGGTTAAAATAGATGCCGTTAACATTGCTGAATTTTTCTTCCTCAAATTCCTCCAGCATTTTATACAATTCTGGCGTCACCACCTGGTCTGCATCCAGCCCGATAGTCCAGGGCGTTTGAATATTGAAGTTACTGAGGGCAAAATCCCATTGTTTTGGATGGTTAATGAAGGTATTGATTTTAACCTCTGCCTGGTATTGCCTGGCTATTGAAATGGTTTTATCAGTACTGCCGCTATCCAAGATTAATATAGGTGCATTCAATCCCTTAATTGATTCTAATAATCTGGGTAAATGAATTTCTTCGTTGAAGGTGAGGATGATGAAGCTGAAGTTTTTATTCAACATTTTTGTTTAGAATGCCTCTATACAACTCCATGTATTTTTCTGCTAATGTTTCATCGCTGAAGTCTTTTGCAATAATCTTAGGTGCAAGATGTGCTATTGTTTTTCTTTTTGCTACAGCTTTATAAGCATCAGTGATTTTTTCGGCAATATCTTCTGGTTCTAGACTGCAAATCCAACCAAGTTCATTTGCTTTCACATAATCAACAAGCCCTACATGTTGGCTAACTAACACTGGGGTTCCGACGCTTAAACTTTCTATTACCACGTTGGCAAAATTTTCGCTGTGGGATGGGAGTACAAGTAAATCATGATTGGCCATTACCGAAAACTTTTCTTCATTACCAACCTGACCGATCCAATTGATGCGTTCACCCAGCTTTAAACTTTCAGCTTTCAGCTTTAAGCTTTTAATATAGTTTTCGTCTCCACTACCGGCAATGGTTAGATGAAAATTAAAATTAACGCTGGCAAGGGCTTCAAAAAGCAATTCAAGGCCCTTTTTTTCTTCAATACGAGAGAGGAACAAAAGTTTAAATGTCGATACATGATCTGTTCTTTTCACTTTAAGCTTTGTGCTTTCAGCACCTGGGACATCAACTAAATTCGGAATAATGGTAATGCTTTTAGGCTGAACAATATGAAGAACATCATTTTTTTCCTGTTCGCTGGTTGCATGAACATGAACATATTTTAAAAGACTTTTACCAATAATTATATGTAATATTTTTTTTGACAAAGAATTTCTGTTGCCTTGTGTATAAGAAGTCAGCATCCCCCTGGGCGACAACACAACCGGAACTTTATACCATTTTGCAACTAAACAACTCAACACAGAAACCAGATTCCACCAGGCATGAACATGAATCACGAGTTTGTTATCCTGAGCGCAGCAAATGATCGCACTTCGCAAGTGTATCAATAACCCCGGTGAAAAATGACTATGGTCTTTCGTCCAGCGTTTAAAATAGGTAACAGGCACACCATCAACATTTTGTTGTTTTCCAGTTTCTACATTTAGTTCTTCCTTACCGTTTGCCGTTGTCGTGAAAACTTCGATGGCATCTTGGATCTTTGCTTCTTGATCATTCCTTTTTACTCCTTGCGCCTTATTCTCGCAAAGTTCCTCACATAACTTTCCAACACTTTGTATCGGCCCACCGTAAATATATGCGGGTTTATAGGAAGCGGTGATGTGAAAAATTTTCAATTTTTTAAGTAATGATCTAATCTTGGAATTACAAACTTATTTAGGAAGATATAAATTAGGAAAAAGGCAAAAAAGCTCCCGACCAATTTATCCAAAGCAGTTTCAAATAAGTTAATTTGAAAAATAAAGGGTACTAAAAATGCAAATCCCCATATTATGTTATATGATTTTAACAATATAATTTTATAAGATAATCCGATTACCACGCCCCATAACAATAATGGAATAAGCATTCCTGGGAACCCGAAATCTATATAACTTTCAGTTACATAACCTAAACTCACAGAGGTTCCTGAACTCGCCCCTGCAAATCCTACACCGGTATAAGTAATCGTTTTTTCCGTATCATCAATTACTGCTTTATCAGGAAATAAGATTCTCGGCATGAAAATCCTTTTTATAGCATCTAACCACAACCTTCCATGTTCGTGCGGTCTATTTAATGGTACATAGGATGTTGAGGCAGAAAAAATATCAATATAGGTAAGGCGATCTAACAAGTTCGTAATGCCATCTTCATATTTTAGATTGCTTGCATTGCCTGTCAATTCATATAATTTCTCTAAAGCATCCGCTTTCGATACGGTAACAACTTGTGCGCTTTCACCACCGGATAGATAGCTTCTATATTCTGGTTTTACATACTGCCAAACGATCATCAAATTAAATAAAAGAACTATTAATAAGCCAAATAGAGCATAATTAACATAAGTGTAAGTTCTTTTTACGAAAACATATAACACGATGGCAACGATAAAAAAATCTTTAAATGAACTGAAATAACCTGTTAAACTGAATATGATTTCCCCTGTTAAAACGGTATAAAATAGCTTCTTATTCTTGTCGAAAACAAAATAGTAGGTAAAAAAGAAAAAGAAGATAGCCCACTTTAAATCTTGTACTTTAATAAAAAACTGTTGTAGGCCAGGTATGACATGAGAAAAAACGATAAGGAAGGGCGTAAAGAAAATAGCGGCAATGTACAGCGTTACTATTTTTTTTAAATTATAATTTTCTAAATGTTTTTTAAAATCAGGACGCTCCAACTGAGGCAATTTGCGGATAATGACAAAGATACCAATACAAATTACGTATAGTGAGGTTAAACTATAATAGTAGGCCTTATCTATATTTTGATAGTAGGTAAATAAGCTTCCAAAGTCTTTATATAAATAATCTGCATAAAAAATTTTGAGGCAAACCTGCGACCATTGTATCAATAAACCAAAAAATAAAATTGGAGGTTCATTTTTTCTCCAAAGTAATTTGGCTGCAAAGGGAACAAAGAGAATGCCGAAAAACGTAGCTATTGGATTTATTGTTAACAACGATAATGCTAGGATCACCCCAATGCCAATTTTTAAACTCCCTAATTTTATAGAATGATCAAACAATTTTAAATACTTAATGAAATAATATAGAAGTAATTTTTTGGCGATGCTTAAGGAACTGATCCTTAGTTCTTAAACGAAATCTGAACCATGTCAGGAAGAGTATAACTATATTGTCCTCTTTACTTAATAGCTTGATACCAGATACAAAGAGCGTAAATTCCTTACGAACGAATAAAACCATTACCCGTTGAAAATAGTGAATTAAGACCACTTCTCGTTTAATTTTTGGTTTTTGTCTCAAATTCACATTAATATAATTCATCAAGCTATTGGTGATAGGAATTCCCTCCAACACTGAAGCAAAGTTACTTGAAGCATTGTTTGAAACCTGTGACGAATGATTTCTAATACTTGTAAGTTTTTCTGATATAAATCCAATCGTAAATTTTTCTGCAATTCTTGTCCAAAGTTCAAAGTCTCCTGCGAGCAGATAAGATTCAATGAAATAGTAATCATTTCCGATGTTTTTTCTGTTAATGGAGACTTGAGATATACTGCCAGCTAAGCAACCATACGAAAGGGAATACTTTGCATATAGATTTTTATCCAATAAACTTGGTGTTCCATCAAATTTCCATTCTCTAGTGACCAATCCACTTTTATCAATGTAGTCTCCGCTACAATACGACATTCCTAAGCCTGAATTTTCGAAATGAAAGTTCACTATTTTAGATAAACAATGAGGGTACATAATGTCATCATGACTCCAAAAGTGAACTATTTCACCTTTAGCCTGTAACAATAGAAAGTTGAAATTACCAAATTGACCTAACGATTTTTTTTGTTGATAAAGCTTTATACGTTCGTCGTGAAATTCTTGTATAACCTTTATAGTTTGATCACTGGAATTATCATCGCTAATAAGTAACTCGAAATCCTTAAAATCCTGAGAAAGTACTGAAGTAATAGAGGATGCTATAAATTCTTCGCCATTCCTAACTGCTAGTAAAACTGAGACTTTAATTTCCTTTGTATAATTCATGAATAAATGTATTAGCTTGAACTTGGAAATTCCATTTTTGAATCTTTTGATAAGAACTCTTTCCCATTTTCCCAAGATCAGCTTGTAGCGCTTTCCTTAAATTATCATATATCGTCTCCGATTCCGTTTTGAAAATTAATCCACTATTTTGATCAATCAGGTCTAAATTGCAACCCACTTTATCGGAAACCAATATTGCTTTGCCGGCTGCCATTGCTTCATTTACGGCTAAGCCCCAGGTTTCATTTGGTCCCTGAGAAGGAAGGCAAAATAAATCACAAGCCTGATAAACTACAGGCATATAACTTTGATTTTGAAAATTCATAAAGTGAATTCTGTTTTTAATCGAAGAATCCTTTTCATTGTTAGTGTCATCCTGAGCGTAGGCGAAGGATTCGACTGCTCCCTTCAAACTTTCTTCCACTTCTCCATTACCCACAAACAATAAATGAACGTGATCCATCTTTAATTCTAAAAAAGTCTGCAACAATAATTCTGGGCTTTTTTTTCTTTCTAATTTGCCAGCAAATAGAATCAACATTTCTCCAATACCTATCTTTAGATTTTGCCTCAAAAGATTAACCTCACCAGTTCTATCTTCTGAAAATCGCTCATTATCTACTGCATGAGGTGCAAATACAAGTTGATTCTCCTTTAATCCAAATTCTTCAAAATAGTCTTTATTTGCTTTACCTACATAAAATGCCTTATCGATATAGCTGTAAATCCATGTCAATAAAGATTTTCGAGCCAGCTTTTTCCATAAAGGTTTTGAGTCTAATAAATGACTATCGCCTCTAAACCAAATGGGTATTTTACCTTTAAAATAGCGTAAAACTTTTAAATGACTTTGATAAGCCCAGCCGTAAATGAGTATAATCTCTGGATTAAAACTGTTAATGTTTTGAATAATACTTGGATTTTTGATGCCCATGAAATGATGCGATCCTTTCTCTCTTGCTGTGTTTTCCAAAAAAGCATATTCATAACCTTCTAGCAATGGAATATCCCAGATAATTTTTTGATTAAAACCCTTATCAACTTTAGCTTCAGCCCCTTCTAATCCCCAGGTATAAAAAACTTTTAGGTTGCACTGAGCTGCCAGAAGTTTAAAGACAGGAGCATAATATTGAATGGGGTGGGTAATAATAATTGCTAACTTTTTCAAATGCTCAAAACCTTGTCGAATAAAGCACATTGATCTTTTGTCATCATCAAGGCATCATATCTAGGAGGATTATTAATTTGATCATCACTAGTTAAACCACTGATAAATTTACCAAAGCTACTATTTATTGTTTCTTGACTAGAATTTAAGTCGTTTATTACCGCTAAATCATAATTCCTTAATATTTGAATAGCCGGGCTTTTATGATGCAATAGCGAATAAATCTGTTTGTTTGCCATCAAGTAGTTATAAACTTTCGAGCCAATGTAGTTAGAATCATCAGAACCGACTATAAATAATGCGTCGGAATTCAGTATATGATGAATGGCATTATAATATGTTAATCTTTCAGTTACTTCAATAACATACTCACCAATACCTAACTCATTTGCTATTGGTGTAACGCTTGGAATACCTGCTCCATTTGGGGCGTAACTTGTGCCAAGAAAATACACTTCTATTTTTTCCTTAAATAAATCACTAGTATTAATTAATATTTTGAATGCGTTAAGTAGTTTAATAATACTTTCTTTCATTATCGTACCCACAGCTCCAATGTAGGCTATTTTAATCTTATCATTTTTATTGTAGTAAGAATTGAAATTAGAACTATTAAGTTTTGCAATTTCGAAATCTATCAAAGATGAACTGAAGGGGATTGTTACTGCAGGAACATCTTTGATTTGAAAATATCTATCTTTTAATTCATTAATGTATGCTTGATTTACAGAAACTAAGCCATCAACTGATTTTAAAGCAATTGGTTCTAACAATTTATTCAATCTATAAGAAAACCAATATTTAGGAGGTCGTTCAGATTTTGGCTTATTATTATAATAATCGGTATGCCACGGGTCCTGTATATCAATTACATACGGAACTTTAAATCTCTTCTTACAATATAGTCCCAATATGCACACTGGATATTGGGTAGTCGAAAAATAGATTAAATCATAATGCTGGCTAGATAAGAGCTTCCTTACATATGTAAAATAAAACCACAATGAACGTAAGGCAATGCTTCCTAATCCGAATCTCGAAGTCCATTTTTTTGATAGTGCTTTTACATTGTGGACTTTTATATCCTCAGGAATACTTTTTATTAATAAAGAGTCTTTTACTAAATCAGAATAAACTGATTTAACTGTCACAATTTCAGCTTCCCAATCAAATTGCTTAAAATAGGGTAAACTCATTCTGATCCGATGGCTATCAGCAGAATTTGTTGGAATAAAATAAGGTGAGATTATTAGTACTTTCTTCAAAGTCTAAATTCTTTTCTCATGGCCTTCGTAATAAAATGTCGTTGAAAAAAGTATTTATAAATAACCTTTAATGAAAAACCGTTCATATGTGTATGGATATTAAACCAATTACTTATATGCGCTCTGTATACAATCGCGTAAAATGGAAGTGGTTTAATAACGATACCTTGCTCCAAAAGTCGGAACTTTGTATAATAGTGGGCTGAAAAGAAACTAAAGGAATCCACATCATTACTAAATAGATCAACATTTGATATATTTTGATGGTAAATAATATTCGTTGAACCATTTATGCCGTTCATCCTTTTCTTTCTACGTAATAAAAGTTTTTTTTCTGTGTAATAGATATAACCTTTTTCAACAAAGTAACCTGAACGATTGTCATCTTCAGTTATATATTTTAATATTCTATTGCTAATTAAATCATCAAAATCAACAGACATTATGTATTTACAGTTATGAAATTTAGCAATTTCAGCACCATACATTATTTTCTTTCCCTGATCAAAAAAGTATGTTGTGCCTTCAGGATTTTCGCGATGTTCTGCTTTTATCTTATCTAAGGATTCAAAAACACAGAATGAAAAAGGAAACTTTAAATAATGAATTTTTTTATGGTTAAATAGTATGTTAGGTAAATCATGATAAACAACAAAGGCCATAAAATCTTCACTTTCCTGATTGCATATACTTTCAAGAGTTTGATAAAGTAGCTTCGAATCATTTTCCCAGTTTTTTGAATTGAATTTTGGTTTTAGAGCGATTACAAAACCGATATTTATATTATCCATTTAAATAACTTAAATATCTGTCATTTATGGTATTTATCAACCTAATCCTGTAATCAGACCACTGATATTTCCTTGCTTTTTCAATGATTAACTCACTCATATCTTCTAAACTAATTTTATTTTTTACTATCCAAAGCATTTTTTCCCCAAGTGCATCAGCGCTTCCAGCTTCTACAATAAATCCATCTATTCCATCATCTATTAAATCATACCCAGCAGAATTATTGGTAGTCAATACAGGTATGCCTTTAGCCATAGCTTCAGTAATGACCATACCAAAGCCATCAGCCAAAGTCGGGAAAACCAAAAGATTGGCATCATTATATAACGTATTCAATTCTTGTCTATTTAAAAAACCTTTCAACTCTACATTTTTTGGTAGATTTTCGGTAAATTCTTTCGGTAAAGAATTACTTCCTGCTAAAATTAGTTTCACATTTTGTTGATTGAAAAAATACTTCCGCCAAGCTTCTAGTAAAATGTGTGTACCCTTTCTTAAACTTAACGAGCCAACATAGATAAACGTAAACTGTTCTGTTTGTTTTTGCTTGCTTTTCATATCGATAACTTCAGGATATGCAAGTGGTATTTTTACAATTTTCATTCTGTCGATTCCAGCATCAATCAGCGTTGTCATAGTAAAAGTAGAATTACAGATGATTAAGTCTGCTAAATCATATTCTTCATCTTTCCTTCTGTTTCTTTTTTGAAGGCTTTTTAACAAAATTTTCTCGTTATAACCAGAACGAAGGTTTGGATATTGTTTAAATTCCTGCTCGGTTAATTTTTTGTAAAAAGTATGGTGTTGGCTTACCTGCTCTATAATTTTAAAACAGCCAAACTTTTGTGCCTGTGTAAAAGTAGATAGCGCTGCATGTTCATAACAATGCACAATTCTTACATTTTGATCAAGTTTGTTGGATACCCACTTATCGAAGCTCAACTCTGCCCATTCCCAAACGGTATCGGCCTTTGTTAGACTTAAAAATTTTACAGCAAATAACCTAAACAATTCTTTGAAAGGGTAAAGCCTTATTTTCTCTGGAGGGATTTGCGAAAAATACCTGTTTTTTAATTTTGATATCAGGGAAGGAAATCGCTTCAAAAGGTATTTTACAACAAAATTTTCTTGGTGAAAAACCAATGTTGTAAACATGTAATTTAAGAAACCAGCTTCTTGATAAGCTTTTATCGTTTCTGTGCTGAATTTTCCAATTCCTGGGTTAGAATGGTTAATTGCATTTTTTAAACATTTCGTACCTGAAATCTTCGCCAACTTAAATCTGTTTTATGACCTCAATTAATTTTTTCTTTTCATCATCCCAATCAAACTTGCTTTTTGCAGCAATTGCAGCCGCCTGCTTCGCATCTTCTAAATTCGATCTATTTTCAGCCCAACTTTTCAGGATATCTAAATTTGAATCAGGCGAAAGAATAACGCCTGCATCTGGTGCCTGCTGAATTACCCATTTTTGTCCTGTTGTAGGAGTCGCAATTACGGCTAAGCCTGCATTAAAATATTGAAAAATCTTATTAGAAATTGCAATTTCATTATTAACGCTAAAGCCTGGTTCTAGTGCTAAACCTACATCAAAACCTTGTAGCCAGAAACTTAATTCTATCGGGTTGCATTGAGGATAAAAAAATATGTTATTTATCCAGCCTGTTGAAACATTTTCTAATAATTGAGATTGGATAAATTCATTACTTGTACCTCTTAAATGCAATTCAATTAAATCAGAATTTTGCAAAACCAATTTTGAAATAAATTCTTTTAATCCTCTATTCAGGCCAATGGTCTGAGAAAACCACACAATTTTAATGGGTTTGCTGTTGTTTATTTTCTCTCGAGGCGCTAAAGCATTGTAGGTGAAAAAGTTATTAATTGTGATAATCTTTTTCAGTTCAAAATGTTTGCGATATGCTTCAGTAATAAACTTACTTGCCGTGCTGATGTATTCAACACTATTTAGATACTTCTCTTCAATAACTTCAGCAAAGTTATTTTGTATTTTATCAGTTGTTTCTCTTCGATGATAATCCTCTGCATCAAAAGCAAACTTAGTCCCATTATTCTTCGCGGCCCACGCTGCAATAGGCAAAGCCAGTAAAGTATGCCCAATATATAAATCCGCAGTATTTTTATTAATTAGCTTTTTAAATTCAGGAAAGAATACATTTTCGCTTAGTTTAGTTTTTGGATTAATCCTGATCCAAAACTTACGCAATAACCTTTTATAATTTAAATATCTCGAAGCTCTATTTTTACTTCCAAAATTTATTTTATAGAACTTAACTTTTGGAAGCTCTTTAATGATATCCTCATCAAATTCCTCAAGTTCAGCAATGTGCTGTAGAAAAATTACACTAACAACAAAACCAGCTTCGCTAAGCGCTTTGGCTTCTTTAACTAATCTTGGATTTGAACTTAAGTGACTTGAACTTATTAATATTATTTTTTGAAGCATTTTGGGATTACTGAATTGAACATTCAAAAATTAAATGTCACTATATTTTTATTAAAAATTCAATTAGCTGATTTTTTATATTGTAAAGGGAAATATCAAATCCTTTTTTTTTCCAAATAACCATATCTCCCAGGTTGTTGGCAATGACAGGAATATTTTTTTCAAATGCCTCATATAAAACATAAGGGCCCGTTTCATAGGTAATAGAAGGAATGACTAACAAATCTATGCTTTTATAAAACTCATTAGTTTGCGTTTCTGACAAATTAACTTTCCAAAGGATATTTGAGTCGTTAGCTGTTACGTTCTTAAGTCTATCAAAATACTTTTCATCATTAATAATACCCGCAATATGAAGTTGCAAATCTTTTCTATTTGCCGATTTAAAGGCCTCAATTAAAATATGCAATCCTTTTTCTTGGGTGATCCGTCCAACAAATCCAATAACTTTAATCTTCTTTTCAACTGGAATTTTTGGGCTTAATTGTATATCCAATAATTGACTGGTAATGGTTATTTTCTTCGGCTCAAATCCATTTTTAATAAATATTTCTTTCTGCCAATTAGTAAAAAGAAAGACCTTGTCGCATAGTGTGTTTAGCTTCAATAGGTTTTCGACTTTTCTTTCTACTACGGTCGCTGTACTAACTGGATAATTTAAGACATCTACTGTTTTTGCTATTATTTTAATAATTGGCATGCTAGGAACTTTCTTACTAATGTAACAGGCAGTACATCTATGTTTTTGAATAAGACCGTCACAAGCGTGCGTTCCAAATTGCATTAAGTCGCCATGAATACAGGTGATACCAGGCACATGGGCTGTAAAATGAATTTCTGCATTTAACCTTCTAGCTGCTGATATATGAAATATGTTAAAAGCGGGCGTTAAGGTATGAAAATGAACCAAATCGTACTTGTTTTCGCTTAATATTCTTCTAAAATCATTTAGATTTCCAGCTGCCTTTCTGCTTGATAAAATATCGTAATCATGAGATAATTCGTCATTCAGGCAATGAACAATTATATCTTCATAGGTGATAATAGTATTCGGGGTACCAGTGGTGATAATATGGACCTCCTGATGTTGCTTGATTAAACTTTTAGCAAGACTCAGCACATATTTTTCAGTGCCTCCTCTGCTAGTCGGATAAAAATAAGCAGTCACCAAAGCAATTTTCATAACTTAAGAGCTCTTTTAAAACCAGCTACTTTTTCGGCACTTTTATAGCCAATCATCTTAGACAAAGCACTCAATAAACCTTTTTCTGGAGGTAGATAATGTGGTTCAATTTGAAGTAAGAATTCAATAGCCTCCATTGCTAAACCTTTATCCAAAACACTAAGTCGGTTAATGCAATGTCTTAAAGATTGTATAATTACCGCTTTTTTCTCAGCATTAAGATCTCCTTTCCATGCTGTGTAAATACCCTTTGTGTTTTCATATAAATCCTTCACAAAATTCAAATCGCTTTTTTGTGAAAGTGAATTCGATTGAGCAATTCTATACTTTGCCATTATACCACTGGTATATACAAATTTACCTTTAGCAATTGCCGCATCCAAAAAGTACCGAGCATCTTGTATTATCGGTAAATGCTCATTCCATTGTAAGACATCGCATATCCTCCTCGAATACAATATTGCAGCTGGAGGACACCAGAAATAGGTAAAAAGTGCAATTTCTAAATCTCCTTGTATTTCGCGTTCAATGGTTTCTGAAATCTTTATCTGATCATTTTCGATTTTAAACTTTTGCCAGTCTCCGTAAGCAACATCTGCTTCTTCTGTTACTAAAGCCTGAAGTTGTATCTCAATTTTTGCAGGCATCAATAAATCGTCCGCATCTAAATACTGAATATAATCTCCTTTTGAATGCTTAAAGCCTAAATTGCGGGCATGGCTAACCCCATTGTTTTCTGTTGATAATATGCTTATTGGCATACAATAGCCTTTTAAAACAGTTAAAGTATTGTCTGTAGAACCATCGTTTACGACAATAACTTCTAAATTTTTATAGGTTTGTGCATAAACAGAATCCAGTGTCTGGGCAATAGTCTGCTCTGCATTATATGCTGGTATAATTACTGAAACTAATTGCGTTGAGATAGCCAATGCTGAGTTTTTTTTAGTGCTTCTTCAGTAGATACAGCAGACTTCCAACCTAATATTTCCTCGGCTTTTTCTGAAGAAAACTCACTGTTTGTATTTCCAAACAGTTCGTTTAACCAAATAGGAGGGTTAAACGGTTGGCTGAAATCTTTTGTGAGATTTTCTGTTCCATTACCTGTCCATTCAATTTCGCGTTCACCATCTAACTTATTTCTAAATTTAGGGATCCTCTTAAAAATTGCTTTTTTAATGCCACCCAACACAGGGTGCTGATTAATTAAGGAAACAAATTCATAGTTGGCTACCAAGTAACGGGCAATTTTTTTAAGATTTGTTTTTTCCTTAAAGTTTTGTGTAAGTAAGCTGTTTGTATCAAGATTTTCAATTTGGCTTGTCTTATCCAATAATAGCGGACTTAGAAAACTTTTCCAGGTTAATGTATCATCATTAATGATAAAGTTTAATCCATGTGCTTCCTTTACCTTCAATGATTTTTCTATGGCATCTAACAAATTATCTATATAAACAACGTTAGCCATTCCATTACCATTATCAATCCAGCAAAAACGATTAGAATTGGCAAGTGTAAGTGGTAAAGTAGTATAGGTTTTCCCATTCGGGCCGTAAACACAGGTAGGATTAAGCACTATAATTCTGGTTCTGGTTTGAGTTTTTGCAAATTCCAAACACCAATCCTGCATTATTTTTTTCGATTTCCCGTAATCTCCACCAGCAGGTTTTCCATTTGTATTTTCGTTTACTATACCGTTTGGAAAACCATAAACATTCATAGTACTCAATACAACAACAGCTTCAGCACTTTGTTCACAAGCGGCTTTCACTACGTTTTTTGTGGCTTCAACATTAATGTTGTAAGCATTTTTACTATCAGTAGAATAGGCCAGGTGAATAATAAATTGTTTTCCAGCAACAGTTTGAAGTACCGATTCATAATTTAATAGATTTACTTTTGGCAAATTGATATCAAATCGGGCTACAGATGCACAGTTTTTATAACCCCTAACAGGCACAGTTATATTTTGAACCCCTTTGCGCCATAAATGCTCGGTTAAAGCTGTACCAATAAATCCAGTTCCTCCTGTAATCAGGTAAGTATCTTCACTTGTTTTGGCTAATGTTGTTTTTCGATTTTCATACGCCCATTCTATAAGCGTAATAACTGCTTTTGCATCAGCAACTTTAACAAGTGATTTATCCTTCGATGAAAACCTAAGCAATTGCTCAACAAAACAAGCTTCAAAAATATATTGTAAAGATCTATCAGTGAAGGCATTATTTAATTTTATTTCATAGACTATGCCATCTTCAGGAGAAAAAAAACAACTTTCAAACTTATCTTTATCCATCCATAACCGACCATTTGTACCAATAATTTCAAATGTGTTTTTTAGCTTTTCGGTTCGGGAAAGTTTTATAGAAATTTCAATGCCAGATTCATTTTTTAATGCGTAGTTAACATTGGCTTCAACTCCGCCTTCATAATCATCTTCATACTTAAAAGGTTTAAGTGCTCCAAAAAGATGATAAACTAAATCAAGATAATGTACGCCCATATCAGCTAAAACACCACCGTTTTTAGGGTCGAAAAAGGCATAACTGTCTGCTACCCATGCAAAAGGATTTCCATCTTCTATGCGTACTTCATTGATCTCACCCACAAGATTTAAACTTTTGCGTAAGGCAAGATAGGATGGCATATATCGGCGAACCATTCCCGTGTAAACATGCTGATTTGTTTTAATTTCCACATCACTTATCCTGTTGCATGCCGAAGTAGTTAAAACCATTGGTTTCTCACACAAAATCGGAATACCTTTGTCAAGACATAATGCAATTGCTTCTTCATGAAGATGGTTTGGCAAAGTGATGATTGCATAATTATAATCTGTTTGATCTTGAGCAAAGAATTCTCTAAATCCAAAATTAACCACTGAAATCCCTTTGGATTTTAGATACTGATAGGTCTCAACATTAGGTTCTACTATAGTAATTGAATTCAGTAGATTAAGATGCTCAAATGCTTTTAGGTAGTATTCCTGAACCACCGCACCACCACCAATAATTAGATACTTTCTATCTTCCATAAAGCTTTTTGATAATAAACTTTGGTATAAACTTTAATAGATAGAATTTATTTGGGAATTCGAAATATTGATTTGCCTTTGTAATTTGGGATATGTATTTAAATTTTCCGAAATGCTCAACAAATGATCTCCAGTTATTAAATTGTGCTTGCATGATTAATTTTGAATCAGCCTCATTTTTTATAAAATGATGATAACAATAATTATGAATTTCATTAATTTCTTTCTTAACCATTAGGTTTGATTTCCATTTGTTTGTAACAGTTCCTTCATGTCTCCTGTAAAAATTAAGTATTTCCGATTTAAAAATCAAATTGCCGTTTTTCATCAGAGCTATCCATGTAAACCAATCCCCACAAAGATGATAATTGATGTTGTTTTTTGCGGCACTTTGCAAATAGGCAGCTCTTTTAAAAAGTGCAGCACTAGCATTGATTATAATATTTTTATGAATCCAATATTTCAGTACAACTTCTTGTCCTTCAATTTTGAAATCCTCAGACCAAAAGGTTCTCGACAAATCATTTGTCCAGCTTATTAAAGACTCTCCGAATGTGTCATTATAAATATAATTGCTTTGCGAATAAGCAATAGCACAATCATTATTATTTTCCATTAACGGAACGAGAGCTGAAAGAAAAGAATCACTTGCATAATCATCACTTTCTGCTATCCAAATATATTTTCCTTTGGCTAATATAATTCCTTTGTTCCATTGTGAAAATGTAGACCCAGAATTTTTTGAATTTACAATCAGCGAAACATTTTCTTTATCAGAAATTATTTGTTTAATCAATTCTACGCTTTGATCAGTTGATGCATCATCCAAAATAATTAATTCGAAATCTTGGAATGACTGATTAAATATAGATTCCAATCGTTTTGAAAGAAATTTTGAATGATTATAATTCGGAACAATAATAGAAACTAATGGGGCTACCAAATCTTTAGTAAATTATGATTTTTATCATTATACTTTTTTATATGAATAACTACAGATTAACTTCCTATGAATTTTTAGGTTTTTAGAAAAACAATCTCAAATGAATTTAAGTAGCTTATTAGTTTTTGTTGTTGGTTATCAACCTATACATGAATTTAAAAACACTTCTTAACGGATTTTTAATGTCATTTTGGTATATTTTCGAATTTGAGTAGTGCGGGATTACTTTATTATATATAAGATACCCATATTTATTCATTATAAAGTTGATAAATTCATTTTGTTTCTCACTTTGCTTTTGGCCAACAGCTATCATTGAGTTGGCTAAAACCCTATATTCAAAAAGCTCTTCATCTATAAATTTAAACCTAAAATTATTAAAATAGCTGTTCAACCAAAAGTCCCAGTCTTCTAAGCTCTGTATGGGTAAATTTTCTTCATAACCATTGTTTTTAATCCAAACTTCCTTTTTGTATATAGCGCAAGCATCAATATAATTTCCAAAAATTAAGTCTGTCCCATCAAACTCTTTTGGCTCAAAGATTCTATCTTCAGTAACATCACCAAAAAAAAGAGGTTTACTATAAACTATATCAGCAATATTATTATCCAATATTGGTAATGCTTTTCTGATATAATTGGCTTTTATTTTGTTATCGGCATCCAATGGTAAAATGTATTTCCCTTTTGCTGCGGCAATACCAACATTTCTGCTAAAAGATAATCCTGAATTTTGTTGCTTTATTATGTGGTAACCGAGTGATTTGAGCTCTTCCATTTTATTAATAGTAAAAACATCTGTCGATCCATCATCAATAATAATAATTTCGATGAGCTGATCTTGGTAAGTTAATACACTATCTATAGCCTCTTGTATATATATGCCATGATTGTAACAAGGAATTATAACAGTTAAAACCATTATCTTTTTTTTGCAATAATTACATAATTCATCGTATTCGTATGATCTTTAATTTCTTCATCAATTTTAGAAAAAAAACTATTAATATGTTTTGTCTTTAAAAATTTTAGAGTGGTTCTTAATACAAATCCTCTGAAACCTTTTATGTTGTAAGCACTAGGTATTGCATGCAGTAAGGCCTGTCCAGCCACACTCCAACTACCCCCATTTGATTTAACTTCTACAAGTTCAAACCCTGCCGTTTGCAACAAGTATGTAAAACCATGTTTTGTAAATCTAAAAAAATCATAAGGTTCTTCATGTAGGGGCCAATACATCGGACCTGATATAATTAAATATCCATTTGCTTTTAATAATCTATAAGCTTCATTAATTAAACCTTGAGGATCTTCAACATGCTCAATAGTTTGGGTTGATATAACAGTATCAAATGACTCACTCTCTAATGGTATATTATTTGCCAGGCATAAAAAATCAACTTTATTTTCACTTGACTGTATAACATCAACACCTACATAGTTATTTATTAATTTAGATAGTATTCTTTCGTAGGGTTTGTTGCCACAACCAATATCTAATAACTTGCCTGTTGCATATTTTTGAAAAGAATCGAATAAATCACGATGATAGAATTTGTAATGTAGATAATGTAAATTATTAATATTTATCTCTGTTTCAGTTAATCTAGAAAGATTTTCTTCTCTCATGTAGTTGCTTTTGGTAATTAAAATGTTTGGTACATGTGAATAAATTTCTTAAATAGTATTCAATTGAATATAAATTTCACGATTTCATCAACTTTATATTCATTTTTCAAGACTTTCAAAATGATCACCAATTTAAGGCATTATTTGCTTTATGTATTATGATTAAATAACAATTTAATTAGTTTACTATTTCATTGTAAGCTCTTTGCCATCCAAAATAGCGAGCAAGGACTAAAACCGCTTCGAAAAAACTTAATCTGATGGTATGTACAATAACTTTCTTGCATAAACTAAGGAAATTTGCTTTCTTAATGACTGAATATTGTTTATAGGATATCAAAGCAGTTGAGTATGACATTCCCTCGGTTAAACGATATATGTATTTACGTGTGGTTCTTTCTTTTGGAATAAAGTGCTTTATACTTAATGTTGCAAATTGACCAATCTCATAATTATTTGTAAGAAAATAATTAACCAAATCTGTATCCCCTCCAGAATTTAAATTTTCTCCAGTCCTATCTAAAATTATCTGCTTCTCAAATTTGAAATACTCAACAACTAATTTTTTTAAAACAAACATACCTGCTCCACAAACGTCGCAACCATCGGCTAGGCACTTTGAAATTCTTGTATCATAACCATAATCTAAAATGTTAAATATCACGCATAGCTGTTGGTAGTTATAAAACCATTTATTTGGTAGTTTTTCAAAAACAGCTTCAGATTTACCACAGCAAACCATTTTTAATTGCTGATGCTGGCTGATGATTTTTTTAAAATTTATAAAATAATCAGGATCTAACCAATTATCGTCATCGCAATAGAGCAACCATTCGTATTTTGCTAACAACGCTCCTTTACGTCTCGCATAATTTAAACCAGCATTATCTTCATTTACTATAAGAAAGCTAACATCATCCTGATTGTATTTTTCCCATTCCGCCTTTGCAACATCTGCAGTTTTATCTGTAGAAAGATTATTAACAACGATTATTTCCCATGGAATATATTTATCCTGATTTAGTTCTGATATCTTTAGTAAAGTATCAGGCAATCTTCTTGCGCTATTATAACAGCAAATAATTATTGAAATACCAATCATTTGTTACTGTGCTTAACTCCAATGGTAAGTTCACCTGTATTAAATATAAAAAAACTATTATCTCTTAATATCCTATATATTTGATTTCTACAATTAAACTCATCATGGATTTCTATTGCAATGATTTTCACTTGTCTTAGAAATGACAAATCATTTTCTGCTTTAAATATTTCTGCTTCACTTCCTTCAATATCAATTTTTAAAAAATCTATTTCCTGAAGGCTGTATTGTTTGATAATGTCCGCTATAGATACTGCGGAAATAAAATTATCATCGGTGTTATTTGATTTTACTACCCGTCTTGACCACTCCCGACTATCTCTAAAATCCTTATTTAAAGTAAGAAAATCTTGCTTATGCCACAATGCCTTCTGCAACATAATAACATTGCTAATGTTTTCCAAATTAATTTGGAGCTGTTCAAAATTATCAGAATCAGGCTCTAGGCATATTATTTTACAGTTTGGAAAAGCATTTGAAAATTTAATGGCCGATAGTCCAATGTTAGCTCCTGCATCAACTATTGTATTAATCTCAATCTCATTTAAGTGAATATAATCAATAAGAGTTTGATACTCATTATTTATGAAAATTTGGCTAAAAGCATCTTTGTCACTGGTATTGTCTCTAAGTTTAATTGCATAAAAACCTGATTGAACTAAAACCTGATCTGATTGAAACTTAATTTCATAGCCTAAAGATTGGGTATTATTTATAAAGCTTCTGAAATGCACTATTTGCTTGTATCTTCCGGGTATTGCGAACTCTATTGTTTTTCCATATAAATAAACTAATTTATCTATGGATTTTAAATTTTTGAAGAAACTCCTAAATCTGGACATCTTACCTGTTTATCAGATTAACTACTTTTGTTATAAATGATTCTTTCGAAAATTTGCGATGAGAATAGATCAAATTTGTTGATTTTATAGTGTTAGTTAAATTTTGGTTTATTAGGATATTATTTAAAGCTGAAAATAATTGATACTTGTTTAAATAACGCAGCTTCTGTTCCACGAGTAGGCGCTCTATTGATTTCCAGGGATCTAATTCTAACAATTCTTCAATTTTTTGAATGCTCTTTTTATAGTTGTTTATTTCGATTTTTAATAATGAAGCTGAATCGAAATACTTATCGATATCTGGTGCTCCATAATAGATGGGGAAAGTATGGGTCAAATAGCATTCTGATATTTTTTCAGTAAAATACCCATCAATTGCAGAGTTTTCGATAGCAATTGAATACTTGTAGGGTGTTAATGCAATTAATTTGTTATCAATAGGATTAAACCCT
Organism: Pedobacter sp. Leaf41; assembly: GCF_001422545.1. Classification (GTDB taxonomy): domain Bacteria; phylum Bacteroidota; class Bacteroidia; order Sphingobacteriales; family Sphingobacteriaceae; genus Pedobacter. The sequence goes on along the minus strand of NZ_LMLE01000012.1, from coordinate 75,575 downwards.
CTCCCATAAACATCCAACTTATCTTTAAAATGTCCAATTAGCTTATTAACAAAAGCATAACGAGCCTTATGCCCAGGTAAGTCGGTTAAATCTGAACAAACAACAGAAATTTCTTTGCTTTTAATGATCTCCTTCTTAGAATATAACTGTTCGAAAGTTTTTGGTATATGCCAAGTATTTATCTCATGTGTACTTATAATATTTTTGTGTTCAATATCGTTCCTGCAAGTAATGATAGCATGAAATTGATCTAGGAATTGTTTATGGTATGTTTTATAAGGATGAGCTTCGTCTGTCATAAACAATATATTTTCATTAGGACATTTAACCTTTATTTTATCAGCACGTCTTGGTAAATCCCCCCAAACTATCCAATAATCACAAACTTTGCAATCATTATCAATTTCGAATTTAAAATTTTCAATGCAGGGGCTAATTTGCTCATTCAAAAAGCTGTGACCCCATGGCGTCGAGATTTTTACTGTTTTACTATTAGACATATTTTACCAAATTGCCCAATTTCGTCCATTTACATCATGAGTATACTGAAGTCCGCGTCTCATAGCCAAGTACATTCCTATGTTTGATGTATAAGTGCAAACTAGGTTGGTTGATTGGGCCAAGATCTCAATTGAAGCAAATAATAAAACTAATTCTGAATACTTTTTAAGTTCATTAAGTTTTGTAAACTCCTGCTGGTCATATCCTTTAGCTTGTGGCTCTGTTAGAGAATTGAATTGATAAAGAGGAAATTTTTCTTGTAATGTTATAATTACCGAATAGTCATCAGTTGCAACAAATATATCTTTTGTATCCGTATACTGCGTTAGCTTTTCCACATAGTGCTCAGGATCAGTTATTTTTGTTTCCTTATACTTATCTCCCATTCGAATATGTAAGGATGCATATTTTTTAGGCAAAGATAATGTATCAATAATTGAATCGATCTGCTTCTTAATTGTATTATTGTAACTCCAAGTAATACCAATAATTCTTTGGCTAGCGTTTAATAAACTTCCGTGAATTTGTAATTCTTTTATATTGAAATTCAATTTTTCAAACGTGGAACTGTGGAACTTTCCCCATAAATCCTGCGTAAGATAAGTGGACGAGGAATATTTTTTAAACTTATTTTTTATTCTTTTTACAATTGATGGTTTGTGATGAAGTCTATAATTTGATTCAAAATGAAATTCGTCATAAACTTCAGTACAAAATTCGTTAAAGTATTCTTGCCAACCAATTTTTGAAAAATTCGAGTTGTTAGATGACAAGGTAAATTTGATTGCATTATCCAAACAATAAATAATTGCAAATACCATGTTATTATATTCGGAAAAGAAACCAGCCTCACTTCCTAGTCTAAAAATCAGTTGTTTATCGAATTTGTTATTGATATTTTGATATTGACTAATCAGAGCTTTATCATTCATATCTGTTCAATTTTAAAAAGCCAACCTCAGTATAGTTAAAAATTCTTCCGTTCCCATTTTGCACGTAATTGCGCTCGAATGTAATATTTTCAATGTGCAAATATGTTTCAACATTGGGTTGGCTTAAGCTAACAGACATGACAAACACTCCATTAAAAATTTCCTTTGGGAAGAGAATACTTTCTTCCAACGTAAATTTACCCACGCCCAAAGAAATTAGCTTATGTTCAAAATGACCAGGGCTGTAAAAACAAATAAGTTCATTTTCACTTGTGTAAATTTTAACTTCGTAGTTAGCTTGAATGGGCTGAATTAATTCGCCACTAATTATAATATTTATTTTATCTCCGTTAAGTGTAAATACTGTATTGCGCGAACCATTGATTTCAAAATGCGTTAAATTAATATAGTCGTTGTCACATTGGACTTTTTCTAAAAGTAATATTTGTTCCTGTCCGGTCCAAGTATCAGTATAACCTTTTATGGTTTCATTAATATTTCCTATATTTTTTATTTTACCATCTACAAGTAAAATCCCTTGTTGGCAGAGTTGTTTAATAGCATTCATGTTGTGACTTACAAACAATACCGTCCTCCCTTCGCCTTTACTCACTTCCCCCATCTTCCCCAAACACTTTTTCTGAAATTCGACATCCCCAACCGCTAAAACTTCGTCCACGATTAAAATTTCAGATTCTAGATGAGCTGCTACAGCAAAAGCTAGTCGCACATACATGCCAGAAGAATAACGTTTAACTGGAGTGTCTAAATAACGTTCAATACCAGCAAAGTCAACAATCTCCTCTAGTTTACGTTGAATTTCTTTCTTACGCATCCCCAAAATGGCGCCATTCAGAAAAATATTTTCACGGCCCGATAATTCTGGATGAAAACCAGTTCCCACTTCTAATAAACTGGCTATTCTGCCACTGCCAGAAATCTTGCCTGTAGTAGGGGCGGTAACTTTACTTAATATTTTTAGCAATGTACTTTTACCAGCGCCATTTCTGCCAATAATGCCAACGGCATCGCCCTGTTCAATTTCAAAGTTAATATCCTTCAAACTCCAGACTATGTCACTTTCACTTTTGGTATTTTGATTATTGATTTCTCCAATCCGTAAATGAGGATCTTCCTTGCCTCGCATCCGGGCATACCACCGTTCGAGATCACGACTAATCGTACCAGTTCCGATTTGGCCAAGCTGATAAGCTTTACTTAGATTTTCTACTTTGATAGCAATATTTTGAGTCAACTTTTAGAAGTTTAATAGATTGAAAATCTTTCTTTAAGTTTAAGAAATGGTTTCTCTAAAAAATAAAAAGATAAAAAACCAAAAATAAAAACCAAGATTAAATTAAAAGGGAAATAGAAGTATTGTTCCAAAATTGGATAATTTCCCTTTGGTATTATGAATAATTGTTGCCAGATATATAGACTGTAAGAAATAATGCCAATCTGAACAAATATTTTGCTGTTTAATATCCTGAAAATAAAATTGTCCCTTCTAATAATTGAAAACAATATCATATAGGCGAAACAAAGATTGGTTAAAAGATTACCGCACGGCAAAAGAATTTTTCCATATAGCCCTTTTGCCGACATGTAATAGATAAAATATACAAATATAATTGCAAGTGTAAAAATTATAAAATTGAAATTTTTGATTACTATATACCTGGAAGAAATAAAAGAATTGAAGCATAAAAGACTCATTAAAGCGCCCGTAAATATTGAGCTAGCTGGGATAAAAAAAGGGGATAAAATATAGTTTTCAACTTTAGGTTCAATATATTGAATAACTCCAAAAATCGGAATAACCAAAATTATTGTTAAACAAATCACGAGGCTATTCCTGGAGTATTTAAAAATAAAAGGCCAAATTAAGTAAAACTGTTCCTCAACTGCTAAACTCCAGGTATGGCCTGTGATCCAGGTCCCAGATAAAAAATCAAAATTGTTAATATAGAGCAGTGGACCAATAAAATTCGAAAAGGTTAGGTTGAGTTAAAAAAAATGATTAACAAAAAAGATCACAATTAAGTACAAGTATAAAACTGGGATTATTCTTAAAACTCTTCTTATAAAGAATTTTTTAAGATTTATTCTTGTATATTTTATTTTTTCTTTGATTAGAAGTGTTGTGATTAAGAAGCCACTTAAAACAAAAAATATTTTTACACCAAGGCCACCAATAGCCGTTAACTTTAATATTGTGTGAATAATACTTCCCGGCTCTAAGGTAAGCATGAAATGGCCTAAAATGACCATCATAATAGCTACTGCCCTCCAACCATCCAAGGATGGGATATGTTTTGAATGCAAAAAATCAGGACATTCATAGGGCTTATTTATTACCTGATTAAATTTATTTTTACAAACTATAAACACTTATTTTAAATGGATGAAATGGCATTTGAATATTAATATTTTAGCTGTTTGTTATTCGATAGGTTTGTAAAATTATTTAATATCACTAGGTAAAAGCTCAGGTCCTTAATCTTTGATAAAGCCAATTTCTTTTGGTTTTAATCTTCTCTGTCTAAATAATTCAATTCTTTTCGAAACTAGTTCATGTAAAAGAATTGATAGTATTATGGTCATAAAAGTTAATTTTATTCCCGAATTCTTTACATATGGCAGGCTAATTATTCTGACAACATAGAAAATAAATAGATGAGATATATACATTGGATACGAAAGATTTCCAACATATGAATCTAGCTTTGAATTTTTTGTTAAAATAAAGATAAATGGCAGACTAAGAGCAAATATTAATAGGTAGATGTAATTACTTATGTTACCAAATTGAGGATAAGTTACAGAATAAAATAAGATGATAGAAAAAACTGTAATCAATGTACTTTTTGAAATCTTAAATCTTCTTATTTTAACGTAAACATGGTATGATAGAGTGCCTAGAAAAAAGTAGCCAAGTTCAAAGGGTAAAAATCTGTAAGTCCACGGGTCTTGATTGAATCCATTTCTGTAAAATAGAATTCGAACTACAAATGTCATTATTGTAAGTATTGATATTAGAACTAAATTTCTTTTTAGTAAGAGAGGGGCAATCAGGTAAAACATGATCTCAATACTTACTGACCATGCTTGTGGTACAAATAAGAAAGTCCATAACATTGGATCTGTACTATAGAAATTTGATACAAAAATTAAGTTTTTATCACTGCCTACACCAAGAAACATAATAACATCTTGAAATAGGATAAATGTATTAGAGAACATCAATAGTAAATAGCTTGATAGACCTAAATCTTTATCGTGTCTGATATAGTTATATAAAATCGAATTACTTGTATCATTAGTGAAAATCAATACCATCAAAAAGAATAAAACGGTTAAAATCAGTACTGTCCAGTATATAGGGTATAGTCTTAACAATCTATTGGTTATAAATAATTTATACGAATTATTTTCGCCTATATATTTTTCATTTAGAACTAGTGCCATATAGAAACCAGATAAAATAAAAAATGCCTGCACGGCCGTTTGCCCTCCGACAAGTCTAATGCCGAAAATTGGTGTAGAATGTGCTATAATAACAGAAACTGCTAAAAGGAATCTAATTAATCCCATGAAATAATTAGAGTATAATAATTAGAAGAAGTTTTACCTAGATTTTCTACTTTAATCGAGATACTCATTCGGTGTTTGGTGTTCGTTTGTCGTTGCTCGTTTCTCGATTAAACGAAAAACGAATGACAACAAACGAAAAACGAATCTACACCGTATCCACAAAATTCCGTTCTACTTTATTAAACACCACAACACCTGTTAGAAGCAATGCAAGCGTAATACCACTGGCATAGCCCAAACTTCCCCAGCTAAAGCTACCTTCACCCAAAAACCCATAACGAAACGTTTCAATAATAGGTGTCATCGGGTTATATTCAATGATCCAGGCATAATCAGGATATTTCGTTAGCGCCGTTGAGAGGGGATAGATTACAGTCGTGGCATACATTAATAACTGCACACCGAAACCCACCAAGAATGCTAAATCGCGGTATTTAGTTGTCATGGCGGAAATAATCATTCCTGAACCTAAGCCCGATAAGGCCATCAATGCTATAATGAGGGGAAATAATGAAATTGCCCAAGTCACATTAAATGTTGCACCCACAACAAAATAATAATATGACATCATCATCAAGAATAAAACCATCTGCACCCCAAAACGAACTAGGTTGCTCACTACAATACTAAGCGGCATGATTAACCTTGGGAAGTAGACTTTTCCAAATATCCCTGCATTATCTTTAAATACCGTAGATGTTTTGGTTAAACAGTCTGCAAAGTAATTCCATGCCGTTATACCCGCCATGTAGAATAAAGGTTTTGGTAAACCATCTGTGGAGATCCCTGCGAGGTTACCAAAAATAAAGGTGAAAATAATAGTAGTAAAGAGCGGTTGTATAAAAAACCAAAGCGGACCTAAAATGGTCTGTTTATAAAAAGATACGAAATCACGACGAACCAATAACCACAATAAATCTCGGTAAGCCCAAACTTCATTCAATTTCAAATCAAATAAAGAAGCTTTTGCTTCGATGGTCCAACTATGTTCTTCTCTATGATCCATTTATTTTTTGTAATGTAGCTCCCTCTATTTCAGGAGAGGGCGGGGCGGAGGTCAGCAAATCCTCCACTTGCTCTACATACCTTGCAAAACCAAAATGCGTTTCAACCATCTGCTGTCTTTGAACAATCTCATCTTCAGTAGTGGGTTGTGCTAAAAGCTGAATTAATCCCTGATAAACTGCATCTCCATCTTCAGGATCTACTAATAAGCCTAATTCTCCATCTAATAAAGCATCTCTGCTGCCATCGGCATCACCCGCTAAAACCGAGCATCCATTGGCTATTGCTTCTAAGTAAACCAAGCCGAAGCCTTCCCCTTTACTCGGCATGGCGAAAACATCAGCTAGTTGATAGAGAGCCTTTAATTCTTGATCATTTATATAGCCTGCTAAAATAACATGATCTTGCAGTTTGCAATCTTGAATAAGCTGCAAAACTCGCTGTTTTTCCATTTCATCGGCTTTGCCGGCAATAATGTATTTTACCTGCGGATATGTCTTGATTACATCCTTAAAAGCCAATAAAACCATGTCATAGCCTTTGTATTGTTCCAGCGATGATAATCTGCAAACGGTCAGCACCACTTGATCATCTGTGGAAATCCGATATCGCTCCTGCGTATTGGCCTTTAAACTTTCCGCCGAAGAATAAGAATAGCTTCGCGGTAAACTGTTATTTAAAATCTTAATGTTTTTATTCTGAACACTATTTAATTTTCGAAGCTGTTCCGCTGTATATCGACTTACTGCCCAGATTTCGATTTTTTTTAAGAAATCTCGTTTCCATTTTGCTAAGGGTTTCCAAACTTCAATGCCATGTGCAAATAAAATAACCCGTTTTTTAGGACTCAATTTTATGATCAATTTGGCAAAGGGTAGGAGGTGAACGTGACTTAATATAATGATGTCGGCAGTAAAAGCATTTTTTAAAACCGCAAATGCATATAAAAATTTGTTGCCGTTAAAGCCTTTATGATTACTAAAATTTTTTAAGTCGTGCAGGGATAAATTCAAATGACCTTTAATTTTATGGAAACTTTTTAGTTCCTCCAATACTTCGATAAATGTGCGACATACTTTTTCAATGCCACCAGTTAAACTATAGGTATACAAGCTTAAAAAAAGAATCTTTTCGTTTTTCAATTATTGTCGCTTTTGGCTATCTGGTACAACGCAAAAGCTTTCGACCAATGCAATTTCCCTGCTTTGAATTTTTTGATCAATTGAAGGGCATGCCCATCATAATTTTTTTCATTTACGATTCTTTCGTTCTTTAAAAACCATTTTTGCAAAGGAAAAGTAAAACCCATTTTAGGTCGGTTCCAAATCGATTCTGGAAGTATATGTTTAAAAGCATCAATTAACAACCTCTTAGGGCGGTTTGAAAACCTTTGCTGATTTGCAATGTTTTGTATTGTGGCTAAAAAATCCTGATCTAAAAACGGTACCCGAACTTCTATGCCATGATGCATGCTCATAAAATCAGTGTCTTTTAAAAGTTGGTTCTGCATAAATAGGTTGGTTTCCATCCACGAAACTCTTTCTTCTCCTTCCAAAAAGTCAATCGACTTGTTAATCGGGAAATCTTCCAACAACTGATCAATTCTTTTTTGATCAATATTTAAGGTTTTGGCAATGGTTTGTGGCGTGAAAAATCCCCTTAAAAAAAGATATTCCCCAATTGGATTTTGATAACTTAAATAGGAAATCCGCTTGAGTTTATCATGAGGGATATATTCCGATAACTTCAAAAGAGAACGGGGTGTGCGTTTTAACCTTCTGATTAATTTAACTCTTTTGAAAGAGGGATACCCTCCCAAAAGCTCATCGGCACCAATGCCAGATAGTACTGCTTTTAAACCATCAGCTTTCGCATATTGAGTGACAAACCATGAGTTGATGCCATCATTTGTGGGTTGATCCATGGCTTCCAAAATTTGATCAAAGTTTGCAGTTAAATCTGCTTCCTTAACCTGGTAACTATGGTGCGCTCCATTAATTTGATCGGCAATTATTTTTTGAAAAACTTCCTCTGAATAAGCTTCCTCTTCAAAATTAATAGACAAACTTTTTAAGTTTTTCCCAATGCTTTGATCTGCCAAAAGGGTGATGATACTGGAGTCAATTCCTCCACTCAAAAATACACCAAGTGGAGCATCTGCAATTAAAGTTTGCTTTACAGCATGTTCCAATTTCTTTGCGATTAATTGGCTTGCTTCCTGCTGATTAAAAACCGTTTTCGGCTTGAGGTCTTCTTTAAATGAAGCGATAACGAAGTTATTTCCTTGATGATCCCATTTTAAAAAATGTCCCGGATCTAGTGATTTCACTTCCTGCAGGGTAGTGAATGGATGCGGAATGTGACCAAAAGCCAGGAAATAAATTTTCCAATCAAGGTTTTCTTCAAAAGGATAGGAGCATGCTTTGAATGCTTTTACTTCAGAAGCGAAAATTAAACGATTGTCAGCCGCTGCATAATAAAGTGGCTTGATCCCCATTTGATCTCTCACCAAAAAAGTGATTTGCTTTACTTTATCGTAAATGGCAAAAGCAAACATGCCAGCGAACTTTTTGAAGCTTTCCACTCCCCAAAATTGATATGCAGCCAGAATTACTTCTGTATCGCTTTGGGTTTTGAAAATTAATCCCTCAGCGGTTAATTCCTTTTTTAATTCGAGATAGTTATAAATTTCTCCATTAAAAGTGAGGGTTAAATTTTTATCCTGATCACTCATCGGCTGATGGCCATTTGTGGTAAGGTCTATCAATGCCAATCGTCGATGGCCAAACTGCAAACCCAATCCAGGTGCTGCAAAAAAACCTTCATCATCTGGCCCGCCATGCTTCATGCTGTCGCACATCAGCTGAACATCTCTAAAAAGTTGTTCAGGATTTTGGTTTTGATCAATTATACCAACGATACGGCACATTAAATTACGATATACGAATGACGATTTTAGATTTGGAATGGCTTATTCTTAAAACAACAAACGGGTGATGGCCGGACACAGCTTCGCCCTCTCAGTCACATTCTTTTTTAAAAAAATGAACTGATTATGTTAAGATGCTGCCTCATTCAAACTTAACACCTTTTTATGTTTTTAAAACCAAACAGTTTATGCTAACTGTTTAATTACTATTCTTTTTAATTATTGTTTCGATAGGTCTTCCACCGCATCTTTAAGGTTTAGGATCGCTTACCGAGCCAACTAAACGCCAGCTTGAATCTCACACTTTCTATACTTAAATCGGTTCCACAAATGCCATTGATGTATTAATTTCAATGGAATACCCGATATTATCTAAACGTAAAATTATACGTTGTTTATTGTGTACTGAAACCATTTCTGCAATCATATCTTTAAAAGGTCCGGCTTTAATCAGCACTTTCTGCCCTGGTTTAATCTCATGGTCAAAAACTTCCAACTCTTCGTCGGTAGCCAATAATAGCTTCAGTTGATCGATTTGCTGGTCGGGCATGTAAGCTATTTTTCCAGAAAAATAAAGAAATCTTGAAATCCCGTTCGTCATTAAAACTTCGCTATGCTCTTTAGTTGAGATATGGACGAAGAGATAAGATTTTATTAAAGGCTCTTCTATAATTTTCTTCCGGTCGCTCCATTGTTTTAATGTTTTTTTTAGTGGCAGATAAGCCTTAATACCTTTGCGCAGCAATTCATCATAAGCTTTTTTCTCCGCTCTTGATCTCGTATAAACAGGAAACCATTTATAGTTTTGATCAATCATAAGCAAAATCAAGATTAAAAGTTCCGATCATCTTGGAGAGTTGATCCCGCTTATTGGAAGCTATGATAAAAAAAACAGAATAGGTAAAAGATTGTCCTTGTAAGAAAACTACAAGGGTTCTTAATTTGTAGATATAAGAAAAATTTAACCAAATGGGACGAGCAATCATCAATGAGATTGTGGTTTATAAATTTTAATTTGTCAGGAGCAATATAGAATCAAAACTACTCAATTCTAATTTTAAAACCGCTTTTTTTCTTCTTATATTATTGCTAAATGTCAATTAATATTTCTGGATTATTGATCGATTTCGTTAAAACCAGATTAACCTAATTGCAAAAGAAAGTATCTTGCTGAAAACATGCCAATAGATTGGTGTGGATAAACAGCGCTTAGATTTCTTTTATCTAACCACGGATTGTTTTTCATTGTGCAATTCCAATCGGTCTGGTTACCAAAAAATCTTCATTAGACCTCGAACTACTTTTTCTTCCAAAACATCCACCACTTTCTATTTTCGTCATCGTAATATCCAGAACCTGAATATCCGGAATAATCGGAATAGTAGTAGGTGCTGTTGCCGCCGCCACGAGAATAATCTGTTGTATAATAGTTAGCGTAAAGCGCATCATCGCCAAATGCATTTAAAATGATCGCTAAATTACTCAATCCATATTCTCTCGATAAGCGTTCGGGAATATTAGCGGCTCTTTGTTGTGAAACTCCAGAACGAATCACAAACAAGTTAATATCAGAAGACCGGATTAATGGAATGGCGTCAGACACCAAACCAACCGGTGCGGTATCCACCAGAACATAATCGTAATCGGCTTCCAGTTTTTTCAGTAAATCTTTCATGGCCGCAGTGTGCAGTAATTCTGAAGGATTTGGAGGGACAGGTCCGGAAGGAATAAAATCGATATGATGAACTTTATCATGAATCATCACCTCTTCTAAGGTAGTTTGACCAGAGAGCAATGAACTTAACCCTTTCTTATTATCGCTTCCAAAAGCCTTATGCAATTTAGATTTACGCAAATCGGCTGCAACCAGGATCACCCTTTTCTCTATTAACGCTAAAGTACTGGCAAGGTTAATCGTAACGAATGATTTCCCTTCTCCTGAAATTTCTGAAGTGATACAAATCACCTTGCTGGCCTTGTGGCTCGCCAGAAAACTTAAATTCGTTCGAACTGATCTCACCGATTCTGCAAAAACAGATTTGGGTTTTGATAAAGAAAGTGCTTGTCTGCTATCCTGATCTATATAATCCGGAAATTTGCGGATCACACCAATAATAGGCGTATGCGTTAATCCTTCAACAGTTTCCTTATCGTAAATGTATGGGTTTAAAAAACGAACCAATAAAATCAAGCCAAAACCCGAGGCCAAACCCAGCATAAGTGCTGTGCTGTAAGCTTTGCTGCTATTTGGAGAAATGGCATAGTAAGAAGGGTAGGCCGGGTTTACAATGGATGCACCTGGAACAATAGCCGCGGCATTCATCTCCGCTTCAAGTTTCTTTTCTGATAAATAAGACCTTACCTTATTGTTTACTTCGAAGTTGGTTTGCAGTTTCACAAAGTTTTGCTCCTTTACCGGGATTGTGCTCATGCTTTGGGTAACCCCAGCAATCTGATTATCGATGTAGCGGATAGTGGCCTCGTTATTTTTACGCATGCCCTGGATGCTGCTTCTAATGCCCGATTTTACATTAGCAATCTGTTGCTCTACCTGTTTAACGGGTTGAGATTCGGGGTTAAATTGATTAAGCTTTATTTCCCTGTTAGCGAGTAATGTGTTGAGCTGCGTAACCAGTGCACCTAAACCTGTACTTAAATCGCCTTCTAAATCAACCCCAATTTCTACTTTATTTCTGTTGTTGTTGATCTGTTCTTCCAGCTGTTTAATGCCCAGCAATTTAAGGTTGAGTTCTGTTTTCTGTTTTTCAAAGTCTGCAAGTTTCCCAACTGTCATCGCAGTAGAGGAACTCATGTCGACCATCTTATTTTGTGTTTTATAATTGGCTAGCGTACTGCCTGATTTTCCTGCCTCGGTATTGATAAAACCGAGTTGATTGTCAATAAAATCTACTGTTTGCCTGGCTGATCTTCTTCGCTGAATTACATCATACTTCACGTATTCCTTCATGATCGCATTTAAGATATCTGCAGCAAAAACGGCATTGGCATCTGTTTGGCTTAAGCTCATTACGTTGGTAAAACGGGCAGCTTCGCCTATGTTTAAGCCGCCCATTGCACGACCAATAAAATCTTCTTTGCTATTAAATTTGAATTGATAGGTGCTGTTAACCGGGATTTTATCTTTAATCCGAAAGGTCATATTTCCCATATCTATGCGCTGACCGTATTTTAAAATAGATTTTGCATCCTCGTTATCAGCCGAAGAAATTTGAAAACTCTGATTGTCAATTCCTTTAACAGAATATAGTGATCTGCCAAAATTTACGCTGTCTTGCTTAATAATTTCGATAACGAAAGGCACATTTGGGTAAAGCTCTGTCGTTCTCACACGGCCTTTCAGGTAATAGCTAATTTTATAATCAAGTGTTTTAACAGCATTTGCAATTACCTCATTGCTGCGAATGGTAAAACTCTCTGCCTGTATTTTGTCGGTGTAGTTATAATTTTGCATGGCTGCCTGGCCACCTGTGCTAATAGCAGGGTTGCTATCTTCTAATTTTAATGATGCACCGGTCTGATAAATAGGAGGGGTGTACCATAAATAAAGCCATGCCCCGCAAAGTGCAACGGTTACGGTAAAAGCAACCCAATACCAACGACTCAAAAATACCCTGAAGATTTTATAGAAATCAATACTTTGGCTTACAGCCTTGTTCTCTTGAACTAACTCTGTCAATGTATACTGTTTTAGATTGTTTGGGACCAAAAGATAAAGTTATAAAGATACGCGGTATTTTTTAAAAGACATTATTTTTGTGGTCTCCCGTACTTATTTCTGTTCATCTTGTTACAGGCTTTGTCCCCTCCTAAAAAAAATTTTCTATGTAATTTTTTTTCAGGAAGGGACAAACCATTAGTAATTCGATGATCATGTTGACTCAATCAAACCTGATAGTAGTTTGGTCAAAACGAAGTTCATCAAAATCAAAAAAGCACAGAATAAAGCGGTGGAATATACCTGCGCTTGTATTATTTTCGGTGGCTGTATTATAAATCAATTCGCCGCAGACATTGTCACGTTAAGCTTGTCGAAACGCTATTTCAAACAATTTAATGCGTCTTTCGACAGGCTCAGGATGACATTCGGTTGTTATGATACCGCCACAAAAACTTACGAAATAAAGGTTATGATAATCAATTATAAAGTAAAGAACAGTTAAATTAAACTACTGATGTTTCCGCTATCTTTTTAGCAACCGGTTGTGGTACTTTTACATAGTATCCGGTTCCATCATAAGGCCGTCTACGCGGATTCGTAGTGCAGGCTGTTGAACAACATCCTTGTAATTCTTCGCCGCATTCATCGCACTGCGTAATGTGCTCATTGCACTCTGGATTAGCGCAGTTGATCATTTTAGGTGTGGTTTTTCCACAGTTATAACAAACTGAAACGACCGTTGGATTTACCTGATTCACATCCACGGCAATACGGTTATCGAAAACATAACATTTGCCTTCAAAATCCTTTCCGCCAGCTTCCTTGCCATATTTGATGATCCCACCATGCAATTGATACACATCATTAAAACCATGATGCAGCAACAGCGCAGAAGCTTTCTCACACTTAATACCGCCGGTGCAATAGGTTAAAATCTTTTTGTCTTTATATTGGGCGAGCTGGTTAATCTGATCCGGAAAATCTCTGAAATTTTCAATATCAAGGGTAATAGCATTTTTAAACTTCCCTAAATTATGCTCATAATTTGAGCGAACATCTAGAATGACCACATCTTCATCATCCTTCATTTTCATGAATTCTGTAGGTTCCAGATGTTTTCCTGTTTTCTCATTTGGATTGATGATTGAAGTATCGCGTAAACCAGAATGAACAATCTCCGATTTATAACGGCAATGCATTTTCAGGAAAGATGGTTCTTCCACCTCATCAATTTTAAATTCTGTTTTCGCAAAACGCTCATCCGCATGGATGGCTTTCATGTAAGCCTCACACGATTCGGGGCTGCCAGAAACAGTGCCATTTAAACCTTCATCAGCCACTATGATACGGCCAACTAAATCCAATGATTTACAAAATTTAAGGTGATCGGCAGCAAATTGTTCTGCCTCTGCTATGTGACTATAGCAATAGTAAAGTAGTGTTTGATATTTTTTCATAACGCTGTTGATACCGTTGCAAACGGCGTTTAAAGCGGGGCAAAGATAATAAAAAAAGGCAAAGGTTGCAGGTTTTCCTGCAACCTCTTACCTTTTAAAAACCGTACGCTATTCTAAATCCTTGCGTTAATTTTGTTGGGCCATCATAAGCAAAGCCATAACTCACTCTGAGTACCAATCGTTGTATACCGAAGTAAAATTCCTTGTAATTTCTTTTTTCAGGTGATGATAAATAGCCTCCACCAATAAATTCCTCAAGCTTCGCTTTGCGTAATAATGGCACTTTATTTAAGAAAAAGCCTGCAAAATTGTGCTCAACATGGGCTTCAAAATATTGTTGATTGGTGCTAAACTGATAGAAATCGAGGTACTGAAACTTCCTTAAGTTTGGTGGGAAGATGGTAGAAATGTTACCGGCAAAATGTTTGTATTCCGGGTAATAAACCTTGTCATTATTCAGGAATTTTCCGGCACCAACAAGGAAGGAAGTATAACCCCATAAACCTAAACCTATCCGGTCTTGCGCTATTTCAACTTTAGCAAAATCATAATCAATATCGCTACCGAAAACACCATTAAATCCTTTTTTATACAACACCGTAATTTTAGGGAAGTTAGATTCGGTATAAAACTTTCCATCAGGGCGGGTAATGTATTTTTGTCCGATGGTATAGGTTAAACTTGCCGTTGCGCTAAATGATTTATAGGTAGGGAAAAGTGGTATTTCTGCATTTGGAGAGAATGGATTGTTAGAGGTAAACTCCCTGTCTTTCGCATCAAAAAACTTAAAATCTGTGCTGTTGGTTAAGGTGTTGCTTTTACTATAATCTGCACTTAAACTGGCCTGTAAGCCGCTGGCCAACTCTCTTGTGGTATATAAACTCACAAAGCTTTTTTCGTAAAATTTCGGGAAATTCTTTTCGTAAAGTAAAGAGTTAATGGTATTTCCCAGGGGGGTCATCGAACCCAGGTTGTTTAAATCAAAAATTCCGTTACCGAAAGAGCCGCCAAAAGAGGCACGTTTCAATGGATCGTAATAATAATTTCCGGTTAAGCTTCCGGTTAACTTTTTGTTGGCAAAACCGTATCTCAGCTCCGGTCTGATGGAATAGGAACGTCTGTTTTCGAAATCCTGTCGATAAGTTACTCCATATTTAATGGCAAATCCCTCCACGGTATTATAAAAGATGGATTTTAAAACAGGATCAAAACTTAAATACTGTTTATGATAGCGATCGTTCTGGCTATAGCCCCTGAGTAATAATTTAGTGATCTTAAACTCATTGTTCTCTTTCTCCAACGAATCCAAATAAACTTTCGACTCTTTCCGCTTCGCGATACTGTCTTTTTTGATATAGTTTACCTGCTCATCGGGAGTCAATGGAATAGGGCGATTATTGATCCAGTAAAGGGAATCTTTTTTATTCACCGATTTGGTGATTTTTAATATTTCTCCATTGAAACGGTCTTTAGGGAACTTAGGGTCGAGATCATAATTGCTGTAAACGCCGACAAAATAGCCTGCAAGTTTAAACCCTAAAACGCTGCCGGCGAATTGAAAATTGATGTTCGTTGGCATGTAAGTGTCTTTGACTTTCGTGAATTGCTGATTAATATTTAGCGTGTCGATAAAATTGATGCCAGATTTCTCCGTCAGGTAAACATCCGTATTGTAAATTCTCCAGCTTTCATCTATAATATAAATGTAGCCTCTAAAAACAGGATCGTTCTCCCTTCGTGGAATCACTTGAATTTTATGGATCAATTCGCCGTTTTCTTTCGATTCGCCAACCAGCTTATATTTGTAATAAAACAGGGCATTATCTGCAATAGGCGAAATAAAACCTCTTGCACTGAGCTTGTTTTCCAGTAGATAATTATCATAAAAATTGATAATTAAATCAGAAGCCTTGTTGAAACTGAAAGCATTATTTCTTCCGGCCACTTTCGAAGAAATCATCTCTTCATGAACATCATTAGGTCTGCGGAAACTAAATTTACTGTTTGATTCAGAGAGGTAAAGAATCCCTTGTCGGTTCGAATCCAATTCCATAACCTTTTGAATATCTCTTCCCATAAATTTCTTGGGTGCGCCTTTTAACTTTTGTACGCCCTTAATATAAACATCGCAGGTAAAGGCTTTTACCTCTTCCAAATGTATTTTGCGCTGCTTTATGGCTTTTCTAATAATCTCAAATGCCGGGTCTTCGGCATTACCTTTAATGGTCACATTTTCAAGGGTATAACTTTCTGAGGCCAGGATCACGTCGTTATTAATGGTTTCCGATAACTTTACTTTATAATCCTGTTGTTTGTAGCCAACTGCACGGTAGCTTATGATATAATCACCTTTTTGAAGTTTAATAGCGTATTTCCCATCAACATTTGCCGATGTTCCGGTAGTGGTATTTTTAATGTAAACTGATGCAAAAGGAACTGGTTGTCCGCCTGTATCCTTAATTGTTCCGCTAACCGTATATTGTTGTGCTATTGCCAGCTGAGTTAAACTACAAAGAAGGATGAGTGCGCAAAGTCGGGTCATGTTTATTAGTTAGTGAGCTATAAATATCGAATAAGTTTTAACACTATACACATAGTGGTGTGTTAAAGTTTGTTAAGTTGAATAAAAAATAAGTTTTTAGCGTTTTTGATATCTTGTGTGAAGAATATAAAAGCGCATTTTGATAAAATATCAAACGTTTGCGCTTAAATAGTTACAAGCAATCTAGGTGGTTTTAAGTTGTCAAGGAGTTTTTTTTATAACTTTGGAGAACGAAAAAATATTAAAAAAGCCATGTATAAAACACTTAAACCTGTTCTCCAAAAAGAACTTGAAGAAATAGAAAACGCTGGGTTGTTTAAACGCGAACGAATAATCATAACACCACAAGGTGCCGATATCAAAGTAAGCGGCGGGGCAGAGGTGATCAATTTTTGTGCAAATAACTACCTGGGTCTTTCTTCGCATCCTAAAGTAATCGAGGCGGCAAAAAAAGCGATTGATGATCATGGCTATGGGATGTCTTCGGTTCGTTTTATCTGCGGAACGCAGGATGTTCACAAGGAATTGGAAGCGAAAATATCTCAATTTTTAGGTACGGAAGATACCATTTTATATGCTGCTGCCTTTGATGCCAACGGAGGTGTTTTTGAGCCCTTATTTAATGCTGAAGATGCCATTATTTCTGATGAATTAAACCACGCTTCTATTATTGATGGTGTTCGTTTGTGTAAAGCACAGCGTTTCCGATATAAAAATGCCGATATGGAAGATTTGGAGAAGCAACTGATTGCTGCCAAAGATTGCAGACATAGAATCATTGTTACTGATGGTGCTTTTTCTATGGATGGATCAGTAGCGCCCCTTGACAAAATCGCTGACCTGGCTGATAAATATGAAGCGTTGATCATGATTGATGAATCGCACTGTTCTGGATTTATTGGTAAAACTGGCAGAGGGACGCACGAGCATTTCAATGTAATGGATCGGATTGATATCATCACCGGTACCTTGGGAAAAGCGTTGGGAGGTGCTTCTGGCGGTTTCACTTCTGGTAAAAAAGAAATTATTGATATGTTGCGTCAGCGTTCCCGTCCGTATTTATTCTCCAATACTTTAGCTCCTGCCATTGCAGGAGCATCAATTGCGGTGCTGGATATGTTGAGCGAAACTACATCGCTTAGAGATAAGCTGGAAAGCAACACTAAATATTTCCGCCAAAAAATGACTGAAGCTGGCTTTGATATCAAACCAGGTTTTCACCCAATTGTGCCGGTAATGCTTTACGATGCTAAAATAGCACAGGAGTTTGCGGCAAAAATGTTGGATGAAGGCATTTATGTGATCGGATTTTTCTATCCTGTAGTTCCACAAGGTAAAGCCCGGATTCGTGTGCAGCTCTCAGCAGGTCATGAGCAACACCACTTGGATAAAGCCATTGCTGCTTTTACAAAAGTTGGTAAAGAATTAGGAGTGATTTAACTTCTATAAGTTTTATATGATTTAAGAAAGCTGCTTAATTGCGGCTTTTTTTGTTTTGAGTTCATTTTCTTTTATAATGATATTGTAAACTGATTATTTGAACCCGTTATCACTTAAAATTTTAGATTATTTGCCGTATATTTGAAGCCATGTTGCAGGATAAAATAACACAATATTCGGAAAAGATAAATGCTTTCGTAACAGAAAAGGCTGACGAACTGGAGCAATTTCGTATCAAATATTTGGGCAGTAAAGGAATTATCAAAGAAATTTTTGAAGAATTCAAAACTGTCTCAACTGAAGAAAAAAGATCATTAGGAAAAGTTTTAAATGAGTTTAAACAACTTGCCGAATCTAAATATCAAACTTTAAAAGAATCTACAGAAAGTAATAGCTCAAAAACTGAAGACGTTAGTCTTGATTTGACGTTACCAGGTGAAGGATTTGAAATCGGATCTCGTCACCCGCTGGCTTTAGTGCGTAGGGAGATTGTAGAAATTTTTGCTAAACTAGGTTTCACCGTTGCCGAGGGGCCGGAGATTGAGGATGACTGGCACAATTTCTCTGCCTTAAACTTTCCTGAAGAACACCCTGCGAGAGATATGCAGGATACGTTCTTCATTAAGAAAGGCGGCGAAAAAGGTGATATCGCTTTACGTACACATACTTCATCTGTTCAGGTGCGGATGATGGAACAAGGGCAACCGCCTTTCCGTGCCATTATGCCAGGAAGAGTTTACCGTAACGAAGCCATTTCTGCAAGAGCGCATTGCTTTTTTCACCAGATTGAAGGTTTGTATGTAGATGAAAATGTGTCGTTTGCTGATTTAAAGCAAACCTTATTTTATTTCGTTCAGGAATTGTACGGTGAAGGTACTCAGGTACGTTTCCGTCCGTCATATTTTCCATTTACTGAGCCATCTGCCGAAATGGATATCTCTTGTACCATTTGTAAAGGTGCAGGTTGCAATATGTGTAAGTACAGCGGTTGGGTAGAAATTTTAGGTTGTGGAATGGTAGATCCAAATGTATTGGAAAACTGTGGCATCGACTCGAAAAAATACAGTGGTTTTGCCTTTGGTATGGGAATAGAAAGAATTACCAATCTGAAGTATGTGATTAAAGATTTACGTCTTTTTTCAGAAAACGATGTTCGCTTTTTAAACCAGTATAAATCTGCCTTGATTTAATTATGAGGTATCTGTTTAGTATTGTGTTCGTGTGTTTTCTGTTTGTAAGCTGCGGCAAAGAAGAAAACTTTATTCCCGATGTACCGGTTAATTATAATGTTACCCTGGTAGAATTCGGAATAAAAGCAGTGAACAATGTACTATTGGTTCCAAATAATGGAATAGCAGGTTTGGTGATCGTTAGAACTCCACTTGGTGGTTTTGTAGCTTTCGATCGTTGTAGTACCGTAAATCCCGATAGCAAATGTAAAATTGTTCCCGATGATAGTGGTTTAACAGCTACCGATCCATGTTCGGGTGCAAAATTTTCTCTTCTCGATGGTACGCCACAAAAAGCACCAGCCGAGAAGACTTTAAAAACATATAGTGTGTCTTTACAAGGCAATACTACAATTAACGTCAGAAATTAATGGAAGCTGAAAAAATTAAAGAAACAGTAAAAAAAGCTGCCAAAGAACTTTTTAGGAAATATGGTTATCACAAAACAAGTGTTAACGAAATTGCCAAAAAAGCAAGGATAGCAAAAGCAACCATTTACAAATACTTTGAAAGTAAGGAGCAGGTTTTAGATAGCATCTTAATGGATTATCTGGATCAGAACCTGCATGAAATAATCAACAATAAGGTAAGCTACGGCTCGGAAGAGGAGCACCTTAAAGCGTTGGTGATGAAAACCAGCAGGCTTTCATTCACTGCCTGCAATGAATTTATCGGTTGGGATTTTGTACGGGAGAATGCCAATTCGCAAGAGTTTTTAAAGCATTTATCTGATCAGCTGGAGGCACTTTTATTAGCAGCTTACCTGGAGCTTGAGACCTTTAAAAACAATCCTGCAAGGA
This sequence comes from Pedobacter sp. Leaf41, assembly GCF_001422545.1. Taxonomy (GTDB): domain Bacteria; phylum Bacteroidota; class Bacteroidia; order Sphingobacteriales; family Sphingobacteriaceae; genus Pedobacter. Next base: position 55,467 of record NZ_LMLE01000012.1, on the reverse strand, counting down.
GAGAGGGTTTAGCATTTCTACTTAAAGCGAGTAAAAGCATTGTTTTCTCTTTCGCTTTTACCTCGGTAAGCGATTCTGATGTTCGCAAAAACTTTGTTAGTTTTCAAAAAGAAATACTTCCATTTTTGGTTAAGGCAGCACTCTAGTTTACTGAATAGTAATCCTTGGCTTTATATTTCTGTACAGTGCGTTGTGTTTTGCCATTCACTACTTTCGTTGTAATTACGGTAACGTCATCGCCAATGCTAGAATCTTCAATTACCGACGAAACTTCGGTGACAAGGTTTTTTTTATCAATGCGGTAACTGATCGTTTGCTGGTAGCAGCAACCGTTTTTCTGCTCAACGCTGAGTAGCTTATCTTTCTTATCAATACCAAACATTCCCAGGTTTTCACTCGCCAGCTTGGTTAATTCTTTACTTAATAAGAATTTGTTGTTGGTCGCCAGATAAATATCATAAGATGGACTCATGTACAGCCCTTTACTTCCATTTCGTATCGCTAAATCTTCAATGCCATCGAAATTAAAATCACCAAAAATCAGCGGACTTTGATACTTTCCCAAATCGAGCCAGCCTATTTTTGCGTCTTGGTTGCCATTGAGGCTAAAATCTAAATCAGGAGAGCGAAATGTTTCCAATTCTTTATCTGATATTTTATCATATAAAATGATGGTTGCCTTGCCTCCGCATACATCATTTTCGCATTCAGCAACAAAAATTTTAGCTTTGTATTGGTTAGAACTATTGTTAGCCAGGAATTTAAATTGAGCGCCTGCTTGAAAAGAACTCAGGAAAAGGCAAAAAATGAATAGGTTTTTCATAAAGCAATTTTGCCAAAAATACGCTATTGCTAAGTGCTTAAAAGTTAAAAAAGGTTAAGAGGATGTTCTCCTAATCTTTCATCAAAGGCAGCTGAGTAAATTTTCGTTCACTATGAAAATAGATAGCTTATTAAGAAATGTGATCTACCTCTAATTTTATTCCCACTTAAATACCTTCACCGCTATTGCATAAATTACAATTCCCCAAATCAAAAGAATCATAATCTGGAATTTCACATCCCATAAACCAGCGCCTTCAAAAGCTACCTTTCGCATTGCATCATTCAGATACGTTAAAGGCAGCGCCCTGCTGATAGGTTGCAACCACGTTGGAAAGGCTTCGATGGAAAAAAATGTTCCTGATAGCAAAAATTGGGGAAGGGTAACAATGTTAGAAATAGGAGGCACCATGCTTTCGCTTTTGGCAATGCCTGAGATGATAAAACCAAAACCCATAAATACAATGATGCCCATGGTAGCTAATATGAGCATATTGACGACTGTGATCGCACCATGAACCAAGGTGAAGCCAAAAAAGAAATGGCCCAATAATATGATAAAAACTGCACCAATTAGCGCAAAACCTATCCTTGCAATCCCTTCGCCAATAACGATGCTCGATCTTTTAACAGGGGTAGCAAAGAAACGTTTAATTACAAGTGTTTGGCGTAAACTTAAAAATACGAATGCCGTTCCGAAAACTCCTGTGCTTAACAATGAAAAGCCTAACTGCCCCGGCAAAATAAAATCGATGGTTTTATATTCTCGCCCGGTGATGGTGCTTTCTTTTATTTCGGCTACTGTGGGTTTTAAAGTTTTATCGTAAAAAACATTATTTAATACCGATTTTAAAATGCCACCTTTATCTCTTGAAGCTGATGTATATACCACATTCACGGAGTATGCTGCGCTGTTCACTTTTCTGTGAACATCAATCATGGCATCGATATTTCCCTTCTCCAGTAATTTATTAAAATCCTCTTGGGATTTGTCTTTGACCAGTCTGATCATGCCTGTCTTTGCAAGCATTGAAATAACGGGATTATCAACGTCCGATCCCGGATTAACCCCGACATCTATTCTCGTTCCACCACCGCCTAAAAACCCAAATACCAAAATAAAAATCAAAGGAAAGGCAAGGGTAAAAACCACCGCAGATGGACTCCGCATAATGGAACGGAAACTTGCTTTCGCTAATGCTAAGGTAGCAGTAGTATTGCTGTATTTTTTCATTTACTATTTATGATTAATAGTGATTTTACTATTTTTCTTAAACCCGATTTTAGTGGCAGCTCCCGATGAAAATCGGGATTAAAACGTAAAAAGGGAGTAACATTAATTTGATTACTGTAATTTCTTTACAAAAAAAAATATTATTATTCTCTCCACTCTTTTCCAGTCAGGTTGATGAATACATCTTCCAAATTGGCTTTTTTAACTTCCTTTTTACGCTCGAAACCACTGTTCACCAATTGGTCAATTAAGTTATCTGGTGTGTCCAAAGCGATTATCTGCCCTCGTTCTACGAAAGCTACACGATCGCAAAGCTGCTCAGCCTCATCCATATAATGGGTGGTGATGACTACTGTAGTTCCGGCATCTCTGATTTCCGTGATCAAATCCCAAAGATTTCTCCTCGCCTGAGGATCCAGGCCCGTGGTAGGCTCATCAAGAAAAATAATTTTTGGCTGATTGATCAGCGTTGTTGCAATGGAAAACCTTTGTTTTTGGCCCCCAGATAAAGCTTTGTATTTCGCTTTTGCTTTATCCTGAAGGTTTACTTTTTCCAGCATTTCCATTGGTTTAATATTTGCACCATACAAACCAGCAAAAAGCTCTATCAACTCAATAAGGTTCAGGTTTGGATAATAACCTGCCGCCTGTAACTGCACACCAATAATCTGCTTTATTTCCTGTGGATTTTTATCAACTGAAAAGCCATCAACTACAATTTCTCCTGAGGTTTTAGGTCTTAAGGTCTCAATGATTTCCAGCGTTGTTGTTTTACCAGCACCGTTTGGTCCAAGCAAACCGAAAATTTCATTTTCATAAACTTCAAAACTTAATCCCTGAACGGCCACGAAATCATCATACTTTTTTACAAGATCTGTAACCGTGATGATGGCTTTTTTTGTTTCCATATTGCGAATGTAAGGAGCTTTAAACGAATTAGAAATGAATTTTTAAGAACTTTTTGTAAAATGTTTCCAGGATAATGGAACAACCCAATGCGGGTTCCGTTAAAAGCAAATCTGCGAATCTTCAGCTTTAATTTGAGCCGCAGATTCGCAGAATTTAATATTTCGCTATAGTCTTTAAGCTTTTTCTTTTCAGCTTTAAGCTACCAGGTTAACTCACCTTTCATTACGTTTACAAAATCATCAAATAAGTAGCGGGAATCATGTGGGCCTGGAGAAGATTCTGGGTGATATTGTACCGAAAATGCCTTCTTCCCTTTTACACGAATCCCCTCAATAGATTTATCGTTCAGGTTTACGTGTGTAATTTCTACTTTATCTGAGTTTCTCACTTCATCCGGAATTACACCAAAACCATGGTTTTGAGAAGTTACCTCGCAGTGATTTTTAATAATGTTTTTAACCGGGTGGTTTAAGCCACGGTGGCCGTTAAACATTTTCATGGTTCCGATTCCGTTCGCTTCAGCCAATAATTGGTGACCTAAACAAATACCAAACAATGGTTTATCTTCTGTTAATATTTCCTGAATTGTTTCTACGGCATAAGGCATTACTGATGGGTCGCCAGGGCCGTTTGAAATAAAATAACCATCCGGATTGAATTTTTCCATTTCAGCAAACTTAGTTTTAGCAGGGAAAACCTGAACATAAATATCACGGTTTTCGAAGCTGCGAAGAATGTTTTTCTTAATACCAAGATCAAGAGCAGCAACTTTTAAGCTTGCCTCTGGATTTCCGTAGAAGTATGGCTCTTTTGTACTTACCTGAGAAGAAAGCTCTAAACCTTCCATAGATGGTACTTCCGATAATTTCTTTTTTAATTCATCAAGATCTGTAATTTCTGATGAGATAATGGCATTCATTGCGCCTTTATCACGAATGTGGCGAACCAAAGCACGGGTGTCAATATCAGAAATAGCTACTAAATTGTCGTTCTGGAAATAATCCTGAATAGATTCTGTAGCTTGTTTACGACTGTAAACAATATTATAGTTTTTGCAAACCAAACCTGCTATTTTAATAGAGTCCGATTCAATTTCCTCTCTTTGGATGCCGTAATTACCAATGTGGGAATTAGTGGTTACCATGATCTGGCCAAAGTAACTTGGATCAGTAAAAATCTCCTGGTATCCTGTCATCCCGGTGTTAAAACAAATTTCGCCAGTAGTGGTGCCAATTTTTCCAGCAGCTTTGCCGTAAAAAACTGTGCCATCGGCCAGTAATAAAATCGCAGGTAACTTGGTGTAGTTAGTCATGGTAATTACAATATGGATTTTGATTTAAAAAAGAGTTGAAAAAAGGATGTCTCTCGGCAATTGAGCCGTATTTGCTTGGGGCAAAAAAAGATGAATAAATCCCTTTCATTTCGGGGTACAAAGATAGGGTTTAACATTGTAAATGTAAAGAAAAATATGAAATAGGTTTGAGGTGTAAAGTTGAGAACGTAAAGCTTTGGGCACAACTACCGGCCAGCTTTCATTTCTCGCAGCTTTGGTCTTTTAGCTTTGCGCTTCGGCCTCTTTTTAAAGAAAAAACGATACTTTTGAAACAGCAAAATAAAACCAATGTCAGTACATAAAGAAATCAAAAGAATAACCACGCACATTTTGCAGGAAATGAAACAGCGTGGTGAAAAAATATCAATGCTTACGGCTTATGATTATTCCATGGCTACCATTTTAGATGATGCCGGATTGGACGTACTATTGGTTGGAGATTCTGCTTCTAATGTAATGGCCGGGCATGAAACAACTTTACCCATTACGCTAGATCAAATGATTTATCATGCCGCATCGGTAATCAGGGCTGTTAAACGTGCTTTCGTAGTGGTAGATCTTCCTTTTGGTTCTTACCAGGGCAATTCTAAAGAGGCCTTAAATTCTGCGATCAGAATCATGAAGGAGTCGGGTGCACACGGTGTGAAGCTGGAAGGGGGCGAAGAAATTATCGAATCCGTTCAACGCATTATCACTGCAGGAATTCCGGTTATGGGGCACTTGGGTTTAACGCCTCAATCTATTTATAAATTTGGAACTTACACCGTGAGAGCCAAAGAAGAGGAGGAAGCAAATAAATTAAAATCTGATGTATTGGCGCTTCAAGCAGCTGGTTGTTTTAGTATTGTTTTAGAAAAGATTCCCGCTGCACTTGGTAAGGAGGTTTCTGAAAGTTTACATATTCCTACTATTGGTATTGGTGCAGGTTCGCATTGCGATGGCCAGGTTTTGGTCGTTAACGATATGATTGGTTTAACCAAGGGTTTTAAACCACGTTTCCTGCGTCAGTATCTAAATCTATACGAAGAAATTTTAGGTGCCGCACAATCCTATATCCGCGATGTAAAAGCTAACGATTTTCCTAACGATAAAGAACAATATTAAGTTCGGATTTGGGCGTTTTGAGTTTTGAGTTCCAGCTTCAAACAATTAAGCAGCTAACCGATTAACTAATAAATTTTCGCAATAGACGATTTGCTTATCAAATGAACTAATGACGGATGAACCAATGAACTAGCCGATGCCAATCACTGAAAAAGACATACTTTTTGAAGATAACCATCTCATTGCCATTAATAAACGAGCAGGAGATATCGTTCAGGTGGATGAAACCGGCGATGAACCCCTGGATGAACAGGTAAAGAAATACATTGCAAAAAAATATAATAAGCCGAACGGTGCCTTTTTAGGTGTGGTGCATCGTTTGGATAGACCGGTTAGCGGCGTAATTTTATTTGCCAAAACCAGTAAGGCTTTAGAGCGCATGAATGCTGCTTTCAAAAATCGCGAAGTAAAGAAAACTTATTGGGCCGTTGTAAGAAATAAACCCGAAAAGGAAGCTGCTACGCTAATTCACTGGCTGATTAAAAATCCACAGAAAAATGTGGTTACTTATTATAAAAATGAAGTAGCCAATAGTCAAAGAGCAGAACTTTCTTACCGCTTAATTGGAAATTTAGATGGTTATTATCTTTTAGAAGTTGATCCAATTACGGGCCGATCGCACCAAATCAGGGTTCAGTTATCTTCGATGGATTGCCCGATTGTAGGGGATAACAAATATGGTTATCCACGAGGTAGTCGCAAAGGAAGCATCTGCCTTCATGCACGCAGGTTACAGTTTTTGCACCCTGTAAAAAAGGAGCCGGTAAACATTTTCGCTAAATTACCTGTTGACGGATTTTGGGAACGTTTCGAAAATATGTAATTCAGTATTGGTATTTTTTTCCCCATTTAAGGTCACGAAATCCCCATGATATTTTATTGTCATTGCCAATAGCTATTCAAAGCTGCCTTAGGAAGTTTAAAATGTTTGGCATTGTTTTTTGCATAGGTTATGCAAAGCAAAACCAAATAATATGAAAAAAACATTTTTATCAATTGCGGCAGTTGGCCTATTAGCTGCAACGCTTGTTTCATGCGAAAACACAACCAAAACAACAAAGAGCAGCGATACTATGGTTGTTCGTGGAGATACAACAGTAAAAACAACAGTTAAAACCGAAGAACTAAAATCTGATGTTCCATCTTTTTCGAGTGATGAAGTGAATAAGGGTTTAGCGGAATATGCTAAGCTGAAAGATGAATATATTGGCGCATTAAAAAGCAAAAACGAAACACAGGTTAAGGATTTAACTATAAAATATTCTACCTGGGCTCAAACAGCATCTACCTGGGCAACCAAACTGAAACCAGATGAAGTTCAAAAATATACCGACTACATGACTAAAGTTAGCAAAGAGTGGGGAGCTGCCGCAAAAGAAGCTGTAAAATAAACGACTTTAGTAAATAAAAAATGGGCTTGTTTTTACAAGCCCATTTTTTATTTACAATCGATTTTATTAAAAATAAGAGACTTACCAAAGCCCAGTTTTCCTAAGTCTTTAAATTGAGTTTTTCCATCAACTTCTTCTACATCTCCAAAACCTTCAACTAACTGGTTATTTTGTTTTAACCATACCACCTGACGGGTAGAGGTAGTCCCTTCAGATTGAAATGTATAATCGGCAATGATGGTATCACCTTTCACTATTCCAGAGATTACTCCGTTATTTTTATCCTTTTCGAATAGATTATAAGATAAAGAGCCGGTTACTTTCTCATCTTCCACATTTAAAGATAGATTTGCCGTATCTCTGTTTTTTATGGATTGATAACATTGCTTTGACTGGTCAATTTCTTTAGAATTGGCCGAAGTTGAATCTCCAGCATCGGAATCGGTATTTTTAGATTGGCAAGCAGCCATTAAACAAATGGCAATGCTGAGGGTAGGGATTAATTTTTTCATTTATTAAGGATTGATGAATAAGTTAATGCAAACAGCCTGCCAAGATTTGATGAGAATAAATATCCGGTAAATAGAAAACCCCGCTTTAGCGGGGCTATCTAAACAATTAAACAAAGTTTTTACCATTTATAAGTTCCAACGGCACCTTTATCCAAAGTACTCGTTATTATTTTTCCATCAAAACGAATATTAAAGGTTGTTTCGTTATTATTGTTATTACAAACGATCAAGACTTTTTTGCCATCTGGTGTTTTAAAGGCTACGTTTTGAAGGTTATTGGTAATGTTTGATGCTATCCGAATAGAACCAGCTGGAACAAATTTAGCCGCATGAGCAATAACATAGTAAGCAACATTTCTGCTAATCGCAGGTGCAATGGTAATGGCCCCTAAACAAGATGTACAGCCGCCCTTATCGGTATGTGGATTGTAGTTCGGATCGGCAGCCAAATTCCATTCTAAAACATTCCTGCTCCAGTTACGGGTAGCGCCAATAATTAAGGTTGAAACATGCCATTTCAAATCCTCTCCAAAATTACTTGGCCCGCCAACCCATTGCTCTGTAAAATAAACATTCTTATCTGGATGCGCATTATGGACTTGTGTTAGCGCAGAGATTGGCCCAGCATATAAATGAAATGCCGAACCGTCGATATACTTCTTGGCCTCAGCATCGTTTAAAACAGTAATCGGGTATTCTGGCTTATCGGCATTATGATCATAAATAATGATTTTTGTAGCAATACCACTGCTTTTAAATATTGGTCCTAAAGCGGTTTTAATAAAGCTGGCTTGCTCATCTGCCGACATGTACATACTTGGGTTATTCCCAGGATGTAGGGGTTCATTTTGTGGCGTAATGGCATCAATTGTAATACCTTCGGCTTTCATTGCCTGGATATATTTAACCAGATACTTCGCGTAAGCTTGATAGTATTCTGGTTTTAAATTACCTCCAATAAAACTTTTATTGCCTTTCATCCAGGTAGGAGCAGTCCACGGAGAACCCAAAATCTTAATCTTCGGATTAATGGCTACAATTTTTTTCAAAATCGGGATTAAATCCGTTTGTTCTTTTGCGATGGTAAATTTTGTCAAGGTTTCGTCGGTTTCGCCATCACCCAAATCGTTATAAGTAAATGGGTAGGCACTTAAATCGGATGCCCCAATGCTTACCCGGATATAGTTTACAGCAATTGCATCATCAGCTGAAGCGAAAAGTTCATGTAGTAGTTTATCTTTCTCGGCTGCGGGCAGTGCATTAATTAAACTTGCGCTTCCACCCGTTAAGGTATAGCCAAACCCATCAATTTCCTGGAAAGTTGTATTTTGATCCACTTCGATGGTGGGATTAGAATTTGTGGATTCGCTAAAGTTGAGCGCCACATCCTGTTTGCTCAAGAGCTGAGACTGGTCTCCCTTGGTCAGCCAAAAACCCACTTCGGTTTTAATGGGATCGGAATTGGTTGGCTTTTCTTGATTGGCTGTAGTGGTATTTTTTCTACAGGCACAAGCTGCGAAGAATAGACTTACAGCAAGGCTAATATTGTAGATAGATTTCATTAGCTTTTCGGTTTTTATACAATAGGGTAGGATGATATAAAGGAGCGAAGCTTTTATAAGCTCCGCCCTTTAAATTTGATTTGTGTGTGATAAAATTTTCTGATCAACGCTTATCCATAGAATTGTGCTGATCAAATGCATTACTGGTCTTCTAGCGAATATTCGGATTTCTATCCCATTCTGCCTGAGGGATCGGGAACAATAATTTTCCCGCAGTAACATTATAATTTAGGTTAGCGCCGCTACCATTTTTTTGATTATTCATCACTGCAACCGCTCTATTTGTTCTTAATAAATCGAACCAGCGATGACCTTCAAAGGCCAACTCTAAACGTCTTTCTTTTTCGATTGCTAAACGCATATCAGCCTGGTTTGCAGCTGGGGTAACACCTAACTTCACACGACCGCGAATTTCATTTACAATTGGAGCTGCTGCTGACCAACCAGATGCGCTTAACTCATTTAAAGCTTCTGCCTTTAATAATTTAATGTCGGCCAAACGAATAATATAAGAGTTAGCCAAATCATCATTTCTGTATTTGTTAATGAAAGGATAATTGGATTTCGACCAATAATCATCAGACCAGCCTTCTGTAGATACATTTTTAAAACTAATGCTCGAATTTTTACGGATCACATCACCTTCGGAATCAAACGCAGCCACTAAATCATTTGTTGGTGTACAAAAACGTTTCCATCCTGTGCCGACAATAACGCCTGTCATCCAGTTACCACGACCAGAAGGACCACCCCAGCCATCGTACTGCATTTCCCAGATCGACTCGCTATTGTTTTTGTGTGCGCCATCAAACAGTTGATCAAAAGAACCAATTAATGAATAACCTCCGTTGATGGTTGCATCAGCATATTGCTGCACCTTTGTCCAATCTGGATTAGGTTTTGAAGCGTAAACTTTAGCTAATAATGCGTTTACGATACCTTTTGTGATGATTCCTTTGTTTGGAGCGCTTGTGCGTACCAGTGGCAAGGCATATTCTAAATCTTTAATAACCTGAGCATACACTTCATCAGCAGAAGAACGGGATTTTTGCATTTCTTCCAAAGTAGTTGGCGATTTTAGCACCAAAGGAACACCGCCCCATAAGCGTACCAAATGGAAGTAAAAATAAGCCCGCAAGGTGGCTGCTTCTCCCAAAATCTGACCTCTTCTACCATTGGCATCTAAAGCTGGATCTTGAATGTTAGGTACATTTTCCAACACCTCATTTGCATTTTTAATGTTCGAATATAGTCCACTCCAATCCCGGCCAACGTTTCCGTTAGTGGAGTTTGTGGTGAATAAATCTATTTGAATATTAGCTGGGTTATCGCCGCCTGCATAAGCATTATCAGAGGTTACATCGCCATTTACCATGTAATCCCAAATATGGTAGTCATTGTACATGCCTCCATAAGTACCCGAAATTAATTTCTCTGCTCCAGCAGCTGTTGTAAACGCCACATCGCCAGTAACCTGGTTAAATGGTTGTTTATCAAGGAAATCTTTTTTGCAACCGCTTTGCATCGTAATAGTCAGTGCTGCTGCGGCTACTAATGAATATATTTTTAGTTTCATTTTCTTAATTCTTAAAATCCAATATTAACACCGAACAATATACTTCTAGATTGAGGATAGGTACCAAAATCAACGCCCATGTTTGGACCATTTGCATCGCTCACATTTACCTCTGGATCTAAACCAGAATAGTTAGTGAAAGTAAGCAAGTTGTAACCTGTTGCAAACAAGGTAATTTTGCTCATTTTTAATTTTTCTAAAACTGACTGACCAAAGCTGTAAGATAACGTAGCTGTTTTTAAACGTAAGTAAGAGGCATCTTCAACAAAGCGGCTAGACGTTAATGAATTTTCTGAACTGCTTCTTAGTGCCTTCGGAATATTTGTAATCTGGCCTGGGGTTGTCCATCTGTTCAACACCACAGCAGATTGATTTTTAGAATCAAACATTCCTTCTAAGTCAATTCTGGTTGCATTAAACAATTGGCTTCCCTGTACACCCTGGAAAAAGATATTCAGATTCCAGTTTCCGTAAGTTAAATTATTGGTCATTCCGTAGATAAACTTAGGTTGGGCAGAACCGATAAAAGTTCTATCACCTGGATCAGCAGAACCAGTTACACCGTTGTTATTGGTGTCAGCATACATCGCCGCACCTGTAGCCGGATTAACACCTGTGAATTGATATCCGTAAAAGCTTCCTAATGGCATTCCTGTAACTACTCTTACAGCTGCGTCACGCTCATAAATACCCGCAAAATCCAAAGATTGTGTTGTAGAACCTAAATCGGTAACCTTGTTACGGTTTAGTGAGAAATTTAAATCGGTAGTCCATTTGAATTTTTCACGATCGAAGTTTTTTGTGGATAAAGTAAACTCTAAACCCTTATTTTCCATTGAGCCAACATTATAAGCCTGGCTGCCAAAACCAGATGATGGAGGCAATTGGACGTTGATCAATAAGTCATTTGTCTTCTTCAAATAAGCATCAGCGCTAAAGGTAATTCTGCTTTTAAACATGGTTAAATCCAAACCGATGTTGGTTTGAGTTGTTTTTTCCCAGGTAAGTGCATTATTAGCCGGATTTTGAAGATTGTATTCGCCTTGTGCATTTACGCTATATAGTTTTAAGTAAGCGTAATCTCCAATACCTTCATCGTTACCCACTTTACCCCAACTACCACGAAGTTTTAAATCATCAATGGTTTTGCTTTCTTTCATAAAGTTTTCGCCAGAAATTCTCCATCCAGCAGAAACCGAAGGGAAATAACCGAAACGGTTTTCTTTAGCAAATCTTGAAGAACCATCGGCCCTAAAATTTGAGCTGAACAAGTATTTGCTATCGTAAGCATAAGTTACACGTGCCAAATAAGATTGTTTGCTCCATTGCGCTCTTTGAGGAATAGTTAAGGCTACAGATGGTGCTGTCGGATTCCCTGATACATCATAAAAACGGGTAGATTCATTGTTGTTGTATTTCCAATCTGATGATTGAATGGTATAACCACCTGTTGCTGTGAAAGCATTTTTGCCCACGTTCTTAGTGTAGTTTAAGATATTTTCATTCAACCAAACCCCTTCTCTGGTTGTATTATCACGTACAACACCTCTTTCCTGGCGACCATAAGTTGTCAGGAAATTATCTGTAAAATAGCGATAGAAGTTTCTGTTATTATTGGTGCTGATGGTAGATTTCAAATATAGATCTTTAGTGAAATTCAATTGTGCACCGAAAGCGCCAATAAATCTAAAGTTTCTAGTTCTATTATTAGAACCGAATGCTAGTGCAAGAGGGTTATCCCAACCACCGGCATTTGGAATAGTAGTGTATTGTCCGTTTGGTTCGAAAATACCGATAGTAGGAGGAGTTGTTAATGCGCCTAAGATAACACCACCACGAGAAACACTGCTATTATCGCCAACATCGATAGAGGTGCTGGATGTTAATACTGCATTTCCAGTCAATTTCAACCATGGTGTGATGTTTTGCGTACCGTTGAAGTTAGCCGTCAAACGATCTAATTTCGCTGGTGCAACAACACCCTGATCTTGCTGGTAGCCAGTCGAGAAATAGTATTGACCACTTTTAGTGCCGCCAGAGAGGGAAACCTGATATTGATTTTGCTTGCCTGTTCCAAAGGTTTCTTTCTGCCAATCGGTATTATTGGTGCCGCCAAAAGAGGTATAGCCTAATTCTCTCATTAAACCAACGTATTGATCGCTGTTCAAAACTTCTTGTTCTTGCCAGAAATTAGAAAAACCTGTAAAAGCATTGAGCGCTACCTTTAATTTGCCTGCAGAACCTTTTTTGGTGGTAATCAAAACCACACCGTTTGCACCGCTTGAACCATAAATGGCAGCTGCAGATGCATCTTTCAAAATCGTCATCGACTCAATGTCGTTTGCATTTACAAAACTTGCAGTTCTTGAAGTTACTCCATCAATAACATATAGGGGGCTATTAGATGCAGTAATTGAGGTATTTCCCCTGATGCTGATGGAAATTCCTGCACCAGGTTTACCCGATTGAGAACTCACCTGTACACCAGCCGCACGACCTTGAATGGCTTGCAACGGATTGGTAATTGGCTGATTTTCGAGATCTTTTGATGATACCGAAACAACAGCCGTGGTTAAATCTTTCTTTGTAGTAGTCCCATAACCAATTACTACAACTTCGTTTAACTGTTGGTTATCATCAGATAACGTCACATTAATTGTTGTACGGTTATTCACTGTTTCTTCAACGGCTTTGAAACCGATAAAAGAAAATTCTAATGTTGAATTTTGTGGAGCAGATATGGTGTATGTTCCATTATCTGCGGTTGAAGCACCTTGGTTAGTTCCTTTAACTTTTACAGAAACTCCAGGCAGAGGCAGACCTTTTTGATCTTTTACCAGCCCTTTTATAGTTATATTCTGTGCCATACTCAAAGAGATTCCGCATAGAATACATACCATAAGCAATGTAAACTTTTTTCTCATAATTTTTGCTCTTGCTAATTGTTATAGGATGTAAAGTTACTATTCATTTAATGTTAAAAGCAAGTTTTTAAGAGATTAAATTTTCTGTAAGTTACTGATAATTAGTTATTTGTGTTGTTTTTGATACGCTTAAGTACCATACTTAAAATTTAGGTTTTTGCGTTGATTATCAGCACGTAAGCGAGTAGGTTAAGCATGCTGTCAGCGAGAAAATGATACGCTTAAATACCTTAACTTTTTGTTAAGATTTTGTTGTTAATCCAGAAGGAAAATAGCGGAATTCGAGGTCGATTTACTCGATCACCAATTGGCTCCACCCATTTTTCCCACCTTTTTTGAGCGTTTTCTTACGGTCATCCATCACTTTTTTGATTCTAGTACCAAAGGTCCAGCAGGTGCTTTGCCTAATGGAAAGCAATTCGGAAAGCTTGTGAGAAGAAATTTTTCCTTTTGAAGAATAGATCAGGAAGATCATGTAGAAGGCTTTATTGATCGGAATTCTTGTGTTGTGAAAAATGGTATAAGTAGTAACCGATTCTTCATAGCCGCATTTGCTACAGCGGCGACTGTGTAAAATATGGCCGGAAAAATAATGGTCGTTGCTGCATTTACGGCAGTGATAGCCTTTGTTCCATTTCAGTTCCGCCAAAAATTCGTAACAGGTTTCCTTGTCAGGATAGATTTTGCTGAATTCCTCAAAGTCGACCTCGGTATTCATCACCCGATCACGCGTTACTTTCTCTACACTGGTTTGAAGTTCTTCATTATCCTGTTCCAGCAGTACGTTCATTCTCGAAATTTCTTCAGCCTGTTTTTGCAGTAGAGCGTTCGCTTCTTCTAAAGCCTGGTTTTTACTTTCGATAATGATTGATTTATGGTAAACCTCCCGCGTGCGCTCTTCTACTTTGCTCTCTAGTTCCTGGTTAACAGTGTCTTTCAATTTTGCATTAATTGCCATCTGTCTGATGATTTTTTGCTGTGCTTTATCTTTTTTTAGTTTCAGCAATCGAACTTTATCGCCAATGGCAAACGATAAAAAGACCATTTCCAATACGAAACAAAAGCTCAAACTATAATAGCTTACTACTCCAAAATTCAGCCAGCTAAAACCTAGCATGATCAAAAATTTCATTGCAAAGCCAAGAAACAAAAAGCTATAACCCAATACAAAAAAACGTGCCGGCTGATAACCATTTTTATAAATGTAGACACCAGTAAAAAATGCAACAGCAAGTGGAATAGCCTCAATGAATTTGAAGCTGAAAAGCGTTTGGTCGAAGAGGTAACAGTAAGCAAAAAAGATTAACCGCATTACAATTACACCAACAATGAGCTGATTTAATTTCGGTGCTTTGGCTTTAACAAACAATAATTCTCGTGTAAATAGTAAGGCAAAAATGCTGGTTGCACATAGTGCGAACGCATAAGCCACCTGGTTCCACACCGGAGAATTTGGCCACAGATACTGATAGGCAATGCCATCACTGCTCATTTCGAAAAAGCCAACACTCAAATTATAAAGAACATAATATAAATACTGTTTCTGCCGAATGGCGATGAACATAATGAGGTTATAAAAACTAAAGACCAAAATCATCCCATAGAATATTCCAAAGTAGAAATACTCATCCAGGGCATAAGAGATAAACCATTCTGCTGATCTTAGCACTATAATTACATCCGCAATTTGGGAAGAACTGATCTTGAAATAATAAACCTGAGCATCGTTACCATCATTTTGAATAGGGACTTCAAAGTTTTTATGGTGAATCAGGCGCTTATTAAAAACGTTCGCATCTCCAAGATTTTCGATTTTATAACGTTGATCGCTTTGAGGGATATATGCCGTAATCTGATCAATCGTTTGATCGAAAAATTCTAACAGAAATGGCTTCCTTGCCTTTTCATTGTTCTTAATTTTAATCCTGAACCAATAGGTTTTGTTTAGATTTTTAGTTTGTGGCGTGCTGGATATGCTTCCTTTAAATTTCTGATCGAATTTTTTACTTTTTATCTGTTCAAACGTAAACTCGTTTTTTGCATCTTCAAAAAATTCTATTTCTTTAAACGTGAATATATGCTGCGGAATGCTGTCATTTATCTCCACAAGTTTTTGCGCTTTTAAGCCGGAAATAGCCAGCAGCAAAGTGGTAAAGGATAATAAAAATATTTTCTTCAGAAACGATAATTGCATTAATACAAAGGTAACGATTTGCTTAAGCAGTTAGCAATAAGCGTATCAGTGCAATTTCATTTTAAAAAATAAGAGAAATGCTTGTGCCTTTATTTTCCTCAGATTGAATTTCGACTTCAATATTGTGAAATTTGGCTATACTTTGCACAATTGCCAACCCTAAGCCGAAACCATTTTCCTCCGTATTTCCCCGCTTAAAGCGGTCGAAGGCGTTTGTTAATAGTTCTTTATCCATGCCCACACCACCATCACCTATGGTCAGTTTGTAATGAGGATGCCAAGTTTCGCCTGTGATGTTAATAAAACTACCGGCCACATTATATTTTATTGCATTATTAATCAGGTTGTTTAATAATATATGGATGAGTGCTTTATTGCCCAAAAACTTGAAATCCTGTGTAATGGATAAATCATAGCGGATATTCTTATCGGAAATTCTATCTTCCAGATCTTCATAAATATCATTTATCTCCTGTTTCAGGCTAATTTTTTCAGTTTTCAAATATTGATTATTCTCCACTTTGGATATTAATAGCAGACTGTTGATAATCACCTTTAATCTATTTAGCGTTTTCAGGGAAGCGTAGATTTTGTTTTCATGCTCCTCCGGAATATCTGGTGTATTTAGCATATTCTCGAAACGAGTGCTTAAAACAGAGATTGGGGTTAATAACTCATGAGAAACATTGGCTATAAACTGCTTTTCTAGTGCAAATAGCGTACTAATTTTTCTCATCAAAGAATTTATACTGTTATCTAGAATTTTAAAATCATCCGTGCTGGTTGGAATGTTATCGTAATTGTAATGAGCAGGATCGTTAACGAGGTTTATCTTTTTGTCGATGATGGTATAAAAAGGTTTCAGCAAATAATTGGAAAAGAAATAATCGGTCATCAAGGTGATGATTAACGCAGCGAACAAAACCATTAACATATAAAATCTAATGGTATTTTTAATTGACGAAAGCGCTGTCATCGATTCCCCGATCTCTAAATTGTACCAATTAGTGTGGTACGAAAATTTATAATTCAGAATTCTGTACACCTCAACATCGCCTTCAATTTCACGTTTTTCGGTAATTATTTTAGCTGAAGCTTTTTTTTGATTATCTGATATATCTGTCAAGACGATAAATTCTTCTTTTAGAATATTATAATCTGTAAACGATTGTTCTTTGTTTAGCAGACTGTCAATCTCGTTTTCGTTGAGGTGCTCAATAATTCGATTCTTCTTTTTTATTAACCGGTTATCAAAATGGTTAAAGGCAATGTTATCTAAGGAGAACAGTATAATCCCTCCCAATACTACAATGATTGCAATTTTAGTGATGGCATTATACAAAGAAAACTTAACTTGTAACTTCATTTGGTTGGTTCAATAGTTCAATGGCTCATTTGTTCCTTGGTGTATTTGTGAAATAGGCTTCAAACACGCTTCAAACTTTCATCGGACTTCACTCTCCAGACTTGATCAACAATTGATCCTATAACCAATACTTCTCACTGTTTCAAACCAATCTATCGGGCTAATCGCAATCAGCTTTTTTCTTAGGTTTTTTACATGCACATCCACAAAGTTCGAATCAGAGTTGACTTCTAAAATATCGCCCCACACATGTTCAGTCAAACTCATTCTTGAAACTACCCGGTTTTTATTTAGCACCAAATAATTGAAAATTTCAAATTCCTTTTTAGTGAGGTTTAGCCTTTCTTCGCCAAAAGAGACCGTTCTATTTTGAATATTCAGCAAGAAATCGTGAATGTTGATTTCATTTTTCTCTAATTTGTGCTTTCTTCGGGTGATGGCATGCATGCGGGCTAAAAGCTCATTCAGCGAGAAGGGCTTTGGTAAATAATCATCTGCACCTTCATCCAAACCCTTAATTCGGTCATCTACTGCGCTTCTGGCGGTCAAAATAATCACGGCGTCATCACGGTCTTTTAACCCTTTTAACTGTTTCAAAACCTCAAAGCCATCACCATCTGGCAAGCCTAAGTCAAGTAAAATGAAGTCATAATTGTTTACAAAAATCTTTTCCTCGGCGGATGACTTTTTCCAGGCATGCTCTACAATGAAACCCTCTTTGCTTAGAAATTCATCCATTTCGAGCGCCAGGCCTTTTTCATCTTCAACTATGAGTACGTTCATATGAGTATTAAGTATTTAGTAGCGAGTATCAAGATTGGGTGTAAAGAATATGTGTTTTATTGATTTCGAATTTACAAATCAGTTTTAAACCTAGTTTTTTGTTGGTCTTTAGTCTTTCAGCTCAACAACTAAGTTAATATTTTTTAAAATGATCTGGCAGGCTTCTTCTATTTCCTCTTTTGTAATGATTAAGGGAGGGGCGATGCGCATAGAATTACTACAATGTAAGAACCAATCTGATAATACGCCATCCAAAATACAGGCATCTATAATTTTTTTGTTGATTTCGAAGCATTCAAACTCTACAGCAAGCATTAAACCTTTGCCTCTTATTTCTTTAATGGCTTTATGTTTCAGCAACGACTTGAAAAGTTGACCTTTTTCTTCTACTGCCTCTACTATATTATTGTCTACCAATGTTCTTAAGGTAGCCAAGCCCGCTGCACAGCAAACCGGATGGCCACCAAAGGTTGTCATGTGGCCTAATATTGGCGTGTGCGATAGTACCGACATGATTTCCAACGAGCTGATGAATGCACCAATAGGCATTCCGCCGCCAATTCCTTTAGCTAACAGTAAAACATCAGGAACAACGTTATAATGTTCGAAAGCAAACATTTTTCCACTTCTGCCAAAACCCGACTGGATTTCATCGAAAATCAAAAGTGTTTTGGTTTCGGTACATTTTGCCCGTAAAGCCTGCATGTATGCTAAATCGGCAACGCGAATTCCAGCCTCACCCTGAATGGGTTCGATAAAAACAGCGGCTATCTCGTCTGTTATTTTGTCAAGATCAGCTAAGTTATTGTGTTCAATGAAGCTTACATTTGGTAAAAACGGTCCATATCCCGAAGAATAGAAATCGCTCTCCATTAAACTTTCTGCTCCCTGTGTACTGCCATGATAAGCATTTTTACAGGCGATAAATCCTGTCCTGCCCGTATAACGTTTAGCCAATTTCATAGCGCCCTCAACCGCTTCCGTCCCCGAATTTAAAAAGTAAGTACAGCTTAAATTTGTGGGTAAAACATCGGCCAATGCCTTTGCAAAATTTACCTGTGGCGTTTGTACATATTCGCCATACACCATTAAGTGCATATAGGTTTCGGCTTGCTCTTGTATGGCTTTAACCACCGCTGGATGGCAATGGCCCACATTACTTACGCCAATGCCGGCAATAAGATCTAAGTGTTTTTTATCGGATGAGTCGTAGATGTGAACCCCTTTTGCTCTTACAAATTCGAGCATTAAAGGTTCGGGAGAGGTTTGTGCATTGTGTTGTAAAAACAACTGACGTTGGGTAAGCATGGCACAAAAGTACGGAAATGATGTTTATTCTACTTTTTATTTGCCATCATATCATAAAAATCAGCATACTTTCTGCCAATTGAAATTCTCAAATCATTGTAAAGTACTATATAAGAACGCTCCAGGATTTTGATCTGGTTTTCGGCAACGATAAAAGAACGATGAACTTTTGAAAATCTTTTTTCATGATCAAGTAAGGCTAACATTTCTGCTAAACTTGAATTGGAATTGATTAGCCCTCGGGTCGTGAAAATCTTTGTTGATCGCTCTTGTGCTTCCACTGCAATAATATCAATGATTTTTACTTTAATAAATTGATTGCGTTGTTCTGCACTTTTGACCAGGATAAATTCTTTTATGCTTTCTGGCGTAACCTCTATAAGGCTTTTAAATAATTTTTTAGTGCATTGCTGAAATCTTGAATTGGAAAACGGTTTTAGTAAAAAGTCATCTGCATCTAAATCATAAGAATCGACCGCATAAGTCGCATTTGCCGTAGTAAATACTAACTTCTTAATTTTATGTCTAATGCGTTTAGCTAATTCTAATCCATTCATTTCTGGCATTTGGATGTCTAAAAAAGCAATATCAAAGGGTTTTGCCGATTTTTCTATAGCCGTTAATGCAAATAATGGATTGGTATAAGTTTTTAATAATTTAAGTTGAGGAACCTCGGCGATATAATCGGTTAACAGCTCTAAAGCTGAAAATTCATCATCAATGGCGATGCAAGTAAACATATCTTATCCTTAATTGAGCGTTAAAATTTGGGTGTATTAATTAAGGAATGATTGTAACAAAACTATATAAATAACTTGCTATTCCAAAATAAAAATACTTGAGAAAGATATTTGAAAGTTAAAAACTGTCGTTCATGTCGCCTCGTTTGTTGTTCATGTCGTTTCGTTGGTTGTTGGTGCCAAAAATTTTATTTTAGTTTTTAATAAATGAGGTTTGAGGTAATTATTTAATGTTAAACCTTAAACAAAAAGCAATGAAAAAATTATTATTTATTGCGATGATGTGCGTAATGAGCGCAGTGACTTTTGGAAGAGATTTAGTAATTACAAGTCAACTCTCGATGAGGTCTTGCCTTGCAATTATATCTGTGAAAAATTCCGGTGGCTTGGTTGTAGCCTACTATAGAGGTTATGGGTCGACCTGTGCGCAAGCTATGGCGAATGCAAAGGCTCAAATGCCTATCTTATCTACACCTATTTTAGAGGAGAGTACGACAGATGATAGTGATGAAGAAGTAGTTGAAGAACCAGCAATTGTTCCTGTTGGATAAATTTGGAGTAGGAAATATTTTATATAATAGTTCCTACTTTTTACATAAATAAAGAACGTGATGAGAAGTTGGTATAAAATTTTGCTGATAGCGCTGGTAGTATATAATGTACAAGCGAATGCTCAGATTAAAGGGATAATTAATTATAAATTTACGATTAGTGATAAGGAATTTCCTTCTAATAGTGTGAACTACATTGTTTACTTGAGCAATAATAAGTCGATCGAAATTGCCACTGCGAGTGCAATAAAAACTCAAGACATTGATGAAAGAACACGTACCGTAGTTATTAAGGGGAAAGAAGGTTTTGTTTTTAAAGATTTCAAAATAAAAAAAATGATCCTTGCCGACTATCTGGGAATTAGAACACAGTTAATAACTGATACCCTTCAAAATTTTAAATGGACGATTACTAGAGAAAAAAGGAAAATCTCCAAGTTCAATTGTATTAAAGCAACGACTAAGTTTAGAGGGAGAAACTATATTGCCTGGTTTACAGAAGATGTTCCTGTTCAAAATGGACCATGGAAATTTTGTGGCTTGCCAGGATTAATCGTTAATTTAAATGATAATGAACTAATCTTTAATTATGAGCTAACTGGAATAAATTTGAAAGCTAAGTTTAATGATAATATAGTTTCTATACCATATGAGTATACAAAAGACAAAGCTATCTCTCATAATCAATTTATTAAACGCTATCATAGAGCTGTTTTGAATAATAAGAAAATGGCAAACGTAGTTGAAACAGGAAACGATGGAAGTGTGTCTTCTGGAGAAATAGTACTACCTATCAAAATGGAAAAATTCTAAATGAAAACAGTGCTACTAAATTTCCTCTTATTATCTGTTTTCATATCCTCTTTTGCACAAAACAGCGGGGTCTTAAAATATAGCGTGACCATCAAAACAACTTTTGGATACAACAAGATTGATAAAATTATCTACTTCGGTAATAATAAATCTATAGAGTTTTTTATTCCCAAGAAAATAATTCCGACAATTACACAAAAATCAGAAACAGAGGTTATCGAAACAAGGGTTATCAATACCAAGAAAAGACCTTTTCTATTTAAAAATATAGCTAATCAACAATTAATCTTGAGTGATCATATTGGTTCTAAAAATTATTTAATAACAGATACCTTAAATAATTTTAAATGGAAAATAACTTCAGTACATAAGCGTATTTCGAATTATGATTGTATTCAGGCTACTGCAAGCTTTAGAGGTCGAAATTACATTGCTTGGTTTGCAGAATCTATTCCGATTGCACTAGGTCCGTGGAAATTCGGAAACTTACCTGGGTTAATCATCAAAGTTAGCGATAGCCAGGAAAAGTTTGTTTATGAACTAACAGCTATTGACTTAAAGGCAAAGTTTAATTCCAACTTGTTAACAATTCCCATGGAATATAAAGACGAAAAATTATTAACACATCACGAATTTTTTTATATCTACAATAAAAAAATAGCCGATTATGAGAAGATGTCAAAGGTTGTACATACCTATGCAAATGGTGCTACAGGTACAGTAACTATCATCTTATCAGAAGCACAAGAAAAGTTTTAATGACAAGATATTTCTTTCTCTTAATATGTTTTTTTATTTGCGAGCTTTGCCAGTCCCAATCCATACAATTGAAAGGAAGAATAGCTTCTAAATCCCAAGAACTATCGTCTGCATCCATTCAGCTTAAAACCTTAAAAGATCAGGATTTACTGATGTATGGTTTTTCTGATGAGCAAGGGAATTATATTCTTAACGGCCAAATTGATCATTCAGATCGATTTGTATTAATTGCCGCTTACATTGGTTATAAACGAGATACACTCCTCATTACTCGCAGCGAACTACTAAAACAACCTATATTCATTCACAATTTCAATTTATCAGAAGATAAAAAACAGCTTGATGAAATTTATATAAAAGCACCTCCATCCGTTGAGGTAAATAACGATACAACCAAATACAATGTACAAAGATTTACTAGCCCCGAAGACCGTAACTTGGAAGATGTGATCAAAAAAATGCCTGGTATGGAGGTAAACAAAGACGGAACCATATTTTTTAAAGGCAAAAAAATTAGTAAAGTTTTACTGGAGGGAGATGATTTAACTGGTGAAGGGTATAAAGCCATCACTAAAAACCTGAAGCCTGAATTTGTAGAAGAAGTTCAGGCTTTAGATCATTATGTGGAAGATAACTTGCTAAAAGGAATAATCAACAGTGATGATATTGTTTTAAACTTAAAAGTAAAAAACAAAAAAGCGAAGAAAATAATTGGTAGTGTTGATGCGGGTTTGGGCACAATAGATAGGCGTTTGCTTTCTACCAATCTCATTTCTTTTATTAATAAAACCAAAGCTTTTGCTTACGGGAGCCACAGTAACCTAAATATCGAATCGAATACTAATATTTTAGATTTAGTTGATGAGAACCGGCAATTTACGGGAAATAATAAGATTATTAGACATGAAATTGGAACTTACAATCCTTTCGATGCAACGCTATATACTATAAATAATAAAACCCAAGGTAGTTTAAATGCCATTACAAGGATTACTGATCGATTTAAAATTAACTATTCGCTTTTTTACTCGTGGAATAAATTATATGGGCAAACCTCTATGCAAAACACCTATTTTCCGCCAAATTTAATTTATACAGAAGACAATGATAACCGCAACAGCCTCGGAAAAACATTTAAATCTGATTTTAGTGCAGATTACTTGGTGAAAAGTAATGCTCGTTTTTGGGCAAAATTTACTTACAAGCAAGAGCCAAAAACATTTAACAGTTTCGCTTTCTCCAGTTTTAATAATATGAATGGAGATAGCGTGCTCCAAAATCAAACTGATTTAAACAGAAATTTTAACGGACAATTAAAATATACCATTAAAGCAGATAAAGCTACAGCTTACCTATTCTCTGCCAGAGTATTAGTGGATGATGTTAATCAAGTTTACTCGACTAATTCTCAACTTTATCAAAGTATACCAATGTTTAATGGGGCTAGTGGTTTGGTTCAAAATGTTCAGAACAATAACTTTAAGCTGAAACTTCATTTCGAAGGATTGAAAAGGTATGACAAAAGTTTCCTATACTTAAATGTGGGGAATGAAGTCAATCATTTTAAAATAAACTCCAATTTAACTGGCGTAAATCAAAACCCAATTGGAAATGATTTTGTTAATGATAATTTATTCAAGGTTAACCAAAGTTATATTACAGGTAAGTATGTTTATGATGATCAGCCTATTAAAGTAACGGCTCAACTTAAAACCACGTTGCAGTTATTAAAAAATATGGGTAAAGATAGCACCTATTTAATTTTGGAGCCTAGTCTTTCATTTGCCTACAAGCCCGATCAAGTTCAAAATATTTCAATGACTTATAGTTACAGAAATAATAACCCTCAACCTATTGAGTACTATGAAAATTATATTTTAACTGATGTTCGGAATTTTAATAGTGGATTAACAAACTTTTATAATTACAATAACCATTCTATTGGTTTAAACTATGGATATAACGATTTCTTTAACAGTTATTTTAATTCCAATATTTCTTTAAATGGTAGCTATAGTAAATATGGTTTTTTATATACTAACTTTTTTGAAAATACTTTAAACTATTCCAATAAGCAGCCATTTAAGGGAATTAAAACTTTGAATGCGAATGTCAATGTAAAGAAGTTTATTCCAGCCTTGTCATTTACATTTACCGGAAGTTATGCTCCATCAATTAGTAATTACTACAGTCAGTTTGGAGCTGGCGCAAAAAAATATACTTCGGTAAATCATTCTATCAATGCCAAAGTTAATACTGGTTTTGATCTGCCAATCAATTTCGGAATTGGTAGTGAGCTGATGCTTAACAGGACGAGTAGCGAAGGCGCTTTGATTGCTAAAAGCAATGCTTACAAATATACTTTAGAATATCGTTATAAAATCAGTGATAAAATATTCAACTTTTCAGCTTACAATATTTATAGGATGAATGGACAGAACTTCAACTTAATTGATACGGAAATCCAATTCAACCCAGTGAAGGGAAGCTTTAAATACAGCTTGCAAGGGAAAAACCTGGCTAATTTGAAAGCTTTTACTAACTTAAATATTAACGAAGTATCATCTTCCAATTTTTCTTCTTCAATACTTGGAAGATATGTGATGTTAAATGTTTCGATGTCGATAAAATAAAAAAGACCTGCATTTTCTGCAGGTCTTTCAATTAATTTTTTGGTCCACCTTTGAAGCGATTGAGCAACTCTCGCTTAAAACCTTCTTGAGCTCTGTAAAATTTTCCAACCACTTTGATAGGTAGATTGGATTTTAAACGGTTGTAGTATTTTTTATCTAGGTTAAGATCTCTTTGTTTAAAATCAAACTCGCTTGTTATTAAACTTTGTACCTGAGCGTCACTTAAATTATCGATTTCGGTAGTCTTTCTGTAGGAGATCATTTTTTGCATCCTTTCCTTACGTAAAGCATTTTGCTCTGCTTGCATATCGTTATAAATCGGCCAGAATATTTTAGCTTCTTCGGGCGATAAATCTAGTTTTTGAGTAAAAAAAGCAATTTTCAATGATTCTATTTCCTCATTTTTTGGCCTTTGTGCCAAAAGGCTAGTGGGTAATAAAAACATTAAAGCAACAAATAATAAATTCTTCATTTTTAATTAATTATTTAATTCATGAGTTAAATCACTCGAAGAGAAATTACTCAATATGTAGTTTTCCATTTCTGTATCTGAGGCAGAAGTAGTTTTTGAAGCTGTCGTATTTTGTGCTTCTAAATGTTCAATAATTGTACTTTCATCTATATCATACAACATTTGTTCGCTCGAAAGATCGGCTGGTTGGGTTTGAGCAACAGGAATAGAACTGCTGTTTTGATAAAAGTAAGCACCGAATGAGGCAATTAAAACGAAGCAGGCTGCACTGGCATATTTAACCAGGCTCCTTCTCCAAAGCGGAACAATTTTCGCAACTTTTTGTGGTGCTTCAGATGCAATCCTATCCGAAATTCTGTTTTGTAAAGTGTCAAAATAATTTTCGGGAACATCGAAGGTATTTGCTGCTTTGGGCAGTTCCGTTATTCTGATATGTGTTTCAATACGTTCCGTTAAATCTTCAAAGTAATCCTGCGGAACTGCAAAGTCGCGATTATTGATCTTTTCTTTCAGTCCATCTAAAAAAATGTTTGAATGCACTATCTCCTCTACACTGTCGAAATAATTATCCGGAACAGTAAAAGGATTGTTTTTGCCAATTGCTGCTAAGCTTGGTGCATCCCTTTTCCAATCGTTATCTTCTATATTTTCGTTCATCACAGATATATGATTGAATTAAGATGAAAAGGTTTAAAAATCAATTTCATCATTTGTGATAATTGCTTCAATTTTTTTTGCTGCGATATGAAATGATGCTTTTAAGGCGCCAACTGATGTGCCTAAAACTTCCGAAATTTCTTCATATTTCATATCATCAAAATATTTCATGTTGAAAATGATCCGTTGTTTTTCGGGCAGGGTTAGAATAGCTTTTTGTAACTTAAGCTCGAGTTTATCGCCATTAAAGTAGGAAGAGGCAACCAGGTTATCAGCCAATTCAGATGATACTTCATCCAATGGCGTGTTGTTTCTTTGCTTTTGCTTATTTAAAAATGTAATAGATTCATTGGTAGCGATGCGATAGATCCAGGTATAAAGTTGAGAATCACTTCTAAACTTATCAAGGTTTTTCCAAACCTTTACGAAGACTTCTTGCAATAGATCATCGCAATCATCGTGGTTGAGCACTAACCTGCGAATGTGCCAATAAATTTTCTGCTGATATTTTTTTAATAACAAGTTAAAAGCTTCATTTCGTGTTTTCTCGACGGCGAAAAGGGCAAGAATTTCTGAATCTTCAACTTGTTTCATCTATTTTTTTAGGAGAGGTGATCGTGGTAAGGAGGGTGCGAATAGTATAAAAGAGAATGGTAAATAGGAAATAGGGAATGGGTGTTTAAAGATAATTTTGCATTACCAAACTCATCTATTTTCCCGTTCTCTATTTCCTTTTTTAAACTAAAAACTTTATGCTTTTTTTCTGCCGATTACTTTTTGAACCGCTTCAACAATGTTTACAGCATCTAAGCCATATTTCGACATCAATTGATCTGGTGTTCCGCTTTCTCCGAAAGTATCGTTCGTAGCTACAAATTCCTGTGGTGTAGGTAATTCAGTAGTCAATAAGCGGGCAACACTTTCGCCCAAACCACCAAATTTATTGTGCTCCTCGCAAGTCACCACGCAACCTGTTTTCTTTACTGATTTTAAGATCGCTTCATCATCCAAAGGTTTAATGGTGTGGATATTGATAATTTCCGCATCGATACCTAATTCTGCTAACTTTTCGCCAGCTTCGATTGCTTTCCAAACCATGTGGCCAGTTGCAATGATGGTAACATCAGTTCCTTCGTTAACCATCCAGGCTTTACCAATCTCAAATTTTTGATCAGGATCTGTAAATACCGGAATTACCGGGCGACCGAAACGTAAATAAACCGGACCTTCATATTCCGCAATGGCCATAGTTGCCGCTTTGGTCTGGTTATAATCGCAAGGATTGATTACCACCATGCCTGGCAACATTTTCATTAAACCTATATCTTCTAAAATTTGGTGTGTTGCACCATCTTCACCCAAAGTTAAACCAGCGTGAGATGCACAAATTTTAACGTTTTTATTCGAATAAGCTACCGATTGACGAATCTGATCGTAAACACGACCTGTAGAAAAGTTAGCAAAAGTTCCGGTAAAAGGAATTTTGCCGCCAATAGTCATACCTGCTGCTATACCAATCATGTTTGCTTCGGCAATACCAACCTGAGTAAAACGCTCTGGAAAATCTTTGATAAAAGCATCCATTTTAAGCGATCCAACTAAATCGGCACACAATGCTACAACGTTTTCGTTCTTTTTTCCTGCCTCATGTAAGCCAGCACCAAATCCCGAACGTGTATCTTTTTTTTCTGTATAAGTGTATTTTTTCATTATATCTTAGATATGAGATTTTAGACATCAGATATGAGACTCACATCTCACATCTCACATCTGCAATCTGATTTAATAATCCCCTAAAGTTTCTGGTAATTGCGCTAAAGCTGAAGCCAATTGCTCATCATTTGGAGCCGTACCATGCCATTTATGTGAGCCAACCATATAATCTACACCTGCACCCATTTGAGTGCTCATTAAATTTAAAATTGGTTTGCCTTTTCCGGTTAATGTTTTTGCATAATGTAAACCTTCAACAATCGCTTGCATATCGTTACCATCAGTATTAATTACATGCCATCCAAAAGCTTCAAATTTTGCCTGTAAATCATCTAAAGCCAAAACTTTACTTGTTGGTCCGTCAATTTGCTGGCCATTGTAATCTACTGAAGCAATTAAATGATCAACTTTGTTGAAAGGGGCAAACATCGCAGCTTCCCAGTTTTGTCCCTCTTGCAATTCGCCATCACCTAATAAAGCAAAAATGTGAGAATGATCACCGTTTAGTTTCTTAGCTAAGGCAGCGCCAATAGCCACTGATAAACCTTGACCTAATGAACCCGAAGCGATGCGGATTCCCGGTAAATGCTCATGTGTGGTTGGGTGACCTTGCAATCTTGAATCCAATTTACGGAAAGTAGCCAATTCACTTTTATCGAAATAACCAGCGTGTGCCAATGTACTGTACCAAACTGGTGAAATATGTCCGTTAGATAGGAAAAACAAATCTTCTCCTTTACCCTCCATGGTGAAGTCTGTTTTGTGGTTCAATACTTCAAAATATAAAGCGGTAAAAAAATCTGCACATCCTAGCGAAGCGCCCGGATGGCCAGATTGGCAGCCGTGAACCATTCTTACGATATCTCTTCTGATTTGCGAGGCAATATCTTCTAGCTCTTTTATTGTATGTTTCATTAAAATAAGAGGTTGTTGTTACATAGCAAAGTTAATATTTTAACTGCTATATCATAATTAGTTATTGATTAAATCGAGTACTTGTTGAGTAGCGTTTTTAGTGTCAACTTTTTTGATGATGTGGGCAATTTTGCCATCACCACCAATAATAAAAGTAGTGCGAACAGTACCCATGTATTTTTTGCCATACATGTTTTTTTCTGCCCAAACCCCATAATCAGTCACAATTTTCTGCTCAGTATCTGCCAGTAAAGTAAAAGGCAGGTTGTGTTTAGTTACAAATTTCTGATGAGATTTTTCGTCATCAACACTCACACCCAAAACCACTATTCCCTTAGCTTGCAAACCCTGGTAATTATCTCTAAAATCGCAGGCTTCGGCTGTACAGCCAGGTGTATCGTCTTTCGGATAAAAATACAGTACCACTGTTTTGCCTTGGTAATCGCTCAACGAAACCGCGGTTCCGTTTTGATCTTTGGATGTAATTGAAGGTGCTTGATCGCCTTCCTTTAATTCGGCCATATATAAATGATTTTAGATGTAAACTGACTATTTTGAGATTGCAATTTAAACAGTTTAACCTGTTATAGTGTTCAATGAATGTTAAAAGATGACATTATTAGGGTTCAGATTTTTGATTTAGCCGGAAATTCACCTAAACATTCACTTATTAATTCTTTGTTTTGGAGCGCAATTCTGTACGCTACACCTCCATTCTTCCCGTGTTACGCTTGTACGCCTCGCATCGTCGGTGCCCTCCTTGCTGCAGTGTACCGCTGCACCCGGGGCTAAGTGGCTAACTAGATGCTATTTTGAATGTGTTGGGCCGCAAGATCGCAGCATTCCAAATCAACTTCAACGAAGATTGATACAACTATCTGAAAAATGAAATGGCATAACGCTTCACATTCTCTTTACCGTCTGTTACCACCAACTCAAAAGTGTGTTTGCCAGATGCTGTTCTATCATCAAAGCTGTGCCATAGGGTTGCTGTTTTTGTATCAAATTCCATTAAAACCCATTTGCCATCAATGTAGCCGCTAAAACTTTTTATTCCAGAAAGATTATCACTGATTTTGAAAGTCATTTTTGATAACCCTGCCATACTTTTTCCATCGGTAATATTAGTAGGGACAATTCTGGGCGCTATCGTATCAACAGCAATATAAAAACTGCCGAAATTCTTTGGTGTCGCTTTTAAGTAGCCGTTATCGAACGAACCGCCTTGTGATGAACCACCCGTGCTTACTATCAAAGCTTTATCACGTAAACTTTCGGGAAGGGCATCGGCTTTTATCCATAAATTAAACCCGATATGTAGCGGGGTAAATCTATTATGAATTTGATGTATGGCAGAAAAAGCGTTTCCAGCTGGTTTAGGCAATTTTTTATACACAAAATTTAAGTCGTTATATAAAGTGCCTTGCGGAATAACGACTTTGATTTCATCGCTATTAAATTCACTTGCTTTATTATAAGGAAAATTTAAACCCGCTGGGATAACAGGAGCGGCGAAAGAAGCTGTTCCAGCATTTACCGTAAAAGGCAATATTGATGCGTTTCCTTTTGAATCGGTTATGATATATCGAAGCTGGTGCGTTGCGCCATCATTAAAGTTAATTCTTCCGCTATTCACTAACCCACTATAAATTTTCAGGGGATTTCCAGGATCAACAAAACTTTTTTGAATACTTCTTTTCGTATTGATATAAGTTGGATAATCAATGTGTGAATTAATCGCTTTGCTGTTCTCAAAAGAAAAACGTTCTAAAGCAGACGTATAAATCATTTTGCCATCAAGCTCCAGTTGGATAGAATAAACGCCATTTGTGCCAGATAAACCATTATGTCTATCGGTTACCACAATGCCAAAACCAACTTCACCGGTTAAGCTAACCGGAGCAGCTGCTTTGTAACTGCCAGCTGCACCACTAATGCCAATGGCTTGTTTCGGCGTCGATTCGTTAAAATTTTTTCCATTTAAACGGTAAGCATATAAACCGTGAATTACCGGCGGGATATTATCAGGAATGTTAATGCCGAAAAATTGCGGGTTTATGGTTTCTTCTGTTTTGGTATCTCTAATTTCAAAATGTAAATGCGGCCCTCCGGAACTCCCTCGGTTACCCGACCAGGCAATTACTTCACCTTTACGAACAGGAATAAGTGTGGCTTCAGGAAACTCATCAATCTCGAATGATTTTTTTTCGTACTCCAGATCTTTTACAATGGTTGCTATTTTTGGAGAAAAGCGTTGTAGGTGGCCATAAACAGTGGTAAATCCATTTGCATGATTGATGTAAAGCGCCAAGCCGAAGCCACTATTTTGAACTCTAAGGCGGGAAATGTATCCGTCTGCAACCGCATAAACCGGATACCCTTCTCGTTGATTTGTCCGGAAGTCGATCCCAGAGTGGAAATGGTTTCCACGAATTTCCCCAAATGATCCCGCCAGGGCAGGAGGAGTAATATCCAAAGGCTGTCGAAAATCGGTTATCGGATATTTATTGGTGCTAAATATTTGTTGCGCCTGTGCGAAATGAGCTAATAAAGAAAAACAAACAAGGAAAGAGGTCTTGAACAAGTTGCGGATCGGGATTTTTATCATTCTTTATTTTACATCAAAATTCAACAGTTGCTTTTCTTCTAACCATGCTTCCAGTTTATCGCCCTGATTAATTTTTCCTACCCCTTCAGGCGTACCTGTAAAAATTAAATCGCCTTTTTTTAAGGTAATGTATTGTGAAACAAAACTGATTATCTTTTCAAACGAGAAGAGTAAATCTTTGGTATACCCTTTCTGACGAGTTTCGCCATTGATTTTTAACTCGAAGTTTAAATCATATAAATTTTCAAAATCAGATTTAGGCAAGAAGATGCTGATGGGGGCAGAGCTATCGAAACTTTTTGCAAGTTCCCATGGCAAGCCTTTTTCTTTGTGCTTACTTTGAATGTCACGGGCTGTAAAATCAATTCCTAAACCAATTTCGTCATAATAATTTGCCGCAAATTTTTCAGCGATATGTTTACCCTCTTTACAGATTTTTAACACCACTTCTAATTCATAATGAACGTCGTTAGAAAATTCTGGCAAATAAAAAGGTTTATTCTCCTTCAATAATGCCGTATCGGGTTTCATGAAAATTACGGGCGTTGTAGGAATGGGATTATTTAATTCTTTTGCATGTTCGGCATAATTGCGACCAATAGCGATGATTTTCATACTAGATTAATTTTATGAGGTATTTTTTCGGAAATGGTTCCCGAAGAGTCAAAAATAGAAAAGAAATTGTGCTTATAAAACAGAGATGCGTTTTACTTGGCTTTCTGAGCCCGCCATTACTCTTAAAAAATAGATGCCAGCATTTAATCGGCTCGGGATATTAAAGGTTCTGGTTTGTTCACCTGCATTCAGCCTCTCGTTGGAAAGCGTAACCACTTCATTGCCCAATAAATCAATAATTTTAACCGTAGTCTGGGTTCCGTCTTTTCCTATAGATAAAATAATATTCAGCTGATCTTCAACTGGGTTAGGATAAATTTTAACTATCGTGAGTAATTTATCTTTCGTTGCAGCAATATTGGCAGGCTTTGCACTTCCAGAATAAGTGTTAAACATTCCTGAATTACCTAAGGTTCCAAACAATGGTCGGTAAGGCTGAATATTTGCTTTAATCTCCGGAACTCTGCTTGTTTTTTTGACTCTGTTTTTCAGGCTAATATGAATACTATCAGCTTGTTGGGCCCAAGAATTAACACTGCACAACAAAGCGATGCATAAAATGCATGCAAGTTTTGTGAGCAACGTTAGTGGGTAGAGTTTCATCAAATTTGTTAAGCAAATGTATTAATTAAAAACAAAGAAATTAAACATTTTATGGTTCTGTTATAATTTAACACAATTTAACAATTAATTTTGTTTTTCATAGTGTGAAAATTACACAATATTATGGTTGTTAATTTGTTATAGTTAGTTTACTTTTGACGCACTAAAATATAAACGAAGTGTCAAATCATAAAAATGTTAATGCATTAACTGCCGGGGGTGTTTTAATTAGCCTCGGGATTGTTTTCGGCGATATTGGTACCTCTCCGCTTTACACCTTAAATGCTATTTTTACTACAATTTTAGGAGGGAGGCAAAATATTAATCCTGAAAATGTTTTAGGTGTACTTTCTTGTATCATCTGGACCTTAACGCTCCAAACCACTATCAAGTACGTAATCATTACGCTTAAAGCTGATAATAAGGGTGAAGGTGGAATCTTTTCTTTGTTTTCTCTTGTTCGTAAAAAAGCGAAGTGGCTCGTGGTTCCTGCCGTTATTGGGGGTTGCGCCCTGCTGGCTGATGGAATTATAACGCCAAGTATTACTGTTACCTCAGCAATTGAGGGTTTGACCCGAAAATTCGATTTCCAGGTCATCCCAGTTGTGCTTATTATCTTAACTATTCTATTTGTTATTCAGCAATTTGGTACCAATTTAGTAGGTAAGCTTTTTGGTCCTGTTATGTTCGTCTGGTTTGCAGTATTGGGCATTCTAGGTATTTCTTTTATCATCAAAGATTTTGGTATACTTAAAGCCTTTAATCCTTATTGGGCCATACACCTGCTGATAACTAATAAACTTGCCTTCCTTATTTTGGGTGGGGTTTTCCTTTGTACAACGGGTGCTGAAGCGCTTTATTCAGACTTAGGACATTGCGGCAGGAATAATATCCGCATCAGTTGGATTTTTGTAAAGCTTACGCTGATATTGAATTATCTTGGACAAGGCGTTTGGATTTTGCATAACAGTACAACCTATATCCCTGGCGCAAAATCGAATCCTTTCTTCCAGATTGTGCCCGAGCAGTTTCAGATTCCGATGGTGATTCTGGCAACAATGGCAGCAGTAATAGCCAGTCAGGCTTTAATTAGCGGCTCTTTTACCTTAATTTCTGAAGCAGTACGACTGAACTTGTGGCCGAAAATTAAGATTGTTTATCCATCTATGACGAAGGGACAACTTTACGTTCCATCTATAAACTGGATGCTTTGGATCGGGTGTTGTGGGATCGTCCTGTTATTCCGAAAGTCGGAGAGTATGGATGCAGCTTACGGTCTGTCCATCACCATTGCCATGTTAATGACTACTATTTTGGTAAGTTTCTACTTAAGAAGTAAACGCTTTCCAAAATATTTGATCGGCATATTTTTCTTTACATATTTAATAATAGAGGGAACATTTTTAATAAGTAACCTAACTAAATTCTTACACGGAGGATGGGTAACTGTACTTATTGGCTCGCTTCTTTTTACAATTATGTGGAGTTGGTTTATTGCCCGTAAAATCAAAAACAGGTTTGTTAAATATGTCGAAATTGAAGATTACTATCAAATAATAAGTGAATTGAGTAATGATGAAACGGTTCCAAAATACTCCTCACAATTGGTTTACCTCACCAGTGCAAATTTTAAAACAGAGATAGAGTCAAAAATTATTTATTCTATCATTCAAAAAGAGCCAAAACGTGCCGATGTTTATTGGTTGGTTCACGTGGATGTTATGGATGAGCCTTATACCTTAGATTATAAGGTGGAGTTTTTGATTCCCGGAAAGCTTATCCGTATTGATTTCCGCTTAGGTTTCAGGATAGAGCAAAGGGTAAATTTGCTGTACCGTAAAGTGGTTGAAGAGCTGGTAAAAAATGGGGAAATTGATATCACGAGTCAATACAAATCTTTAAATAAGCATAAAATTGCGG
This sequence comes from Pedobacter sp. Leaf41, assembly GCF_001422545.1. Taxonomy (GTDB): domain Bacteria; phylum Bacteroidota; class Bacteroidia; order Sphingobacteriales; family Sphingobacteriaceae; genus Pedobacter. The sequence goes on along the minus strand of NZ_LMLE01000012.1, from coordinate 21,450 downwards.
GTGATTTTAGGTTCGTTCTGTTGGAGAAACACCTTTCTAAGTTTACAAAACTGAGTTTTTATGAACGTCAGATCATGGACTATTATTTCATATTGAAGAAGATGAGTTTATCAGAAGAACGAAGTTTTGGTTTGGATAGCAGCTATGTAGATGTAGAGAAAGTGCCTTTAATTTTTGTAACTCCTGACGATATTGAACTCAATAGATTACCGGTTTAATCCATGAGAACTGCAATTTTAATACTTGGCATTTGTCTTTTTATTTCCGGTCCGGCTGCTAAAATCTACCACCTTAAGTCTGGTAATACTTTTATGATTGCCTCTGCTTTAGGATTAGTGATGATTACGGCACTGGCTTTTATTAAGAAAAAAGAAAATTAGATTTGATTCCTAATCAGGTCAGTAACCTATTTTATTCGTTAGAATAAAATGGGTTTTTTATTGAAATTTATCTTCATCCCATTTTTTAGGGTTATTCAAAATATAATTGGAGATATTATTATAAGCATTTTCATCCCGGATTACATGTTCGTAGTAATTCCTCTGCCAGAATTTTCCCATAGTTTTGTTTTTTAGCTTGAACAGGTCTAAGCAAGAGTTAGAAACAATTGATTTATACGCTCCGACTATATCGGATATTGTCGGGGCAACCCTTGCGGTTGCCCTTGTTTCACTTTCTTTTTGGGCAACCGCAAGGGTTGCCCCGACAACTATTTCATCAGACAAAACTATTATTCCATGCATGTGATTCGGCATAATTTGAAAAACATCCAGCTCGAAATTCAAGAATCTTTCAGCTAAATTATGCCACTCATTGTATGCAATCATTCCGCAATCATTCAAAATCATCTCGCCGTCAGTTACTTTTCCAAATCTATGTAACCTATCTTCGCAACAAATTGTAATAAAATATGCTCCTGCGCTAGAATAATCAAATCCTTTTAACCTAATGGATCTGCGATGATGTAATAAAGGATCATAACCCATTAAACCTCTTGTGCCAACTTGCTATGCTTATATCCGTACGCAAAATACACCACTAAGCCGACAACCAGCCAGATACCAAAACCAATCCAGTTGGAAATTCCCAATTCACACATCATGTATAAGCAGCTTATAAGCCCCAGAACCGGAATTAGAGAAAGGTTATGTGTAATGCAGTAATAGCAGATAATCAGACAAATGATCAAGAAGATCCACATCGGTATTTTGTGTTTGAAAAGGCTCCAGCCACTTTCATACTTTTTGTCGAATGAAATTTTAGAAGCGGAGATAAATTGTTCGTAACGATCTACAGGTAATGCGCTCAAATAAGACTCAGCGTCAACTTTATCTGCCAGCATAATCTGTGGAGCCGCATTTTTTACAATTTCTTCTCTTACAATTTTAAGTTCCTCTCCGTTTAAGGAAGTCACAAAATTAACCGTGGTAACGGTTTTAGGAGAGTTTAAAAGGAACGCTTTTGTTTCCTTACCGTATTGTGTGAAAGCGAATGCTACTGCTGCAATAAAAGCAATTGGCACAATAAACTTGCTATTTAAATAAGGGATTTTAAACTTACCACGTTGAACATCCGGACGGTTTTGCAATACCAAAACCCCTGCACAAACCAATACAAAGGCAAATAAAGTTCCTATCGAACAGAGATCCGTTACAATGGTTAAGTTCATAAATAACGACGGAACAGCCACAACGAAGCCGACTACAATGGTCGCGAAGGATGGTGTTTTGTATTTCGGGTGGATTTTTGAAAAAGACTTTGGTAACAATCCATCGCGACTCATGCTCATCCAAATACGTGGTTGCCCCATTTGAAACACTAAAAGCACACTCGCCATTGCGAAAACAGCACTTACGGCAATGATGCCACTCATCAATTTTAAATTAATTTGATCGAAAACAAAGGCAAGTGGATCGCCTACTGCAAGCGTATCAGATTTTACGATTCCTGTTAAAACCAGGGCAATAGCAACATATAAAATTGTACAGATAATAATTGCCCACATCATTCCACGGGGCAAATCACGTTGTGGATTTTTACATTCTTCGGCTGTTGTAGAAATAGCATCGAAACCGATATAGGCGAAGAAAACTGCCGAAACACCTTTCAAAACACCTGAAACTCCATTTGGTGCAAAAGGGTTCCAATTGTTGGTATCAACATAAAATATACCAACTGCAAGCACCAATAGAATAACAGCCAGCTTTACCACCACCATTGCATTGCTGGCATTACGGCTTTCTTTCATTCCACGGTAAATTAACCAGGTAATCAAAATAATAATTCCTAGGGCGGGAATATCTGCAACCAGGTGAAAACCTCCAATTTGTGGAGCGGTTAACCAGGCGTTATTCGCTAAAGCTGTAGCCGAATCCAAATCATTAAGGTTTTTGCCTGCCGCCGATAAAGCTTCAGCAATTTTATGTCCATTATAAGCACTCAAATAATCCATAGTTGCCCAATCGGGAACATGAATGCCGTTGATATTTAAGAATGGTATTTTAATAGAAGAGAGTAATCCGGTAAAGTAATCAGACCAAGAAATGGCTACCGTGATATTTCCTATCGAGTATTCCATGATGAGCGACCAGCCAATAATCCAGGCCACCAACTCGCCAAATGCTACGTAAGAATAAGTGTATGCACTGCCCGAAACCGGAACCATTGAAGCAAATTCGGCATAGGCGAAAGCCGCAAAACTACAAGCAACCGCAGTAAAAATAAACAAAAATATCACCGCCGGACCACCATCTGCACTGGCTTTACCAATAGTACTAAAAATACCAGCACCAATAATTGCCGCAATACCAAATGCAGTTAAATCTCGTACCCCTAATGTTTTATGAAGCGTATTTTCATGATCACCATAGCCGCTTGCCGCATCTTTTAAAATTTTGGAGATAGATTTCTTTCTAAATAGCTTTTCGAACATTTTTGCCTGGTTGTTGTATTCTTCAAACTTAAAAAAATATCAGTTAAAAACGTTTAAAGCGAGATATAAATTTCTCTACATTCATTTTCAGAGATTTTTTACTGTAAAAGAAGGTGCTTTAGTTTATAAAATCCTTCAATTATTCTGTTTCAAAAGTAAAAATACCACTGTTTTGTAATCTAGATGTGTTTATTGGCTAACGGATAAATTGACATTGTGATAAAATACTACTTTTGCCGCATTATTTATTGGTGGTTTCAAATATCCATTCAATTCCTCAACAATGACATCTTCTATTACTCAACAACCGGCGATAAAAGAAAAAAATCAGGGCATAGCCACGCTTTTGGCATTCACCCTAATTCCGCTCTCTGGTTTCGCTACAGATATTTATATTCCATCGCTACCTACAATGGCAGGCGAAATGAACATCAGCAGTGTTCAGGTTCAATTGACATTAAGTATTTTTCTGATCAGCTACGGCGTTGCTCAACTTTTTGTAGGAAGTTTGCTCGATAGTTTCGGACGGTACAAAATTGGGCTATACAGCCTATTGATATTTGCGGCGGCGAGTATAATTATTGCCATCACCCATAATATCTACCTTATTTATTTAATGAGGATTGTTCATGGTCTTTCTGTGGGTGCAGTAGTTGTAGCTAAACGAGCATATTTTGTAGATTTATTTACAGGCGATAAATTAAAGCATTATTTGAGTTTGTTTTCCATTATTTGGTCTACCGGACCAATTATAGCGCCGTTTGTAGGCGGTTATCTACAAACGTCTTTTGGCTGGGAATCTAACTTTTACTTCCTTGCGGGTTTCGCTTTAGTTTTTGCCTTCTTGGAATTTTTGTTTAGTGGAGAAACGCTGACACATTTTACTGATTTCCAACTGAAAAAGATTAGCAATATTTATTTGAGTATGGTAAAAACAACCAGTTTTACACTTGGTATCGTAATGCTTGGCCTTGCCTACTGTATGGTAATGGTTTACAACATGACCGGACCTTTCATAATTGAACATGAACTGCATTATTCGCCGGTTGTTGCAGGTTATAGTTCTTTGGTTTTAGGCTTCGCCTGGATGGTTGGAGGTTTTATAGGAAAAGCAACAATCAATAAGCCGTTTTTTAAAAGATTAATGCTCAATTCGCTACTTCAAGTGGTGTTCGTAGCCTTAATGATCGTTAGCTTAAATTTCGTATCGAATTTATTTTCACTGATTTTTTTCGCTTTCATTATTCACATTGGTGCTGGTTTTACTTTTAATAATTATTTCACATTCTGCCTAAGCAAATTTCCTAAAAATGCGGGTATAGCTGGGGGTTTAACAGGCGGAATTACTTATGTAATCGTTTCCTTTCTAAGTTATGGCATCGTGAATTTGTTCCCGGCAAAAGATGAGCGGAATTTGAGTTTCAGTTATTTGGTGATGATTGTGATTTCTTTAGCGATAATGGTTTTAATTATGAAAACCAGAAAGAAGGATGGGGTTACTTCTTAGCTAATTAGTATTGTCTTTGAATCAACGGGAAGTTTATACGCTTTATTTTTCTCCCGCAGATTACGGAGAAATCCGCAGATTTTTGTTTCTCGCAAAGCTTAAGCGAACCGCTACGACTAAAATTTCGATATTGATAATTTGCTCTGCGGAAATCTGTGAGATCAGCGGGAGATCTATTTTAGTTTTCTATAGCGTATTGGCGAACGTTACAACGATAATCAGCTGGACATTTCTTGGAATTAGTTTTTCTCCCACAGATTAGGGAGAGGTTCGCAGATTTTTTGCCTCGAATATTCGTAGCCAGATAATATAACTAGCATTATATATTCTGATTGGTTTGAGCGATCAGTCGTAGCGAGACGCTACGACTAGCATCAGGATGGCGGTCGCTTTAATCAACCCAATATCAAAAAGAAAGTCGCAGCAAACACTGCGACTTTCTTTTATTCAAAACTGATTTAGGTTTAACGAATTCTCCCTAAACCCTAAACCCTAAACCCTAAACCTAACCCCTAAATCTCAATCTATCCTAATTTCTCTAGCTCTTCTTTTACAAAAGCAGCCAACTCTTTAACATATTCAGCACTAAAATCAAACTTGATTCCTGCAGTCTCGTAAATCTCATTCATTGGTTTGGTATAACCTAGAGAAAGTGCAGCCAAATACTGTTCGAGCGCTTTTTCAGGATTTTCCTTATAGTTTTTCCAAACTGCAATGGCACCTAACTGCGCAATTGCATATTCAATATAGTAAAAAGGAACCTCAAATAAGTGCAACTGTTTCTGCCAAACATTCCCAAATTGTTGATCCAAATCTGTCCAATCGGCGAAGCCTGCACCAAAACGGTTGTAAATCTGCTTGAAAGTTTCTTCACGATCAGCAGCAGTATGATTTGGGTTGGTGTAAATCCAATGTTGAAACTGATCAATTACTGCAACCCAAGGCAACGTTTTTAAAACATCAGCCAATTGCTCTTTTTTTGCACGAATCAAATCTTCCTCATTGTCGAAATAAACATTCCAATTATCCATTGAAATCAATTCCATACTCATTGATGCCAGTTCAGCAACTTCAGAGGGGCAATGCTTAAAATCATTTAATTCTAAGTTTGCCGTTAGGAAAGTATGGATGGCGTGGCCACCTTCATGAACCATGGTGGTTAAATCGCGAAGAGAATTAGCCGAATTCATAAAAATAAATGGTGCACCGGTTTCCGCCAAAGGATAGTTGTAACCACCTGGCGCTTTACCTTTTCTGCTTTCTACATCAAAAAGACCATTGGCTTTCATTGTAGCTAGCTTTGTACCCAACTTTTCATCAATGGCGTTAAAACAGGCGATACTTTTATCAATCAATTCAGCACCGTTGTTAAAAGGTTTCAATGCAGGTTTTCCGCTTACACTAACTTCCATATCCCAAGGTCTAAGCGTTTCTAAGCCCAATGCCTCACGGCGTTTTTCGGCTTGTTCCTTTAAAATGGGAACGATTTCCTTTTCAATCGCATTGGCAAAATCGTAGCAATCTTGTGGTGTATAATCAAAACGGCCCAAAGCCTGAAACATATAATCGCGATAGTTCTCAAAGCCAGCATTCAAAGCAACCTGGTTACGCAATTTAATCAGTTCATCAAACAGCATGTTTAAATCATCTTTATCGACTAGCCGGCGCTGTTGAATGGTTTTCCAAGCATTCTCCCGCACCTCGCGATTTAAATCCTTTATAAAAATGGAAGCCTGTTCCATTGTATATTCCTGCCCATTAATTTCAACACTCATGGCACCAGTAATGCCTTGATATTTCTGTTGTTTAACTTGCAATTGCGTAAACAGTTCGATGTTTTCCTCGCGATAAATTTCCAAAGCCTTTTTAATCGCTCTGCTGTAAACAAAAAACTTTTCTTTGTCTAGATCATCCATAAAAGGACTATCGACAAACTTTTTGTTCAACTCATTTGATAATGGTGAAATCTTCGGTTCAATTTCCTCTGCGAAATACTGGAAATTTTTAACCAATTCTTCATTTGCCGTATCACAACTCATCTTTATGTATCGCCAGGCGAAATCTTCTTCCAAAGCGGCCTCCAGTTCGGAGCGATCTTTTAACCACTGTTCCAACTCATCTACATTGTTAATTTCGCGGTTTTGTAGTTCGGTAAAAAGTGGTGCTAAGCTTTCCCAAGTGATGGCTAAATCTTGAGGAATATATGTTCTGATTCTTTTTTCTATAATCATATTTTATTAATTATTGAATTTTGAATGATTGATTGATAGAATGGGTTAAAGCATATTGCAGAACATTCTATCATTCAAAACTCATTTATTGTTATTTGGTCCTAATGTAAGCGTCGATTAAAAAGCAAATAGCAAACACTACTGATGCATATCCGTTTAAAGTTTGAAACGCTCTGTTTACTTTACTAATATCATTTGGTTTTACTAACAGGTGCTGATAAATCAGCATCGAACAGAAAAATACAATCCCAACATAATAAACCCAACTAAACTCGGTAAAAAACACCGGTAGGATCACACAGATTGCAGAAAGTACATGCAATAAAACCGACACATTGAGTGCATTTTTTATGCCAAGTGCAGACGGAATAGAGTGTAATTTTTCTTCACGGTCGAAATCTTCATCCTGTAAGGCATAAATAATATCAAATCCACTTACCCAAAAAAGAACTGTTAAAGAGTATAAAACCGGCACCAAAGCAAAATGTCCGGTTACTGCGATGTAGGCGCCAATAGGGGCTAGTGATAAGCCTAAGCCTAAAACAAGGTGACACAATGCAGTAAATCTCTTGGTGTAGCTGTAAAATAAAACGACAAAAAGCGCCACAGGCGATAGATAGAAGCAAAGGGGATTGATAAAGTAAGTGGTAATGGCAAAAAATACGCAGTTTGCAATTACAAAAATTAAGGCCTCGTTAGCAGATACTTTTCCCGCTGGAATATCCCGCATTTGGGTTCGTGGGTTTTTGGCATCAATGTTTCTATCCAAATAGCGGTTAAACGCCATTGCAGCATTTCTGGCGAAAACCATACAAAGCAATACTAAAATTAATTTATACCACGAAAATGGATTTTCGGTAGTGGTAACGCCCAAGAAAAACCCAATCATTGCAAACGGTAAAGCAAAAACCGAGTGAGCGAATAATACGAGTGAAAAGTATTTTTTCATTTACTGATATACGAATATTGTTATGTTAAGATCTCAAACTTCTTTTTGAAAACTGCGAAGTGCCTAAAACTTTTTATAGTCTGATGGAACCACAAAATCTTGATTCACCTCTGTAATGAAATTTAAAACTTCATCTTTCCCGTTCCCTTTTTCGGCTGATGTAATAAAGGTTGCGGGGATCTCTTCAAAAAACTCACCTAACTTTTTCTTAAAAGCAGCTACATTTTTTTGAGTGGTCGTCATACCTTGTTTATCTGCCTTAGTGAAAATTAACGAAAATGGAATTTGTTTTTCGCCCAACCAATAGCAGAACTCAATGTCAATCTGTTGTGGTTCTAAACGGCTGTCTATCAATACGAAAACACATTGTAAGCTTTCTCTTTTAGTGATATATGCACGAATGAATTTCTCCCACTTTTCTCTACTGGTTTTAGAAACCTTCGCGTAGCCGTAACCTGGCAAATCGACAATATACCATTTCTCATTAATTAGAAAATGATTAATCAGTTGCGTTTTTCCGGGCCGCTGAGAGGTTTTTGCCAATCCATGTTGATTAACCAACATGTTAATTAAAGAAGATTTGCCCACATTCGACCGGCCAATAAATGCATACTCGGGCATTGTTGGTATGGGTAAAGCCGAAATCTGGGTGTTGCTGCAAACAAATGTTGCCGTTTTGATAACCATGTTGCAAAGGTAGGGTTTTGAGTCGGAAGTCCGAAGTCTGAAGCCTTTAGTCTAAATCTGCAATCTCTTGATATTGTAAAATTCGCTCAAGCATATAGTATATCTGCTCGCCAAAACTGCATTTAAAGTCATCTGTAATCCACCTTTGGTTTAATTTTCACTTTTTATCGCTTTTGATGTCTTTTGATACTTTGGACTTCCGACTATTGACTCCCGACTTCGGACTTTTTCCCTATCTTTGCCCCTATACCATGAATCAGAATATCACTCCTTATCAAGTAGAAGACGCGACCAAGAAAGAGCAGGTTGCAACCATGTTTAACAATATTTCGGGTACCTACGATTTTTTGAACCATTTTCTTTCTTTAGGGATTGATGTACTGTGGCGTAAAAAAGCAATTAAAGAATTGGTTTCCATTCAACCGAGAAATTTACTGGATGTAGCCACAGGAACAGGCGATTTTGCTTTCGAAGCGATTAAAAAACTCCATCCTGAGAAGGTTATAGGTGTAGATATTTCTGAGGGAATGCTGGACGTAGCTAAGAAAAAGATTAACGAGCGTAGCTTAAACGAAACTTTTACTGTTCAGTTGGGCGATTCGGAAGGCCTGCATTTTGAGGACAATACTTTCGATGCCATTACTTGTGCATACGGAGTTCGTAACTTCGAAAACCTCGAAAAAGGTTTAACAGATATGTACAGGGTGTTAAAACCCAACGGCAAAATGGTCATTTTAGAATTTTCAAAACCCCGTGTTTTTCCAGTAAAGCAACTATATAATTTTTACTTCCTGCATGTTACACCATTCTTCGGAAAGTTGTTTTCGAAAGATGCCAGAGCCTACACTTATTTGCCTGAATCTGTAGCCGCTTTTCCTGATGGAAGTGATTTTACAACCCTTATGGAAAAAGTTGGTTTCAAAAGTACCAAACAAAGAATTTTAACGTTTGGAATAAGTTCAATCTACGTCGGTACTAAATGATAAAAAAAATAAGCCTCATCCTTTCGTTATTCACAATTTCTACGGCTTGCCTGGCTCAGAACTGGGGTGGGGGAATTGACGATGAAGATTGGAGCTTTGGGTTTAATTTTCAGTATATTTCTGCAGAATACAAAATTCTTAAAAAAGAAAACTGGCGGGCGCCTTTTTACGAAGTTCCAAATTCTTTGGGCGTGTCTTATGATCCGAATTCGGGTTTGCCGGTTACAAATTCTTTGAATGCTATTTCAAGTCCACCATCGCAGGGCTTTGGTTTAGGTTTTGTGATGAACAGACGCTTGGCAGAGAATTTTGATATTCGTGCCACTCCATCATTGATTTTTAGTGATCGTGTGGTTTCCTATGAGTACTTACCTCTAGACCCCATTGATCTCGGTAATGGTCAAACGAAAAATTATCAAACCATAATCGATAAGAAGGTTCAGGCTACCATGTTCGAGTTTCCGATAGGTATAAAAGTTAAATCGAACCGAATGAATAATTTTAGGGCTTACTGGTTGGGCGGTGCTAAATATTCGATAGATATCGCTTCAAAAAAGAAATTCTTCGATGAAGGTGAAACACCGATAAACAAGTTGCTTAAAAATCAACGCAATTATCTATCCTATGAAACGGGAATAGGTTTTGACTTGTATTTCGAGTACTTCAAAATGTCGCCCGAAATTAAGGTGGCCTATTCAACCAATGATTTGCTTCAGCACGACGATACTGCTTTTGCTAATCCGATTGATAAGTTAAAATTACGTCAATTAACGTTCAGTTTAATTTTTCAATAGCCGTACAATTCAAAAAAACTTACCTTTGCCTGCGTTAATAAAACCAATTGCAGCAATGCTCCTGGTTAAACTGAAGCTAAATTATTCATAAACATGTCTAAAATTGCATTAATTACAGGCGCAACTTCTGGTATTGGCGAAGCTTGTGCGCACACCTTCGCCCAACAAGGTTATCACTTAATTCTACTTGCCCGTCGCGAAGATCGTTTAGCAAAACTTTCGCATCATTTGGCTGACAAATATGCCATCGAAATTAAGCAGGTTTTAGCTGATGTTCGAGACAAAGAAAGTTTATCAACAGTGTTGGAAAATTTACCCTCGGATTGGAAAAATGTTGATGTATTGGTTAACAATGCAGGTTTAAGCCAGGGCTTGGATCCGATCGATAAGGGCGATACCAATGATTGGGATACCATGATTGATACCAATGTTAAAGGATTGCTTTATGTTACCAAAATTGTTTCTAACTGGATGATTCCAAATCAATCTGGCCATATCATTAACATCGGTTCAATTGCAGGAAAGGAAGTTTATCCAAACGGAAACGTATATTGTGCCAGCAAACATGCGGTTGATGCATTAAGTAAAGGTATGCGGATTGATCTTTTGCCTCATGGAATTAAGGTGACTGAAATTAATCCAGGCATGGTGGAGACTGAATTTTCGGTGGTACGATTTAAAGGAGATGAAGACAGGGCTAAAAAAGTGTACGAAAACCTGGAGCCACTTATCGCCGATGATATAGCGGATGCGATTTGGTATGTAGTAAGTCGCCCGAAACATGTAAATATAAATGATATGCTGATTATGCCAACTGTACAGGCTACGGCAACGATTATAAATAGAACCCTCTAGCCCCTTAAAAGGGGAATTAAAAACTGGGCGTTGTATAAACCAAATAATAAAATTTTAGAATGGAGGCTCCTTTAGGAGTTTTGGGTATATGATATCAAACACAATAGACCAAGAAATAAAAAAAGCCATGCTGGCTAAAGATAATGCTCAATTAAGAGGATTAAGGGCAATTAAAGCGGCTTTACTATTGGCTAAAACCGAAAAAGGTTCAGCAGAGGAAATTACCGAAGAAACAGAATTGAAAATTCTTCAAAAGCTGATTAAGCAACGCCGTGAGTCGGCTGATATTTACAAGCAACAGAATCGTGAAGATTTGTTTCAGGTAGAGGAAGAAGAAATTGCGGTAATTAACCAGTTTTTGCCACAGCAGTTGGATAGGGCTGAGGTTGCAGTGATTATCGAAAACGTGATCAAACAATCTGGTGCCACGTCGGTTAAAGATATGGGGAAGGTGATGGGTTTGGCCAATAAAGAACTTGCAGGTAAGGCAGATGGCAAATTAATAGCTGAAATTGTAAAAGAGAAGCTCGCATAGTTACGTTTAAAGACTAAAGGCAACAGACCAAAGTAAAACGAATCCAGCCACTGTTTTGATACTTGATACTTGCATCTTCATACTTTAACAAAGGTGTTTATACCGTTATTGGTTTTATTTCAGAAAAATGGCATAGAAATGCGAAAATTTAATTTTACTCTACTAACTTAGTGCACAATACCACCTATAATATATATGACATACCAGATAATTGAAGAAGACGGATTTAAATACATTGAAGCTGGAAAAGGCGAAAAGTTGGTATTGCTGCATGGTTTAATGGGCGAATTGAGTAATTGGGAGCGTGTTATAGAGCAATTTAAAGATCGTTATCATGTAATTATTCCCATTCTACCTATCTACGATTTGCCAATTTTGACTTTAGGCGTTAAAGCACTTTCAAGGTATGTACATCGTTTTTTAAAATTTAAAGGATTAAATCAGGTGGTTTTAGTGGGTAATTCCTTAGGAGGTCACGTAGGTTTGGTTTTTACAGTTGCGCATCAGGAATTTGTTAAGGCTTTGGTTTTAACTGGTAGCTCTGGCTTATACGAAAATGCTTTCGGAGGTTCATTCCCACGACGTGAAAGTTATGATTATATTAAAGAAAAGGTAGAGTTTACTTTTTACGATCCGGCAACGGCAACAAAAGAATTGGTTGATGATGTGTTTAAGACCGTTAACGACCGATCTCGGGTGATTAGGATTTTAACGATGGCTAAGTCGGCAATTCGCCACAATATGGCCAAAGAACTTTCTAAAATAACCATCCCCGTTTCATTGATTTGGGGAAAGAATGATAAAGTTACACCCCCAGAAGTAGCAGAAGAATTCCATCAATTGTTGCCTAATTCTGAATTGAACTGGGTTGATAAATGCGGTCATGCCCCTATGATGGAGCATCCGGAGATATTTAATGGTTATCTGGAGAAATTTTTAGATAGAATTTTACTTAAATAATGTTTGCTGAAGAAATCATATCGAATGCTATTCCATCATTAAGAGCTGATGACACGGTGCAAAAAGCTTTAGATCGTATGAACGAATTTAAAGTGAAGCACATGCCAGTTGTTAGCGAAGCTTCTTTCTTGGGTTTAGTTTCCGAAGATGATTTATTAAATATCAGCAAGCACGATACAATTTTGACGGATTCTGGCGTTAATTTCTTAAACGTTTTTACCTTAAGCGACGCACACACATATGATGTGATTCGTTTGATGAGCCAGCTAAAACTAACAGCTGTGCCGGTTGTCGATCAGCAAAAAAACTACCTGGGCTTAATTTCAATTAACAACATGGTTGATGCCGTGGCCGAACAGTATGCTGTTAATGAGCCAGGGGGAATTATTGTGTTGGAAATCAGTAACAGAGATAATTCTTTGGCACATATCTCACAAATTGTCGAGGCTGATAATGCTCAGATCTTATCGTCTTATGTCAATACTTTTGATGATTCCACTCGTATGGAAGTGACTTTGAAAGTTAATAAAACAGAAATTACATCACTTGTGGCTTCTTTTGAAAGGTACGATTACCTGGTGAAGGAAGTTTACAACAACACACAAATCGATGATGGTTCTCAAGAACGTTATGATTCTTTCATGAACTATCTAAACGTTTAAATATTTTATGAGGATCGCAATTTACGGGAGGGATTTTAACGATACAGTTTTACCCTATGTGCAAGAGGTTTTTAATTTTCTGGCCACTCATAATATTCAACCCGTTTTATATTCTAAGTTTAAAACATCTCTTCACGGTAAAATCAAGTTGCCAGCCAACACGGTAATTTTTCATAACCACAAAGAGCTCAAAGATCATGCAGATGTGCTTTTAAGTTTAGGTGGAGATGGAACTTTGCTTGATACACTTTCGTTAATTCGCGATTCGAATATTCCTGTTATCGGGATCAATTTTGGTCGTTTAGGCTTTTTAGCCAGTATCAATAAAAACGAAATTGAATCGGCTCTTAACGCGTTGGTAAATAAAGAATATAGCTTAGATACGCGTTCACTTTTGGTTTTAGAATCAGATAATGGATTATTCGGTGAAGAAAATTTTGCGCTGAACGACATCACCATTCATAGGCGAGATAATTCGGCCATGATGATTATTCACGCATCAATGAATGATGAATTTATCAATTCATATTGGGCAGATGGATTAATTATTGCCACGCCAACAGGTTCTACGGCTTATTCGCTCAGCTGCGGCGGGCCGATTATTTATCCAGATTCAGAGAATTTTGTGGTAACGCCTATTGCTCCCCACAATTTAAATGTGCGACCAGTAGTGCTTCCCGATGATAATAAGTTGTCCTTCGAAGTGGAGGCCAGAGAATCTAAATTTTTGGTTTCGTGTGATAGTAGAACCGTAACGGTTGAGCGTTCAGTTAAAATATCAATAAAAAAAGCCGACTTTTGCATAAACCTTATTCGTCTTAACAATGAAACTTACTTAAACACGTTAAGGAATAAATTATTATGGGGCATAGATACCCGTAACTACTAAGTATGACGCTAAATAAACTCCTAATCATCATCTTATTTCTTATTACCGGAGGAAAAATATCTTTTGCTCAAGAGGGCAATTGGGAAATAGGGCTGATGGGCGGTGGCGCAGGATACCTAGGTGATCTTAATCAGAACCACCCTTTAAAAGTGAGTGGTATTTCGGCCGGAGTTTATGGAAAGAAAAACTTCAATCAATACTTAGGCGTAAGGTTAAACTATACTTACGGGCAGATTCAGGCTAAAGATTCAGAATCAAACAATGCACAGTTTAGAGAAAGGAACTTAAGTTTTAATACTTCCTTAAACGAATTGAGCGCCTTAATCGATTTCAATTTTTTTAATTTCAATTTGGGTGGCGGAACCCGTCAATTTACACCCTACTTATTTGCCGGTGCTGGTTTTGTTGTGTTTAAACCGAAAGTTAAATACGACGGTGAAACCTATCGTTTGGATCGACTGGCAACGGAAGGACAAGAGAATGGATATAAAAATGCCGTTTTAACCATCCCTTATGGCGTGGGTTTACGATACAACTATAAAGATACCTGGAGTGTTTTTACCGAGTTAGGCTATAGAACGCCATTGACTGATTATATTGACGATGTTAGTGGAAGGTATCCAGAAAGCGATAAACAGGTATTTGTTGGTTCAGATGGAAATCGCATCAATTTATCCGATCCATCTATCGGTCAGATTGGTGTTGCAGGAACCCAAAGAGGAGATTTTCGAAAAAGGGACACTTATCTATTTGTTAGTGTTGGCATATCTTTTACCTTTGTATCCTCAAAATGCTACTCGTTTTAAGCTGATTTTGACTTAATTAATGGATTTTAAAGAACAAATAGACTATAGCCGCCTGCCAAAGCACATTGCCGTGATCATGGATGGGAATGGAAGATGGGCAAAAGGCCAGGGAAAAGTACGTGTTTTTGGGCATGAGCAAGGTGTACTCTCTGTAAAAGATATTGTAGAAGGCTGTGTTGAAGTAGGTATCGAATACTTAACCCTTTATGCTTTTTCTACTGAAAACTGGAATCGTCCGAAGGAAGAGGTTGATGCTTTGATGCAAATCTTAATCTCAACAATTAACAGAGAAACCGAAACGCTCAACAAAAATAAAGTTAAGCTTAATGCCATTGGCAACATATCATCTTTACCAAAAGAGTGTATTGATGATTTGAAAGAAGCAATGGATAAAACCGCCCACAACGAAAAATGTACCTTAACGCTGGCACTTAGCTATAGTGCAAAATGGGAAATTGTTGAGGCGGCCAGAAAAATTGCTGAGGCCGTAAAAGATAATACAATCTCAATGGATGATATCGATGAGGATCTCTTTTCATCGAAACTTACAACCGTAAATATTCCAGACCCGGAGTTAATGATCAGAACAAGTGGCGAACATCGGATAAGTAATTATTTGCTTTGGCAAATGGCTTATACGGAGTTTTATTTCACTGAGGTTTTGTGGCCAGATTTTAGAAGAGAAGATCTCTTTGAGGCTATTGTTGACTATCAAAAACGCGAACGCCGTTTCGGAAAAATTAGCGAACAATTGAACTAATTTTTCTTTTAACACTTTTTAACAAGCGTTTAAACTAACTTAGCACCACTTTTATACGATAAATGAAACCATAATAAGGGAAACATGGCAAATGTAAATTTTGCTAAAAAAAACATTGTTACCTTCGTGGCCATTACTGAACAAATTATTTTAATGAAAAGAATATTTCAAGTTTTAATCCTAGTCATTTTAGCTGCTCCAGCCTTTGCGCAAATACGTCCGACAGGTAAGGCACCAGCAACCCCATCTTTAAAAGTTGGAGGCTTAGATCTCGATTATTTTAGTCCAAAAGAATATATCATTGGTGGCACAACCGTTACAGGAACACAATATCTTGATAAAGATGTATTAATCACCTTATCAAAATTAACAAAGGGAGATAAAGTTACCCTTCCTGGTGAGGCTACTTCT
This sequence comes from Pedobacter sp. Leaf41, assembly GCF_001422545.1. Taxonomy (GTDB): domain Bacteria; phylum Bacteroidota; class Bacteroidia; order Sphingobacteriales; family Sphingobacteriaceae; genus Pedobacter. Next base: position 5,489 of record NZ_LMLE01000012.1, on the reverse strand, counting down.
GATGCGATTAAAACGCTTTGGGCACAGGGATTGTTTGACGATGTTAAAATTAATATCGAAAAATTTGTTCAGGATTCTGTGTATTTCGAAATCGAAGTGGTTGAACGTCCTCGTTTAAGTTCAATCGATTTAAAGGGAATCAGTAAATCGCAAAAAACGGCTATTCAGGAAAAACTTAATGATAAAACCGGGAAAATTGTAAACGACAACTTATACAACACTACTTCGGCTATTGTAAAGAAGTACATGTTAGATAAAGGATATTTTTTCACTACAATAGATTACAAAACGCGTAAAGACCCAAATGCTGAAAATAGCGTGGTATTGGAAGCTAATATTAATAAAGGTAGCCGTGTAAAAGTTCAACGTATCGAATTTACCGGAAACAAAGATTTTAAAGCTGCTAAGCTTAGAAAGTACTTAAAAAATCCGAAGCAATTTGCATGGTGGCGTTTTTGGGGTTCAGGAAAATTCTCTAAAGAAAAATATGAAGAGAACAAAGTGAAGATGATTGGTAAGATGCATGAAAAGGGATACCGTGATGCTGAATTACTGAAAGATAGTATTTACCAATACAACAAGAAAAGGGTAAATATTAAAATGGATTTATATGAAGGAAAGAAATATTACTTCGGTAATATTACCTGGGCTGGAAATGCCATCTATCCTGATAGTATTTTAAATAAAGTTTTAACCATTGAGAAAGGTGATGTATTTAGTGAAGAAAGGTTAAACAAGAAATTAAACGGCGGTGGCGAAAATGGTGGCGACATCAACAGCATGTACACCGATAATGGTTATTTAACTTTCAATATTGATCCGGTACAAACCAAAATTTATGGCGATACGGTTGACGTAGAAATGCGTATGTATGAAGGGCCGCAATACACCAACAACAGAATTACTTTAAAAGGGAATACGATTACCAATGATAAGGTTGTGTTACGTGAGATTCGTACCAAGCCGGGACAAAAATTTAATAAAAGTGATTTAATCCGTACCATTCGTGAGATTGGTCAGTTAGGTAACTTTGATGAATCGAAGACAGTTCCAACTCCTCGTCCTAATCCTGCAGATGGAACGGTTGATATTGAATATGCTGTAGAAGAAAAACCTTCAGATCAGATTGAGTTATCAGGTGGTTTTGGTGGTGGCCGTATTATCGGTACCTTGGGTTTAACTTTTAATAACTTCTCATTAAGAAACCTATTCAACCTGAAAGCTTATAAGCCACTTCCAAAAGGAGATGGACAAAAATTAAGTTTACGTGGACAAACGAATGGTAAATACTATCAATCTTATAGCTTCTCTTTCTCTCAGCCATGGTTTGGTGGAGAAAAGCCAGTAAGTTTTGGTGTAAGTGCTTTTACCTCACTACAATCAAACGGTTTAAATTCAGACAACTCTCAGTTCCAGAAAATCCGTTTAAATGGTGTTACCGTGAGTTTGGGTAGAAGATTAAACTGGCCGGATAACTATTTCCAGTTAAGCCATGCTGTTAACTTACAGCAATATATTTTAAGTAACTACCCTGGTTATTTGTTTACTTCGGGTACTTCTTACAATTTAAACTTATCGCAAGAGATCAGCCGTGACTCAAGAGATTCGCCAATTTTCCCTAAATCGGGTTCATTTATTCGTTTCACTATTCAGGCCACGCCTCCATATTCGTTGTTTAATAAAGTGAATTATGCAACCGCACCTGATAAAGAGAAATATCGCTTTACTGAATACCACAAGTGGAAATTTGATTCGCAATGGTACCAACGCGTTGCAGGTAATTTAGTAATTAAAGCACAGGCACAATTTGGTTTCTTAGGGCAGTACAACAGTGCAGTAGGTCAATCAGCATTTGAGCGTTTCAAACTAGGTGGTGATGGTATGCAAGGATTTGATTTCTTACAAGGCTCAGAACTAATCGCGATGCGTGGTTATGCGAACAATACAGTTATTCCAGTAGGTTCAGATCCTCGTATTGCACAACAATCTGGTAGTCCGATTTACACTAAATACGTTTTAGAGGCCCGTTATCCTGTAATTGCTAGTCAACAAGCTACTGCTTTCGTATTGGCTTTTGCCGAAGGTGGTAATACCTGGAATAAGTTTAGTGATTTTAATCCTTTCAACGTGAGAAGATCAGTTGGTGTAGGGGCAAGAATCTTTCTACCGATATTTGGTTTATTGGGTATTGATTATGGTTACGGTTTTGATAACATTCCAGGATTGCCTGATTCGAACAAAGGCCAGTTCCACTTTAGTATTGCACAACAATTAGGTGGATTTTAATTGATAAAGTATAAAAATTTAACTAAATATGTAATAAAACGCCTTAAGTTGAGTTTATTAGAAGCTTAGGTTATAACGAATCATTAAATACACACACAAATGAAGAAGTATCTTTTTATCGCATTTTTATTATGCACAACCTTTGGCGCTTACGCCCAAAAGTTTGCTTATGTAGACACCGAGTATATTTTGAAACAGATGCCAGAATATAAGTCTGCATTAAGCCAATTAGAAGTAGCATCTAAACAATGGCAACAACAAGTTGACCAGAATTTTTCTGAAATCGACCGGATGTACAAAGCCTATCAGGCAGATCAGGTATTGTTAACTGATGATATGCGCAAACGCCGTGAAAATGAAATCATTGAGAAAGAAAAACAAGCAAAAGAGTTTCAACGCCAAAAATTCGGGCCAGATGGTGAGCTTTTTCAAAGCAGAGCAAAATTGATCAAGCCGATTCAAGAGAAAGTTTCTGATGTAATCAAACAGATTGCGAAGGCTAAATATCTTGATTTCATTTTTGACAAAAGCAGTGAAGCAACCATGATGATTTATGCAAGCAGCAGCTACGATGTTAGTAATGATGTAATTGTGAAATTAGGTTACAAGCCAGGGGCTGGAAAAAATTAGTATATTCGCCCCCTTAGATTTTAGAAAACAAAAAAAAATAAAAAAGTAAAATAGAACGATGAGAAAGTTAATTAACGTATTCTTTGTAGCAGCAGGGTTAATGTTTACAGCGAATATGGCAAGTGCGCAACAAAAATTAGGTCACATTAATTCAGAAGATGTGTTTGCAAATCTTCCTGAAGCTAAAGCGGCTCAAACTACCTTAGAAACTTTGGGTAAAACTAAACAAGCAGAAATTGATGCGATGATCAAAGAATATCAAACTCAATTGGCTGCAGCCCAAGCTAAAGAAAAAACTTTAAGCGAAGCAAATAAAGAATCAGTTGGTAAAGAATTACAAGCTGCTGGCCAAGCATTACAGGATTTAGAAAAACGCATTACTGATGCCCGTACTAAAGCATCTCAGGATGTTGGTACCAAACAAGGTGAGTTATTTCAACCTATTCAAGCTAAGGTAGCTACTGCAATTTCTGCTGTAGCGAAAGAAAAAGGTTTAGCTTACGTTTTCGATATCGCAAACGGACAAGGTGGTAATAACCTGGTTTTCTGGGAAGGTGGTGATGATATCACTTCAGCAGTTAAAACTAAATTAGGTATTTCTGCTACTGCAGCTAAAGCACCAGCTCCTAAGAAATAAGTCTTGAGTCATAAGTCTAGAGTCTCTAGGTTATGTGAAAAATATAAAGCGGAATCAAAGTAATTTGGTTCCGCTTTTTTTTGGTCATCATCCAACTTTCCAACCTCCCAATTTTCCAACAATAAATAATATCTTTACGGTGATGCAAAAAAGTTCGCCTATAGGTATTTTCGATTCAGGTTATGGTGGCTTAACTGTTTTCCGGTCGATAGCTGATCAATTGCCCGAATATAGTTACATCTACTTAGGCGATAATGCCCGTTCTCCTTACGGTGATCATTCTTTTGATACGATTTACAAATATACCCTCGAATGTGTGGAATGGCTTTTCGCACAGGGCTGTGAATTGGTTATCCTGGCTTGTAATACCGCTTCTGCAAAAGCTTTAAGAACTATCCAGCAAAAAGATTTACCGGTTAAGTATCCAAATAAAAGGGTTTTAGGGGTTATCAGGCCAACGGCTGAGGTCATCGGCAGCTTCACCTCCAGTGGCCATGTTGGCGTAATGGGTACTCGGGGAACTGTAAATTCGCAATCCTATTTATTGGAGATTAATAAGTTTTTTCCAGAGGTTAAGGTATATCAGCAGAGTTGCCCGATGTGGGTGCCCCTGATCGAAAACAATGAGCATTTGCAATCTGGTGCCGATTTTTTTATCGACGAATATTGTAATCGGTTAATGAAGCAGTCTGATGAAATAGATTGCGTTCTTTTGGCTTGTACACATTACCCGTTGCTTCTGCCAAAGTTAAAAAGGGTTTTGCCTGACTACATCAATATTTTAACTCAGGGAGAAATTGTAGCCAAAAGTTTGGTTGATTATTTAGGAAGACATCCTGAGGTAGAAACGAAGTTAAGTAAAGAAGGACTTAAATCTTTTTATACCAGTGGCGATCCGCTGGCTTTTGATGCCCAGGCTTCTATTTTTTTTGGTGAGGAATTGAAGTCAGGAAAGATGTAGTTTAAACTTGAAGTGAAATCAATGTGAAACTATCATCGGATGAATGTAGACCTGATGTCAATATTTATCCGATGGCTATTTTGTTTATTACAATCCGTCATTATTAATGACGGAAAGTTAAAAGCGGCAATGGTAACGCAGCTAAGAATCCTTACTAACAAAAGCATCTATTCTTCTATTAAGATCCTGGAATGAATTCAGGATGACGATCGTTCGTGTGTAATGTAAATCACATGGAGTAAACTTTTGGAGCTTGCTTTGTTCCTAAACCCCCGCCTGCGGCCAATGTCATTAAGTTAGGGATTTTCGTATGCTATCTTTTTGGTTTTTAATCAAATATTTATAAGACTAACTTTGGGGAAACTCCCCTCCCTATTTTCAAGGAGAGGCTCGCTGTGATTCAATGTGTTATTTTCTGCCTCTTGTACCGCTGCTCCTTTAACCACCGCCACAATAGCATTGTCCTTGATTCGGGAAAGATACCTATCGCAATCACCTCCTGTTCGGGAAATCTTTACCTGTTATAGTCCTTATCCTTACCTGATAGCACCTATCCAGCACCATGCAAGCACCATGTTAGGATCGGAATTCTTCCGCTTGAACTAAGGCATTCTCGAAGCAGACCTGAAGCATGCTGGGAGCAGGGTGCAAGCAGGTATGGACGGAAGGTGGATATAAGGTGGACTAATGGTGGGCTAAAGGTGGACTTGAAATGAAATTTAAATGATTTAAACGCAGAAATTTGCTGTATTGGATTGATCAATCCATTGATTACGCTAATATAAATAATTATGGCCAAATTAAGGGTTTTTTAGATTGCCGTATTTCGAAATGAGCTCTTCGTGATGGAAAAATCTTCTTTGGAGGTTTATTGGTAGGATGACGACCGTTCATTGTTGGTGGCTGTGTCTGTAGTTTAGCCAGTTCACTAGATCATCCCGTCATTCCCACGTAGGTGGGAATCTTAATGCGTTG
>NZ_LMLE01000011.1 GCF_001422545.1 Pedobacter sp. Leaf41 | reverse complement strand
TTGTCAAGAAAAAGGTAAGAGGCCGCCGCCGATGAGGCGAAAGAGATCCTTCGACTACGCTCAGGATGACATACAGACGAAAATAAAGCCTATCTCCAAAGATCTCTCCGCTACGATCGAGATGACGCTGCCCTAAAATAGGCGCTCGCTATAGCCGCCCTGCTATCCGGCATAGCCAATTTTGGAAGCAGAAAGCAGTGGAAAACGAGCACAAGCATTCAAAAACCAGTAGTCAAGGAAATTTGCAGCCGAAAAGGAAAAGAGCCAGGGCTGGCCTCAAATTACCGCTAATAGTTTTCCGCTAGCTTCATGCAAACAAAAGGGGCAAGCCTTGGGCTTTTGTTTCTTTTGGGCCAAGCCAAAAGAAAAAGGCCGCCGCCGATGAGGCGAAAGAGATCCTCCGACTACGCTCAGGATGACATACAGACTAAGATAATACCTATATTCAAAGATCTCTCCAAGAGATCCTCCGACTACGCTCAGGATGACATACAGACTAAGATAATACCTATATTCAAAGATCTCTCCGCTACGGTCGAGAGACGATGCCTTAAAATAAGGCGCTCGCAATAGCCACCCTGCTCTCCGGCCTAGGAGGTGATGGAAGGGGAAAACGTTAAAGCTTTTGCAGCAACTTTCAAAAACAACAAACCAAGGCATCGCGTATTCTGCGATTCTTCATCGCAGCTTGTGATGCCGCAATAAAAGCTTTGACGAATTTACCCGACATCAGCTCCAAGCCTTGGTGTTTTGCTACTTTTCCATCAAGAGAAAAGTAGGAGGCCGCCGCCGATGAGGCGAAAGAAAAAATCAAAGACGAAGTCTTTACAGCTCTTTAAGATCCCCGCCTACGCCAGGATGAAGGATGGTATGAAAAGGATTTGTAGGGCAAACAATAAGATTGCCACAGTCTAAAATAAGATAATCCATTTTTACATCCTTGGCATACCAAAAAAATCATCATGTTTTACTACCTTTGCGGCTCAAAATTTTAAGTATAATGAGTCAGTCGATTAAAATCAAAAACGCTTTAATTTCAGTATATTATAAAGATGGTTTGGAGCCATTGGTAAAATTGTTAGCCGCTCAGGGTGTACAGTTATTTTCTACTGGCGGAACAGAACAATTCATCAAAGACTTAAACTTACCGGTTACAGCGGTTGAAGATTTGACTGGCTATCCTTCTATTTTAGGCGGTCGCGTTAAAACTTTGCACCCGAAAGTATTCGGTGGCATTTTAAATCGCAGAGCATTAGCAGGCGATCAGGAACAAATTGCCGAATACGAAATTCCGGAAATTGATTTGGTTATTGTTGATTTATATCCATTTGAGGAAACCGTAAAAGCAGGTGGAACATCAGAAGAAATCATCGAGAAAATCGATATTGGGGGTATTTCATTAATCCGTGCGGCAGCTAAAAACTTTAATGATGTCGTGATTATCGCCTCGAAAAACGACTACCCTACTTTACAAGCTCAATTAGAAGAACAAAATGGTGAAACCACTTTAGCGCAACGTAAAGCATATGCTAAAAAGGCTTTCCATACTTCTTCCCACTATGATACGGCAATCTTCAATTATTTTAATGAGGAAGAACCACTTGATGTTTTTAAACAAAGTGTGGATGATGCTAAAACCTTGCGTTATGGTGAAAATCCACATCAAGGGGCAGTATTTTATGGCGATTTAGATGCCATGTTTACCAAATTGAACGGCAAAGAACTTTCTTACAACAACCTGGTAGATGTGGATGCTGCCGTGGCTTTAATCGATGAGTTTGAAGATCCGACTTTTGCAATCTTAAAACATACAAACGCTTGCGGAATTGCTTCCCGCCCTACTGTTAAACAAGCCTGGATGGATGCATTAGCATGCGATCCGGTTTCAGCTTTTGGTGGTGTGTTAATTACCAACGTTGAAGTTGATTTAGCAACTGCTGAAGAGATTAACAACCTGTTTTTCGAAGTGCTAATTGCACCTTCTTACCAACCGGAAGCAGTGGAATTGTTCAGCAAAAAGAAAAACCGCGTTATTTTACAACGCAACAATGTGGAGTTGAGCAGAAAGCAATTTAAAACTTTATTAAATGGCGTAATTGAGCAAGATAAAGATTTAATTATCGAAGGTCCGGAGCAAATGACAACCGTAACCGATAAGGCGCCAACGGCTCAGGAATTAAAAGATTTGCATTTCGCAAATAAGATTGTAAAACATACAAAATCTAACACCATTGTTTTGGTTAAAGATGATGTGTTAATTGCAAGTGGTGTGGGTCAAACTTCCCGGGTTGATGCGTTAAGACAAGCTATTGAAAAAGCAGCTTCTTTTGGTTTTAGCATAAAAGGAAGCGCGATGGCATCTGATGCTTTCTTCCCTTTCCCTGATTGTGTAGAAATTGCTGCTGACGCAGGCATTGCTGCCGTTTTACAACCAGGTGGATCTATTAAAGATGCAGATTCGGTTGCGAAAGCAAATGAAAAAGGTATTGCTATGGTAACTACCGGCGTAAGACACTTTAAACACTAATTAAGGAAAAAGGTTGAAAGTTTAGCGGTTGACGGTAATGCAATATGCCATCATTGCCAGGCATGAAGCCTGCCTCCCGCAGGCAGGAAATCCTAAGGGCTATAAACTTTCAGTAGTAAGATTGCTTCGTACCTCGCAATGACGATCGTTTTAGAAATAGAGAAGCTGAAGGATTACAGGTTTTGATTTTCAGCATAATTTAATTGCCTTAAAAACAATTTAATGAAAGAAGAAAATAAAACTTAAAACAATAAAAAACCTATTTTTACATTAGGAATAGTATAGATTTAACAAATTAAAGAAAATATAACTCATACATGGGATTATTCAATTGGTTTACGCAGGAAGTGGCCATCGATTTAGGCACTGCGAATACCCTAATTATACATAACGACAAAGTAGTAGTAGATGAACCGTCTATTGTTGCCTTTGATCGTACTACAAACAAAGTTATCGCTATAGGTCGTCAGGCGATGCAAATGGAAGGTAAAACCCATGATAATATTAAAACCGTTCGTCCTTTAAAAGATGGTGTAATTGCCGATTTCAATGCCGCTGAGGCGATGATTAAGGGCATGATCCGTATGCTAAATGGCGGTAAAGGATGGATGTTCCCATCTTTAAGGATGGTAATCTGTATTCCATCAGGCATTACTGAAGTAGAAAAACGTGCTGTACGTGACTCTGCCGAGATTGCCGGAGCCAAAGAAGTTTATTTAATTCACGAACCAATGGCTGCTGCCGTAGGGATTGGAATTGATGTGGAGGAACCAATGGGTAATATGATTATCGATATAGGTGGTGGTACTACAGAAATTGCAGTTATCGCCTTATCCGGTATCGTATGTGATCAATCTATCCGAGTTGCGGGAGATAACTTCGACTCTGATATCGTGAACTATATCCGTCGCCAGCACAACATAATGATAGGCGACCGTACTGCGGAAAAAATTAAGATTGAGGTGGGTGCAGCGTTACCAGAGTTACAGGATGCGCCAGCTGATTTTGCTGTTCAAGGTCGTGATTTAATGACCGGTGTTCCAAAGCAGATCACTGTTTCTTATACTGAAATTGCACATTGTTTAGATAAATCAATCTCTAAAATTGAGGAAGCGATTTTAAAAGCATTGGAGATTACCCCTCCAGAACTTTCTGCTGATATTTATCAAACTGGTATTTATTTAACCGGTGGTGGTGCCTTGTTAAGAGGTTTAGATAAACGTGTTGCTGCCAAAACGAAGCTACCTGTTCACGTGGCAGAAGATCCACTTCGTGCAGTAGTTCGCGGAACTGGTATCGCCCTCAAAAACATTGGCGGTTATAAATTTTTAATGCAATAGACTCATTTACGAATGTAGATTTTAGATTGACGATTGATGAATAGCCAAACGCTTAAAATAAGAACAAAAGCCTATGCTATATCAATTGGAAAATTAATAATTTCGTTGCCGTACAATATTTTAAGTAAGAATTATTCAAATCAATTGGTTCGTTGTTCAAGTTCTGTTGGTGCAAACTACAGAGCCGCTTGCAGGGCAAAATCTACAGCTGATTTTTTGAACAAATTAAAAATTGTCAAAGAAGAGCTTGATGAATCGATGTTTTTTCTTGAATTATTAAAAGAGTTTAATGCTGATTTAGCCGTTGAAATAGATAGAAATTGGAAGGAAGGAAATGAATTGCTTTCAATTATTGTTTATTCGATTGTAACAATTAGAAAAAACGAACAGGCTCGTCAAACACCATTAATCTTGAATGAAACTATGCCGGCAATCGTAAATCGTCAATCTAAAACCGTAAATCAGCATGCGTAACCTTTGGATTTTCATCAGCAGATACAACGCATTTTTCCTGTTTATTATCTTTTTTATTATTGGCATCTATCTTACGGTAAAAAATAATGCCTATCAGCGCAGCGTAACCCTAAATTCATCTAATGAAATTGTGGGTACCGCATATGAAAGGCTTAATGTTTTTAAAAGATACATGAATCTGGGGATGGTAAATGATAGTTTAGCGGCCGAAAATGCTAAACTGAAAACACAGTTATTAAACCTGACCACAGTTGATACGACTAAAGATGTAAAAGTAATTGATACGGTTACCGATCAGCAATACACCTATTTGGCTGCAAAGGTGATTAAAAACTCCATTACCCTTCGCAATAACGTAATGACGATTAACAAGGGCAGTTTAGATGGAATAAAAAGTGGCATGGCTGTAATTGCTCCACAGCGTGGGGTTGTAGGCTTAGTTCGTGATGTTTCTGAACACCTGGCAACCATTCAATCGTTATTGCACAAGGATACCCGAATTAGTGTAATGCTTAAAAAGAATACGGCTTTGGGTTCGTTGGTTTGGGGAGATTCAAATTTCGATATCAAAAAAGCATTGATCAAGGAAGTTCCCAATCACATTAAAATGCTGGTGGGCGATTCTGTGGTCACCTCTGGCTTTGGTTCTTTCCCAAAGGGGATTTTAGTGGGTAGAATTATTAAACCAAATGTAGCAACCAACGATAATTTTTTATCTGGTGAGTTAAATTTATTTACCGATTTTAGTACGTTACAATACGTTTACGTGGTAAAAGACAAAAGAGCTGAAGAGCAGAAAGCTTTGGAGAGCTTAATTAAGCCAAATGAATAGTAGAATAATCATTGTAAATATAATCAGGTGGATTTTGCTCCTTTTTGTTCAGATATTTCTGCTCAAAAACATGGGCTTTTACGATCTTTCTACACCCTTTGTTTACGTTTTCTTTTTACTCTTATTGCCCTTTGGAATACCTAACATTTTGCTTTACGTTTTGGCTTTTGCAACGGGCTTAACCCTCGATGCATTTTACGATACGATGGGCGTTCATGCTACGGCCTGTATTGTTTTGGCCTTTGTGAGAATATCTTTTATTTCAATTAGTTTAAACCGCGATGCAATTGACGACCCTGAACCTTCGTTAAGTTATATGGGTTTCCAATGGTTTTCGCTATATACTTTACTCTGTGTTGTTGCACATCACCTGGTGCTGTTCTTTTTAGAAACATTTAGGTTAACCGAAATTGGCTATACCTTAATGAGATGCGGCTTAAGTTGTATCTTTACACTGCTTATTATTTTATTGGTAGAGTTTATATTCTATAAAAGAACGTCCCGCTAATGGATCAATTATTTAACCGAAAATATATCGTTCAAGGATTATTTATTGTAATCGCCCTGATTTTATTGGGTAAATTATTTTATATCCAGATTGTTAGTGATAAATACTTTCTTTCTGCTGAGAGTAATGTGCTACGCAAGATTTATAAGTACCCTGCCCGTGGTGCTATTTTAGATCGCAACGGAAAGGTTATCGTTCAAAACGAGCCTGTTTACGATTTAATGGTTACGCCAAACGAGGTTAAAGAATTCGATACGCTGGCACTTGCCCAGGCTTTAGAAATTTCAATTGAGGATGTGCGTAAAAACTTACGCAAGGCCAGAGGAAAATCTACCTATCAATCAACGCCTTTTCTTAAACAAATATCGGTTCAAAGTTATGCCCGTTTGCAGGAAATTCTATATCGTTTTCCGGGATTCAGAACACAAGACAGAACGGTAAGGCACTATCCAGATAGCGTTGGCGGCCAGCTGTTTGGCTATGTAAAAGAAGTTGATAGTGCTGATATTGCCAATTCAGAAGGATTCTACAGGCCAGGCGATTACAAAGGAAAAAGTGGTTTGGAAAAATCATACGAAGAGATTTTACGGGGGGAAAAAGGAGTAGTTAATACGGTATATGATGCTCATAATACGCCACAAGGAAGTTATGCTGATGGCAAATACGATATTAATGCCGTTTCAGGTGAACGCCTGATATCTGGTATTGATATGCGCATTCAGAAACTTGGCGAAGAGTTGATGAAAGATAAAGTGGGTGCAATTGTGGCCATTGAGCCTGCTACCGGCGAAATACTATCTTTGATTAGTAGCCCAGGTTACGATCCTAATTTACTGGTTGGTCGGGATCAGGGCAATAATTATATGAAGTTCATTGTTGGTAACCCTTATCGCCCATCATTGGTGAGGCCAATCATGGGTTATTATCCTCCTGGCTCATCTTTCAAACCTGTCGACGCCTTAATCGGCCTGCAAGAAGGGGTGATCGATCCAAATACAACTTTCTTCTGTCCGCATTACTATCAGGCTGGAAACAGAAAAATTAAATGCGAACACTTTGATGGTTCTATTTCTTTACGAAGAGGCATAGCCCGATCTTGCAATACCTATTTTTGTTATGTCTTTCAAAAGTTGATCACCAAAAATGGGATGAAGAACCAAAGAAAAACATATCAAGAATGGCGGGATAAGATTGCGAAATTTGGTTTCGGAGAAAAATTGGATATTGATATGCCTTATGAAAGAAAAGGATATTTTTATGAAGCAGATCATTATGATAAAATTTATGGCAAACGTTGGGGCTACACCAATGTAATTTCGCAGGCTATCGGACAGGGTGAAATCACAGCGACACCGCTGCAGATGGCCAATGCAATGGCCATCATTGCCAACCGCGGCTATTATATTAAACCCCATATCATTAGGGCAATGGGCGATAAGATTAAAAAGGAATACGTAGATAAAAAATATGTTGGGGTTGATGCCAAGCACTTCGAACCCGTGATTGATGGCATGCAAGATGCTGTTAATACGAGTTGGGGAACCGCAATATTATCCAGAATACCTGATGTGGTGCTTTGTGGTAAAACCGGTACAGTGCAAAATCCACATGGTAAAAACCACTCTGTTTTTATCGGCTTTGCCCCACGCGACAATCCGAAAATTGCAATTGCGGTTATTGTAGAAAATGCAGGTTTTGGAAGTACTTATGCCGCTCCCATCGCCAGTTACATGATTGAAAAGTATTTAAAAGGCAAAGTTACAGGCTCAAGAGCTGCACAGGTAGAATGGATGAAAAGCCAGAATCTTTTACCGGTTTTAAAAGACAAGACGAAGCCAGTTAAGATCGTGACTAAAGCAGATAGCCTATTAATTAAAAAAGCTGATTCAACCAAAAAAGTAAAGGATAGCTTGAGTATAAGGGCGGCAACAATAAAACAAAGTGTGGCTACAAAGCCAAAAGGAAGCAAAACCGTTCCATTAGAAAACCCTGTAACCCAAAAGTAAAATGCAGCAACAACAGGGAAACCGTTTCTTTTTCAATGTAGATTGGATTACCGTTTTGATTTATATTGCCTTATGCGCTATTGGGTTTGTCAACATTTACGCATCTGTTCCTCCGGAGAAAACGATTGCCTTTGGTTTTAGCGAACTTTACGGCAAGCAGCTTATTTATGTCATTTCCGGATTAATTTTAGGCTTAGCCATTTTGTTATTCGATGGCAGGCTTTTTAACGTCTTCTCCCCTTTTATTTACGGGGGTACGTTGTTATTGCTGCTGGCGGTGTTAGTTATCGGAAATAAAGTAGCCGGTAATCAGGCCTGGATCGCCATTGGCTCCTTTAAACTTCAGCCTGCCGAATTCGCCAAGTTTGGAACTGCCTTGTTATTAGCCCGGTATGTAGGAAGTTTCAATCCTAAATTCCGCGATTTTAAATCAATCGCCATTGCAGCTTTAATTGTCGGCGCACCATTGCTATTAATTATGCTTCAGCCGGATACAGGCTCTGCGTTAGTCTTCCTGGCCTTTATGTTTCCCCTTTATCGTGAAGGTTTGTCTGGTTATTTCCTTTTGATATTTCTGGGAATGATCGTCTTGTTTGTAGCCGATTTCCTGGTTCCCACGTGGATTTTGATTACCATTATCACCGTAATTGCGGGTTTATTTATTTACAATAACCGCAGGAAACAGAAAATTATTTTCTCTACAGTTTTAGTTACCGTTTTTGCTATTGGTTATCTTTTCTTAATTAAAGTTGCTTACGAAAAGGTTTTGGCACCACACCAAAGAAGTCGTATTGAACTGATGCTTGGCCTAAAAACAGATAACAGAGGTGCTGGTTATAACGTAATTCAATCTCAAATTGCCATAGGCTCCGGGCAGGTTACCGGTAGAGGATTTTTAGAAGGAACACAAACTAAATACGGCTATGTGCCAGAACAAAGCACCGATTTTATCTTCTCAACCATTGGTGAAGAATGGGGATTTTTGGGCTGTTTGGTGGTGATTGGTTTATATAGTTTTTTACTGTTAAGGCTGATTAACTTAGCCGAACGACAGCGATCTACGTTTTCCAGAGTTTACGGTTACAGTGTGGCCTGTATTCTCTTCTTCCACGTCTTCATTAACATAGGGATGACCATTGGAATTATTCCGGTAATTGGAATACCTTTGCCGCTAATCAGTTATGGTGGTTCTTCGTTATGGAGCTTCACCATTTTGCTATTTATCTTTTTGAAACTGGATTCGAATAGAATGGGATTTTTTTAGGAGCAAATAGTAAGGAGAGAAGATCAAGGAGCAAATAGTGAGGAGGAAAGAGCAAGGAGTAAACAGCAAAGATATAGTCTTATAGTCAGCGGGCTAATCGCTGCTAGTCGAGATTTGCAATCTCGACTCCAAATAGGTTATTGCAAATCCTGAAAAAAAACGAATGAGATTGCCGCAGCTAATGAAGGATTAGCTTCGCAATGACGATAATAGGAACGGGATTTAAAATCAAAACTAACACGAAACGAGATCTCACAGCTATTAAAGGATCAGCTTCGCAATGACGATTGTTGGAACGGAAGTACGCTTGGTTTTATGATTCCAGACTTATAACCTTTAACTTATAACTTACAACCTAAACCCTAAACCTTCTATTCAACAATTCGTAAAACTGATCGACCGTTGCTTGCTTACTGGCCCAGTCATTTTTAGCGGCATAATTTGTCTGCAAAAAGCTATCTGCTGCTTCAAAACTATTCATCTTATTTACGATATCAATCGCTTCTGAATAGGCCAGATTGTAACCTTTAAATAAATCTTTAACAAATAATAATTTTTCATTTAAACTGATCCCTTGTTTTAAATCAGCTATTGGTGCTTTAATTGGCTCTTCGTTATTTGCATGTGTTTTCGCCAATAAATCATTTAAACTCGGTGCTGGGGTTGATGAAATGGGTTGAACTGGCGGTCTAACCGGAATGGCTTCCGGAATAAACATGGGTTTTTCTTCAACAATTGGCGGCGAAATAATAGGATCGTCCATCTCTACATCTCTCAATGCTTCGATAGGTTTAAAATTATCAATCGGAGCCTCAACCTCTTCCTCAACCTCTCTAAGCTCTGGTTCATCCTCATGAGGAATTAAAAATGGCTCCGGACCAATCTCATCTTCTTCTGTTGTTAAGGTTTCCTCAACAAAATTTGGCTGCTCCTCTTTTTCATGGATCATTTTCTTTTGAGCAAGTACCTGTTCTTCATCTTTACTCAGCGGGCGATCGAAAATCTCTTCAACCGACTTTTCCTCATAATCGAATTTATCATCAGTACTGTGATTGCCTAAAACGAACTCAAAAGAATGATCATCCTGATCGGGTTTAAAGAAATCTTTTTCTAAAACTTCCTCCGCAACATCTTCATGAATTTTTTCATCATCCAAAACTTCTTGCTCCTGCTTTACGTCAACTCTTTCTTCCTCTTCCTCTGCAGTCGCAATTTCCTCCAGCTCAGCGGTGACGAAACTTTCCTCTTCCTCTAAATAACTTTTATCCGCCCAAATTTCATCTTCTAAAGTTTCTGGTTGAGCCACCAAGGGCACCTCCTGCTTAGTTACATTTCGCTGTTGCGAAGTGCTGTTTAACTTTTGTACAATGCGAACATGATCAGCTAAAAAATCGGCATTCGCTAAAAACAGCTCCACTTCTAAATCGTTTAATTGCTCAGGATTTTGAGCCAAGAACTGGTATTGCTCATTTAATTCCGTTAAAATATTGCCTACTTTTTTAAAGATATCTTGTTGGTTCATCATGAAGTGATAACGGTTTTTTACTCGATTTATGTTGGTAACTATGTATTCAAAAATAACACATAATTATGATATTTGTTCGGTTTAAAATTAAAGAGAATCCACCGGGTTATAAAAAATAGGGCATGTTATTTAGCGAACAGAATTTTAGAAGAAGGGGAGAATTTTCAGGAAGTATTGAAGTGGTATGTGGCTCTATGTTTTCAGGAAAAACTGAAGAGCTAATCCGCCGACTAAAAAGAGCCCAGATTGCTAAGCTGAATGTCGAGATTTTCAAACCTCGTACAGATACCCGTTACCATGAAAGTGCTGTGGTTTCTCATGATTTAAATTCCATAAACTCCACTCCTGTTGATAGCGCTTCGGCCATTTTACTATTGGGAACCAATACCCAGGTTGTGGGCATTGATGAGGCCCAGTTTTTCGACAATGAACTTCCGGATGTTTGCAATAAATTAGCACTCAAAGGCATCAGGGTTATTGTCGCCGGGCTCGACATGGATTTTACGGGTAAACCTTTTGGACCGATGCCCGCCTTGATGGCCATTGCTGAGCATGTTACAAAAGTAAATGCCGTTTGTGTTTGCTGCGGCAACCCAGCGCTTTACAGTTACCGCACCGTGGCTGATGAAGCTACCGTTTTACTCGGCGAAAAGGAAAGCTATGAGCCACGATGCAGGGCTTGTTACAATTTGGATAAAGGCTAATCGCTTTCAAAACTGTTTACTTATCCGATTGTTAGTCAATACTAAAAACTAAAATTCAATTGAAAACGATTTCCATTTTAGGTTGCGGCTGGTTCGGTTTTGCTTTTGCAAAGAAATTAGTTGAGCTTGGTTACGAAGTGAAAGGATCTACCACTTCGCCCGAAAAACTTGATTTACTTGCAGAAGAGAAAATTAGTCCGTTCCTAATCAATTTCACAGCTGATCACATTATTGCCGACAACGAATTCTTTGATGCGGATGCGCTTTTTATCTGCATTCCTCCAAAAAGAAACACCGCTGAACTTCTAGATTTCCCTCAAAAGATAAAATCAATTCTGGGTGCCGCGAAAGATAAATCGAAACAGGTTGTATTAATCAGTTCGACAAGTGTATATGCTGATGAAAATAAAACAGTAAACGAAAACAGCGAGACACATCCCGATACCGATTCGGGAAAGGTGGTATTGTCTGCAGAAAATATTTTAAAGTCTTCTTTACCAGATCATTTTACCATTATCCGCTTCGCGGGATTGATTGGGCCAGATAGAAACCCTGGCAGGTTTTTCGCGGGTAAAACTGATGTTCCAAATGGTTTAGCTCCTGTTAATCTCATCCATCAAACTGATGCTGTTGGCATTGCTGCTGCAATTTTAGACAAACAGGCTTACGGACGGATTTATAACGCTTGCTCTCCTCACCATCCCACGAAAAAGGAGTTTTATACGGAAGCAGCGAAAACATCTGATTTAGTGGAACCCCTTTTTGTAGATGAAAAGAAAGATTGGAAGGTTGTGGAAAGTGTTAACGTTCCTGAGTTTTTACAATACGATTTCCAGACTGCAATTTAATTTCTAGCTCACGCTTCAAAAAAACCTGTCATTCTGAGCGCAGCGAAGAATCCAGAACCTATAAAGCACTACCTCATTTAGCCGCAACACCTGAAATAAAATCTGTAAACTATTCATGTTGGGATCTTTGATTTAACAGATTCTTCGCTGCGCTCAGAATGACAAAGGGTTAGTCGAGATTTATAACGCATACTTCTAAAGCCGGGATTACAAATCCTGACTAAAAAAACGGATGAACGAGCAACGTTAACCTAACGAAGCATTATATCTGCTATTGATGTTCCGCCATGCTATCCGGCATAGGAGACAATGGAAGGAGAAAAAATCAAAGCTTTTGCACAAACTTTCAATGCCAGCTGCAACAAGGCATCGCATATTCTGCGATTCTTCATCGCAGCTTGTGATTCCGTCGATTAAGCTTTGATGATTTTATCCGACATTGGATCCAAGCCTTGATGTTATTAATAGTTTATATTGTTTTAAAGGTATTAATGAGCTCGCTGAATGGCTCGGTTTTGTTTCTTTTGTCTCAAGACAAAAGAAAAAAGCCCATCGGCGGCTAGCCGAAAAAACTAAGGAAGACCTCAAATACTGCCAGTTTTTATGAAAAGAGAAATGATCGTTATAAAGTGGGGATTACAAATGTCAACTAAAAACTTAACAGATTCTTCGCTAGGCTCAGAATAACAAAGCATTGGTCGAGATTAAATCAGCTCAACAACCCCAATAGTTCCTCTTTGCTTAAGTTTTTAAAAAATCCTCCATCGGTTTGAATCAAATTTTTAACCAGATCCTTTTTTGTGGCTTGCAATTTCATAATTTTTTCTTCAATCGTATCGGGGCAAATAAGCCTTACTGCCATTACATTATTATGTTGGCCAATGCGATAAGCCCGATCAATTGCCTGATTTTCTACAGCAGGATTCCACCATGGATCAACGAGATAAACGTAATCTGCCTGGGTTAAATTCAAACCTGTTCCTCCTGCTTTTAGGCTGATCAGAAATACGGGAATATCAGTATCCTGCTGAAAAGATTGAACAACTTCTTCTCTGTTTTTGGTTTGGCCAGTCAGATACTCATATTTAATATTCCGGTTTTCGAGTTGTTTCTTAATTAAATCGAGCATGGTTACAAACTGAGAAAACACTAAAATTTTATGGTTTAATGCCTTGTTTTCTATTTGTTCCAAAAGCACATCGATTTTTGATGATGCCTGTAAGTAAGATTTTCCATCGGCCAACAAGGCTGCAGAATTGCAAATCTGCCTCAATTGAGTAATACTTTTTAACACGTGCATGGAGCTTTTGGGCAGCTGGTCTTCAGTTTTATTTAAAATATAATCTTGAATTTCCTTTTTGTTTGCCTCATAAACTTCTCGCTGCTCCGCTCCCATTTCACAGTATAAAATGATTTCTGTTTTATCAGGAAGTTCTGTAGCTACCTGCTCTTTGGTTCTTCGAAGAATAAATGGCCTGATCTTCTGCTGAAGTTCCTCTGCTCGTCGCTTATCTTTGAACTGATCAATAGGGGTAGAATATAAATCAGCAAATTGCTGTTTACTGCCAAATAAACCCGGACAGGCAAAAGACAATTGCCCGTATAAATCAAAAGTATTGTTCTCAATCGGTGTACCGGTCATCACAACTTTATTCCGCGATTGCAACATTCGAACTGCTTTGTATCGCTGCGATTCAGGGTTTTTAATGTTTTGCGATTCATCCAAAAAGATGTAGTTAAAGCGATAATCTTTTAAAAAGCGAATATCAGAAAGCAAAGTCCCGTAAGAGGTTAATATCAGCTCAAAGCGATCGAAAGTATCGGTAGTTTTAGTTCTTTCATTGCCATAAATCGTTTTTACCTTTATTGATGGGGCAAATTTTTCTACTTCAGCTTTCCAGTTGAAAATTAAAGAGGCTGGCACAACAACAAGATTAGTATTGTGCTTTACTTTATCTCGCTGAGAAAGGATAAAAGCGAGAATTTGGATCGTTTTACCCAAGCCCATATCATCGGCCAAACAAGATCCAAAATTAAAATCATCCAGAAAATTGAGCCAGTTTAAGCCATCTTTTTGGTAATGCCTTAAAGTGGCTTGTAAAGTCTTTGGAACTTCAACTTCTTTTATTGAATCGGTATTTTCAAATTTTTTCCGATAAGAATGAAGCTCATTTTTAACTTCCCCATCAAGTAAAGCATCTTCATAAAGCTCGTTAATGGTGGCAAATTTTATTTTTGGCGTCAATATAGCATCTTCAGTAATTTCACCAGCGTTAAAGTAATCGGTAAATTTTAGTAGCCAGCTTTCTGGCAAAATGCCTTGCGTGCCATCGTCTAGCGTAACAAATTTGCTCTTGTTCCTGATTGATTTATGCAAATGTTTTAAGGCGACTTTTTGCTTTCCAAATTTTACTTCCACTTTAGTTTCAAACCAATCGGTTCCGCTTAAAACCTCAATGTTAATATTCGCCTTGTGCTGATTTAGTTTATTATTTTTCAGCGTATTGAAGCCCAGAATGTGGATTCCTTTATTCCGCCAGGTTTCAAATGCATCTAAAAACCAGGCTTCCTCTAAAAATCTTTTACGATGTAGGTAAAAGGAATCATTACTCTCCTGCTCGTAAAAAAAGGGGTGCTGCTTTAAAACATTGCCAATAAACTGTAACTCAGCATGATCATCACGGTGAACAGTAAAAACATTCCCCAATTTATCTTGTGCCTGAATCTGCTTTTTGGAGAGTACCGGAATTTCCTGATTTCCATAGCGCATTACCGGGGTGATGAGAATAAAATCTTCCGATTCGGACAGATAAATCAGCTGCTCGGTTTCCAAATCAAAGCCCTTTTCTTCAATTTGTTTTTTTGTTGCAGGCTTTAAGTAGGAATAATCTACATGAATGCTTCCTTCCAACTGCACTAAAATTGTTTTTTGGAACTCAGGATATTTCGATTTATGAAGGATTAAGCGATTACTTTGCTTCTTGAAAAATCCAATTATCCGCAACAAATCCAACCGGGTAATGAGGTAAAGCTGATCTTTGAGCTGGATAAAATATTGATGGACGAGCATTAACTGATCAATTTCATAGGATTTTCCTTCAATGCTTAAACGCCCGGTAATTTCAAAGAAATCGCCTTTTTGATTAACAGTTAAGCGCAAATCAACTTCCAGCGCTTTAACGGTTACGGCAGCTATGGTTGATGCCTGAATGGCTGAAGATTGCTTATTGCTTTGAATATAGAATGGTAAATTTAAAGGGTTTTTAACAACGGCCTTTAAAGCGCTAATCTCTTCTTCACTTTGTTCGTTGTTATAATTTTGTTGAAAAGCAGCAACTCCACTGTAAAATTTTAATACGTCGCCTTCTTCAGCCTTAAAAATATGTGTATTGGGGTTTATACTTTTTAATGGATTTTTTACCTTTCCATTTTTGGTAATCTGCGCCTCAAAAAGCTCTATAGTTAGGTTGTTGTAGTAGCGGTGTTGCCCCAAAACTAAGATTAGATTACCAGCATCAACGTTCGGCTTTTTACTTGTCTCCTTTGGCAACAACATTTGCTCGAGTTGTTCTTTCGCTTCGCGATTGAAAGGTTGCAGTGCTTCAATTTTTGGTTTGATTTTTATTTCACCATCTTGTAAAGTCAAATTAAAAATCGACTCCAAATCTTTCTCATATTCTAACCCATAATTTACTGCAATTTTGAGCAGCTGCTGTTTTCTGAGGTTTTTATCGAAAAAAATCAATAATTCTTGTCGATACAAAATGTTGTATAAAACCTGCGCCTGGTGTTCACATAACTTAGTTTTTGGTGTTTCGCAACGGCAAGAAAGTTTTACATTTTTTTCATTCTGCTGAACCTGAACAATGGGGAAAACTGCCGAAGAGTCGTAGCTACTGAAAGCGGCAAAATCAATTTCAATTTGTTCTGCAACTAAACCGTAAAACCCTTTTACATCGGTATGTATCTGTTGATTTAAATGCTTTAAAATCACGATGGCACTCAAATTTTGGAGATTAAAATCCACAAATATATAGTCGTAAGGATTTAATTCTATCGTTTGATCGCTGCTATTCTCTTCACTCATTTAAATTGGAAATAATGGATAAAAATACATTTACCCCGCGATAATGACGCAATAGACCGGGAAATTTTTACCAACAGCCTGTTCGAAAGTTAAGTTAATATAAACACATTGAAAGGTAATTTAACTAAATATAATTTTGAATCCTCTAATTTTAAATTATGTTTGTTCACGTTAAATAAGTTAAGCTCCAAACCGAATATTGTCCATGAAAAACATTACCGACAGGCACGAATTCATCTTAAAAAAATTAAAGGAAGACGGAAAAGTAAACATTATCCAGCTTACCGATTTGATGGAGGTTTCTGGAGTTACCATTAGAAAAGATTTAAAACTTTTAGAAGATAAAAATTTACTTTTCAGAACTCGTGGAGGTGGATCGATTAACAATCCCTATGCAAACGAACGGACGATTAATGAAAAAGCATTCATCAACGCTGATGAGAAACAAAAGATTGCAAAAGCAGCCCTTTCTTTAATTCAAAAAAGTGATTCTATCAGCATTGGTTCTGGAACAACGGTTTTTGAATTGGCCAGATGTCTATATCCAAACCAGCATTTAACGGTCATCACGCCTGCGCTAAAAGTGGGTTTGGAGCTGAGCACTCGCCCTAATGTTGAAGTTTTGCAGCTGGGCGGTTTAATTCGCTCCAACTCCTCATCAGTAGCTGGCTCATATGCAGAACGGGTACTAAGTGAAATATCTTGTGGTGTACTATTTTTAGGGGTAGATGGTATCGATCTGGATTTTGGTTTCTCGATAACCAATTTAGCAGAAGCCACACTTAACCAAAAAATGATAGATACTGCCCAAATTGTTGTAATTATGGCCGATAGCAGCAAATTTGATAAGCGTGGCCTCGGTAAGGTTTGTGGCTTTGAACAGGTTCATTATATCGTCACCGATAGCGGTGTTTCTGAGTTTATCATGAATCAAATTGAAGAAAAGGGCGTCAAAGTTATCATTGCTGATTAATTAATTAGGGCTTAGATCTACGCATTCGGGTTTTGCTAATGCTTGAGCCCTGGATTGATACTTATTTTTTAAGGCTCACTTTGCCCATAAACCTGGCTTTCGGATTCTTTTTTGGCTGGATCTTTGTAATGGCTTCGGCTACTTCAATTGGCAAATCAGATTCTAAAATATCTGCTCCCTGTTCAAAGGTTTCTCTATAATTTCTAGCCCGTTCTTCTTTTGTCGCCAACTTATCGTAAGTGGGTGCTGCAGATATCATACACATCACGCCGCGGGCATGGAGCATATCAAAAAGTTCTTTATTTTCAGGTTTGTTAGTTGGCCCGATGTAAGCAATCATGCTTTCCCAGGGAATACCTGCAGCCTCATATTCCAATAAAGCTTTCTTAGTTTTCACAAAAGCAGAAAACATCCGGTCAGGATTTTGATCGTAGTAAAACTTAGCATGTTGGGCATCATGAACAGTAATCATGATTACTTTATTGGGATTTTCCTCTAAAATCCGTTCTTGCATATCCAGAGGCACATCTTTACGATCTAAATTGACAACGGTCTTTCCAGCGCTCCAATCAATTACCTCTTTCAGGGTCGGGATTTTGTACTCGGTAACATGCCCTTCCGGATCTTTCAATCTAAATTTTTGAAGCTCGGCAAAAGTATAGTCCGCTACCTTACCAGTACCGTTTGTGGTTCGGTCAAGCGTAGCATCATGCATTAAAACCAAAACGCTATCTCGGGTTAGCCGCGGATCAATCTCAAAAAAAGCTTGTGTAAATTTCAGCGTATTTTCAAAAGTGGCAATGCAGTTCTCTGGAAAACCTTTAACCGTACCGCCCCTGTGGCCGCTAATAATGGGTATAGTTTTTCCTGTGTATTTAAAAAATTCACGCAGTTCGTTTACGTTTTTAATTTTTAGCGTGTTGATATTGGTCTGTGCAAACACACAAACAGAGCTGGCAAAAACAAGCTTGGCAAGCATGAAAGCCTTTAAGGTAGTTTTCATTTCGAATTATATTTTGCCGTTCAAAAGTCTGAGCGTCATGACGCCATCCTCATCAAATTCAATTTCCGTTATCGATGAATTTTGCTGCGCCAACTGGCGATAATTTTTTAAAGGCATTCCGAGTTTGCTGGCCATAAAAAGACGGTTGATGCCATTATGCCCAACAACCATGATGGTTTGGTTACGATGTTTCAACATCATTTCATCAAAAAAGCTGGTTACCCGATCTACAATTTCTGTAGCCGATTCTCCGGTTCCTCCGGCTTTATTGGTTTCGGGAGCGTCCATCCAATTGGTCCACAACGAGGCATTCTCGGCAATGAATTCTGCTTTTGTTTTGCCTTCCCAATTGCCAAAATCAACTTCAATTAATCGATTATCTATAAATACCTCTCTTTTTCCAGATGCAATTTCGGCAGTTTTTTTTGTACGGAGCAGTGGAGAAGAATAAACTGCATCAATTTTCATATCGCTCAGCTGATCGCAAACAAATTTGGCCTGCCTGAGTCCTTTTGTAGTCAACTCGATATCTGTTCTACCGCAATAACGGTTTCCATCTGCATTATAAGCTGTTTCTCCGTGCCTTAATAAATATACTTTTAGCATAAATTTCTTCGTGTTTAAGCAAATAATCAACCAAAAAATTAAAGTGAATTACGAAGATTTAAGTAGAATGGAACTTCGAGTTTTTCGGTTTTTCCATTTAATACAAATTCTGCTGCCTGTGTGCCAAGCTCATGGAAATCTGTAGATATAGTGGTTATTCCATCCAGAATGAAACGTTTGAGAGGGGTTTCGTTGTAAGAAATTACACCAACATCTTGTCCGATTTTAAGCTTAAGGACAATTAATCTTTCTATTAGCGTTACCAAATCATCCTCCATCAGGTTGATATAAACTTCGCCTGGCTTTATTTCTTCTTCCTTAATATTGTGAATCACTTTATGGTCAAAAGCATATTGCTGGCAAAACCGATAAAAACCCGTTAAAATTTCCTGTGGAAAATAACTGTTTTTTGGGAAAATGATTTTGATTGTACTGTATTGAGATAATCGTGGCAAGGCCTGTTCTAAGGCAGCATAAATGTCTTGAGCGAAGTTTTCATAAGCAGCTGCGAAATCACCAGTAATACCTGGCAACAACTTATCCAGAATAATTAATTTCTCTTTCGGGATGGTATTGATAATTTCATGGGCATTTTCACCCCCTTCTAAAAAATGCGGAATGATGACAAAATGGGTATAGTCATCAATTTTAGAGGTGATCATTTTTTTGAAGAATGCAAAGTCGTTGTTGTAGATATAGAAATCTATAGCTGCTTTTTCTCCAATTGCTTTCGTAAACGAGTCATAGATGATCTTTTTGTGAGTACTCAGTTTATTGAATAGCAAACAAACTTTGAGTTTTCTGGAAAAATCTATGTTGGTAATAAAATATCCTTTACCAGGAACAGAATCGACTACGCCCAGTTTACGCAAGTTACGATAACCTTTTTCTGCCGTATCTCTCGACATCTCCAGACTGAAGCTTAGCTCATTAATTGATGGCAACAAACTTCCTTTTTTTAGTTTGCCAGATTCGATGCCACTTAGTATCGCATTAGTAAGTTGCTTATACTTCGGCGTTGAAGAATATTCATCAATCTGAATTAAGGAAATTAGGTCGTCTGTTTTCAATATATGCTGGCTCTAAGCCCGAATATAGCAAATTAATGTGGTTTGAGCTCGGATACATTAGAGATTATTTCATTCCGCTCATTTTTGTAACCTTAACACAATTAAGCCACTCAGGTTACTGTGTTAAAAAGCTCCAGGTACCCATTTGCATCCCCAATGATTTCGCATCCGAGATGACGCTATATCGTCCGTTGAATTGCAGAGTAATATTTGAGCTGAATCATATCAGTTGGTGCCGGATTTTCATTCCAGGCATCATTTATTGCCAGTGCAGTTCCAATGGATGTGGCTTGCGAAACTGAAGATGCATAAATCTCAATATCAGGAATAGAGGTGGCCAGCAAGTGCATGTAAATGGCATTTTTACCAAATCCGCCATCAACAAAAACTCTTTTTACACCCGCATTTAGAACCAGATTTAAAGAATAAATCTGTTGCTTTACCAGATCAAAAATAAGCTGATGGTAGGCTTCTTCAGCCGTTTGAAAAAGATTCAAATCACGATCCGGGAAAGCGGAATTGACTGAAAATTCTGTTTGTGCAGTTAAGTTTTCCGGTACTTTATTGGCCAGCTTTAAAATCATGGAAGGATTAAACTTCAGGTGCTTAAATAAATAAGCGGCTCTATCGAAGTGCTCAGCAATACGTTTTAACTGTACTTCGTGTTCGTAACCTGCAAAAATTCGGGAAGCTTTAATCGGTTTACCTTTGTAATGCATGTAACAAAGGCAATCTTGTTTCAATTCTTCCTTAGTAAGCGGCTCTTGATTAAAAGGATTTAAACTGATGCACCAGGTACCCGTTGAGATTAGAATAAATGGCGTGTTAAAGTTCGCCAGATAAGGAATTAGGGCGGCGGAACTATCATGCAAACCAACGCCAACCTGAAACGTTGTACCATTAAACGTGGTTGCTATGCTTGAATCGGCAGGCGTAAATTCACCAAATTTCTCCTCAATTTTTTCTGAAGTAACCCATTGATGATACTGATTTTGGTTAAAATCCCAAAGTTGTGTATGGCAGCCAATGCTGGTGATATCGCTAACGGCTTTACCGGTAATCAAGAAGCTCAAGTATTGTGGCAAATGCAACGCATACTTCACTTTGTCGAATAAAGCCGGCCGCTCTTTTTTAAGTCTGTAGAGCTGCATTCCAGAATTTAAACTACCTAATATCGGCGAGGCAGTTTCTAAAGAGATCTTTTCCTCGCCGCCGTATTTTGCATAAAATTCCTTTTTTAAGTCTTCTGGATATTCCTTCAGATAATTATAAAGCGGTGTTAAGGGTGATCCATTTTCATCAAGATACACAAAACTGGCGCCATAGGTAGAGAAATTGACAGCTTTAACGTCAAACTCTTTCATTTGCAAAACCTGATGCAAAGAATCGTAAACCGATGATTTGAGGCTCTCCAGATTTTCACATGGCTCACCATCTTCATCAACAGTTTCTACGAAACGGGCTGAACGTTCGTAAACAATCTGATAATTTTCATCAATAAGAAAAAGTTTTTTGTTCGTTTTCCCAACGTCAAATATTGCAATAACCGGTTTTGGCATCTCTTTAGCTCCCTTTTTTATAAACCTGTTGCTACAGTATTTCCTCTATGGTTAACTAAATTTGATCTTACACTCAAATCGCGGTATAGGCTTATCGGAGCCAAAGCTGCTCCAGCTCTTAACCTTGCTTCAGCCACTAAAGCTCTTAAATCGCTACGGAAAGTATTTTGTAAAATTTCCTGTGCCTTTGCCACGTCGTTATTATCCTGGGCGGCATTTAAAGCTTTACGATCTACCAATAAGGCTTGAGCATAAGCAATCATAATGGCTTCTACCGATTGTAGTAAATCTTCCAAAGGGTCTTTCACATTGTGAGAGGCATCTATCATCCATCCTAAATCTTTTGCATGGTTCATTCCTTTTGCATCCATACCCTCAACCAGCTCATTAAAAATGAGGAACAACTGATAAGGTTTGATACTTCCGGCAGTTAAATCATCATCACCATATTTCGAATCGTTGAAGTGGAAACCACCTAACTTTCCTTCCATCAAAAGCAAGGCAACAATTTGTTCGATATTTGCATTTGGTAAATGGTGACCCAAATCTACCAGGGTATAAGCTTGCTTACCTAATTTACTTGCGTAAAGCAGCGACTGACCCCAATCTCCAACTGTTGTAGAATAGAAATTTGGTTCGAATGCTTTATATTCTACAAAAAGTTTCCAATCTGCCGGCAAAGCCGAATAAATTTCTTCTAAACTTTCTAATGTATTTTCGAATGCCCTACGGAAATTTAACTGACCAGGGAAACAAGATCCATCGGCCAGCCAAACTGTTAGTGCATCAGAACCTAATGCCACACCATGCTTAATTACTTCGATGTTATGTTCAATAGCTTGCTTGCGAATGGCTTTATTCACATTTTGTAAGGAACCGAATTTATAGCTATGTGCCGAACCAGCCTGATCTTGAAAAGTATTTGAATTCATGGCGTCGAACTTCAGTCCGTAGCCAGCTGCAAGACTTTTTAAACTTTCAGCATTTTGTGGTATATCCCAAGGGATGTGAAGGGAAATAGCACCGCTAGCCCCATTTAATGCATGAAGCAAACCAACATCTTCAATTTTTTCTTCGATTGTGCGAGGCTCGCCGCCTGTAATGGCAAAACGACCGAAACGGGTACCACCTGTACCTAAAGCCCATGATGGAATCGCAATCTGAAAATCAACCAGTTTCTGGATTACACTTTCTAAATCAACATGCGACCAATCTTCTTTTAGAAAGTTGAGTTTGCGCTGATGTGAACTGCTAAGGGAATCATTATGTTTTTCTATTTGGTTCTGCTCGATATTCATGAGAATATTTGGTTTTGTTAGGTTAATAATTAAGCGATAAATCGCTTTGATTTGATCCTCAATTTAGATTGAGAATTTTAAAGTCATTTCCAGTCTGTGGCGAACCACAGACCGAGAGAACAACTTACTAAAACTAATTTAAATATTATTCTTGATCCGTGTTTCCAAAGATCGTTTACTTAACTTACTTTTTTCGGTCTGTGGGGACACAGACCGAGGGTAAGCAATTTATATTTACTAAAATTTTAGCCAGAATGAGATCGCTTCGTACCTCGCAATGACGGCGTCTTTTTTATCTGGCAAAGGCCATTGCCACACCACCATCAACATTTAACATGTTGCCGGTAGATTTGCTTAACAAGCCTCCCACAAAGGCGAAACAAGCATTTGCAATATCATCAGGTAAGATAATCTGGTTAAGCAAGGTACGTTTTGCGTAGTATGCAGGCAGTTCGGCAACAGTAATTCCGTAGGCTTTTGCTCTACCTTCAGCCCATCCACCAGCCCAGATATTACTATCACTAATTACAGCATCAGGATTAACCACATTCACACGAATGTTATCAGCACCCAATTCAGCAGCATTTAATCTGCTTAAATGCAATTGCGCCGCTTTCGCACTTCCGTAACCTGCATTGTTTGGCCCGCTTACCAATGAGTTTTTGCTTACAATATTGATGATGTCACCACCTATATCCTGCTTTTGCATCGTTTTGGTAGCCGCTTGAGTAATAAAGAACTGCCCTTTAACTAAAACATCGTACAATAGATCCCAATCTTTTTCAGTGTGATCGCCGATTGTTTTAGAAATGGATAAACCTGCATTGTTCACTACAATATCGACACCTCCGAAAGCCAGAGCTGCAGCAGCAAATGCGCCATCAATATCTTCCTGGCTGGTTACGTTTAGAACCGCAGTACTGTATGAATCTTTTCCAAATTGTTTTTCGAAATCAGCACCGGCTTCTGCCAAACGCTCGGCATTCATGTCATTCAAGATAACAACGCCACCTTCAGCAACGAATTTTTTTGCAATTGCTTTTCCAATACCACCAGCGCTACCGGTAATCAAAGCGATTTTTCCAGTTAAGGGCTTTGGTTTCGGCATGCGTTGCAATTTCGCTTCTTCTAATAACCAATATTCGATGTTAAAAGCTTCCTGATGTGGCAATGAAGTATATTCTGAAATGGCTTCAGCGCCTTTCATTACATTAATGGCATTGATGTAAAATTCGGCAGCCACCCTTGCTGTTTGTTTATCCTTCGAGAAAGTAAACATTCCGATTCCAGGATATAAGATTACCACCGGGTTAGTGTCTCTAATTGCAGGGCTGTTATCATGTTTACAAGTTTCATAATAATCAGTATACATTGCCCGATATGATTCAAAAGCTGGCAAAAGCAATTCTTTTACTGCTTTGGTATCTGATAAATCTGCATCGGTTTTTAAATCTAAAACCAGCGGACTGATTTTCGTTCTTAAAAAATGGTCTGGACAACTTGTTCCCATTGGTGCCAAACGAGAAAGATCATTAGAATTGGTGAACTCTAACACACGAACGTCATCAGTGAAATGACCAATCATGTGTTGTTTTGACGAACACAATCCACGTAAAATCGGAGCTAAACTAGCAGCCTGTTTTTTACGGCTTTCTGCATCAGCACTTTCTATTTTTTGTCCGCCAAATACCGGACCTTTTTTGCCATAATTTTGCGCCAGGTATTCTGAACAAATTTCGATTACATCAAGAGTGTTCAGGTAACTTTGGTAAGCAGTATCTCCCCAGGTAAATAAACCATGAGAACCCAACATAATTCCGCGGATACCTGGGTTTTCATCTAAACATTTTTTCAGTGTTAATCCCAGTTCGAAACCAGGTTTTTTCCACTCTACCCATCCAATCGTACCGCCGAAAAGCTCTTCGGTAATTTTCTTACCATCTTTTGCTGCCGCTATCGCGATCGCTGCATCCGGATGCAAGTGATCGATGTGCGCAAAAGGCAAAAAACCATGCAACGGAGTATCAATTGAGGGTGCTTTTGAGCTCAAATCGAAAATGCAATGATTAAACAATTCAACCATTTCATCTTCATGCTCCACACCGCGGTAAATATTTTTCAAACTGCGCAAGCGGTCAACATAAAGCGCTGCTAATCCACTTTTTTTCAAAGTGCCCAAATCGCCACCAGAACCCTTAACCCACATTACTTCGGTTTCCGAACCAGTTAAAGGATCTTTTTCCATCAATTTACATGATGTATTTCCACCACCATAGTTGGTTAAGCGCAAATCGGCACCTAATAAGTTTGAACGGTAAATTAGTAAAGCTACTTCATCGCCAGCTAGCTTTGCGGCTTCCTCTTCATTCCACAAATAGCTTACGTGTTTATAATTTTTCGTTTCGATCGACATTATCGTATTTTTTATTTTTTGTGATTTATCCTTTAAGTGAATTACCGTAACCTACAATTAGTACGGAAACAATGATGGTGATGATCCCAGCCAACACCGTAATGAATGTTTTTCTAGATACGGCTTTCCATTCTTTTAACACCAAGCCCCAAACGTTGGCTATTAAGATGATGAAGGCCATGTGTAATATCCATGAACTTGCGCCATTGCCCATTTTGCTCTCTCCCATTCCATAAAAAAAGAATTGTAGAAACCAGGTGGTACCTGCAAGCGCTGAAAATATATAGTTTTTTAAGAGTGGTGTTTTTGCATTGGTATAATCGCCGAATGTTTTATTTCTGGCGTTCAAAATCATACACCAAATGAAGTTGGTAGTTAAACCACCCCAAAGTACAATGACGTAAGTTACATTGTTGGAGAAAAGAAAATTACCTGTTTCTGATGGGTTTGCTGCTTTCCAGATAGAATTTGCTGCATCAGCCATTGGCTTGCCGGCTTCAATACCGAAATTGAAACAAGCACTTAAAACACCTGAAACGATACCAACGAATAAACCTAAACCGAATTTAAACTCGGTTTTTACTTCCAAACCATGTGGATCGGTAACACCCGTGTTAATTTCTTTTTCTTTCATCATTCCGGCTTTACCGCAAATCACGATTCCAAGTACACAAACAATCAGCCCGAGCAATACCATTCGGCCCCAATCGGTTTGCAAAAACATAGTGAAAGTGTCTTTGCCTTCCTGTGGAAAAACATCGAAATAAATAGAAGGCAAAATTGAACCGAGCACCATGCAAAGGCCGAGAATAATACTGCTGCCTAATGAAACGCCAAGGTAACGAACACCCAGGCCATAAGTTAAACCTCCAATGCCCCAAAGAACGCCAAAGAAATAAGCCAATGCTAAAGTTTTTCCTTCTGCAGTAGCGATAATATCAGTAAAATTCGGAATGGTTAAATAAGCCGCTAAAGGTGGAACAATTAGCCAGGAAAAAATGCCGCCAACTATCCAGTAGCTTTCCCAGGCCCAACCTTTTACCTTTTTATATGGTATGTAAAAACTCCCGGACGCGAAACCGCCGATGAAGTGAAAAATAACGCCTAAAAATGCCTGCATGCTCTAATTTTAAATATTTGGTTGGTCTAAAATAGAAAATAAGGACACCTCTACTGTTATGCACTGTCATGTTAATCGCTCGAAATTCTAACCTGACCGATTAAACCGAAGGGCGACAATCCATCGTTATTCGGGTCGACTTACGACGTTTAATACTGCTGATTTGCAATGGGATCTGCAGCACCTTATTTGTTACTACGTATTCGAAGTGATATTTCCCTGTTCCCAACTCAAAAGTTCGATTCTTGGAAATTTCGTCGCCTTGTTTACGTAATTTACTTTATCAACATCTGTGAAGATTTTTAGCGCATAACCCCTCCATTATCCTATAATATTCGAACTACAAAAACTAAAACGGCCTTTTTGAAGTATAGCTATAATGAATTTCAATAATAAGAACATCTTAGTGGTTGGGGGAAGCTCGGGAATTGGCTTGGCGTCGGTAAAAAGCCTGACGGAAAAGGGGGCGACAGTTTATACCGCATCAAGAACAATAAGCGAGGAATGGCCAACTGGCGTTAAACACCAGGAACTAGACGTTTTGCAAGACGTAAATGCATTAGCTGATTTTTTACCTGAAACATTGCATGGCTTGGTGTATTCTGTAGGAAGCATTACTTTAAAACCTTTTGGTAGGGTTTCGGAAGATGATTTTTTGAATGACTACCGCTTAAACGTGATTGGAGCCGCTAAAATAATTCAGCAAGCATTCAAAAATCTGAAAGCAGCCAATTCTGCTTCAATTGTTTTGATCAGTTCGGTTGCAGCAACAACCGGGATGGGATTTCACAGCAGTATTTCGAGTGCGAAAGCAGGTATTGAAGGTTTAACAAAATCTTTAGCAGCAGAATTTTCGGCTGTAAACATTCGGGTAAATGCAGTAGCCCCATCACTTACCGATACGCGTTTATCAGCTGGCTTATTAAACACTGATGACAAAAAAATAGCATCGGCAAAAAGACATCCACTTGGAAAATTTGGGCAACCAGAAGACATCGCTGCCGCAATTTCATTCCTATTAAACGATGAAAGCAACTGGATAACTGGTCAGATTATTAATATTGATGGCGGCATGGGTAACCTCCGAACCAACCTTTAATTTATTCTCGTCGTAATTTCTTCAACAATTAATGAAATTACCTCCGGCGATTTAATAATTTTGAAATGACCGATGTCCTCAAATTTAATTGCTGTGATCGCTTTGTTCTGAGTTAAAAAATCCTGCAGATAAGGGTAAGGTGAGATGTGATCTTCAGGATCGAAACTTACTAAATGCTCAATCGACGGAGCTAAATGATACAGATTTAGCAGATTGAAATGGTCGGCAGGGATTTTCACTTCAAGCTCAAAATTGCTAAAGAAAATATCCTGATCTGCGTTATTCACACCGATAGATTCCAGGCTTTGCACAAAATTTTCTTTCAGTTTGATTAAGGGAGCAATGCTCATTAACATTTTTGGTTGAATGGCTAAATCTTGCAGCGCCAAAATGTTGGCCATAGCACCCAGCGAGTGGCCAATCACGAAATCGACAACTTCATATTTTTCTATAATCGCCTTAACCGAATTTTTATAAAGTATGAGATTAGAAAGTTCTGAAACTGAACTTCCGTTTCCTGGTGCATCGAAAGCAATTATCTCTACATCTTCTAATTTGCGGAGCTCCATAATCAGCTCGTAAAAATCGAGTGCTTTAGAAGCCCAACCGTGAGTAAGCAATATTTTGGTTTTGCCATCGCCCCAACTAAAACAGTTAATTGCAACGTCGCTTGCCGTAAAGTATTCGTCGTAAACAGATAAGTTAAACTTTTTCGCTTCGGCAATAAGCTGCTCCTGATGTAATCTGAGCGGCATTTTTGGAGAATAAAGCACAAATTTACGAATCAGTGCATCTCGAGTTTTTCCTGGTTCAACAACCGATGTCTTAATACATGCAACTATCTGTTTTAGTATCTTCAATATTCAGATGTTATACCAGGTGTGATTTTAAATCAGCTGGAGAGTAATTGATAGACTTTAAAGTTTTATCATCTGCTTTTCTAAAAACTAAAAACAAACCATCAACCTCTTTATAATAGGATTCTGTTTGATCTTTATCGAAGTAATGTTTGATAGTCAGTTCTGCTTCTTCAACAGTTTTACAAGCTTTGCTCATATTGGATCGATGCACTTCATCAAACAGCGTTTTAAACTTTCCACCTAAACCAAACTCATGAATGGCTCCAGCCAAAACATATTGCAAATCGCATAAAGCATCGGCAACCTCTACCAAATCATCATTCTCAATTGCTTCCTGCAATTCTTTTAATTCTTCGGCCAGAAGTGCAACACGCAGGTTTGCCCTTTGTTTAGCAGGAATAACAGGTGATTCTAAGATTGGATGTTTAAAAGTAGTGTGAAATTCAGCAACTTGATTTAGCGAATTGGTTTCTTGCATTTTTTGTTCGGTTTAGTATTGGCAAACTTAACAAATATTGTTCGATTCTTAAACGACCTGTTATCAAGCTAGCTGGTTAATTGCCCACATCATCAACGCACATTAGCTAGCTATTTATGTTTAGAAAATTCGCAGTCAATTATTTATCCAAGGCCCGAATTTACTTTCGATCCTTTATAATTTTAAAAAATTCTTCTTTGTAAGTATCACCAATCGGAATCGATTGATCATTGATGTAAATTGTATTTCCATCAATCATTTTAATTTTCTCCAAAGAAATGATGTACGATTTATGTACCCGATAAAACGGCGGCTTTGGCAAATCAACCTCCAATTCCCTGAGGGCCTGATAGGTAATGATTCTTTGTGTAGCGGTATAAACCGAAACATAATTCTTCAAGCCTTCTATATATAAAATATCATCGTAGTTTACTTTGATAAATTTATTTTTCGTGTCGCCCTTAATAAAAACAAAATCGTTTCCGTTTGTTTGCGATGGGTTATTGATGACTTCATACTGCGAAGGCGAAATGATTTGTTGCGCTTTTATCGCCGCTTTATAAAAACGTTCGTAAGATATTGGTTTCAGCAGATAATCCACAACATCTAAATCAAAACCATCTAATGCATACTCAGGATAGGCAGTAGTTAAAATTACCTTACATTTTCCACCACAAATTTTTAAAAACTGTATACCTGTTAGTTCTGGCATTTGAATATCAAGGAAAACAAGATCAACCTTGCCTTCCTGAACTAAACTTAGTGCCTCAAACGGATTAGTTGTGGTTCCTACCAATTCTAAAAATGGTGTCTTAGAAATGAAGGTTGCAATAATATCTGATGCGTAAGATTCGTCATCAACGGCTAAACAGCGGATCATAAAGTAAATTTAGTTACGAGTAAATAAATATAGGGTGTGAGTTGATGCATTTAAATATTCAGTATCAAAGTAGTTTTGTAAGTATTCCCGTTGTTCGATACGAGCAATTCATGCTGATCAGGATAAATTAAATCCAATCGCCTCTGAATATTAACCATTCCAACACCGCTCGAATGATCTTTCTGCCCCCGGTTTATTTTATTGCTCACTTCAAAACTCAATCGTTTAGCCTGTACTTTTAGTTTAATACGGACTGGATACTGCTCATCATTCAAAACGCCATGCTTAAATGCATTTTCTACAAAAGGAATTAACATTAATGCGGCTAATTTTTGTTCTGCTATGCCTTCGGTGATAAAACTTACATAGAATTTAGGCTCAAAACGCATTCTAAAAAGCTCGATGTAACTTTCCAAATATTCAACCTCTTTATTTAGCGTCACCTTGCCATCAACACTTTCATTTAAAGTATAACGCATCAAATCTGAAAGACGCAAAACCGCATTTGCAAGTTGATCAGAAACTGGAATGGCAAGTGAATAAACGTAATTTAGAGTATTATAAAGAAAATGTGGGTTAATCTGCGATTTTAAAAAAGCCAATTCTGATTTAACTACTTCTGCTTTAAGCTTCCGATTGGTAACTTCGGTTTTAAAGTTTTGTTCCACGCTGTAAACGGCTGCTGGCATAACCAAAAATGCCAGACTGTAATAAATATTATCGGCAATATATTTCGATGTTGGTGTATCGTCCGTATAGTTTTGCATATCAAACCAATGCTTGTACAAAACCTGCTCAATGAGGTATCGCGAAGCAATAAAAACAGCAATGGTAAAAAGCATCGATCCGATAAGCGGAGGGATTTTATCTCTTTTTAGAAAATTTGGATACACCCATAAATAACAAATGTAGAATTCGACTATTTGAATAAAATTCATCGAAATATCAAATGCCGATTGTTGTAGGGTTATCCCTTTTATCAGCGCCCCACCATACAGATAGGCCAATACCACTAGCCAGCAAACAATGTGTATGATTACGATTCTTGTCCTTTTCATAAATAAAAGTAGTTTAACCCTCATCGGCTATAAACTTTGTTATGCCAACAGGCTGGAAAATTATCCCAACTGGCTATTTCGACAATACTTTTGTCAAAGTACAAGTAGCATCCAAACATTGCAAGCAAAGTGGCCAGAATTGCCTAGAGGTGCTGATAAATACTTGAAGCCAGTTTTTTCGTACATCGAAATGGCGGCTGTTAATTCCGGAAACGACTCCAGGTAAATTTCATTGTAGCCAAAATGTTGAGCAGATTCTATACTTTTCTGCATCAATGCCTTCCCTACGCCTTTACCCCTTGCTTCAGCTGATGCATAAAGTTTCACCAGCTCTACACAACCATCTGGCAAACCAGCGGTTGGATAAATGCCACAGCCACCCAGCAATTGTCCATCTTCTTCAGCAACCCAGTAAACAGATTGCGCTGCAGTAAAAACTGCTGATAAATGGTCAGTCGTTGGATCAGTATAAACCGTACCCGGCTTATCAATTTTAAACTCTCTAAATATTTTTCTAATTAAATTTGCAAGCGATTCGTCGTCCCGCTCCTCTATTTTTCGGTATGTAATAGCCATAGCTTTTTCCTCAAAGGTAGAAATAGCAGCCTAAAGCATTGAAGAAATTTGAAACAAAATTGTGCTCGAATTCATTTAATAAAGAAAATATACTATCATGGAAAACGAAAAAGATAAAACAACAGAAGAAAATACAAATACACAACCGAAACCGACAGATGATGTTCAATTGGATATTGAAACAGTTGTTCCTTCGGCCCATAAAGAGGAAGTGGATCCATCAAAGCCTGTAGATGAAAATACCAATGAGGCGCAAGAACAGCCTGAAGATAACGAAGATACAGCTGAAAAAAGTGCTGAAGCAGCGCAAACTGGATCGGAAAGTAAAGCACCAGAAAGTGAAGGATTACCAGTAACTGAAGGTGAAAACAGCGCAGAAACCGCTGATCAAAGCGAACAATCCACCAAGGAAGAAATTAGCGAAAACGAAGAGGCTACAGATGAGGCAACTGAAAAACAAGATGATATCAACCCGGATGATAAACGTGATGACATTGAAACGGTAAGTCCGTAATGCTAATTTTAGTTAAAGAAATGTTGTTCCTGAAATAGTTTGCCTAAATTGGCGTTATGATTAACATGAAAAACACACTATTGCTTTGCCTGGTAACTATTACTCTATTTAGTTGCGGCATAAACAGGCAGGCGCAACAAATAAAGGCGCTGGAAGACTGTACTTATAAAATAACAAATGTTCAACAGATTACCATTGCCGGTACCGATGTTAAAAAATTAATTGATCAGCAAAGTTTTAGTTTATCCAGCCTGCCTGGGGTGGCTTTGGGCTTATTAAGAAAAGATATTCCGTTAAAAGCAAATCTAAACCTGGAGATTACAAATCCATCAGCGAATCTGGCTGCAATTAATCAGTTTGAATACAAAATTTTAGTTAACAACACTGATTTGGCAGAAGGAATTGTGAACCAGAATGTGAGCATTGCGCAAGGACAAACCGTTACTGTACCTGTTCAATTGATCAGCAACATTTATGGTTTAGTTTCAAATGGAAACGTTTTCAATGATATTGTGAAGGCTGCTCAAAAAGGATCTTCGTCAAAAGACGAGAAGTTGGGATTGTTAACGATAAAAATCAAACCGACTTTTATGCTTGGAAATACGCCAGTCAAATATCCAGGTTACATCACCATCAATAAAGATATTAGCAGCAAAATATTGCTTTAAATAAAAACTCCCTTCAAATAATGAAGGGAGTTTTTTTATGTTATTTTTTCATCTGGGAACAGTTTTATTTCTTTTTATGAAATGGTTGATTCAGGAAATTCTTAAATCACACCCGAAAAATGTCGCTATTACACTGCAACTTTAAATTTTGATGTTCTCATATTTGAATATAGCCCTTTTAATGATGAATGATAAAATACAGCAATTAATTGATACGCTTGATCATCCTTTAAAAAAAGAAATGTTTGAAGTGATTACGATTATACAAAATGCCAACCCTAAAATTGAAAGCAGTATAAAATGGGGCGGACCGAATTTTAGCTTCAAAGGCGATATGGCAACGATAAATCCAAAAATCAAGAACTATGTGATTGTAATATTTCACAAAGCATCACTTTTTAATGGTGATTTTGGTTTTTTGGAAGAACAGACCAAAGGCAAAGCTTATGCTAAATTTTACAACATGGAAGACGTAAAAACGCATGCTGATGGCTTGAAAAAAGCTGTGAATGCCTGGGTAACCTTAATGGAAAACGCCTAATCAAAATTCAAATAATATGGAAAAGATTGAATTCAAAACGGAAATTAATGCCAGTGCAGAAAAGGTATGGGATGTACTTTTTGGTAAAGAAACCTATCCAAAATGGACTGTAGCCTTTGCAGAAAATTCGTCAGTAGAAACCGATTGGCAAAAAGGAAGCAAAGCAATATTTGGTGATGGAACAGGAAACGGAATGCTTGCTGTTATTGAAAATAATATCCCGAACAAATTTATGTCTATTAAACATTTAGGCGAAGTGAAAGATGGTAAAGAGGAACTTAAAGACTGGGGAGAACCTTTAGAAAATTATTCGCTTAGCGAAAAAGACGGAAAAACTGAACTTAAGATAGACATGGGTATAACAGACGAGTGGAAAGGTTATTTTGAGGAAACCTGGCCTAAAGCCTTACAAAAAGTTAAAGATTTGGCCGAAGGAAGCGCACTAGATCACATCGAAACCTGATAAAAAACGAAAGCCTTTAGATTTTCATCTAAAGGCTTTTTTGTGGTGCCACCTGGATTCGAACCAGGGACACAAGGATTTTCAGTCCTTTGCTCTACCGACTGAGCTATGGCACCATTCGTTTAGGAATGCAAATGTAGTATTCTTTTCTTCAAATGCAACAACCCATTTTAATTTATTTCCCTATCGCAGAGAATCTTTTTATCAAAAAAGCCTGTCATCTCTGAAAGGCTTTTGGAAGTGGTGCCACCTGGATTCGAACCAGGGACACAAGGATTTTCAGTCCTTTGCTCTACCGACTGAGCTATGGCACCTCCTACATTAGGATAATTTACAATGAAATAACCCGTTTTGGAGGCACAAATGTAGCGTTCTTTTCCCAAAAGCAAAACTTTTTTCTCATTATTTTAGTTGAACTCTGATAATCAATTAATTAAATTTTTAGTAACCAAAAAATACATGAATGTATGGCTTAGAATGAATACAAACTAAAAATTTTCATACTTTTTTTATGCATGCATAGTAATTTATTTCGATTAATATCATAATTTAGCATAAACAATATAATATTGCATGGTGGCTCAGATCCTATTTCTAGTAATAACACTTGCAGCAATTGCGCTGTTTACCTTTAATTTTCGCAAAATTATTCGCAATATCCGATTAGGAAAATCTGTTGATAGAAGCGATCAGCCTCAAAAAAGGTTAATGACGATGCTTCGTGTTGCATTCGGCCAATCAAAAATGGTGGTGCGCCCTATCCCGGCATTCCTTCACTTTTTTGTCTACATCGGTTTCGTCATCATCAACATCGAGGTATTAGAAATCATGATTGATGGCCTTTTCGGAACGCATCGAATCTTTAATGGCTTAGGTGGTCTCTACAATTTTTTAATCGGCTCTTTTGAAATCTTGGCCTTAACGGTTTGGGTATCCTGTGTTATTTTTCTTATTCGTAGAAATGTTTTAAAATTAAGGCGTTTCAAAGGTGTAGAAATGACCAATTGGCCCAAATCAGACGCGAACTATATTCTCATTGTAGAAATTTTACTAATGAGTGCTTTTCTCTTGATGAATGCAGCTGATGCAAAATTGCAAATACTGGGTGCCAATCATTATACAGTTGCCGGCTCCTTTCCTGTAAGCCAATATTTGATGAATTTGTTACCCTCAAATGAAAGCGCATTAGTGATGATCGAACGCGGTTGCTGGTGGTTTCACATCATCGGTATTCTGGCTTTCTTAAATTATTTGCCATACTCAAAGCACTTCCATATTTTATTTGCTTTCCCAAACACGTACTTTTCAAATTTAGAACCGAAAGGGGAATTCACCAATATGGCATCTGTTACAAACGAGGTAAAAGCCATGCTGGATCCTTCATTTGTTCCTGCGGAAACAGAGGCTGGTAAGTTTGGGGCAAAAGATGCTACAGATCTTACCTGGGTAAATTTAATGAACGCTTACACCTGCACCGAATGTGGGCGCTGCACATCGGTTTGCCCTGCAAATATTACCGGTAAGCTTTTATCGCCACGGAAAATTATGATGGATACCCGTGACCGAATAGATGAAATCGGAAAAAATATTGAGAAAAATGGCCCTGAACATCAAGACGGAAAGGCTTTACTAGACGATTATATCACCAGAGAAGAAATTTGGGCATGCACCAGCTGTAATGCTTGCGTAGAGGCCTGCCCGGTAAATATCGATCCGCTACAAATTATAACCGAATTGCGTCGATATGCAGTAATGGAAGAATCTCAAGCGCCTGCAAGCATCAATGCCATGCTTGGAAATATCGAGAACAACCAGGCGCCATGGAAATATTCTCCGGCAGATCGTTTTAATTGGGCAAATGAAAAATAGTTGTGAATTTGAAGTCATCAGTCTAGCACTAAAACCAAATAAATTAACGTGATTGAAAATCAAGTCTTGTTACTTGATACTAAATACTAGCTACTAAGAAAATGGAATTTAAAGTACCTACAATGGCCGAGTTAATGGCCGCGGGCGAAGAACCAGAAATATTATTTTGGGTGGGCTGCGCTGGGAGTTACGATGAAAGAGCACAAAAAATTACCCGCGATATTTGTAAAATTTTACATCATGTGGGGATCAAATATGCAGTATTGGGCACCGAAGAAGGCTGTACAGGAGATCCGGCAAAGAGAGCAGGAAACGAATTTCTTTTTCAAATGCAGGCTATGACGAATATTGAGGTGCTTAACGCTTATAATATTAAAAAAATAGTGACCGGTTGCCCGCACTGTTTCAATACGATTAAAAATGAATATCCAGGTTTAGGTGGAACATACGAAGTTATTCACCACACCCAATTAATTCAGGATTTAATAAATGAAGGCAAACTAAAAGCTGAAGGCGGAGAAAGTTTTAAGGGCAAAAAAATAACGTATCATGATCCTTGCTATTTGGGCCGTGGAAATGGAATTTACGAAGCACCAAGAAAAGCATTAGAAGTGTTAGATGCCCAACTGGTAGAAATGAAACGTTGTAAAAGCAATGGACTTTGTTGTGGAGCGGGTGGTGCACAAATGTTTAAAGAACCTGAAAAAGGCAAAAAAGATATCAATGTAGAACGCATTGATGAAGCATTGGAAACCAACCCACAGTTTATCGCAGCGGGATGCCCATTCTGTATGACCATGCTCAGTGATGGTGTAAAACTAAAAGACAAAGAACAAGAAGTTAAAGTGTTAGATATTGCAGAGATTACAGTAAGGGCAAATGGTCTCTAAGCCCCTAAAGCAAACATCGCCTTGCGAACGTTTTATGCAAGGCGATTGCTGGAGATTTACTATTTCTTCCCAACAATAGACCTATCTCACTAGCTTTCAAAAACCCCTTCAGGGAGTTTTAGGGCTAATCTTCGTGAAATTTTCCCTGATTAGATTCAGCTCTTCCGGCTCAATATTTTTAAGCGGGATAATTACCTGAGTAGCCATCGAATCTACATCTCCGCCCCTATCCTTATAAGTTTGAACGATTACGTCATCACCTTTTGTGCGTAGAAACAACTTACCTGCTGTTGCATTGCCCAGATAATCCATATCCTTAAATTTTGCCAACTTGAAAGCAAAATATTCTGTTTTCCCATTGTTAAAATATCGCTTGTAGCGGCAAAAACCATTGTTAGTAATGTTGAGTTCGTAGCGCTTTATCTGGCTACTTTCCTGACTAAAATCATAATGATCTGTTAGCGATTTTTGTAAATATCCCACGTATTGTTCAATAGACTCGGGATCGGAAAAAGCACAAAATAACGTACATAGCGCTGAAACAAGCACTATTTTCAAGCTGATTGTAAACTTTTTCATGGGGATGACGTTTTAAACACACCAATTTAATTAAAATACTAAATTTGTATATGAGTTTTTCTCCACAATCAAGAGTTTGGGTTTACCAAAGCAACCGCAAATTTACGCCTACTGAGCAAAGTGACATTTTAAGTAAGCTGGCTTCGTTTACCAACCAGTGGAAAGCGCATGGAAATGAATTGCTTGCTAAAGCTGAGGTTAGATATGGTTTTTTTATTATCCTAACCGTTGATGAGTCACAAGCGAATGTTACCGGTTGCTCTATTGACAGCTCTGTAAGATTAATAAAGGAAATTGAACAAGAGTTCAATGTTGATCTATTCAACCGCTTTAATATGGCCTACAAAGTTGGCGATGAAGTAATCGTGAACAGTAAAGAAGACTTTGAAACTTTGGTTAACATTAAACAAATCACGCCAGATACTATTGTGTTTAATAACATGGTACAGACATTGGCCGAACTGGAAACTAAATGGGAAGTTCCATTTAAACAAAGTTGGCATTCAACGGTTTTTGCACATTTGCTATAGTTTTTAATTTTCAAAAGAATAGGGAGCTAATCCTTTCACTTACACCTTTTAAGCCTATTTATTTTCAGTTAGGCTAAAACAATTATGCGTTAAAAAACATTATATTGCTTCAAACCAATCATGTTTATGAAACGCTGGCTCAAAATTTCGTTAGGTATTTTATCAGGTTTAATTATTTTAGTAATTATAACCTGGCTGGCTGCTGCATTTTACATCAGTAGAAATAAAAAGGAAGTTTTAAGTACGATATTGGCTCAGTTAAATAAAAACTTGAATGGCCAGATTACAGCTACAGGCATGGAGCCGACATTGCTGAAAAGTTTTCCAGGTGTTTCTGTTTCTTTAAATGGCGTATTGCTACGCGATAGTTTATGGATTCAGCACAAGCATAATTTATTAAAAGCTCAGGATATTGATGTTTCGTTAAATGTACTTTCTTTAATTGTAGGGAATGTTAACATCAATCAAATAGCGATTAATGATGCATCCATCTATCTCTATACCGATTCGACCGGATATAGTAATACCAGCATTTTCAAGAAGAAAAAAGCAGTTGAAGATAAGGAATCAAAATCGCCAGATCTTGCTGTTAAAAAAATCGATTTTAATAGGGTTTCCCTCATTATTGATAACCAAAAAAGGCATAAGCTCTTTAACTTTAACATCAACCAAATCCAGGGCAGAATGCAATACCCTGATAGTGGCTGGACTGGCAAAATTAAGCTCAAAACACAGGTAAATAGTTTTGCCTTCA
This sequence comes from Pedobacter sp. Leaf41, assembly GCF_001422545.1. GTDB lineage: Bacteria > Bacteroidota > Bacteroidia > Sphingobacteriales > Sphingobacteriaceae > Pedobacter. The sequence continues at coordinate 401,463 of NZ_LMLE01000011.1, read as the reverse complement.
ATACCCGGAAAGGAAGTTTCTTGAAAGACAAATCGCTAGAAGGAACGCTTTCAGCACACTATAGCAGGGATATGGATGCCGTAATTCTCGATCCTGAAGTGTTAAAAATTGGCGGGCACCCATTCAAAATCGGTGCAAAAATAGAATTAGATAAATCAGCATTTGCCATTAGCATTGCGGTTGATGATATTTTATTTAAAGATGTGGCGATGTTGCTATCGCCCAATATTTCTTCGAAGTTGTTGAAGTTTGGCATTGAGAAACCAATTGATATCAGAGGAAATATAGTGGATGATGGATCAGGTAAATTTGGCGATCCTTTAATTAAAGTCGGGATTACCGTAAGAGATAATGTAATTTCGATTCCTGCAGGGCAATTAACATCGGCCAACTTCGATGGATCATTTACTAACCAGGATACTGTTGGAGGCATTATTGGCGATGAAAATTCGGCCATTAAGTTTCACCGCTTAACAGCTAAATATTATAATGCACCTCTAAAAATAGATACATTTACAGTGACCAATTTATCGCGGCCCATCGCAACTGGATTGGTTACTTCGCAGTTTCCGCTTACAAATCTGAATAATTCATTAGGTACACAAGATTTTGAATTTAAACAAGGTACTGCAGATTTGCGCCTATATTGCAAAGCCGACATAGACAATTTTAGGTTTACGAAACCCGTGGTATCAGGAAAGATAAATATTGCAAATGCTGATATTCTCTATATTCCTCGAAAACTTCACTTAGTAAAAAGTGCATTGAATATCAATTTCAATCAAAACGATTTATCTATCCAAAATGGCCGTTTTCAGCTGGGTAAAAGCATTTTAAATGTGAGTTGTAGCATTGAGAATTTTGCAAAACTTTACTATACCGATCCTGATAAAATTTTAGTGAACCTTAAAATGCACAGTCCACAACTGTATTTAAACGAGTTTCTTCCATTTTTAGGTCCACGTACAACAAAGAAATCTTCTTCCAGCAACTCAATGAAAGCAGCATCTAAACAGTTAAGTAATGTTTTAGAGCTTTCTAAAATGAATATGAATCTTCGGGTAGATAAAGCGATTTACGAAAAGTTTTTAGCCAAAAACCTAATTGCTGATATTTCGTTAAGAGGCGAAGGAATCTATTTTAACAAAATTAGTGTAGCCCATGCTGGAGGAACGCTTTCATTAAATGGAAGTGTAATTCAGCAGCCGGGTTCAAATAGCTTCAAAATCAATTCAAAAATTAGCCATGTAAGTGTGAAAGATTTTTTCTATTCCTTTGATAATTTCGGACAAAAAACGATCACCAATAAAAATCTGAAAGGCTATTTATCATCCACCGTAAATATTGCAGGAAAGATTTCTCATTCAGCCAAAATTCTACCCCGCTCGATAAATGGAAAAGTGGTTTTTAATTTAAGCAATGCAGCTCTTGTTAATTTCGAGCCTATGGTTAAAGTCGGAAAGTTTGCCTTCGCAAACAGAAACCTGTCAAATGTTGAGATTAAAAATCTTGACGGCACTTTAAATATCCGAGGCGATAAAGTAGATATCAGCCCAATGCAGATTAACTCTAGCGCCATGAATTTTAACGTAAAAGGAATTTATGCACTCGGCACTGGTACCAACGTAGAATTGGATATTCCACTTCGCAATCCTAAAGGCGATGAAAACTTAACAAGGCAGGAAAAACGTGAGGCCAGAATGAAAGGCATTGTATTACACTTAAAAGCGATAGACGATGATAAAGGTGGGATAAAAATAAGATGGAACAAGGATCATGATTAGTCGTGAGTCTTCGGTCCTATTTTTTGGATTATAGACTGAAGACTAGATACTTTGGACTACGGACTAAAAATCCAGCGGCCCTAACCTATTCATATTTCTCAAAATTAAATATTGTCGGTGCCTGATATAACGGGTTGGGTTTTTGGGTGTCCATCTTATTGGGTTTGGAAAACAAGCAGCAATAAGTGCTGCTTGGGCTTTGGTTAGCTTATGACAAGATTTGCCATAATAAGCTTGGGCAGCGGCTTCCGCTCCGTAAATACCATCGCCCATTTCAATTACGTTTAGGTAAACTTCCAAAATCCGCTCTTTGCTCCAAAATAATTCAATTAGGAGCGTAAAATAAGCTTCGAAACCTTTCCTTATCCACGATCTGCCCGGCCATAAAAACACATTTTTTGCTGTTTGTTGCGAGATGGTACTTCCACCTTTTACCTTCTTACTTTTTGCATTGGCAGCAAAGGCCTTCTCTATTGCTTTAACATCGAATCCAATATGTTTTAAAAACAGCTGATCTTCTGCTGAGACCGCTGCCCTTTTCATGTTATCAGACATATCTTCAAAATCGACCCACTCTTTCTCTGTTTTAAAAGGTTTTCCGTCTGATTTGCGTTCAATGTTTCGTAAAACCATTAGCAGCGTTATTGGTGGGTTAATAAAACGGTAGGCTAAAACCCAGAGCACCGAAACCATCAGGAAATACAAAAAAACCTTTGTAGCAATATTGGTAATCTTTTTAAGTAAAGGACGTTTAGTTTTCGTTTTTGTAGAACGCGATTTAGCCATGCATCAAAGGTAATAAAAAGCAGTTTTGTAATGGAGGCGATTTTTATTTTAGCAACTGTACTTGTGTTCCCTTGCTATGGATAAATCATTTCTTATCTTTCATCCTCAGAAATATGGAGCCTGCTAAAAACAAGAATTTACAATGAATAACATAAGAACCACATTTTTTCTTCTTACTGCCGTGATGTTTTTGAGTTGTAGTAGCATTAAAAATGCTGATCAGCGCCAAGAGAAATGGATATCTCTATTTAATGGGAAAGACATAAAAGATTGGAATGTAAAAATTCATCACCACAATTACAACGTAAATTTCGGAAATACGTTTAGGGTGGATAGCGGAATAATAAAGGTAAGATATGATCAATACGGTGATTTTAATGATCAGTTTGGTCACCTTTACTATAAGACCCCTTTTTCCAATTATCACTTAAAACTGAAGTATCGTTTTGTTGGGGCTTTACATAAAGGGGCACCTAGTTACACCTTACGAAATAGTGGCATCATGTTTCATTCACAAGACCCTGCCACTATTCTTAAAGAACAGGATTGGCCGATCTCGGTTGAAATGCAATTTTTAGGTGGTTTAAGTGATGGAAAACCGCGTCCTACTGGAAATATGTGCTCACCAGGAACGGAAATTACTTATAATGGCAAATTATACGATGGCCACTGCCTTGACTCTAAATCAAAAACTTACGATGGAGACCAATGGGTTTCGGCAGAGCTTATCGTATTGGGCGATTCTTTGGTAAAACATATTATCAACGGCTATACTGTGCTTCAGTATAGCAAGCCGCAAATTGGTGGCGGCGTTGCAAATGGCTTTGACCCAAGAATAAAGATAGATGGAAAACGACTAACACAAGGCTTTATCGCATTGCAGAGTGAAGGACAACCGGTAGATTTTAAAGATATCGAAATTTTGAAGCTACAGGCTGAACGAAAGAAATAAACATTTCTACCCTTTTTGCGTTTAGAAAATATGAAAGTTGCATTAATTACAGGAGGAAGTAAAGGTATCGGTTTCGGTATTGCCGAGGCACTTCTAAAAAACGGATACAAGGTAGCCATTACGAGCAGGACAATAGCTGCTGCAAATGAAGCTGCAGCCAAACTTGTTGAATTTGGTGATGTACTCGCCATTGAGGCAGATGTTAAAAATTATCAGTCGCAAGCTGGGGCTGTGAATTTGGTAATAGAAAAATGGGGACAATTGGATGCACTAATTGCAAATGCTGGTGTGGGTAGCTTTGCACCTATTGATGAATTGGCGATAGAAGATTGGCAAGATATAATCGATACCAACTTAACAGGCGTTTTCTACAGTATAAAAGCCAGTGTAGAGGAAATTAAAAAATCTCAAGGTAGTATTTTTACCATTTCTAGCTTAGCTGGAACTAACTTTTTTGCCGGCGGTGCTGCATATAATGCGAGTAAGTTTGGTTTAACTGGTTTTACACAATCGGTAATGCTCGATTTAAGAAAGTACGGCGTAAAAGTGAGTACCATTATGCCAGGGTCAGTAGCCACGCATTTTAACGATCATCATCCAGATGCAGAAAACGACGCATGGAAAATCCAGCCAGAGGATATGGGTAAGTTGATTGTCGATTTATTAGCCATGCCAGCAAGAACTTTACCAAGTAAGATCGAAATCAGGCCAACAACGCCAAAAGGATAGGTTGTAACTGAGGATGGGAAATAGAAAATAGGGAAAAGGAAATGGGAAATGGATAAGTGAAAATCAAATTATAACATCCAATTTTAAACCCTTTTTTTAAAATTTTATATTAATAAAAAAAGTCCTTTCAGAAAACTGAAAGGACTTTTTTATGATTCGTTTAAGAATGCTTATTCAGCGATTACTTCAAAAGGAACCTGAACTTTAACTTCTTTGTGTAAGTTTAAGTTAGCAACGTATTCGCCAACAAATTTAGGTTCAGTTTCGAAAGTAATACGACGACGATCTACATCAAAACCTTGCGCTTTTAATGCTTCAGCGATTTGGATCGTATTAACCGCTCCAAAGATTTTTCCGCTTTCGCCAGCTTTAGCACCAATAGAAAGTTTAACAGCAGTTAAACGCTCAGCAATACCTTCAGCATCTTTCTTAATTTTATCTTGTTTAAAAGCAGCTTGCTTTAAGTTTTCAGCTAAAACTTTTTTAGCAGAAGAAGTAGCCAAAGCGCCAAAACCTTGAGGGATTAAGTAGTTACGGCCATAACCGTTTTTCACATTTACTACATCATCTTTCTCACCAAGCCCTTTAATATCTTGTTTTAAAATAATTTCCATATCTCTGAGCCTCCTATTTTAATTGATCTGCAACGAATGGTAACAAACCGATGTGACGAGCACGTTTAACAGCTTGAGCAACTTTACGTTGGAATTTTAACGAAGTACCAGTAAGGCGTCTTGGTAACAATTTACCTTGATCGTTAATAAATTTCAACAAGAAGTTTGCATCCTTGTAATCGATGTATTTAATTCCGTTTTTCTTAAAACGGCAATATTTTTTACGGTTATCCTCTACTTTAGGGGCAGTAACGTATTGAATTTGTTCTCTTGCCATTACGCTGCAACCTCCTTAGTTTTTTTGTTAAACGCACCACTACGTTTTTTCTCATTGTAAGCAACAGCGTGTTTGTCTAAACGGATAGTTAAGAAACGTAACACACGCTCATCGCGTTTTAATTGAAGCTCTAATTTTGCGATCAAATCTCCCGAAGCTTTGTATTCAGTTAAGTTGAAGAATCCGTTTGATTTTTTCTCAATTGGATACGCTAATTTTCTCAAACCCCAATTATCCTCTTGGATAATTTCGGCACCGTTATCTACAAGAACTGCTTTAAATTTAGCTAATGCCTCTTTTGCAGCCTCTTCAGATAACAATGGGGTTAGAACGATAACAGTTTCGTACTGATTCATTGTTATAAATTATGTTTTTAATTTTTTAATCCCGAGGTATATTACGGGGTTGCAAAAGTAGCAATATATTTCTTAAAATCAAATGATTGAGCAGAAAAAAGAAGAATGAAATGGAGCAAAGATAGAGGAGCAATGAATAAAGAATATAATTGCAAATTAATAAATGGATTTAAAGGCAATTGCACGTTTAGTAAAATCAAGTTCAGCAAATCATTAGCAATCTATATTCACCATCTTTCTCTACAGGTGCCCGATGAATACACGGCGGAACTGGTTTTTCAGGATGATCTACTGCTAACCTCCAGATATGACCTAGCCCAAGGTTTCGTGGTTGCGCATTTGGTTTAGGCTGATAATGCAAGTCGAAATAATTTTCAATCAAAAAAGTCTCGAATTCTTCTTCTGGTCCATCATACATAGCTTTTAGTTTCTGCCGAATTTCGGGAATTAAAATCTTTTGCTCTGCTTCATCATTAGCCACAATTTCACTAGCCGCACCATGGTATGTACATAAATAAGTATCAATACCAACGGGTGAGCGATCTACATGGAATGAATAAACATCTGTTGAAATGAAATCCAACTCTTCATCGCGTTCGTAATTTTTAATCAAATTAAGTGAAGGCAAAGCCCCACAAGCCGTTAATAAGTTGAAGTCATTTATAATAATCTCCCTTGCCCTACTTCCCTCTTCGGAGAGCTCCAACGATTTAATTGTTTCTAAAGAAACTTCTGTCAAGTTGCCCTCTAATTGCAGCTTTGATACTATTTCAACAAAATCTCCATTTAAACTTCTGTACCAGCAGATTGCATTTTTGATGCCCTGAAAATCTGAGTTAACTAATTGATTAAACGTTGATACTACTGCAGCACTTTTGTAATCAGAAAATTCATTATTCATACCCTAGAATAGCCGCTTAGCAATATATTATCAAACAAAAATAACGAATAATAACATTTCTAACTAAAAAGCACATAAAACAAAAAAGGAGATACTGTGAGTATCTCCATGATTAGTTTGTTTGGTTGATTGTTTTAGCGAGTTTGTATTGTATTTGTAAACGACTCATTGTTGTGTTTTACCACAAACGTTAGCGAGTCTCCATCAGCTTTACCGATGTTAAATTTTTTGATCAGTTTTGATCTATCTTTGAAAATTTGAGAATAAAGTTCATCATTACGCTCATTAAATACAGCAACCTCAATTGGCATATTATCTTTAACCTGATAATCAAGCGTAATTAAATCTTTTACCTTGGTAATTTTAGGCTTAATTACTTCTGTTATTTTACTGGTTAAAATTTGGGCTTTATCATATGCTATTTTAACTGCATATTCTGCCACTGTAGTGCCCGACTCAACCTTAACCATATAATTCCCCTCAGGAAGTGCATTTAAGTCATATGTTTTAGTTAATCCAGCTGTTCCTTTAAACTTCTGATCAAAAAGTAAGTCATTATTCTCAGAAAAAACAGAAAAGCTGAATTCTTTATTGTTTCTCATTAAGAAACTTATTGATTTCTGTTTTTCGTTTTTAACTTTTAAAGAAAATTCATTATCATTTGCTTGCGCAATCGAAACAGTGAATGATAAGGCAGCAATTAAACCGATTTTAAAGAACTTTTTCATAACTAAACCATTTAATGTGTGTACAATTATTTTATACTGCTAAATTACTTCAATAAAACACACAGAAATTACGCTATATTTTCAGATATCTATGTAAAATTACCCTCATTATCATTAATTTTATATCACACCATCAATTAAGCACATTAATTAACCCATAATTAACATTAAATTGTCATGAAAACTTTAAAACCAAGCTTTGAAGTTGTCGAACCATCCTTTGGAAGCTCGTTTTACTATTCAAAATATGTAGAAAATGAAAACAACAAAGCACATGTGTGGCATTACCATCCGGAAATAGAAATGGTTTTTGTAAATGGAGGTTCGGGAAAGCGACAAATTGGTAGTCACGTTTCTTACTATACCGATGGCGATTTGATTTTAGTAGGCAGTAATCTGCCACATTGCGGTTTTACAGATAACAATACAGGAAACAAAAACGAAACCGTTATCCAGTTCAAAGCCGATTTTTTAGGACAGCAATTTCTTGAGTTGCAAGAGAATAAATTCTTAAGAGACTTATTCATAAAAGCAAAGGGTGGAATCGCCTTCGGTGAGAAAACCAAAAAGGCGGTTGGTGTTCATATAGAAGCTATTGAAGATCAACAACCATTTGAAAAACTAGTTACGCTGCTCTCCGTTTTAAAAACGCTGGATGGATCGAACGATTTAACCATTTTGAATGCTTCGGGCTTTGCAATGGAAATGCAAATTCAGGATAACGATCGAATCAATATGATATTCAATCATGTTAAAGATCATTTTCAAGAGCAAATTAACCTGGAAGATGTGGCAGAAATGTCGGCAATGACGGTACCCTCTTTTTGTCGCTACTTCAAAAAAATTACTAAGAAAACGTTTACCCGTTTTGTAAATGAATATCGCGTGGTACATGCATCTAAGCTTTTGGCCGAAAAACACATTAGCATTACCGCCATTTCCTTAGAGAGCGGCTTCAATAACTTTAGTCACTTCAATAAAATTTTCCATGAGTTTACCGGGAAAAGTGCATCAGAATACAGAAATGAACTAAAATCGATAATAAAATAATCAGCAGAGATAAACCATTTCGAATTCTTTATCTTTAATAAAATATTTACAAGATGACAAAAGCATATATTATATTGCTCCTAATAATACCTTTTGTTGCATTATCTCAAGAGAAAAACAATTACTCAAAAAGACTTAAAGCTGTTAAAAACAGATCTGTAACTTATTATAACATAGATGGAATTGATTTCACCAGTCAAACTTTTAGCAGTCCCTTTACCGATAAAGATTTAAAATTTGCATACCGGAAATATTCCATTACAAACGACGATCTCAAATCGAAGGATGATAGCCTGGCTTACAATAATGTACATATCACTAAACGCGAAAAAATATCTGATAGTTTACATGCAATTTCGTCCTATTATTTTATAGAGGATAAACAAAAACTGACTACTGTAATTTGCTTCACCAATTATGATACCCCCAACCAACAATTTGAGCGGGAACTTATTAACCTCATTGTAGAAGATAGATTACCTCCGAATTTTTTTGAAGACAATCAAATTGACAGCATTGATTTTGCTGGCAGAAAAATTCAGTTAAGCAACAGCTGCTATTGGACCAATGTAAACACCGTTCAGTGTCCTTATTTAGGAGAAATGAATTGGTCGTTACATCAAACACTGCAAAGTGCAACAAAGGCGATTCAAAATCAACTGACTGTAACTGAATTAAGAAAGGGATTAAAAATTATTTCCAAGACGGAGATAAAGGTCATTTTTGAAAACACACCAACAACCGCATTAAAAGTGGTTTATGGCTTCACGGGGCTTACCAATTTAGCGGTAAAAACCTCTGGAGGCAAAACGTTAATCGCATATTATGTTGCCGATAAGGTGAGAGATCATTATGTGAGCTGTGTGATGAGTTTTTGGGATAACGATAAAATATTGGAGAATGGATTACCGCCACTGCTCGACAAAGTGATGCAATTAAGCAAATAGTCAACTTTTCAACATTCACATTTTTCAATAAAACTCCATCTAAATTTTTCCTATTTTCGTGCCGATGGAAAATTTTATTGTTTCTGCCCGTAAATACCGTCCAGCCACGTTTGAAACCGTTGTTGGGCAGCAGCATATTACTGGCACGCTAAAAAATGCCATCAAAAACAATCAGCTGGCCCAAGCTTTTCTTTTTTGCGGACCACGGGGCGTTGGTAAAACTACCTGCGCCAGGATTTTGGCAAAAACCATTAACTGCACCAATCCTACAGCAGATATGGAAGCTTGCGGAACTTGCGAAAACTGCCTGTCTTTCCAAAACGGACACTCTTTTAATGTTCACGAATTGGATGCGGCTTCAAACAACTCGGTTGATGATATCCGAAGCTTAATTGAGCAGGTTCGCATACCGCCACAAGCTGGCAAATACAAAATTTATATTATTGATGAGGTTCACATGTTATCTCAAAGTGCATTCAATGCATTTTTGAAAACATTGGAAGAACCACCATCTTATGCTATTTTCATTTTAGCGACTACAGAAAAACATAAAATTCTGCCAACGATTTTATCACGTTGTCAAATTTTTGATTTCAACCGCATTCAGGTTGAAGATATTTCGAGCCATTTGGCTGCCATTGCACAACGTGAAAACATCGCTTTTGAAACTGATGGCTTACACATTATCGCTCAAAAAGCAGATGGAGGTTTACGTGATGCTCTATCGATGTTTGATCAGATTGCAAGTTATGCAAACAAAAACATCACTTATAAGGCTGTAATTGATAATTTAAACATTTTAGATTACGATTATTTCTTTAAGCTTACCTCCCACCTAACCGCAGCAGAAGTAAGTGAAACGTTATTACTGTTTGATGAAATTCTGAATAATGGATTTGATGGAAACAACTTTATTAATGGTTTGGCTTCACACTTCCGTAATTTGCTGGTAGGCAAAGATGCAGCAACTATCAAACTTTTGGAAGTTAGTGAGAACATCAAACAAAAATATTTAGATCAATGCCGGCAAACCGAGCTTTCATTTTTATTAACAGCATTAAACTTGGCTAATACTTGCGATTTAAATTATAAAAATTCCAAAAATCAGCGATTACAGGTAGAACTTGCACTCATAAAAATGTGCCATATTCGATCGGTAGTTCATTTAGCACAGCAACCTTTAAATACGAGTAACACAGCAACTGACGGAGATCAGGATAAAAAAAAAACTAATGTCGTAGCCGAAAAGGCTTCTGAGGTTGAAAGTTCGAAGTTGAAAGTGGAGGCTGAAATTCCTTCGTCAATTGTTTCCAATAAGCCTCAAGCTGAAATTCCTGCAAGTATTTCATTAAACGAAAAACCGAAAGAATCTCCTAAACCCAGCATTCCATCCGCTACTTCCATTAGCATTAATATTCCAAAAAAAAATGTTGGAACATTAATTCCCTCATTAAATGATTTGGAAAGACTTGCTACTGGAGAAGATGATGGAACGCCAAAAACTGTAACCGGCGAAGCCAGGCAACAGTTTAGCTACGATAGACTATTAGAAGTTTGGAACAGCTACATTCAGATACTTAAGAAAGCTGATAAAATTAATTTGTTTACAATTCTCAATAATTTTGCTCCTACCCTTGTCAACCCAACGCTGATTGAAATTTCTGTAGAAAGCAAAACACAAGAACAGTTAATTGTTCAGGAGTCAGTAGAATTAATGAATTACCTGAGGAATGAGTTACAAAATTTCGCTGTTGATATCACTTTTAAACAAGTGGAGCGAAAAATTGAAAACAGACTGTATGGCAATCGCGAAAAATATGATTATTTGGTTAACAAAAACCCAAAACTCGACGAATTACGCAAAAGATTTAATCTAGATATTAATCCATAATATGATTATCGCGGAAAAAAAAGCTACTTTAAAAAGCCTAGTTTATGCCTCCATCGGTTTCGCCCTGCTATTTGGCATTTTCATAGCATTTACAAATGGGATTTGGTATGCCCTGATTGCTGGCCCTATTACAGGTGCACTTTGGGGTTTGATGATGTACCTGTTTGTTAACGCTAGAAAAGTAAAGGACCAAACGATACCTGAAGGAGTTGAAGCCAGCGATGTTATTTATTCTGGCGGTGCAAATCATTTCAAAAATGCGGAAGCCGTTGGCGGCACATTGTACCTGTTGAGCGATCATTTAGCATTCAAATCACACAAATTCAATATTCAAAACCACACCCTAACTATTAAGATCAACAATATTCAGGATATTATTTTTTATAATACTTTAGGCTTGATTCCAAACGGTTTGAAGATTATTTTAAAAGACGGTGCAGAAGAGAAATTCGTCGTGAATCATCGAGATATCTGGAAAAAAAATATTCAGAAATTAATTGATCAATCCAATTCGAAAATTGCATAAAAAAAGGCAGGATTCATTATATGTATCCTGCCTTTCTGATTATGATTGTTAAGTCAATCAACTATTTTTATGTTAGGCTATTTAAGCGGCGTATCGTTAATGGGATAACCTTCTTCGTCCAAATCATCACGGCTATCTTCTGGTGTACGGGCTAAAATTTCGTCCTCTGCATTGAGTCTTACGCTTTCTCCATTATCCACATGCATGCCGAGTTCTTCTAAATTGTCTTCCGCAATATCCTCATTGCTAGCATACTCATCACCAATATAAGGGTTCGCCTCGTCATAGGTAGAATCGTCATCCTTCGCTCCTGCTGCCACAGTTTCATAGCCCATCGGGTGATCATAATCTTTGTCGGTTCCATTAACATCTAATTCGTAGCTGCCTTTAACCTCATCGTAGGCTAAATTCTCTTTGTTGATTTCAGCGTTTTCTGTTGTGCTATGTATCTTATCTTGTGATCCTTTATTTTCGTTATTTTCCATGGTTGTTGTCTCCTTTTGTTTTATAAATATACAACAAAGATGCAGAGAGATGGTTTGCAAAACAGTTCTTTATAATTTGAAATCTAAATCGTTAAAAGACTTAGGTTTTCCAATAGTGCAATAAAATCTTCAAAGAAAATTAATAGTGATAATTTACCGGTTTTAATCTTATTCGGTAAGTAGCCAAAATATTTCTTAAACGCACTTGTAAAATGAGTGGCATGTTTGTAACCCATTCTTTTAGAGATTTCTGAAACTATAGTATCTTCTTCAATCAACATATTTTTGGCCTTTTCCATTTTATGCTGATTAAGATAGGCGAAGACAGTTTTTCCAAACAAGGCTTTAAAATCTCTTTTCAAATTAAACTCATTTGTCCCTACTAAGTGAGCAAGAGCTCGTAGCGAAAGCTGATCTCCAGATTGTTGAATTAGAATTTCCCGCACTTCGTGCATCCGCTCCATCTCAATCTTTTTAAGCTTTGCTGGTGCTTCGCTATTCTGTAGCTGTTCAAACAGTGAGATTTGTAGAGCAAAAAGCTCGATCGCTTTGGATTCAAGCAGTAATTGATCTGAAAATGTGGATTGATCTGAATTGCCTAACTTCTGCAAAATCGCACTGATTTCTGGCGTAATAGGCATATTGATGGTTGATAATACCATTTGACTATCCAAATCTTCATTCAACAGCAGCACATAGGCAGGGTGTTCATAAGGTAGAAATCGTTTTAAAAAAGACTTGCTTAGGTTGATGAACAGCATATCATCGGAAATATCAACCAGTATTCTCGTAGATTTAAAAGGCAACCGACAGAGATTATGTTGTTGACTTTCTATTTCGACAAACTCATGGTTAGATCCATATTTGTTAACCTTTACATTTCCCCTCAGCACAAATATCATTTGATAGGTTTCTTTTTCAAACTCATCTGGATGGTTCAACCTGATTTCTATTTTACTCCTATCATTAATCGAACTGCTGTAACTCACTTCCATATTCTGATTGTACAAGAATACGTTTTCCACCGCTTGTCGAGATTCTCCTTTTTGCGTTACAATTTCTTCTGATTGCGTCATATTCAGATTTTATCTTTGCGCAAAGTTATTCTTATTAAGACCTATTCTAAAGAAGAATTTAAAAAAGTTACATAATCGATGAAAATATCGCTGCTATCCCTATTCTTTCTTTGCTTTTCTATAGTTGCTATCGCTCAAACAGCCACTCTTTCTGGGGAAATCACTCATAATAGCGGCCAGCCGATGGATGGTGCAACAGTTATTATCAAAGAGCTTAATAGAAGCACGATGACTGATGACAAAGGGAGGTATGAATTTAAAGACGTTAAGTATGGCAGTTACACACTGTTAATCAGCTCAGTAGTTTCTGAAAAGAAAACGCAAAATATAAACATCGATTCACCAAGCATTGTATTCAATATCAAAGTGAAGGAAAATGTTACTCGCGATTTGCAGGAGGTGAGTATAGCTGGCAAAACCGAAAAACGCAAAATGGAAACAAGCGGTTTTGCAATGTCGATTATCGAAACCAAAGAAGCTTCATTGCGAAACCTCACCACAAATGAACTTCTAGACCGGGCAGTTGGCGTCAGAGTTCGTCAGAATGGTGGCGAAGGATCGCCCATTGAATATAATTTGAATGGCATGTCGGGCAGTACCATCGGTTTGTTTTTAGATGGAATTGAAATATCAACCTATGGCTCTTCCTTTAATCTGAATAACATTCCTCCATCGATGATTGAACGCATTGAGGTTTACAAAGGTGTACTTCCATCGCATTTAAGTGGAAATTACATCGGCGGCGCCATCAACGTGATCATGAAAAAAGATGCCTCAGCAAATAACATAACTGCGGCAGTTTCTTATGGATCATTTAATACCTACAGAGCAGATGTAAGTGCATTATACCGCAATCAGAAAAATGGCTTTACAGCAAGAGCATCAGGATTTTATAGTCATTCGGACAATAATTATGAAATGTGGGGAAAGTTTTCAAAATATACTTTGCCTGGCGGAAGAATTGTTAGAAACTATCGCACCAAACGTCCTAATGATGAATTTGAAACCATTGGTGGCCGATTTGAAGCAGGTTTCACCAATGTAAAATGGGCAGATCAAATTTTTATCGGCTACAACATTTCAGATTCATATAAACAAATTCCACATGGGATAACGATGACTAAGCCCTACTTCGGCAGATTTAACGAGTATCAAGCGCATGTTTTAAGCTTGAATTATAATAAGAATAACTTTTTGTTGGATGGTTTAGCACTTACTGTTAATGCTGTTCACAGTAGAAGAAGCACTTATCTGGAAGATACGGTAAGTTTAAAATATAACTGGGATGGAACGCTGCTGGTTAAGAATTCCGAAGGTTCGCCAGAAACCTATGGATATAGCCCAGGCATGGGGCAGCAAGGCGTGGCGGTAATGAGTAATATCGAACGTAAAATTTCCAACATACGTTCGAATTTAGCTTACACCATCGTGTCTGGCCACCGTGTCTCGTTGAATCATAAATTTGAGCAATCTGACCGGAACGACCAGGATCTGCTGATTCCGGAACGCAGTAAGTGGATTACACTTAATGGATTAACTACGAATATTTTCGCAATGAATTATGAGGCCGAACTTCTTCGTGGGAAACTGAAAACCAACATTTTTGGAAAGTATGCCATCTACAAAACTGACCAGCAAAGACCAATAAGCGAATTAAATGGTCTACTAAATTATCAAAACACCAGCACTACCAGAGATAATAAAGGCTTCGGCGGTACGCTTTCTTATGAAGCAATTCGCAACGGATTCTTAATTCTATCCGCAGAGAAATCATTTATCATGCCTACTGATAGACACATATATGGTGAACCAGAAAACAATTTGCTGGCTAACCCAAATATTTTGCCGGAATTGGCCATCAATTACAATCTGGGTGGACGATACAACTTCAACACCTCAAACCAGCATAAATTCTCTTTGTATGGAAATGCTTTCTGGAGAAATGGTTACGATAAAATTATTCAACAAACCCGTGTAGATCCTGTAATTGAAGGACGTGAAAATCAGGTAGAAGACATCCAGGTCACACAGTTTGTTAACTTATCAAAAACACAATCTATTGGATTTGAGGCCGAGTTTAATTACATCTATGATAACAAATTAAATACAATGGTAAATTTCTCAAAATTCAATTCACTATACAAAGTCGAGCTTGATGAACGCGGAAATCCAAACAGCTTATACAACAAACAGGTTCCGAATGAACCTTTCTTTACAGTGAACGGAAATATTCAATATCGCTTCGATAACCTGTTTCAAAAGAAATCTGTAATGAACGTTTACTACAATGCCGGATATGTAGCTGCTTTTAGTACCATTTGGATTGAATCAGAATGGTTTACTACCCCGAATCAATTTACTCATGATTTAGGAGCAAGTTATCGTTTCCCTACGGGGAAACTGGTTGCGAGCTTAGATTGTAAAAACCTGCTAAATGCTGAAGTATACGACAATTTTGGCGTGCAGAGACCAGGAACGGCATTTTATTTCAAATTGAATTACACTATAAATAACTTTAAATAAGTATAACATGAAAACTAATTTACTAAAAACCGCCTTATTCGGATCAGTATTGGCCATCAGTGCCTTAGCAGGTTGTAAAAAAGATGGAGATTCACCAGAAAATGGTGTTTCGGGAGCAGATATTTGGGATAGAAAATTTATAACATTGACTGCTGCTTTTCCAGATGCTGAAGGTACTGCTGGAAATGGTGGCACAAGAGCTTTTGCTATTACGCTTGCGCAAGCTGTTGACCCTAACTTCGAAGTAAATGTATTTGCGAATGGATACGGTTTAAGATCTCAGCGTACTGCCCGCGTACAAAGTTCTCCAAACGGAAACTTTTTATATAACATCCAGTACACAGGTACGGATGGGGGTATCTTCAATAAATATAAAGTAGAAGGCGATAAGAATTTTGTAGATACTCGTGAAGAGGTAAACACTGAGCCAATTCTTGGTTCGTCTCCTCGTTGGGTAGTGGCTGGCGACGGCATCGGCATAGGTGTGTTTGCATCATCTGTAATTACTGGCGCTCCGGCCACCGGCGCAGGAGCTGATTTTGTTGATGTAAAAAGTACCGCTAAAATTGCGGTGCTTAACTTAAATGATCCGCAAATTACCCGTCAAACAGAGTTTACCATACCTTTTACTGCTGAGCAAACCAAAGCAGGTTATCAAATTGGCCGTATCGATGTACCAGTTTTAAATGCTGCAAAAACCAAAATTTTTATTGGCTGTAATGTGTCTAGAACAGATGTAACTAAGAAATCTGGTGTAAATACTGCTGGTACGGCGCAAACTTGGTCTACAGGGGTAAGAGAATTAGGTACAGCAACCTTAGTTGTTGATTATCCATCGTTAACCAACCCAAAATTGATCTTTGTAGACCCTAATATCAGTAAAGTAAACAACCACTCTTATCGCACCATGACGCAATATGTGGGTACCGATGGAAACGTTTATCAGGCTACAGCAACTTCTGGTGCTCAGATTTTGCGGATCATTGCTTCTACTAACGAATATGATAATACTTATAATTTCAATTTAAAGACTGCTTTAGGTACAGGCAATAATGTTGCTATCAGTGCATGGAGATATATTAAAGATGGTGTTGGCATTGTATTATTCACTGAAACTGGCGTTCAGGGTGGATACTTGGCGTTGATCGATTTAAATGCTAAAACTGCAACTAGACTAACTACAGAAAAACAAACTGATGGTGGTTATTCAGGTTTAACTGCTGCTCAAAATGGCGGAACAGCATTAACTGGTACATTCGGTCAATTTCAAAATATTGGCCTTGCAGGCGATAATGTTTATGTTCCAATGACGCCAAACGGTGTTGACGGAAATTTATATGTGATCAATTACAAAACCAAAACAGTTACGAAAGGGGCTAAATTGAAAAATCAATCTGGCAGCTTTTATCTAGGCGCTTACTAGCGAAACCAAATTATTTTAGCAGGGCAATCATTATGGTTGCCCTTTTTTGTTATTTAAGTCCTCACATTTTCAAATTAAAGTGCCTGATTTTATTTATATTCATAGGATGAATTAACGCTCCGATGAATGAAAAGTACCTGAATAAATACAGAATTCCATCTGCAAGATTGCAGACTTGGGATTATGCCAATGATGGCGCCTATTTTATTACGATTTGTACAATGGACCGTCGTCATTTTTTTGGCCAGGTGAAGAATGGCGAAATGATACTAACAAATGCGGGCGTAATTGCCGATATTTTATGGCATGAAATAAAACATCATAACATCAATATCGAACTAGGCGAATTTATCGTAATGCCTAATCATATTCATGGGATTTTGATTTTGGATGGAAATAATGCCGGCCCCGAGGTACAGACAACGCATGCCTTGTCTCTATCGGCCCCGCATAACCCAAATCACACCGCTGATATCCCAAAATCACCCGGACAATTACGCTTTCAAAACCAGGGCAAAAATTCCATATCGTCTATCGTTGGAGGCTATAAATCTGCTGTAACCAAACACTGCAACAAATTGGGTATTGAATTTAGATGGCAAACCCGCTTTTACGACAACATTATTCGCGATGACAGGGCTTTCGAAACCATTTCTAATTACATTGCAAAAAATGCAACTAAATGGGAAATCGATAAATTCCACAGCAAAAAATCATAAAAAAAATCCCCAGCCGATAAATAATGCAGCTGGGGATTAATACTTAAAAGCTTATTTTATAACGATGCTAATGCAGTATTTAATGTCGCACTTGGACGCATTGCTTTACTAGCCAAATCATCATTTGGATGGTAATAGCCACCAATTTCCTGCGCTTTACCTTGAGAGCTGATTAACTCTTCTGTAATTTTCGTTTCGTTCTCAGTTAATGCTTTTGCCAAAGGTGCAAATCTTGCCTGCAACTCGGCATCCTTCGTTTGTGCGGCTAATGCCTCTGCCCAATACAAGGCCAAATAAAAGTGAGAGCCACGGTTATCAATTGTTCCCAATTTTCTACCTGGCGATTTATCTGTAGCTAAGAACTTCGCATTTGCCTCATCCAGAGCATCAGCTAAAACCTGTGCTTTACTATTATTTTGTGTTTGCGATAAATGTTCTAATGAAGCTTGTAAAGCTAGAAACTCACCTAAAGAATCCCAACGAAGGTAACCCTCGTGGATAAACTGCTCGATATGTTTCGGAGCAGAACCACCGGCACCAGTTTCAAACAAACCACCACCATTCATTAAAGGAACGATAGATAACATTTTCGCAGAAGTTCCTAATTCCAGAATTGGGAATAGATCTGTTAAATAATCCCTTAAAACATTACCAGTAACTGAGATAGTATCTTCGCCTTTACGAATACGTTCTAGAGTAAACTTGGTAGCCTCAATTGGCGCAAGAATGCGAATATCCAAACCTTCGGTATCGTGATCTTTTAAATATTTATTTACTTTACCAATGATTTCCCGATCATGCGCCCTGTTTTCGTCTAACCAGAAAACAGCAGGGGTTTCAGATAAACGAGCTCTGTTAACCGCTAATTTCACCCAATCCTGAATGGGTGCATCTTTGGTTTGGCACATCCGGAAAATATCTCCGGTTGAAACTTTTTGATCAAAGAAAACTTTCCCATCAGCATCAGTAACGCGAATTGTTCCATTAGCGGTAGCCTGGAAAGTTTTATCGTGCGATCCATATTCCTCTGCCTTTTGAGCCATTAAACCAACATTTGGCACCGAACCCATTGTGGTTACATCGAAAGCGCCGTTTGCTTTACAATCATCAATTGTAGCAGTATAAACACCAGCGTACGAGCGATCTGGAATTAGTGCAATCGTATCTTCCGGTTTACCCTCTTTATTCCACATTTGTCCCGAAGTACGAATCATTGCAGGCATAGAAGCATCAACAATCACATCACTTGGCACATGTAAGTTTGTAATTCCTTTATCAGAATTTACCATGGCCAAAGCCGGACCATTTTCAATTGCCGCAGCTAAAGCAGCCTCAACTTCCGCTTGTTGCGGATTGCCTGCAATTTTCGCATAAATATCGCCCAAACCATTGCGGGTATCAACATTCAATGCTTTAAAAAGATCAGCATATTTAGTGAATACATCAGCAAAATAAACTTCGACAATGGCACCGAAAATAATCGGATCAGAAACCTTCATCATTGTAGCTTTTAAGTGTGCAGATAATAACACACCCGCAGCTTTTGCCTCTCTAATTTCTTTGGCAACAAAAGCTTTAAGGGCTGATAAACTCAAAGCTGATGAGTCGATCACCTCCCCGGCTTTTAATGGAGATAAACCTTTTAATTCAGTTACAGCACCATTTTCGTCCACGAATTCAATTTTAAACTGAGCAGCTTCTGCAACTGTGGTCGATTTTTCCGATCCGTAGAAATCACCTTCAGTCATACTTACTACTTTAGTTTTCGAATCTACAGACCATTTACCCATTGAATGAGGATTTTGTTTTGCATAATTCTTAACTGCTTTCGGAGCCCTGCGATCAGAATTTCCTTCACGTAAAACGGGATTAACTGCAGAACCTAAAACTTTTGAATATTTCGCTTTGATGGCTTTTTGTTCTTCAGTTTGTGCGTTGTCAGGATAGTTCGGTAATGCATAACCCTGCGATTGCAATTCAGTAATGGCATCAACCAATTGTGGGATAGATGCAGATATATTAGGTAATTTGATGATGTTCGCCTCCGGGGTTGTTGCCAATCCACCAAGTTCAGCTAATGCATCTCCAATTTTTTGATCGTCGTTTAAATACTCCGGAAAGTTCGCCAAAATTCTTCCTGCTAAAGAAATATCTCTGGTTTCTACATCAATACCTGCTGATGCGGTAAAAGCTTGTACAATAGGTAAAAGTGAATAAGTAGCCAACATTGGCGCCTCGTCGGTTTTGGTGTAGATAATTTTTGATGTATTTGACATGTTTAAATTGATTTTGCTTTAATAAGTTAAATATTATCTCGATTAAGATTGCAAACCGAGTTTTTTTAAATCGCCTAAAGATAAAATAATCGAATGAATTAAGGAACATTGTAATGTTATTTATAGCATCGATAAGAAGGTGGAAACTATTTTTTCTAAAATGATCTAGTTAATGATTTTAGTTCTTTAACTTTCAATTTGTCTACTGCAAAATGTTGCGTAATTACAAAAGTTAAACCTCCATGAACTTAATTTAAAATTGATGAAAACGAGATTTAAAACTTCCTTGTTTTATCTTTTACTCCTTAATTTCACGCAAAGCAGAACTGAACAAAGGAAAATTGCTGCCTAACAAAGATGCTAAAAGTGTTACGAAACGCCCTATGCCAAACACCACTATGATGGACAAAGAATAGCCATCTAAGGATTTATAAGTATTCAAAACCGGAGACAAAGAGGCAACAAAATTTACTGTGAGTTGGCTGATGGAAAGGGTGAGCACCTTCTTTTCATCAATATCAAAAGTGATGAAAAAAATCGTTCTCTATCGGTAATGATGGAAAACATAGCCCTTTAGCAAACAAAATCATATTATCCTTCGATATTTTATATTTTGAATATAAAGAGACTGGTAAATATGTTATGGTAGCGGTACCTGAAAAAACCAATGGTTTACCTTTTGAAAATTACATTAAAAAAGGAGACAAACAATTTTTATTTCAAACCGAGAACATCAGAATTGATGAGTCAAAATAAAATTTCTACATTTACCTCAGTACTTCCCTCCAAAAAATCATCCTATTTTTTAATTATTTACCCTAAATAACTGGTGTTAGATGAATATTCGTTGGTTGATAATGAACATCTCCAACTCATTTACGTTTATTATTTAGAAAACATGTATACAAAAACTTGGCTATTATAACTAATATGAGTGAGCAGACTTTAGAACAACTTTTTAATTCAGCAAATTTCACAGATGCCTATGCTAAACTTTTAGCTGGCGAAAAACTTCCGAAAACACTACAACCCCATCAGAAATCGCAAATATTTGATAATCTTTTCCGCGGTGAACAATACGACATAATTTTACATTTAGTTAAGGATAAAACTATCGAAACGGATGTCTATGAGTTCGAAAATTTTGATGGAAGCATTTTCCAAACAGTAATCAGGTATTTAAAAGCAGACGAAAAAGGTTTGGAGTTTTTCAAGAATTTCATTTCAAAATTCGACAATCTAAATGATGAAGTTTCAGCACAAACGTTATTGGGTTATTTTTTTGAAAAGCTAGTGCCTCTTGAGCTGATTCAAATTTTAATTGATGCTGGTTGCGACGTAAATTTCAAAACCAATGCAGAAGAAAGTTACCTCCACCAGGTGGTAAAAAACAACCAAAAAAGATTTGATTTAAATGAAGAGCAATTGCATAAACTCCAAATAAGTTATCTCAATTTATTAATAAATGAAGGCTTAGAAGTCGATGCACAAAATATAGTGGAAAAAACCCCTTTAATAAATGCGGTTGAATCTAACAAAATACAATTTCTCTCATTTCTACTAGAAAATGGAGCCAATCCAAACCATTTAGATAAAATAGGAAATTCGGCTTTCTTTTATGCAGTAACACACTTGCAAAGCATGAAAATGTACGATATCATGCGAGAATTTACACTACCGAATTTTGAGATGGTAAATAAAAATCAAGTTACCTTATTGTTTGAGTATGTGAGAATGATGTACACTTCGGATACTGAATGTACATTTTTGATTAAATTATTGGAAGATGGGGCAGATCTTTACCAGCCCTCCGTTTATTACAGTACTGAAACCACACCACTGGATTTAATTGCTGAAAAACCTGCGGCAATTTTAGAAGGCGTTTTAGAAACTGGCAAATTGGATGTGAATAGAAATGATAATCAAGGGAACAGTTTACTGCATAAAGTTTGTGCGCAAAACGTTAATTATGAACCTGAAAAAGCTAAAGAAATATATCGAAAAGTAAAGCTATTGATTGAAAATGGTGCCGATATAACGGCCACAAATGACGAGGATAAAACTGCCTTGATGTTGGCATCTGATGATAATTTAAAAATAAAAACAGTAGAATTGTTAATTAAAAACGCTCAATAATGTTAGAAGAATCGATACGAAACAGAGATTTTACCAACACAATTACAGCACTTGCGAACGGTGAGAAATTGCCAACTGATCTAAATATTCAGGTGAAAGCAATGCTGATTGAAATTTTAATTCAAAACAAGCAATTCGAAATCTTGGAATTGTTTGTACAACAAAAAATTATTGAAACCGATATTTATGAATACGACAGTTTCCAATATAGCTTCTTCGATGTTTTGTTCAATTACAGGGATATTGATGATGAAATAAATGCTTTTTTTGACACGTTCATCACTCATTTTACGAATATAAACGATGAGATAAAAGGTGAAACTTTACTAAGCTTCGCATTTCTTCGTGGTGCTACTTTAAGCTGTATCCAAAGCTTAGTTAATCATGGTTGCGACATTAATTTCATGAATCATGAAGATGAAAACATCATTCATCAATTGGTGAAAGCAAATGCACCACATGGGCTCAGTGGCGATGAATATATTCAACGCATATACCACTACATTAACCCGTTGGCACAAATGGGCCTCGATGTGGATGCGCCAAACATCAAAAATGAAACTGCCTTAATTTCTGCGCTAAGGTTTCGAAAGCCATTTTTTATCGATGTACTATTAGCCAATGGCGCCGACCCTAACCATGTTGATGATGATGGAAATAATGCGTTTTACTATGCCATCATCTGGAATCACGACCTTAATGCTTACTTAAAACTTAGCGAATATGCATCGCCAAATTTAAATGAGATAAACGGTGTGGGCCAAACAGCGTTGTTCAATTATATCACAGAAATTAATTTTGATAGTTTGGAAACCAACCAGGCTATCATTAAGCAGTTGATCAATGATGGTGCAGATTTACAAAAAGCATGTAATCGTTATGGAGAGCAAAAAACAGCTTTAGATATGGCTGCAGGAAAATCTGTAGAAATTATTCAGGCGATTTTAGACACAGGCATTGTTGATATCAATGCGCAAGATGAAAAAGGCAATACTTTATTGCATAAAGTTTGTGCTTATAACGTAAATGACGATCATGATAAAGCGAAAGAAACTTATCGTAAGGTGAAACTTTTGCTCGAAAATGGTGCCGATGCAAGCATCAGTAATGATCAAGATCAAACGCCAATGATGCTTGCATCGAATGATAATTACAAAATAAAAACAGTAGAACTTTTAATGAAACAAGCTTAAGAGAAAGAATTATGTCGATGTCATTTATAATTGCCTGCGAAAGCGGTAAGCGAAAAATTGCCGAGCTTTTATTGGCAAACAAAGAAGTTGAAGTTGGTTATACCGATGAAAAGGGCAGAACTGCGCTGCACTATGCAGCCCACCGCGGCTATTTGGATTTAGTGCAGATCTTGATCAATGAGGGAGCTGATTTGGATTATGCAGATCACGCAGGTGAAACACCGTTTTACTTCGCTTGCTTACAAAAGCAGAAACAAACGGCGCTGTATCTTTTAGATCAAGGCGCAAAAATCGACATTAACGATTATAAAGGAAACAGTCTGCTACACATTAGCGCTCAAAACGGACAAATAGAGGTTTTGGAAAAATTATTAGAAAAAGGTTTGGAGGTTGATAAAGAAAATAACGAAGCGCAAACTGCCTTACTTATCGCTGCCAGTTGGAGAAATAAAGAGGTGGTACAAATGCTTTTAAACCATGGCGCAAATATTAACACCACTGATAAAGAAGGAAACTCACCTTTACTTTTTGCAGTAAAATCCAAAAATACGCCGATGGTAGAATTGATTTTGGAGAATGGTGGCAACATCAATCACGTAAATCACCAGGGCGAATCTGCTTTGTTAATTGCCTGTTACGATTCGAACAGAATGCTAACTAAAATTTTGGTCGATAAAGGTGCTGATGTTTTTGTGTCTTCAAAAAATGGCCTTTCTCCTATCTGGTACGCCTGTGCCAATAATCAAAAGGAAATTGTGGAGTTGTTTTTAAACAATGGTGTAAATGTAAATTATGCAAAGCCGTTAACCAACAATGATGATTCGATGTATTCTTACCTCGAATGGGTAGAAACCGCTAACAATATTTCAATCTCAGCGAGTTTTTCTTTTAATAGTTCTTATGAATATGGTGGCGAAAGTATGCTACATGTTGCCGCTAAAAGTGGCCATTTAAATATGTTGAAATTGCTTTTAGAGAAGGGTGCCGATGTAAATATTCAAGATGAAAGCGGCAACACTGCTTTGCACTATGCGTCTGCAAATGGCAAGAAAGATGTTGTAAAATTTCTTCTGGAAAAAGCTGCCGATCCTGCTATTGTAAATGTAAAGGAGCAAAAAGCGATCGATTATTCAAACATTAAAGGCTTTAATGAGATTACCGAATTATTATTAAAATTTGGACCATCAAACTTTTCTCCGCAAGCCACTAAAACACCTGTACAAGAAACTGCTGAACCAGCCAAAAATGATATGGCAAGTAAAAAGCAAGCCTTGCTTGATTTGAAGGAATTGTTGGATGCTGGAATTTTATCGCAAGAAGAATTTGATGGTGAAAAGGCAAAGATTTTAAAGGGATAGTGATATTTGCTTTAAGAGTTTGCAATAGTTAAAATCTTCAATAAAACATGCAGTACGGTTGCCTCGATAGGTAAATAGCTTATTGAGGCAATACGCTAAACCAGCACCGCCAAAACATCTGCTTTAATTTTCTGTTATATTTTTCGTGAAACACACCCCTTTCTCAAAAATACAGATTATGAAAAAACAGATTCTCTACACTACTTTATTTTCAGCCACATTATTATTCGGCTGCCAATCTAACAAAACATCAGAAGAGCAGGGCGACTCCACTACGGTAAGCACAGAAAACCAACAGGTGAATTTACCAGCTCCAGATACAACAGCGGCTAAAAATAAATTTAGCAAAGTGATAGGTTGGCCAGAGAATAAAATGCCAACAGCACCCGAAGGATTTGTGGTAAGCAAATTCGCATCAAATATTAAAAGTCCGCGGAACACTTATATTGCTCCTAATGGTGATGTATTAATCGTTTTGAGCAACTCGGAACGCAGCACAAAAGAAAAAGTGGCAAATGCGGTTACTGGCAAAGCAAAATCTGAAGTTGCTGGCGAAAGTGCCAATACCGTTCTATTATATCGCGATGCGGATAAAGACGGTGTTGCAGAGTTGAAAACCACCTTCTTAACAGGTCTCAATCAACCTTACGGTGTAACCATCATCGGAAATTCATTCTATGTAGCCAATACCGATGGCCTTTGGCAATATCCATATAAAACTGGTGACACCAAAATTACGGGCACCGGTAAGAAAATTTTGAGCCTTCCTGCTGGTGGGTATAACAACCACTGGACCAGAAATTTAATTACCAATGCAGATAAAAGTAAAATCTATATTACTGTAGGTTCTGGTAGTAATGTTGGCGAAAACGGGATGGAAAATGAAGTAAAAAGAGCAAATATTTTAGAAATAAATCCTGATGGTACAGGGGAAAAAATCTACGCAAGTGGTTTACGCAATCCTGTTGGCGTAGATTGGGCGCTTGGCACCAACATGTTATGGACTGCGGTTAACGAGCGTGATGGTTTGGGCGACGATTTGGTTCCTGATTATATTACCAGCGTAAAACCAGGTGGTTTTTACGGATGGCCTTATGCCTACTTCGGTCAAAATGAAGACCCACGGTTGAAAGGGCAAAAGCCAGAATTGGTAAAGAAAACAATTGTGCCAGATGTGGCAGTTGGTTCACATACGGCTTCACTTGGCTTGGCATTTTATAAGGGCGATAAATTCCCTTCGAAATACCAGGGAGGTGCATTTGTTGGTCAGCATGGTTCGTGGAACCGTTCGGCTTTAGCAGGCTACAAGGTAATTTTTGTTCCGTTTAAGGATGGAAAACCTGCAGGGAAACCAGAAGATTTTTTAACAGGTTTTATCGCTGATGTAGATAAAGCAGAAGTTTATGGCAGACCAGTTGGCGTAACCCAAACACCAGATGGTGCAATTTTAGTTGCTGATGATGTGAGCGGTGTAGTTTGGAAGGTTGCAGCCAAGTAATTTAAATATTGATCTTCAATTCGCAGATTAAAGTTCTACATTAGGGCTTGATCTGCGAATTGCTTTTTATCCAAATCATCACGTATTGAAATCGTTTCTATTTTTAATTTTAGTAGTTTTTAGCTTAAAAGTTGGTGCACAAAATATTCCAATTGATACCGCTAAAAAACTTGAAGAAGTTGTTGTAAAAGGCTACTACAATAAGCAGCCCTTGTTAAGATCGGTTTCAGCCGTAAATATAATTGACAGCAACCAACTGAAAAACCAGCAGCAATCTTCGTTGGTAAGTGCACTCAATTCCGTTACCGGTGTACGGATGGAAGAAAGATCGCCTGGCAGTTACCGTTTATCGCTACGCGGAAGTTTATTACGTTCACCTTTTGGGATCAGGAACATCAAAATTTATCTAGACGAAATTCCACTCACAGATGCAGGAGGAAATACTTATTTAAACTCAATTGATCCTTTGGCTTTGCAATCAGTAGAAATTTACAAAGGGCCTGAAGCCAATATTTTTGGTGCCAATACAGGTGGGGCAGTATTAATTTCTTCAACTGATGAAAATACAAGTAAGGTTAGAGCAACAGTTACTGCCGGGTCTTATGGACTATTTCATCAAACTGCGAAGATTCAGCATCAATTTAAAAAATACAGTTTCAGTATTTTCCAGGGTTATCAACGGAGCGATGGATATAGAGAAAATAGCGACATGAGCCGGAAGTACTTTCAAACGGCACATCAATTAGATTACAATAAGGGAAGCTTAAAACTTTTTGCATTTTACAGCGACTTAAGTTACAATACTCCTGGCGGACTTACGTTTCAGCAGCTGGAGCAAAACCCCAGATCGGCGAGACCAGCAACAGCCACATTACCCGGAGCGATTGCCCAAAAAGCAGGTATATTTAATAAATCAACGCTAGCTGGCCTTACCAATAACTATCAAATTGCACCAAAATTTAAACATGTCATTTCCCTTTTCACCTCTTATACCGATTTCAAAAACCCATTTATAACCAACTATGAAAAACGTTATGAAAGTACATTAGGATTGAGAACTTTCGTCGAATATGCAGAATCAGAAAAAGATCTTAAATGGAATGCACAGCTTGGAGCTGAAACTGCAGGAACTAAAACACAAATTAAAAATTTTGACAATAGCGCAGGCGAGCCTTCAAATTTGCAAGTATTCGACCGGTTAAAAGCGAACCAGGATTTTGCCTTTGCCAGAATTAATTTTGACATTAAGCGCAAACTTTTATTTGAGTTGGCTACAAGTATTAATTTCTTCAATTATCAGTACGAAAGCGTTTTCCCTATTCCTGTTGACGTACAAAAACGCAAATTCCGTAACCAGGTAATGCCAAAAATTGCAGCCTCCTATTTATTAAGCAAGGTAGTTTCGTTAAGAGCATCCGTTAGCAAAGGTTATTCGCCACCTACTATTGCCGAAGTTCGGGCATCAGGTAACAATATAAATAATAACCTCCAAGCCGAGCTAGGCTGGAATTACGAGGCAGGTTTACGATTTAACAGCAAAAACAATCGCTTTTATGCCAATGCAAATATTTTTCATTTCGAATTACAGGATGCCATCGTAAGAAGGTTAAACGCAAATGATACGGAATACTTTATTAACGCTGGAGGAACCAAACAACAAGGCGTTGAATTGGAAACATCACTTTGGGTATGGAAAAGCGATATTTCTCGGGTTAGCAGCATTCAAATCAGAAGCAATTATACATACAACCGTTTCAGATTTAGGGATTTTCAGAATGGAGACTTAAATTTCTCTGGCAACAGATTGACCGGAGTGCCTGCGAATGTATTGGTGAACAGTTTGCTGATGGAGTTCAAAAATGGAATTTATCTTTTTGCTCAACATAACTACACATCCGCCATACCGCTTAACGATAGCAATGCTGCTTTTGCAGAGAAATACAACCTCGTAGAAGTAAAAACCGGCATCAATAAATTAAAGATTGGAAAACTGGATTCCGATCTTTTTGTGGGAATTAACAACTTGTTTAACCAAAAATATAGTTTAGGAAATGATTTAAACGCAGTAGGTAACCGATTTTACAACCCGGCTGCTGGGATAAATTTTTATATCGGCACTGCTTTAAAACTCTAGTTGCAAATTAAAACTGAAACGCCGATTTGCTAAGCTCAGCATTTCAGTTTTTTTTATGCTAATTGGCTATTTCTATTTCTTGTACTACTAACTCACTTACCACTATATCGGTGGTAAATCTTTTTGAACCATCTTTTGCTTCATAAGTTCCCGTTTGCAATCTACCTTCAACTGTAATCTTCGTTCCTTTTTTAATTTGAGCTAAAGCCAATTCTGCTTTTGCATTCCAGAAGGTAAGATTGAACCATTGCGTTTTCTTCACTTCCTCACCTGAGGAATTTTTGAAGTACTCATTAACAGCTAAGTTAACTTTTGCTAGTTTTTGATTTCCTGATAAATTTTTGAAGTCTGCATCTGCTCCTGCAAATCCGCTTAATACTACTTTGTTAATTGCAATTTCCATGATAATAAAATTTAAGTATTGATGTTTAACGAACAATAGTCACCACGACTACCGACAGAACAAAGGTGAGAAGGTGCTCAAAAATTATTCGGTTTTTAAATAATTATAGTCGGTTATAAACGCTTAAAACGGATAAATGTCAATAGACATCGACCGAAGTAGATTATTTATTTAGGTAAAATGTAATTAATTAGTATTTTTAAAACATCATCCCGTAATAAACTTAACAAATTATTATGGACCGCTCCTGTTTAGATTGTGGCAAACCTCTTGTAGGTAGGGCCGATAAAAAATTTTGCGACGATGCTTGCAGAAATAATTATAATAATCACACCAAAAGTGATGATACGATTGTAATTAAAAAAATTAACCTGATTTTAAAAAGAAATCGAACCATTTTAGCCGCACTCAATCCAAATGGCAAAGTGAAAACCATGAAAAAGAAACTGGCATCGGCTGGTTTTAACTTCGAATACCACACCCATACTTATCAAACCCAAACTGGCAATACTTATCATTTTTGTTATGAGTATGGCTTTTTATTTCTGAGCGAAGAGGAACTTCTGTTAGTAAAACGCGAAGAGAAGCTGTGGTTATCTTAAGCTCCTAATTTAATAATCAAATATTCAGATTATGGCAACAGTAAATGTTTACCTCGCTCTTGATGGCAATTGTGAAGATGCGTTCAATTTCTACCGTTCCGTTTTCGGGGGCGATTTTGCATTCATTGGCAAATTTAACGAGATGCCCCAACAGGAAGGACAACCCGCTATGAACGAAGCGGATGGCAACAAAGTGATGCATGTTATGCTTCCAATAAGTAAAGATACTTGTTTAATGGGTAGCGACACCGAGGGCAAATGGGCTGCGAGCTTTAAACAGTGCAACAATTATTCTATATCTATAAATGCAGATAGCAAAGCGGAAGCCGATAAACTTTTTGAAGGACTATCTGCGGCTGGCCAAATAACCATGCCAATGAACCATACCTTTTGGGGTGCTTATTTTGGGATGTTTACTGATTAATTGGATGGTGAATTTTGATGAGAACCCAATGTAACAAATATGGCTTACAATATTAATTTAACCGACTATAAACGTTTACAAACGCTTAAGGTGCGTGAAGGTAGATGTTAGCTACAATTTCATGAAACAACACATAGACAGAACTGAAGCGAAAGATATAATTGCAAATAATGAAGTGAAAAACTTGCCAAACGAAAGCAAGATTCAAATTCTTAAAGAGAACTATTGGTGGTTTAATGAAAAAGATACTATAAATGAGTCAATTGAAGAAGGTACTTATCCTAAAATATCAGACAATTTTATTGAATTAATACATAATACCCCAAATCCAATACTTACGAAAGAAGCTGAAATATTATTAGTTGACTATCTAACACTCAAGATGAAATTTGCAACAAATTTATATCTCCAAACTAAAATAGATATAATAAATTACAATACTAAAAATTACGTAATTGGGGAAGATGAAATTGCTGGATTATGTCCTTGTTGTGAGAATTATTCTATTGGTTATGCAGAAGACGGACTTTGGGAAATTTGTCCAGTTTGTTTTTGGGCAAATGGTGGAGATGGACCAAATCATATGACATTAGAAAAAGCAAAATCAAATTTCTTGAAATTTGGAGCTATTGATGAAAAGTTTTTAAAATACATAAACAAAGAGGCAAAAGTAAAGTACAAGAAAAAACTGTAGCTAACAAGGGTTTTGCAATAGTGGGGCGAAACTGCAAAGTTCAACGGCAGTTCTTCTGTTCAATTTTTGTACAAAATTGAAGATTTGTGCTTCGATTGCCCTACCATCGCAAAGCCCCGGGACGTTGGCAGTCTTATAGAGCGTCGCCTTCCAAACAATAAGACAAAATGAAAAAGCAAACTAAATGACGACAACAAAAAAAATATTTATTTTTTCAGGACTGACAATTGCAACCCTAATAGTAATGTTTTTTTTGTCTGTTATTGGGATTACGACAGACTTCTCATCAGACAAAATTGAAAATAGTGAGATTGCAAAATGTAAAGAATTTGTAGATATTATTGATAGAAATAAAGAATTTATCAATGACAGCATTACAAAAGATGCGGTTGGAGACGGTGCCTGTATAAGATACCGCATTGAAAATGCCAAAGACATCAATAAATTATTTTCAAAAGTTAGTATCGCTGACAAACTTAGATTAACTGAACTGATTGACAGTAAATTTTGTGAATCCGTTGAAATTGGAGAAGCCCAAAATTGTATTATGTTTCATATGAAAACATCAAGACGAGACTGGTCGGTTATTGGAAAATATAAAGAATTATTTATCATTTATGAAAAAACACCAACTTGTAATTGTAAAGACAATCCAATTGGCTACCCAAACTATCCAGAATATGTAAAAAAACTTTCTGAAAATTGGTATCAAACAAAAGTCGAAATTTCTAATCGATATTTTGGCTGTTGAAATGACATTTAATGAACCTCTAAAAAACAACGAACAGCCAACACGGGTTTTGCAATAGTGGGGCGAAACTGCAAAGTTCAACAGCAGTTCTTCGCATGAGCTTTTGTGCAAAATTGAAGATTTGCGCTTCGATTTCCCGCCCGAACGCAAAGCCCCAAAACGTTAGCGGTAATTGCAAACAAGCAAATACACAAAGCTCAGCTTGTATTCCTGCTTCGGGCCAGGGATGATCGCCAATACCAATGTCTGCATGTTAGCCATCACTTATAATCATCAATAAAAAAGTAAAAAACTGAATAAAAATGATAACAATTATGATGAAACTGTTTTGCACTTCATCTTGAATATTCTTTTGCCTGAGTGTATCTGGTCAAAACAAAGAAGAGGTGAAGATTAGTAAAAATATGAAGGAAGCATTGGCAGAACGCTATAAGAACGACAGCCATTACGCTAATATTTAAAGAGAATATTACAAAAAAGAAGAGTGGAAAAAATCTTGGGTGGGCGTAAAATATTCAGAATTAATTAATAAACGGGGTGCTCCGTCCCGGTCTTTTCCTGATGGCGATGGTGGAACAGTTTCTGTTTATGAAAACATAAGCAGTTATATTGCTGTCATTTACGAACCTGGGTATATCCAGACAGCTAGTAATGGATATGGACAAACGGTAGTGACAGGCAGTAAAAACACGATAGATAGTCGCCGGAAATGGGAATAGAAGCTATTGAAGATTAGTTCGAACATTGCTCATTAACTAATTTTTGCCCTTTCTACCTTCATAACATCATTTCACAAAACGATAATAATATCTGGCAGTCATTTTTGTCAAATGGCAATTTTTGTGAACCTTGATTTATATATCTTGCACACATGAAACAACTTTTTGATTTTATCTTGAGATTTGGCAACCTGAACCAACAACAAATCGATTTCATTGCGTCAAAATTGTTGGTGGTCGAAATCAAAAAGGATGATTATTTCTCTGAAGCTGGCAAAATTTCGCGGCAGGTAGGTTTTATTACAGAGGGTATTTTAAGAGTTTGCTATTACAACAATAAGGGCGAAGAAGTAACCAAATACTTCATTGAAGAAAACAATCTGGTGGTAGATTTGGAAAGTTTTGATAATCAGATTTGTTCCAGCGCTTACGTACAGGCAGTAACCGATTGTAAAATGATGGTGTTTGAAAGAAAAGACTGGTTAGAACTTCTACAAACCATTGTGGGTTGGGATACCATCGTACATAAAATTATTGCAAGAGCGCTGATGCTAAAAGTAGAGAGAAGAAGTCCATTGGTATCAGAAGACGGTACAACCCGTTATCTAAAATTCATGGAAATTTATCCAACTTTAGTTAACCGCGTACCGCTTTCCTATATTGCTTCCTACCTTGGCGTAACCCAATCATCACTAAGTAGAATAAGAAAAAATATACGATAGTTACTTTTTGCCAAATGGCAAATGATTTCATCACCAAAACCTGCAGCTTTACATCATCAAATTTAAAAAAAAATGAAATCAGCATTAATTACAGGAGCAAATAGAAGCATAGGATTGGAAACTGTTAAACAGTTATCTCAACAAGGAATATTTGTTTATTTAGGAAGTCGCTCCCTTCAAAAAGGAGAAGCAATAGCAAATAAACTTGCTGAAAAGGGCTTTCAAAACATTAAGGCCATCGAAATAGATGTTTTAGATACAGATTCTATTATTGCGGCTAAAGATCTTATCGAAAATGAACAGGGCAAATTGGATATTTTGATCAATAATGCCGGCATTCTCGGTGTAAGCCCACAAACAGCCACAGAAACTTCAATTTCGGAAATCAAAGATGTTTTCGATACCAATTTTTTTGGTGTGATTCAGGTTACACAAGCATTTTTAGCACTCCTTAAAAAATCGGATAGTCCGAGGATCAGCAATATTACATCCGGTCTTGGATCATTAACCCTTCATAGCGACCCAACTTGGAAATACTATCCCGTAAAAACTGCAGCATACGGCACCTCGAAAGCTGCTTTAAATGCATACACAATTGTATTGGCTTACGAGTTGAAAGACTTGCCTTTCAAAGTAAATGTAATTGATCCAGGTTATACTGCTACCGACTTTAACCATCATAATGGGCCAGGTACAGTAGAAAGTGCAGCAAGTTTTATCGTTAAACATACCCTTACCGATGAAGACGCACCAACTGGTCAGTTTTACAGTAATGATATTGAAGATGAAACAGGCATAAGCCCGTGGTAAAAATCATTCAGTAGTGTTTTTAAGTCCAATGGTAGGTGTAACTATTGGACTTTTCATTCTCATAAGTTCTCTGCATTTTTCTTCACCATCACAATTTTCCCTTTTGCACTAAAGATAATTTGACTAATTTTATTTGCAATCTAATCACTATTGCGACCAAATAAAATGAGCACCACGACTAAAAAGCTATCCGAAGAACAGCGTGACGAACTTTTTAATATTTTAAAACAACGCTTCGAAAAGAACATGAATAGACATGAAGGTTTAGCATGGGAAGATGTTAGATCGAAGCTTGATGCACAACCTGAAAAACTTTGGTCGATTGATGAAATGGAAGTTACTAGCGGTGAGCCAGATGTGATTGGTTATGACGAAGAAACTGGCGAGTTCCTTTATGTTGATTGTGCTGCTGAAAGCCCGAAAGCAAGGAGAAGTTTGTGTTACGATTCAAAGGCCTGGGAATCGAGAAAAGAAAACAAGCCACAAAACAACGCTTTAGGTATCGCTAGAGAAATGGGAATAGAATTATTAACCGAGGATCAATATCGCCGCTTACAAGAATTGGGCAATTTCGATTTAAAAACCTCCAGTTGGATTAAAACGCCTGAAGAGATCAGAAAACTTGGTGGCGCCCTATTTTGTGATAAGCGATACAACAAAGTTTTTACCTACCATAACGGAGCAGAATCATACTATGCTGCCAGAGGATTTCGTGGCTTGTTAAGGGTTTAAGTCACTTATAATTTGTCGCAACCACCAATAAAATTTGCCATTTTTACACCATCTATTTCTTTAAGATTCATTGTAATTTCCGCTATTTAATTGAGCAAAAAATGAGCAACGTTAACCCAGAAATAGACAAATACATTGCTAAATTTCCGACAGAAACCCAGGAAAAATTACAGCTAGTTAGAGAAACCATAAAGGAAGCCGCCCCAGAAGCGAAAGAAAAAATCAGCTACGCCATTCCTACCTTCGATCTGTATGGAAATCTTGTTCATTATGCAGGTTATAAAACTCACATCGGCTTTTATCCTGGAAACGGCGGGATTGAAGCTTATAAAGATGAGATTTCAATCTACAAAAGCGCAAAGGGATCAGTTCAATTTCCTCTGGATAAACCCTTACCTTTGGATTTAATTAGCAGAATAACCAAGTTTAGCGTTATCCAGAATTTGGCAAAAGCAAAGTTAAAATCTAAAAAATAAACTGAGTGGCACTTAATGGATTTATTTAATACTAAGAGCGATCCCGATCAAAATTTACTACCTCATAGTGGTACGGTAACTTATTTGGGCAAGTTATTTACGCCTGAAATTACCAACGAATATTTTAACGAGTTAATGCATACCATCGAGTGGAAAAATGACGAAGCCTTTATTATGGGCAAACATATTATTACCAAACGAAAGGTAGCTTGGTATGGCGATGAGGGTTACGCTTACACCTATTCAAATGCCACTAAACGTGCGCTTCCATGGACTAATACATTATTGAAGCTTAAAGCCATTGCAGAACAAAAAACAGGCACCAAATTTAATTCGTGCCTGTTAAACTTGTACCATAATGGCGATGAAGGAATGGCCTACCACAGCGATGATGAAAAAACTTTGGGAAAAAAATACCGCCATCGCCTCTATGAGTTTTGGTGCCGAAAGAAGATTTTTATTTAAGCATAAGCAGACCAAAGAAACCATCACTACTTTTTTGGAACACGGCAGTTTAATGGTGATGAAGGACGAAACCCAAACCTTTTGGTTACATCGCTTACCTCCGAGTAAGAAAGTAACTAAACCCCGAATCAATTTAACTTTTAGAACGATGGTTGTTTAATGAATCATCTGATAAAAAATTACTAGTTGTCTATTTCATCAGATGAAACCATTAAAAACTTAGTGTTTAAATTCTCTGATGTCTACAATGCGGTCATCATCGGGGTTTGCTTTCAAAAACGAAGTGCCGCGACTGTTTTTCTCCCAGCTATAATTTTGTTGAATCTCTCTCACCATAGTTTCAGAGTTTAACACCTTTGCAGGAACTGGTAAGGTCATGGTTTCGCCCGTTAAATAATTTACCTGGTATAAGCCTTTATCAACTGCGAAAACAAGTGTCGATTTATCAGCAGAATATAAAATGAAGTTACCCTGAATCAGTTCTGATGGATTTTGTCTTTTAATAGGATAAACCTTTCCACGCACAGTAGCCACCACAAAATCGTTATTTACCACTACCGTTGTCCGGGTGATTTCTTCCAAACCTTTGGCAAAATCTTTATCCTTGGCGCCTTTTGAAGGCATTGATAATGCTACCGCCATTGGCATGCCATCTTTAAGTGTAATGATATAGAACGGCGATATTTTTCCGGCACCATCTGCTATTTGTACCAAAACTGCAGTTTTTTGTGAATTGATAAATCGGGCGTCCTGATATTTTTTGGCCAGAGGTTTTGATCCATCTTGGATGAATAACGCAGTATCTTTTAATTTAACCGTAAAACCACCAGAGCTATCCGGATTCTTGTCGTAAACATCTTCAACAGACAAAATCTTATCCTTAAATTTGGGAAATTCATTAAAATCATCTTGATCAGCAAATGCTTTTGATGTTAGGGTTTTTTCGAGCCCTCCACCCGTACAGCCAAATAAAATAACCGACAGAAAAAGAGCAAATAGTGTGTTTTTCATAAAAAGGAATAGCTTTAATTTTTTGGCTAATTTATCATCTTTTGTTGCTTTTAAATTAAAAGCCAATGAATTAAATTTCTGATTAACAAAAAAAATACATGATTGCATTCTATTGAAAACTAACTAAATTTAGAAAAATGAGTGTTACGATAGAAACAGAAAGGCTAATTCTTCGCGAATTGCAAGAAACTGATGCACAAGGAATGTTTGACTTAGACAGCGACCCTGCCGTACATCAGTTTTTAGGCAACAAACCAGTGTTGACCCTCGAACAAAGTTTTGCCGATCTCGCCTACATTCAGCAGCAATATATTGAAAACGGCATTGGCCGTTGGGCAGTAATTGAAAAAGATTCCAATCAATTTGTAGGCTGGAGTGGTTTAAAATTAATTAAAGAAACCTATAATAACCATTTCAATTATTATGATCTCGGTTATCGTTTCATCAAGAAATTTTGGGGTAAAGGCTATGCTACTGAATCTGCTCAAGCATCGATGAAATACGGTTTTGATATCTTAAAACTAAACGAAATTATTGGTATTGCCCATACAGAAAATATAGCTTCAATAAAAGTTTTGGAAAAATTAGGCTTGCAAAAAATCAATATTTTTGATTACCATGGGAGAGCGCATCACTGGTTGAAAGCGGAAAAACCTTGAAGTTTTTAAAAATCCCTTAAAACTTTTATTCGTTATCTCGAAGATAGATTCGTTAATTCTGACTATATTAGTTTAAAACACCTTTATCTGTTATGCTGCTTTTAATCCCGTTCATTTTTATCCTGCTGGCAAGGAAAACAAATGACGCTCGGGTTGCGTATAACATGAAAGATTATGCAAGATTAAAAGTTCAACTGACCATGCTTATAATAATGGTAGTGATCGGATCAGGCCTCTTGATTTTTTTGCAACTGAGGTTTTTTAAATAAGTGGAAGGTAATTTGAACCTCCCATCTAAAAAATCTTCCTTAAGCGAATCAAATGCTTACCATTTCCAATTTAGATCTTCCTGATATTGTACATTCACTTTTTTGGCAAGCTCAATTAAATCATTCCTCAATTCGCTAACGTTATTTAGTTCGCTTTTTGGAATGATTATCCCTTCAAATTTTAATTTAATAAAGAAATAATTTTGAGTTTCATCAATGGAACTAATTTGAGCTAAAAACACATTAGATTGCCCAGCGACGCTTTCATTATGTAAGTGAGTATCCGTAACTTTCAACTTTACTTCCTTAAAGAATCTGCTCTCATACACCTTTACTTTCTTTTTATAATAGTGAAAATAATGTCTTCTCATTCTACCCGAATGAAAAAATGTAATGATTGCCAAAATACAAACAAGCACTAAAGCCATCAGCATTTCTTCTTTCCAAACGAGAAATCCAATGATAATGGAAATAATAAACAAATAGGCTAGCCAAGTTCTGATGATGATTTGCTTTAGTTTCCCTTCCTTTTTGAAGAAATACAAATTGGCCTGTAAAAAATCCTCTTCTTTTAAAATGTATTTAATGTCAATCACTGTCTTTTATTTATGATGAGCGCTTTGAAGGGTATAATTAAAAAATGTTCAAACCAACCCTTATCAGCTCAAAATTAATTAATCTCTCTATAGTTTGAAATTATCATGCAGTGAATTTTAGATATTCACTGGAACATCCACAAATTCTTTACAGCTATTCGGATTAGCAGGCTTATCATTTTCAGCCATTTGTTGGGCAACCCTAAAGCAACGACATCAACTGTAATCTTTGCGCAGTGTTGTTTCACAAATTCGTATGCTTCAAATTAGAATCCAGCTTTCTTAAACCAAACCATATCACTTTCGTAATCATGATCTTGGTTTAGTTTTTGATATCAATTTTAAAAATAAAAATCCATGAAAAATTTACTTATTTGTTGCCTGGTCGTATGCTTATTCAGTGCTTGTTTGGAAAAATTTGACCAAAATAAATTGACTCAAACCAAATGGGAACTCACTGAACTACCAGGTTTAACTTTACCAACCACCACAAAGGCAACTTTGAACTTCGGAGATAGTTTAAAAGTAACTGGCAAATCTTTTTGCAATAACTATGGCGGTAAGGCAGAGGTAGTTGATAATAAAATTATGCTTAAAAATTTATTTAGCACCAAAATGTTTTGTCAGGAAACCGATGCCGCTGAGCGTGCTTATTTACAAGCAATTAATCAGGTTAATGCCGCAAAAATTGAAAATAATCAACTTACCTTATCAAACGGTACACAAAAGCTGTTGGTTTTTAGTAAAATAGATTAGCAACATTTTAAATATTCAAAAGCCCGAAATGAACCTTTTTTAGTATTTTCGGGCTTTTAGTTTTTATATTGAAACAATGCCATTAAAAATCAACCTGGATTTTAAGTTCTTTTTTGCTACTGCTAGAAATGCTTTTTCTTTGTTTCAAAAAAACGACCCCTTACGTTTAGCAGGGGCAACCGCATTCTTCACCAACTTTGCGCTCCCTCCTATTTTGATTATTTTAATCAGGTTGTTTGGGATGTTTACCGATAGACGAATGTTGGCAACTAACCTGTTTGAGCGTTTGGCAAACATTCTTGATGATGACAGTATCCAACAAATCAGATCAACATTAAGAAACATTCGGGGAGTAGATCAAGCCTGGTACATCACCCTTTTCAGTTTTATTTTTTTTCTTTTCGTAGCTACTACTCTTTTCAACGTGATCAAGAATTCGCTGGAACAAATTTGGAACATCGGGCAAAAAGACAAAAAAGGAGTTTTAAGTACCTTAAAGTCTCGGGCAATTTCTATGACTATTATCCTATTGGCGGGCATTCTTTTTTTTATCGGCCTACTTGCCGATAGTGTTCAAGCCATTATAGGTGCCTATTTAAAAACTAATTCACCATCATTCGGATTGATTTTAACTTCAATTTTAAATCAGATTGTATTTGTAATTATCGTTACAACCTGGTTTACCATGCTATTTCGGTATTTAACTAATGGAAGGCCAACATGGAAAGCGGCATTGTCTGGTGGTTTACTTACAGGCTGCTTGTTTACAGCAGGAAAATACATTTTACGCATTTTGTTGCCGCTAAGCAACATCAGTAATATTTATGGCTCAGCAGGGTCACTCATTGTAATTATGTTGTTCGTGTTTTATTCTTCCTTAATCTTTTACTTCGGAGCATCATACATAAAGGCTTTAAGCATTGGTCGCGAAACGCCGATTATTCCTAAAAATGGGTCTTATGCCTACGAGTTAACAGAAGTGGATACAGAAAAACCGGAATAAAAAAAAAGCAAATCTCTCGATTTGCTTTCTTACATGGGATGCTTTTTACTAAAATAATCTGTAACCAAGGCCCACAGTAAACAAATTTAACTTCGTTCCTGGATAACCTGATTTGTTAATTTTTGACAAACCAAGTTCGTACCTTGCTTCCAAACTAAGCTTCTTTATATCTACTCCCGCCCCAAATTGCCAAGCTAGCGCCTGGTTTTTAAAATCGGCTTTAAATACGCTGCCCGCAGCTTGACCGAAACTTTGGTTTTCATCAATAATTAAAGAGAACATTGGCCCAGTGTTTAATCTAACGCCAATACCAGCAGCGCCGAACTTTGTACCTATTAACAAAGGCACATCTAAACTTGTGAAGCGAACTTTATTTACCTCTCCCGTTGCATCGCTAATTAAATCAGCTTTCTTGCCTGATAAGTACAGTTCTGGTTGAAAATGGATTCCCGCTGCACCAATCCTGGCCCAAACTCCTCCATAAAATCCAGCACGGTTATCACTGCTAAAAGTATTCTCCGAATCAAACTTGGAGAAGTTAGCTCCTGCTTTTAAACCAAACTGAAATGAGGGTAAAATTTGCGCACTTGCAAAAAAGCATATCAATAAGAATGCTGCTGTTAAAGATAAAAATTTCATAATAGGGATGATTTAGAGTTCTTAGCTTGTTGCGTTGTTAATAGCTTCTTGTTCTTTCAAAGCATCAACATTGTTTTTATTGCCAAAATTTTCTGTTTTGTTAGCAAAATAGTCTAAAATAGACACAATCGTATCCAAATTGTCTGCCAATCTTTGATGCATATCGCCAGCATCTTTTTCTAACCTTGTATCGCCAAGTTCAATATTATCAACTTCAATTTTACCAATCTTTTGAATAAGTGCCTGTTGCGAATTTTGTAAATCCTCAAGTTCACGCACAATCTTTTCCATTAATTCAAACTTCTTTAAAGTATTCATAGCTTTTGATTTTATACTGTTTTCTAATAAACCCATACCTGTCCATTTTGTTTTTATTCAATTTATTTGGAATTACAAAAAACAACTAATAAATTAGTTTAAAACTTTTCAAGTATGAAAAAATTCACTTTGGTTGCTGTTGGATTGCTGTTTAATATCATTGCTTTTGGTCAACAACTGGCGTTAGATAAAGACAAACTATTCGATTTCTATCAAAATCAGCGTTATGCAGAGGCTGCGGAATACCTTAAACAGAATTACGGTGAAAATACCGACGACTTGAAAGCCTTAACTCAAATGGGTTATTGTTTTTTAATGGCAGGTAATAATGTGGAGGCAGAAAAATATTATTTAAAGGCCAATTTACTGCAATCTAAAAGTTTGCCTATCCTTTTTAATCTGGCCAGCATTAATAACCGAAGAGGCAATACCGATAAAGCAAAACAGTATTATGGCGCAATTGTGGAAATTGATAGCAATAATTTTATCGTTTACAAGCTTTTGGCTAATCTGTACAACTCTAATAAAGACTCGTTAAAGCGTGTTTATTTATTAAAGGCAAATAAACTCATGCCTACTGATGGCGATGTTGCCGTAGATCTGGCAGAAGTTCATGCCCTATATCAAGATTACGGAAAAGCTTACGAGGTTTTAAATGTTGCGATTAAAGCCGATAATGAAAATTTTGTTTTACAGAGAACGAAACTGCCA
Organism: Pedobacter sp. Leaf41; assembly: GCF_001422545.1. Classification (GTDB taxonomy): domain Bacteria; phylum Bacteroidota; class Bacteroidia; order Sphingobacteriales; family Sphingobacteriaceae; genus Pedobacter. The sequence goes on along the minus strand of NZ_LMLE01000011.1, from coordinate 360,341 downwards.
ATAGCTAATTATCTGAAAAAATATGATGAAGTAATTGTTGCGGGCGAAGCACTATTAAAGATTGGCCCGGACGCTGCAGTAATAAAAGATGTGGCAAAAGCTTACTACTTCACCAAAAAATATGATAAAGCAGTTGCGTTGTTTACCCAATTGGAGAAAATGCAGATGCAGAATGAAAACACTCTATACTTTACAACGCTATGTTATCGCTATTTAAAAAACTTTAAAATGGCAGCAATGTATGCGAAGAAAACAATTGATGAGGGCATTTCGCCCAATATTCCTAACTATTACGCACTATTGGGTTTGGCTTACGAAGAGAACCAGCAATACTCAATGGCAAATGCTGCTTATAAAAAAGGGCTTTTTTTTGATACCAATCCTACTTTGTATTACCGGCTTGCGATACTTTATGATACAAAGTTGAAACAGATTAAAACCGCCAAAAGTTATTATAAACTGTATTTAAAAAGCAAACCCAATGTTAGGATAGACGAGCAGGAGATTAAATTTGCAAAGGCAAGGATTGAGCAAATGGATTTAACTAAATAAGATCTTCAAAAACCGGCTTTACGTGATCCCAAAACTCATCTAAAGCAATAATACGAGGTTTAAAGAATGAAATAAGATCTGGCCAATGCTGTTGGTTGAAAACACTTACAGCGGTTAACGAAGTATAAATTTGACTTACTGTCTTGCCATAATCGTCGGTAAAATCCTTTGCCCAATCCCATTCTTCACTCATGGCATTAGTGAACATAAGTTTAAATTCTTCAAACTGCTCGAAAATCAGATGCCTGATATCAGGATCAGAATGAGTAAGCTGAATGGCAATAATCGCCTGTTTGTTGGTCACATCCATTTTAAAGAAGATGTTTTTTACACCAGTTTTGTAATTCACCCAATGTACAGTAGAACCACTCGCCGACGGAACTGGCTTCATATACTGCCCAAAGCTGATCCAAAATTGTTGCCTTAACCTCGCTGCCTCTTCTTTGCTATACATAGTAATTTTATACTGCTGCTACAATCGAAATTATCGTTTATTAAGCAATAGCCTGCAATATTAAAGCATTAATATCTGTATTCAAAATGATAATTTCCTGATCCAATTTTTTCCTTTTTATCGGTTTTCGGCAATATTACAGTAGCGGTTGAGTTGGCCGGAATAGTTACGTCTAATTTAAAAATACCATTTTCTAATGTCCACGATGATTTTACCAAACCATAAACCGTTTCCAGTTCTGCAGCTGCGCTCGATAATTTACCACCAGGTTTTGGAGCAATTAATACCTCCTTATAACCAGGATTTTCTGCAACAGGATTTATGCCTGTTATATTTTTGTACATCCAATCGCCAATGGCACCATACGCATAATGATTGAAAGAATTCATATCTGGTGTTTGAAAAGATCCATCTTGTTTAATACCGTCCCATCTTTCCCAAATGGTAGTAGCACCCATTTTTACTGGATATAACCAAGAAGGATAACTTTCTTGCATCAATAAATCGTAAGCTACGTTATCATAACCAAAACGACTTAATACATGGCATAAATATGGTGTTCCTAAAAAACCTGTGGTTAAATGGTTACCATAATCTTTAATATTTTGCACCAATCTTTCTGCCGCTTGTTTCCGGTTTTCTTCTGGTAACATATCGAATTGCAAAGCCAAAACATAGGCCGTTTGCGTATTCGAAGCCAGCTTGCCATTTGCAGTCATGTTTTCATTTACATAAGCTTGCTTAATTCTTTTCAGTAACGCTTCATATTGATTTACATCATCAGTTTTTCCCAAAACTTTTGCCGCGTTAATAAGCAGTTGCGTAGAGTGTGCGTAAAATGTTTGTGCAATCATATACTTATCCGTTACGGCTGCACGACCATCATTATCATCATTTGGCCGATAAAATAACCAATCGCCGAAGTGCGAACCCGAGTTCCATAAATCATTTTTGGCAACCGATGAAATATAATTTACCCACCTTTTCATACTGGTATATTGAGCGGTTAAAATTCCTTTATCGCCATAAGCAACATACATATCCCAGGGAACTATCGTTGCTACATCAGCCCAGCCTGCCGACCCGGCATCGCGTTTATTAAGCACATTTGGTACTACATACGGCACACTTCCATTTTCCAATTGATCTGCCGAAACGTCTTTCATCCACTTGGTAAAAAATCCGGCAACATCCATATTGTAAGCTGCTGTGGTTGCAAAAGCTTGTGCATCACCAGTCCAACCTAAACGTTCATCTCTTTGCGGACAATCGGTAGGAACATCAACAAAATTTCCTTTTTGTCCCCATTGGATATTATGTTGCAACTGATTTAACATTGTATTCGAACTGGTAAAACTGCCCGTTTGTTTCATGTCTGAATATATGGCTACTGCTGTCAGTGCATCTGTAGTTAATTCTCCAGGATAGCCATCAATTTTTACGTACCGAAACCCTTGGAAAGTAAAATGAGGCTCAAAACTTTGCGCTACATTATCTTTAAGAATATATTCGTTCGATTGCTTCGCCGAACGCAAGTTAGTGGTGTAGAAATTACCTGCTTTATCTAATACTTCGGCATGACCTAGCGTTATTTTTGTGCCTGCTGGTCCTTTGGCTTTCAATATTACCCAACCCACCATGTTCTGTCCGAAATCTACCACGCTCTCTCCCAATGGCGTTTTAAAAATTTTAATCGGTTTAAATGTTTCATGTTTTCTCACGGGAGGACCACTCATGCCCACCAATTTTACTTTATCTTTAGGAAGAATTTTTGCCGCTTTCCATAGTGCGTTTTCTTCAAAACCAACATCATCCCATCCGGGTTGCTCTTTTCGAGCATCGTAAGTTTCTCCATTATAAATATCTGATGATAAAATCGGTCCATTGGAACTTTTCCAAGTATCATCCGTTATAAAAATTTCTTTGGTTCCATCCGCATAAACAACTTCTAATTGAAAAAGTAAAGCCCTGGTATCACCGTAAAACTTACTTTGCCCTGCGAAACCTATCCTACCTTTATACCAACCATCGCCTAAAGTAACTCCAAAAGCATTTAGACCTGTTTTTACAGACTCAGTTAAATCATAAACCTGATATTGTAAATGATCCTGATAACTCGTCCACCCTGGTGCAAAATAATGGTCGCTTATTCGCTGGCCATTTAATCGAGCTTCATATAAACCTTTGGCTGTAATATAAGCGGTAGCTGTTTTTACTTTCTTGCGAATATTAAATTCCTTTCTAAGCATTGGGCTCGCTAACGAAGTATCTTTGCCATAAACAGTTATCCAATTAGAAACCCAATCTTTTTCCGTTAAACCCGTTTGAAACCATTGCACTTGCGACCATTTCGATGCATTCCCATGATTGTCTTTCACCCTCACCTGCCAAAAATATTTTGTTTTCGATTCCAGATCAGGACCAGCGTAAGTTACTAATACAGATTGATCACTCTTTTTAGTTGAAGTCCAAACTCTACTCTTGTCAATCGCTTCGTTTTTCCCTACTCTTATTTCGTAGCTGGCTTGCAATGTATTTTTAACAGCTGATTGCATCTTCCAACTAAACCTTGGTTTGGAATTATCTACGCTAAAAGGATTTACTAAATGCTCAACAGTTAAATTTTGTACGGCGATTTTTTGAGAAAAACCTTCGGCAACAGAAAAAACAAGAACTGTAAAAACAATAAAAAGGCGAGAAAATAGTATGGGTAGGCTCATATTGGATTATTTAAATTTGGCTTTGGTATTACTATAATGCAGATTAATTTAGCGGCAACTGTCCTGTACAGTTATGTATAAAAGAAAAGCCTTGGTTTAAATAACCAAGGCCAAGCTTACTAACTAAAATATTACTTTTAATCCTCTATGTTTCTACTTGTTTGCCATTAAACGGGCAACGTATTTGCCAATAATATCGAACTCCAAATTTACGGTATCGCCAACTTCAACCTGGTGTAAATTGGTATGCTCAAAAGTGTAGGGGATAATGAATACCGAAAACTCATCAACAGCGGAATTGACAACCGTTAAACTAATTCCATTTACGCAGGCAGAACCTTTTTCAACAGTCACATTTCCGGCAGAAGCATCATATTTAAACCGATACTCCCAACTTCCATCCAACTCTTCACGTTTCACGCAAACGGCAGTCTGATCTACATGGCCTTGAACAATATGCCCATCCAAACGGGCATTCATTTGCATGCAACGCTCCAGGTTAATTTTGCTACCTACCTTTAGATAACCGAGGTTGGTTTTACTTAAAGTTTCATCAATTGCAGTAACAGTATGTGTATCTTCTGTTAAGCCTACAACGGTAAGACAAACCCCATTGTGTGCTACACTCTGGTCAATTTTAAGCTCGTGGCTGATAGACGAAGAAATAGTGAAATGAATATTAGTATGATCGGTTTTGATGGCTTTTACTTCGCCCAGGTTTTCTATAATTCCAGTAAACATTACTTAAAGTTTAATTCTATTTTTTCTCCAATTGGAGGATTCTGCAACTGTGCTATCCAACTTTTTAGCCTCTTTCTTATTGTCAAAAAGCCTGACTGCAACCAGGGCCGCTATCAAAGCTTCTGTCTCGTCGGCGCTTTTCAGGCTTTTGGCATTAAAGTATTTGCTAACAAAATGAGTATCAAAATCTCCAGTTCTAAACGCTTCATGCTGCATTACAAATTTACCAAAACCCAAAGTAGTTTCGATCCCAGTAATATCATATTCGTCAATTGCCCTGATCATTCTTTGGATAGCTTCTTCCCTATCTTTTCCAAAAGTAATTAGTTTTGCAATCATCGGATCGTAATAGATAGGTATTTCCATGCCTTGCTCAAAGCCATCATCTACCCTTACGCCATTGCCTTTCGGCGTTTTGTAAGTTTGCAAAGTACCAATATCCGGCAAGAAATTATTATTAGGATCTTCGGCATACACACGCAATTCAACTGCATGACCATTTATCTTTAAATCTTCCTGATTAAAACTAAGGGCTTCGCCCGAGGCGATTTTTATCTGTTCTTTTACTAAATCTATTCCTGTAATCAATTCTGTAACCGGATGCTCTACTTGCAAACGGGTGTTCATCTCTAAAAAGAAAAAATCGAGGTTTTCATCCAAAATAAACTCAACCGTTCCTGCACCGGTATAATTTACAGATCGAGCCACATCTACCGCACATCTGCCCATCTTTTCTCTAATTTCGGGAGTTAGCACAGATGACGGCGCTTCTTCTACCACCTTCTGATGTCTCCGTTGAACTGAGCACTCACGTTCGAAAAGATGAACAATATTACCATGCTCATCGCCCAATACTTGAATCTCGATATGCCTTGGTGAGGTAACATATCTTTCTATAAAAACTGCTCCATCTCCAAAAGCTGAGGTAGCTTCACTTACGGCCAACTGCATTTGTTCTTCAAAAGCATTTACAGATTCTACAATTCGCATGCCTTTGCCCCCACCCCCCGCAGCAGCCTTAATTAAAATCGGAAAACCAACTTCGACTGCTCTTGCTTTAGCTTCCGAAACATCTTTTATGGCCTCTTCCGTACCAGGAACCATTGGAATATTATACTTAAGCGCTGCCGCCTTTGCCGATAACTTGTTTCCCATAATTTCCATCGCTTTCGCCGAAGGGCCAACCAATATTAACCCCGCATCGGCAACCTGTTGTGCAAAACCTGCATTTTCAGAAAGAAAACCGTAACCAGGATGAATGGCATCAGCTCCTGTTTCTTTACAAGCCTGGATAATTTTTTCACCTACCAAATAGCTCTGGTTAGAAGGTGCAGCTCCGATAAAAATTGCTTCATCTGCATAGCGAACATGCAATGCATTGCGATCAGCTTCTGAAAAAACAGCAACCGTTTGGATACCCATTTCTTTTGCCGAACGCATGATTCTCAATGCAATTTCACCGCGATTGGCGATGAGGAGTTTGGATATTTTAAGCAATTTCTTTTCTGGTATAGGCATTTGGCTAGAATTAATCTTTATAATTATTTAAAATCTTTGGCAAGAATTAACCTGTTGCTACAAATGTAAAATTATTTCAATAGCCTCATCAATCATTGTCGAAGTTAGATCGAGGTGTGTAACCAACCTAATGGTGCTTGCACTTGTGGTATTGCAGTGAAGGCCTTTTTCTTGCAATTGATCAACGATTTTTTGAGCCGATCCTTTAGCTACTTCGAAAATCAAAATATTGGTTTCTACCGGCATAATCCATTTAACATAACTCGTTCTAGCTAATGCGCCCGCCAATGCTTTTGCATGATCATGATCTTCCTTCAATCTTTCTACATGATGATCAAGTGCATAAATACCTGCAGCAGCTAAAAACCCTGCCTGGCGCATTCCTCCACCAAAAGCTTTTCTGATTTTCCGGGCCTTATTAATCATATCTTTTGATCCCAACAGTACAGATCCTACCGGCGCACCCAAACCCTTTGATAAACAGATTGATATGCCGTCAAAATATTTTCCATAGGCACTTGCTTTGTCGCCAGTGGCTACAAGCGCATTGAAAACCCGGGCACCATCTAAATGCAGCTTTAGCCCTTTTATGTTGCATAAGTGATGGATCGGCGCAATTTGATCCAAGGTATAGCATTTCCCGCCTCCCTTATTGACCGTATTTTCCAGAACCACCAGGCTCGAATTCGGGTAGTGAATATTATCTTCGTTTATTTCTGGCTCAATCAATTCAGGCGTAAGAATCCCCCGATCGCCATAAAGTAACCTCACCGATGCGCCCGAATGATAGGCAATGCCACCAATCTCATATCGATAAACATGAGCAGTTTGATCACAAATTACTTCATCCATTGGTTGCGTAAAACATTTAATGGCAATTTGATTGGTCATTGTTCCGGATGGACAAAATAAGCCTGACTCCATATTAAACATCAATGCCAATTTCTGCTCGAGTGCGGCCACCGTTTCATCTTCCCCGAAAACGTCGTCGCCAACTTTGGCGCTCATCATAGCCTCTAGCATTCCAGCTGTTGGCTTTGTTACGGTATCACTTCTAAAATCTAAAAACCTGCGCTTCATTTTTGTATGAAATGTAAATATTTTTTTACGTTTATGAAAAAAGACCAATGCCTTTTCTGGTATAATTTTAAGGTTTTTAGGCCATTAAGCACGGTATATAGTGTATTTTTTACACACTTAATTTTAAACAACAACAAATTGTTAAAAAATTATTAAAAAAAAAGATACAAAATATAAGAGTTTTTATACTTTTATCGTGCTAAAACCAAAAATAAATAAAATGATAGTAATTGCAGACGGTGGATCAACCAAAACAAATTGGTGCTTGATTAACGAGGCCGGCAGAAAAATTTACTTTAACACCGAGGGTTACAATCCATATTTTTCTAAAGGAGAATACATTGTAAAGTCTTTGAATGAAACTCTTCCAGACCACTTGGAGAGAGAAAAATTAACAGGAGTTTACTATTATGGTGCTGGATGTTCTACCCCGGGTAATGTAAAAATTGTGGCTGATGCCATGAAACAGGTTTTTACTAATGCCGAGATTTTTGTTGGTCATGATTTACTTGCCTCTTGCAGAGCACTTCTTGGAAACGAGCCAGGATTTGCTGCTATTTTAGGTACAGGAACCAATTCATGTCTATATGACGGAACAGACATCACCTTGAACATCGACTCATTAGGTTACTTTTTAGGCGATGAAGGAAGTGGTTCTTTTATAGGTAAACGCATTTTGAGCGATTACATGAAAGGTTACATGCCAAAAGGATTACGTGAAGCATTTTATGATAACTATGCTTTAACAAACGAGGATATTTTCGATAATATTTATAACAAACCGTTGCCAAATCGTTTCTGCGCCAGCTTTAGTAAATTCTTATATGATTTTAAAGATAATTATGAAGATTATGCATTTAGCACAATCGATTATGCTTTTACCTCGTTTTTTGAGGCGTTGGTTATTCACTATCCAAATTATAAAGATCACAAATTGAACTGCGTAGGATCTGTAGGTTATAGCTTCCGCGATATTTTAAGTATTGTGGCTGATAGATATGAAATGGGTGTTGGAAAAATCATCCGCTCACCTATAGACGATTTAGTGCATTATCACTTAGAGTTAGCTCCAAAGAAATAGTTTGGTGTTGGGAGTTTTAAGTTCAGAGTCGAGAGTCATTCTTTATAAAACAAATAAGCCAGATTTGAAATTTCAAATCTGGCTTATTTGTTAAAAGCGCTCTATTCACACTTTGTCTTTTAACTTAAAAAGATATCTCTTTCCCAAAAAGTTTAGCGTATTTTCTCTTATCAAAACGATACAAAGTGGCAGCTCGGTAAGAAACCCCTTTTTGTTTTTCGTCAAGTTCCTTCAAGACACCAAAACTTACAATTTTCTTCCTGAAATTTCTTTTATCAAGCTTTTTACCCAATACCAGCTCATAAACATGCTGCAGTTGCGTTAAGGTAAACTTCTCTGGCAAAAGCTCGAAAGCTATTGGCTGATGTTTAATTCTCCTCTTTATTTTTTCTAAACCTTTATCATAGATCTTTTGGTGATCGAAAGCTAGTTTCGGCAAATCGGTAATGGGTAACCAGTTTGCCCTTTTGGCATAAGTACTGATCGGGCGAAGTTCTTTATCACCACCCAAACGGATCAAAGCATAATAAGCCAAAGTAATTACCCTACCCTGCGGGTGCCTATTCGGATCGCCAAAAGCATAATATTGCTCCATGTAAATGCCACGGAGACCTGTAAGTTCATATAAAATTCTAGAGGCTGATTGATCTAAACTTTCATCGGCACCAACAATGTTACCGGGCAGTGCCCACCAATCTTTAAATGGTTCTTCATTCCTTTCAATGAGAAGGATTTTTAATTCCTTTCCATCAAATCCAAACAAAACGCAATCTATCGAGAATACTGAATCTAAATGAGGTAAAATTTGTTCCAAGGTAAAATTTAGTTATTTTAAGCAGATAAAGGTATGACTTTCAATATTAAGTAAAAAAAATAAAAAAAATTACTTAGTGTAAAAATTACACACTATATTCGTATCATAGATGGAGCCAAATATTAAAAATATAGCTGTACTTACTTCTGGTGGCGATGCCCCAGGAATGAATGCTGCAATCAGAGCTGTTGTTCGTACCGGAATATATCATGGCATTAACATGTTTGGTGTTATGCAAGGATATCAAGGACTAATAACCGATAATATAAAACCAATGGATGCCCGATCTGTAAGTAATATTTTACACTTGGGCGGAACGATTTTAAAGACCGCACGTTGCCTTGAATTTAAAACTGACGAAGGACAACAAATAGCCTATAATAACTTAAAGAAAAATAATATCGATGGATTAGTGGTTATTGGGGGCGATGGAACTTTTACAGGTGCTAAGAGGTTTTCAGAAACTTTCGGCGTTAAAGTAATCGGTATTCCTGGTACTATTGATAACGATCTAGTGGGTTCGGATTTTACCCTTGGATATGATACTGCAATTAACACCGTTATTGAAGCAATAGATAAAATTCGGGATACCGCAGATGCACACGACCGCTTATTTTTTATCGAAGTAATGGGAAGAGATTCCGGCTGTATTGCTTTAAGAAGCTCGATAGCCAGTGGTGCAGAAGCGGTTTTATTACCAGAGAGAGAAACCAGCGTAACCGAATTGATTGATAAACTCGCTTTGGGCGCTGCAACAAAAAAATCATCGAGTATTGTTATTGTTGCCGAAGGACACAAGCAAGGTGGTGCTTATGATATTGCCAAGAAAGTGAAGGAAACGTTTGATCATTACGATACCAAAGTAACCATCCTCGGCCATTTGCAACGTGGCGGAAGTCCAAGTAGTTTTGATAGGATTTTGGGTAGCAGACTGGGATTTGCAGCAGTTAACGCCTTAATTGCTGGAGAAACCGAGCAAATGGTTGGCTTAAAAGGCAATGAAATAAAACTAACCAGCATTGCAGAAGCTTTAACAGCACACAGCTTCAAACTGGAACCTGATTTAATGGAAATGACTGAAGTTTTATCTATATAATCATGATAGCAGTAGTTTACAGTGGATCCAGAACAGCATTTTGGAAATTAACCCAAAATGGACAGGTTGTAGGACATTGCAATACGGCTGGTATTAATCCAACTTTTGTAGATTCGAAAATGCTGCTGCAGATTTTGAATAAAAAGGTAGTTTTAGTTAACAACGCTGAAAACATAAAGAAAATTTATTTCTTCGCCGCCGGTGCTTCATCGCCTGGTCGTAAAGAAGAACTCTCAAAAACTTTATCTTCATTTTTTAGGTATAGTAAGGTTTTTGTTGAGGATGACTTATTTGGTGCTGCAAAAGCTGCATGCTATGATAAGCCAGGGATTGTTGGCATGTTGGGCAGCGGCTCACATTGCGCTTATTTCGATGGCAAAAAACCACTAATGAATAATTTTGGATTAGGCTACATTCTTGGAGATGAAGGTTCATCAAATTATTTTGGAAAAATGCTTCTGAAAGATTTCTTGAGCGAGAAATTGCCAGGAGATTTGGAAGCCAAATTTATTGGAAACTACAATTTAGATCGCCCTCAGATATTAGAAAGAATATACAATAAGCCACATGCGAATATTTTTCTAACTTCATTTTTTGATTTTTTTACACAAAATATTGAACATGAATACGTTATCAAGCTAATTGATAATGGATTTGAAAAATATTTCCAAACCTACATTTTACCTACGGTAGAAAAATATGGAAAAGAAGATATCCATTTTGTGGGTAAAGTTGCTGCAGAATTAGAAGACAGACTAATAATTACCGCAGCGAAGCATCAGATTAAAATAAAAACGATTATTAAAGAACCAATACTAAATTTATTAAAACATTACACTAATTAACAAAACAATGAGCAAAATTGGAATAAACGGCTTTGGCCGTATCGGCAGACTGGTTTTCAGAGCTGCCCTTAAAAGAGGATTAGATATTGTAGCAATTAACGATTTAATTGAGCCAGATTACATGGCTTATATGTTAAAATATGATTCAACTCATGGCAAGTTTGACGGAACAATTGAAGTTGTTGATGGAAATTTAGTTGTTAATGGAAAAACAATCCGTGTAACAGCAGAAAGAAATCCAGCTGATTTGAAATGGGATGCTGTAGGTGTTGAAGTAGTAATTGAATCTACTGGCCTATTTTTAACTCGTGCAGATGCTGAAAAACACATTGCTGCAGGTGCTAAAAAAGTTGTTTTCTCTGCACCAGCTAAAGATGCTGATATCCCAACTTATGTAATGGGCGTTAACCACCATAAATTAACTGCAGATCAAACTATCGTTTCAAACGCATCATGTACTACAAACTGTTTAGCGCCAATTGCTAAAGTTTTAAATGATAACTTCGGTATTGTAGAAGGTTTAATGAGCACGATCCATGCCGTTACTGCAACGCAAAAAACTGTTGATGGTCCTTCTGCTAAAGACTGGAGAGGTGGCCGTGGTGGTTTCTCAAACATCATCCCTTCATCAACCGGTGCTGCAAAGGCAGTAGGTATGGTACTTCCAGAATTAAAAGGAAAACTTACCGGTATGTCATTCCGTGTTCCTGTTGCCGATGTTTCTGTTGTTGACTTAACAGCACGTTTAGAAAAACCAGCAACTTACGAGCAAATTAAAGCAGCTATGAAAGCAGCTTCTGAAGGTGAATTAAAAGGTGTATTGGCCTATACTGAAGACGAAGTGGTATCATCAGATTTTATTGGCGATGATCATGCTTCTATTTTCGATGCAAAAGCTGGTATTTCATTGAATGATAACTTTGTTAAAGTTGTTTCCTGGTACGATAACGAATGGGGATATTCATCAGCCCTGGCTAAATTCGTGGAATACTACGGTAGCTTGAAATAAATTTAAATAAATATTAAAATTAGGAAAGCGGCAATGTTTCAAACATTAGCCGCTTTTTCTATATAAAAAAATATTTCACTAATAAAATTAAAATTATTTTGTCCAAATTTTATCTTCTAAAATCTTTTTTAGCCTATTATTCCTTTTAAAAATAAATAATTCACTATAAAAAGAACAAAAAATTCGCTCATCCTTAATTTTTAACCTTTAATTAACAATCTGGTAGCTTAAACAGATTGAAAAAATCACGATTTAACAATTACTTAACATAATTTCAGCTTATATTTGCATGCAAGTCGTTTTTAAAGCCTCAATCTTTCAAAAAATGAATTGTAAATAAAAAATGACAAAAAAAATACTCAAAAATTTCTTAGTGTATTTTTTACACTATGAATTTTTTTACTATATTTGTAGAGTAATAAACGGAACGATGTTTGTTTACAATTAAAAAGATAAAAACATCCTTACTGAAACTTAGGTTTCGAATAGGATTTAAGACAAAGCCTGGCTCATAACAGGTTTATATTTGGTTAGAAAAAAAGGAGACGCTTGGATGAGGTCTCCTTTTTCTTTTACAGCAAATTTCAACTAGCTGATTGAGTTTTTTCCAACGAACAATAGTTGTAATAATCGTTTAGGATTATAAACAAAAACAGCTTGATAAGCTTTAACTAAGAGTTAGCTTTTGAAAGATTAATATGTTTTGCTGCAATTTGATTTATCCAAGTAAACAGCTTGATCTTGTTTTCATCATAAGCCGGAATTGAATACCAAACTTCAATAAAAACATTTTCCAAAATCACCTCTGCCTTGTCCTGATCGACAAAAGCTCTGAGTATATTGCCGTAAATGGCAGAAGCATATTTATGATAAAGCATCTTAAATGCACCATCTTCTTTTGCTTTTAACCGATCTGAGAATGCCACTTCATCGGATAACCAAAGTTTGAAGGTTTTATCTGATTCGTAATCCTGAATTTCCGTGGTTGACAACTGCATTTTGTAGGGCTAATAAACTGATAACACAGTGATGCCTATATTGTTCTTTAATGCTCAGAGAATCAAACAACTGACTGGAATACAACCTTAACGAGTAAATTTTCCATTTGAATGGACAGCATTGTTTATTACTAAATTTAAAAGAAATTAAAATCCAGAAGTATTTAGAGATGATTTGTACCTTTGCCCAGAATGAAGATCTTAATCTATTTATTGAGCTTTATAATCATCAGTTTATCCTGCATCAATTGTGAGGATGTTATTGCTATGGTTAGTCATTCTGAAATATTGAGCGTCAATATAGAAAAATCTAAAGGCATAACTAAGCAAGATAATTGCTCTCCTTTATGTACCTGCAACTGTTGTGGTCAGCTTTTGATAGCAAACGTTCCGGTTTCTATTCCAAAAATACTGAAAAGATCAATTCCAAAAAAAGAGTCAAACGCTTACAACAGTAATTTCATCTCCAGCTACGTACAAAATATCTGGCAACCGCCAAAATTGAATAAGCACTTTAACGGATAACCGTTGAATTCAGGACTACATCCATTTATTCAATTTTACAAATACATCAATGCGAAAAATAATTTTATTGTTCTGCACACTTTTGTGCATTACAGCGGCCTATGCACAGAATTCAGTTAAAATAATAGTTAAGAATAAGAACACCAAAGGCGCTTTGAGTGATGCAACGATCTTATTAAAAAATACCACTATTGTTGTTAAAACTTCAGCCGATGGCATAGCAGTACTCGGCAATATCCCAAATGGGAAGCAAACACTGATTATCAGAAATGTCGGTTTTCAGGAACAACAATTAGCACTTCTATTTCCTAATAATCAAGATCAACCATTGGAAATTTTAATGGAAGAAGCTGATGAAGAACTCGAAGAGGTGATTGTATCTTCTACCAGAACAAGCAGAACTATCCAAAATACGCCTACCAGAGTAGAAACCATCGAACTGGAAGAAATAGATGAAAAAAGCAATATGCGCCCGGCAAATGTGTCCATGATTTTGCATGAAAGTACCGGTATTGCAGTACAACAAACCTCGGCAACAAGTGCAAATGCAAGCATTAGGATCCAGGGTTTGGATGGGAGGTACACCCAACTTTTAAAAGACGGTTACGCCAGTTTTGGAAATTTTGCCAGCGGATTGAGCATTTTAGAAATCCCGCCGCTGGATTTAGCCCAGGTTGAAATTATCAAGGGTCCATCTTCTACCCTTTTTGGTGCTGGTGCAATTGCAGGCGTGGTCAATTTTATATCACGGTCTCCGAGAGAAAAAGCCGATCTCAATTTCATCCTTAACCAATCGAATGTTGGGCAAACCAATATCGGTGCTTTTAGCATGCAGCGAAACAAAAAAATTGGCTACAGCCTACTTGCACTTAGTAATTTTCAAAAGGCATACGATGTAGATAAGGACGATTTTACCGAGCTGCCGAAAACCAGAGACTTCACCATTCACCCTAAGCTATTTATTTATCCAAGCAATAAAACCACCATTGTTATTGGCAATGCGTTTACAAAGAGCGAAAGAACTGGAGGGGACATTTTTGTAGTAAACGATGGCGTTGATGCGAATCACCGTTATTTTGAGGCTAATAATACCACCCGAAATACCACGACACTAGATTTCAGCTATCAAACTGCAGAAAAAGATTTGCTAAAAGTGAAAACTAGTTTCAATTATTTTAAACGTGGAATAGCCATTCCCTATTATAATTTTAATGGGGTGAACTATAACTCGTACACTGACATTAGTTATTTAAGATCTTTGAAAGATCAAAGTTTAATTTTTGGTACTAATGTAGTTTATGATAAGTTTAATGAGCAAGATCAATCGCTTTTTAAAAAGGATTTCACAACCAGAACAGCTGGCGTTTATGCACAACATACCTGGGATGTTTCGGATAAGTTTAAGTTGGAAAGCGGTTTGAGGGCCGATTTCGTTAACTATTTTAATGCCAATTATAGTGAAAATGAGGTATTCATTTTACCCCGTGTATCTGCACTATATAAATTTGATGATCATTGGAGCTCGAGAATTGGCGGTGGATTAGGCTATAAAACGCCTACCCTTTTTACAGAGCAAACAGAAACTTTCCAATACCAAAACCTGCAAGCACTAAATAATGTAAAAGCAGAAAGAAGTTATGGTGGAACCGCCGATGTGAACTATAAAACAAGCATAGGAGACGATTGGCTACTTAGCTTCAATCAGATGTTTTTTTATACGCGAATTAATAATTCTACTATTCTGTTGCAAGAGACCAATGGTAACTTCTATTTTGATAATACCAAAGCACCCGTTAGGAGTTTAGGTTTTGAAACCAATGCGAAAATAATTTTCCACGAATATTTTAAACTTTTTGCGGGTTATACTTTTACTGATGCAAAGGCCGATTATCTACCCGTAATCCAAAATATTAGATTGCTACCAAAAAATAAACTTAACCTGGCTTTACTTTATGAAAAGGAAGGAAACTTCAAAATGGGTTTAGAAGGTTATTTTACCGATAAACAATACTTATACAATAACCAGCAAACCAACGCTTTTTGGGAGTTTGGTTTTATGGCCGAAAAGATTTTTGGAAAGTTTTCAATTTTTATAAACGCCGAAAATTTTACCGACACCAGGCAAAGCAGATATAAAAGCGTAGTTAACGGATCGCACCTAAACCCTACGTTCGATGATATTTGGACCCATACAGAAGGTAGAACGTTCAACGGCGGCATCAAGTTTAAACTATAACATTTTATTTATAGGAATAAACTTGTAACTATCAACTCTTATCGTATCTTTGCACCCTCCTTGGAAGCTTCCACTCCAAGGATTAAGAAAGCCTTTCAGCAATGAAAGGCTTTTCTTATTTAGGCATTCTTTTCATCAGTAACTGAAAATACTATTATTTACTCTTGAAGATGGTAACAGCCAACGGCGGTAGCGTAATATCAATCGAATATTCTTGATGATTATAGCCAACAGCGTTAGGAACAATATCTCCCTTATTATTGATGCCGCTTCCGTAATAGATGATATCATCAGAGTTAAATATTTCCTGCCATTTGGTTTTAAAAGGCACTCCAATACGATAGTTTTCCCGTACTACCGGGGTAAAATTCAAGGCAATTATTAAAGTATCTTTCGCCTTTGGTCCCTTCCTCATAAATGCAAAAACCGATTCGTTTGCATTATCGGCATCCAACCATTGAAAGCCTTCATAACTAAAATTAAAATGATACAGCGCAGGCTCTTTCCGATACAGGAAATTCAATGCTTTTACCGTTTCCTGCATCCCTTTATGTGGTGCATATTGAAGCAAATGCCAATCTAATGATTTAGTAAAGTTCCATTCATTGGTATCTGCAAACTCATTGCCCATAAAAAGCAATTTTGCTCCGGGATGAGTAAACATATAACCGTAAAGCGCCCTTAAGTTGGCAAATTTTTGCCAATCATCTCCAGGCATTTTATACAGCATAGGCGATTTACCATGAACCACTTCATCATGCGAAAAAGGAAGCATGAAGTTTTCGGTAAAAGCATAAGTCATGCTAAAACTCAATTGATTATGATGGTGCTTTCTACCCAGCGTATCAACCTTGAAATATTTTAAGGTATCATTCATCCAGCCCATCATCCATTTCATACCGAAACCTAAACCACCCGCATGAACCGGATGCGTAACGCCAGGATACGTGCTGCTTTCTTCGGCAATGGTTTGAACCCCTTCGAAATCACCATATACAGCCACATTAAGATCTTGAAGGAATTTAATTGCGCCGAAATTTTCAGGACCACCCTGATCGTTTGTGGCGGCATCACCATCCTCACGAGAGAAGTTGAAATACAGCATCGATGCCACCGCGTCAACACGCAATCCGTCGGCGTGATACTGATCCAGCCAAAATATCGCGTTACTGATTAAAAATGAGCGCACTTCTGGCCTGTCGTAATTAAAAATATAAGATTTCCAATCGGGATGAAACCCCTTACGCATATCGGCATGCTCATATAAATGCGTTCCGTCGAATTCATAAAGGCCATGTCGGTCGCCAGGAAAGTGCGATGGAACCCAATCTAAAATGACCGCAATATTCGCTTTGTGAAGTGCATCAATCAAATACATCAAATCTTCAGGTGTTCCGTAACGGGAGCTTGCACCGAAGTAGCCCGTTATTTGGTATCCCCAACTTGGAAAGAATGGAAACTCCATAACCGGCATTAACTCTACATGGGTAAAACCCATTTCCTTAATATAAGGAACCAATCGGCCCGCAACCTCCCTGGCAGTTAACACTCTTTCAGGATTGCCAGGATCGCGTTCCCAGGAGCCCAAATGTAATTCATAAACCGAGATGGGTTGATCGAGTGCATTAAGCTTTGGCCTTTTTGCTAACCATGATTTATCTTTCCAGGTATAATCGGTATCCCAGATAATAGATGCTGTTTGCGGTGGATGTTCCCATTTACGGGCATAAGGATCGCCCTTTAAATGTTCAGATTCATCAAATCCTTTAACAAAATACTTATATACATCACCTTTTACCAAACGGGGAAGAAAACCTTCCCAAATGCCTGATTTATCCCAACGTTTATTTAATGGATGAGCCGTATTATTCCAATCATTAAAATCTCCAACAACACTTACTCTTGTAGCATTAGGCGCCCAAACAGCAAAATAAGTTCCAGCGGTTTTCTCCAGAACAATAAGATGAGAACCCATTTTTTCATACAACCTAAAATGCTTACCGACCAAGAAAAGATCAATATCATAATCAGTAAACAAACTGTGTACCCAAACTGATTTACTGGTGTCGATTTTTGTTAAAGCTGCTTTTTTATCTGAAACTTTCTTCGTTTTTGACATAATCTTTTTGGCTATACGTATTTAGATGTGAGATCGGAGTTAAAAACCCCAAATAATCATTAGCCCCAAAAACTAAACAGCATTTGGGGCTAAAAGATTTAAAGACTTAAAATCTGTATTTCAGCAAATGTTTTAAGGCACTTAAAGTGAAGAATATTTTTATCATCAGTATAAAAATCAGTTATCTCTTTATTATCCACTATAATTTTTTTCACCTTAAATTTAACGCCCATTACATTACAAGCATAAAACTCATAATTAGGTGTATACAAGCCTTCTATCCGTTGATTAACTTTCAAAAGCTGGTTATCTGCTTTAACAGTAAACTTTTTTTCTAAGTAAATATCTTGCTCAAACGCAAAAGTATCGCCGTGATCTTCATACATGTATGAGTTTACTTCGTAATCGCTTTGGTAAATATTTAAAGTTACTTCTGTGATTGATTTCTCATCCACATACTGCATCACCGGATATTCTGGAATAACCGAACCTGCCCTAACAAACATTGGCATACTATCAATCTTTGCTTCCACCGTATATTCGTTGCCACCGTCTAACACTTCATTGGTCCAGAAATTATACCAGGTTCCTTTTGGAAGATATACTTTCCTTGAAATTGCGCCTTGCTCTAAAACAGGACAAATCAATAATTTATCTCCATAACAAAATTCATCCTGGCGGAAACTGTTGCTGATATTTTCTTGCTCAAGCATCACTAGTGGACGCAATATTGGGAATCCATAACGGTGATGCTCCCAGAAAACGGAGTACAGGTAAGGCATTAAACGGTACCTCAACTCAATAAATTTTCTATTGATATCTTCAAAGAATTCGCCAAAGCTCCAAGGTTCACGTTCTGCGGTATCACCTGCAGAGTGTGCTCTCATAAAAGGCGAAAAAGTACCCAGCTGAATCCAGCGGGTGAATAATTCGCCATCAGGTTCACCACTAAAACCGCCAATATCGGTTCCGCAAAAAGGAACGCCTGAAACTGATAAACGCTGGCATTGAATGTTACCAATTTTTAAATGTTCCCAAGTGGCAATATTATCCCCAGTCCACACGCTGGCGTAGCGCTGCATACCTGAATAACCAGCACGGGTGATGGTAAAAGGACGTTTATTGCGCATCAGCTTTTTCAAACCTTCGTAGGTTGAACGCACCATTTGCATACCATAAACATTGTGTGCCTTGCGGTGCGAGCCACGGTAACCGTCGTAATTATGGCGAACATCGTTAGGGAAAGTGCCCGAACCAAAAACTGCAGGTTCGTTCATATCGTTCCAGAAACCCGCAACGCCCATATCAACTAATTCTTCATATAATTTGCCCCACCATTTCCGCACTTTAGGATTTGTAAAATCAGGAAACTGGCAACGGCCCGGCCAAACATGGCCTTCCATAAAATAATCATCGCTTCGGCGGCAGAAATATTTATTGTCCTTTCCTTCTTTGAAAACCCAATAATCATCATCCACCTTGATTCCCGGATCGATCATCACTACAGTTTTAAAACCATCATCAGAAAGTTCTTTGATCATTCTGCGTGGATCAGGGAAATATTTTTTATTCCAGGTGAAACAACGATAACCATCCATATAATCGATATCCAAATAAATGGCATCACATGGAATTTTACGGTTTCTAAATTGTTTCGCTATTTCTTTTACTTTAGTTTCAGGGTAATAACTCCAGCGGCACTGTTGGTAACCTAAAGTCCATTTTGGCGGCATAGGGTGCGTACCCGTTAAACTTGCATAACGTTTAACCACATCCATGATATGTGGACCATGGATGTAATAGTATTGCAATTCTCCTCCATCTGCCCAAAAACTCGTTTTAGAAACATCTTCGCCACCAAAATCGAAATACGATTTGAAGGTGTTATCAAAGAAGATTCCGTACGCAGCCTGATTATGTAGCCCGATGTAAAAAGGTATTGTTCTGTAAAGCGGATCCTGATTCCAGCCGAAAGAATAAGCATCGGTGTTCCAGTTTTCGAAACGGCGACCACGTAAATTGAAATTACCCGATTTATCACCTAAGCCAAAGAAGTTTTCTTCGGGATGGCATTTTTTCGTGGCATAAATATAGTAGCCTCCAAAATCGGTGTTTTCTTCCCAGTGCATAGAATTCGCCTCATCAACCATCACCAAGTTGGTAATGTTATCATAAAATGAAACATGAAAATTGGCTTTTTCTATTTTACAAGTAACCGAATGGGTTGATACCGTGTAATGATCTTCGTGCTCCTGCATTTTAAATACAGAAACTTTTTGATCTACTTCAGGTACTGCGTAAGAAAAATCATCTAAAAATACACCATGTGGCGCCAGGCGAACGCGAATAATTTCATCGCTCACTACGCGGATTTCTACCTTAGCATCACCATCTGAAAAATAAAAACGGTTACCTTCTTTCTTAACTTTCTTTACTGTGCCAAGATATTGTTTAACAATAGGCTTAACAGATATATCAACTGGGTTATTTAGATGCTGTATTTCTTGTTCTTTTTCAATCAGATCACTTACCTCGTTCGTTTTGTCGTTATTCTCTTCCATCCTTATTTATTCAAAAATTTAATTTAATAGCTCTTAAACTGGGATGTGCTTAAGAAAGTACTATAATACAAATATTTTATAAAAGGGGGGTATTAAATAATAAATAAAAAGCCCCCGAATATTAATATCCGGGGGCTTCACGAAAGCGAACATTTTTAATCCCTATGGATTGAAAGAGAAGGCCAAATAATATATAGCACCCGCTGCTGGGTTACCATAAGATGTAATGTAATATTTGTTCATCACGTTAGAACCTCCCAATTTAATAGACGATTTAACTGATGGGATTTTGTAACTCACCTGCGCATCTAAAGAGCTGTAAGCTGGTACATCGCCTGAGGCAAATGAAGAGTTCCAATAAAACTTATCTTGCCAACGGTAAGACAAGTTAAAACCTACGTTTTTAATAATTTCTTTATTTCCAAAACCCAGGTTGAAGCGAACTTTTGGTGTATTAAAATCGTTAATATAATTTACCGGAAGATCGCCAATTTGATTGTACGATACGTTTCCACTAAAATTGTAGTTACCCACTAAATAATCTAAACCTAACGCCGCACCATAAGAGGTTACTTCCCCTTCAGCATTTACCGGAACGCCAAACTTTACAAAAGTTGGACTGGCTAAAGTGCCCACGTTTTGGTAAACATCTACAGCAGTAATAAAATCTTTGTAAATATTGTAGTAACCATAAGCATCAATCAATAGGTTCGGCAAGATTAATCCTTTGTAACCTAACTCATAAGACTGCACACTTTCCGGACGAACACCTCTTGCATCGAAAGTATATTGCTGCAATAAAGCAGGGTTTGGCGTGCCTGTTGCAGCTGAAGCCAAGAAAGCACGGTAACTCACATCGGTAAAGGCTTTGTTGGTATTCAAATTGTATTTACCGAACATAACTTCAGGCAAACCACCTATTAAACGTTGAGAACCGCCTCCAACTGATAAATCGATGTATTGATTTTGAGTGGTTGGATTGCGATAACCAGTTTGGTAAGAAGCTCTGATGTTATTGTTTTTAGCTACAGTAAAAACCCCGGTAATACGTGGTGTAAAACGGCCTTCGAAATTCATGCTTTTATCATAACGACCAGCGAAAGTAAATTTCACTTTATCGTTAAAGAGTTTTTTACCTATTTGAGCGAAAGCACCGTATTCATTAATGTCGATAGAACTGGTTAAATCGTTAAAGATTGTTCCTGCCGAATTTAAATCGTACAAACGATATGAAGCACCCACTTGAAACTCTACCACATTGTTAAAGGCATTGGTAAAATTGTACATTCCTTCGTAGTGGTATAAATTAGACTTATCATCAAACTTAGCACCGTAAACACCGCTACCAAAATTAGTGGCGCTTATGTTAGTGTTCATAATATTTTGTTTCGCGGTTTCAAACTGTGGGCTACCTGGCTCAAATCTACCTTGATTAGCTACGCCTCTTGCAGTTACATGGGCAGCAGCATCACTTTGTCCGGCGGCTCTTGCACCTACGTAATTCCCAATATATTGTGGAAACCAAGTGGTTGATGCTTTAGTTACTTCATTAATATAACTTCCTAAAATAGACGAAATGTATGAATCGCCTGAACGTTCTTGGGTGGTGTAACCTTTAATAGAGAAATCTTGCCCTTTAACCTCTAATTTGTACTGACCAATATTGAAATTACGCAAAGAGTAACGATCAGAACCCGTGTAAACTGAAGTTCCTGTGCCCCAATTTGCCTGTGCAACTGCTTGAATAGTATTGGTGATGTTATAATATACTGCTCCAGAAGCTTTTAATGATTTGGTATCATAATCTACCAAATCACGCTCATTATAACCTGTTCTCGAGACATTTTGATCGGGAATTAAATTTGCTTTTAAGCCCACATAAAATGGAAGATAATTTTGTACCGCAGGACGTAAGCCAGCTGGCAAACCAGCCAGAAAACCCGCCTGTTGTGCCGCATTAGGAATAGCTGCCCCAAAAGCCCCATCCATCAAAGCTTTAATATTTGGAATAGCACCACCAGAACCAGCATTGATTCCTGATATAGTTGCATTTTGAACACTTAAAGCTACATTACGCATATTCTGACTCACCTCATCGCCATAAACATTTATTCCATCGTAGTTGTTGTCGCTATTGCGGTCTCCAGATTTGAACGTTCTTGCATTGCGATCAAAGTTCGAATAGTTGGTTCCCATCCAATCTTTCGCTTGTAAAAACGAGAAAGCTGCCTTAACGCCAAATTTATTATTCCATGATTTTGCCAAACGAACATCCAATTGGTTGAAAGGCTGGACGCTGCTGTTATCATCATTTACGTGGTTAATGCCTGTTTTGTATTGAAAACTTGCACCCTGATATTTGAACGGATCTTTAGAAGTCATTAATAAAGTACCATTAATACCACCAGCGCCATATAAAGCCGATGAAGCTCCTGGTAAAAGTTCTACATTATCTACATCAAGTTCCGTAATACCCACAATATTACCAACTGAAAAGTTCAAACCTGGCGCCTGGTTATCCATTCCATCGATGTATTGATTGAAACGGGTATTGCCATTTGAGTTGAAACCACGTGTATTAATGGATTTGAAGGTTAAGCTCTGCATGCTACTTTCTACACCTTTCATGTTGTTCAAGGCATCATAAAAAGATGGTGCTGCAATTTCTCTAATTGAAGCAGCGCTCATTCGCTCGATAGAAACAGGCGATTCTAATATACGTTCTGGAGTTCGGGATGCAGAAACTACTACGTCACCCCCTAAAACTACAGCGGCTTCTAATTCAATGTTAATTCCGGCAGTGTTGCCAGTTACCTGACGCTCTACTGTGCCATAGCCTACATAAGATGCCACTAAAGTAAATGGCACTTTTGCAGATGTACTGAAAGAAAAACTTCCATCACCAGATGATGCAGTACCGCCAGTTTGACCTTTTATGGTTACACTTACTCCAGCGAGGCCTTGTTTTGATTCCTTATCCTTAACGGTTCCACTAACCGTGATGTTCTGTGCCTTTGCCGCAATATTTATTGCAAATACAAAAAATAACACATACAAGATTTGTGTAAAGTTCCTACTCATAAATGATTAAAATTTGGTTAGTTGTATTATTAGTTAGGATAAACTTAAATGCTTTTTTTGAATTAAACAAATTATGTTTGCATAATAATTTCGATTCATTTTATAATTTGGATTGATAATCAGTTTGTTGTATTTTCATTCAATTAAAATCACCATTTTACTTTATCTTAGTCACCTGATAGTTTTCAGCTAACCATTATTTATGAATAAAATTAAAGCTCTATTCTGTGTAATAATTCCCATCACACTCGCCTTTTTATTTAATACCAAAATTGGCCAAAACCCACCGCTGCTGAAATTTCTGAACCCTTTTATGGGGTTTTGGCAAAATGCTGAAAACAATCATTTTATTTTTAATCATAAAGCAAAAATTAAAGGCGCAATTGATAAAATTGAAATCGCTTTTGATGACAGAATGATCCCTCATATTTTCGCCCAAAACGATCATGATCTTTATTTGGCACAAGGTTACGTAACAGCCATGCATCGCCTTTGGCAAATGGATTTTCAAACGCGTTTCGCCGCAGGAAGAATTAGTGAAGTGGTTGGAGAAAAAGCAATTGAAGTTGATCGTTACCAACGTAGAATGGGCATGGTTTATGGCGCTGAACATTCGCTAAAAGGAATGATGGCTGACCCAAAAGCCAAAGAAATGATTCTAGCTTATACCGAAGGGATCAATGCTTATATTAAAACCCTTTCTCATTCTAATTATCCGCTGGAATATAAGTTACTGGATTTTAAACCTGAAAACTGGACGCCTATTAAGTGCGCCCTGTTATTGAAACAAATGTCGGCCGTTTTGGCAATGGGTTCCGACGAGTTTTATATGACTAACATCTTGAAAAAATTTGGTCCTGAAGTCACTAAAGATCTTTTTCCTGATTATCCTTTTAAAGAAGATCCAATCATTCCTGTGGGCACCAAGTGGGATTTCACCCCTTTACCAACCCCAAAAACCCCTCGAAGCTTTACCGATGCCACCACAGGCGATGTAAAAACAAAAGAAAAGATTGAAGGTATTGGAAGTAATAATTGGGCACTTTCTGGTTCAAAAACGGCTTCTGGATATCCAATTTTAGCCAATGATCCACACTTGGACTTAACGCTTCCCTCTATCTGGTATCAGATTCAGCTACATGCACCTGGGGTAAATACTTATGGCGTTTCGTTACCTGGTGCGCCAGGAGTAATTATAGGTTTTAACCAGAAAATTGCCTGGGGCGTAACCAATGTTGCTGCCGATGTGCTTGATTTCTATCAGATCAAATTCAAGGATTCATCCCACAATGAATATTGGTACAATAACAAATGGAACAAAACAACCAGGCGTTTAGAAAACATCAAAATTCGTGGAAGCAAAGATGAAATCGATACGGTTTACTATACGCACCATGGCCCCGTAGTTTACTTTCAAAAACCTAAATATGGCAGAGCCGATAACGTGCCAGTTGGAGATGCATTGAGATGGATTGCCCACGATCGATCGAACGAATTGCTGACTTTTTATTATCTGAACCGAGGAAGTAACTATAACGATTACCGCAAGGCACTCACTTTTTATACCGCACCAGCTCAAAATTTTGTGTTCGCCAGTATAGATAACGATATCGCCATTACACCAAATGGAAAATTTCCACTAAAATGGAAAGAACAAGGTAAGTTTATTTTAGATGGAACCGATCCGGCTTATGATTGGCAGGGCTGGATTCCAGCGGCTCAAAACCCAACAGTCAAGAATCCACCACGTGGCTTCGTAAGTTCGGCAAATCAATCCTCAACCGACCCAACTTACCCATATTACATCAATTGGGAATTTGCGCCTTACGAAAGAGGAAAGAGAATTAATGATCGCTTGGGCGCCATGAGCAAAGCAACAATGGATAGCATTAGGTTAATGCAAACAGATAACTACAGTATTTTGGCTCAAAACGTTCTGCCTGCAGTCGTACCGTTGTTAAACCCAGAAAGTTTAAATGCGACACAAAAAGAAGCCTTGAGCTACATAAACAAATGGAGCAAACGTTATGATGCGGATGAAATTGCAGCCAGCGTTTTTGAAATATGGACCAAGCGTTTAGCTTACGATATCTGGAATGATGAATTTGTAGTGAAAGGCATTCCGATGCGTTATCCTTCGAGAGACCGTACTGTGGAAATGATCTTAAAAGAACCTAATGCCAAGTGGTATGATAACATCAACACAAAGCAAAAAGAAACACTTCCTGATTTGGTAAATGAAGCCTTCAAATACAGTTGCGATAGTTTAGAACGCCGTTTTGGCCCGATAAATAAAGATTGGCGATGGAGCAATGTAAAGCAAACGAATGTACCACACCTGGCGAAAATCCCGGGTTTTGGTTCCAAAATTCTCCAGATTGGAGGAGCAAAAAGCACCATCAACGCCATCAGCGAAACTAACGGACCATCATGGAGGATGGTGATTGAATTAGGGAAAACGCCAAGAGGTCATGGTGTTTACCCAGGCGGTCAATCTGGAAATCCGGGCAGTAAATTTTATGATAATATGGTGGATACCTGGGCAAGTGGCCAGCTGTATGACTTGTTTTACATGCAAACTCCTGACGATCAATCTGGAAAAATAATCTCTCGTTTAAAAATTTCTAAATAGTTTAAAATGGTATTTATCGTTATCGTCATAATTTGTTTTTTACTTCAAATGATTGCGCCTTGGTGGGTAATTATTGTAGTTGCATTCGCCACCTGTGGCATCATCGGTAAAACAGCCAAAATTGCTTTCTGGCAATCTTTCTTTGCCATTTTTTTATTGTGGATCGGCTATGCTTTATTTAAAAGTTTACCTAACGACAACGTTTTGGCGGGTCGCGTTGCAGTAATGACAGGAATTAAAATCTGGTGGGTGCTACTATTAGTTACCGGAATATTAAGCGGATTAGTTGCCGGCATCAGCGGTTTTTGTGGCTATCATTTTAGAATGGCCATGCTTGCTAAAAAAACTGACGAGAAGTTAGCATAATGCTTCGTACTTTTGCAGTGTGATGCTGCTTACTGAAGATATCTTTTCAATACATAATGATGATGAGTTTAGTGCTCATGCTTTGTCCGTTTTTAACCACCAGGTTACGCATTGTGAAATTTACAGGCAATACGTTCATCATTTAAAAGTTGATGTAGCTGAAGTAAAGTGCCTGGAAGAAATTCCCTTTCTTCCCATCAGCTTTTTTAAAACGCACAGTATTTTAAGCAATAAACTTCCTGTTGAAATCACCTTTAGCAGCTCGGGCACCACTGGAATGATTCAAAGCAGTCATCACGTAACCAATGTAAAAGTTTACGAGCAAAGTTATCTACAAGCTTTTGTTCAATTTTATGGGAACATTCGCAATTATTGCTTTTTAGCCTTGCTTCCCTCCTACCAACAGCGGTCGGGCTCTTCGTTAATTTATATGGTTAACGATTTAATTGAAAAAAGCAATCATCCTGAAAGCGGTTATTTTCTTTATAATCATGATGATTTGTACCAAACTTTATTTGCCCTTAAAAAGAAGAACCAACCAACTGTTTTAATTGGTGTAACCTATGCCCTACTTGATTTTATTGAAAATTACGATATCGATTTCCCTGATTTAATCGTAATGGAAACCGGTGGAATGAAAGGAAAACGCAAAGAAATGGTTCGGGAAGAGTTGCATGCACAATTGACTCAAGGTTTTGGTGTACCTGCTATCCATAGCGAATATGGAATGACGGAATTGCTGTCTCAGGCTTATTCTTTAGGTGATGGGGTTTTCAACTGCCCAAAGTGGATGAAAGTTTTGATTCGTGATACGAATGATCCACTATCTTTAGTGCAAAACGGAAAAACCGGTGGCATTAATGTAATCGATTTAGCAAATATCAATTCTTGCTCTTTTCTTGCTACGCAGGATTTAGGCAGGGTAAACAGCGACGGCAGTTTTGAAGTTTTAGGTAGGTTTGATAATGCCGATATTAGAGGTTGTAATTTGTTGGTGCAGTAACTACGTTTTAAATCTTTTATCGAAAACGAAGTCTCTTCTGTTTACAAGCTTAATTTTTTTACTGTCTGGATGGTTAGGATTGATAATAAAATTAAATTCTTCCTCCAGTATAATGGATGGAACCTTCATCAACAGATAAATTCCATCGCGAACAAACTTATCGCCTATTTTTTTTAGTTCATCCGCTGTCTGAGGATCTCTCCAATCCTCAGGCAAATCAAAAATGCTGATGTCATATATTTTATCATCTGGTACATCAAATGTAGCAAGAACAAAAGGGCGGTCTACTTGCTCTGGACTTAAATGCACTAGCACTTCCATTACTGCCATGGCTCTGGTTTCCGCCAAATACACAACAGCTGTTCCTTTATTATTCCACCGGCCGCCGTATTGTTTAGCACCAGCGCCACTTAAATCTTCAATATATTTTGAAGATGAAATTCTATAGATTAACATTAACTAAATATCCCGTGCTCGATTCGGCCTAAAATATCTGATACGATGGTGAAACCAATATGTGTATCTAAAAGATCAAAAGGAATTTCGCCACCTAAGGCATAATTTGGGGATTTTATCCAACTGTTAAATGCTTTGGTACTACCTAAAACCTCAATGCCCCTTTCGTATAACTTCGCAAGTTCAATGGCCCGATCGGCATACTCCGTTTTAACCAAGGTATCTGGCGTATACCGTTGTAAAGTTCTATCTGAAATGTGCAATACTGCTGCAATTTCTTCTATCGTTAAAGAAATCTGTTTTGCCAGTGCAGTTATTGATTTTTTGGAAATCCCTTTACGGGCGAGTTTAAGCAAATCATAATCAGAATAATTGGCGAAGGAATTACCCATCATGGCCACCATAGGTGTATGCATAACGTTTCCGTAAGCTATTATTCGCTCTTCAACAGCTTTTGACTCTTCAACTTTCCTTTTCATAACAGACAATTATACACAAATATATACATTTTGTCTGGTAATGAAAAATTCTTAAAAAAAAAGTCCTAGAATGATCTAAGACTTTTTGAAACAAAATATTTTACTTAATCTTATTCCGCGATCAGAAGAAAATAGTTTTTCTTACCCTTCTGAACAACGATGAATTGATCATTAATCAAATGCTCGGCATTAAAGATCTGTGTTGCTTCACCAACCTTTTCTTTATTTACCGAAACACCACCACCTTGAATCAACTTTTTGGTTTCTCCTTTTGAAGGAAATACCGAAGCTTTCTCAGCCAGTAATGTAGCAGCATCTATTCCGCTAGCAAGTTCTGCTTTCGAAATTTTGAATTGAGGAATTCCCTCAAACATCTCTAATACTTGTTTTTCCGAAAGGCTTTTCAAAAATTCAAGAGAGCCGTTTCCGAATAAAAATTCGGAAGTTTTGATTGCTGTTTCTAAAGCTTCTACCGAGTGCGTTTTAACGGTAATATCTTCAGCCAAAGCTTTTTGCAAAATTCGCAAGTGCGGTGCTGTATCATGTTCAGCCTCTAAGGCTTCGATTTCGGTTTTGGTTTTTAGCGTAAATATTCTGATCCATTTTTTAACATCATCATCTGATGCATTTAACCAAAACTGATAAAATTTATATGGAGAAGTTTTTTCGGGATCTAACCAAACCGCACCGCTTTCAGTTTTACCGAATTTTGTTCCGTCGGCTTTTTTAATTAATTGCGTAGTAATCGCATAAGCTGTTCCAGCATCTTTTCTTCTAATCAGTTCTGTTCCGGTAACAATATTTCCCCACTGATCTGATCCGCCCATTTGAACCAGACAGTTTTCATTTTTCCATAAATGATAAAAATCGTATCCCTGAATCAATTGGTAGCAAAATTCGGTAAATGACAATCCAGAATCACCTTCTAAACGTCTCTTTACGCTATCCTTTGCCATCATATAATTAACAGTGATATGTTTACCAACATCTCTGATGAAGGTAAAAAGATTCATATCCTTAAACCAATCGGCGTTGTTTACCATCACTGCACCATTTCCACCATCCTCAAAAGTTAAGAATTTCGCCAATTGCTTCTTCATTCCTTTCAGGTTGTGTTCAATCATTTCTGGCGTTTGCAAATTACGCTCGTCAGACTTTCCTGAAGGATCACCCACCATTCCTGTGGCACCACCTACTAAAGCATAAGGCTTATGACCAGCTTTTTGGAAATGAATTAAAGTCATGATCTGCGTTAAATGGCCAACATGTAAAGAATCTGCAGTTGGGTCAAAGCCGATATAACCAGAAGTCATACCTTCGTTTAACTTTTCTTCAGTATTCGGCATAATATCATGCAGCATGCCACGCCACCTTAACTCTTCAACAAAATTCGTCATTGTACAAACACTTTTATAATTGTGCGTGCAAAGATAAAATTTTAGCTTAGTTTAAAGCAAATTAGTTGGTAAGTGTAAACCAGCTTTTAAAATCAGCCTTGGCGGCGTTAAAATCAGCATGGCCAATTAAACAATTTAGCGCACTGTCGCTGCGAATAGCCTGGTTTGGAACGCCTAAATTGCCCAACCAATTCTCGCACAATTTAATAATTAATGATACTTCCTTATCTTCAACAGCATCCATATCCATGGCATTTAGCTTCACATATTCGTCTTTGTTTATACCTGCGGGTAAATCCCAGTGTTTACCAGCTGTATCATTAACCATAATAGGGCGCAATACAGGATTCATTCTTATAAAATCTATAGGTTTTGCAGGCATCGATGAATTCAAAATCATGTAAGCAATAAAAGCTGCTGTATCAGGCGGATCGTTCAAAATACTGGTTCCCATTTTTTGGATATCCTTGATCAAACCTGGTGCCTCATGTTTCGCTTTCAATTCATCGTAACGCACTGGAATTTCTTCATCGTATTGCAATTGCAAAACCGATCCTGTACCTATTGAAAGAACTTGAATGTGCTCAATTTGATACTGTTCGCGGTTGCAAATGGCCTCAGTAACGGCTGCTAAAACCGGATTATTATTACCCGTTACGCCGCCATCCCAATAAAATTTGAGTTTATTATTTACTTTGAACGCCGCAGGTTCGTTAAAGTAATTAACGGGTGCCGTACTAGAAGCGTGAATAGCCTCAACCAAACTCACTAAACAATCTGAAGGCGTTTTAGCAGTAGCGGGCAAATTTTTAAGTTTGCGCTCTATTACCGATGTGGATGCCAAACTATCGCAATCTGTTCGAAACATTTCTGCCCGGTTACGATAGTAATCGTATCCGATAATTAAAAACTGAGTCTTGATATCTCCGTTAACCGCAACATGTTGTGGAATGTGCATCAGATCAATTTGTGATATTTTTGGGAGAATATCTTTTAAGGCTTGGTATTTTCGTTTTGTAGCATATTTTGCACCTATTTTAAAAATTCGAGCTACGCTGGAAAGCAAACTTTTTTCAAAAAAACTTAATCTGGAAAACACCTTACTCCTCAATTGTTTGTCGCCAAAAATCTTTTCAATTTCTGATAAGCGAAGGTTTTCGGCCATAGCGGCGGCAACGAGGCTCCCGCCACTATTGGCAGCCACCAAATCGAATTTTGACAATACCTCATGCCCTGTTGGATCAGGATTATTAAAAGTTTCTGCAAAGAGCTTTCTTAAACATTTTACTTGAATAAGCGCCCAAGATCCGCCTCCATCTAAAGAAAGAATCCTGTAAGTTTTGGGATGAGGCATGATGATCAATTATGGTAATTAAATTTATAAATAATTAACTTACAAAACAATGAAGGTTCGAAACCGAACATTTACCCAATTCAGTTTTTCGGCAATAAAGAAAACATTAACTTGTGAGCATGAATTTCTTGTCTCACTACTACTTCGATAAATCAAATGATGATGCCAATGTGGTTTTGGGAACAGTATTGCCTGACTTAATAAAAAACGCTTCCAAAGAGGCGAATTTATACCCTCAAAAAAACGAATTCCTTTTCTTAGGAAATCCTGATGAAGAATCGTTGTTAAGAGGTTGGAAAAGACATCTCGCAGTTGATTTGCTTTTCCATTCTTCCAATTTTTTCTTGGAAAAAACTACTGAATTGAAGTTACTTATAAAACCAATTGTCGAAGATACGGCCGTTCGACCCTCGTTTTTAGCGCACATCGGGTTAGAATTGCTACTTGATCACCTACTAATAGAACATAATCTCATTCAGGTAAATCATTTTTACGACAAATTATCGGCGGTGAAACAGGAATCATTAGGCGATTTCCTTACGCATTGTGGCTTAAAAGATCAATCGGTTTTTTTTAAGTTCATGGAAGGTTTTATCAGTAGCAAATACCTCTTGAGTTATCAAAAGCTCGAAAACATCAGCTATGCGCTAAATAGAATTTGCATGCGTTTGTGGCCAGAAACGTTAAATGAAAAGCAATTAGCAGCGCTAACATTTCAATTGGGAATATTTAAGGAAACGCTGGAGAAAGATTTTATGGAAATTTTCGATGAGATATCGGATCAATTATCCGCCAGTTAATTATTTTTCCAAACCAATCCTAAAGCAACTCAACCTTTTTTTATATTTGCTCTTATGTCGCTATTTGCAATTAAAGAAGAAATGGATGCGCTGGTTGCCGAGTTAAACCAGCATAATTACAATTATTATGTACTGGCTATGCCAACCATTGGCGATTATGAGTTTGATAAAAAACTTAAGCATCTTGCTGAATTAGAAAAGGGAAATCCCGATTTTGCTGATCCAAACTCTCCTACTCAACGCGTAGGTGGCGACATTACCAAAAACTTTATTACCGTAAATCATAAATACCCAATGTTATCGCTGGGTAATACTTATAACGAACATGATCTTCGCGATTTTGACGAACGGATTCGAAAAGCTATTGGTGATAACTTTGAATACGTTTGCGAATTAAAGTTTGACGGATTATCAATCAGCCTCACTTATAAAAACGGAAAATTGCTAAGAGCAGTAACCCGTGGCGATGGAACCAAAGGTGATGACGTGACCAATAATGTAAAAACCATCCATACTATCCCACACCAAATCAAAACTGAAAAAGCACCTGAGCATTTCGAGATTCGGGGAGAGATTTTTATGCACAAGGCCGCCTTTCTGCGTTTAAATGCAGCACGTGAAGAATTAGGAGAAATTCCTTATGCTAACCCACGCAATTTTGCTTCCGGAACGATAAAAATGCAAGACAGCAAAGAAGTTGCAAAACGACCGTTAGATGGTTTTATTTACTTTTTATACACTGATAAAAACGAGTTTAAAAATCATTGGGATAGCCTGCAAGCGGTTAAAGATTGGGGCTTTCATGTGTGCGAGCACAATCGCTTGGTTAAAAATATTGATGATGTTTTGGCATTTATTCACCATTGGGAAACCGAACGTTTTAAACTGAGTTACGATATCGATGGAATCGTGATTAAGGTGAACAGCTACGCCCAGCAACAGGAACTTGGTTTTACGGCTAAATCTCCGCGTTGGGCCATCTCCTACAAATATAAAGCTGCTGAAGTGGAAACCGTTTTAGAGAAGGTAACCTATCAGGTTGGCCGAACTGGAGCAGTAACGCCCGTAGCTAATTTAAAGCCTGTTTTATTGGCAGGAACGACTGTTAAAAGAGCTACTTTGCATAATGCAAACGAAATCGAAAGATTGGATTTACATGAAGGCGATACTGTTTTTGTAGAGAAAGGCGGGGAAATCATTCCGAAAATAATAAAAGTGAATTTAGATAAAAGAGTTGAAGGCTCCAACCGTGTTCATTATCTACACAACTGCCCGGAATGCGGAACTGAACTGATTAGGAAAGAAGGAGAAGCGGTGCACTATTGCCCGAACGATGAAGGTTGCCCGCCACAAATCGTCGGAAAAATTCAACATTTTATTTCACGCAAAGCGATGAATATTGATGGGCTGGGTGATGAAACTATTGAAACTTTTTATAAACATGGCTTAGTCAATCACATCAGTGATCTTTATACCTTATATCTAAAATCACATCAGTTAAAAAGCTTAGATCGGTTTGGCGAACGCTCCATTGAAAACATGCTTGCTGGAATCGAAAAATCAAAAGAAATGCCATTTGAGAAAGTGCTTTTTGGTTTGGGCATTCGTTATGTGGGAGAAACAGTAGCAAAAAAACTAGCTGCTGGCGTAAAAAGTATCGACAACTTATCTCGTGCTAAAATTGACGAATTAATTGCCATAGATGAAATTGGTCAACGCATTGCCGAAAGCATTGTTGAATATTTCGCAAAAAAAGAGCATCTAGAGCAGGTTCAGCTATTAAAATTAGCAGGTTTGCAGTTCGAAATTGAAGAAAAGGTAATTGAACTGGCGAGTGATAAACTTATTGGAAAAACATTCGTAATTTCGGGCGTTTTTGAAAATTACGGCCGCGAAGAATTGAAAGATATTATCGAGGCAAATGGTGGAAAAATTTTAAGTGGAATATCAGGTAAATTAAACTATTTGGTAGCCGGCGATAATATGGGACCATCCAAGTTGGAGAAAGCAACCAAACTAAATATTCCCATCATCAGTGATGCCGAACTTTTAGAAATGATAAGATAAAATGAGAGCGTGATTGATTGAGAGAATGATAGAATGCATAAGACATTCATTCTCTCATTCAGAATTCAATAATTATAAATTAAAATGAACAAATTTCAGGGTACTGGTGTGGCATTGGTTACACCTTTCAACACAGATGGATCTGTTGATTATAATGGTTTAAAAAACCTGATTAATCACTTGGTCGACGGAGGGATAGATTACCTCGTTTCTTTAGGTACAACCGGCGAAACCGCTACAATGACCAAGGATGAAAAGAAGAAGGTGTGGGCTTATACTGCTGAAATAAACAATAATAGATTACCCTTAGTTGCCGGAATTGGTGGCAACAATACCTTGGCTGTTGCAGAAGACATCAAATCTTTTGATGCAACCGGCTATAGTGCCATTTTATCTGTAAGTCCTTACTACAACAAGCCAACTCAAGAAGGAATTTACCAACACTATAAATATTTAGCCGAGGTTTCACCTTTGGATTTAATCCTTTATAATGTTCCTGGCCGTACGATGAGCAATATGACTCCTGAAACCACTTGTAGATTGGCGCATGATTTCAAGAATATCATTGCCACGAAAGAAGCTTCAGGAAGTTTTGATCAATTTAATCAAATTATGAGGGATAAACCAGAAGATTTTCTATTAATTTCTGGTGATGACCCTATTACTCTTCCTATGATTGCTTTAGGTGCATCTGGAATTATTTCCGTAATTGCTAATGCAATACCTCGACAATTTTCTGATATGGTAAGACATTGTTTAGCAGGCGACTTTAAAGGCGCTAATCCTGCACACTTAAGCCTGGTAGAATTTACGCGTTTAGCATTTGCAGAAGGAAACCCAGCGGGAATAAAAGCTGCACTTAAACATCTGGGTGTTTGTGATGATACAGTAAGGTTACCATTGATGAAAGCATCTTCAACATTAGAACAATCGATTATCAAAGAGATCGATAAATTAGGCCAATTAGCTTAAAAAACAAAAGAAGTCAAGTTTTTTGAACTTGACTTCTTTAAATATCTATATCGCTTAAGCTTTATTTTTAGTATCCTGAACCTCCAAACGGATCGCCTGAGCTAAGTTTTTCAAATCTTGCATGCCTTTACGAACTCTTGTTCCTGCGGCACTGTTTCCTTTGTTATAAAATTTGTCTGCATCAGCTTCTAAAGCTGCAACCAGACTTTTTACTTCTTCAAATTTTTTCATTTTTTAGTACTCCTACAATTTTAAAGGGTTGAGTTTTAATTATCTAACTCTAATTTAATAGGTTTGTTGTAGAAACAAAAATTTTTAACTGAATAAAAATCGCTGTTAATGCCGTTTTTTTCCACACTGAAACGTTTTACGAACATCAACAATTAAAAAAAATACACGCAACACGCTGATTTACAATGGACCAAGAAGACTTACTCATAAAAAAAGCCCTTTAAAGTAGTTTAAAGGGCTTTTAAAATATACTTATCAATTAAGCTATTGCAAATTGATTCTCTTTATAATAACCGTTTTCAAGCTTTTCCGCAACTTCGCTAAAAGCATCTAAAGTACGTTGAACATCTTCTAATGTGTGTACAGCTGTTGGGATTAAGCGCAGCTCGATCATTCCTTTTGGAATTACCGGATAAACAACGATCGAACAGAAAATGCTGTAGTTCTGGCGTAAATCGAAAGTAATTGCTGTAGCATCAGTAAGCTCTCCTTTTAAGAAAACTGGCGTTACCACAGAATCAGTTACACCCAAATCAAAGCCTCTTTCACGCAATCCTTTTTGTAAAGTCATGGCAATTTCCCATAACTTATCTTTAAGTTCTGGTTTGCTCTTTAACAATTCCAAACGTTTTAATAAACCTTTAACCATTGGCATTGGCAACGCCTTAGCAAAAGTTTGTGAACGCATGTTATATCTCAAAAAGTTGGTAATCTCTTCAGTAGAAGCTACGAAAGCGCCAATACCAGCCATTGATTTTGCAAAGGTTCCGAAGTAAACATCAATACCCTCAATACAATCTTGAGCTTCGTGCGTACCTGCACCGGTTTTACCCATTGTACCGAAACCGTGTGCATCATCAACCAAAATACGGAAATCAAACTCTTTCTTTAAATCAACAATCTCTTTTAGTTTACCTTGTGCACCACTCATACCAAAAACACCTTCGGTGATTAGTAAAATACCTCCGCCAGATTCTTTGGTTAATTTTGTAGCACGCTCTAATTGTTTTTTCGCACTTGCAATATCGTTGTGTTGGTACACGAAACGTTTACCCATGTGTAAACGTAGACCATCTATAATACAGGCATGAGATTCGCCATCATACACAATCACATCATTTCTATCCACCAAAGTATCGATAATAGAAACCATCCCCTGATAACCATAATTCAACAAAAACGCATCAGGTTTACCCACAAATGCTGCAAGTTCCTGCTCCAGTTGTTCGTGGTATTTGGAGTTTCCACTCATCATACGGGCACCCATCGGGTAAGCCATACCAAATTCTGCAGCTGCATCAGCGTCTGCTTTTCTAACTTCTGGGTGGTTGGCTAAGCCTAAATAATTGTTTAAGCTCCAAACCAAATGCTCTTTTCCTTTGAATTGCATGTGAGGTGCAATTTCTCCCTCTAATTTTGGAAACGAGAAATACCCATGAGACCATTTTTGGTGTTGACCAAGCGGGCCCATGTGCTTTGCTATCTTTTCAAATATATCCAATGTATTATGTGTTTTTTGATAATAAAAATTTTGCGAATTTACGGTTTATTTGGCTTAAAATCAACCAGATTAATCTTCCGCTTGTCAATTAAGATTTTTTAATAATCCAAATTTATGCCAAAAAAGCCCCGATAGTAAATCGAGGCTTTAAAATTATATTTGGTTTGGTTTAATCAACGTTGTCGTGTAAGAAAGAATTGTTTGGTCTAATCTCTGTACCACCATCTTGATCGTTACTTAAAGTGAACCGACTCACTTGCGATTCAGAAGAATGTTGAACTTGCTGTAACTGCATTTGTTTGCGTTTGTAAGCAGGTTCATTTTCTAATTCTTGCAAGCCGTTAGTAGTGCGCAATTTCATGCTTAAATCTTTTAAACGTAAAATACGTTCTTTAGATTTTTTTAACTGCTCTTCCATCGATTCATCATTTTTGTCGTCATCCAAACCAGCAACAGGCATTTCCATTTCTGGCTCTGGAGCAGGTTGTACCGCTGGTGTTTCGAACACAAAATTGGTTTCTGCCAACTTTACTTCAAACTCGAAACCAGTTTCCTGTGGTTCTTCTACCTGAGGCTCTTCTTCAATTAAAGTGTGGCGAACAACATTATTTTCAGGCTCCTGAACTTTTTGAGGTTCAGCTTTTGCAAACATTCCACCAAAAAGATCAGCTTGTGAAACTTCCTCTTTAGCTTTCAAAACCGGCTCGTAACTTGGAGCAGCCTTTGGCTGAATAAAAGAATTTACTGGTTCAATTGGACGAACCAACGGCGCTTCTTCAGGGGTTAATAATGAGATCTTCTTTTTGTTTTTTTCTTCGTGAACACGCTCTTCAGAGGTTTGGAAGCCAGTAGCAATAATAGTTACCGATAATTTTTCTCCTAATGATTCATCTGTACAGTTACCCCAAATTAAATCAGCAGATAAACCTGCTTTTTCCTGAATGTAATCAGTAATGATGGAAACTTCATCCATTGTCACTTCCTGAACACCAGAACTGATATTCAATAAAATATAACGGGCGCCTTCAATTTCGTTATCTTTTAATAGTGGAGATGCTAAAGCACCCTCAACTGCTTGTAAAGCACGATCTTCACCGTCAGCTGCATGACTACCCATGATGGCAACACCGCTTTCTTTCATTACAGTACGCACATCCTTGAAGTCCACGTTTATATAACCTGGAACCGTGATGATCTCTGCAATACCTTTTGCTGCTGTTGTTAAAATATCATCGGCCTGACCAAATGCAGAACCTAACGTTAAATTCCCGAAGATCTCACGCAACCTATCGTTAGAGATCACCAAATAAGAATCTACATATTTTTTCAATTCTTCCATGCCCTCATCAGCTTGAAGCTTACGTCTCTTTCCTTCAAAAGAGAATGGCGTGGTAATAATGGCAACTGTTAAAATATCAAGTTCTTTGGCAGCTTTGGCAATAATTGGCGAAGCACCAGTTCCGGTACCACCACCCATCCCAGCAGTAATAAACAACATTTTTGTTGTACTACCCAACATGGCTTTAATATCATCGATATTTTCTATCGCCGAGTTTTTGCCAACTTCTGGAATAGAACCAGCACCCATCCCTTCGGTTAAACTAGCGCCTAATTGTACCTTGTTAGGTATCGGACTAGATTCCAAAGCTTGGGCATCTGTATTACAAATAATAAAGTCTACACCAGTAATACCCGATAGGTACATATGGTTTACTGCGTTGCCGCCACCGCCCCCAACACCAATTACTTTGATGATTGATGACTTATCTTTTAACATTTCGAACTGCATATCTTTATGAATCAGTTGTTTAAAAAGTTTTAAATTCTGTTCATTACTCAACGTAATATTAACACTTTTTCAACAGACGTTTTCCACAAGTGTTAAGAATGTGGAAAACTCACATGTTGTTGAAAAAAACTTAGCTTTTCAGATAATCTTCATCGCTAACATTCATATCATCTTGAATGAATGTTTTTGTTTTCGCCAGAAGTTTATCAAATAAACCTGGACCGCGTTTTTCTTTTTCTTTTTGTGCTTTTGGCTTTTCTACAAAAACACCTGGCTGTTTCATTTCTTCAATTAATTCTTCAGCTTTCTGAATACCTTTAATTAATAAACCAACACTGGTAGCATACATTGGGCTTTTTAAATCATCGTAAATCGCCTTTGGCATATCTTCATATTTAGATAAATGCTCATTTGGATAACCAATACGGCAATCTAGTCCCGTTACATATTCTACCGCCTGCGATAAGTGTTTCAATAAAGCACCACCACCCGTGATTACAATTCCGCCGATTAGTTTTTTCTCATACCCAGAAGATTTGATCTCGTAGTAAACGTGCTCGATGATTTCTTCCATACGGGCCTGGATAACATAAGCCAGGTTTTTAACCGAAATTTCTTTCGGCTCACGACCACGAAGACCAGGAACGCAAATGATTTCGTTTTCTTTATTTTCTTCAGCCAAGGCAGAACCAAAACGTGTTTTCAATAACTCGGCTTGATTGCGCATCACTGAACAACCTTCCCTAATATCT
Organism: Pedobacter sp. Leaf41; assembly: GCF_001422545.1. Taxonomy (GTDB): domain Bacteria; phylum Bacteroidota; class Bacteroidia; order Sphingobacteriales; family Sphingobacteriaceae; genus Pedobacter. The sequence goes on along the minus strand of NZ_LMLE01000011.1, from coordinate 321,112 downwards.
TCAGTTACACTATTCCCCCCGAATGGAATCACAGCGGTATGTCGAATAATACCCTCGTGGAAGATGGCAATATCGGTAGTTCCTCCACCTATATCAACCAATGCAATACCAGCTTCTTTTTCTTCATCGCTCAACACCGATTCAGAAGAAGCCAATGGCTCAAGAATCAGATCCTGAGTTTGTAATCCTGCATTATTTACACATTTGATGATATTTTTAACCGCTGTAACCTGCCCAGAGATGATATGGAAATTAGCCTCCAAACGTACACCTGCCATCCCGATAGGATCCTTAATTCCCGGTTCGTTATCAATGGTAAATTCTTGTGGCAATACATGGATAATTTCCTCACCTGGAGGCATCACCAATTTAAACATATCATCAATTAACTTATCGATATCTTTTTTACCGATTTCGTTATTTAATTCTCTTCTTGTTAAAATTCCTCGGTGCTGTAAGCTTTTAATGTGTTGACCGGCAATACCAACATTTACCACCTGTATTTCTACATTTGATTGTCCACTCGCCACCTCAACCGCCTGAGCAATGCCCTGCACTGTTTTTTGAATGTTAGAAACTACTCCTCGTGTCACCCCCGCCGACTCTGCCTTTCCTATTCCTAAAATTTCTATCTTACCATGTTGGGTTCTACGGCCAACGATAACACATATTTTCGTAGTACCGATATCTAATCCTACTACAATGGGAGACTGACTGGTAAATTTTGCCTTGTCCATATTCGTTAATTTTGTTGAGTTTTATATTGTTTTTCTAGGGCTCTGATTTCTTTTTCTCTCTCCAGCTTCAGCTGGGCTGCAGATTTTGTATTGGTTTTTTTCTTTTCCGTTATTTGCGAAGTCGCCGGCTTTTTTTCTGCGGGCTTTTGTTCCTTTGGCTTAACGGCTGCAGTGATTACTGGTTTTTTGATTTCAGTCTTCGCTGGAGCAATTGCTTTCACTTCTTGCTTTTTCGGCTCAGCAGTTTTCATTTCCGTTTTTTTCGGAACAACAGCAGCAGTTTGTTCTACAATAGCATCGCTGATTACATTTTTGATTAGCGAATCGGCTACCTTTTGTTGTATTCTCAAACTATCGGAAGATGAAATTGTTTTTCGCTTTCTGGCAATTGCTGTCGAATCTCTTTTTTCGCAAACTATTTGATTGGTATATTTAATATTGATTGTTCTGTAAGCGTCCCAACCAACTTGTGGCATAGCTTTTTTGTAAAATAGCAAAAGGTTGGTCATCTTTTTTTCCAAAGAATCGGCGTTACCTAAAATGATGCGCTGATCACCTACACGCGGAATTAATTCAATATCATTTTTTTGATCGACAACCAATTGCTCGATCTGAGAATCCCACAAAGTATCTCTCTTGATAAATAAAGCCGTTTTATAAATATCATTGGCCAATTTGGTATGCAGGGTATCAACTCTACTTCCAAAAACCTCTGTTATATTGCCTGTTGCCACCAACACATTGGCAGTAAAATTTGAGGAGATTGGCATTTTCAAACCGTCGTTGTCAATATAAAAATCCTGACCGCTGCTGTTTAAGATTCTCACTACCGGCTGGCGCTGCTTCACTTCAATGTGCAACACACCATCCATTTCTACGTACACTTTCGCAAAGGCGATGTATGGATTAGATTGCAGCTTCTTTTCTATTTTATGAATATTGATATTTTCGATATTTCGTCCCAGCAATACGCCCTGATCTTCTCTTAAAATTTGATCAATTTCTTCTCTTTCGATGAAGTTATCTGCCCCAGGGATTAAAATTTTAACATCCGTACATTTAACCGTTTGCTTTTTAATGTTGATGAAACTTAAAAGCACCACCACACCAGCCAGGCTTACTAGCCAGGCAAAGCCGGTAAATATTGCGCTCCAGTTTATTCTTTTAAGCATGGTTTAATGTATTTTTTAATGGTTCAATAATCGTATCAATATCGCCCGCACCAACTGTTAAAATTAACTCAGGCTTTGTGTCCTTAACATACTGAACCACAAAATCTTTTCCACATATTTGCTTATTCTTCAGGCTGATTTTATCTAATAAAAACTTCGAATCAATACCTTCCAACGGCAATTCTCTAGCCGGATATATTTCCAACAGTAACAAATCATCAGCTGTGCTTAAAACTTTTGCAAAGTCATCGGCAAAATCTCTTGTACGCGTAAACAAGTGTGGCTGAAAAATAACCGTAAGCTTCTTATCTGGATATAGCTGACGAACAGCATCGAAACAAGCTCTTAATTCTTCAGGATGATGGGCATAATCATCGATGTAAATCTGATTATCGTTATTGACGACGTATTCGAACCTGCGTTTTACGCCTTTAAAGTTTGCTACTGCTTGCTTAATTTTATCTGCATCAATTCCCAGTTTTAAAGCAATGGCAATGGCAACCGTAGTATTTTCTACATTGTGCCTGCCGGGCAACATTAAGCTGATGTCTTTAATCTGGGTTTCATTATCCGTATAATCAAATACAAACTTCGACCCTTCTACACGAAGATTTTCGGCCTTGGCGGTTGCGGTGGCGCTTGCTGCATAGCTATTGCTATTACTTAAGGGCAAACCCTCGTATGCATAGAGTGTACCATTTGGCTTCAGTTGGGCAGCATACAATTGGAAAGATTCATCTAAATGGCTTTTGTCTCCATAAATATCTAAATGATCGGCATCCATCGAAGTAACCACAGCAATATCAGGATGCAACGTTAAAAATGACCGGTCATATTCGTCTGCCTCAACCACTACCACATTGTTTTTCCCGAACAATACGTTGCTGTTGTAGTTACTGGTAATCCCACCCAAAAAAGCAGTACAATCGTAACCTGTATCCTTTAAAATATGAGCCACAATTGATGAGGTAGTGGTTTTGCCATGTGTACCTGCAATTCCAATACAAAACATGCCTTTGCTGATGATGCCTAAAACCTCAGAGCGTTTTTTAAGACTGAAGCCTTTATCGATAAAGTGATTTAAAATTTTGGAATCTTTTGGAATGGCAGGTGTATAAACAATTAAGGTATCATCATGATGATCTAAAAATGCACAAGGCAGAGATGCGGCCTCATCCAAATATGTAATCAAAATGCCTTCTTGTTCCAAAGTCTCGGTCAATTTCGTTCTGGTTTTATCGTAACCACAAACCACCTGACCGCGTTTAGCAAAATAACGAGCAAGCGCACTCATGCCGATACCACCGATACCTACAAAAAACACTCTATTTATTTTACTTAGTTCCATTTTATTTAGATTTGAGATATGAGGTGTGAGATATCAGACTAATGCCTGATCTCAAATCTCCTATCTATTTTCTCCTATCTTATTTTATCAATTTCAATACTTCTCCAGCAATAATTTCATCTGCTTCTGGCAAAGCCATTTTACCAATATTTTCAGCCAGTTTTTCACTCTGTTCTTTATCTTTCAAAAGCGACAATGCTTGCTTCACCAACGTGTCTTCAGCGAAGCGGTCGTTAATGAGCAGTGCTGCGCCGTTTTTAACCAAAGCCATTGCATTTTTGGTTTGATGATCTTCAGCTACGTTAGGAGAAGGCACCAAAATCACTGGTTTTTTGATTAGACAAAGTTCCGCGATCGTTCCCGCTCCTGCTCTGCTGATAATTACATCTGCAGCCGCATAGGCCAAATCCATTTTATTCAAAAATTCCAGAATGCGCACATTTGGATGATACTCCAGACCCAAACGCTCGATAATTCCTTTGTAATAATATTTACCCGTTTGCCAAACCACCTGCACATCCTGTTCGATGATTTCTGGCAAATGTTTTTCAATCGCTTTGTTCAGTGTACCAGCTCCTAAACTTCCGCCTGTTACCATTATGGTTTTCTTCAATGGATCGAGTTTCAACAGTTCAGCACCTGCATGGTGTTTTCCCTTGATATCAACTACGTCTTTGCGAACCGGATTCCCCGTTTTCAAAATTCGATCAGCAGGGAAGAACTGTTCCATTTCATCAAAGGCAACACAAATTTTTGAAGCCTTTCTACCTAGCCATTTATTGGTTACACCAGCATAAGAATTCTGCTCTTGAATGAGGTACGGAATTCCTTTTAATGATGCTGCATACAACAACGGACCCGAAGCATAACCTCCAACGCCCACTACGGCATCTGGCTTAAAATCATTAATAATCTGCATCGCTCTGCGTACACTGCCGATCACTTTAAACGGTAAGGCAAGATTTTTAACAATCGAACCCCGCTGCATCCCGCTGATGTTTAAGCCTATTATTTTATATCCGGCAGCTGGAACTTTTTCCATTTCCATGCGGCCATTTGCACCCACAAACAGAATTTCACAAGCCGGAACCAAGCGCTTAAGCGCATTGGCTATGGCTACGGCGGGAAAAATATGCCCGCCGGTGCCACCACCTGATATGATAATTTTTGGGGAATTATTCATTTTGTAATTAATTATTGAATGAATGAATTTTGAATGAGTGAGTGCTACAGGCAATCCCTTCATTCTTTCATTTCAATCATTCACTCCTTCAATCATTATTTATTATTACTTACCGTTTTTCTTGCTTTAGCAACTATTGATAAAATTTCGTTAATCTCCTTTAACAATGGTTGAGCTTTTTCAGAATTTGTTATTTGTGATTCTGTTAAAATTTCAATCCAAAAGGCTGTTTCATCGGCCTCTTCTACAACAATACTTAGCTTAGCATAAAATTCAGCTTTTGATCTACTTCTACATGCTGCCCTGTAATTCGCTCCAACAGATGATGCAGATCTAATAAATTGTCTTCCTATTATTCTAGCCTCTTCTGTTTTGTGTAACGTTTAATAAAAGCTAATCGAATCCAAAACAAACTTTTTCGTCCTTGCCTTAATTGCTGTTACAAAATCGACCTTAGTTACTTTCTCCATTGTTATTAAATTAAAATCTTAATTATTAAACTTTGGGATGTATTTTTCAATCAATCATTCTCTCCTTTACTCATTCACTCATTTTTAATTATCCAAACTCCGGTATCTCTCCTACAATCACTTTATTCTTTACTTTCTCTTTATCTTCTTTTGCTATCGCACCTGCGTTTTCTTCTACGTCTCTGCTTACACTTAATATAATCCCGAAGGCTACACTGGTAAAAATCATCGAAGTTCCGCCCATGCTCACCAATGGTAAAGGTACTCCCGTTACCGGACCTAAGCCCACTGCAACTGCCATGTTTGCGAAAGCCTGAATGGTTAAACTAAAGCTCAAGCCAGCTGCCAGTAACGCCCCGAATGCCTTGGGGGCCTTGGTCACTATTTTTATACATCGGTATAAAAGCACCAGGTACAGTACCATGATTATAATTCCTCCCAGTGTCCCCCATTCTTCAATAATAATGGCGAAAATAAAATCGGAATACGGGTGTGGTAGGAAATTCCGTTGTGTACTATTACCTGGCCCTTTACCAAAAACCCCTCCAGTAGCCAAAGCAATTTTTGCCTGATCTGCCTGAAAAGTTTTATCTGAATGTTGCATCTCTGGATGCAAATAGGTGTTAATACGCGACATGTAAGTCTTTCTTCTCGGCCCGAGGAAAAACACAAATAATAATAATACAAACCCTCCAGCGCAAACAATTGCAATCTGTTTAATACTAATACGCCCGATGATTAAGAGCAAAATACTTACGCCAAATAACATTAAAGCTGTAGACAAATTGGCCAAAGCAATTAAAACGAAAACCACACAAACAGAGCCCATAATTGGCACAAACGACTCTTTAACGTTTTTGATGTTTTCTTGCTTTTTGGTTAACATTCTGGCCAAAAACGTAATTAATGCTAGTTTTGCTAAATCGGATGTTTGGAACGTAAGTCCAATTACCGGAATTTTAACCCAACGCGAAGCATCATTCAAATTTGTTCCGAATATTAAGGTATAAATCAAAAGCGGAATGGTTACAATCATCAAAATTTTCGAAATACCGGCGTAATACCGATAATCAAGTAAGTGGGCAATGTATATCATCCCAATTCCCATTAAAACGAAAATTAAGTGCTTGGTTAAAAGCAATTTTTCTACCGCTTCTCCTTTTTTGTATGCCAAAGTCCCTGTTGCACTGTAAACAGCCATTACAGAAATAAGCGAAAGCAGGATGATGATTAACCAGATCCATCTATCGCCTTTAGTTTTGTTAAGTAGTGCTTGAAACATATAATTAAGCCTCCTTTTATAATTCTCTTACTGCCGCTTTAAATTGATTACCGCGGTCTTCGTAGTTTTTGAACAAATCGAAACTGGCACAAGCTGGCGATAACAATACCGCATCACCACGTTTAGCCAAATGGAAAGCAATCTGTGCTGCTTCATCAGCCGAAAAAGTATTCACAATTACTTCTACATCATCCTCGAAAGCATCGTGGATACGCTTGTTATCCTTACCTAAACATACAATTGCTTTTACTTTACTTTGCACCAGGTCTTTAAGCATATTATAATCGTTACCCTTATCCACACCGCCCATAATTAACACTACATCGGTTGTCATGCTTTCTAAAGCATACCAGGTGGAGTTTACATTGGTGGCTTTACTGTCGTTAATAAAATCAATTCCCGAAATTTTTGCTACATGCTCTAGCCTATGCTCAATATTCTTGAAATTGCCCATACTTTCACGAATGGTCTCATTTCTTAACTCTAAAACCTTCGCTACAATGCCCGAAGCCATAGAGTTGTAAATGTTGTGCTTGCCTTGTAAGGCTAAATCTGAAATAGACATGGTGAATTGGTTATTTGGTTGAGTAAGGATATGTATAATTTGCTCGTGTAAGTAAGCGCCTTTTTCCAATGTGTTTATGATTGAAAAAGGATATGTTTTAGCCAGTGGCTGGTTGTTTGCTAATGCTTTTTTGCTCTCTTCGTCATCTTCACAGTAAATAAAAACATCGTTAGCAGTTTGATTTTGGATGATGCGCATTTTCGACGCAGCGTAATTCTCCAATTTATAGTCGTATCGATCTAAATGATCTGGAGTGATGTTTAGAAGCACAGCGATATCAGCTTTGAAATGAAACATATCATCAAGCATAAAGCTGGAGATCTCCAAAACGTAATAGTCGAAATTTTCTGTGGCTACCTGAGCGGCAAAACTATGACCGATATTGCCTGCCAAACCCACATTTAAACCAGCATTCTTTAGGATGTGGTAAGTAAGCAAACTGGTTGTCGACTTACCGTTAGAACCCGTAATGCAGATCATTTTTGCATCTGTATAGCGGCCGGCAAATTCAATTTCCGAAATCACTGAAATATTTTTAGCCACCAGTTTTTTAATGATTGGCGCCGAAGGTGGAATACCAGGGCTTTTAATTACTTCGGTAGCATTCAGTATTAGTTCTTCAGTATGCTTTTCAGATTCGAAAGGGATATTTAGCTTCTCTAATGCCGATTTATATTGATCAGTAATTACACCAAAATCAGATACAAAAACATCGAAGCCTTTTAATTGAGCAAGCTTAGCAGCACCTACGCCACTTTCTCCAGCACCCAAAATAACCACGCGGGCGTGCCCTGCCATTGCTGACTGAGAACTGCTTGTTGTATTATTTTGATTTGTGCTCATTATTTAATTAGTAGCTGGTACTTAGTATATAGTAGTTAGATTGCAGTGCTAAAGACTAATACAGTTGTTATTTTTTATTTATTTATTCAGTTGGCGTTTTGCGTTAACTTTTGACTTCTAACTTCCACCCTATCTCAATTTCAATGTTACGATGGTGATGATGGCCAGCATAATTCCAATAATCCAGAATCTGGTTACAATCTTCGCTTCGTGATAACCTTTCTTTTGATAGTGGTGGTGTAATGGAGACATCAGGAAAATTCTTCGCCCTTCTCCAAATCGCTTCTTGGTGTATTTGAAATAAGATACCTGCATAATTACCGAAACCAGCTCCACTAAAAATATTCCGCAAAGGATTGGAATAATCAACTCCTTACGAATCATTAAAGCGAAAGATGCGATGATACCGCCAATGGCCAAACTTCCGGTATCGCCCATAAAAATTTGAGCCGGATAAGAGTTGTACCAAAGGAAACCGACGCAGGAACCCACAAAGGCGCCCGCAAAAATCAGCAGTTCTCCCGAATTGGGGATGTACATAATATTCAGATAATCGGCCATTACGGTATTACCTGATACATAGGCCAAAATACCCAATGTAATCCCGATTACTGCAGATGTGCCTGTAGCCAAACCATCAATACCATCCGTGATATTGGCGCCATTACTTACCGCAGTGATAATAAAAACAGTAAAAATGATGAATACCAGAAAAGCATATTTTTGATAATCGCCACCTAAAAACTTAAATACCTTCGCGTAATCGAACTCATTATTCTTGTAAAAAGGCATGTTCGTTTTAGTCGATTTCACATCCTGCGTGTAATAGAAAGTTTCGCCTTTCTGGCGAAGAACCATTGGCACAGTTGAGGTTGGCTTAACATCATCCTGAACGGTTTCTCTCACTACGATATTGGGATGAAAATACATGGTACAACCCACAATTAAACCTAAACCTACTTGCCCAACTACCTTAAAACGACCAGCTAAACCTTCTTTATTTTTTTTGAAAACTTTAATGTAATCGTCCAGGAAACCAACAGCGCCCATCCAAACCGTGGTGATGATCATTAAGATCACATACACATTTGTAATGTTGGCGAATAACAAAGTTGGAATTAAAATACCCAGCAAAATGATGATACCACCCATTGTAGGCGTACCTTGTTTTTGCATTTGCCCTTCTAAACCTAAATTTCTAACCGTTTCGCCTACTTGCTTTTTGTGTAAAAAATCAATCAACCTGCGACCATACACAGTGGTGATGATTAACGATAAAATGATGGAAATGGAGGCACGGAAAGTGATATATTGAAACAACCTTAATCCAGGAATGTCGTAATGCTTATGCAGGTATTCGAATAATAAATATAACATTAGCTGTTCGGGTTAAGTTGTTCAAGTAAAATCTCTTTATCATCAAAATGGTTCCTTACACCATTAATTTCCTGGTATTTTTCATGGCCTTTACCGGCTACTAAAATAATATCTCCGCTCTGCGCTAAATGACAAGCGGTTTTTATCGCTTCTTTTCTATCTAAAATGGATAATGTTTTACGCTTGTTAGTTGGTGAAACACCAGCTTCCATATCGTTGATGATTGCTTGCGCATCTTCTGTTCTTGGATTATCGGAAGTTAAAATCACCTTATCACTCCAATCGCAAGCCACTTGTGCCATAATCGGGCGTTTGGTTTTATCCCGATCGCCACCGCAGCCAATCACGGTAATAACCTGCTCCGTTCCTTTACGGATGTTGGCAATGGTGCTTAACACATTTTGAACAGCATCTGGTGTGTGTGCATAATCTACAATGCCGATGATTTTATTTGGCGAAGTAATGTAATCAAAACGACCTTCAGCCCCCGTTAAGCGACTTAGCAACGTCAAAACTTTCAATTTATCTTGTTCCAAAAGAATCGCTGTTCCGTAAACTGCAAGTAGATTATAAGCATTAAAAGTACCAACTAACTTAAAAAACACATCTTCATTATCGATATCTAAATGAAGTCCGCTGAATTGATTCTCGATAATTTTCGCTTTGAAATCAGCAAGTTGCTTCAGCGCATACGTTTTCTTGTGTGCCTTTGTATTTTGCAGCATCACCATTCCATTTTTATCATCCATGTTGGTTAATGCAAAAGCCGATTTCGGTAAAACATCGAAAAATGCTTTCTTGGCTTTTAAATAACTGTCGAAGGTTTTATGAAAATCTAAGTGATCGTGAGTAATATTTGAAAAAACACCACCCGAAAACGTTAATCCTTCAATACGATGTTGCGATACCGCATGCGAGCTTACTTCCATAAAGCAATAATCGCAACCAGCATTTACCATATCACGCAATAATTGGTTTAAAGCAATTGGATTTGGAGTGGTATGCGTTGCGGCAACAACGGTATCGTTAATATAATTTTCAACTGTTGATAAAAGGCCAGTTTTATATCCTAAATCTTTAAAAAGCTTAAATAAAATAGTGGCAATGGTGGTTTTACCATTGGTGCCCGTAATGCCAATTAATTTTAAATCGGCAGATGGATTTCCAAAATAATTACCTGCCATGATACCTAAGGCAACAGCAGTATTTTCTACCTTGATATAGGTGACCGTAAAGTCATGCACTTCAGGCAAACTTTCGCAGATAATAACAGCAGCACCTTGAGCAATGGTTTGTTCAATAAACTGGTGCCCATCGGCAAGCGTTCCAACTACAGCAAAGAAAACATCATCTTTTCCAACTTTACGAGAATCAAAATTTAGGCTGTTGATTTCCCTATCGGTTTTGCCAACCAATTCTTTAATCGTAATGCCGTAAAGTAAATCCTGTAATTGCATACTCTTTAATTTTGAGTGAGTGCATTTTGAATGAGTGAATGTTAACAGCGATCGCAACATTCTAGCCTTCAATCATACTCTCAATCATTTATTTTATTTAATGAGTGAATTTTGAATGAGTGAATATTAACAGCAATCGCAACATTCCGCCATTCACTCATCCCCTCATTCATTCATTTTATTTAATTCAATTCTATTTGTACGCCCAAACCTTTTCCAACCTTTGTACCCGCGGCGATGGATTGAGCGATTACTTTTCCAGATCCAATCACTTTCGTTTTTAAACCTGCATTTCCTAAAAGATAAAGCGCATCTTTCAAGCCCATGCCCGAAACATTTGGCATAACCCCTTTTCGTTCTGTATTCTCTTGAAAAACTTCTCCTGCGCTGGTATCAACGATGTTATAATATTCAGATTTTGATGCAAAAAGTGGTTTAAAACCAAATGCTTTGAATACTTTTTGAGTGGCTTTGCTTTGTCCGGCTTTTGTTGGTGGATTGCCTGTATTGCCTACCAAACGCGTAGGTACATCATTGTACATTTGCATGTCGCTAGCGTAAATACGATCGGCAACCTCTCTAAAAACTGGCCCTGAAACCAATGCACCGTAGTAACCACCTCGAGGATCATTGATTACCACGATCATAGAATATTTAGGTTTATCGGCAGGGAAATAACCTACAAAAGAAGCCTGATACTGCTTTTTAGCTTTGTAACCTTTGTTTGCATCGGCAACCTGAGCAGTACCGGTTTTTCCAGCAATTTTGTAAAGTGGGTTATGAACATACTGTTTACCACTCCCATCAGTTACCACACCTTCTAGCATCTTTTTCACTTTGCTTAAAGTGACGTCAGAACAAATTTTTTCGTTAATTACCCTGGCTTTAAACTGTTCAATTGGATTGCCAAGGCGCCTGATCTCTTTTACGAAAATTGGAGCGATATACCTTCCATTATTAGCTACTGCATTGTAAAACGAAAGCATTTTTAAAGGCGTTAATTCCATTTCGTAACCATAAGCCATTTGCGGCAAAGTCATTTTACCCCAGCTTTTGTTGGATGGATTTTTAATCGTTGGCCTCGCTTCACCAGGAATTTGCAACTGTAATTTTTCATTTAAATGCCAATCATATAAATGATCTGTAAACTTTTTCGGGTCTGCGCCATATTTACTATTGATTAAATAAGCGATAGCCGCGTTTGATGACTGTTCGAAAGCTTTTTTAACGGTTACTACACCAATACTTCCATGCGAATCTTTGATCATGTGGCCAGGAATTTTGTAATTTCCGGTACCCACCATCATATTCGTATCAATCAATTCGTCTTCCAGCAACGCCATGTATGATGCCAACTTGAAAGTTGAACCTGGATCCTGATTTCCTGCAATTGCGTAATTAAATTTCTCTTTATAAACGCCTTCTTCGACTTTTGAAAAATTGGCAACTGCCCTAACCTCACCCGTTGCTACTTCCATTACAATCACTACGCCGTGATCAGCATCGAACTTAATCAACTGTTTCTCTAAAGCACTTTGAGCCAAATCCTGCATATTTACATCGATGGTAGAAATGATATCTGCTCCATCTTTCGGCGCAACCTCTGCCTCCTCATTTACCGGAATGTAAACGCCACCAGCAATACGCTGCATTAATCTTTTACCAGTCTCCCCGTTGATGTATTCTTTGTAAGCACCTTCTAATCCCACCCCATTGGCAACATTCTCATTTTTATAACCGATGGTACGGGCAGCCAAAGCCTGAAAAGGAAGAATTCTTTTATTTTGCTGAACCGCAATTAAACCTCCACTAAATTTCCCGATATTGTACAAGGGAAAAGTTCTGATGGTTTTTAAATCTGAATAACCTACTTTACGATGAATTAACAAGTAGCGGGCACTATCTTGGCGACCTTTTCGCAAATACCGGGCGTAATCTTTTGCAGATTTATCCTGAAAAATTTGCGCCAGTTTCATCCCCAATGAATCAACTTTCTCATTAAAAACTTTATCGTCGGCAATTCCACCTGCGAACATATCCATACGAAGTTCATATTCGGGTACAGACGTTGCCAACAAACTACCATCGTTTGAATAAATATTGCCACGAGTAGCCTCCACGTTTACGTAACGAGTAGAAAGACTATCGGCCATGGCCTTCCATTTTTTACCCTGCACAAACTGCACCTGACCCAGACGCAGAAATACTGCAAAAGCAAAAAGCACAATTAAGCCAAATGCCAGATATACACGAAGCAAGATGTTTGCTCTAATATTCATCGCTTTTAACAATTATTTTTTTTGGTGGTTCAATTAGTTCCTTTATACCAAGGGTATCTACCTTCTTCGCTACTTCTGTTAGTTTGCTTTTAAACATCAGCTCTGCTTTCAAAGATTTATACTCCCATCTTAACTCTTTTACTTCTTTATTTAATTTATCAATGCTACGCACATTGTTTACCGCAAAATGGCTGTTAGCAATGTACATCATTCCTAAAAATGCCAGAAAACACAAATAAGGCAATGCATCAGTGGCCGCCTCTTTTGATACCAATCCGTCATTAAAAAGCTTACTGATAAATGAATTACTATCCATTTTCTCTTCTGCCGTTTTCGGTCTTTTAGGCGCCGCTTTTAACTCTGGCTCAGGCCCGATTTCCTCTTCCTCTATCTCCTCTCTGAACCTGTTCATATTTTTTCAGCTATTCTAAGTTTTGCACTTCGAGCCCTGTTATTTTGCGCAATCTCTTCTTCAGTTGCCACAATTGCCTTACGGGTAATTACATTGAATGGCTTCTGTTGATTACCAAAAAAATCTTTTTCTACCTCGCCTTGAAATTTCCCTTTAGCCATGAAGTTTTTCACAGGCCTATCTTCCAAAGAATGATAAGACATCACAACCAGATGACCTCCTGGCTTCAACACCTCAGAAGCTTGCAGAAGAAAATCTTCCAAAACCTGTATTTCGGCATTTACCTCTATACGTAAAGCCTGAAAAACCTGTGCTAAATATTTATTTTCTTTTCCTTTCGGGATATATTCTGAAATGGCCGATTTTAAGCTGTCGTTATCGGTAAAAGGCTTGTCAAGACGGGCTGTAACAATAGCCCGAGCCAATGATTTGGCATTTTTTACCTCCCCATAGATCCCAAATATTTTATGAAGCTTATCTTCAGAATAAGTGTTTAACACCTGAGCAGCCGTAAGATCGCGGTGTTGATCCATACGCATATCCAAATCGGCATTCGAACGGATGGAAAAGCCACGCTCCGGCACATCAAATTGATGCGAAGAAACACCAAGATCAGCCAGAATACCATCTACCTGACGGAAACCCTTTAAACGAAGATTATTTTTCAGGAAACCGAAGTTCTGGTCAATGAAAATGAAGCGATCATCAGCTGGGATATTTGCCTGTGCATCCGGATCCTGATCGAAAGCGATTAAAATCCCTTTAGGTCCAAGATGTTTTAAAATCTCCTTAGAATGGCCGCCGCCACCGAAAGTAACATCCACGTAAACACCATCTGGCTTAATATTTAACCCATCGATGCAAGGCTGAAGCATTACAGGAACATGGTAATTATTCGCCATCAGCCCCTCCTTTCTTATCGCCCATTACTTTTTGAGCCAGACTTGCAAAGTTGGCTGGCACATCGTCAAAAATATCTTCGTAAGATTTTTTATCCCAAACCTCAATTCGATCTAATTGACATGCTAAAACTAAATCGCTACCAATACCAGCATATTCCACCAAAGATTTCGGCAACAAAACACGTCCGGCAGCATCAAGCGAAAGCTCTGTTGCGCCACGGGTAAAGGCTCTTACAAACCTCCTGTTCTCTTCGTCGTAAATATTTAGCTTGGCTAGATCAGCCACAACAGCATCCCAAACCGCTTTTGGATAGATAACCAAATTTTTTTCAAAACCACGGTTGATGATTAGACCCTCATTCTCCGAATTAGGCAATTGTTTCTTAAGCGCAGCAGGCACCATAAGGCGTCCCTTTGCGTCAAGTTTACAATCAAATTCTCCTAAAAGTTGGGTCATAGTGGTATCTACACTTTTTATCTAGTGTAAAAGTAAAGAGTTCTACCACTTTTTACCACTTTTTACCACAAAAAAGTTTTCCACATCCTTTTTGTTACATTTAAGCCGATAAATGAGACTAAATCAAACATCAGGCTACCAAATAAAAAACATTAAACACTGATAGTTAAGCAATTCCAAGCTAACACCGCTAAAGTGGGAGAAATTTCCCAAACTATAATTTCAGTGGGAGAAATAACTCATCAGATCCCTTAATGAAGGGTTAAAGCTACAAAAAAAGCACAGAAGCATTGGACAATCGGGACCTATAATCCTGTTACGATTTTCTAATAACTAAACCAGCTTGACTAAACATTGGCTAATAATTTTATCCCTTACAAAACAAGAAACCCTGACTACGGATGTAATCAGGGCGAAAATAAGAGCGAACCTTTTTGGTTATCTAGTTGCCGATACCGTAAAATTTGGCTACGGCCTGATAGTTTTTCATATCAATTTTATTTTCTTTGGCAACTGCTGTTGCGGTGCCGCCAGGAATAATGACATAGCGATATTGAATTACTGTAGATAGCGCAACTGATCTGCTATTATCTGTAGTAAAACGGCTAAAGGTAAACCTACCCAATCTTGGCATATAATTGATAGTACTGAGTTTTGAGCCTGCAAAAGATGTATATGGCAAAGGATAAACTCCTCCACCGAAATCCAAATAAACCTGTATTGAACCGGAGTTCAAAATTGAGGTAGTTAATGCCGGCGCCATAAGATCGCCTATTCGAAGCAATGAAGCATCAATTGTAGTATCTCTAAAGTTTTTGGCATAATTCCAGCCCGAGTAAATTACATTAGCTGTTCCTTTCAATGAAAGCGCAACACCCCAGCCGGTTTCTGTTTTCGGCCCGTATAAATTATAGCTTGTCTTATCCAGGTAATAGTCGCCCACCGCACCCAAATCGGCAGCTGGCGTAACTGTTCCATTTAAAATTTTACTTCCTGGCGCACCGTTGGTTCCATTAATGCCGTTAGTACCGTTTGCACCAGCAGCTCCTGTTGCTCCAGTTGCCCCGGTAGCCCCAGCTAACCCAGCTGCCCCTTTCATCGAAAACGGCGTTCCCCATCCCTCAGCTTTTTTTGGCCCATAAAAGTTACCTACGGCTAGATCTAGATAAAAATCGCCTAGTTTACCTAATGTCGCATCTGGACCACCATTTCCACTTAATACCGTACTGCCTGCAGGCCCCGCTATGCCAGGCTCACCTTTTAATCCTTGTTGGGCAATCTCTTTTTTGCAACCTAGAAATGTGCAAAATGCCACTACCATAAGTAGGGCTAATAGTTTAAAATTGAATTTCGTTTTCATGTCAAACAGTTTAGTTTATTGAATTTGTTTTTCGATTACATTAATTTCAAGAACTAAACTATGCACACCTGGCGATATAAATATTGATACTGAGTAGAGCTGGCAGTTGGATTAGCAAAAACAGCTTTTCAATGAGCGAAAACAAAAAAGGCTCCTTCGAGAGAATCGAGGGAGCCTTTCATAAAAGGTAATACTTACTATTTATTCGTTTATTGCCTTAACACCTGGCAACTCTTTACCTTCCATATACTCTAACAATGCACCACCACCGGTAGACACATAACTCACTTCGTCTTCCAAACCAAATTTAGCAATTGCCGCAGCAGAATCGCCACCACCAATTAATGAGAAAGCACCATTATTTTTCGTTGCAGCCACAACCGCATCAGCAACCGCTTTTGTACCTGCCTGAAAGTTTTCCATTTCGAAAACACCCATTGGGCCATTCCATAATAATGTTTTAGAGTTTTTGATTACATCCTGAAACAAGGCTACCGATTTTGGACCAATATCTAATCCCATCCAATCAGTTGGGATTTGACCAGAATCTACATCTTTCTTATCAGCATCGTTGGCAAATTTATCAGCGATTACGGTATCAACAGGAAGAATTAAATTAACCCCTTTCGCTTTAGCTTTTTCTACAAGCTCCAAAGAAAGCTCTTGCTTATCAGCTTCTAATAATGATGTACCTATCTCGCCACCCTGCGCTTTAGCAAATGTGTAAGCCATCCCACCACCAATAATGATGTTATCAACTTTATCCAATAACTTTTCAATCAATAAGATTTTATCGGAAACCTTTGCACCGCCCATAATTGCGGTGAACGGACGTTCAGCATGATTTAAAATTTTCTCAGCATTTTCTACTTCAGAGGCCATTAAATAACCAAAGTATTTTGCATCAGGAAAAAATTGCGCAATAATTGACGTAGACGCATGTGCTCTGTGCGCAGTTCCGAAGGCATCATTTACATATACGTTACCCAATTTCGAGAGCTTCTCTGCAAAAGCGACATCACCTTTTTCTTCTTCTTTGTAAAAACGTAAATTTTCTAACAATAAAACCTCTCCTGGGAAAAGATTTTTCGCTTGATTAACGGCACTTTCTCCAATGCAATCATCAGCGAATTTAACCTCAAGATCGAGCATGCGAGATAGATCGCCAAGAATATGTTTTAAAGAATATTTATCAGTTGGACCATCTTTTGGTCTGCCTAAGTGCGACATTAAAACCACCGATCCGCCATCGTTTAAAATTTTGGTAATGGTAGGCAAAGCAGCACGCATCCTTTTATCATCGGTAATTTTAAAATCATCATCTAAGGGAACATTAAAATCTACTCTGATGAGCGCTTTTTTATCTTTAAAATCTAATTGGTCAATCGTTTTCATGTTTATATTTTATTTTAGTTTTAGTCTCATTTCATAATGGAAGCCAATTCCGGGTATATCAAATTCTGGCGACTCGTTTATAAAACCCAATTTTTTATAAAATGTTGCAGCACTGCTTCGGGCATTGCACCATAAATAATCGGTTTGATATTCTTTCAGGTATTCTACAGCAAAATTAATTAATGCAGCGCCATAGCCTCTCCCGCCAAAATCGGGGTGGGTAGCCATTCCCCTCAACTGATAACCCTCTCCTTCTTCAGGGAAGTAATCGTTTCGCATTAGGCTGGCAATCGATCTGATCTTATCATTTTCCACATAACCGAGATGAAAGGTATCGTAGTTTCTGTCGCCCTCGAATTCACATTCAGTTAAGGGTTTTCCATTTCTTAGAACCAAACTTCTCAAGGGCAGCACCTCTTCCGGAAGAATAAATTTAACCATAGCTTATGAGTAGCAAGCAGCAGATTCCCAGTGTAAAATGATATTTAATCGGCTTCGCAAACGTTTGCAAAGTTAATAAAGCATTTGAAAGCACATTAAAAATTAACGTAAAAATTAAGACACCTGCAACAACTCAGACCAATAAATCCTGGCATTAAAACCTGAAATTCAATCTTTCGAAAAAATATTTTAATTCTTGTTGCTTACAGAGATGATTAGGATTTATTTCAAAACTCAACTGCCGTTGAATTGGTCAGCCTAAACCTCGATTTGGTTTCATGTAAAAAACCAGCAGGTTGATGTAAAAAAAACTTTTTATCGATCCAACTGTTACATCTTTGTACCTGGTTCTTATGAGTGAAGATTCATGTTCAAAAATATCTGAAATCATATATCAAACGTTGAATTCCCTAAAAAACAATTCCTCAACTGATATATGATTTTTTAGTTTTTAAACCTTTTTATCTCCACCTTTCTTTCCTTCACTTTCAAAGTTATAGTTTCTACTTTGGTGGTTTGCCCATTAGAAACCGTGATCGATTTAGGCGGCAAAACATAAGCAGTATTTAGCGGGAGGTTTTTGCTTTCGGGATAAACTTTGTAGTTACCTAGTGGAAGGTTTATCGAATAATCGCCCTTTTCGCCAGTTTTAACCGAACGAATAATTCCTTTATCATTAACAAAAGAAACATTTATTTCTGCAAGAGAAATTACGGTTTCTACGCTTTTGTTCTCTTCATATAAAACGTTTACCATTCCGGCAACATTTCCATTTCGCTGAAGCGGTATGGCAAGTATAGTTTTTTTCTGATCGATAGTAACCGTCTGCGGGTCGATTTGATAGCCGTTTTGCAAAGGCATATTAATGACATAGCTACCGTACGGTACTTTGTTATATTTTATTTTTCCATCCACAGGAACTACAAATAAGGTTCTATTGATGAGTACGTTTACATTTTTTGCAGGAATTTCCCCCGCATCAAAAATTTCATTTTGATTCTCATCAATAAAAAATAATATTTCCATATCGCCTTTTTTACCCGTGATATGTTGCTTTGGCGTTGGAAGTTTTTGCGTTATGCCTGCCTGTAAACTTCTAAAAGTAGACCTGGTGAGCATGTTGCTGTATTGATACTGATAGCTACCAATATAAAAAGAGCTTTTCTGACTAATTTGAAATTCACTTCTTGCGGTATAAGTGGTGTTATTACCAAAAAATCCATCCCGGTAAAATATTATGCCAGCCTCTAGCTTAAGCTTGCCTTTTAAAATGGTATGGCGGAAAGAAGGACTAATACTGAAACGTGAAATATCTTCCTGAGGATTTCCCTGAAATGTTTCTGCAATTAAAAAGCTTCCGCGTTGATAGAATACATTAAGATTGAACCACGGATGAGACCAATTGGCATTCATCCTGAGCTGAAAATTGTTCTTTGATGAATAATTGGCAAATCCGTTTTCTAACGATAAAAATATGTTTTGTTTGAAATTTCTGCTGTGCCAGTTTATCGATTCATTTAAACGGATAGCATTGAGACTTCCCTTTGCATAGCCTAAAAAATTGTACGAGGCTTTTTCCTGATCATTGGAAAGCGTTAGCGTGAAATTTGCTAGCTGCCCAATGGGCCTGGCCCATCCCAATTCTAATCGCTGCAAAGCATAATCCCTTTGGAAGAAGCTAAAACCACGTTGATATTGAGGATCAAAACTATAATAATTGAAACCCACCCAAAGATATTGCTTCCCGAAATACCTGGCTATCCGTTCATTAAACTGCATTACCCCCCGCCGAATTCCGGGATAGTAAGCGCTTGAATAGAAGTTATTACTGGTAAAACTAAACTTCCCTATCGCACCATTCATATTTGCGCCCAATGATAATGACGGCTTGATGTCGCTTATATCATTAAGATTTTGCGACAAACCACCCCCGGCCGTTGCGTTTAAAGAAAATTTCTGACGATTGAACAATGTAACCGTATTGGAAGTTAATACCGATCGTGTTTCATCTAGGGGTGAATAATCGAAAATCATGCTGCTTGCTACCGAACCAGCACCGCCATTTCCAGCATTTAACCTGGCGTAAGCCGCATAACCGTAGTCAAAATTTGATCCTAACAAATTAAATGATTTCTCTACCGCACCAAATTCCAAACCCTCTTTACTTTCTTCTTTTTTAGTATACACTTTTACTCCCCTGCCATTAATAAAACTTTCTAAATTCTCCGTAATATTTCCAACAGTTGCACCATAATTCTTAGTTTCATAATTTAACCAGGTGTTGGTAATTAAGGGTTGATTAGATAAATTTTGCCATTGATAAGCATCCACATTGAAAGCGAGGAGCCCGTTTCCAACCTGAGTGGTACCTCCTCCGGTAAGCTGCCAGGATTGAGAATCGGAAAATAAGTTTTGTCCGATTAGTGAAACTTGGTTTGTACCGCCAAGCAGGTTGAGTGTGCGATCCTGACCGCTGGAAACAAACTGCCTCTCGCCGGCCGCATTTTGTACGAAAGCAACACCGTTACCAAAAAGATTTCCGTTTTTGTAAAGGCCCGCCACATTAATATAAAAGCTACTGAGTTGATAAATTTGTTTGGTAATGACTTTCGAAAAGTGAATTTCCTTTTCGCTCCCAGGAATAAGCAACAGGTTTTGCTCGATAATTTGTTTGCTTTCTCCCTCTCCACCAGGAAAAGCTGCTACCAGTTTAAGGTCTTCCACCTGATTTCCGGCATTGCGCACCATTACCTTTAAAATAATAGAATCGCCTACGCTTTTCAATAAAATACTCGGGGTACTTACTACCAAAGCCGTGGCCCTAACAAGCGGAAGATTTACCGTTGCCGACGAGGAAGCGAGCAATCTGGCTTCGAGACCCATTAAATTGAAAACGATTTTTGCATCGCCAGCATTGGCCGAATTCAGAACCAGAAATTTAATCGGAAAATAGCTATGTGCCCCAGCTGCAATTTTAACTTTAAGCAATGGCTCGCCAACTTTTTTATAGCCTTGTGGCAAAACCGGCGAAATAAATCCCTCAAAAGTTGAAGCAGAAGAATTGGATACTTTTACACTCAGTGATAACAGTTTTTCATTTCCCAGTTCTACAAGAGTATCCGCAGAAATACTGACCAATGCTTTTTGCTGCGCATGTAAAGCGGTCGACAAAAATATCGTCAAACTAAAAAATACCAGAAAGGATTTAGTAAATGATCGAAGCATGAGGTGTTTACTGTGGAATAATCTCGTAAATCACTAAGCCGCTGTAAGAATCAGGCACAGCATTATTCAGTCTGGCATCATTAGCCTTGGTGAAGTAACGAACATTATAGCGATATAGCTGTGATGAAGACGTCATTGCACCCCCATTTAATATGGTTTGAGCAGTTTCAGAAAGGGTAATGCTGCCTCCAGTCCCACCCGTTGCAGGAATTAAATTCAAGTTAGCAACAGAAACTGGAAGCGAATTTTTGCCCGAACTAAAATTCGCACTTCCCATTCTTACCTGAATAGCATAAGGCGTGGCAGCAGTTACGCTTAAGCCATTGGCATAGCTTACTGATGCGCCATTGGCATAATCGTTCATGGTTTTAAGTTCGAGCAGAGCTGATCTGGCGTTGTCTTGCACCTGAATTCCATAGCTCGCTGGCGATTGATAACTGCCATCCGGACGGATTTGCATTCCGTTCACGGCACTGGAACGCCCAAGCTCATTGCCATTTCTATCTAAAAGTACAAATGCGATATTGAGTGAATAAGCCTGCCATGATTTCAGCGCATCCATATAAGTTCCACCTTCTAAAACCAAATCAACCGTAAAAACAATGCTTTTATAAAACTCATACCACTCGGTACTCAAGGCATATTTAGACGAATTGATGAGTAAAGATTGTGTTCCTGGAGTAGATAAAGGGATTGGTGTAGTTCCGCTGCCTATTTGCTGAAAAGTTGTACCGTTAACTGCACTTAGCTTGAGCTTAAGCTTATTAAAAGGAAACGTTTTGCCCTCGCTGTTTGTAATAGGTTGCAAGAGAATCATTCCCAAACTCCAGTTCGGGTAGTTTCTTAAAATTCCTAGTACATCGAGCTGAACCTGGTAGGCATTACTAAAGGTTTGATCTTTAGAAGTGGCTACTGAAATATAATTTTGATTGCTGGCGCCGATTCTAGCCTGTGCAAAACTATCAACCCTGCACATGGAGAAAAGCACTGTAAAAAACAGGCAGCAAATGAAGAAACGTTTATTCATGATTAAACTCCAGTTCTGCTAGTTTTACGGTCGAATCTTCGCCATAGTTGAGTATGGAAGATGCTACATATTCTCCTTTTGCTAAATCGGCGGGAAGCTCGAAAAATATTTCCCTGTTATTACCAGGAACAGAGTAGAATATAACATCCTTTAGCATGGTTTTCTTCCCCGATTTACGTTCGAGCAGTTCGCATGTTGCTGTGCCATCAGCCCAAACGTTTCCTATGTTAACGAATTTTAAAGTGAGCAATTTCTTGTTGATGGCGAAACCCACAATATCCAAATCGGGACGCCGGGTAGTCGGAAAACGCTGATACAATTTGATGCCTGTTCTAATGGCGACCTTAATATTTGCGCCCTTCTCGCTCACATCATCAAAAGGGTTGAGTTGAGTAACATAAAGCATTGCAGTATGCACAGGGAGTGTATCCATAAGATTTGCCGGAGGACTTACCTGCAATTCGATATCTTTCTGCTCACCAGGGCCCAATGAGAAAAAAGAGGATGGCAATACCGATACCCAGTTTGCACAAGATCCGGCGGTAGAGCCTGCTTCGAAAATGTTGTTGTTACCTTTAATATCGTATGCCCAATCGCTTAACGAAACACTTAAATCTAACGCAGTGGTTTTGCTCACGTTACTCACTGTCACAATTTGCTTCTGAGATTGCCCCTTATCAACCGTAAAGTAAACTCTAGGTGGAGTTACTGAAAGACCTGTTTGTGCTAATGCTTTAATTGTAAAAAGCAATAAAGTAAAGGTAAGTAGAGTAAAATGTCTTTTCATGAAGGCAGGGACTAGATGGCAAATATACAAAAAAGGCAACAATGGATTGTTCCACCGTTGCCTTCCTTGAATGGTATTATTTTAGTTTGCCTCAATTGTGTAGGTCACTACTGTGCTGTAAACTGTAGGGTTTTCAGTTTTGAAATATTTATCTACAAATTTCTCAGCACCTGCAGCTTTGTAAGTGATGTTGAAATTTTTGTTTACACTTCCGGTAGTACTGGTGATGATCGGCTGATCGTTATTGCTTAAGCTACGGGCATTGTAAACTGCGTTTGTAAGCTGATTAGTAGTACCTGCTATTGGCGTAATGGTTACATCACTTGCATCAATCGATGCTTTACTTCCTTGCAATGTTGCAGCTGCTGATTTTACTTTTACTACGAATGCACCTGTTGAATATACGGTAAGGTGATCGTTTTGTGTTGAACTTACACCATTAGTGTAATCAGCAGTTGTTTTGTAATCAAGGTTAACAAGTTTTTGTGCAGGGTTTACCGTGATGGTTTGTATTGGATACAAACGAATGTTTAATGTTGCGTTGTCTGCTTGAGCTGATGCTTTTTGTTGGAAAGTAAATACTAGGATGGTTGCGATGGTTGCGATGATTAATTTCATGTCTTTTATGTTGCTTTTTTTGTTTTTTATTTTATTTTTGTGTTCCCCTCAATTCAAAAATCACCTGATTTTCTTTGTAAATTTTTAGTTACTTTCTGTTCTGAACGGAGTGCAAAGGTATTTCGAATTTTATTCCAAAAAAATATTAAAAAAGACAAATAAAGTATTAAAAAACAGACAGGATAAAATACATCTAGGAGATTTTATCAAGTCTCTGATTATCAATATGATAACCAATAAAAGTTATTATTGACAATTATCAACAAAATGAATATTGTAGTCATAGACAGTCAAAATAGATTCATTTTTGTAAAAATTAACCAGGCAAGCACCCAGTACCAAAATCGTATTTGTGGCTGACCCTACTATTAAATTTGCATGATTTAAGTGACGCTGATGCGGTGAGCAGTTACTAAACCGCCAGGCTATTTTGGAGATTGCGATATTTTTTAGGACTGTAGCCCGCATGCTTCGTAAAAAAAGCACTGAAATTATTTTCTTCGGTGAAACCCAGACGGTAGCTAATTTCTTTAATGGTAAGCGCACTATGACCAAGCAAGCTTTTTGCTTCTTCAAAAATCTTTTCTGTGGTAAGCTGCTTTGCCGATCTTCCGTGGACGGTGATAATCGCCTGGTTCAATCTTCGCGGACTGATCCCTAATTCATCTGCATAGAAATCGAGTTTTTTGGCTTGATGAAAGTTAAGATGAAGAATTTCGCGAAAACGGGTTGCAATTTTTTTATCTTCCTGATTGCTTTGTTGGATACCGGAAGTGATTAAACCCTGATGATAAAATGTGGAACGAAGCAACATCGCCTGAACCGCGTTGTGTAGAATATCAATCACCATAGGATTATTCAACTGGCCAAGCAGCGCTTGCATATATAAAAGCTGCAACCGCACATATTCTACAATATCTATTGATGGGCTACTTAGATAAATCTTGCTTTGATCGAAAAATAAAGGTGTATTTTGGATGAAATAAGCATCTGCAGGTGTTCTGGCATAGAAACCGTAATCGAAAACTACAATCCATAGATCTTCATTCTCTCTCTCCATAAAAGCATGATAACGATCAGGGCCAATAAATAGGAAATGACTTCTTGGGATGGCAATTTTTTCATTTTCAACACAATGAGAAATATCTTCGCCGACGGAAAACAAGATGGCGAAAAAAGGCCAACGTTGGGCTTTGTAAGGATTTTCAAGTTTTAAGCAAGCCTCTGAAGCTTTACAAATATGAATATGATCCTTAATAAGGAAGTCAAAATCTGTGGGAGCAGCCATTTCACTAAAAAGTTTTCTTTTCCGGGATTAGAAAGACAACAATTTCGAAGATATAATTTTATCAACGGAATGGCAACCATTGCTTAAAACCTGTGGTTGTAAGATGAAATTTTGAATTCATCTCGCCCTACTCCTCTGCAAATTTCCGAATCTTTTAATCCATGCAAATATTAGTGGCTTTTTCCCGGTCAAATGCCTCGATCTTGGCAGAATAAGCGTTCAAAAGAAATAATAAAAAATGCTGAAATTTAACTAAGAATCTGAAAACTTACGCTGAATCTCGTAAAGATTTAATCTTCTTGACCACATCAATCAACCTGCTGCTGTAGCCATACTCATTATCGTACCAGCCTACCACCTTCACCATGTCGCCCACTATCGAAGTGAGCAAAGAATCAAAAGTACAGGAGTTTGGATTATCAATAATATCTATTGAAACGATAGGATCTTCCGTGTATTCCAAAATTCCTTTAAGTCCGTTTTCAGAAGCCTGTTTGAAGGCTGCATTGATTTCTTCGATGGTGGTTTTATTCTTTAAGAGACAGGTAAAATCAGTAAGTGAACCATTTAAAACAGGAACTCTGATCCCTGCACCTCCTAAACGCCCTTCCAATTCAGGGAAGATATGGGTAATCGCTTTTGCTGCCCCGGTAGTAGTTGGAATGATGGAAGATGAAGCCGCTCTTGCTCTTCGCAAATCTTTATGGTTGGAATCATGCAGGTTTTGATCACCCGTCATCGAATGAATGGTAGTGATATACCCCTCCTCTACACCCCAATTATCATTTAAGATCTTAATCATTGGCGCAATATTGTTTGTGGTACAACTTGCATTAGAAAGAATCGGACTTGTTAAATCTATTTGATCATCGTTAACGCCTAAAACCAACATCGGTATTTCATCGGCAGCGGGTGCAGAAATAAGCACCTGATTGGCTCCGGCACTAAGGTGTTTTTCAGCAGCCTCAACGCTTAGGTTTTTTCCTGTACAATCCACCACTAAATCTACCCTCAAGGCCGACCAAGGCAATTCATCCGCATCTTTTATTGCGAAAACAGGGATCATTTTTTTATCGATAACAATTGCATCTGGCTTGGCAAAAACTTCACTTGCATGAACCCCATGCACACTATCGTATTTAAATAAATGTGCCATTGTTTTAGCATCAGCCAAATCATTAATTGCCACCACATCGAAACCCTCGGCCAATGCCAAACGCAAAAATGTTCTCCCTATTCTACCGAAACCATTAATCGCCAGCCTCATTACATTAATATTTTAGGCGCAAAAATACGCTTTATTTTGATATTAAAATTGAATGTGAAACCTGTGACTGAAAATTACGCTTTTCCCGGCATTGCCTTTGATAACCGCCAGGTGATCGCCCCATTATAAATAGCACAGATAGTGATTAAAAGCACAATCAATAAGAAATTACCTAAATGTTGAAGTAGAATGGTACACGCAATAATGAAAACATTTAACATTGTAGTGATCCAAACAATTTGATCTGGTTTTAAACCCAATCTTTCCAAGCGGTGATGGATATGATCCCGATCGCCAATGAATGGTGATTTTCTTTTTAATATCCTAATGGTAAAAACCCTCAAAGAATCGAAAATAGGCACAATTAATATGGCAACAGCAATGGCAGGTGCAGAATAAAATGTGGGTTCATTATTGCCAGTAAATTTATTTATTTCTATAAACTTTATGGCCAGTGCAGCAGTAGTTAAACCGATAATCAGCGCCCCTGTATCTCCCATAAAAATCTTAGCCGGATACCAGTTGAACTTCAAAAAGCCAGCTATTGCCCCGATAAGAGCGAAGGAGATAAATGCATAAGGGATCTGATTGGAAGTAGCGAAGGCAATCCCAAAAGAAAGGCCTGCCAATATTCCGATTGAACCTGCCAGACCATCAATTCCATCTATGAGATTAAAAGCATTGTTCAGGAAAATAATCAAAATAATGGAAAACAGGCCTCCCCACATCATATTCATATCGAAAATATTCAATACGCCATATAAACTACTTAACCGAAAATTGCCGAAAAATACCAGAATGCCAGCCACCAGCAACTGCAAGATGAATTTCGTACTGGTGTTAGTGCCATAAACATCATCTTTTAAACCCAGGGCCGACAAAATAATACAAGAAACTATTAAGTAGTTTGCTTCCTTAAAATTTATCATGGCCGAAAACAGTAAGGTGCTAATGGTAAAACTGGCCACAATTGCCAAACCGCCTAAACGGGATATACTTAAATTATGCCTTTTTCGATGTAAATCATTTGTATCGAACAGTTTGTACTTCAACGAAGTGAAAATGATGGATGGAATACTTAACAATACCATAGCAAATGCCAATAAAGCAATGGCGCCGTAAAAGACGATAGGATATGCAACAATTAAATCTGTAAACAAAACGGGAACGGTTTGAACAAATATAAGGAATGATGTTGATTTCGCATTGGACATTAGCCAATTAACTTGACATAAGTCAAAACTGGTTGGGCTATGATTACCTTAATAAACTACTTTGTGAGGTTGAGAAGAGCAGGCCGAAGCAATCTCATTGTTACGATGAATAACCTTATCGGCAGTCGTCATTCCCGCGAAGGCGGGAATCTTAATTCCACTACAATCAAATTAGCATGACAAATAAAATTGCAAATGATAACTATTAAAACTGCTCCAACTTACTAAGCTTTTTCCTTAATAACACCCAAATTGGATTTGGAATTTTATTTCGCAGTAAAGCTTTATAATCATTTTTTAATGCATGTAGCAAACTCGAAGCATTTCTATTGCTTACGCCGCCTGTTCGCATATTTACCATCAATAGTGGAAGATAAATGGCTTTCAACTTGTATGTATGGAAAAACCTTAAAATTAAATCATAATCTGCAGCCGTACCCATATCGAGGGCGTAATTACCATACGACTTAAATAATTCTCTTTTTAGGTACAATGTGGGGTGCGCAGGCATCCAGCCCTTTTCAAGATCCTTCAAATCGGCCTGTTGAGAACGCCATTGCCTCACAACTTTTCTTTTGTCTGCTGTGACATAATTTAAATCTCCGTAAACTGCCTGAATATCTGGCTGGGCGGCGAAAGCCTTTGCAATTTCCGCAACCACATGACTTCCAACCAACATATCATCTGCATTCAGCAGTCCAATCACCCCTCCTGAAGCCAGTTTTATTCCCTTATTAATCGCATCATAAAGTCCCTGGTCTTTTTCGGAAACCAGATGGGTAACATTCTGCTTGTACTTTTCGATGATGTTCAAAGTTTGATCCGTAGAACCACCATCAATAATAATATACTCAATAGGTTGGTAAGATTGATTGATTACGGATTCGATACAATCTTTAATGTATGGTTCTGCATTATAAACTACGGTAATGATAGAGATTTTCATCTTTTATGGAAGCTTGCCTTTTTCTGATTTGAAAGAAAGCTATGCCAGCCGTAAAGATAAATAATAGCGGGATATAATCATCGATGGGGCAATTGTCTATGCTGAAATCAGAGAGTTCTCCCACGCTTCCGTATGTAGGGGAATTGAAAATTGTACCATCTGACTTATTTATTATGGTACAAGATGTTAAGATTCCTGAACTACATCTACCAGAAAGAAAATTAAATCCATCATCAGTTCCGTTGCCATCTAAATCATTTAAAAAAAATGGTTCACCTGAGTGATATATATTGTCGACCGTATACCAAATTCTCATACCTAATCGACATCCCCTAACGGGAGTATCTGCAAATACAGAATCTGATTTTAAAAATTGGAATGCGATTAAGAGCGGGATGATTAAACCTAACTTCTTCATAAGCAGTGGTGTTAATCATTGCAGGAAGATAGTAATATTTTACAACTCTAAAGAATAATTATTAATTTTCTAATCTGATGAATTTATTTACGGGAAGCGCTAAATCAAGTTTCTGGTAATTTTCCCTTTGATGATATACAATGCCTGAATACTGCTTTTAGCGATGATGGTATCACCTTTGAAATTGGGATTTGAAGAGCGAAGAATAAGCTTCCCCTTATCAGCATGTTCATAAAGCAATTTAATACTTCGCATGTGATTTGAACTTTCATCTGTCATTACCACGTAGGCTTCACCCCATTGTAACACTTCAAAATTTGTGACTTCACGAACCGCAATAATTTCACCAGAGGCGTATTTAGGATACATACTATCGCCATAAACTGGTAGATAGGCTGTACAATCGTTAAACGGCTTATAGTTAACAAAATATTCCGGCTTCTCCTCTTCCAATAAGAACTTATCAAAATCTGCAAGGGTAATATCAAAATATGGCACCCCTTCTTTTGCTTCTGAAATAGCTGGACCTTTTTTTAAAATTGGTTCTCCTAACCCCTGTTCAAGCCATTCTATATTGGCATTGTATTTAAAACCTATTTTTTCTTTAAAGGCTCGGGAAATCCCGATTCTACCACGTAAGATATCAGAAAGATTGCCATCCGTAATTTTCATATCCAATGCAAATTCTTTTTGGGTTTTAAAGCCCAGTTGGGCGATCAAACTTTTTAACCTTTCTATTTCAGTCATCGATAAATGTTAATAAGTAATACGAAAATATATTTCGTTTAACGAATACTAGATTGTAATTTGGTATCAATCAATCCGCAATATAAGGATTACTCATTTAAACATAGAAATTATGGAAACTGATCAACTCATTACCAATTATGAAAGCCTTAAATGGTATACTTATGACTATTTTTATGGGATTAGCAGCCTTCAAAAACGATTAAAAGAAATTGAGGAATGGACAGAAATTCCATTTGCTAAACGGGATTTTTATGGCAAACATCAACCACACAAACTTTTATGCCAGCACGAAACGATGCTGAATTTACTTGTAGAGTCTTATAATTTTCATCAGGTGACTCTTCAGGGCAATGAAGAATTGGTAAAATTAACTACCCGAACACCCTCCGAAGTGAAATTGGAATGCGAAATTTTGGGCTATCATCCTGAGTACCTTACTGAAGAAGAGATGATTAATCCCAACCAATATCTCGCTGTGCTTAAAGATGAGGAAACCCTAAATGAATATAAACAATGTCTTGATGTATGGCTAGACATGAACTTATCAGAATCAACTGATGAAAGCCTGTGCTGTGAAATATTCCCGGTAGCGAATATGATTAAAAGATTAACGGAGGCTTCCTGGCTCATTAACTACAGAATTGGGAAAAACAGTGCAGACTTTTTTAAAGATCAGATTGCTAGCTTTAAAGATACATCTCCTATTTTACTGGATGCTAATCAAATTTCAGATCCCTATTCTGTACTTCTTGAATTTTATGGCGGAGCTAGTTTAAATGCTTATCGCAGAGATCTACTACACTGGTTTAAAGCCTGCATGACGGACGATCAGCAAGTTGAAAAGGTGAGCAATATTTTATTTTTTCATCAACAGCTTACACAGCTGATACACGCTGCGTATCTGATTTTAAGGCATGAAGTTCCTTTCGATTACAACAAACCTTATTCTACAACCTCTATTTCGTTTGCAGAGTGGATTAGGGACGTTGACGAAAAACATCCGGAAATTCCGGGGATAAGAAGCCGGCAATATGAGCCGACTATTTTGAATGAGGAGGAATTAATGCATCCGCTTAAATCGCTCAAAATTCTTCTTACGCTTGATCACATTAAAGAGATGCGATATGGATTAAACGAGTGGCAATATTATGGATTCGCTTCGGGCGATTTTTTAGGTACAACAGATTCAAAATATGGCTTTGAGTTGTACGATAAGCTTTTAAAGGTAATTGAATTGTGTTTTGTATTGGTTGTTCCGCAGCGCCTTAATTTTGTTCAGGGAGAGGAGGAAGATGATTAATTTAATCAAACAACAGGAGTTGAATCGGGATTTCACTTCTAAAGATCTTTATCCCATCCCGGATTTGCACCTAAAAATGTTTTTACAACTTATCGTTGAAGTGATTCCAGTTTCCTATATATTTTGCTATTCAGCAGGTATTGAACCCATAAGGCTTATATTGGTTTCCGATCCCTATTCTTATTTAGCTAATGATGAAGTAAAAAATATTGTTACGTTTACAAACTCAACACAGCCATCTATCCAAATCATTTACCGTGAATACGGAACTGTAAATGATCTATTGCAACGTGGAGATTTTTTTCTTTCTACAAATTGTATTGATGCGAATTGCATCTATAAAAAGAGTGGCCCCTATAACCTAAAGCCCAGCAGTGATAAACTGATTACTGCACTACGTGATCACGCATCAAATACATTTAAGAATGGATTAAAACGGGCTGCAGAGTTTTATGAGCTGGCTAACTTTTACTTTGAACAGGAGAAAGGAAATTTAACGGCGTTTCTACTCCATCAAACCTGTGAGCAAGTTTTGAGAACACTGATCATACTTAATAAAACCGCAACAGTTAGAAGCCATCAATTAATCCTTTTGCAAAAAGAAGCCGCTTTCTATTACCCTGCACTCCAAAATATTTTTGATGATCATCAACGGAAAGAGTTGAAATGGTTAATGCTTTTACAAACAGCTTATGTTGGCGCAAGGTATGAGGAGAATTACAAGATTTCATTTGCTGATTTAACTTTTCTGAAAGATAGACTTGATCAGTTTCTTAGCCGGATGGAATTACACGCCATGACTTTTATTTGATTCGGGGGACAGATTGATTTATTAAAGTATAACTGTAATGACGGTTGACTTTTCAATTTTAAATCCGTCATTGCGAGGAAGTTCTTCACGACCGTGGCAATCTCATTCAGTTGGCTCATTAGTTATAAAATCAACCAATCTAAGTTGGAATGAAAGTTATGATACTTTTTAAAATAGTTTTCTTTTTCGGATGAAGAATATGCCGAATAAACCGGCTGTGGCGGTGAGAGGCAAAGTGTAGTCGTCGAGGGGGCAAAATAATATTTGCGATGAAGCTACTTTGCCCTGATATGTAGTAGTTTGACAACCTGTAATAACATTAAGTAAGTTAAATGAATATCCGAATGGACAAACAGTACAGTTCTGAGACGTTGCTGTCCAAACTTTATGGGAATTATTTACACACGTGGCTACCGAAGGTTCATTTGGGTTTGCCTTATAAACCGGGTTTCCTCCGAAAACCAGTGCCAATACTGCGTTTACCAATCCATTATTATCTTGTTCAGTATAAACAGTAGCATTGCTTGATATTAAACATCCAGATTGTGCTTGTGAAAACTGAGAGCAAAGAAATATTATAATAAGTAAGCCGGTTTTTTTGAGCAACATGATATAAATACTATGTTTTTCAAAATTACACGGTACCCAAGACCCAACCTACATTCTTTTTGTTCAGTATTTTAATCAGCAGCTAAAAAAATGATCTTCATGCTAGCAAATAGTTATTCCACATATATACCTTGAGTTAATGTATAAGCATTTCAACATCATCGATATACTTAAACCCGCACCTGGTTTAAGTGTTCGCTATTTCAGCGGCCACTTCAATCCAAAGTGAAACCGAAGACTTTGTCGGGCATTAAGCCATAACGAAAGAAATTACATTTTAGTAAGTTTTCATTCGAGATGGCCTGATATATCTTATAATTCCTCATCTGGTTTAAGTGTTCGCTATTTCTGCGGCCATTTAAATCCACATTAAACCGAATACTTTGTCGGGCATTATGCCATAACTAAAGAACTTAAATTTCATTAAAGTTTACATTATTCGAGAGGGCAGAATATAGCTTAGAATGCTGATCTAGAATTCAACTCTGCCCAAATAAATACTATCCGAAATACTCTGGCGGTCATCAGCAATGAAGGCCATCCAAGTATGATAACCCATACTAATTCTCTCCCGGGGGATTTCGAGCAGTTCCTGTCCGGCACTTCTTCTGTTGCCACTCAGCCTGCGGTAGGCAAATCCACCTTCCGCGTGGAAAGCCAAGAGCATCACCTGATCAGATCGGCGCTCGTAACCAGCACTGATTTGTTGATCCCAGCAAAATAAAAGACCATTTTGATGAACTTGTACAGCAGCATCTGCCGGGCCCAGGAGCTTACCCTGAGCAAGCTTAATTCTGGAATAATCAATCTCTCCATTCCCGTTAAAGGCATGGAGCATGTTATAAGATTTAGCGAAATTATGTGCCGACATTCCTTTTGCCTTCGCTTCGAGATTAAAGCCAACACGAATAAAATCAAGCACATAAGACAGAAATGTTTGTATGGTCGTAAACTTTGACCTACATTTATTTTGCTTATCCGTTCCCTTTTTGTTTTTCTTACTTAGCTTAGGCAATCCTTTGATTACCCATTTACCATTCAGCTGGTAACCGATCACGCTTCCAACTTTCCCGGTGAATCCACCGTTTACTCCATCTTTTAAAATAGCCATAATTCTCGAGTTATAAGATTATGGGATGATAACCGAAAGATAACGAATAGTTGATCAATAGTTAACTATTCCGATTAATTTTATTTGGGTTTGAGACAGATTTCGGTCGGCCAGGATTGTCACAACCCCGAACAAAGTCCGAACTAAACCCAAATTAACCGCGACTTAAGGGTTAATCGCTTAAAAGGGATTTACAAGCAAAAGCGAAACAATTGGTAAATAAAAAAATGGTATTTGATATGAGGAGGTTAATAATGGAGATCGAACATAATTTTCGCCACATCAGCATGAGTTAACGGTTTGAAAAGCGCTAATTTTTAATAAACATACTAATATTTAGCAAGGATCACAAGGTTGATGTTTTGTACCTTAATCATGAGATCATTTTTTCAATTATAATCTCGAAATGCATTGCGCAAACATTACTGCGGACCTTATGAGTGATCAGATAAATGCTCATTCGTCAGAAATGATCTGGGGAGGCGGATGATTATTTAGGTAGACACGATGAGCAGCCGGCATTAAATAACGAGTTTCACAACAACTTTGGAAAATAAAAAATTACGAAGAACGATAAAAACATCATTCATAAATAAGAAGGATGTAAGGTAAAATTATATCAGTCCTATTTTTTAATTAAGTTAGTTTTGTTCGGTATTTATAACGAAATAAAATCTTGATGTTGTCTTTTCTTTCGCGTTTTAGAGAAGCCCACTCCGCCAAAAATTAGCGCTAGAAATGGAAAATATTCATCTAAAGGAGCATCGTTACGTGAAGCATTCGAACAGGTTGAGGGTGGACTTAGTTCGTAGGTAACTACTCTTCCGCCCGCGTTTACTATAGAACCGTTTACTTGTAGCGAGATAACACATGCAACCGAACTTTCTGATACCAATTCGTGTTGCATCGGTATAATAACAGTAGCTCCATAGGGAGGAATAGAACTATCATAATAACTACCTTGGGGATAATCATTTATTGCTCCACAAATATATCTCGCACTGTTATTATTATTCAACTCTAATTGCCTGCCATTACTCGCATAATATGATTGCTCTGGTTGACCTACGTAAGGAGTACCTAGACCTAGGTATTGTGTAAATACAGTGTTGCTTATTCTGCAACCGTTTCCGCGTTCTTGACCTTTTGATGAATTTGAGAACAGAAATAGTGAAGAAATGGCAAGAAAAAAAAAGCGGTACATTCTAGAAGGATATAAAAACAAATTATCGTACTACAAAAACTACAAATCGACGCGAATATGAAATTTTAAATCTATAATAAAAACTGCAAGAAACTAAAAAAACAGTCTTTCTAGGAATACAGATAATTGAATAACTGCAAATTTATTGGCCAATTATTAACAATAACCTCCTCTGCTATTTAAGCAAGGGGAATTTTGATTCAAAAAGCTAACGAAGCTTATACTCTCAGCGGAAGAAATTAGAAGACAACACTTATACAAACATTTGACAAATGTCATGAACAAAATGAACAATAAAAGTTGGTTTAATTAGACAAGGATAAATCAAGAGCGAGATCTTGCACTAGATAACGGCAAATCTTATAAGCCATATCATGCTTTCTGGCTTCGACTAATGCAAGTTGATTTCAGTCTGGAGCAAGCTTCTCTGTTTGGACTAGACAGCCCAAACTTTAAAACGGATTACACAAAATCATTAGCATGACAAATAACAACGGAATGACTACATTACAATAGCAATAAAACGAATTAATATAAGCCTTAGAGAGACTCTACGACTAGAAGGTTACAATAGCAATAAAAACCGATAAAGATAAGTCTTAGCGAGACGCTAAGTCTAAATGGGGGTTTAAAAATATAAGATTTGTTAAATCACAAGTTCAACACTTGTGCTATATGTAAAAAGCTGGTTGGATATTTTCTGATAATTGTAAAGCCAAAGATACTTGATATAAATAGAAAATATGGGATATAATCATCTATAGGACATGAATAATAGTTCTGGGCTCTAAGTCCTCCATAGTAAGAATAAACAGCCGGCGTGGTATTAGCGGTCTGAAATCTAATTGCACATTCCCTAAGTAACGTATTAGACGGCTGCCTATAACAGCTTATTGATACTGGTATATTTGGACCAATTCCAGTTGTTGTTATCCCTCCGTTATACATTTCAGTTCCTCTGATATCACCTGCAATAAAGGGGGAACTGGTAGAGGTTGTAGTAGGGACTGTACCAATAATCTGGGTGAAGACCTTGCCTGAATAAGGGGGAACATTGGAACTATAATCATACACGATACAACCTGAGGGTCCCTGAGCAAATGAAATAGTAGTAGAAAAAAGAGCAACTATCGAAAAGATAAACTTCATATCTGATACGGAACGGGACGAATTCCAGCACAAAAATAACCGCGTATCAATCAAAACACAAACAAATCTATTTAATCATACAAAAAAAGTGTTTTTAGTACTTAAATATGAGTAGACAATTAATTCAACGTTTGAATGGACTGCCGCTGGAGAAAGTCTATAAAATCAATGCTTCTTCAAATTTATTTGTTATGTGTTTACGCAGATAAAGGATACCCAAAATACCTATTGGAAATATTAAAAACCATATATAATCATCAAGTGGGCACCCAATTGTGCTAGCGGTAAATGTTCCACTAAATCCTGTTTGGGGACTTGCATAGACATAACAAAAGCATCCAAAAACATCAAATGATCTACTAGCTGAAACGTAACATGTTGGACCTGTAACAGGGGTCCAGCTACATCTATTAGCAGGAAGAGTATTTATTGATGACGTTTTAAAATAGTTTGTGAACGTGTAATCATCAGTATAAATGATGTTATTCTGAAGAAGACAGCCCGTAGCAGTACTCGATTGAGCCTTTACAAAAAAATGCGAACAAAAGAAAACAATAAATATTAAAAACAACCTCTTCATAATAATAATTTTATTACATCCAAGGATATGCTTCAACAATAGGGGATGCACAAAGATACGGCTGACCAGTAAAGAAAACGCTTAGCTACCGCTTTCATAATTGACATATGTCAAAATTTTATTTTTCTAAGCGGCAATGATTAAACGTTTAATTTCCCATTATCTTCGCTCCGTTTTATAAATTTTCGATTTCATATATTAAAAAGTATTTTTGTTTCTTAATAAAGCCAAACCTTGTCTCCGCTTAAGTATGATTTTCATTTACATCAAGAACTACTTCCTTTTTATTGCTATATTTTCTATTCTTGCCGTTTTGAGTTCGTGTGGTGTGCGTAAAGAAAGAACGCTATTTAATGCGCCGAGTGATATCGTTACCGACACCATCAAACAGGTTTATGTGGTAAACGATCAGGGTATTAGCGATGCCTATTATAAAATAAAGGTGAACGATCAGCTGGCCATTCGCAACGTACAAAACTTCGAATTCGGTGCTACGAACAACACAACAGGTTCTACAGCAAGTAGCAATAGCCAACAAAACAGCGCCTCAGGCGGAATTAATAATATACTCTCCTACCCTGTAGATTTAGATGGAATGGTTAATTTACCGGCCATTGGAAAAGTCGAAGTAATTGGTTTAACCAGAAGAGAAGCGGCTATTAAAATTCAGAACCTCTATAAAAATAAATTGTTAAAAGATCCCATCATCGAGTTGTCGGTGGTTAATTTAAAGGTGACGTTATTGGGCGAATTTAGTAAACAGGGCAACTTTTTATTGGAACGTGATAACACCACGCTTATCGATATAATCGGCGAAGCGGGTGGAATTACCAAAACTGCCGATCCGAAAACATTAAAAATTATTCGCGGCGATCGGGCAAACCCAGAGCTTATTTATGTGAACCTAAACGATATCAACAGTTTGGCAAGCAAAAAACTGGTATTGCAAAATCGTGATATTATTGTACTTCAGCCTACCAAAAGTTCGGCTACGAGTGATAAACTCCAAAGCCTGAACAATATTTTACAGCCGCTTTTAGTGGTAGTGAATTTGGCTGTGTTGATCTTTACAGTAACGAGGTAATTAGGAGTTCGGGGTTGAGCGTCTCTAGTCCGGAGTCGGTAGTCAAAAGCTAGGTTGTCTAGCTGGGAGTTGAGAGTGGGGGTTGGAAGTGCGTGGTTGAGTGGTATTTTTTCCTTGATCTTTGCTCCTTGCTCTTTGCTCATTGGTCTTTATTCTTTGCTCATGGCTCTTTACCCTTTGCCCCATAATCATTAAATATGTGTAGATTTTTTCGCCTTTTATTACTCCTTTCCCTCTTTGCCCAAATCACCTATGCTTCGGAAATCAAAAGCATCGGGGTGCCATATATCGAAAATTACCCAAAATCGGTTTACGCATCGGGCAATCAAAATTGGAGCATTGCGAAGGATAAAAGCGGCATCATGTACTTCGGCAATGCCGAAGGTCTCTTAACCTTCGATGGCAAATATTGGCAAAAGTACCAAATGCCAAATCGACAAATTGTTCGTTCGGTAGCAACTGACAATAAGGGAAAGATATATACAGGCGCCTTTGGTGAATTTGGGTACTGGGCTTATACCAACAACAAATTAACCTATCAATCACTCACCCCGCTCCTACCAAAAGGCAATAAAGTAAGTGATGAAATCTGGAAAATATATGTAGACAAAGACCGGGTGATTTTTCAATCCTTCTCCAGGATATTCATCTATAAGAACGGGAAAATTGAGATCATTAAAGCGCCGTCTTCCTTTCTCTTTCTGCATCAGGTAAACAACAAATACATTGTCGAAGTGCTCGATAAAGGTTTATTTGAATTGGCAGGAAACCAATTGAAGTTTATTCCGAACAGTGAAAAGCTGGGTAAACAAGGTGTGCTATCGATCTTACCCTATAAAAATGGTGGTTTCATTATTGGCACCAGTAAAAACGGTTTATTTACTTTCGATGGCAAAGATTTTTCACCTCTTGTTACGCCAGCCAACGATTACCTTAAAACTTATCAACTGAATAACGGGGTAAAACTTTTAAATAAATATTATGCCTATGGCACCATTTTGAATGGTTTAATCATCATTGATGAAAACGGCCGTGTGGTACAACGCATCAACAAATCGAGTGGATTACAAAATAATACGGTATTAAGTATTTTTGCCGATAACGAGCAAAATCTGTGGACGGGTTTGGATAATGGAATCGACCGCATTGAATTAAACTCCCCACTGTATTTCTATTTCGATAAAACCGGACAGTTCGGAACTGTTTACTCCAGCATCATTTTTAAAGATAAAATTTACCTAGGTACTAACCAGGGCTTGTTTTACAGCAATTGGTCTAAAAACGATGAACTAACGCCTTTTAATTTTCGCCTTATTCCAAGTTCGCAAGGGCAGGTTTGGGATCTCGCCATCGTGAACAACGAATTAATTTGTGGGCACAATAGCGGTACTTTTAAAGTTTTAGGTGATCAAATCAGTTGGATTTCGTCGGTAAGTGGAGGTTGGACCATCAAACAACTTCATTCTAACCCCAACTATTTTATCCAGGGAACTTATGTCGGGTTATCACTCTATCAAAATACCGCTTCGGGATTGAAATTTGATGGTAAAGTGTTGGGTTTTACAGAACCTTCACGATTTATTGAGCAAGATAACAAAGGCGATATTTGGGTAGCGCATGCCTATAAAGGCTTATACAAACTCACCCTGAACAGCACTTTTAGCAAAGTAACCAGTGTAAAATATTTCGATGAACAAAATGGCTTACCCGGAAACTATAACGTGAATATCTTCAATCTGGAGAATAGAATTGTGTTCTCCTCTGATAAAGGATTTTACACTTACGATGAATTGAGCAATAAGTTTACTTTGTATGATGTGCTGAACAAAAGCCTCGGCTCATTCTCTACTTCTAACAAAATTATTAGTGCGGGCAATAAAAAGTATTGGTTTATCGATCATGGTAAAACATCGTTGGTAAACTTTTCCGAACCTGGGAAAATAGAAATAGACTCCAATCAGTTTAGCCTTTTAGATGGCAGAATGGTTCAATACTATGAAAACATCAGTCAAATTGGAAATTCTATTTATTTGATCAGTGTTGATGATGGTTTCGTAATTTACAATAATCTGCTTAGCCAATCGCCTGGCAAAAGGAAACTTCCAGCAGTTTTAATCCGGAGGATTGAAGACATCACCGATAAGTATTTCACTATCAGCGAAACAGGCAATGGCAATGAAGAGACGGAGATTCCAAACAGCAGGAACAACATCAGGATTTCATTTGCCCTGCCGTATTACCGACAGGCGAAGCTTAAATTTCAATATTATTTAGAAGGATATTCCAAAGACTGGTCGGATTGGAGTGTGGCTACCCAAAAAGATTTTACCAACCTGAGTAGCGGCACTTATAAATTCAAGGTGCGGGCAAAAATCAATGATTCTTCTATTAGCGAGATCACTACTTTCGAGTTCACCATACTCCGGCCCTGGTATCTGAGCAACATTGCTATTGTTTTATACTCAATTTTATTTGTGGTTGTATTAATCGTGGGCAAAAAGCTGTATGAAGCAAAGCTGAAACGCGATAGTCATAAAATTAGTGAGCGGTTGAAAGCAGAGCAGGATGAAATTTTGAAACAGGAGGCCGAAGTAAATGAAAAGCAAATCATAAAGCTGCAAACTGAAAAGCTTCAGGCGGAGCTGGCTTCCAAAAATAGAGAACTGGCCAACTCGGCCATGACCCTGGTTTATAAAAATGAGCTGCTTCAAAAACTCAGCGATGAAATTACCAAGCTGAAAGATGAGAATGGCAAGAAGCTTTCAGACGATCAGACAAAAAAAATTCAAAAGGTAATCAATGATGGAATGAATGACGAGCGGGATTGGCATTTATTCGAAAACAGCTTTAATGAAGCTCATGAGAGTTTCTTCAAAAAGCTTAAAGCACAACATCCGGACCTAGTGCCAAATGACTTAAAACTTTGTGCCTACTTGCGCATGAACATGAGCAGTAAAGAGATGTCGTCATTGCTAAATATTAGCCTAAGAGGTGTGGAAATTCGCCGCTATCGCTTGCGCAAAAAACTGGAAGTCCCACACGATAAAAACCTAACTGAATTCTTAATGGAATTGTAACTCGAAACCAGAAAACCAAGCCGAACCATCGTCGGGAACGTTTGCATGAAAACGATATTCTTTAGATTTTCAAACATCGGAAGGCTAAAAACACTACATCATTACCTCTCATAACTATTTTTTTACCCCTACAAAAGCCTTAGTGTAACTTACACACTTAACTCGGGTAATTAATTAGTTACAAAGCTTAAAAATTGCCTTTTTGGCCCAAAATGCCAATTGGTTTTCCTCTTAAAAAACTTCTCTTATAAAAATGATGTATTAATGTTGAGGTAAAAGCACTTGCACAACCAAAAAAACAACCCCACATTTATCCTATCAATTAAACTAAATTTTTAATAAGCATGAAAAGAATTTTTACAAGAATTTCTGTTCTGGCCGTATTTCTTTTACTCGCAATTAACGTAGCGTTTGCGCAAAACATCACTGTAAAAGGTGTGGTAACAGATGGAGGTGATAAAACTCCATTACCAGGCGTAACTATCTTAATAAAAGGAGCACAAGGCGGTACTCAAACAGATTCAAATGGTAACTACTCCATCAGTGTACCATCTACAGCAACATTAGTCTTTAATTTTGTAGGCTATACTGCCCAGGAGCAAGCGGTTGCTAATCGTACTACAATCAACGTAGGCTTAGCCTCTTCAACACAACAATTAGAGCAGGTTGTGGTTGTAGGTTACGGTACACAAAGAAAAATTGACGTTACCGGATCTGTAGCTACAGTAAAGGGAGAAGATATTTCCAAGCAAATTTCCACCAACCCGGTTGGCGCACTTCAAGGTAAAGTTGCCGGTGTTTCTATTACCAATACAGGTACTCCGGGTGGTTCACCAACTATCACAATTAGAGGTTCAGGAACTATTTATGGTAAAACTGTTCCGTTATATGTGGTTGACGGCGTTTGGTATGACGACATTAATTTCTTAAACCCTGCCGATATTGCGAATATTAGCATTTTAAAAGATGCATCAGCGCAATCAATCTATGGTATCAGAGCAGCCAATGGTGTAGTTTTAGTAACCACCAATAAAGGCAAAAAAGGTGATGCTGTTATTAATTACAACGGAACGGTGGGTTTCCAAAAAGTAACCAACCAGGTAGAAATGGCAAATGCAAGTGAATATGCAACTGCGGTAAATGAGGCTTATGCGCTTCAAGGTGCACAACCTTTATTTGCTAATACAAACTTGGGAGAAGGCACAAACTGGTACGACGTGGCATTGAGAGAGGCTTTGATTACCAATCATCAGCTATCAATTAGCGGGGGTAGTGAAAAATCTACATATAACCTCTCATTGGGTTATTTAGATCAGGATGGTATCGTTAAAAACAATAATTACAAAAGATACACAGCAAGGTTATCAAACGATTTCCAGGTTTTTGAACCATTAAAAATTGGATATAATGTAACTGCAACTTCAAGCAAATCAAAGGATCCCGCATCCGGAATTTTCAGAGCATTATATGCTGCTTCACCAGTTGTTCCAGTTTTTAATGCTGACGGTAGTTATGGCGATCCAAATGCTTTCAATTTAGGCAATGGCAGCAATATGAATCCTCAGGCTACTTTAGATTTCTTCAATCAAAATACTACCAAATATAAAATTACGGGTAATGTATTCGCTGAATTAAAGTTTTTAAAGAATTTCACATTTAGAACAAGTTTAGGCGGAGATTTTGGTCAGGAAGAAGTTCGTGGCTATATTCCTGTTTACAAAGCCAGTAATACACAACAAAATACAAACAGTAAATTAGATATTGATCGTATTGAAAATAGAAACTGGATTATTGAGAACACTTTAACCTATGACAGAAAATGGACAGATCATAACTTAACCGTTTTGGTTGGACAAACAGCACAACGAAATAAAATGTATGAAATTAATGCTGATGCATTAAATGTACCCTACACTTCGGAAGGTGATTTATATCTAGCCTTAGGAGATGCTGCAACAAGAAACGTAACAGATAAGGGAGAAATCTCCACTTTCGCTTCTTATTTTGCCAGAGTAAACTATAGCTATAAGAACAGATACTTATTGAATGCCTCTATTCGTAGAGACGGTGCATCGCAGTTTTTTGGTTCTGACAATTTATGGGGCAACTTTCCTTCTATCGGTGCAGGTTGGGTGATCACCAATGAAGATTTCATGAAAGATCAAAAAATCTTCAGTAATTTAAAGCTGAGAGGAAGTTGGGGTAAAGTGGGTAACGCAGGAGTTCCATTTAATCCATCAACCCAAACAGTTGATCAATCTGCCGGATTAATTGCATTCTTTGGTGGTTTACCGTATACAGGTGCTAGTATCCGTTCAATTGTTCCGCCATTTTTATTGTGGGAAAGAAGTGCCGGTACAGATGTAGGTTTGGAAATGGGCTTCTTAAATAACAAATTAACCATTGAAGCAGATTATTACAACAGAAAAACTGAACAAGCGATTTTCGATATTCCCGTTCTGGGAAGTATTGGTACACAAAACAGTTCACTAATTGCTAACCAGGCCGACATCCAAAACAGAGGTTTCGAATTCTCTGCAACATGGGCAGATAAAACCGAGGGTGGTTTTACTTACTCAATCAGTGGAAATGTTGGAATGAATAACAATAAAGTATTGAATGTTACCTCTGGATCAAATCCTATTTACCGGGGTGGTGCAGGCCTTACCAGTGGATATCTTTCAACCAGAACGGTAAATAACCGCCCTATCGGGGAGTTTTTTGGTTACCAGGTAGAAGGGGTTTTTCAATCAGATGCTGAAGCCGCTGCATGGCCTGGATTTAAAAGAGGCGATTTCAAATACGCAGACATAAATGGCGATGGTATTATTGATTTAAAAGACCGGGTTGTTTTAGGTAATCCAAACCCAAAATTCACCTATGGTGTGAATACTAACTTTGCCTACAAAAATTTCGATTTAACACTTGATATTCAAGGTGTTGCCGATGTAGATGTGTTTAACGCAAATTTAAGCAACCGTTTTGGTAATGAAAACTATACCAAAGATTTCATCACTAATCGTTGGAATGGACCGGGAACATCAAACTCATATTCTTCTGCAAGTTTAGCAAGTGGCTTGAACAATGCTCCTAATTCATTTTACGTAGAAAAAGGCGATTATATCAGATTGAGAAACATCCAATTAGGATATACTTTACCGCAAGCGATCAGTAATAAAATGAAGATGCAGCGTCTACGAGTTTTCTTAAATGCACAAAACGCAGTGAATATTTTTGGCTACAAAGGCTTTAGTCCTGAAGTTGGTGGAGCGCCAACAAATGCTGGGATCGACACCAATGTGTATCCATTATTTGCTACTTATAATTTTGGACTTAACGTTACTTTCTAATCGACACACAATGAAAAAGAATATAAATTTACAATCTTGCATTATTGCCACAGCTTTGGGA
Source organism: Pedobacter sp. Leaf41 (assembly GCF_001422545.1). GTDB lineage: Bacteria > Bacteroidota > Bacteroidia > Sphingobacteriales > Sphingobacteriaceae > Pedobacter. The sequence goes on along the minus strand of NZ_LMLE01000011.1, from coordinate 277,556 downwards.
TCAATGCTTTTCACAGCATCGTGTAAAAAAGATTTCTTAAATGTTCCACCACAAGCTCAACAACCTTCCGTTACGTTCTGGAAAACTCAGGATGACGCTTTAAAGGGTGTTAATGCGATGTATGCGAATTTAAGAAGTTGGGATAATGTTGCTTTCAATGCAATTGCTATTGAAAGTACCGGATCAGACGAAGCAGATAAAGGCAGTACACCTACTGATGCCACTTTTTTTAACTTATTTGATCAGTTTACCGTTACATCAACCCAAGGCAGTTTGCAAGGATTCTGGACTGGTCAATACCAGAACATCAATCTTTGTAATCAGGTATTGGATAACGTGCCAAACATTACAATGGATGCTGCATTGAAATCGAGATTTCTGGCTGAAGCAAAGTTTATTCGTGCCTATTCTTACTTTAGGTTAGTTAGGGCCTATGGCAATGTTCCTTTGAGGTTGAATGTTCCTAAGGATAACACGGAATACAATATCCGACAATCAGATAAAGCTAATGTTTATGCTCAAATCGAAAAGGATTTAACCGAAGCGGCTACCGTATTGCCTCAATCGTATGGTGCCGCCGACCTGGGCAGGGCGACCCGAGGTGCAGCTTTAGGATTAAAAGCAAAAGCAGCCATGTATCAGAAGAAATGGGCGGATGTACTGGCGCTTACCAATCAGGTGATGGTCTTAGGCTACGATTTATTTTCTGATTACGAAAAACTCTTCAGAACACAGAATGAAAATAATGTAGAATCCTTATTTGAAGTGCAGGCAGAGTTGTTACAAAGTAATGGTGATGCTTCAAATTCGCAATATAGCCAGGTACAAGGTGTTGCTGGAGTGATGGGATGGGGCTTCAACACGCCTTCTGCAGAATTAGCGTCGGCTTATGAGTCGGGCGATCCAAGAAGAGATGCCACCATTTTGTTTAGAGGCGAAACTACGCCGCAAGGTGATTTGGTTCCAACAACGGTTCCTAATGAACGCTATAATCAGAAATCGTATGTTCCTTTCAACACCAGAGTTTCAGGGTTTAATGAAGGTGCGCAACAGAATTTCAGAGTATTAAGGTTTGCTGATATTCTGTTAATGAATGCGGAAGCTGCAAACGAGTTAGGAAACCCAACTCAGGCACTGACTTCGCTTAACAGAGTGCGCAGAAGGGCAAGGGGTAACAATGCCAACATTCTCCCTGATGTTACGACGACAGATCAAACTGCATTGAGAAATGCCATTTGGAAAGAAAGACAGGTTGAGCTAGCCATGGAAAATGACCGATATTTTGATGTAATCAGACAAGGAAGAGCACTTCAGGTATTCGGACCTAAAGGTTGGAAAGCAAACAAAAATGAAGTTTGGCCAATTCCTCAAACTGAAATAGATTTAAGTGGTGGTTTATTAAAGCAAAACCCTGGTTACTAAAACTAAACAATTTGATAAAGGTTGCCAGTTGCCTGGCAACCTTTTTTACTTTTTTGATATGATACTAAAAGGCTTCACATCGCGAAATCCCCTCTATTTTAAGCTTCTGGCAATTGTTTTCATGTGCATTACTTCCTGCACCAATGGTGATAGCCAAACCAATAACCCGAATGTAAAGATCAAACAAGGCTTATCTGATGATCAGTTACTTGATCTGGTACAAAGGCAGACCTACAAATATTTCTATGAAGGTGCAGAACCCATTTCCGGTCTTTCGAGAGAACGCTATCACAGCGATAATATCTATCCACAAAATGATAAAGACATTATTGCTACCGGTGCCAGCGGCTTTGGTATGATGGGAACAATTGTTGCCATCGAACGTAAATTTATCACCAGAGAAGAAGGATTTAGTCACCTGAAAAAAGGCCTGGATTTTCTAAGCAAAGCAGATCGTTTTCATGGTGCCTGGCCACATTGGATGCTGCCTTCTGGCAAGGCCAAAGCATTTGGCAAAGATGATGATGCAGGCGATTTAGTCGAAACATCATTTTTGGCGCAAGCTTTAATTTGTGTTCGCCAATATTACGCAAAGGGCAATACTCAAGAAAAGGAATTGGCAGCAAAAGCTGATGAGCTCTGGAGGGGTATTGACTGGAACTTTTACAGAAAAGACAATGAGAATGTATTGTACTGGCATTGGTCGCCCAACTCTGGCTGGAAGATGAATTTTGCCATTACTGGTTACAACGAATGTTTAATTACCTATGTATTGGCGGCCTGTTCGCCAACGCATGGCGTACCCGCTGCAGTATATCACCAAGGCTGGGCTAAAAGTGGCAAGATAAATACAAATCTTTCTCTGTACGGCCATCCGGTTAAACTAAAACACAACGTAGTTGGCGAGAATGTAGGTCCATTATTCTGGGCTCATTATTCTTACCTGGGCTTAAATCCGACAGGATTAAAAGATAGGTACGCCAATTATTGGGAGGAGAATAAAAGCCACACTTTAATCAATTATGATTATGCTATTCAAAACCCAAAAGGATTTAAAGGTTACGGAAAAAATTCATGGGGATTGACGGCAAGCTATTCTGTTAAGGGTTATGCAGCACACAATCCACAAGAAGATTTAGGTGTAATTGCGCCTACCGCAGCGCTTTCATCTTATCCTTATGCCAAAAAAGAGAGTATGCAGGTAATCAGAAATTTATATGAAAACCTAAATGATAAGGTTTGGGGAGAGTTTGGTTTTTACGATGCTTATAGTGAAACGGAAAACTGGTTTCCAAAAAGATATATCGGGATAGATCAGGGACCAATTGTAGTTATGATTGAGAACGGTAGAACCGGTTTATTGTGGAATTTATTCATGAGTGCACCAGAAATAAAAAGTGGATTAACAAAGTTAGGATTTGAAAGTCCGGAGATAAAGCAATGAGGAAAGCCACAGATTCACAGATTAAAAATTTTATAATGCGTTATATAAACAATCTGCGAATCTGCGGCTAAAAAGCAAATAGCAACAACATGAGAAAAACCATACTTACACTTTTCTTCATACTATCATTTCTGGCTGTACTTGCTCAGAAGCAAAAAACCTATTGCAACCCAATCAATGTGGATTATGGTTACACGCCTTTCGAATCTTTTACCGAATGGGGCAAACACAGGGCAACGGCCGATCCGGTTATTGTGAATTACAAAGGTGAATATCTATTGTTCAGCACTAATCAGTGGGGTTACTGGCACAGTTCGGATATGTTGAACTGGAAATTTATAGAACGCAAATTTCTTCGCCCCTGGAATAAAACAAAAGATGAACTTTGCGCACCAGGTGTTGGTATTATCGGTGATACCGTTGTGGTGTTCGGAAGTACTTACACCAAAAATTTCACGCTCTGGGGAAGCACAGATCCACTGGGCAATAAATGGTTTCCATTGGTCGATTCATTGGAAATCGGTGGCTGGGATCCTGCATTCTTTACCGATGATGATGGGAAATTTTACATGTACAATGGCAGTAGTAATAATTATCCGATGTATGGCGTTGAGCTCGATCGAAAAACATTTCAACCAAAAGGATCACGTATGCCAATGTATTTACTAGAAAGCTGGCGCTATGGCTGGCAACGTTTTGGCGAGTACATGGACAATACCTTTCTTGACCCTTTTGCCGAAGGCGCCTGGATGACCAAACACAATGGAAAATACTATTTTCAGTATGGTGCGCCGGGAACGGAATTTAGTGGCTATTCTGATGGAGTAGTAGTGGGTACAAAGCCACTTTTTTACGACTCGCAGTTTACACCACAATCCGATCCACTAAGTTATAAAGGTGGTGGATTTTCCCGAGGTGCTGGTCATGGAGCAACCTTTCAGGATAACAGCAAAAATTACTGGCACATCTCTACCAGCATCATTTGTGTAAAAAACACCTGGGAACGCAGAATGGGAATTTGGCCAACAGGTTTTGATAAAGATGATGTAATGTGGACGAATACGGCCTTCGGTGATTATCCACTTTATCTCCCGTCAGAAAGAAAAGAAAATGGACCAGCGGGGCCAGGTTGGATGCTCATCAATTATAAAAAACCAATTACGGTTTCTTCAACGCTTGGTGCTTTCCATGCAAACAATGCAGTGGATGAAAGTATAAAGACCTATTGGAGCGCCAAAACGGCTAATAATGGCGAGTGGATTCAAACCGATTTAGGAAGCTTAGCCACAGTAAACGCTATCCAAATAAACTATGCCGATCAAGATGCTGAATTTATCGGCAAGCAAATCGGCATTTATCACCAATATAAAATCCTTTCCTCAACAGATGGAAAGAAATGGACAACATTGGTGGATAAAAGTCAGAATAAAACTGATGTTCCCCATGATTATATCGAGTTGGAAAAACCTGTTAAAACACGATATATCAAGATGGTGAATATCCACATGCCAACCGGCAAATTTGCCATTAGCGGCCTTCGCGTTTTTGGAAATGGAAACGGCGAAAAACCATCGGAAGTTAAAAACCTAATTGTGCTCAGAACAGAGAAAGATAAGCGCAGTGCTTACATTAAGTGGCAGCCTGTTGATAATGCATTTGCCTATAATTTGTATTACGGCACAGCTCCAGATAAATTGTATAACTGCATTATGATTCATGATTTCAATGAGTATTGGTTTAAAGCGATGGACAGCCAAAAGGCTTATTATTTTTCTATTGAAGCTATAAATGAAAATGGCGTTTCAGCCAAAACTAAAGTGAAGAAAGTGGACTAAATTTTAAAAGCATAAAACACACATATAATGAAACCATCATGATTTTGCCAATCACAAACACTAGTGAGTAAAATCATGATAGCTTCATAACCATCGAAAACAAATTTACACATATGAAAAAAGCGAAAATCCTAGTTGTTTTTTTAACATCCTTAGCCCTGAATATTTCAGCGCAAACCAAAAAACCGATATCTCCTGAAGAGGCCAAGATGAATACTTTTATCAGCAACCTGATGGCAAAGATGACGATTGACGAAAAAATCGGGCAGCTCAACTTGCCTAGTTCTGGCGATATTACCACTGGGCAGGCGAATAGTAGCGATATCGGAAAAAAGATTAAAGACGGCCAGGTGGGTGGTTTGTTCAATATAAAAGGCGTTGATAAAATTAAAGCGGTACAAAAAGTTGCCGTTGAAGACAGCAGGTTGAAAATTCCATTACTTTTCGGGATGGATGTGATTCACGGTTACAATACCGTTTTTCCAATTCCACTGGGCATGAGCGCAACCTGGAATATGACAGCAGTAGAAAAATCGGCAAGGGTTGCAGCTATTGAAGCCAGCGCTAGCGGTATCAACTGGACCTTCTCTCCTATGGTTGATATCTCCCGCGATCCGCGTTGGGGAAGAATTTCTGAAGGCAGTGGAGAAGATGCTTATCTAGGGTCTAAAATTGCCGCTGCTATGGTAAAAGGTTATCAAGGTAAGTTGCAGGCCAATAATGAAATATTGGCTTGCGTTAAACATTATGCATTGTATGGAGCGGCAGAGGCTGGTAGAGATTACAATACCACCGATATGAGCAAAGTGCGCATGTATAACGAATATTTCCCACCGTACAAAGCAGCGGTAGATGCAGGTGCAGCAAGTATTATGGCCTCTTTTAATGAGGTTGATGGTATTCCAGCGACAGGAAGTAAATGGCTAATGACAGAAGTTTTGCGTAACCAATGGGGTTTCAAAGGTTTCGTAGTTACGGATTATACGGGTATTCCTGAAATGATTGCACATGGTATGGGCGATTTACAAACTGTTTCTGCTTTGGCCATGAACGCTGGTATTGATATGGATATGGTTGGAGAAGGTTTTCTGGGCACATTAAAAAAATCACTTGCCGAGAAAAAAGTAAGCATCAATGAAATAAACAGGGCTTGTCGTTTAATCCTTCAAGCTAAATATAAGTTGGGTTTGTTTACTGACCCTTACAAATTCTGCGATCCAACAAGAGCTGAAAAAGAGGTATTCAATGCAGAAAACCGCCAGATAGCCCGTGAAATTTCAGCCGAAAGTTTTGTTTTATTAAAAAACAACAATAACCTGCTTCCACTTAAAAAAACCGGCACTATTGGTTTAATCGGTCCTTTGGCTGATAACACGGCGAATATGTATGGTACCTGGAGCGTTGCGGCTTTGTTCGATCAGTCGGTAACGGTGTTGCAAGGTTTAAAAAATGCTTTGGGTAATGACGCTAAAATTTTAACGGCTCGTGGCTCAAACTTTTTAGCCGATTCTGCTGCAGAACACCGCTATGTTAACGTTCACAATCCAACCTACAAACGCGATCCAAGATCAGAAGAAGAAATGATCAAGGAGGCAGTGAGAGTTGCCGAAAAATCAGATGTGGTAATTGCCACTATGGGTGAAGGTTCTGAATTTACGGGTGAGGCCAGTAGCGTTACCGACATTCAAATTCCAGAAACTCAGAAAAACCTTTTAAAAGCTTTGGCAAAAACAGGAAAACCAATTGTGTTGGTATTATTTACTGGTCGCCCGTTGGCATTGAAATGGGAGCAGGAAAATATCCCGGCGATATTAAACGTTTGGTTTCCTGGCAGCGAAGCTGGAAATTCTATCGCCGATGCACTTTTTGGAAAAGTAAATCCTTCGGGTAAATTGAGTGCAACTTTCCCTCAAAATGTGGGTCAGGTGCCGCTTTATTATGCCCACAAAAATACTGGTCGCCCTCTGGCAGAAGGCAAATGGTTCGAGAAATTCCGTTCCAATTATCTAGATGTGAGCAACGATCCTTTATATCCATTTGGTTTTGGTTTAAGCTACACCACTTTCAATTACAGCGATGTTAAACTGAGTGCAAATACCTTAACCAAAGGCAAATCGATTACAGCTTCTGTAACCTTAAGCAATACTGGTAAATACGATGGTAAAGAAGTTGTTCAACTTTATATTCGCGATTTAGTTGGAAGCATTACGCGTCCGGTTAAAGAATTGAAAGGTTTCCAGAAAGTGAGTTTAAAAGCGGGCGAAAGCAAGACAATATCTTTCAATATCTCAGAAAATGATTTGAAGTTTTATAATTCTGATTTAAAATTTGTAGCTGAACCTGGAGAGTTCCAGGTATTTATCGGTACAAATTCCAGAGATGTAAAAGCAGCATCATTTACACTAAAATAATCAAGGTTAGGTTTAATCATGAGCCCTGCACTATTGTAAAATAGGCAGGGTTTTTTATTTTTGCTAGATGAAGAATATTTTTCTAACCATCTTTTTGCTCCTTGCAACGATCAATTTAAATGCTCAGGATTTAAAAAAATATGATCGGGGAAGTTTTATCAAAGGAAAGGATTCGATCTATTACAGAATCCTTTTTCCAGAAAATTTCAACCCTAAACAGAAGTACCCGATATTGTTTGTATTGCATGGGCGTGGAGAAAGCGGCAATGACAACGAGAAACAACTGACCCACGGGGCGAAATTATTTCTAAAAGAAGGTATAAGGCGAAACTTCCCCGCTATCATCGTATTTCCACAGTGCCCGGCTGATAGCTATTGGGCAAACGTCAACATCACTACAAACGATAAGGGCAAAAGGAATTTTAGTTTCATTGAAAATGGAAAACCTACAAAAGCCATGCATGCTCTACAGGGAATGGTTAAGGATTTTTTAAAAAAACCCTTTGTAAATAAGGAGCAGGTTTATGTGGGCGGCCTATCTATGGGAGGCATGGGAACTTATGAACTATTGAGAAGAAAGCGTAACACTTTTGCTGCAGCTTTTGCCATTTGCGGTGGCGATAACACCAACAATATTAAGAAATACAAAAATATCCCTTTATGGATTTTTCATGGCGGAAAAGATGACATTGTTGATCCGGCATTTTCTATGGCGATTGCCGAAAGGCTAAAAGTAGTTGGTAGAGAGGTTAAGTTTACGCTCTATCCAAATGCAAACCATAACAGCTGGGACAGTGCATTTGCTGAACCAGACTTGTTGCCCTGGTTGTTTGGGCATCAGAAGGATTAAGAAAATTAATCCATCGTCATCCCGACCGGAGTGCAACGTAGCGGAGAGATCTTTTCCATCTGTTTTCTGTTCAGGGATTTCTCGGCTTCGCTCGAAAAGACGGTTGAGGTTACTATGGGGATCAGAAAACACAAAAGGCTTGGAGAATAAATCCTCAAGCCTTTTGTGTTCATTTTTGAAAATCCTTACTCCGCCATATTATGATAAACCGCCTGCACATCATCATCTTCCTCTAATTTATCAATCAACTTCATTACATCAGCAGCTTGCTCTTCTGTAACTTCGTGGTGCGATAATGCGATACGTTCTAGTTTAGAGCTTTTCAGTTCAATCCCTTTTTCTTCCAAAGCTTTTTGTAAAGAACCAAAATTTTCGAAAGCACCTTGTGCTACGGCGATATCGTTTCCTTCCTCGTCGGCCTCTACATATAATTCTTCCAAGCCCGCATCAATCAATTCAAACTCTAATTCTTCCAAATCCAAACCTTCTGCAGGTGCAAAACGGAAAATAGATTTCCGGTTAAAAATGAAGTCTAATGAACCTGTTTTACCTAAAGAACCGTCGGTTTTATTGAAATAACTCCGAACGTTTGCTACGGTACGGTTGGTATTATCTGTAGCCGTTTCAATTAATACCGCTACCCCATGAGGTGCATAACCTTCGTAAACAATTTCTTCGTAATTGGCCATCGATTTATCGGATGCCCGCTTAATAGCCGCCTCCACCCTATCCTTTGGCATGTTTACCGCCTTTGCATTTTGCATTGCAGTACGCAGGCGAGAGTTTGTTTCAGGATGAGGCCCTGATTCTTTCACCGCCATTACGATATCTTTACCAATACGCGTAAACTGAACCGCCATTTTGGCCCAACGCTTAAACTTTCTTTCTTTTCTAAATTCGAATGCTCTTCCCATTTTTAGTATTAAGTATTTAGGATCAGGTATCAAGAACGGGGTTAAAACACCCGAAACCTTCCACCTTAAACTACCTACCTTATTTTTTTAAATTATTTAACATATCGGTTGTCAGTTTCGATAAATCGAACTCCGGTTTCCATCCCCAATCTTTTGCTGCATTACTATCATCAATTGAACGTGGCCAACTATTTGCAATTTGCTGCCTTGGATCAGTTTCGGATGTGTAAGTTAAGGTAAAATCCGGAATATGTTTTCTGATTTCTGCTGCCAAAATTTCTGGCGTAAAACTTACCCCACCAAAGTTATAACTGCTACGAACCGTAATCTGATCTGATGGAGCATCCATCAATTCTATCGTCCCGCGGATTGCATCATCCATATACATCATTGGCAATTCGGTACCAGCATTTAAAAAACTTTGATAACTTCCTTTCTTTAATGCATCATGAAAAATATGAATAGCATAATCTGTTGTTCCTCCACCTGGAGCAGCTTTCCAGCTAATTAATCCAGGATAACGGATACTGCGCACATCCAAACCATATTTTTGGTTATAATATTCGCACCAGCGTTCTCCTGCCAGTTTACTTATTCCATATACCGTGTTCGGGTCCATCACACAATATTGATTCGTGTTATCTTTGGGAGAATTTGGTCCGAAAACAGCTATTGAACTTGGCCAGTAAACCTTTGCAACCTTATATTCTAAAGCTAAATCTAACACATTTAAAAGCCCATTCATATTCAAATCCCAGGCTAGCTTTGGATTTTGCTCACCAGTTGCTGATAATAGCGCAGCTAAAAGATAAACCTGCGTAGGCTTATACTTTTTGAAAATGCCATTAATCATCTCTTTATCCAAAACGTTTACGAACTCAAAGGGCGCAGAATTTTTGATGTCGTAATCTGGTCGTCGAATATCACAAGCCACTACATGATCATCACCATAAATTTTTCTTAAAATGGTAACCAATTCGGTTCCAATTTGCCCATTAGAGCCTAAAACAATAATATTTTCCTGCATAATTTTTTAGAGATTGAGCAAAGGTAAAAAAATGAGACAAAAGGCATATAAAATATTTACGCTTAGGTGCATGCTTTAAAAATTACAGGGTATAAATACGGAAGATTATTGCTAAATTTAATCAGAAATGGAATTTCAGAATGAAATAATTTCCTACATTTACTTCATTCCTAGCTAACCAAAACGAATTAATGACGCTCCAAGAGCCTGAAAAGTCTATCGATTTACTTGTGCGCCTAAAGCTAGGTGATAAGCAGGCTTATGAAAAGATTTACTTCACTTTTAGTAAAGAACTGTTATATGCAGCCTTTAAAAAAACTGGTGATAAGGTTGTAGCGGAAGAGTTGGTGCAAAATATTTTTATCTCCCTTTGGGAAAAACGACAAGATCTACAAATCAATAACCTCCAGGCTTATCTTTTTGGTGCTTTAAAGCTAAGTGTAATTAACCATGTACGTAGTTTGGTGATGGAAAATAAATACATGGAGTACCAAACCTTAACATATAATGAAAATCATCAAGACACAGCCAATCTCGTAGATCTGCATGATTTATCATCAATTATAGAAGAAGGCATCAATTCATTGCCGGAAAAAACTCAGGAAGTCTTCCGTTTAAGTCGTTACCAGCACCAATCCGTAAAGGATATTTCCACTGACTTAAATATATCTGAAAAGGCGGTGGAATATCATATTACCCGCTCTATCAAAAGAATTAAAGAATATATTAAAAATTTTTACCTCTTTTTTTAGTTTGATAATCAACAAGTTATGATTATTATTTATTTTTTTATGATGATGCGTTAGGGATACTGGCTTGTTATGTTACTTGTATAATATAGAGCCAAATATTTCCTTATGAACCAGAAATCATTCAACGATTTACTCCTCCGTTATCAAAACGGGAACTGCACCGATGCCGAAAAGCTTTGGGTAGACAAATGGTATCATAATTTAAATAATAAAAATTACAACGACCTTTCTTCGAGCGAGCTTGATGAAATGCAGGATAAAATCTGGCTCAACATTAACCACTCCGGCGAAAAGCAAATTGACACACTAAAAGTTAAAAGATTATGGCCAAAATTTGCAATAGCCGCTTCAATCATGATCGCTTTTTTTCTTGGAGGCTTATATCTTTATAATTATAACCCTACTGAACAGGCCTTTATCAATGAAAATGGCGATATAGCGCTGATCAGCAAAACAAACAACACAAATGGGTTAATGGACATAAAGCTTAGCGATGAAAGTGTAGTAACACTTAAGCCTAATGCTAACATCTTATACCCAGAGGTTTTTGCCGACAATAAGAGAACTATTTACTTAAAAGGCACAGCTTTCTTCTCAGTAAGTAAGAATGCGAAGCGCCCATTTTATGTTTATAATCAAAAGTTGGTTGTTCGTGTTTTGGGAACCAGCTTTTGGGTAAAAGAATCAACCGATAAAATGCCTGCGCAAGTTGCAGTTAGAACCGGAAAAGTACAGGTGCAAGAAAATGAGAAAAGCACATTCCTTGGTTTATCAAAAGAAAAATTAGCTCAACCTATTTTGCTAACGCCCAATCAAAAAGGTGTATTTAGCAATCATCAGTTAAGCAAAACGCTGGTAAATAAGCCTATTCCACTGGCAGAAGCTTATAATATACCAACAAGTGTTAGTTATAATTTCAAAGAGGAAAGTGTAAAACAAATCTTCAAAACCCTTACCGAAGCCTACGGAATTGAAATAAAAGCTGATAACGAGCAGATATCAAATTATACTTTTACCGGAGATTTAAGCAAAAAAGGCCTATATGAGCAGCTCGATTTAATCTGCGGAACCATTTCAAGCAAGTATTATATTCAAGGAACCAGCATTGTGGTTTCGAACAAAAACTAACCAAATTATATAAAATTATGAAGAAAGCAGTAACCTATTTCAGTCAGTAGCCGCCGCTACCTATCCATAATATTTCTAAAAAACAAAGCCGACAATGTGGGGCATTGCCGGCGAGTTAAATACGTTAGAATGTATTCATGGTATTTCTATGTCCAATAAATCCAATCATTTAATGAACAATAACCAAATTTATGAAAAAAAATCAACTTATTTCGCTGGCGATATATGCAATGAGAGTTTCGATTTACCAAATACTTGCAATAACTATTTTCACTTGTGCTGCATTTGCCAAAAATGTCGACGCTCAGGAATTTTTAAATAAACCAATTTCGATCAAAGCCGATCAAACTGATATTAAGACCATTATCTCCAAAACAGAAATGTTAGCAAACGTAAAGTTTGTGTACAGTCCGCAATTAATAAATTCTGATAGAAAAATCTCTATCAATGTAGTAAACCAAAAACTTAAATACTTTCTTGAGAATTCGCTAAAACGTTATGACGTGGGATATAGGATAGTTAAAGATCAAATTTTACTCTATTCTATTCCTGCTAATAACAATCTGGAGTTGCTGAAAGCCTTCGATGGTGTAGTTACCGGTAAGGTTTTAGATAGCAAAGGCAATCCAATTCCTGGCGTTTCTATAACCGTAAAAGGCAAAACAATCGGTACCACCACCGATGAAAATGGAAATTTCGCACTAAAAGGACTTACGGTTGATAGCCGCATCTTAGTGGTGCGTTATGTAGGTTATATTTCTAAAGAAGTAAGTCTTTCGGCTGGCAATGCCGATGAAAACATTAGCATTAGCTTATCAGAAGATAATCTTCAACTGGAAAGTGTAATGGTAACAGGCGGTAATCCAAAGAAAAAACTCGAAAGTTCGGTAGCAATCACTTCCGTAAGCAATAAAGACATTACCAATAGAGCACCATTAAACAGTACCGATTTGTTGAAAGCGATACCCGGTTTAACGGTAGAAAGCACGGGTGGCGATGGACCAGGTAATGTTTGGGTACGTGGTTTTCCACAACAAGGCGGATACATCTTTTTAGGTATCCAAGAAGATGGCTTACCACTTTTGCCCACCGGATTCAACACCAATCCATCGGTAGATCAATACTATAAAACTGATTTAACCATCCAAAACATTGAAGCTGTAAGAGGTGGTAATGCTTCCATTATACAAGCAAATACGCCAGGTGCAGTGGTTAATAATTTGAGTTACGTTGGTGCCGACAAACAATATGGCCAGGTGAAATTTACCACAGGATTTTCTCAAGGTTTATACCGCTTTGATGGGAATACTGGTGGAAAAATAAATGATCAGATTAAATACAACATTGGTGGTTTTTATCGTACAGATAATGGCGTTGTCGATCAAGGTTTTAATCCAGCCAACCAAGGTGGACAAATTAAAGGCAACATGACTTTTAATTTCAAAAACAACAAAGGTTTTATTCGTGTATATGGTAAGTACTTAAATGATAAGGTTCAGTTTTTATTAACCAGCTATTATCCATACGATGGAACAGGCAAGCCTACCACCTACCGCGATTATAACATGGCTACGCAATCAATTGTGCCTTTGCAAACCGATTGGAGTTACAATGATCCTACAACCGGCGCTCACAGCTTCAGTTTAAAAGATGGTATCCATACCAAACTGGGTTCTGCAGGGTTTCAATTTAATTATTTAACAGATGGCGGATGGCAGATTGTGAACAACTTCCGCTACCAAAATACGCACACCAACAGTACTTATACCGCACCTGCAGGTATAACCGCAAGAACATCAGCTGTTCCTTATTATTATCCAGGTGGAGCAGTGGCGCCTTTTGTTTCAGGAGATTATGTGGTAACCTCAAATGCCCAAGGCCAACTTAATAGCGATGTTCAAATTGTAAATTACCTGGATTTGAAGAAAACCATTAAAAACCACAGTTTAAACATTGGTGCAGGTATTCATCAATACAATAGAGATGATTTACGTTTTGCTTTCCGTTCTTTTACCGAATTCAAAGAACACCCAAGCATTATATTACAATCGCCAAATGCCCTTGAGCGTACAATACAAACTAAAAACACCTTTATTGGTGACACAAGAACTTTATCGTTGTATGCTGGTGATGAAATCAAAATTTCTGAGCAATGGCGTTTGGATATCGGTGCAAGAATCGATAACCAGAATGTAAAGGGCGACAGACCTTACTACGCATTGAATGCTAACGGAACAGTGAACATTGCGGCAGCGGCAAGTCCTAATATTTTAGGTTATACCGCTTACGATGAGACGTTAACAAACTGGTCTGCTTCAGTAGGTGCAAATTACAAAATAAGCACTACAGCTAGTATGTTTGCTCGTGCTACCAAAGCGTACAATGCACCAAATATTGGCGATTATAATGCATCGGCTTATAATGGTGCAAACATTAAGAAACGTCCGGTGTACTTAGGCGAAGTGGGTTTTAAATATGCTAAAAACAACCTGGCTATTTTTGCCTCTGGAAGTTATTCAGCAATCAAAAATGTTTCATTAACCATTAATGTACCAACGGTTGCAGCTGGCCAACAAGCCCTGGTTGCTTTTGGTTCTACCCGTACCTGGAGTGCAGAATACGAAATTTCGTATAAAATATTTAAACCTTTAAGTTTAAGATTTACCGGTACTTTACAAGATTCGAAATATACCGATTACGAAGCCAACACTAGTGGAAACGCCGCTGTTGCAGCAGAATTCGGGAATCGAGTGTATAGTTTTACCGGCAATAGAACGGAGAGGGTTCCTGTTTTAAACACTGAGTTAGGAGCTAATTACGATTTTAAAAACTTTAATTTATACGTGGCTGCAAACTATGTTGGTAGTCGCTTCACCTCTCCTAGCGAAAGCTATAAGTTACCAGGATATGTGGTAATGAAAGCTGGTGCCGGTTATAACTTCAGCAAAAAAGTGGCGATAAGATTTTGGGCAGACAACTTGTTAGATGCGAAAGTGTTGACTGAAGGTGACGTTCGTGGAGATCAATTCAGAGATTTCTCTACTGTAACGCCTGGTCAATTGATGATTGGCCGAACTTTACTTCAACGTACTTTCTGGGGATCATTGGCTTATTCATTGTAACATTCAAAGCCGGAGTTTATGCTCCGGCTTTTTAATTTAACACATCATGACAACAAGAAGATCATTTCTACAAAAGGCAGGTTTAGCAGGTGCCGCGGCATTTATAAGTCCATCGATTATTACTTCTGCATTCGCACAACCAGCTAAAATTTCGAAGATTGGCATAGGCCTGTTTACGGTAAGAGAGCAACTTACGGCCGATGTTAAAGCCACGATAGAACAGGTGGCCAAAATTGGTTATAATCAGGTAGAAACCTATTACGGATACCCCGGCAAATATGAGGTAAAAGGGTTTTGGGGTTTACCAGCCAAGGATTTTAATGGATTATTGAAAGATAATAAAATCACTTCGCCTAGCGGGCATTACAATACATCCGAATTTTTATCAAGTGGAGATGATAAAACACTTAAAACACATATAGAAGTGGCAAATAGTGTCGGACAAAAATATTTTGTTATTCCTGCCCTTCCAACTGATGTGCGAACAAATGGAACTTTAGACGATTACAAACGAATGGCTACTAAATTTAATACAGCAGGCGAACTTTGTAAAAAGGCTGGTTTAAAGTTAGCTTACCATAACCATAACTTTGAATATAAAGATCAGGGAAATGGCGCCACTGGCTACGATATTTTGTTAAATGAAACCGATGCAAACCTGGTAAGTTTTGAACTTGATATTTTCTGGGCTGTAAATGCTGGCTTAAATCCTGTAGATTTATTTAAGAAAAATCCTGGGCGTTATAAAATGTTTCATGTTAAGGATATGGATAAACAAGATAAAAGTGTTTTCGCCGAGGTAGGTTCAGGAAGAATTGATTTCAAAAGTATTTTTGCGGAGTCGAAATTGGCAGGTTTAGATTATATTTTTACCGAACAAGATTTGATTAAAAAAGACGTTTACCAAAGTATAACCGAAAGTTACAACTATGTTAAAAGCAACTTGATTTAGCTTAGGCATTCTTTTTACAAGTGAATATTGCTTTTATATATAGATATTGTATAATTCACACGAAGCATAGAACAAAGAAAAACACCAAATAAACGTTAGTGAGACGGTCATAATCATCTTATTTAGAACAATTCTATGTAGTAACAATCGCATTGCAGATTGTTAAATTAGACAGTCAGATTTGATTTTTACGCCATATTTTTTCTAATATTACTCATTCAACGCATAAAGAACCAATATAAAAAATATACAACGATGCACAGAAGAGAAGCACTCAAAAACGTCGCATTTTTACTTGGAGGAGCAATATCTGCAAGCACAATGGGCGTTCTATTCGAAAGTTTTACGCTCCCTGAAAACGAAAAAAACTTTGTATCATTCTCTGTTCAGGATGAAAAAATCTTTGCTGAATTTGCGAATATTATCGTGCCCACCACTAAGTCATCTCCGGGTGCCAAGGCTGCTGGTTTAGGCAAATTTATTCCGATGATGATGAAAGATTGTTATCCAGCTAAAATGCAAACATCATTTGCAAAAGGCTTTGAGCAACTTCAGCAAAAAGCAATGAAAGATTTTGGGAAAAATTACATGAGCTTAAGTGTTGCAGAACGCACCAAACTAATGGTGGATTTAAGACTCATGTCTATCGCTCAAAAAGAAACCAAAGCACCCGAAAACGAAGATCTGGCTTACTTTTTTATCACAGCGAGAGACCTGACTTTACTAGGCTATTACGCGTCAGAAATTGGTTGTACACAAGCTCGTGAATACATCCTTGTTCCCGGAAGGTATGACGGAAGTGCACCATTAAAACCTGGACAAAAATCTTGGGCAACCTAATTTCTAAACTACAACAAACAAAACATCATGAATTTAAATACAAATTTAAAAGCAGAAAATACTTACGATGCTATTGTTATAGGATCGGGGATTAGTGGCGGCTGGGCTGCAAAAGAACTTACTGAAAAAGGACTAAAAGTGCTCATGCTCGAAAGAGGAATGAACATTGAACACATTACCGGTTATGAAAACGCGATGAAAAGCCCTTGGGAATTTCAGCATGCAGGAAAATTAACCGAAGAACAAAAACGTACACACCCTGTACAAAAAAGAGATTATCCTTATCAGGAAGCCAATGAAAAATGGTGGGTGAATGATTTGGAATGTCCTTACACAGAGGATAAGCGTTTCGACTGGTACCGTGGTTTCCATGTTGGTGGAAAATCATTAATGTGGGGCCGTCAAAGTTATCGTTTAAGCGATCATAACTTCGAAGATAACGCCAAAGATGGCCACGGAAACGATTGGCCAGTGCGCTATAAAGAATTATCTCCATGGTATGATTACGCAGAGCGATTTGCCGGAATCAGTGGATCAAAAGAAAACTGGCCACTTTGTCCGGATGGAGAATTTCTTCCTCCAATGGATATGAACATTGTAGAAAAATCAGTTAAAAAACGTATTGAGGAAGCTTACAACAGAGAACGTATCATGATGATCGGTCGTGTAGCTAACCTTACCGTTCCGCATAAAGGCCGCGGAAATTGCCAGTACAGAAATTTATGTAGCCGTGGCTGCCCTTTTGGAGCCTATTTCTCTACACAATCTTCTACCCTACCGGCAGCAATGGCTACCAAACGCTTAACACTTAGACCATATTCTATCGTAAACCATATTATTTATGATAAGGATACTAAGAAAGCAAAAGGGGTGATGGTAATCGATGCGCAAACCAATGAAACAATGGAATTCTATGCGAAAATTGTTTTCGTTAATGGCTCTACATTGGGTACAACATTTATTTTATTAAACTCTACTTCAGATGCTCATCCAAACGGCTTGGGTAATGCAAGTGGTCAGTTAGGTCACAACTTAATGGATCACCATTTCCGTTGTGGTGCCAATGGCGAAGCAGAAGGTTTCGATGATAAATACACCTATGGCCGCCGTGCAAATGGAATTTATGTTCCACGCTACCAGAATATTGGTAACGATAAACGCGATTATTTACGGGGTTTCGGTTATCAGGGCAGTGCAAACAGAAGTAACTGGCAAAGCGATGTGGCCGAATTATCATTTGGTTCAGGCTTGAAAGAAAAAATGACCAAACCAGGTAAATGGAGCATGGGCTTAGGTGGTTTTGGTGAGATGTTACCTTACTATGAAAACAAAGTATACATCGATAAAACTAAGAAAGACAAATGGGGACAGCCAGTATTAGCCATTGATTGCGAGTACAAAGAAAACGAAAAGAAAATGCGTGTTGATATGATGAACGATGCTGCTGAAATGTTAGAAAAAGCAGGATTGAAAAACATCAAAACATTCGACAACGGTTGTTATCCAGGCATGGCTATCCATGAAATGGGAACCGCTAGAATGGGCAACGATCCAAAAACTTCAGTGCTTAACAAGTGGAATCAAATGCATGAAGTGAGCAACGTTTTCGTAACAGATGGAGCTTGTATGCCATCAATCGCTTGTCAAAATCCATCCTTAACTTTTATGGCGTTAACCGCCCGTGCAGCAGATTATGCTGTAAAAGAGCTAAAGAAAAATAATATATAAATTGGTTATAAGTTGTAAGTTATAGGTTTTACGTAAAACCTATAGCTTACAACTTACCACTTTTTAATGATGAAGAGAAAATTAAGAATGGGCATGATAGGCGGCGGTAAAGACGCGTTTATCGGTGCTGTACATCGCCTGGCTGCGAACATGGATGGTTTAATCGAACTTTCTGCCGGAGCCTTAAGTGTAAATCCCGAAGTTGGCTACGAATCTGGAAAACTATTGTTCCTTCCGGATAACAGAATATATAGCAATTACGAAGAGATGATCAAAGCAGAAAGCGAATTACCTGCTGATGAAAAAATTGACTTCGTAACGATTGTAACCCCGAATTTCGCACACTTTGCACCAGCAATGATGGCCTTAGAACATGGCTTTAATGTGGTGATAGAAAAACCAATGACATTAACGTTAGAAGAAGCAAAGCAGCTGAAAGCAAAGGTTGATGAAACTGGATTAACGCTTTGTTTAACCCATACTTATTCGGGTTATCCAATGGTTAAGCAAGCCAAACAAATGGTTGGCGAAGGTGCTTTAGGCGAAATCAGAAAAATTATTGTCGAATATCCTCAGGGTTGGCTGAGTACTTTATCAGAAAGAGAAGGAAATGCACAAGCCGCTTGGAGAACTGATCCCTCTAAAACAGGGAAAAGCGGAAGTATGGGCGACATTGGTACCCACGCTGCTCATCTTGCCGAATATATTTCTGGTTTGCAGATTACTAAAATTTGTGCCGATTTAAATATCGTTGTTCCAGGAAGAGCCATTGATGATGACGGAAACGTCTTATTGAAATTCGACAACGGATCAAACGGAGTTTTAATCGCTTCGCAAATTGCTGCTGGTGAAGAAAATGCTTTAAAAATTAAGGTATATGGCGAAAAAGGTGGCTTGGAGTGGCACCAAATGGAGCCAAATACCTTAATCGTAAAATGGTCTAACGCTCCTGCTCAAATTTACAGAACAGGAAATGGATACATGGGCAGTTTTGCACAACACAACACCCGTACACCAGGTGGGCATCCAGAAGGTTACTTAGAAGCCTTTGCTAATATCTATAAAAACTTCGCCCTAACGATAAATGCAAAACTAAATAAAGAACAGCCTACTGTAGAAATGCTTGATTTTCCAAATGCTGAAGACGGGATTCGTGGAATGGCATTTATTGAAAACGTAGTAGATTCGAGTAAATCCGATCAGAAATGGTGGGATTATAAAATTTAAAATTAAGCATGACGACTTTAAAAGGACCCGGAGTATTTTTAGCGCAATTTATTAGTGATGAAGCGCCCTTCAATTCTTTGGATAATATTTGCCAATGGGCTGCCGGGCTAGGATTTAAAGGTATTCAAATGCCAACTTTGGATGCCAGATTTATCGATCTTCAAAAAGCTGCAGAAAGCAAAACTTATGCTGATGAGCTGAAAGGTACTATTGCTTCTTATGGTTTAGAAATTACAGAACTTTCTACTCACTTGCAAGGTCAGTTGGTGGCTGTGCACCCGGCATACAACGATTTATTCGATGCTTTTGCACCTAAAGAAGTTCATGGCAATGCAAAAGCCAGAACAGAATGGGCAGTTCAACAAATGAAATATGCAGCTAAAGCTTCGCAAAACCTGGGTTTAAATGCACATGCTACATTTAGCGGTTCTTTGCTGTGGCAATATTTTCACCCATGGCCACAAAGGCCTGCCGGTTTAGTAGAAGAAGGATTTGCAGAATTGGCAAAGCGATGGACACCAATATTGAACGAGTTTGACCATTGCGGGGTTGATGTTTGTTATGAAATTCATCCTGGGGAAGATTTATTTGATGGAGAAACTTACGAAATGTTCCTTGCAGCGGTAAATAATCATCCTCGGGCATGCTTATTGTATGATCCATCTCACTTTGTGTTACAGCAATTGGATTACATTCAGTACATTGATTTTTATCACGAAAGAATTAAAGCCTTTCATGTTAAAGATGCAGAGTTTAATCCGACAGGTAAACAGGGTACTTTTGGTGGATACCAGAGTTGGGCCAACCGAGCCGGTAGATATCGTTCTCCTGGCGATGGCCAAGTTGATTTTAAAACCATTTTCAGTAAATTAGCGCAATACGACTTTAAAGGTTGGGCCGTTATGGAATGGGAATGTTGCATAAAAAATCAAGAAGATGGTGCTCGCGAAGGTTCTGAATTTATTCAGAAACACATTATCAATGTAACAGATAAAGCATTTGATGATTTTGCAGCATCGGGCAGTGATAGCGCTTTCAACAAGAAAATATTAGGATTACAAGATTAACAACACACACACAATGAAAAAAACATTTTTAGGTTTAGGCGCAATAGTAATACTTATGGCGTCTTTTTCGAACGCAGATTTAGAGAAGGAGAAAATGGTGGTTGCAACGGCTAGTTCAACCAATCATGAGTTTCAAATGAGTGCAGGCGAGAAATTGATTAACAAATCAGATTGTATTGGCTGCCACAACAAAGTGAATAAAATTATCGGTCCGTCATATACTGAGATCGCTAAAAAATATCCAGCTACAGAAAAAAATATCAATTACCTGGCCGATAAAATTATTAAAGGTGGTACAGGGGTTTGGGGTACTATGCCAATGACAGCTCACTCTACACTTAAACCAGCAGATGCTAAATTGATGGTTAAATACATTCTTTCGTTGAAGAAAAAATAAGCTAAAATCCCTATTAAACTTCAGATACTAAATGAAAACAGATCAAGAAAATAAAAGCACAACTAACCGCCGTGATTTTATTAAAACAAGCGCTATAGCTGCAGCTGCATTTATGATCGTTCCACGCCATGTTTTGGGTGGGCCGGGCTATTTAGCTCCAAGCGACCGTTTAATTATTGCCAGTATTGGTGTTGGTGGCAAAGGACAGAGCGACATTAATATGTTTGCTAAAAGTGGAAAAGCCGATATTGCTTACCTATGTGATGTAGATGACCGCAGGGCAGCAACAAGTGTTAAAAACTTTCCTAAAGCAAAATACTACAAGGATTATCGTGAGATGTTAGATAAAGAGCATAAAAATTTCGATGCGGTATCTATCTCCACACCCGATCATAACCATGCTATCCAGGCACTAGCAGCCATGCAATTGGGTAAACATGTATATGTTCAAAAACCTTTAACACACGATATTTATGAAGCCCGTATTTTAACGGCTGCTGCAAAGAAATATAAGGTGGTTACTCAAATGGGTAACCAGGGTGCATCAAACGATGGTCCTCGTCAAATGAAAGAATGGTACGAGGCTGGTTTAATTGGCGATGTACATACGGTTTATGCATGGACTGATCGTCCGGTTTGGCCTCAAGGTATTCCCTGGCCTGCAAAAAAGGCTGATATTCCGAAAGAATTAGACTGGAATTTATGGCTAGGTACCGCTCCTGAGAAAGATTTCGTAGATAAATTAGTTCCTTTTAACTGGCGTGGCTGGTGGGATTATGGAACAGGTGCATTAGGTGATATGGGTTGCCACTTAATTGAGGCTCCGTTTAGTGTACTGAATTTAAAATATGCAAAAGAGGTTGAGGCAAGTGTGGGTTCTGTTTACGTTGATGAATTTAAACGTGGATATTTCCCTGAAAGCTGCCCTCCTTCAAGCCATGTTACTTTGAAGTTCCCTAAAACAGATAAAACCAAAGGTGATGTTACTTTGCATTGGATGGACGGCGGAATTCAGCCAGAACGCCCAGCAGAACTTGAGGCAAATGAAACATTTGGTGATGGTGGTAACGGTACCTTATTTATCGGTACAAAAGGCAAAATGATGTCTGAAACTTATAGTGCAAACCCTAAATTGTTGCCTTTAAGCAGAAACAAAGACATTAAAGTTAAAGAAAAATATGCCCGTGTAAAAGATGGCGCAAATGGTCATTATGCGCAATGGGTTGATGCCGCAATTGCAGGTTATGGAAAACAGGAAGTTAGTTCTCCATTCGAAATCGCTGGTCCGCTAACGGAAGCACTATTGATGGCAAACCTTGCCATTAGAAGTTTCGATATCAAGAAGAACGTAAACGGCAAAAACACTTATCCTGGAAGATACATGAAAATGCTTTGGGATAACGATAATATGAAAATTACCAATTTTGATGAAGCAAATCAATTCGTAAAACGCGAATACCGTTCTGGTTGGAATAACTTAACTCTTTAATTTGATTACAGACCTCGCAGATTTTAATAATCTACGAGGTCTATTCACATACACACAATGAAAAAACTCATCCTATCTGCCTGCATTTTGTTGGCAGTTACTCAAATTTCTCAGGCTCAAAAAGGTTTCAAGCCTTTATTTGATGGAAAAACAACAACAGGCTGGCACACTTATAACAAAACTAATGTAGGCAGCGCCTGGCAAGTTCAAGATGGTGCCTTACACCTGGATCCTAAAACTAAAGGAAAAGATGGCGGTGGCGATTTAGTTACCGATAAAGAATATAAAGATTTCCATTTAAAATACGAGTGGAAAGTAGCTCCAAAAGCAAATAGCGGACTTATTTTCTACGTACACGAAGAGCCAAAATATCATGCTACCTACTCGACTGGTTTAGAGATGCAGGTATTGGATAACGATGGTCATCCTGATGGAAAAATTACGAAACACCGTTCTGGTGATTTATATGACCTCATTAAAAGTAAAACGGAACCTGTTAAACCCGTTGGTGAATGGAATAAAGCAGAAATCATCAGCAAAAAAGGAAATTTAACTTTAGTTTTAAACGGCGTTGAAGTAGTAAACACCACCCTTTGGGATGAAAACTGGAAAAACCTAATTGCAGGAAGCAAGTTTGCTAAATGGGAAAATTGGGGAACTTACAGATCAGGAAAAATTGCATTGCAAGATCATGGCGATGAAGTTTGGTACAAAAATATTTCAATAAAAGAACTATAAAATAAGATTTGAGTTGAGGTCGAGGTTTAGGTTGAGATCACAACCTTACTCTCAACCTAAACCTTAACCTTGGTCTTAACCTTAACCTCTGTCTTAGCCTAAACATTAACCTTATATAAACCAAATGAATAGCACTACTCGCTTTAAACTTTCTACCATGATGTTCCTGGAATTCTTTGTCTGGGGAGCTTGGTTTGTAACGCTGGGAACCTTCCTGGGTAATAACTTAAAGGCAACTGGTTCCGAATCTGCTTCGGTGTTTGGAACACAATCATGGGGTGCAATTATAGCTCCTTTTATAGTGGGATTAATTGCAGATAGATATTTCAATGCTGAAAGAATACTAGGTGTTTTGCATCTGGTTGGTGCAGTTCTTATGTACCAAATGTATAAAGCACCTGATGTAAGTGTTTTCTATCCTTATGTTTTAGGATATATGATTCTCTTTATGCCAACGTTAGCATTGGTTAATTCAGTTTCGTTTAACCAAATGAAAGATCCAGAAAAAGAGTTTTCGAAAATACGTGTTTGGGGTACGATTGGATGGATTATTGCCGGTTTGCTAATCAGCTTTGTTTTTCACTGGGATTCTCCCGAAGGCATACAAACAGGTTTACTTAAGAATACTTTTCTAATGGCGGGAATAGTATCACTGGTGCTTGGTTTATTTAGCTTTACCCTTCCAAAAACCCCACCAAAAGTATCTGCTAATGAAAAAATTAAAATTGGGGACTTAATTGGCTTGGATGCCCTTAAATTGCTAAAAGATAAAAACTTCGCGATATTCTTTATCTCTGCAATTCTGATTTGTATACCTTTAGCATTCTACTATCAAAATGCAGGTTTGTTTTTAGCAGATATTAAAGTATCTAATCCAACAGGTAAAATGGCTATTGGCCAAATCTCTGAAGCATTGTTTCTACTAGCAATTCCTGTTTTCTTTTCAAAATATGGATTCAAAAAAACCATCTTAGTAGGTATGATGGCTTGGGCTTTAAGATATATATTATTTGCTTATGGAAATGCCGGCGACTTAAGTTTTATGCTTATCATTGGGATAGCACTGCATGGCGTTTGCTATGATTTTTTCTTTGTATCTGGTCAAATCTACACGAATTCAAAAGCTGGAGAAAAATATAAAAGTTCAGCCCAAGGATTAATCACGTTGGCCACATACGGTGTTGGTATGTTGATTGGTTTCGAGGTTGCCGGTATGATTACCGATTCATACAAATCTGGAACCATAACAGATTGGAAAATGGTTTGGACGATTCCTGCGGGAATTGCTGCTGCAGTATTCATCCTCTTTGCACTAACTTTCAACGATAAAACGAAATCAGAAATAGACGCTAAAGCCATTTAATCTTATTCAAAATTATTAACTAAACACCGATTGTTAGATCACAGTCGGTGTTTGTTTATTTAAAACATGGAATCACCAATGCAAAACCATCCGTTAAAAGGCAATATCAATCACTCGGTTTGTCGTTGGTGTTTTAACGATTTCAGTTTGGATGAACTTTGCATTGAGGGTAAAAAAATGGGGCTTACCGGCATCGATCTGGTTGGACCAAAAGATTGGCCAATATTGAAAAAGCATGGTTTGCAGTCGTCCATGTGTAATGGTGCCGAAATTAATTTAGTTGATGGTTTCAATGATAAACAATTTCATAAAATTCTGATCAAGAATTATTCGGAAATGATTCCAATGGTTGCAGCAGCAGGGTATAAAAACTTAATCTGTTTTAGTGGCAATAGAAGAGGCATCGATGATGAAACCGGTTGGAATAATTGCTTAGAAGCATTGAAACAACTTATTCCACTGGCAGAGCAACATCAGGTTACCCTGGTGATGGAATTACTCAACAGCAAAATCGATCATCACGATTATCAATGCAGTAAAACCGCATGGGGAGTTGAACTTTGTAAGCGATTAGATTCTGAAAACTTCAAATTACTTTACGATATTTACCACATGCAGGTAGATGAAGGAGATGTGATTTCAACCATTAAAAATAACCAGCAATACTTTGCGCACTATCACACTGCAGGCGTACCAGGCAGAAACGAAATTGATGAAACGCAAGAACTGAATTATCCTGCCATCATGAAAGCCATTGCAGAAACCGGCTTTAAAGGTTTTGTAGCACAAGAGTTTATTCCTAAAAATGCAGATCGAATGGCCTCATTAAAACAGGCCATTTCAATTTGCGATATTTAATCAATTAATATGTTATCAAGAAAAAGTTTTATCATCAACAGCTGTTTAGCAATTGCAACAGTTATTTTAGCTCCATCAATTGGATGCGTAGCGCAAAAGAAAGCAGTAGGATTGCAATTATATTCATTAAGGGCTGAGTTGCCAAAAGATGTAAAAGGCACTATCGAAAAAGTAGCTAAAGCTGGTTTCACCGAAGTTGAACTTTACGGTTTTTCTATCAAAGATCAATTTTGGGGCATGAACCCAATTGAGTTTAAGAAACTTTTAGATGCTAATGGCTTAAAAGCACCAAGTGGACACTATGGCTTGGGAAGTTACTTAACTGATGGTAATACTGCCGAACTAGAAGAGGCAATTGTTGCTGCAAAAATATTGGGTAGCGAATATGTAACCATTCCATGGTTGGATCAAAGCATCAGAAAAACTGCTGACGATTATAAAAAAATTGCCGCAAAAATTAATGTGGCAGGCAAAATGTGTAAGGATGCTGGCCTAAGATTGGCTTATCATAACCACGATTTCGAATTCCAGAAACTTGGAGAAACTACTGGTTACCAAATCCTGTTAAACGAAACAGACAAGAATTTAGTTGATTTCGAATTGGATTTAT
Source organism: Pedobacter sp. Leaf41 (assembly GCF_001422545.1). GTDB lineage: Bacteria > Bacteroidota > Bacteroidia > Sphingobacteriales > Sphingobacteriaceae > Pedobacter. The sequence continues at coordinate 251,382 of NZ_LMLE01000011.1, read as the reverse complement.
ATTGGGTAGTACGCTCTGGAAACGATCCGATTAAATTGTTTACTGATAATCCAGGTCGTTTTACCATGTGGCATGTAAAAGACATGGACAAAACAAATCCGGCATTAAACACCGAAGTTGGTTCGGGTAGCATTAACTGGAAACCAATTTTTGCAGATGCAAAACTTTCAGGTATGAAACACTTTTTTGTTGAACATGAAACAAATTATAAGCCAAATCCAATGGAATCTGTTGCGGCTAGTTGTGCATATTTGAAAAAAAATATTTTATAACTTTAATTTCTATGAACGCCAGACGAACTTTCTTAAAACAAGCCAGCCTAATGGCAGGTGCCTCTTTGGTGATCCCCTCTTTTGCTTTTGATAAAGTGAGTAACACAGTGGGGCTTCAGCTTTACACACTGCGTGACGAACTACCAAAAAATGTACAAGGCGTAATGGAGAAAGTCGCCGAAGCGGGATATAAGGAAGTAGAAACTTATGGTTTTAGCGATGGAAAATTCTGGGGCTTAACCCCAAAAGAATTTAAAGCTTTGCTTAAGGCAAACGGCTTAAAAGCACCCAGTGGACATTATTTAATGGATGCATATTCTAAAAGCGGCAATACCGACAAATTGAAAGCCGACATCGAAGCAGCCGCAATTATTGGAGGAAAATATTTCACCATTGCGGGTGCCCATGTGGATACTAAAAAAGGTATTGATGGTTTTAAAAAGACTGCTTCTGATTTTAATAAAGTTGCTGAACTGGCAAAAAATGCCGGCTTGAAATTCGCTTATCATAACCACGATTTCGAATTTAAAAAATTAGGCGATATTACAGGTTACGATGTTTTTTTAACTGAAACCGATAAAAATCTTGTCAATTTTGAACTTGATTTATATTGGGTTGCTCGCTCAGGAAACGATCCGTTGACTTTATTTAAAAAGTATCCGGGTCGTTTCCCCATGTGGCACGTTAAAGACATGAATAAAGCCAAGCCTGAACAGAATACAGAAGTAGGTAAAGGTTCTATTGACTTCAAAGCTATTTTTGCCGAAAAAAAGTTATCCGGCATGAAGCACTTTTTTGTAGAACATGAAAATAATTACAATCCAAATCCAATAGGCTCTATTAAAACGAGCTGCGATTATATTAAGGCAAATTTGATATAAAGGTTTCTGCAGATCAAAATGATTTAGCAGATTTAAGGCAAACTCATTTTAATTACGGAATTATGATCTCAATATTTTTTACAGATGTTCTCTAATTCAGCTTCCCGGCCAATACACATGTACTTTTGATCCGTTTCGTATTTCCCTTTAAATCGAAAAACTCAAATAAAATAACATAGATTCCAACAGCGGCTTTCTGCCCGTTCTCTCCTACTCCATCCCAGGTTAAATTACCATTTGTACCAATGGTTTGGTTTTTTAGCAATTGCTTCACCAATTTCCCTTTATCATTGTAAATGTTGACCGTAGCTAAACTTGCGTTTGCAGCAAGTTGATATTCGAGTATCATCAAATCCTCAAAATTATCGCCATCAGGTGAAAAAGTTTTAGATATTAAGCGAGCGAAATTCTCATCGCCAGTCAATTCTTGAGAATTTTTATAAGTGGGCGTGGCGAAACCCGATGTAGCTGCTGCTGATTTAAAATTACCCGCTTCGTTTGCGCTTGCATTAAATGAAACCCGCTCCAAAGAAATCCCATCATCATCCTGGATTAAAGGATGATGAGTTTTCGAATTGTAGTCCAACCGATCTAGCACTTGATTATTGCTTAATAAAATGACCACTCCTTTATCATTGTTAAATGCGGGCAAACTACTAATCTGAACAAATTGATTTGGAAACTTTGTTTGGTAATTTAGCTTGATATTCGCTTGATTGGTGGTAATTACCCAATAACTTCCTGGCGCTATCATCAGCTTTGACGAAGAGACATTTTTAATACTTGCAGGTTCGCCAGCAGCATTTGCGTTTGCAAGCTGTAATTCCTTTAAATCAATTTCGTGATTAGAATTATTGTATATCTCTACAAAATCAACGCCTCCCAATTTCGGATTAAATAAAATTTCGGAAAGCAGAATATCACCTTTACTGATAATATTAAATGGATTTCTCTGTTTAATAGTAATAGGGGATTTCTTGGCGAAAGTTGAGATGTAAAACGTGTCATTGCCTATAAATTCTGTAGAAAATATAGAACTTAGAATATCAACCGTAAATTTAAAGTATAACAATAGGGATATAAGCGTAATTTTTACCATATTTGGGCTTATATCAAATGTTTAATAAATATAATAATTAAAATTTAAAATGAAAGTAGCAGTTGTAGGTGCAACCGGATTGGTTGGTACCGTGATGTTAAAAGTATTGGAGGAGAGAAATTTCCCTTTAACAGAGTTAATTCCCGTAGCATCAGAAAAGAGTGTTGGTAAGGAAATTACTTTTAAGGGTAAGAAGTTCCCAATCGTTAGCATGGACACTGCAATTGGCATGAGACCAGATATCGCTTTATTCTCTGCAGGAGGCAATACTTCATTAGAGCATGCACCTCGTTTCAAAGAGGCCGGAACAACCGTTATTGATAACTCTTCGGCATGGAGAATGGACCCAGCGGTTAAATTAATCGTTCCGGAGGTTAATGCGCACGAGCTTTCTATCGACAATAAAATCATTGCTAATCCAAACTGCTCTACCATTCAAATGGTAGTGGTTTTAAAACCGTTACACGATAAATACAAAATCAAACGTGTGGTGGTTTCTACTTATCAATCGGTTACTGGAACGGGCGTTAAAGCCGTTGAACAATTGATGAATGAGCGCAAAGGGATTGATGGCCCGAAAGCTTATCCTTACGAAATTGATTTAAATGTGCTTCCTCATATCGACGTTTTCATGGAGAATGGTTACACCAAAGAAGAAATGAAAATGGTTAAGGAAACCAATAAAATCATGAGCGATAACAACATTAAAGTAACCGCAACAACTGTTCGTATTCCGGTAATGGGCGGTCACTCAGAATCGGTTAACATCGAATTTGAAAACGATTTCGATTTAGCTGAGGTGCGTAGTATATTAGAAAAATCGCCGGGTATTATCGTTGTTGATGATGTAGCAAACTTAAAATACCCAATGCCAAAAGATGCACATGAGAAAGATGAGGTTTTTGTTGGTCGTATTCGTAGAGATGAATCAGCGCCGAAAGCTTTAAACCTTTGGATTGTTGCAGATAATTTGCGCAAAGGTGCTGCAACCAACGCAGTTCAAATTGCAGAATATCTGATTCAGAAAGAATTAGTTTAACTATAGCTTAAAGCCTCCGACCAAAACGGAGGCTTTTTTATGCGCTTTTCACTCATGAAAAACATTCCGATAGCATTAATATATTCCAGATTAGCTATCGGCTTTATCATTATTTTGCTTAGTGTTTTTCAGGTAAATCATTATTCTTTTTTCGCCATTTCTCTTTTAACCATAGGCTTGCTAACTGATGTTTTTGACGGTATCATTGCCAGAAAACTGAATATTTCTTCAGAAAAACTGCGGCGATTGGACTCGGGCATCGATCAAATTTTCTTTATTTCTGTTGCTGTAGCGACCTATATCCAATGTCCAGATTTTTTCAAAACCAACGCTGTTAAGCTGGCCATTTTAATCGGTGCCGAGGTAATGATTTATCTAATTAGCTATCTGAAATTTAAAAAAGAGGTTGCTACGCATTCCATCGGTGCCAAAATCTGGACTTTATCGCTATTCGCAACACTCATCGAAATTATGGTTCATTGCCAATCTGTGGTGTTATTTGAGCTTTGTTTGTGGCTTGGAGTAGTTACACGGATGGAAATCGCTGCAATAGTGTTCACCTTAAAAAAGTGGACAAATGATGTTCCTACAATTTACCATGCGGTTAAATTGCGCCAAGGAAAAAAAATTAAGCGCAATAAGCTTTTTAATGGATAGCATAACAAATTAACCTTTATTTTGGCAAGCAGTTTCGGTAGCTTTAAACTTACACTTGTCCTGCTCCCGCTTCTGCCGATAAAAATCGGCATCTCGCTTTGATCAGGTTGAGGTGGCGTGGATAGTAATCCTAACTGCGTAAAATAAACCCGGTGGAAACGGCAGCTCCGAATTTTTTATGAGGACTACAGTGCACAACGGGTCCGAAGCAAACCCAAGTACTACAGGTTTTGCTTTTCAAATAAAATAGTTTGGTACTATAATTATTGGCTTAGGCTTTCAAATAACTTTATATTTGTTCCTCTTCAATAGCTAGTTTATGCGTTTTAAAATATCCCTTCTTTTCGTATTTGTGCTCGTTGGCCATTTTGTTAATGCCCAAAACAAAATTCAAAACCTCGAAAAAGCTTTCAATAATTTATTGGCAGATGAGCAGGCGAAACATGCCCTCTTATCACTTTGTGTGTTAGATGCTAATAGCGGCAAAACACTGTTTGCAAAGAATGAACAAATTGGTTTGGCTACTGCATCAACATTGAAAACAATTACCGCAGCCACCGCTTTTAGTATTTTAGGCAAAGACTTCCAATTTCAAACTACCTTGGCTTACACTGGAAACATCACAAGTGATGGTATTTTAAAAGGAAATCTTGTGATTATAGGAAGTGGCGATCCCACGCTTGGCTCCTGGCGTTATCCAAATAAAGAAAATGCAGTTTTAACTCAATGGGTTGCGGCTATAAAAGCTGCAGGAATTAAAAAAATTGAAGGTTCGATTATTGGTGACGATAGCATTTTTGGAACACAAACTACGCCAGAAGGTTGGGTTTGGCAAGATATAGGAAACTATTACGGCGCAGGCACTTCAGGTTTAGCTTGGAGAGAAAATCAGTTCGACATTCATTTACGTCCGGGCGCTAGCACAGCTGATGAAGTTAAAGTTATAAAAGCTGTACCTGAAACGCCCTATATTAAGTTGGTAAATGAGTTGAAAACCGGTGCTTCCGGAACTGGTGATCGAAGTTATGCCTTTCTGCCGCCATACAGTAATGTAGCTTATTTACGTGGTAGTTGGGGAATGGGAATTGGCAAATCCGGTATCTCTGTTGCCACCCCTGATCCTGCCTTTGATTGTGCTTATCGGTTGCAGGACACCTTGAAGAAATTGGGAATTTCGACAAAGTTGGAAGCTACAACAGCAAGGCTCCTTGCTTTAAATAATCAGCCTATTTCATCTCTAAGCCAAAAAATAAGCACCATTAGTTCACCAACGTTAAGTGAAATCAGTTATTGGTTTTTAAAGAAAAGCATCAATTTATACGGTGAAACTTTGCTGAAAACAATTGCCGTAAAATCAGGAAAGCCAGCAACAACCGCCAAAGGTGCAGAAACAGAAATTAATTATTGGGCAGCAAAAGGAATCGATAAAACAGCTTTGAACATCATCGATGGTAGCGGACTTTCTCCTGGCGATAGAGTAACTACCTCAGCAATGGCCAACATTCTATTTCAAATTCAAAAAGAAAGCTGGTTTGCCGATTTTTATAAAGGTTTACCAGAATACAATGGCATGAAAATAAAAAGTGGAACGATAAATGATGTTTCTGCTTTTGCAGGCTATCATACCGACACTACAGGTAATAGATATGTAATTGTGATCAACATCAACAATTATAGTGGAAGCGGAATTAACAAAAAACTATTTAATGTTTTAAACCAACTAAAATAATTATGCCCTATTTTATCAAAAACCTCCAAACCGTAGATGGGTTAATCTCAAATTTGTACGGAAATGTATCTGTTGAGGAAATGACTAAAACAATTGTTTACCATTTAGAACAACAAGGATATAAAGTACAAGATCAAGGTTTTGGGAATTTAATTTTAGAGAAAGGCAGCAGGATACAACGCATTTTGCTGGGAGCGTTTGTAAAATATTTTAAATTCAGCGTGACCATGACACCTGCAGAGAAAAATGAATTAGTGGTCAATCTTTTCCAGCAAACTAGCGGCATGTCGGGTGGTTTAATAGGTATGAATCAAGTTAAAACTGAATTGGCCAGGTTAAACTTCGTTTTCGCCAACCTTTAAATTTGAGATATCAATTAATTACACCACCAAATTTATTATGACTGGAAGGCTATTCATCATTATTTTGCTTTTACCGGTCATTTCAATTGCACAGGTTAAGGTATTGCTAAATGTTAGTGTTCTTAAAAAAACACAAGATACGCTGTTCATTGCTGGCAGTTTTAACGATTGGAACCCAAGTAGTGAAGCTTTCATGTTAAAGCAAAAAGATAGCCTTACTTATGTAATCGAGTTAAATTTGCCAAAAGGAAATCATGAGTTTAAAATTACCCGAGGAAGCTGGGATAAAACTGAATGCCAAAAAAATGGCACATCAGTAGCAAACAGAATTTTAAATATGAATGTTGATACTGTAATGGATATAGAGATTGCAAATTGGTCGGATAATTTTAAGCAGGTTAAAGAAAAATATCATTTCGGCGACCATGTTCATCTTGTCGATTCTGCTTTTTATATGCCACAGTTGAATAAGCATCGTCAGATTTGGATCTATTTACCTAAAGGTTATTCAAAGTCTAACAAGCGTTATCCCGTTATTTATATGCAGGACGGTCAGAATTTATTTCATGCCAATCCGCCGAGAGCCGATGAATGGGCCGTTGATTCGATAATGGACAGCCTAATTCGTGAAGGATCAAAAGAAATGATCGTTGTAGGAATAGATCATGGTGGCAATGATAGGCTAAAAGAATATAATCCTTACGACAGTCAATACGGCAAAGGCGAAGGACAAGCATATGTTTCCTTTTTAGTGGAAACATTAAAGCCTCACATCGACTCGAACTACAGAACATTGAAAGATTTTGAAAACACCTCGATAGCCGGCAGCTCAATGGGTGGCTTAATTTCCCTGTACGCCATTGCACAGCATCCAAAAACATTTGGCTCGGCTGGCGTTTTTAGTCCGGCGTTTTGGTTGGCGCCGCAAATTTATACTGATGTGACTACTAAATTAAATGGCTTGAAACACAGCAAAATATTTTTTGTTGCCGGCGATAAGGAAGGATCTACGATGGTTCAGAACACGAAAAAGATGTATGATATTTTGAACTCTAAAGAAAAGAGTAAAAACATTGTTTTTTTGGAGAAAGAAGATGGAAAGCACACTGAATGGTTTTGGCATCGTGAGTTTGTCCCTTTTTATCAATTCATAGCAAAATAATAGTTCAGATCAGCTATTATAGCTTTCTAAATTTCAGTCACTCTTTACTACTTAAATATCATATCATTGAAAAGCAGCTTTATCATTTTTTTGGCACTCTTCCAGTTTTCAGCATCAGCACAAGTATTAAAGAAACGTACCACCTTGTTGATGGGCAGTAAGTTCGAAATTACTATTGTAGCTAAAGATGCCCTAACTGCCACACAAAATATTGATAGTGTGATCGCAGAAATCATCCGCATTGAATACTTAATTTCAGACTGGAAACCAGAAACACAAATTTCGGAAGTAAATAGAAATGCGGGAATTAAACCTGTAAAAGTTGACAAGGAAGTTTTTGATCTTACCAAAAGGGCAATTGACCTTTCGAAAATAACAAATGGTGCATTTGATATTAGTTTTGCAGCCATGGATAGGATTTGGAAATTTGATGGATCGATGACAGCCATGCCTGATGATGAAACTGTAAAAAAATCCGTCGAAAAAGTAGGTTATGAAAACATTATTCTTGATGGTTTAAATTCAACGATTTTTTTAAGGTTTAAGGGAATGAAAATTGGTTTTGGGGCATTAGGTGAAGGCTATGCTGCAGATCGATGTAGAAATATGATGCTTGCGAAAGGGATAAAGGCAGGCATTGTAAATGGATCTGGCGACATGAGTACCTGGGGGAAACCACCTAAATCAAAACATTGGGTAATAGGAATTACCAATCCATTTAATAAAGACAGCCTTTTTGCGGTAGTTCCGCTTAAAAGTGCTGCCGTTGTCACCTCGGGAAGCTATGAAAAATTTGTGGTGTTCAATGGAGAACGCTATTCTCATATCATTAACCCCGTTACAGGCTACCCAGCTACAGGTTTAACGAGCGTAACCGTATTTGGACCCGAAGCAGAACTTGCCAATGGTTTTAGTACCTCGATGATGGTTTTGGGGAAAGATAAAGCACTCGAACTGATCAAAGCGTATCCGAGTTACAGTTGTATAATGTTTGGTGATGATGGAAAGGTTTATCATTCCGAAAATATTAGTGAGAAATTGCTTAAGAAGTGGAAGGAGGGAATATAGGAATCTGGAAGTATAACCAGGTTTTCCGCATTTTTTCGGAGACCAGCTGAGGGTTAATTTATTTCATTAACCAATATTGATGAATTTTCTCCCGTGGTCTGTGTTTCCACAGACCATTACTGATTTGTTAGCTATTCGGCCTGTGAGAATACAGACAGAGGCGTTAAAAATTAAAATGCTTTCATACTAGCTGTGCGCATTCTACAAGAACCATCGGCATTGCGAAGGGGGCTTTCACGACTGCGGCAATCTTACCGTTTRCGCCGTAAATCCTACCACAATTTGCTTAGGGCAAAATAAGAACAGAGGCAGCTAAAAGCGTTTAATCCACTGAATGTTAAAACCTTGTCTTCTGGAGAGGGAGGCTACAATATTTGCCCAACTACTAAAAGCGTTTAATCCACTGAATGTTAAAACCTTGTCTTCTGGAGAGGGAGGCTACAATATTTGCCCAACTACTGCCTTTATTTTACCTCACCCCCGCCCTCTCCTTGAAGAGAGAGAGCTTTGGGGGGCTATAGCGTATACCAAAAAACCCTCCGCCAAAACCCACTCCACATATCCCAATACGCCATTGCGAACCGGGACTTTTGCGAGTGGAGCAATCTTTCTTACCTAAATAGATTGCTTGTCCCGAACGGTCGGGACAAGCTGTGCGCATTCTACAAGAACTATCGTCATTGCGAAGGAGGCTTTCACGACTACGGCAATCTTACCGTTTACGCCGTAAATCCTACCACAATTCTGAATGTTAAAACCTTGTCTTCTGGAGAGGGAGGCTACAATATTTGCCCAACTACTGCCTTTATTTTACCTCACCCCCGCCCTCTCCTTGAAGAGAGGGAGCTTTGGGCGGCTATAGCGTATACCAAAAAACCCTCCGCCAAAACCCACTCCACATATCCCAATATGCCATTGCGAACCCGGACTTTTGCGAGTGGAGCAATCTTTCTTACCTAAATAGATTGCTTGTCCTGAACGGTCGGGACAAGCTGTGCCTCGCAACGACGGAAACGGTGCCTAAACCAATGCTTTCTAGAAATATTAATTGAACTTCAGGCTAATAACAATCCATTAAAATCTGACCTCTCGATTGATAGTAACTGATACTTTTTTGCTGGTTTTGCTGACATAATCGATCCAATAACTCGATCACATCTTTTTGCATACTTAAAGAACCGCAAAGCATAATCACTCCATTATCTTTTAATGTTTGACAAACAAAAGACTGGTCTTTTAAAAGAAGATCTTTAACATATTGTTTCTCTCCTTCTCTCGAATAGGCTACGCGGAGCGATGTGAGCAGATTGGCTTCTTTATTGATCGCATTTTCGTAAAGTGTAAACGATGCTTTATTTCTAAAACCACAGTATAAATGAATATTCTGCACTTTACCGTGCTGATCTATCATACCTAAAAACGGCGCTATACCCGTTCCGTTTGAAACCATGATTACCGTTTTTGCCTTTGCAGGAAAGTGAAAATGTGCATTTTTAACAACCGCGGCCCTAAATTTCTCATCGATTTTAAGATCATGTAAAAAACCCGAACCTAAGCCACCGTGATGGAGTTTTACGCTTAACTGAACATCTTTATCCATTTTACCAATGGAATATAAACGTTCTCGATGATCGTTTGCCGGATAAACAGCTAATAAATCACCCGAAGTGAATTTTAATTTTTTTAGAGGCTTTAAGCGGATAATGAATGAAGTATCCTCATGGCTTGAAACTGTTTTATCTACTACTTGAAACTCCTGGGTTTTCACAGGTTTTAGGACAAGCAATTTATCAAGAGCACTCAGCTCGATATGAGAAGTCTGTGCCCATAAGGTTGCCCATCGGATAAAATCCTCTGGAGATCGATCGTTTACGGTATGGATTTCGAGCGATGGTTTTGCCCAAGCTTCATGAGACAAAGCATTGTTTACTTCGTAGCCAAACTTGCAAAAATCGGGGTAGGCGTGAGAACCAAAGGCAACTACCGAAAAATCGACAGTTGATAATTGTTTATGCTTTTGGAGGAGCGATTTAAACTTCGAAGCATTTGTCGGCGCATCTCCCTGACCGTAAGTTGCCGCAAAAATTAAAATGTGCTCGGCCTTTGGATAAACTTTGTAGTCATTAAGCTCGGCCATGAAGGCCCTTTTCCCATTCTTTAACAGCTGCTGTTGAATGGCATTGGCAAAACGAAAGGTACTTCCGTTTTCAGAGCCAACCAGTAAAATATATTCTGCCTGATCGAACTTGTATTTATTTTTGATACCGTTACGGCTGCGTTTCCACCAAATTACAAAACCCGAATAAATAAAGAACAGGATATTTGCCGAGGCAATAGCTAAAACAATCGCCCAGATGGCACTTCCCCTACCAGTATGTAAATCCATACTGAGGCTATTAAAAATGGTGGCTCTGGAGTAAGGTTGTTGGGTAATAATATCTCCCGTAACCTGATTCACGGTAATTTCCCTGTCGGTAAGTTTAAGCGTAAAATAATCTTCTACATCTTCTGAGAAGGGAAATTCGATTGATTGTAAATCGCTTAATGGGATATTTTTGAAAACCTCAAAATCGCTAATCGATTTTGCAGGAGCGGTTTTCAAAGCATCGAAATCAATTTTGTGCGTTATTTTTTCCTCCTTAATAATCCCGAATCGTTGTAACGAGAGATAGGTACCAGATAGTGAAATGATGATGATAGGAATTAACAGCAAACGCCCCAAAACAACGTGATAATATTGTGCAAAGCCATCTTTAACAATCTTTCCGAAAAATTTCTTTAGGCTGCGTTGGCGCTGAATAATCAAAACTGTACCAGATGTTGCAATAAGAAATAACAGAAAGGCAGTAATCCCAACAAAAAGCCTCCCGAGTTCATGCAGAAATAACGACCTATGTAAAGTAGTGGTCCACCTAAAAAATTCATTCTCTTTGGCTACTTTACCAAATGACTTGCCAGTTTCAGGATCGACATAAAAGTTCCCAGACTCCTCATTCGAGTCTGTTCCATTTACTTTTACAAATTGATTGGCATCAATGGTTACGTCAGCAATATCCGTATAGGATTTTTGCAATGTCGGGATGAGCTGTGCAACATTAAGCCGATTGAAATCTTTTGATTTATAAGGCTGAATCTTTTCAGCAACAGGCTTAAATGATAGGATGATACCTGTAACGGATGCAAGTGCAATAAAAAGAAAAGAAGATACAGCTAAAGCAAGGTGGCTGTATCTCCATAAAGAAATTGTCATTGAATAAGCTTTTAGTTAGGGCTTAGGCGCACGTACCTAATGTAACCCGTTCCTTCAGTTTTAGCGGCCAAACCTTCAGTAGTTAAAGGAATTTCAGCATCTTTAACATAGTATTTATTGTCTTCAACAGCAGTTTCGAAACGCAACTTGTAACCTTTGTTGATTTTTGCGGTTTCAATATCAAAAGTAGTTACACTTCTATCTCCACCCGTTACTGATGCGCCGGTAACAGCACTGATATTTGTTGGCTTACTTTTATAAGCTTTATGCCATTCTTTTAAATCAGGATACCATTTCTTATCTGATCCCATCACATAAAGTGTTTTTTCATAAGCGCCCTTTGCATCGATTAGCGATACCGCGATGTAAGCACCTTCACCTGTGTAGTTGGTCATTTGAACCATACACTTATATTTTGTAGTTTTTTGTGCCGTTGATAATTTAGGTAAGAATAGAATTAAAGCAAAAGCGAGGCACAGTTTATATATGTTATTCATTTTATTATTTCAAAAAGTCGATTGATACTTTATTTTTAGTTAAAAATTCGTTTTCGGTGGCTAAATCGTATGGGGTTTCTTTAAACTCTGTTGCTACATCTTTTTTCGCACCTACAGAAATTAAATATTTCAAAAGCTCGGTATCTTTAGCTGTCATTGCTGCTTTGTGTAAAGCAGTGTAACCCTCTTTATTTTTTAGGTTTACATCTACTTTGTAATCGGCAACCAGTTTTGCTAAAGCCAAATCGTTTTTCGCAACCGCTAAATGATACAAAGTATTGCCATTTGGCTGCACTGCGGCAAGATTAAGACCTTTATCAGTTAACACTTTTAGTTTAGCATTAAAGTCTTCCATACCACGAGGTCCATAAGATTGAAAAAGATAATAAGCCAGGTTATTTCCATCTTTATCGGCACCGTTAACATCAGCACCTTTGCTCAACAGAAAGCTTACCGCCTCTGCAGAATTACCACGAACTGCCATTGCCAATGCAGATATACCTTTCACATTTACCTGATTAATGTTTTTTACATTTTTGGCTAATAATTCCAAGGTAGCTAAATCTCTATTCCCTCCGGCTGCTGCCATAAAAGCAGTATTTCCCTCTTTATCTGCTGCATTCACATCCACTCCTTTTGATAGGAAATAGTTGATTACTTCTTCTTGCTTCGGTTTACGGGCTACATACGATAAAGCATTTTCTCCATTGCTTCCGATAACAGTTGGCTTTAATTTAAGGCTTTCCAAATATTGAAAAACGGCTATACCGTTTGAACTTCCTCTTCCACCCTGTGCAGCCATAATAAACGCATTGTCGTTATATTTTACGCCTTTTGCAATCAATTTGTTCATCAACTCGATGTTACCGCTTCTTGCCACATAGTTAAAAGCGGTGTTGCCAGCAGCATCGGTACTGTTTAAGCTTAATCCTTTGCCTACAAAATAATCCGTTAAAGCAAAGTTTTTATCATTGGCGATTCCGATTAATAAAGCATTTGCACCATCATGATTCAAATTAGTTTTTACATCAGCACCGTTTGCAATTAAAAGATCGTAAACTTTAGTATCAGCCTGGCCGCCGCCTGCTGCAAAGGTTAAGGGTGTTGCCCCGTGACTATCCTGAAGATTAACTTTAGCACCATTTTTTAACAGGTGTTCCATCACTGCCACATTTCCTCTAGATGCTGCCCAGAACAGATAAGTTCTGCTATCGTGAGTAATTTTATTCACATCATTACCAGGTTGCGATAAAAGGTATAAAATCGTTTCCGTTGGCGCATTATTGTTAATAGCCAACACAGTAGCATCAAACGACATTGGGTTTAATTGTGAAGGGTTACTGCCTTTTGCAATTTCTGCCTTAATTGTTGCTAAGTCTGTATTTCCTTTCCAAAAAGACTGATCAAAAAAAGTATTTTTCTGAGCCTGTGCAGTAAACGATGCCATTGCAAGAACAGCAATTAGGATTTTTTTCATTTCTAAGCTTAATAGTTTTGATTAACAAATTCGATAGCGCTCTGCAGTGCAAAAGAATTTCGGCTAAGTTAACAAGAATCATTCTAAATAATGCAAGTCACTTCCATTTATTTAAATTAATTATAATTAGTGAAGGGTTTTAGGAGCTGGTTTCCTGTTAAAAACTGAAAATAGATTTTTTATTGCTAAAAATTTTGACTAAAATTTGTCAATAACAGTGTTCTAAAAACATGATGATGAGAAAAATTATTATTTTATCGATGATTTCGTTAGATGGAGTAATGCAGGCACCAGGCGGTCCTGATGAAGATAATGCTGGAAAATTTAAATATGGAGGCTGGGTTGCCCCGTTCAACGACGAGATCTCTGGCAAAGAAATGCAAAAGAATATGGAAGCGTCTGATATTCTTTTGGGCCGAAAAACCTTTGATATTTTTGCTGGCTATTGGCCGGAGCGAGAACAAGGTTGGCCAGGAATTAATGAGGTAAACAAATATGTTTTGTCATCAACCTTAAAACAATCCACTTGGAAAAACACCAGTTTCCTTACCAATCTGGAAGATATTAAACAGCTTAAAAACACTAATGGTGGCGATATAAAGGTTTGGGGGAGCAGTAAACTTGTTCAATTATTGTTAGCGCACAACTTGGTTGATGAATTTATTTTGATGATCCATCCGGTAATATTAGGTAAAGGTAAACGACTCTTTAATGATGAAGCAAGTGCTACTTCATTTCAATTAATAGAAAGTGTTACCAGCAAAAAAGGGGTGATATTTGCCAAGTATCAAAGATTTGGCGAAGTTAAAACTGGAACTGTTTCAGATTAACAATGTTGACATCTGGGTTTTCACTACAAAAGTGGTTTCAACACCACCCAAACGTTTTCAGCTAAAATCTTGTCTCCTTCTGCCGTTGGGTGAATTCCGTCCTCCTGATTTAATTTTGGGATTCCACCCACTTTATCTAACAAAAAAGGAATGAGCGCCATATTATTTTTCCTGGCTAAATCGGGAAATATATTTTTGAAATCATTTGCGTATCTGGCGCCCATACTTGGTGGCATTTGCATACCGGCTAACACCATTTTAACATTTGGATATTTCGCTTTAACGGCATCAATAATATCCTGAAGATTTTTAGTGGTTTGTTTTACAGGCAACCCTCTTAAACCATCATTGGCACCCAATTCCAACACAAATATATCAATGGGCTGTTTCAACAACCAATCTATCCTACCTTTTCCGCCTGCAGATGTTTCTCCACTCAACCCGCCATTAATTACGGTGTAAGGTAAATTCAAAGAGTCGATTTTATTCTGAATTAATGCAGGAAAAGCTTCTGTTGGATCAAGACCATATCCAGCAGTTAAACTGGTGCCGAAAAAAAGGATGGTTTTCTTTTGACTGGCGCTTGCTGCTTGCTTTTGGTCAGCCGAATCTAAAGTTTTTTCTTCATTTCCGGTACGGTTATTATTTCCGCAGGAAGCGAATAGGATAGCCAAAACAAATAAACCAATAAAGCGTTTTCGTAACATCATATCTAATTTTTTCTCTAAGTAAAAACCATTATCTTAACAGGCAATGCCGGGGTTATGTTTGGTAAAGCATAGGTACAAAACTTTAATTCAAAAATTTGGAAAATATTTTAAACATTCGGAAAGTAAGTAAAATTTATAAAAACGCTGGGAGAGACCTTACTGTTTTAGATCAGATTAACTTTTCTATCGAGGCTGGTTCTACAGTTGCCATTACTGGACCTTCCGGAAGCGGCAAGACTACACTTTTAGGTTTATGTGCCGGACTAGACCGGGCGAGTAGCGGAACCGTTGAACTAAATGGTATAGCGCTCGAAAAGCTAAATGAAGATGAACGAGCTGCCGTTCGAAACCAATATGTAGGTTTTATTTTCCAAAATTTCCAGCTTTTGCCAACATTAACTGCATTGGAAAATGTAATGGTGCCTATGGAATTGAGAGGTGCTAAAAATATTAAAGTTCAAGCGATGGAACTGCTTGAAAAAGTAGGTTTGGCCGATCGTTCGCACCACTATCCTATTCAATTATCGGGTGGAGAACAGCAACGTGTATCGCTGGCCAGGGCTTTTTCTAATAAACCTGCAATTCTTTTTGCTGATGAACCTACCGGCAACCTCGATGCAGAAACCAGCGAAAAGGTAATTAAATTGCTTTTTGATCTGAATAAAGATTTCGGTACAACCTTGGTAATTGTAACCCACGATTTAGAACTTGCCGCCCGAACCAGCAGAACCATAAAAATTAAAGGTGGAGTAATTATTTCAGATGAAAACTCAACTTATGCCTAATCATATCCCCAAACAAAACATCAGTTTTTCATGGCTTTTCAAAATGGCCTGGCGAGATAGCCGAAAGAACCGATCAAGGCTTTTACTTTTTATCTCCTCCATTGTTTTAGGGATTGCTGCTTTGGTTGCGGTGTATTCTTTCAAGGATAATTTGCAACGCGATATTGACGCCCAGGCCAAAGAACTAACTGGTGCCGATTTAGTGCTCGACAGTAGAAAAGGAGTAAGTAAGGCGATGCAGAAGGTTATCGATAGTTTAGGCGATGAAAAATCGCAGGAAAAGACCTTTGCTTCGATGATCTATTTTGAAAACGGCGGTGGCAGCAGATTGGTTCAAATGAAAGCCTTAGAAGGGAATTATCCCTATTATGGATCAATTGAAACCCAGCCAGCGAGTGCGGCAAAACACTTTCAAGAAGACAGAACGGCTTTAGTAGATCAAACTTTGATGCTGCAGTTCAACACCAAAGTTGGCGATTCTGTTCAAATTGGCGATTTAAAATTTAAAATATTAGGATCATTAATTAAAGCGCCTGGGCAAAATGGAATTGCGGCAAGCGTAGCGCCAATTGTTTATCTTCCGTTAAAATATTTAGAGAAAACCAATTTGATAAAAACGGGAAGTAGAATTAATAATAAGTTTTATTTCCGTTACGATGATCCATCGGGTGTGGATGAATGGGTAAAAAAAAATGAGGTAAAACTCGAGAAGGAAGCTTTTGATGCCGATACAGTTGAATCTCGGAAAGAACAAACCGGCCGATCTTTTAAGGATGTAAATCGCTTCCTTGCGCTTTCGGGCTTTATTGCACTGCTATTAGGTTGCGTAGGTGTGGGAAGTGCCATTCATGTATACATTCAGGAAAAACTGAGCGCCATTGCCACTTTGCGCTGTTTGGGGCTAAAATCGCGACACGCATTTTTCATTTATCTTATCCAAATATTTTTTATTGGCTTAATTGCGGCTACCATTGGTGTTATCCTAGGTACGGGCATTCAGTTTTTATTACCATTAGTACTAAAAGATTTTCTACCCGTTGAAATTACTATGCAGATCTCCTGGCCGGCGGTTGGTCAAGGTCTACTGCTTGGCTTAATTATTTCGGTGTTGTTTGCTTTGCCTTCACTCCTATCAGTCAGGAAAATATCCCCGCTCAATGCTATCCGTTTATCTTTCGAAAAAACACGTAGCAAAAGCGATTTTTTAACCTGGTTGGTTTATTTGTTAATGGCTGCATTTGTGGTCGGTTTTACCCATTTGCAAATGAAAACCTGGGTACAAACTTTGGCTTTTACGGTAAGCATTGGCGTTGCCTTTATTTTGCTGATTATCCTTTCCAGGTTATTAATGTTTTTGGTAAAAACGCTAATTCCAAAATCATCGAATTACTTATGGCGCCAAGGCTTTGCCAATTTATACCGGCCTAATAACCAAACCTTAATGCTTACTGTTTCTATTGGCTTATCCACTGCTTTTATCGGCACATTGTTTTTTGTTCAGGGAATTTTAATAAGTCGGGTTACGCTTTCATCTGGCAGTAATCAACCTAACATGGTGATGTTCGATATCCAGAAAACACAAAAAAAGAGAATCGATAGCTTAACTCAAGCCTTTAAATTGCCATTGATGAATGAAGTACCCGTGGTTACGATGCGGATTGAAGATATCAACGGAAAAAAAGCCAGTGCAGATACCAATAATCGAAGGGCGTACAGGAATGAAATCAGGGCGACTTATCAAGACAGTTTAACCGCAGCTGAGAAAATTGTTAAGGGCAACTGGATTGGTAAAGTAAAGCCTAAAGAAACCATTTATATTTCTCTGGATCAGCGATACGCTGATCAAATTAACGTGGGCTTAGATGATAAGATTCTCTTCAACGTACAAGGCATGATGATTCCGACGGTTGTTGGAAGTTTAAGGGAGGTAAATTGGAGTAGGATGCAAACCAATTTCAGGGTTGTTTTCCCTGCTGGGGTATTAGAAGAAGCGCCACAGTTTCATGTACTCATGACCCGCGTACCTACAAGTGAACTATCGGCTAAATTTCAGGGTGAAGTGGTTAAAAACTTCCCGAATGTATCAGTTATTGATTTGGATCTGATTTTAAAATTGCTGGATGAAATCCTTGATAAAATTGGATTCGTTATTCAGTTTATGGCAGGTTTTAGCATGGTAACTGGCTGGATTGTTTTGGTATCAGCAGTTCTTACAAGCAAAAATCAAAGATTAAAAGAAAGTATTTTATTAAGAACACTTGGTGCAAGCAGAAAGCAGATTTTAGCCATTAATGCTATTGAATATTTCTTCTTAGGAGCCTTTGCAGCGGGGGCTGGTTTAATTTTGGCTATCGGCGGAAGTTGGGTTTTAGCTAAATTCAGCTTCGAGGCTATTTTCATTCCTCCCTTTTGGGCAACATTAGGCCTTTTCGGATCAGTTGTTTTTATTGTGGTAATTACTGGTGTGTTAAGCACAAGAAGTATTTTAAATCAACCACCGCTTAAGATATTAAGAACAGAAGGTTAATCAAAGGAACTTATAGATACAAGGATATTGCAAATACAATTATCCAGATAATACTGAAGACACTACCGACATATACGACTTGCATATGTTTTTTCAAGTTTTTTTTAATCAACCCAGCATAGATTAACCATCCAATAAACAGAGTAAAATAAAAAGGTACGAGGAAAAACAGCATATCTAAACCGTTAAGTGATATGCAAATATACAAAACGAGGTTGGTCTGTTGCCAACCTCTAAATTAAGTACGATTAACTGTATGAATTTAAGCAGCATCAATTGCTTCACGAAGTGCTTTTGCTGCAGCTGCAGGATCTTCAGCCCCATAGATAGCAGCACCTGCAACCACCACTTTTACGCCAGCTTTAACTACTGCTGTTACGTTTTCAATGTTTACGCCACCAGCTATTGAAACTGGAACACCCACTCTTGCAGCCTCATCTATTAGAACCTGAATAGAATAACCGGCTGTCCACTGCTCATCTAAACCAGCATGTAGTTCTACAAATTCAACGCCCAGTTCCGTCACTTCCTGTGCTCTTTTAACTCTATCAGGATAGCCAATGGTATCTACAACAACACCTTTCCCATGTGCTTTTGCAGCTTTTACTGCCCCTATAATAGTTGCATTTCCAGCTGCGCCCATTACGGTTACTAAATCAGCTCCAGCTTTGAAAGCAATATCAGCTTCCAGTTCTCCTGCATCAGCAGTTTTCAGATCCGCAAAAACCAATTTATCTGGATGGGCATTTTTCATCGCAGTGATTACGCTTGATCCAATATTTTTGATCAAAGGTGTACCCAATTCTATAATGTCGACATATGGTGCAACTTTCGCTGCCAAAGCCAATGCCTCTTCTGTTGTTAATAAATCGATTGCTACTTGTAATTTTGCCATGATTTGTTTTATAAATGATAAATATGATTTTACTCTAAATTAGAATGGTTCTTCCAAAGTACTTCTGCAGGCTTATTGCTTAATTTCCATAGAGATTGAAAAATGGCATCATTAAGCAATAAAAGAAATTGCTCGAAGAGGCTACCGGCATACTGATTTGAAATTTTCTTGCTATGATCCTGCTTTTCTGCTGCAGGAACAATTACAGCATGAGTGGCCAGCTCGGCCAATTTCGATGTTGAGTTTGTAGTTATGGCCACCAGCTTCGCCCCTGCTTCAATCGATTTTTCTGCTGATCTGACAATCGTTTCAGTGGTGCCCGATCCTGACGCAGCTATTAATAAATCGCCTTTTTTGATGGCGGGCGTAGTGGTATCTCCAACATAATAAACGCTAAAACCCAAGTGCATCAGGCGCATGGCTGCTGCTCGCATTGCAAAACCTGAACGACCAGCCGCAGTAATGAAGATATGATTGGCCTGTTGAATCTGATAAATAAAAGGGATGATTTGCTCAAGCTCCAGCCGTTTAGCTAGATTTAAATTCTCTTCTATAATCTGGTTCAAATTGGTTTGTAAACTCCATACCAGCTGCTGATTATCAACCGCATCCAATACCGTTATATCTTTTTCCATCTCTTCCATTAATATATTAACTTCCATTGCCAATGACTAATTCGTTGCCCAAAGGTAGATTTGACAGCTGCGTATTTGGTTATACTATCAGCCACTATTATGGTACAATAAGGAAATTCCATCCTTTAAAAGTCATAAATAGCTAATGATACTTGTTAAGTTTCCGAATAGTCCTCCATATGTTCCTTATTATCCAACTGTAAAGAAATTAAGTATTTAACTTTGTGATAATGAACACAGCAAGCGATTTCAATCTTGAAAAATCAGTTATTTACATCAGAAATTTAAATAACTGCCCACCGAGCTACCTCAACGATCCAAACCGCAAAGAATTTTTCGAAATCGTATGGTTGAAGAATGAGAATGCCTTACATGCCTTATCGCCCCACTCGGAAATTGATAGCAAGGGCGACTGGATTTATCTTATCCCACCCTATCGAGTTCATCAACTTAACAAAGCAGGGAAGACTGGCGAATTGATATCTTTCAAACGAACTGTGCTTGAGGGAGAGGATAAAGAATTTTTGTTAGATCTGTTTAAAATATTCAATGTTCAGGGAGAATTTTCCTGTCTAAGGCTTGATAAAGAAACCGCGAAGGAGTTAGGTTCGATTTATAGCCTGATAGAAAATGAATATCACAAACCAGAAAATAACTTAATTATTATAAAAGCATTACTTAAAGTTTTTATTTTAAAATTAATACAAGTCAAAGAGCACGATTTTACCAGCCAGGATATCAACCAGAAAAGAGTTTACGAATTTTTGATGTTGCTGGAGAGCAATTATCAACAAATTAGAAACACAGATTTTTACGCTGGTAAAATTGGAATCAGTTCGAAGCGCTTAAATCAAATTTTAAAAGATAAGCTGAACAAAACAGGCATGCAAATTATTCATGACCGTATTATTTTGGAAGCGAAAAGGAAAATCATCCATAGCGAACTTACCATTAAAGAAATATCTTATGATCTCGGTTTTTCTGACAGGCCTTATTTTAGTAGATTTTTCAAAAAACAAACCAACCAAACCCCCGAAGAATTCCAAAAACAAGCCAAAAACCATATCGAATCGAAATTTAACACTTTGATTTAGTTCAGCGTTAGGTTATCATTATGTTAAATATCGGTCTATCAAAAAACCTTTTTGCTAAACAGATGTTCAATTAATCTAAAAAGATACACATGAACACTAAGCTAAGAAATGCAATATTACTAGCCACTTTAGGCGTGATCATTATTAGTTATGCAAGTTGCAGTGTTTCTATTCCGCAAGGCGCTAAGGCCGTTAAACCTTTTCAAAAAGATAAATATTTAGGAACCTGGTATGAAATTGCCAGAATGGATTTTAAGTTTGAAAAAGATTTAAATAATGTAACGGCAACCTATTCGCTTAATGATGATGGAACGATCAAAGTTGACAATAAAGGCTACAACTACGTTAAAAAAGAGTGGAAGGAAAGTATAGGAAAGGCAAAATTTGTAAACGAAAACGATGAAGCAAGATTGAAAGTTTCCTTCTTCGGTCCATTTTATGCAGGTTACAATGTAATTGAAATTGATAAAGATTACCAATATGCTTTAGTTGTAGGAAATAACCTGGATTATCTTTGGATTTTATCGCGGACTAAAACGATTCCCGAAAACATCAAACAAGCTTATTTGAAAAAAGCACAGGGTTTAGGTTATCAAACAGCTGATTTGGTCTGGACAAAGCATGACCAATAGTCAACTATAAATCATGCTTCGTTTTTAGTGATTTACCTCAATAATATCTAGTTTACCCGATAGTTCGCTTTCATTGGTTAAATCTAACCGTAAAGGTGTAATGGATACGAAATCATGCTCCACAGCCCAACGATCTGTGTTTTCATCGGCTGGCTCGAGTGGGCTTACCGTGATCCAGAAATGCTTTCTACCCATCGGGTCTTCACCTGGAACCACTTGTCCATCATAAAGTCTAACGGATTGCCTGGTCCACTTTATATCTACCGGTTTCGGTGGGAAATTTACATTGTAAAGCCTCAAATCATCGTTTTGCAACAGAATTTGAAGTGTTTGCTCTACAAAAGGATCAATTGCGCTAAAATCGGGTTCCGTTTTACCAACAGGTGTACTTAAGGCAATTCCTTTAACACCTAAAAGCACCGCTTGCTTAGCGGCGGCTAACGTACCCGAATGCCACATGGAGTTACCCAAATTTGGCCCCATATTAATTCCCGATAGCACCACATTGGTATCAGGAAACATGTGCAGGCCCAAGGCAACACAATCGGCAGGAGTTCCATTTACACGAAAAGCATCAACGTTTTCAAATGTTATTGGCGATGATTTGATGGATAAGGGCCGCGAGTGTGTAATGGCATGCCCCATTGATGATTGTTCTACATCGGGAGCTACAATCCTTACTGTGCCGAAGCGCTGTGCAATTTTTGCTAAAGCTGCAATCCCCGGAGAATAGATACCGTCGTCGTTTGTGATGAGAATATTCATGATTAACGAGTTAAAATTATGTGCTATACTTTAAAACCTAATTGAGAGCGATATTGTTCCAATCAATATGAAAAAGGCAGATAAATTGGTTCGTTTGGTTCATAATCCAACCGCTGGAGCAGGGAAACATTCTAAAACGGAGATTGTAAAGATCATGAAATCCTACGGTTACAAGTGCTCTTATGTGGCCTCGAATAGTAAATCATTAAAAGATATAGTACCAGAAACCGAGTTTATTGCCATAGCCGGCGGCGATGGTACGATTCGCAAAACGATTATGAATCTGTTAAGTAAAAAGCTAAAATTTAAAAGGCCAATTGCTTTGCTTCCTTTCGGTACAGCCAATAATATTGCTACATCATTGGGAATTACTGAAGATGTTGGTAAAAACATTTCTACCTGGGATTCGTATAAACTTCGGAATTTTGATGTGGGTCAGGTGTTAGGTTTAGAAAAAGCAGCTTACTTTATTGAAGCTATTGGCTTCGGACTTTTTCCTAAACTCATAGAAACTTTAGAGAGTACCAATACCGATCATATTAAATCGGCTGAGGATGAATTTGAACTTGCGCTGGATACCTTACTGAAAATATCACAATCGTACCCGGCAATTTCTTGTAGGATAGAAATTGATGATCAAATAATTGAAAAAGATTGTTTGATGGTAGAAGTGATGAATATTTCCAGATTAGGGCCAAACCTAAAACTTAGTGAAAACGCTGATCCTGGTGATGGTTTTTTTGATGTTGTTATTGTTCCTGAAGAAAAGCGAAATGTAATGGGAAAATACATTCAGGATATTATTGATGGCAAAAAAACTACCTCCCCGATTAAGCCTATTCAAACCAAAAAACTAAACATCACCTGGAAAGGATCGGACATTCATATCGATGATGAAATTATAAATAAGGGCAAGGAAATCAACTTAACAATTTCATTATTACACAGCCTTTTAGAAATAATTGTGAATAAAGAGGAGTTAAAGTAAATTTTCTATCCGTATTTATTGTTTAAATAATACATTTACCACATGATCAGATTAAACAGTGAAACGCCTGATGATGTACTCCGGGATGTTAAAATTGGCGATATGGTAACCGATACCTTTAGTAAAACCGGCCTGGTGGAAAGCATTGAGATAGATGACGACGGTTTATATAAAATTTACGAATTTTATCTCGTAACGGGAAGAACAATCATTGTGAGAAAGTAAGTCTTAAAGATATTCCCTTAAACCAACAACCATGTCAATACTCATTCTGCTACTCGGAATTCTGGTTCTCTTTGTATTGATCTTAAAAAAGATTAACCCGATGATTGCCTTATTGGCAGTTGCTATTTTGACTGGTTTGTTCCTGGGTATGCCTGCTGCAAAAGTAATGAGTTCGATTACCAGCGGTGTCGGCAGTACGCTGGGCAGCATGGTAATGGTACTTGCCCTAGGTGCTATGATGGGAAAATTAATTGAGGATAGCGGTTCCGCACAAAGAATTGTATTTATTCTAATTAAAGCTTTTGGCAAAAACAATATCCAATGGGCGGTATTAATTACCGGACTCATGGTGGGTATCCCGCTGTTTTACAATGCCGGTTTTGTAGTACTTATTCCTTTGGTTTTCGCAATATCCGCTGCTACAGGGCTTTCGAAGCTTTACATAGGTTTACCAATGGCTACTGCTCTTTCGTTAACACATGGCTTTTTACCACCACATCCTGGTCCGGTTGCATTAGCAGGAATTTTTCATGCCGATATCGGCAAAACGCTTATTTACGGTTTAATTTTAACCTTGCCAATTGCCGCAGTTGCTGGTGTTCTCTTTCCGCGATTAATCATCAAAAAAGATCAGCCAATCCTATCCACTTTAGTTATCGAAGAAGGAAAAAATTTACCTTCGGCTGCCAGAAGTTTTATTACTGCACTGCTCCCGGTTTTTTTAATCGTTGCCGGAACCGCTGGAAGCAGCATAAGCTTTCCTTACGTTGGGAAAACCTTTTTTGTTTTCCTTGCAGATCCAACGGCAGCATTATTAATTTCTGTACTGATTACTTTATTTCTTCAACAGAACAGTATTGAGAGAGCAATGGAATCTTGCGCCGAAGGTGTTAAAAGCATCGCCATGATTATTTTAATTATCGCTGCTGGTGGTGCCTTTAAACAAATCTTAATTGACAGTGGCATGGGCGAGACGGTTAAAACTTTAACTGCAAACCTGAGTCTTTCACCATTAATTTTAGCCTGGCTAATTACCGCAGCACTTCGGGTTACACTGGGTTCGGCAACTGTAGCTGCACTTACCGCTTCCGGAATGGTTTTACCGTTAATTGGCCCAAATGCGCCTCCAGAGTTAATGGTACTTTCGGTTGGTGCCGGCAGTTTAATGTTCTCTCACGTAAACGATACCGGTTTTTGGATGTTTAAGGAATATTTTAACCTCACCTTAAAAGAAACTTTCAGCACATGGACCATGATGGAAAGTATCGTATCTATTTTAGGCCTGATTGGCGTTTTAGCTTTAAACCAGTTAAACTTTTAGTTATTGTTTTTATTAAAAAACTTACTGAAATACATCATTTGGTAAGCAACGGCACTCTCCCAATACTCAAAATTGTGAGCTCCTGGTCTTATTGTAAAATCGTGAGGAATATTGCGGGCCGTTAATTTATCATGCAGCGCCACATTAACATCATAGAAAAAATCGTTCCGGCCAACATCAAATATAATGGCCAGTTTATTCGGAATTAAAAGATGTGTTAAATTAATTACAGTATTGGCTTCCCAGCGATCGGGAAACTGGTTGTAAGGGCCAAGCCTTTTTGCAATATTCCAGTTTTCAGGAAAAGGTCTGATGTCGACTCCTCCGCTCATACTTCCACAGGCACCATAAACATCCTGGTGCCTGAAAGCAAGGTATAAACCTCCATGACCGCCCATACTTAAACCTGTTATTGCCCGCCCATTTCTATCTGCAATAGAACGATATTTCCGATCAATAAATTCGACCAATTCTTTTGAAACATAAGTTTCGTATTGATAGGAAGGGTCTACCGGACTATCGAAATACCAACTGGTTACTCCTCCATCCGGGCAAACAACCATCATTCCAAAGTTGTCTGCTAGTTTTTTTACAGCTTCTTTGTCTTTAGTGTTCAATAGCCAATCAGAATACTTACCCCCAGCACCGTGTAACAAATATAAAACCGGAAATCGTTTTGATAAGGCCTCATAATTTTGAGGTTTTACAACAACAGCTTTAATGTCTTTATTCATGACGTTGCTGTGGGTGAGCACCGTATCTACAGTTGCTGCAAAACTTAGCTGCGACGATAGTAAAACTATAATTATTGCAAGGCATTTGAATATTCCTTTTTTCATATCTGAAAGATGATTTTCAAACTGAAAGTAGAACATTTTCATCATAAAGCAAAATCACTTACGAGGCAGCTACCGAAATTTATTATTTCGTAGTCTTTGTTACGTTTACCGCATAACTTAATAGATGGCTATTACCTTCCAAATATTTTGATCTGTATTTTGCGTGAAGACTTTTACTTTGTTTTACTCCATTTACAATCAGGTTATTTTTATCCAGAGAAAATGAAAGTTTTGTGGTATTGGAAATTAATCCATCATTCAATAACTGAGTGATGATTTTATTTGAATTATCTTTTCCATTCTCAACATGCACACTCACAGTATTTCCTTCACTAACGGTTGAGTGGCCATTGGCTTTTGGTGGAGTGGGCGGTGTAGCGGGTGCTGGTGGAGCAGCATTTAATCGGGGAAAAGGCGGTGCTGGTGGCGCTATTGGAACAGGTGAATTATTTATTCTTGGCGTTTTAGGTGGCTTCGGAGCTCTCGGCACACCACCCATCTTTGCTGGGTTTTGAAAATTTCTAGAATCTTTAGCTGCCTGTTTGGCATCAATAATCGCCTGTTTAGAATCCTCTTCAGCAACCCTGGCATCGATTACCGCTTGAGCCGCATCTTTCTTTGCTACCTCAGCATCAATTACCGCCTGCTCGGCATCGATTACCGCCTGCTTGGCAT
Source organism: Pedobacter sp. Leaf41 (assembly GCF_001422545.1). Lineage (GTDB taxonomy): Bacteria > Bacteroidota > Bacteroidia > Sphingobacteriales > Sphingobacteriaceae > Pedobacter. The sequence goes on along the minus strand of NZ_LMLE01000011.1, from coordinate 224,968 downwards.
CGATTACCGCCTGCTTGGCATCGCGTTTTGCTTGTTTAGCAATCTCTTCATAATCAGCCTGATCCTGCATATCAGGTGATTTTTTGGTCGGCTTATTTTTCTCTGTTGCCTTCCTTTCTGCAGCTTTTATTTTCTGCTCAATTTCCTTTTCCAACTGCTCGGCAGATTTATTTTTCTTCGCTGTATCCTGCACCGCTAGAATTGAGTTAGAAATAGTCGCGCTACTTATTGATGCTGCTTTGCCTACATTTTTAAAGGCTGCAGTAAAAATCACAGTAGAAACCAATGCGATGGTTAATATTGTCTTTTCCATTTTGTTTAAAGTTGAATTGGTGTTAAATAACATCCTGCTTGCCCTATGTAGCAGGCTACCGTTTTTTCCATTTATGCCCATTGCATAAGCAGGTGCACGCTGCTTAAACTCCTGACAAAAAATTAAGGCCTTAACATAATTTTTCCTGTCGTTTACACATGCAATGGCCAAATCATCACAACAATGTTCGCGTTCGGTTTTAATAAGTCGCGATACCCACAATACCGCTGGATTGAAGAAGAATACAATTTCGATAGCACTCTGTAGCAAGTTCACCAGATAATCCCTGCGCTTTACGTGTGCTAGTTCATGTGCTAAAATGGCCTCAACCTCTACAGTGCTCAACCCATTTAATAACCCTAATGGAATTAAAATGAATGGTTTCAAATGACCAACTACCAAGGGCACTTTCACAATTCCCGATTGCAACATTTTTACATCTTGATTTAAACCAAGTTTACGGGATAGCAAGTCCAAATGTTCATCCCAGGTTTTGCCAGCCGCATAAGTTTGGTTGTTTCTTAAACGATAAATGCTGCTTAAACCAACCAGTAACTGCACACTTTTAGCACAAATAATTAAGAACCAAAGCAATACAATTTGATAAGCATATGAATTCCAGATACTCAAAAACTTATTTAGGTTTGCAAATAAATCAAACTGAATAGCAGCTATAAACTGGCTTTGGCTCGAATTGGCTAAATGAATGGCCACCTCAGTGGTTTGCTCAGCATTTGTATTAGTGGCTTGATGGCTTAGTTCCAGAGAAAAAGTAACGCAAATGGCGAGAACAAATAGTAATAAACAGCCAGTAAGCAAATTATAACGAAGCTTTGCACTTGCTTTTCGGGCGACAAACATAATTGCCCCTGCGATAATGGCCAGCATTACGCCCATCCATAAAGAGTGGAATAATATGGTGCCCAATGCGTTTAACCAATTTTCGGGCAAAAAATCAAAATGCTTAAAATTCATAATTGTGGTTCTTTAGAATTTTTAATATTTATTCCATACCCTCCAATAGTCGCTTAATCTCTTCAATTTCTTCCTTCGAAGTTTTTTCATTGCCTAAAAGCTGCATCATTAATTGAGATGCAGAGCCTTTGTACAAAGTGTTTACAAAACGATCGAGCAGTTGAACTTTAGTTTTTTCTTCGGCTTCTACAGGAATATAAATGTGCTTCATTTGGCTTTCATCACGTTTTAAAATTCCCTTTTCGGTTAAAATTTGCATCTGTTTCAACGTTGACGTGTAGTTTACCTCCCTATTCTCGTTGAGTTTTTCGTTTACAAAGCGAACGGTAGAGGGACCGAACTCCCAAAGCACCTGCAGAATTTCTAGTTCAGCTTTGGTTGGTTCTGGCAAATTATGATCAACTTGATTATTCTTCATAAATCTAAGGTACGATATTTTTCGTACGATGCAAATATTACCTTGTTTTTATTTTTTATGTCGAGTTGAGGGATAATTTGTTTTATAAAAATCAATATGAATGGCATTAAAAACGGTGATTATGTAGAGGTACTAAGCGATCTCGTTACTAAAACAATACCACAAATGAGATTGCTTCAATCGATGAAAAATCGATTTCGCAATGACGAAAAGTTAAAAATGTCAATGGTGGGAAAACGAACTTTCATATTTAGTGTAAATTTAAAAGAACATTAAACGCCGCTACTAGTCTTTTACTACTCTTGCCGTCATTCCCGCGAAGGCGGGAATCGTAAAGCTATAACGAATGTAAAATCCCCAGTCGAGCGCAACATTATTTGTTGCGAACGCCTATCTTGAAAGATTCAATTCAGGAACAACTTTGAGATAATTCTGACTTGTAATCCCTTACTTTAACGCTTTAATCACCGCAATTAAATCCTCTTCACCGTATTCAGCTTCAGCATTTTCGAAAGTTTTCAATACAGTTTTTGCCAAGGGCGAAGAGATTCCTTCATCTCGTGCCAATCTTAAATCTTTAACAATATGCTTTAACGCAAATGCAGGTTTATAATTTTCAGCAAGAATGGCATCACCCTTTATTTTAGTAAAAATATTACCGATCGCGGCGCTGTTAATGAGGTTCAAAAGATCATCGGTTTTAACTCCATTTTGATTGGCAAACAAAACGGTTTCGGCTAAACCTTGTGTATATAAAGCCAGCAAAGAATTAATAGCCAATTTAGCCTGATTTCCCGCTCCTACTTCTCCAACACGCAGGGTCAACTTCCCTAATTTTTCAAGTACAGGTTTGGCTTTTTCAAAAACCTCTTCTTCGCCTCCTACCATAATAACCAGTTGCCCGGTTTCTGCCTGCTTAACGCTTCCCGAAACAGGGGCATCCAAATAATCGATTCCGTTAAGTTTGCATTTTTGGTGCATCTGCTTAGAAATACCAGGGGAAACAGTACTCATATTGATGATGATTTTACCTTTTGCATCTGCCGACAGTAAACCCTTGTCACCTTCAAAAATTTGTTCAATCGCCTGATCATCAGAAACCATTAGAATTACAATATCTGCTTTTTCTAAGAGTGCTTGTGGCGTCTCAGCAGTGGCTGCACCTAATTTTTGCAACTCACTTTCTTTACCTTTACTCCGATTATAAACTGCAACCTGATAAGCTGCATCAATGAGTTGAGTGGCCATCGGAATTCCCATATTACCTAAACCTATCCATCCTATTTTCATATCATTTTATTTTTAAGTGATAAACAAATTTGCCAAATAAATGGCTCAATAATTAATTTTCGATAAATGATTTCATTTATGGATGAAATAGAAGCCGATTGTTTAAAACATTTCAGAAACCCATATCATCCAAAGTTTAAATTTGCTTAACCAAAATCATATGTTACTCAAAGATTTATATTCTCCAGTCTTTTACGATAGATTAGGAGATGCTTTATCCGTTTCGATCTCTGATTTCGACAAAGCTCAATTTATCAAGAATATTTACACTTTGGATTTTGAATCTAAAGAACTGAAAGAACGAATGAAACATACTACACGGGTATTAAAACAATTCATGCCTGAAGATTATGTCGCCACTATTTCGCTCCTAAAACAAACAATTGAGCAATTGCGAATTGCCGGAATTGGCGAAGATGGATTGGCTTTTATATTTTTGCCCGATTATTTAGAAACCTACGGAATTGATTATTTTGAAGAATCGGTTGAGGCACTTGAATTTGTTACCCAATTTATAAGTTGCGAATTTGCTGTTCGCCCTTTTATTTTAAGGTACGAACAACGGATGATCGAAAAAATGCTGAAATGGTCAACACACTCCAGCCCCAAAGTAAGGCGATTGGCCAGCGAAGGTAGCCGACCAAGACTCCCCTGGGCCATGGCGATTCCTTTTCTAAAAAAAGACCCAACATCAATTCTACCGATTTTGAATAACTTAAAACACGATTCATCTGAATATGTGAGAAGAAGCGTGGCAAACAGCTTAAATGATATTGCCAAAGATCATCCTGATGTGGTGATCAAGGTTGCGCAAAGTTGGTCAGGATTAAGCCCAGAAACAGACGCTATTATTAAGCATGGTAGTCGAACGCTATTAAAACAGGGACATCCAGAAATTTTGCAACATTATGGCTTAGACGATCAAGGTATTATTATGCAAGATTTTCAGCTCATCAGTCCTGAAGTTAAAATTGGCGAAAGCCTTTCTTTAGCTTTTACCATTAAAAATGTAAATAGTATGGAAAAGAAAGTGAGGTTAGAATATGCCATTTACTATAAGAAGCAAAATGGACAGAACACAAAAAAAGTATTCAAAATTTCGGAACGCATGTATTCTGCCGGTGCTGAAATAAGCGTTCTTCGCAAACAAAAATTTATACTAATTACCACAAGAAAATTTCATTTAGGAGAACATCAAATTGCAATAATCATCAATGGCGTTGAGAAGGAAATACTCCATTTCGAGTTATTAGCTTAATTTTAATAGGCCTCGCAATTCATCAAGTAACGGAATCTGCCGATCTTTAATGGCTACGCAGGCCTTTTGATAATTAAACCAATCGCCACGATCTACTTCAACAAAATCCTGCATTTTGCCAGATTTTGGCGGCCACTCCATCTCGAAGGTATTACTCACTAGCGTGGAAGGATCTAAATCGCCTTCTAGTGCCCAGCAGAGCACCTTTTTCCCTCCTTTTTGTGTAATAGGATTTAACGGGATAAAGTTACCTGTTACAATTTTTCCAGTCTCTTCTTCAAATTCTCTTACAGCAGCTTTTAATGGCTCTTCATCACCATCAAGTTCTCCTTTTGGCACAGACCAAACCCCTTCATTCTTTTTGGTATAAAATGGGCCACCCGGGTGAACTAGAAAGAATTCCAATTCATCTTCTTTCTTTCTAAAAAGCAATATTCCAGCGCTAATTCTCATCTTATATCTAATTTTACTCGATTACCTGTAAAGTAACTATAAATGTTCCTACAAAGGCAACAAAATAACAGATCACTTGTTCTACGATCCATTTTCAAATTTTTCTGCCTGTGATTAAAAGCCAATTAGGCAATTTTACTAGCCAATTCTAACGAGTCTAAGAAGAATTATTGGCAAATGTCCAATGCGCTCGCCTCTTGTTTACCATCAATAAAAAAAGCCATCCCTTTAGAGGATAGCTTCTCACTGGTTGTGCTTTGTTAAATATTATTGTTTTGTAATCTTAAACTCTGTTCTTCTGTTTAACTGGTGATCCGCTTCGGAACATTTGACACCGTTAGCACAGTTATTAAGTAATTTACGCTCACCATATCCTCTTGCAGTAATTCTGTTTTTATCAACTCCACGATCAATAATGTACTGAACCGCAGAATTTGCTCTGCTTTGCGACAACCATTGATTGTATTGATCGTTACCTCTGCTATCCGTATGCGAACCCAGCTCAATCCAAATGGTTGGATTGTCTCTCATTATTTTTACTAATTTATCTAATTCAATTGCGGCGTCAGGTCTGATATTCGATTTGTCGAAATCATAATAGATATTTTCAATCCTAATGGCTTTATCCAGTTCAATTTTTTCAAGATATAAATCTTTGTTAATTACAGTAGAGGTAGTGAGGTTATTCGTGGTTAAAGAAACCACATCACTTCTATAATTCGTCTTATCTCCTGTTAAATTATAGTCAGATGATTTATCCAAGTCAAATTTAAAATCACCACTTTCATCAGTTTGTACTTTTAATGCCTGGCCGTTTATTTTTGTTAACGTTACAATCGAATTTGAAAGCGGTTGGTTGGTTGTTTTATCAAAAACCTTTCCTGTTAACCTAAAGGCAATTACTTGCTGTTCTGTGAAACTGTAAATATCGTCGCTTCCTAAACCCTCCGTTCTGTTCGAACTTAAAAAACCACTTAAAGCCGATGTTTTAAGATAAGCAAAATCATCCTGTGGTGAATTTGTAGGATAACCTAAATTTTTAGGCTCTGCTACTTTCCCTGCGGATAGCTTAGTTCTGAAGATGTCAAGTCCACCCATACCCACTCTTCCATCCGTACTGAAATAAAAGTTGTTCTCCGTATCAAAAACTGGTGTGCGTTCATTACCTTCCGTATTAATTTCCTTAAGATTTACAGGTGTTCCCCAATCGCCGGCATCGGTACGCTGACTTACATAAATATCGGTACCACCCAATCCACCAGTCATGTTAGACACAAAATATAAGCTATTCCCATCGCTAGTAACAAAAGGATCGCCTAAAGAGTATTCGTCAACTTTGTTATATTTAAAAGGTGATGGAACAGCCCATTTACCGGCTGCATCTTTTTTGCTCGAATAAATCTCTACATTAACAGTTGCCAGTTTACCTTTTACAAAAACAGGTTTTTTGGGTATTCTGGTTAAGGTAAAAAACATTTCATTTCCATCCTTGGTAAAACTTGCCGGGCCAACATGGTAATTGGTGTTGGCATCAAGAGGAAACATGTTCACGCTATCCTGTTTTCCATCAACCATATAGAGCCTTAGGTAATGGTTACCTGTCCAACCATAAATGGTACGATCCGGACGCTTTGCTCCATCGAATTTTAAGAAAGGACGTGCTCCGCTCTGCTTGTCTTCCAGAACATTTCCACGGTCGGATGCAAAAGTAATGGTATTATTGTATGCTGTAGCACCCCAATCAGATTGTGGGGTATTCATCCTGGTTTCATTTTTAATGGTAGTAGCCGTTGGGTTTTTCATCCAAACCATCGCCGAATCGCAGCTAGAAAGCCACAAACTTTGCTCTTTCGGTGTTAGACTTTTATTAATCTCTGCGTACTTTTTGTAATGTGACTTTGCCTCTGCATACTTAGAGTTTTGCTGTAATGCTTTTGCATAAGCCAAAATATTATCCGCCTTTGTGTCGGGCATTCCAGCAGCAATAGCATACCAGCTTTCAGTTTGTTTATAATCATTTACCAGGGCATAACATTCTCCCAACCGTTCGGCGGTATACAGTGTCTGTTTCTTTTTATAGGCCTGCTCATAAAGATCAATTGCTTTTTTATAATTAAACAATTGGTATTGAGCATCGGCCTCCTTCAACACATATTGGGCAAAAGCTGGTTTTTCTACCAAGATCAATATGGATGCTAGCGTAATGATGTAGTATAATTTCTTCATTGTTTGTTTAATTCAAGAGGATTAATCGTCATGTAATATTGTTTCCACTAAAAGAATCTTGGTGTAAGCATACGCACATTTTTCCTGTTAAAGAAATAACTTATAGATATTTCGTGAGTACCACTGCTGTAACCTTGTAATGGCCCGATAGAATAATCGTAAGCATAACCTATACGCAAGTTTTCTGTTGGAAAAACCTGTATGGCTCCTACGGCAGAATTGAGTTGACTCAAGTCTTTTTGCAGGTAACTTTTATTGTATAATTTTACGCCCGTCCGGTACGAGCCGCCAATCCAGAAACGTTCTGCCAAAATAAGGAAAGCGTTCAAATCTAAACTGGTTGGACCACCCCTATCATCTTTTAAAAGGAACGAAGGCTTCAGTAAAATATCTTTCGATAGTGGAATTAATGTTCCGGCGGTTAAATAATAATGCGGTTTTGGTTGAGCAATAAAAGCATAACGATCAATATCAATGTACTGAGAAACCAGGTTATCGGCACTAAAACCAGCATAAAAACGATCGTTAGCAAAGTAAACTCCTGCCCTTGCATCAGGCAAAATGGTACTTTGCAACCCTACAGGTTGATAGATTTCCGGGTCGTTTGGATTCAACATTGCCCCATCAATCCCCAACTGAACGGCCCCTACACCTAAGCCAAATGCTAATCGCGAAGTTCCATCAGCATTTAAGCGGATGCGATATGCATAATTACCATATACAGATTGGTTGCGTTGTGCACCAAGTTTATCACTCGACACCTGAAGCGCTAAACCTACATTGCCATCGTTGGCTATGGCATCAACAGCTATCGACACGGTTTTGGGCGCCCCTTGGATCCCTGTCCATTGGGTGCGGTAAAACGCATGTACATTAAGCTGCTCTTTATAACCTGCATAAGCCGGGTTAATATAGATTCCATTAAACATATACTGACTGAACTGTGCATCCTGTTGGGCTTTAGCCAAAGTAGAACACAGTAGCAACACACTTAAGATCTGTAGTATTCTTTTCATTTTTTTGTATTTCGATCTGCCATCAGATCATAAGTAATCATTTCAATTAGCGGATGAATTTTGCCGCTATTAGTTTTTAAATGCCCTGATTAAAGTAGTCCATCCCGTAAAGGTAAACCATTCACCTCCGGCAGTTTCACGCACTTTTAGCAGATAATAATAGGTCCCTTCATTCAGCCCCTCTCCACTCCAGTTATTTTGATAGTTGTTGGATCTGTACACTTCATTGCCCCAACGGTTTACAATAACCAAAGAGTTTTCGGCAAACAGTTCAAGCCCTCTGATTTCGAACATATCGTTATTTGCATCTCCATTAGGCGTAAATAAGGTTGGGATAAACAAATCCTGTCCGGAAACAGATAGTTTTGTATAATAAGCGCCGTTTGCATTTACATCATTGGATAAGGCTATATTGTTGCGGGTATGGATACCTGTTGCCGGGTTTGTACCTTTTAACATGTCCCATTTGTTGCCACTTACGTAGCGGGAAATAGCAGCATTCGCATCTTTAAACAAACTGCCATTGGTATTGGCATTATGTTGCAAAATCATATTTGCGGTAACTGGCATGGCACTGTAAATATTCCATACCCTATCCATCCCTAAGCGTTCTTTAAGCACTGGCTTATTGGCCAGCATGTAATCTTGTACACTGGCATAAATACGACCCGCTGTTGCTGGCGTCAAAGTTGCAGGTGTATAATCTCCCTCATCAATACCGATTGGAAAAACAAAGCCATCACTTCCTGCATAATCTTTCACCATGTGCCCCGCAATGCTGTTGCTGGTTACCACCATTCTATCTTTAGAATAGTTAATGATTTTACCTGTAGTTCCAAAAACCAGGTTATGACCGTTCAGGATAATATCAGCCTGATCGACCGCCAGATCTATCGTACCCGCGATGTTTAATGACGCAGAATTTAATCCTGCAGGGTTTGTTGTACCAAAACCAGGGTCGTTTACATCGGCCAGCATCATGTTGCCATTATTGCGATGCTCAATTAACATATTGATAAAAACACCATTGTTTCCATCAATTTGTGTTGGACCAGCAGCCATACCCGAATAGAAAGGGTTGTTGCCTGGGTTATAGACCACGATTTTTCCGTTACCGCTAAAGGTAGCACCCGGAGCAATCCATACATTTTTGCTGTAAATCTCCAGCACCCCATCTATTTGCCAATTGGCATTTGGACCGAAGAAAGTGCCTTCACTGTAGCGTTGTTCGGTGGTGCCTGAGGCAATTGCTACGGTCGAATTATCAACTGTCATGCTGCCTGAACCGGTTTGGGCAAAGCTGAAATTTATTGAGCCAAACAACACGATCAATGTTATGCTCAAATGGAGTAAGTGTTTCTTCATAAATTTAAATTTTCGTTCGTAACATCTAAAATGAAATCATTTAACCGTCAAGATCATTGATATGTGGAACTTCACCTTCGTTGGCATTTGTAGTAAGATCAATAAAGGATATTGCGTAATCGGTTAGGCTTGCAAACGGCATAACACTCAATTGAAATTATTAAGGTAGATGCGCCCTTTTGTAAACTTAACCACGTTTTGCCAGGTGGGTATTTCCCAGTAACGATACGCCCTTGGCATTGGTAATTTCTATGTCAAAAGTGTTGGATTATTCCCAGATAAAACCTCCTTTTAGGCCCTGCAGTAAATGACAACCTTTATATTAGTGTTATCGGCCCTTTAAATGACCCTGCCCATACCTATCTGCCGGTAGCCAGTAGTGGCGATGAGCTTGCCATCAGGTAGGATGACCATCTTTTTACCATAGAAGATGGTCGTTGTACCATCCTCTAGGTAAACTACGATATCTGAACCAAAGGTTACATCCCCATACCAAACGGTATCATCTGCTGCTAAAATGGTAATGTATGTATTGATGTAAGTTGGGCTTTGCGCAAATCCACTTATGGATAAACAGCTTAGCAAACAAAGCAAAGTTAATTTTCTTATCATCATTTTAACAGTCAGTTATATTAGGTAATCAATTAAAGGTAGTATTTCACTATCCTAACTGTATTAGTACCCACACAGTACCGTCGCTTTGCAACATATATTTATTTCCGAAATTTGGATTTGGAGATGCTACACCTATACTGGCTACCGGTATAGTTGTTTGGCTTGTATTAGTAGCTGCTTCGAAAGAACGGGAGGTAGTTACTGCACCACCACCATTATTGATAATGTAATACACGCGACCTTTGCAGGTTGAAGGATCTGGCAGGGTTAGATTAATGGCTCCTGCTGCTCTGCTAATCACCGTATAATCGCTGTCAGTAAGCGTACCATCTGCAGTTAATACTCTTATATTGTGGCTTACAGAACCTGCAACTTGAAAATTAGAGTTTGGATTAGCTGTTCCGATTCCAACATTTCCGTTGTCTAAAGCCACAAACTCTGTTCCTATAGCTCTTGCAGTTGTTCCATCAGATTTTGTCCCCAATTCAATCCTTGTATTGGCAAGATTGTTTACCCAAGCATCATTTGTTAGATCGAAACCAGCCGACGCTGCTGTTTTCACTTTTAATACGCCATTTGCATCAGCGACAACTACCCTATCATTTGCATCAGTGCTAATATAGTTTGGTCTTTCGGCTGCTTCGAGTGTTCTCCATGAAGCCAATGTACCATAACCTAATGCTCCAATACGTACACCACCTAAAATTAAATCTAAACGTTGGGTTGGATTTCTATAAAAAGGATCAAAGTTGGGATCAGATCCAAACGACCAATTACCCTTTTCATCCATTATGGCTCTGTATGCGTTACCCGCACCTGTTGAGGCTGTTCCATCTGCGTTAGCGCCCGAAGTACCTAACCATATCTCTCCGCCATTAGTGGTATATTTTCCGGTTCTCAAAACCACACCTGCACGTTGTTTAGCCAAATTGGTAAGGGCTAATGTAGAATTACTTGTTGTGGTGTATCCTTCAAATGCTGCAATTGATGTCCCGTTAGGACGTTCTGTTCTAGCGGCTATTGTACCAGAGGAAATAAAGTTGCGATGTACAATTGCCTGTGCATTATTTGAAGTAGCCAGACTATAATTCACATCTAAATCATCATTCGCTTGTAAAGTCAGTTTATCATCAAAGTTCCTGCCTAATATAGTTGCATCACTTGGCGTATAGCCAAATCCTATTCTTCCACCAGGGCTAACCACAATGTCATCTAACAAACTGGTAGCAGTTGGTGTACCTGTAGCAGAATTATCTTTCGCTGCATCTATATTAAAGACACCTAATCCATTTTGAGTACCAATGGCTACATTTCCTTTTTGATAAATGTTATCTGTATTTAATGATGCTTTATCAGTACTTAATCTTTTATTCCAGGGTTCAATACCTAAATTAGATGAAGGAACTGTTTTTAGTATACCAGTATTATCAGCAACTACAATTTTATCTGTTGTTAAATCGCCCGCATATGCCGGGGAATTGATGTTTCTTATTTTTAAACCTCCTTCTCCTGCTGTTGCATTGCCACCTAAATCTAATAACTCGGTCGGTTTTGCATTATCTTCCACACCATTAACTCCTATTGCCGTACGACCATTTCTAAGTACAGTCATAGCATTATTAAAAGAAGTATTTGGTGTTACTGAACTCCCATTACCCACTTGAAACAAAGCGTCTGTTTCAACAGGTTGAGAATTAAGTGATCCTGTACGAATAGCGTTTCTTTCTCCGATGGCAGTTCCCACAAATGAGGCGGCCAATGTTTGTCTTCCCATAGCAGTTGAGGCATTTCCTGCAGCAGTTGTATAAGCACCAATGGCTACAGATTGATCACCACTAGCAGTTGCAGTATGCGTACTCAAAGCTACCGCATAAAGACCGCTGGCTACTGCATTTAAACCTATCGCCGTACTGTATATATTGCTAGATTGGGCACCCTGTCCCAATGCAGTAGAGTAATAACCACTAGCTTTTGAGTTTTGACCGAGTGCAATGGCTTGCTGACCGGTAACTTCATTTTGATACCCTAATGCCATAGCACCTTCACTGCTTGCAACATTAAATGCTCCAATGGCTTGAGATCTCAAACCACTTGCATTATTTCTCCATCCAACTGCAGTAGAGTTCAAACCAGCTGCTTTATTTTCTACACCGAAAGCCATAGAGTTTACACCGATCAGCGAAATGCCATTTAGTTCATCTGCATGTAGGGTCCCACCTCTCACAGCTCCACGAACATCTAATCTTGCAATTGGATTAGATGTTGAGAAATCTCCTAAACCAAGGTTCCCATTCTGATAAATGTTTTGGTTATTTAAGGTTGCCTTATTTGTAGTACTTTGAACATTAAAAGGTTCTGCAATTAAGCTGGATTGATCGACTGATTTTAAAACACCAGTTGTTGGGTCGGCCACAACTAACTTATCGGTAGTTGCACCAACTTGTAAACCAGCTACCGCTAATGTATTGGTTACATCGGCAGTAATTGTTGTTGGCGCTATTAAAGCTCCACCCAATTGTGTATTGATACCAGTTTTGGTTAAACCGTTATTTGCAGTAGTAGCCAATGCACTCAAATCAACACTGTTGGATGAAATACCATTAACAGTAGATGTTAATTTATTCGTTGCATCTAAAGCCAATGCATTTGTATTAATGATGTTTGCTGTTGGCGCTATACCATTTACATCACTTGTTAATACGTTACCATTAGAATTTAAAGTGTGGCTAATCGTTTGTGGTGTTGCCGGACCCGCAGGACCTTGAACACCGGTAGCACCTGCATCTCCTTTATCTCCCTTGTCACCTTTATCGCCTTGAGCACCCGTTGCACCAACTGCTCCTGTCAACCCGATTGGGCCTTGTGAACCCGTTGCGCCGGTAGCACCCGCATCTCCTTTATCGCCCTTGTCGCCTTTATCTCCTTGAGCACCCGTTGCACCAACTGCTCCTGTCAACCCGATTGGGCCTTGTGAACCCGTTGCACCGGTAGCACCTGCATCTCCTTTATCTCCTTTGTCACCTTTATCTCCTTGAGTACCCGTTGCACCTGTCAACCCGATTGGGCCTTGTGAACCCGTTGCACCGGTAGCACCTGCATCTCCTTTATCGCCCTTGTCACCTTTATCCCCTTGAGCACCTGTTGCACCAACTGCTCCTGTTAAGCCGATTGGCCCTTGTGAACCCGTTGCTCCTGTAGCACCCGCATCTCCTTTATCGCCCTTGTCACCTTTATCCCCTTGAGCACCTGTTGCACCAACTGCTCCTGTCAACCCGATTGGGCCTTGTGAACCCGTTGCACCGGTAGCACCAACTGCTCCTGTTAATCCGATTGGCCCTTGTGAACCCGTTGCACCGGTAGCACCTACATCACCTTTCAAACCTTGCACACCAGTAGCTCCAATATCTCCTTTATCACCTTTTAAACCTTGCAAACCAGTTGCTCCTGTTAAGCCGGTAGCTCCAATATCTCCTTTATCACCTTTTAAACCTTGCAAACCAGTTGCTCCTGTTAAGCCGGTAGCACCAATATCTCCTTTATCACCCTTTAAACCTTGCAAACCAGTTGCTCCTGTTAAGCCGGTAGCACCAATATCTCCTTTTTCACCCTTTAAACCTTGCGAACCAGTTGCTCCTGTTAAGCCGGTAGCACCAATATCTCCTTTTTCACCCTTTAAACCTTGCAAACCAGTTGCTCCTGTTAAGCCGGTAGCACCAATATCTCCTTTTTCACCTTTTGGACCATTGATATTCGTCCAAGTATTGGTTGTTGGATTATAAACCCAACTTCCGCTATCATTGGTTACGATGGTAACGCCCGCTCCAGGCCCTCCTGTTGTTCCAGGGATTCCTGGTGTGCCTGTTTTGCCAGGCTGATTTTCGACCAGAATGGAATTACTACTTCTTACAAAAACCCATTTTGTACCATCATTATAGTAAATACCAGGTACCACATCATTTGCTGTAGCCAGGTTATATACCATCATACCCGCCACGTGTGCACTGAGCGGAGCCGCATTTGTGGTTCGGATTAAACTGACGCGAGTGTGCAAAAGGCCTTTGTTGTTGGTTTCCAACTCAAGAATTGCATCTTTGTTAGGCAGATTACTAGTATTAATGGTACCGTCTTTTATCTTCTGCTGCGCAAAAGCCGTGCTGCCACCTAAAAGTAAAACTGTTAGACTGAGGAGTAAATGTTTATTCATTTGATTAAAATTAGATATATACTATTTGCTGGCTTTTTGCAATTGCCCCTTTTCACACTAGGACAATTAGATTTAAATACCAGAAATCCATGCACATACAATCAAATAAGCCACCAAAAAGAAAAACATGTATTTATGGCAAATGAGAGCATATATCGATTTTAAATCCAAATTCACCCGGGGAGTTTTTTACCCACAAAAAGAAAATTACGAGGTGAAATTTCCCCACACCTAGAATTATTATATCATTCCTGTAAACAGACGTAATACTTATACTATCAAAAAATATAATAATACTCACTAAACACACCTTACAGGAATACCCTATTTTCACTACATTATAGGCGGCAAGCAATTGATTGCGTCATGGCTATAAAAAATGCTTAAATGCCCGGTCAAATTAAATTTTCGAAAAGCAATGCCTCCAAGTATTTTGTACTGGTCATTTGCATCCTGCTGGCTTTCGTTGACACACTGGGGTTAACTTTAAATTTATCCAATTTAACCCTACTCAAATCCATCAAAAATATCCCGACTATAAACCGAGATTTTGGAAGGTTGAACCAGAGCATTTTAAAATTATACGATGCCGAAAATAATTGCAGGATATACATTATCAATGGTGACCGAAAATATTACGAACAGTTTAATTCGGATCTCAAAACAATCAGTTTAATGCTCGATACAATCGAAATGCTCAACCGGAATGAGAAACCCAACAATCCAGAAAAATTCGGCTACCTGATTAAACAAAAGAAACTCCGAACCAGCCAGTTCATTCGCCTGAAAAAGCTGGCAGACAGCTTAATTACTTTTTCGTCTGAACTGCAAGAGATCATTACCTCCAGCCTGCCGAAAGAGCGGCTATTCTCGACCCGCCAGTTTAAAAATATTATTCAGATAGATACCCTCCACCTTGCTGTGCAGGCCAAGACTAAAAAGAAGTTTTTGGGCAGAATTCACTTAGGTATGATGAACAACAAGGTATACTTGATGAAATACCTTATAATAATCTGCTAATTGCGTAGCAAGCCTTGCTGGGCTAGCAAGTTCAGTTTTAATTTCAAAACTTTATTGGTACCATTCACTAAAACAGTATCAGCTTTTGAACCGCCAATTTTGAATTCATTCGATAGGTAGTGTCGGCCAAAGAATAATTATTCAGTACGTAACTGTTCAGCAAGGCTGATTTATATAGATATTCGTGTCTGTAATGGTTGGAAAGATGGCTATAAGATGTATAAATGATTTCTTTTAGCTTACGTTTCTATTTTGATTCTACACCATTTTTTTTTTAACAGCTTTTTCATTTGCTTGCAGTACTCCTTGAAATGATCCTTTACTGCAAGACACTGAAAACCTGCATTTTAAATGAGCTTAGATAGCGCATTCAAATTTGAGGAAGATATTGCGCTTGCAGCAGGCATAAAGCGTTTAAAATTGGTTAATCAAAAGCAAATACATACAAATATAATAGCAAAAGCGTTTCGAATTGGTCGATCTGATTTACAAAGGCGGAATAACATCGATGATGTTAAACACTTTCATTCCTGCAGGGACTTTCCATTTAACTGTTTCCCCCTTCCTAAACCCGATAAGCGCTGCAGCAATCGGAGTTAATACCGAAATCTTTTTCGCTTTGATATCCGCATTTTGAGGCAACACTATTGTAAGCTCCATTATCGTTCCGGTACTTTTCTCCTGGATCCAAACCTTTGAGTTAAGCCTCACGGCATGTGGTGGAAAAGCATCATTTTTCAGGATAACCGCCCTGCTCAATTCTGATGACAGAGACATCTCAGCGGAGTTTTGCTTTTGTTTAGTGAAATAGGGCTTTAATAGATCAAAGTCTTGCTGGGTGATCACCACGGGGTTGTTTTCATTTAAATTCATATCTATAATCGTTAATGTATTTATATTAGGTAAAGAAATCTGTTCGAAAGAGGTTGTGTTCTTCCTTTAACACAAGGTTGAAAAGCGAATTTTAACATTGAGCCAATCAGGATTAAATTAATTCACGATAGCGCTTTTGGGTAGAAAAGGCTATCGGTTAAAATTCCAAATGATGGTGTTAGGAAGAGAAGTACTAAACCCCAGGCCGAAAAGTTATCGAAGGCATGGGGTGAGATTATCAAAATCTTTAAAAGAAGATAGACAATAAATCTCGTTGTAAAATAGGTAAGTGTAAAGCGAAAAAACACCATACTTACCAAGCAAAGCTTTCTCGGGCGAGAAAGTGCTCATGTGGCAAATATTTTTTTGATGTAGTTTCACATATCAAATATATCCATAAAATACAACATTTAACAACAGCTCCATTTTCTGTTCAATGTTTTAACATTAAACAGACAAGCGTATTGAGGAATCGAAATATGATGATCGGCAGATTGGATAGGTATTGGCACATCGCTAGCCCAATCCTTTATCTAATATAAATGGCGATGAGGCTTGTGCAATTGCAATTATCGATTACGATGGACCTGGCCAAGCCATTTCCGTATCATCGGCGCCACAGTTGCGTTGATGGGGTTAAAAATTTTTACTAGTTATGCCCTTCAAGCCCTGCTAAAAGAATTAGCTTTCATAATATTTCTTGCGGAACCAAAGGGCAAGATTAACAAGTGCAATTAAAGCTGGAACCTCTACCAAGGGACCAATAACGCCAGCAAATGCCTGCCCCGAGTTGATGCCAAATACCCCAATGGAAACTGCAATGGCAAGTTCAAAGTTGTTTCCCGTCGCTGTAAAGGCTATAGCGGTGCTCCGTGAATAATCTGCCCCAAAATACTTGCCTGCAAAAAAACTGATCACAAACATGATGGAAAAGTAGATGGCAAGTGGTATCGCAATACGAACCACATCTATTGGAATTTGAATGATCATTTTGCCCTTTAGGCTAAACATGATGATAATGGTAAAAAGCAAGGCTACTAAAGTAATTGGCGATATCACTGGCACAAACTTGTTCCTGAACCAATCTTCGCCTTTCAATTTGATTGCAACATACCTGCTGATGATGCCTAATGCAAATGGCAATCCCAGATATATGCCCACACTTTTAGCTATTTCGCCAATGGTAACATTTACTTTCAGGCTTTTTAGGCCGAAGTATGGTGGTAATAAGGTAATAAAAAAATAGGCAAAAACACCGTATAACAATACTTGAAAGATACTGTTGAACGCTATGAGGCCCGCCGCATATTCGCGGTTTCCTTCTGCAAGCTCATTCCATACTACAACCATTGCAATACAGCGGGCAAGCCCAATCAGGATTAAGCCGACCATATATTCTGGATAATCCCTTAAAAAGGCAATTGCGAGAAAAAACATCAATAGTGGGCCAATTACCCAATTAAGTATCAATGAAACACTAAGCACTTTGGTGTCTTTAAATACTTCACCCATCTTTTCATATCTCACCTTCGCAAGCGGAGGATACATCATGAGTATGAGTCCTATCGCCAGGGGAATATTGGTAGTACCATTTGAAAAAGAATTGATAAACCCTGATGAAGATGGGATAAAGTAGCCGATAGATACGCCAATCGCCATTGCCAGAAAAATCCAGAAGGTTAAGTATCGATCTAAAAAGCCTAACTTTTTACGTTCCGCAGCAGGGGCACATGGATGCGTAGCCATATTTATTTGATTTGTGAAAAGACATAGAACATTTCAGTTGCAATCTGCAAACTTCTTTCCTGATACTTTTCTGCTTGTTGTGGCGTATAGTCAAATGCTTTAGGGTCTTCAAAATTGATCGGTATGCGCTTTTCAGCCCCGGAAATGAATGGACAGTCGCCATCAGCCTGCGAGCAAGTCATTATTGCAACGAATGCACCGGTGGGATTAAATTTATGATCGTAGGTTTTTGAAAAACCGATAACAGGGTGTTCATTATCGCTATATTTTATGGCATATACGGGATTATCTCCTTCAGCGATACATTGAACTTGAAACCCGGCTCTTGTTAAGGTTTCTGCAACTACCGGAAACAAGGCTGTAGCAGCTGTACCGCCCGAATAGCAGAAGACATTTTTAATGCCATAATAAGCTGCCGCTGTTTGCGCCCATACCTGTGAAAAATGGCTTCTACGTGAATTGTGTGTGCAAATAAAATTGAGGCGTAGTTTACTTTGAGTAGCTTGTTTCTGCTTAATATAATCTACCAAAGGCTGTAATATTGCTTTGCGATCTGGTGGGATGTTGTCAAAGCGAAAAGCCTTAACTACACCATCAAGTTCCTGAAAAAGTTTTGTGTTCATGATTATATTTATCAGCCTTAAAAATTAGCAGCAGCCGCCACCTGGAGTACAAGTTGAACCTGAAGCCAGATTTACCAGTTTAATTTTTTGCTTCTCAACCGGAACTCCACACTTGTCCATAGCTAAACAAGCCGTTTTCTTGGCCAGCAAAAGAAAGTTTTCCCCATCAAAGCCCAGATCATACTTACCAATAGTTTCTGCCTGATACTCTACTTCAATTTCCAGATCTTCCATACCTAAAACCTTTTCTGAGAGGGAAATGATTTGAAGTAACTTTCCTGCTTTTAAGCGGTGTTCCTCATCGGCAGCATCCCATAACTGGAAGTTAGCTATTTTTTCATGGCGTACAGTTCCACCGCAGTCGATAAAATCTTTGGTAATAATCCCCACCTCGGTAACATGGAAATGTTCGGGCACCGTATTGCCGTTTCCCAGTTTAAAGTTCACTCTTTCAGCTGTTGTAAGTATTGTTTTTATTTCTGATAGTTTCATATTATATGTCTTTATAGCATTATTGCAATTTAACGATTGATGTAGGTAAAAAAGTTAACAGCAGCTAGTTTCGCCTTTATAAGAAGCTAAAAATCCACCAAGCTGTGTTTCTAACAGTTACCAAGTTTTAGGATTAATACAGTAGCATACACTTACACCTTCTATTGTGCCTTGGATGATACTGGCTAATTCAATTCTTTCAGGTGCTGAAAAATAGTTGCCTGAGCCAGGCCAAGCTCGCCTACTAAATCGCCGCAGATACAAGTATTTGAAATGATGATTCTTTGCAGGATAGCGATCCGGGCAGGATGCGCAATTGCTTTCAGCAAGGTAGAAAGGTGGTTCTGCTCGGCAGTAAATATTTCTGATTTTGTAAGTCCCATAACTATATATCGCAATATTACGATATAAATTTCAGAAGTAAAAATAATTTAGTTTTTATTTTATTAACCAGATGCATACTTAACGATAATATTAAATTAAACCTTAACCCGTTGGGGAAGTGGTGTTTTAAAATTGAGTTTATTAATTATACAGTTACATTTTCTTTAAAATCTTTCCAATGATGATAACCTATAAACTGAGAAAGGCTATTGAGGATAAATGGCAAAAACTGGGAAGCTATTGGCAAAAGGCCAAAAAATCGTTTGATATTTGTAAGAGAAATGTAATTCTGATCCTGCTTAAATATCTGAATGGAAATAATTTTGCAGTTATTTTCATTGATATCCTCCATCCCACAATGCAGTAAGATGCCTTTTTTTAGTAGCAGGTAATAGTCGTTGTCGCCCATATCGCTTATATTAACAGCTGGTTAGAAATTACCTATACAAATTATTGAAAATTTAAAAACTCTTCCCTGCTACCACTGTAAATAATTTGCTACGTTGAAAAACACGTCGTAGTCACCTTCTTAGTATTGAAATAAAAAATTAATATTTTACTTACATTTACAACCATATTTAAAGAATGGTATTATGACCAAAAATAAGATTTTGGTGATTGATGATGATGTTGAATTGCTTGAAGCACTGGAAGATTTTCTTTGCACCGAAGGTTTTGAAGTGAGATCATCGCCTAACCATCAATCAATTGATAGAATTAATGAGGAGTTTCACCCTGATTTAATTATTCTGGATATCGCCCTTGGAGATGGCGACGGCAGAACCATTTGCTATGAGCTCAAAAACAGTGAAGCAACTGCCCACATCCCCATCCTGTTATTAACAGGCTTGAGTTACCAGCATATTTCCGAAATCGAATGTCTGGCAGATGGTATTATTGGAAAGCCATTTGAAAGCAGCCACCTGTTGCTCAACATCAAGGAACTCATTTTAAATTAAAAAAAGCTAAGTCCTATTTTGATACAAAAACCTAGGCTGGAAGCTCAACGATAAATGTAGCCCCTGCTCCTTCCCTACTTTCGAGTTTTATCTGCCCTTTATGAAGCTCGATAATTTCCTTGCAGAGATAGAGGCCGATTCCAAAACCTGCAATTGATCCCATGTTTGGACTTTTTATCCGGTAATAGCGTTCAAAAATCTGTTGCTGGTCTTGCTCATCAATCCCCATTCCATCGTCCTTCACCACAATCGCGACCTTTCCATTCTCAGGTTTAGAGTAGGAAATATTGATGTCGCTACCAATTGGTGAATATTTCACGGCATTGCCGATGAGGTTATGAATAACCTGTGAAATTTTGTCTCTGTCGGCATAAAGGTCAACACTTTCGTTCTTTTCAAAAACAATTCTGTGGGTATGTATAGTGGAATGAACTTCGTCTTCGAGTTCATAAAACAACACTTTAAGATCAAAAGAAGATTGTGTCAACAGCATTTTGCCAGAATCCAGTCGGGAAATATTGAGAAAGCCATTGATCATGGATGTCATGTTGCGAACCTGGCGGAGTGATTTTTCGAGTATGCCTTCCAGCTTCTGATCTCCGGAAAGCATGGCATTACGCTGCATGAGCTGCTGATAAGCATTAAGAGAGGTAAGCGGCGTTTTCAGTTCATGGCTGACCATGGCCATGAAGTCATCTTTCCGTTGCTCATCCTTTTTTTGCTCAGTAATATCACGCAAGGTCCCGTTTAAACTCACTACATTTCCATGATTGTCGTAAAACACTTTACCACGAGCCTGTACGAGTCTCCCGTTTGGATCCTCAGGATTATAGATGCGGTATTCAATAAAATAATTCCCATTTGAGGTAGCGCTCAATGATTCCATGATGGCCTCTTCTACCCTGGCCCTATCATCATCAAAAATACTGGAAAATGCAATACCCAAGTCAATATTTTGAGTTTCAGGAAGTCCAAACCACGACTTTAATAATGCATTGCCAGAGAAGAGATTTGTTTTCGGCTCATAAAAAAATGTGGCAAGATCTCCTGCCTCTACGGCCAACAAAAGCATTTGTTGATCTTTCTCACTTGCCCGTCGATCAAGTACCAATTGTGTAATTTCTTCCAGAATCACCAATACGCCACTCACTAATCCATCGGAGGAGAATACGGGTTGATAAATTGAATTAACAATAGCTTCACGTAAGCCGTCGTCGTCTCTTAATCTGACAGTAAATTCATTGTTTATTCGTCGCTGCCCTGTCGTAAATACCTCATTGAGCCACCTGTTAACCGGCTGGCCAATAAGTTCAGGTCGGGCCGTCACATGCGGAAGCCCCTCAACTTCTGAAAGTGAACGTCCCCAGATTTTTAAAATGGCTGGGTTGGCAATCTCTATGATATGTTCCGGCCCCTGCAGCATTGCGATTCCTACTGGTGCTTGTTCAATGATTGTTCTGATATGTTCGCGACTTTCTCCGAGCAGCTTCAGCGAGGTGTTCAGGTCTTCGTTGGTAGAACTCAGCTCTTCCATAGTAGCCGCCATCTCCTCCATCAGTGATTGTTCTTTTTCTTCTTTTCTTTGAATCCGCTCCAGATATTCCCGTCTCGAACTCACCTTCCGGGCGGTATTTAGGATACACCAGGTTCTGCCCTCCTTGTTTAAAAGTGCTTTATACTCATAATCATAATAATCAGTCGTAGAAACTCCGTTTTTGATCACATGAACTGGCGCATCGCTTATGGAATAAGTTTGACCAGAGCGCCACACCTGTTGAAGCAAACCGAGGAAAGGTTGACCTTCCAGCTCAGGAAGCGCCTCCATCAGCGCCTTTCCGATTACTGAAGGGTTCTTTCCCCAAACCTCCAGCATTCCTTCATTTGCAAAACGGATGATCATATCCTCATCGGTATATATGGCTGTTGCCTCTGGTGAGCATCCAAGGGCCTGGATGATTAGCTCTCCATTAAAATCCTCCCGGGATGATTGTTCTTCGATATTCATGGAATACCAAAGATAGAAAAATTGCCCTATGTAAAGGATATTCTGGCTTATTGCCTCGCAATTTATTTTGATGTTCCTCTTGTTAAAGCTACTGTTATATGAGTAAAAAAGCGGTGATCGCCTGTAATAGCGTTACCGGCTATTTAGTCGTAAACATTAAAGATTATGGATTTACAGTAACGTTTGGATAAACATATGATACACACTTGGATGAACTATACTTCGTAACTAGTGCAAATGGAGATTAATATCTCTTTTGTGATAAATAGTCCTTTTATTTTTTGAATCCACAATACAAATTATTTTAATCCCAGCTTCTAAAAAAGTAAGCCTAGTGAGCGTATCTTTATAACGGTAATTTTGAAACCATTGATAACCGCGTTGGATTATATTGAAGAACTTTCGAATATTTTTCTGAAACTTTCTGTTTATGTCTCATCTGCCTGACATACAATCCGGCAAATCCTATAATTGAAAGTATTGCAAAACATAAACTAATATCAATACTGAAAGCAAAATTCTTATCCATATCAATTAAATTTTAGGAAGCTTAACAAAAAATGTTGTTCCTTTGAATTCTATACTTTCAAACCAGAACTCACCGCCATGATCTTCTACAAGTTGTTTAGATATTTTAAGGCCCATTCCATGAGAAATTTCACCATTGGTACCTGTCCTCTGTCCAGATGATGTATAAAGAATTTCCTTTAAGCTGTCAGGTATCCCGATGCCATTATCCTTAATAGAAACTATCACAAAATGCTCTTTCTCTTCAACCTTCACCTTTATAGCTGTATTTTTGGTACTAAACTTAATTGCGTTAGTTAATATATTATTAATTACCCTGGTAATACCTTCTTTATTAGCGTTAATATTTACGAGGTGAGGATTGAAGCTAATACTTATATTCTTATTCTCTGCCTGATAATGCAAAATCTTGATACAACTCATGATTAGATTTGAAAGTTCTACCGATCCTTTCTTATTATCTTTATTAACATTGCTCTGTAACAATAAACTATCCACAAAATTAAGTGAGTCTAAACCTGATTTTTCCATTAGCAAAAGCAGTTCCCGTTCATCGCCGTTAAGCTTATTCTCGGAAATTAAGAAACGTAATAAACTTACAATCCCCCCAATTGGAGCCCTTAAATCATGCATAACTTCTTTCAAAGTGATGTTATGGATTTTATCTTTATTTTCTAGTTTTGAAATGGCTTGTTGAAACAAATGATTTTGATCAACAATTTCTGTATTTAATGCTTTCAGATGCATCACTTTCGAAAGGTTAATATTCGCCTTTTTATGACTGAAATAAATAAGCCACACGGCAGGAATCAAGGTTACACAACCAAAAATACTATAAAAGATGAGTATATAATTCTTTTCCTGTTGCGTTTTTAATACTAAATCAGTCTGAATATCGTCAATTACAATCTGATTTTCAGGCATTCGTGCCATATGTAAGCTATCATTTAGCTTCACATAGAGGAGAAGATATTTGTTAACATTTCCTAAATCGCCAAGACTAGCGTAAATATCGCTTTGCAAATGATAACAATCTCTTAGTAAATCCATTCTTTTGGTTTCCTGAGCGATTTTTAATGCGTGTTTATTACTTTTAAGCGCTTCGTTAAAATTTTTCCGCAATTTGTGCCAGAGCGTATAATCATTATACAAAGAAAATCTTGTGTTCGAAGAACTATCTGACCCTGCATTTATCATACGCTGTGCAAATTGCAAATAAAAAGTAGCAGAATCGAGTGTTGGTTGATAACGCAAATAATGATGGCTAATCTGAATAGCATACTCTGCGTTCCGGTTCAATAGAAAGCCTTTCTCTAAATAATTAAGCGCCTCGGTATGCCTATTAAGTCTATTCAGTACATCTGCCATATTACCGTACAAAAAAAGTTGAAGTCTTTTTTTCAGGGTCTTATCTTTAAGTTTATATGTTAGAGACATTGCTGATCTAAAGTGTTTATCCGCCAAATTAAAATACCCTAGGCCCATGTAATTTCGCCCTAACTCTATTTCTAATCTACTATTAAGATAGAGTTCATCTAAGTGCTCATTCAAAAAGAAAGCAACCTTTTTTAAAGTCTGTATACTTTCCCCAAATCGATTTAATGTACAATATATATTTCCTAAGTTCAGATAGCCTTGAGCAACTCCTTTTTCATACGTAATTCTTTTCGATTCAATAATCGACTTCTTATTTAAAATTTCAGCTTCGTAATACTTCCCTTGTCTCTTCAACAATTTATCCTGATAGGTTTGTAAGCTATCAATTTCAGCACGAGAATATGATTGAGCTCCAGCTTTGTTGAAGGCTAGAAGAAATAAAAAAGGCAAGAGCAGTAATTTAGGTGGCATTGCGGGAGATGTTAAACAAGCTAATTTATAATAGGCCTGGCCACAAAAATCATTCGAACCAAGTCTTGAAATAGAATTGTTGAGCAACCTCTGTTAAAACCGTATAAATTTAAGATTTTAAGTTTTAACTACCTACCATATTAGATAGGTTATTGACTTATATCAAAACCCGCGATTAAAAAGCTACTAAGTTAACTACTTCATCCACCACTAATTTCAACCTGGGAATCAAAGAAGAGCTTAAATTAGGCTGAAAATAGAACGTACAAAATTATAGCAACCATTAAAAATATACTTGCAGCCATAGTGCCTGGAAAAATATACAAAACAATTTATTTGCAAATAAGAAAGCTATAGAAAACTCAAATTTTACCAAACCAAATTAAAGCTATTCCGTTAATAATAGGCTATAGAACCTTTAATCCGACAAAAATAGAAACTTAGATGAATCCTTCGCCGACCCGGTTTACCGATACAAAGTTATTAGAGATCCTATCGAAAATGCCTAATGCTACGGCCATTTATTCAACTGAAGATATTTATATTCATTTTGCTAATGATGCAATGATATCCCTATGGGGAAAAGATCGCTCTGTTATTGGAAAAACAATTGCAGAAGCATTGCCTGAAATTGTTGGCCAACCGTTTATTAGTATCCTGAAAGAAGTTTGGAAAAGCGGCCAGACCTACGAAAGCAAAAATACCCCTGCAGAACTTTTAGTAAATGGACAGCTTCAGCTATTCTACTTTGATTTCAGCTATCAGGCAGTTAAAAATCAAGTCGGTGAAACAGAATACATCTTACACACCACCACCGATGTGACGGAGATAAACAGGGTTAGAAATATTGCTACTGAAAGCGAAGCAAAAGAGAAAGCCCTGGTTCACGAACAAGAATTGAATATTGAACTGGCTTCGACAAACGAGGCGCTCGCCGCTTCGATGGAAGAGCTAAGTACTACGAATGAAGAACTTCAGCAGAGCAAGGAAAATTTCAGGTTATTGAGTGAGGCACTGGAGCGCAAAGTAACCGAGAGAATTACTACAATTGCCTATCTAAACCAGGAACTTGAGGCTTCAAACGAAGAAATCCGGGCATCAAATGAAGAGTTAGCGGCAACAAATGAAGAGCTTATTCAAAGCAATCAACTGTTATTCGATAGTTCAGCAAAACTAGAACAAACCCTGGCCAATTTAGCCGAAAGTGAATTTCGTACCAGAAGCATTATAGAAAATGCACCTTTCCCTATCGGCGTTTACACCGGTAAAGAAATGACGATCACTTTTGCCAATGCCTCCATTATTGGGGTTTGGGGAAAAGGCAGCAATGTAATTGGAAAACGTTATGCCGATATTTTACCCGAGCTAGATAACCAGGCGGTTTTTGAACAGCTGGACCAGGTATTTACGACAGGGAAATTTTTCGAAGCCAGAAATCAACGTCTGGTGTTAATTGTCAACGGGGTTCCTCAGGTTTTTTACTTCAATTATATTTTTACGGCACTACGTAATGAAGCGGGAGAAATTTATGGCGTAATGAATACGGCTGCTGATGTTACTGATGTGGTTTTGGCCAAGCAAGCCCTGGAAGCTGCGGCTCAGGAAAAACAAGAACTCAATGAAGAACTGGCGGCTATAAACGAAGAGATGGTGGCTATTAATGAGGAACTTACCGCATCAAATGAAGAACAGGCACGATTTAATGATCAACTCTCATCCATTTATGAAAAACTTAAAGTTAGTCAGGATGAGTTGGAACTCGCTATTGATGCGGCTGGTTTAGGAACATTTGATTTAAATCCTTCAACAGGTCGTTTTACGGGTAATGCACTTACAAAAACATGGTTTGGCTTGCAACCGGAAGACGAAATTGAACTAAAGAAGGCTACCGACGTTATTCATGTAACCGACAGACAAAGGGCTATTGATGCCATTCAAACTGCATTAAAATTTGATTCAGGCGGCTATTACGACACCACTTACACCATTCAAACTACAGAGCAAGCGCGGGGGCGAATTGTGAGGGCAAAAGGTAAGGTACTTTTTAACGAACAGCAAGAAGCAATTAGGCTGAGCGGTGTTCTACTTGATGTTACAGAGCAAGTAAATTCTACCGAGAAGATGGCCGCCCTGCTCGATAATCTTGCCAGAAGTGAACAGAAATTCCGCTCCCTCATCCAGCAGGCTCCGGTAGCTATTAACCTGTTTAAAACCAACGAATTTATAATCGACAGCGCCAATGAAAAGATGCTCGAAATTTGGGGGTTAACGGAGTCAGTTAATGGAAAAAGGTTATTGGAAATATTGCCGGAACGAGCTAATCAGCCACTATTGAGCATTTTAAATGATGTTCTGGCGACGAACCAACCATATTTCGGCGTTGAGAATAAAATGTATATTCTTAAAAATGGGGTGCCTGAAGAAAGATATTTCAATAGTATTTATCAACCCATTAAAGGAGATGAAGATAACATTGACGGGATTTTACAAATAGTGACTGAAGTAACTGAGCAGGTTAATGCT
The DNA here is from genome assembly GCF_001422545.1 of Pedobacter sp. Leaf41. Classification (GTDB taxonomy): domain Bacteria; phylum Bacteroidota; class Bacteroidia; order Sphingobacteriales; family Sphingobacteriaceae; genus Pedobacter. Next base: position 197,834 of record NZ_LMLE01000011.1, on the reverse strand, counting down.
AAAAAGGAAGTGATTGAGGTTAACAACCGTTTAAATATTGCCATCGAGGCTGGTGCATTGGGTTCTACAGAGATAGATTTGGCAACAGGTGATATGGTTTGCAATGACCGGTTTAAGATTTGTTATGGCTGGCCTTTAAACCAGAAATTTACTTATTCTGATTTACTGCAAGCCATGCTTCCAGCTTATCGGGAGCGCATCCCTCAGCTCATTAATGATGCTGTTAAACATCAACAGGTTTATCAGGCTGAGTATGAAGTGGGTTGGCCAGATGGATCTGTACATTGGGTTAATGCACATGGAAAGGGAAGATACGATAACGACGGTAAAGCCACCAAATTGGTTGGTATTGTATCAGATATCACAGAGGTGAAGGCCGATGAGCAACGAAAAAATGATTTCATTGGCATGGTTAGTCACGAATTGAAAACACCACTTACTTCACTTACGGCCTACATTCAATTGCTACAAAGTAAGGCTGATCAAAGTGGCGATGCTTTTGCACTTAATGTATTGGAGAAAGCGAACAATCAATCGAAAAAAATGGTCAATATGATCAATAGCTTTTTGAATGTTTCCAGACTTGAATCAGGAAAAATCCATATTGAAGCAGAATATTTTGATCTTTCCATTTTACTAAAAGAGATCGAAGAAGAATTTAATGTGGTGATTAACAGCCATCAGTTTACTTTTAAAACCGAACAGATATGGGTTACCGCAGATCGGGAAAAAATCGGGCAAGTGATCAATAATTTCATCTCCAATGCTTTGAAATACTCGCCAACGGCAAGCAATATTACTGTATCGTGTGAGGTTAACAATGGATCAGCTGTGGTTGCTGTGAGCGATGAAGGGATTGGAATTTTACCTGAAGATCAGGGTAATCTTTTTGAAAGATATTATCGGGTTACCAATCAGCCACAAACGGTATCTGGTTTTGGAATCGGACTTTACCTTTGTGCAGAAATTATTAAACGGCATCATGGTAAAATTTGGCTGGAGAGTGAAGTAGGTAAGGGATCTATATTCTATTTTAGCTTACCATTATAGCCCATATTGTTAAAGGGATTGAAACCAGGAGGTGGTTGATTGTTAAAGTATCATGAATTAAATCACTTAGACACATTATAAGCAGTTATTCTTTATTCAAGAATAGAAAAGTAACTTGACATGTTTCTACTCAAGTTGCCATTTTTAATTTTTTTCCAAAAAAAATGCCCTTATCATTTCAGTAAGGGCATTTAAATCTTTCGAATTTATTATAACAAACCGTAAAGGCCGTTTGCGTATGTTCTAAGTGAGGCTGATACCGTACTCATTTTTTCAGGAGATGGTCCCTTCACTTTGTATGCCTCTGGATGAAGTTCTAATGGTTGATCGGTTGTATTTTCGGTTAGGTTTTTGTTGCCTAAAGTAGCATTTTGTTCTTCGCTTAATTTTAAAGGTGCCATGTCGTATCTATTTATACTGTTAAAACAGGCCTGAGAGAGATTTGTTTTTCGAATTTATTTAAAATTGACGATTTTTCATTATTTTATTCCATGCTTGAAATCCAGTTTTCTGTGCTCGAAACTTTAGCTGGCTCAGCGGAAGAAACAATTCTCAATATGCCACCTTGGTTAATATCATCTTGTGTAATATAATTTCTATTAAAGGGCTTGCCATTAAGAAACACCTGTTTAATATATTTATTCTTCGGGCTGAAATTAGCTACCTCTACCTTAAATGTTTTTGCATTTGGCAAGCGGAAGGTAACTGATGGAAATAGCGGTACGTTGAGATAGTAAACCGGCCAGCCTACGCAAGCAGGAGAGAATCCGCTTGCTGTAAAAACATACCATGCACTCATTGCCCCTGCATCATCGTCCATAGTTCGTAGATAAGCTTCAGGTTGATTCTTATAGATTTTACCAATATAACTTCCAATCCCCCTACTATTATCGTTGAAATAATTTTGAATAACGGTATCGGCGGCCAATTGATGCATCCAATATTGCGATTTATATCCTTGCCTGGTTACGTTATACATCAGCGGCACCTGTAAATCGGGTTCATTGGCATGGTTATACAAATCTCTAGCAAAAAATTCATCCAGCTTGGCAATGTAGGCTTCCTCTCCCCCATCAAGGTCCATCAATCCTTTAAAATCGTAAGGAACAAACCATCTGTATTGCCAAATGGTACCTTGATACAAACCTCTTGCCTGCATATGGTCAACATCCCGTTTACTCATATCTTTAAAATCCTTGTTCCAATAGGTTCTATATTCGAGGGCTTTGTTTTTATAAATTGCTGCCTTTTCGGGCTGCTTTAAAATCGTAAAAATTTCTGCCAAAGCCCAATTGTCATAGCTGGATTCCAGTGCCTTATCAGGCGATTTGTAATCTAATCCCTTTACCTCTTTCTCCAGCGAATCAGCAATACCGGCGAAATCTACATAATAACCTTTGCGATAGGCATCCAATAAAACCACAATTGCATGTTCGCTGCGAACAGTATTTGATGGTTCGGTTTGACCAGCATAGTCTTTCTTTCCAGAGCGGTACAAATCAGCGATGGAAGTAACCATACCCGCATAGCGTTCTGGCGTAATGATGGAAAGCAACGGCAGTTGTGTACGATAATTATCCCAAATGGCCCATCCGTTGTATCTTATTTCTTTGGCTTTCCGAAGTTCACCCTTGGTATTGCGGTATTGTCCATCCTGATCAGAAATAACATAGGGAGATTGCATGGTACGGTAAAGAAGCGAATAAAAAAGCTTAGCATTTTCCACATCGCCACTCACCTCAATTTTAGCCAGATTTTTGTTCCATTCCGCAGCACTTTTATCTTTAATGGATTCCAGCGTTTGATCTAAAATGGCCGATTTCGCCGATTCGGTACTAACAGAAGAGAGTGCCACATTTATTTCTGCTGAAGTAGATGCAGCATTTAGTCTGGCAATTAACTTATGCCCTGATAGTTTTTCCCAGTTCACGTTGTTTGTAATTTCCAGATAATAGTAAATCCTGTATTTACCTACGCCACATGTCGTTTTTGATTCTATCCAGCCCGAAAGAGCATTCCCATCTATAACATGTTCTTCCGTTACAAAAGCACCATTAAAAGCGTAGCCTAAATCGAGATAAATTCCTTTTTCTCCTTTCGGATAGTGATAAACATGCTTGCCTGCGTTACCTGCAACAGCAAAGCTTGCATCAATTTTATTTTCAAAACCTACCTGGTAATAACCCGGCCAAGCTTTTTCAGTTGATTTGATTAACGTAGACTGCATTGGATCCTTCCCTAAAAAGGGTTTGATAAAAATATTTCCACCCGAACCCTGGCAGCCTACTCCTTCAAAACGATTGTGTGTAAATCCTTCAAATTTTTTAGCCAGGTACTCGTAACCGGTATGGGTTTTCGGATAGGTTTGAGGGCCAATGCTCAACATGCTAAATGGATAAGATGCCGCTGGCGACATTTGCCCGTGATCTCCTGAAGAGCCCAAAAAAACGTTCACTAAATCAACCGGTCGTTGCGTTTTGATGGAAAACGGAACGGATTTGTTTTGTGCCAGAACATTCAAATGGAAAAGAAAAATCGTAGCAATAATATTAAGTGCAAGTTTCATATCGGGGATGTAAAATCGGCCTAAAATAGCATTTTAGCATGAAGTACAGGTTATGTTATACTTTCTTTACAAAGGCTATTTCTTGACCAAAAAAAAAGCCATTCCGGTGTTTCCGAAATGGCTTATAAAAAATTGGTTAGCTGCTTACTTGATCGTTACCGGAACAGATACTTTATCCCAATCTAAAGAAAAACCAGTTTTAGTGATTTTATAAATTAAACGCTCTTGAGTAGCTTTTAAAGGTTTGGTTTTCACCTCAACACGTAAAGCATCTTTAGCTTCTTCGTATTTATAGGCACCCCATTGCTTTGGTTCTTTATTAAAAATTGCTGTCCAGGTACCGCTTTCTTTTGGAATTAAAAAGAAACTATATTTTCCAGCAGCAAGTGCTTTACCTTCAACCATAATATCTTTATCAGTGGTAAAAGTGGTCGCCTCATTGGCACCTGCACGCCATACTTTATCGTAAGCTTCTAAACCACCCCAAATTTTACGTCCTTTAACAGCAGGGCTGCTATAAGCGATAGTGATGGTAGCACCTTTAACTTTTCCTGTTGCAGTTGCCGCAGGACTTGGTTTTGGTTGAGCGGCATCTTGCGCCATTGCACTTACTGAAATCGTTATTGCGGTAAAAAGCAATGCAACAGATTTAATCATCGTTTTCATAGTAATATTATTTATTTGTTTTTGTTGTTTTGAGTTTACGAATCTAATGCTTTGCGACGATAAAATAATAATCCTAAAGTCGAAAAAATTATTACTGCAGCGGCACCGACTACGTTTAACCAAAGGAATGATACCACATCAAATTCATAAACGCCAACAACCACAATTTCAGCCAGGATAGCTGAGATAAAAACAATTGATCCGTTAATTTTCTTATAATAAAAAGCAACCAGAAAAATACCGAGAATAGGACCATAGAAAAGAGAGCCTAGCACGTTTACCGCCTCAATAAGTGAACCCATTTGTGTGGCAAACATGGCTACCGCAATAGAAAATATTCCCCAACCCAAAGTATGTAACCTACTGTACTTTAGCTCCGTGGCATCGTCCATGTCTCGCTTACTAAAAACCAGATGCACATCTTTTAATGAACAGGCGGCCAATGAATTTAAGGCCGCTGAAATAGAGCCCCAGCTGGCTAAAAAGATAACGGCAAACAATAACCCAATCATACCCACTGGCAAAGTATTTTTAACGAAATACAGAAAAATATAATTGGTATCCGTTTTCTCGGCATTAAAATTTGCTTTATTAATGGCCACCTCTACCCTACTGTGCAAATCTTTAACATCTTTTTGGGTTTCTTTAAAATTTGCAATTGAAGCATTCAATTCGGGAGAATTTTTTTCTCGCTGAGCTAAAATAGCCTTCGACTGGGCATTAAACTTTTCTTCAAGCAGTTGATGTTCGCCCTCGAAAACCGCAGCCTGCTGTGGTTGGGTTTCTTTTAAATATTGATACGAGCGTTCATTGAAATAAATCGGCGCTGGTTTTAGTGAGAAGAAAGCAAACAGTAATGCACCGATTAAGAGAATGGCAAACTGCATTGGAATTTTAACTAAACCATTTAACAGCAAACCCATTTTGGCATTGGTATTATCTTTGGCAGTAATGTAGCGGCCTACCTGACTTTGATCGGTACCGAAATAAGAAAGTGCAAGAAAAAATCCACCGATCAAACCGCTCCAGATGTTGTATTTATCTTTCCAGTCGAAATCGGTAGTGATCACATTCAGCTTCCCGGATTTACCAGCAAGATAAAGCGCATCGCCGAAACCAACGCCGTTAGGCATATTTTGAAATAATAAATACCCAGCAAATGCCATCGTACCCAGAATGATCAGGAACTGAAGCTTTTGGGTATGGGCGATTGCTTTTGCACCACCAACGTACGTGTAAATTAATAAGATTCCACCGGTTAAAACATTGGTTAAATAAATATTCCAGTTTAAAACACTTGATAGAATGATACTCGGTGCATAGATGCTGATCCCAGTTGATAATCCCCTGGAAAACAAAAATAGCAGCGAGGTTAAAACCCTCGTTTTTTTATCGAAACGTTGCTCCAGATATTCATATGCGGTATAAACATTTAGTCGCTGAAATATCGGAATGAAGGTAATGCAGATGACGATCATTGCCAATGGCAAACCAAAATAATACTGAACGAAACGCATTCCATCCGTATAGGCTTGCCCAGGTGCGGAAAGAAAAGTAATGGCACTGGCCTGGGTAGCCATAATACCTATAAGCACAATGTACCAAGGCATTTGGTTATCGGCTTTTAAGTATGAGGCATTACTTTTTTGCCCCCTGCCGATAAAAACACCGTAAGCCACAACAGCCAGCAGAGTAAAGATGAGTACTAACCAATCGATATTACTCATGCCCAAAATCTAGTGAACAGGTAATAAAATACAATCTGGAAAACCAGCGCTAATGCAAGCAAAACGTACCATGTATTCCAATTTTTGAGCTGGTTTTTCATCCTACTTCCCTGCTGATATAAAGTTGAAAAACAATCTTGCGGCACCTATATTTCCTGCTGGCAATTGCCTGAAAAAAGCAAGTGGTGTGTAAATAAAATTACCTTTACCGTATTTTGCATACAATGTAGATCCTTTTAACGGTTCTTCCCCAATATCATTCATTTCGAAAAGTGTCTCGTATTTAGCATCCCATTTATCAGGGAAATATGCTCCTCGTTCCTGTACCCAACCGTTAAAATCTTCTGCGGTAATTTTATTCGGATAACTTAACAGTTTATGATTTGGATTAAGAAATTTAACAGCAGCATTTTCTTCGGTAACCCTTTTGCTGCTAATACTGAATGGATATATGCCAAAATCTTGCAAAGCCATATCTTGAGTGGTGTTGTATTGCATCACGATTGTTCCACCATTTTCTACATAGCTTTTAAGCGCCACCTGCCAATTTTTAATCCGTTTATCTGTGTTGATTACCCTTACACCTGTTATTACGGCATCATAAGAAGCCAACTTGCTTGGATTTAAAATATCGGCTTCAGCTAAAACATCAACCTGCAAACCAGCCTGGCGCAAAAACTCAGGAATTAAATCTCCTGCACCCTGGATATAGCCCACCTTTTTTGCCAACACTTTTACATCTCCTTTTAATAACCAGGTTGTGGCTGGAACAAAGTATTGCAGCGATGGCAAATGTGGATACTGAATCAGCACCTGGCCTTTTGTAAACTCACTATTTTCTGAAGAAAAAACCACTTCAAGTTTATTTTGAGTAGTTTTTATTTTCGCCAGATCGCCAGCAGGCAATATAAAATCTTTAAGGGTAATGGTATTCTCTGGCAAATTGATACCAGTAAAAGTAGCTATAGTTGCATTTCCTACCCTAAAAATAACTTTACCGTAATTGATGTATTTGTTAGCCTTTAAGCGAAGGGTTACTTTCAAATCTTCCTTTTCTTTTGCGAAATAAACCGGTTCCGCAAAACTTAAATCCATTGCCGGAATAATCCTCAACTGCTCTACCACATCGCCCTTTACGGGGTCGAGTTTTTTATACGACAGTGGAAGTTTAACCGTAAACTTTTCGCTTCCGATTTTTAAAACAACCGAAACATTTAACGGCGATGCAAGCTCTGGCAAACCGATCAAAGTATCATTAGCCACGCTAAATGTTGCTGCATTTTTCGCCGGTTTTTCTAACCAGTAAGGTTCTGTAAGCACCGCATTTAAAGGGATTTGAATTTTACGCTGGATGTTGATCAGCGAATCTCCCGAGATCCTTTTATTTAAAACATCAGTTTGGTTGATCCAATTAACCTGTTCAAGAATAACTGGTGGAGCCGCTCTCGAAATTACATTTAAACTGAAATTGTAGCTGTTGCCTGCAATAGCCTCTGCCTGGTTAGTTACCACTTCGCCCATAAAACCCGTGCAGCTTAAAATGATGTGATCTATCGCATTCAGTTTGTCTTCCTTCAACCTCACATCCTGAATTTCCAAAATTCTTTTACGCAGCATTAACAAGCCATGCAAGCTTTTATCTGGATGATCATAATCAAAAGATAACCGGATAATATCAATCAACTCATCAATGTTATCAATTCCTTTTTCCGACCAATTCAGCGGAATTTTATCAAAAAGACTTTCTTTTGCAGGAACGCCCACCACATGGGTAAAATATTCTGTCCTAACTCCCGCTACAGATTGCGTTCCCGCTCCCTGACTTTTATGTAAACTTCGGCTTAAACCGGCTAACTCGCCATAACCCATTCCGAGTTGTGGATCGAATTGCCCTACCGTAACTTTCAATTGATTTTCGGAAGTTGTATTTACCGAACCAAAACGAAAGGTGTTCCAAAGCAATCTTTTTGGTTGCCAAACATCAACATACTTCAACTGGTTTGGAAACATATTTTTATCTGCAGCTGCTTTAAATGCCTTTTCGGCTACCACCGCAGATGCAGCATGTTGCCCATGTCCTGCAGCCGCTGTTGGCGGAAAACGACAAATAATTACATCGGGTCTGAATTTTCTGATTACCCAAACTACATCTGCGGTAATGCTATCCGCATCCCACTGCTTAAATGTATCATCGGTATTTTTAGAGAAGCCAAAATCAATTGCCCGGGTAAAAAATTGTTGCGCCCCGTCCAGTTTCCTGGCTTCCAACAACTCATGCGTTCTGATTAATCCCAAAGCAGCACCCTGTTCGGTTCCTAATAAATTCTGCCCTCCATCACCTCTGGTTAATGATAAATATGCAGTTTCTACATTCTGTTCATTAATTAGCCATGATAACAAACCAGTATTTTCATCATCGGGGTGTGCTGCCAGGTAAAGAACCTTTGGAATGTGCCGAAGTGTTTTAATTTCACGAAAAATTTCAGATGACTTTGCTGGCCTAACTTGTTGAGCGAAAGAGAAAAAACAGATGAAACAGAAAATGAATACCAGGGTTAGCTTTTTAAACATAGAATTTGCTTTGTGAGACAAAGATGCTTAAAATGGTTTTATTTAGCGTAGCAGAAATGAAAAAGGTATTAGAGAAAATGATATCTATTTCTTTTTAGGATTTAGATAGGTATTAAAAACATGAAGGATGTAAACTCCTCCTTTATCTGGAACAATCTCATAGATGATTACATATAGAAACTTAGGGACAGGATACTCGCGAAATTTATTTAATTTTATTGAAAATGCCGCTGGATGCCTGCAGATAGTTGAAACTGCACGCTCAATTATGGTGAGAAACCGCTCTCCCAACCCTAGCTGTTTCCCTTCATACCAATCATATGATTCTTGAAGTTCATCTTTAACATGGGAGGAAAATACAGCATCATATTCCATTGACTATTTCTTACGGAGCTGGCTTTTCATTTCAGACAAAGAAAAACCGTTGTCTTTCCCGCTTGTTAATTCCATCGAACGATTTTCAATTTCTTCAACAAATTTGTTATCCTCCCACCAAGAATAAGTTTTTTCATTTAACTCAACAACATACTTTAGGCCCATGCTATCTAAATAATCCAATAAAGCTTTCTCTGATTTATTATCTTCTATATTTATAGTTAGTGTCCTCATAAGCCAAATTTAACGAAAAATATTATTTATTTATCTACGCTTCGCAAGCATTTGTAGCTAAATCAAATCTATGTATCAATTCAAATCTTTATTATTGCACCATAAATCACACCTATGAACGGCATCGTCCTCATCATTGATGATGAAAAGAAAATCTGCAGCCTGCTTTCAAGAATCATTGAGCTGGAAGGCTTTAAAACCCTTCAGGCGAATACCGGTAAAGAAGGCATAAATCTTTTAAAAAACAATGATGTAAGCATAGTGATCAGTGATGTAAAGTTGCCGGATGTAAACGGCGTAGCGTTGGTAAAAGATATAAAATCGCTCAAGCCTTATACCGAGGTGATCAACCTTACAGCATATGGCACCATTGCTGATGGTGTTTTAGCGATAAAAAACGGCGCTTTCGATTATCTCGTAAAAGGAGATGACAACGAAAAAATTATTCCGTTGCTTTATAGGGCGATGGAAAAAGCTAACCTTCAGCAACGTATTTTTGAACTTGATAAGAAGGTAAATTCAAAGCATAGTTTCGCAACGATTATCGGCCAATCAAAAGCATTAAAAGAGGCCATTGATCTAGCAAAGCGGGTAAGTAAAACAGATACTACCGTTTTACTTTTGGGTGAAACAGGAACAGGAAAAGAAGTTTTTGCCCAGTCTATTCATCAGGAAAGTCCAAGAGCTGCCAAGCCTTTTATCGCGTTGAACTGTAGTGGTTTTTCTCCTGAATTGCTGGAGAGTGAACTTTTTGGTTATAAGGCTGGTGCATTTACAGGAGCAAATAAAGATAAAAAAGGCTTATTGGAAGAAGCGAATGGCGGTACTTTGTTTCTCGATGAAATTGGCGAAATGAATCTCGATTTACAGGCCAAACTTCTTCGGGTGCTGGAAAACCAAAGTTTTATTAAAGTGGGCGATACTTTAACGCAGCAGGTGAATGTGCGTGTACTTGCGGCAACAAATAAAGATTTAAAAGTTGAGGCAGCAGAAGGTAAATTCAGGGCTGACCTTTATTACCGACTTTCTGTTTTTACAATAACGCTACCACCACTAAGAGAAAGAAAAGGCGACATACCTGCTTTGGCAGAACATTACCTGAGCGAATTTTCGATCAAAGTTAACCGGCCAGAATTAAAAATGACCGACAATATCTTAAATGCTTTTCAGCAGTATAATTGGAAAGGAAATATTCGCGAACTAAAAAATGTAATCGAAAGACTGGTCATTCTTTCTGATGGAGCCCAATTAAATACCGCAGCACTTCCGCCTGATTTTTTTGAATTTACCCCCCAGGAAAATAAATTCAATTTAAATCAAATCGAAAAACAGCACATCCAAAAGGTATTGATCCACACCAAAGGAAACAAAACAGAAACCTCGAGATTGTTGGGGATTGGCTTAACCACGCTGTATCGAAAAATTGAAGAATATGGCATTGGAGAATTATAAAATCTTCACCTCATCTTAAGCGACAATTCGAATTTTGTTGAGATGAAAGGAACAACTTACTTTTAAATTTTACTTCAGCAGTTTTGAGAGATCACTCCAAAACGAAAAAAACCCTTCCAAAATGGAAGGGTTTTTTTATGCTTAAAATTTCAATAAAACATATAAACATCTTGCATTCAGCAAATTAAGATCTCGCCGTACTCATCAGCATAAGAGTTGGCAATAGGCATTTCATAAAACAATAAGTTATGACAATTATCCTATTACTCGTAATCCTTTCGCTCTGCTGGGCAACTTACAAATCAATTGATTGGTTCGAAAAAATTTAAAGCCATGTTAGCACTATTCATCATCGCAATCGCCGTATTTATCTATATGATTTACGTATTGATTAAACCTGAAAACTTTTAAAAACAGAGAATATGGATAGCTGGGAATGGAGAATTGGAAATAGAAAATAGAATGATAGTCTATTTCCAAATAGCTGCTTGCTATTTCCAAATATCTATTCCCCATTTCCTCCTTCGTAACATCCTATTCTCCAAAAACAAAAAAAATGAACACTGAATTAATTGGCATCATTGCCACATTCCTCTTAACCTTAATTATCGCCTTCCCGTTGGGGAAATATTTGGCGAAGGTTTTTGCAGGAGAAAAAGTTTGGACAGACTTTTTAAAGCCGCTCGAAAATGGAATCTATAAATTATCCGGCATTAATATTAAAGAGCAAATGAACTGGAAACAACAGCTAAAAGCTTTATTAACCATAAATATCTTGTGGTTGATTTATGGTTTTTTTATGCTGATATTCCAAAATAAGCTCCCATTAAATCCTGATGGTAACCCTGGTATGACGCCAGATCTGGCTTTCAATACCATTATCAGCTTCGTAGCCAACTGTAACCTTCAACATTACTCAGACGAAAGTGGCGTGAGTTATCTTACTCAACAATTTGTGCTGATGTTTCTTCAGTTTGTAAGTGCCGCTACCGGTATTGCTGCGGCTGTTGTATTATTTAAAGCTTTTAGAGATAAAACAACCACCTTACTTGGTAATTTTTGGGAGTTTTTTGTAAAAGCAATTACCAGATTACTGCTGCCTCTATCTATTGTTATTGCGCTGATTTTAACCTTTAACGGAACCCCGGCCAGTTACGATGCTAAAGATCAATTCCTTTCCGTACAAGGTGATACCGTAAATGTTTCTCGTGGACCAGCAGCGCAAATGATTGCCATAAAACATTTGGGAACGAATGGCGGTGGGTATTTCGGTGCAAATTCTGCCCACCCATTCGAAAACCCAAGTTATTTAACCAATATGGTCGAAATGATTGCCCAGGTAATTATTCCAATTGCCATGGTTATCGCTTTCGGCTATTTCATCAGAAGAAGAAAATTAGGCTGGACGATTTTCGGCGTGATGACCATCGGTTTATTTATGCTGATGATTCCAACCCTAAGCTCGGAACTTAGTGGAAACCCTGCGCTAACCAAAATGGGAATTGCACAAACTACAGGCGCCATGGAGGGCAAAGAAGTTCGTTTCGGACCAGCCGCAACTGCATACTGGAGTACGTTAACCACCGTAATTTCTACAGGTTCGGTTAATGGAATGCATGATAGCACTATGCCGCTAACAGGTTTATGGCAATTGCTAGCCATGATGATTAACGGCTTGTATGGTGGTTGTGGCGTTGGCTTGCTCAACTATTTTATTTATTTAATAATCGCAGTTTTTATTTCAGGATTGATGGTGGGCAGAACGCCAGAATTTTTAGGTCACAAGGTGGAAGCAAGAGAAATCAAAATTGCGGCGATCATCACTTTATTAAGTCCGTTTTTGATCCTAGCTGGTACGGCGATTTCGAGTTACTTGTTTACCAATTATGCTGATGCAGGTTGGGCAACACAGCCGAAAAACTGGTTAAATAATCCAGGCTTCCATGGTTTCTCCGAAATGTTGTACGAGGTTACTTCCGCTAACGCCAACAATGGCTCTGGCTTTGAAGGTTTAGGCGATAATAATGTATTCTGGAACCTGCTTACCGGAGTTATTATCTTTCTTGGTCGTTTCTTACCGATTATTGGTCCGGTTGCAATTGCAGGTTTGCTTGGCGCTAAAAAGTTCATTCCTGAATCTGCCGGAACATTAAAAACCGATACAAAAACTTTTGCCTTAATGACGTTCGCCGTGATTTTAGTGCTCAATGCGCTGTCTTACTTTCCAGCCCTGGCCTTAGGACCGTTGGCAGAATATTTTTCAATGCTCAAATAGATATAGTTGTCACATTGAGCCTGTCGAAATGATTCGGTGCTTCGACAAGCTCAGCATGACAAATTGCATGATAAAAATCTGTGAAATTATTTTAATCTGTAAAATCACCTAATTAAAAATCAAAATGAAACCCAATAATAAATTGTTCGAATCTGCTTTAGTGCAAACTGCATTGAAACAATCTTTCATCAAACTAGATCCCAGATTAATGGTTCGCAACCCGGTGATGTTTACCGTGGAGGTAGGCACACTCGTGATGGCCTACGTTACGGTATATTCTTTTAACAACACCGGACAAGGCTCCTTTCTATATAATTTTTTCATCTTTCTGGTACTTCTGTTAACCGTTTTGTTTGCCAACTTCGCAGAGGCAATTGCCGAAGCGAGAGGAAAAGCGCAGGCCGATAGCTTGCGTAAAACACGCGAAGAAACGCCAGCAAAAGTACTTTTAGCTAACGGAACGGTTGAAATTCGTTCCTCAAATCAATTAAAGAAAGGAGATATTTTTGTTTGTGAAACGGGTGACACCATTCCAACCGATGGCGAAATTATAGAAGGTATTGCCACTATTGACGAGTCGGCCATTACCGGAGAATCTGCCCCGGTAATTCGTGAATCAGGTGGTGATAAATCTTCAGTAACCGGCGGAACCAAAGTATTATCTGATGAAATAAAAGTTCAGGTAAGTACAGCTCCAGGCGAAAGTTTTTTAGATAAAATGATTGCTTTGGTTGAAGGTGCGTCCCGCCAGAAAACTCCAAATGAAATTGCGTTAACCATTTTATTAGCCAGCTTCACTTTGGTATTCATTATTGTTTGTGTAACGTCAAAACCATTTGCCGATTACGCCAATACACCGATTACCATTGCAGCTTTAATTTCACTTTTCGTTTGCTTAATCCCCACTACTATTGGCGGTTTGTTATCAGCTATCGGCATTGCCGGAATGGACAGAGCCTTAAGAGCAAACGTGATTACCAAATCAGGTAAAGCGGTGGAAACGGCTGGCGATATTGATGTTCTATTATTGGATAAAACCGGAACGATCACTATCGGAAATCGCAAAGCAACCCACTTCTACCCTACTGCCGGCGTAGTGATTAAAGATTTTACCGATGCATGTGTTTTAAGTTCACTTGCAGATGAGACTCCAGAAGGAAAATCAATTATTGAGTTGGCAAACGAGCAGGGCTTTAAAAATTCTGGCACACCAGCAGGTTCAACATTTATTAAGTTTACAGCCGAAACCCGCTCCAGCGGATTAGATACTGCCGACGGAAGAAGGATTAGAAAAGGTGCGTTCGATTCTATTAGAAATATAGTCGAAAAAGCAGGAAATATTTTTCCTTCGGATATTGCAGACCATGTAAAAAGTATTGCCACCAACGGCGGAACGCCACTAGTGGTTTCTGAGAATGAAAAAGCTTTAGGCGTTATCGAATTGCAGGATATCATTAAACCAGGCATCAGCGAACGGTTTGAGCGTTTACGCAAAATGGGTGTTAAAACAGTAATGGTAACGGGCGATAATCCCTTAACTGCTAAATACATCGCCGAAAAAGCCGGTGTAGATGACTTTATTGCCGAGGCTAAACCAGAGGATAAAATGAACTACATTAAAGACGAGCAGGCCTTAGGCAAACTTGTTGCAATGATGGGCGACGGTACCAATGATGCGCCTGCACTTGCCCAGGCAGATGTTGGTGTGGCCATGAACAGCGGAACACAAGCTGCTAAAGAAGCTGGTAACATGGTAGATTTGGACAATGATCCAACCAAATTAATTGAGATTGTAGAAATTGGAAAACAGCTGTTAATTACCCGTGGCACGCTAACTACTTTCTCTATCGCAAATGATGTGGCTAAGTATTTCGCTATTGTTCCTGCCTTATTTATTGCGTCAATTCCTGCCCTGCAAAGTTTAAATATTATGGGCTTGCACACACCAGAAAGTGCGATTATGTCGGCAGTGATTTTCAATGCGATAATCATTCCAATATTGATTCCACTGGCGCTTAAAGGCGTGGCTTACAAGCCAATTGGCGCTACAGCATTGCTCCGCAGAAATTTATTTATCTATGGCATCGGAGGTATTGTCGCTCCGTTCATCGGCATTAAATTAATTGATCTAGTAATAGGCTTATTTGTTTAAACATCTGTCATTCTGAGCGCAACGAAGAATCTCAAAGCGATTAGCACTTGCTAAAATAAGCAGCGCATTTTTGATTGAGATGCTTCCTTCTTCAGCATGACAACAACACAAAATATCATCATGAAAAAATACATCATACAATCGCTACGCTTAACCTTAGTTTTAATCGTATTATTATGCATCATCTACCCCATCAGCATTGCTATAGCTGGAAAACTTGCCGCTGGAAATGGCGGCGGTGAGAAAATCGTAAAAAATGGCAAAACAATAGGCTACGAATTACTGGGGCAATCTTTTACCAAACCCGAATATTTCTGGGGCAGACCATCGGCTGTTAATTACAATGCTGCAGGTTCGGCCGGCTCAAACAAAGGACCATCTAATCCTGATTATTTAAAAGAAGTTCAATCCAGAATTGATACCCTTTTAAAATATAATCCTGGCTTACAAAAATCGAATATTCCTGCTGATATGGTTACGGCATCGGGCAGTGGTTTAGACCCAAATATCTCCGAGCAGGGTGCAGAAATTCAGATAGCAAGAGTAGCCAAAGCAAGAAATATCAGTCAACAAAAAGTGAAGGAATTAGTAGCTATGAATACCCTAAAACCTTTATTTGGATTATTCGGTCCATCATCAGTAAATGTTTTGAAACTGAATTTGGCATTGGATAACTTGTAACAGAAAATGCCGTCAAAAAAAATACTAAAAACCACCCCTAACCCCTCCTTGAAAATAAGGAGGGCAAGTAAAAACTGCCAGCTATAAATAACCTCCATATTTAAGTAAACGGGTTTAAATCCCAAAACATTATTAATGCTTAAAACTTGCCTCGGCAATTACAACTCTCCTCCTATTATTAGGAGGGGAAAGGGGTGGTAATTGTTGCCATCTCGATAAAAGTAATCACATCATGAAAAATTTAATCACCATAATCACAACATTAACAGCATCTCTAACTGCTTTCGCACAAGATGAACCCAAAATAAAGTTCTCTGGTTACCTGGAAACTTACTATGGTTACGATTTTAACAAACCAGCCGACCATAACAGACCCGCTTTCATTTACTCGCACAACCGGGCGAATGAAGTGAATTTAAACTTGGGTTTTATCAAAGCAGCTTACGAAAGCAGTTCAATCAGGGCGAATTTAGCGCTGATGGCTGGTACCTACACCAATTCGAATTTAGCCACGGAGCCTGGCGTACTCAAAAATATTTTTGAAGCTAACGCTGGCGTAAAACTTTCCAAAACAGAAAATCTATGGATTGATGCAGGGATATTTTCCTCACACATCGGATTCGAAAGCGCCGTTTCGAAAGACTGCTGGGTTTTAACCAGAAATATTTCTTCAGAAAACACACCTTATTAGGAAGCGGGAGCTAAAATCACCTATGGAACAAAAGATGGAAAATTGACGGCAACACTACTCTACCTGAATGGATGGCAAAGAATTACCCGCCAAAATGGAAACAATAAACCTGCGGGTGGCTTGCAGTTAACCTGGAAACCAACGCCAAAAATTACGGTAAATTATAGCAATTACCTGGGAACAGAAGGCGCAGATTCCGTTCGCGTGAACCGCTTCTACCACAACATTTATGGTATCTTCCAGCTCAGCGATAAATTCGGACTAACACTCGGTTTGGATTATGGTACTCAACAACAATCAAAAGAAAATCACAACAAAAATGAGGTGTTTTCTCCGGTAGCTATTGCGCAATATAAATTTGCAGAGAAATGGGCAGTAGCCGGCCGGTTTGAATATTACGAAGACAAAAATGGCATTTTCATATCTACAGGAACACCAAATGGATTTAAAACGAAAGGTTATTCTTTAAACGTAGATTATTCGCCAATCCCAAATGCGGTAGTCAGATTGGAAGGTAAAACCTATGACAGCAAGGACAAAATTTTTGCGACAGAAAATAATTCCCTTAATGCCAATACAACATTAACAGCAAGTATTGGGGTTTCATTTTAAAAATACTGCCACGGAAGCACGAAAATCACAGAATATTTCGGCGCCAATCTAACGCCTCGAGCTGTGCCCTCACAGAC
This sequence comes from Pedobacter sp. Leaf41, assembly GCF_001422545.1. Classification (GTDB taxonomy): domain Bacteria; phylum Bacteroidota; class Bacteroidia; order Sphingobacteriales; family Sphingobacteriaceae; genus Pedobacter. The sequence goes on along the minus strand of NZ_LMLE01000011.1, from coordinate 180,705 downwards.
CGAAACGCTAACAAACAAATAATAGTCTGTGGGGACACAGACCATGGGAAAACTGAAAATAGTGCTCATTATTTGCAGATTCTTGGTTCCTCAGAATGACAAAGAGTAAAATTATCAATGCAAGAAAAAGACGATTCGGTTAAACATTTTCTCGAACTCATACAAAAATCGAGAAGGGGCAAACTCAAGATTTATATTGGGATGAGTGCCGGTGTGGGTAAAACCTATCGAATGCTCCAGGAAAGCCATGCGCTCTTACGCAACGGCATCGATGTTTGCATTGGCTATGTGGAAACGCACCGGCGGGCAGAAACGGAAGCCTTGGTAAATGGTTTGCCCCTAATTGCCAGAAAAAAAATTTTTTACCGGGGAAAAGAGATTGAGGAGATGGATTTGCAGGGAATTTTGAATCGGCACCCTGAAATTGTTGTGGTAGATGAACTGGCGCACACCAATGCCGAAGGAAGTAAAAACGGCAAACGCTGGCAAGATGTTTTCGATTTGCTGGAAGCCGGCATCAGCGTGATTTCAGCGGTTAATATTCAGCATCTGGAGAGTATCAACGAAGAGATCGAACGCATCACGGGCATCAACGTAATGGAACGTATTCCCGATAAAATTTTGGAAATTGCTGATGAAATTGTGAATATTGATTTAACAGCTGATGAATTGGTTACACGTTTAAAAGAAGGCAAAATTTACGACAAAAGTAAAATCGAACAGGCTTTGTCGAATTTTTTTCAATCAGATAAAATTTTGCAGTTGAGAGAGCTGGCCTTAAAGGAAGTGGTTCATCAGGTGGAACGGAAAATTAAAACCGAAATACCAAAATCTGTTAAATTGAGGTCGGAAAAGTTTTTAGCCTGCATCTCTTCTAATTCGGAAACTGCTGGTGTGGTTATTCGAAAAACAGCAAGGCTTGCCTCCTACTACCACTCGCCCTGGATGGTGCTTTACGTACAAAGTGATGCAGAAAGTTTCGATAAAATTAAGCTCGATAAACAACGCCATCTCATTAACCATTTTAAACTCGCTACAGAACTAGGTGCCGAAGTGGTGAAAACAAAAAGCAATCAAATTACCCAAACCATTATTAACATGGCTACAGAAAAAGAGATCACAACCATTTGTATTGGAAAGCCGCATTTAAATATTTTCCAGGTAATCATGCGAACGGCAATTTTTAATCAGCTGTTGCGTAATTTAGCCGCCAAAGAAATTGATTTGGTTATACTTTCTTAAAAATATAACCGCAAAGCACACAAAGAAAAGGCGCAAAGAACACAAAGAATAGAACAATTAACTTTGCTTCTTTGCGAAAAACTTGGCAAGCTTTGCAGTTAACAAACAAAACCACCATGAAAATTAAAACCAAGCTTCGTCTCGGATTCGGGTTTCTCTTTATAATTGTTTTATCCTTCGGATTAATTGCTTTGTTTTTTGTAAACGAGCTTTCAGATAAATCAAAAGTAATCCTGAAAGACAATTACAAATCGTTACAATACGTTGCTGCAATGCGAACTATTTTGGATGAAGGAGTATTTCCATTGTCAACGCGACAAGCGCAAATATTTGAAGAAAATTTAAAAAACGAGTGCCAAAATATAACCGAGAATGGTGAAAAAGTCGCTTATCAAAACCTGGCTTTAGCTTACAAAAAATTGCAGCAACCTACCGAAAAGATTGATTTGAAAGCCCTACGATCTGCACTGCAAAGTATCGAAGAAATAAATATGAAAGCCATCTACGACAAAAATGAACTGGCAAACAAAACGTCGGCAAATGCAAATTTGTATATTTCTATTGCAGCGGGCTTAAGTTTTTTAATTCTATTTACTTTCATTGTTAATTTCCCTGGCTTTGTGGCTAATCCGTTGTCAGAATTTAGCGATGCCATTAAACAAATCAGCAGGAAAAACTACAAGCAACGTTTGCATTTCAATAATCAGGACGAATTTACGGAGCTTGCAGATGCGTTTAACGTAATGGTAAAGAAACTGAACGAGTGGGAAAATAGTAATCTCTCCAAAATAAAGTCGGAAAAATCGAGAATTGAAGCCATCATTGCACAAATGCAAGATGCCATTATTGGCTTAAATGAACAAGGCGAAGTGCTCTTTTTAAATCATTTGGCAGCAAAGCTGATGAGTGTTGATGAGGAGAAAATTATTGGGCAGAACATCACCGAACTTGTTAAAAAGAACGAATTGCTCAAAAGAATTACCCAACCCGAAACGGAGGATAAAACCCTCAAAATATACGCTGATGAAAAGGAATCTTACTTCCTTTTGGAAAACCGCGAAATCGTGATCCCAAATTATGATGAGCAGGATGAAAAGGCGCTCACCGCATCGTCAAAATCTGCAGGAAGTGTTTACGTGTTAAAAAATATTACTCAATTTAAGGAACTTGATGAAGCCAAAACAAATTTTATTGCTACGGTTTCGCATGAGTTGAAAACTCCCTTATCATCGATTAAAATGAGTTTAAAACTTCTTAACGATCATCGGGTAGGCTCGGTAAATGAGGAACAAAATCAGCTACTTAACCACATTAAAGAAGATAGTGACCGGCTCCTAAAAATCACTGGTGAATTACTGGATTTATCGCAGGTAGAAACCGGAAATTTGAAGCTAACATTTGCGCTAACCGAGCCAAAGGAAATTGTAAATTATGCATTAGATGCCGTAAAATTTCAGGCTGAACAGAAACTAATTCAACTCGAACTCAATTGCGCTGAAAATCTACCAAAGGTGAATGCCGATATTCAGAAAACGGCTTGGGTTTTAGTAAACTTTTTATCGAATGCTTTGCGTTATAGTTCAGAAAAATCGAAGGTTGTGATTGATGTATTTCAAAAAGACAATTTTGTCCAATTCTCGGTAAAAGACTATGGAAAAGGAATTGAGGAGAAATATCAAAAACGATTATTCGACCGCTATTTCCAGGTTCCCACTGATGGGCAAAACAAATCTGGTTCTGGATTGGGCTTAGCCATATCAAAAGATTTTATCGAAGCAGAAGACGGAAAAATATGGGTAGAAAGTGCGCTTGGAGAAGGCAGTAAATTTAGTTTTGTGTTGCCAAGTTTAGCATCTATTTCTGCAAATAGTTAAGAAAAGAAATGTAAACAATAAGTGGAGCCGACGGGATTCGAACACTTGTACATGATTGTTTAAGCACTAAATTGGCTAAACAATATAGGGTTCCATTTCTTTATCGATGCTTTTTCTTAACTCCATTAATTTTATAGCGTAGCCATGCATGGCGATTTCCTTTTCAGTTTTCGGCTTAAAGGCAGGAATTTGTTGCGGCTGGCCTTCATCATTTACCGCCACAAAAACAATGATACAGTGAGTGTTTTTAACAAAATCGGCTTTACCCACAGGTTTTGAGTAAGCATCTACAGCGATGTGCATACTGGTTTTACCCGTGTAAATAATCCTCGCTTCCATTTTCACCAAATGCCCGATATGTACGGGATGAAAAAATCGGATACCGCCTACGTAAACCGTTACGCAATAAGATTCACTCCATTGCAAAGCACAGGCAAACGCAGCCTGGTCAATCCATTTCATCATCATACCTCCATGAACCTTCCCGCCATAATTTACATCAGATGGTTCGCTTAAAAACTGTAGTTCAATATGATTCTTTGTTCTGGCCATAGTTGTGAGTTTGCGTAGATTAAGTTATCAACCGCAAAGTACAAAAAGTGAAAACGCAAAGAAAGAGAAGCTGGATTTTTTAGATGAAAACTTGACCATTATTGCTCCGATGCATGTTATTGTGAGATTAATTTACCTCATAAAAATCGATATAAATGGCTTTAAGAACGGTTGTCATTGCTGAGGCACGAAGCAATCTTACCATGGGAGCTATTAACTTCTCGCTTTAAGATTGCTTCGTACCTCGCAATCACGAAAAGCCTATCATAAATCACAGATGAAATCATTTTAATCTGCGTAAATCATTTTAAACTGCTGGGGTATTTTTCAAAGAACACCATTAAAAAAGTCGTTCCACTTGGAACGACTTGAAATGAAATAAATAACTGACAGACTTAACGTTGTTCGCAGTAAACCTAATTCGCCATGATGCTGATTGCATAACCGCCACCCGGCACACAATTCAACGTTAATTTTGTTTTATTAGTCACTTCCATTTTACGAATGGTGTAGGCTTTAGGATTAGTTTCGTAATGCGCATCCTTCGCATCAGCATAAATGGTTGCCGTATATTTTTTACCGGCATCTAAAAAGCTGAAATCTATTTTCGAAGTACGGGCAATTTCATCATTGGTGCGACCCACAAACCAATTATTTTTGCCTTTGGCTTTACGGGCGAAGGTAATGTAATCGCCAGGTTCAGCTTCTAAAACTTTGGTATCATCCCAATCAACCGCTACATCTTTAATAAATTGGAAAGCATCCATGTATTTATTATAAGTTTCAGGTAAATCGGCCGCCATTTGCAGCGGACTATACATGGTAACATAAAGTGCAAGCTGACGGGCTAATGTACTATGAACAAATGAATTATTTTCTGGATTATAAGCACTCACCCTCGTTTCGAAAATACCAGGAGTATAATCCATCGGACCGCCAATTAACCTCGTAAACGGCAAAATTGTAGTGTGATCTGCATTATTACCGCCAAAAGCCTCATATTCTGTTCCTCTGGCAGATTCATTACCAATTAAATTAGGGTAAGTACGAGCCAAACCAGTTGGCCGAACCGCCTCATGTGCATTTACCATGATTTTATAGTCAGCTGCCTTTTGGATGGCATACAAATAATGATTGTTTAACCACTGCCCATAATGATGTTCGCCACGGGGAATCATATTACCCACATAACCGCTCTTTACTGCATCGTAACCATTGGCTTTCATAAACTTATAAGCAGTATCAATGTGTCTTTCGTAATTACGAACCGAAGAAGAAGTTTCGTGGTGCATAATCATTTTGATGCCTTTACTTGCTGCATAGCGATGCAATTCTTTCACATCAAAATCAGGATAAGGCGTTACGAAATCGAAAACATAATCTTTTGTTTTACCAAACCAATCTTCCCATCCTTCGTTCCAGCCTTCAACCAATACCGCATCCAAGCCATTTTTAGCAGCGAAATCGATGTATTCTTTTACATGAGCGGTATTTGCAGCATGTTTACCATTTGGTTTTGTTTTAGCATAATCGGTTACTCCAAGTTGTACACTGGTTAAGTTATTATAAGCCCAGGTACTTTTGCCAGTAATCATTTCCCACCAAACGCCAACATATTTTGTAGGCTTAATCCATGAAACGTCTTTAAATTTTGTAGGTTCGTTAAGGTTGTAGGTTAATTTCGATGTTAAAATATCAGCAGCTTTATCGCTTACGATGATGGTTCTCCATGGTGATAAACACGGCGCTTGCATATAACCTTTATCCCCTACTGCATCTGGCGTTAACCATGATTCCAAAACCATATTTTTATCATCAAGATTCAACGACATTAATGAATAGTTGATTAACGCTGCCTCGTGAATATTGATGTACAAACCTTCTTTGCTTTTCAGCATTAAAGGCGTTTGTAAACCTGTTGGCGAAAACGTAGTTTGAGATGCATTTGGTGTAACCGCAGCCTTCATTTTACTGCGAACCTCTGATAAGTTTGAGGTTACCGTACTGTATTCTTGCGTATCATAATCACCCGGCAACCAAAATGCTTTGTGATCTCCTGCTAAAGCGAATTGCGTTTTTTCTTCTTTAATTACGAAATAATCAAGATTCTTTTGCTCCGGAAACTCGTATCTAAATCCTAAACCATCATTAAATAGCCGTAAACGGATGATGATGAAACGGTTCGTTTCTTTCTGTGTTAAGGTTATAGCCAGTTCGTTGTAATGATTTACAATTTCTTTGACTTCTCCCCAAACCGGTTTCCAGGTTTCGTTGAAGGTATTGGTCTTAGAGTCGGTAATGGTAAAACCATTTAAAAATGATTTACCGTCTTTTAATTCTAAACCTAGTTTACTGGTTTTGATTACTTCTTTACCCTTATACTTTAAACTATAAGTTGGCACGCCACCGTCGGTCAATAAAAAATTGGCTACTAAGTTTGCATCAGGCGATTTTAATTCTTCTCCGGAAACGTTCCCGGAAAAAAGCAAAATGCAAATGAATACCAGAAGTTTATGAAGGCTAAGGGATTTGTTGGTTAGGTTTTTATTCACTTTATATAATTTAATTTTTGTAATTCTTTTATTGGGCTTCGTCATTTCTACCTTTCGGAGAAATTTTTAAAGTTCTCTTCATTCCGCTGCGCTTCAGTGGAGATGAGGTGACGACCGACTTAAGATAATTCGCTTGCACATCTCGTTTTGCTGAATCTATGTTAGTAGTGTCTGTATTTATTTTACCGTCATTCTGAACGCAGTGAAGAATCCGTAACCGAACAGCACTACATAAAATTAACCCACTAATTTTTGTAACTAAATCTTTTCGAATTAGCATTCCAGACTATGAGATTCTTCACTGCGTTCAGCATGAAAGGTTTTTATTTTTAATCCAAAAGCAATGTTTCATCATCATCGGTTAAACTTAACCGAATACTATCGCTGCCGGCGATTCCTTCAATTGAACCACGAATGTGCGTTGCATTTAACAATACTTTTTCAAGTTGCTTTTCGCGGGCTTTCCACAAACGTTCCATGGCGTCACGTTCGCGTTGGATAGACAACTTCATGCTCATAAAACCTTCGCGAATGGCTTTCCATTGCTCTGAAAACTCAGCTCCGGTGAGGTAATCGTAAAGCATGTGCATTTTGTCACCACGGTTTTCCTGCGATTTCATAGCGCTCGATAAACGTAAAATTCCATCACGCAGCACATAAGCCACTGCATTTACTTCTTCAAAAGAGCAAATCCAAACCCCGTCTTTCTGTCCAAAACAATCCATACCTTTTGGGTAACACTGACTTACGATTACCGCCACATCAACGCCCATGCTTCGCATATCTTTCTTCAGCTTTTCAATCCAATCGCCACCAAAATCTTTTGTACGCTTGCTCTCATAAATAATTTTTCCGCACTCCTGTCCGAAGTTGTTGCGCACCACCTGCACACAATCGGCACCACGAACCCCCTTCCCTACTTCTTCAATCAAATCGAACGGAAAATTACTCCGCAACAATTCCTCTAAAATCAACTCTTGCACTTCTCCTTGCAGCTGCATGCTGCCCTGCTCGGCCTTACGCTTCATTTCTTCGGCCAGTTTTTTCTGATCATCGAGTTGTTTCTCCAGCTCTTTTAAGCGGAGCTGATGTTCGGTATCTTTAATGCTATTTTTTTCGGCTTCCTGTTTACGAATTTGCTCTACCAACTCATTGCGTTGCTCCTGCATTTTGCGCTGGAACGCCAATTCCATCTCCTCTTCCTTAATTTTTAAGCTTTCCTCACGTTTCAGAAACTGAAGTTCCTTTTCCCGTGCCAGTCTTAATTTTTCGGCATTGTCCTTTGCAGAACCTTCCAGCATCTGAAGTTTGGTCTCATAATCCGAAGCAATACTTTTACGTAAATTCTCTTCTAAATCGCCCTTGAGTTTGTTTTTCTCTTCAACCAGCTTTGCATCAAAAGCCTTTTGCTGCAGTTGCTTTTCATTTTCTATTGTGGCAAGCTTGCGCTGAAATTCTTCATCTTTTTGTTTGGTAAAAGTGACCATTTTCTCACGCAGCTCTTTCTTATAATCTTCGGCCATTGCTTCTTCCATCGGAAAAACATGAGCACAGTTCGGACATTTAATTTCGGTGGCCATAAATATTTTTTTTACTTCATAAAAAACTGAAGTGCTACAAAGATATTAAGACTTTTTAGCATTGTGTGAAACGAGTTTTGCACCGTTACCGTTAAAGCACTTTAGAGCGTACCTCATGCCCAACTGTCAAAATTTTGCTTACCGGGCACTTGGAGGCTATAACTTCAAGCCTTTGTTTCTGATCGTCTGTTAAATTGCCCGTACACGTAATTTCTTCTAAAAAAACATCTTCCGCATTTTCAATGCCCATATTAACTTCCACCTCAATTTTATCTACAGCCCAACCCTTTCTATCTACATACATGCGCAACGTTATGGCCACGCAAGATGCTAGCGAAGCCATTAGTAAACCTTTAGGAGCAAATCCTTTGTCTTTTCCGCCTAATTCTATCGGCTCATCTACAATCACTTCGTGAGATCCGTTTGTTACCGAACATGCATAATGCGCTTTGTTTATCGTTGCTTTTACCATTTAAAATGTATTTGATTTCAAATATTACGTTTTATTTTAAACATAGCGCTATAATTATTAGAAAATGAAGGGTAACCAACTTTTGGCGGTCTGTAGTCCTGCCATTTGCTTTACTTCGTTGTTAACCTCGAAGCTTAACACTGCGTGCTCGCGTCTGTCAGGTTTATAAACGCTAGCCGGTGCCATTAAAATAAACCTGTTCCTGCAATTTTATTACTCTTTCTCTAATATGTTATGTAACAAACGCTAGGTTTTTACCTAGCTGAACAGCTGTTGCCACTTAAACCCGATCTTAGCGAGATGCTCCCGATTTTTTTATCGGAGCAGAAGCGAGAGCGGGATGGATGTAAACCAAATGCTGCTGTAATTGCTTTCCAAAAACAAAAAATATGAAACATTATTAACTTAGCGTTTGTTGAATTTAAAAGCTCATAATTATGAAATACAGAAAGTTAATCGGAAAATATATCGCCCACAAATCGACCAATAACGCTCAAGTTGCATTGGCATTGGTGGCTGGCTTAGCTGCAGGGGCAATAGTAAGTATTTTATTTGCACCAGATAGTGGTTCAGGAACAAGAGGTAAAATTGCCAGTGGCGCAAAAAATTTACGCTATGGTTTTCAGGATAAATATAACTTATTAAAGGAAAAGGTTTTTGGTGTAGAAGCAATAGAAAACGATATTGTAGAACATGAAGTGCCACATTATAAACATACGGTAACCAAGAAACCAAAATCAGACATTAAGGAAATTCTAGAGCATGCTCATGATAATGGGCAAGTGCAGGATGGCCAGGGATAACGTAAAATTGGCAAAATAACCTTAGTTTTGAAGGGTTATTTTGCTTTATGGTATTTATTCTTTCAAAATTATTACTTTTTCTTCTGCAACCCATTATTTGGGTTTTCGCCGTATTATTATTTGCAATTTTTACGCGAAAAGAGCGACGGAGGAAGATACTTTTTATACTGGCGGCCTCACTGCTCTTTGTTTTTTCGAACAGTTTTTTAATCGGAAAAATATACAATGTTTATGAACCCACTTATCCTAAATATCAAAAGTATGATATCGGAATATTACTAGGCGGTTTCTCTAAATCTACCCAACGTGGCGAGCTTGCCGCAAATGAGCGTGGAGATCGGCTTATTCAAACTATTTATTTATTTAAAACGGGTATAATCAAAAAAATCCTGATTAGTGGTGGTTCTGGAAAACTGATTGGCAAAGAATCTATTGAAGCTGATTATGTAGCGAAATATCTTAAACAAATTGGAATACCAGACTCATGCGTTTTAATAGAGAATAGAAGCAAGAATACGATTGAAAATGCAAAATATAGTGAAGAACTGATCAACAAAAATAAACGGGACGAAACCGTTTTGGTAATCACCAGTGCGTGGCACATTCCACGTTCAAAAATGATTTTTGACGAAGCTTTTGATAAGCAATTGACTTATTACCCAACAGATTACATCGGTAAGGAAAAATATGATATATCAGACTATTACATGCCCAACGCAGATGCGCTAAGCTATTGGCAATCTATTTTGAAAGAATGGGTTGGATGTGTAGTAGACCGGCTAAGAAGTTAGGCTTACACTGGTATATTGATCAACTATCGCTTTTTTGGTAGTGAAAGTGCTCAAAAAATAATTTAGATGGACAGGTTGCGAACTACATAATGTAACTTGTATGCCCCAAATTCCTTCAACCTTCAACCTTCAACCTTCAACCTTCAACCTTCAACCCTGAACCTTCAACCCTTAACTTTCGATCGCTTTTACAAGCATATCTTTAAGCTCCAACAGGTTTTTTTGTGCCACAGAAGAGATAAAAATCGACGGTATCTCTGGCAAATCCTGCTTCATTTCAGCCACAAGTTCTTCATCCAACATATCAGATTTCGTAATGGCCAAAACGTGTGGTTTTTGCATAAGTTCAGGATTATAAGATTGAAGCTCACTTTTTAAAATCTCGTATTCTTCTTTGATGGTTCTGCTGGTATCTGCCGGAACCATAAATAACAACACCGAATTACGTTCAATGTGACGCAAGAAACGGTAGCCTAAACCTTTACCTTTTGAGGCACCTTCGATAATTCCCGGAATATCGGCCATGACGAAAGATTTGCCTCCGCGATAACTTACAATACCTAAATTAGGAACAATTGTGGTAAACGGATAATCTGCAATTTCTGGTTTAGCAGCCGAAACCACTGATAACAAGGTAGATTTTCCAGCGTTTGGAAACCCAACTAATCCTACATCTGCTAAAACTTTCAGTTCAAGGATATTCCAAACCTCTTTTCCTGGCTCGCCTGGTTGTGCAAAACGTGGAGTTTGCTGTACCGCGTTTTTGAAATGTGCATTTCCTAAACCGCCACGACCGCCAGCAGTTAAAATTTTAGTTTCACCATCTTTAGTAATTTCAAAAAGAACCTCACCGGTTTCAGCATCTTTAGCGATTGTTCCCAAAGGAACTTCGAGGATTTCATCCTGGCCTTGCTTGCCGAATTTGTGTGAACTTCCGCCGGCACCACCATCCTGGGCAATGATATGCTTGCGGTATTTAAGGTGTAATAATGTCCAGATATGAACGCTGCCTTTTACAATGATGTGGCCGCCACGACCACCATCACCTCCATCAGGCCCGCCCATAGAAGTCAAAATATCACGATGTAAATGTGCTGAACCAGCTCCTCCTTTACCAGAACGGCAGCAAATTTTTACATAATCTACGAAATTCGAACCCTGTGACATATTGATTTTTGATTTTAGATTGACGATTTTAGATTAAAAAAATCGATGAACTCTTGTTGTATTTTTTTTGTATTAACGAATCTGATTTGCAAAAATCGCTAAAAAACAAACATCCGCAAAAAACAACAACTGTTATTTTTGCGGATGTTAAAATTATTATTTTTATCCTTTAAAATTGATCAATTACTGCGCAAAGATCATTGTATACATTTTCAATTTCTCCAATGCCGTTTACTTTTTTCAACTTTCCTTGTTCTTCATAGTAAGGCAAAACATGGATTGTTTTTTCAAAGTACTCTGAGATCCGCTTTTTTAACTTTTCCGCGTCATCATCTGGACGGCCACTTGTTTTATGACGTTCAGCTATGCGTTTCGTAAGCTCCACCTGATCAACATCTAAAGCAATAACTCCGGCAATCTTGCTTCCTTTACGCTCTAAAAATAAATCAAGTTCTATTGCTTGAGGAACAGTACGAGGAAAACCATCAAATACGAAACCTTTTGCATCAGGATTTTTATCTACTTCTTCTTCAAGCATGGCAATTGTAATTGCATCCGGAACTAACTCTCCATCTGCTAACAATTGACTAACTTTTTTTCCTAATTCTGTTTCACCTTTAACATGTGCTCTAAAAAGATCGCCTGTTGAAACATGTACCAACTGATATTTTGCAATCAGCTTTTCAGATTGGGTGCCTTTACCCGCCCCTGGAGGGCCAAAGAGAACTAAATTAAGCATTAACGTGGTTTAGGTTGTCTTTAAAATAAACAGTCTTGACAACAAGACATCAACTAATCATGAAAATCGCACAAAGCGCTGCCTTTCAAGGCTGCAAATATATAATTATTAATTTGGATGAGTTTTATAATTGAGAATTTATTTGAAAAACACGGCAATTTGAAACCTATCTAAATTATTTCGCGAAGAATTTTATGATTTAGGGAATCTTTTCAGAATTTCTAGCAGATTTCTATGCAATTCTCAAAAACAAGACTGGTTCTTTATAAAAAATTGAACAAAAAAAGAGGATCTCTTTTCGAGATCCTCTTCAAGTGCACTTGTAGGGATTCGAACCCCAAACCTTCTCATCCGTAGTGAGATGCTCTATCCAATTGAGCTACAAATGCAATTCCGTTTGTTAACGGACTGCAAAGGTAAGATTTGAGATTTAAATTCAAAATAATTTTGAAAAAAAAAATCTCAAATAAACTTAGCGTTACAGAATATTAAGCTTTCAAAGCATCATCAATTGCCTTAAAATCAGGCAAATCTTTGGCGTCTTCTAAAACTTCAGCATAAGCTATTTTTCCTTCCTCATCTATCACAAAAGCTGCTCTTTTGGAAACGCCTTTTAAACCGAACACAAATTCTGGGTAGATAGCACCAAACGATTCAGATACTTCCTTATTAAAGTCAGACAATAACGGGAACTGATAATTTTGAACTTCCTTAAATTTGGCTAACGAAAACGGAGAATCTACAGAAATTCCTAATACTTGGGCATCGATACCTTCGTAAAAGCTGAAATTGTCTCTCATTGTACAAAGTTGTTCGGTACACGTACCCGTAAAAGCCATCGGGAAGAAGTGTATGATTACTTTTTTTCCTTTGAATGCAGATAAAGATACTTCCGCTAAATCTGAGCTGTATAATTTAAAATCTGGGGCCTGATCGCCTACTTGTAATGACATATATTTATTGTTTAATTATTTGACTTGCTGGAATAAATTGGCTAATTGGTAAATTGCGGCACAAAGTTTCGAAAAGAAAGAGCTTACTGATTTGTCTATTTCCTAATTTCCATTTCCCCCATTTTTCTATTTTCCATTTCCTATTCCCTACTTTCTACTTTTCATCTGCTCATCCACGATCTTCAAACCTTCCTCAAAACTATGCGGCCGGTAATCCAAATCGTTTATCGCTTTATCTAATACAAAACCGGTTCTCATCGGTCTCCTCGCCGTTTGGTTTAAACCGACAGAACTTACCTCTGAAATAATCGATTGATCCAATGCCCAATAATCGGCAACTTTTCGCACTAAATCTGCAATGCTCATGTAATCTTTGCCAGATACATTAAAAATACCCTTGGCTTGCTTTTCCACAGTCAACAAACAAGCCTCCGCCAAATCTTCAGCTAAAGTGGGCATTCGCCATTGATCATTTACAACGTTTATCGGCAAACGTTTCTCCAAAGCGCTCTTTGCCCACAATACGATATTGCTTCTACTCATATCATTGGTAATGCCATAAACCAAAATCGTTCTTATAACTACCCAATTCACTGTCGATTTCTTAATTATTTCTTCGGCCAAAACTTTCGATTCGCCATAATAACTCACGGGGTTAACCGGATCATCTTCTTTATATGGCCCTTCTTCCCCATCAAAAACGAAATCGGTACTTAAATGAATCAATTGGATATTTTTTTCTTCGCATAGCGATAAAAGATTTTGAACCGCTACTACATTTAATTGATAACACAACTCTTTATCCGCTTCAGCGGTATCTACATTGGTCATTGCTGCAGTATGAATGATGGCGTCTGGTTGATATTTATCTATAACTTCGCTAACCTGTTGCGGATTGAGAATATCCATTTCTGCATATTCATAGCCGGCTTTAACTGGATAACGGTTTATACCTTTTGATGTGGCTACTAACTTTACCCTACCCTCTGTCAAAATTTTTTCTGTTAATTTCTGACCCAAAAGTCCATTGCTACCGGTAGTTAAAATTGTTTTCATAATTAGGGTAATTTTACTCTTTTTTTAGATCAAAATTACAATAGCTTTGTGATAAATCATCCTTATTATAAATTGGAAACTAATCAATTATATAATATGGAACAAAAACTATTTAAAAAAACGCTTTCAAAAACAATTACCGCTATCGCTATATTAGCAGTAGGACTTAGTAGTTGCAAAAAAAACATTGAAAACCAGGTCGTCGGAAATGTAAAAACTTTTAGCACCAAGCAGGAAGCTAAGGCCTACGTTAATCAAAAGCTGAATGAATATGGAAAAATAATAGCCAAGCTGGCGGTAAATCCAGAAATGAAAAAGTTGGTTAACAACAGAGTTGCTGAAAAATTTGATGGTGATTATAATGTACTTTTAAAGGACTTGGTTGAAAATAATTCTTCTGATCGACTAGCCTTAAAATCGAACTTACAAATGAGCACCGCCCCAATGCCTAGTGGGCCAGCGCAACAAGTTGATTTGCAAGCACTAGAAATTGCGCTTACCGAGCCTGTCGTGGTTAATGGCGAAACACTTTACCCACAAATTTATATTCCCTTTTTTGAGGAGCAAGAATATCCTGAAGAACCTATTGAACCAGGAGATCCAGGAACACCTTTGCCTCCCGATCCATGTTTAAATGCAGTAATCAATCCTCTTGAACCAATTTATTTAAATCCTGTAATTGTTATATCGGATGGAGAAGAGATTCCGGGTCAGGATACGTTCACAGGGTATACTTATGACCAAAACGGAGCCTTAATCGAAAATATACCTGTTGATGAATGTTTTTCTAAACGACATAGGGTTTGGGGGATAACATTTAACGAGCGTGTGGGTAGCAATGGAACAGTACCTCCAACAACGAATGGGCCGACACCAACTGCCCCAACAACTCCAATCGGGGCTGATGCATACTTTCCAACAATGACAATCAAAGAGCATAAAGAATCTTTTATAAAAGGTGGTAGTGAGGTATATTTTATTGCTGCAGTTAGTTGGAGTAATGGTATAAATCCCACTACTAATCAGCCAGAAGCATCATTCAGATATAATAAATCTCCACGCCATTATGGAATATTTAATGAAGTAAATGATGTCGATTATAATTTCGAGATAAAAGAGTTTACAAGAAAGGAAGTAAACAGACAGAAATCAATTGATGTGAATTTTAATTATTTTCGATTCAACAGTGAGCTATTTTCAGACTTCGATCAATGTAAAAATATACTATTTGCTGACCCAGTGGGAAACTATGCTGCTTATTTAGCTTGTAAAAGTACTTCGCCAAATATTCAAACTCATTACTATCCTGAGAGAGGTGATTATGTATATTTTATAATTTATGAATACGATACTGGTTTTTTAGATTTAAACGGCTCCAAAATTGTAAATGTGGCTGCTGATAATAATTCAATTCAAATTAGATATAGATCTAATGAAAATCCTTACCTCGCTACAAGATTAAAAATTAGTAATAAAAACGAACAAAATACGGGTGGCGCTTTTACAAGTAATGCTAATTACGACAATAATGAAATCCGTTTATCATCTAGAATCCGATAAAATGAAGAAGAACATTTTAATTTTATGGTTATCCATTTTAAGTTTAAATTCTATGGCTCAGATAAAAAAAAATAGCATTTATCTTGAAGCCCTCGGCAACGGTGTAGTTTATTCTTTAAATTACGATAGAATAATCCCAATTTCCAATCAAATTAAACTCGTTCCTCGATTGGGTTTTGAATATATTCCCCGTTCAAACCCAAGTGTGTATGGGAAATTTAATGTTCCAATTGAGCTGAACATATTATATCATCAGAACAACAGTAATCCAAATTTTGCGGAGGCTGGATTAGGGTTAGGATTATTTAGCCTATTTAATGATTACAAATATAGTATGGTAGGGGATATAACCGAAAAAACATATAAACTTGCCAAAGTTACCACACTCCGATTGGGCTATCGACACCAAAAACCAGCAGGCGGCCTAATGTACAGGGCAGGTATATTAGTTCGGCTTACTCAAGATGAATTTTCAAAGAGTCGAGTAGGAGATGATTTATTTTATGTCATTTGGCCAGGATTTAGTATAGGTTACACATTTTAAAGTTAAAAACAGTAGAAAAAACACTTTGAAAATAATAGTTTCAGGGTGTTTTTTTTGTTTAAAAGCAGCCATTAAAATCGCCTAAGAAAAATTTGTAATATATATTTAAAATTTACTAATAATAACTTAACTTTGCCAACCGAATTGGAGCCCTTACAAACAGCTTTAATTCATTGACTGTAATAAATTTACTCACAACAGATATGCCTAACTTAGGAAAAATAGCACAAATTATCGGCCCAGTGGTTGACGTTAGCTTTGCTGATGATGCCCATCTACCTAAAATTTTCGATGCGTTAGAGATAACAAAAGAAAATGGACAAAAAATTGTTTTAGAAGTTCAACAGCATTTAGGCGAAGATCGCGTACGTGCAATCTCTATGGATTCTACTGATGGTTTAGTTCGTGGAATGAAGGTACTTGATACTGGTTCAGCGATTAAAATGCCAGTTGGCGATCAAATTAAAGGTCGTTTATTTAACGTAGTAGGTGATGCGATTGACGGTATTACTGCTGTAGATAAAACTGACGGTCGTCCGATCCATGCTACTCCTCCTAAGTTCGAAGATCTATCAACTGAAACTGAGGTACTTTTCACAGGTATCAAAGTAATCGATTTATTAGAGCCTTATGCAAAAGGTGGTAAAATTGGTTTGTTCGGTGGTGCTGGTGTAGGTAAAACGGTATTAATTATGGAGTTGGTAAACAACATCGCTAAAGCTTATGCTGGTTTATCAGTATTCGCAGGTGTTGGTGAGCGTACTCGTGAGGGTAACGATTTACTTCGTGAATTTATAGAATCAGGCGTAATCAACTACGGTGACGATTTCTTACACTCAATGGAAAAAGGTGGATGGGATTTGAAATCGGTTGATACTGAAAAATTAAAAGAATCTAAAGCAACATTGGTTTTCGGTCAAATGAACGAGCCTCCTGGTGCACGTGCTCGTGTAGCATTATCAGGATTAACAGTTGCAGAATATTTCCGTGATGGTGATGGTGAAGGCGCAGGAAAAGACATCCTTTTCTTCGTTGATAACATCTTCCGTTTCACTCAGGCAGGTTCTGAAGTATCGGCTTTATTAGGCCGTATGCCATCTGCAGTAGGTTACCAACCAACATTGGCAACTGAGATGGGTTTAATGCAAGAGCGTATTACTTCAACTAAACGTGGTTCAATTACATCAGTACAAGCGGTATATGTACCTGCGGATGATTTAACTGACCCTGCACCGGCAACAACATTTGCCCACTTAGATGCAACTACTGTACTTTCTCGTAAAATTGCTGAGCTTGGTATTTATCCGGCGGTAGATCCATTAGATTCTACCTCACGTATCCTTTCTCCTGCTGTTTTAGGTGATGAGCACTATAACACTGCACAACGTGTGAAAGAAACTTTACAACGTTATAAAGAATTACAAGATATCATTGCGATTTTAGGTATGGACGAATTATCTGAAGAAGATAAATTAGTGGTATCAAGAGCTCGTCGTGTTCAACGTTTCTTATCTCAACCTTTCCACGTAGCAGAACAATTTACAGGCCTAAAAGGTGTGTTGGTTGATATTAAAGATACCATCAAAGGTTTCAACATGATTATGGATGGTGAAGTTGATGAATATCCAGAAGCTGCATTTAACTTAGTTGGTAGCATTGAAGATGCTATTGAAAAAGGTAAAAAGTTATTGGCAGAAGCTAACTAAGACGTGAGACATTAGATATGAGATGTGAGACGGGATGCAAATCTCAAATCTCATATCTCAAATCTCAAATCTAAAAAAGAATGACTTTAGAAATATTAACTCCAGATAAAAAAGTTTTCGAAGGTGAAGTAACAGCAGTTACCGTTCCTGGTACTTTAGGTTCTTTTCAGATTTTGAAAGACCATGCGGCGATCATCTCAACTTTAGAAGATGGGGAAGTTATTATCAAAGCCGGCAAAGCCGATGAGCAACGTTTTTTCATCAAAGGCGGTGTTGTCGAAGCCATCCACAACAAAATTGTTGTTTTGGCTGAAGGTATTGCTTAGATAAAAATTAGTGCTGAATTTATTTTAGCCTCATTAGAGAAAGCCTTTCCTATTAATTTCGGGAAGGCTTTTTTGTTATAGTTAACCCTTAGAATTTGAACATTTCTCCAACCACAAGTCACATTTAGGAAGAAAATAGTAAATTTTACAATGCAAGCATAACAAACATACCGTATACCGTTTTGATATTCGGTATACCACCAACGGCATTAAATCACAAATTCCACTTCGATAACGAATAACATTCTGTTTAAACATAAAATTTAAAAATATTATTCTTATTTAACTTTTTTCTGATTTCTCTTGCATATTAATGAACCAAAAACTAAATTGGTATTTATAAAGCATCAGAAAATAATGACAATTCAAAACAGCAATCTTTTCAAAATCAGCACCGCAAATGCGGGCGGAAATATTGTGTTGTTATTTGTCATTATTCTAAACCTCCTACTCCTAATTTTAGGAAAGAAGACGGGCAGCTTTTAAATAGATTTAAAAAACTAAATATACCTAAAGCGTCCTGATACAAACAGGACGCTTTTTTTAAATAACAAAACGCAGTATTATGAAGTACTACAATTCTAATACGATTATTTATCTTGATGGAAGGTTCGAAAAAGCTGTAGATAGTGGCACCGACCTTTATGGCCAGTCGTTACACTACGGTTATGCCGCGTTTGAAGGTATCAGAGCATATAAAACACACAATGGAAATCGGATTTTCAAAGCCGCTGCCCATTTTGACCGTTTAGAGCGCTCTTGCCAGTTGGCAAATATTCCTTTCCCATGGGGTAAACAAGAATTAATTAAAGAAACCTACAAGCTTCTTACTTTAAATAAGTTGAAGGATGCCTATATCCGGCCGTTGGTTTTTTGCCATCCAAACATGAAACTGAATGGACCAAGCGGTGTTTCGATACTAATCTGCGCCTGGGATTGGGAAGCTTATTCAGGGAATAAACTTTTAAAGCTCACGATCTCCGATTACGAAAGACCAAACCCGAAATCGACTCCGATGGAGGCTAAGTTAAGTGGAAACTATGTAAACTCCATTTTGGCAACCACTGCGGCCAACATTAAGGGATATGACGATGCGCTACTTTTAGATATGCATGGATTTGTTGCAGAATCTTCTGGTGCGAACATTTTTCTAGAGAAAGATGGAAAATTATACACTCCATCGTTGGGTAATATTTTACCAGGCATTACCCGGGCAACGGTTAAAGAACTTTGCAGCGTGTTAGATATCGAATGCATCGAGAAAAAATTAACTGTTGAAGATTTGAAAAATGCAGATAGTGCCTTCCTATGTGGGACTGCTACCGAAATTGCAGGTATTGCCTCTATTGACGATATCGTTTTCCGCACTCTTTGGAGAGAATCTATCGGTTATACCATACAAAGAGCTTATAAAAACCTGGTACTAGAAAAAGTAAACTACGAGGTAATTATTTAGTATCGAGTATCAAGATTGATTGCAAAACATTACAACCTTAAAACATTACAAAATTACCACCAATTACTAAACAATGAGCGAATTAAACAAGTACAGTAAAACATTTACACAAGACCCAACACAACCTGCTGCACAAGCTATGTTATATGGAATCGGATTAACCGATGCAGATATGGCAAAGGCACAAGTCGGAATTGCAAGTATGGGTTATGATGGCAACACCTGCAACATGCACCTTAACGATCTTGCAAAAGATGTTAAAACTGGGGTTTGGAAAAATGATTTAGTGGGCTTGGTTTTTAATACCATTGGGGTGAGTGATGGGATGAGTAACGGAACGGATGGGATGCGTTATTCATTGGTAAGCCGCGATGTAATTGCTGACAGTATCGAAACCATTTGCGGTGGACAATATTACGATGGAATTATCTCTATTCCAGGCTGTGATAAAAACATGCCGGGAGCAATCATGGCTATGGCTCGTTTAGATCGGCCATCAATTATGGTTTACGGCGGAACGATTGCTCCAGGACATTATAAAGGCGAAGAATTAAATATAGTTTCAGCATTTGAAGCATTAGGACAGAAGATCTGTGGTAATTTATCTGAAGAAGATTATCAGGGAATTATAAAACATACTTGCCCGGGTGCAGGTGCATGTGGAGGAATGTACACTGCAAACACCATGGCGTCAGCAATCGAAGCTTTGGGTATGAGTTTGCCTTATTCCTCTTCAAACCCGGCAATTAGTCCTGAGAAAAAGCAAGAGTGTTTAGATGCCGGAAAATACATCAAGATATTATTAGAAAAAGATATCAAACCATCTAATATTATGACGAGGAAAGCATTTGAAAATGCCATCCGTTCGATCATTATTTTAGGAGGAAGCACCAATGCAGTACTACATTTTATTGCAATGGGTAAAGCTATCGGAGTTGAAATTACACAGGATGATTTCCAGAGAATGAGCGATGTAACTCCGGTTTTAGCTGACTTTAAACCAAGCGGAAAATACCTGATGCAAGATCTACACCAGTACGGTGGTATTCCTGCAGTGTTGAAATTCTTATTGAATGAAGGTTTGTTACATGGCGATTGCCTGACCGTAACTGGAAAAACGATGGCCGAAAACCTGGCTGATGTAAAATCAATCATGGATTACGATCAGAAAATTATTCAGAAATTAAGCGAACCAATCAAACCAACAGGTCACTTACAAATTCTTTATGGAAATTTAGCGGAGAAAGGTTCAGTTGCAAAGATTTCCGGTAAGGAGGGTGAAAAATTCGAAGGTCCGGCACGTGTTTTTGATGGCGAGCATGATTTAATCGCTGGTATTTCTAGCGGTCGTGTTCAACCGGGAGATGTAATTGTAATCAAAAACTCTGGCCCAGTTGGTGCTCCAGGTATGCCTGAAATGTTAAAGCCAACATCGGCCATTATCGGTGCAGGTTTAGGTAAGTCGGTAGCTTTAATTACTGATGGTCGCTTCTCTGGTGGAACACACGGCTTTGTAGTAGGTCACATCACGCCAGAATCTTATAAAGGAGGTTTAATTGGTTTGGTTGAAGATAATGATCCGATTTTAATCGACGCCGTTAATAATATAATTAGTTTGCAAATAAGCGAAGAGGTGATCGCCGAGCGAAGAAACAGATATGTTCAACCAGTATTGAAAGTGACAAAAGGTGTGCTTTATAAATATGCTAAAACAGTATCAGATGCAGCAAGCGGTTGTGTGACTGATGAATATTAACCCCCTAACCCCTGAAGGGGGAAGGATGAGAAAGTAAAAAATAGTCATCCCGACTATAAATCAACATAAAACTTAAAGATATGCAGATTATTAAGAGCATTCAAAGTAGAATTTATACGATTCGGGGTGAAAGAGTAATGCTAGATTTCGATTTGGCTTTGCTTTATGCAAGTTGAAACAAAGGTTTTGAATCAAGCGGTAAAACGAAATATAGAACGTTTTCCAGATGATTTTATGTTTAGGCTATCCTCAAGTGAATGGGAAAGTATGCGGTCACAAATTGTGACCGCATACGAAGAGATTCCTAACCTGTCATCACAAATTGTGATGATAAGCCAAAACAAAAGAAATATAGGGATTACTCCTTACGCTTTTACAGAGCAAGGTGTAGCCATGCTAAGTGGAGTTTTGAGAAGTGAAAGGGCAATTAACATGAACATTGCCATTATGAGAGCCTTTGTAGATGTTCGCAAAATCTTGCTAAAACAAAGCAATATTAATGAACAGCTACTTGAAATTAAAGAGCGACTTGGCGAGTATGATGTTTAATTAAACGAACTCTACGATGCAATGGATAACATGCTCGACGAAAAAATTGCTCAATTAAAATGGAAAGATAGGGAGCGGATTGGGTTTAAAATTAAAGAATAATAGAACCGTAAAAACATAATTATGGAAACTGCACAAGATACGATACAACAAACCGAGGCGAAAGCAGAAGCTTCAAAAACTTTATTCAAAGGAACAGGCTCGCAGGTTTTGTTGAATGGATTAATTGAAGAGGGCGTAACCACCATTTTCGGCTATCCAGGCGGCGCTATCATGCCAATTTACGATGCACTTTACGATTACGCCGACAAATTAGAACACATTTTGGTTCGCCATGAGCAAGGTGGTATTCATGCCGCACAAGGTTTTGCCAGAACAAGTGGAAAAGTTGGGGTTTGTTTTGCTACAAGTGGTCCGGGCGCAACTAATTTAGTTACTGGTTTAGCCGATGCTCAAATCGATAGTACACCTTTGGTTTGTATCACAGGGCAGGTTTTTGCTCATTTATTAGGCACCGATGCTTTCCAGGAAACAGATGTGATTAACATTACAACCCCCGTTACTAAATGGAATTATCAGGTTACCGATGCTAAAGAGATCCCGGAGGTTTTGGCAAAAGCATTTTATATCGCCAAAAGCGGCAGACCAGGACCAGTTTTAATTGACATTACTAAGAACGCACAATTACAGGTTGAGGAATTTCCTGAATATGTAAAATGTAATCATATCCGCTCTTATCGCCCAAAGCCAAAAGTTAGGGTTGAATATATTGAGCAAGCGGCAGCATTAATCAATGCAGCAAAAAAACCATTTGTATTATTCGGACAGGGCGTTATTTTAGGCAAAGCGGAAGCAGAGTTCAAAGCGTTTATTGAGAAATCTGGCATCCCAGCTGCCTGGACAATCATGGGGGATGGCGCAATTCCAACTTCACACCCATTAAATGTTGGTATGTTGGGGATGCATGGCAATTACGGTCCGAATGTTTTGACTAATGAATGTGACGTATTAATTGCGATTGGAATGCGTTTCGATGACCGCGTAACTGGCCGTTTAGATAAATATGCAAAACAGGCAAAGGTAATTCATTTCGATATAGACCCTGCTGAAATTGATAAAAATGTAAAGGCAGAAGTAGGCGTTTGGGGCGATTGTAAAGAAACCCTACCCCTATTAACCAATCTGGTTAATGAAAGGAAACACGAAGAATGGTTAGCGAAATTTAAAGATTATAACCAGCAGGAAATAGACCAGGTAATTACGCCAGAGCTTCATCCAACAAGTGATGAAATGACTATGGGCGAAGTATTGCGTAATATCAATGAAATCTGCGGCGGCGATGCTATAATCGTAACCGATGTTGGTCAACACCAAATGGTTGCTTGCCGTTATGCCAAATTTAATAATACCCGCAGCAATATCACGTCTGGTGGTTTGGGTACCATGGGCTTCGGCTTGCCGGCAGCAATTGGTGCAAAATATGGTGCGCCAGATAAAACGGTAATCGCGATTATCGGTGATGGAGGTTTCCAAATGACACCACAGGAACTGGGAACCATCATGCAGTTTGGTGCTGCAGTAAAAATTCTGATTTTAAATAATCGCTTTTTAGGAATGGTTCGCCAATGGCAACAATTATTCCACGATAAACGATACTCGTTTGTAAACATTACCAGTCCTGATTTTGTGGCCCTGGCTAAAGCATATTACATCGAGGCCGATAAAGTTGATGAACGTGCCAATTTAAGAAAAGCTTTGGAAACGATGATCAATCACGAAGGTTCTTACCTTTTAGAAGTGATGGTTGGAAGAGAAAATAATGTTTTCCCAATGGTTCCACAAGGAATGAGCGTAAGTGAAATTAGGTTGAAATAGTTAAGATAAAAGAACAACGAGCAAGGAATAAAGATAAAAAAGTAAAGGCATGATGTCTTTTATCCTTGTTCCTTTATCCTTAATCCAATAAACATGAGTACTGAAAATACAATACAACATACAATAGATAAAGCCGATATAGACGGGAAGCAAGAATACACCATCACCGTGTATGCTGAAAATCGCATTGGTTTATTAAACAGGATTGCGATTATCTTCTCGAAAAGAAAAATTAATATCGAAAGTTTAAATAGTTCTGCCTCCGAAATCGATGGTATCCACCGTTTCAACATTGTCATTACCGAAAGTTATGAAGTGGTTCGGAAACTTGCCCGTCAGATTGAAAAGCAAATTGAAGTTCTGAAAGTCTATTTCAATACCAATGAAGAAATTATCTGGCAGGAACTGGCGCTGTACAAAGTATCTACAGATGAAATTGCGGAAAAAGTAACCGTAGAACGTTTGCTTAGACAATATGGAGCAAGTGCCGTGGTAATTCGTAAAGATTATACCGTTTTTGCCGTAACTGGCCACAGAGAAGAAACCGATGCGCTAGTGAAAGCACTTGAGCCTTACGAACTAATTGAGTTTGTACGTTCTGCAAGGGTTGCCATTATAAAAGACAGCGCCGGTTTCCACGAGAAACTGAAAGAATTTGAAGCCTTTGAACCTGGAGAAGAACTGGTAGAAAATGAGTTCTTAGATAAAGGCGAGAAGATATTTACAATGTAAATGAGCACGACTTTATAAGTTGTAAGTTATAAGTTCAGGACGTAAAACGTATAACTTAAAACCTAAAACAATAGAAAAAATGAACGAAATATTTGATTTTATAATTACCTCACGCAAAGCCTTTATTCAGTTAATAGATGGCTTAACGATTGAGCAATTGAATAAAATTCCTGAAGGTTACAACAACAATATCATTTGGAATTTCGGGCACATTGTGGTAAGTACACAAACGCTTTGTTATGTACGCACCGGGATTTTAGCAGATGCAAACTCGGTAAAATTTAACGAATTCTATAAAAAAGACACCCGGCCAACGTACACTGTAACGGCGGTGGAAGTTGCGGAATTAAAAGCATTAGCCATTAATAGCATTGAAAAAATAAAAGAAGATTATGCAAATGGCATTTTTGCAAACATCACGCCTTTTTCAACTTCCACCTATGGAGCAGAGATGAAAAGCATAGAAGAAGTGCTGGTTACTACTATAGGGCACGATAATGTGCATTATGGATATGCCTGGGCAATGAAGAAAGGTGTAGAAAGGGTTTAGGGCAACAACACCGAACCTGAGTAAAATAAACCCGATTGAAGTGGAAATACTTTTTTTGCAGCAACCCTGAATAAATGTCATGCTGAGGCACGGGGCATCTGCAACCGATGAAACAAATTCTTCGTTCCTCAGAATGACAGGAGTTAAAAAAGATTGAACGAAAAGCGGGACTGATTAACCGAAAAGCACAGAAAATTGCTTTACATATTCAGAAGAATACGCTCAATACGATAAAAATGTTCGTAAGGATACGAACCATGGCAGTAAAACTGCAAAAAACAAAATAATTAGAAAATAGAACCATAAAATAAATAACAAAAACGATGTCAAATTATTTTAACACATTACCTCTTAGAGAAAAATTAAACCAACTGGGTGTTTGCGATTTCATGGATAGCAACGAGTTTTTAGATGGCGTTAGCGCTTTGAAAGGCAAAAAACTAGTGATTGTAGGCTGCGGCGCTCAAGGCTTAAATCAAGGTTTAAATTTAAGAGATAGTGGTTTAGATGTAAGTTACACGTTGCGCAAAGAGGCGATTGAAGGCAAAAGAGATTCATGGAAAAATGCAACCGAAAACAACTTCACAGTTGGTACTTACGAAGAATTAATTCCAACTGCCGATGTGGTAATTAACCTTACGCCAGATAAACAACATACTGCCGTTGTAAATGCAATTATGCCTTTAATGAAGGAAGGTGCCACATTATCTTACTCACACGGTTTCAATATTGTGGAAGAAGGCATGCAAATCCGTAAAGATTTAACGGTTATTATGGTGGCTCCAAAATGTCCGGGTAGCGAAGTTAGAGCGGAATATGTTCGTGGTTTTGGTGTGCCCACTTTAATTGCAGTACATCCAGAAAACGATCCTCAAGGTAAAGGGTTAGCACAGGCTAAAGCGTACTGCGTAGGCACTGGTGGACATAGAGCGGGAGTTTTAAAATCATCTTTTGTAGCCGAGGTTAAATCTGATTTAATGGGCGAGCAAACTATTCTTTGTGGTTTATTGCAAACTGGTTCTATCCTATCTTTCGATAAAATGGTAGAGAAAGGAATTGATGCCGGTTATGCATCTAAATTGGTTCAATATGGTGTTGAAGTGATTACGGAAGCCTTGAAACAAGGTGGTATTACTGCAATGATGGATAGATTAAGCAATGTTGCTAAAATCAAGGCTTTCGAAATCTCCGAAGAATTGAAAGACATTATGCGTCCTTTGTTCCAAAAACACCAGGATGATATTATGAGTGGCGAATTTAGCCGTACCATGATGGAAGACTGGGCTGCCGGAGATAAAAATTTATTGAAATGGAGAGCTGAAACTGGTGAAACTGCTTTCGAAAAAACGCCTGCTGGCGATGTTAAAATTGGTGAGCAAGAATACTTCGACAATTATTTATTAATGGTTGCTTTCGTTCGTGCAGGTGTTGAATTGGCTTTCGAAACAATGGTACAGGCGGGTATTAAACCAGAAAGTGCTTACTATGAAAGCTTGCACGAAACACCGCTTATTGCCAATACGATTGCCCGTAAAAAGTTATTTGAAATGAACCGCGTAATTTCTGATACGGCTGAGTATGGTTGTTACTTATTCGACCAGGCTTGTAAACCATTATTAGCTGACTTCATGACTAAAGTTGACACTGATTTAGTGGGTAAAAACTTTAACGAAGGTAAAGATGGCGCTGTAGATAACAGAAAATTAATCGATGTTAACGAGGCAATCCGCTCACACGAAGTAGAACAGATTGGCGCTACATTGCGTAAAGCGATGACTGCCATGAAAGCAATTAAAACTGCATAATAGAACTCAAACCTTTTAGGTTTTAAAAACCTATAAGGTTTACAAAAAATAACAAAATGTCAAAAACATTAGTAGAAAAAATTTGGGATGCACACGTTGTAAAAAGCGAAGAAGGCTTTCCTGATATTTTATACATTGATACACACTTAATACACGAAGTAACTTCTCCGCAGGCTTTTGATGGTTTGCGCAAGAGAGGATTACCAGTTTTTCGTCCGCAGCAAACGGTGGCTACTGCCGACCATAACGTGCCGACTTTAAACCAATTACAGCCAATTAAAGAAGAGCTTTCCCGCTATCAGGTGGATATGCTGACTAAAAATTGTGCAGAATTTGGAATCGAACTTTATGGTTTAGGACACCCATTTCAAGGCATTGTTCACGTAATCGGACCTGAATTGGGTATTACTTTGCCAGGTAAAACGATGGTTTGTGGCGATAGTCACACCTCAACACATGGCGCTTTCGGAGCCATTGCTTTTGGTATCGGAACCTCGCAAGTAGAGCAGGTTTTTGCAACGCAATGTTTATTGCTGTCGAAACCTAAAACCATGAAAATTGAGGTTAACGGCGAATTGGGCAAAGGTGTTGGTGCAAAAGACATCATCCTTTACATCATCTCCCAAATTTCTGCAGCTGGTGGTACCGGATATTTTATCGAATATGCAGGTTCGGCAATTGAAGCTTTGAGTATGGAAGCCCGAATGACAATCTGCAACATGAGTATAGAAATGGGTGCCAGAGGTGGTTTAATTGCTCCTGACCAAACCACTTTCGATTATATCAAAGGAAGAGAGTTTGCTCCCGCAGGCGAGGAGTGGGATAAAGCTTTAGCGTACTGGAAATCTTTGTACAGCGATGCTGATGCGAAATTCGATAGCGTTCTAACGTTTAATGCTGCAGATATCGCACCAATGATTACCTACGGAACCAACCCAGGAATGGGAATGGGAATCCAGGAGCACATTCCGGCGACTAACGCACAACCTGAAAAAGAAAAACTTTCTTATCAAAAAGCTTTGGATTATATGGGTTTTGATGATGATGCCGCTTTGATTGGAAAACCGGTCGATTATGTTTTCATCGGTAGCTGTACCAACTCTCGTATTGAAGATTTACGCGAAGTGGCAGATTTTGTAAAAGACAAACGCAAAGCGGATAATGTAACCGTTTGGATTGTTCCGGGTTCTAAACAAGTAGAGCAACAAGCGAAAAATGAAGGTTTAGATAAAATCTTCGAAGCCGCAGGTTTTCAATTGCGTGAACCAGGCTGCAGTGCTTGCTTAGGAATGAATGAAGATAAAATTCCAGCTGGAAAATATTGCGTTTCTACATCAAACAGGAATTTTGAAGGCAGACAAGGACAAAATGCCAGAACATTACTAGCCAGTCCGCTAACGGCAGCAGCTGCTGCTGTTACAGGTGTGATAACGGATGTGAGGGAGTTGCTAACCCCCTAGCCTGATAAAGGGGGAACCGAAAAGCAAGAGGGAAAAATCTAAATAAAATGTCTGAAGCGCTAAACTTAAACAGTAGAAAGTCAAAAGCCCCTTTAGGGGTTGGGGTTCTGGAAGTTGCGATATTAAATGTTAAAACTGGCTTATCAGCCGATTTTGAAAAAGCTTTCAACGAAGCTCAAAAAATCATTTCCTCCATGGAAGGTTACATTTCGCATCAACTAAAAAAGTGTTTGGAAGAAACTGACAAATATATTTTACTGGTAAACTGGGCAACATTAGAAGCACATACCGAAGGTTTTAGAGGAGCTGCAGAATACCAAGACTGGAAAAAGCTGCTTCATCATTTTTACGATCCTTTTCCAATTGTTGAACATTATGTTTAAGCGATTGAGTCGTACATGATTGGATGATCGAATATCGCATAGCGATTTAATCTTAAAAATCCTTCAAACATGTAAATCTTGATCAAAAAGAAAAAAATTATGCCAGAAATAGCTTGGGATGCAAAATTATATGACAAACAACACCACTTCGTGTCTGACTATGGAGCGGATGTTTTGCAATGGTTGGCGCCCAAAGCCAACGAATATATTTTAGATGTAGGTTGTGGAACTGGTCAGCTAGCCGCTCAAATTGCCGAAAGTGGTGCGATAATTTTAGGAACTGATGCATCGGCGGATATGATTGCAAATGCAAAAGCTGCTCACCCAAATTTAGATTTTGAAGTAGTTGATGGAACGCAACTTCCTTACCATGAAAAGTTTGATGCCATTTTTAGCAATGCTACTTTCCATTGGATCGAAAACCAAAATGCTTTAGTAGAGGGTTTGTTTCAAAGCCTGAAAACTGGCGGAAGATTAGTTGCTGAATTCGGTGGCAAAGGAAATGTCAAGAGTATAACCGATGCCATAAAATCTGCTGCTGAACAATTAGGCTTTGCAGATAAAGTTTTGACTGATTTTTGGTTCTTTCCATCAGTTAGCTCTTATTCAACTCTTTTAGAATTGAAAGGTTTTGAAATAGAACAAATTTGGTTATTCGACAGGCCGACAAAGCTTGTTGGAGAACAAGGAATATACGTTTGGATTAGCCAATTTGCACAGCATGCCTTTAAAAACTTAGCTAACGATCAGGCTGAATCTATTAAAAATTTAGCTGTTGAGATACTGAAACCAAATTATTTCATCAATGGAGAATGGGTGGCAGACTATAGAAGATTGCGAGTGAAAGCGATAAAAAAGTAATACGTTTTAGGTTATAAGTTAAAAAAAACAAGCAAACCAAAAACAAAAAAAAACACAATGAAAAAATTCACAAAATTAACATCGGCAGTAGTGCCTTTAAACATAGAGAACATTGATACCGACCAGATTATTCCGGCAAGGTTTCTAAAAGCGACCACACGTGATGGCTTTGGTGAAAATTTGTTCCGCGATTGGCGTTATGAAAACGATAATCAACCTAAAGCTGATTTTGTGCTTAATGACCCAACTTATGGCGGCCAGGTTTTAGTTGCCGGAAAAAACTTTGGTTGTGGTAGTAGTCGTGAGCATGCGGCCTGGGCTATTCAGGATGCAGGTTTCGATGTCGTAATCAGTAGTTTCTTTGCCGACATTTTCAAAGGCAATGCACTAAACAACGGCCTGTTACCTATTCAGGTAAGCGAAGAATTTTTAAAGAAAATTTTCACAGCAGTGGATAACAATCCAAGAACAAATTTGACCATCGATTTAGAAAACCAAACAGTTACAATCGAGGGGCAGGTCCTCCGTTCTGGGGAAGATTTAGGTGGGGCTGAGAGTTTTGAAATTAATCCTTATAAAAAATCTTGCCTGATTAATGGCTATGATGACATAGATTTCATTCTAGCGCAAAAAGATTTGATTGAGGAATTTGAAAAAAATTAATGTCGAAAAGCTAAGACAATCGTCATTGCGAGGTACGAAGCAATCCTACAACTATTGCTAGGTTCTTCAAACCATCGCATTAAGATTGCTTAGTACCTCGCAATGACGACAGTAAAAATCAGTGTAATCAATCAATCTGTGTCATCAATCCGCAGGAATTAATAACCATGAAAGAAAGTATAGTCAACATTCAAAACCTAACCTTAAAACACCAACAAAAATCGGTGTTAAAGGATTTGAACTGGACTATTTATCAGGGCGAAAACTGGGAATTAAGTGGCACGAGTGGAAGCGGAAAAACCTCATTAGCTAAAATTATTTCAGGCTTGTTAAGTGCAGCTGGCGAGGTAAAAATTAACTTTAATAATGATAGTCATTTACCAGCACAGGTTTTATTTGTAGAAAGCTGGTACCAGTTTAAAAACCTTGAAGGCGTTGCTAATTTCTATTATCAACAGCGTTATACCAGTCAGCAGGCTAAAGATACCTTAACAGTCCATGCAGAATTAGTTGATTTCGGCAAAGAGAACCATCTACATTTTGATCACGTAGA
The DNA here is from genome assembly GCF_001422545.1 of Pedobacter sp. Leaf41. Taxonomy (GTDB): domain Bacteria; phylum Bacteroidota; class Bacteroidia; order Sphingobacteriales; family Sphingobacteriaceae; genus Pedobacter. The sequence goes on along the minus strand of NZ_LMLE01000011.1, from coordinate 150,145 downwards.
ACCGATTTTAGAAGCACTACACTTTACAACATTTGCCAGTTCTCAATTGATTGAATTATCAAGTGGAGAACATAAAAAACTGCAACTGGTTAAAGCTTTATGGTTGAAGCCGCAATTGTTAATTATCGACCAACCTTATACAGGCCTGGATGCCGCATCTCGTAAAAACCTTAATCTTTTACTGGATGAAGTTTCAATGGATGGCGTTCAATTGATTTTAGTCTCCAACGATTCGGAATTGCCAAGCGCTATTAATCGTTTTGCGGAAATAATAAACGGTCAAATTTCAGTTTCAGATTCAAGACTTATAACATCAGTTTCTGAAGAAAAACATACAAGAGAAATTCCTGATTTCCTTAGGGAATCACCTGCATATTCTTCAAATAATATTGTAAAAATGGTAGATGTTAACATCAGCTATGGTGAAAAACAGGTTTTAAAAAACATCAACTGGGAAGTTAATGCTGGAGAAAAGTGGTTATTGCAGGGTCATAATGGATCTGGCAAATCAACTCTATTGAGTCTTATAAATGGCGACCATCCGCAGTCGTACGCAAACGAGCTTTATTTGTTTGGCAACAGACGTGGGAGTGGCGAAAGCATTTGGGACATTAAACAACATATCGGTTTAATCTCTCCTGAGTTTCATTGGTATTTTGATGCTACCTCAACCGTTTGGGAGAGTATTGCTTCCGGCTTTTATGACACCGTTGGCTTATTTCAGCAATTGCCTTATTCAAAAAGTGAGCAGGTAAATGAACTGATAGCATATTTTGGGATGACCGAGCATAAGAACGAACTTTTAGGCTCGCTTCCATTGGGAAAGCAACGCTTGGTTTTATTGGCAAGAACCATCATCAAAAATCCCGAATTATTGATTCTGGATGAACCATGTCAGGGCTTAGACCAGCAGCAAACAAAGCTTTTTAATCAATTTATTGATGAGTTGTGCAATAACGGCATGACGATGATTTACGTTGGCCATTTTGAATCGCAGCTGCCAACCTGCATAGAAAAGAGAATATTATTAGAAAATGGCGAGGTAAAAGTCGTCGAGAGTTTAAACACCAAAATTCGTCATGACGAGGTACGAAGCAATCTTTTGCATCGTACCATCTAAATGAGATTGCTTCGTACCTCGCAATGACGGCAATATATAATACAATGAAGAAGAACATTTTAGTAATACCTGGAGACGGTATTGGACCCGAAGTTACCAAATGGGGAAAAGCAGCATTAGAAAAAATTGCTGAAATCTTTGGACATGAATTTGTGTTCGATGAGGCTTTAATGGGACATGCAGCGATTGAAGTTACTGGCGAACCACTGCCAGATGAAACTTTAGAAAAAGCCAGAAAAAGTGATGCCATTCTTTTTGGAGCCATCGGACATGCCAAATATGATAACGACCCAAGCCTAAAAGTAAGGCCAGAACAAGGCTTGTTAAAAATCCGTAAGGAACTTGGGTTATTTGCAAACCTCCGCCCGATATTACTCTTTGATGAACTTCTTCAGGCTTCAAGCATTAAACCAGAAATTTTAAGAGGAACAGATATTCTATTCTTCCGCGAACTAACTGGTGATGTTTATTTCGGTGAAAAATCTCGTTCAGAAGACAGAAATACCGCATCAGATTTAATGATTTACCACCGTTACGAAGTGGAGCGTATTGCACATAAAGCTTATCAGGCTGCACAACAACGCAACAAAAGATTGTGCTCGGTAGATAAAGCGAACGTGTTAGAAAGTTCTCGCTTATGGCGTGAAACTGTTCAGGAAATTGCAAAACAATATCCTGATGTGGAAACTGAACACATGTTTATAGATAACGCCGCCATGCAGTTAATTAAAAACCCGAAAAAATTCGATGTGGTACTAACAGCAAATTTATTTGGCGATATCTTAACGGATGAAGCTTCACAAATTGCAGGCTCGATGGGTATGCTAGCCTCTGCATCTGTTGGCGAAAGCACTGGTTTCTTCGAGCCTATTCATGGTTCGGCACACGATATTACCGGAAAAGATTTGGCAAATCCACTGGCCTCTATCCTATCGGCAGCGCTAATGCTCGAAATTGGTTTCGGCCTAAAAGAAGAAGCCAAATTATTGGTTGATACTGTTGACGAAGTCTTGAAAGAAGGTTTCAGAACACATGACATTGCCGACCAGACCACCAACCGATTTAAAGTTTTAGGCACCGCCGAGATGGGTAAATTGGTATTAAAATTCTTATCACAAAAATCAACTACAATCCCCCAAGCATAATGATACACGATCCCAATAAAGTATATATTTTCGACACCACCTTGCGTGATGGAGAACAGGTTCCAGGTTGCCAATTAGACACCAACCAAAAAATTGAAATCGCTAAAGCTTTGGAATTACTTGGCGTTGATGTAATTGAGGCAGGTTTTCCTATTTCGAGTCCAGGCGATTTTCAAAGTGTGGTCGAGTTATCTAAAGCAATAAAAAACCCAACCATTTGTGCGCTAACACGTGCAATAAAAGGGGATATAGATGTTGCGGCAGAGTCTTTACAATACGCAAAATATCCACGCATCCATACTGGAATTGGATCTTCTGATATGCACATTAAATACAAATTTAACAGCACACGCGAGAAGATTTTAGAAAGAGCAGTTGAGGCGGTAAAATATGCAAAGAAATTTGTAGAGGATGTTGAATTTTATGCAGAAGATGCCGGAAGGGCAGATAATGAATTCTTGGCTCAAATGATTGAGGCAGTAATTGCTGCTGGTGCAACGGTTGTAAACATACCGGATACAAATGGTTATTGCATGCCTGATCAATACGGTTCTAAAATTCTTTACCTTAAAGAAAACGTAAAAAATATCGACCAAGCCATTATCTCTGTGCATTGCCATAACGATTTAGGTTTGGCAACAGCAAACAGTATTGCTGGAGTAGTAAACGGTGCCCGTCAAATTGAATGTACCATCAACGGTATCGGTGAGAGAGCGGGAAACACTGCATTGGAAGAAGTTTCAATGATTTTAAAAACCCATAGTTTGGGTTTACATACAGGCATCAACAGCAAACATTTCACCGAAATTAGTGGCATGGTAAGCCGAATGATGCACATGCCTGTACAACCAAATAAAGCAATTGTTGGTAAAAATGCGTTTGCACACAGTTCAGGTATTCATCAGGATGGATTTTTAAAACATCGTGAAAACTACGAAATTATCAATCCAGAAGATGTGGGCTTAAACAGCGCTGACATTATTTTAACCGCAAGAAGTGGTCGCCATGCGTTAAAGCACCACTTAGAACGCTTAGATTACGACATTGATAAAATTAATATCGATGATGTTTACGAGCGTTTTTTAGTTTTAGCCGATGAAAAGAAAGACATTACCGATGACGATTTACTTTTTTTAATGAGTGATGGAGAAACACCTTCATACCTTAACGGTTATAAATTAAACTTGCTTCAGGTGGTTTGTGGCGATTTGGCAAACCCAACCGCTACGATTAAGCTTCAATATAACAACGAAGAGAAAGAAGCGAAGGCAGAGGGAAATGGACCTGTAGATGCCACCATTAATGCAATATCAAGCTTAATTGATAAAGATATTACGCTTAAAGAATTTACGATACAAGCCATGCATGGTGGAAGCGACGACGTGAGTAAAGTGAATATGAAAGTAGATTACAATGGCAAATCCTTCGTAGGCTTTGGTTTTAGCACGGATATTGTAAAAGCTTCGGCAAATGCATATTTAGACGCAATAAACAAGTTTTTGTAAGCAAGCTCAAAGCTGAAAGGTTAAGCTGAAATCATCAACGGAATCGTCATTGCAAGGTACGAAGCAATCTTAAATCGAGAGGAATAATCTTGAGTAGTAAGATTGCTTCGTGCCTCGCAATAATAAATAGAGAAAAGAACATGATTAAATAATTTTGGGGGAAGCTCCCCTCCTTATTTTCAAATAGGGGTCGGGGGTGGTTTTTTACTTCCTTTTACAAAATAATTCCCTAAAAAATTGCAACGCCTGCCGGACAGCCAAAAACGGCAGCGCTGCAACAACCGAAAAAACACTAAACCTGCTTTTTCAAAAAAATTACCAAGATATATACACAATACTAAAAGCCCCTTTAGGGGTTTGGGGTTTAAAAATGAACGACACCATAAAAAATACTTTTGATTTTGAAAGCGCATACCATACCTTAAAAGGTGTGGTAAAACGCACTCCTCTCGAGCTAAACGAAGGTTTATCTTTAAGATATAATGCCAACATTTACCTTAAAAGAGAAGATTTGCAAATTGTACGTTCTTATAAATTGCGTGGTGCCTATAACAAAATCAGCACTTTAAATGCCGATGCCTTGCAAAACGGCATTGTTTGCGCAAGTGCCGGAAACCATGCACAAGGGGTTGCTTATTCCTGCAAAAAACTGGGTATTGAAGGCGTAATTTTTATGCCCGAGATTACGCCAAAGCAAAAAATCAAGCAGGTAAATATGTTTGGTGGCGACAACATTGAAATTGTTTTGGTGGGCGATACTTTTGATGATTGCCTGAAGGAAGCACTCGCTTATTGCGAAGAAAAATCATCAACCTTCATTCCTCCTTTTGATGATGAAAAAGTAATTGAAGGACAAGCAACAGTTGCTATGGAAATCTTTCAGGATTTACCTGAGCTTGATGCCGTTGTAGTCCCGGTGGGTGGAGGCGGTTTAGCTTCGGGCGTAAGTGCCTATTTACAGACTGTAAAGCCCGATGTTAAAATTTTCGGTGTAGAACCCATGGGCGCACCTTCGTTAAGTGAGGCGCTTAAAAATGGCGGGCCAGTAACCGTTGAAAACATAGAGCGTTTTGTTGATGGTGCAGCAGTAAAGCGAATGGGCTGGATTACCTACAACTATTGCAAAGAGTTATTGAGCTCCACTTATTTAATCCCCGAAGGACAAATTTGCACCACCATTTTAAAACTTTACAACGAAGATGCAATTGTGGTAGAACCTGCGGGGGCGCTTTCGGTAGCAGCGCTGGAGCAGGTGAAAGATCAGATTGTAGGGAAAAACATCGTTTGTGTAATTAGCGGTGGCAATAACGATATCGAGCGCATGCAAGAGATTAAAGAAAAATCTTTACTGTTTGAGGGCTTGAAACATTATTTCATTGTTCGTTTCCCACAGCGTCCGGGTGCTTTAAAATTGTTTGTAAACGAGGTTTTAGGTCCACATGATGATATTACCCGTTTTGAGTTTATCAAAAAAACAAATAAAGAAAATGGACCGGCTTTAGTGGGTATAGAATTAACCGACAAAGATGATTATGCAAGTTTATTGCAACGTATGAAAGATTTCAAATTTGAGATTATAGAATTAAACCAGGATCAAACTTTGTTCGAGTATTTAGTTTAAAAGATTAACTGCTCTGAAAGATGATATTTTTTAGAGCAGTTAAATTATGATTCTTTAACCAAAATTTCTTTGGCCATAATCATCGGAACACTGATACATTTCTTCTCCATGTAGTTCATCACCCGTTCTAAAACCTCACGAGAAGCTTCATCCATCTGGCTGATTTCATCGGCAAACACGCCATTTAAAGCTGTATTTTTAATTTCCTTAATCTTCCTTGGAACTTCTTGCATAGCCAGCTCAATGCGGCGTTGCTTTAAAACAGTAAAAAATTCGGTGATGTTGTTGTTAATGATATCTTCCGCATGAACCAATTCGTTGTAACGTTCCTGAATATTTTTGCGGGCAACCTCTTTTAAAGATTCAACCTCGATGTAATGAACGAGATTATTATGTATTACTGCAGGCGCAACATCATTCGGGATCGCTAAATCAACGATCACCTTTTTACCAGTATCTCCATTAAGCAACTTAGCATAAAGTTCTTCATCAATAATAGCCTCTGTAGAACCTGTGCAGGTAATAATCACATCAAAACCTTCGGTAAAATTTTCTAAATCGCTTAACGGATAAGCTTTACCGTTTAATTCTGCAGCCAAAGTTTCAGCCTTAGAAAGCGTACGATTAAAAATAGAAAAGTTTGAATATTTATGTTTGTTAAGATATTTTGCAATATTCTGATTGGTTTCGCCAGCACCAATAATCAGCACCCTCGAATTGCCACACATATTTAATTCTTTAAGCTTACGATAAGCCAAAGAAACCACCGAAACAGGGTTTTTTGAAATATTAGTATGGGTATAAACCTCTTTAGCCGTCTTCACCACCCTATCCATAATCATGCGCATGTAGTCGCCTGTAAAACCTGCATCACGGCAGTTTTCATAAGCTTTACGTATTTGAGCAAGAATTTCCTTTTCCCCAACAACCAAACTCTCTAAAGAGCAAGATGTTCTTAACAAATGATTAAAAGCTTCTTCGTTCTCGTAAACCGTTACGTTATCCAGAAAACGCTCCATAAATTCAGGAGGTAAGCCCATATCCAAAACGGTTAAAAACCGGGTAACAAATTCCTTGTCAGTTTTCTCTTTAGTAAGAAAAACAAACTCTACACGATTACATGTACCAATGTAAAATATTTCACTAACCGGAAGTTCTGTTTGAATATTCTTCAACCTGCTATCTAAACTTTGATCACAAATAACCAATTTCCCTAAAGATTTTAGGTCGATGTGGTGATGCGTAAAAGCTATTACTTTTAAATATTCCAAGTGCTTCCGTTATTAACTATTATCGGGAAACAAAAGTAACACGGTTAGCGGTTGCGAACGTCATTAATCTGTAATATACATCAATTTAGAACGGTTTTAAATAGGCGCATTCTGTTGACAAAATCTTCAAATCGCTTTTAGAAAAGCAAGAAAAGTGTTTCATTTTAATGTTCGTCCTGCTTTCCCTGCAAGCACAATGGAAAATTGTGGCTTTTCATTCAATCAGGCTTAGATCACTCAGGTCGCTGCTCAACAATAAAACCCAACCCATCCCATCAGGAACTTTCCGTTGAAAACAGGGATGGTACGCCTTTATAGTTGATACTCGGATTAAATACAACAAAATCATTATTTGTAGGTTTATAAATTGTACCAATACCTTAAACGATGATTATACAAAATGAGTTTAGCCTTAGTGGTTCAGATGGAAAATTAATTATTGGCGACATTACTTTCGACGATAAAAACCCCAACACGCCTATCTTACTTTTTATTCATGGCTTTAAAGGTTTTAAAGACTGGGGTGCCCATAACCTTGTTGCCCGCTATTTTGCAGCAAACGGTTATCGCTATATTAAATTTAATCTATCGCATAGCGGCGTATCAACTGATCAGCCAAAAGATGTAACCGATTTGGAAACCTTCGCCAGCAATACTGTTTCAAAGGAGCTATTTGATGTTAATGCCGTGCTGGATTACATTGAGAAAGCTTATGGAAAGGAAACGGAAGTAAATATGATTGGGCACAGCAGAGGCGGCGGACTGGCGATCATCGAGGCAGCAAACGATTTAAGAATACAAAAACTAATTACCTGGAGTGCGATTTCAAGTTTTGATAGCCTATGGAAAAAAGAGCAGGAAGCCGGATGGAAAAGCACAGGTAAAATTTACGTGGTTAATGCCAGGACTAAAGAGCAAATGCCACTAAATGTTACTTTGCTTGAAGACTTTGAAGAACATGCTGAAACCTTAAACATTATCGATGCAGCAAAACGCGTCAACATCCCATGGTTAATTGTTCAGGGTGATGATGATGTGAATGTTCCATTTGAGAACGCACAAACGCTGGCTGATGCGAATCCGAACAGCAGGCTGATAAAGATTGAAGGAGCAAACCACGTTTATGGCGCTTCCCATCCTTATGAGCATGAGACTTTGCCTCCGCTTCTATTTAAAGTTTGTGAAAAGGTTCTAACATTTTTGGGAGAATAATTAATATTACGACCGCCTTAAGTTTAATCGCCTAAATATTTAAATTCTTATTAGGGCGGTCGTCACCCTGAATTTATTTCAGGGTCTCAATAGCAAGCAAGATGCTGAAATAAATTACCATTGACATTATTTGTTAAGTAGCTATAAGCAAGCAACTTAAGCTTGACCTGTTTTGCAGTTTGTAGGGCCAAAGTACTGTTTCTCCGTTATACTTTAAACCGGCCTAACAAATTTTTGGGGCTGTATTGTTCAAGCCCTGGCAGAAACTTTAAAACAAAAACGGCGTAGCCCTCATGAATACCAATAAAAAGATAAATATCAATGAATAATTTTCAGCCGGCACTTTTGTTTCTTTTAGTTCCAAAAGAAGGTAGCCCGACTGGCTAAGACAAATAAACACCCCGCTGTAAAAACGTCGCTAATATTGATTTTTATGAAATAAATAACCCTCAGCATCACGAGAGTATAAAGAAGCAATTAGCAAATTTAATCAGTTCCTCTTCCTACAAAACCTCGCATGTCGCTTCCACTCGGGCTTTGAAAAATTTCTAAATCGAAATAAGGAACTGCAGCGAGTAAATGATCGAAAATATCTGCAGCAACTTCTTCAAATTTCTTTAGTCCTTTTTCTTTCGAAAACACATAAATTTCGATAGGTAGACCGTTCTCTGTAGCCTGTAACTGCCTAACCATGAAGGTTAAATCAGTATTGATGTGTGGATTGCTCTCCAAATATTTCTCCGCATAAACCCTAAAGGTTCCTATGTTTGTCATGTGTCGTCCGTTAACCAAATTATTCGGATTTACCGTATTCTCCGCATTAAAAGTTTCGATTTGTAACTGCGTTTCTCTCAAATAATCTTTTAGGAAATCGATGCTTTTTAAACGGCCAATCAACTCATCATCGCAGAATTTAATGCTGGAAATTTTAATGTTGATGTGCCTTTTAATTCTCCGCCCTTCGCTCTCTTCCATTGCCCGCCAATTTTTGAAAGATTCACTTACAATGGCATAACTTGGAACTATCGTCACGGTTTTATCCCAATTTCGAACTTTAATTGTCGTTAGATTAATTTCGGTCACTTCGCCATCGGCACCGTATTTTTCGACGGTAATCCAATCGCCTACCCTTACTAAATCAATGGCGCTCATTTGCACAGAGGCCACAAAACCCAAAATCGGATCGCGGAAAACCAAAATAAAAACCGCTGTTACTGCACCAAAACCTCCAAAAATATACAATGGAGACTGGTTTAAAATAATCGATAAGATCAATACAAACCCTACGATATAGAAAACAATCTTTGCTACTTGCTTATAACTTCTGATCGGTTTATCAGCATATTTTTTGGATGCTTCCATAATGGAAACCAATGCATTCAAGAATGCATTTACTGCAAACATCACCGCTAAAACAATGTATATTTTAGCGAAAATTGAGGCGTAAAACAACCAAACCTTAAAATCAACAAAAACAAAAGGAACAGCGTTATAAATAATATAGGCACCAAAAATGAGTGCAAAAGCCCTAAATACCCTAAATTCAAAAAGTGCGCTCTGCCAGTTAGACTTTGTTTTGGCGCTTTTCACAACGGCAATAAAAGCCTGCCGTGTTAAAAATATTGTGATAAAAAGAAAAAGCGTAACACCAACTAACCCGATGAAGAAATAAGAATAAATTAACTCGCCACCAGTTAAGCCTCTACTCGAAAGCCAGTTTCTGAGTTCACCAAAAATAATTTGAAATTCAGGAATGCGCATAGAGTTAATTTAGGGGTAATTGATTATAGTTCTAGGAATTTGCGGATGATATATAACTTTAAACCCTCGGTGTGTGTCCTTCAAGAGAGAAATTGAATGGATTATAATGGTCTGTGAGGGCACAGACCATGAGAACTAAAACATTTTTAAACCTTCTCTATCCAATTTCCGTCGCCTTTGATAATTTCGATCAATTCATCTAACGCAAAGGCTGTATTTACATTTTTCTTCACTACTTCCTGCCCACGATACAAGGTAATTTTATCAGGGCCCGTTCCTACATAACCGTAATCGGCATCAGCCATTTCACCGGGACCGTTTACAATGCAACCCATGATCCCAATTTTCAACCCTTTTAAGTGGTCAGTACGTGAACGGATTAACTGAGTGGTTTCCTGTAAATCGAAAAGTGTTCTTCCACAACTCGGACAAGAAATATATTCAGTTTTACTAATCCGAGTTCTGGTTGCCTGCAAAATGCCAAAGCTAGTCGCATTCAATAAGGCTAAATTTTGTCCAGCGGCGTCAATCCAAATTCCATCGCCAAACCCATCGGTAAATAATGCACCCAAATCAGTAGCTGCATACAATTGCAAATTATCTGCATCTAAATCTTTATAAGTTCTCTTAATAATTACCGGAATCTGTAGATTTTTTTCTTGTAGCGCAACAAAGAAAGCTCGTTGTTCGGCCATACCGTGTTGAGCCGAAGTGTTTAAAATAAAAACAACATTTACCAATTGATGTAACGACAAGTGATTGAACTGCGTTGCATCAATCTCTACAAAGTTTAAATGCTCATCCTTTATGGTGGAGGCATTAAATTCATCTAAAGAAAATACAGGATGACAATTATGTTTATCTCTTAAAGCCAACCATGTTTTATGGTTATAAATTTGTTTTAAGTTGCCGGGGAACGAAAACGAGGGCAAGTTATCTCCCAAGAAAACCAAATCGCAAGCTTGATCGGTTAAATTGTACTTATCTAATCCTGCGCTATAGTTATAGCCAACAGCATTTAAAAAATAAGGGTCTTTTAAATTTTCTTGCGACACATCGATCATTACTACCGGATGGTGGTGACCACCAATATGTTGTACGGGTTCAGTAACTCTGCGAGAATAGGCATAGGGTGAATAAGTCTGTAGTCTAAAGTCCGAAGTCCGAAGTCTAGATGCGTCATCAATCTCTCGACTTCCGACTTCAGACTTCTGACTTCTTAAAGCATATCGATCTGCCAATGCTTTAGCAACCGGTGCTTCAAATTCAGGATCTTCTGTTAATGATACGCGGATGGTATCACCTAAACCATCTTCTAGTAAAGTTCCAATTCCTACAGCTGATTTAATCCGACCGTCTTCGCCATCGCCCGCTTCGGTAACACCTAAGTGTAACGGATAATTCATCCCTTCTTTTACCATGGTTTCAACCAACAAACGGTAGGCCTGAACCATTACCTGCGTGTTGCTGGCTTTCATGGAAATAACCAGGTTGTAGTAATTTTCAGCTTCGCACATGCGGATAAACTCCATTGCAGATTCTACCATTCCTCGTGGCGTATCACCATAATGGCTCATAATCCGATCAGATAGCGAACCATGATTGGTACCAATACGCATTGCTGTTCCGTACTCTTTGCAGATTTTTATTAACGGAATGAACTTTTTGTTGATTCGCTCCAGTTCTGCGGTATAAGCATCTTGAGTATACTCTAAATTTTCAAATTTCTTTTTATCAGCATAGTTACCAGGGTTTACACGTACTTTTTCCACAATTCTTGCCGCCATTTCTGCAGCATTCGGCGTGAAATGTATATCGGCAATCAGCGGAACATCATATCCACGGAAACGCAACTCCTTTTTGATGTTGGCTAAATTTTCGGCCTCTTTTATACTTGGAGCGGTAATGCGAACATACTCGCAACCCGATTCTACCATGCGTATGGTTTGTTCAACCGTTCCGATGGTATCCATGGTGTCGGTAGTGGTCATAGATTGTATTCGAATGGGGTTGTGACCACCCAAAGCGATGTCACCGATTTTTACTTCACGAGTTAAAAATCTTGAATAAGTGGTTAAACTGTTACAATAACCACCTTCTAAATCATGCTTTACCGATAAATTTTCCATGTGATTGCAAAGATATAGATAGAAATTTGAATGAGAGAATTTTGAAGGAGAGAATGACTTTTATTCTATATCAGCCTATCTTTAATCACCAGCGCATCGGCTGCAATATCGTGCCAGCACTGGTTTTTCTTATTGAGGAAGCTGTACAAATAACCAAAAAAAACTGGCACTACGGAAAGGATTTTGGAGAAATTTCTGGCTAAGGATCTACTAAATGAAATCCGTGATCCTTCGAGATCGGTTACCTTAATGTTGAGTAATTTTTTCCCTATTGTAGCTTGTGAAGCTGAAGATTCGGCAACACTCCCATAAATAAGCTTGATGATAAAAATTGATGGAAATGGAATCAAAAATGCCATTATCCGGGCATCTTTCCCTTCGATAAAAACAAAGCTAACTAAAATGATAACCGAGTAAAATCCAAAGATGATGAAATGGTCAATCACCGAAGCCAACAATCGCTGATCGAAAGCGGCAAAATATTGAGGTGCTGTCTTTTGATACTTAAAACCCAAAAGCTCACGCAATTCTTCCATCGCGTGAGCTTCTTTATAGTCATCCATTCCAGGTTTGCGAATGAATGTATTGGGTGTAATATCTAAATTTTTAAGTTCAGCTAAACTATATGGGCCTTGAGGTTTTCCATTAATTACAACTGTGTATTCCATAAGCCCCTCCAAACCCTCCCCAGAAAGGAGGGCTTTGTATGATTAATATTTTATTTACGAACAGCATCCAGCTCTTCGCTTTATTCTTTGAGCTTTCTAATACCTTGACACTTCAAAGCTACTTAATCCGCCGTCTAAATTGATAAAAATCTTTTTGGTTGATGTTTTATAGTTTGAGGTTTCATAAACGCCATCGCTTAGTTTTTCAAAACCTTCAAAATCTTTTGCAGATAAGCCTGTTTTTGTTTTAATGCGACAACCGGAATTGGTTGGCACTTTAATTTTCACGTCAGCCACTCCCGATTTTACAATCACATCAGTAATGGGAAGTAAGTCGCCGAATTTAATATCCAGCGCTGCTGCACCACCATCAAAACGGAAAGTACGAACTTTGTAATCGGCGAAATCGAAATTGGCTTCACCAGCACCAAGCTTCATCAGAATATCCCAATTGGCAGCTTTGTTCAGTTTAAAATCTACATCGTTACCATTTTCGCCAAATTTCCATTTGCTTTTTCTATCGTCCATGCTAAAAGTAAGCACAGTTGCCGAATCGGTAATTAATTTCTTTAACGAAAAATTACCATGGCTCTTTTTAACCTGGGCATTAATCAGTTCAGATGTTTCGCCGTCCAGGTTGAATGAAATTCCTCCACCGGAAATATTTAAAACGGTTTTCTTAGTATTTTCTGCTTCAACAAAAGGCTCCGCCAATTTCAAGCTGTTAAATGCAGTATCGGTGTGGTCACTTTCATCATCGTTGTCATTGCCGCTATCATCGATAGTAATATCGATATCTTTCTTAAACTTATGGCCCCACCAACCACTTTGACTAGGTTCTTGTTGGCCTTTATAAAATAAAAATGCCAATGCCAAAACTAAAACTCCAACCGAAATGATGCTACCGGTTTGCGAATTGTTTCTATTGAATAATATGTTTAAACCAGCAATGATTAGAAACACAGGCCAAAAGCCCCAAATGCTACGCCAGTAAAAATCAATAACACCAAAGTTTTCTAGTAGAAGTACACCACCAATAAAAAGCAGTAAAATACCCCAAATTAATCTATCTATTTTCATAATGTTTATGCTTGAGGGTGAGTAGTTGATGTTGAATTGTTGTCGTTTTTGGGTTCCTCTTCTACCACTGTAGTTTCAGTAAAATCGGCAGCCTTTTTTTCTTCCTCCTGGGCTTGTTGATTTTGGAATGATGCCCATTCATTTTTTCTTTTTGATTTCGCAATAATGCCAATTCCTAAAGCGATAAAAATAAGCGGCCACATAAACTTGAAGAAGTTGCGGATGGTAAACCACTCGGGAATAAAGTCAAGCTCCCGCATCAAAAATATGCAACCAATTACCAAAAGGAGTAAACCAGCCACGGTTCTTCCAGCATCGTTCGGCTTGCTCATTTTACCAAAATCTGGCTGCGTTTCAAATGGTTTTTTCTCCGTTTCGTTTATCGGTTGAGACCAGTTTGTATTTCCAGTATTGGTAGTTCCTCCAAAAGGATTTGAATTCCCAAATGGCGGTGTATTTGGATTATTTTTGTTAAAATAATCATTAAATTTTGTGAATTTTAACGATGGGTCATTGTTAACCGGCACGATAATCCACATTACGATATAAGCAATTAAGCCGGCTCCAGCCATAAATATGGTTGATAGCACAAATAATAGCCTCACTATGGTAACCTCTACTTGCATGTAATCTGCAAGTCCAGAAGCTACACCGGCAATCATCTTATCGTGTTCGTTTCTAAAAAGCTTCTTTTCCATAACGCTGTTCATTTTGTGTGTGTTTAAAAATTCAGCGGAGTAATCAAAACCTCATCAACATTTACCCCTTTACTTAAGTTTAAAATGGTAAATAAAGTTTCTGCAATATCTTCGGGCTGTACAAATTTTTCATCCGGAATAGTCGTCCCCTCCCAGGATGAGGTTTTTGTTGAACCCGGCAAAAAAGCAGTTACTTTAACGTTGTGAGAAGCTAACTCTTGCCGCAATACATTGTTAAGACTTAACATCGCTGCTTTTGTTACACTATAACTTCCACCATTTTCTACAGGGGCTTTACTTGCTACCGAACAAATATTGAATATATGCCCACGTTGATCTGTACGCATTTTTTTTCCAAAAAATTTACTTATATAATATGCCGCATTCACATTAAGGGCTTGTTGTTTTTCGAAAGCATCATCGGCTTCATCCAACATACTTCCTGGTAAAAAAGCACCAACATTATTAACCAACACATCTGCGAAACCAAAATCGTTTTCTACATCATGTAAAAATTGATAAACTGCATCTTTATCTGCGCAGTCTACCGCGTATACTAAAACTGTTCTCCCACTGAGAAATAATTCATCTCGTAATGCGGTAAGTTCTTCCAAACCCCGAGCTACCAGCGCCAAATGATAACCTTCTTTCCAGAGTTTAATTGCAATTGCTCTACCAATTCCTTTTGTTGCTCCTGTTATTACCGCTTTCATAGTTATTAATTAATTTTTGTTGACAAAAAACCATATTTATATTCTAAACCACGAATATTTTCGCAATTATCAAAGCGCTCCAACTTTTTTATCGTTTCTTTGTAGTAATATAAAATGATCATTTAAATTAAGCAATACATACGGAATGAATTTTACCAATTTCGGCAGATACATCCTGCTACTCAAGTCTGTATTCAGAAAGCCGGAAAAACTGAAAATATATCTCAAAGAAATCGCTAAACAAATGGATTATGTTGGCGTGGGTTCTTTGGGTTTAATTGCCATCATTTCTACGTTTATTGGCGCTGTAATGACTTTACAAATTGCTTTCCAGTTGGTAAGTGATTTTATTCCTAAAACCATTATTGGGTCGGTAAACCGTGATTCGAGTATTTTAGAGTTGAGCCCAACCATTAGTGCTATTGTTTTAGCAGGTAAAATAGGCTCTGCCATCTCATCAGAAATTGGTTCGATGCGTGTTACTGAACAAATTGATGCACTGGAAATTATGGGAATTAATGCACCTGGTTACCTCATTCTTCCAAAAATTATCTCTGGAATAACAATGGTTCCCATGTTGGTTATCATTTCCATGTTTTTAAGTATTTCTGGTGGTTACATTGGTGGATCAATTTCCGGAGCAGTAACCCCATCCGAATATATCCAAGGGATTACAACAGATTTTAATCCTTACACTATAGTTGTAGCATTAGTTAAGGCTTTTGTTTTTGGTTTCATCATTACCTCGGTACCGGCTTATGAAGGTTTCTATGTTCGTGGTGGTGCTTTAGAGGTTTCACAGGCAAGTACAAGAGCGGTTGTTATTAGCTGTATTTCTATTCTTGTTTGCGATTATTTGGTTACTCAACTGTTATTGTAATGATTGAAGTTAAAGACATATACAAATCATTCTCTGGGAACGATGTTTTAAAAGGCATTTCAGGAAAATTTGAAGAAGGAGTAACCAATTTAATTATTGGAGGCTCTGGATCTGGAAAAACAACGCTCTTGAAATGTATGGTTGGCTTGCACCAGCCAGATTCGGGTTCTGTTTTATACGATGGGCGTGATTTTACGCCAATGACTTATGAGCAACGCATTGAAGTTCGTAAAGAAATTGGAATGCTCTTCCAGGGATCGGCTTTATTTGATAGTATGACGGTGGAGGATAACATCATGTTTCCTTTAAACATGTTTACTGATCAAACCCGTAAAGAAAAGATAGAGCGTGTAAACTTCTGTTTAGAACGCGTAAACCTGGCAGGTAAAAACAAACTTTTTCCTGCAGAGCTTTCTGGTGGGATGAAAAAGCGTGTGGGTATTGCCCGGGCAATTTCGATGAACCCGAAATACTTATTCTGTGATGAGCCAAACTCCGGTTTAGATCCAAAAACATCTATCGTTATTGATGAACTGATCCAAGAACTTACTGAAGAGTTTAAAACTACAACGATTGTGGTTACTCACGATATGAACTCGGTAATGGGTATTGGAGATTACATTTTATTTTTACACGAAGGAAAGAAATTTTGGGAAGGCAGCAACAAGGAAATTGCCCATACAGAAATTAAAGAACTTAATGATTTTGTATTTGCAAGTCGCTTCATGAAAGCTGCAAAAGACAAGTTTTAAGAAAATCCTTATATTTGGCTATGACTACGGCTACGCAAAATATCATTAAAAAATTAGAAACCTTACCAGAAGGCATGGTAAACGAGGTAGAAGATTTTATTGATTTTTTGAAAGCTAAGCACGCTAAAAACTTCTTCAAACCATCTGAAGAGAATAATAATGTGGTTGAAGAACCAAAAAGTTTATATGGAGCAGCGAAGGGAACTATTCTTTATATATCTGATGATTTTAACAAACCGTTGGATGAATTTAAAGATTACATGTAATGCGTTTTTTGCTTGATACTCATATATTCTTATTCTTTATAAATGGAGAATCCTCAATAAGTGAAGAGATCATTGAAATTCTAAATGATAAACAGACAGAAAAGTTTATCAGCATTGTGAGTATTTGGGAAATTACAATTAAGATGAACATTGGAAAACTTAGGCTCAAAGATGACCTAAAATCCATTTACATTTTACTAGACAATTTTGATATAAAGATACTTCAACTAAATAAAATAAACTTCGAAGTATATTTATCCTTACCATTTATTCACAAAGATCCTTTTGATAGAATGATCATTTCGCAAGCTGTAGCAGATGATTTAACATTGATAACTGATGACCAATACATCAGAAGTTATCCAAATTTAAAGTTATTTTAATACATGATACAATTATTAGCCCCCACCCATTGGAAAGATTATGAACTGATTGATTGCGGGGATTTTGAAAAATTAGAACGTTTTGGTACTGCAATATTAATTCGCCCTGAACCGCAGGCGGTTTGGAAAAAAACGTTATCAGAGCAAGAGTGGAAAAAAACAGCTAACATTACTTTTAGAGGTCGATCGGCAACGTCAGGAGAATGGGTTAAGAAAAACCAATCGATTCCAGACCGTTGGCATGTCGAATATAAAAATAACGAAGTCGCCATTAAACTACGTTTAGGCTTAACTTCATTTAAACACGTTGGTGTTTTCCCAGAGCAGGCTGTAAACTGGGATTTTATCTCATCATCCATAAAAAAATTTAAAACACCGCAGCCCAAAGTATTAAACCTTTTTGCTTATACAGGTGCAGCTTCGCTTATTGCGAACGCCGCCGGTGCAGAAACCACTCACGTTGATTCGATTAAACAAGTAGTTACCTGGGCCAATGAAAACCAAGAACTTTCTGGATTAAAAAATACCCGCTGGATGGTGGAAGATGCTTTAAAATTCGTTAAAAAAGAACTCAAAAGAGGAAAAAAATACAATGGAATTATCCTCGATCCACCAGCTTACGGTCATGGACCAAATGGCGAAAAATGGAAATTGGAAGATCATATCCAAGAGATGATGCAAGATGTTGTTCAGCTTTTAGATGAGAACGAACATTTTTTAATTCTCAACACTTATTCTTTAGGATTTTCTTCCGTTATTGTGGAAAATTTAATTCGCACCTCATTCCCTGGCGTCAAAAATTTAGAAACCGGAGAATTATATTTACAAGCTACAGCGGGCGTTAAATTACCCTTAGGTGTATTTGGCAAATTCTGCAATGTGTAAATGTTAATTACTTTATTTTAAACTACCGGATTTCCATCCTACTTTCATGCAAAACAGATTCGGAAAAACTGTCTACACTTTAATACTATAATAAAATCTATGAAACTTCCTCAATTAGCAGGTACTTTAATGCTCGGGCTTGCTACGGTAACCTTATTTGCTAACTGCACAGCAGATGGCAAAAATGGCGGTGGCAATGGCTCAAGTGCCGACACTTCTAAAAAGAAAACAGATTCAACAGTAAATATCATGAAACCTGTTGATAGAAAACTATATGACTCGTTGGATAAAAAATTGGCTAATGGTGATACAACAGGCAGATGGCCGGTTAAAAACCAACCTACGCCACTAGCTGGAGCAATATTGCCATTTAAACGTATTGTAGTTTACTATGGCAACCTGCACTCAAAAAAAATGGGCGCTTTAGGCGAATACGCTCCTAAAGAAATGTGGCAACGCTTAAATACAGAGGTTAAAAAATGGGAGAAAGCAGATCCAACTACTCCAGTTCAGCCAGGTTTACATTACATCGCAGCAGTAGCTAGCGGTACTCCAGGTAAAGATGGAAAATACATCAACCGTATGGGTAATAAACAGATTGATTCGGTTTTGAAAATCTCTAAGATGCAACCCAATACGATCGTATTTTTAGATCTTCAGGTGGCATTAAGTACCATCAAGGCAGAATTACCCCACATCGAAAAATATTTACAACTACCCTACGTACACTTAGGTATCGATCCTGAGTTCTCCATGAAAGATGGATCACTTCCGGGTAAAAAGATAGGTACTTATGATGCAGCAGACATTAATTATGTAACAGGTTACTTAGCAGATTTGGTTAAAAAATATAACCTGCCTCCAAAAGTTTTCGTTTTACACCGTTTTACAAAGAAAATGGTAACCAACTCTAAAAACATTAAATTGCGCCCAGAGGTACAGGTTGTAATGCATATGGATGGATGGGGCGAACCAGAATTGAAAAAAGGTACATACAGACATTTTATTCAAAGCGAACCCGTTCAGTTTACTGGTTTCAAATTATTCTATAAAAATGATTTGAAGAAAGCACCTAACAGATTGATGACACCAGAGGAGTTGCTAAAACTTACACCAAAACCGATCTACATTCAGTATCAATAATATTTTAAGCCCGCAGCCAATGTTGCGGGCTTTTGTTTTTTAAATCACCCAATTACGCTCTTCATGAAATCCATCTTAATTATTACTGCATTTCTAATTTCTTCATTGGCCAGCTTTTCGCAAAAACTTAAATCTGCCAAATCATTGACCACCGCGTTCTCTACAGCTGCAAAAAGCGGAAAGCCGGTATTCCTGATCATTAATACTCCTACTATTGATCACTTGAAAAAACTACCTGAGAATGCCAAAGTAGATTTCACATCTGCTTTAGATGACAAAGAGGTCATATCAAAAGTCGAAGAAAACTTTGTAGTATATAATACTACGATGGTTGATACCAGTGTGCGGTCTATCATGCGTTCGGGCAATATCAAACAATTTCCTGCGTATATCTTTCTTCGGTCGAACAGAGAAATATTTTTTAGTGAATCTGCAAACTCTACAGACAAAAACAGATATTTTTCAATGATTGAAAGGGCAAAAGCTGCTTTTAAAGAAAAGTCAATTTCAGACCTGGAGAAGGATGCTCAACAGAAGGGAGACGCTGCAACATTAAAGAAGTTAATCGATGCCCGCAAGAAAATTGGTATCACGAATAACGCAGACTTAATAGAGCAATATGTTGGTAATTTAAAAATAAGTGATTTTAACAATTATGATAATGTAGTTTATATTCTAGAGGCCGGCCCCTATGCCGATGGCACCGCATACAGGCTTGCCTATACAAACCGAAAGCTTATAGATAGCATATACAAAACAGAACCACAATATAAAAGGGTAGCATTTAACAATGCAATTATATCAAATACGATGATTGCTGCGGCGAAAGATAAGAATCTAAATAAAGCGATGGCAGGTGCAAATTTTGCCCGGTCAACTTGGTCTAGAGATTACCGTGGAGCCGATAAGTCGTATAATAACCAAATGCTCTGGTATTATAGTACTGTGAAAGATACTGCTTCATACCTTAGAACGGCAGCATATTTCTACGACAATCATTACATGAATATCGGTGCAGATAGCATCAAAAAAATTGAACAGCGAAACCATACAGTTAATTCAAAAAATCAATCGCTTCAATTGGGCGCAAAGAAGATGGTTTCAAAAGAGAAAATGGATAGTCTAATGAAACTTCCCGGCATTAAAACGGTGACATCATCTATCGTATCTATAAGTTCTTCAGGTAATAACTACGCAAATGAACTAAACAATGCAGCCTGGAAGTTTTACGAAATTGGAACTAAGAATATCAATTATTTAACCAAGGCCATGCTTTGGAGTCGGCGGTCAATAGAATTAAATCCAATTTCGGGATATTACGATACGTTAGCTCATATTTTATATCGAATTGGATACTTCGAAGAAGCAATTAAAACGCAAGAAATAGCTATCGAGAAAGCTAAGAAGGAGCAGATATCAACTACTAACTTTGAACTTGAGCTGAAAAAAATTAAAGCAAGAACATTATAATAAATTGCTAATCTATAAAAGTTAACAACGCATGTTGGCTAGCTGTATGGATGTCTCGCCAAACTCTATTGATTTCGCTTTCTTTCTTTGCAGCTTCTAATCCGCAATACGGAAATAAAGTATCACTCGCTCGTCGGCAAGCATGAGCGAGTTTCCTGCTTATCAAACTCACTTCTGAAAGTAAATTTTCTCCAATTTTTCCTGATCTACTCAATTGGTTCCAGGATTGATCGAAGGAATTATAGAACCTGCTGCGTAAATCTGCAATCTCTTCTTTACATTTTTGCAACTCTGACTGGAAGAACAAAATCTGTTGTTCATTGTATCTCTTCAACCCCGATCGTGATTTAAAAGCTTCTTCTACAAGTGCTATAAAATGTTTTGCCATACCTAAGCTATTTACAGCCAAAGTAGTTTCTGCAAGCTGTAGAAAAGGATAGTCAAAACCTTCATCAGCAACTTTGATATTACTATTAATGGTAAAAGTTCTATTGGTTGGTAGTACTAAATCTTTCACTTCAAAGGCATGGCTTCCGGTAGCAATTAACCCAAAGTAAGACCATCCTGCTAAAATTTCTACTTCATCCCGCTTAAGAATAAATGATTTAATAACCGGGTTTCCGTTCTCATCCTGAACGTCGCTTTCATCTGGATTTTTTAGCACACAATTGGCGGTAAATATAGTAGCGTGTAAAGCTCCACTTGCATATTTCCAGTGGCCGTTTACAACATAACCTTCAGCCGTTTTAACCGCCGTACCACCAACTGCACCGCTTCCAGCAAAACAAACTTCTCGGTCTGCAAATATTTCCAAAGCCAATTCCCGATTTAAAAAACCCGCGAACCATGCTGCTCCAGCACACAAAGTAATAGTCCAGCCTAAGCTTCCATCGGCTTCGGCAAGTTCTTCCTCTAATCTTAATATTTCTGGAAGCTTTTTACCTGCACCCCCATAAATCTCGGGCACAAAAAGTTTAAACCAATTTTCCTGATAGGCAAGTTCTAAAATCTCCGGGTGCAGCTCGCCCATTTTTTCAGATGATGCCGCGAATGCCTTTACCTTTTCCTGCCAGGTTTGTGTTAATGTATTTCCCATGGGATTTTGATTTAATATAGGGTTGACGTGTTAAATGGTTCGAAGGCTTCTTTTACCTATAATCTTCTTCCAATCGATAAAACCGAAAATGGCAACTACAAACAAGAAAATAGTTAAACAAGCCATTAAAGGCAATTTTTTATGAAACAGAAGCGGGATGGCTACAATGTTCGACACATTTAGAAAAATCCAGTTTTCAATTTTACGTTTGGCCAAAAGCCACATTCCTGCCCAGGCTGTACTTGATACAAATGCATCGAGAAGTGGTACATCTGAATCGGTATGGTTTCGCAATACGAAATAGAAAACAAAAAAGCCAACTACCGAAATCATAACCGCAATGAGCAATTCATTGTTAGTACTCCAGGCCACTTGGTTTGCCCCCTCAACTTTCCGTTTCTTCCAGATAATCCAACCGTAAACGCTCATGATTAAATAGTAAATACTAAGGCACATTTCGGCATATAGCTTTACATTTAAAAGCAGATACATGGATAATAAGATAGAAACAATACCCGTAGGATAAAGCCAAATGTTGTTTTTCTTTGCCAGCAGCACTTCTGAAACGCCAAAGCCTACGGCAAGCCATTCGATTAACGAGGTATGTAAAATTTGCTCCTGGAAAAGCCTGAACCACTCTTGAAAATTCATTAACAATAATTTTATGTCTTCCAACTAATAAAAAATAATTGAAAACTGCTTTCAGGGCGAAACAGTAAGATAAATTTAACCTCTTCCCTCCGTCGGCATTATCCGAATCAGGTACATTTAAGTTGAAAGTTTAGTGTTCAAAGTTGAAAATTCCTCAAACTTTTCACTCTTGACTTTTCACTTAAAATGGGTGTAATCTCAGCCTCTTGATTGCAACAGAAATCGCAGAACAAAAAGCACCCCTTTGAGTGACGCAAATATAGTTTTTATATTTAGAAGATACGTAATTGAAAGATATTATTGTTTTAGCTTGCCAACTATTGGAGGATTACCTGAGCCCCCAATTCTTTTGAACGTTAGGTAGTCGAATTTACCATCAAGATTTATACTACAAAGGAAATCAGCATTTATATTTTTATCTTTACAAGAAAAAAGATAGTAAAAATTTCTATCCTGCATAAATTTAAATTCTGCAGACTTGAAACCATCAATCATATCATGAATTTTACTTAGATATTTAGTGGTTTCTTCTTTTGTCATTTTCAATTTGAATCCACTAGAAAAGGTCCCGTAAATATCATCGTACTTGGCTGAATTAAAATCGATCAGAAACTTTTGAATTGTTTTTTCCGCTACTTTATCTTGAGCAAATACAACATTTGAAAAAGAAATAAATAATAAAAATAAAGAAACTCTCATATTTCATTAAGCTTTTAAAATAAGCCTAATTGTCCTTTCTCATCAATTTCTATATCATCTGGATTAGTGATTTCAAAATCAACTTTCTTAATAGGCTTTTCTTCTTTTGGTTTCTCCGATTCTTTAGCTGGCTGATTTTTTACCGCATCTGCTTTAGGTTCCTTAACTGGTTCTTCAACAGCTTTCGCCTCATCGACTGCTTCTTCAGCCTGTGGCTTTTCCAACACGCTTGGCTTTTCAGCTATCACATCAGGCTTACGCTCAAATTTAGGCTTTGGCTTTTCCTGTATAGATTCGTCAACCTTATTAGTCACTACGTTTTCAGGAGCCGCTTCCTCATTATCTTCTTCTATCTCCACAGTGTTCTCTTCAACCGAAGTTTCATCTTCTCCACTACCCTCATTTTCACTAGCTTCTTCCGCTTCGATTTCAGGCTCTTCTAAAACTACCTTTTGAACATCGTGAGGTGATAAACGATTGCCATTGGCTTTCAAACCTTTTACATCTATCAGTTCGGCCAATGTTAAGTCAAGTGTTTCCGGAATTTGTGTCTTGCCTTTCAGTACATCAACCACTACTTTAGCAGCAGGATTTGACGTGAGAAATAACAACCTGGATTTTGGTTCTTCGCTAATAAAAACTACCTTTTTACCATTCGTCTGTAATTCAAAATTGAAGCGTTTGATGAAATAATTTTGTGCCTTTCCTTCAAAATGAACAGCAGCAAATATCTTTTCGGCATCAAACTTCTCAATCAAAAGTAGTCCATCATCAAAGTGATTACTGAGTTCAAAAGAGCTAAGTTCGTAATATCCATCTTTGTGAACCTGCAAAATTCTGTCATCGCCATCAAATTCGCCTAGGTACTTCCCTCGTCCATCAACATTTAAACGTTTCAGTAAATCATCATACCAAATTTTTAGTCCTGATAAAGTGGATACCCCTTTGCTTTTCAGAATGATTTTCTTGACAGGATATTTGGAAATAATATTTCCTTGCGAACCACGCCCTTTTATGGCAACCTCTGCGAAATCTTGATCAAATTGCAGTTTACGTAACTTCGAATGCGGCTTTAAGGCAACGTTTACCACTTCTGCCTCACCATTTGGATTAGCGGTAAAATATAAAACTTTCGAACCTTTCGAACCCTTAGTTAAATCGTATTCCTTATCTCGGGTAACCCCAACAACCGCAAAACGTTTGATGTAAGCGGTTCCTGACGAACCATCTTTATAAATCATGTTGTAAATTGTTCGCTCGTCGTTTTTCTTAAAAACCTGCGCATGGATAATCCCCTTACCAACAAAAGTTTTATCAGCAACCTTGGTAATCATGCATTTTCCATCCTCACGGAAAACAATTACTTCATCAATATCAGAGCAATCGGCAATAAATTCATCTTTACGCAAACCGGTTCCAATAAAACCATCCTCGCGGTTCATATACAACTTAACATTTGCCAAGGCTACTTTTGATGCCTCTACCCTATCAAATAAACGGATTTCGGTTTTTCGTTCTCTGCCTTTGCTATACTTATCTTTTAGTTTCTGAAACCAGGCGATGGCATAATCCGTTAGATGTTTCAAGTGATTTTTAACCACTTTGATTTCATCCTCCAGGTTTTTCATCTGCTCGTCGGCCTTTTTCACATCAAACCGGGTGATGCTACTCATCGGTTTATCGATCAGTTTCTTAAAATCCTCAGGCAATATTTCGCGATAAAGCGATGGCTTAAAAGGATCAAAAAGCAAGTGTAAAACTTCAACTACAGTATCAAAGTTGGCAGAATTTTCATATTCAGGATTTTTATACATTCCCTCCTGAATAAATATTTTTAAAAGCGAACTGAAGAAAATTTTCTCCTGTAACTCGTGCAGGCGAATCTCCAATTCTTTTTTCAATAAACTTTTAGTATGCTTTGTATTTTCAATTAAGATATCATTCACACTCATAAAGTGTGGTTTGTCACCTTGAATAATACACGTATTTGGAGAAATGGAAACCTCACAAGCAGTAAAAGCATAAAGTGCATCGATGGTCACATCCGGTGAAATACCAGGCGCTAAATGCACAATAATTTCTACATGAGCCGCTGTACTGTCCTCAATCTTCTTGATTTTTATTTTACCCTTATCATTGGCAGCCAAAATACTATCAATGATGGAACTGGTAGTGGTACTATAAGGAACTTCCGTTATAACCAGTGTCTTTTTATCCTTTTCGGTAATTTTAGCACGAACACGGATTTTCCCACCCCGCTGACCTTCATTATAGTTTGAAAAATCGGCCATTCCACCCGTAAAAAAGTCGGGCAAAATATTAGGCCGAACGCCTTTCAGGGCATCAATGGAGGCATCTAACAATTCGATAAAATTGTGAGGCATTACCTTTGTAGCCAAACCTACTGCAATACCTTCTGCCCCTTGTGCCAATAACAACGGAAATTTCACCGGTAAAGTAATCGGTTCGTTGTTACGTCCATCATAACTCAACTGCCACTCTGTAGTATCAGGATTGAAAACAACTTCATTGGCGAACTTAGATAACCGGGCTTCAATATATCTCGGTGCCGCAGCACTATCGCCGGTAATTGGGTCGCCCCAGTTACCCTGCATGTCAATTAGCAAATCTTTCTGTCCAATCTGCACCATCGCATCTCCGATAGAAGCATCCCCGTGAGGGTGATATTTCATCGTATTACCAATTACGTTTGCTGCTTTATTGAAACGTCCATCGTCCATTTCCTTAAGCGAGTGCATAATACGACGCTGAACAGGCTTCAATCCATCATGAATATGCGGAACTGCCCTGTCCAGAATTACATAAGATGCGTAATCGAGGAACCAATTTTCGTACAAACCGTTAATTGGTGTAATGGTGTGTTTATGCTCTTCGTTTGGATTTAGGTTTTGATCTGATTCTTCACTCATTTATCTACAGAAATTGGCAGCCGTAAATATAATAAAAATGATTGCACAGTGTAAAGAGAGGTTATTCACATTTGAAGGTTGAAAAATTCTCTTAATATGATTAGGATAGCAGGCTCCGGTTGTATTTTTAAAGTTTCCTCCTGCTCTTCGCTGTATCTTTTAGCCACTTAGCCCTACACACCAATGGCCAGCTAAAAGGATGTCACTACAATCAGGTATAACAACTCCATTTAAAACTATTCAACCAAATAGTAAAACATAGCAACCTGTCTATTTCTTTGAAGAACTGTACGTAATGATGTCTGTACCTTGCATGGCTTTTACCCGTTTTTTTACATCAGCAACCGCCATCGTATAGCCATTATTAAAATCTCGGCTGTAAGCAATAAAATCGCCACTTTCGGTTTTACCATCTATTACCCAAATGTGCCACATTCCCTGTCCTGAAACTAAAGAAATAACGACCTTACGTCTATTTGCTAATTCATCAGATATTGTTTTGTAAAGTTCATCAAGCGGAAAACCTACACCTCGTTTATTTTGAAACTGATGCCGGAATTTTAATCCATTGATGGTTTTGCCATCAAAATTATCAAATGAACCGTCATTTCTATTTTTCCAGCCATGTTGCAAATTGAAATAATTTATGCCAACCTTATTATTGTATTTCAAAATCATTTCTATTGATGATGGAATACATGATGAAGGGTAAATCTGCTGATGTTTATCAACAGTTTCTAAAATGGATTTTTGTTGTGCTGATAGTTTTTGGGAGGTTACTGTAAGGGCAACAAGAATTAACATGTAACGGAAGACTGAAAAGGAAGCGTTCATTTAGGGTAAAATATTATCTAAATGTAATGTGATCTAAATTATTTTCCAAAAAATTATTCGGTAGAATCTGATAAAGCGATGAGTACCGCACCGGCAATCATCACGGTGCCGCCAACTACAATTTGCCAGGTGATTTTTTCTTTCAAAAAGATGATCGATAAAACAATAGCAATCACCAAAGAGGTTCTTTCAATAGTAGCCACATAAGATGCTGGGCCCATAGAAAGCGCTTTATAAGAAAACAACGTTGACAATGATGTAAAAACCCCTGCCGAAAGCAGAAATATCCATGCATTTTTTTCTATTCCCTTCCAATCGCTAAAATTGCCTTGATAAAACACTACTCCCCATGTAATGAGTAAAATCAAGACGGCTTGAATGGCAAAAGCCAAGCTGGAATCTACATTTTTTAATCCCGCCTTTGTTAGTACAATTACCAATGCAGCTGATATTGCTGCAAGCATAGCCCATAAAACCCACATAGTTATTTCTGTTTATAGCTTAACAGCAAAAATTCAAAATAGATTGTAACAAAAAACAATAGGCAATGCTTTATTATTTAGTTAAGAATGACTTGCACCACATCATGAGTTGAAAATGTAACCTTCGTTCCGCCACGCTCCTCTTGATACTTTCCAACGACTTTATAATACGTACTTCTGGAATTTTAACCGGCTCAGTGATCCGAATATACGCTTGTGGCGTAAATTCATCAGTTTTTTCAAGGTGTAACTTTTAAACCATTTTACGATTCTTATGGCCGCCACTCGGTTTATTTGGATGTGACTTTGAAATAAACCTTTCTTGCTCTTATATTACAAATGAACTTTATATTTATCCATGATCTCTTTTAACCTTGGCCAATCGAAAGTGATATCATATTGTTTCGCCAGTCGATCCAAATCACCAGGTTTTGGTCGTTGATTGTTAATAAACAAGTCAGCCAAATCGCTCATATATGCTTCGTGGCCAGCAGGACTGTACAATTCGATAAACTTTACGATTTCTTTGCCGGTGTTCCAAAAACTATGAACAATTCCTCGTGGACGTAAATGCCAGTCACCAGCTTTTACCTCGAACAACTCATTGCCTACCATAATGGTTAAAACGCCTTGTGTCACTCTACAAATTTCATCGAAAGTTTTATGATAATGTGGCGGGGCGCCCAAATAACCAACAGGTAATGTGGATTCAGTTATGCCAACATGGCCATCGGTTTGGCTTTTATTTAGTTTAAAACTGATGTCTCCATCACCGATTTTACCTTTTTTACCAGTATTTTCAGGTACGAAGATAGGTTTCTTAATATCATCAAAAATATCGCCTGGCGATTTAATATCGGCAAAAGCTTGAGAAGGCAGTGCAGCTGAACCAATTGAAGATATTGCAAGCAATTGTAACAACCTTCTCCGGGTTAAAATATTGTTCTGTTCATTCTCCATACTGATGATTTTTTTCTAATTTATTGAATATCAGGAAATAAAAAGCATTTTTTAAGAATAGTATTACAGATGGGACTTAAACCTAACCGAAAAACATCAGCCGAAAATTATAACTGATAAAGCGAAAAGCCCGCAGCGAATAAAAGCATTTTCTGCTTTTATAAAAGCGAGGACTTGTAACGATAGCAGGGCTAAAATGCCGAAGCATTACAGAACTGCCCATTTCCAAATATTTTTAAGCTTTAGCCCCTAAACGATCTTCTACAAATGAAAACGGCAATAAACTTTGTACACTGGGCACTTTTAAAACTTCGCCGTTTAAACAGTAGAAGATTACTTCAATTGGCGATGCTTGCTTTCTTTCAAACTCGGCCATTACCTGCAAACAACCACCGCAAGAGGTCACTGGCTTCAAAATTTCAAAGGCATCGGTTTGCGCTGTAATGGCCATACTTTCGATCACAGCATATGGATAGGCCGAGCCAATGGAAAAGAGTGCAACACGTTCGGCACACAAACCAGAAGGATAGGCCAGGTTTTCCTGATTGCTTCCGAGTATTATTTCACCAGAAGCCAGACGGATAGCGGTTCCTACCCGAAATTTTGAATAGGGAGAATATGAACTTGATAACGCTTTCTCCGCGTTTTCACAAAGTACGGCATCTTGCTCATTTAATTCACTAACTCCATTGTACTGTTCGAAGGTTATATTAAGATTTAATAATTTCATTTTTAATACTTTATAAAATCGCCAGTGTTAAATTTTTATAGCGGGCGAACAATTTAGTTTAATTTTTGTAGTATTTATAAATAACTGCCTTAAATTTAATTTTAATGGCATGCTTTTGGCATTTAACAACCACCAAACACATTCGCTTTGAATAAATACGTACGTAAAAGTTTAAAAATTTTGCTTTGGGTAATTGCATCTATCATCATCTTGGTGGTGGCTGTTGCCCTTTCGCTCAACATCCCTGCAGTGCAAAATTTTGTTAAGGGAAAAGCTATTGATTACCTTAAAACGAAAACAAAGACTGAAGTTAGCCTTGAAAGTATTAAAATCGCATTACCCAAAGATGTGGTACTGAACAAGTTTTATATTGAAGATTTAAAAGGTGATACTTTGTTATATGCGGAAAAATTAGCTGTTGATATTAGTTTATTTAAACTATTGGACAATACGGTAGAGATTAACAGCGTTGAGCTAAAAAATATACGGGCTAACGTTAAAAGGATTGCTCCAGACACAACTTTTAACTTTTCTTTTTTAGTCGATGCTTTTATGAGCGATCAAAAAAAGCCAGAGGAAAAGGTGGATAAGGATACCACATCAACCATGAAATTTTCTGTTGATAAGGTTTCTTTTGAAGATATAGGTATTAATTATCGTGATGATGTAGCGGGTAACGATGCCAAAATTTACCTTGGCGCATTTAAGGCAAAACTAAAAACTTTTGATTTAGCTGGCCAGCATTACGTAATTCGAGATTTGGCATTAAATAACACGTCGCTCCGATATTTACAGCAAAAACCTTTGGTAGAACTGGTGCAGCATGTTACCAATAGTGTAGATAGCAGCGAAAAGGAAACTGGAAAACTGCCATTGATTGAAGTAGAAAACTTTGCTTTCAACAATGTGAAAGTGAATTACGACGATCAGATTTCTACTACGAAAGCAGTAGCAGATGTTAACGAATTGGGCCTGGTTAACCTTAAAGTCGATTTAACGAATAGTAAATATTCGGTAGAAGATGCCAAGTTGAACAAATCGAACATTCTTTTTGCTTTTAAACCTGCTCCAAGTAACGATTTAAAAAAGGTTAAAGACACCGTTGTTGCTGAAAAATCGGCGCTCGGCCTGATGATTAAAAATATTAGCCTGGCTGATAATAATGTGCAATTTGACAACCTAGGTGCAAAAGCTTCGCCGAAAGGAATGGACTTTAATCATTTAAAAATTACTGGTTTAAATTTTGGCGCTGGCGACGTAAGTTACAGTGCCGACGGCATTAAGGCCAATGTTAAAAATGGTTCGCTAAAGGAGAAAAGTGGTTTTGCTTTGAATGAGTTAAAAGGAAACGCTGTTTACAACGACAAGCAAATTAAGCTAAGTAACTTTGTTTTAAAAACACCAAATACCACCATTGAAAATGCTACGGAACTGAATTTCACTTCGATGGATGATTTAACCAAACATCCTGAAAGAGTGAAATTAGCATTAAGCTTAAAAAATACAACCATCGGACTAAAAGATGCGGGTTATTTTAGTGATGCCATCCCAGCGAATTACCGAAATGAAAAAATAAAAATAAATGCAGATGTGAATGGCTATTTAAATAACCTTAACATCCCTCGCTTGCAAATTACAGGATTAAAAAATACACAAATCGATATTAGCGGAACTGCTAAAGGTTTGCCCGACATTAATAAAACTTTCCTTGATTTGAATATTAAAAAGCTCTACGTTACCAAGAGTGATATTTTAGTTGCCGTACCCAAAAAATCGCTTCCACCTACAATCGAATTGCCAAATGTGATAAATGCCAATGGTAAATTTAAAGGTTCGATGACGGATTTTAACACCAACATGAACATTCAAACCGATATGGGGGGTGCAATTTTAACCGCAGCGATGAATGGACCAAAAGGAAGAGAGCATTATAAAGCTGATGTTTCTTTGAACAATTTTAATGTTGGCCGCTTGCTAAAAATGCAGCCGAAATTAGGGCGAATAACGGTTAAAGCAAATGTGGCCGGAACGGGGCTTGATCCTAAAAAAATAAATGCCAAATTTAACGCCCGGGTACTAAACGCCTATTACAATAAATATACTTACCGAAACCTAAATCTGGCAGGCACTTATGCTAATCAGAACGTTACCATTAAAGGTAACATGCCAGATAGCAACGCAAATTTTGTTCTGGATGCCAGAGCAAACCTTGGTGGGAAATATCCTGCGGTAAAGGCTAATTTGAACTTAAAACAATTAAACCTACAGGCTCTTAACTTTAGTCCGACTTTGTTAAGCGCTGCTGGTTTAATAAAAGTTGATTTACAAACTGCCGATGCAGATTATTTAAATGGTTCGGTAGATATTACAGGCTTGCAGTTGGCTAAAGATGCGCAAAGAATTAATGTTGATACCATTTCGGTTCGGGCAAGATCGACAGCTACAGAAAACGAGCTTTCGTTGAAGTCGGAAATTATATCGGCAAAAATTGATGGGAAGTACGAGCTGACAAAAATTGGTAGTGCATTCATTAACGAAATCAACAAATATTACTCTTTTGGGCAGGTAACCAAAATTCCTGATCAAAGAATGCGGTTCGCTGTTCAAATTTACGATTCGAAATTACTGAAACAATTCGTACCAGAGCTGACTGTTTTCAAGCAATCGCAGTTTTATGGTTTAATTGATACTCAGAAAGACAGTTTACAGATCAAAGGAAATTTCCCGCAGGTAGTATACGGAGATTTTAAAATTGATACTACTTCAATCAACATCAATAACGAAAACAATAAACTCGATTATGCCCTAACGGTGAAGAGTTTGCAAAGTCCTTCCATTGCCTTGTTCAACACCGAAATAAGCGGTGAAGCACTAAACAACTTATTAGGTGTTAATATCTTCCTTCGTGATAGACAATTGAAAGATAAATATGTAATTGGCGGTAATTTTCAATCCATAAATAAAGATTTTAAATTTACCCTTGATCCACAGAAACTTTTATTGGATTATCAAAAGTGGGTGGTATCGCAAGATAATTTTATTCAATTCGGTCAATCCGGAATATTAGTTAATCAGTTTGCCATCAGCAATAGTGGCCAGTCATTATCTATAAACAGCAATCCAACCCAGCCTAATGCACCTTTAAGTGTTGAGTTTAAAGATTTTCAATTGGAAACTTTAACCAAATTCGCAGAAACGGATACTACTTTAGTTGGAGGCCGTTTAAATGGAACTGCCAATGTGAAAGATTTGGCATCGACGCCAAAATTTGAAGCCAACTTAACGATAGATCAGCTCCGTTACCAGAAAGATCAACTTGGTACTTTGCGTGTGGCCGTTAACAACAATACCCAAAATGCCTTTGAAGTTAATGTGGCTTTAACTGGCGTTCACGATTTACGAGTGAATGGATTTTATTACACTGCCCCTCAAAGCGCCTTAGATTTAACAGTAAACATTGATAAGATTGAGATGAAAAATATCGAAAGCTTATCTCAAGGGCAGCTAAAAAATGGAACGGGTACATTAACCGGTGCATTAACAGTTAAGGGCGCATTAACCGCTCCAAAAATATTAGGCGATTTAACCTTTAACAACGCTGGAATAAATGTGGCTTATGTAAATTCATATTTCCGTATGCCGAACGAGAAGATATCTTTTACCAACGAGGGCATTGCCTTTAACAACTTTACACTGATCGATTCTTTGAACCAGAAAGCAACCATTAATGGAAAGGTTTTAACCACAGATTATAAGAATTATCGCTTCGGTCTGGATATCAGAATGAATAATTTCCGGGCAATTAATTCTACTGCTGCTGATAATGAGATGATTTATGGTACGGTTTATTTAACCAGCGACATTAAAGTTCGTGGAGATTTAAATCAGCCAGATGTAAACATGAATATCACTGTAAATAAAGGCACTAAGTTTTTCTTTGCTTTGCCTTCGAGTGATCCATCAATCATTGATCAGGATGGAATTGTTCAGTTTATTGATGCAGATGCACCGCCTTTCAACGGCCAAAAAGCACTCAAGGTAGATAGCATTAGCAAGTCGCCAATCAAAGGTTTAAATTTAGTTGCAGCAGTAAAAATTGATCCTGAGGCAGAGTTAAATGTAGTTGTCGATCCATCGAGCGGTGATAACCTGAATGTAAGAGGTGATGCCGATCTCAATGTAACAATGGATCCGAGTGGCAAAATAAGTATGACCGGTCGCTATGAGATTCTCGATGGTTCGTACAATTTAACCTTAGCTGTTCTTAAAAAAGAATTTAAATTGGTGAAGGGAAGTACTATTGTTTGGACTGGCGAACCTACTTCGGCAACTGCAAACCTAACCGCTTTGTATGAAGTAAATGCTGCTCCTATTGATTTACTTAATCAACCAGATTTATACGAAGCCAGAACAAAACTGCCGTTCCAGGTTTACTTGATGATGAAGGGTGAACTTTTAAAACCTACAATTTCTTTTAAACTTGATTTACCGGAAAATGAACGAGGCGCATTAAACGGACAGGTTTATACCAAATTAATTAATGTAAATAGAAATGAAAGCGAGTTAAATAAGCAGGTTTTCGCTCTATTGGCGCTGAACAGGTTTATCGCCAACAATCCTTTCGAAAGTTTAGCTGGTGGCGGTGGTGGTGCCTCAACTCTTGCCCGATCAAGCGTAAGCCGACTATTAACAGAACAATTAAATAATCTAACTTCAGATTTAATTCAGGGAGTTGATTTAAACTTCGGTGTAAATTCATCAGAAGATTACTCAACTGGATCTATGCAGCAAAAAACGGACTTGGAAATTGGTTTATCTAAAAAATTATTGAACGACAGGCTAACCGTTACCGTTGGAAGTTCATTTGCATTGGAAGGACCACAAGCACCAGGAGAAAAATCTACCGATATTGCGGGTAACGTAAACGTAGAATATGCCTTATCTGCCGATGGAAGGTACCGTTTAAGAGCCTACAGACGCAACCAAAATGATGTAATTGTACAAGGCCAGATTATTGAAACCGGATTAGGTTTTACATTAGTGGTTGATTACAACAAATTCAGAGAAATTTTCCAGAAAAAACGCAATAGAAGAACAAGAAACATTGAACAGAAAGCACAAAATGAGAAAACTAACTAGACCTATTTTATTTGTATTGGCCTGTTTAGTTTATGCAGGTTGCAGTAGTACGAAATCCTTAAAACCTGGACAAATTTTATATACGGGAGCAGATGTGATCATCAATCCAGATTCATCGGGAAAAATTGATGATGAGAAACAAGTTAAGGCCGATTTAAAAAGCAAAACCCGGCCCCGCCCGAATAACAAACTAAAACTGGCTATTTACAACTTTGCTGGTGAACCTAAAAAGCCTAAAGGTTTAAGAAACTGGATCAGGAAAAAAGGGGAGCCGCCTGTGCTTTTAAGTGAAGTTAAATTGAAATATAATAACGATGTATTAACCAGCTATTTATTAAGTGAAGGCTATCTTCAAGCAGCTGTAACCGGAGATACAGTAGTTAAAGATAAAAAAGGAAAGGCAATTTATACTGCTGTTACTGGCGAGAGGTATAAAATTAACAAGATAACTTTCCCTCCTGATTCTGGCGTTTTGACTAAAATCATTAACGCGAATAAAGATAAAACACTATTAAAGGTTGGAAACTTTTACGATTTGGATGTTTATAAAAACGAGCGAATCAGAATCGATAACGACTTAAAAGAGAATGGATATTTCTATTTCAGTCCTGATTACCTGATTATGCAGGTTGATAGCACGATCGGTAAAAACCTGGTAAATGTTACCGTTAAGGTTAAAGATATTGCTCCAGACGCGGCGTTGAAGCCCTACACCATAAAAGATATTAAAATTTATCCCAATTACTCGCTGCGTAGAGATAGTACGCTTCGTAAGTTGAAGCCTTTGGAATATCATGATTTCAATATTTACGATGACCGCAATACCTTCAAGCCCAGATTATTTGATCGATTGGTTTTCTTTCAAAAAGGTGAAGTTTATAACCGCAAAGACCACAACCAATCCTTAAACAGGATGGTAAATATTGGCGCTTTTCAAGATGTTAGAGCTGAATTTTTACCGGTAGATAGTTTCAAGAATAACGAGCTGGATCTGAACATTTATTTAACACCGCTAAAGAAAAATTCACTTACCTTCTCCGTAACAGG
The DNA here is from genome assembly GCF_001422545.1 of Pedobacter sp. Leaf41. GTDB lineage: Bacteria > Bacteroidota > Bacteroidia > Sphingobacteriales > Sphingobacteriaceae > Pedobacter. The sequence continues at coordinate 114,875 of NZ_LMLE01000011.1, read as the reverse complement.
CACCAGTAAATCGAACAATTTCGTAGGTTCGGAAGTAAAGGTTACGCAAACTACGAGAAACCTTTTTAGGGGGGCCGAACAGTTAGATGTTAGCCTGAGTGGGGGGTTTGAAACGCAAACCAGAGGTACTTCATTAGGCAAAAATTCACTGTCTCTTACAGCTGAAGGAAAATTAACTTTTCCAAGATTTATTGTGCCGTTTTATAAGCCCAATAGTACAACAGCCTTTATCCCTAAAACTATCGCTTCATTATCTTATCAGATGTTGAACAGAGGATCAGAATATACTTTGCATGCTTTTAAAGGAGAGTTTGGCTATAACTTTAAAGAAAATCAATACAAGGAGCATAATTTCAACCCTATTTCTGTGAGTTATGTATCCACTACATTCCCTTCTGATACAACAAGAGATCGATTATTTGCTGAAAACCCTTTACTTAGAACAACATTAGAAAACCAGTTTATCATTGGTAGTAGCTATAACTTCACTTATACCAACCAAATGGAAACCAATCGCAGAAATAACACATTTTTCTACGGTGCGCTAGAGACTGGTGGTAACCTTTGGGGAACATTTGTTCCAAAAGATGAACAAGGCAAACGTTCTATTTTCAACGTTCCTTTATCGCAATTTGTGAGATTAGAAGCTGATTTAAGAGATTATTACAAAGTGACTAGAAACGTAACCTGGGCAAATAGATTGAACTTAGGTTACGGTTATGCTTATGGAAATAGTACCTCACTGCCATTTGTTAGACAGTTTTTTGCTGGTGGAAGTAATGACATCAGGGCATTTCCGGCCAGAACTTTAGGTCCCGGAACCTATAAAGTACCAGATGATGCCATTTTTGCTGATCAAGGTGGCGACATCAAATTAATGCTGAATTCGGAGCTTAGATTTAAAATTGTAAGTATTTTATATGGCGCCTTGTTTGTTGATGCTGGTAACATTTGGTTACGAAAAGAAGATATGGGCGTTCCTGGAACCTCAAATACTGGCCGGCCAGGTTCGGAATTTAAATTAAAAAATGTGCTTAACGAATTAGCTGTAGGTACAGGAGCAGGATTGCGTGTTGATGCTTCGATATTTGTAGTTCGCCTGGATGTAGCATTTCCTGTTCGTAAACCGTACCTTGCAGAAGGTCAGCGCTGGGTGTTTGATGATATCGCTTTTGGAAATAAGGATTGGCGCAGACAAAATTTAATTTTTAATATCGGGATTGGTTATCCTTTTTAACTTTTTAAATGAGATTAATCAAAAAAATCAAACAGTTTTTTATTGCACTTTATCATCTTTTTATAGCAGCTGGGAAGGGTTTTGCTGAAGATAGAATTACTAAATTAAGTGCTTCTTTAGCATATTATACCATTTTCTCCCTTACCCCACTAATCATCATTGTTTTATCTGCCGCAACCTTATTTTTCGGAGATAAAATGAATACAGAAACCAGGAATAAGTTTTTTGCACAAGTAAATGATATGGTTGGGCCCGATGCGGCGATGCAAATTCAGGGCTTTGTTGAACATGCTAACAAAAGCGGTCAATCTACATTAGGACTAATCATAGGAATTGCAACCTTAATTGTTGGATCAACAGCTATATTTATTGAAATTCAAGACAGTATCAATATGATCTGGAAGGTAAAAGCGATTCCGAAAAAAGGCTGGCTGAAAATGATTACCAACAGGCTACTCTCCTTTTCTTTAATCGTTTCGATGGGATTTTTATTACTGGTTTCATTAGTTGTAAATAGCGTGGTAGTGGGCTTGGGGGATAAACTTATTTCATTGTTATCAAAAACCGAAATAGATAAGGTTGTTCCTGTAGCTGATGATACCATGGCATTGATCATCTACATTTTGAATAACGTGATTACTTTGGCCGCGGTAACCGCAGTATTTACGGTAATTTTCAAGGTTTTACCAGATGTGATCATTAAATGGAAATCGGCTATTATCGGCGCATTATTTACTGCAGTACTCTTCAGTTTAGGTAAATATTTAATCGGCATATATATCGAAAAAGGGAATCCGGGCTCTGCATTCGGGGCTGCAAGTTCAATTATTGTAATTTTGCTTTGGATCTACTATACCTCTATTATTTTATATTTTGGTGCAGAATTTACCCAGGCTTACGCCGAAAAATATGATGGCGGAATTGCACCTAGTAAATATGCTGTTTTTACAAAAATTACCATAGTAGAAAAAAAGGTGGATATACTGCCTCCCCAACACCCTGAAGATACAGTTGATGAACCGGAAAAGAAAAGTCTTTAGTCTTTAGTCTTTAATCTTTAGTCTTTAGTCTTTAGTCTTTAGTCTTTAGTCTTTAGTAAAAATCTTCTTTGATAGAATTTGTTTGTTATTTGCGAATAAATTTCAGGATTTTCTCTAATAATTCCTGCTCTAAAAACGGTTTGAGCACCAACTCATCCATGCCAGAAGCGAGGTACTTTTTGCGATCTTCCTGCATTACATTTGCCGTAACACCCAATATTGATACGGATCTTTTGTTCATGTCTTCGCAGCTTCTAATTTTTTGAGTGAGTTCTATTCCTCCCATTTCAGGCATTTGGATATCTGTTAATACCAAATCGTAATCATTTTCATTAAATAACTCTAAGGCTTCCTTCCCATTATAGGCGGCATCAAAAGCTACTTTATATTTTTTTAGGATGGTACTGGCAAGCAAAATGTTCAGCATGTTATCATCGGCGAGAAGTACCCTTTTACCAGCTAAAATTTGAAGTTCAACTTCCCAGTTAGAAACGGGTAAATCTTGGCTAACGGGTTTATTAGTAATTTGATACGGCAACTCAAATGAAAAAGTAGAACCTTTTCGTTCAACACTTTTTACATCGATAGTTCCACCCTGAAACTCCACAATTTTTTTGCAAATGGCTAAACCAAGCCCTGTACCCTGTTGCTTTTTTTTAGTAGAGGCATAATATACCTGTGCAAACTCATCGAAAATAATTTTTTGGTCAACTGGGTTTATACCCATCCCCGTATCAACAATACTAACCTTTAAGCTGGTATTATTTCTTTCAAGATGCTCAAGGCTTGCGTTTAAACTTACTTTTCCTTCTGCCGTAAATTTAATTGCATTGCTTAATAAATTCATTACTACCTGCTTCAACCTCAACGGATCGCCCAAAATGTACAGGTTTTTATCAATATCCATATTCATAACAAAGCCGATTTTCTTTTTATCAGCTTGGATTTTCATGCTATCAAAAACATCTTGAATGGCCACGAAGGGAGAAAATGGAACACTTTCTAAAGTAACTTTTCCTGTTTCATATTTTGAAAAATCAAGTATATCGTTCACCACATCAAGTAGCATTACAGACGAATTTCTGATGGCGCCAACCTGCTCCTTCTGTTCGGCTGGTAGTTCTACCTGAGTTAGCTGTTCAGAGAAACCAACAATTGAGTTCAGCGGGGTTCTGATCTCGTGGCTCATATTGGCCAGAAACCTACTTTTCGAAAGTGCATATAATGCGGCCTTATTGCCATAATCAATTAGTGCCGTTTCATTTTTATAAAATTTATAAACCATGGAAAAAACGAAAAGCAGTAAGCCGCCTGCCAAAGCAAGTAAAACCCAGGTAAATTTATCCAGGTTTTCTACCGTGCTGAACGCTGTTACACTAATAGCCTGTTGTACAGACGAATAATAATCCTTTTCTGTGGATTTATATTTCTTCAGCCCATCAACAATTGTCGAAATCAAAAGGTGATTTACATCGAGCAACTGTTTCTCCTTGTCTTTAAGTTTTTTATTGGTACGATAAAGTTTTAAATAATAATCGTTAATGGCTTTAAGTTGCAATTTGTTATATGCCAAATTGAGTGAGGAGGTATCGGCCGTAATAATGGTTTTAATAAATGTTGATTTAGAACTGTCGATACCATTTTTAGCCTTATCGTTTATGGCGGCAATAATTCGTCCGAAAAATTTCTTTTTTGGCTGTGCGGCAACACTTGGTTTTATCGTATCAATTTTTATAATACTTTTGAATTGCCTTGCGGTAAAAAGCTTGCTTTGGGGATTTATCTTCTCTACGTCTTTATCTACCTCAACTGAAAAGTTAATTAAGCTATCAGAAAGCCTTTTGAGCTGAATAAATTGGGCGGTACGAAGCTTTTTTTGAAGAATGAGTTGATCAAAGTTAGCAGAATTGAAAGCTTTTTCGCTATTGTTTTGTTGCTCAATGGCATCCATGATTAAGGAAATTTCCTTAATCTCTTTTACGAACTGCTTGTAATAACTTCTCTCTCCACTAACAACATACATTCTACAGCTATTTTCTGCATTGTATAATTTAAAAATACAGCTATCTAGTTTTGTAAAATCACTTTGTACCTGAGCAATTTTATTTACCGATTTTAAGAGTGGTATTTTAGAGAAATTAACGAATAAACTTGCTGTTATTCCGAAAATGACTAAGATTAGAAATACGACTATTAAATATTTTCCTGCTGAACTTTTAGTGGGCTTCAATTTGCGTTGATTTAATTTTTGCGATTACATCAACGCCGAATTTTATGCTACTTCATCAATAATTTTAGGTTCTTCCTGTACCTCGTCTTTTTCTACACGTAGATTTCTAATGATGTGTTGCTGCCTATCGGGAGTGTTTTTGCCCATATAATATTCTAGCAAACTTTTAATGGTCTGATCTTTCAAAATAACAGGATCTAGCCTGATATCTTTTCCAATAAACAAACCAAATTCATCAGGAGAGATTTCTCCTAACCCTTTAAAACGGGTTATTTCAGGTTTATTTCCTAATTTTTCGATAGCATTTCGGCGCTCTTCATCACTATAACAATAAATGGTTTCTTTTTTATTTCGAACCCTAAACAATGGGGTTTGTAAAATGTAAACATGTCCTGCTTTTACTAAATCAGGGAAAAACTGGAGAAAGAAAGTCATCATTAACAATCTGATGTGCATGCCATCCACATCCGCATCAGTAGCGATAACGATGTTGTTGTAATGCAAACCTTCTAGACCGTCTTCAATATTTAAAGCATGTTGTAACAGGTTAAACTCTTCGTTCTCATAAACCACCTTTTTGGTTAGTTCATAACAGTTAAGCGGTTTACCCTTCAAGCTGAAAACGGCTTGGCAATCTACATCACGGGATTTTGTAATCGAACCCGAAGCCGAATCTCCTTCAGTGATAAATAAGGTAGTTTCATATCGCTTCTCATGTGTAGAATTGAAATGTACCTTACAATCGCGAAGCTTTTTATTATGAAGTGAGGCTTTTTTGGCTCTGTCGTTTGCCAGCTTTTTGATTCCGGCAATATCTTTTCGCTCTCTTTCCGATTGATTGATTCTTTTTAAGAGCGCATCTGCTACATCCGGATTTTTGTGTAGATAATCATCAAGTTCTTTTTTAACAAAATCATTGATAAATGTTGCTACTGAAGGTCCTTCAGGCCCCATATTTTGAGAGCCTAACTTCGTTTTGGTTTGCGATTCGAAAACCGGTTCCTGCACACGAACGGAAATTGCCGCAATAATTGATGAACGAACATCGGCAGCATCGAATTCCTTTTTGAAAAACTCTCTGACGGTTTTTACCACCGCAGCTCTAAAAGCAGCCTGGTGCGTTCCACCTTGTGTAGTATGTTGCCCGTTTACAAACGAGTGGTAATCTTCTCCGTATTGCTGACCATGTGTCATGGCAATTTCGATATCGTTACCAATCATGTGAATAATCGGGTAACGGATTTCTTCAGGCTTATTAAACTTAGAAAGCAAATCATAAAGACCTCTCTCTGAAAAATATTTCTGGTTATTGAAATTGATGGTTAAACCCGTGTTAAGAAACACATAATTCCAAACCATGCTCTCCACGAAGTCGGGAATGTAGTGGTAATTTCTGAAAATGGTTTCATCAGGATAAAACGTTATGGCAGTACCGTTTCGCTGAGTAGTATCAATAACAGGTTGTTCATTTACAATCTCTCCCTTAGAAAATTCTACTTTTTTAGTTTTCCCATCACGGTATGATTGTACAGTAAAACTGGTAGATAAAGCATTCACTGCTTTTGTACCCACACCATTTAAACCAACCGATTTTTGAAAGGCGTTACTATCGTATTTTCCGCCAGTATTAATCTTGCTTACACAATCTATAACTTTCCCAAGTGGAATGCCACGTCCATAATCGCGGACGTTTATTTTTTGCTCAGAAACTGTAATTTCGATGGTTTTTCCGGTTCCCATCACAAACTCATCAATCGAGTTATCGACAATTTCCTTCAATAAAACATAAATACCATCATCTTGCGCAGAGCCATCACCAAGCTTACCAATATACATACCGGGGCGTAGTCTGATGTGTTCTTTCCAGTCTAATGAGCGAATGCTGTCGTCGTTATAAATTACTTCTGCCATAAATTTTGTTATTTGTTACCAGATTGATTGAACTTTGCACTAATGCAAAGCAGCCATACCGAGGGATGTGTCGGAGCAAGCTTTAACAGTCAACATGATAAGTATTTAGGGATGATTTGATATTGAGTTTTTACGAAGTAAACGTTGTTTGACTTCGCAAATCTCTAATAGCAAAAATTATTATACAATAATAGATTTATTCTGCGAGGCTAGCAAAAGAAAATTTCAACAAAACAAAAGACTAAAATTTAGGAATTAAAATGAATAATAGGTGAACACTTTAATCCATTTTCACATCTCAAATCATACATCCTCTATCCAGCCTATTTACCTATCTTCACCCCATTATTTTATTACTCACTAATGCAACAAAAAAAGCAACTTTCGCTCTTCGATTTATCCATGATTGTGGTTAGCCTGGTAATCGGAATGGGTATCTTCCGAACGCCTGTAAACGTGGCTGCAAAAGCGCAAATTCCCGAGTTATTTTATCTGGCTTGGTTCATTGGCGGTTTTGTAGCCTTTTGTGGTGCATTAACTTATGCCGAAATCGGTTCCCGTTACCCGGTAACCGGTGGCTATTACAAAATTTTCTCGCAAGCCTATCATCCTTCAATTGCATTCGCTATCAATTGCATTGTGCTTATCTCCAGTGCTGCATCGGTTGCTGCAATCTCAATAATTGGTGCAGAATACTTAAGCAAAATTGTTTTACCAGCCGAAATGCAAAATGAAACTTATCGTGTAGCCATTGCCATCGCCACTATTTTAATATTTTACCTCATTAACCTGCTCGGCTTAAAAGCCAGTTCTAAAACTCAAAATGTTTTAACAGTTATCAAAATCGGCTTAATCTTAACCTTAATTTGTGCGGTATTTTTTGGCGGACAAACTCAGGATATTGCTCCTGTCTTCAAAACGAGCAATAGTGCTTTACCAAGTTGGCAAGATTACGGAAAGGCTTTAGGACTTTGCCTCATAGCGGTTTCATTTTCATACGCTGGATATGCACAAACCATTAACTTTGGTGGCGAAGTGAAAGATGCGAAGAAAATCATTCCGCGATCTATTATCATCGGCTTAACCATAATCGTAGCACTTTACCTGATCCTTAACTATGTTTATGTTAAAGTTATCGGTTTTGAAGAACTAAAAACCGCAGAAAGTATTGCAGCAATTTTGGCTTCGAAAATATTTGGCCCGGCGGGTTTCAAAATGCTTTCGGTTATCATTTTCATTTCCGTGATGGGTTATGTAAATGTAAACCTGCTAAGCAACCCGAGGGCAATGTTTGCCATGGGTGAAGAAGGAGCTTTGCCACGCTTTTTTAGTAAGATGAACAAAAAAACAGAGGTGATTACCTGGAGCTTAACCATTTTTACAGTGGTGGCAGTGGTGATCATTTTTTATGCAAAAACATTCGATAAGATTTTAAACTACACTATTTTTCTTGAAAGCATAAGTATGGCAAGTTCTGCAGCAACGATTTTTATCCTTCGAAAGCGAACTGCAAATCTGGATAAGGAAACCATTTATACTGTTCCATTATATCCTGTTTTGCCCATCATATTTATTGCTGCCTATACTTTTGTAGCGTTTAGCATTTATGCTGATGACCCAAATGTTGCATTAAATGGACTTTATATTTTTATAGGATTTTTAGCAATTTATTTTATATCGAGATTGTTCAACAAGAAATAATTTAAAATATTTGAAAGGTAACTATTGTGCTTGTCAGTTTTAAAGGTCCGTCCATACGTTAATTTTTTTTTAAAACTTCTGTCACTCTGGTGGTAATTTAGTGTATAAAATCAATATTATGATGTTAAGAACGGTCGTCCTTGCGAGGCAGGAAGCAATCTCATTTTATAAAATGGTACCACAGGAGATTGCAGTAGGACTCGGTTTTTGTTGATTTTTGACAAACAAAAATTAAGCGGCCGCCGCCCATGAGGGGAAAAGAATAACTGAAAAGAGATCCTTCGACTACGCTCAGAAACAGGCGCTCGCTATAGCCATTCTGCTCCCCGGCATTGGAGCTGATGGAAGGATATACCGTTGAAACTTGTGCAATAACATTCGACTACCCAGCACAAGGCAACGGGTTCTGTTCCAACCCTTCGTCGGAATCCTTGCATTGCCGCAATGGAAGGTTCGATGAGGATAGCCAACATCAGCTGCAAGCCTTGACTTTTGGTTACCTTTTTGTCAAGAAACCTGCGAAGCAAGCTTGAAGGCCAAAGCCAAAATAAAACTACTGAAAAAAGGTAAGAGGCCGCCGCCCATTAGGCGAAAAAGATCCTTCGACAAGCTCAGGATGACATACTGGTTAGATTAAACTGGTTTCAAAGATCTCTCCGATACGATCAATATGACGAACATCGCAAAAAGCTCATATTAAAATACGGAAATCGAATAATCCCATTTAATGTGTCCATAATTATTTATATTAGTGTAATCAAGAGATTGATCAATCCACTACAGCAAATTTCTGCTCTTTAATCATTTAAATTTGGTTTCAAGTCCACCTTTAGTCCACCGTATATCCACCTTATATCCACCTTTTAGCCAGACCTGCCTGCACCCTGCTCCCGGCATGCTTCAGGTCTGCTTTATGAATACCTTAGTTTAGGCAGAAGAATTCGCATCCTAGCGTGGCGCTTGCATGGTGCGCTATAGGTGCTATTAGGTAAGGATAAGGACTACAACAGGTAAAGGTTTCGCGAGCAGGATACGGAAATGGTAGGTTTCTTTCCCGAAGCTACTATGATGCTATTATGGAATGTGAAGAAAAGCAACCGTACAAGAGGCGAAAAGAATGACAGCTTTTTCAAGGTAGCGGCACCTAAAAATTACTTCTGCTCCATCCCGTATAAATGTGATTTTAAAACCTTTATTAAAGGATTTTTTTGGTGCTTTACCATAAAATAATTAAGTTACCCTGCATAATAGAAACCTATTCTAGTGAATAGGAAATAAATCGTCATTTCTGCTGGAGCGTAGGGAAATAACGAATAAATAATCTAGTTTTAACCAAATTAATGAATAAAACACTCTCGCTAAAACAAGAAATTGCTTACGCCGCCGGTATGATTGGTTGGAGCACAATGACGAATATCATCATTGTGATGCTGCCCTATTTTTATCTGCCACCAAATAACGCTGGTTTACCGCCATTGGTACCGCAACTTGTTTTTTTAGGATTGTTCAACATACTATCCATTATTGCCGCTTCCGGAAGATTGGTTGATGCAGTTTTCGATCCTTTTATTGCTTCTAAAAGCGATGCAAGCACCAACCCGAATGGCAGAAGAATGCCATTTATGAAATGGGCGATTATACCGGCAATCATTTTCTGCGGACTAGTTTTCTACCCAATAGAAAAAAGCGAAAGTTTACACAATGCCTGGTGGCTAACCATAACACTTTGTTTGTTTTTCGTTTCAGTCACCACTTACATTATTCCGTATAATGCCCTATTGGCTGAGGTAACGAATACCCCGAGACAAAAAGTGAAATTATCCAGCTACCAGCAAGTAGGCTTTGTAATCGGGATTATTCTATCTGCCTGCACCAATAATTTTGCCGATTTGGTTCAGCAGCATTTTGCAATTGCAAACCGAAGCGAGGCTGTGCAAATAGCCATTTGGGGTTTATGTATTTTATCAGGATTGGTAATGTTATTGCCTGTTTTCTTTATTAACGAAAAAGATTTTTCGGTAGCTAAACCTACACACATTCAACTTTGGCCTGCCATTAAAAATACCTTTAAAAACAGTAATTTCAAATATTACCTCGTTTCAGATTTTGCTTTTTATACGGCTTTGAGCATTATCTCAAGCGGATTATTATTCTTCTGTACAGTTTTATTGGGCTTACCAGAATCAGAAGGTGGAAAATTTATGGGTGCCATGGTGATGGCTTCTTTACTTTTTTATCCCGTTGTTAATTTCGGATCAGCAAAAATTGGCAAAAAACCATTTGTTCTTTCAGCATTTCTTGTTTTATGCTTAATCTTTGTAACCATCTTTTTTCTGGGGAAACTACCCCTCTTGCCGCGTACACAGCTTTATATTTTAGTGCTTTCAGCATCCTTTCCCTTGGCTGCATTAGGGATTTTACCCAACGCCATTTTGGCTGATATTGCTCAAAAAGATACTATAGAAACTGGTGAAAATCATGAAGGGATGTTCTTTGCAGTGAAGTACCTGTTTGTAAAATTAGGACAAACGCTTGGAATTGCCATTTTTGCCATGCTTACCATCTATGGTAAAGATCCTGGAAATGATTTTGGTTTACGCTTAAATGGAATTGTAGGTTTTGGACTCTGTTTAATCGCTTTAATTTGCTTTAGTAGGTTTAGGGAAGAGAAATGATTGAGTTAGAGGATAAGTGAATGATAAAATAAACCATTCTAAAGTCATTCAATCCATCCAATTGGTTCATTCAAAATTAGTTGCTCTTCGCTGATTGAATAAGTTAATAATTCATTGATTCGAAATTCACTCCTTCAATCATTTTAATTTACCTATATTTGCAGCGAAGCAGGAATAAGGGCTTGCCATTCTGAATGGCATATTCTCTCCGCAAGTTAGTCCTTCAACAATTGATCGTTCTAGCTTCTTCGATAAATATTACATAAAAAAATACATGTTATTCAAAGAATTAAACCTCATTGAGCCAATTTTAAAGGCCCTTGAGAAAGAAGGTTATACTCAACCTACACCAATACAGGAGCAATCCATACCCACAATATTAAAAGGAAAAGATTTATTAGGTTGCGCACAAACCGGAACGGGTAAAACCGCTGCTTTTGCCATCCCGATGTTGCAGTTATTGCACGAGAAACACATCAATACCAAAGCAACAAAAAATATAAAAGCTTTGGTTTTAACCCCTACCCGTGAGCTTGCCATTCAAATTGAAGAAAGCTTTAAAGCTTACGGAAGCAACCTTAATTTACGCAGACTGGTTATTTTTGGTGGTGTAAACCAACACTCGCAAGTGGAAGCTTTGCGTAAAGGCATTGATATTTTGGTGGCTACCCCAGGCCGCTTGTTGGATTTAATGAACCAGGGGTTCATCAGTTTAAATACAGTTGAACTTTTCGTTTTGGATGAGGCTGACCGGATGTTGGATATGGGTTTCATCCACGATGTGAAAAAAGTGGTGGCTAAATTGCCTGCAAAACGTCAAACCTTGTTTTTCTCGGCTACTATGCCTGATGAAATTCAAAAATTGGCGAATACTATTTTATCTAGTCCGACAAAAGTGGAGGTTACACCAGTATCTTCTACCGCTGAAACCATTAACCAATCGATTTATTTTGTAGATAAGCCAGATAAAAAGAAACTGTTAATCCACCTACTGGAGGATAAAGCGATTGAAACGGCTTTGGTATTTACCCGTACAAAACATGGTGCAGATCGTATTGTAAAAGATTTAGCCCATGCTGGAATTAAAGCTGCTGCCATTCATGGAAATAAATCGCAAAATGCTCGTCAAAGGGCTTTAACTGATTTTAAGGATAGAAAAATCCGCGTTTTAGTGGCTACTGATATTGCTGCCCGCGGCATTGATATTGATCAGTTATCTCACGTTTTTAATTACGAGTTACCCAATATTCCTGAATCTTATGTACACAGGATCGGCCGTACTGGTCGTGCTGGTGCAAATGGTATTGCGATTTCATTCTGCGATGCCGAAGAAAATGAGTATTTATTAGATATTCAGAAACTGATTAAAATTACTTTGCCTGTTGTTGATAACCATCCTTATCCATTAACCTGGGAAAGTATGCTGGCCAAAAATCAGGTTAAACGCAAGCCACAAGTACAATCGAAAGGTGGCGGTGATGGCAAAAGAGGTGGCGGTGATGGAAACATGAGCGGCAAACCTCGTAATGCCAGTAATAACCGCAGATTCGGCGGAAATAGAAATAAAGCGAAAGCATAGTTTAAGCTGAAAGAACAAAGCAGAAAGGCTAAAGCCCTTCTTGTCAAATACATAAAAACCCGGGTTGTAAATTACAGCTCGGGTTTTGTTTTTTAAGCCGTCGGCTGAAGCCGGAAGGCAATGAATAGCAAATTGCAAAATACCCGACACAAACGATCATCCTTGCGAGGTACGAAGCAATCTTAATGCGTTCGCTATGAAACCCATAGTTGTAGGATTACTTCTTTCCCAAAATAACGAAGCGCATAAAAAACCCTGAGTTGAGTTTGCAATTCTTTTTTTTCCGTCGGCTGAAGCCGGACGGCAATGAATAGGCAAATTGCAAAATACCCGACACAAACGGTCATCCTTGCGAGGTAAGAAGCAATCTTAATGCGTTCGCTATGAAACCCATAGTTGTAGGATTGCTTCTTTCCCAAAATAACGAAGCGCATAAAAAACCCTGAGTTGAGTTTGCAATTCTTTTTTTTCCGTCGGCTGAAGCCTGACGGCAATGAATAGGCAAATTGCAAAATTCCCGACACAAACGGTCGTCCTTGCGAGGTACGAAGCAATCTTAATGCGTTCGCTATGAAACCCATAGTTGTAGGATTACTTCGTACCTCGCAATGACGAAGCGCATAAAAAACCCTGAGTTGAAAATTCAACTCAGGGTTTTCCCATATAAAACTTTGATAAGAGAGCTTTAGTCTTTTAGCTTTCCTCTTAATTAAACCACCACGTTAATAATCTTGCCTTTCACGAAAATGATTTTTTTAGGCGCTTTGCCATCCAAAAATTTCTGGAACTGCTCATCCGATAATAAAATAGATTCAACTTCTGGCTGCGCTAATGTTAAGTTCAAATTCAGGTTCATCTTCATTTTACCATTGATAGAAACCGGATATGCAAATTCATCCTCTACTAAATGTTCCGGATTGAAGATCGGGAATTCCGTGTAAGACAAGCTACCTGCTTCATTACCCAATTGAATCCAAAGTTCTTCGCAAATATGGGGTGCATAAGGCGACAAAATAATCACCATATCCTGTAAAATGCTCCTTTTGTTGCATTTTAAATCCGTTAACTCATTTACCGCAATCATGAAGCTGGATACAGATGTATTGAAAGAGAACCGCTCAATATCATCCTGAACTTTCTTAATGATTTTATGAAGTGATTTCAATTCGGCTTTGGTCGGTTCAGCATCAGAAACAGCAAACTCCCAGGCTTCATTGTGGAATAATCTCCAGAATTTGCGCAAAAACTTAAATACGCCTTCAATACCGTTTGTATTCCAAGGTTTGCTTTGCTCCAGCGGACCTAAAAACATCTCATACATCCGCAAGGTATCGGCACCATAACGCACAACCAAATCATCTGGATTAACAACATTGAAATAACGTTTTGACATCTTTTCAACCTCATGACCACAATAATATTTTCCATTTTCTTCAACAAATATCGCGTCCTTAAACTCTGGCAAATGATCACCTAGCCTAGTTGTATTTAAAATATCATTTTCTACAATGTTGACATCTACTCGTATTGGAATAAAAGTTCGATTATTTGAAAATGGTATAGTCCTTAAAACTTCCTGTCCATATTGCTTTTCAATTAATTCACTTAGCTCATCATTTAAAAATGGTTTACCTTCCCGATCTATACCATTTAAAAAGTCAAGATAAATATTTTTGGAAAGCAACAATGGTCGATAGCCTTTCGGGTCGTCATTAAATACTAAGCGATAGACAATACTTGATCTTCCCTGAATCATTCCTTGGTTAATCAATTTTTTGAAAGGCTCTTCCTCCTTGGTATAACCTAAATCTTTTAAAAATTTGTTCCAGAAACGACTATATAACAAGTGGCCGGTTGCGTGTTCTGAACCACCAATGTACAAATCTACATCCTTCCAGTATTCAACAGCCTCTTTTGAGGCGAAGTCGGCATTGTTATTGGCATCCATGTAACGGTACCAGTACCAGCTACTTCCTGCCCAACCCGGCATGGTGCTTAATTCATAATGTCCGCCCTCCTTCGGGCTCCATCCTTCAGCTCTTGCCAAGGGTGGTTCACCTGTTTCAGTTGGCAAATATTTATCAATTTCGGGTAGGATTAAAGGTAATTCTTCTTCTTGAATCAAGTATGGCAACCCATCTTTGAAGTAAACCGGAATTGGCTCTCCCCAATAACGTTGGCGACCAAAAATCGCATCACGCTGGCGGAAATTAACTTTTGCTTTTCCTACTTTTTCTACCTCTAACCAGTTATTTAAAAACGGAACTGCTTCTTTATAAGTCAATCCGTTAATAAAACCTGAGTTAACATACTTGCCCTCTTTAGTTGGGTCAGCTTGTATTTCAATATCCTGCTGACCATCCAAAATCTGGATAATTGGCAAGTTGAAGTGCGTTGCAAATAACCAGTCGCGTTGATCGCCACTTGGCACACCCATTACCGCACCCGTTCCATAACCGGCAAGTACGTAATCAGCAATCCACAATTGAACGCGTTCACCATTTACCGGGTTAATCACGTAAGTACCAGTAAATGAACCTGAAACCGTTTTCGTATCCGCCATGCGGTCTAATTCCGATTTCTTTTTGGTTTGAGAAATATAATTCTCGATATCTTGTTTTTGTGCTGCCGTAGTTAGTTCGGCAACCCATTCATGTTCTGGAGCCAATACCAAATAGGAAACGCCGAAAATAGTATCTACTCGAGTGGTGAAAACTTCAATTTGTTTATCGCTGCCTTCCACCTGGAACTTCACACTCGCACCAACGCTTTTACCAATCCAATTACGTTGCATTTCCTTGATCGGTTCAGGCCAGTCAATAGTATCTAAACCTTGCAAAAGCCTATCTGAGTAAGCTGTGATCCTCATGCTCCACTGCATCATTTTCTTTTGCTCAACAGGAAATCCGCCACGCTCAGAAAAACCATCTTTCACTTCATCATTTGCCAAAACTGTTCCTAAAGCCGGGCACCAGTTTACGGTGCTTTCTCTTAGGTAAGTCATGCGATATTTTAACAACTCGATTTGCTTTTCCTCGTCTGTAAAAGTAGCCCAATCACTCGGTAAGAAAGATTTCACATCATCATCGCAAACTGCCTTAACATCTGCTGTGCCTGATGCATTGAATTTTTCAATTAAAGTGGTGATGTCTTCTGCCCTATCATTTTCAATGTTATACCATGAATTGAATAACTGCATGAAAATCCATTGCGTCCACTTATAATAAGATGGCTCGCTGGTACGCACTTCGCGACTCCAATCAAAAGAAAAACCAATTTGGTCTAACTGCCGACGGTATGTTGCAATGTTTGCCTCTGTTGTAATAGCCGGATGCTGACCGGTTTGTATAGCATACTGTTCTGCTGGCAAACCAAATGAATCGTATCCCATTGGATGCAACACATTAAAGCCTTTAAGGCGTTTATATCTCGAAAAAATATCTGATGCAATGTAACCCAGCGGATGACCAACATGTAAGCCAGCCCCTGATGGATAAGGAAACATGTCTAACACATAATATTTTGGTTTCTCAGAGTGGTTTTCGGCTTTGAATGTTTGATTATCGGCCCAAAACTTCTGCCACTTTTGTTCTATTTCTTTGAATTGGTAATCCATTGCAAGTTTTAATTTTTAAAGGGGCGAAATTACGGAAATTAAGGGGTTTAGAGAAACATAATTTTAGTCGCTTTTTACCACATAAACACACATATCATTGGATTTGACTTTTATACGTGAGTTCTTCATACTTTCTGAATTATGAGATACGAAGTGAGCTATATAGTGTAGAGAACCATTGATGATTTGAGTAAAGAAACTCGCCAAATAAAAATGCGCCACTGATGTAAAACCAATGGCGCAAGCAAATAATCGGGGAATTAATTTTTTTTATCGTGTTAAAGAATAGATTTTAACAACATTTGTTTTATCAAGTTTCGCAGTAAACTGCAATTGGTTCATGGTCAACGCTGTAACAGTGCCATAATAATTGCCTTCAGCAAAAGAGATATTCAACCTGTTATCAACGATAACGTAATTACCGATGGTTCTGTTTCCTTTAATACTTTGCTCTACCTGATCATCATTATCTGCTTTGAAATCTATATAGTCGCCACTTAATCCAGTAATTGTACCATTAACTTTACTTGGATCTGCCAGTGCATCAGCAGCTGTGTAGCCAGATACCTCTATCTTCGCTATGCTCCATCTACCAGTAATATGAGCTTTAACAGACTCGTCGTCTTTTTTACACGAAAATAGAACAGAAGTAAATACAATAATTAAACCTAGCAGGGTAATTTGTCTTTTCATTTGAATTTTAATTGGGTTATTAAGATAACGGCCTTTGAACAAATTTCGTACCGCACTGTTAAAATCATCAAAATTTTTAAGGTATTTCCCAAACTAAATATTGGCCTGTGCCGTTAATGATGATTATATTGGTGTTTATCAGGTATAATTTATATTTTCGCAAAAACAAAAGAAAAATACATGGAAGAATTCGAAGTAAGTGACGCATCTAAGAAAACCAAAACCGTATATATCTCTACTATTATTAGTATTGCATTGGTTTTATTAATGCTCGGACTGCTTGGGTTGGTACTTGTACATGCCAAAAACCTATCAAACTATGTTAAAGAAAACATAGTTTTAAATATCATAGTAAATGAGGGTGCGAAAGAGGCGGATGTTTTGGCTTTCCAAAAAGAGTTGAATGCAAATAAAGCGGTTAAACAAACCCAATACGTAAACAAAGAGCTTGCGGCCAGAAATCTTACTCAGGATTTAGGTGAGGATTTTGTAAACTTTTTAGGCTACAATCCTTTAACATCAACCTTCGATGTGTATTTGAAAGCAGAATACGCAAATAACAAAAGTATAGAAGGGTTGAAAGCTTCGATTTCAAAAAACCCCGTGGTTAAAGAGGTTGTTTATCAAAGCTCTTTAATTGATATGGTAAACAAAAATATCAATACCATTGGATTGATTATTTTGGCTTTTGCAGCACTACTTTTAGTCATTTCTATTGCGCTGATAAACAACACGATACGATTAGCTATTTATTCTCAAAGATTTTTAATTAAGAGTATGCAGCTAGTTGGTGCAACGAAAAATTTTATTCGACGTCCTTTCTTATTATTTGCTGCATTACATGGTTTAATAGCAGCGTTCATTGCGATCATTATTTTATTGGCTACCTTAATATATGCCAGAAAGGAAGTGCCTGAAATTATCATCTTAAACAATTACAAAGAATTCGGTTTTGTATTTGTTGCGTTAGTAATTATAGGCATATTTATAACAGGCATTAGTACCTGGTTTGCAGTGAGCAGATATTTACGTTTAAAATCTTATAACCTTTATAGATAATGGCATTAGAGAAAAAAACAAATCCGATTGCAAAGGATGTGAAAAACGACTTGGTTTTTACGAAAAAGAATTATCAATTATTGTTAATTAGTATGGCTATTGTAGCTTTGGGCTTCATTTTAATGATGGGCACAACAGGCGACATTTACGACTTTAGAAGAACATTACTTGCTCCTTTAGTGGTACTATTTGGTTTTGCCTTCGGCATTTACGCTATTTTAAAAAAATAATTTGGCATAGCTAGCGCATTTTTTTAACTTTAATTCATGACAACAACTAATTTGCAAATCGAGATAAATTCTCTGCCCATGAATCTTAGGCAGGAGGTTGCAGACTTTGTTGAATTTCTTAAATCAAAAAATAAAAATACATCGAAGCCAAAATCACGTAAATTTGGGTTTGCAAAAGGCAAAATAAAACTATCGGATGATTTTGACGAATCTTTAGAAATGTTTGCTGATTATATCTAAATGGCTTTTCTTTTAGATACACACGCATTTCTCTGGTTTGTGGCAGGCGACAAACAATTGCCTTTGTCTATTAAATCCGAACTCATTGACATCAATCAACCTTGTTTTTTAAGCATTGCATCTCTCTGGGAAATAGCCATCAAAAAGCAAATTGGTAAACTAGAATTAAATATCGGTTTTAATGAATTATTTCGGTTTGCAGAGCGCAATCAGATCGAAATCGTTTCTATTAATGAAACTCATCTTTCTACACTCCTAAATTTAGAATTCATCCACAATGACCCTTTTGATAGAATCATTGTCTCGCAAGCTATTGCTGAAGATTTAGTTTTAATCTCGAAAGATCATAAATTAAAAAAATACAAATATTAAGGTGGGAATAATCCACTATTAAACCTATGAACTATTTTCAAGCCATTATCCTTGCCATTATAGAAGGATTAACTGAATTTTTACCCGTATCGAGCACAGGCCACATGATTATTGGCTCCTCATTTATGGGGATAGCCAGCGATCCTTTTGTAAAATTATTTACTGTTGCTATCCAGTTGGGGGCTATTTTATCAGTTGTAGTTTTGTACTTCAAACGCTTTTTTAAATCGATAAACTTCTACATCAAACTTGTTGTTGCTTTCATCCCGGCCGCTATTTTTGGCCTTTTGCTAAGCAAGAAAATAGATGAACTTTTAGAAAGTCCGATGGCAGTTGGTATTTCACTTCTGGTGGGTGGTATTATTTTGCTTTTTGTTGATAAGTGGTTCGATAAACCCACTATCAATGAAGAGGAAGATATTAATTATTTAACCGCTTTAAAGATCGGATTTTTCCAGTGCATCGCCATGATTCCTGGGGTTTCACGCTCCGGAGCCACTATTGTGGGTGGTATGACTCAAAAATTAAGCAGAAAAGTAGCGGCAGAATTTTCATTCTTTTTAGCTGTTCCAACCATGTTTGCTGCCACCGCAAAAAAACTTTTAGATTTTTATCAAGATGGTCATACCATCACTCAAGAGCAAACTAATTTACTGATTATTGGAAACGTAGTTGCTTTCATTGTGGCACTTTTAGCCATTAAAAGTTTCATTGGCTATTTAAATAAACACGGTTTCAAAATGTTTGGCTGGTATAGAATTGTTGCGGGTCTAATCATCATCATCCTGCTAATGACTGGCCATAACTTAGAAATAATTTAATCTGTATCTTTGCGAAAAAAAGATTTGTGAGTACAGAAAATTCAAAGTTTAAAGATTTCAATTTTGCAGAGGGCGAACTGCTTCTAATTAATAAGCCATACAAGTGGACATCCTTTGATGTGGTTGGCAAAATTCGTAATTCTTTAAAACCTCTAAAACTTAAGGTTGGCCATGCCGGTACTTTAGATCCATTAGCTACAGGCCTGCTCATTATCTGCACTGGCAAATTAACCAAGCAAATAGATACCTTTCAGGCAGAAGAAAAAGAATATACCGGCACCATGATTTTGGGTGCTACCACCCCCTCTTTTGATATGGAAACGGAGGTTGATGAAACTTTCGACATTAGCAAAATTACTGAAGAAGAAATCTATGCAGCCTGTAAGCCGTTTATTGGCGATATAGAACAATATCCACCAGCACATTCAGCGGTAAAAGTTAATGGCGAACGTTTATACGTAAAAGCAAGGTTAGGCGAAGAAGTAGAATTGCGAAAACGTTTTGTTACCGTTCCTGAGTTTGAAATTACCCGTATCGAACTGCCAGAAATAGATTTCAGAATTGTTTGCAGTAAAGGAACATACATCCGTTCACTCGTTTCCGATTTCGGGAAACAGCTCAACAATGGCGCCTATTTATCAAAACTCACGCGTACCCGTAGTGGAAACTTTTTGCTCTCCGATTCATTTGAGGTTTTAGAACTCGTTAATTATATTCGCAGTAAGAAGGAAGAGCCAAAAACCGAACCTCAACTATGAACAACATTAAAAACCGAAATACTAGATTTGTAAAAGAATTCTTTTTAATTGTTGCTGGTGTAACTTCAGCCTGTTTTGGTTTAAAAAGCTTTTTAATGCCAAACGAATTTATTGATGGTGGCGTAACAGGTATTTCACTGTTATTAAGCACCTTAACCAAATGGAATTTATCTTACCTCATTGCCATCATCAACATTCCTTTCGTAATTTTAGGATACAAACAAATAGGTAAAGGCTTTGCTATTAAAACAGCCATTGCCATTGCAACATTGGCGGTAGCATTGATTGTAGTTCCTTTCCAACCCATTACACACGATAAATTACTGATTGCATTTTTTGGCGGTTTGTTTCTAGGCGGAGGAATTGGTTTGGCAATGAGAGGCGGTTGCGTAATTGATGGTACGGAAGTTTTGGCGCTTTACATCAGTAAAAATAGCATTCTAACGGTGGGCAATATCATCCTGATTTTAAACATCATTATCTTTGCATTTGCCGCCTATTTCCTTAATATCGAAACGGCACTTTATGCCATTTTAACCTACCTTTCTGCATCAAGTACGATCGATTTTATTGTGAATGGTTTGGAGCAGTACACCGGCGTTACCATTATTTCCGAGCATCAGGAAGAAATTAAGGCCTATATTATCAATGATATGAAACGTGGTGTTACCATTTACAAAGGCGAAGGCGGCTATGGTGAAAAGAAAGATCTCGATATCATTTTTACCGTAGTAACGAAGTTAGAAATGAGCAAATTACAATCGGCTATCAGGCAAATCGATGCAGATGCGTTCGTTATTCAGCAACAAATTGCCGATTTAAAAGGCGGTGTGGTAAAACGCCATGCATTACATTAAAATATAAATAATAATAATTAGGGCATGCCCCCAAGCTGCGCAAGGGGTCGGGCTGTACGCTAAATCTTTTTTGTCATTGTCATCCTAAAAATCAAATATCAGCAAACAAAAAAGTATACCGCTTCCATCCCTTATGCAAAACCCATAACCATAAAACATTCCCATTGAAAATATACCACAACCTTTCAGACTTTCAAAAACTGGATAATGCCGTAGTTACCATTGGCACTTTTGATGGGGTACATTTCGGCCATCAAAAAATCATCAAACAATTGGTCGCCAAAGCTAAAGCCGACAAGGGTGAAAGTGTTATTTTAACATTCTTTCCGCATCCAAGAATGATTATCGATCCTGAAAACCAGGATCTGAAAATGATTAACACCATCAACGAGAAAGCAGAAATTTTAAGAAGTTTAGGTGTAGACCATTTAATTATCACCCCTTTTACCAGAGATTTTTCGAATCAAACGCCTGATGAATACATCAAAAATACGCTAGTTGAAAACATCGGAACTAAACACATTATAATCGGATACGATCATCGCTTTGGAAAAGACCGGTCGGGTAACTTAAGCGACTTAAAAGTTGCAGGCATCCATTTTGGTTTCACCGTAGAAGAAATTAAAGAGCAAGATATTCACGATGTTGCAGTGAGTTCGACTAAAATCCGCCAGGCACTTTTAGCCGGCGATGTAAGCTTAGCCGCCGATTATTTAGGTTATCCATTTTCAATTTTCGGAAGGGTAATTAAAGGCGATAAAATTGGCAGAACGATAGGCTTTCCAACAGCAAACCTATTTGTAGAAGAAACCTATAAACTCATCCCTGGTGATGGAATCTATGCAGTTACAGTAGAAATAAGTGAGGAATTTGAAGAAGGAAGTGTAGATTCAGAAAGCAGACTCCGGACTTCGGACTCCAGACTTCGGACTTTCAAAGGCATGGCTTACATCGGGCAGCGGCCAACCATAAACGGCATGACCAGAAACATCGAGGTTAACATCTTTGATTTCGATCAGGAAATATACGGACAGGATATCAAAATGAATTTCCTTAAATTTTTACGCCATGATGTAAAGTTTACCGGGCTTGAAGCATTAACATTACAACTTCATCAAGACAAAGAAGCTACGCTCGCATTTTTTGCATCATCTGCAACACATTTAAAAAAATAAATCCTCCAAGAAAGGCCTCAATTCGTTATATTAGCGGCAATGAGGCTTTTTTACATCATCATATTCTTGTGTATACCTTGTTATTTTGTGAGTGCTGCATCACAAATAAAAAAAGAGTATGCGTTAAATAAATCTACGCCTACAAGCCTTCAGCCTTATCATAGTCAGGTTAAATTCCATCAGCAAACGGCAATGGAAAACGAAAGTATTGAAAAGGACCTCCTCACCAATCAACAGCATAAAAATTTTGCAAGCATATTATTGCTTTTTCTTTTCACTGCTATTTTTTTGAAGTTGTATTTTTCAATTTCTAAGAAAATAGCAAAAACTATCAGGCAAAATTATTGGTATTCGTTTAAAATGCTTTACCCAAAACATGTATTTTGGTAAGCAAGTTGGCACTTCGTAAAAACCGAAAGTCCAATTTATTCAAATTTTAAATTACCATCATTATCAATGCATTTACCAGACTTAATAGCCGATTTAGGATTAATACTTGCCGCAGCAGGAATAACAACGCTTATATTTAAAAAAATAAAACAACCCTTAGTACTAGGTTACATCCTGGCGGGACTATTGGTTGGCCCACATCTCGATTTTTTCCCTTCAGTAACAGATACCAAGAGCATCAACATTTGGGGGGAAATTGGAGTAATCTTTTTGCTGTTTAGTTTGGGGTTAGAATTCAGTTTCAAAAAGTTAGTCAAAGTTGGCGGATCGGCTTCCATTACAGCTGTTGTAGAGGTTGTTTTTATGTTGGTTATTGGTTTTTTTGCAGGTAAGTTAATGGGCTGGAAAACTATGGACAGCATATTTTTAGGCGGTATACTTTCTGTTTCATCAACCACAATTATTATCAGGGCATTTGAAGAACTCGGTGTAAAGCACAAGAAGTTTGCTGGTTTAGTTTTCGGTGTGTTGATTGTAGAAGATTTAGTGGCCATTTTATTGCTGGTTTTACTTTCAACCTTAGCAGTAAGTCAGCAATTTGCAGGGAGCGAAATGCTCATTTCAATTTTGAAACTTGCCTTTTTCCTGGTGCTTTGGTTTTTAGGCGGAATCTTTCTTATTCCAACATTTTTAAAGGCCACTAGAAAATTAATGAATGATGAAACGATGCTAGTGGTTTCATTGGCACTTTGCTTAATCATGGTATTGCTCGCAGTTAAGGTAGGCTTTTCCCCAGCTTTAGGCGCATTTATTATGGGCTCAATTTTAGCAGAAACAACTCAAGCCGAAAAAATAGAGCATCTTACAAAATCAGTTAAAGATTTATTCGCGGCGGTGTTTTTTGTATCTGTAGGCATGCTCATTGATCCAAAAATTTTGGTTGATTATGCTTTGCCAATTGTTATCGTAACCCTGGCTACCATTTTGGGTAAGTTTTTAAGCTCAAGTCTTGGCGCATTATTATCTGGTCAGCCGCTCAAAACATCGGTACAGGCCGGAATGAGTTTGGCGCAAATTGGAGAGTTTTCTTTTATCATTGCCACTTTAGGCCTTACACTTAAAGTAACCAGCGATTTTCTCTATCCTATCGCAGTAGCCGCATCAGCAATTACTACGTTCACAACACCGTATCTCATTAAATTATCAGAACCGTTTTATCAGTTCCTAACCAGAATATTGCCAAAGAAATGGATTGATGGGATCTCAAGGTACAGTTCCAGTACGGCTGGAATAACCACTTTAAGCGACTGGAAAATCTTGCTGCGCAGTTATGCGTTTAACACCATTATCCACTCGGTAATTATCATTGCCGTTATTTTTTTAGCTTCGCGATATGTGCAACCGTTTATCGCTAAAAACGTGGTTAATGGTTTAAAGTCTACGATTATCAGTTTAGTTGCATCGTTCATTCTAATGGCTCCTTTTTTATGGGCATTATCCATCAGAAGAATACAGAAAACGGCTTATTCTCATTTGTGGTTAAATAAGAAATACACCCGTGGACCATTAATTGCCATCGAAGTATTTAGAATTGCACTGGGAATATTTTTTGTCGGGTTTTTGATGTATGAATTTTTCGATACCTGGGTTGCAGCAGGAATTGCACTGGGGCTGATTGTCTTGGTGATGGTTATCTTTTCGCGAAAACTTCAATCCTTCTACAACAAGTTGGAAAAACGTTTCATGCTAAATTTGAATGCCAGAGAAAACCAAAAGCCTGATATTTTACCTTGGGATACCCACTTAACCGAAATTAAGGTATCACCAGAATCGGATGTGGTTGGAAAAACGCTTTCAGAACTGATGATTAGGGAAAAGTACGGGGTAAATATTGCGTTAATCGAACGTGGTAGAAACAACATTCCAACGCCCGGCCGCGATGAGAGACTTTACCCAAATGATAATTTATTGTTAATTGGAGCTGACGATCAGCTCGCGTCAGTAAAAGCACTCCTTGATGTGGATATACCTCATCATGAAGAAGAAAAATCTTTCCCCGATAAGGAAATGACATTGCAGAAGGTGGTTGTCAATACCGATTCGCCGGTGTATGGCTTAAGCATTCGAAATGCTGGCATCCGCGAAAAAGCACAAGCATTAATTGTTGGCATTGAACGGGGTACCGAACGCATTTTAAATCCTTCATCCGATTTCATATTTGATAACGGAGACGTCATTTGGATTGTGGGGAACAATAAGAAAATTAAGGAGGTAATATAAAACCTAAAATTGAGCCTATCGAGTTCGGAGCACAGTTGATTATTCATGCCATTATTTTTTTGCTTCAGACTGCCGACTCCAGACTGAGGACTTTTTTATATATTCGTGTATAACCTAACCTATGAAAGTTGATAGAGAAAAGAGTGAATTTTTAGACGATATGATTGAACAGTGGCAAACCACTGGCTTAATTACTGAAGACACTGGTAGCAAACTTCGCAAAAGCTATGAGGCTAAAAATTTCGATTGGTTGCGTTTAGCTCAGTATGCTTTTTGGGTTGCCCTTGCTTGCGGGTTTATCTCACTTGGTTCATTATTAATAGATAATTCCATCCTCAACTATCTTAAAAGAGTTTACAACACACCGAATATTGTTATTGCAATTGTTTCAGGAGGTTTGGCCGCCTGGCTTTACATGCTAGGATTTAGAAGAAAAAAGAAACTGGCTCATTTAAAGTTTAGCAATGAGGCCATCGTATTTTCGGCAATACTGCTTACAGCAAATGCCATTGCCTATTTCGGAAAAGCAATGGACAATGGCTCTGGAAATTTTTCAATTTTAATCCTTATATCCGTTTTCATTTATGGTGGATTGGGATACTTTTTCAATTCCCGGCTCATTTGGGTTTTCGCATTAATCTCTTTAGGGGCCTGGTTCGGAACAGAAACTGGTTATTTAAGCCGGTGGAATTATTATTTCCTGGGGATGAATTATCCTTTGCGCTTCGTTGTTTTTGGAGCGGCACTAACTGCAGCTTCGTTCATTATGAAAGCATTGCCCAAAACACAACACTTCTTCCAGGCAACTTACATTGCCGGAATGGTTTACTTGTTTGTCTCACTTTGGGCATTATCCGTTTTCGGGAATTTTGCCAGCTTAGAAGAATGGTATTCGGTAAGGCAACTGAGTTTATTCTATTGGGCATTAATTTCTGCAATAGTTTGTGTAGCAAGCACCCTATTTGGCTTAAAATATCATGATGATATTGCCCGTGAATTCGGGATCACCTTCTTATTCATTAACCTCTACACCCGTTATTTCGAATACTTCTGGGATAGCTGGCATAAAGCGTTGTTCTTCTCTGTACTTGCAGCATCTTTTTGGTTAATCGGCAGGAAGGCAGAGAAAATTTGGAACGTTGAGTTTTTGAAATAGGAATAAATACAGGTTATACACACAATCAACTCTACGGCTTGTTAAATATTTTGGAGCACAATGACTGTGATACCTGGGTCAAAGTGGTCCCTCCCATACTATCTGTCTACCGCAGGCAGGCAATCTTTCGATTTAAGCTTGGGGAAGATGAAAGTTTTGAGCAATTAAAAGGATTTTCGTTATGTCGGGGCTAATTAACTTAATTCAGATTATTTTGGTGGGTTTTATGCACAAACGGTGTATCTAAACCCGACATAAACAAACACGTAACGCAGTGGAGTAAAGTGTTTGGCGGGACTGAAAGCCGCCATTAAGACAGCACTTTCATTTCCAAACAACAAATTTACACTGAGAGAAATCCTTAGAATCTTCAAATAACTACGGCTAATTTCGTACTGGAATAGTTTCCTTTACAACAAAATTACCAATTGTTTAATTACCAAATAAGCGGCAAGCACGTATAAAAATATGGCTATCGATTTATTGATGATCAGGCTGCTTAGCGCAAATTTTTCCTGAATAAAAGTGGCAAAATGCGCATAAACATATAATGCTACTGCAGAACCCACACCCGAACCTAAGCTAAAAATAATCAGCGAAAGGTAATCGGTTTCAATCCATTCGTGCAAGATTACATAGTTGCCAAAAAACAACCAAAAAGGAATCTGTACTGGATTTAAAACACCTAATATTAATCCGTAAAGTACGCTGCCACTTCGTTTATCCTCTTTTTTATTGCTGGTAATAGGTGCTTTTTTTCTGTTTACCCATGTGATTGTACCCATGGTAATAAACATCAAAATCATAAAGCAATCTACTAATGTGCCTAACCTTACTTCACTTACTGCCTCATTAGGATTGATGTCGCTCATTGCCCAGCGGGCAAAACGCATCATTCCAAATGTAAAAAACACCTCTACGCAAGAAAAAGAAAGGATGAAATACCAAACCTGGCGCATGCCTTTATTAATGGCAAGTTGCGCAACCGTGAGGTTGATATTACCAGGAGGGATATACCCCATGGCGTTAAGGAGAATGCCTATAAAAAAGGTGAGAAAAAGCATTGCCGAAATTATGGATTTAAATTCAAATGCGATGCTAAATATTTCCCTGTATAGGAAGTCTTTTCTTTCACCAAATCTTCAGGGATACCCTCAAAAACAACTTTGCCTCCACCATCTCCGCCTTCCGGACCGATATCGATCACCCAATCGGCACACTTAATCATATCCATATTGTGCTCAATCACCAGAATGGTATTTCCCTGCTCAATTAACGTATTTAAAGCCTTTAATAGCTTTTTGATATCGTGGAAGTGTAAACCAGTAGTGGGCTCATCAAAAATGAATAGTGTTTTGCTGGCGTTATTCCCTTTGATTAGAAATGAAGCCAGTTTAATCCGCTGGGCTTCACCACCTGATAAGGTATTAGATGATTGGCCTAAATGAACGTAACCCAAACCAACATCAACCAAAGGATTTAGTTTATTGAGAATTTTAGGTTCATCTTTAAAGAAATCCACAGCTTCATCGATGGTCATATCGAGAATCTCCGAAACATTTTTCTCTTTATAAACTACATCCAAAACCTGCTGCTTAAACCGTTTTCCTCCGCAAGCTTCGCATGGCAAATAAATATCTGCCATAAATTGCATTTCGATTTTCACCTCACCCTCTCCCTGGCAAACATCGCAACGGCCACCTTCTACATTGAAAGAAAATGCTGCTGGTTTTAATCCAGCTGCTTTTGCCGATGCCAAACCAGAAAATAAAGCACGGATATCATCCCAGGCCTTTACATACGTTACGGGGTTAGATCGGCTTGAACGGCCGATTGGGTTTTGATCGACCATTTCTACGGCACTAATCAAATCATAATTACCAAAAATCCCATCGTAAGCACCGGTTTGTTCACCAGCATAATTTCCAATGGCTTTCTGCAAAGCAGGGTATAAAATCTTTTTAACCAAACTGGTTTTACCCGAACCTGAAACCCCACTAACCGCAGTGAAAACACCCAAAGGAAATTTTACATCAATGTTTTGAAGGTTGTTTTCTCTTGCACCTTTAATAAGGATATGATCTTTCCACTTCCGGCGCTTTTCTGGGATGGCTATTTTTTCTACCCCTGATAAATAGCGGCCAGTTAAACTGTTTTTATCTTTTAAAATTTCTTCGTAATTCCCGCTGAAAACAAGGTTACCACCGTGGGTTCCAGCCTCCGGACCGATGTCAATAATATAATCGGCAGCCCGCATCATTTCTTCCTCATGCTCCACAACTAAAACCGTATTGCCAACATTGCGCAAAGAAATCAATACTTCAATCAATTTATTTGTATCTCGTGGATGCAAACCGATACTAGGTTCATCCAAAACATAGATAGAACCAACTAAGCTACTTCCCAAAGAAGTTGCCAAATTGATTCTTTGCGATTCTCCTCCTGATAAGGTATTTGATAAGCGATTTAAGGTTAAATAACCTAAACCAACATTATTTAAATACAGAAACCGGTTATCAATCTCGGCGAGTAAACGTTTAGCCACCTTAGCATCAGTAGCGTTCAATTTCAACTCGTTGAAGAAAATTAAAGCTTTCGCTAAGGGCATTAAAACGACATCGATAATCGATTTTTCAGCAATCTTTACATAAGATGCATCCTTGCGCAAACGTGACCCCTTACATTCAGGGCAAGTGGTTTTCCCGCGGTAGCGAGACAACATTACCCGGTATTGAATTTTATAGGTCTGCTCTTCCAGCTCCTTAAAAAAAGCATCAAGGCCAGCAAAATATTTATTGCCCGTCCACAGTAAACGTTGCTCTTTTTCAGTTAGCTGACTGAAAGGACGATGTATAGGAAAATCGAATTTTGAAGAAGCTTTGATAAAGTTCTGCAACCAAACACTCATCTTCTCTCCTCTCCATGGCGCTATGGCATTATCAAAAACGCTTTTGCTCTTATCAGGAATCACCAGATCTTCATCAATACCAATTACGTTTCCATAACCTTCACAGCGTTTACATGCACCATAAGGATTATTAAAAGAAAAAAAGTTTGGTGTAGGCTCCTCGAACTTCATTCCGTCAAGCTCAAAGCGATCGCTAAAATGCTTGGTTTTGCCATTAGCTTCGACATAACAATCACCCTTACCTTCAAAAAAAGCAGTTTGAACAGAATCGGCTAAACGGCTTAAAGTTTCTTCTTCCTGGTTGGTAACTATTCTATCAATTAAAATCTGAACCGTTTTATCATCGGTTAATTCGGCATCTTTAAATTCGGCATCATCTAAAACAGATTCAATTTTTAAAATTTTATCGTCAATAAGTACCCGTAAAAAACCTTTTTGCAATAAAATAGCAAGTTCCTCTTTTATGGTGCGGTTGTTATGTGGGTATAAAGGGCAAAAAATTGTTACTGTGGTATCTTCAGGCAAAGCGCTTACATAATCAACCACGGTACTAACCGAATCTTTTTTCACTTCCTTTCCCGAAATCGGAGAAATCGTTTTCCCGATCCTCGAAAAAAGAAGTTTCAGATAATCGTATATTTCTGTGGAGGTACCCACAGTAGATCGAGGATTAGAGGTAATTACCTTTTGCTCAATGGCAATGGCCGGAGCAATACCCTTAATATAATCTACATCAGGTTTATTCATCCTACCCATAAACTGGCGGGCATAAGAAGATAAACTTTCTACATATCTGCGTTGTCCTTCTGCGTATAAAGTATCAAAAGCCAGAGAAGATTTTCCCGAACCAGACATGCCAGTAACCACAACGAGTTTATTTTTAGGTATGGCAACATCAATGTTTTTCAGGTTGTGCACACGAGCACCTTTTATAATAATATTTTTATGCGGATCTTTTTCGGCTTCTTTTTTGCTCATGTATGGTTATGATTTTAAATATAACCCATAGAATACTGTTGGGTTTTTAAAACATACAAAAATAAGGTACTGATGCGGTTAATTTATTTTTTAACATTTTATTTTTTGTTTTTTGATAAAAAAATAACTTTCTTTGAATATTAACAACCTCAGAACCAAACTAACACAATCTAAAAAACATAGGAGAGACGCTATAGAAATTAAACTTCTACAAATTAATTTTTAGCAAACAGTACGGGATTTAGTGTAGGCAAACCTATGAATTTACAATCATACAGTGACCAAGACCTTGTAAAGTTATACATTGCAGGGGATGAGAATGGGCTACAAGAACTTTTAAGAAGGCATAAAAGTAAAATTTATACTTCCATCTATTTATTGGTAAAAGACCAATATTTAGCTGAAGATATTTTTCAGGATGCTTTTATAAAAGTAATTAATACGCTTCGTTCTGGAAGATATAATGAGGAGGGCAAGTTTCTGCCTTGGGTAATGCGTATTGCCCATAATTTAGTGATTGATTATTTCAGAAAAGAAAAAAGAACTCCAATTATTACGAGTTCTGATGGGATGGATGTATTTAATATGCTACACTTTTATGACGAAAGTGCAGAGGAAAAAATGTTACGCGATCAAACCCATAAAGATTTGAAAGAAATGATTCATTTACTGCCTGATGAGCAAAAAGAAGTGCTTTTAATGCGTCATTATGCAGATTTGAGCTTTAAAGAAATAGCTGATTTAACCGATGTAAGCATTAATACTGCCCTTGGACGGATGCGTTATGCATTAAGCAACTTGCGCAAAATGCTTAAAACTAAAGAGATGACCTACAAAGGGTAATAAAAAAGTTACGTTAAAAATTTTAGGGCTCGAAATAAAGCATCTGAACTATCGTTAAGTTTATAAACTTATCACATTTAGTTGCTTATGACAAAAACCTCTACATCAAAAAACAATGTAAATTTACCAACCCACAGTATGTTTCAGCCTAAAACTGATATTGAATCTGACGCGGAAATCGACTTATTTTACGATCAAATCAAAAGTAAATTAGATCGTCTGGCTAAAAATCCTCAAGATGAAACCATCAACAAGATTTTAGCATACAGCAAATCGAAGTAAATTTTACACCAGCCTAAAGCTGCCTTTCATAAAAGGCAGCTTTTTTTTTTGCAGCAATTTTAAGAATGATGCTGTGAACAGAATTTCTATTTGTTCTTCACAAAGCTTATAGTTTATTTCCTTATCTACTATTTTCCATTTCCTTATTCACTATTTTCTATTCCATAATTCCCCGTTCCCAAACTCCCCTTTTCTTTTTTACATTTCATTAACTCAAAAAGACCTACCTTTACATAGTGTAATTTTAACACTAAGCATAGGTATGAATAAGAACTTACTACCACTCACCCTAGGAGGATTAGGCATTGGCATAACAGAGTTTGTGATGATGGGTTTACTGCCAGATATTGCAAAAGACCTAAAAGTTACCATTCCACAAGCCGGACATTTGATTTCTGCCTATGCACTAGGAGTAGTGATTGGTGCGCCCCTGTTAATAATGATTGCCGGGAAATATCCACCTAAAAAAATATTAATGGCGTTGATGATCATGTTCACTGCATTTAATGCATTCTCGGCTTTTGCACCAACTTTCGACACTTTGTTTATTGCCAGATTGCTCTCAGGATTACCACATGGGGCATTTTTTGGTGTAGGATCGGTAGTTGCAAGTAGAATTGCGGAAAAAGGTAAGGCGGCTCAGGCGGTTTCGTTAATGTTTATGGGTTTAACCATTGCAAATATCTTAGGTGTTCCGCTGGGTACTTTTATAGGCCATAACTTTTCCTGGCGAATTTCATTTGCCGTTGTAGTGCTGGTGGGTCTGGTTACCTTATTAAGCTTAAAACTTTGGCTGCCGGCATTAGAAGCTGCAAAGAACAGGGATCTAAAAGCTGAATTAAGTTTTTTCAAGAAGAGGGAAGCATGGATTATAATCATGATGATCTCAATTGGTACAGGTGGCTTATTTACCTGGTACAGTTACATTGCCCCTTTAATGACAGATGTTGCAGGTTTTTCTGCAGATGCCGTAACATATATATTAATGCTCGCTGGCGTAGGGATGCTGGTTGGAAATTATATTGGCGGAATATTAGCCGATAAGTTTTCTCCTGCTAAAGCTTCGGCTGCGTTACTTCTGGCTATGGCTGTAACTTTAACTATTGTACATTATATCTCATTCAGTCAACCCCTGGCTTTAATAATGACTTTTATTACAGGGGCCGTTGCGTTTGCTCTTGCTGCGCCAATCCAGATGTTGATGATACAATCGGCCAAGGGCTCTGAAATGCTGGCCGCATCGGCGAGTCAAGCCAGTTTTAACATCGGGAATGCATTGGGTGCTTTCTTTGGCGGTTTACCTTTGGTTTACGGGTTTGACTATACCTCGCCGGCCTATGTTGGTGCAGCAATGGCTTTGGTTGGTGCATTTTTCGCCATTTGGCTAATCAAAAGCAAAGCTACAAAAGGTGTTGCTGCATCGAAAGAAAAATACGCGATGATGCATTAATCTTTTGACTCACGAGTAAAAGGATCAATTTCTATATTTGCTCATGTTAAAGAAAGAACGTTATAAACTTTTTGTAGAGCACTTCTCAGCAAAGCAGCCCGATGCAGAAACCGAACTACATTATAATAATCCCTATCAGCTTCTGGTTGCCGTAATTCTTTCGGCTCAATGTACTGATAAGCGGGTAAATATGGTTACTCCGGCCCTTTTTCAACGATTTCCGAATGCCAAAACACTATCTGAAGCCACTCCAGATATGGTATTTGATTACATCAGAAGTATCAGCTATCCAAATAACAAAGCCAAACATCTTGTAGGAATGGCCAATATTCTGGTAAATGAATTTAATGATGTTGTTCCTTCGGGAATAGATGATTTACAAAAAATGCCGGGAGTTGGACGTAAAACTGCCAATGTAATTGCATCTGTAATTTATAATGCCCCGGCAATGGCAGTGGATACTCATGTTTTTCGTGTAGCCAACAGGTTGGGATTAACTAATGGAAAAACACCCTTGGCAGTAGAAAAAGATTTGGTTAAACATCTTCCTCAACATGATATACACATTGCGCATCACTGGCTAATTCTTCACGGGCGTTATGTTTGCGTGGCCCGAAGCCCGAAATGTGATATTTGTGAAATTACCTACATGTGCAGGTATTTTGAACGCATGACGGCGAAAAATGAGCGTGAAAAGCACGAAGCTTAAATTATTTTTAAATTACTATTGACATTAGCTAAAAAACAATTACCTTAGCTAAATATTTTAGTAAATAGTTATAAACATTCTACGCATATTAGCTCATAATTCAATTATATTTACGAAATCAAATTACAAGAAAATGGCAAGCGCAAACCCCGACAAATTAAAAGCTTTACAGCTTACTTTAGATAAATTAGAAAAATCGTATGGTAAAGGTACCATAATGAAACTTGGCGATACGGCTATTGAACCGATAGATTTTATTTCTACAGGATCAATCAGTTTAGACATTGCTTTAGGCATTGGTGGTATTCCCAAGGGAAGAGTAATCGAAATTTATGGGCCGGAATCATCCGGTAAAACGACATTAGCTACCCATATTATTGCAGAAGCGCAGAAAAAAGGTGGTATAGCTGCTTTTATTGATGCGGAACATGCATTCGATCAGTTCTATGCTAAAAAACTCGGTGTGGATACTGATAACTTATTAATTTCTCAACCAGACAATGGCGAACAGGCATTAGAAATTGCTGATAACCTGATTCGCTCCGGCGCAATTGATGTAATCGTGATTGACTCCGTTGCTGCGTTGGTTCCGAAAAGTGAAATTGAAGGCGAAATGGGCGACAGTAAAATGGGCTTACATGCCCGTTTGATGAGCCAGGCATTACGTAAGTTAACTGGTACCATTTCAAAAACTGGCTGCTGCTGTATTTTCATCAACCAATTACGTGATAAAATCGGTGTGATGTTCGGTAACCCAGAGACAACTACAGGTGGTAACGCGTTAAAATTTTATGCTTCAGTACGTTTAGATATTCGCCGTATTTCTCAAATTAAAGATTCTGATGAAGTTTCTGGTAACCGTGTTAAAGTTAAGATTGT
Source organism: Pedobacter sp. Leaf41 (assembly GCF_001422545.1). GTDB lineage: Bacteria > Bacteroidota > Bacteroidia > Sphingobacteriales > Sphingobacteriaceae > Pedobacter. The sequence goes on along the minus strand of NZ_LMLE01000011.1, from coordinate 80,806 downwards.
TAAAAATAAGGTGGCTCCGCCTTTCCGTATTGCAGAGTTTGACGTAATGTTTGGCGAAGGTATTTCGAAAAATGGCGAAATTGTAGATTTAGGTGTTGATTTTGGCATTATCAAGAAAGCAGGGTCTTGGTACTCGTACGGAGATACTAAATTGGGTCAAGGTAGAGATGCGGTTAAGCAACTTTTAAGTGATAACCCAGAATTAGCAGAAGAATTGGAAATTAAAATTAAAGCCGAAGTAACCGGCGATAAATTGGAAGAAAAATAATTTCGATACTCAAAAGCATAAAAAGCGCTTTGTTAGACAAAATCTAACAAAGCGCTTTTTTATGATATTATGTCAATAGTTTTAACCCTGGCTAAAAACTGCGTTAAAATCTTTTGTTACGTAAACAATTACCAACAAGGCAGCAATTACCAAAGCACCTAAAATAATTACTCCCCAACTTCCGCTTAATTTATTCTTATCTTTTCTAATCAAATAATATAACAGTCCAATAAGCGGTACTGCACAAACAATCCAAAATATTAATGATGCTCCAGTCATAAAAAAGTATAAAGTTAAAAGTATAAAGTCAAATAGTTAGATTAGGATTTGCACGATTTAAGAATAAGGCAAAATAAAATTTCAATCTTAAACTATTTATTCAAAATTACATTCGTGTAATCAAATAATCTGTGTAATCATCGCCTTAAAATTCCATTCTCGCTTTCGGCGATACCTCTTGGCCCACGAAGTCGTTAACCAAAAACTTTTGGTATCCGGCAATGGCAATCATTCCTGCATTATCAGTACAATATTGAAATGCAGGAATATAAACCTTCCATCCCAGTTCATCAGCTGTTTGCTGCAAACCATCTCTTAATCCAGAGTTTGCAGAAACACCACCAGCTATTGCAATCTCATTAATATTAAATTGCTTTGCAGCTTTTTTAAGCTTGTTCAACAATATCTGAACAATGCTGTGCTGAACAGATGCACAAATATCATCCAAATTTTCGGTGATAAAATTTGGATTCTCTATCTCCTGCTTTCTGATAAAATAAAGAACGGAGGTTTTGAAACCACTAAAGCTAAAATTTAGATCAGCTATCTGGGGCTCGGCAAATTTATATGCTTTCGGATTTCCATTTTTAGCATGTTTATCAATTAAAGGACCTCCAGGATAAGGCAGCTGTAAAATCTTGGCCGTTTTATCGAAGGCCTCCCCAGCTGCATCATCCAACGTTTCGCCCACAATTTCCATATCGAAATAATCCTTCACCAATACAATTTGTGTATGCCCACCAGAAACGGTAAGACACAAGAAAGGGAAATTGGGTTTTGGCTCATCAATAAAATGCGCCAATATGTGCGCATGCATGTGATTGACAGAAATTAAGGGTATATTTAAGCCCAATGCGAATGATTTTGCAAAGGAAACACCTACCAAAAGTGAGCCCAACAGGCCCGGACCCTGTGTAAACGCAACAGCACTAATGTCCTGTTTTGTAACCTGTGCATTTTTTAATGCTTGTTCAATGGTAGGCACAATATTTTGTTGATGTACCCTAGATGCTAATTCAGGGATTACACCACCATAATTTTCATGAATTGTTTGGTTTGCAATAACATTGGCCGTAATTTTGCCGTTGTTACATATAGCGACTGAAGTGTCATCGCAAGAAGATTCGATAGCAAGTATAACAGACAAATTATTTATTTTTAAGCTGCAAAATTATTAAAAAACTATTTAAAATACTCCTTTGGGTAATTGCATCAATAATTTTGCTGCTGGCGCTTATTATTTTTTCACTACAGTTTAAGCCTGTCCAAACTTATATTGCCCAAAAAGCAGCGGCATATTTGTCAAAAGAGCTCAATACTAAGGTATCAATTAAAAGCCTTTACATCAAACCTTTCAAATCTATTGTATTGGAAGATTTGCTTGTTCTCGATCTTCAAAAAGACACCTTGTTGAGCACTCCAGAGTTCATGGTTGATATTAATCAATTTTCAATCGACAAAAAGATTATTGATATCAATACCATTCAAGTCAATAATGGCCAATTTTTCCTAAAGGATTTCAAAGATAAGTCTTCTAATCTCGATTTCATTATTAACTATTTCGATTCTGGTAAACCTACTGTAAAGAAACCGAAAAGTAAACCTTATGATATCAATATAGGTCGGGTGATTTTAAATAAATTCGCTTTTAGATATAAGAATTTTGCCGCGAAAGATACTGTTCAAGGCAAAAATGTAAATTTCGATAATGTTGATGTTAAGGAATTAAGCGGAATATTTGAAGGATTAGACACCAAGAACCATCTGGTCAAAACCAACATCAAAAATTTAACCCTTCGCGAGAGAAGTGGCTTCTATCTAAAAAATTTAACTGCTGAAACAACTATCGATAGTAACGCGATAGAACTAAAGAAACTATTATTGGTAACGGAAAATAGCCGCTTAACCGATTACTATCAAATGAAGTTTAAAAGCTATCGGGACTTTAACCACTATGTAGATAGCGTACGGATGAAAGCCATTTTCAAAGAAAGCCATCTTTCCTCCAAAGATGTTGCTTTTTTTGCTCCTGAATTAAATTCAATGAAAATTGAACTTGATATAGATGGCCAGATTACTGGATTAGTAAATAACCTGAGAGCCAAAAAACTTTCCATTAGATCAGGAAAAGCTACGCACATCAAAGGCGATTTTATCCTCAGAGGTCTTCCGAAATGGAAAGAAACCTTTATGGATTTAAAGATTGAAATGGCTGGTACAAATAAAAAAGATTTAGATGAAGTACTAGCTGGAATTACAGGAAACAAAAAACCGATGATTCCAATTATCGTAAGCAAATTCGGCAATATCAATTTTAATGGAAATTTTACTGGTTTTCAGAACGACTTTATTGCTTACGGGGAATTTAAGACGAAGTTAGGCCGAATTGTTTCTGATGTGAATATGAAAATCGACAAAAATGATGTCCCCTCTTATACAGGTAACGTTAAAACGTTTGATTTTAATATCGGCAATTTGTTAGATGAGAAGAGTTTGGGCCGAATTAGTTCATCATTGTATGTAAAAGGAAGAGGTACTGAATTAAAGGAACTAACCGAAAAACTTAGCGGAGATGTTGAATATATTGACTTCAACAATTATCGATATAGAAACGTTAAAATTGATGGAACTTTTGAAAAGAAAAATTTCGATGGAAAATTAAGTATCAACGATAAAAATGTAAAACTTCTCTTTGATGGAGGTGTAAACTTAAATCCGAAACTTCCTGTATTTGCCTTTAACGCCACCATCACCAGGGCTAGGTTAAAAGCATTGAAACTTTTAAGAGATTCGTTGTTGGTTGATGCAAAGTTTAGCACAAATTTTTCAGGAACAAACCTAAACAATATTGAAGGCAGCTTACTTATCCAAGAGATTAGGTTGCAAAATCCGAAGGGCATTTATCATGTCGATTCACTTCAATTGATAGCGAAGGGTACAGGAGTAGATCGGACATTGGATATCCGATCAGATATTTTAGATGCAAGTATTCGTGGTGAATACGATTTAAACTCCATCGTTTCCTACTACAAAGCCATCGCCAAAACGTATGTTCCCTCGCTTAGGGCTGACATTTTTAAATTCAAAAATCAAATATTCAAGTTTAATCTGCAGGTGAAGAAATTTGAGCCATTAGCGCAGTTTATTTCGCCTGGTTTGGAAATGGAGGAAGGTGCCACGCTTATTGGGGACTTCGATTCACGAAATAATACCGCTACCTTAAACGGTTTCGTAAGGAAATTGAAATACAATGGCGTAGTGGTAAATAATATCATTCTGGATGAAAATACGACGAAAGAACAGTTGCAGCTGATCGTTACTTCAGACCGTGTTCAGCTGAATGATAGCTTATTCATCAAAGATGTAAATATTTCAAATATTCTTCGGAATGACAGTCTTTCGTTCAACGTAAAAATGTCCAATTCTGATGAAGCTAACCAGCTCGATCTGAATGGCTTGGTAGAGTTTACTAAAAATCAGGATACTGTTGCACGCCTAAGCATTTTGCCATCTATTTTAAAAATAAATAGTGAAGAATGGCGCATTCAGGAGAAAGTACGCATTGCTTTAAATAATGGCAAAACTTTGATCAGTAACTTCGATCTGACGAACGGAGTTCAACAATTAACCATTGATGGTTTAATTTCCGAAGATCAAAAAGATCTGCTCGCTGTTGGTTTTAAAGATTTTAATTTGAAAACGCTTAATCCTTTTACCAAGGGTTTCGGCGTGAAATTAAGCGGAAATGTGAATGGAACAACTAATCTGTACGGCATTCTGAAAGCTCCAAAAGTAAACGACGACCTCAAAATCGATTCGCTTACCTTCAATAATATTTATATTGGAACCCTTACCGATACATCATCTTTCGATAATCAGAGCAACAGAGTAAACGTCTTCACACGAATCATGGCCGAGGATTCAGAAACTTTTAAACTCACCGGAAATCTAGATTTAAAAGAGAAGCTGATCGACCTGAATGTTAGAATGAACGACAGCAAATTAACGATTCTGGAGCCATTTGTAAAACAACTTGTTTCTAATCTTAAAGGTGATATTTCTGCCGACTTAACCGTTAAGGGAAAATTAGATAAACCTGAAATTAATGGCAGTGTTGCTTTTGATAAGGGACAATTGATGGTGAATTATCTCAAAACTACTTATGTAATTACTGATGAGGTAAAAATAGAAAACAGTGTGGTGTTATTAGATGGCGAATCATCAGATGGTTTTGTCTTGGCCGATCTGGAGGGCCATGAAGCTACTGCGAGAGGAACAGTAGACCTGAATAATCTCGATGATCCTACTTTGAATGTAACGGTGAACGCAAACAGTTTGATGGCTTTAAATACGACCTCAAAAGACAATTCAGTTTATTTTGGAAAAGCTTACGGTACAGGGGTGTTTAAGTTTACTGGCCCTACGAGTAAAATGAAGATTGATATAAAAGCCAAAACTGAAAAGGGCACAGTTTTCAATCTTCCACTAAATAGTTCGGAAACGGTTTCGGATAAGGATTTTATAAATTTCATCAGTAGAGATTCGAGTAAGGTGGTAAAGAAAACCACTAATTTCGATGGCTTAACGTTAACATTTAAGCTTACCATCGACCCGAATACAACAGCAAATATTTATACAACACTTGGCAATTTGAGTGGCAAAGGTAATGCCGAGTTAAACCTAAACATCAATAGCTTAGGTGATTTTGAAATGTCTGGTGATTATATCATTGAAACGGGTAGTTTTGACTTCACGGCTCAAGAAGTGATTAACAAAAAATTTGAGATCAGGCAGGGAGGTACGATACGATGGACGGGTAACCCGACCGCAGCACAAATCAATTTAAAGGCCGTTTACGCGTTACGGGCGAACTTGAACGAATTGTTTAAAGCTGCGAACAGAGATGCCAGCAGTAATGCTAACCAGCGTGTAAACACCGAAGTAGAAATGGGTTTAACAGGATTGCTGCTACAGCCAGATATTAAACTGGATATCTTTTTTCCTGCCCAACCCGCAATTAAAGAAGAACTTCAAACTTATTTTAGCGATCAAAATAATTTAAACTTACAAGCTTTCAGTTTAATTATTAGAAGAAGTTTTGCTCCAGGAAATGGCGGAGAATCTATTGGAAACCAATTAAGCTCAACCGCCACCAGTACAGCTACCGAGTTGGTTTTTAATCAATTTAACAATGTGCTTTCTTCATTAAACTTAAACTTTGTCGATCTTAACGTACGTTCATTAAGTGAAGCCAGTGCATCTGTTAAACTTTTTAATGATCGTTTAATTATCAATGCTGGTATTGTAGATCGAAATAGCTTAAATGATTTTACCATTATCGATTTTAACAGAAGCAATGTTGGCGGCGAGGTTGAAGGTTTATTTTTAATCAGAAAAGATGGTAGCTTGTTGGGTAAAGTGGCCAATAAACCACCAACGATCCAGAGTATCTTTGCCAACCCTGGTATTGATCAAAACAGGAACGTAACTTCATTTGGTTTAGTTTACACCCAGCAGTTTGATACGTTTAAAGAATTTATTCAAAAGATTACCGGAGCTTACCGCAGAAACTTGAGAAGAAAGCAAAGTGAATCGCCTGTTAAAACGAATAAATCAATTAATAAAGAAGCGATTATTAATCAAAGTAAGGGTAATCAGCGGAGGTAGGTTTTCGATAGAATTTTTAAGTAAGCAGCTAATAACTACAAAATTTAAATGTTAGTTGGCAATTTTATTAACTGAAAATTGCCAACCAAAAATCAACCTATCCTTTCATGATAGAATGACCCATTTTATCTCTTTTTGTTTTCAAATAGCGCTCATTGTGAACGTTACTTTCAATTTCGATTGGAATGTTTTCTACCGCTTCGAGACCATAGCCAATTAGCCCGGCTCTTTTTGTAGGGTTGTTAGTCATTAAGCGCATTTTAGTTACGCCCTCCGATCTTAAAATTTGAGCCCCAACGCCATAATCGCGTTCATCACCTTTGAAACCCAGTTTAATATTGGCTTCAACCGTATCAAAACCTGCATCCTGTAGATTGTAAGAGCGAAGTTTGTTTATGAGTCCAATACCTCTGCCCTCTTGATTCATGTAAACAACGATTCCTTTGCCTTCCTTTTGAATCATTTCCAAAGCTTTGTGCAATTGAGGTCCGCAGTCGCATCTACAAGAACCAAAGATATCACCAGTTACACATGAACTATGCACACGAGCCAAAATTGGTTCATCAGGTCCCCATTCGCCTTTTGATATAGCCAAATGGGTAGCACCATTGTCCAATTGAGTATAAGCGCTCATTTTAAAATCGCCCCACGCCGTAGGTAAATCAATAGTAACTTCTTTCTTAATTAAACTATCAATATTCAAACGATAAGCGATTAAATCTTCAATCGAAATAATTTTTAACTGATGCTGCTCGGCAATCTTCATTAAATCCGGGAGTCTGGCCATTTCGCCATCTTCTTTCAAAATCTCTACCAATAAACCCGCAGGCTTCATCCCGGCAAGGCGGGCTAAATCTACTGCGGCTTCTGTATGACCGGCACGGCGAATTACCCCACCATCTTTAGCTATCAAAGGAAAGATATGTCCTGGTCTACCCAATTCTTCCGGATCGGTTTTAGGGTTAACGAGTGCCAACATTGTCTTCGATCTGTCGCTGGCAGAAATTCCAGTGGTACAACCATGACCAACTAAATCCACTGATACTGTAAAATTAGTTTCGTAAGCGGCGGTATTTTTACCCACCATTAAATCAAGTTTTAATTCTTTACAACGCTCTTCAGTGAGCGGAGCGCAAATTAAACCTCGCCCATAGGTTGCCATGAAGTTGATCACTTCTGGCGTGGCATTCTCTGCTGCAGTTAAAAAGTCACCTTCGTTTTCTCTATTTTCATCATCTACAACGATGATCACTTTACCAGCTTTGATGTCGGCTATCGCCTCTTCTATGGTGTTTAATTTTGTTTGCATTTGTATAAAAGCATATAGGTAATACAATTAGCTTCGCCCGAAACAGGTTATTTCACTAATGTTTTACAGGTACAAAGGTACAATCTAAATGAGCAATTTGGTGAAATAAATATCATCTGGAAGTAAATGATATTTGGGCTTATTTCTGTGTGATTCGAAGGAGTTTTTTAAAAAACTGTTTATAATAGTTTACGTCAAACAGTGCAGAATCAACAGTGGCTTTATAAGTTAAAAATGCAGCCAATGGCGATAGCACAATAACGGCAATCCACATGGCAAATATGGGGTTCAAGTTACCTTCCCTAGCAGATTTCTCGGCCACGGTAGTGATGATATGATAGACCAAAAAGAAGGAAATAGCAATAACCACAGGTAATCCCATTCCGCCCTTTCTGATAATAGCACCCAGAGGAGCACCAATAAAGAACAGCAGGATACAAGAGGCGGCAAGCGTAAATTTACGTTGGTATTCTATCCGGGTAAAGATAATTTCACCCATCAAATCATCATATCTGGGCACCGTGTTCGAAAGATTTTGCACCATCCCGGAAACGATGTTCGATGCATTATCAACTGCTGTTTTTCTACTTCCGTTAGGAATAGATTTTAAAGTAACCTCGCCAATAACAATAGGAGCAATTTTAACTTTAGTATATCCTTTGGTGGTGTTAAATTGTTTGAAGGTATTGCTTGCCACACGGCTTGATTGCCTGTTAAGTGTATCGAGTTGCTTCGTTAATGAATCTCTTTTTTTAGCAATGCCTTTGAGATTTAGCATTGGGGTGCTGTTTCCGAAAGCATTCGGATCAGTCCTGTTCATTTCAAAAGAGGAGAGATCAAACTTAGGCGCAGTTTCTTTAAATCTGCTCCGATATAAAACTTGCCGGGGATTATAAGCTCCGCTCGTGTTAGATTGCTCTTCGTACTGAACGCCATCCTTAAGCTCTAAGACCAAAAATTTACCGTCAGTAGTTTTATTCATTTGCCCTTCTTTGGCCATGATTACTTTTGGAATGCCGTTAGTACCTTTATGATCATAAATCATGATGCCATGTAGCGTTCCATCCTCATCTTTAGCATCAACACGAATGGAATAATTAGGAATGCTATTATTGAAGACTCCGGGCTTGATCAAGAAGGCCAACTTTTTATTTCGAACATCGTACAATAACGAGCTAAATTTCAAATTGGCTTTTGGAAGCATATAATTCGAAAACAGAAAAGAGCCGATGGTGAGCATAATAATCACCACAAAGAGTGGCCTCATGGCCTTTTGAAGCGAAATTCCTGCAGATTTTATGGCGACAAGTTCGTAATTCTCACCTAGCGTTCCGAATGTCATGATAGAAGAAAGCAGTACAGAGAGCGGCAACGCCATGGCTACATTGGCTGCCGAAGCATAACACATCAGTTCCAAAATGGTGTACCATTCGAAGCCTTTACCAATCAGATCATCAATCCACTTAAATAGAAAAAACATCAAAAGAATAAACATTACCACGAAAAATGTGGCAAGGAAAGGCCTAATGAATGCTTTAATAAGAAGAAGATGTATTTTTTTCACCCTACAAAGGTAAGCAATGCAGCGTTAAACTATGCACCTAAAACGCTAATCAAATAGTCAATTTGGTTATCCCAAATCAATTTTTTCTCTGCCAATAAATCATCGGTGGTAAAATCGGTTATGGCAAGAGCAACATCATTAGTAAGTTCATCCTGCACAATTTCCATTTCGAAATAGCACTGCGGCTCATCATCAAGCCATTTAAACTTCACTAATTTATTCTCTTTGATAGAAACAAGCTTCGCTTTAAGCTGTTCGTCGTCCCAAGTGAAGGTATAAACCTGATCACGGAAATTTACATCATCGGCAAACCATTGCGATAAGCCATTTGGCTCACTTATAAAGCTATACAAAATTCGTGGTGACGATTTAACCTCGTAGAATATATCCGGACGTATTTTTTTTATTTTATTTTTCTAAAGAAAGGTAATTTATTCTATATTTGCAACTCCAAAAAATAACCACCTAAATATTTGATAATATAAGCAAATATTTTTATCCGGCGGGGTAGCTCAGATGGTTAGAGCGCAGGATTCATAACCCTTTCTAGATATCAATTTAAGCATCAGAAACAACACATTTAAGCCAAAAATTCTGTTTTGATACACAGATGAGACTTTGATTTAAAATCTGAATTCTACTACTGCAATTGATAGGCCTTAAATAGCAGTTGCTGTTATTTACATAATCTTCAGATCTATGTTTACAGCACCTCAAATTTCAACCAACGATGATTTAAAGTCACGTTCATTTATTTACTTCTACTTTAACAATGTCCGTTATAAATTTTACAACGGCAAAAAACTTAATCTACAAATTTTCCCCAATCATGCCAAAAGTATTAGAGAGAGGAATAAGTTATTGAACAACCTACAATCTGCCTATACTAAAGCTCTTCACAATAACTGGAATCCATTAGTATTAGAAGAAGTAGTACCAGATGATATATCTATAAAAAAAGCATTCAATGATGTTCTTACTGAGAAACTTGATTCTCCCTACAGCAAATTTTACAAAAGAGATTTAAAAAAAATATGTGAGCAATTCCTGGAATATATACCTAATACATTATTAGAAAAAGATATAAAGGAAATACCATTATCTATAATTGATGAATTTTTAAATCAATTCAAAAGCTCTGGCCGTAGTTACATGAACAAAAGATGCTCACTATCAATTTTCTTTTCAGAGTTTGTCAGGAAAGATTTAATCACCAAAAACCCAGTAGGAAAAACAGCAAAACAAAAGGTTAAAGCTAAACTACATGAAATATACCAAGATGATCAACTGAAAAACGTACTAGATTTTTTGAGGTTAAATTATTACAACCTTTATTTATGCGCACTAATAACATATGGGTGTTTATTGAGGCCACATCAAGAAGTGAGATTTTTAAAGCGTAAACATTTGTCTACAGACTTGACACAAATCCAGTTATCGGGATCAGAAAACAAAGGAGGTCGAGTAAGAACCGTTTTCATTCCAGACTATTTAAAACAAGAATTAGGCAAAAGAGTAACCTCATATACTGAAGCTGATACAAATATCTTCACATTAACATCAGAACCATTTAATGATGATTATTTTAAAACACAATGGTCAAGAGCTAAAACCCAAATGCTCAAAACAGGTCTTATTCAAAAACATCAAACATTATACTCATTTAGACACACAGCAGCAGTTCAAGTTTACAGAAAAACAAAGGATTTAAATATCCTACAGCAGCTTTTAGGTCACTCTAACATGATTGTGACTCTTAAGTATTTGAGAGGGCTTGGAGAGGCTAATAATGATGAATTAAGAGATGTAATGCCAGAAATAAGATGAATATTTTATGCAATCATCAATTCCATCAATTCTTCAACATTACATAGTTTTGCCAGCCTTAGTCTCAGGGTTTCTCTTTTCATCTTAACCGATTTTAGCTTATGAAATCTAAATTCAAGTAAAGGGAGTAAGTAGTCCTTAGCTGATACAATTGTTATAAGAGTTTCGATTGAAACAGGCCATTTGCACCGCAAATCATAAATCAACTCATTGTATTCTTCCTCAGAAATTTCCGTTAAGATCTCAGTTTTAATTGTGTCAATTCTGGCATTAACTTTATTCTCATCTAGAATAGCAACCTTTTTAACCTCAGTACAGAGTTTGCCTACACCAAAAGCAACAGTTTGAACAGTTGGTTTAATTTTTTTGCAAATTGCATAGTTTAAAAAAAGTTCTATTAGTGGCCTAGATAAACCTTTAAGCCAATTCTCAAATCCTAATTGCTTTTCTATTTTAACTTTATCAACAGACATGTGGTCATGTAGAATTTCAATTATTGAAGATTTATGCAATAGATTGTTTTCTACACAATATTTTTCCTGAACATAATAATGCTTTAGCCCTTTTTCGTTACTATCAGTAATTAGTTCCAAGTCGCCATCCACTAAGTAAATACGTTTTTGCCTTCTAGCTGTCTGGTCAGCTTTGCAGGCATTTTTCACATTTTCTTTACAGCCTAGTGCGATAAGCTTATTTATTTGGTAGCTAGATCCTTGGAAAACTCTTGAAAGTAATGCTTTATAAAATTCTTCATCGTAATTATCTTCTATAAAGATATCTATTGAATTTTTATGCCTAAAAAACAACCCAATATTGGGCATTATGTAATCTTTAAATTTTAGCATAGCCTATTAGAAAATATTAAATTGCGACAGATCTTGACAAAAATCTTGATTTTCTAAAGCACCAATTATCGTTGGTGAATGGGTTGCCAAAATAAATTGAGTATTTGGACTTGCTTCTTTTATTGACTTAACAAAAATCTCCTGCCATTCTAGGTGCAAGGAAAGTTCAGGTTCATCAATAATAAAAATACTTCCTTCTGTTTTTTTGTTTTCACTAAAGATCAGTTGGGCAAGCATTACCAAAATCTGCTGCTCACCAGAAGATAATTTAAATATATTTGTAGGTTCAGGATTTTGTGGTAGATGAATGATTAGTTCACCGTTGTTTCCGATTTGCAATCTTTTGTTACTTTCTTTTAAAAAAGTATTTGTTAGATTTTCAAAATTTTTAAAAGGCGTAAATTCTGTTTGTATTTTTTCTTCAGATTCATCATACAAGCTTATAATCTTATCAATTCTTTGGAGTTGAGGCATATTAATATACCATTTCTGAAAAGCACTAACCTCTTGTCTATCAAACGAATGTGATTTTTTATTTGATTTGTTTTTTCTCTCAAGAATTGCCTGTAGCCCCTCAAGTGTAGAAAAGAATTCATTAAGTTGCTCAATTATACCTGGAACATTAATCTTCTTAGCCGCTTTTAAAACTTGATATCTTCTTTCTTTCCATCCATCAGGATTAGTATCAATTTTAATTTCTAACTGATTTTCATTCAAAACTTCAAAGGAACTTTGAATAATTTGATTCTTAAGCGTTTCATTTATAGCTGATTGCTCTTGAGTATAGAGAAAATAATTATCAAAAACCAACTTTTCTATGTCTTTTAAACTCTCAAACAGATTACCTTTCAAAGGCTCAGTGGGTTGTTTTTGACGAGTCAAATTATCTAGATTTAATAAATCTATTTCTCTACCTTCATAAATTCTCCTATCTAAGCCGAGGAATATCGGAGTAGTAAATTCTTCAATTTTTTTAACCACTGCATTTTGATGGAATCGTTGTTCCTGACGCAAAATATATGACAAAATTGATCTATTTTCTAGTCTTGAGGCGGTAAAATCAACCTTCGAAATATCCATTCTAGAAAATTTATGGGGTTTTATATCAAATGGAGAGATTGATATTTCTATACTGTTTTGATCAAGGTTTACTGCTTGTATAGTAATTTCTTCTCCTGATGATGTCTCACAAACTAAAATGGCAGTTTCAAAATATATTTGATTTAAATTTATCCATGACGGACTGATCAATCCCAAAATTAGCTTAAGAGCCGAGGTTTTGCCTGAGCCATTAATTCCTATTAAAAATGTAGTCTCTTCAAAGAAATCAATATCAAAATTAAGGTAACCATGAGCATTTGTCGCAATAAATCTTTTAAGTTTCATAGAGAGCGCAGAATAAAATTTAATATTTGAGCAAAAGTATAATATTCTATGCAATGTTAAAACTTTTAAAATTGTAGTTTAAACATTAATTATATTTACATTAAATTAACCCTTTCAACTCATGAGTTTAACCACAGTTGCAGTATATACAATTACAATTCATAAAAGAAATCAGAGTATAAAAGATTTAGAGGTCTTGAGTGATTTTGATTTTGGATCAGATCTTATTACATTAATTCAAAAATTGCCAGCCTTACTAAATGATGGATCTAACACGTTTTCAATATTTGAAGATAAAGCAAATCAAAAACGGCTAAGAATAAACACACAAGAGTTTAAGCCATTTGGTAGATGTATTGATGGAGAACTTGAAACAGGAGATTATGGTGTAGAATCAACTTTTATAGATGGAAAAGGAAATAATAAAGGTACCATTGGAAAAGATGATTCTCCTTTAATGCCTTTCTACTTTCTTTGTGATATACCTAAGAATGAAACAAAGGGATATATACTATTACAGAGATTCAGGCAGTTTGGTGTTTTCACAATGTTTGTTAAGGCACTCAGAGGAGAGTTCACCAAAAGTCACCCAGATTATACCATCTCTTTTGACCCAATCACATCTTTTAGAGAGTTTAATAGAATATTAGATGAAGCAGAGATAAAAAAAGTAAGTTTTCAATCAAGGGATTCCAGACAATTCTTGAATGTATTCAGGCCAAGAAACAGCAACGACAATTTTAATCCTGCTGATGTGTTTTTGGAAGTTAATCTTGTGGCTAAGAGAAATAAGAAAATCAATTTGATGAATTCTGTAAGAAATATAATCCTTAACGATAGTGCGAAAGTAGATACTTACTTTCAGGTGTCGGGACTTGAAAATGTACCATTGAAAATATATTTCAAAGCAAATGGCCGCCCATACACATTAGATACTTCAATGATGGATAATTTCAGCCCAGATATTGACATTTCACATTTTGTCAATATAAATAGTAAAGGATTTCCTGAAATATTGGATGTTAAGAAAGCATCCATGAAACTGCTTGCCGACATTAAAGCTGAACAGAAAGATAAAAAATGAAAGCTATAATTAGATATGTTACCTATATTTTTGGTTTTATTGGCTTGCTATTGCTAATTGCTTTTATTTTGAAAGTTTGGCAAGACGGTAAGATTTCTCCATTAGGAAATTTAGACTTAGCTTACACTAAAATTTTAGGGGAATCTGCACAAATCCTTTCAATAACCTGGTCAATAATTGGGGTTCTATTAATTGTTCTAACTCTAAATATTCAAAAAGATCAATTTACCGATAACCAAAGATTTATTGAGAAACAACAATTTGAAACTACGTTTTTTAATATGTTGAATGTACTTCATAATATTAAGCTTTCAATGAAAAAGAAAGTCATAATCAATTTTATAGAGGAACATCCGGAGGGTCAGAATTTTATAGATTATGCAATAGAGGAATTAAGTAAAGAGTACAATAGTGTATATGGCGCTATAAACCCTCAATCGCAATTAGCAATAATTTTTGAAAAAATACAGCAAAATAAAAAAATAGAATCCCTTGAAAGAGAAGTAATCAGAGATGATATTAACAATTCATATTTAATTTTTTACAAAAATTTCCACGCTGAATTAGGACATTATTTCAGGTATTTATATAACCTCCTACAGTTCACTTTGAAAAACAGAAAACCACAAAATGATCACGTCGAATACATCAATCTAATTCAGGCACAGCTTTCAAATAATGAACTAGCATTGTTATATTATAATGTATTAAGTGACAAAGGATTAAACAGGAATAAAGAGTATAATTTTTTCAATATACTAGACGAATATAATTTTTTTGAAAATATTGATCAAAATTCCCTGATAAAACGATCTCACCATGTTCTTTATCCTTCAACAAAATTTAAGTTTCTAAATATCGATGAAATGAGAGTTCATCATACTTAAGTAGTTGGTCGATATTGTCAATTCATAACAATATCTTAAATCAATATTTTTAGAACAATGCAGAACCACCCCGATACCAAACACCCATTAGAATCATATTTTACACTTATTGAAGAAAATTATATAAGTGTAATTTATAGCGAATTCCATGATTTTGACACATTTTACTCTTCATTTGATCCAACTATATTTAATAATGCGAGTATGGTGAAAAATGGGGGTAATTATGAACTTAGAAATGGAGAAAAGCTAATAAGAGTTTATACTTTTGATCATCATTTACAAGATTTTTTAAATGAGTGGAATAAAACCTTTATAAACGAAGTACGGAGCTTTGTCCTAGATAAATCAGAGAAAGAGGTCGCGGATTACACTAAACTTTTGCAAAAGGAAATACTTCAATTAATTATTCGTGCAGAAAAAAAGAATATCATAGCAAAGACACAAACAATCAAGTCGTTAAAATCTTAAACGATTTTTTAGCGTCTTATTCCAAATCCACAATCTTCCCATTAGAAAATACCAATAGCACTCAATTAAAAATTAGATGGCTTGGTAAAGTAAATGAATTAGCAACCTTATTTCATGATCTCTCACAAGGCACAAATAATCTAAAACGTGTTTTTATTGAGAATAACAGACAAGAATTAAAACAATTCATCTTTGAGAATTTCATAGACTCAGATGGGCAACAGTTTAATGAGGAAACTGTGTACAGAATATTAGACCCCAATAAATCTGACACTAAAAAATCTAAAGACAGGTTTATTTTACCTGACAACCTATCAGATAGCTAAATTTCCACTATAAATACAACCTATCTTGATAGCCTAATGGACATATTGGTCCAAATTAGACCAGTATTGGACTCCAAAAGAGACTGATTGGACATGTTTTTGATCACTGTGGGTAAATGTCAATGTAGGCATTTATAAATTAATTATATGACAGAAAATTCTGTAAAAAAAAGTGATGAGGTTGCTTATAATAATGTAAGCTTAGGTATTGAACCTGAATGTGAGAAAGCAATTTTTGAAACGGAGTATAAGAAAAAGAAAGAAAAATTAAATGTCACTTGCTCATTAGCAGAGATGTTTAACCGAGTAAAAAACGAGCCTAAAATCCCAATGCTATATCCCGCCATCAAAGAGGGATCTGTTGGACTAATTTACGGTGTGGCTAAAACTGGTAAAACTATATTTTGTGAAAATCTTGGGATGAGTATTGCAGCAGGAAGAAAAGAATTTCTTGGTAAAGAAATAAATTCCTCAAGCAAAAAAGTTCTCTTTATTTCCATGGAAGAGGCATATCAGGGCAGGACTGAAAGAAACATGAAACAGTTTGAGAGTTTCAATGATGAGGAAAAAGAAAGCGTTTTAGCCAACTATATTGTTGCAAATGAAAATGTTCCAAAAATAATTACTTCAAATGAAGATTGGAATATTGTTGAAAATGCAATAGTGGAAAATGAGGCTAAAATTGTATTTATGGATTCACTCACAAGAATGGTTGATGGACAAATTGAAAACGCTGATATAGCTAGATTCACTATGTTGAAAATAAGAGAATTAGCAGATAAGCTAAAGATCACCCTAATAATGATTCATCACAGTACTAAAATGAATGAGGATCAGCCTATGACATTGCAAAACGTAGCTGGCAGTAGGGTTATCTCTCAAGAAGCTGATTTTATAATTGGCATTAATAAGACTTCATCCAATGTGAGGTATAGCAAACTTGTTGCAGCTAGATATGCAAATGATAATAATTCAACTGTGGAGAAATTTGAACTGGATGAAAATCTATGGGTGAATGTTAATGGCAATGCCGAAGAACATCAAATTCTTAATCCAACTTTTGATAAGAGAAGATCAGATCATAGTCTAGGTTTGATTTTGGACAAATTGAAAGAGTTAAACGGAGAAAACGAACTGATTGATGCAAAATTACTAACTGAGAGCTTAGTAATTAACAAAATGATTTCTGAGCCAACTCTTTATGCCAACTTGAAAAAAGGAACGGCATTAGGAAGAATTATTAATCCTGAAAAGGGCAAATATGGGCTTGCAGTAATCAACTAGCTTAAATACCTTAAGTGGGTTAAGTAGTTTAAGTTAAATTAATTACTTAAGCTACTTAATATACTTAAGCTACTAATAGGATGTCAGAAACGGCATCCTATTTTTTTTAAAATTTTTGTTTTTTTTTCTGAGCAGATATTTCATGGCCTGGCTCGGAACACTCCCCCCACATAATTTAGAGAGTGCTTGTCCCCCCTTGCATCTTCCTAATTCAAATTATTTATTCACCTAAAGAAAATTTATCATGGTTTTAATTACTGGTTACCAAACAAAAGAGAAAGATGGAAACGAGTTCTTCCTATTAGAATTACAAGGAGACGTAGAAATCGTTATTTCTGAAGCAACAGGCTTACCTTATGCCACAATGAGGAAAACATTAATGTCTTCAACCTTCGATGAAAATACATGCAAAGCATTGGTAGGTAAAGAGCTTAAAGGGGAAATCCTTAAAGTTGAAACAGATGAATATGAATATACTGTACAGGCGACAGGAGAAGTGAAAATGCTTAATTATAGGTATGTGTATTCAGTTAATGATCAACAAACGGAAGAACAAGCAGTGTTCGGTTAACTACTGAAAAACACATTAGAAACATTCAAATCAAAAAGGACTATGGTACACAACTGTAGTCCTTTTTTTATGGACTAAATTTTAAACAAATGGAAATCAGAAAAGCTGAACGCAAAAAGGCCAAAATAAAAATGGCTATACAAGGCTCTAGTGGGGCAGGAAAAACATATTCAGCCTTATTAATTGCTTATGGTTTATGTGGTGATTGGAATAAGATTGTAATCATTGATACTGAAAATAACAGCGCTGACTTATATAGCAATTTAGGCGATTACAATGTATTAAATATCCAAGCACCTTATACCCCAGAAAAATATATAGAAGCTATTCAAATGTGCTTAAAAGCTCTAATTGAGGTTATAATTATAGATAGCACAAGTCATTGTTGGGATTATCTGATTGATCTCCATGCTAACATGAGTGGTAACAGTTTTACCAATTGGAGTAAAATAACCCCAAGGCAAAATGCATTCATAAATGCTATTCTTCAAGCTGACTGCCACATTATTTCTACTATGAGGGTTAAACAGGATTATGTACTCAATCAAAAAGATGGAAAATACGTACCTGAAAAAGTAGGCCTTAAAGCAGTTCAAAGGGATGGAGTTGATTATGAATTTACTCTAGTATTAGATATTGATGCTAAACACCATGCGACAGCATCAAAAGATAGAACCAATTTATTTGTTGGTAAACCAGAATTTCAAGTGACACAAACTACGGGGCAGGAAATTTTAGAGTGGTGTAATGACGGCAAGAATGAACTACAGGAAATTAAATCTTTTATTGATTCTGCTAATTCTGTAGACGAACTTTTAGTTATCTACACAAATTACCCATTTCATCAGCAAAATTTAGCGAATGAATTCACCGCTAAAAAAGAAGAACTACAAAAAATTAACCAATCATTCACCATAACAAAATTTAACCAAGATGGAAGTATTAAAATTAGTAGATAATTACATAGAATCGCCTTTTGTTGAGCTTTCTGATTCTAGTCCAATTCCTTTTATAGTAGCTAATACCATAAGTAGTACGGCTAAAGAAATAAAGGATCAACACCTAATACCAGTTTTTGTAAAAGATAATCAACCAGTAATCAGTCAAGCAGATTTTATCAATTTAACTGGAGATATAGCTAAACATATTTTTCAGAGAGAGGTTATTTTAGAACCAAGTGTACGTGTAAGCTACCCAATTAAAGGCAGAATACCCGACGCTAAAGAAAAACCTGCTCATTTATTATTAGAGGAAGAAAAAACCATTTACTATGAAAGAATGGCTTTTGCTCTGGAGATACCATCAATTTCTGATAATATAAATGGGAACAGGTTAAACTTAACAATCGGTGGAATTAAAGCCTACAATCTTGACAACTTGTATAGTAAGAAAGGGTCAGATGAACGGTTTAAAATCTTTATAGGCTTCCAAAATAAGGTTTGTACCAACATGTGTATTTCTACTGATGGTTTGATTGCAGATTTAAAAGTTAGGAGCTTAAACGAGCTTACTGATGGCATTTATAACTTGATTGAGAACTACAATGCAAAGCAGCACTTGGATCAATTAAAATCTTTGACAAAGCAATCTTTAACAGAACATCAATTTGCACAGTTAATTGGTAAAGCTAAAATGTATCAGCATTTGCCACCAAAGTATAAAAAGCATCTACAGGAATTAAGTTTTGGAGATACTCAGATAAGCATAGTAGTAAAAGATTATTACCAAGATGAATCCTTTTGCAGGGAAGATGATGGTAGCATCAACATGTGGAAATTGTATAACCTTTTTACAGGAGCAAATAAAGCAAGCTACATAGATACATTTTTAGATAGAGGCTTAAATGCTTTTTCTTTTACTAATGGTATTGCTAATTCTTTATCTAAACAACAAAATAACTGGTTTATTAATTAATGGGTAGCCTGTCAGCTTATGATGGGCTATTTATAACATATTATTTTATGGATAATTTAAATTTTTATAGATATGAAAATGAAAAAAACCTATTGGTTGTAAATAAAAACGGAAAAATTAAAAGGCTCTATTGTCCCTTTCCAGTATCTGATGGTATGAGGAAAATTTCAGCAGTCACTGCAATTGCCTCAGGAAATGATGAAAAAATCTATTACAAGATTAATGGAACATACTATGAATATAGCTCTTTTGTGATTTTGGGAAAATAAGACTTAACTTTTATATATTTGAAAAAACACTCTCATATGATAGGATCAATCTCTCTGAAAGAAATAACATTCAAAAATGGTTATAAACTTATTTTAGAAGAAAACTCAATAGTTCTCTTTGTTGGAGCTAACAACTCTGGCAAAAGTGTAACCTTAAAAGAGCTATATACAGCACTTTTGAAGAATAATACATTAAAAAATGTAGCAATAGCCTCAATTGCAACGAAAACTTCTGGATCCGTGGAAGACTTCAAAGAAAATATTGAACACCGTTTAATAAACGGGTCGTACTTCAGTAAAGCTCAGAGTCCATTCCAAGATGATGGACTTAAAAGAGCATGGGATAATAATGATTCTGGTATTCTTAGCCAATTTAATGTGAATATTTTGCACACTAGCGATAGATTAAATCTTGTTTCTCCACCAAGTAGCATTGATCTTTTGTCTCAGCCGCCAGTTCATCCCTTTCATACGTTACAGATGAATGGTGATCTTCTTGCGGACTTCACAAGATATTTCAAAACCGCCTTTGATATCGACATAACTTTGAATTTTGGTGCAGGTGGGAATGTGCCAATGCATGTAGGTAAAAAGCCAATTATAAAAGAGGGAGATGATAGAGTGTCTTCAAGTTATTTAAAAAATTTAAAGGAACTTCCACAATTACAAGTACAAGGAGATGGAATGAAAAGCTTTGCAGGGGTCTTTCTTTCTTTAATTGCAGAAAACTATGGTATCAATTTAATAGATGAGCCAGAGGCATTTTTGCATCCACCTCAAGCCAAGTTATTAGGTCAGATGATTTCCAAAAATGTACACGAGAACAAGCAAATATTAATAGCAACACATAGCGAGCATTTTCTTAAGGGGATTTTAGATTATGCAGGAGACAGATTAACTATCATTAGATTAAAACGAGAGAATAATGTTGTTGAATATTCGACTCTTAACAACAATGACTTAAAAATCATTTGGAAAGATTCAATACTGCGGCACTCTAATGTACTTGATGGTTTGTTTCATTCTAAAGTCGTTCTGTGTGAAAGTGATTCTGATTGCCGTCTTTTATCAGCTCTTGCAACCGCAATCGTTGAACATGAAGTTATGCCATCTCCAGATATACATTATATTCAAGCAGGTGGAAAAGCTAGATTTCCCACCGTTATGAATGCTTTAAAGCAAATTGACGTACCATTGACAATAATAGCTGACTTTGATCTTTATAACAATGAGCAGCCATTAAAAGAGATGTATGAAATTATGGGAGGCAATTGGGCTGACATCCAAAAAGAATTCAAAATTGTTAAACAAGACATTGATAACCAAAGACCAGAATTAAATACAGTCGATGCTAAAAAAGCATTAGAAAATGTTTTTGATGAAGCCTCAGAACCTAACTTATCTGATAAGCAAATAAAGGAATTACAACAAATTCTTAAAAAATCTTCAGCATGGACAAAAGCAAAGAGCGCAGGTAAGGCAATCTTGACAGCCGGTGATGCTACTGTTGCTTTTAAAAAACTTAATCTTCACCTTGAAAAAGTCGGAATAATAATAATTCAAATTGGAGAAATTGAGTCTTTTGACAAAAGCGTAGGTAATCATGGGCCAAAATGGGTCAATAGTGTTCTTGAAAAAGATCTTATTTTAAGCCCAGATTTGGAAGAAATAAGGTGCTTTGTAAAGACATACATTCTTAATATATAATCTTTTCTCTCCCAGAAATTAAAATTCAAAAAGATCTCTTGGCTTTAAATTTAAGGCAAGAGCAAGAGCTTTAACTGTTGATATAGTGGTATTTATTTTGCCCAATTCAATATCTGCCACTTGACGGTATTCTATACCACAAATATTAGCAAGTTCAGTCATGGACATATCTTTGGATTTTCTAATCTTTCTCAGATTAGCCCCAAATGATTTAATGTATTCCTGATCTCTAATTTTTGCCACCAATCAAAGGTGGTTTTCTTATACTTTTGTATCTATGTGACAAATCACATATTTTTATAAATCTAAATTAATCAAAAATGAAAAAAACATTATCCTATTTTTTAACGCTATTAGGTTTAATTATAATTGCATTTGGCATATTCTTAACCTTTAATGAACTGAAGTTAGTTTTAAAATATTCCTCCCTTCAGAAGGCAAATCCTGACCAAACTATACTAACTCAATATGGTACGACAGCAAGTAGCTATTTAAACCAAGCTTGGAAATCGTTAGCAATTTGGGCATCATTGACGTTAATTGGATGGATCATAATTTATTACAGCGACAAGTTTTTAAAAACTAAAAGATGGATAAATGATGAATATGCTCCCTTATTCGTTATCGCAATTTTAGCACTTCCTGTATACTATTTTTTTTCTAGCCTTTAACCTGAAACTAAAATCATGAGTCTCATTAAGTTAGGATTTGAATTTGTAGGGTATATTTTATCACTAATAGTCATACTATATCACTTTGTTTAGTACTTGATATTATAAGTTTCAAGCGCAAAAATGAGCTAATAGAGTGGCTAAAAATAAGAAAGCCTACAGATGGCAACTAAGTATAACTTCTCTTGTTCTCACTGTAACTATAAAATACAACTAACCGTTGGATTATCTAAGATGGCATTTTACAGCAAACAGCCTAATAATGAATTAGCTAGCTGCAAAAACCGTAAAATATTAACTGTAACTACAAATAAGACTTGTCCAATGTGTAATAAAAAGGGTGAAACAGGAAGATGGTTTTCTAGAAAAACTGGATTTAAAATTTTAAATTCATCCATGATTAGTAAAGATAGTAAGATTCCATGCCCTAAATGTGATTTTAAATCCCTTGAAGCTATACCAATTGTTTTGATAGATTAGGATATCCAAACAGATAAGGTTCTTAAATTCCTTTTGATTCTAATCCTAATACTCTGCGTATTTAAGCTTCCCTATGGAGTTTATATATTAAACATGACATTAGTTACTGTAGGCTTTGTTGTATTAGCTTACAGGCAACTTTAATATATTGTCGAAACTCAAATTTTACACTCTTATATCTTGGAGCAGCACTAAAATTTCAGCTAATTTGGAAAATCCCTTTTTGTTAGAAGTATTTGGATCATCATTGATATGATTGTGATTCTATATCTGTTATATATGATGCGTAAGCTTAAAAAGATTAATTCTGCATGAGACACAGATGAGACAGTAAATGCCAAAAACAAGCATATATGATATGATTTAGCTCATATAAACTATCAATATGAAATACAGTTAACCCAGTAATAAAAACAATTAATTAAATAATTTAATCAGTAAATAACAGCGGTTGCAGAATATATCCGGACGTATTTTTTTTATTTTATTTTTCTAAAGAAAGGTAATTTATTCTATATTTGCAACTCCAAAAAATAACCACCTAAATATTTGACAATATAAGCAAATATTTTTATCCGGCGGGGTAGCTCAGATGGTTAGAGCGCAGGATTCATAACCCTGAGGTCGGCAGTTCGATCCTGCTCCCCGCTACCATAGTGGGCAAATCAAATTTTTGTTTGGTTTGCCCCTTTTTTTTGCCCTCAAAAACGGCCTTTAAAGTGCCTAGAACGCGGACAGCCTCATTCATTCGAACAGTTCGATGTTGTGTTCCGTCAAAAGTGAGTTTTTGGGGATAGATCGAACTAATTAATCGCCTTTTTCCTTCAGAATCTGCCTCTATATATGTTTCATGTAGGTTTTTGAGCAACCCAGTCGCTTTTCCGATTAGTTCACCAATATTCTCTTTTCCCCTGGATAAATCGATGAGTCTATTTTCAAGAACAAGGATATTTCTTTCACAGTCTGATTTTATTTTCCTGTACTCAAAATCAAGAATTACATCGTTGAGCATCTTGTCCCTAGCCTTCGAAATTCTATTATTAAACTCCTCTAACTGTTTTTTTACATTTGATAATTCATTATTATCTTCACTTGCAAAAGCTTGATAAACCTGCTTCAAAATCATAACATAGGCCTCATGCAACAGTGGATCTATAGTGTATTTTTTTAACTCCTCCACGAAAAGCTTATTGACTTTGTCCGCATTATATCTCACCCCACATTTAGAAAAGCAATGGTAATAGTGATAGTGCTTGCTGTAACCTTTTGAAGCACTACCTGAGAGCATGTAGCCGCACTTTGGACATATCAGAAAGCCACGCAAGGGAAGCGCATCAGGAGAAGATATAGTAGTCTTTTTTGGTTTGTTTCTGCCGTTCAAAACATCCATAGCTTTATAAAAGATGCTTTCCGAAACTATCGCTTTATGTTGCCCTATAACTGTATGGGCTTCCTCGTCCTTATATTTCGCAATGGGTATCCTACCGCAGTAAATAGGATTTCTAATTATCTGCCAAAAATTTTTTCTACCTGTCTTCAGCCCTTTATCCGATGCTGCCTTCCAGATCTGATCAATGAACCACTTACCCGTAGATAATTCGTCATATACCCACTTCATTATTGACGCTTGTGGCTCTACAGGACAAATATACTTTCGCCCGTCTTCGGTTACCTTGTTAGTATAGCCTATGGGCGCCGGCCCCATCCATCGCCCTTCTTTCCTTGCTCTTCTCATTCCGTGAAAAGTATTGAGCGCTCTTCTATCATTCTCAACTTCGGGAGCTGCGAGATAGAAAGCCAACATCATTTTGTTTTCAGGGATGGAGATATCAAGAGGCTGCTCAATGGCCTGCGGCTCTATACCGAGATCACCCAATATTTTTATCATCTGATAGGCATCCCCCGCATTTCTACTGAATCTGTCCCACTTGGTGAAAAGTACCAAATCCGTTTGTCCTCTTTTCTTTTTTAGATCAGCCAATAATTTTTGCCAGGCAGGGCGTATAAAGCTTTTGGCGGAATGATCCTCAAAAACAACTTTCCTCACTTTGATATCTCTGGCGAAACAATATTTCTGTAAAACCTCTTCTTGGTTGCGCTGGGAATATCCCTTATCAGCCTGTTCATCAGTACTTACTCTTATATATAAATCTGCTGTAATCATCTTTTTAAAACTTGCTCTACTTCCAAAATAGCTAAAATATATAGCAAATCCAAGATTTCCTTCGCTTGATTTATAGACATTTTTACTCCTTTTTTCTTTAACATTTCCATTAATTTCTCAGGGGTCATTCGGTCTATCGGAAGATGTCTCATAAGCTGTGGATAAACCTAAAATTAATTACACGTCAAATGAACATTTGTATATTACGTTCGGGATCACGTGTTTTTTTTTGCCATATTTACTGCTTTGGAATAATGCAATTTGGATTTATACCTTTTCTTTCACAATAGTGATTCGGATATTTTTTTGAAATCAAAATTAATCGGTAGAAGCAAATTAGCATTACGCTATGGTGGGGTCCACAATCCACAGATGAGCGCTGGCCATTCTAATTTTGCTCGAAACTTAGATAAGTTCCGACTTTGAAAAGGTTTTTACTACTACCCTTATAGTTATAGGGTAAAAAAAGCATTTTTATTTTTAGCTTTCTTTGCTCTGCATTAGGGATATCTTACTTATCGATATAAATCTCGCATATTCGTTGTGTACAAAAACGTCTTCCATTTAGTATACCCTAGATTATTGTTTTTTAGAATACATTACCAATTAGATATTGCAGAATTTTTGGATGATCTATTAGTGTTTTAAGTATTTCCGAGGAAATACCCGACCTCAAGGGCGCAAGATTTTTTGTGTATACAAAAATACATCTTGCAAAACACCAGAGTGGTTAAAGGATTTCTTTAAGTGACATGTGGTCAGTAATAATACTGATTAAGTTTGTTTCAAATGTGGTTTATAGCATTAAAAACGGTGGTATTATGAGATTCTAAAGAAATGTATATAACTAATCGATTCTATCAAGACTAGTTTCCCAAAAACTTGTATCACAAAACAAAGTTTATTAAATTTACTTAATAACGTTTTAATGATACAATAATGAAGATCGGATATGCCAGGGTTTCTACGAAAGAACAAAATTTAAATTTGCAAATCGAAGCGCTTGAAAAGGCGGGATGTGAGATCATTTTCAAAGAAACAATTTCTGGAGCAACAAAGGTTCGCCCGGAACTCGATAAGATGATTGCACAGTTCCGAAAAGGTGATGAATTAGTTGTTTGGAAATTGGACCGAATAGGAAGAAGTTTGAAACATATTATTGATTTAGTCTTGAATCTAAGCGATCAAGGTATAATAATCAAAGGGTTAACCGATGGGGTTGATACAGCAACGATTAATGGCAGGCTATTTTTAAATATAATGGCTTCATTAGCTGAATATGAAAGGGAATTAATCAGAGAAAGAACTAACGCTGGTTTACAATCTGCTCGTGCAAGAGGTCGTACCGGAGGAAGGCCAAAAGGACTTACCAAAGATACTATTTCTAAATTATTGGTTATGCGTTCGGTTTATAAGGACATGGACAAAACACCGGAGCAAATTTATAAAGGGCTTCAATTAACAAGAGCAACGTTTTATCGCTATGCTAAAATTCTAGATACCCACACGAACGAGGAAATAAAAAAACTTCAGAAGAAATAATAAACTATCCATTATTTTGAGTATCTATCATAGATTAACACTTAATTCTTATTTAAAATTATAATATGACGCCAATTGAATCAGAGAGTTTAGTGGAAACCGCCAAAACCGCTAACGGAATTTTAACAAAGTTAATTGGACCTGCAGCTGAGGAGTGGGGAGGTATTATTTCAGATAATTTGAAGCCTAGACGTCTTAAAAACCAAATAAGGAATCTAAAAAAGGTGCAACAAATTGTACAAGATGAAGGGCTTAAATTAAGAAATGTGAATTTAAAAGTGCTATTTCCGTATTTGGAAAATGTTTCCTTAGAAGAAGATGAATCGTTACAAAATATGTGGGCAAATCTATTTACTAATTATTTATGTAAATGTAACCCTAACAACTACTGTTTATCCCAACATTCTTTCGCAATTATCTTCAGATGAGATAAAGATATTAAATACATTTGAAGAACGAGGTGGTAGTGTTGAGATGAGAATGAGTGGCGAAACATATCCAACGGATTTACTAGGAGAAGATATGTCAAATTTAATAAGATTGGGCATCATTGGAGAAATAGCGGCCTACTCTCAATACCCTAGCAATGATCCACACGTTACTAACCCACAATGGTCAATAGAACAAGTTGCTTCAGAAGATTTCTTTTTAACTGATTTCGGTTGGAACTTTATAAAAGCTTGCAAGAGGGATTCTTTTAGTCCACAAATCTAAATTTCATCACTCTGAAAATTTAATATGACTTTACTACAAATTACAACTCTCCTTATACCTATAGCAGCGGCTAGTACTGTTGGATTATTAACATATTTCTTTGCAATTAAAAGCAAAAAATTTGATCTATTATATGCAAGTAAAATTCCGGCTTTTACCGAAATATCTAGTAAGTTAACCAAGTTTAAATCATCATGTTTTGGAAAGGTTGCTGAATACAGGGGGATGGATTTCTCTCCTTATGCATATTCCGGAAGTACTTTAGCGCACCTTAGGGAAATTGTTGAGGTAGTTGATGCCAATATCATATTCCTTTCTAAAAGCAATAGAAATAAAATTGAACAACTCTTAAGCCAAATGGGTATGGCGTGTAATTTAGAGTTAAGATTGGCAGCGGATAAAAACGATAGTGCAGATTACTCTGAAGTATATCAAAAATTAGGTCATGAAACAGAAAAATTAATTGAATTGCTATACAAGGATTTAAATTTAAAATAGTACATGAGCGTCTCTCTAAACGAAAAACTTAAAGTGGAATTTTTAAATTCCATTGATAAAAACTATAACTCCATTAGCGTATATTTTGAAACTAAACACTCGCACTTCATTGAACTAACATCGTTGATAAATGAAATATTGAAATGCTTAATTTTAGAACTTAACCAGGCTAGTATATTTTCTACGAACCATCTGTTAGAGCGCCTAGTTAAATTGGTATTAATAAAAAAGCATACTCTAGGTATTAATTATTCACAACCAGATCTATACAACCAAAAGACTGAAGAAGCAATCAAAAAATATGATGGAGAAATCCTATTTAATACGTTGTTGTTTGCAAAAAAAGAAAAGCTGATTACAGACGAGGAATCTCAGACACTTAATAATCTTCGAGATAAGGTTAGAAATCCATATTCTCATGCGGGAACCAAAAAAATAATTGCCGATGCTCCTGCCAAGTTTGTAGGATTCATGTTTAATATAAATGATATTAAAGAGCAATTAATGCAAGGGAAGGCGATTACTGGCGGAACAAAAACAGAAATCACAACACTTTCCCCAACGTTTTCACAACTATATCAAGAAAGTTTCTCAAAAGATCTAGCCTTGGATTACTTCCGCACCGTGTTTGAGGTTTTAGTAAAACTAGATGAGAGATTAGATTCAATGTCTCAATAAAATAAAAAAAGCGTGGCTGAAATAGAAAGAAACAGTACAGGACTTTCAGGTGAATATTTTGTTGCAGCAGAGCTTCTCAGAAGAGGATTTAGCGTTGGCATTACTATGGGTAACGCTAAATCAATTGATATTCTTGCAGAAAAGAATGACAAGCAATTTATCATTCAAGTTAAAGCCATTTATAAAAAAAAGAATACAGGATGGCCATTAATGAAAGACAGAATTAACATTAACCACTACTATATATTTGTGAATCTAAATGGAGACCTCATGACTGCTCCCGACTTTTATATTGCTACCGGTGAAGAAACATATAATAAATGCAAGCAATATTTAACGAGAGGCATAGTCGATCTTTCAAGCATAGATAATGATGAATTTCTTGGAAATTGGGATAAGCTAAATCAAAATTGTTGCCTATAAAACATTTAACGATGGAAGTGTATAAACGTTGTCCCAAATGCAGTGGATTTCCACTAAAGGTAGATTCTCGCAAGAGTTGGCTAACAAAATTCATTTTAGCTACTCTATGGGTGCTCTTTTGTGCTTGGACATTAACTAAAAAATTGGACCTTTTATTATTAATTTCCGGTAGCGCTGTGGCTGTAATCGGCCTTTATTATGGGTACCGTTTTTTCTTTGTCAAAAATCTATACGCAAAATGCGAACAATGTGGTAGCCGCTGGTTATGGTCAAAATTATAGTAGTAATAAACTCTAAGAACATAATATGTCAAATCCAACCCCAAAACAGAAATTACTATACTTCGTTTGTGTAGTTATTTGTTTGTTTCTATTAGCTGTTCTATTGGATTTAGGTGACTTAATATCACAAAATTTCATTAAAACTCTTCCCAAAACCTATACCGTTCAACAGGATGAAAAAAGAGAATGGTGGGCAAGTGCATTTACTAACATTTAATTTGCTATTATATTTTATCATTTACTCATTATCTAAAACTAATAATTGAGTTTGATTAATGAAATGAGTTTATGATAATATAGGAAAAAAGCGGAATACAGCAGGATAATCGTAGGCAACTCTGCTAACTATAATATTCTTAAGTCCTAACTCATGAAACTTATTAAATAATCAGGGTTTTATGATCAGGTTCTCTCGTTATTAGCTTTTATTGATTCGCTTATCTTAATGGTATTTATGATTTCAGTTTTAAAATAAGCGATTGTTTCAGTCCGTAAGTATTCTTCTAACAGCTTATCTTTTTGTTCTTTCTTAGCTTTCCAGTAAGCCAAATGGAATGCGCGTAACTCTTTTTGAGCTCGTAAAAAATCTTCCCATATAAATCTAACACGATCCGAAAAGGAAATCGCTGCGATAGCTTTGATGCCTAAGTTGTTTGTTATAGACGTTAACGTTTGTTCAAAATTATTAAATGTGCCATCTTCTCCCTTTGAATAGAATTCAACGTACCATGCTAGCAATGGAAGTTTCCTTGACCAATCGTCATCTTTGTGTGTGTCTTTTAAGAAACGAACTATATAAGTGAAAACATCATCTGTCCGTTTCAATTCTGCACTTGTCTTTGCTGTCCTCAGAAGTAACGTATCACACCTTTCAATCCGATACCTTTTAAGCAGTTCTAAGTCTATCTCAAGCGATTTGTCAGACATGCCGTTCATAAAATATATGGCACTAATTAAATCTTCACACTTAAATTTAATCTCATCAGAATCATCTTCTAAATATTCAGGATAAAAAGATTGTACTTCTTCTAAATATTCGAGGGAAAATTGATTTGTCGCAACTTTATAGAAAAGTTTATCAAATGAAATATTCCTATTCTGGGTCATATTTTTTGTAACATTAGTAAGTTAACTTCAGAAATATAAAGGTACTTGATATATGCCTAACCCACCAAAAATTTATATTACCTAAATTATAGAATAAATAATAAAAGAACCATTAATAACTATGATGGCTTTCATAAAACTGAAATTACCAAATAACGGTCGATTTTTGATAGGTTGAGGGGTTTGTAATTATATTTTTCGTCTAAAAAAATGAATATTTTTCCCATAAGCAAATCGTAGATCTTATTTATTGATCCAAAATAATAACTGTTGTAAATTTCAATCTTATATTAATTAGAATAAATACAATGAGCTAAATCGATTATAGGATACTAATTATCAGATAATGTATGACAGATTTAGGATTATACGCCTAGTTTGGCGTAAAATTTGTCACTTTAAATTTATGAACATACAAATCGCTGGAAGCAGAGAAGCTTTGCAAAAATTGGCCAATTTCTTATCATCAAACGCCGAATTAGAAGGATTTAAGGATCAAATTATTAGTTCTTTGAATACATCCTTACATGAACAGCAGAATGATATTCCTGCGGAAGGTGATCATCCTTATATCGAACGATCAGAATAGGATATAAATTAAGTCCTGTATAACTTACAAGGTGTCCATGAAGTCTTCATGTAGGTGTGTTATTAACTCGCAGATTTGTGCACTTCCCAAAATTCAGACCATTTCAAAGTAGAATTCTGGACCGAGCGCAGCGAGGTGACGTCAAAGGTAAATTGTTCAAAGAGAATTTTTCTGTTGATTCTTGTCTCAAAAAACGAAGCGTTTCCGAGATCAGAATTATGCCGCATGAGAATAACTTCCTAATAAATAATTTCTTTTGTTGATGTCGTAACGGATGATTACCTCGCGTTACAGAGCGCTTGGGAAAGAATAACCCAAAGTGAATCTCAACGTATTGCTCAAAAATGACCGTTGTGGATTGCCAGTTATATAAGCCATGTTTAAACTAACTTTTTTTAGTGTTGCACCCACACCAGCCGAAAAAAAGCTACCCAATAATCGTTTATCGCCTTGCAGATTATAACCTAATCTAAAAGAAACAGCTTTATTATAAATATATTCAGCACCCATAGAGACACTTACATCGCTAATGCTAGAGCCACTTTTGCCATCAAATGATGAAACAATACTTTCAAACACACTCTCATCAGATTTTAACTGATATTGTGGCACCAATAATTTATTAAAATCTAAAGCAATACCAATTTCGCTTTCAGAAGAGGTTATCGTTTTAAAAGCTGTGCCAATTTTTAGATTAGTTGGTAAATATGATTTTTGGTCAAACTGGTTAAAGTATGAGATTTTGGGACCAATATTTTCAACGTTTATAGCAAAGGCAATCGTTGAATTGCCCGAAAATGAATTGATGGGAAAAATGTGATAAGATGATAGATCGACGCCATAAGCAGTACCAGATTGTATGAAAACAAAAGAATCAGATCCGGTGTAAAGATTAGAACGTATAATCTTCAATTTCATTCCCAAAGAGAATTTTGATCCGAAACTTTTTGAAATACCTAAAGTACCCACATATTCTACTGGCTGTATGGTACCCAAACTAATTTGATTAATATCTATTAAATCAGTTTGTCCGTAAGAAAGGTAATTTAGAGATGCTGTTAATGTAAATTCTGGTGCAACCTTATAAAAGCCGCCAACAAACATGAGTTTTCTATCACTTACTAATTTCCTCAACCAAGGCGTATATGTCAGGTTCATTCCAAATTTTTCGACCAAAAAGTTTGCCTTTGCTGTATTGAGTTCAGCCGTAGTGCTGCTCGAGAGCAAGGCAGAGCCAGACTCGCCCATACCTGATGATATGGCATCTGTAGAAAGCAATAAAAATGGTACAGCTAGCTTAGATGTTGGTACATTTGGTTGTTCTATTAATTGTGCATCTGCGGTTGAAATAATAAAGCCGCAAAATACCGTTAAGACGTAACTTTGAAATGTGTTCATAAAGCAGTTGAGTTAAATGGAGATAGCAAAGTTGCCATCTCCATGAGGCGTAATTTATTAATGTTGTACAATAATCTGCTTTTTGATAACTGCCTTATCTTTTAAAATATGAAGAAAGTATGTGCCATTTGGAAGATCGGATGTCCCTAATACAACTGAGCTACTATCTACCCCCTTTTGCCCACCTTTTATCAATTTACCTTTATCATCGAAAAGTTTTACACTAAAATAATTTGTACTGGCAATAGATTTATTTGCTGACTTTGAGTTCAGATCTTGGTCGAACGAAATTTTTACTTCTGTATTTGCTGGATTAGGATAAACAGCAAACCTATTACCACCGTAACATGTTGGCACGATCAAATCAACAGTTTACGGATCGCTCCACCCGCAATTATTCTTAACTTTGACTACAACGGTAGCTGTGCCACCTGAAAATGATGGGGCAATATCAAAGGCAAAGTCAAAATATCTATCAGGATAAAAATCACAATTTACAGTAGATATAATCTCAAATTCATAACCAGGATTATCATATGAATTGAAAGTATTACCATAGTTATCTGTAAAATAAAATGTTCCTGAATTACTGCGCTCACATGGCTGTAAACTTACAGGATTGCCCGCTGGGGCGCCAGCATTAGAAAATGTAATATAGCCTCCGACCGGAGGACCGAAAATTATTTGTTTAGTTAAAACAACTCTGCTACAATTTGTTTTGATTTCAGCAGTTAAAATTACCGCTGCGCTAAATACTGCATTTGTGACTTGTACAGTTTCATTTTGGCTTCCTGAAGTTGATAAAATTACGTAACTGGGATTATTAGCGGTCCAAGTTACCATTGTACCTGATGGCAAGTTTGGTATTGTATAAGATGCACTTGTACAAAAAGATGTTTGCCCACTAATTGATAAATTCGATTTTATTAATGGTAGCTGTGGGATTGCGTCTATCTCTTTTAAAATATAATCGACAGCAGGAGACCAAAGTTCTACATGTTCTCTATTTGAATTAAAATCACCAAAGTAGCTATCAAATGGTGTTTCACCAGTACAAACCAAGCTCCGTTCACTAATGTTTTCTGATAAGTTTTGGTTTGAGCCATTATAAGCTAAAGCACTTTTAGTGTTGATGAAGCTATGGTTTGGTATCACAGAATAAAAGCTAGTTTTAAATCTAATGCCTCCATGTGGCTGTTTGCCCAAGGCATGTATTAATTGTCCATCTCCATTCTCTGCTATTTGTTGTTGGGTATCAAAAATTCCCCCGGGTGCTACGTCAAACCCCGAAGTATAAATAGCAGTATTTGAATAATTAATTCTACTTTTGAATTTGTACCAACCATCAAAAACGACATTACTAGTACCATAACTCCCTGTAAAATACACTCTCGACGAAGCTACGGTATAAGTTTTATAACGCACTTTAAAAAGCCACAAATCTATATCATGCCATCTGTGAACATCAAAAGTAAAGGCCTTATCCCCTGCAATATTTATTTCAGTTCCACCTAAACTTCCATCGATTAGCGATATTTTACGAAATGGTTGGTTGGCATCGCCATTGGGAAATCCTAGCGCATTTAAGGTATTCATAAATGTATTTCGGAAGCTATGAGGATTACCATTATTCAAATAATGTGAAACAAGCATTTGCTTCGCAGCAGTTGAGCCGATTTTTTTATCTCTGTTCACAAGAATATTTTCATTCTGGGTAGCTTCGCCGTAAAAATCAAGCCAATATTGGTCACCTATTGGTATATTAGCACCAAGGTGCGGCGAATCAAATGAGATCCACAACCTTGTATTATGTAACATATTGTTTTGTTCCATATAAGTTAAAGCATAGCGGCTAATTAAGCCACCCATACTTGGACCGATGATTACCATTTTCTCATTGCCTTGTTTCATAAGATTTACCGAATCTATCAAAGCCATTAAAACTCGGGCATTCCTTTCAATGTAATCTGCACCGCCGTCTCTGCTGTGTCCATTGATTTGATAAGTAGGAAAATTTAAAATAAATAAATCATAACCTCGATTGCGTAAACTATCTCCTAGTAATCCTTTATTAGGATTGTTTAGATAAGTATCATATAATTGATAACCTTTTTGCCCATCTCCTGGATCAAAACCATCAATTATAATAATGGGCTTTCTAATAATCCCATCGCAATTATTTATTTTAGAATGATAAATGGTAACATCTCCCTTACCTTTTGTCGCATTACTTTCATCATAACCCTGAAAACTAAGTTTACTCCAAATATCAAATGTAGTCGGGGTATTACAACTATTCAAGTTTCGCATTTGGTTTTGATTTGATTGTTCTCCAAAAATTTTTAGAGAAGAAAATGTCGTTATTGTTGTATTATCAGAAAATGTTGCGATAAACTTTAAGTGAACATAGCCAGTAGTACTATAATAAATCGACTTATCACTATTTAAGCTAACACTCTGTAAACCATTTCCATCGCCAAAATCTACAGATAAATTGGTCAAGGTTCTGTTGCTGTAATTAAAAATAAATTCTGGGGAAAATTTGTAATCTACTGATCCCATCAGTACACTATCAACCAAGGCAGCCCCTACAAAAGTGTTTGTAATATTAAATGGATGTCTAGAGCGTCCGTTAACATCATAATATAAACTGTCGGTGGGATTTAAGCTAATTAAGCCGATTTCTATTGAATTAGTATCAATTACATTAAACTGAAAGTCGCCCAAAGCTATTGGTACTTTTTGCTAAAGTTGTGCCATTATAGCCTTTTCCTTTAATTGATTCACAGTCAACCAGGAAGGCGATGGATTGTAAGCAGATCGATAATACTCGCTATATGCCTGTTTGAAATGCCACATAGAGCTCGTATCAGGGGTAATTAGATTGAAATTATTAAGCGCTGCATAAGGAAATACCCTGTCATAAAGTACACCGGTACTTATTCCTGTCTTGTCTAAATGCTGGAAAAGACTATCAGCAGTATGCTTAAATTCATCAACTTGAGCATTCGCTTTAAATAAACAAAAAATAAAAGAGAGAATTAATAAAGATGTTTTTTTCATAATAGTTGTTTTTTTAAATGAAAGCTTATGAATGATGTTTACAAATTTTGAGATTTAGCGTAATGTAATATCAAAGCGGCCAGAGCTAACTGCAATATTTGCCCCTTCATGCTTAACATTAAACTCAAATGTTCCTGATACAATTTTTCCTTGATACTTTGTGATTCGAATAATACCGCTTTCTGATTTTTCTAGATTTGGAGATGGTACATTTATATAGCAATCTATATATGTATCTTTAGTTATATCAACGCGATACTCTCCTTCTCCTTTGAAATCGTAAATATTAAAATGCATGTTTTTTATGTATGTATTCGGATTACTTGCACTTATTCCAAGTGTCTTTATTCCGTTATAAACATCAATTTGAGAATACAGAGGTGTTGGTCCAAATAGTTCTTTTACAGGAATGAATATTCCTCCATTAATTTTACAGGAAAAAGTATTTGCACCGGTTTGCGTTTCAGGAGTTAATCCATCATCTTTATCTTTTTTACAGGAGCTTATTGCCATTGCTACAATTAGCAATAGGTACAATATTTGGGTTTTCATGGGTAGTTATGGTTAATATGTATTTAATTTAACAAAGCACGTTGCAATGTAAAAAATAAAAAAAATCGAGAAGCATCCCTATTAAGTATTGATTATCAATTTTTTAATCTAAAAGTTTAAAAAAATAATTAAATTGGATTAGTTTAATTTGCGAGGATAAAATGTAATGAATACAATTATTTTAGATTAAACAAAATTGGAATAATCACATCAAAGGATAATATTTAACCCAATTTTTAGCAGCATACTTCATATAATTTTAGCGTTTCATCAATTCATGTATGTACAACTCACAAGAGTCTTTTTTTAAAAGTTTAAAATCTACTTTACCTACACACTTTAATTTTCCACAAATCGTAGCGCAAGTATTAAATATAAGTTTAAATGAGTCCTATAAAAAAATCAAGGGTACGAGCTCACTTAGTTTACAGCAGTTAACGCTTTTGTGCGATGAGTTGAAGTTTAACTATCATTATCAATCGAATGATACTGAATTTATTACATTTCTTTCACCACAAATAGATTCACAAAAAAACCCAATGTATGCTTACTTACATAGTTTATATGAGGATTTGGTGGCAATACATCGTTTAAAACAAAAGCAAATTAAGGTTACTACTGACGACATTCCCCTGTTTTATTTTTTTAAATACGATGAATTAACAGCATTTAAACTGTTTTTTTGGGCCGACAGCATGGATATCCCAAAAGAAGATTTGCATAATTTTGAGCTGAGCGAAGAAATTAGGGATATAACCCAGAAATTGAATAAATTATATTTAGAAATTCCGAGTACAGAAATATGGTCGAAAGATACTATTCATGGTACTATTGAGCAAATCCGCTATGCATATGAGGCTGGTCATCTAAAAGCCTGTTTTGCTGAAACAATCTTAGAACAACTAAGATCTTGTTTGGAAGATATAAAATCCTATTCTTTAAATTCAAGAAAAACACCAAATCCTGATCATAAATTCCGCTGGTATGCCAATGATGTTTTAGGTAGCATTTGCTATCTTGTAGAAGGTGATGGAAGTCTGATAAGCTTTAACCGTTTCAATACATTCAATTATCTTAAAACCCAAAACAATGATTTTTGCAGCAGTATAAATTCCTGGATGGATATACTGATCAAAAAATCAGTTTCATTTAGTGGTAATGGAGAAAAGCAACGAAACCGATATTTAAATAACGCTAATTTGGATATACAAAACCTATTGAATGAAATAAACAATGGTTAGTGTAGTAATAAGTTGCACCTCACTGAAAACAGTTTTTTTCATTTCGACACAAACTGCACCGGTTCAGCAGGATATCAGAAGCATTGATGAAAAGTGGTGAATTATAAACTTAGGACGGGGTAAAGGAATAAAAATAAACATTTTCTAGAAAATACTTAATTGGGCTATTTCTTTGCCCTGCATGTTCACGCAAAAACACTTCAGAAGAAATAATTAACTATCGATTGTTCAACCTTTGTCCTTAAGTCAAGGCTTACATTTACTTCGTTTAATCGTTCCATTTGAAGGGCTGTTTGATTGGGTAGGTTTTTTTGAATATTACTACTCCGTCGAATGATTCGCTGGGGCGGGTTTCGATTGAGGTATTTTCTAGGTCGGCCTTTGAATTGCTAAATGTAGCACCCACCTGTCTTGTCTTGACTTTTTTTGAAAGAAAATTTATAATCGCTCTATCGTAGGGAAGGGTATTAAAGTCTAAATAAGCATCATTTTTGGAAGAGATAATTCTCTGTTCAAAAAAAACTGGATCGTCCTGTTTGACATTGAAAACCTTGAAGCCCGAATTAATTCTGTCGTTAGCAAGGAACTCTCCTTCATAAAACAGAAGGCCTAGGGCGTAATATTTTTTGCCTAGTGACTTGGATAACAATTGCCCTACCGGTTGCTGACCTGCAAGCATTAATTTTTTCGAGATGTGCATGTTATGTGCCAAGAATATCACCTTCGCATTAGGCTGAAGGGCCATGATGCTGTTAATGTTTTCGTACATCATTTTGTCTCTTAATTCAGCCCTTAGTTTTCCTGGACCGAGTGCGCGATATTTAATTAGTTGCAAAATGGAATTTAAGGAAATCCTAGAGACACTATTGGTGGGTTGTGAAGCAATCTCTTGGTCGATTTTAACACCTATACCATTAAAAAGGTCTCCTTCATCTTTCGTGAATGACTTTGAAGTCGGGACTCTCAATTGCTTAAGTGCACCTAGCATTTCATCATTCAACGCAGCATTCTTAAACCTATATTCCCCACGGATTACCGATCCGATTATTGCCGGGGCAGTCATATCGCAGCCATAAAAATGAACTTTATCACCAGGCCCCTTGGAGTCGTTATACGTCTTAAGCCATTCGACTACATTCAAAAAATCCGAATTGTTGTACATCCAATACCCTATCAGCTTTAATGCATCCTTTGGCGAACCGTTCCCATTAACGATATAATCATTTAACATTAAGGTACTGGAGAAATCTGTTTCGGTAACTATTACTTTGTAGTTGTGTTCCAAGACTAAGGTCTTGATCAGCGAAAATCGAAAATCGATAAAATTTCGTGTACCGTGGGTCGCCTCACCAATGGCGTAGACCTTATTTCCATCGAGTGTTTTAAAAAGGAAATCGGTTGGATATGTGTACCCCCCGGATTGATTTGAGTCAATCGGAATGATTAATTTGTTAACTGAATCAGAAAGCCCATTCTGGGCGTAACAAACCCTAACACAAAAGAGAAACACAATCCAAATCTTCGCGTTTAATTTATTTACCATGAAAGCATTAGTAAGAGATTCTAAGTTAAGCGGAATTGATATTGTCTTTGCAATTACCAAATTCCCCTGATGTCATTATCTTAAACTTACAAATAATTTTCATTCTATTATGCTTAAAAAAACCAATACTACAAATTCCGTTTCACAAAAGGAAGATATAATTCACTGTTATAATTTTATTTAAGTTGTCTTTACTAGATGCTACTTACGATAAGTTGAAAAACCATCTAAAATCAGAATAGCGATGATGAACTATTATATCTCAATGGGTCTTGCATCATCGACTTCTGAAAATTATACTTTGCCCAGCAATTTATCGGAGTTGTTATAGAAAGCAATTATCTGTCTTATTGTTCACTTGAGGATTCAATTATTTTCAATTCACTCCAAGGAATCGTTACAGTGTAGCCACCTTCTTCATTATTATTTTTAAAGAAATTAAATGTCCAAAATAATTGAGCATATTCCTCATTGTATTTAAATATTACCGAATAGTTATCGTAAGAAAATCCACGTTTTGTTACCTCCCTTGAGGCAAATTCATAAATTAATCTTCTATCTAAAAGATTTCGTTTGCTTCCACCATATCCGATTGGCCAGTTTAGATCGAGGATTTGTCCATAATCATCTAAATGGATCAAAACATAATATCGAATAATCCCAATCGTTGTGTCTTGTAAGGAGAAGGAAAGTTCATATTTTGGAATAAGCGGTTTTCGCTCACTCATTAATATACTAGGCCGATTGACATGCTTTACTGCAGATTTAACGTCAATGACCTGTGCCCCGAAGAACCGGATTGAATCCTTTAGGTCCCAAAATACTTCAGCTATTATCGCCTTCATACGTCGTTGAATATCTTTCGGCAAATCATCAACTTTTGATATTTTACTTGAAAATTCTTG
Organism: Pedobacter sp. Leaf41; assembly: GCF_001422545.1. GTDB lineage: Bacteria > Bacteroidota > Bacteroidia > Sphingobacteriales > Sphingobacteriaceae > Pedobacter. Next base: position 41,299 of record NZ_LMLE01000011.1, on the reverse strand, counting down.
CAAAGTAAAAGCTTCCCACACTTCATCTTCCACAATCATTTTGGTTTGTCCAAAACCAAATTTAACACCATTGAGTGATAGCAGAATAATGACATATAATATTTTCATATTGAAAAATAATGATTAATCTTGGATAAATCATTATGCCGAAATCTATTCCAAGATCTTGACTCCTGTAGACCATCATTAAGATGCCTGGAAGTTAAAAACAGATTATTGAATTAAGAAGTGAAGTGTGGGCAGCTGATTCGGTAATCACGGATTGTTGTTTTAGGTATTATGTCTCAAAAAACGAACTATATGATTTATTCGGGAACCGATGTACAGGTATATTTTTTAAGACCAGACAAGCAGAAAGAAGATGTATTAGTTTTATCAAGTTTCTTTGGCACAAAAAAAGTGGACAGCTTTGTAGCGGAAGTTAACAGCATCCTTATTAAACAAACCATATAACTACCGTAGACCAGAAAATAAAATCAAAAGAAGTTAAATATCAGCAAACGATTAGTTAAATAAGCTGTTATCAATGGCGACCCAAATTGAAACTCACAAAGAATATAGGTCTACGTGATTTTTTTTCAGGTTCCATACTATATATTAAATCATCATCTAAAAAAATTAAAGAATGAGACTATTTTTATTTTGCGCTATCTTTTGCTTAGCCACTCCTTTTTATACAATGGCACAGAAAACTTCTGATATCGTCGAAACACTGGAACAAAAATACAATTGGGCGAGGGCCAAGGTGATCCAGGAGAGTGTCACAATCAATGGTCCATCGGAAATGTTTACCCGGATTATGTCTGATAAGCGCTCTTATGACATTTCAACCTTTTCCTATTTAAGTTCATATTTAGGAAAGTATTTTGATAAAGTTTATGGTACCGATATATTAAATACAGCAGAAAAAACAGCAGTGAATACAACAGCTGAGCAAAAAGCGGCATGTGCTAAAGAAATTGCAAAAATTTCTGGCAAATTGCATATCACTTTAAACGCAAATGGTGTTAAATTAACAGATAACAGCTACGAACTTGGTATGACAACCTTGACTACCATAGGAGAGTTCCTGAATCCTGAAAGAGGCGTTGGGGTAGCATTGGGATGGAGACCAACTGCCAATAAAATTGCCATCACTATTAATACGCTAAACAAAACCGGGCAACCTGTAGTCAAATGGAGCAAGGATATGACTACCTGTACCATAGATCTGCCAATTGCAGGAGACACTAACTATTCCAGTATAATTATAGCCGGCCTCAAAAAGGGTGGAAAAATCTAGCAACCCATTTGTCTTCGGATTAACAAGCCAGTTAGTAAAGAAAGTATTTTCTTTCTCAATTAAAAAGGAATGACTACGAAAAACGGGCCTTTCCTAAACCTTGAGGAAGAAAAGCTTTTGCGGTAACCAGATTTGCCGATATCCAGACTTGGAACATGAATGTCCGTATAACGATTTTGGGAGAAGAAAAATTGTTTAAATAAATAAATCTAAAGTAAGAAAATAGGATCTTTACAAATCAAAAACATTTTAAATTAAGATTGCAAACTGAAGGTCAAATATCACAAAGAAGAGTTATAAGCAATTTTGGCACTTATTCAAGTATTAGATTGGTGGGAAACGAGGTGACATATGTTTTCAATCCGAACATTCAATTAAGGTTAATTTCTTTATTATTATTTTTTAATTGTTTAGTTTTCTCAGGCATATTCTTCTATTTAAACGACTTCATTTTTAACTTTCCGATAATAGTTTTTTCGGTAATATTCATTGTAATATCTGTCATGATGTTCCTGAAAAGTCTTTACAAAATTATTGTAAGCAAAAGCGAAAGAACTATCAGGAAGATTGGTATTTTATCGGAAGTCAAAATTTCAACCGATACTTTGATGAGAAGTTGTAGTATTTTGAAGTCCGACTTCATTTTTGCACGTAACTGGCCTAAAAAAACATTTTATTTGAATCTAGCTGACAATAGGCAGATCAGACTTAATATAGGATTAGACCCTGATCACAAATTAACAGCAGGATTTGAAAGTATATTACAAGAGTTATCAGATGATTTTAACATAAAATATGTTTCAGTGTAAGAAATTGTAGTAAATACACTAACCGGAAATTTACAATAATTTAGGTCAATGTTAGCGTCTTTGAACGTTAACAGGGGAGACTTGTCTCACAAAACGAATGATTTTTTGCATCTTTTAAATATTTTCTGCTATCTAGATTTATAGAATCAACTTGTATCAACCCTGTGCTTCACCGTTAAAATTGAAAAATTTCTAAACCTGGTGTGTGAATTTTTGTTTAACTAAATTTTTGAATCTCTGAGGTTATATTGTCCATTAATATTTCTTGCCGGATATTACCAGTTATTATTTCGACTGCAACAAAGCGCAGCAGAGAAATTGTTTAAATTTACCATTGTGCATGTCACTAGCTTATCACTTCGGTTGATATTATACAGAGTGAGTAAAGCTATTTTCCTAAGATAATCTTGACTGCATCTCTATTAGGTTTTGAAACCGGAATTTTATCTCCGTTTTTCATCAACAGTGTCCCTCCATCTTCTTTTAACCAGCTTTTAACAAATTTTGGATTTACCAAATGGCTTTGATGAGACCGAACAAACCCGAAAGGTTTTAACAAATCTGTGTATTCCTTTAATGATTTTGAAATGAGTAATTTTTCGTCACCTATTAAAATAAAATTTGTATAATTGTTATCAGCTTCGCACCTCACGACGTCTTGTGGATCAACATATCGGGTTTCATTATGTTGGGGTAACGCAATATTAGCAGTTGCTTTAATTATTGTTTTTTCTTCATTTTCTTCCACACATTTCGTTTGATAATGATCAGGCTGGGAGAAATTAATGGCTACGGAACTGGCAATTATGGCTGATTGGTGATCTCTACTTTTCTTAATCAAAAAGTAGATTAAGAAGAAAATCCCAAAAAAAAACGCGAAAAATAATATTCCAACAATTAAAAGAGCAATTAATTCTGAAGACCCCATATTTAAGAAACCTGCACAACAAACCTGGATTCCGTAATTAAAGATAAAAACTAAGCCGAAGATCACCTTATTGTTCATGTTTTATAGATTTGGTGCGTTTAATTAGATATAAACATAAAAAAATAAAGCCTACTAAGATTAAAAAAACAAAAATACAGATAACAATTAAGATTAATAATTCGCCTGTTCCTAAATTAAAAATATTTGCTCTGGCCATCTGTGAACCAAAAAAGAATGCAAAAACTGAAGTTAATAATATGTGTTTCATATAATAAAATTTAAGTGTTTAGCGAAAGTAGCTTAGCATTATGACTTTGACAATTGACACTGAGAATCTAACGTCTTTTAATGAGAATTGAGTGGATGCAGTTTAGTATTGAAGCGATTATAGTTCTTCAAAGAAGTTTCAAAACTTCTTTATTCGGGTTGAAGACTGAAGCTATACTATCATTATTTATTAACAAATTTCAATCATATTCTGTTAGTCCCTTTTAAAAGCTTGTGATTTATCAAATGAATTTGTTGTATTCGTATGGGCATTAAGGTAAGCATGAGTTTAAAGAATCTATCGATATCTCTTGCGTTAAATGCTTCTTAAGCAATTTTGATGATAGCGAAGTATTGAGATTCGATTAGTATTTTATTATGCCTTAGAAACTTCTTCAAATATTTTATCTCAAAAAACGAACGTATCCATCTCCTCCTACTATGTATCTTTCTTTCAGCAGTAACTATGTGCATCAATTATACCATAGAGAAATATGTGTCAAAAAACCATCCCTCTTATATTTAATTTTTACTAAATATGAGCATTGGAAAAAATCAAAATACTTGGCCCCTTACTCCAACTTTTGATCACTTAATAATGCATTGATAATTAGCACTTCATAATAGAGTTGTTTCGGCGATGAGGAGTCAATTTAGGTTGGTTTATCCAATCTGACACACCCAACTTGAAAATTACCACCCCATTATGAATGGATTCACACAGCATATAAATTTAGAATAAAAAATAAACGCCTGATTATAAGCGGCTTGCAGGAAGATAAAGTTATCGGAATGATTTTGGTAAAATGATCGCAAATAGAGAACATGAAACGATCTTATAATATTATCGAAAAAAGAAGTTTGCTGATCAGGCTCGGTAAGGTCAAACCTTTTCATTACTTAGTAATTTTTTATGCAACAGTCATCCTTGTAGGCGTCCCTATCCGCATGTTAAAAATTGATGCGCTGACAGTGATTTATTCAACAATATCCCTAATTGTGGTCATTATCGGCTGTGCCTTTTTTGCAGGCATAAGAAAACTGCCCCGGTCACAGCATGATTGAATTGTAGATGAAGTTTATCTTCGATAACTTAAAAAAAAGCTGCTATAAAAAGGATGTTGTGGCCATAACGCTAAGTGCTTTAAACTCGGAATGGGTACTGAATGTCAATAGCCGAGAGCAGGCCTCACACATTAAATTCAATATGGGAAATGCGGATCAACGGAATGAGCAAAAAATTCTTAGCAGGATTATTCAGGAATATGCAGAGATGTGGGCAGATGTGATACTGGATAAAAATCTGGTAAAATCGCATCTCGAGATCACTAGAGACATAAATTACCTCGATGGATTAATAGCTCGCAGGCATGCCCAAAAACTTAATACTGATAGCTATTTAAAAATTGCAAATCAGTTGGCCAGACTGGAGAAAATCATTCGCGAAAAACTTGGAAGTTCAACAGCATGAATCCAATATCCTCCTCCCATAGAAGGAGGATATCTATTTTCTAATTTCCTCCCAGAATTATAGGGTTTTTTGCGTTACCCATGATAATTATTTTGGCATTTGTTGATAGTGCGATTTCTTTCTGGGCGAGAATGGATTCATACTGGAGCTGTTTGTCGCTGAGGCCTGTAGAAAGGATTCGCTGATAATCAGCTATACCCTGCGCTTCGATACGCTTACGCTCAGCCAACTGTTTTTCCTTTTGCAGTACAAATTGCATCTTCTGGGCATCCTGTTCAGCATTGATTTTAGATTCGATTGCTTTGCGGACAGATTCGGGAAGCGTAACGTTTCTGACCAAAAGCTGCTCAAGCTTTAGCCCTCGCTTGGCAAAACTCTGATCAATTGCAGAAAAGATTTTGCTCTGGAATTCCTGTCTTTTGGTAGAATACAGGGCCACAGCTTCATAAGAAACGGCATTGTCCCGGATAGCAGTACGGGCAATGGGGCGGACAATTTTGTCAAGGTAATCATCTCCGATTTCTTTTAAGATTCTTGGTGCGTCTTTGGGTGTCACACTGAAGAGAACAGAAAGGTCGATTGTAACTTCGAGACCGTCCGAGGTCAGTATACGGATGGCATCATCCCCCGCTTTATTACCTTCATCATGCACCGCCGACATGGTATAGTTCTGGGTCTTGACATCAAAGGTAGTGACCTCAACCAGGCGATTCACTATATTAAGCCCGCTGAAGAGCACATCGTTGTCAACCTTCGTAAAGTGTTTTTACCCCGACCTGACCCGCGGGAATAACCTTAAACATGGAAAGCGACGCCCCCAGCAGGATAACGACAACACCTGTTATTCTGATGAGCCTTCTGTAGCGGGTGAGAGGCGTATCACCTTTTGCGGAAATAATACTTGTTACAACAATAAGGAATCCTAGGATAATGAGAAACATAATATTGGTTTTAATTTATAGATACCTTCAGCAAAGGAAATGCCCCAAAATTTCAAAGGTCAGATAAAGGCATCGGTGCCTCTTTAAAAGACATTTTCTTTCTCATGCGCAAAAAACAATAACCTAGCAATCCATATCAAAATGGGGTGGTATTTTTCATTTTGGTAATTGATGAGATACTGCGATATGAATGAGGAATATCTGAAAACAACATTATTTTTGCTCTTCATGATTTCTACGTACTTAGTTCCGGCTCAGTTTTTCCTTCATAGCCAGTATTACGATTTTCTGGGTGATGATTAAAAATCGCGCTCAGGGATTCCAGCAGCTTTATGTACAGAGCGGTTCCTTCGGTAACCTCTGATAAATAGACATATTCATCATTCATTAACGATCTGGAAGCAGAACCCGGACCCATTTTTAAAGAGGGCATATGCAATAGGCTCCGCTCCGAGCTGGTTGGTGAAAAAAAGGTATTTCTGCCAATCTGTTTTCCCGAAATGACCAATGGATGGTTTAGGTCAATGGCTGAGGGAGTAACCAGATTTGTCCGAATCGATGTCTCGCAGAAAGTGTGGTTGCGGATAATGTTCATAATTTCTTTTTCACTGTAGTGGTGATCAAAACGAATATCCACGGTAAAGGAGCATTCACCTGGCACAATGTTGTGCCTTACTCCGCCACTTATTTCTGTCACGGTCATCTTCACTGCTTGATGGTCAGAACCATGGACTGGGAATTGAAAGCTCGAAAACCATGCAATATCCTTCATTGCCCGGTAAATGGGATTATCTGCGTCACTTGAGATCGCGTGTGCGGATATTCCGCCGGATGTACAGTCTAACACTATAGCGCCCATTTCCTCGATGGCCATATCCATATCTGTAGGCTCCCCCAATATGGCAAAGGATATTGGCATCAGATCAGAAAGAATGGATCGCAGACCGTTTTTTCCAGAATTCTGCTCCTCTGCGGTTACCGCTAGACAAAGATTGAACGGCAGGCCCTTCCAGTCATAAAAATATAAAAATGCCGACAAAAGAGCGACCAGCGAAGCTCCGGAATCATTGCTTCCGAGTCCGTAAATTTTTCCCTCATATATTGATGCTATAAACGGGTCCCTGGTCCAGTTATCATGTGGGTATATGGTATCAATGTGCGAGGTCAGCAGGACCGTTGGCCTTTTAAGATCAAAGCACTTATTGTAACACCAGATGTTGTTGAATTTTCTGATCGTCCTGATGGCATAGTATTCACTGAGAAAATTTTCAATAAAGTCTGAAGCATGTTTTTCTTCCCCACTGGGCGATGGCGTAGCGATCAGTGTTTTTAAGAGTTCGATAGCCTGATGTCCCAGTTCTTCAGGAGTTTTGATGGGAGCGGGATTTATAATCATATAGGTTTCCATATTTTTTAGTTTTAGTTATAATCCTGTATAGGAAATATAAAAAGTGGGCCTGCCCTTCCGGTCTTCGACAAGGTTTTCCTTATGTGCAAGCTTTCCATGAATTTTATTGCTAACAGGTTTTTTGACTGTTTTAAAAGGAGAAAGATAAACCCTTACCCATTCATACAGGTGTCGAAAACTGCCGGCGCTGTTTCTTTTTACGATTATTTTTTCATGATTTTCGTTGTTTGCCATACTCTTAATTTTCATTGCTTACTTGATCCATTATTATCAAAGTGGATGCCCAGAGTATCTTCTACATAAAAAAAAGGGCCATTATAGACCATAAAGCGAGATTTATTCATTCAGGAATAAAGTTTATCAATACTTATCCCTTTCAAAATAGAAGGATTATTACCGTTTTGGAAAAATATTGAAAAGAGAAAAAGAGATGACCATGTAAAAAGGCACATCTCTTTAGAAATTTTTAAAAGGAGAATGTATTAGCTCTTTTTCCTATGCATTGGGTAGCGTAAAAAAGAAGCTGCTCCCTTCTCCGATTGCGCTTTCGACCCAGATCCTGCCCTTTTCCGCTTCGATAAAATCCTTGGAAATGGCGAGGCCTAAGCCTGATCCCGACTTGTTTTGCCCGTCCGTAGGCACCTGAAAGTACCTGTCGAAAAGCCTTTTTTGGTACTTTTCGTCAATGCCCTTTCCAAAATCCCGTACAGAAAACCGGACCTGACCGGACAGCTGAACGACATCAAGAATAACCCTTGATTTTTCCGAGCTATATCGCAGCGCATTGGAAAGAAAGTTTACCAGCACCCAGGCGGTTTTCTGGATGTCGGCATTCACTTTTGAAAGGTTTTCATCACAGTTCACCTCGAGCCTAATATGCTTCTGTTCCGCCTGAAAACTTACCGCATCAATCGCATAATTTACGATTTCAAGTGGTTTGGTGATCGCAAAGCTAAGCTTGAGATTGCCAGTTTCGGCCTGGGAGAGGTCCAATAGCTCACTGGTTATCTTAAGTAATCTATCGGAATCTTCCCGAATATGTTCGAGTAATTCTTTTTGTTCGTCGTTCATTCCTCCGACTCTTTCATCCTTTAAAAGCTTCAGGCTCATCTTTATCGATGATAGCGGAGTTTTTAGTTCATGGGAGACAGTAGCAATAAAGTTGGTCTTAGCCTCGTCAAGTTCTTTAAATTGGGTAATGTTTTTCAAAACGTAAACGCTACCCGCTGATTTAGAGGATTCAACGAGCGTATCACCTGCTTGTACCTCGAAATTGGGTATAACAATTTCTCTGTTTTCGAGCTGAAAATAACTTTCCTTATCATCGGCGAATATCTTTAATGGCTTGGTATCTGTCTGAGGACTCAAGATACGTTTAAGCAGCTGATTTTTTTCGATAAGCTGTGACACGTTTTGACCAACGGTCTTTTCGGCATCCAGATTAATCAGTTTTGAAGCTAGAGTATTTAGAAAGAGAACCTCGCCTTTTTCATTAAGACCAATAATAGCATCCTGCATCTGGGCAATAATGGCCTCAATGCGCAGCTTTTCCGATTTGAGTTTCGAGAGATTGCTATTCTCCCATTCGTTAAGCTTTTTTGCCATGCTGTTGAACGAGGAAGCAAGTTCACTGAATTCATCGTTATTATTAAAATGCAGGCGCTGCTTATAATTTCCTCTGCTGATTTCCCGGATGGCCTTGCTGAATTCGGCAAGCGGATTGGCAACAAAGCCAGGAAAATTTACAATAAAAGTAAATAGAATCATAAAACAAACTGTTGCAGCTATGCCGATATAGATGTTCGCTCGCTCGGAAGCTGCTGTAGCCAAACCGTTCTTTTCATATATGGCTTTCATATTCAGATCTTCTATTTGCTGCAGAGCTGTTCTCGTTTCCCTTAGAAAACTTTCCTGTCCCTCTGCGGATCTTGCATTTGAAATCTTATCAAAACCCAGATGAAGACGTTCTACAGCATCCCGCTCCCCGGGTTCTGTAATATTTTCCTGTTCCATTTTCAGGTTCTTAGCGAAAACTGCTTTTTCAGCATTTTGCAATGGGAGGCTGTTGTTGTCCAACACACCACGCATTGCGGCGATATATTTTAAGGTTTTATAATTATCCTTGAGAATTACCTTGGATTTATCAGAGAGCTCATTGAGAAAAAAAATGGCAATTAGTCCAAAAGAGAGCACTAATATAAAAAGGAAGCCGAAGCCAAGGCGGAGTTTAGTCTTTACTTTCATGATGACTATTTGTTTGTATATATGATAAGAATTAAGATAGAATGACCAGATCGATATCCTTCATAGCAAGATTTTTCAACAGTCCGTTGAAGACTGCCGTTCGAAGAATGACTTGAAAGATATTCAGGTGAGGCTTCCCGATACAGATGGTTGTAACCTCCTTTTCGGTAGCCAGATCAATGATGGCACGTGTAACCTGATTACTTTTGATTTTAATAACTTCCGCCCCGAGTTCAGTAGCAAGCTTGAAATTATTGATCAGGTGCCTTTGCTTGTCTAGTTTTATGCGTTCTAAGCTTTCACTATCACTCTGTACATACAGCACAATCCAAGGAGAACGGTAATAGGATGCCAGGCGGGCTGTTTTCCTGATTACCACACCTGCTGTTTCAGCATTGGAAGATATACAGGCCAGAAAGCGTTCAGGTCTAAGTTTAATGGATTTGGGGATTTCGGTCTGGATTTTCCGTTCTACCTGGTGTACGACCTCTTTGAGGGCCAGTTCGCGCAACTGAAGGATTTTATCGGACTGGAAAAAATTTCCAAGTGCTCGTTCGATCTTACTCTTATCATAGATCTTTCCCTCTTTCAGCCTGGTTACCAGCTCATCAGCTGTAAGGTCAATATTTACGATTTCATCGGCGAGCTCCAAAATCTTATCCGGTATGCGCTCGGTCACCGCTATACCCGTAATCTGTTCTATCTCCTCATTAATACTCTCCAAATGTTGAATATTGACGGCGGAGATAACACTGATCCCGGCTTCCAGCAAATCAAAAACGTCCTGCCAGCGTTTGCTGTTTTTACTACCTTCCGCATTCGTATGGGCAAGTTCATCAACAATGACAATCTCAGGATGACGATTGATGATACCCTGAAGGTCCATTTCTTCGAGTTCCTTACCACGATAAAATATCTTTCGCCTCTTGACTTCAGGAAGACCGCCAACAAGAGCATGGGTCTCCGCCCGGTTATGGGTCTCTACATATCCAATGCAGATATCGATACCATTACGAAGCAAAGCGTGTGCTTCCTGGAGCATCCTGTACGTTTTGCCAACACCGGCACTCATGCCAATATACACTTTCAGCTTTCCACGCCTCGACTTTTTAACTAGATCGAGAAAATGTTTTACCGATTCTTCCTTTTGTTGCTCTTCCATTATCGTCTAATAATTCCAAACCACACTCATGATACCCTTTTCGATTAGTATAAAACTGGTTACGACCAGGCTTAGTACAAATACCGTAATAATTAACCGGATGGTTAATTTTCTGGACATGAGCTCGCAATATTTCCTAGCGGCAAATGTCCTGTAAAAGTTTATATTTTTCCTGTTCTTAACTACCCTAAGCCTTTTAATTAAAATCACACCTAGGGTGATCAAAATTAAGCAGTATATGATTTCTATGTAAGGATGCATAATCTTTTAAATTGACCACCCGAAAAATGTTTCCGGGTGGATAAATGAGCTTTATTAAAATGAAACGGCTATGCTGGCAGTTAATGCTGCATTGGCATTAACCGCACCGGCATCTCTGACAAATATTTTATCTTTGCTGTCATATGCTTTTCCTTCTAAACGAACAACAGCGTTTGGAATTGGAGAATAATCAAGGTTTAAAGAATAACCCTTTGTTTTAAATCCATTTGGAGTTCCTGTTGCTATAAATACGCCATTTTTATCTTCATAATATTCGAACCTACCCGCAACAGCCCATTTTGGCGCAAACTTATATTGCAGGATAGCTACTGGTGAGATCACTTCATTTTTGTCATTACTTCCTTTTATTTTTTGCTGGGTTCCGTAATCGAAACCTAGTGTTACGCCGAACTTATCGGTAAGCTGAAAGATACCATAAACGTTATGATAGAAGCGGTTTACCCTAACCGTGTCAGCGCCTTCGCTTCCAAGGAAATTACTGTAATTTACCGTAATTTTATCCGTAGGCTTCCAAGTCAGCTGCAAGCCTCCTGCAGGTTTATCATTGCCATTCTGGCGTGTAATTCGCTGCCATCCATTCAGATATAGTGCGACTGCTGTAAATTTACCATCCTTTGTACCATATGTAATTTTTGCACCAGACTCATAGTAAGGCGTATTCTCGGAAGAAATGTTTCTGGTAAGTACCCAGCAGTCCTTAGATATGGCGCTCTCGAAGCCTATATGTGATGAAAAGATACCCGCATCAATCCAAAGATTTTCAGATTTAGAAAGCTTTACACCCGCATTGGCTTCGAAGACGTTTTTCAACACTCCTGGTTCGGCCGTAAGGTTGGCGTTTGCGTATGTCCCTGCCATCACAGCCAGGTTTGCACGGATATTACCGCTATCGTAAGCCGCTTTGATAAAACCAAGATTTAAGTTCACTTCGTTTGCGCGGTTATGTGAATAGATAAAGCCAGGGCGGTTATGATCTGCCGGTTTGTTAAAGTCATATCCATAATAGGCTTCCAGGTATCCGGTTACCTTGATCTTTGGTTCTTCCTGCGCTTTGGCTAAGAATACTGTTGAAACTGCAGCGGCTAGTAATAATAATTTTTTCATCTTTTTGAATAATTTAACGGTAATGAAGCCATCGAATTTGTTCATCCCACAACGCGGTATGAAAAATTATGACGGTTTCATAAAAATTGAAAATGTGCTTTTTAGGGCAAAGCCCTTGAGCCCCGTGCTCTTTTTTTACGGGCCCCAAAAACTTTGTTGTTGTTAATTTTAGGGTGTTATCAGATTGACCGGTGATGCTGCCTACTTGACTGTTTTGGCAAACGCTTTAAAAGCAGGCAGCAGGATGGTCAGTTTTTTATAGTTCATCAAGGGCCAGGTTGAGTTTCAGTACATTTACCGATGATGGTCCGAAAAGTCCCATAAAGGGCTTAAGGGTATTCATGGCAACCAGTTCTTTCACTTTTTGCTCGTCTATTTTCCTGGCTTTGGCCACCCTTGCCACCTGGATGGCGGCGCCGGCTTCAGAAATATTCGGGTCAAGCCCGCTTCCTGATGCAGTAACCATATCGGCGGGGATATCGGATTTTTTAATCCCAGGGTTGTATTTCAATAAGGTATCGATACGAGACTGTACATCCTTTAAATAATCCGGATTAGAAGGTCCTTTATTTGAACCCGCTGAACCGGCCGCATTATAGCCAGCTGCAGATGGCCTTCCCCAGAAATATTCCGGTTTGGTAAAAGACTGGCCAAGTAATGCGTATCCCACTGTTTTGCCGTTTTTGATGATTTTCTCACCCCCGCCGTTTCCTTTGGACATTTTACCCATAAAGGCAACACTAATGGGATAAACAACGCATAACAATACAATTAAGACAACTGTTAAGCGGATGGATTGAATAATATACTTTTTCATTTTATTTTAATTTAAGGCCTATACGAATAAGCCTACTAATAAATCAATAATTTTGATGCCTATAAATGGAGCAACCACCCCACCTATACCATATATGAACAGATTCCTGCGCAAGAGTGCGGTCGCACCGATTGGCTTATAGGCAACACCTTTAAGTGCTAACGGAATCAGGATCGGGATAATAATCGCATTGAAGATGACCGCCGACATGATCGCCGATTCCGGAGAATGCAGTCCCATAATATTTAAGCTCTGCAACGCAGGGATTGAAGCGATAAATAAGGCAGGAACTATAGCAAAATACTTCGCAACGTCATTGGCAATCGAAAAGGTAGTCAGCGTTCCACGGGTGATTAACAGCTGTTTCCCGATTTCTACAATCTCAATTAATTTGGTTGGGTCGTTATCTAAATCGACCATGTTTCCTGCCTCCTTTGCCGCTTGTGTTCCACTATTCATGGCTACACCAACATCTGCCTGAGCTAAAGCCGGCGCATCGTTTGTACCGTCACCCATCATCGCAACCAGCTTACCAAGGGCTTGCTCATCCTTGATGTAGTTCATCTTATCCTCAGGCTTTGCCTCGGCGATAAAATCATCAACACCCGCCTTTTCAGCAATATACTTAGCCGTCAAAGGGTTATCACCAGTTACCATTACCGTTTTAACACCCATTTTTCTAAGCCGTTCAAAGCGTTCGCTGATACCTGGTTTAATAATATCCTGAAGTTCGATTACACCAAGCGCTTTTTCATTTTCAGAAACAACTAACGGTGTTCCACCATTTGTTGCAATAGTTTTCACATGGTTTTCTATATCAGAAGGAAAAATGTTACCCGCTTTCTCAACTATGTTCCTGATTGAATCGAAAGCACCTTTTCTGATTCTTCTACCATCAGCTGTATCCAGTCCGCTAGAACGGGTTTCAGCCGTAAACTTGATAAAAGTTGAACCTTCAGGGGTTCCGCTTGTTCTGAAACCCTTCTCACCTGCAAGTTCGATGATCGATTTTCCCTCAGGGGTTTCATCGGCCAGTGAACTCAAGACACAGGCATCAGTAAATGTTTTTTCATCTACTCCCTCTGTTGGGTAAAAATTGGTAGCCTTACGGTTACCAATAGTAATCGTTCCGGTTTTGTCCAATAGCAGTACATCGATATCACCTGCAGTTTCAACTGCTTTACCCGATTTGGTAATTACGTTTGCTCTTAAAGCCCTATCCATACCGGCTATGCCAATAGCAGATAACAAACCACCTATTGTTGTAGGAATTAAACAAACGAAAAGCGAAATTAAAGCTGCAATGGTAATTGGAGTATTTGCATAATCTGCGAAAGGTTTTAAGGTTACGCATACAATGATAAATACTAGAGTAAAGCTTGCTAGTAGAATTGTCAAAGCAATCTCATTAGGAGTTTTTTGACGTGATGCACCTTCTACCAAAGCAATCATTTTATCTAAAAAGCTTTCGCCAGGTGCAGTACTTACCTGCACTTTTATCTCATCTGATAAGACTTTTGTACCACCGGTAACGGATGATTTATCACCACCCGATTCGCGGATTACCGGAGCAGATTCCCCTGTAATGGCCGATTCATCAATGGTTGCAATACCTTCGATAATTTCTCCGTCAGTTGGGATGGTATCTCCTGTTTCACAGACAAACACATCACCTTTCTTAAGCATATTAGATGAACGGATCTCAATGCTTCCGTTTGCCAGAAGCACTTTTGCAGGTGTTTCTTCCCTGGTCTTGCGCAGACTGTCAGCCTGTGCCTTACCTCTTGCCTCTGCAATGGCTTCAGCAAAGTTCGCGAACAGTACGGTCAGCAATAAAACTAAAAAGATAAAGAAATTGTATAAGGGAGATCCCTGTCCGCTATGGCTGAAAGAATATATGGTAACATAAGCCATTACTAGGGTTCCGATCTCTACGGTAAACATCACCGGATTACGGACCATTACCCTGGGATCTAGCTTAATGAAGGATTGTTTTAGTGCGGTCTGCACCAAGGCAGGTTCGAACAGTTTATTATTGGGTTTCATTTATATATCTATTTAAGCATGGTAAAATATTCCGCTATTGGGCCCAGGGCCAATGCAGGAAAATAAGAAAGTGCATTCAGCACGATAATAACAGCAAAGGTCATCAGTGCAAAGGTCTTCGTATCTGTTCTAAGTGTACCGGCTGATTCAGGGATGAATTTTTTAGCGCCAAGCAATCCGGCGATAGCTATAGGACCAATAATGGGAAGAAAACGACCAAGGAAAATAATAACACCTGTTAACAGGTTCCAGAAAATGTTGTTATCTCCAAGTCCTTCAAAACCAGATCCGTTATTCGCATTCGATGAGGTTACCTCATAAAGCATCTCTGAAAATCCATGAAAACCTGGATTATTTAGCCAGTTTTTAGGCTGAACTGCCCAGCCCGCATCTCCATAATTCGTAAAAACATAGCTTGCAATGGCTGTTCCGGCCAAAATTAAAAATGGACTCAGTAAAGTAATAATAGCAGCTATCTTAATTTCCCTGGCTTCTACCTTATGCCCTAAAAACTCTGGTGTTCTACCAACCATTAGTCCTGAAATAAAAACCGCTACAATTAAGTAAATAAAGTAATTCAGCAGACCAACTCCACATCCCCCGTAAAAGGAATTAATCATCATGCCCAATAGCTGCCATGTACCGGACATTGGCATGGTACTATCATGCATGCTGTTCACCGAACCTGTAGAAATAATGGTCGTTACAGTAGCCCAGTATGCAGATGCAGCTGGCCCGAAACGTACTTCCTTCCCTTCCATAGCCCCTGTTGTTTGGGAAATACCCATTTTAGCTAATGCCGGACTTCCGCCAAGCTCTGAGCTGAGCATTGGAATAAGCAACATGAAAAGGCCAATGGTCATTACCCCAAAAATAGTCCAGCCAAGTTTTTTCCTTCTTATGAAAAAGCCAAAGGCAATGACCATGGCAATTGGAATGATGACCTGCGCAATCAACTCTACCATATTGGTAAAGTAGCTTGGATTTTCAAAAGGATGGGCCGAATTCACACCAAAGTAGCCTCCACCATTTGTACCCAAGTGTTTTATGGCAATCATCTGTGCAGCAGGTCCACGGGAAACATTTACTGTATCTCCCTGCATGGATATAAACTGGTCTTTACCTTCATAACTTGATGGTGTACCGTTAAATGTTAGGATCAATGCAACTACAATAGATAAGGGCAAAAGCAAGCGAGTAATTGCTTTTACAAAAAATTCCCAAAAATTTCCAAGTTCTGTAGTTGTTTTATCCCTGAATGCTTTAAATAACACAATTGCTGCTGCTATACCTGTTGCTGCACTCACAAATTGCAAAAACATCAACACATATTGCTGGCTAAGGTAACTTACGCCACTTTCGCCTGAATAATGTTGCAGGTTACAGTTAGCAACAAAGCTGATAATGGTATTGAAAGCAAGATCAGGAGTCATTCCAGGATTTCCATCTGGGTTAAAGGGGAGCTTGTCCTGGAAGATAAGCACAAAGAAACCATAGACTAACCATAATAAATTGATAGTCATCAATGCTTTCATCTGTTGTTTCCAGTTCATTTGCTCTTTGATGTTTATTCCAGATAACTTATAGATCCCGGATTCAAGAGGTTTTAAAAAATCTGTCCAGACTTTTTCCCCTGCAAAAACCTTGGCCAGGTACATCCCTAAAGGAATGGCGATAACCAGGGTGAGCAGGAATGTGGCAATAATGCCGGTTAATTCAGTGTTCATTTCTTAATTTGTTAATGGTCCCAAGCGGGAGACAGGATTAAAATTTTTCGGGTTTAATCAGCACGTAAATCATGTAGATGAATACGGCAATTGCGATAATAAATAGTGCTATCATAGTTTTAGATTTTTTCGAACCAGTCGATTGATTTGTAAGCTGCCCAGCAGAGCAAAAGAAGGATGATGATAAATAGTATAGTCATAATATGTTGCTTTTGATAAGCCCTTATTCAACTCCCGTACCACAAATAATTAATAAACGCATAAAACGCTGAAAGTCAAATAATTAAACGAAAGTAAATTACTTTTGAAATATTTTCTCAAAAAAAAACCCTTCCAAAATGGAAGGGTCATTTTCATTATGGAAAAATTAGTTTAATCCGTATTCCTCGAGCTTACGATAAAGGGTCGTAAGCCCAATTCCCAGAACCCTGGACGCCTCGGTCTTGTTTCCGCCAGTGTGCATCAAGATTTTTTTGATATGCTGACGCTCTACTGCCGCCATGCTCAGCCCCCCGTTTGCACCATCAAGATCATGGAACTCAAAGGGCAAAAGATCGGCGGTAATCAAATTGCCGTCGGCAAGAATGACTACCCGCTCAATGATGTTCTTAAGTTCTCTGATGTTTCCCTTCCAGGCATGATTGGTAAGTAGGGTTATAAACTCTTTATCCATTACCATCTCTGCCCGGTTTACCTTAGCTGCAAATAAATTAAGAAAATGTTTTGCAATAGGCACAATATCTGCCCTCCTTTGACCAAGTGAGGGAAGTTCTAGTGAGAACACCGACAGACGGTAATAAAGATCTGACCGGAAAGTACCTTTTTCAGCCTCCTCCTTTAAACCTCGATTGGTCGCTGCAATGATTCTTACATCAACTTTGCTGGTTTTGGTATCTCCTATCTTGATGAAACTCTGGTTTTCCAGTACCCGTAAAAGTTTGGCCTGAAGATCTATGTTCATCTCACCTATTTCATCCAAAAATAGTGTTCCCTCGTTAGCTTCTTCCAATAGCCCTTTTTTGTCACGTGCAGCTCCGGTAAACGCACCCTCCTTGTATCCAAATAGTTCACTCTCAAGAAGTTCAGGATTAAATCCGCTACAGTTCAGTGCGACAAAAGGCTTTAGCTTCCTGGGACTTTCATGATGGATCGCCTGCGCAAAAACCTCCTTTCCCGTACCTGTTTCTCCAAGAAGGAGCACAGTAGCATCGGAATTGGCTACTTTTTTTGCCATATCAATAGCATTAGTTATTGACGGGGAACTACCGATAATTTCATCAAAACTATGTTTTTTTCCAACTTGCCTTTCCAGTTCGTAAACACGGATCTGGAGCTTCACCTTGTCAATAGCCTTATGCAGTAGGGGAATGATTTTATCATTGTCATCCCCTTTTACAATATAATCAAAAGCGCCGTTTCGCATGGCCTGAACACCGTCGGAAATCGTACCAAAAGCCGTGAGATTGATCACCTCGATAAAAGGCTTTAGCTTTTTGATTGCTAAAACCAGTTCTACACCGTTAATGTCAGGCAACTTAACATCACTTATGACGACATGTACCTCTCTGGATTTCACGATTTTCAATCCTGTTTTCCCAGTATCAGCCTGAAGAACTTTAAAGCCTTCAAGTTCTATTATCCTGGACAACAGACCAAGTATTTTTGGCTCATCATCTATGATGAGGACAGTTTTTTCCATGTGGTAAATATAATGTTCGTTTTCGATATGAAGATGGAATGGAAAATCTTCCTTTATCCAGGATTGATATCCGTCACTTTCTCGAATCTGAGAACGTTTTTATGATGAGTTAAATCCAGCGATTCAAGAATGGCAATGTAAATATTGATACCCTCTTCAATTTCATCAATACCAATGTACTCATCAGCTGTATGAGAGCGCGCAGAGTTTCCCGGACCCATCTTTATTGAGGGCACATCCAGCCAGCCCTGGTCTGAGCTTGTCGGGGAAAGATAAGTCGCTCTTCCCAGAGAGC
The DNA here is from genome assembly GCF_001422545.1 of Pedobacter sp. Leaf41. Classification (GTDB taxonomy): domain Bacteria; phylum Bacteroidota; class Bacteroidia; order Sphingobacteriales; family Sphingobacteriaceae; genus Pedobacter. Next base: position 22,817 of record NZ_LMLE01000011.1, on the reverse strand, counting down.
ATCCGGATACTACTATCGGATGGGTCAAATCAATGAATGATGGTTTCAACACATTGGGGCGAATCTTGAAATAACTAGATGTATGGTTTATTATCATATTGATCAATTCCCTTTCGTTGTAATTATGATCATAACGGATGTCTACCGTGAAATGACACTCGGCTGGGATGATATTATGCTGAATACCAGCCCTAATTTCAGTTACGCTCATTTTTACGGGTTGTGGCTGACCATCCATAATCGGGAACTGGAAAGTCCGGAACCATTCTATGTCTTTCAGTGCATGATAAATGGCATTGTCACCCTCTTCCCTGGCTGCATGCCCACAGCGGCCTTTGGCTACGCAGTCTAAGACCATTGACCCTTTTTCGGCAATGGCCATCTGCATCCCTGTTGGTTCACCTACTATTGCGAACGAAATATCTTTCAGATCACCAAGTATCGAACGGATACCCAATTCCCCCGAGGTCTCCTCTTCAGCAGTCGCTGCCAGACATAGATTAAAAGGTAAGTCATCGCGCTCAAAGAAATATAAAAAAGCAGCTATCAATGAAACCAGAGAGCCACCTGCATCGTTACTGCCAAGGCCAAAAATCTTCTCATCTTCTATGGCTGGATTAAATGGATCTCTAGTGTATTGACCATTGGGCTGCACTGTATCATGGTGTGAGTTTAGCAAAATGGTAGGCTTTTCGGCATCCATATGCTTGTTGTAGCACCAGACATTGTTATATTTTCTAAAGGTATTGACACCACTTAGGTTTAAAAAGGACTCAATAGCATCGGCAGTCAGCATTTCATCGCTGCTGAAAGAAGGCGTTGAGATAAGGGTTGAAAGCAGTTGAAGCGAATGCTGATAAATTTGGTTCAGGTCCGGTGCTCCGGCAGTTGTTTTTCTGATGATGTTGTACATGGATTAATTGGTTTTTAAGAATAAGAAACTTCCTGATAGATTTCTGTGTTAAGGTAAATTAACGGCTGTGCGTCAATGAGGTATTCCGGATCAAAGAGCATTGCGGTACAAAGGCAGTTGCATTTTTCCTTCCTTTTTAAAATATCGTAATTAACGCAGCTCTTACAGCCTTCCCAGAAATGCTCATCATGGGTAATCTCAGCGAAACTTACAGGCAGAAAGCCTAGCTTGGCATTCATGCGCATAATAGCAGGCCCTGAAGTGATACTAAAAATTTTCGCTTCCGGGTATAGCCTCCTGGAGAGTTTGAATATCCGGTTCTTTATGGATTTTGCTACTCCTGAATTCCTGAATTTAGGCGCGACAATCAGGCCGGAATTCGAAACAAACCTGCCTTGTTCCCAAGTCTCTAAATAAGAAAAGCCAACCCACTGATCGCTACTGGTTACCGCTATGACTGACTTTCCCGCAAGAATTTTCTCTTCTACAGAAGAAGGTGTTCTTTTAGCAATTCCCGAACCCCTCGCTATAGCAGACCGCTCAGTTTCGGCGATGATTTCGGGTATAAATTTGGTATCTCGCTCATCTGCGATTCGTATAAAAATAATTTGGTTATCCATTATCTTAAAATTTCATTACAGGCCAATTACAAAGGTGGTGCCTTAAATCAGTGCCCGACTTGAAAAAGGGTTTTAGCGCAAATGAGCGGATACTTTTATTTTCTGTGACTGGAAACCCTTAATGCCAAACCCTTTCAAAATGAAAGGGTCAATTTCATTTTGGCTGTGTAAACAATAGTGCATAAAAGATCAGTGGCAACGGCAGAAAAAAAACACGTGGGTTTTAGTAAACTATTTCTCCGTTGCATACCAAATCAAGGCTATTTTTAGCTGTTATGCCTTTGGAACAACTGTAATTTGGTTTGTATTGGCATGACAATGGTATAGGTGATGAAAAAGCAATCTAATGTTAAGCGTAGAAAAAATCGGCGGAACCTCGATGTCCGCACTATATGAGGTAATTGAAAATATCATGTTTTATGGAAAGAGCGGTGATGAACTTTATAATCGGGTATTTGTCGTTTCTGCTTTTTCAGGTGTTACCGATTTGCTTTTGGAAAACAAAAAAACAGGAGCACCTGGGATATATCACAAGATAACTAAACACCAGGATTTTGCCGGACCGATGCAGTCTTTGGTATCCAAGCTCAAATCAATTAATCTTCGTTATGTCCAGATTGGATTGGATCTGCAGGCAGCAGATTTTTTTATTGAAAACCATGTCAAAAAAGCAGCTGAATACCTGGATAATCTTGTCAACATCCTCTCCTCTGGGTATGTAAGCAAAAGCGGGATTTTGCTGGCAGCCAGGGAAATACTTGCCTCCGTTGGTGAGAGTCATTCTGCTTTCGTTTTGAGCAATATCTTGGCAAACCGCGGGCTTAGTGTTCACCGGATGGATCTTGGAGGTTTTGATGACCATGCTTCAATCACCATTGATCAGCGAATCAAAAAAGCATTTAAAGAGGTACCACTAGCACGGACCATCTGCATTGTTACCGGTTATACTAAAGGAACAGAAGGGATTATGAGGGAGTTTGACCGGGGATATTCTGAAGTAACCTTTAGCAAAATCGCAGAAATCCTGCGCCCCGATGAAGCCATCATCCATAAGGAATATCATCTGTCAACTGCCGATCCTGCTATCGTTGGCAAAGAAAACTGTAGCCCGGTTGGCTTTACCAATTACGACATTGCCGATCAACTGGCTGATGTAGGCATGGAGGCAATCCATCCTTCTGCTTCCAAGCCACTCGAAATGAAAGGGATTTCACTTCGAATTAAAAACACATTTGATCCAGCCCATGAAGGAACGCTTATAACCAAGTCTTACCTTTGTGAGAAAAAGCGCATAGAAATGATTACCGGAGCAGAGAAACTTCTGCTTATTGACATATATGATGCTTTAATGGTTGGAAGCGTAGGCAGCGATTTAAAGGCGATGCATATTTTCGCCGCCCATAATATTTCATATACTTTTAAGACGACCAGTGCAAATAGTATTTCAGTTTTGATATGGGAAAAAGATTTCCGAAAAAACCTGATCACAGATCTCCAACGTGAGTTTGAAAAAGTCATATATGAAAAGGTTGCGATTGTCTGTTTACTTGGCTCCAATATAGACCAACCTGGCCTGCTTGCAAAAAGTGCTTCTGCCTTGACTGAAAATGGGATTAATATCAAAAGCGCGGGATTTGCACTACGTAAGGTAAACATACAGTTTATATTGGACCGTGAAGACTACCGTCCAGCAATAATAGCACTTAACAAAGCAATGCAATAAAAGTAAAACTTTACAAGGTTGGCTACTTGATTGTAAATACGGTTTTCACTAAGTTTATATTTTGAGATACTATCAAGCTATAAATCTTTTCTCAAACAATAACACAGAACCGACAGATCACGCAGAACATAGAACTCCATAATAGTCTCAAAAAACGAAGGAATCCACCCCAGTTAAAATAAGTCATTCATATTTAATATCTAATAGCTTATTACATCAAAGATTAAATAGTGGACTCTTACAATACTAAGGTATTCCTCCTACTATATTGTTCTTTCAGCTGTAAGGTTACCTGCACCAAATACGGCAAAGAAAAAATCTTTAAAAAATGAACAAATAATTCTGGTAAGAACAAATTCAATTTATTCGGCCCCATCAACTTGACTCTTTCTATATACTTTCTTGTTTCTCTTACCCCATTTCCTGTTATACCAGATAATAAAACCAGTTATTGGAAGACTTGCCCCAATAATACAGGCTATGAACGCAATTATTTTAGTTGGCAAACCGAGGATTTGTCCGGTATGAATATCGAAGTCCATCCGGTAGATCTTTTCGCCTAAGGACAAGCTACTATAAGGCCTGGCTCGTTCACCTTTACTCAATAATTCCTTGCCTGAGATTTTGTCAAAATAATGTACAGCATTATTGTAAATAAGCGTTCCGTCCCCGAACTGGGCCATCACCTGATAGGAATCATTTGATTTTTCGGGAAAATCGATAGAAATTTTACCATAGCGGTCTCCGTATTTCTGATGCATCCTCTCCCATATTTTATCTTCAATATTTACCGAATGAGTATCTACAGTAGTGATGGTGTCCGATGTTGGTGGATCATATGATTTTTCTGCCGGTGCCTTCCAGGTAAGAGTGCGGAAGACACCATGTTCAAACCATCGAAAAGTGAACATAATCCCCGTTATGGTCAGCAGCATAACGAAAAGCAATGAATAAAAGCCGAAAACATTATGTAAATCGATATTTAAGCGCTTCCAGCTGGCAGACCATTTTACCTTGAAACTTTTCTCCCTTGTTTTCTTTGTCCATTTGAGCGGAAACCACCAGATGAGCCCGGTAATCATAGTTATCACGAATATGATACAGGCAGCACCCACTATCGGGCTGCCAATTTTTTGCGGAAGCCAAAGGAAGCGGTGGCCAGCCCGGATGAAGATGAAAAACTTTTCCGCCGTAGCCGCTTCGGATTTATCCTGTAAAATCTCTGCGGTATATGGATTAACATATAACTGGGCAAACTTTAATGAATCCGGATGATAAAAAATCAGCGCCGATTTTCCAGGTTTTCCATAATTAATACCTGTGATTTCAGCATCTTTCAACCCTTTTTTATCGAAATAGTCCTGAACCTTTTTTTCTATTTCTGAAGGAATCAAATAAGGCTTGTCAAGGGCAGTAACCCGCTGATAGGGTTCTGTAAAATACCAGGTTTCATACCTCCAGGTCCAGATGCCTCCAGTCAGGCAGACAATAAAGACGATAACTCCCGAAGTTAGTCCAAGCCAGAGGTGTAGCCATTCAGAAATTTTTCTGAAGGTTGACTTTTTTGATTTTTTGGTTATATTTTGTTTGGTTGTAAGCATGGGAAATAAATTAGCGCAGCCAACGGTTAAGCGGCTGCGCTGAATGCAGCATAAATTAAAACTTAAAACTGATGTTCGCCAAATACTGCCTCAAGGTTTCCGGGATGCCGTAATTGGTCCAATATTTTTCATTAGAGATGTTGTTGGCCTTAATGCTTAATCTCCATTTGGGCTGATCATAAAATACAGACGCATTGATTACCGTATATTGTGGAATAACAATGGTGTTTTCTGCATCAAAAAAGTTCTCAGACACATAATTGCCACCAAATCCAAGTCCGATGTTTTTGAGGGTTTGTCCGGTGAATTTATAGCTCACCCAGAGGTTGGCATAATCTGTCGGTGTTTGCGCCTGGTAGTTGCCTACGTTCGCACCTGCATTGATGATGCGGTAACTGTTTTTGGCATAACCTGCGACGATATTTAATCCTGAAACCGGGTTAGCAATTACTTCAGCCTCAAATCCCTTACTTTTTGAAGTTGCATCCTGAATAGTGATGCCGTTGACCAAGCGGGTATCGTTAGAGATTTTGATGTCGTAATAACTTAATGTTGCATTCAGTTTTTTACCGAAGGCTTCTAATTTCACGCCGCCTTCCCACTGGTTAGCCTGGCGAGGTTTCAGGATATCTATCGTTCCAGTTGGCTGCGTTACCGGACCGTTGTTCTGGAAACCGTTCATATAGTTTCCAAATAATGACAATTGATCTTTCACAAGCTGATAACTCAAGCCAAGTTTTGGAGAGAAAGCTGTCTGGTTAAAGGACCCTGTGGTTGCCTTTATCCCGTTGGAGATTGGTGCTGCGTTTTCAAAACGGTCCACACGAAGGCTCAACATGGCATTTAACCGGTCTGTAATGCTCAACACATCAGATGCATAGGCGCTGTACGAGCCCTGTTTGTTCGTGGTGTTGGTCTGACTGGTTGAAGTGGCTATTAAAGCACTTAGTTTTTCAGAATTTAGTCCCGGAATCACTTGAGAAGTGTTCAGGTTGATTCTATCATATACACCAAGGTTGGTGAATCTTAAGGAACTTCTGAATGTATAGAAATTCACCCCCGCCAATAAGCGGTTTCTCATTCCTGCAAGCTTAAAATCACCATTGAAGTTTTGCTGACCATTTAATGAAGTAAAAATCCGGGGACCATAATTAAATATTGAACGGTCAAATATATTATCTGAAACCCACTGCGGATATATCTGGCTACTGTGATCTATCTGGTTTTCTCCATAGGCGATACTGGTAGTTGAAGTCCATTCCTCTGAAATCTTATATTTCCCTTCGGCGAATATATTTGTTGATTTTAAAGAAGCATTAATGTCTGCTCCGCCAAGAGAGGTCTCAAAACCTATTGGAATGTCCCTGAAGTTTTTGTAACTCGTTTTGCCCAGATTCTGGTAGTATGCCACCGTTGAACGGTTGGTCTGATTGAATTCTCCTTCAAAAAGGAAAGATAAGCGATCACTCACCTTATAGGCAAAACTTGGTGCAAAGGTATACATGCGCTTATACCCGAAATTTTGAAATGAATTTTCACGATGTGCTGCTGCATTTATCCGCAAGAGCGCTGTTTTATCTTTATTTAATGGGGTATTAATATCAGCAGTTAGCCTGCTCAGTTCATAACTACCAAGCGTCACTCCTACTTCACCCGCCAGACTATCAAAAGGTTTTTTGGTTACCTGGTTGATTAGTCCACCAAAACTAACGATACTTGAACCAAACAAGGTTGCCGATGGACCCTTGATTACTTCAACCCTTTCGAGATTGATGGGATCAGTTTGGTAAGACTGTACTGCTAAACCATTTCTAACCGTTGTAGTCGCATTGAAGCCGCGGATAGTAGCACCTGTTCCTCCTGCGGGATTATTATTAGGTGCAATACCAGGTACATTTCTCAATGATTCCTTGAAATCTACAATAACCTGTTCAGCAATCAGTTCTTTACCTACCGATGTGTAAACCTGAGGATTCTCCAGGTTATCCAAAGGCATTCTGGCAACATAGTCTGATTTTTTATTGGCGAACTTATTGGTTTTAAAAGACATTATATTTACGGATTCAAGTTGTCCCGAAGTTTCAGTCAGCGTAAAGATTAGTGTAGTATTCTGACCAGATATTACAGTTGTTTCCTTAACCTGGACCTGTAAACCAACAGATTTTGCAGTGACCGTATAATTTCCTGCAGGAAGCCTGTTGAATCTGAATTCCCCTTTTTCATTGGTTTGAGTAGATCGATTCAAAGGTGAAATGGCGATCGTTACGGCAACCGCTGCTCTTCCATCGGAAGTCTTTACCGTTCCAACAAGAGCAGATAATTGCGCATGAGCGCTCATGGAAGCAGAAACCAGAAGAAAAACAATGACGCTGAAGTATTTGAATATGGATGTTTGGACTGTTTTGTCCGGCAAGGTAAAAAGATTCATAACGAAGAGTTTGGATTAAATTTTCGCAAACATAACTATTATTTAGAATAAAACTAAATAAAAATTGCGGCAGTTTTATTCAAGCTGTTGCCATTAGATAGCAGTAAATTGATGCAGACAATACCTTCAGGTGGAGATTTCGGCTTCATTGACCGTGTAATTCCGTAGCGGACTGACCAGTCCAAGAAAACACATAACTCATCTTTAGCATATTAAATATTAGTTTATTGGAGTGGTCAGTCTAGACCGAAACAAACTGACCTTAAATTCCGAAATGAGTTGATCACTCCTAGCGAAATCTCCAATTAAAGCTCATTACCTAAATTTTGCAACCAAAGCAACCATGAGATTGTAGGTTATTTTATAAATAAAACACCATGGGAAAAACTAAATAGTTGTCTCACAAAACGAAAGTATTCATCCCCTATTGTATATCTTTTTTTCATCTGTAAGTTCTATTGCACCAATGACGGCAAAAAGAAAAATTGTATCACAAAATGAATATTTTGCTGCTCCATACTAACAAGATATTTGACCTATTGTACTTTGTTTTACGTGAGGAGTACTAAGATTGCCACCGACAAACAGCGACCTGCCCCAAAAAACTAGGAAATAAGGAAACTTGAAAAAAAGTAATAAAAAATAATTTTTGGACGACTTTTGTATTTAATTACATATTCGATTGTGGACATATGATCAAATATAAATCAACTTTTGTTTTCACATTAAATTATTTATGTTTACTCCTATTAGTATTAAACAAAAACAAAAAATTCATGAAAATTAAATTAATGTCTCTCTTAAGCATTTTATGCTTTGCAGCAATGGTAGGCTGTAAAAAAAATGAAACAATTAGCGGTGCTCCTCCATCCCTAACCACAACCAATAAAAATTATAACCCTTACTCAGTTAGCAATATGCGGAAGGCTTTGGCAGGTATGCTTGCAGGCGATGCTCAGCTTAGCCGCAACAACAAATTAGGGTATGTAAAAGGGAAAATGATTCTAAGCACAAAAGAGGCGTTGGCATTAATAAGCAAATGACACTTAATGAAAGCTTAAAAATTGCCGAGCAAGGCATTACAGCAACCCATTACTATATTAAATTTATTCCTCGGAACCAAGCCGATATGGATAAATTGAAAGTCGATAGCAATTTAACCATTTATCCTTTTCCACTTGATAATGAACAGACCCAGTACAAGGGAAGTTACCATGACCCATCAGTACTCCCAGATGTACCTACTTACCAATATGCCGCAGTACCTATAGCATACAGGTTGCCAGATGTACCTTACCAAAAACTTGAAGACCTTTATATACCAAATGAAAACCAACATGGTAATACAATAATGCTTAAAGCCCCTGGAAATTCATCGTATAGCGTGGATGGGCAGGAATTGGCTAATTTTGCTGAGTGCGGAGGTGGCGAAGTCGGAGGTGGAGGAGAAGGAGAACCAATTGACGAGGAGGTGCTTGAAGAATATGATGACTGCGGAGGTGGCGGAGGCCCATATCCACCAAACGATCCATATCGCAATGGTGAAAATTGGCGACCTCATGGCCGCGTTACTGTACATGACGACATCAAGGGCATTATTGGTGTAGAAGGCATACGTGTTAGGGCCCGCCGTTGGTTTACCACATACGATGGCTTCACCGATGCGAATGGCTATTATGCTGTTGATGGATGGTTTACCCGACCGGCAAATTATTGGCTCAACTTCGAGAGGTATGATTATGAAATTATGGACGGTGAAAATCCTATGAATGGGAATAGGGAAATTAGTGGTCCTAAAATCGAAGCTGCTTGGGATGTCGAATTTACGGGTTATGATAAATTTTGCTCAACAGTATTTAGAGCAGCTTATCACTATTATCACAAAAATATAGATGGGTTACACCGGCCGCCTATGAATAGTTTTTGGGCAGCTAAGGTTCATATTTTACCGCTTAATGATCACTCAGCTTCTACCAGCGGTATAATGTTTCCAATCAGTTGGCATTTAGGTGAGAGCATCAAGATTTACGGCATGTTAGCTTCTATAGATGATAGCTATTCTACAACCATACATGAATTGACTCACGCTGCCCATTGGGATAATTCAAATTTATCATTTGTGTTAAGCTCTTCAACTGTTAGAGAGTCCTGGGCTACTGGTGTGGAATGGTATCTTACTAAAATGGAATATCCAGATTACAAGGGGTTTAACGTTCCTGTTAATGATAATTATAGGAATGTAGTTATGGATCTGATTGACTCACCTGGGAGTTTCAATTACGGTTTTAGTGCTCCTAAAGATGAAGTTGAAGGATATAATATTGTAGATATTCAAAACTCCTGCATAAATAGCCCCACTACCTGGGGAGAGTGGAAAGATAACATTATAAACAATCACAGCAATGGAACAGAACAGCATGTTGAAACGCTATTTAATTATTGGCTTAATTATTAGCATTACCTCTATTTTAGGAGGTTGCGTAAAAGATTTTACAATGGTGGGGGAATTCCATTTTGTGAATACAACAAACTATAGCATTACTTACCAAAAAGGTTTGGAGGAATTTAATGTAGCGCCAAATTCTACCACAATTTTTAAAAATCAAGCGAGAATAAGTAAAAAAAAATCACAGGAGAATAATTATAATACGCCTCTTGCTAATTTCAATAATATAAAAATTAGCTTTAATAAAGTTAAGTGCTTAATAGATATAAAGGAAGAAGATCTTAATAGCGTAAGAAATATTAAAAACTATAAAGCTGAGCGTGTAAATGATGTAACTTATAAATTTACCTACACTTTTACTGAGGCTGATTATAGCCGGGCAGTTAATTGTCCATAGTATTGAATAAGGAATAGGTTTTTGAAGCAGGGAATTTAGCTTTTTCTGCTTTTTTTGTAAACATTACTTTAAACTCTACAGAAAATAAAAGTGAAGCAACTCTCATGTAAGCAGATTTTTACTTAAAACTCAAGAAATTAATACTAAACAGACGGTATGATAGGCCACAACTTATTAGCTGTAGTTTTTGTCTCGCAAAACGAACCTTATTTTAATGTTTAAGATAATTAGCAACTTTCACTAATTCCTGCAAATCAGATAAGAAAAAATTCGAAATCCGTCCAGTAACGGCTACAGATTAAAAAACAGCCTTGAGATTAATTTCTTGAGGCTTTTTTGTTTTCTGAAATGAAGATATACCTTTTTTGGAAAGTTGAGACACAAATGAGACAGTAAAACAAATTAAGCACTTAAATCGTCTTCATGAGAACAGTTTTGCTAAGTTCCTTATTATCAGATCATCTATAATCCTGATTATCTGCTTCAAAAATACATTATTGGCTATGATTGTTTAGTACCGATATAATATCGCATAAAACCACCTTATGCAGTAAATGTTTGAACAACTTGATCTCCTTTTCGAGAGAATCATTGTGATCGACTTTGTGCTGATCTAAAATATGAATGAGCACTTCAGCATGCTTTTTATCAATAAAATGAGGGCTTATTACGGTTTCATCGCCTAGATCAAGTTTCTCTAAAATTGGCAAATGATACTGGCTTTTTGGATCATTATCATAAAGATGCTGATTATATAATAGTTCATGCTGCCCCTTAAAAACAGTATCGATAAGCTCGATAGAAAACGAATAATTTGGAGAAATAAGCCAATCTTTTGGAAAAGTTTCACTACTACTTAACAAAAGGTAATAGTGATCAACTTGATAGAATTTATCTTTATCGATCTGACCATTCTCTACTGCCTCCTCTACAGACACCAAACTCCCAAGAAGGCTTGATTTTCTTGCCTTGGCCTATTCAACATAACTTCTTAAGGGAATAAACCTAGTCCCCTTGTAAAATGTGTAATATTCTCCAAGGGTATCTGGTTCATACCCAACAGCACGTTGTTTTAATTGTGATAAAATCTTGTGAGGGATTCCTTTGCCATTGAAGTAGGCCAAATAAACTTAGCGAAATGAAATTTATTGCATACATGAAATCACATTTCGTAATTAATGTTTTCTCCTTTTTAGGCTGTTATTATTAATTTTTCATTTTTATCATTACTAAATGAAAATAATGTTACCATTGACAGTATAGAAATCTGTAAAATCCTTTTCATTACTTCATTAGGTATATTTTGCGGTTTTGAGTCCAGTTTTGCATATTAGAGACGATGGTTTTTTAATGTAACAGGATTCTATCCAATGCCATGATGATGACCTACTGCACCCCTATTGCATCCCTAAGGCAGGATGAAGGCATGATAAAGGAATGTTAAGGCATCCAATAAAAATTGATTCATTAAACAGAAAGACATTCTAAGCAAGTCATCCTAATTGGTTTCCTAACTATTACGCTTCTTAACAGCGGTTTATCTTCTATTAAACGTAAGCTAACTAGAATTCGGGTTAGTACCAAAAGTAAAAATAATTGCTTTAGAATCCTCTATTAAAGAGGTCCTATATTCACCTAAGATCAACGAAATCTGTTTTGGAACAGATTTAAGGAATACCACGGTCCGTAGCCTATTTATTTAAAAGAGTAGTAAAAGCACTAGGGTTTGGTTCGTCTTATTATGAGCATCTCAGAAAATAGTGCAGGTTTATTCTAACTTTTTAAATATTGCCTTCATGGTTTCCTGATCCAGGCTTTCCATATCGATCAATTTTAATGCTTTCACCATTTTTAAAGTAGAAGTTTTATATTCTTTAAAATGAGGGGTAAGCAAATGTTGTTCGTAGGCAGCTTTGTCGGCATAAATTTCTATAATCCTCACTTGTGTGGGCTGCTCCTTTTGCAACATTGGGAAAATGGCGATCACACCCGGTTCTTTCGCTAATGATGCCGCCGCTTCTTCCTCTAAGATCGCTTTATAGGTCTCCAGATGTTCCGGAAATATTTCGATTTCGGAAATACGAACCATCATATCGGGCTTGATCACTGCAAGTGTCGGTCGATCTATATTTTTAAGCAAAGTGTTCGCCTGCGTAGTACTTACCAGCTGCCGAACCACAGCACTCAGTGCTTCCAGCTCGGCAACTGTAATTCCTGAGTTTCTGCCCATTTTGATATGAGATTGTAGTTGGCTTTCTACGCCCTCCATAGAAGCGAGTGCGCTAATGGTAACCATTTCCCGCTGGCGAAAATCCAACACCTTACTGGCAAAAATATCGGCAAACAAATGCTCTTTCAAAAAAGCGTCGATACGAGGCGCAAATTCTCCAAAACCAGGTGCCGGCTTTGCTTGCGGTGTTTGAGTTAATTGTTCTAAAACCATTCTGCCCTGTTCATACTTATCCTTTACCGTATTCTGGATAATTTTTTCTCCTTCAACATCTTTAATGTTGTTCGCTTTGCGATCGGTTAATACGGCAGAAAACGTATTGATAGCATTTAAACTTCGTGGGAAACCACAGTAAGCGTATAATTGCGTCAGGGTTTCTTTGATTTCATTGACCGTCAGTCCATTCTTCAAACCCTCAACGAGTTGAACTTTAAGCAAGTCTAGCTTACCTGTTGCCGTTGTAGCAGAAATACCAGCGAGGCTTTTTTCCTGTTTAGTTAATGTTGCCATTTTTTGTGCTTTCGTTTTGAGGATCATGATATTGGAGAGCAATAGGAGCAATCCAACTTTCCAGCTGATGACTTTCATTATTTCAAAATTTGATTGTTAGCAACCTGATAATCCTCATCACTAACAGCCTCCAGCCATTTATTTTCGTTGGAAGCCGGGCTACCATTGGTGGCAAGGTGAGAAAACCAACTGTTGGCTGTGGCGCCATGCCAATGTTCAACATTTGGCCCGATTTCAACGATATCACCCGCCTTTAAATGCCTCGCCGGTTTGCCCCGCTCCTGATATAAGCCTTCGCCGCCAATTACGATGAGCAACTGCCCGCCGGTATGGCTGTGCCAGTTATTTCTACATCCAGGTTCGAAAGTTACATTTGCCAATGGAACGTTAAGGCCTTTATTGCTGGTTAATGGAGCGAGGTAAGATTTACCCGTGAAATATTGGGCAAAGCCTGTATTTTCTTCTCCCGTTGGAAAATCGCTGATTTTTGGAATATCTCTTTTCATGTTGTTTTCTGTTTTTTCAGGTTTTACTTGTGCCTGCAGCTGGAGCGTACTAAAGCATGCTATCAAACTTAGGATGATCAACTTTTTCATTATCTACTACATTAATCTGTTTAATAAACTTTGCCGGTACTCCGCCAACAACGGTATTGTCATCAACGTTTTTTGATACTACTGCACCAGCAGCAACCACAGCATTTTCGCCAACCGTTACGCCTGGCAAAATAATGGCATTAGCACCTATCCAGGCATTTCTTTTAATGTGGATTTTGCCTGGCAACAATGCATCCCTTTCTGCAGCAGCCAGGGGATGTCCTTCAGAAAGCAAACTTACTTTGGGGCCTATAAGTACATGATCTTCAATGGTGATTCCCCCTAAAGTCAGGAAAGTGCAGTCGAAGTTGATGAAAACATTTTTTCCAATACTTAAATTTGCTCCGTTGTTGATGTACAATGGCGGAAACACAGCTACCGTTTCATCTATCTTTTTACCGGTAATTTTAGCCAAAAAATCATTGATTAAAAGCGGATCGGCGCTGCTATTCATTTGCTGTAATAAGCCAATAGTTGCGTAGGATGATTTTCTAAGTTCGTCGCGACCGGGATGGGATGATGTGATTGTTTCGCCATTTCTTAAATCATCAAATACCGAGTGATCTTTCTTTTTCATCTTTTGTTATCATCAAATTTCCGACCAGTTTAGTTCTGATTTATGCCACTAATGGCGCCGTAAATGTCAAATATTACTTAATTTAGAATACAAATAATAAAAATGACACAAACGCCTGCTCCAAGAGTTCTATCCTTATCACTTCGGCACATGGATGATGCGACTCAAAAACTTTTAAAAAAGTATCATGTACACTTGTATTGCCATAGTGGGAAACTACATTTTATTTTCAACGATCAGCAAATGAGCTGTGCAGCTGGCCAGTTTCTCTTTTGGTTTGCAGAATCCAGATGGAAAATAGCTCAAGTATCAAAAGGTTTTAAGGCAACGGTTTTACTCGTGGAGAAAGAGTTCCTGATCGATAACGTTCCCGATCAGGGATGGAGCATCAATGCACAGCTCCATTCCAGAGTACACCCTGTTAAAGATATTAACACTAAAGCCGAGAAGAATAAAATATTAAACAACTTTACCTGGCTCCTGCTGCGTTTCCAGGAAACCGATCACCGCTTTTACGAAGAAGCACTCAAATTACAAATGCGTCTGTTTATTTTAGAGATGTGGCATAGCTTTGCAAACGAATATGAGCGGCGGCGGCATAGTTTGCAAACGGGAACGCTCTACGAACAGTTTGTCCAGTTACTGCAACAGCATTGCCTCACCCAAAGAGAGGTACAACTTTATGCCAATGAATTAAACATTACACCAAAATACTTAAACTACCTTTGCAAAATCCATTCAGATCGCACCGCCTCCGATTGGATAAGAAGCCATGCCAGAGAAAGAATCATTTTGCTCTTGCAAAATAGACACTTAAATATATCGGAGATTGCGGAGGAGATGCGTTTCAGCAGCACGTCTTTTTTTACACGGTACGTTAAAAAATTATTAGGACAAACACCTACTGACTTTAGGAAAAGATTAGCCTGATTTAGAAAAAATCTTTCGTTGCCTTTAACTCAACTGCCTACATTGTGGCTGTGCATGAAACGAATAATATTGAATTGCTATAGCTGTTCTAGCAGTGGTTTTTCAAAGGCGACCCATTTCTGATATCCCTTATCATTTAAATGCACACCATCTTTTGTAAACTCTTTGTCTAACTCGCCGTTGCTATCTAAAAATACAGAATAGAGATCAAGAAGCTGATAAAAACCCTTGGTTGCATTTTGCTTAATATGACCGTTTAAAATAAGAATGTCCTGCTTAAGAAAGGCTCTTCTGGTTGGGAGTAGCGTTCGAACAAAGATTTTGGTAAGGGGCGATTTGCGGTGAATCTGCTTTGTAATTTTCAATATGTTTTTGGCTACAAAAGCCGGAGAAGGAACGGTGTTGGTATATTTTAAAGCAGGATTATCTTCCAACTGGTGGATATTAAACAAATCGTTAATCCCGATAAGGATAAAAACAGCTTTAGGTCTGAAATACGTAATCTCATCCAAACGTCGCAACGCACCATCTGATAGATCGCCTGCAATACCCCGATTACGAATATGATTGATACCAAACTTACTGCTCCAATCACCACCAGCTTCTGTAATGCTATTGCCAATGAAAACAATTTCTCCAAATTCAAGCGGCTGCTCCATAAACTCTTTAATCCGTTTTGGAAAATGCTTTTGCGTCCAGGAGTTGTGATAAGGGGATACGTTAGTTTGCTCGGGATATAGTTTCTTAAGTTTCTCTGGCGATAGATTTGATGGCTGGCCGAAACTTTTAAAACTAATGATACCTAACAGTAGGGCCAATAAAATTTTGTTCATTTACGTATTAACTTTGATTAAAAGATATACCTGTTTTCACCTTCTGGTTGCTTACTAAATTATCCTTTCCTCAAACTTACAGTTTTTCTATCAAGCCAATTGCCCTGCCCCACTTTTTGTAAACCTCAATTGGCTTTACATATTCTGGAATTTCAAATTGCCAGGGGATTAAAACTTCAATATCGTTTTTGTCCGAAAGTTCGGGAATCCATTTGCGTATAAAATCCTGTGCCTTGTATTTGTTTGATTGGTGCACCGGGTTCGTATACCAGATTTCGAATGCCTGCATATGCCAGTTCATCCAATTGGAGCTTACATCATAATCGATTAATTTCGATTCGAAATAAGCAGCACCCCAAGTCCAATCGATTTTTAAATCGTGCACAAAATAACTGGCACAATTTACCCGCCCACGATTACTCATATATCCGGTTTCGTTTAATTGCCGCATGTGCGCATCAATAAAGGGAATTCCCGTTTCACCATCGCACCATTTCTTAAACTTCAATGGGTCGTTTTCCCACTCTAATTCTTTCTTTTTATAACCTTCGGTTTTGAAAATTTTGCTACCGAAGCGCATAGCTTTGAAAGTAAAATAATCTCTCCATACCAGCTCAAAGACCAACCACCAGGTACTTTGATTTTTTTTGATCTTCGATTCGTAATCTTTAACCTTTCCATAAATTTTTCGGGCGGAAATACAGCCTAATGCCAAATAAGGAGAAAACTTCGAACTGTAATCTAGCCCGTCCGATTTATTTCTACTCCAGCGGTAACCAGTTAAAAGTTCGGATTCGAAGGTATAATATTCCAACCTTTTTAAAGCTGCCGTTTCACCACCCTCAACAAAAGGCTTTGCACCGTCATATTCCTTTTTAGTGAATCCGAAAGTTTTATAGGAAGGTAATTTGTGATTTACAATCGTTGTGATTGATTTTAGTTTATCAGGTGTGCCGAGGGTTGCCCGTGGATCAGCTTCTTTCCCCGCGGGAATTCGGTAAGCTTTACTGGTGAGTGGAATCCTGGCTATCGTAAAGGGAATATCATCTATATGATAAAGCGTTTTGCCCCAGTAAAAATGAAATTTTACCTCTGATAAAGCTTCAGTGAGGCGATTAACCAGGTTCAGTTCATAATCAGCATATTCTTTTTCCGAATAAATAGCTGTTATGCCATACTCTTTTACCAGTATGGGTAAAGTTTCTAGCGCAGAAATGGATCCGATGACCAATTTACCACCTTTCGATTCAAGTTTTTTTTCTAAATCCAAAATAGATTGTTCCAAAAATCTGAATCTCACTATATCTATTCTTCGAAATCCAAGCTCCAACTTTTCAAAATCGCACTTTTCAAAACAATAGCAAAACATTAATTCATCGCATTCTTCTGCTGCCTTTGTTAAGGCTTCATTATCATGCAATCGTAAATCATTTTTAAACCAAACCAAGCCGCGTTTTGCCATTAAGAATATATCAAGATGAAGCTATAACAACAGTACAGCTTAGCTAAAGTTTTAGACAGCAATTTTGCTTCATAATCTTCAAGCGGCTTGATATTTATTAAACTGAACTTATTATTAAAAACCAATTGGCAGGGCTTATTATCTATCCTACTCTGCAAAAGGTTTTTTGTTTTCTATCTTTATGGGATGAATGACTTATACATTTCTGGCATATATATCTATCCAATCAAGTCACTTGGTGGCGTTAGTTTAAAGGAGGCTATTATGGAAGATCGTGGCTTAAAATACGATAGAAGGTGGATGCTTGTTGATGATGAAGGAACTTTTATTACACAACGGAAGCACCATCAATTAGCCTTACTTAAAGTAGAAATTCAAAATGAAACCATTATTGTTTCTCACAAAAACGATCCGGGCATAAAAATTTCGTTTCTCATATCCGAAGTTAGTGCTACAGAAATTGTGGTTAGCATTTGGGATGATTTTTCTATCGGCGTAGAAGTGAGTAAAAATGTGAGCGAATGGTTCTCTGACTTTATGAAAATGGAAGTCAGACTTGTAAAAATGCCTTTAACAGCAAAAAGAAAAGTCGATCCAAATTATGCTGCTCAGGGTGAAATCGTGAGTTTTGCAGATGGTTATCCATGCCTGCTTATCGGGCAATCATCACTGGATAATCTTAATCAAAAGCTTGAAGATCCCATCAACATGAATCGATTTCGCCCTAACTTTGTTTTTACCGGTGGTGAGGCACATATGGAAGACCGTATAAAAACATTCGCATTAAATGGAATTGAATTCCAATGCGTTAAACCTTGTGCCAGATGTATTTTAATTACCGTTGATCAAGAAACAGGAATGAAAAGCGGCGAGCCCTTAAAGACTTTAGCTAGCTACCGTAAAGAAGGTAATAAGATTATGTTCGGTCAAAATCTTATCCACAAAGGAGAAGGTAAAATCAACCTGGGAGACCAAATGATGGTTAGCAATTGGAAATAATTTACTTCTTATTTGCTGTTTCAAGAAAATAATGCACTTACCAAAAATGCTTATCTTCGGCTGTTAATTACCATGGCGGATTCAAATAACCCAAAATCACGTAAAATCTTTAGCTTTCTACTAAAAAAAGAATGTATCATTGCCGTCTATGTTCTCCTGGCCATTATTGCTGGCTTCAAGCAATACCAACATCATTCTTATAACAACTATCTCATTTTTAAATATGTCTATTACCACACGATAGACTTACAGAACCTTTATAATAATTATCCTGAGTATGGCAATAGTAACCATTATGGCCCTAT
This sequence comes from Pedobacter sp. Leaf41, assembly GCF_001422545.1. Lineage (GTDB taxonomy): Bacteria > Bacteroidota > Bacteroidia > Sphingobacteriales > Sphingobacteriaceae > Pedobacter. Next base: position 4,247 of record NZ_LMLE01000011.1, on the reverse strand, counting down.
ATTTTCATTGTTTATAGCACCTTTTGCATCATTGCCAGATGGTTTATTGCCTACTGACATTTTTCCAAGAGCGATAAAAGAATTTATTCGTCTATATTCGTTCAAAGCTCTACCTTGTATAATCATCTGGCTAACCATTATTTTCCAGATACTGAAAGAAAATTTTGAATCTTATTTGACTACCGATAAATGAGAAAATTAGTTTCCATAGTGATACCGGCTTACAACGAAGCTGATAATATCTTTGTTATTGCAGAAAGTATTAAAAAGGTTTTCTCTTCAATAGATTATCATTATGAAATCATATTGGTGGATGATGGAAGTGCCGATCATACGCTCGAAAAGATCAAAGCTTATGCATCAACTTCCGATAATGTTTTTTTCCTTGAATTCTCCAGAAATTTTGGCCATCAACTCGCAGTAAAAGCAGGGATGGACCATGCTTTCGGTGATTGTGTAATTTCTATGGATTGTGATATGCAACATCCGCCAGAACTGATTCCAGAAATGCTACAAAAATGGCAAGAGGGTTTCGAAGTTGTCTATACCATTCGTGAGGAGGATAAGACGCTTTCAAAAGGAAAACGCAGTTCGTCGAGTTTATTTTATAAAACATTAAACTGGCTATCAGATATCGATTTAGAACCCGGAGCAGCAGATTTTCGCCTGCTCGATCAAAAAGTAGTGAATGTGTTTAGAAATTTCCAGGAGAACGAACCGTTTCTGCGTGGATTGGTAAAATGGTTGGGATTTAAACAGTACGCCATAAAATATAATCCGGCTGCACGCTTTTCTGGAAAAAGTAAATACACCATAAAAAAGATGTTTCGCCTCGCACTTCATGGTGTTACCTCATTTAGTATTAAACCACTCTATTCTGCCGTCTATTTAGGCTTCATCTTATCACTGGCTTCGGTACTCTATATTCCTTACGTTATTTATGCATTTGTAAACAATGTAGAAGTTTCCGGCTGGGCGTCAATGATCATGACTATCGTATTTTTTGGTGGTTTGCAACTGATCATTTTAGGTATTATCGGCATCTACGTGGGTAAAATGTTTATGCAAACTAAAAACCGCCCAAATTACATTATCCGTTCAACAAATCTTCCCAATAAATAATGGTGCTTTTAAGTTTCGATATTGAAGAATTTGATATGCCCTTTGAATACGGAAAAGATATATCTTTTGCCGATCAAATCGCCATTTCCAGAAAGGGTACAATTGCTATTCTGGATTTATTAGATAAACATCAAATTAAAGCTACTTTTTTTTGCACCGTAACATTTGCAGAAAATATTCCAGATCTTATCAAACGAATTGTTGAAACTGGCCACGAATTGGCTTCTCATGGTTACTACCATTCCGATTTCAAACCGGAACATTTGCTTCAATCAAAATTGAAATTGGAAGAATTATCGGGTGCAGAAATCACCGGCTATCGCATGGCTCGAATGATGCCTGTGGATGAAAAGGAGATCGGAAAAGCAGGATATCAATATAATACTTCCATTAATCCTACTTACCTTCCTGGGCGGTACAACAATTTCCATATCTCCAGAACATTTTATACCGAAGAGAATGTTTTACAAATTCCGGCTTCAGTAAGTCCAATTGTAAGGTTTCCACTCTTTTGGCTTTCCTTTCATAATTTACCTTTAAGCCTTTATAAGAAATTGGCCAGCTGGACTTATAAAAAAGATAAATACCTTAATATTTACTTCCACCCATGGGAATTTACAGATCTTGACGATTTTGAAAGATTTGGCTTTCCAGCTTATGTTCGTAAAAACACTGGTGATAAAATGATGAGTAGAATGGACGAGTTTATCAAGTGGCTAAAATCAAAAGACTATCCGTTCGGTACTTTTCAGCAGTTTCTCAGAAACATCAAAAAGTAATTGATAGATAAATAAAACTGCAAGGAGCAGATTAAAACTATTTATAGGTCTCTGCTAATTTCAACGCATTGTAAGCATTAACTATTCCACCACTTACGCAAATTTCGCTAAACATAGCACGAACATTGTCACCCTTAATATCTTTATATTTCACTTTGTGCACCACTGGCGAAACCGATTTCATAATGATTTCTCGTACCTGTGCAGGAGTTAAATGCGGATAATAACTTATAATTAGTGCCGCAAGACCTGACACCACCGGGGCAGCCATACTTGTTCCATCAGCCTCTTCATATTTCCCTTCAGGAATAGTAGAATTGATTAAAAATCCAGGAGCAAAAACGTCTACAGTATGTCTTCCATAATTTGAAAAACTTGCTTTCAAGTTTTCATCATCTTTGTAGGAACTTGCACCTACTTCAATCCAATTATTGGAATGCGGGAGAGCAAACTTTGCGGTATCTAAGGGAATTGCTTTGCCTTCAGGCATTCTCCCTATCGAAGGTGCCATTCCCCCAATTCCGCTACTTTGATTAGTTCTTGAAAGTGGTACAAAATCTGGCTTGGCAGGTTTTTTATGGGCTTCTTTATAGGCTTCAGCTTCCTTGCTCTCAAAATATTTATTTGGAAAATTTTCTTCGATATCATTGTTTTGGTTATCATTCCCAGCGGCGTGTACCAACAAAACCCCTTTGGTTTCGGCATATTTCACTGCTTCATCTACAATCTTTTTATCCCATTTGTAGGCTTTTCCGAAGCTCATGTTAATTACTCTGGCACCATTATCTACCGCATATCTGATTCCATTAGCCACATCCTTATCACGCTCATCGCCAGTAGGCACTACTCTAATTGCCATAATACTTACACTATTTGCCACCCCCATAATGCCCAAAGAATTTGAACGATCGGAACCAATAATTCCAGATACATGTGTACCATGAAAGGCATCTGGCCCCTTTACATCGCTATTACCATAGTTTCTTTGATGAGAATTAGTATAGTCATCTCCTACCAATTCAGCTCTAACATCGTATTTAGGATTAAGATTATATTTGAGCATCGCGTCATATTGCTTATACCCATCTTTAATACTTTTATAAAATTTCTCAAAACTCCCGTCTTCTTTTGAGCCTTTTCTGATAATGGTTTTGACTTGTTCCTCCGTTTCATCATCAGCTTTATATTTCTCGATGTCCTCGTAGGATGGAATTTTCTTCTTACTTACCATTGATACCGAATCCAAAACCTTATTAATGGCAATTAAAACGGAAAACGTTTTGCTGGCATCTTCATATTTTTTTCCGAAATCGCCAACCATTTTTTTATACAGCTTATATTCTTCTTTTTGTGCGCTATCTAAAGGAGTAAGATTAGTGGTAGATTGGTATTTTGGAGCATAAATTTTTAGGAGTCTTACAAGTTCCAAATTATCAAATTCCAGATTACCTTTTTTAGATCCTATAAAATTCCATCCATGAATATCATCAACATATCCATTTCCGTCATCATCAATACCATTATTGGGAATCTCTTTTTTATTCGTCCACAAAACACTTTTTAAATCCGGATGGCTCGTATCAACCCCACCGTCAATAACCGCAACGATGACATTTTGCTCAGCTTTTTTATCTTTCAATAACTCCTTGTATGCTTTTTCAGCACTAATACCAAAATAGCCACTTTCAGCTAAATCCAAATTGTACCAATTAGCAGGAAGTTGTACGTTCTTAGATTGACCAAAAACACTTGCAGTCAACACGTAGAAAAAAATGAATAAAACTAATTTATTGGATATATTATTCATGATAAATAGAGTGTACGTAATACTACAATAATACGTTTTTATTGCCTTGTGGGCTATACATTTTACATTTTTTAACAGATTTCAATATAGTATTTGAAAATGATTGTTAGCATTTCATTTCTCCTTCAGCCCCGCTGTCTCTTCAATCTTTTTGTTTTGGGGTCTATCGGTTTTGAGCGGCAGCGGTACAAAAAGGATTTTCTACCATCGGGTTTATCAAACCCAGGGAAGGTGGTTCATAGGCCGGGACTGCGTTCCCGCAGGTATACAAAACCAGGTTCACCCAGCTATATGACCTATATTCCTATATGGTTCAATAAGATCCAGAAAGATCTGGGATTGATGTAGCCATGAAACCCAATTAGCAATAGTAGCATCTCTTTAAAGACAGTTGCTCTCCGTTCCCTGCTCTTTATTGTTCTCTCCCCTTGAATAACAGAAACCGTTTTAAACGAAGAAACCCCATCAGCTGTTGCTGAAGGGGTTCTCGCTAATGCCCTGTTTGGGCTTTAAGATTTGGCACCGACCTACTCTCCCAC
>NZ_LMLE01000010.1 GCF_001422545.1 Pedobacter sp. Leaf41 | reverse complement strand
GGGAGAAAAGAATAAAGAGCAGCGAACGGAGAGCAACTGTCTTTAAAGAGATGCTACTATTGTTAATTGGGTTTCATGGCTACATCAATCCCAGATCTTTCTGGATCTTTTTGAACCATATAGGAATATAGGTCATATAGCTGGGTGAACCCCGTTTTAAGACGTTCTCTGTTTATCAGATAGCAAGGTTCTCGGCATAAAACAGCGGTGTTCATTGCGTTCATGGTTGAATGGTCTGCAAACCTCCCGGATCTTATTGAACCATATAGGAATATAGGTCATATAGCTGGGTATCCGGTTTTGTATAACTGCGGGAAAGCAGGCCTAGCCGATAAAACACCTTCCCTGGGTTTGATAACCCTGATGGTACGGAAATCCTTTTTGTACCGCTACCGCTCATAGCCGATAGACCCCAAAACAAAAAGATTGAAGGGACAGCGGGACTGAAGAAGAAATGAAACGGTGATGTTCTTTTCCAAAAACAACTTATGGGCACCTATTTGGAATGATTTTGAAACTGAATCGTTGTAAATGTGTTATTAACCTGTAGTTTGCCATAATATTTGGTTATCTTTGACACAACAATATATAAACACGAATAATGAGTTTTTTTGCAGATAAAAGAAGGGAAGTAATGGTGCATATTGAAAAATATATGCTTGATATGATGGAAACCTATCTTAAACCAATTGACACCAATTGGCAACCATCAGATTTTCTTCCTGATTCCACGAGCGAAAACTTTTATCAGGACATCAGGATTTTAAGGGAGAATGCCAAAGATTTATCTTACGATTTAGTAGCAGTTTTAGTTGGTGATACCATCACCGAAGAAGCTTTACCTACTTATGAATCGTGGTTAGCCATGGTTCAGGGGCCAAGTATGAAAGAAGATGGCGGATGGATGAAATGGAACAGACACTGGACCGCTGAAGAAAACCGTCATGGTGACTTGTTAAATAAGTATTTGTATTTGTCAGGCAGGGTGGATATGCGCCAGATGGAGATATCTACTCAATATCTGATTGCAGATGGTTTTGATATTGGTACAGGACATGACCCTTATCGTAATTTCATTTATACTTCTTTTCAGGAGTTAGCTACTAATATTTCGCACAGACGTGTGGCATCTTTGGCTAAAAAAGATGGTGACACTCTGCTTTCTAAGATGTGTGGAACCATTGCATCTGATGAAGCGAGACATGCTAAGGCTTATAAAGACTTTATGAATCGTATTTTTGAAGTTGATCCGAATGAGGCTATGATTGCTTTTGAAGATATGATGCGGAAGAAGATTGTAATGCCAGCTCACTTTTTACGTGAGGTTGGTTTAAAAATTGGACAAACCTTCGGTCATTTTACTGATGCAGCGCAACGCTTAGGTGTTTATACTGCTGTTGATTACGTTGAAATCATGCAATCACTGATTGAAGATTGGAAAATAGAGGGGATGCGTGATTTAAATGATGCTGGAGAAAAGGCTCGTGATTATATTATGGCTCTCCCTTCTCGTTTGTTACGTGTTGCTGAGCGTATGAAAAATCCAACTATGGATTATAAGTTTACCTGGATTGCAGGCTAAACGATATAAATATATTTTTTAAAGGGTTCTTCATTAAGAAGAACCCTTTTTTGTTTTACATGTTTCTGCGGTATTGACCGCCTACTTCATAGAGCGCATTGCTAATTTGACCTAACGAACAAACCTTACATACCTCCATCAGTTGCTCAAAAATGTTCTCTCCTGCAATAGCTGATTTTTGTAATTGTGTAAGCAGTGACGAAGATTTATTTTCGTTTCGGTCCTGAAATTTTTGAAGTGCCGCAATTTGATATTGCTTTTCTTCTTCGGTAGCTCTAATTACTTCTCCAGGAACAATAGTAGGAGAACCATTTTTATTCAAAAAAGTATTTACTCCAACTATTGGAAATTCTCCAGTGTGTTTCAAGGTTTCATAGTACAAGCTTTCTTCCTGGATCTTGCCACGTTGATACATGGTTTCCATGGCTCCTAAAACGCCGCCACGATCATTAATTCTCTTAAATTCCTGAAGCACGGCATCTTCAACGAGATCGGTTAATTCTTCAATAATAAAAGCGCCCTGCAATGGGTTTTCATTTTTTGCCAAGCCCAGTTCTCTGTTGATGATGAGTTGGATTGCCATCGCTCTGCGTACTGACTCTTCTGTAGGGGTAGTGATGGCTTCATCATAAGCATTAGTGTGGAGCGAGTTGCAGTTATCGTAAATTGCATAAAGTGCCTGCAAGGTAGTTCTGATATCATTAAAATCGATCTCCTGTGCATGTAATGATCTGCCTGATGTTTGAATATGGTATTTCAGTTTCTGTGAACGATCGTTTCCTTTGTATTTGTTTTTAATAGCTTTCGCCCAGATTCGTCTGGCTACCCTTCCAATCACTGCGTATTCCGGATCAATTCCGTTAGAGAAAAAGAAAGATAGGTTCGGTGCAAATTCATCGATATGCATGCCTCTGCTCAAATAATATTCAACAAATGTAAAACCATTACTCAAGGTAAAGGCAAGTTGTGAAATTGGATTTGCTCCGGCTTCGGCAATATGATAACCTGAAATTGACACGGAATAAAAATTCCTTACCTTTTCATCGATAAAATATTTCTGGATGTCGCCCATCATCCTCAAGGCGAATTCAGTAGAAAATATGCAGGTATTTTGAGCCTGATCTTCTTTAAGGATATCAGCTTGTACAGTTCCACGTACGGCGCTGATGGCCTTTGCCTTAAGTTGCGCATATACATCTGCTGGCAATACTTCATCGCCAGTTACACCAAGTAGCATTAAGCCAAGGCCATCGTTACCCGTTGGTAAGTTGCTGTTATACTTTGGTCTTTCCGCATTCCTATTTTTATAAATCTCTTTGATTTTTTGTTCTACTTCAGCTTCCAAACCGTTTTCGATAATGTATTTTTCACATTGCTGATCTATCGCAGCGTTCATGAAAAATCCTAACAACATAGGCGCTGGACCATTGATCGTCATCGAGACCGATGTAGAAGGTGCACAAAGGTCGAAGCCTGAATACAGTTTTTTAGCATCATCTATAGTTGCGATACTTACACCTGAGTTGCCAATTTTACCATAAATATCTGGTCGAATGTGCGGGTCTTCACCATATAAAGTTACAGAATCGAATGCTGTAGATAGGCGATGAGCAGGTTGTCCAAGTGATACATAGTGAAAACGTTTGTTGGTTCTTTCAGGACCACCTTCGCCGGCGAACATTCTTGTCGGGTCTTCGCCTTCACGTTTAAGCGGAAATACGCCTGCTGCATAAGGAAATTCTCCTGGAAGATTCTCTGTTAACAACCATCGTAATATGTCGCCCCAATCCTTGTAACGGGGAAGTGAAACCTTGGGGATTTGTAATTTAGACAAGGACTCATAAAACAGGGGCTGCTTAATTTCTTTATCACGAACTTTATAAATAAAATACTCTTCTTTATACGCTCGTTTTGTATCAGGCCATTGGCGCAACAGGCGTTTACAATCACCGTCTAACTGTTCTTCAAAAAAAGTATAAGCATTTTCTAAACCGCTGCCCAGCCCTAAAGATTCATTTTCACCAGCCAAATCGATAACGCCTTTAAGCTGATACATCTTTCTCGCTATACCAACCTGTTTATCAACCCACTCATTATACATTTGGCTTGCTTCTGCTATTTCAGCCAAATAGCGGATCCTATCAGGTGGAATGATGTAGATTTTCTCGGACTTATCTGAAGTTAATTCCATTTTTGCCTTGAAATCTGTACCTGTTTTGACTCTGATTTTGTCCATCAAGGCCACAAATAAGTTGTTCATCCCAGGGTCGTTGAATTGGGAAGCCATGGTTCCATAAACGGGAATCTCTTCGTCCTTCGCATCAAAAATATTGTGGTTGCGTTTATATTGTTTTCTCACATCGCGAAGTGCATCCAGGGCACCACGTTTATCGAATTTATTGATGGCAACGAGGTCAGCAAAATCGAGCATATCGATTTTTTCGAGCTGTGTAGCTGCACCAAATTCAGGTGTCATCACATATAGAGAAACATCACAGTGTTCGGTAATTTCTGTATCAGACTGACCAATTCCGGAAGTCTCTACAATAATAAGGTCGTAACCAGCAGCTTTGCAAATATCTATACTTTCCTGTACATTTTTTGATAATGCAAGGTTTGCTTGTCGTGTCGCAAGCGACCTCATATAAACTCTCTGATTATTGATTGCATTCATGCGGATACGATCTCCGAGAAGGGCACCACCAGTTTTTCTTTTAGAAGGATCGACAGAAATAATCGCAAGGGTTTTATCTGGCACTTCCACCAAAAATCTGCGCACCAGTTCATCTACTAACGACGATTTTCCAGCACCACCCGTTCCGGTTATTCCGAGAATAGGAGCATTGTTGTTTAGCGATAGTTTTTTTAGTTCGTTAACAAATTCTTGCGCCCCTTCGGGATCATTTTCGGCTACGGTTATTGCTCCAGCAATTGCTGTGATCTCTTTATTTGGGATCGTTTTTAGTTCATCTGTGATTTCTGCCTTGGTTACAAAGTCTGTTTTGATCAACATATCATTGATCATTCCTTGCAATCCCATTTTTCTTCCATCATCAGGCGAATAGATTTTGGAGATTCCATAGGATTCCAATTCTTCAATTTCTGTTGGTAAGATTACCCCACCTCCGCCTGCAAATATCTTGATATGTCCTGATCCACGTTCCTGCAGCAGATCGTACATATATTTGAAGTATTCGATATGCCCGCCTTGATAAGATGTCATTGCAATTCCCTGAACGTCCTCTTGAATAGCACAGTTTACCACTTCATCAACTGAGCGATTATGACCAAGGTGAATTACTTCGGCCCCTGATGACTGCAAAATTCGACGCATGATATTTATGGTTGCATCATGACCATCAAAGAGGGAAGCGGCAGTAACAAAACGAATTTTATTTTTTGGCTTGTATATTTCTACTTGTTGCATACTATAGGATTTAAGATCTCACAAAATGAAATTCTGCAATGCTTATTGAGACTATATTTGGATGAACAAATGTAGCAAATACTAGCAATTTGATGCTTTTATAATGGTATTGATACTCTTTATAAACAACGAAGCCAACTAAATCTAGTTGGCTTCGTTGTTTATTTATTGGTAATTTCTGTAATGGGTTCACCTACGGTGCCATTTGGCATTTGGATATGGAGTAACGCAGCTAAGGTCGGTGCTATATCTGTCATGTAATGGGTTTTATTCGTGGCTCCAGGTTTAATTCCCCAGCCCATAAATACCAATGGAATGTGTGCATCGTATGGATTCCAATTTCCATGAGTTGTACCTGTGCTGCTTCCATTAAACCAGTTTGGATTTAAAATGTAATATAAATCGCCACTTCTGCGAGCGTTATAACCGTTCGTGATCATTCTTTTCTGAACTTCAGGTAGCGTTGCTAAGGAAACTCTTGAAACATCAACTACGTTTGCAAAACCCTCCAATCGTTTCAAAAATTCAATTGAAGCGGCTTTAATCACATCGAAACTTACATTTCCGTTATCGGTTTTATCGTGATCGAAATGAATTTGATTATTCATTGATTTTAAAACCACATTGTTAACCTTGAATTTTTCATTTAGAAAAGCATTTAATTTAAAAACAATATCTCTATCACTTACGATACCTGCCGGAAGTTTATTTTCTTTCATAAAGGCAGGAACGTGTGCAACCGCATGATCGGCACTTAAAAATAGGGTGTAGTTCCCTTTACCCACTTTTTTATCTAAATAATTGAAAAAGTCTTCAAAATCTTTGTCTAAACGTAAATAGGTATCTTCAAGTTCTATAGAATTTGGTCCGTAGGCATGGCCAACATAATCTGTTGACGAACAACTTACCGCAAGGAAATCAGTAATATTATCTTGTCCCAAATCTTCTGATAAAATTGCAAGTTTTGCTAGATCTAAAGTAATGGTGTTACCATATGGCGTACTTCTAATGGCATCAAAGTTTTTATCAATATTTTGTGTTAAGAGATGAGGAAACACACTGTTTTTGCCTTCGTAAGCTTTTTCATCAGCTGTGCTGTTGGTGTAGGTATTAATTGGATATAGTGTTTCCCAATTTTTTGCATAAAATTTATTTGCGAGCTTCATCTTATTATAGTCAGCAATCCACATCGGAACCTCCTTCATATAATAACTGCTTGTAATCCAGTTGCCAGTGCTTCCCTGATACCAATAAGCTGCATTTGCTGCATGACCAGCCGGTAGGATTGAACCTCTATCTTTTAAAGAGATTCCTATAACTTTTCCTTTGAAATTTGTTGCTAATCTTAGTTCATCAGTTATGGTTGTGGTGAGCATGTTTTTAGGTGACATGTTACCTTCAGGAGAAGGGCTGCTTCCAACAGTTACAACTGTAGAGTCTTCTGTACAATACACATTTTTCTTAGTTTCTGAATCGTACCAATCATTACCGATAATTCCATGAACTGCTGGAACTGAACCGGTGTAAATGGTAGTATGACCAACAGCGGTGTAAGTTGGCGTGTATGGAATCAGCGTATTTTCAACCGAAAAACCTTCGTTTATTAGTCTCTTAAATCCGCCATTTGAATAGCGATTATAAAAGCGATATAAATAATCCCATCTCATTTGATCGACAACTAAACCCACCACTAATTTTGGGCGAGCAACTTCGCTAGGGAAAGCTTTAGCTGTATTGGGCGTGGCTTTTTTTGCCTGAGCATTTGCGGCTGTAATGGAAAAAATAGATAGGGAAATAAGTAAATAAGAAATTTTCTTCATTCTGTTTTTAGTTAAAAGACTAAAGTAACACTTTTCAAATGAAGAAATTTTGAAGATTATGTAAAGATTTTATAACGCTTCGGCTACAACGAATGTGCTGCCGCCAATAAAAACCAAATCGTTTTTTTTAGCATTTTTGATGGCTGTTTCTTTAGCCTGAACAACCGATGGATAATCATTTCCAATTAGTGAATAAGTTAGTGCCTGCGCTTTAAGTTCAGCAGCATTCATGGCCCTTTCCAGATCCGGTTTGCAAAAGTAATAGGTTGCATTTTTTGGCATCAGGGAAAGTACCTTTGAAATATCCTTGTCTTTTACCATGCCGAAAACAATATGTAAATTTTCGAATGGTGTTTGGTTAATGTTCTTTATTACTTCAGCAATTCCAGCTTCGTTGTGGCCGGTATCGCAGATGACCAATGGATTTTTAGATAGAATTTGCCAACGGCCCTGTAATGCGGTTAATTTCTTAATTTGGTTTAATCCATTATAAATACTCTTATCTGAAACCTTGAAAGTTGCTAATTCATTCAGAATTTCAATGGCCTGTAAAACAGTTAAAATATTCTTTTGTTGATAAGTACCCGTTAAATCCGTTATCAAATTTTTGAATCTGATCTGATGATTTTGATCAATATTTAACGATAATCTCGTGTTAACGATCTTAAAATCCTTAACAACCATTTGTGCATCAGCGAAAACAATTGATGCATTCATTTCTTTTGCTTTTTGTCGGAAAACAGCTGCAGACTTCGGCTGGGTTTCGCCAATAATTACCCGCGTATTCCTTTTGATGATGCCAGCTTTTTCTCCTGCAATTTCTTCGATGGTATTGCCCAGCATATTAGTATGGTCCATGCTGATGTTGGTGATAACCGAAAGCTCGGGTTGAATGATGTTGGTTGAGTCCAACCTGCCCCCCAAACCAACTTCAATAATGGCAATATCTACTTTATGTTTTGCGAAATGATCAAAAGCCAGTGCAACAGTGACTTCGAAGAAAGAAGGCTCTACTTCATTTATCAACGTCTGTTGATTTTTTACGAAGGAAACCACTTCCGTTTTACTAATCATTTTTCCGTTAATGCGAATACGCTCACGAAAATCTTTTAAATGAGGGGAGGTATACAAGCCAGTTTTGTAACCTTCGGCTTGTAAAATTGCCGCAAGCATATGCGAGGTAGAACCTTTTCCATTTGTACCGGCAACATGTATGCTCTTGAATTTATTCTGCGGATTATCAAGAGCATTGCAAAATATGATGGTATTAGTGAGGTCTTTTTTAAAAGCAGAAGCCCCCACACGTGTAAACATTGGGAGTTTGCTATATAAATAATCAAGCGTTTGCTGGTAATTCACCTCAGATGCTGAATGATAGTAATAGTTGTTTTAGTTAACTTTAAAGTTGAAGACCACCACTCCGGTTTGATTATCTCCACCTACGCCAGAACTTGTTAAAGATGAGTTTTTTACCGCTTGAACACATTTCTCAACCAGTTCTCTATCAGTTATAGTAGATCCTTTCAGTTCTTGTCTGGCATCTGTAATCCTTCCAGCTTTGTTGAAATATATCCTAATAGCAATCCTCCCTCTCACTTGCCCATCATCTTTCGGAATGACCAGGTTTGAAAAACGTCGAAGTTCAATAGGCTTGTTTCCATAACCTGAACCTCCCTCACCATAATTCGGTGCTAAGGGATCACCATTCACTGATCCCTGGTTTCCAGCTGTACTACCGGTTCCATCTCCCTGACCCTGGCCCGTATTTTTTTTGCCCTTATAAAGCGCATTTTGATTGATAACTGGTTTCGCAGGTTTATCTTCTGTAACGGTAGTCGGCGCTGTGTTGGTTGCTTTTGTAGGTTTAGTATTTACCGCAATAGCATCTTCCGTATTCTGAGTTTGAACTTCCTTATCAGAATTTTCTGTAGTTGTTGTCGGGGTAACCTTTTCTTCAGGTGTTACTTTATCTGGCGCTTTTCCATTTGCGTTTGGATCTGCAGAAGGCTCCTCAATGCTCGTGTAATCATCGCCCATACCTTCGGCAGAAGTACCATAGTTAACCACCATACCACCCATACCTAAATCTTCAGGTGGTTGAAAAGAATTGATTACAATAAAAAAACTAATCAATAATAAAAAGCCCATTATCCCGCTCGAAATGGCAATCGCCTTCGGATAATTGTTTTCTTCGTTATTTATATTTTGTGCTTTGTAATCCATTATTTTTTCGGCTCAACAGCCACAACAAGCTTCAATTTTAACTTATTTGCGATATCATTAACAACAAAACCATCTTGATAAGTAACATTACGAGATACATACAAAAGGATGGTCATATCTGGAGCCAGTTTTTGGTAAGCGGCTAAAGTTGGCTCCAATTGCTCCATTGTAACTGGTTTCTTATCAACGGAATATTTTAAATTTTCGTCTATCGTAACTGTAACTGCTTTTTTAGCAGTAGATTGCTGCCCGCTTGACGACTGCGGCAACAACAATTTTACTACAGTTGGATTAACCACTGCAGATGCCAGAAGGAAGAACAGCATCAGGAAGAACATAATATCGTTCAACGCTGAAGTGTGTACTTCTACTGACCCTTTTGTTCTTTTGCGTAAGTTCATTATTTACCTGGCTCTTCTAATAAATCAATAAAGTCAATTGCATCCGTTTCCATTTTTAGGATGATTTTTTCTACCATGATATTTAGAATATGGTAAAGTACGTAAGCGATAATACCAATGATTAAACCTGTTGCTGAAGTGATCATTTTCGTATATAAACCACCAGAAATAGTTCCAATTTCAATAGCACCTTTAATGGATACCTGATGGAAAATTGTAATTACCCCAACGATGGTACCTACGAAACCCAACATTGGAGCGATACCTGCAACAATACCTAGAATACTGATATTTTTCTCCAGCTTAGCAACCTCTAGTTTACCAACGTTTTCAATAGCACCTTCAATCTCTTTAATTGGGCGGCCGATACGTTTTAAGCCTTTTTGCAACATGCGACTAAGAGGGGAGTTGTTGTTTCTTAACAGCGACATTGCTCCATCTAAATTGCCAGATTGAATATATGATCTGATTTGTCCCATTAAGTTCGACTCATCTTTCGTGGCCTTTTTGATGGTTAAATAACGTTCAACGAATATGATTAAGGCTAGAAAGGCTAATAATGCCAAAGGTAGCATCACCCACCCACCTTTAAAAAGCAGATCGATGAAATGTAATTCTGGCTCTGGTTGAGTTAATGCCTGGTTAACTGCATTCGCTGTATCTTGAAGTGCTTGTGTGGTGTCTTGAATTAATAAAGTTATCATTATGGTTGTGTGTTGTTTTTTATTTCTTTAACGTAAAATCCGGTTCCCTTTAATCGTTTTTGTAGAATTTCTTTTTGCTTTTCTGCCTCCTCTTTAGTGGGAAAACTCGCAATACTTACCTTTTTTCTTCTCCCTTCCATTTTCGCAATAGTCGCATTTAGGCCAATTTTTTTTACTTTTTCAATGAATCTTAATGCTGCTGCTTCTGTTTCATAAGAAACTGCTATTACATGAAACATTGATTTCTCTGTAGCCAAAGGAGCATTAGATAGAGTTGGACCAACTTTTTTCAGCGTTGCAGAATCAACTTTTTGCGTAGCAATTTGATTCGCTTTTAAAGTACTATCTGTTTTAGCTATCGAATCTTGTTTTGCCTTTGCAGTATCTATTTCTGTTTTTGGAGAATCTGGCAAAACTGCAGGTGTGGTAGTTTGTAGCGCAGCCTGCTGTTTAAACAAATCTGGTTTGATAAAATAGATGATCACTCCAATCAAAAGAATTCCCAGAATGATGAGGAGCATTTTTGGCCAAATAGATCTTTTTTCTTCCTCGAAGGTTTCTTGAACAATCGGATCGTGACCAAATCTGTTTGGATGCTCGGCATGTTGCTCTTTAATAAACTCAGGCGCTGCAATTACAGGTTCATCTTCTGGAGTTTCATCTTCCAGATTGATATAAGTTTTTTCCGCTTCGCTTTCTGGCGTATGCCCGAAACGGTCTGGATGTTCTTCATGTTGTTGAACAATACTTTCTGGCACCTCGATTTCCTCGGGTGTCAAAGCCCTTACTGCCTCCTCATCTTCTGGCGTATGGCCAAATCTGTTTGGATGTTCAGTGTGTTGTTCTTTTATAAAATCTGGCGCATCAGTAACTTCTTCGCCTGATTTTGTAGTGTGCTTTAAAGTATTGCGCAAATCATCTTCTACCTCATCCAATTTTACATTTTCAATAATAGGATGTATATGCGCTGTTTCTTTAGGCTGAACAGGTGCATTTGGTGCTTCGGCTATTTCATCATATACCTCATCATCTTTGTCAGTGGCATCCGTTTGCTGTTGATCTGAAATGATTTCAGGCAATGCGGGTAGACCATAAAATTCTGATCCGTAGTTTATATTTTTAGCCGCATCAAAGCTTAGACCTTCGTGCTCTGTGAAATATAATCGACCCAAATTCTCAAGATCAGCCTCATGTTCTACTTCCAGTTTTTGGTTCACTTCATCTACAAATTGCGAAATGTAATAAGATGAACTCTCGGCTGAGATATTTCTTTCAGAAGCAATAAAATTGGTTAGGGCCTCATCATTTTTTACATCAGATGTAAATGCCAGAGCATAACTTGGTGGTAAAAATGATTTTTTTTCCTTATCGTACCTGCCTGGAAACTTCTTTTTATAGAAGGTGCCCAAGCCGGTAATGCCAACTTCTTTGCGCTGTTGCAAAAGTTCCAAAAGGTATGATAAGATATCCATTCCGGTAAAATTAAGCGTTTTTTCTAAACCTACGCAATAATTAATTTAATGTATTTAAAATGAATAAGTTAGTCCGCCGAATACATTTAACCCGTTAACCTGATAATATAAAAAGTGGTTATATTTAGAATTCAACAGGTTATTGGCTTTTGCAAAAATGGAAAATTTGTTGTTGATGCGGTAATCTGCACCGATGCCCAAATCTACAAATCCTTTAACTGTTTCTATACGTTCGATGCTGGTGTTTGGCACCAAATACTGTAGTGGATTTACTGGTTGTTGAACATTTACTTTCGCTTTTACATCATCTTGCATTACCACAGCTGCATTAAAACTCAGCTTTTTATTATAAGTATAAACGAAGTTTGAGCTAACTTTTAGCCCTGGTTTAAACCATGAGTAAGTTTCTTGAGCAGGTTTCCAATCATCAATATTCAACTTTCCTGTCCACTTTAGTGCATCGATTACCTGTATCGATATTTCACCTTCTAAGCCAGTCAATTTCGTTTTGCCAAAATCATAAATCACATCAAACTTGTTAAAATTATCGAAGTTATTAATGAATAAAGGAAGGTCGTCAAACTGCTTCATATAGAAACGGGCCTTGTAGCCAAAGCCTGGTCCACCGGTTCCTTTAATCCCTGCACTAATGCTTAACTTTTCAACCGTATTTTTGATCAAGATATTGCTATTCAACCATGGATTTTCATCTGTTAAGCCTTTCATTGAGTTTCTGTTTACATCACCCTTAACCTCTCCAAAAACCTGTAAATAATCAGGTACGAGGGTGAAATCAGCAGTTACTGCCGGGAAAATTCTTGAACTGCTGAATGCACCGAATTCCTGAACGAAATTAATTCCTGCCGTAACTTTTGCTCCTTTAACTTGCAAACGGATATAAGGATTTAAGCGGAGTAAGTTATTTCCTACGCTTGTTAGCGCATCTTTGGTGCTCCCAAACTCTGTAGATGCTGCCAAACCTAAATTAAATGAACTGATTCTTTTATTTAGGTATCCATTTAATGAAAGATAACTTTCTTTAGCGTCAAAACGGTCATTCCATAAATAAGCATTAGCTTTTACCGCATAACTCAATGCGTCTTCATCCTCTGTGAAGTTCTTAACCAACTCACCCTCTAATTCTAAAAGCGTTAAAGCTTGTTTCTCAGGGTTTGGATTTAAGGTTGGGTTTGCATTATCCAAGCCGTAAAAGTAGGTGCCATTTCTTTCAAAATTTAAACGTCCACTTACTGTATTTTCCTCTAAAATACTACGGCCAAAAATGCTTAATTGTTGTTGACTACTGTTTTGTTTATTTATTTTACCTTCCTGGCTAAAATGTTTGAAATAACCACCAAGCTGTAATCCTTCATCTTTTCCAGTATTAAAGTAAGCTTCGCCTAATAAGGTAGAAAGTGAACCAAATGCGCCTTTCACATAATTATTTACTAAAATACTTGCTTTCTCTTCTGCAAGCTGCTGCGCTTGTAATTTTTGAATATCGCTGTTTAGCTCTAATTTTTTATCTGTTACGCTGTAGTTTAATTTCGCTTTATAAGTTTTTACGTCATCCAAATTCGGACTTCTTCTTAGTTTAACGGCTTCAGCCAAAATAGGTTTGTAAGGGCGAACAACTTCTATTTCCTCACTCACTACGGCTTTTTCTTCAGCTTTCTTTTCCTGTGCCTGGGCAGTTGTTAAACCAGCAGCAGCAAAAAACAGCAAACTATATATATATTTAATCGACTTCATAATTCTACTTCTTCTGGTTTAGTTTTTCTAGTTTCTCTTTGGCTGTCGGAATGATATCATCCTTGCCTTCGTAATTATCAATTATACTTAGAAGTGTACTTTTTGCTTGCAAGTTATCTTTCAGGGCAACATAATTATCAGATAACAAGATAAAGGCTTTAGCTACCCAATAATCATGTGAAGCCATGTTGTTCACAATATCAAAACAAGTTTTAGTTGATGTTTTGAAATCTCCCTTGTTGTATTCAATAAGTGCAAGGTTGTATTTTGCCTCGGCAGCGGCAGCCGTTTTCGTTTTAGCCACAACGTTTTTAAATTCTTTAACCGCAGTTGTAGTATCTCCTTTTAGCAAATAAGCTTTACCAGAAAACAAACCAGAACTATTTTTTTCTTCTTCCGAAGCTTTTTCAGATTCATTGGTCAACTTAGCGTATTTCAACATATCATCAGGCATATTTAAAGCTGTATATGCTTTTAATAGGTTGTTGATGGCAAAACTGTAATGTGCCTTGTAATCTGTTGTAGTTTCTAATCTTTTCAAATAAACAATTGCTTCATTATATTTTTTCTGGTTGAGGAACAATTGGGAAATGCTCACCAATGAACGTTCGGTGTAGTCGCTTGTCCAATCATTTAATATAAATTCATAATCAGGTATTGCTTCATCAGGGCGACCTAGTTTAACCAAAGATTCTGCTCTGATAAATTTCGCTTCTTTTTCGTGGTTAGCTTTAGGGAATTTATCAAAATAAGCATTAACAGCCTGGAAAGCGCCGTTGGCATCGCCTTTTAAGTAAAGGTTATTCGCAGCCGCAAAAATGATATTGTCTTGCTCGTTATCTGAATAGTTGCCAAGCGGAGTGGTGTTGGCGTATTGGATAAATCCATTTGCATCACCTTTATCTACATAAATGTTTTTAATAGATTCCATCGCTTGTTTAGCCTCTTCAGATGTAGGGTAATCGCGGATTACTTTTTTGAAGGATTCTAAAGCCACATCGTCCTGATCTTGGTTGTATTGAACCAATCCAATAGTCACTAATGCCTTTGGAACATAACTACTGCGTGGGTATTTCGCCACCAAAGCTACAAGATCTGACTTCGATTTATCGAAATCGCCTTTGTTAAAATAAGTGTAAGCGGTTTCAAAACCTGCATCATCTGCATAATTAGAGTTGGGGAATTTTGACAATAACGTTTGCATGGTCGCAATTTTCGCATCGTATTGGTTTTCCAAACCCTGGATCATTCCTTTTTGAAAAGTGGCGTAATCTTCAGATGTAGTATGCCTGTCAATTATTCTGTTGTAATTGGTCATCGCGTTTCCGTAAGTTTTATTTACGAAATAAGAATCGGCCAAACGAATAGTTGCATCATCAATTGTCTTTTGATCTTTATCATTTCCCTGAAGAAATTTCTCGAAATAGGTTGCTGCCTTGGCATATTTTTCATCCTCAAAAGCAGAATAAGCGAGGGCATAATTGGCAAAGTTATATACGCCGGTTTTATCGGCATCAGGCATTTTTAAAAACTTTTCGAACGTAGAAACGGCTTCGCCATATTTCCGCAATTCGTACATGGCTTCGGCTTTCCAATAAGTATTTAAGGCGTGGATCTCATTGTCTTCCGGAAATTTATCAGAACGTAAAAACATTGATAAGGCATTCGGAAAAGCTCGCTCATTATAAAATTCTAACCCACGGAAATAAGTAACCTTTTGGTAGGCTTCTTTAGCCTCAAGGGTTTTATCCGGAATCGGTTCCAAAATATCAACTGCCGCCTGATAGTTTTTAGTGGTTAAAAGTACTTCTCCTAACAAAGTTTTCGCTTCGTTAATTTTACGAGATTTTGGAAAAGTTTTCAAAAATCCTTGTGTTGCTTCTAAAGCTTGTTGATGGAAATCTAACTCATAGCTTAACTTGGCATAACTTAACCAGGCTTCTTCTTGAATGGTTTTATCAAAATCTAAACGTGAAGCTCTGAAAAATGCACTTTGTGCTTTTTGTTTGTTGCCCAATTGAATAAATGCCTTACCCAAAGTATGCATTCCGTTTTGGAGATAAATATCATCGTTGTTTAGCTTCTCTAAAATGGCAACAGATTCTTTATACTTTTTATTCTGGAACAACGAATATCCATATTGGTAAATGAATAAGTTGTTTTTGGTTTCGCTTTTATCTTTAGCATAAAACTCTGCAAAATATTTTTCAGCGTTCTTAAATTCCGATTTCGCAAAGTAAGAAGCGGCAACTAAACTCAACATTTCAGGTTCGAACTGTTGTTTGGTTTTTTGAATAGATTCTAGTGCATAGCTGATTACATCATCGTAGCGTTCATCCAGATAATACATTGAGGTGATGTAGTATGGATAACTTGCTTCATAGGTTGGTGATCCTTTCAGCTTTTCAAAATTAGCTAATGCTGTTTTGTATTCTTTATTTAGGTAGTTGATGTAAGCAAAATAGTAAGTCGCACTTTCTTGGAAATCGCCTTCCTCTTTTTTTACTTTCTCGAATAGTGGTTCTGCTTTTTCATAGTCTTGCAACTCAAAATAGGCGTAACCCTGCTTAAATTGATATTCGTTACGTTGTTTAGCTGATAGGGTAGACGGATCAGTTTTTTCGAACCATTCTAGTGCTTTTTTGTAATTTTTTTGACCAAAATAAGTTTTTCCTACATAAAAATAGGCCAGTTTTGTATTGGGATTTAAAGGATAATCACGGATAAAAGCCTGGAATAAACTTTCCGCATCACTGTTAGTTAATTCTAACGCACAAACAGCTGCATAAAATTTTGCATTCTCTTTAAGTAGAGATAGTTCGGCATTGCTTTCGGTTTGTGTAGACGGTTTATAGCGTTGTTGTTCAACAAGCTTAAACTGCTGTGCAGCAGCGGTATATTTTTCTTTGTCTAATAATTCTAAGCCAGTCTGGTAGTTTTTATTGAGGTTTTGCACTGCACTAACTTGCGCATAAGTGGTAAAACTTCCTGCCATGAATAGCGGAATTAGTAAGTATTTTTTCTGCATCGGTTTCAAATATGGTTGGTACTAAATTAGAAATAGTATCATGGTTTATCAACATAAGTAATTAACATCTGTTAATAACACAAATAAACGAAGGGTTTTCAAAATTGGTATAGAAGAAAGTTGAATGTTGAAAATTAGACTGATTCAGTCGTTCAATAGTTATTAGTTCGCTGGTGAAATGAGCCAAAATTATGGAAGCTCTAGATTGTGTAGTAGGTAACTATTAGTCGAAGTCTAATTCACTAGAATTTTTCGCCCGCTAATAACCCATGGCTAATGAACCAATGACTAATAAACTAGTTTACCCTTGGCTTGCCAATAAATAAAGTACAGCCATTCTAATAGCCACACCGTTTTCTACCTGTTCTAAAATGATGGATTGCTTACTATCGGCAACATCACTAGTGATCTCCACACCACGATTAATTGGGCCTGGGTGCATGACAATGATTTCCTTATCGAGGTTATCGAGAATCTGTTTATTTAGGCCATACATCATGGCGTATTCTCTCAAAGATGGAAAATATTTAATATCCTGACGCTCCAGTTGAATGCGAAGCATATTTGCTACATCGCACCAATTCAGTGCTTTAATTAGGTTATGTTCAACTTTTACTCCAAGTTGATGAATGTGTTTGGGAATTAAAGTGGTTGGGCCGCAAACCATCACTTCTGCACCTAAACGCTGTAGGCAGAGAATATTTGAGATTGCTACCCGAGAGTGCAAAATATCCCCAACAATAACCACTTTCTTTCCAGTCACATCGCCTAATTTCTGGCGGATGGAGAAAGCGTCGAGTAAAGCCTGGGTTGGGTGTTCATGAGCCCCGTCTCCGGCATTTACAATTTGCGCTTTTACATGTTTGCTCAAAAACTGACCTGCTCCTGCATAGGGATGACGCATCACCACCATGTCGACTTTCATCGATAGAATGTTGTTAACCGTATCAATCAATGTTTCTCCTTTGCTCACTGATGATGATGATGCAGCGAAGTTTACCACATCTGCTGATAACCTTTTTTCAGCTAGTTCAAAAGAAAGTTTTGTACGGGTAGAATTTTCAAAGAAAATATTGGCAATGGTAATGTCCCGAAGTGAAGGAACCTTTTTAATGGGCCTATTGATTACTTCTTTGAAATTATCTGCAGTTTCGAAAATCAATTCGATATCATTCCGGTTAATATCTTTAATGCCTAAAAGATGTCGGGTTGATAGTTTGTCTGCTGCCATTTTTATATTATTGTTTTTCGGATAATAAAATCACTTTGTCTTCACTTCCTTCACTTGCCCAGGTTACTTTCACTTGCTGTGAATTTAAGCTATCTACTTGATGCCCAATGTAATCGGGTTCGATAGGTAAATGTCTACTAAACCTACGATCAATAAGTACCAAGAGCTCTACTTTATCTGGTCTGCCATAGGCAAGCAACGCATCAAGCGCTGCTCTAATGGTTCTTCCGGTCCAAAGTACATCATCAATGAGGATCACTTTTTTGCCCTCAGTAATGAAATCAATGGAATTGCTACTTGCGGTTACCAATCCATCTTTTCGCCTAAAATCATCCCTAAAAAAAGTAATGTCGAGGTTTCCCTTTAAAATTTTCTTGTTTTTTAGGATGGTTTCGAGCTCTTGATGAATGCGATCGGCAAGAAAGATACCGCGTGGCTGGATACCAATCAAAACGGTATTCGCGAAATCGTCGTGGTTTTCAATTAATTGATGGCAAAGCCTCTTAATTGTAATCTGAATTTTTTGTCCGTCAAGAAGTGTTTTCTTTTGCATTGAAGAAGGATTGGGCAAATATAGGGAAAAAGTAGAAAGTTGAAAGCAGAAAATTGAAAGTTCCCCAGGCAAATTGCTAAAGTGTTTGATTGTTAATTTGTTGGATTTTGATTTTATGCGTAAATAGGAATTTATCACGACAAATGATCTGCTATTCAACTAAATAGGCCGTGCTTTAAATTCCTTAACATTAAATGACATTCATAAGCATTCATTGGAAATATAATAAGTATTGAAATTTTTATATTTGTAAATGGAGCGGGTAATTTTTTTCGATGGTGTTTGTAACTTGTGTAATGCTTCAGTCCAGTTTGCTGTTGAACGTGATAGAAAAAATCTGTTTAAGTTTACCGCTTTGCAGGGCGAATACGCCAAAGTTGTCTTACCCAAATTCAATGCCGATCTAAATCAGTTTAATTCTATTATTCTACTTGAAGATGGTCAGCTTTATACAAAATCAACAGCTGCATTAAAGATTGCCAGAAAATTGAACGGCTTATGGCCAACGATTTATGTGTTTATCCTCGTTCCAAAATTCATTCGTGATTGGTTTTATGATATTATCGCAAAAAACCGCTATAAGTGGTGGGGAAGGGAGGAGAGTTGTTGGCTACCGACACCAGAACTAAAGCAACGCTTTATCGATTAATCCTGTTTGTCATTATTTTTAGGCTTCCAAAGCCAAAGCGTTAAAATTACCATAGGGATTGAAATACTCAGGGCAATTACGATAAATATGCTGCGCTGTTTAACAATATCTGCTTCATCGGTAACGAAAATATTTATTGTTTCTTTAAGTACAAATAGAGTAATCAAGGTGCAAATGACTGCAAAGACTTTACGCATAGTTTAATTTTGAGGCAAAGATTGGAATAATTATTAGAAGGAACTCTATCGGAATTAAAAACAGTTATTTATGAAGTGTAAGGTTGGATAATCAATTTTCAAGATACTTTTTTGAATATTCTATCCCTATCAAATCATATCGTTTAAATTGTGTTTTCAAACGTTTTTGAAAATCAGCATAATTCTTCTTTTCTTTTGGGCTCCATAAAATTTCGCTCAAAGCATCTAATCTCGGAAATAGCTGGTATTGTACTTTAGCCGGATTAGTGACATACTCAGTCCACAAACAGCCTTGGCCACCCCAGATGTATTTCGCCTGCTCTGCATCAAGTTCTGCAGGAATAGGCTCATAATTGTAAACATCAGCCAAAAGTGAAGGCTTTCCAGCGGTTAAGCTATCTTCTTTAACAAACTGCGCATGGTTAAAATACATTTTATTTTCAGGGGTCATGATGGCTTTATGGTATTGCTTAGCCGCTTCAATGCCGCCTTTTTCGCCTTGCCAGCTCATCACTACCGCATTTGGTGCTAATCCGCCTTGTAAAATTTCATTCCAGCCAATGATAGTTTTGCCTTTGCTATTTACAAATTTCTCAATTCTGCGAATGAAGTAACTTTGTAACTCGCTTTCCGTTTTTAAATTATTCGCCTTCATAATTTGTTGTGAAACCGCAGATTGTTTCCACCAAACTTTAGAAGCTTCATCACCACCAATATGAATATATGGTGATGGAAATAACTCCATTACTTCCGCTAACACATTTTCTAAAAATTTGAATGTTGTATCTGAGGCTTGCAAAACGTTATTGTATTTATTCATCATTCCCCAGGTTTCGGCAACGGTATATTTCTTATTTGGTTCAGTACCTAATTCAGGATAGGCAGCAAGGACAGCCATACTGTGTGCTGGCATTTCGATTTCAGGGATGATAGTAATGTATCGTTTAGCTGCGTAATTGATCACATCCTTTATTTGTTCTTGTGTATAAAACCCGCCATGTTTAATCCCATCAGTTTTGATGACGGCATCTTTTGGAGTAATATTAATCGCAGTTGGCAAAACCTGATATTTAATGTTTTCATTACCTTTTCCTGGCCATAAACCGATAATGCTACCATTTCGCCAGGCACCAATTTCGGTGAGCTTCGGGTATTTTTTTATTTCGATTCTCCAGCCGTGGTCATCGGTTAAATGCCAGTGGAAGTAATTCATTTTATGAAGTGCTAAATAATCAATGTATTGTTTTACAAACTCTACATCAAAAAAATGTCGACTCACATCTAAGTGCATTCCGCGGTAATCGAAGCGGGGATAATCGGTTATGGATACTGATGGAATAATTAATTGTTCTGCTTTTACTTGAGGTAATAATTGAATCAGTGTTTGTACACCATAAAAAAGTCCATTTTCTGAATTGGCATAAATTACTACTTGCTCGTAATTGCTTATCAGTTCGTATTCGTTCGAAC
The DNA here is from genome assembly GCF_001422545.1 of Pedobacter sp. Leaf41. Lineage (GTDB taxonomy): Bacteria > Bacteroidota > Bacteroidia > Sphingobacteriales > Sphingobacteriaceae > Pedobacter. The sequence goes on along the minus strand of NZ_LMLE01000010.1, from coordinate 237,611 downwards.
TTTTTAGTAATCGCGTAACTATTTCTAGTTTGATTGTGTTTTTTTTAGCTGTTGAATTTGGGTTAATTTGAATTTTTAGATCGTAATATTTTTGAATATAATTTTGTAGAAATAATGCTGAGTTGGATAATGAATCATTCGAAATAATTTCAGTGTTTTTATCGATTATAAATTTTTCTGTGCTTAAGCTAGTTTTCATACTTACAGGCTGTGGAATGATGTTTACTTCCTGGGCAGAAAGATTGTAGCAAAAAGTAAATGATAAAAGCAAAAAGATAATCTTCTTCATAATAGAATGGTTTCCTTTTTCAAAAGTAATAATTCTTAATGGATGAAAGGAAAAGGTTTGGGTTAACGAAGTACTGATGTTACCTAAACCCGATGGGAGTGAAATCCTTTTTGTTAAACCTATAAGGTCTCAAAGACCTTATAGGTTTGGAAAAGATTAAGCGAACAGCGGGGCAGGAGTTACCGATGGGTTACTTGCTTTCGTTTGCAAAAACCTCACCCTATTAAAATTATAAGTAGAACTTGCTTGCTACTGCCCCTCTCTCCTTGAAGAGAGGGATTTTATGGGCTGTGGAAAGCTCAATTTAAGGGTCGAATCACAGTCATATTTTTCTTTTTCTTCAACGAGGTGACTGTTAATAAAAAACCTCACCCTATTAAAGTTAGAAGTAGAACTTGGTAGCTACTGTCCCTCTCCTTGAAGAGAGTGGTTTTGCGGGCAGTTAAAAGCTAAAATAGGTTAAAACCTCACTCCATTGTTTCCCTTTCTTAAAGAGAGGGACTGTATTAAAATAACAAAAACCTCTGCCTTTCATAGGGTGAGGTCAAAAAAAATCCCGATAACTTTCGCTATCGGGATTAATATATTCAATTAAAAAGGACTAGCCTTTTTTAGCTTTGCTTTCTTCGCCTTCTAATTGCGATTTCAATTGAGCCAATACGTCTAAATCTCCTAAAGTAGATTTCTCTACAGAATCTTTAACTTTCTTAACTGCAGTTACAGCAGCTTTAGCTTCTTTTTTCTTAGCATTTCTTTCTTCTGCTACAGCTTCAGCTTTAACTTCTTCCCAAATACGAGCGTGAGAAACAACGATGCGTTTAGCTTCTTTGTTAAACTCGATGATTTTGAAATCGTTTGTTTCTTCTGCTTTAACCGAAGTACCGTCTTCTTTAACCATGTGTTTAGTTGGTACGAAACCTTCTACACCATATGGTAAAGCAATAACAGCACCTTTATCAGTTACTTTAACAACTGTACCTTGGTGAACCGAATCTAAAGTAAAGATCGTTTCGAAAGTATCCCAAGGGTTTTCTTCCAATTGTTTGTGACCTAAGCTTAGTTTACGGTTATCAACATCAAGTTCTAAAACAACAACGTCTAATACATCACCAACTTTAGTGAATTCGTTAGGGTGGTTTACTTTTTTAGACCAAGATAAATCAGAGATATGGATTAAACCATCAATACCTTCTTCGATTTCAACAAAAACGCCGAAGTTAGTCATGTTTTTAACAGTTGCTTTGTGCTTGCTTCCAACTGGGAATTTAGCAGCAACTTCTTGCCATGGATCGTTAGATAATTGTTTAATACCTAAGCTCATTTTACGCTCGTCTCTGTCTAAAGTTAAAACTTCAGCTTCGATCTCATCACCAACTTTTAAAAATTCTTGTGGATTTCTTAAGTTTTGTGACCAGCTCATTTCAGAAACGTGTATTAAACCTTCAACACCTGGGATGATTTCTAAGAAAGCACCGTAATCTGCAACAGTTACGATTTTTCCTTTTACTTTAGAACCAACTTGAATGTCAGCACTTAAGTTTTCCCAAGGGTGTGGAGTTAATTGTTTCAAGCCTAAAGCGATACGTTTTTTCTCATCATCGAAATCTAAAACAACCACGTTGATTTTTTCATCTAATGATAATACTTCTTTTGGATGCTCTATGCGGCCCCAAGAAATATCAGTAATGTGAAGTAAACCATCAACACCACCTAAATCGATGAACACACCGAAATCAGTAATGTTTTTAACAGTACCTTCTAATACCTGTCCTTTTTCTAATTTAGAAACGATTTCTACTTTTTGTGATTCTAAATCGTCTTCAATTAACACTTTATGAGAAACTACTACGTTTTTGAACTCATGGTTAATTTTAACAACTTTGAATTCCATTGTTTTACCAACGTAAACATCGTAATCACGGATAGGTTTAATATCAATTTGAGAACCTGGTAAGAAAGCTTCAACGCCCATGATATCAACAATTAAACCACCTTTAGTACGGCTCTTAACGAAACCGTTGATGATTCTATCATTTTCAAGAGCCTCGTTAATAGCTTCCCAAGATCTTTGAGTTTTTGCTCTTTTGCGAGAAAGGATCAATTGACCGTTAGCATCTTCTGGTGCTTCAACGAAAACGTCAACTGAATCGCCGATTTTAAGATCTGGTGTATCACGGAATTCTGAAGTAGAAACTAAACCGTCTGATTTAAAACCAACGTTTAATACTACATCTTTGTTGTTAATTGAAACAACGATACCGCTAATGATTTCACCTTTAGTGATCTGATTGAATGTTCCAGCATACATATCTTCAAACTTTTTACGGTCTGCATCATTGTAATTACCGAAAACTTTTTCATCTGCATCCCAATCGAAATCTTCGGTTGGTGTTGCTAATGATGATTTGATCGATTCGATCGAAACTGAATCAGCTTCTGATTCAATAGTTTCTTTTTCAGTCAGGCGTCCGCCTTCTCCCTGAAGTTCAGCTGTTTTAGCTGCTAATTCTTTTTCTGCTACTTGTTTTTTAGCCATTAATTAATTGTCTCCTTTTTTCCCTATTTAGGGAGAGCAAAGGTAAAAATATTTTAATTAATAGAAAAGATTTTTTTAATAAATGTTGCTGATTTTTAGGTTATTATAATTCTGCCAATCGTTATGCTGAATTTATTTCAGCATCCAGATCATAAAATTCAAATAATATTGATGTGATTTATATAATGATTTGAAAATGAGCATTCAGTAATTCTTCAGTTTCTTCAGTCCCGTTATTCGCTGTAGCCCCGAAGAAAAATCGGGGGCTGCCGCTGCTCCCGGGTTTATAAACAAAAGATTGTGTAAGAAACTTATGAGTAAATTACTTCTTTGTAAAGGTTCCTCTTGTAAATCCTTCTCCAACCAACGTGTTTTCATCTCTTATTAACAGGAGAATCATGTTTTGTTGGTCGTACATTTTAATCATATCTCCTTCGATCACATATTTGGTTGTGAAGGTAGAATCTGTATAAGTATCTTTAACAATAACGGAGTCTTTTGTGCCAAAATCGAAAGTTTTATATTGGGTTTCGCTATCGCTTATAAATGTGCCTGAAACTTTTTTAGGTTGGATAAAAGTAACGAAGCAAAAATAAATCACTAACAAAACTACAATGGCTGAAATACCAATCAGAATTTTATTTTGGTTTGAGTATTTGAAAATGAAATACAAAATAGTACCCATTACCAAAGCAACAACCACGAAGAAGATAATGTTAGAATAATCCTTATCAATTGAAGGAATCTCAATGGAAGTAGTATTCTTTTTAATCGGAGCCTTAACTGGCGAAACCCTCACTAAAAATTCTTTACTTACCCAGCCTTCGCCATTGGTAACCTTAATTTTGAAATAACTGGCGTCAGCTGAATCGATAACAGCTACATTTTCATTTTCCGGTAAATAACCAATTACTTTACTTTTTGGATCCGCTTTTTGCCTAACTCTTAAGTTATCAGTAGTTACGCGATAAATGACATCGGCTGTGCTATCAGCTGAATTGTTTTGCGCCATTGTGGTTTGTGGAGTTGTTGCCGGAGGCGTTGAGGCAGCAGTAGTGGAAGGAACTTTTTCGATGAAATCTTTACTTACCCAACCTTCACCAGTTTTGATTTTTATTTTATAAAATTTTGCATCGCTTGCATCCAAAACAGTAATACTTTCGTTTTGCAGTAGGTTAGCTACCACTTTGCTTTTAGGATCACTGCTCGCCCTCACTCTCAACTTGTCTGCTTTCACCCGATAAGTTTCTTGGGCCTTAACAAAGTTGGATATCAAAAAAAGAGCAGTTATCAAAAAGAAAATTCTAATCATGTTTCTGGGATTTAGCAATAGCAATTAATAAAAATATGGAAACTCGAATGAGCAAACATCGTGCTAACGGAGGCAAAATTAAAAAATACTTTCATAAGCTTCACATTATCTTGCTATAATCAGTTTACCAACTGCCCCCCGAACCACCGCCGCTGCTGCTTCCGCCGCCCCAGCTGCTCGATGAAGATGACGAACTGCTACTGCTTGATGACGAGCTGGAAGAAGATTTGGATTCTACCAACATTGGCAATACAATCCATTTTATAAATTCGACATTTTTACAGCAACTACATTCATTAATCAGCTTAGCCTGCCCATCATGACTGTATGTTGCAGCTGTTACCGTAACTTTTTTATTTAGTTTATATGTTCTGAAACTACATTTCGGACATTCTGTAAAAGTATTGTATTCTTCTGCAGGCCACTGTTTAATCACGTGTTCTTTATGATCAGCACTTTCCCAGATATCATAATCATAAGATTTTGCTATTTCTTCCGCCCGCTGTCCGCCAGTTAAAAAAGGTTTGCCTTCAATGTTAATGTCTCTATCTAAACGAATCATTTCTCGTTTTTGGCTATCAAGAATAGGATTAAATCTATCGATGTTTTTTGTACGTTTAAATAGATAATTTATTAGTGCAAATAATATTAGCGGAGAAAAAATGACCATCCAAAAATTCTTTTTATTGAAATCGGTTACCGCGTTAAAGAAATTCTGATCATCATAATATGTTTTTCTCAACGTAGAGATATGGTATAGATATCTAAAAAAGAGGCCTATAGCTAAAACACCGTATAGAATAAAAGGTATGTGGGATAATTTGATCTTCGAAAATAAACCAAACCCATCAAAAAATACGAGTGAAAAAATACTGATGAAAACAAACATGAAAAGTACGGCACAGCCGTTGGTAATTGATTTTTCTAGATCAGATTTGCCTTTAGCTTGTATGGTAAATGTTTTTTTAGTTTGTCTGTTTACCAATTTAAACACTCCGAAGAAGGCTACTATGATAACGACAATAGGTATCCAAAACTTTTCAAGGTTGTTGTTATCTTCTTGTTGAGTAAAGAATTGGTTAAGCTCCGATTTGTTGTCTGGGTTTAAGATGATCACACCAATTGCATTGATGGTATTGATTATCCCCGTTCCGAAATCATTTTCTCTAAAAGCCGGAATTAGGTTTTGTTCTGCAATGTGTTTCAGTTTTACATCGGGTAGAACCCCTTCAGTTCCTGTGCCCGTAATAAAACGATACTTCCTCCGATCTTTGGCAATAAATAAAAGCAGGCCATTGTTACTGCTCTTCTGGCCGATTCCCCAAGTGTTAAAAAGCTCATAAGCAAAGTCAAAGTCTTCCTGATCAGTATCGAAATTATTTACAATTACAACCGCTACCTGAACATTGGTTTCTTTTTCGAACCGTGAAATTGAGCTGTTAACATTGGCAACCTCATCAGCGGTAAGAATTCCATCCGGATTACTTACCCAACCGCCACCATTATTTTTAGGGTCTGGAATTTCATTGACTTTGTAAGCTTTCTGAGCAAAAGTTAATGTTGTGCAAAAGAAAAATAGTAGAAAAGTAAGCTTCTTAATTGAATGAGTTTTGCGCATCAGATCATTTAGTAACGGTTAGCAATAGCATTTCAATCATTCATAACAATAGGATATAAGTATTGTTATTCTTTAAGGATTTTATCAATTACTTGATCAAGTTTTTCCTGATTTTTAGCGTATGGAGCTAAATCGAAAAGTTTCACTGTTTTAAATTCGATTGGGTGGCTTTCGCTTTGAAGGGAAATGTAACCAGATTTTAATGGTGTGCCATCTATTTTAACTTTAGGATCGAAGTTAGTTACACTTCCGCCACCCACTTGTGGTTTTGTATATTCCAATACAACTTCTCCAGCTATAATGTGTTTAACTACTGAATCGCCAAGCACTAAAAAATCTGCGGTTACCCATTGATCGCCAGCATAAGTTTTTGATTTAGAATCCATGCAATGGCCTGTAAACAATTTGCCATCGTAATTTATTAGCGTTCCTGGTGTGCACACATTGCTGGTGTGGCGTGTATGTTCTCCGTCACCACCTAAAATCTGTGCTTCTATAGAAATCGGAAAATCCTGATCTTTTAACATTGTGGCTGGATCCTGACAATGTAGCATGGCGCCACTATTTCTTGTTGCCCAGCCCTCACCACCTTTGGCTTGATCGCCAACAAAACGGTAAGTAACCCTTAATAAGTAGTAGGAAAATGGTTTTTTGTAAAAAATGTGGCCGTACTGTTTGTCAAATTCTTTGTAGCCTTCGTAACCGACGGTCATTAAGCCATTTTTTACCCGAAATGTATTCGCGTAATTATCCTTATAATCGTGTTTGGCAATTTTAACATTCCAATCTTTTAAATCTTTGCCATTGAAAAGGTTAATCCAGCCTTTTTGTGCAGAAGCATTAAAAGAGATGATAGCAAACAGGAAAAATAGTACCGCAGAATATTGTTTTAATTTCATAGTAGCTTAATGGTTAGCAGCTAAAAATATGAAATTTAAATTAACTGAATAAATTTAATATTAATTAGGAAGCAATGGTTCAACTTTTTCGAGTGCAAAAGCCAATTGTTCTTCTTGTGTTAAATTGGTATTGTCTAAAATTATAGCGTCATCGGCCCTAACCAGTGGGCTTTCTTTGCGTGTGGTATCAGCATAATCTCGATGAGCAAGGTTTTCAAATACTTCTTCTAAAGTAGTTTGATTATTGCCCTTGCTTTCCAGTTCTTTAAACCTGCGCTCTGCTCTAATTTTGGGATCAGCTGTCATAAAGAACTTTAAGGGTGCGTTTGGAAAAACGGTGGTACCGATATCTCGCCCATCCATTACAATATTTTTCAATTTGCCCATGCGTTGTTGTTGCTTAACCATTTCATGGCGAACAATTTTATGAGCAGAAACTTCGCTCACATTTTCAGAAACAGGCATTAAACGAATCTCGTCAGAAACTTCTTCTCCGTTCAAAGTAATGTGTGATTCATAATCACGAGAATGAAAATTTAATTCGATGTGTTGTAGCGCATCAGTAACGGCTTCGTCATTAGAAATATCAATCTCATTCCTTAAGAAATACAGCGTTACTGCCCGATACATCGCACCACTATCTACATAAATAAAACCTAATTTTTTAGCCAATGCCTTTGCTAAAGTACTTTTTCCGCAAGATGAGTAGCCATCAATAGCTATAACCACGTTTTTTTTCATTCTGTTGCAAAGGTAAAAAAAGCGCTGAATTTAGTTGCTTTTTTTAGATTACTATTCTTTATACTTTTGCATGATGTTACCCACACGAGAAGAAATTTTAAAGTCAGTTACCTTCAAAACCTCCAGAAGTGGGGGCAAGGGTGGGCAAAACGTTAATAAAGTTTCCAGTAAAGTCGAATTAATCTTGGATTTGGACAATGCCACTTTTTTTAATGAAGAGGAAAAGGTGCTTTTAAAATCGCGACTCGAAAACCGAATGGACAATGATGGCTTATTGCATATTGTTTCGCAAGAAGAACGAAGTCAGCTGCTCAACAAAGAGAAAACCATTGCTAAACTGATCGACCTGCTTAAACGTTCTCTTCAGATTCAGAAAAAAAGAAAGTCTACGAAAATTCCAAAGGCAGTTATCCAAAAGCGATTAAAAAATAAAGCAGCAGTTTCAGAAAAAAAGAAAAACCGTTCCACTCGCGATTTTTAGTTATACTTTGCTATTCGGGATGTTTGATTATACGCTGTAGACCATATCAAAAATCTTATTTAATTAACTAAATTCTAAGTTGATTTTTCTAATTTTGATGACACACACAAATGACAACATGAAAAAAATCTTATTTATGCTGGCCGTATTTGCCACCCTTGCTTCGTGTAAGAAAAACTCCGAAGAAATCGAACCACCAAAGCCGTTATCGCCCGATATTGATGTAGCTATTAATGGAGCAACTAAAGAATCTCAGGCGCTATATCCATCGTCAAGTACCTTTAATTATTTAGGTTATGGTTACGATGTAACCGAGAATTTTAACAGTGAAGCCTCAATTAGAGCAAGTGTAGTTGATATGCCCAGCTTTGATGCTGATCCTTTGCACTCAGTTAATTTAAGCAGGGGTACAGAATCTTCTTGGACTACACTTGTTGCAAATAATGCTGTAGATTTATCCGAGAAATTATCAAACTCATTTAAGGAAACAAAAGGTTTAATGCTGTTTGGGCAAATCTTAAATGAAGCATTCCCCGTTAATGATACCAAAGACTCAAAATATGTATATGCATATTATTCTTACTACATGATAAGAAAACGTCATCGTTTTTATTATGACCAATCGGTTAATGGTTTTTTAACTAATGGGTTTAAGCAGGATATCAATCTTTTGAGTGCTGAAAACTTGATTAATAAATACGGAACACACGTTTTAGTTGGGGTAAAAGTGGGTGCAAAGTTTGATGTGATGTACCAGGCTATTGCAGCAAAAGGAGATAGACAAAAAATTAGTATGGAAGGGCAAAGATATGCCTTAAAAAATACCTTCGGATTGCCAAGTGGTTACTTAGACGATGTTAACTTAGCTGATTTAAATGCAAATTCTGCAGCTAAAGTGTATTACAATTCTGTTGGTGGCGATATACAAAGATTGAAAACACAAACAGCTGGGAAAAAAATGATAGTCAATATTTCAAATTGGGTGAGCTCTACAACAGAGGATAGGGCCAGGTTTATAGGAGCTCTGGATGAAGGGCTTGTTCCAATTTACAGTTTTATCAATGACGCAACTAAAAAGGCTCAAGTGAAAGCTTATTTCGATCAGTATTTGGTTGCAAAAGCAGTAAGATTAGCAAATTAAATATTTGAAGGATCGGGCAGTTGTGAACTGCCCATCTCTTTAAAAGATTACTTCCCAAATCTATAATACAAACTTAAGCCGCCATAATTTTGTGCTTTAGCTATACTTTTAACTTCTTTGGTTTTAAAGATGATGTTGAAATCAACTGTGAATCTTTTCGAGCTATAATTTACGCCGAATTGTTGCTCAAAAACAATTGGTTTCACTCCAAATGTTAATGGACTATCATCATTAAATAAACTTCCTTGTATGGTTGCATCGTAAGCAACTACATTTAACTGTGGCTTTAAGTAAAAGAAAAACTCTGATCTATTTAAAGCCGCAGTTTTTGAATTTCCAATTACTGCATTGTGGTAAGCGCTGTTAAATAACTGGTTTAGTCTGCCTGCTCTAAACAAAACTGAAGCGCCCAGGCCAGAAAACGTAGTTCCCAGGTTTGCATAGCCAGCTCCGCTTAAATCTACCACTTTATCGTTAGATCGAATTAGAAGTTTACTATAATTGGCTGCTAAATTAACCGCTAATTCATTTTTAATTTGATATTCCCATCCAGCCGGAGTATAAAAACCCACTGTTTTATGTAAGAACTTTTGTGCGTCTTGAGCCAGAGAGTTTGGTCCAACGGTACCGAGTTCTAGGCTCGTTTTCAATACACTTTCATTTTTATAAAAGATTGAATAAGCGCCTCCAGCGTACAAATAGCCAGCAAAAGGTCTATCTTGATCTTCCTTTTTAGCTACCTGACCCCAGTAAGGGGTATACATTTTTTGTCCGGCTGAAATTTCATAGGTTTTCTTCTCCACTTTTTCAGAAAAGGTAGCTGGATCTATCGCTCTGCGAAAGTAGATGAACAGGCCATTAGTATAGTAACGATCATTTAAAGTGGCTAAATACGCATCGTTTTCAGTTTTAAAACCAAACTCATTTTTAAATGATTGTGCAAAACAACCTAAAGAGATTAAACCAAGAAGTAGGGTGGTGAAAAGTGATTTCATAAAAAAGCCCCGATACTTTATCGGGGCCATAAATGTATTTATAGTTATTGGATTATTAATCAATCAGCTAAAAGATTACAATTTAGTTGACTATTGAAGCAACTTTAATGCTCAAATCCAATGGCTTTTTAACTTTGTTTTTTGTTAACGCCAATTCAATCACCTCACTCATTTCTGTTACGTAATGAAATTTAAGGTCTTTGATATAGCTTTCCTTGATTTCTAAAATATCTTTACGGTTGCTCTTACAAAGAATGATTTCTTTGATATTCGCCCTTTTCGCCGCAAGAATTTTCTCTTTAATTCCGCCAACCGGAAGTACTTTGCCACGTAGAGTAATCTCTCCGGTCATGGCTAAATGTTGCTTAACTTTGCGTTGCGTAAATGCTGATGTTAAAGCAGTAAGCATCGTAATACCCGCTGATGGCCCGTCTTTTGGTGTAGCACCGGCAGGTACGTGAACATGAACATCCCAATTATCGAATAAAGTGTAATCGATGCCAAATTCTGCAGCATGAGCACGCAAATAGGCTAAAGCAATCACTGCTGATTCTTTCATCACATCGCCTAAATTACCAGTTAAAGTTAACTTGCCTTTACCTGGACTTAAGCTCGATTCTATAAATAAAATATCGCCACCCACACTTGTCCATGCCAAGCCTGTAACTACACCAGCAACTTCATTGCCTTCGTATAAATCTTTATCGAAAATGGGTGCGCCTAAAATACGTTCAACGTCTTGATTCGTTAGCGTAGCATTATACTCTTCTTCCATTGCAAGCTTGGTAGCTACACCACGAACCAGGGAACCAATTTTTTTCTCTAAACCACGTACGCCAGATTCACGAGTATAATCTTCAATTACTTTTTCAATCAAAGCAGGTTTCAGATTTATATCCCTGTTTTGCAAACCATGATTTTCCTTTTGCTTAGGCAATAAATATTTTTTAGCGATTTCGATTTTTTCTTCAATCGTGTAACCATTCACCTCGATAATCTCCATACGATCTAGCAAAGCTGGCTGTATAGTACTTAGTGAGTTTGCGGTTGCGATGAATAAAATATTTGATAAATCGTAATCTACCTCAACGTAGTGGTCGTAAAAAGCGTTGTTCTGTTCCGGATCCAAAACCTCAAGTAAAGCTGATGATGGATCGCCACGATGGTCAGTTCCAACCTTATCAATCTCATCCAAAACAAACACAGGGTTATCTGCGCCCGCTTTTTTGATTGATGAAATAATACGCCCTGGCATTGCACCGATGTAAGTTTTGCGGTGACCGCGAATTTCAGCTTCATCGCGAATACCGCCCAAAGCCATACGAACATATTTACGTCCCAATGCTTTGGCAATTGATTTTCCTAAAGATGTTTTACCAACTCCCGGAGGGCCAACTAAACAAAGGATCGGCGCTTTCATATCGCGTTTTAGCTTTAAAACTGCTAAATATTCAACGATACGTTGCTTTACTTTTTCCAGACCAAAATGATCTTTATCTAAAATCCGTTGGGCACGTTTTAAATCGAAATTGTCTTTGGTAAATTCACTCCAAGGTAAATCTAAAAGCAATTCCAGGTAATTGAGCTGAACAGAATAATCTGGCGCTGCCGGATTCATTCTTCCAAGTTTATCTAATTCTTTATCGAAATGATCAGCAACAGGTTGTGCCCATTTTTTCTTTTTAGCTTTTTCCTGAAGGGCATCAAATTCTAAATCGGCAGAGTTTCCACCTAATTCTTCCTGAATTGTTTTTAGCTGTTGATTTAAGAAGTAATCGCGTTGTTGCTTATCAAGATCAGTACGGACTTTGGATTGGATTTGATTTCTCAATTCCAACATCTGTAGTTCTACCATCAAAAGCTCCATTACTTTCTGCGCCCGTTCCTGCAATTTGTCCATTTCAAGGATTTTTTGCTTATCGGCCATTTCGGCATTCATATTTGAAGAAATGAAATTGATCAAAAATGAATTGCTCTCGATGTTTTTAAGTGCGATACTCGCCTCACTTGGTATATTCGGCGACAGCTGAATAATTTGCGCAGACATTTCGCGGATAGACGCAATTAAGGTTTTAAACTCCTTATCGGCTTTGTGTTTTTGCTCTTCGAATTTTTTAACTACAGCCTTAATATAAGGTTCGTTTTGCACCTCTTCAATTAGGCTAAAACGCTGCTTACCCTGGATAATTACGGTGGTATTGCCATCAGGCATTTGCAGTAACTTTATAATATTTGCTACTGTACCAACGGTGTTAAGTTGCTCAAAAGTAGGGTCTTCTATCGAAACATCCTTTTGAGAAACTACTCCAATAATCTTGTTTCCTTTGTAAGCTTCTTTAATTAACTTGATTGATTTGTCTCTTCCAACGGTAATTGGAATTACTACTCCAGGGAATAAAACAGTATTTCGTAATGGCAAAATCGCCAGGGTTTCAGGTGTTTCCTCGTTGTTCATTTCCTCCTCGTCTTGTTGAGACATTAGGGGAAAAAACTCTGTATCCTCATTTATTATCGGCATAGCATTATGGAAATCAAATATATCTTCTTTACTCATTATCACTTTTCCTCTAACGACAAACTGGCAGTTCAATCGTCTTCACTTTGTTTGTTTATGTTATTCAACTAATATTTCCAACTCTTGTGCCAAAGTAGAAATACCATTAATCTTATGTTAAAAAGGCAGAGTAATATATTGTATCGGCCAATATCATATAATGAAGTTTTTAACGTTTAAGCTTTTGTTTAATATAGAATTTTTTTATTTCCAAAAATTAAAAAACTTTTAAATTATCAGAATAGGATTATATTGCAACAAATTTCGTCTTTTTTGGCGGTAGAATTACAAAAACATATTATTCGTTACATGAACTATTTTAGACACGCAATTTTAGGATTAATCATATTATCATCTACCAGCACTTTTGCACAAAACAATTACGAGCGTAGCATGCAGGCAATGATCAAAGGAGATTATAAAACTGCCGTTACCCAACTGGAAAAAGCCGATGCTAAAACCCCAGAGAATGCTAAAATTTTGCAGATGTTAGGCTATTCATATTTTCAAAATGCTCAATATGAAAAGTGTATTGAAACATACAGTCGTTTAATTACAGTAAAACCATCAGAAGTTTCTGCATACTACTATCGTGGAAAAGCAAGGTTAAATATAGCGAACGATCCAAAGGAGTCATTAAACACCATGCGTGAAAATTTTTATACCGCTGCAATTAAAGATTTTACCAAGGCCATTGAAATTAATGGTGATGAGGATACGCAAATGTTTCAAAATCGTGCTTTAGCTTATAAAGACTATGCGATTTTTAGATCGTATAAGGCCAAACGGAAAGATGAGAAGACCGCATGTGTTGCACTGTTTAACAATTCAATCGCAGATTTTCAAAAGGTGTTAACTATGCAGCCGCTCCGGAAGGATATTATAGATTGGGTTGCCTACGATAAGGCGCAAATCGCTTCATTAAAATAGAGATAAGAAAACAGGCTTTGAAATTTCAAAGCCTGTTTTTTTATTTCAATTTCCCAGTAATTTGATAACTCTTAGTGTTCAGCAGCTTTATTTTTTGCTGTTTTTTGATCGCGTACAAGCTATCAGGATAATAACGTAAAGTATCGTTAGATTGAAAAAGGATGTTTTTATTGGCGATGATAACTTCTATTAGACCTGCTCTCTCACCGTTCCATTTAATAGAAACCCTCTTGATCGGTATTTTCTTACTATCTGAAGTATAATAATCTACACCATTTTGCTCGCTAATATCAAAACTTCCCCTCCAAGAAGCTTTGTTAATATCAGCATTAATAAACACAGCAAATTCTTTCTTCCAGTCTGCTATCTTAATTTTTTTGCTTTCTTGCTTGCCGTTAACTGATACTGTTTTGTTCACTACTGGATTAAGTTTCTGCAAACGAACAGCCTCCTTTTCGAAATATCCTTTCAAATCAAAGTACAGCAAATTTGTATTTGCTTTAGATTTTTTATCTTCATTACAAGAAACAAAGGCAACAGCAAGGAGTAAAATATAAATTCTTCTATTCATTATACTAACACATTTCCTGTCATTTCTTCAGGAATTGGAACACCTAAAATTTTTAAAACAGTAGGAGCAATATCGCCCAATTTACCATCAGCAATGGTTTTATAGTCGCTGTCAATTAAAATACAAGGAACAAGATTGGTGGTGTGGGCAGTATTAACAGAACCGTCGCCATTTACCATATATTCTGAATTTCCATGATCTGCTAACAAGATAAAGGAGTAACCATTTTCCATCCCTTTGCGCACTACTATTTCTGCGCACTTGTCGGCAGTTTCAACCGCTTTTACTACTGCATCGAAAACACCGGTATGGCCTACCATATCAGGGTTGGCGAAGTTTAAGCAAATAAAATCTGGCCAACCTGTTTCCATTTCTGCAATAATGGCTTCGGTAATTCCTGCAGCACTCATCTCCGGTTGTAAATCGTAAGTTGCTACTTTTGGGGAAGGTATTAAAATACGTTTTTCGTTAGCGAATTCAGTTTCTCTTCCTCCAGAGAAAAAGAAAGTTACATGAGGATATTTTTCAGTTTCAGCAATGCGAATTTGATTTTTATTGTTTTCGGCTAAAACCTCACCGATCGTTTTCGTCAAATCGTCTTTTGTAAAAATTACATTTACTTTTTCAAAGCTTTCATCATAGGTAGTCATCGTAACATAATACAATGGCAATTTATGCATGTGTTGCTCCGGAAAATCTTTTTGCGTTAGCGCAGTTGTAATTTCTCTTCCTCTATCTGTACGGAAATTGAAGCAGATTACCACATCATCATTTTTGATGGTCGCCACTGGCTCGCCATTATCCTGGGTGAGTACAACTGGTTGCAAAAACTCATCTGTTACGCCGTTCTGATAAGATTTTTTAATCGTAGCCAAAGCATCTTGTGTTCTTTCACCAACACCGTTAACCATTACATCATAAGCTTGTTTCACACGTTCCCAGCGATTATCGCGATCCATTGCGTAGTAGCGACCAACCATGGTAGCTAATTTAGCCGATGTGTTTTTAATGTGATTTTGAAGATCGCTAATAAAACCTAAACCAGAATTTGGGTCTGTATCCCTTCCGTCTAAGAAAGCATGAACAAAAGTTTTTTCAACATGTGCTTCATTTGCGGCATCACACAAAGCTTTTAAGTGTTCGATATGGGCATGAACTCCGCCATTTGAAACCAGTCCAATGAAATGCACAGCTTTATTATTTTGCTTTGCATAATCAAAAGCAGCTAACAAAATCGGGTTAACATGTAATTCCCTGTCTGCAATAGATTTGTTAATTCTTCCAAGTTCTTGATAAACTACTCTGCCTGCGCCTAAATTCATGTGGCCTACTTCCGAATTTCCCATTTGTCCGGCTGGCAAACCCACCGCTTCACCAGAAGCCTCAAGTTTTGAGTTGGGATAATTTTTAATTAATGAATCGAAAAAAGGAGTGTTGGCAGCATAGGCCGCATCCGAATTATCTTTTCTTCCGTAACCCCAGCCATCTAAAATTATAAGCGCAAGTTTTTTATTAGTTATCATATTAATTTTAAAATTTAATTGAACACTGATAAAACATTTTCATTTAAAACATGTTTTAGTGTTTTGATATCAGGGCAAATATAACTTTATTGAAGCTTATACAAATGATGTAATCTATTTTTTGATAAGCTAATGGCATAATTTTAGCTATACCGAGATTATAAAATACAGAAATGATCCGGAGCTTGTTTTTATTAATTATTAGTTTATCATCATTATTTAGTCCTAAAGCCTTTCAGGGTGATATCATTGATGATTTATCTTCGTATTTTAAATCTAGTAACGCTAAAGAAATTGCAAAAAATTTCGCATCAACTATCGAACTTATCATTATTGACGATGAAGATGTATACTCAAAAGCACAGGGAGAACAAATATTACGAGATTTTTTCATCAAACATCCACCCGTTAAAACAAGTATTTTCCACAAAATTAATACTAATCCTAACTACCGTTTTGGTGTTATTCTTTTAAGCACTTCAAAAGAAACTTTTAGAGTTTCAGTAACCATGAAGAAATTAAATAATAGCTTTTTAATTACCGAATTACGAATCGAACCTGCGAAGGATTAATCACTTCTTTAGCTTCCTTTTAAAACAAGGCTTTTTGTTTATTCCCGACAATCACTATTTCTTTTTAGACTGAAGTTTATAAAAATCCTTTTAGCTAATGAAGAGCTATAGATGATTTTCGATACCAAATAATAATTCCAGCATTCGTTTAAATCTGTCAGTAAATTGTCTGCTAACAAATAATTCTTATTTTTGCCTTTTAAAATCTATATTTTGGATATTCAACTTATACACCCGTTCATAAAAAATGCATTAACTGAAGATGTTGGCGATGGCGATCATACTTCATTATCAACTATTCCAGCCGGAACATTAGGAAAGGCCAAATTGATTATCAAAGAAGATGGCATTTTAGCGGGTATGGAACTAGCAGTAGAAATTTTTAAAGAGGTAGATGCCGATTTAAAAGTTGATGTATTGATCAATGATGGAGCTAGAGTTAAATTCGGAGATATTGGTTTAACGGTAGAAGGAAGTACACATTCCATTCTCATTGCAGAACGCTTGGTGTTAAATTGCATGCAAAGAATGAGCGGCATAGCAACTAAAACCAATCGCATTGTTTCGCTTTTAAAAGGGACGAAGACTCAAATATTAGATACTCGTAAAACTACACCTGGTTTGCGTTATCTGGAGAAATGGGCCGTAAGGATTGGTGGAGGTGTAAACCATAGAATTGGTTTGTACGACATGATTTTGATTAAGGATAACCATGTGGATTATGCTGGGGGAATTTCAAATGCAATTGGAGCCGCTCAACAATATCTTAAACACAACCAAAAATCGCTACAAATTGAGATTGAAGTGAGGGATATTGAGGAATTAACTGCAGTATTAGCAATTGGTGGTGTTGATCGCATCATGTTGGATAATTTTAGTTTCGATAATTTAAGAGCTGCCGTAAAACTCATAGATGGTCGGTTTATCACTGAAGCATCGGGTGGAATTACGGAAGAGAACGTTGCTGAATATGCAGCCTGTGGTGTAGACTTTATATCAATGGGTGCACTTACACATTCTGTTAAAAGTTTAGACATTAGTTTAAAGGCATACTAAATGATTTGCTATAAAATGGAAGGCTTATTTTTTGTATCATTGTAGGCTATGGTTACGGTTTATTCTCTCAGTGCATTATTAGTTGCCTATCTTTTTGGATCAATACCAACTGCTGTATGGCTCGGTCAGGCGTTTTATGGCGTTGATGTACGGGAATATGGAAGTGGAAACGC
This sequence comes from Pedobacter sp. Leaf41, assembly GCF_001422545.1. GTDB lineage: Bacteria > Bacteroidota > Bacteroidia > Sphingobacteriales > Sphingobacteriaceae > Pedobacter. The sequence goes on along the minus strand of NZ_LMLE01000010.1, from coordinate 220,220 downwards.
AGGTGCTACCAACACATTCAGGGTGTTGGGTAAGAAAGCTGGTATAGCCGTAATGATTATTGATATTGCTAAAGGATACACCGCTACCAACTTAGCTTATCTCATAGGCATGTCTGTTACTGGGCCTCAAAATTCAGTTGTTTTTGTAAATTACCAATTGGCGCTTGGCGTAACCGCAGTGATGGGCCACTTATTCCCTGTTTTTGCCGGTTTTCGTGGGGGCAAAGGCGTTGCCACTCTTTTTGGAATGATTTTGGCAGTTAATTTCGAAGCCTCTATGCTTTGTGTTCTGGTTTTTGTGGTTGTGCTATTATTAACGAAATATGTATCCTTAAGTTCCATTTGTGCAGGTTTTACATTTCCATTAAGTGTGGTTTTTTTGTTTCAGGTTTCTATAAAATCTGAAGTGTTATATGGAATGGTGGTATGTATTTTAATATTAGTCACCCACCAAAAAAATCTCGAGAGATTGCTAAAAGGCAAAGAATCAAAAGTGTATTTGTTTAGGAAAAAAACTGGTTAATTAACAAAAACACATTCACCCAAAACATATTTGTTGTCTTGCTGTTTACTAATTCAGCTTGCAAAACAAGTATCACTGATCATTTAAATTCTCAATATGAAAAAGTTATTTTTAACAGCAAGTGTTGCTGGTATTCTATTATTTAATTCATGTTCTACAGTTCCATTAACTGGTAGAAGCAGACTCAGCTTGGTAGACGATAGTTCATTGCAACAACAAGCTGCAATAGGATATCAACAATTGTTAAGTGATCCTCAAACTAAAGTAGTTGCTTCTAACAACAGCAATGCCGCTATGGTAAAACGTGTGGGGCAAAAAATTGCTGCTGCCGTAACTCAATATATGAACCAGAACGGGTTTGGTGAACAGATTAAAAATTATAAATGGGAATATAATTTAATCGATAGTAAAGAAATAAATGCTTGGTGTATGCCAGGGGGAAAAATTGCCGTTTACACTGGTATTTTACCTGTAACGAAAGATGAAGCGGGTTTGGCTACCGTTATGGGCCATGAAGTTGCACATGCTATTGCTCAGCATTCGGCAGAGCGGGCTTCGCAAATGCAGGCTGCACAGGTTGGAGGAGCATTAGTTGGAGCTGCATCTTCCAACTCGAAATACGCAGATTATATTAACCAGGCTTATGGTATTGGTGGACAATTGACCATTCTCAAATATGGTAGAAACCAAGAATTAGAAGCTGATAAAATGGGTTTATCATTCATGGCAATGGCCGGTTATAATCCTAGTACAGCGATCGGTTTTTGGCAAAGGATGGCACAAGAAAGTGCAGGTTCGCAAAAACCACCAGCATTTTTAAGTACTCACCCAACAGATCAATCGCGTATTGCACAAATACAAAGAGATTTGCCAGAGGCGATGAAGTATTACAAAAAATAGAGTAGAAAGTATAAAGTGAAAAGTTAAAGGTGGAAAGATTTGCTCAGCAAAATTTCCACCTTTTTTGTTGGACGGAAAACAAGTTATTTGGCCTGCTGTTTTTGACTAATGACTAATGACTAATGACTAATGACTAATGACTAATGACTGCCTAGCACTTTCAAAATTGCACTAGCCTTAAGTAAACATTCTTCGTATTCTTTTTCAGAATCACATTGGTAAGTTATTGCTCCACCAACCTGAAACGATAAGTATTTATTAGCCGCATTATAGAGAATACTTCTAATCACTACATTGAAATCAAAATCTCCATTAGGGCTGATACAGCCAAATGAGCCTGAGTAAACTCCTCTTTTTGTTTCCTCGTATTGTTCGATCAACTGCATGGCTTTAACTTTGGGTGCACCAGTCATTGAGCCCATTGGGAAAGCATTTCGGATGGCATCGATAAAATGAACGTCAGGATCGAGCTGACAACTTATAGTCGAAATCATTTGATGTACCTGTGAGAAACTGTAGATGCCGAACATCTCTTCCACTGTTACTGAGCCTTTAACCGCTGATCTGGTTAAATCGTGACGAACCAAATCTACAATCATCACATTTTCCGACTGTTCCTTCACGTCGTTTCTGAGTTGGATTTTGATATTCTCGTCTTCACTTGGATTATCACTTCTCCTCGCCGTACCTTTAATAGGTTGCGAAATTAACTTTGGACCCCGTTTACAAAGAAAACGCTCTGGAGTAGCTGATAAGATATATTGATTGTAAACTTTGAAATATCCGGCAAATGGAGTAGGAGAAATCTCATTTAGCATGCTGAAAGTTCCCACAGGGTTAATTTCTGCATTCTCGGCAAAAAACTCCTGACAGAAATTGACTTCGTAGATGTCGCCACGAAGAATGTGGTCTTTGAGTTTTTCGATGCTTTCTAAATATTCATTCCGGTTAATTCTTTGGTTAATGTTTACCTGCTGTTCTATAACCTTTTCTGGTGGATTAAAAATATTGATTTCATCTAACAGTGAATCTGATCCAATTAAAACATTCGCTTTACCGTTTTTACAGGCAATCAAATACTTCGGGATGAAAAAGTATAAATCTGGAAAATTTAAGTGATCGATGTTGTGCGATTCAAGATCTTCAATTTCATTTTTAAGGTCGTAGCTGAAGAAACCAAACATCCATTGTTTGTCGTTTTCATAAAACACCTTCAGTGCTTCAAAAGCATTTTTGCTAGAATGTTGTAACTCTTTTTGAACACCAGCAGCGATAATAAAATCGTACGCCGAATAAGTATCTTTATATTGGTTTGAATCTAAAAAGCAGCAAACCTCGAATTGGTTCGCCCAATGCAAAGCTTTATGTTTAAAATCAGATTTGGTTTGTGAGGTTTTCAAACTGCGGCAAAGGTAACTAAACCCGACATAAGTAGAAAGCTCCAGTAGCACATTCTTTCAGTTTCAAATAAGCTTTCACGCGGGAATTGCAACATTGGCGGGAGTAACGTTAATAGTAGCGGTTGCTGAGCTTTCTAAATAAAAAAAGCAACCCAAAATGGATTGCTTAAATATTTTTACGGTTTGCTAATAAAAAGATCTTCACTTATTGTCAAGATGACGAATCTACTAGCGTAACTCCAGGGTTTGTGCTCTATCTGGTCCTACTGAAAGGAACTTAATCGGCACCTCTAATTCTTTTTCTAAGAATGCGATGTAATCGTTCAATTTTGCTGGAATCTCTTCAACAGAAGTTATTTTAGTTACATCAGTTGCCCAACCTTCAATTGCTTTCAACACCGGTTTTGGTTCAATTGAAATGATATCGTAAGGCATGTAATCGATGGTTTCACCATTATATTCGTAATGGGTACAAGCGTAAATCGTATCGAAAGTATCCAATACATCAGCTTTCATCATAATTAATTCGGTAACACCGTTTAACATGATCGCATATTTTAATGCAGGAAGATCGATCCAGCCACAACGACGGGCACGGCCTGTAGTTGCACCAAACTCGTGACCTAAAGCACGAAGGTTTTCACCCACTTCGTTATCTAATTCGGTTGGGAAAGGACCGCCGCCAACACGCGTACAATATGCTTTGAAGATACCATAAACAGCACCAACTTTGTTTGGAGCAATGCCTAAACCGGTACAAGCACCTGCAGTTGTAGTATTGCTCGAAGTTACGAATGGATATGAACCAAAATCAACATCTAACAAGGTGCCTTGCGCACCCTCGGCCAAAACCGCTTTCCCTTCTCTTAGGTAGCCATTAACAAAATGCTCGCTATCTACATGAGGTATACTTTTTAAGAATTCAATTGCTTCAAAGAAAGAGGCTTCTTTTTCAGTCAAATCATATTCAAAACCTTCATAATGCGAAAGGATCTCAGTATGTTTTTCTACCAACTTAGTATAACGCTCTTTAAAATCAGGAAGAGTGGTATCTCCAACGCGTAAACCGTTACGGCCGGTTTTATCCATGTAAGTTGGACCGATGCCTTTTAAGGTTGAGCCGATTTTATTCTTGCCCATCCTAGCCTCGTTCGCGGCATCCAATAATTGGTGGGTTGGTAAAATTAAGTGTGCTTTACGGGCAATTACCAATTTGCCGTCGGCAACTGGATCATGACCAGCTTTTTTTAAATTATCTAGCTCTCTTTTTAAAATGATTGGATCGATAACTACACCATTACCGATAAGGTTCATGGTTTTTTCGTTGAAAATTCCTGATGGGATAGTATTTAAAACGAATTTCTTGCCATCAAACTCTAAAGTATGTCCGGCATTTGGGCCACCCTGAAAACGGGCAATAAGATCATATTTTGGACTGAGTACATCAACGATTTTTCCCTTTCCTTCGTCGCCCCATTGTAGGCCGAGAAGTACATCTACTTGCGTCATTATTAAAAATTTAAGCTGGTTTTATTTTGTGGATTGATTTAATTTGCTTCAAGCTTTGCCGCTCCGGCGGTTTCATTTACTTTTCTGGCCATGCTGCAATCTGAGCAAAAACCATAAAGGTTTAAAGAATGGTGTTTTACGTCAAATTTTAAAAGATCACCCACCATTGTTTGAATTTGGTGAATACGGGGATCGCAAAATTCTACTACCTTTCCGCACTCAATACAAATTACGTGATCGTGTTGACGATAGCCATAAGATTTTTCGAATTGCGCCATGTTTTTACCAAACTGGTGTTTGGTAACCAGGTCACACGAAACCAATAATTCCAGCGTGTTATAAACCGTAGCACGGCTTACGCGATATTTCTGGTTTTTCATGTGGATGTAAAGGGTTTCAACATCAAAGTGATCGTTTCGGGAATATATTTCTTCCAGGATAGCGAAACGCTCCGGTGTTTTGCGTAGATTTTTGTTCTCTAAATAAGCCTCAAAAATCTTGCGAACGAGCTCATTTGTATTTTGTTCAGACATAGTTTTTAAACTCCGTTCAAAGGTAGTCAAATTGTTTGACTGTTTAATTTTTAGATTGTTGAAATGTTGTAATAAGTCCGATTTCATCAGCCATTGGTCGACAGTTATGAGTCAAAGATCATTTCAATTTGCGAACTAGATTTTGGACTACCGACAAAAGACTTCGGACTAATTATGCATCAAACCTGGTTACTCCTGTAACGCCTTTCACTTTTAACAGATTCCTAATCAAATTTTCCAGATGTTCGGTGTCATTTACAAAGATCATAATGGAACCGTCAAAAATCCCCTCGTTCGTGTCAACCGTAATTGATCTCATGTTAACTTTAAAATCTGTTGAAATCACCCTCGTGATGTTATTGATTAATCCTACATCATCAATTCCAACGATACGCAAGCCGGTTAAGAAGGTTAGTTCCTGCTGTTTATTCCACTTCGCTTTTACCACTCGGTAGCCGTAATTAGCCATCAGTTGTGCTGCATTCGGGCAATTTGTCCGGTGGATTTTTATGCCATCGCTTACCGTAATAAAACCAAAAACGTCATCGCCGGGAATGGGATTGCAACATGCAGCAAGGGTATAATCAATACGCTGCATATCTTCGCCAATCAGAAGGATGTCAGAATCACCGCCTTTTATCTTATTCTTAATCCCATCAACAGATAGGTTTTCAGGGCGTTCTGGTGCACGGCTCTCTACTTCTTTCTCCGTATTTAGATACTCCTTAATGTCTTTAAGCTCAATTTTTCCTAAAGCCACATTGACAAAAAGCTCTTGCGTTGATGGCAGTTTAAAGAAATAGCTTAATTTCTGTAAATTATCGGTGTTGTAAGTAATCTTCAACGATTTCAGTTTACGTTCTAATATCTCTTTACCGTTGTCAGCAATTTTGCGTTTTTCTTCTTTTAAAGATGATTTAATTTTTGACTTCGCCTTCGCCGTAACCACAATATTCAGCCAGTCTTCTTTCGGTGTCTGCTTACTGGAAGTGATAATCTCTACCTGATCTCCATTTTGGAGCTTGTAAGAAATTGGTACTAATTTGTGGTTAACTTTCGCTCCAATACAGGTAGCGCCCACGCCAGTATGAATTTCAAAGGCAAAATCTAAAGCTGTAGCACCTAAAGGCAATTGAATTAATGCTCCTTTTGGTGTAAAGATGAAAATCTCATCCGAAAACAGATTCATTTTAAAATCATCAAGAAAATCCAAAGCGTTGGCTTCAGGATTATTAAGCATTTCCCTAACTTTTTGAATCCATTGATCCAAACCGTTATCATTGCTCGATTCTTTGTATTTCCAGTGTGCTGCAAAACCTTTTTCGGCAATTTCATTCATCCGTTGCGTACGGATTTGCACTTCTACCCATTGCCCACGAGGCCCCATTACGGTGGTGTGCAAACTTTCATAACCATTTCCTTTTGGCGAAGAAACCCAGTCGCGTAAACGATCGGGATTAGGGCGGTATAAATCTGTAACAATCGAATAAGCTTTCCAGCAATCGGCTTTTTCGTTTTCGTAAGCACTATCCAAAATAATCCTAATGGCAAAAAGATCATAAACTTCCTCGAAAGGAATGTTTTTCTTTTTCATCTTATTCCAGATCGAATGAATAGATTTTGGACGGCCGTATACATCGGCTACTAAACCCTGCTCATGAACGATCTCGTCAATCGGCTCAACAAATTTTTTGATGAATAATGCCCTTTCTGCCTTTTTCTCGTTTAGTTTTTTAGCAATAAATTTATAGGTGTCAGGATCAAGATATTTCATCGAAAGATCTTCCAATTCTGATTTTATGGCGTATAAACCTAGTCGATGGGCGAGTGGCGCGTATAAATAAATCGTTTCCGAAGCGATTTTAAGTTGCTTGTGTCGAGGCATAAAATCCATAGTGCGCATGTTATGCAAACGATCTGCAAGTTTGATCAGAATTACCCGAACATCATCCGCCAGCGTAAGCAACATTTTACGGAAATTCTCTGCCTGCAAAGAACTATTGGTGTCGAAAACCCCTGAAATTTTAGTTAACCCATCAATAATTTTCGCGGTTTTCTTGCCAAATTCACGCTCAATATCTTCTAAAGTAATGTCAGTATCTTCTACCACATCGTGAAGCAGGGCACAAACAATTGAGGTAGTACCTAAACCAATTTCTTCTGCAGCAATTTGAGCTACAGCAATTGGATGATAAATATAGGGTTCGCCAGATTTTCGACGCATGTCTTTATGGCTTTCCAATGCCATATCAAAAGCTTTTCGAATCTCTTTTTTATCTCCTTTTTGCAAAGTAGATTTGCTTGCCCTCAGTAATGCCCTGTATCTTTTAAGAATCTCTTGCTTTTCCGCCTCTAAATCAATCACTAACTCTGTTTTCATTTGTTTTTTTTGCGTAAAAATTTTCGTCTTATCTATTAATAAAACTTATATTAGTTCTGTTGAACGACTAATATATGAAATAACACCTAACTTTGTGAAGGTATAAATTTATGAAATTTAAAGGGCTAATCATTCTGTTTATTGTCATGATTTTTAGTGAAAAGCTAAAAGCTCAAGACCCTGTCCAACCGGTTTTTCCAAAACTGGGCAAAGCAGATACCATTCGTGTAGCATCAACAAATGATAATGGTGTGATGATTCCCTGGATGCAGCTGTTGGATGTGAGTATTTACGCAAACAGAATTTGGAAATCTCCTGCAGAGAAAGCTGCTTATAATCGCTTGCGATACAACGTTTTAAAAGTTATGCCTTATGCTAAATTCGCGAAACGGAGATATGAGCAATTAGAGGAGGAGATAGCAAGAACACCTGAAAAAAGAGAACAAAAGAAGTTGGTTAAACAATGTGATAAGGAAATTAAAGACATGTTTAACCGTGAAATAAAGGAGTTAACCATTACGCAGGGCCAAATACTTACTAAGCTTATTGACAGGGAAGTGGGCCGAACCACTTATGACATTGTTAAGCAAACCAAGGGTGGGTTCGCTGCATTCTCCTATCAGATTGTGGCCAGAGTAGTGGGGCATAATTTAAAAAGCACCTATAATCCTAACGAAGATAGAGATATAGAATCGATCATTCGTACTTCTGGATTTTATCAATAATCTAATGCAAAATAGCATTCCTAATATTTATTCCTTTAAAGTTAAAAAGATCAATGGTGAAGATCAGCCTTTATCGGCTTATCGAAATAAAGTTGTTTTGATTGTAAACACTGCGTCTGAGTGCGGCTTTACTCCGCAGTTGAAAGAGCTGCAGCAATTGAAGGACGAAATAGATCATCCTGACTTCGAGATTTTGGGTTTCCCTACGAATGATTTTGGCAAACAAGAACCACTAGATGGATCAGATATAGCCAGTTTTTGCGAAGTTAATCATGGCGTAAAATTTCCGGTTTTTGATAAAATTATGGTGCGTGGCGCAAATGCACACCCGCTTTATCTCTTTTTAAGTGAGAAGAAGCAGAACGGTAAGCTGAACGCTAAACCCCGGTGGAATTTTCATAAATATCTTTTGAATAGAAAGGGAGAGTTGGTTGATTTCTATTTTCCATTCACTAAACCTTTAAGTTCGAAAATCAAAAAGAAAGTCCATCAACTATTGAATGAAAATTCCAATCATAAATAATGAAGTTAGATATTTTAGTCATAGCCGTTCATCCTGATGATGCAGAACTTTGCTGCTCAGGAACTATTTTAAAGCATATTGCCTTAGGTAAAAAAGTTGGAATTGTAGATTTAACCCGTGGTGAATTGGGGACTCGTGGGACCGCAGAAACCAGAGATGAAGAAGCCGCAGATTCTGCTAAAATTTTAGGATTGCACGCCCGCGAAAATCTTCGGCTTCGCGACGGATTTTTTCAAAACGATGAGTTTCATAGGCTCAAAGTGATTGAAATGATCAGAAAATACCAGCCTGAAATTATTTTAAGCAATGCGCTGGAAGATCGTCACCCAGATCATGGTAGGGCAGGAGATTTGGTGTACGATTCTGTTTTTTTATCAGGACTTCCTAAAATAGAAACTGATTTAGATGGTGTAAACCAGGCGGCTCACCGACCAAGATTGCTATTGCAATATATTCAAGATCGTTATTTAAAGCCAGATATTATCGTAGATATTTCTGATCACATGGATAAGAAGATTGAATCCATTAAAGCCTTCAAAACGCAATTCTATAATCCTGATGTAGATGGCTTGCAAACTTATATTTCTTCGCCAGAGTTTTTCGAAACTGTAATTGGTCGTTCGAGGGAGTTTGGTAAAAGCATTGGCGCTACATTTGGCGAGGGTTTTACCTCAAGAAAGTTGTTGGGTGTTGATAATTTGTTTGATTTGAGGTAATGCCAAAATATATTTAGGCGCAAAGAAAAGGAAGTATTCGCAAGAACACTAAGGCAAACTCTCTATAAATCATTTTTCTACTCTTCTTTGGATAGACTTTGCTCTGTTTGTGGTTAACTCGCAAGTTCCAACAAAAGCGTCACTCATTTGTTATTCTCAAAACGAATAATAATGGCGAATATATTCTCTTCACTTAAAAATGCATACAATCTCTTTAAACACGTAGATTTTGCTAAGTTAGATGCTTTATCGAAAAAAGTTGACTTGCCTAAAATGGTCGAAACCATTTCAAATCTTGATGATAAGCAAATATCGGGAATGATGAAGATGATGGGTGGTGGCTCTGGTAAAAAGAAAGAATTACCACCAATTGAAGGTGATTTTTATCATTTGGGAGATGAGGCTTTGAAGGATGAAGACAGGGCTTTGCAATTAAAGGTGAGGGCTTTTTTAGAAAAAGAAGTTAAGCCAATTGTAAATCATTACTGGAATAAGGCAGAATTTCCTTTCGAAATTATCCCCAAACTCGCTGAGCTTAATATATGTGGCTTAACTTATAAAGGTTATGGCTGTCCCGGCAAATCGAATTTAATGGAAGGCATTTTGGCTATGGAAATGGCCAGAATCGATACTTCGATATCTACCTTTTTTGGGGTTCAAAGTGGTCTAGCCATGGGGTCTATTTATTTATGTGGCTCGGAAGAACAAAAGCAACAGTGGCTGCCGCTTATGCAGCAGTTCAAAATTATTGGCGCCTTTGGTTTAACAGAGCCTGAAGTAGGCTCAGCTGCTGCAGGTGGTTTGACAACAACCTGCAGAAATGTAGGCGGTAAATGGATTTTAAACGGACAAAAGAAGTGGATCGGTAATGCAACTTTTGCCGATATTTTAATCATCTGGGCTCGTGACGAAGCCGACAATGAGGTAAAAGGCTTCATCGTAAAAAAGGATAATCCAGGTTTTGCAGTAGAAAAGATGCAGGATAAAATGGCCCTTCGTATCGTTCAGAATGGAATTATTACGCTAACCAACTGTGAAGTGATGGAGGTTGATCGCTTACAAAATGCCAATTCATTTAAGGATACGGCAAAGGTTTTGCAAATGACGAGAGCAGGTGTAGCCTGGCAGGCCGTTGGCTGTGCCCGTGGTGCTTACGAAAATGCGCTGGAATATACCAGAACCCGAAAACAATTCGGGAAACCCATTGCTTCGTTTCAGTTAATCCAAAATCATCTGGTAGAAATGTTATCGAATTTAACTGCGATGCAAACGCTGTGCTTTCGGCTATCGCAGCTACAAGATCAAGGCCTTTTGAGAGATGAACATGCCTCGCTAGCGAAAGTTTTCTGCTCCTTACGTACCCGTGATGTAGTGAGCAAAGCCCGCGAAGTAATGGGAGGGAATGGAATTTTATTGGAGTATAATGTTGCTCGTTTTGTGGCCGACGCAGAAGCCATTTACTCTTATGAAGGTACTAAAGAGATTAACACACTAATTGTAGGTAGAGCGATTACCGGCTTTTCGGCATTTGTATAGCAGGATGAATTTATTACTTGGTGTTTGATTTGGAAATGAAAATCAGCCTTTCATAGATCCTTTAGTCCCGCCATTCGCTGTAGTCCCGATGAAGAATCGTGAGCTGCCGCAACTGTCTGGTTTATTTAACGTAGTTCTGTTTTTCAAACGGTGGGTCTATTTACCCAAAAAGCATCAAACTTTATTTATAAACCCGGGTGGACGGATGCCGGTTTTTCATCGGCAGGAGGGAAAACGGGGCTGAAAGTGCCAAAAGTTTCAAGCCGCTCATTTTCAAATAATTAACCCATTATTTTTCTGTCTGTGCGGGCACATAGCGAGGGAAAAGGCATTAGAATTCCCACCTGCGCCGAAGAAAGATTTTAAAATGGATACTTATTAAATACCACCTGGCTCATTGCACTTTTCTCGTATAAGGCGATGCATGATTTATTAAATTGGGGATCAACGTTTACTTCTCCTGGCTGCAGTGTTTGAGGCACATTTGCGCTTTCCATAAAGAAGTAAACTTTGGTATTTCCATATTTGGTGTGTGGCATTAAATTACCATAATTCTCCATTTCTTTCCAAACGGAATCTTTAACTGTAACTACGTAAATCCGCTGTACGGGGCCAGTATTATTCGCATTTCTATATTTCACTATTTCTTTAAATCCAGCTTTCATCTCTTCAATTCCAGGTTGGTTAAAAGTATCTTTAACCATAAGCAAAACTAAAATTACAACAGCTGCGGAAATTAAATAAATAAGTGATTTTCGACTCATGGCTACAATAAAGGCAATATTTTTTCCATAACCGTCAGGCCTTCGTCAATATGTTTTTGTTCTATGCAAAGTGCTGGGCGGAAGCGAATTGTTTTCTCTCCACAACCCAAAAACATGACGTTTTGTGCTAGTCCTTTGCTAATAAAATCATTCCGCATTTCTTTATTTGGAAAGTCGAAAGAGCAGAGTAATCCCCGGCCGCGAACGTTGCTCATTTTATCGAATTTCTGGGCAAACTTGGAGAGGTTATCTTTAAGGTATGCTCCAACTTGAGCCGCGTTTTCGCATAATTTATCTTCTTCAACAATCTGAAGAATTTGCGACGAGCGAACCATATCTACCAAATTTCCGCCCCATGTAGAGTTGATTCTGCTTGGAACTTTAAACACGTTGGTTTCAATCTGATCTACCTTGTTCCCAACTAAAATACCGCAAACCTGCATCTTCTTACCAAATGCCACAATATCTGGTCGAGCCTTTTCACTAAAATGCTGGTGACACCAAAATTTTCCGGTTAAGCCAACTCCGGTTTGAACTTCATCAAAAATCAAGAAAGCATTATTTTCATCGGCCAGTGTCTTAAGTTGAATTAAAAATTCCTCACGCAAGTGATTATCGCCGCCTTCTGATTGAATGGGCTCGACAATAATAGCACATATGTCGTCCTTATTTTCATCGAAAGCTTTTTTTATTTGTGCAATAGAATCGTCTTCAGTTTGGATAGCACGATCTAAATTGCTGTCTGAAAGGGGAAATTTAACATCGGGAATTGAAACTCTGGGCCAGTCGAATTTGGCAAACCATTTCGTTTTATCTGGTAGCGTATTTGTTAAACTTAAGGTATAGCCAGACCTTCCATGAAAAGCTCTTTCGAAGTGCAAAACTTTAAAGCCTTTTTCTTCGGTATAACCCTTGGTAAAATTTTTCTGCACTTTCCAGTCCATAGCTACCTTAATTGCATTTTCGACGGCCAATGCACCACCGGCGATAAAAAAGGCGTGGGGCAAATAATCCGGAATGCCAACTCTTGAAAAAGTTTCTAAAAACTGAGCGTATTGTTGAGTGTATACATCAGAATTTGATGGGTTTGCCATAGCAGCCAACAACAAGTTTTTCTTAAAGCTTTCGTCGTTAACCATTTTTGGATGATTATAGCCCAAAGGCACTGACGCAAAGCAGGTAAAAAAATCAAGTAGTGTTCTATTATATTTTGAGTCGTATATGTATGCACCATGGCTTTTCTCCATATCATAGGTCAGGTCGAAGCCATCGGCCAAAATGTGTTTACTAAGAGACTCGTTAACGCGATCGGCGGGTACTGTTAATTGGTACATAAATTTGGTTTTGGTGTAAATCAAATTTAGTTAAATGTGCCTAAAATCAAAATTTAAGCACTTTTTGTACCATCAATGCAAAAAATAGGTTTAAACTGTTTAAAGTATGATTATAGACAAAAACAGGTTTTGGACTTTTTTAATGTGGAAAACTTTTTTGGTAGAAACGGCATGATTCCGCTAACATGTAGTGCTTTGAAATGAAAAATTATCTTTTTCTGCGACAGAATTTGCACTTACACAATTAACTAAAACTTATCCTTCATTCCGAATATTCCGAGTAACCCGCCGGTATGGATGGCTAATATTTTATCTGTTTCCCGAATTTTACCTTGCTTCTGAAGATCAAGGATGGAATAAAACATTTTTGCCGTGTAAACTGGATCAATTAATATTCCGGTTTGAGCGGTGAAGCTTTTAATGAATGCTATTAATTCAGGTTGCGTTTTGGCATAACCACCAAAATGGTACGTGGTATGCAGGTTGAGATTTTCGGAGATTTTGGTGTATTTAGAAATTTCTTCGCGGATAAATTCTCCACCTTTTAATATGGGTATCACATGGAGTTTAGTATCCAGGTTTTTATTTTGTATTGCTTTTAATAGGCCTGCAGCAGTAGTTCCCGTTCCTGCTGCAACAAAGATGTGGTCATAATCTTCTCTTAGTTCATCAACAATTTCTGTGCAACCCATAACGGCTTCCGGAGATGCGCCACCTTCATCAATAAAATAAGCGTTTTTATCCTGGCCAAATTTTTTCTCGAACAATAACGATTTATCCTTGTAACCTTCCCGATTAGTAAAAATGAGTTTCATTCCATAAAGGGAACAAAGTAAAAGCATTTCGTTTTTAACTTCTTCCCCACGAACAAATGCTGTAGATTGAAAACCAAATTTTGCTGCTGCCGCTGCAGTGGCTACCAAGTGATTGGAATATGCGCCTCCGAAGGTAATCAAGTGGTTTTTATCTTCGATTGTTGCCCGTTCCAGTATAAATTTTAACTTGCGCCACTTATTTCCTGAAATATATGGATCAATTAAGTCATCTCGTTTAACAAATAGATTGCTAAATGGATTAATTTTTAATTTTTGGACAGGACTGTAGATATTTTGAAACACCTGTAAAAATAAAAAACACCTGTTGAATGCAAGTGTTTTTTTGGCGTTTTTTTTAGATTTACTCTACTTAAAGTATATTTTCCTAACTAAATAAGGAAAAAAATTAAGCACAATCTTAACGTTTTGAGTAAAATTTTTCATAATTGTTATCGATTAGATCATCACAACTACAAAAAATAAGCCAATATTGTTTTGTTGACAAATAAATTAATTTCTTAACATGAATTTAACTTGCTGTCCATCAATAGACATACATTTGTATTTATTTTTAGCACTGGTTGTATACTTTATAAATCAATAGAACTAATTTTAGTAAAACTTAGCTACGGTAAAAAATCTTGGTCTCAAAAGGTTATTTTTGCATCATGGAAAATGAGGTAGAATTGCAGGAATCGGAAGAGCAGGAATTATATGAACATTTAAAAATTATTGTAGACAAAGGGCAATCTTTGTTGCGTATTGATAAATTTTTAATGGTTCGTGTGGAGAATGCTTCTCGGAACCGGATACAAAATGCAATTGATGCAGGCAATGTTTTGGTTAATCAAAAGCAGATAAAGGCAAGTTATAAGGTGAAGCCTTTTGATGAAATTTCAATTGTTTTGCCTCATCCTCCTCGCGATACTGAGGTTTATCCTGAAGACATCCCACTTGATATTATTTACGAGGATAGCGATTTGTTGGTCGTCAACAAAGTGGCTGGAATGGTTGTTCACCCTGGTTTTAATAATTATACAGGGACTTTGGTAAATGCCTTGGCTTTCCATTTTGAACAATTGCCTCAATTACCAGGCAACGACGGAAGGCCTGGGCTGGTCCATCGAATTGATAAAGACACCTCGGGACTACTTCTTATCAGTAAAAACGAGAAATCGATTACGCATTTAGCCAGGCAGTTTTTTGATCACAGCATAACCAGAAAATACATTGCTTTGGTATGGGGCGATATAGAAAATGATGGAACTGTTACCGGTTACATCGGTAGAAGTGTAAAAGATAGGCGGGTGATGGATATCTACGATGAGGAAGCAAAAGGGAAATGGTCGGTAACGCATTATAAAGTTTTGAAGCGTTTAGGCTATGTTACGCTCATCAGTTGCGAATTAGAAACTGGTCGTACCCATCAAATTAGAGCTCACATGCAGCACATCGGGCATCCGCTATTTAGCGATGCAATGTACGGAGGCGATAAGATTTTGAAAGGAACTACGTTTAATAAATATAAGCAATTTGTAGACAACTGTTTTGAGTTGCTACCCAGGCAGGCTTTACATGCACAAAGTTTAGGTTTTATTCATCCAACAACAAAAGAATATATGCATTTTGAATCACCTCTACCTAGCGATTTTAAAGCTGCATTGAATAAATGGGAAAATTACATTGCTGTATCATAAAATATGTCTCAACAGTACCTTCTTTTTAACGATGAATTTCATGCGGTTAATGTTCCCATCCTGACAGCTTCTAACAGAAGTTTCAAATTTGGCGACGGGCTGTTTGAAAGCATTAGGATGATTGACAATAAATTGCAGTTTGCAGATTTTCATGCAGACCGTTTGGTTAGCGGAATGAAGGCACTGAAAATGGATGGACATGCTTTAATGGACGATTATTTTCTTCGCCAAAAAACAGCCGATCTCGCTAAAAAGAACAGATGGAATGGTAATGTTCGGTTCCGATTATCTGTTTATCGTCAGGGAGCTGGAGTTTACACACCCGAAATTAATAAGGCCGGATATGTGTTGGAAGGCATACCGCTGCAAAGCAATCGATACGAACTGAATAATAAAGGGTTAATTATTGATGTTTACGACGAAATTACGAAGCCAATAAACAAGCTGTCAAACTTCAAAACATCCAATGCATTGCCTTATGTGATGGCGGGAATTTTCAAGAGCCAAAATCGTTTAGATGAAGCCATGATTTTAAATCAAAATGGCTTTTTGTGCGAAAGCATTAGTGCAAACGTATTCATTGTTTATAATGATCAAATTTACACACCAGCTTTAACCGAAGGTTGTATTAGCGGGGTAATGCGCAGCGCTGTTATGCAATTATGTAGAATGAATGATCTAACTCTGACTGAGGCTCAAATAAACCCTGAAATTTTGAAAGAAGCTGAAGAAGTTTTCATCACTAACGCAACTCAAGGTATTCAGTGGGTAATGGGCTACGGCAGGAAACGTTATTTTAATGAGGTTTCGAAGTTTTTAGTTGATAAGCTGAATAGTCTTTAAAATTGGATTATTACTAATAAGAATTACAACCTCATTCCTCGGAGAAAATCTTCAATTAACATTCGTTTTTTACCTTCATACTGAATATCAATCAGTTTGATAAAGCCGTCTTTCGCAGCAAATTTCAGGTAAGTTTTTCCATCCGTTAAAAATCCACCTGCTGCAATTCCTGGCTCTTTGTTTTCCAATTCAGCTTTAAACACTTTTAGCGTTTTATCATTTAAAAATGTGAATGAAGTTGGATAAGGGCTCAGGCCGCGAATGAGATTATAGACCTGTTGGGCAGGCTGATTCCAATCTATTTTGCAATCGTCTTTAAAAATTTTTGGTGCATGTTTCAATACCTCGCTCTGTGGTTGAGGCTGTTCCTGGTAATTATCCTCCTTAATCGCTTTAACCGTTTTAACCAATAGCTCGGCGCCAATCTGCATTAGTTTATCATGAAGTTCACCTGTAGTTTCATCATCAGCTATTGGGGTAGTGGCGCTTTGAATAATATCGCCCGTATCAATTTCATGGGTTAAGAAAAAAGTGGTTACGCCGCTTTCTTTTTCTCCATTAATAATAGCGTGGTTGATTGGAGCTGCCCCCCGATATTGCGGCAGAAGCGAGCCATGCAGATTTATAGTTCCCTTCTTTGGCATGTTCCACACCACCTCGGGCAACATCCTAAAAGCTACAACCACTTGTAGATCTGCATCAAATGATTTTAGTTGCGCTAAAAACTCGGGGTTTTTTAATTTCTCAGGCTGTAAAACCGGAATATCATGTTCAACCGCATATTTTTTTACTGCACTTTCATTTAGTTTTTGTCCGCGACCGGCTGGTTTGTCAGGAGCAGTTATGACTGCTACAATATCAAATTTGGCTTTAACTAAAGCATCCAACGAGGCCACTGCAAAATCGGGCGTACCCATAAAAACTATTTTCATACGAAAGTGTTGTGTTTCTAAATCAACGTAAATATTTACATTAAGTTTTTGCAAAATAACTAAAAATAAATCATCCTTATAGGTTAAAATGGTACAAGGGAAAGATGTGGTTAAAGCTAGCGGATTGGTCTACGTAACCGATTCCATGCCTGGTATTTATCGTAAAGGTAAATCCGGTAAATTTCATTATGAAGACAAAGACGGCCAAACAATAAAGGATGAAAAGCATCTCGACAGAATCAAATCTTTGGTTATTCCGCCAGCCTGGCAAAAAGTATGGATAGCCAATAAGCCAAATGCTTATCTACAGGTTACTGGAATCGACGCTGCGGGAAGAAAACAATATAAATACCATCCAAAGTGGACAAGCCGTCGCTCTGATGATAAATATTTTAGATTATATGAGTTCGGTAAAGCCTTACCCGAAGCAAGAAAAAAACTGGCGAAGGATTTAAAACGGAAAGAATTGGATGAGCGGAAAGTGCTTGCGATTTCTGTTGATGTTTTGCAAAAAACTTTAATTCGCGTTGGCAATGAAAGTTACAAGCAACTTTATGGCTCTTTCGGACTCACTACCTTAAGAGATAAGCATGTTAAAATAAATGGAAGTAAAATCCATATCGATTTTATAGGTAAAAAAGGAGTTAAGCAAAATGTGGTACTCAACGACAGAAGCCTGGCTAAACTTGTAAAAAAATGCCGCGATATTCCTGGACAGGACTTATTCCAATATTATACAAATGGTAAGGAGCATAGAGGGATCGACTCAGGAAAAATTAACAATTACATTAAAGAAATAACAGGAAATGATTTTACCGCAAAGGATTTTAGAACCTGGGGTGGAACGCTTGAAGCCTTACGCCAGTTTTCTAAATGTGCGGCAGATAAAGATTGGGAACTTAACACCAAGAAAACGGTAGTTAGTGTTTTAGATTGTGTAGCTAAAAAATTGGGCAATACCCGGGCCGTTTGTAAAAGTTCTTACGTGTATCCTATTTTAATTACGGCTTACGAGAACAATGAACTTGAAAAGTATTTGAAGAAAATGAATAACCACAAAACCATCGGAAAAGTAGGTTTAGAGCATGATGAAAAAGTGCTTCTATCTTTTTTAAAAGCTACAGGTAGTAAGTAGATTGATTATTTATGTTTAACAATGCGAATAAATTTACAAGACAAAGCTTCTTTATTTTCTATCATAACGGAAGAATCGGCGATGCCTATTGGTTTGTATGTAGGCGAACAACTCATCATCGAGATTGCCAATAAAGCGATTTTGAAAGCTTGGGGCAAAGATGAATCTGTAATTGGAATGCCTTTAGAAGTTGCTTTGCCTGAATTAAACGGTCAACCATTTATCCAGCTATTAAAAAATGTTTTTGAAACCGGTATTGCCTACGAAGCAAAGGAAGATAAGGTTGAACTAATTAATAATGGTGTTCTTCAAACGTTTTACTTCGATTTTATTTACAAACCTTTAAAAGACGAAAACGGTAAAGTTTGGGCAATTTTAAATACCGCTACAGATGTTACAGAATTGGTTAATGCTAAATTGAAGTGTAAAGAGAGCGAAGCGCTTTTTAGGCAAATGATCTACGATGCACCGGTTGCCATTGGGATACTTCGCGGTAATGATTTTGTAGTTGAGGATGCAAATGACGAGCTTCTTAAAATTTGGGGTAAAGACAAAAGTATCTTGGGCCAAAAAATAATCGATGCCTTACCTGAAATCAAAAACCAGCCTTTTCCGAAATTGTTGCAGGATGTTTATCAAAACGGTGTAGCGCATTATGGTTATGAAACTTATGCAAAACTGGAATTCGATGGCTTATTGGAAGATTGCTATTTCAACTTTGTTTATGATCCCATTCGTGATAAAGACAAAAATATAACAGGGGTGATGGTGGTTGCTAATGACGTTAGCATCCAGGTAAGATCTCGTCTGGCTTTTGAAGAAAGCGAACAGCGTTTTAGGAATTTGGTGCTTGATACACCAATGGCCACAGCTTATTACGAGACAGAAGATATTATCGTATCTATCGTAAATGATGAAATGCTCAAGTTTTGGGGCAAAGATAAAAGCATTATTGGTTTGCCGTTCGAAGAGGCAATCCCTGAACTTAAAGGCCAACCTTTTATTAATCTATTAAAAGAGGTTTATCGCACAGGTGTGCCTTACCATGCAGATCAGCAGATGGCATTTTTGCCTGTAGATGGGGAGATGAAGCCACAGTGGTTTAACTTTACCTACAAGCCTTTGCGCAATGCGGAAGGGAAAGTTTATGCCATTTTGCACTGTGCTACCGATGTGACCAAGCTGGTTCAGCTTCAAAAACAGAAAGATGAGTTTTTAGGCATTGCCAGTCACGAATTGAAGACGCCTGTAACCAGTATCAAGGCTTACACACAGGTGCTGGAAAGAATGATTCGCAAAGAAGGCGATGAAAAGAAAGCCAATATGGTTCATAAGATGGACATACAACTTAACAGGTTAACCGGATTAATTGGCGATTTGCTCGATGTTACTAAAATTCAATCAGGAAAGATGACATTCAATCCCGTTGATTTTGACTTTGATACGTTAGTAAATGAAATGGTCGATGAAATACAGCATACCACCTCACAACATCGGATCGAATTAGATGTAAATAGCAATGCTTCAGTTTATGCTGATAAAGAGCGAATAGGGCAGGTAATTGTTAATTTCCTTTCAAACGCGATTAAATATTCCAATGATGCCGATAGAATTTTTGTAGCGAGTTATTTGTATGATGATGAAGTAATTTTGAGCGTTAGAGATTACGGAATTGGAATTTCCAGAGACTTACAACATTTGGTTTTTGATCAGTTTTACCGGGTAGGTGGGAATCTGCAACATACTTATCCAGGCTTGGGGCTCGGGTTATATATCTCTTCAGAAATTGTCAAAAATGAAGGTGGCAGAATATGGGTTGAAAGTGAAAAAGGGAAAGGGTCGACATTCTATTTCGCTTTGAAAATAAAGTAGTTGTTAAAATAAAAGCCAAGTTTAAAAACTTGGCTTTTATATATATCCGATTTAAAATTATTCTTTTGGTGCCTTTTTGATTGGGTTTACCGGCTGTTCTTCATTTTCCCGCTGCTTAGCTGGATTTTCTGTTTTTGGCGGTTTATTTGGCAAGCTGTCATTCGGTTTTCTCACCGTTTTATGATCTTCTGGCTCCCTGCCTTTAGGTACTTCTTCCTGATAATTACTTCCTGGATTATTATTTTCTTTTTTTGGACCGCTCATAATGTAAATGATTGATTTTTGTGTTAGACTATGATGAATGCCATTATCTCTTTTTAAAACAACGTTTTCAGCAGTAATGTTTCAATTATTGGTTCTGATCACTCAATCACTCAATTATTCAATCACTCACTCATTATTTATAAAGCAAATACTTTAACCGCATTTTTTTGTAAGCACTCAATCCCGGCTCCCAACTTGCTCTAATTTCCTGTTCGCTTTTCCCATCAATTACCTGTTGCCTAAAATCGCCAACGCCTACTAGTTTCTCAATCGTTCCCATTTCTTTACTCAGCTTGTTGTTAAAAAAATCTTCTTTCTTCGGCGACGCATTATATAATTCAATCAACCAGGAAATATTAACCTGTTTTGTTTTGCGGAGTTCAGCAGTATCATATTTCCTTAAATCCAAACCGTAGCAAACCTGATCTTGAAACAATGGAGTTTCTGACATGCCTTTGATGCTTTTTGGTGTAAAACTGAAATCGAATTTCCCTTTCAGGTACGGTGCGCCCACAATAGTAAAAGGAAACATTGTACCACGACCGTGATTTAAATATGTTCCTTCGAATAAACAGGTAGATGGGTATAGCAGTATAGATTGCGCAGTATTTAAATTTGGCGATGGTTTTACTGGCAACACGTATTCCATATCATGGTTGTAGTTTGCATTTTTAATTACTGTGATTTTGCATTTTACCTTGTCTTTTAGCCACCCTTCGCCGTTAAGCATTTGCGCATACTCGCCAACAGTTAGTCCGTGTGCAATTGGAATAGGTTGAATACCGATACCAGATTTAAATTTAGGATCAAGTATTGGGCCATCAATTAAATAACCGTTAGGATTTGGACGATCCAATATCAAGAGCTCTTTTTTATTGATCGCACAAGCTTCCATAACATGTTGTAAAGTGTTAATATAGGTGTAAAAACGCACTCCAACATCCTGAATATCAAATATCATTACATCAATATCAGCTAAGTCTTCTGTAGTTGGCGTACTGTGCTTTCCGTAAAGTGAAACAGCTTTAATTTCGGTTTTGGCATCAACGGCATCATCTATTTTAACCCCCGCACTTGCATCGCCTCTAAAACCATGCTCCGGGCCAAATATTTTTTGAATTTTAACACCGAGTTTCAATAAGCTATCAACCGATGTTTGTGTACCGATAATTGATGTCGGGTTAACAACCATCCCTACACGTTTTCCTTTTAAAAGCGACAAGTATTTTTCGGTTTGTTCCGCTCCAGTTCTAATCGTTGTTTCTACAGGAGTATTAATTTTTCTGATAACTGTTTTTTTACTTGGATCGCCTTTTCCAACTTCTTGCTCTAAAGTTTTTGGTCCCTGCCCACAAGCAGAAAGGGCAATTAGTGAGGTTAGTGCAAAACTGATGTATTTCTTCATTTTGGATAAATTTTACGATTTGGTTTTGGATGTTAATCGACAAAACAATTTAGCAACTTATTTGATTATTGTTATTTGGATCTTGTTGTTTAAAGTTGACCAATATATTCCAAATATATACCATTTTTAAAAAGGATTTAAGCATTTTTGCTGTTACAAAATAATCAAATTGAATTTCGAATACTTTATAGCCGGCCGAATCGCTATTAAATCTGAGCGACCATTTTCCAAACTCATCGTTCGCATAGCCATTGCAGGTGTAATGCTTAGCCTTGCCGTAATGATTCTGACTATCGCCATTATTAAAGGCTTTAAAACCGAAATTCAAGATAAAGTGCGGGGTTATCTGGGCGATGTGCAAATTACCCGTTATGATTTAAACAACTCTTTTGAACATTCTCCATTTGTGCTGGATAGCGAAACCAGAAAGAAGCTAACCAATAATCCGGATGTAGAATATTTCTATCCCTTTGCTACCAAGCCAGCTATTTTATCGGCCAATGATGAAATTGAAGGCATTAATTTTAAGGGTGTCGACAAAACCTACAACTGGGATTATATTAAACAGCACATTATAAGCGGAACTATTATCGATTTTTCGGATAGCACCGCTGCCATGCAGGAATTACTGGTTTCCAATTACACAGCCAATCGGTTGAAGCTTAAAACTGGAGATGATTTCATTATGTATTTTGTTCAAAACCAGTTGCGCCCACGTAAATTTAAAATTGTGGGGATTTATGATATTGGGGTGGAAGATATCGACAAAAGCTTTGTGCTTGGGAACTTAAATATCATTAAACGCTTAAACAACTGGAAGCCAGATCAAATTGGTGGGATAGAAATCCGGATAAAAAACTTTAAAGCTATTAATAAAGTTTCGGCAGATATTTTTGAAAGTTTACCACAAAATCTGCGCTCGTTTTCCATTATCGAAAATTTCCCCAATATATTTACCTGGTTGGGCCTACTTGATGTAAATACAAGGGTTTTATTAATCTTAATGTTGATTGTAGGTGTAATTAATATGGTTACTGCATTGTTAATTATGATTTTGGAGCGTACAAATATGATCGGAATGCTTAAGTCATTCGGGGCAAGTAACTGGAGTATCATGAGGATTTTCCTGTATAATGCCGCCTACCTTATTGGGATCGGCTTACTGCTTGGAAATATTTTAGGCCTCGGCCTAGGGTTCTTTCAACAGGCAACACATATTTTTAAACTCAACCAATCATCGTATTTTTTGGCTTATGCACCAATAGAATTTCATTTTTTAGATGTATTAGGTTTGAACGTTTTAACCGTTCTGGTTTGTTTAATCGTATTAATTATTCCCTCTCTGCTCATCAGCAAAGTTTCGCCATTAAAAGCAATTAGGTTCAAATAAATTAAAAGAGATTTTTAAACCTAGATATGCGCTTAGGTTTATTCCTCACCAGTGGAAAAAAGCTTTGATTGTGTAGGTGTTATAGCTTGGCACAAAAATAAATAGGCTTTTCCCCATCCAGGGAAAAGACCTATTGTTTTTAACTAACCTATTCCAAACCTGGAACAGAACTAAGAATTAAGATTTTATAAGATGTAATATGAGCCTACCTGAGCCAATTCAGTTTGTGGCTTATCTTCCAGTATCTTGTTATCATCAATCATCTGGCAAAGATCACGCTCAATTGTTCTACAAATAGTAGTGGTCGGCGTATCGGTTGGCTTGTTTTCGAACGGATCTTGCAGGTGAACAGCCATTTTCTCTACCAAAAGGAAAAATGCAGCAATAGCAACAACCAATGGAACTTCCATGTAACCGAAATATTCAATCAAACCAAACGGCAATAAAACAATGAATAAATGAATCGACATGTTGAT
This sequence comes from Pedobacter sp. Leaf41, assembly GCF_001422545.1. Taxonomy (GTDB): domain Bacteria; phylum Bacteroidota; class Bacteroidia; order Sphingobacteriales; family Sphingobacteriaceae; genus Pedobacter. The sequence goes on along the minus strand of NZ_LMLE01000010.1, from coordinate 196,548 downwards.
ATATTTACTATAAGTTACCGGAAAAACGGTGTTCTTAATCCGTTCACAGCCTCCCATATGGTTACACAAGGCGGTAAGCGTTTTGTCGATTTCAATTTGTTGATATTTGTTAATCCAGCCTTCATTCAAAGCTTTCTTTAAATCCATTGCATGTAATTCCAACAGGGTGGCAGTAACATTCTTACGTCTTTTAATGAACTCCATTTCATCAGCAGATAAATATTGTTCTAAGCCTTTGCGTGGATTAAAACCTCTTAAAGCCTGACTTAATGCATAAGTCCAGGCAATTTGCCTTTTAATGAATTTCTCTTTGAACCTTTCAATCTCATCAGAACCATATGGGTTTTCTACAAAAGAAAGAATCTGTCTGGAAAGTGATCGGGAATCGTTAACAATGGCACCCCATAAAATCCTGGCTTCCCACCATCTATCATAAGCTTGGTTCGATCTGAACGCTAGCAATAGCGAAATAATGGTACCCAGCAAAGCTGGAACTGTTATGGGAATTGAGATTCGGGTAACATGAAAGTTTTGATAAAGAATGACGATTCCAACTGAATAAGCAATTACAAAAAGCAATTCTTTCTTAATCTTTCCAAATATATAGGTGAGGGGAATATTATTTCGTAACAGCATGGTCTTAAGTTTATTTCGTTAATAATTAAGCGTTTGCCGCTTTTAATTCGTTTTCATGAATTTTAGTTTCGATTAAATTTTCTTGATTATGAAGCATCATGATATTTAATTCTAACACCTCGCGGCCACAACGAGCGGTTAGTACCTTTGGATCGATACTATATTTGTTGATCTGCTTAAAGTTATAGTCTTTAGGATAAGCAATAAAGTCTACCTCAAATGCTTCGATAAAGTTTTTGAAGGCAGCCACTGTGCTACCATAGAAATACTCTATGCCAATGGTATTTATTTGATTAGTAAACTTCGCCTTGTAATTATTCAAAGTCTGGTAAAACTCGTCGCTAATGTTTTCGTAATCTCTGCTTCTTCGGCTCAACATTAACATATCAGTAATAGAATCTGATAACTTGAATGCGTGAACAAAAATTATATTGAAGGTTTCGTGGGGTTGAGTCTGCGTTAAACCATCAATGATTTTTGTACTCTCTAAATTGAAATCTGTTGGTACTAATACTGTTTTCATGGCTTTATCTTGTTAAATGAATAAATATTTATACAAGTTTACAGCGATAAGATTACAGCGAAATAAGAATAAGATTAGAACGGGATTAGAATTAATAAAACCCAGAGATGTAGGTTGTAGAAATATGCAATTATCTAGTAATTGTAGGCAAAATTAGAAATTTTATGGAATTTAAGAAACAAATTTAACCAATAGCATTAGTAAATGCTGGTGAGCGGTAGTAAAACTTTAATTTCTGTACCTATTCCTTCCTGCGATTTAATAGCAATGCTGCCGCGATGTAATCTAATGATGTTCAATGATAGAGGAAGCCCTATTCCGTAGCCTTTAAAATCATTTGTGTTTGAAGCCCTGTAAAATGGTTCAAAAATATGTTGAATATCTGTTTGAGGAATTCCAATACCCTGGTCGGTAACTGCGATTGAAAGCGAATTAGCACTTGTTTCGATGGCAACGTTTACCAATTTATCGTTCGAATATTTACATGCATTGCTTACAATATTGGTAAGGGCAAGTTTAATCAGGTTTTTGTTTATTTTCAAACTCAATAATTCATCATCATCGGGGAGTTTGGAAAAGTCTATTTCTATTTTACTTTCTGGATGAACCTGATTTACCGAAGCTTTAATTTCCCACAGCAACTCATCCATCCTAACCAGTTCCCAAGGTTGATTTTTTCCATTAAAGCCAGATTGTGCCAGACCTAACAAACTGGTTAAGATATGTTCCAGTCTTTCGGCCTCACCTTTAATTTTGTCTAAAGCTAATTGCTGCTTCTGTGGGTCGGTATTAGCACGCATGGCCAGTTCCACCTCTCCACTAATTACTGTTAATGGTGTTCGAAGTTCGTGGGAAGCATTACTGATAAAATTATTCTGCGTTTCAAAAGCGGTCTCTAACCGGTTTAGCATGTTGTTAAATGTTTGCGCCAATTGCGACATCTCATCGCTGCCACTTTTTACCTCTAAGCGCATATGCAGGTTTTCTGCTTTTATCTTTTTAACACTTTTAATGATGTTTCGCAAGGGCATCAACATATAATTAGAAAATTTCCATCCAACCACAAATGAGAGTAGAACAGAGAGGAAAAATCCAATAAGCAGGATCCGCTGAAGATCTTTCAATTCTCTAAAACCAACTGGATCATTTGCAGAAACAATAACCATATAATCTTTATTGTTTATTTTGAAGGCTTTGCCTGCATAAAAGTGATTTTCTGAACGGTAACGCGACATAGAGCCCGCATTTATCTTCTTATAAAAGCTTTGTGGCAAAACACTGTCAATTCGATGTTCACTGATGTCTTTAACTTCGAAAATGAATGCTTTTTCCGATGGTAAACGTTCCAGATACCGGTTACGCATTTTGGCGTAGGCAGGGTTATTGGCATCTTCATAAAGCTTAATTTGCGCAGAAATATTTACCCTTGCTTCTAAGCGTTTATAAAAATCTTCAAACGCAAATTCATTAGAAAAATACCAAACAAATCCACTTAATAATGAAATAATTACTGCTGAAAGTATGGCAAATAATAAAGTGATCTTTTTGGCAATGTTCATTTTTTTTAACCTTTTAAAACATAGCCTAAACCTACCGCAGTATGAATCAGTTTTTGATCAGCATGTTTATCTATTTTTTTACGGAGGTAGTTTACATATACATCAACCACGTTGGTGCCCAAATTAAAATCAATATCCCAAACGCTTTCCAAAATATCTATTCGGGATAAAATTTTAGACTTATTTTTGGCCATAAACTCCAATAAACGATATTCTGTAGCCGTTAATATGATTTCTTGATTATTGCGCTTAACCGTTTTTGCAGTCATATTAATCTGCAGATCTGCGATGTTAATAATCTGATCCAAATTAGCAGCACCATTATATCTACGAAGCAGCATTCGAATACGGGCAAAAAGCTCAGCAAATTTAAACGGCTTTATTAGGTAATCATCAGCGCCGTTATCTAAACCATTAACCACATTTTCTGTAGTGCCTAAAGCGGTTAGCATAATAACAGGAACGTTTGGCGTTTCTGATTTGATGATTTTGCAAAGCTCCAATCCATTTATACCTGGAAGCATGATGTCAAGTATAATTAAATCGAATTGATTGTCTGCCGCGAGCTGTTTTCCGATCAATCCGTCAGGCGCAACACTCACTGTAAAACCTTCATCACTTAAACCTCTTGAAATTACAGAAACCACGTTTGGCTCGTCTTCTACTAATAATATATTCATTCGTTGGTTAATAATCTAAAATTAAGAAATAAGAAAATCTACTGATCGTAAATTATAAGATTATTGATTTTTAACGCAATAACGGCATAAATGTTTGTTTGTCAAAAAATAACCAAAAAACAAAGCCTCTTAATTATGAAAACTAAGAGGCTTGCAATACTTAAATCCGATTAATTCTCTTTCTCTGATTTTTCTTTCAGACTTGCTAATCCGCTTTCAAAATCTTTACCGATCATTTTATCCATTCCACCCATTATTAAACACATCCATTTGCTAATGATGTTGTTTTCTCCGCTCATTGTCCAGGTTACTTTGTTAGCAGTTCCTTCTGGCGTAATATCAAATTTTGTATCAGCCAAGCTTTCAAATGGCTCAATAAACATTAAATCGATGTTGATGTTTTTGTTGGGATTTACTGAAGTGATTTTCATATAACCAGCGCCGGTTTCTTTGCCTTTCCAGTTGTATTGATGACCTGGATTGCCTGGCGTTCCTGTAAATGATACCTCAGCGCTCGGCTCCATTTTTGCCCATGGATTCCATTTGTAGAATTCTTTAAAATCAGCAATGTTTTTATAAATAATGCTGTCTGGTGCATTAATTACTGTCGACCTGGAGACTGAATAGTTCTTTGGCAGAAGTAAACCACCTACTAAAATAATGATTGCTAATAAGACAATGATGCCTAGCAGTACTTTTAAAAATTTCATGTTTAATTTGTTTGGTTAGCTAAATTTAGTAAGAAACCATCAAAAATGAAACAATACTAAACGATATTGATTTTGGATTTTGGTGAGTTTAATTTAAAGTGCATTAAATCTGCTATAGATTGGGCTTTTTGCTTAATTACTGTAGCGTTTTCTCCTTCGAATAATTCATCAACGGTATTAAAAAAGATGTTTTTCCAGGTATCAAATTCTTCGTTTTTTAAAGATGCTTTTTTGTTAATATCGAAATGGGTGAGCATTGGATTTCCCTTGTATATTGCTTTTCCGAATAAGATGCTTTCCCAAAAGTCGTACATTTTAGGGAGGTGATGCGCCCAATCTACTTGCATTACCTGGGTAAATATCGGACCGATGCGCTCATTTTGCTGAACTTTTTGATAAAATGAATCCACCAATAATACAATATCATTTCGATCAATAATATCTTTTTTCACTGGAATTATTTGTAAAGTCTAAGTGTCGATTTTTCGTAATTGATAACCGCTTTATATTGCATCAAAATATCACCACCAATAATTCCGATAATGGGTGGATGGCCGAATTGCTGATAGGTATCAGTAACAGACTGCAGATCAAAAGCAACAGTTTCGTAGTTTTTAATCTTCAGCCTTCCTATCTTAACTTCAGGAATAGTAGCCTGAATGGTACTTGTTGTGGTAAATAATGTTGCAGCATTTATTTCTTCTGAAACTTGCAAAGTTTCAGCCAGATGTTGTTCAATTAGTTTTTTATCGAACACACTTCTTGATGCGCCGGTATCTAAAACGGCAAAATGCTTTTCCTTAAAAACAACAACTTCCACTAGTAGGTGGAAGCCATCGTCTTGTAAGTTTATTAATTTTAATGGGATGGAAATTGAACTCATTTACACTAGTTTCATCTCCGCTAAAACGCTGTTCATATTTCTAACGGCATCAGCACTTTTATTAAATGCCGCTTGTTCGTCATCAGTTAATTTAAAATCGATGATCTTCTCCCAGCCACTGCGACCAATAATTACAGGCACGCCCAGGCATATATCTTCTTGTCCGTATTCTCCTTCGAGAGAAACACAGCAGGTAAATAATTTTTTTTCATCGCGAAGAATAGCTTCTACTAAAGCTGCTCCCGCTGCACCGGGTGCATACCAGGCAGAAGTTCCGATTAGTCCGGTTAAAGTTGCACCGCCAACCATCGTATCAGCAGCTACTTTATCAAGCGTAGCTTTATCTAGCAAATTGCTTACCGGTAAACTTTGATAGGTAGCTAAACGAGTGAGCGGAATCATAGTGGTATCGCCATGGCCGCCAATAACAAAACCCTGCAAATCATTTGGATTGCAATCTAGCGCCTGCGATAAATAGAATTTAAAGCGAGAGCTATCAAGCGTTCCACCCATACCGATAATTCGGTTTTTTGGTAAGCCTAAAGATTTTAAAGCCAAATAGGTCATGGTATCCATCGGGTTGCTAATCACAATCATGATCGCCTCCGGAGAGAACTTTAAAATATTCTCTGCAACACCTTTAACAATTCCAGCATTGATGCCAATAAGCTCTTCACGGGTCATGCCGGGTTTACGCGGTAAGCCTGAAGTAATTACAACAACATCAGATCCTGCTGTTTTACTATAATCGTTGGTTACACCAGTAATTTTTGTGTCGAAGCCCAAAAGCGTAGCAGTTTGCATCATATCAATGGCTTTACCTTCGGCAAAACCTTCTTTAATATCTAACAAAACAAGTTCATTCGCTAATTCTTTTCTTGCAATATTATCTGCACAAGTAGCACCAACTGCGCCCGCACCTACAACCGTTACTTTCATATATTTAATTTTAAGGTTTGCTCTTAATTATCTATCGAAGATAAAAACAAATCCGAGCTTATGAAACGCTTTTATCAACTTTATCTTTGCTGATCTTATTTCGTCAATCCTGAGAAATTGATATCGTTTAAACACGATTTAGGTGAGCGTTGCCAAACGGGATTTGTATTCTTTAATTATTGATGGTATGGATTTCAAACCCGCATCACATACAGCCGAGATTATAAATTTCGGTCAACAGCGCACAGCAATACTTTATTCTTTTGTTGATAAAATTTGACAAATCCGCTAACCAAATTGTCTATTTTTGATGAACCGTTTATATTCTACAACGGCTAATTCTTTACAAATAATATGTACTTAATTTTTGATACTGAAACCACGGGTTTGCCACGTAATTACAATGCTCCAATTACAGATACGGATAATTGGCCGCGTTGCATTCAAATTGCCTGGCAATTGCATGATGAGATGGGGAGGATGGTTGAACATCAAGATTATTTAGTTAAACCAGATGGATTTAATATCCCTTACGATGCGGAGCGAATTCATGGCATTTCTACTGAACTCGCAGCCGAGCAGGGCATATCATTAGCTGAGGTTTTAGAAAAATTTAATGCTGTTTTATCAAAAGCCAAATTCATCGTAGGTCAGAACGTGGGTTTTGACGTAAACATTATGGGATGTGAGTTTCACCGTTTTGGCGTTGAAAACCGCATGGCAGAAATGCCTGTTTTAGATACCTGTACTGAAGTAACTGCAGAGCTTTTAAAACTTCCGGGAGGTAGAGGCGGTAAATTTAAATTGCCAACATTAACGGAGTTACACTCTTATCTATTTGGCGTTCCGTTTAATGAAGCCCACAACGCCACTGCCGATGTGGAAGCCACAACGCGTTGTTTTCTGGAATTAATTAAAAAAGATGTCTTCAAAAAAGAAGAACTTTTAGTTGATGCAGAATATTTTCCGCGTTTTCGGGAATATAATGCTGGTTCTATTCCAGACTTCGGAATTCCGCATATTAACCTAAAGGCCGCTTCTGATGAGATTCGTAAACGCCTTCAAAAAGCTGAAGGTGGCGGGGTTTCTAAACAGGAGCTTGCAGAAAATAAACAGGAGCTGGCTGCGGCAACTTTTGTGCATTTACACAATCACACACAATTTTCGGTCCTTCAAAGTACCATTAGCATCCCAGCACTTGTAAAAGCAGCGGCATCGCAAAAAATGCCTGCTGTCGCCATGACGGATCATGCCAATATGATGGGTGCATTTCACTTTGTAAATGCAGTTTTAAATCACAATAAAGCAGCTGAAGCTAAAAATGCAGAAGCCATTGAAGCCGGAGAACGACCAACTGAAGTGGTAATGACACCAATTATTGGGGTAGAGTTTTTTGTTTGTGATGATCACTTAAATAGAACGGTGAAGGATAATGGTTACCAAATGGTGCTGTTGGCGAAGAACAAAAAAGGCTACCACAATTTAGCCAAAATGTCTTCCATTGCTTATACAAAAGGGTTTTATTACGTTCCGCGTATTGATAGAAATGTAATTGAGCAGTATAAAGATGATATTATTGTGTTATCTGGAAACCTTTCGGGAGAGATTTCGAATAAGCTCTTAAATATGGGCGAAAACCAGGCTGAAGAAGCTTTGGTTTGGTGGAAAGAAAAATTCAGCGAAGATTTCTATTTAGAAGTGATGCGCCACAATCAGGAAGATGAAGACCGCGTTAATGCGTCGCTTGTTGCCCTGGCCCGCAAGCATGAAGTGAAGCTGATTGCGACCAACAACACCTATTACATCAATAAAAAGGATGCAAATGCGCATGATATTCTCCTTTGTGTAAAGGATGGTGAAAAGCAAGCCACGCCAATAGGCCGCGGCCGCGGTTACCGATATGGCTTGCCGAATCAAGAATACTACTTTAAATCGGGTGAGGAAATGAAAGCGCTTTTTGCTGATTTGCCCGAAGCCATTTTAAATATACAAGAGGTTGTAGATAAGATAGAAACCTACAAGCTTGCTCGTGAAGTGCTCTTGCCGAAATTTGATATTCCTGAAGAGTTTTTGGTTGCTGAGGATGAAACTGACGGGGGAAAACGTGGTGAAAATAAATTTTTACGGCATTTGACCTACGAAGGAGCCAAAAAACGCTATGGCGTATTAACACCAGAGGTTACCGAACGGTTAGATTTTGAGCTGGCTACCATCGAGAAAACGGGATACCCGGGTTACTTCTTGATTGTGCAGGATTTTATTGCTGAAGCCCGTCGCAGAGATGTGTCTGTTGGTCCGGGTCGTGGTTCAGCTGCAGGCTCTGTAGTAGCTTATTGCCTTTGGATCACCAACATCGACCCAATAAAGTACGATCTCCTTTTTGAGCGTTTCTTAAATCCGGATCGTGTTTCCATGCCCGATATTGATATCGACTTTGACGATGAGGGTCGTGGTAGAGTAATGGAATACGTAATTAATAAATACGGCTCCAGTCAGGTTGCCCAAATTATTACCTATGGCACCATGGCAGCAAAATCTTCCATCCGTGATACTGCCCGGGTTTTAGATTTGCCTTTATTTGAGGCAGATAAAATCGCCAAGCTGATTCCAAATATGAAGCTCGCAAAAATCTTCAACCTGGATGAGAAAGCACTCAAAGATGCTTTGCGTCCGGATGAATACGAGCGTGTTCAGGAATTAAAGGCGATGGGGCTTTTGAAAGACCTAAGTGCAGAAACCATTCAACAGGCACAGGTTTTAGAGGGTTCGTTAAGAAATACAGGTATCCATGCCTGCGGAGTAATTATCACGCCAAGCGATATCACCAATTTCGTTCCGGTGGCTACGGCAAAGGATTCTGATTTATATGTTACTCAATTTGATAACTCCGTTGTAGAAAGTGCTGGTCTGCTAAAAATGGACTTTCTGGGTTTAAAAACCCTTACGTTAATAAAAGATACCGTTAAACTAGTAAAGAAAAGACATGGCGTTAACCTCGATCCGGATACGTTCCCAATTGATGATGTAATGACCTATGAGCTTTTCCAGCGAGGTGAAACCATTGGGATTTTCCAGTATGAGAGTCCGGGTATGCAAAAGTATATGAAGGAACTGAAGCCTACGGTTTTTGATGATTTAATTGCGATGAATGCGCTTTATCGCCCCGGGCCGATGGAATATATCCCAAGTTTTGTTAGACGGAAGAATGGCGAAGAAGAAATTCAATATGATTTAGATGCCTGCGAGGAATACCTGAAGGAAACTTATGGTATCACCGTTTATCAGGAGCAGGTGATGCTTTTATCCCAAAAATTAGCAGGTTTTACCAAAGGTGAAGCCGACGTTTTGCGGAAGGCGATGGGTAAAAAGCAGAAAGACGTTTTGGATAAAATGAAGCCTAAATTTGTAAAACAGGCGGCAGAGAAAGGTCATGATGCTACAACGCTCGAAAAAATCTGGAAAGATTGGGAAGCATTTGCCTCTTATGCGTTTAACAAATCGCACTCTACTTGTTACGCTTGGATTGCTTACCAAACGGCGTATTTGAAGGCGCATTACCCGGCAGAATATATGGCTGCAGTACTTTCCAATAATATGAGCGATATTAAACAGGTAGCTTTCTTTATGGAAGAATGTAGGCAGATGGGCGTAACCGTTTTAGGTCCCGATGTTAACGAATCTGATTTAAAGTTCTCTGTAAATGTTAGGGGCGAGGTGCGTTTCGGGATGTCGGCGGTTAAAGGAGTAGGAGAGAAGGCGGTAGAAAGTATTATCGAAGAGCGATTGGGAAATGGTCCTTATGCTTCTGTTTACGATTTCGCAAAGCGATCTAATACCCGTATTGTAAATAAAAAGGCATATGAAAGTTTCGTTTATAGCGGTGCTTTTGATGCATTTGGTGGCCACCGGGCACAGTATTTTTACATAGGTCCGAACGATAAAATGAATGGGATCGAAAAAATCATCAAGTTTGCTAACGATTTTCAAAATAATGAAAGTACTTCGCAAGGGTCATTATTTGGTGGTTCAAAGGCCGATTTAATATTAGAACCCACTTTACCGGTTTCTCCTGAATGGGCTTTGATGGATCGATTGAAATATGAAAAAGATGCTATCGGGATTTTCCTTTCAGGCCATCCATTGGATAACTATAAATTAGAACTCGATAAGTTTTGTACCCATGGCGTAAGGCAACTTAGCATCATCAATAAAGTACGGATGGGCGATACCAACGAAGAAGTGTTAGCTGAATTTGCTAAACTTCAAAACCGTGAACTTTGTGTGGGGGGGTTGGTCGTAGCGGCATCGCAAAGAATTACGAAGACCGGTAAGCCTTTCGGAACATTTGTATTTGAAGATTATGAGGATGCTTGCGAAATGGCGCTATTCGGAGAAGATTTTCTAAAATTCAAATCTTTTTTAACCGAAGGTTACTTTTTACAAATCAGAGGCAGAGTAGGTGAGCGCTTTGGTAAAGCAGGCGATTGGGAATTTAAGATAACGGCCATAAATCTAATGTCTGAATTAAGGGACAAGCTGGCTAAGAGCTTAACCATACAAGTGCCGATTGAACGTGTGAATGAAGAGCTGATGCGGGAAATTGAACTCATTTTAGCAGACAATAAGGCAAATTCAGAGCAGCAAAACTGCCAACTTAACTTCGCTGTTTTCGATACTGAGAAGCAAATTATGTTGGATTTACCTTCTAAGAATTTGAAAATCAATCCTAACAATAAGTTCTTAGAACAATTGGTTGGGCTCAATGTTGTAAACTATAAGTTAAACTAAGTTTCTTGAGACTCAGTGTAAAAATCTAGATTAGAAAGATTGTTTACTTGCTCTTAATAAGCGTTAAATGAAACAAACCACAACAATGTCAAATTGACATTACACTATAGTTGGCATTACAATTGAATACCTATATTTGAACATAAAAAAAATAATTATGGCATTAGAAATCACAGATGCAAACTTCGAGGAGCTTGTATTAAAATCAGATAAACCCGTATTAGTAGATTTTTGGGCAGAATGGTGTGGCCCTTGTCGCATGGTTGGTCCTGTAGTAGAAGAAATTGCGAAAGAATACGATGGTAAAGCAGTTGTTGGAAAAGTGAACGTTGATAATAACCCTCAAATTTCGACTCAATTTGGTATCCGCAATATTCCAGCTTTATTATACTTTAAAGACGGTCAGGTTGTTGACAAACAAGTTGGTGCAGTTCCAAAATCAGTGTTAGCTGAAAAATTAAACAAGCAATTGGCTTAAGAAAAAAGCTGAAGTTTTAAGCTACGACCATTATCAGTCTGAGCATTTAGCTTAAGCTTGTAACATATTTAAAACCCGGGTTCTTTAAAAGGATACGGGTTTTTTAATGAAGAAATATTTTCGTTTCTTTAAACTAAAAATCCATATCCCCATGAAATTAATTAACAACAAGGTATTAGGTATATTCATCGCTGCATTAGCTGTAAATTGTTTTAGCGTTACCGATGTAGCTGCCCAAAATCCTGTAGAATCTGGCAAACCAACTGCCGATTATAAACCAGCTTTCGCTGGTCAAACGCGTATTGCTGGCATAAAAACTTCCACTTCATTAGAAATATCCATCATCAATGGAAAGCTTGAAAATCCATGGGCAATTTCGGTGTTACCCAATGGCGGATTTCTGATTACTCAAAAGCAAGGAACCATGGTGGTGCTTACTGCTGATGGAAAATCAAGCAAGAAAATCACAGGCCTGCCAAAGGTAGATGCCTCTGGTCAGGGTGGTTTGTTGGATGTTACGCTTGATCCTAATTTTGCAAAAAATAGAATGGTCTATTTTGCGTATTCAGAACCGCAAACTAAAGGAGTTGTGCTTGCAATAGCAAAAGGAAAACTGTCTGCTGATGAAACGAAGATTGAAAATCAAAAAGTAATTTATCGTGCTACACCTGCCCATACGGGTAAATTGCAGTACGGGTCGAGAATTGTTTTCGATAAAAACGGAGATATGTTTGTGAGCGCCGGAGAACGTTCGGATAAAGAAATAAGAATTCAGGCACAACATTTAAATTCTTCTTTAGGCAAAATTCTTCATTTAACAACAGAAGGTAAAGCTGTAGCTAATGGACCTTTTGCTGGCAAAGCAGATGCTAGGCCTGAAATCTATGCTTACGGCTTGCGTAATCCAGATGGTTTGGCCATCAATCCACAAACTGGCGATTTATGGGAAGCGGAATTCGGTCCACGTGGCGGCGATGAGCTAAACTTAATTAAACCCGGCAAAAATTATGGCTGGCCAATTATTACCTACGGTATTGAATATAGTGGAAAGGCAGTTGGAGAAGGCATTCAACAAAAGGAGGGGATGGAGCAACCGGTTTACTATTGGAACCCTGTAATTTCTCCAGGCTCGATTGCTTTTTACAATAGCAATGTAATACCCGAGTGGAAAGGAAATTTGTTTGTTGGCGGATTAAGTGGCTCACATATTATTCGTTTAGTAATCAAAGAAAACAAGGTTGTTGGCGAAGAGCGTTTATTGGAAGGTAAAGGCGAGCGCTTCAGAGATTTGGTAGAAAAGGATGGAGTACTTTACGCAGTGACTGATAATGGTAACTTATATAAGATAGCTAAAAGGTAGTTAGTTTCGGCAGGTGGAGACACCAGCCGATAGATAGGCTTGCAATCGTCGTACTAATGATGGGTGTCCTCACCAACCATCTCTTGAGCTTCCGGCGGGTGGAGATACCAGCCGATAGAATATAGTCGGTTGGGCAGGCGAGTACATTAACAGATAGATAAATACTCCTCAATCCATTCGCCCTAATGGTTGGTGTCTTCACCAACCATCTCTTGAGGTTTCAGCAGGTGAATAAACCATCCGATAGCGGAAATCCTTCCTTCTAAACCTTGTGTCCCCCAAAACCGTTTTCAAAATATTCTCATCCCTGCTTCTCTAGAATATTATGTTGTTATGAATGCTAAAAACCTATATAATTCGTAAATCTTTTATTAGCTTTACGATATGCAGACGGTAAAGTATGAAAATGATACCAGTTTTGGCAATCTGGAATTATTAGCAAAGCAAGTAGTTGAAGGCTTTATCACCGGACTGCATAAAAGTCCTTTTCACGGCTTTTCGGTAGAGTTTGCTGAACATCGCCAATACAATAATGGCGATAACGTAAAAAATATCGACTGGAAGCTCTACGCTAAAACCGATAAACTTTATAGCAAGCGCTTTGAAGAGGAAACAAATTTACGCTGTCAGTTTGTAATCGATGTTTCCTCATCGATGTATTTTCCGGAACCGAAAAAAAATAAGCTTACCTTCGCCATCGAGGCCAGTGCTTCACTCATGTATTTATTAAAAAGGCAGCGTGATGCCTTTGGTTTAAGTCTTTTTGCTGACGAGGTATTGCTGAATTCTCCGGCAAAATCTACAACTGCTCATCAAAAGTTTTTGTTTGCCCAGCTGGAAGATCTTTTGGAGAAACCAAAGTTGAATGCCCATACAAACTTAAGTGGCGCTTTACACCAGGTGGCGGAATTGATTCACAAACGGTCACTCGTAATTATTTTCAGTGATTTGTTCAGTAGTCAAATCAACAGCCAAGCCACCGACGATTTTTTTGATGCTTTACAGCATTTGAAATTTAATAAACACGAAGTTGTGGTATTTAACGTGCTTGATAAAGCAAAAGAAGTGGACTTTGATTTTGAAAACCGTCCATATCAGTTTGTGGATATGGAAACAGGAGCCACTATTAAAGTTCATGCGAACCAGGTGAAAGAGAATTACAAAGCTTCAGTTTCTGCTTACAGACAAGAGCTTGATTTGAAATGCGCTCAAAACAAAATTGACTTGGTAGATGCAGATATCAACGATGGATTTTACCCGATTCTGCAGGCTTACCTCATCAAACGGCAGAAGCTTGGTTAGCAATTACCTCAACTAGAAAACAACATTTACTTACTCGTGTTGGTTATATATTTGAATTCTTAAAACCCATAACATGTTAGAAAAAGGAACCAAAGCACCAGATTTTGAGCTGAATGCCACTCCCGATCAAAAAATTAAGTTAAAAGATTTTTTAGGTAAAAATGTGATTCTGGCATTTTACCCTGCAGACTGGAGTCCGGTTTGCAGCGATCAGATGGCCCTTTACAATGAAATGCTGAAGTATTTTAGTAAACACGATGCCCAGATTTTTGGTATTTCTGTGGATAGTGTTTGGTGCCACCTGGCTTTTGAAAAAGACAGAAATCTGCATTTCCCGCTCCTGGCAGATTTTGAGCCAAAAGGAGCAGTATCTAAGGCTTACGGCGTATATGATGAAGAGGCTGGCGAAAGTAAGCGGGCACTTTTTGTTATTGATAAAGAGGGGGAAATCGCCTGGAGCTATTTATCACCTACGGCAGTAAACCCAGGGGCTGATGGAATTTTGGACGCCTTAGAAGCATTAGATAAAAAATAGAAACTATGAGTAAGCTAAAACCGGAAGTTACGGAGAAAGATCATGCACAGGGAAAACAAGATGCACCAATTATCATTGTAGAATATGGCGATTATCAATGTCCTTACTGTGGGGATGCCTATCCAATTGTAAAAGAAATTGAAGAAACCTTTGGCGATCAAATTAACTTCGTATTTAGGAATTTTCCACTACAGGAAGCACATCCATTCGCTTTTCCGGCTGCAAGAGCTGCTGAAGCAGCAGGCTTGCAAGGTAAGTTTTGGGAGATGCATGATGCCCTTTACGAAAACCAATATCGTTTGGATGAAGATTTATTTGATGAGTTAGCAGAAACGATTGGTTTGGATATTGAAAAATTTCAAGCTGATAGTACCAATGCTGAAGTAAAACAAAAGGTAGAAGATGATTTTGAGAGCGGCGTAAGAAGTGGCGTAAATGGTACGCCTTCATTTTATGTTAACGGAAACAAGTTTGATGGCGCAGCCACTGATTTATATCAGATGCTTAAAGAAAGTACAGAATAAAAAAACCTCATGTGTTTTGCAACACATGAGGTATCAGATAAGGGTAACCGGAAAACTAAAAAACTAATTATGAGTTTTTAGAATTTAACAAAACAGAAATCGCTTCATATTTTGTTATTCAAAGGTGCATTTCATTTATGAAGTTTTAGTGAAGAAGATAATCCTGGTCGAATTCCCAGTCTGTAAACAGTCAGATTCGATTATTTCTTTTTCTGGCTTCAAACAATTGTAAGCAAGAGAATATTTATAACCTGTCATCATCATAGTGATGTTGATCATAATCTAAAATTGTATGGCCAAAAATGTTGCTGAGCAACTTGTAGAAATGCTTGTTGAAGCTGGTGTGAAAAGGGTTTATGCCGTTACTGGTGATAGTCTGAATTATTTCAATGATGCAGTAAGGCGAAATGGTAAAATTAAATGGATTCATGTTCGGAATGAGGAAGCGGGTGCATTTGCTGCCGCCGCTGAGGCTGAGCTAGATGGAATAGCCTGCTGTGCAGGAAGTTGCGGCCCGGGGCACGTTCACTTAATAAATGGCCTTTACGATGCGCACCGATCTCATGTGCCGGTGATTGCCATTGCATCTACTATTCCTACCGGCGAATTTGGAACTGAATTTTTTCAGGAAACCAACACCATAAAACTTTTTGATGATTGTAGTTACTATAACCAGGTGGCTACTACTGCCGAACAGGCTCCACGTATGTTTCAAACGGCTATTCAAACCGCTATCCATAAAAAAGGCGTTTCGGTTTTTGGCTTACCTGGTGATGTGGCCGAAATGGATGCCGTGGAAAGTGTAACTGCGATGCAAATATTCCGCAACAAGCCTGTCATTCGCCCTTCAGATGGAGAATTAGCTGCATTTGCTGAGCTTCTAAATGAAGAAAAGAGAGTGATGATTTATTGCGGTATTGGTGCAACCGAAGCGCATGATGAAGTGGTAGAACTGGCTTCTAAGTTAAAAGCACCAGTTGGCTTTTCATTCAGAGGGAAAATGGGTATTCAATATGATAACCCATATTCGGTAGGGATGACTGGTCTTTTAGGACAACCCTCTGGTTATCATGCCATGCATGAAGCAGATTTGGTACTGCTATTGGGAACTGATTTTCCTTACGTGAACTTCATGCCGGTGAAGAACAAAATTATCCAGATAGATGAAAGACCAGAAAGGCTTGGAAGAAGAGCGAAATTAACCATGGGTTTGTGTGGCGATGTAGCTGATTCTTTGAAGGCACTTCTTCCACTATTGAAGGCCAAAACAGACGATAAATTTTTGAAATCACAACTTGAATTTTACGAAAAGGTAAAGGAAAACCAACAGGTTTATGTAAAGGATCAAGGTGAGGAAAATAAAATTCAACCTGAATTTGTGGCTGAAACCATTAATCGGTTGGCTGCTCATGATGCAATTTTTACGGTTGATACCGGAATGTGTTGCGTGTGGGGAGCCCGGTTTATTGATGGCACAGGCAAACGCAAAATGTTAGGCTCGTTTAACCACGGTTCTATGGCTAATGCAATGCCTATGGCAATTGGCGCTGCTCTCGCACATCCGGAACAGCCAGTAATAGCCTTATGTGGAGATGGCGGTTTATCAATGTTATTGGGTGATTTGGCTACGATTAACCAGTATAATCTTCCTATAAAATTGGTTGTTTTTAATAACAGGGCGCTAGGAATGGTGAAACTAGAAATGGAAGTTGATGGCTTGCCAGATAATGAAACAGATATGGTTAATCCTGATTTTGCACTCGTAGCACAAGCCATGGGTTTCAAAGGTATAACAGTTTCAAAGCCTGATGAAGTAGAAACCGCTATTGCTAACGCGTTAACCGAAAGCGGACCGGTGCTGCTAAATATTATGACAAATCCTAATGCGCTGGCCATGCCGCCAAAAATAGAGTGGGCGCAAATAAAAGGAATGACAGAATCGATGGCGAAGTTAATGTTGGGTGGAAAAATGACGGAGGTTTTCGATACCATCAAATCCAATTATAAACACTTCGGCGAAGTGCTTTAAATGAAAAGAAAAGCCACGTCACCTGGCTTTTCTTTAACTTATTTTTTTGAATACAGGTTTTGTAGGTGCAACAGAGAGGCAATCAGCTTGTCTTCATTTCCAGCTAAACAATAGTATTTAATTCCATTTTTATCATTCTCTGGTTCGCCATCTCTTTTCTCGAAAATTGGATAGATCGCTTTCAACGTTGTGTTGTCAGTTGACGGATGAACCTTAAAGCCTTTCCAATCGCTGATCATCGTCATGCCGTCTTTTTTAATTGATTCATTTTCGCTCTCGAGTTTGATTATAAAGTGACCGCTTTTGCCGTCATCATCAACTTTAAAAGCATTTTCTGTAATTTTCAACTGAGTAATCTGCCCTTTAATTAAGATACTGTCAGTACCGCCAATAGCGCTAGCTAGTAATTCATTGATGGTTTGAATTGTTTCGGATTTGTTTTGTGAAAATCCTTTGAATGTGATCATCAAAAGGATCAGCAAGGTCAATTTTGCTCTCATATTTATTTGGTTTTTTTGTGTGTACCTAAAACTAATCAAATAATTTGAAAAAGCAAATACCTATAAATCAGTAAATAACAAAGCAATCTCATGTTAAAGAGATTGCTTTGTTTCTGGAAATGGCGACTTATTTTAAGTACCTACAAATTTCCTCTTAACTCTTGTTCACGTTCTAAAGATTCGAATAATGCTTTGAAATTTCCTGCACCAAAACTTTGAGCGCCCTTGCGTTGTATAATTTCGAAAAATAGTGTCGGGCGATCTTCTACCGGTTTGGTGAAAATCTGAAGTAAATAACCCTCTTCATCACAGTCAACTAAAATCCCTAAACTTTCTAACAAAGAAATTTCTTCATCAATTTTGCCTACCCGCTGTGGCATCATATCATAATAGGCTTCCGGTGGCGCACTTAAAAATTCAACACCACGAGATTTTAGTTCTCTAACTGTTTTAACAATGTCTTTCGTAGCTACTGCAATGTGTTGTACGCCTTCACCTTCATAGTATTCTAAATACTCTTCAATTTGCGATTTCTTTTTACCTTCTGCAGGCTCATTAATAGGGAATTTTGAGAAACCATTACCATTACTCATTACCTTGCTCATCAAAGCTGAATATTCCGTGTTGATTTGTTTATCATCAAAAGAAAGGATATTTACAAAGCCCATTACGTCTTCGTACCACTGCACTGCTTCATTCATCCTGTTCCAACCCACATTGCCTACACAATGGTCGATGTATAAAAGCCCGGCATCTGCAGGTTTATAATCACTTTCCCAAACCCGATAGCCTGGCATAAATGTGCCAGAATAGTTTTTTCTTTCGATAAACATGTGCACCGTTTCGCCATAGGTGTAAATGCCGCTCATTTTAACCTCACCATTTTCATCAGTTAAGGTTTTAGGTTCCATGTAGGGTTTTGCGCCGCGTTTCGTCGTTTCTTCAAATGCACTATAAGCATCATCAACCCAAAGGGCAAGCACTTTAACTCCGTCGCCATGTTTTTTAACATGTTCTGCAATTGGATGTTCAGATTTCAAGGCCGTAGTTAGGATTAACCTGATTTTTCCCTGTTGTAAAACATAAGATGCCCTATCGCGAACACCAGTTTCCGGACCGGCGTAAGCCAAGCTTTGGAAGCCAAAAGCGGTTTTGTAATAATGAGCAGCTTGTTTTGCATTGCCCACGTAAAATTCTATATAATCTGTTCCATTAATAGGCAGAAAATCCTGTGCCTTGGCTATTTTCTCTGCGAATGTTAGTGTTTCCATATTTTTTTTGATAGTCCGGAATCCAATTTAGATATCCGAAGATTTAAATTTTACTAAGTCCGAAGTCGGGCGGCCGAGGTCGGATGATTTTATTTTAATAAGCCTAAAGTCGATTTGAATTGCTGTGTTACACACTCTATAGCATTGGACTTTCGACTCCCGACCACTTTTATTCTACATTAATCTGCCAGCTTTTGTGGTAATTTTCATCTTCTATATCAATTGCATCTTGCGTAAGCATCAGCGGTTTAAAAGGATCAATCATTACGGCTAGCTCATCTGTTTTTTCTTTTCCAATTGATTTTTCCACTGTTCCTGGGTGCGGACCATGCGGAATACCGCCGGGATGGAGCGTAATTTGTCCTTTAACCACGCTTTTGCGACTCATAAAATCACCATCGACGTAATAAAGCACTTCATCACTGTCTACATTGCTGTGGTTATAGGGCGCTGGAATAGAATCTGGATGGTAGTCGTATTTTCGTGGAACGAAAGAGCAAACCACAAAGTTATGCCCTTCAAATGTTTGATGTACCGGAGGCGGTTGATGCAGACGGCCAGTTATCGGCTCGAAATCGTGGATCGAGAATGCGTAAGGATAATGATATCCATCCCAGCCTACATAGTCAAAAGGGTGTGTGCCGTAAGTATAAGGGTAAATTAAACCTTGTTTTTTGATGAGTACCTTAAAATCACCATGTTCATCATGCATTTGCAAATTTTCAGGCAACCTTAAATCTCTTTCACAGTATGGCGAATGCTCCATTAACTGTCCATACTGGTTAAGGTATCGTTTAGGAGGCCTGATCGGGCTAAAACTTTCAACAATGAACAATCTATTTGCCTCATTGTCAAATTCCATTTGATAAATTGTTCCCCTTGGAATGATCAGATAATCTCCGTAAGCAAATTTAATTTCCCCGAAACCCGTTTTCAGTTTTCCAGAACCCTCATGAATGAAGATCATTTCATCAGCCTGGCTGTTTTTATAGAAATAATCAGTCATTGATTTTTTCGGAGCGGCCAACACGATATGTAAATCGCTATTCACCAAAACGGGTTTTCTGCTTTTCAAAAAATCATCTTCAGGCTTGATATTGAAACCGATTAAGCTGGTATGTTTAAGATGCTTTTCACGAGCAATTTTCGGTTCTACACTGTAAGGTTCACCTAAATGTTTTACAATGGTAGGCGGATGACAATGGTAAACCAAGGAATATAAACTCGAAAAACCTTCGGTTGAAACCAGTTCTTCGGCATATAAATTTCCATCGGGTTTACGGAAAACCGTGTGACGTTTTGCTGGTATCTGCCCCAATTTATGATAAACAGGCATAATGATATAAGTTAGGTTAGAAATAAGATCTAAAAGAATAAACAATCAAAACGCAAAGGCGTTTCAATTTATAGGGAAAGGTGATGAGAATTACAGAGAATATTGAGCCATGATTAATTTGGATAGCATTTTATAGCGACGGGCAGCTATTGCGTCGTTCACTAAATTGATATGTAATGCTTTTAAAATCATGGTTTTGATGATGCTAAAGTAATGATTTTATTTTTAAGATGAAATTTCTTTATCTTTAATTCTAACCTAACTTTGATGAAAATATTCGTAACGCTCCTCATCTGCTTACTAAGTTGCTTCACCGTATCGGCTCAAAAGAAATGGAAATACAAAATTAAGGTTGTTGAGCACTCTGGCAAGCGATACCGTGGTTTTTTCTATGCCGCAGAAGATAAACAACTTATTTTGGTGAGAAATAATGGTGATACCAGCGTACTGAAAGCGGAAAATATAGACAAGTTATTTATTCACAGGCGTGGAGTTGTGGCACCATTTGCAATTGCTGGTGCCCTTGTTTTTCTTGCCCTCTCGGTAGAAAGCTCAAATGTACTGGAATCGGTAGTTCTGATCATTGTTGGTATTCCTGTTGGCGTTTCATTGGGTCTGTTAACAGGTGAACTTTTCGCGAACAAACGATATTATAAAAAGTTGGAAGCTAAAGATTTTCCATTAATTAAAAAAGATCTGCAAAAATATACTGAACTTAAATAGTTCAGGCATTTTTCTTTTCCTGTCCTAAATTATTAGCTTTACAACGTACTTTAACCAAATTTATATGAAATTAGTAAGTTATAAAACTGAAGATAGAGAGCACCTTGGCCTGTTCATAGATGGCCACATCTATAATTTAAACAGTTGTGATAAGCTGCTTCCTGATACAATGAATGAATTTTTGCAAGGAGGAGAAGTACTGATGGAACGGGCAAAAAAGATTGATTTACAAATTAAAGATGGATTGTTATTGGCTAAAGAGGAAATCTTTTATGAAATTTTGGCTCCGGTTCCTCACCCAACCAGTTGTAGAGATGGTTATGCTTTTAGGCAACATGTTGCAGCAGCACGAAGAAACCGTAAAGTTGATATGATCCCTCAATTTGATGAGTATCCTATATTTTATTTTACAAACCATAATGCTATTCAGGGTACGGGAGAAATTGAGTGTATGCCAGATCACTTCGATAAACTCGATTTCGAACTTGAGCTGGCAATTGTGATTGGTAAAAAAGGTAGAAATATTAAAGCAGCAGAGGCTGATGAATACATCGCTGGCTATATGGTGATGAATGACATGAGCGCCCGCACCCTACAAATGGAAGAAATGCTACTCAATCTTGGTCCGGCAAAAGGGAAAGACTTTTCTACTGTGATTGGACCGTGGTTGGTTACGCCAGATGAACTTGAAAAATATAAAGTGCCAGCAAAAGAAGGCCACGTGGGGAATGCTTACGATTTGAAAATGACTTGTCGTGTAAACGGTATTGAGGTATCCAATGGCAATGCTGCGGATATGGATTGGACCTTTGCCGAGATCATTGAACGTTGTGCTTATGGAGTAGACGTTCTTCCTGGCGACGTGATTGGGTCGGGAACGGTGGGTACGGGCTGCTTCCTCGAGCTGAACGGAACCGGTTTATTAAATGATCCAAATTATAAAACACAATGGTTGCAACCCGGCGATGTGGTGGAAATGGAAATCACAGGTTTAGGTGCGCTAACCAATAACATTACAAAAGCCGACACCGATTTCTCGATATTAGCTTTGAAGAAATAAAACTTTTATCCTCTGTTAAAAAATTGAAACGTTTTAACATTGAAACGTTCAGGTGGTATAGTCACAATACATGTAAATTAATCATTCAACGTTTTGGTTATGGCAAAGATTGAAAAGTTTGAGGATTTGGAAATTTGGCAGTTGGCAAAACAAGTTGGAGTAGAGCTTATCGTATTTCTGATTCTGAACCGATGAAATCTGACGCGGCTTAAAGGACCAATTTCGACGAGCACCCATGTCAATGTCTGATAATGTTGCTGAGGGTTTTGAATACAATAATAATCCTGATTTTGTACGTTTTTTAACTTATGCCAAAGGTTCTTCAGTTGAGTTTTGAAATAAAATAATAGTCGTTCAGGCAGCGAACAAATTATCGCAAATGATTTTAATTTTTTGTATGATAAGTGTATTGAATTTTCAGCAAAAACTAAGCGATTTATAGATTATTTGAGAGATTTTGAATTAAAAAAGAAGAACCTTAAGAGCAAAAAGTAGTATCAAACAGTTATAACTTTAAAACATTTCAACTTTCCAACATTAACATATCCTAACTTTCAAGCTTTCCAACATTTCAACAACTAAAACATTCCAACTTTGTTAACCCTAAAAACTGAAGATTTAAGTGCTGTGCAACTGCAAGATTACCTGCAATATGCAATAGCACCTCGTCCAATTTGCTTTGCCTCTACTATTGATGCTGACGGAAATATTAATTTGAGTCCCTTTAGCTTTTTCAATATGTTTAGTACAAAGCCGCCCATTT
This sequence comes from Pedobacter sp. Leaf41, assembly GCF_001422545.1. Taxonomy (GTDB): domain Bacteria; phylum Bacteroidota; class Bacteroidia; order Sphingobacteriales; family Sphingobacteriaceae; genus Pedobacter. Next base: position 173,949 of record NZ_LMLE01000010.1, on the reverse strand, counting down.
GTATCTTTTCGCCAGCAAGAAGGGTTCGTGATAATACCACAAAACACACATTAGAGAACGTATTACAGGTGAAAGAATGCGTTATCAATATTGTAAATTACGATATGGTACAGCAAATGAGCTTAGCCAGTACCGAATATGCAAAAGGCGTCAATGAGTTTCAAAAAGCAGGTTTCACGATGCTAGCATCTGATTTAGTCTCTCCACCAAGGGTTGCAGAAGCACCAGTTCAGTTTGAATGTGTGGTTAATCAGGTAATCCCTTTAGGCGATAGCCATGGTGCTGGTAATTTAATACTCGCTGAAATAAAGTTAATCCACATCAATGAAGATATTTTGGATAACAGTGGGAAAATCGATCAAAAGAAAATTGATTTGGTAGCCCGCTTGGGTGGCGATTGGTACTGCCGGGTTACTGAAAACAATTTGTTTAAAGTGGCCAAACCTTTGGCTAAGCTCGGAATAGGGGTAGATGCTTTGCCTAAAGCGGTTCGTTTATCTAAAGTGTTAACCGGGAATGATTTGGGGATGTTAGGTAATGTTGAAGTGCTGCCAGATGAGCAGGAAGTTGACTTGGTAAGCTCGCATCCTGAAGTGAAGGAAATTTTGGATGCCACAATAGGTGATGCTACCAACAGGGAGCGAGAGCTGCACGAACTCGCCAAAACCTTTCTCGAGAGCGGGGAGGTAACACTTGCTTTAAAAGTCGTTTTACTTTGAATTTAATTTCTAAAACCAAACATCATGCATACTATCGTTCAGGTTGATCAGTACATTATAAATTCTGCTGAATTCGCCATTCCAATTTTGGATCATTTAAGAAATCTAGTTCACAAAGCAGATGCCCGGATAGAAGAAAAGATGAAATGGAGCATGCCATTTTTTGAGCTCAAAGGTCCGGTTTGCCATATGGCTTCATTCAAAAACCATTGTGCTTTTGGTTTTTGGAAAGGCTCATTAATGACAGACGAACTCAATCTTTTCAAAGATCGAACGAACGCAATGGGTGCACTCGGAAAAATCAAGACGTTTGCAGATTTACCGCCAGACGAAGTGCTGATGGCTTATATTCAGCAGGCAATACAGCTTAATGAAGCAGGTATTAAACTTCCGCCGAAACCAAAAAGTGCTGAAAAGCCGCCGTTAATTGTGCCCCAGTTTCTTGTTGATGCTTTACAGAACGATCCGGTTGCATTACGTTTTTTTCAGAATTTTAGCGAATCAAATAAAAGAGAATATGTGATTTGGCTAGAAGAGGCAAAAACTGAAGCTACTAAACTAAAGCGTTTAGAAACCGCTTTGGAATGGCTTGGCGAAGGAAAGCCGAGAATGTGGAAGTACCTAAAGAAATAACGCTATAAAATACTTACAATCTTCATGAAGCGGTTTCTGTAATGTCCGTTAAGCTCGGTAATGGTTACACTATGAGCTTTTCCCGAAGAGGCGTGAATAAACTTTATTCCGTTTTCATCGATAGAGTAAACGATGCCTACATGACCGATACGTCTTATTTTTGAGTTACTGCCTGTAAAAATTAAAACATCACCCACTTTTGCATTTTCCAGGTTAGTTTCTTTACCTGCGCCACTAAATTCACGTGATGAACGCGGTACCTTAAAACCAAAATTGCTAAAAACATAACTTACAAAACCAGAACAATCAAAACCTATTTTCGGATTGCTTGTAGCGTAACGGTAGCGAATACCTAACATGCTTTTAGCAAAATCGATAAGTGTTTCAGATTTGGTTTCTTGATTACCTGATGGAGCCTTAGCTTCTTTTGGTAGATTGGCAACCAGTTTTTTAACCATTTCCTGGTATTGTGCTGGTATGATGGTTTGAGCTTTTCCTGCGGTTGCAGACAAAATGAAAAACAGAATTGGAATGATTATTTTCTTCATATGTTGGAGCCAAAGATAGAAAAATAATCTAAGGCAGCTTAAAATGTGGAAAACCAGTTAAAACAAAAGAAGCTCAAGTAAACTTGAGCTTCTTAATTAACTTTGAAATTTTATTATATTCCAGGAAACAAAGTCTGTGCTTTTTCTCCAATTAACGGAATTGGCTTTTTCTGACCATTAATTGCTCCAATTAAACCAATAATCCAAAGTACAAAAAGACCAATCTGAACAATTGTCGCAATAATCCCTAAAGAAGCAATATTAGTAGAAACAATTAAAATAGTCAATAAAATACTTAAACCCCATCCTAGCACCGTTGATACGATTGCAAAAAGCAAAGTTTGTCTTAATTGATAGCTACCAAGTTCGGTTTTATTGTCTTTATGGATTGCGAAGTACGCAATTAGCCAACCAATGATGGTAAAATAACTTACGATGCCAGCCGTTTTGCCATCGCCCGTAGTGGTGAAGTTTTTGTTTGTTTCCATTAATTTAAATTTAGATTGATATATAGTTTATTCTCGGGACAATTAATTAGTATTTAATTCAGGAAAAGTAATCAAATCTTTTAAACAAAAAGATAAATTACCATTATAAAATTGTTATTAGGGTGTAGTTACCGCAACTGGCAATACTTTTCCATTAAAAAATTTGTGCCCGGTTTTAGCGAAATCGGCAATATATTTACCCATCTCAAAGGCCATAACCGGACTTTGATATCCTGGAAACGCTGCCTCCAGCATTTCAGTTTGGGCAGAGCCTAAGGCCAAACAGTTTACTTTAATTCCCGTTTCGGCCAATTCAAACGCAAGGCATTCCGTTAGTGTGTGCAAAGCCGATTTACTGGCAGAATAAGCCGCCAGTCCAAGAAATTTAACGCTGCCCTGAAAACCGCCCATACTTCCGATGTTAACAATGTGTCCGCCAGTTTGCATCAGTGGTAGAATTTGCTGAATCATCCTGAAATGTGAGATCACATTGCTTTGGAGCATTTCGGCAAGATCTGCTTCTGTAGTTTGTAAAAAAGGTTTGTTAATTAATGCGCCCGCATTGTTAATTAAAATATCTACATGCCCCAGTCGCTCTTTCAAAAATGGAATGAGCGCTGCATAATCATCATTTACGATGTCAAACTCTACAGGTAATAAAGTACAATCAGGATTAATTCCCCTCGCAATTTCTAGAAGCTTCCGCAACTTATCTGCTGTACGGGCAATAGCGACAATTTTGTTTTCCTTTTGTAAACTGAATTCTAAAGCTGTTTCGAAACCAATTCCGCTGCTTGCCCCGGTAATTATAATGTTCATTTTATTCTTTTGATTGATATCAGCTTGAAATTGCTGTTGTTTGCTAAATTAAAATTAGTTCGATATCAACTATCGACTTAAAACCTTTATCGGAAGTAACTAGTGGAATTTGCAAAAATTTTGAAGTGGCTGCGATTATCGCATCGGGAGTTGTTACTCGATATTGCTGACGAATTGAGATCGCAATATTTTTTATTTCAGAATTCAATTCAATTATTACACAATCTTCTAGTAAAGATTTTAGTCCTAATCTCTCGTTCTCCTTAAGCAAATGCCAGCCTAATAATTCAATTTCAGATATTACTGAAACGATTGCAGTTCCATCTAGAAAGGGTTCGGTTTTTTCTAAACCCTCGTGAACATTAATGAGAAAGTTTGTATCAGCAACAAAACTAAATGAACTCATTTCTTATTTTTTGTTGATAATCAACGCCGTCAAGTCCACGCTGAAGTTTGCCGAAGTGCTTACGTAAGCTTTTTTTTGCAGCTCCTTCCGACACCTTTTTTATTGCTTCTTGCACTTTTTCTTTAGTAACGGGTTGCTGAATTTCAATTATCATAATCAAATTTAATCAATTAAAATTAATTTTCGGCAGGCTTAAATTATTTGCATTTCGACTATTCCACAACTAACTGGCTCACCGGATTTTTAATCACATGCAAACCATCATTAATTAATTTACGATGATCGGCTTCTCGGGCCGCCTTAAGCTCAAGGTAAATTAAAACATCCCTTTCCAATTGATGGTAGATTTTCTTATGGTAAACAAGTTCTAGAATTTCCAAGGCACAAAGCCAGTCTTGCCTGTGGTTGGTTCTAAGTTGATCAAATATATCAGGCAGCTTCGCTAAATGATCACCGCTCTCCCTAATCTCCCGAACGGTCTTGTAAAATTGATGAAGTTTTAAGGTTTTATCATCATAAACGATTTGCTGAGTTTTTTCCAAACTAACCAAGGTAATTTCTTCGAAAGCATCTTTATCTGCAGCTCCATTAAATACCGATACAATTTTGTCCCCAACGGCCATGTCGTAAATTCCCCATTCGGGTTTAAATAAAACGTTTCCATTGCCTTCGGTAACGGTACATTCCTCAAACGTAATTAATATTATCTTTTCCGCTCTTTTTAAAATATTATTCACCTTGCCCGCTACGGTAATGCCACTTTCAAAGGTCAAATTGGTTTTATTGCCGAGGTAAAGCCCAGCCAATTCCATTTCTTCATCACTAGAATTTTCGAGGGGCTTTAGCGAACTTTTGAGTCTTCCAACGGGAGAGGAAAACCCATCTTTGTGATAATCTTTGCCGTGATTTTCAAGCTGCTTTCCTGCGAAAGCCAATGCCGAAACGCCAGTTGTTTTAATAAATGTTACTTCATCATCAGCGTTTAGGCCAATATCAGTAAATATGCCGCTAACCTGCAAACCCGAGCTATACACTGCGGTAGCAACGTTCTTGCAATCAATCGCTTTCATTACACTTTCTGCACCTCCAACCCTAAACGCCATGGTATTTGCAAAGGTTTCTAAAACATCGATTAAGTTTTGGAAAGTTTCTGTAACAAATAATTGCGGCTGTGGCTTAGTAATGTCGTAAGCATAATTGATGGTATCCATGTTATACCAAATTTTTTCAACATGCCTTTGCATGCAACTCGCACTTTCACCGATGGAAGAAAGTAATCCGGCACCATAGATTTTTGGGTTTTCCAAAGTTCCGATTAAGCCATATTCCACTGTCCACCAATGCAGCCGACCCAGCAAAGCCATTTCAGATGGTTCGCCCATATTCTCATTAATGTACCGAAGTTCTTTTTCTGATTTGGCGATCTCGCTATCGTTGGCATCAACAGCTTCCTTCAAAATAGAGAGCTTTCTAATCGCTTCATAAAGTTCAAAATCTTTGGCAGAGAACATCGCTTTTGCACCAATAGAACCGAAGTAACTGAGGTAATTGTTATAGTCAGTATCTGCAATGATCGGAGCATGCCCGGCGCTTTCGTGAATAATATCTGGAGCAGGCGTATATTCAATGTGGTTAATTTGCCTGATATCAGCGGCAATAACCAAAACCCGATAAGCCTGGTATTCCATAAAAGCTGCAGGTGGAATAAAACCATCAACAGTAACTGCACCCCAACCAATTTTACCCAAATTATCATTCATGGTTTGCAAATCAGGAATATGTTCTATACTCAACCCTGCTCTTTGTAAACCCTTTATGTATGGATAATATGCCACGTTTTTTAAGTAGCTATAATTTTGTCGCATCACATACCGCCAAACCGCCTGATCTATAGGCGTATATTTCTCGTAGTTTTGGTCAACAATAAACTGTTTTAAATGCTTGGGTAGTTTGGCTACCTGAGCATTATTAAAGTCATTAAAATGGCTCATGGTTTATGAAAATAAGTTGGTCGGGAGCTAATATATGGTGTTGCCTTTATGTTAGCAAATAAGCGACTGCTTAAATTAACAGCACAGCGTAATAAAGGTTTGAGGCAATAAATGCTAATTTTTAATAAATAGATTAATCATTTGAAAAGCTAAACCTGCCTTTCATTTCAATGGGTAGCCGGGCTGTTCGCTAAATCTTTTACGCATTAAAAATGCGTAAAAAAGATACCGCTTCCATCCCGTTTAATCACACCAGACTGTGCTCATCAACATGGTTTTTTTGGGAATGTGCTCTCAACCATAAACAGAACCACGACCAAGGCTAGCTAAGCCCGACTTAATGGAAAACACGCAATCCCGATTTTTCATCGGGAGCGATTTGAAATGAGGGCGGGGCCGGATTAACCTAAATGCTACTGAAACTGCTTTTCAAAAAGAAATTAGTGCTTTTTGGCAACTTTCTTATCCCCAATTTTTTTAACGCTGAAAGTAAAGTAATGTTGGTAGAGATAACTAAAACCGGCGATGCCAACTGATACAACCAACCGCGAAATGGTAGGATAGATTCCCAGCATTTCTACAAAAAATTTCAATAACACATAGTTTAACAACATGTTAATGAACTGTAGATTTATAAATCTAAATAATTGAGTACGCGATTTAACTTCGCTATGCGTAAAAATCACATATTTATTAAGTAAAAAGCTGTAAGGAATTACAATTGCAAACTCAACAATTAAAGCCATCGTATTCCGTTTCAGCGTCATCGCTAAAACTTTAACTTCTTCTGTTAAAAATAAATAATTATAAGCCAGATAGAAGACAACCAAGCCGAGTACAAAAGTACTTCCGCCGGTAGCTAAATACCTGAAATTATGTAAGGAAATAAATCTTTTAAACGGTGGGTAAAAAAAGTCGATAAAAGATAAAATGGCTTTACGCATTATGGAATTATTTGGCCAAAAATAGAAAGATTTGGCACAATTGTTAAATAAAATGCAAAATGATGCTGGCTGAAGCCACTTTGAATAAGTTAAGACAAACCATTTAGAAGCCCCAATATTTATTTAGCGTTATTTTGGTAGGCGGGCTGCGCAACAAAATCAATCACTGCACACCAGGTGTATGTTGGGTGGCCTTGAATGCTTATGCCAACTGTGTTAAGTTTGTTTTTTTGATCGATAATGTTAAATCGATGCCCTAACTCGGGCACCCCGCAATCCAGAAGTAAATGGCAAACAATATCTAGGCTTTTTGAATAGCCAAAATCAATATTTTCGCTTTTGGTGAGGTTAGGAAAAAACTTTGAAAGGCGTTTTGTGAATGAATTGCCATTACTGCTTTCATGCGAACTTAAGTTGTATTTTTTTAAATCTAAGGCATGGCTTTTACTCAATGCACTTAATTTTTCATCAGGATAAAACATCGGCAAATTCTTAACGCCGCGTAAATGCTTAAGCAGGGAGGTATAGTAAGGGTTATCTTGGGTGATACGTAGTTGATTATAGTTGCGGTATTTTCGAACTTTAGCATTGTAGTTATAGATGTAATCATCCAGAAAAGTATAATAGAATTTTGCTCCATCCATGCGGATTAAATTCATGTACATCACAATATCTTTTTCTTCATTCGTTAAGTAGGGAGCATTTGCTGCCGTATTGGCTCTTTGAAACTCGGCGTCGGTCCATGTTTGGGCATTTACCTGCCTGCCGATAACGATAAGGAATAAAAAGGCTAAAAATAGTTTGTTCATTAAAGTGACGGTATTCATCAATAACGCCGTTCAAAATCATTTATTTTTAGAGATAGAAATTAAACCAAAATCTGGCCAGGTAAGTGATTAGTTACAACTCATTGAATACTGCATTTATGGATTATTACTAATTTTAGAACATGATACGAATGTTTATTCTGGCTCTGCTACTTGGAACAACAATATCTTTAAAAGCCCAGGTTGATACCGCCGCTTACCGGGTAATTGCTAACGCTGTAAAAAAAGAATTTGCGCCCGATAAGCGATCAGTTTACTTTAAGGTTGGCTTTAAAGGCGATACCATTTACGCAGAAAGCACGTCTGAAAAAGCATTACAAATGTTAGCTTCTAAGTTAAGCCAAGAAACCGGACTTGTGAAAATTAGCGAGCTTTTACCATCGAAATCACTCAATGGTTTGGAGTTTGGTTTGGCTAATCTTTCAGTTTGCAACAATAGAGCAGCGCCCCAAAACGCGGCAGAAATGATGACACAAATGACTTTGGGCACTCCTGTGCAAGTACTAAAAAAGCAAGGTGGATACTATTTGGTTAAAACACCAGACGGCTACATTTCTTATACGGATGGAGCAGCAGTTAGCCTGATGAATCGACAAAGCTTTGAACGTTGGAAAAACGCGAAGCGGATGATTTATTTGGCCGATTATGGCCACGCTTACAGCAAAGCTGATGAAAAATCTCTTCGGGTTTCCGACTTGGTGAAAGGGAACATTTTAGAAGTAACAGCTGAAGTGAAAAACTTTTACCGGGTGGTATTTCCTGACAAGAGAATAGGGCATATTAAAAAAGTCGAAGGAACTTCGTTTTCAACCTGGCGGAAACAAACCAACCCGACTGCGGATGCCATTTTAAGCAGTGCCAAAACACTTTTGGGCGTTCCGTATTTATGGGGAGGCACATCAGTTAAAGGCGTTGATTGCAGCGGCTTTACCAAAACCAGCTATTTTCTAAACGGGATTGTAATTCCCAGAGATGCCTCGCAGCAGGCGTTGATTGGTGAGGAGATTGAGGTGCTCGAGAATGATTCTACTAGCATTGATCAGTGCCTGAAGAATTTAAAAGCGGGAGATTTACTGTTCTTCGCAGCCGCGAAATTGAAGGGTGACCTCAAGGGGCGAATAACGCATACGGCCATTTATATGAGCGATGGGGAGTTTATACAGTCAGCAGGAATGGTTAGAATTAATAGCTTAAAGCCTGGAGCATTCAACTTCGATGAGCGGGAATATAAAACGCTGGTAGGTGCCAGAAGGTATCTCAATCAAATCGGGAAGCCGGAGATTACCAGGGTAGAAAACCACGAGTGGTACGGAAATTAGAAGGTTTTGTATTTCTTAATGTATTTTTAAAGAAGATTTTGAGTTTGTAAATTCTGGCTAAAACTGATGATCTTGATAACGTTTGTGACTGTTTTAAACAAAAAAGTCGCAACTTTTTAACCTGCGACTAATTATACGATGTGATGCTGCGCTAAATTCAAAGCCAAAGAATTGCTTTAGCGCATGGAGATTCTATTATGCCAAAAGCGTTCTCCAGCTTACCGCTTTGCCCACAATGTCGGCTAAGTCTGCAATCGCAACACGTTCCTGGTCCATGCTATCGCGGTGGCGAATGGTAACGGTATTATCTTCTAAACTTTGGTGATCAACTGTAATACAAAATGGGGTACCAACAGCATCCTGACGGCGATAGCGCTTTCCAATGGCATCTTTTTCTTCATAAATACAGTTGAAATCAAATTTCAGAGTATCCATAATTTCTCGAGCCTTTTCTGGTAAACCATCCTTTTTAGTTAATGGGAAAACAGCCACTTTGTAAGGTGCCAAAGCAGGGTGTAAGCGCAATAACGTACGGCTATCTTGTTTTTCTTCAGTGCTTAAATCTTGTTCTTCGAAAGCATTAATCATCGTTAGCAAGAACATACGGTCTAAACCAATTGAAGTTTCGATTACGTAAGGAACATAATTTCCGTAAGGTTTACCTTCTTCGTTTAAATCGTTATCGAAATATTGCATTTTCTTTCCCGAAAACTCCTGGTGTTGCGTTAAATCGAAATCAGTTCTGCTGTGAATACCTTCTACTTCTTTAAATCCGAATGGGAATTCAAACTCAATATCAGTTGCCGCGTTTGCGTAGTGCGCTAATTTAACGTGGTCGTGGTAGCGGTATTTTTCTGATGAAGTTCCCAAAGCTTTGTGCCACTTAAGTCTAGCTTCTTTCCAGTATTCAAACCATTTTTTGTCTTCTCCCGGGCGCACAAAGAATTGCATTTCCATTTGCTCAAACTCCCGCATACGCATAATAAACTGACGGGCAATTACTTCATTTCTAAAAGCTTTTCCAATTTGTGCAATACCAAAAGGAATTTTCATTCTTCCTGATTTTTGAACGTTCAAAAAGTTTACGAAAATACCTTGGGCAGTCTCCGGGCGAAGATAAACTTCATCACTACCTTCTGCCATAGCTCCAAACTGAGTGCTAAACATCAGGTTAAATTGGCGGACATCTGTCCAGTTAGATGTTTTTGAGATTGGGCAGATTACTTTATAGTCAACAATTAAATCTTTCAGCTGTGCTAAATTCTCAGCTTTGAGGGCGAGGTTCATTTCTACCTCGAGGGCTAAGCCTTTTTTAACAAATCTCCAGCTTGCTTCATCAACAAAAGGATATTTTGTGTTGTCTAAAATTCCTTCCTCATCTTTAAAACTCGGTACCCAGCTTGCTTGGCCTTCATCGCTCAAATTTAAAATCTCCTGCTGAAATTCTTCAAATTTAACTTTGTTTTCAGTACTGAAATTGGAAAGTTCAGCATATAGTTCATCAATTTTATTCTCTAATAGTTGATCAGCACGATAACGTTTTTTCGAATCCTTGTTGTCAATCATGGGGTCGTTAAAACCATCAACGTGTCCGCTTGCTTTCCAAACTTTCGGGTGCATAAAAATCGCAGAATCAATGCCCACAATGTTTTCATGCATTTGTACCATGGCTTTCCACCAGTACGTTTTAATGTTATTTTTTAACTCGGCACCCAATTGGCCATAGTCATAAACGGCACTTAAGCCGTCATATATTTCGCTGCTTTGGAACACGAAACCGTATTCTTTAGCGTGTGATATTACATTTTTAAATTGTTCGTCGTTATTCTTTTGAGCCATAATGCAGGCAAAGATAATTATTTTGAGCTGAAAGACTAAAGCTGAAAGATTAAAGTAAAAACCCCTGCTTTGATGTTCTTAAATGCCTTAAATGTTTAAAGTTTTTTCGAAAAGCAAATACAGTGCTTATCAGTTTATTTCAGTCCCGCTTTGCGCTTTACTTCGTTGCACTACGTGTTCGCTGCAATCGGGTTTAAGGTGGCGAAAGTTGCGAATCTATTCAGGTTTAAAATGCATAACGCCAAGAATTCCATTTTACATCACCCATTTTTTCCTATTTTTGAAACATGAAGTTTCACTATCTACTTTTCTTTGCTGCAATCTCAGTTTTCACTGCCTGTAAGCAACAAGAAAAAGTTCATCATTATATTAAATTCAATAAAGCCGAAGAATTATATCAGTTCTTAAAATGGTCGCCTGAGAAACGCTATCCATTAATTAGCGCTCACCGCGGCGGACCAATGCCTGGATTCCCTGAAAATTGTATTGAAACTTTCGAAAACGCCACCACGTATAACCCGATGGTGATCGAATTTGATATTGCATACAGCAAAGATTCGGTAATGGTGATTATGCATGATGATAAACTGGATAGAACTTCGACAGGTAAAGGAGAAATAGGAAGTTATACTTACGAAGAGCTCCAAGCTTTTAACCTGAAAGATGACGATGGAAAAGAAACTAGTTTCAAAATTCCAACTTTGGATAGCGTATTGAGCTGGAGCAAAGGCAAGGTTTTGCTCACCATCGATTTGAAACGTGGAGTGAGTTATGCCAAGGTAATTGAGAAAGTGAAGCGGTATAAAGTTGAAAGCAACTCAATCATCATCACTTACACAGCAAATCAGGCACAGGAAGTACATCAATTGGCGCCCGACTTAATGATTTCTGCATCAGTACAAAAAAAATCTGAACTGAAGCGATTAAACAATTTGGGTATCCCAAATAATCGAATTGTAGCTTTTGTGGGCGTAAGTGCGCCTGATAAAGAACTGTACGGTTATCTACATGAAAAAGGTATTACAACCATTCTCGGTACAATGGGCAACATCGATAAAAGCTCGATTGCCAATCCTGCCAAAAATGTTTACTATCATTTGGTCAATAATGGAGCAGATATTTTGTCATCGGATAACATTGCCCAAGCTGCCGAACAATTGGATAAATTTCGGTACAATAAGAAGCTGAGTTCAGCCAATATTAACTAACTGAAACATCCGACGTAAAAAAAATAAGGTTAAAAATAACACGATGAGTATTTTAGTAAAAAATTTGTCCAAACACTATCATAACCAAAAGGCGGTAGATGCGATTAGTTTTGAAGTCAAACCAGGACGGATTTTAGGTTTCCTGGGGCCGAATGGTGCAGGAAAGTCGACTACGATGCGCATGCTTACCGGTTATTTGGAACCCACCTCGGGCCACGCTGAAATTGCAGGCAGAAATATTTTAACAGAAGCCATTGAAGCAAAAAAGTATACTGGCTACCTGCCAGAAAACACACCGCTTTATACCGACATGTACATCAAGGAATTTTTGAATTTTGTAGGCCAAGCCTATGGAATGAAAAATTTAACTCACCGTATTGATGAAGTAATTAAAATGGTTGGCTTAACACCTGAGCAACATAAAAAAATAGGAATGTTATCTAAAGGTTATCGCCAGAGAGTTGGTTTGGCTCAGGCGATCATTCACAATCCTGATGTTTTAATCCTGGATGAACCTACGTCTGGCCTAGATCCAAATCAATTGGTAGAGATCAGAGCACTGATCAAAGCGCTTGGCAAAAACAAAACAGTCATCATCTCCACGCACATCATGCAGGAAGTTGAGGCCATTTGCAATGATATTATTATCATAAATAAAGGCAAAATTGTAGCTAACGATTCACTAGAAGGAATCAAGAAATCAAATAATAACAACTCTTTAGAAGCTATTTTTAGAAAACTTACAGCTTAATCTATGTTTAAACTACGTTTCTTGGTTCTTGCTGCTATCCTTTTTTTATGCTTAAATGCGAAAGCACAAACTTCTTCTAATATCAGCATCGGTGCCGAATTTGGACTTCCATCTGGAAATTTTCTCAGTTTATCCGGAATAGGTCTGGGCGCTTCTGCGAAGGCAGATTTTCCAGTATCACCGCAAGTAGCATTAACAGTTAATGCAGGTATTATGAATTTCTTCGGAAAACGCAACCAATTAATCAATGTACGCGATTTAACTTATATTCCACTTAAAGCGGGTGTTAAATACCAAAGCCAAAGTTTTTACGCTGAAGCTCAGGTAGGAGCAGGGTTGTCCATTAACGGGCAACGAAATGTAGTTATTTGGTCGCCCGGAATAGGGAACCAATTCAAATTATCTGGCCGCAATAAACTTGATGTTGGCATCCGTTACGAAGCTTGGGCAGGTAAAAATGAAACCAACATTTTGGGTATTAATAATTCTAGCTCAAAAGGATTTGCAGGTATTCGTGTTGCCTATGTTTTTGGCCTGTAGAGTAATAAATAGAATTGGCACTATTAAATTAATTTTTTTGATTTGATATTATTGTTTCTGATAATCAGGTAGATATAATTTTTTTCGACCGATTTGCGTAACTATTTGATGATAATTAACGTCTATTGCATCAACTAAATATACGTTTAATCAAAAATCAAATGAAAAAAACATTATTATCTTTATTAATGCTTGCTGGCATAGGCTATGCAGCATCAGCTCAAACAAGTAAACCTGTAACCTTTGGTGTAAAAGCAGGTGTTGCTTTCCCAAGCATGAGTATTTCTGCTGGAGGTACGTCAATTGGTTTCGATTCAAAAATATCATTTTATGTTGGTGGAACGGCAGAGTTTGCACTGTCAGACATTATTTCCATTCAACCGGGCTTAAGTTTTATTGGAAAGGGAAGCAAATTGGGCGGAGATACTTTCGATTTCGAAGAATCAGATTTAACTAATGAGTCAGCTACTTTAAACTTAAATTATCTTGAGTTGCCAGTGAACGTTCTTGCTAATTTTAAAGTGAACAATGCAGGAAAAGTATTTATTGGTGCTGGTCCTTATTTTGCTTATGCTTTAAGTGGAAACGTTAAATATGGTTCTGAGAAGGAAAAAATCGAATTCGATTCAAATGATGGCATTAAACGTGGAGAATTTGGATTAAACTTTTTAGCTGGTTTTCAATTCAACAATAAATTAAATATCCATGCTGGTTATGGATTAGGTTTAAGTAGCGTTATTGATGAGCCAAGTGAAGTAGATGTTAAATTTAAAAATAAAGTATTTTCGGTAGGCTTTGGTTATTCTTTCTAAACAATACAATCATATTTAAAAGCTTCTTGATTAATTTCAAGAAGCTTTTTTTGTTTAAAATGAATACTTACAACCCTGTTGTTGATCATTTCGTTTTATAACTTGGGATCAGGACCATCCGGGCATTGGTTTTATAAAACCGAATTACGAAAGTATTACTAATGTTAGTGAATTATTTAAGGCGTATTTACTTCGAAATCATCTTTAATATGCTCAAATAAATGGTTAACTTCGACGTTTTATTAGCACATGTACGCAGTTTTTAGACGCGAGTTATTCAGTTTTTTAAGTTCGATGGTTGCTTACATCACCATCGGCATTTTTCTATTGGTTTCTGGTCTTTTGCTTTGGTTTTTTCCTGATACCTCCATTCTTGATTATGGATATGCTGATTTAGGTGGCTTCTTCAGCCTGGTTCCCTATTTATTTATGTTTCTTATTCCTGCAATTACCATGCGATCTTTTGCTGAAGAAAGACGTGAAGGGACCTATGAATTGCTTATTACCCGGCCAATTACCATTTGGCAGATCATTATCGCAAAATACTTAGCCAGCCTGGTATTGATATTGTTTTCATTGATCCCAACTTTAGTATATGTTTATTCGTTATCCAAACTGGGATTTCCGGAAGGCAATGTAGATTCTGGAGCGATAATCGGATCGTATATAGGTTTGTTTTTGTTAGGTGCAACCTTTACTTCAATTGGCTTATTTTCTTCGGCATTAACCAAAAATCAGGTTGTTGCATTTGTAATCTGTGCGGCCTTATGTGCTTTTGCTTTCTTGGGTTTCGATTACAGCAGTCAAGTTATTTCGCTTCAAAACATAGAAGGTTTTATTACCAATTTAGGTATAAATCAACATTATAACTCCATTAGTAGAGGTGTGCTAGATAGCCGAGATTTAATTTATTTCATTACAGCCTCTTGCCTGTTTTTATTTTTTACCAAGTTAGTGATAGGAGGGAAACGATAATGGCTAAGAATAAAAAATGGATAAACTCAGTTGTATTTATTACAGCCTTAGTTTTGCTAAATGTAGCAGGTAACTATTTTTTTCATCGCTTCGATTTTACTGCAGATAAACGCTTCACTTTAAGCGAAAAAACGAAAACACTTTTAACCAATAACCGAAAACCAATTACGATTACTGTGTTTTTAGATGGTCAGCTTCCACCAGCTTTTAAACGTTTGCAAACAGGAGTTAAAGATTTGCTTTCTGATTTTAAGGCTTATTCTACTGCGGAAGTGAAACTGGTTTACGTAGATCCTTTAGCTGGTTTAACTGTTGAAGAGCAAGATACCGTAATTTACAATATGGCCCAGGATGGGATTGAGGCTACAAGAACAGCATTAAAAACCGAGAGCGGTACTACTGAAAAAATTGTTGTTCCAGCAGCGGTAATTGAGGTTGATGGGAAACAAATGCCGGTTAAACTGCTGCAAAACTTTAATGTTGCAGGTGGCTATGAAGAAAATATTAACCGATCGATAGAGAATTTAGAGTACACGTTTACTTCTAATTTAAAAAAGGTGCTCAACGGTTACAATCCACGGATTGGCTTTACAGAATCTAACGACGAATTGACCGATTTAGAACTGGAGGATGCAAGAGTAACTTTAGCTAATAATTACATTGTGGGTCGTGTCAATTTAAATACGATTACTAAAGAAGGTTTGGATAAGCTGAACATGATGATCATCGCGAAGCCTAAAAAAACTTTTACAGAAACTGAGAAATATAAAATAAATTATTTTGTAATGAATGGCGGTCGTGTGCTTTGGAGCATCGATCAAAATAATGCGGATTTAGAAAATTTAAGAACCCAAAACGGCCAGCTGGCAACGGCAAGAGACCTGAATTTAGATGATATGCTTTTTATGTATGGCGCCAGGGTAAATTACAATATCGTCGCCGATCCAGCGAACAATGTTGAAATTCCGGTTTCAACCGGAGCAGTTGGCGGCCAAAGTCAAATGCAGCTCATGCATTGGATTTACTATCCAATTCTACTTCCCGATACCACTCACAGCGTTGTAAAGAAATTAGATGGAATTAAATCTGAATTTCCAAGTACAGTAGATACAATTGGCGTAAAAGGTATTCAAAAATCTTATATTTTATCTACTTCGCCATATAACAAGATTTATAATTTGCCTAAACCCTTTAGTTTGCAGATGATTGCAGAGCAACTAGATCCACGTGAGTTTCAAAGTTCGCCACAGCATGTAGGTTTGATGTTAGAGGGCCGATTCCCATCGGTTTTTGCAGGCCGGCCACTACCTGCGGGGATTGATCGACCTTATACAAATGTCGCCAACAGTAAATCTTCAAAAATGATTGTGTTAGGAGATGGTGACATTTTTAAAAATCAGGTTTCAGACAAAGATGGTTCTGCATTTCCCCTAGGTTTCGATCGTTATTCGCAGCGCACATTCGGTAATAAAGCCCTTTTATTAAATATTGTGGATTATTTTACCGATGATGATAACTTAATTAGCTTACGCGATAAAGAAGTTAAAATAAGGTTGTTGGATAAAGCCAAAATTAAACTCGAAAAAACCAAATGGCAGTTTATAAATGTAGTTGCTCCAATGCTATTGTTAATATTCTTTGCAATTTTTCAACATTATTACCGCAAATACAAGTACGCTAAATAATTTTTATATTTTTGAAGAAGACTAAATGATATCATGAGATTTATTGTATCCACATCAACTTTATTAAAACACTTGCAAACTGTAAATGGTGCGTCAAGCAGCAGTACGGTTTTACCAATACTAGAAAATTTTCTTTTCGAAATTAAAGACGGAAACTTAACGATCTCTGCAACCGATTTACAAACCAGCATGACAACTGCTTTGGCTGTAGAATCAAAGGAGGAGGGAAAGGTTGCGGTTCCATCTAAAATCTTATTAGATACACTTAAAACGTTACCCGATCAGCCAATTGCTTTTAATATTGATGATACTTCTTTCGCAATAGAAATTAGTGCTGGCGACGGTAAATATAAACTAAGTGGTGAAAATGGCGATGATTTTCCAAAAATCCCGGTGGTTGAAAATGCATCATCCGTTAATTTGCCTGCATCAGTTTTAACTGAAGCCATTACAAAAACGATATTTGCAGTGAGTAACGATGAGTTACGCCCGGCAATGACTGGTGTATTCTGCCAGTTATCTCCTCAGCATATTACTTTTGTGGCAACTGATGCACATAAATTAGTTCGCTACCGCAGAATGGATAGTAAAGCTGATAAAGCAACATCATTTATATTGCCCAAAAAAGCTTTAACACTTTTAAAGGCAGCTTTGCCATCAACAGATATTAATGTATCCGTTGATTATAATGCTACAAGTGCATTCTTTAAGTTCGAAAATATCAACTTAGTGTGTCGTTTAATAGACGAACGTTATCCTGATTATGAAGCAGTAATTCCTCAAAATAATCCTAATAAACTGGTTATAGACAGGGGATTATTTTTAAATACTCTACGTCGCGTAGTTATTTTTGCAAATAAAACCACCCATCAGGTAAGACTAAAAATTAACGGTAGCGAGTTGAATATCTCTTCAGAAGATTTGGATTTTGCTAACGAAGCACATGAGCGTTTAAGCTGCCAATACGATGGCGAAGATCTTGAAATTGGTTTTAATGCCCGTTTCTTAATCGAAATGTTGAGCAATTTGAGCGGTGATGAAGTTACTTTAGAATTATCTACGCCAAATAGAGCGGGACTTTTGATTCCTCAAACCAACGATGAAAATGAAGATGTATTGATGTTGGTAATGCCTGTAATGCTTAACAACAGTTATTAAAATATATTTTCAAAAGTTAGAATATTAAAGGTGGCTTGGTTTTTGACCGAGCCATCTTTGTTTACCGACCAAATAATCTAACTATGAAAATCTTTACTAAACGCTCACACTTTCTATGCTTTGTCCTATTTATTAACTGCATAATAGCCTGTAAAAAGCCAGATCCGAATATAGTAGTAAAAGGAGAGGCTAAAGTTAAATTCATAAATGCTACCTTAACAGAAGCAAATCAAGATATTTACGTAGATGGCCAAAAGAATTCTACTACTGCAATTGCCTTTACTGAATCAACTGATTATTTAAAGGTTGTTTCGGGAAGCAGAAGTGTTAAATTTATGGGATCAGCAAATCTCCCAACAGAATCAGTCTTTAATTTTACTCCATCTTTGACTTACTCTACATTTTTAGTTGGTAATCGTACCGGAGCGAGAGAAATTATAACTTTTGAGGATAATTTAAGCAATACCGAAGCGGGCAAAGCGAAAATTAAACTCATTAACTTAACCCCTTTTTTTTTAACGGGCATAAATGTCAGCGTTCAAGCGGGCACTCAATTTGTTAACGGTTTACTCTACAAAGAAGCATCTACTTACTTTCAGGTGGATGCTGGAATGAGCCTTAGGTATAATGTTGTAGGCTCAGGAAGTATTAAAACCATTGATGGAACCTTACTTGAAGCAGGAAAAATTTACACCATCTGGTTTAGTGGAAGCACGTCCACAGCTTTAGAAGCCCACATTATAACTGATAATTAATTCATAAGTTTATATGCTTTCCATTATCTTTACGTTTTATAACAACAGTATTCCTTTTTATGAAAAGACGTAATTTTTTGAATTCTTCCAAGCTGATAATTTTAGTTTTTACCGTTGTTTTATTTAGTGCTTGTATTAAAAACGATAATTCAATTGTTGGAGATGCAAAGGTGAGGATATTTAACACAGTCATTTCTGATACCTCTCAAAATTTTTATTTCAATCAAGCTTTATTCAATAGTGTTACCGGGGTTTCTGCTTTGGCAACAAGTACCAACACCTCGTATTTTGTTGTAGAAGGCGATAAAGAATATCTAATTGATTCAAGAAATAGCGTTACCGGCGTTACAAACAGTTCTCTGAAACAAAGTTTTGCGCTAGGTAAAAATTATTCAGTTTATTACACGATAAAAAACACTTTGGCTACCACAAAACCTGAAATGATTATTTATCAAGATACCGTTAGGCAAAATAATAACGTAGCACAAATCATGTTTATTAATTTAGGCCATACATTAGGCTCCAAAGTAGATATTAAAGATAAAAGTGGAAAGATTGTAGAAAGCATTGGTTATGGAGAGAAAACAACTTATAAACAAATTTCTGATGTAGGCAGGAGTAACACTTCGATCCTACTAAATCTGGTTGACTCTGCAGGCGTGCAGGATTCAATTTCATACACCAACTTCGCAAAAGGCAAGGTCTACACTGTAATTATTGAGGGTGCTAAAAATGGAAAGCTTAAAGAGCGATTAGTGGCAAATAATTAATTCTTAGAACAGTTACTAAATTATCCCTTCGATATTCATACTTTTGACAAATTAAAATTAACATCACTTGGAATTTTTCGACTTACTCATACAATTACTTACTAATACAAAAGAAACATTAGAAGTAATTATGCAGGAATATAAAACCTGGACTTACCTGATCCTTTTCATTATTATTTTCGCTGAAACCGGCTTTGTGGTTACCCCATTTTTACCCGGCGATTCCATGCTGTTTGCTGTAGGTGCTTTGGTGGCTGGCGATGGTACTGGCTTAAACATCTGGTTTATGCTTTTTATTTTAATTGCTGCTGCTATTTTAGGCAACTCCGTTAACTATCAACTTGGTAAATTTTTTGGAATCAAAGTATTTAAAGAAAATAACAAAATTCTCAAGCTGAAATATTACCACCAATCGCATGAGTATTTTGAAAAACACGGTGCTAAAGCCATTATTTTTAGCCGGTTTTTACCAATCATCAGAACTATTGCGCCCTTCGTAGCCGGTGCAGCAAGAATGTCGTTCGGTAAATTTACTTATTACAATATTTTGGGGGGTATTGCCTGGATTGCGAGTTTATTGTTTGCAGGTTATCTGCTTGGTAAAATTCCATTTGTAGAAAAGAATTTTGAAATTTTGGTGCTAATCATTGCAGTTGGAACATTCGTGCCTGTAATTTATGGTGCCGCGAAGTCAATCTTTTCAAAGAAAAAAGTTGAAGAGATTATCGAAGAAGAAATTAAAGAAGACTAAAATATTAGTTTGATACTTTAGGCCGCAAATAAGCAGATTTACCTGTTTATTTGCGGCTTTTTCATTTATGCTTACGCCTAAGTTAAAGTTCTCTCCCAATCACGGTGCCTTGCAGAAATTTCTTTTCCGCCTCTTCGGCTGCTTGTTTTTCAATTGGGTTAGGTTCTAGCTTCACCAGGTTCTTAAGCTCCGGTTGTCCTGCATCTATCCAGGCAGAATACCAAAATGATCCAATTTCTATAATAGCAGCTCGCATTTGGCGCTCAACCATCTTATTCATTTGATCATGATATGTTTTTGAGTATTCTACGGAATACTGTTTTAAAACGGTATTGTTCCGTTCAGAAAAGCTATATTTTTTATCGGAAGGAAAAGCGGCTGCCAACCTTGCTTCTAAAGTCAAAACTGTATCTGCCAAGCTATGAGTATGTTTAACGATCTTCCAGGCTTCTTTCAAAGGATTTTCGATGTATTTCGCTTTGCCGACAACAAAGTTATAGTTCGAAGCAAACAACTCCGGTAATCTACTCTCCCAAAAAGCATGAATGCCAACTTGGTTTGTTAATTGGCCGTTGTGGTTTGCAGTGGTGTGCAATGGTACATGGGCATCACCGATATAATGGCCTAAATCTGTAGAGTATTTTAAAATCTTTATCGAATCACGATTAGCAAATGCTTTTACCAGACTAAAATAAGTACGCTGAATTTGCCATGGTACAATACCATTTGCATTTAAATGTTTTTGACCATATCTCGCTAATGCATCGTTCCACTTTTCCGGAATGCTATCGATATTTTTCTCATAATTTTCTACATCGATATAGTGCCTGGGTGCTTCCAGGGTATCGGCATATCTTCGTTTATCAGGATCTACAGCATGTTCAGTAATGAACTTTATATTTTTTTTGTAAAATAGGATCATGCCTCGCGGAAGGGTGAAAATTGCAAGGTTGTTTATTCTTTGGTGCGCAAAGAAACCCCAGGAAGTGCATAGAATGAACGGGATGATTAACACAATTAAAATAGTTAATCTTTTCATACCATGAATTTACATAAATTAGTTAAATTCTAAGCTCCAAATTGATTTAAGTGATGGGCTAAGTGCTTGTAAAACATTTTGTTCTATTCTGTTTGGTTAGCTTCCCAAAAGAGTGTGACTCTTTTCCGTCGAAATGATTTTCGCCCAACTCTTGTGTTTGATTGATGTAAGAAATTAAGCGATTTTTTCTTTCTCAATTTTTTTTTCATCGGTAACTACGAACGATGGCGCAGTTTGGCTATTTCTTTTATAAGGTTTTTCACTTACGATAATGTTCTTTACAAAAGCTTTCATGATGAATTTCATTATAGATTAGGCTTTGCATGTTTGCTATCATATACCAATTGATAACTTACGTTGCAATGTGCCAGCATTTGAGAAACGTTCATTTTACCCCAAAGCTGTGAAGTATTTGGGCTTAATTTGTTAATTATTTCAATAACTTCTTTATTTACAGCGGGTTGAAAAATATTTTTCATGTTTTTAATCTATCAAATGATCTCTGTATTTGTCTGTATATGTTTAATATGAAGTATCAAACTTCTTAGCATATCGAGTTTTCTATGTTATGCTTAACTTTCATTCTAATACGATCTTAATTCCTCAACATTTTAAATGAGAACCAACCTAACAATGCTATAATAACTGCCATTAAAACCCATAACCAAGCCTTGTTTTCAAATAATGGTTTCTCAATTTTTTCAGCATACGCTGGATTTTGCTGCTCTTTGCCAATGGTTAAAGCAGCTAAAACAGAAGGGATTTTACTTTCAAACTTTTCAATTTCATAATTTGGGGCAGCAACTTTATTATTTCCATAATATAGAGCGTACTGGAGAGTTGGGTTATCGAAACGAGCAACCAGCTCGAAGATATTTCCTTTCAGTTCTAGGCCGCTTATGCTTAAAGGTCTATTGTCGTTATTTTGGATGGTTATTTTTATTCTCGAGGCAATGGTATTTGGAAAATTAAATGTTGACTGCTCGAGGGAACTCAAAGTTCCGTTATATAACTCAGCATAATTATATTGCATGCCCTTTTCTGTTTTGACACTGTCAGTAGCGTATTCGATTTTAAAAGAGCGA
Organism: Pedobacter sp. Leaf41; assembly: GCF_001422545.1. GTDB lineage: Bacteria > Bacteroidota > Bacteroidia > Sphingobacteriales > Sphingobacteriaceae > Pedobacter. The sequence continues at coordinate 151,887 of NZ_LMLE01000010.1, read as the reverse complement.
TAAAAGTCAAAGTCGCTGTTAACATTAAGTTTTAAATTAGATACAGGCATTAGACGGGTTAAATCAACGGTTATAACTGTCTCCTTAGCTTTGGCATCATTATATAAATGGTAAGCTCTATATTTTAAATCCTGATAAGTGCCATTTATAGTATCGGTTTTCAAAATTTTTGCTTCTAATAATTCTGGCTGAACCGGGCTTTTCAAGGCAATTCTGAAATACTGATATTTTGAATCTGGAACACTCAATTTAGTAAACTGATAATCGGTATCATTATTTTTAATTGAAAGAATGCGGTAATCTTTCAAAATAGAAAACCATTTTAAATTATCGTTACTGCCTTCCAAAGTAGCTTGCCAATCAAAATTACTTTGTTTGAATGATAAATTAATTTGATTAATTGCAGTCGCCACATTGGCTTGAAATGTGAAATAATAAAGGCCTAAATCTGAGCTTTTATTAATTATTTTAAAGTCTACTTCCTTCGAAATAATTTGATCTACCCGCTGCTTTAGCAAATAAGGAACTTCAGTGGTATCTTTTCCAGTCATACCAAAAATCCTTAAATCCTGGAAGCCTTTATTTTCGGCTGCATACAATTGTTCGGGTAGTTTTATGCCATGCCAAATTGAATTAACACCGCTAATATCTCTTTTGAATTTATAGCTGCTAATTTGTGCTTGAGCAATTCCATGACCAAGCAAAAACACCAAAAGAATACTAATTTTCAGTTTTAACATCATCAATAATTAAATATTTGTATTTGTTGTAGAGAAAAGAAATTATAAGTAAAAGCACTCCCAACGAGACAAAAACCACAGTTTTAGCGATTGTACTCAACGAATAAATATCATAAAAGAAAAGTTTAATTAGCGTTATGCCGAACAATACTATTGCCCCAATCCTTAAATGTTTTTTGTTTTTTGCAAGTCCCATTCCGATGAGGAATAAGGAGTAAATTCCCCAAAGAATGCTCAAACCAAGTTTGTAACTCTTATCTGTTCCAGATAGCTCCAAAATGTTAATCAACTCACTGCTAATTACCCATAAAATTGAAATGTAAAGCAGGTACTCGAACATAGTTTTGAAGTTCTTTTTAAGCAAGCCTGAATTTTGCAAATAATAACATTGAGCAATAAGCAGTGCAAAAAATGCTATTGATATATATCGGATAACAATATTAAATGAACTGATATTAAAATATTCGTTTTCCGTTGATAAATAGTTATCACGCAGCTCACTAAGCGTGTATAATCCATTCGTTAGGAAAAGTAGTATCATCACAAGGTTGATGATAAGATTTGCAATGGCTAGCTCGTTTTTCTGAATTTTTTTAATATTTAGAAAGGTTAGCGCAGCTGCAAAAAACATAGAATAGATATAAAGCCAGGCCGTTGTAAGGGTTTCGTAATTATAATTAAAAGCATGGCTTGCATCGTCAAAACCATTTCTTTGACGGAGTGTAACTTTTGTTGACTCTAATAAACCGCTGAAATAACGGACAATTTCTATTCGGAAAGTAATGTAAACAGTTAAAACCAGAATCGATGGAAGCGCATAATTCAAAATGCTTCTTATCCAGAGCCAATCGCCTGATTTTTCTGTTTCCTTAGTATTGATGTTGAGCATCCAAGCAAAACTCCCAATGAAGATACAAGCAGTTAAAAAGCTGACATTTAAAAATGGAAGCACATGTGGTGCATTTCCATAATTTACGTCATTAAACCTTGCCCAATCTTCTAAAAGGGAAAAGAACGCTAAAAATATTAATGGAAATGATAGCTTTTCGTAAATAGCAATGCCTTTTATCCTTGCCAAATAGAAGAGTACAGCAGCCTCAACTGCCCAGAAAATAGTTACCCAACCGCCATTAAGTTGCACCGGAACCGCCATCGTAATAAAAGTGATCACCATGGCTAAAATCAAGTAAAATAGGTTTTTGTCAGCAAGCTGCTTCTTGTAGATAATTAAGCTTACTACAAAGTGGATCACGGCGTTTGCGAGCGTAAAAAGCCCCAATAATTCAATACTATTCTTGTTGGCAGCTAAAATAAAATATCCGATTCCGTAGTAAATGAAAGAATTCAAAAGCAAAATAACGACATCACTAAAGCCAAAGATTTCCTTTTTTGACACCTTATAAGCTAAATTGGTGACGTAAAAAATGATGAAAAACACTGAAGAAAATAAAAGCGATAGGGCAAAATGATCTTCTTCACCTCTTAAATTTAATCGCCAGGAAAGAAATATGATCCAGGTTAGGCCGAAAGATGCATAAAAAAGTGGCTTCCAATACTTTTTAAAGCTCAAAATCAAGATGCCAATATTAATGATAGCCATGTAGGTAAACAATACTCCAACTTTTCCCGAACCATCACTGAGTAAAAAAGGAACAGCATAAGCACCAACCAAACCAATATGGGCAATAACCTGCTTATTGTATTTTATGGCAGCTACAACAGTAAAAGAAGTGAAGACAACCATCAACAGAAATGCTAAAGCCTGCGGAATAAGCGAATAGAAATCATAAGCTGCATAGGTAATAAAATACATGATGGCGATGGCACCACTAACCAATACAGCCGAAAAGTTTTCGTATTTCTCTTTGAGTTTAATTGCGAAAGCCATTAATCCGGCTCCGACCGCATAACCCAAAACAATCCGGGTGAGCGGGCTGATCATATCATGATCTATAGCGTATTTTGCCCCGATGCATACACCAAGAATTAATATAAGAATACCAATTTTGCTGATCAGATTTTCTCCGATGAACTTCTCAAAATCCGATTTAACCATGTTTTCACGTGTAAACCGATCTGCAAAATTATTTTGCGGTTGATTTACTGGCGGTTGAAATGGACTTGGAACAGCTTGTGGTGCAGGGTCATTTTGATTTACCGTACTTGGCGGAGTGTTTCTAGGCGGAGGTGCAAGAATAGGTTCGGCAATTGGTGTTGACGGTTGAACATAAGCAGCGCTTGGCGATTGTAAAGCCCTTACTTCTTGTTTTAAAGCTTCTATTTCTGCCTCAAAACCTTGTTGCCTAAGCAATAAATTTTCGAGCTTCATTAAAAGGAAGTTTAATCTCTCTGAATTATCCATTCTATATTTCGGTAGTCGTTAATTTATTAAATATAGGAATGAATTTTACAAGGTTAAGGAAAATATTCGATTGGTGTATTTAAATTGGTAGCTTTGAAAAAAGATAAATGGAAATATCCTGTCCCATCTCAGCAGAAAGAGTAAATGAAAATGTAGTTAGATTGATTGCATTTATGGTTGCATGCATTGCAATTGGCTGTGTTGTATTCTCAAATTATTGGGCAATATTTTTCCTAACTGGCGATTTCGCTTTAAGGGCCTTTAGTTCTGGAAAGTTCAGTCCGATGAAGTTTATAGCTATTAATTTAGCTAAGGCTTTGAGCTTAAAGCCTAACATGACCGATTTAGCGCCTAAAAAATTCGCGGCAACCATGGGCTTTGTTTTCTGCCTATTGATTACCGCGACATTTATACTTAGTTTTTTGACAGTGGCCTTAACGCTATCCGTTATGATGATAATTTTTGCTTTGCTCGAAAGCTTTCTAGGCGTTTGTATAGGTTGTTATGTTTATACTTTCGTCAATCTGATTTCGAAAGGCAATAAGTATTAAGCGTCTATTAGCTGCTTTTACTGAGCACAGCTGAAAATTTTTAAAAACCGAAGTTTGCCATTTCAAAGATTTCTCGATCGCGAATAGCCCATTTCGAAAGGAGGCTCTGAGACTATTTCGACAAAGCTTTTCTCACTTCCGGGGCGATTTTGTTCCCGAAGATTTCTATCGATTTCATCATTGCCGCGTGTGATGGTCCGCCGACGTCCATGTGTGCTGAGAAACGGGTTAAGCCAAAGGTTTCTTCCATAGCAAGAATTTTATCAACAGATTCTGCGGCATCGCCAATAATCAAAGCGCCGTTAGCACTTCTGCCGGCTTCAAATTGGTTTCTTTGGAACGGAGGCCAACCACGGCTTTTTCCTACTCTATTCATTTGAGCGGAGTATAAAGGATAATAATAATCTGCTGTTTCCTGACTATCCTCGCCAAATAGTGAGTGCATATGTACACCAACTTCAAATTTACTCATATCGTGGCCATAAGCCTGATAAACTTTTTTGTAGTAATCAAATAATGGCTTAAATTGCGAAGGTTGCCCACCAATAATCGCAAACATCACAGGTAAACCCAATCGTCCGGCACGTTCAACTGATTCTGGTGTACCGCCAACAGCCACCCAAATCTTTAAATGATCATTAACAGCACGGGGTAGAACCTCCTGGTTAACAAGCTCGGGCCTGAATTTTCCCTTCCAGGTTATTTTTGGTTCTTCGTTAATTTTTAAAAGCAGCGCTAATTTCTCTTCATAAAGTTCATCGTAATCCTGAAGATTGTAGCCGAATAAGGGAAAGGATTCGATAAAACTCCCGCGACCAGCCATTAATTCGGCTCTTCCATTAGAAATTAAATCGATAGTAGCAAAATTTTGGTAAAGCTTTACTGGATCTGATGAGCTCAAAACCGATACTGCACTACTCAACTTAATATTTTTGGTAACCGTTGCGGCTGCAGCCAAAATAATTTCCGGACTCGAAACTGCATAATCAGGACGATGGTGTTCACCAATGCCGTAGAAGTCTAATCCTACTTCATCCATCAATTTAATTTCTTCTATAATTTCCTGAAGTCTTTGTTGGGCGGGTTGAATTTCTCCCTTTGCATTAACTTGCAAATCGCCGAACATGCCGATACCTAATTCCATAATTGCTAAAATTTATATAGCAAAGTTAATAGGTTAGGGGCAGAGAAGTTTTGATGTATGGTAAGAAAATTCATTGTCATTAAGCAATCCAAGTATTTACAATTTCATCGATTATCCATTTATCGCTTACTTTTTTAATAAAAATGGTAAACCCTTCTCCACATCTCGTTCCACAGAAATAACCAACAGTTAGAACTCCAAAATTCCTTTCCATGTCAAAATAAATTCTAGAGATAGAAAACGAACCGGAAAAACTTGAACCATAATTGCTAAAAACACCATCGGCCTTATTAATTTTTGGCATTTTTGAAGAAATTTGAAGTTTAAATTTCTTTTTGGTTTTGATGTTTTGGTAAGGAATTGTTAGCGTTTCATTTCTTGGCCTTTCTTTTTCCTCTTTAATTTTGAAGTGATAAAATAATTCCTGTTTGTATTTTTCATCAACATCTTTTAATATAGGATTAAACTGCACATATAAGGTACTCGTGTCTTTATTTAAAGAATCTAGTCTTCCTTTATAGATGATTGAATCTTTTGCTAAATTAGAATAATCAAATCTGATAAACTTATTATTTTTATCATAAACTGATTTAGGTACAGGTAGTCGAAATTCGTATATCCTCAAATCCATGCAGGTTGAGTCAATTATTGCAGGAAGAAGTGCGGTAATGATGGTTTCTTCTTCTTCAATGTTTTTCTTTTTGTTACTGCAATTTGATAGAATTAACAAACTGAAAATAATACAAAACAAATTCCTCAGCATTGGTTTTTAATTGAATGATGAATTTAGATTTGTTTTTCCATATAGCGCAAATGATTATGAAACAAGCTCAAAGTGAAATGCTTTAAATGAATTAGAATTAATATCATCGGACTTCCAACTCCCAACCTCGGACTTACTCTATCTTCTTACCTTTCATCGCTGTGGAAATCGCCGCGTCCATTACACGTTCAGCAAACGGACGAGTGAACTCATTCAACTCATCGGCTTTTTTCAAAATCGTATCTTTTTCCTGTGTGGCTAAAGCAGTTTTCAAAGCTTCGATATGAACTTTTGTTTCGGCAATTTCTGCGTCTGTTAAATGTTCAGCATGCTTTTCAATAAAACGCTCTGCAGTGTAAAGGAGTTGCTCGCCCTCACTTCGAGCCTCAATCAACATGCGTTGCTCCACATCGCTTTGCGCAAATTCAATGCTATCCAACAACATTTTTTCAACTGTATCATCACTTAACCCATAACTTGGTGTAATCTCGATTTCCTGCTTCACACCCGAACGGAGTTCAATAGCTTGTACTGTTAAAATTCCATCAGCATTTAGCAAAAAGTTGATATCTACTTTCGGCAAACCTGCAGGCATCGCCGGAATTCCTTTCAAATCGAATTCCGCTAGTTTACGATTCTCCTTTACCAAATCGCGTTCACCCTGATAAACAGAAATTTTCATATTTACCTGCCCATCAATCGAAGTGGTGTATTGGCGACCGGCTTTGGTAGGCACTTTGCTGTTACGGGAGATAATTACATCCATTAAACCACCCATCGTTTCGATACCAAGCGAAAGAGGAGTAACATCAAGCAATAAAATATCAGAACGATTTCCAGCCAAAACATCAGCCTGGATAGCAGCACCTAAAGCCACAACCTCATCAGGATTAATATTATCCTGCGGTTTTTTGCCAAAGAAATTCTCTACCGCTTGCTTTACAAATGGCGTACGGGTAGAACCGCCCACTAAAATTACTTCATCAATATCTGCTGAAGTTAAATCTGCATCTTTCAAAGCGTTTTTACATGCGGTGATGGTTTCATCCACCTTTGCGGTGATCAATTGCTCAAAAGTTTGCTTATCCAAAGTACACCAGATTTCGCCCACCTGCTCGTTATATAAATTTTGCGTAGAAAGCGCTTTTTTAGCTGCTTCAGCCTTTAAACGCAAGGTTTGCATTAAAATGTTATCTGCAGCAACTGCTGCAAAATCAAATTTATTTTTCTCGATCCAATAGTTTAAAATCGCCCGGTCGAAATCATCGCCGCCAAGGTAAGTGTTGCCATTGGTAGCCAAAACTTCGAAAATTCCATTCTGAATTTGGAGGATAGAAACATCAAAAGTTCCACCACCTAAATCGTAAACGGCAATGGTTTTTTGCTCAGTCGGATCAAGCCCGATTCCGTAGGCCAAACTTGCTGCGGTTGGTTCGTTAACAATCCGCATGACGTCAAGTCCGGCAAGTTTCCCGGCATCCCTTGTGGCCTGTCGCTGACTATCGTTAAAGTACGCCGGAACAGTTATAACAGCCCGATTCACAGGTGTTTTTAAAGCATGTTCTGCTCTCCCTTTAAGTTCTTTTAAAATTTCAGCAGATAATTCGATTGGCGTATAAAAACGATCTCCCGCTTGAATTTTTACCAAAGCATCTGTGTCATCATCAATCACTTTGTAAGAAAATATATCTTTGTGTTCAGCAACATCTTTGTAAGAGCGGCCAAGTAATCGCTTCACCGAGAAAATGGTATTAGCCGGGTCTGTAGTTAAGAACTCTTTCGCCTCATTACCCACAATTGCTTCGTTTTGGCTGTTGAAATATACTACCGAAGGAACCAAAATTCCCTTACCAGCATCATTAATTACCTGCGGATTTTTATCAGGATTGATAAAAGCAACCAAACTGTTTGTGGTGCCTAAATCTATGCCTACTATAATTTCTTCCTTCTGAAACGAACCTGTAGCAAGGTTAATTGAAATTTTTGCCATGCTGCGAATTTACGCAGATTGTTGCAATGTTTAGAGATTGAAATGTTTTAATGTTGTAAAGAAAGCCGGTAAGCCCAAGAACGGAAAGTTCGGAGATAAAAGCCGTAAGTTCTGTTTCATCTTTCAATCCTAAAATCCTGGTCCGTAATCTTTTCTTATCCTGAAAATCCCAAAATCTGATTGGAAATGAATGGTTCTGTAATGCTTCGTGAAAAGCAGCCCTGCTTTTGGTACAAGCCAAACAGAAAAAAGTTTGGGCTTTCCCCGCCAATCAGGTTTATAAACAGAAGTAAAACGCTTTTAGGAAGAAAACCACCCCCAACCCCTCCATGAAAATAAGGAGGGGAGCTAGACACTGCTACTAAACAGATAGAAACACACGGCTTTGTCCGTTTTTATCAAGAAAAAGTGAAAGCCTGTCGGGCTAAGACAAACTACTTTCTATTCTTCTCTTCAATCCACAACGACATATACTTTGTGCTTTGCATAGTATGATGATTTAAAATCTGACCAATAAAATTATGCTGACGATGATTCTGGATATCCAGATTTTCCAAAACACTTATAAATAAGTCGGCAAAATGCGTAGGCGAATATCGCTCATTAATGATCTTAATGCCATTTTGTTGAGCTATAGACCAAACCGTTTCATCATTGTAAAGCAAAATTGCTTTCTCTATAAAGTTTTCTAAGTCATCTTCAATAAATCCATTCCAATCCAGCGAACCTTTCATGGCCTCGGCACCAACTGAAGTGGTAATAGATGGCGTTCCAACTTGCATGGCATCGATAAATTTTCCTTTAACACCAGCACCAAACTGGATAGGAGCAAGTAAAATCCGGTGCGTTGAAATCGCTTGCCTTGCATCAGTGGCTCTTCCACGAATAAAAAACTTTTCGTTTTTATTCTCCAACTGTAATACTTTTTGAGAAGCATAAGAACCATAAATATTCATATTTACCCCAGGTAGTTTCTTCGTTAATGTGGGCCAAATTTTGGTTTTTAAAACCTGAACAGTGTTCCAATTCGGTTCATGTAGAAAATTACCAATGAAAACAAAATCTGCCCTTTCTTCAAAAGAAGTCCAGTTTTTAATGGATTCTTCTGTAATTTCGTTTTCAAGAAACGGGAGATAGTAGAGTAACGAAAGATCGATTTTAAAAGTTTCTTCCAAAATTTTCATCTCCACCTCAGAAATAATCAACGAAAGATCACAACGCAGAATAGAAGCAATTTCTCTCCTTGCTGTATCAGAAAATAAATCGATTTCCGACTGCTTTTTATCACTTTGCTGTCTGGCACTTCGCAGGCTATGTAAATCTTCAGTGTCTAAAATCCGAAGCGCATCGCGGCATTCCTGCTGAACCCGCCAACCATACTGTTCCTCAACCATAAAACGATCAAAGAGTACAATATCGGGGTTTAACTTTTGAAGAAATAAATTGAAACTTTCATCATTTAGTTTTATTGACTCCTCAACTACTGAAGTGTGTGAGAAATCAAAACTGAAATCACTTTTCGATGCCGCCGAGGCAAAAGTGACCTGATAACCTTTCTGCAAAAATAAATCAACCAATTGAATCATTCTTGTTCCAGCTGCCGATGAAGTAGGCTCAGGCCAAACCAATCCAATGATCAATATTTTTTTTGCGCTTCTATTCATCTTCTACAAAATAAGCTCTTTTTTTTTGCTCCCGCAGATAAATGTGATTTTCGCAGATTAAAATTTTGATCTGCATTTATCTTCTAAATCTGCGGGAGATATTAAACGTATCTTAAATATTCTTAATTTTGCAGCTCAATTACACCACCACATGTTAGGATTAAAATTGTTGACAGACCCACGTTGGGCGAATATTGCTGAATCGAATTTAGAAGAAATTTTATCTGACCATGCCTGGTGCGAACAAAAAGCAGCATCGAACGCCATTACTTTAATCACCCAAAACTCTGAGCACCAGGATTTAGTTGATGAACTAACAGCCATTGCAATTGAAGAAATGCAGCATTTTCAAATGGTAATTGAAATTATTAAACAACGCGGTTACACTTTAAGTCGCGAACGGAAGGACGATTACGTTGGCCGTTTAGTGAAGTTCAGTAAAAAAGACGGTAGCAGAAACCAGGCTTTTGTTGATCGGCTGTTGTTTGCTGCAATGATTGAGGCCAGAAGTTGCGAGCGTTTTCGAGTGCTTTCTCTTAATATAAAAGATGAAGAATTAGCGAAATTCTACCACGAGCTTATGGTTTCGGAGGCTGGACATTACACTACTTTTCTAAATTTTGCCCGTAAATATTCTACTGATGTTGATGTAGATAAGCGCTGGAAAGAGTGGCTGGAATTTGAAGGGGAGTTAATCCAAAGCTTCGGAACGAGAGAGGCGATACATGGATAAGCGTTATAAGTTGTATGTAATAGGTTGTATGTTCTGGGCGTAAATACCATTCAAATTGCACTGTCAACCTGGAACTTTTAACTTTCAACCTATAACTGTAAACGCTCAACCTTTAACTCCTTCTTATGTATATTCCAAAGCCAAATCACAATATCCTGATAGCTATCGATTCCTTTAGGCTGGTTGTTGAGCTTTAAGAAACTATCAAATGCGGCATCCATGTATCCGAACATGTCGCCATTGTATTTTCGCCAAAATTCTTTCTCCGTTCTAAAATCATCTAAAACTTTTTGAGATAATTTATCGTGAAGTATTTTGTAATCATCGGGAGATTTCATTCTAATTTCAAACAAGATATACCTCAGCATCTCGTAGTTGGCCGAATATTGGTAATTCACATCGGGACTATTGCTTGCAGTTAAATAGCCTAAAAGATTAGCCTCATCTTCGTACGAAGTGCCTATTTGATGTGCAATTTCATGGCAAGAAACATAAGGTTTTACAAAATCAGGCAAGGCCATATTCATGTTTGCCTCGCCGGTTAATGGCGCATAATAACCTTCTATTCCTGCTTTGCTCACTAAATACGGACTTAAAACAGATTTTAAACAGGAATTTTTATAGCGGAATAGCGAATTCCTTCTCTCCATGAAGTTATAGGCTTTGGCTGAGCTGATTTCCAATTCCTTAATAGAGTAAGAGGGAATTCCCGTCTGCTTTAACTTTAAATCATTTGTTTTTTTAACAAAATATTCACCCAAAAGACACAACTCTTGTACGCTATACTTTTCGCTTCCAATACCTAACACTTCACTCACACTTGGCCGACTGTAGTTTAAGCCCCAAACCAGCTTGAAGATAATGTAAAAAATTAAACAAAAGTTTAAAACCTGTAGCGGTACAATAATTCTGTGTTTTCTCTTTAAAGATTTTCTTTTTTTGAAAAACCTGATGATTCTGTAAACGATAAAACCAATAATTAATGCGTAAACAATATCACCAATGGCAAAAGGAAAAATAGAGGATACAAACCTTAGTGACGAAGAAATGTAGGGATAAATACCCGTTGAATAATACTTTTGAATAAGGCTTGGGAATAAGCCGAAAAGGAAAATCAGAGTAGCTAGACTGATTGAAACCAAAAGTGTTTTGTATATTGAATGTCTAAACACTGTTAATAGTGGCCTTTTAAAGATTGAATTTTTAAGATAACAATAATGCCGTCGTCATGAATTTAATTAGGATACACGATTAATGTTTGCATTTTGATTGATAAACAAATATAACAAACCTATCTGGCAAAAGTTAGGCGCTTTCCAATCTGGTCGGTAGTAAATCTGCCTTTCTGATAAGCCAAATTTCCTGACACAAAAGTGTGTGTAACGCTGGCTTGGAAAGTATCTCCATCAAAAGGACTCCAGCCACATTTGTAGAAATTATTTAATTTGGTTACTTTCCATGAGTCTTTTAAATCAACCAAAACTAAATCTGCCCAATAGCCTTCGCGAATAAATCCACGTTTTTCGATATCAAAACAGATAGCCAGGTTATGCGCCGTTTTCTCCACTATTTTCTCTAATGAAATTTTGCCTTGTAAATGCATTTCCAATAAAGCAGGCAGAGCATGTTGAACTAATGGTCCGCCTGATGGAGCTTGTGAATAAGGCTGTTGTTTTTCTTCTAAGGTATGTGGCGCATGGTCAGTTGCAATCACATCAATATTATCATTTAAAACACCCTGAAGAATACCATTCTGATCTTCTTCCGTTTTAACAGCAGGATTCCATTTGATGAAATTTCCTTTAGTTGCGTAGTCTTTATCATTAAACCAAAGGTGATGCACACACGCTTCTGCAGTTATTTTTTTATCTTTTAATGGGATGCTATTATCGAAAAGTGCAATTTCTTTCGCCGTTGAAATATGAAGAATGTGCAAACGCGTTTGGTAGGCTTTCGCCAGCTCAACCGCTAAAGAAGAAGATTTGTAACATGCTTCAGCACTACGGATTAAGGGATGCATTTCTATCGTTAAATCATCGCCGTATTTTGCCTGAAATTCGGCTAAATTATGGCGGATAGTGGCCTCATCTTCGCAATGTGTGGCCACTAAGATTGGTGCTTTGCTAAAAATGTTTTCCAATGTTTTTTCATTATCAACCAACATATTCCCAGTTGATGAACCCATGAAAACTTTTATGCCACACACATTTTTTGGGTCGGTTTTTAAAACTTCTTCAATGTTGTCATTACTGGCACCCATATAAAATGAGTAATTGGCTAATGAAGTTTCGCCAGCAATTGCATATTTATCAGCAAGTAAATCTTGCGTTAAAGTATTTGGAACCGTGTTTGGCATTTCCATGAAAGACGTAATTCCACCTGCTACAGCTGCCATACTTTCTGTAAAAATATCCGCTTTATGCGTTAAACCTGGCTCGCGAAAATGCACTTGGTCATCAATCATTCCTGGTAAAAGGTATTGCCCTTCAGCATTAATTTCTTGTGCATGGGCTGCAGAAAGGTTTTGACCTATTTTGGCAATAAATCCATCTTTAATTAATACATCGGCAACAAATTTCTGACCTTCATTTACAATTGTTGCAGCTTTTATCAGGTAAGCATTCATGGTTTCAAAGGTAGTGTTTTAGTAGAAAGTACAAAGCCGAAAGAATAAAGTAAAAAGTGACGAGATTGGGCGGACGAAAGGTGTAAATTAAGTGTGGTGTTGTTGTTTTGACTTAAATAAGCCTGAATTTTATAAAACTCAATATAAATGAGGTTAAGAACTGTCGTCATTGCGAGGCACTAAACAATCTTCTTTAATAAGATAATACAACAAATGAGATTGTACCAAAGGTATTCCTCTGGAACTTCTACCGATAAAAAATCGGGATCGCCGGCCTGCCGCAGGCAGGCAATGACGTAAAGTTAAAAACGTCAATAGTAGGTACGAAGCATCTGTAACCGACGAAAGAGATTCCGTGCTTCAGAATGACATAGATTAAAAAAGATTGAAATAATAAAAGAGATACCGACATTGAAGAACTACTGATATTGCTTTCCCCTAAATCTCTTTAAGTGATTTTAGCTTCATTAGCTCACGTCTCACGACTCCGAACTTCACACTAGTTTAAGCCTTTCAGCTTAAAAAGCCTATCTTTGTGCGCTATGGCAAAATCGTTCGAAGAATTTAAATTAAATAGGCAAATTTTAAATGCAGTTGCCGATGCAGGTTATACCGTTGCCACTCCCATACAGGAAAAAGCAATTGCACCGGTGCTATCAGGACAAGATATTTTTGGTATTGCCGAAACCGGAACTGGAAAAACTGCGGCTTTCGTTTTGCCCATTTTAATGCAGTTAAAATATGCTCAGGGTGAAAATCCGAGGGCTTTAATTTTATCGCCGACACGTGAACTGGCCATGCAGATAGCTGAGCAGGTGAAGCTGTTCTCCACTTATACAGACTTGCGTTCGCTGGTAATTTTTGGCGGAATTGGTCCGAAAACGCAGAAAGAGCAAATAGCAAAAGGCGTTGATATTTTAATTGCTACGCCTGGAAGATTTCTGGATTTATATTTGGATGGAGATATTAATACGCAAAGCTTAAAGTTTTTGGTACTTGATGAGGCCGATAAAATGATGGATATGGGCTTTATTGGTTCGATACATCGGATTTTAGAAATCGTTCCACGCAAACGCCAAAACCTGTTGTTCTCTGCAACAATGAGCGATTTAGTTCAAAAAATTGCTGGAGATTTTTTAAATAACCCGCTTGTAATTGAGGCATCTGCACAGGCTACACCTGCTGCTAATGTAACGCAAACCTTATATTACGTTCCAAATTTTAAAACAAAAATCAATCTGTTACAACATCTTTTAAAAAATGATGAGGCCTTTACCAGGTTGATTATTTTTTGTAAAACTAAAACAGTAGCAGATAATATCTTTAGTTTTATTGAACGAAGATATGGTGCCGACAACGTTCGGGTGATTCATGCTAATAAAGGACAAAATACCAGAATTAACTCCATAAATAGTTTCAAAGAAGGTAATATCCGGGTATTGGTGGCCACTGATGTAGCCAGTAGGGGAATTGATGTGAGTGACGTAAGTCATGTAATTAATTTTGATGTACCCATTATTATTGAGGATTATGTGCATAGAATTGGTAGAACGGGTAGGGCTTTTGCCAAGGGCGACGCCATTACTTTCGCTACTGATGCTGAAAAATACTACATCCGTAAAATTGAAAAGCTAATTCGCCAATATATTCCTGTAGCTGAAATCCCGGAAGGTGTTTACATTGATGAAACGCCTTACGAGGAACGTCAGCATATTGCCAAGGAAATTGACATGCAAAAACGCAAGGAAGACCCTGATTTTAAAGGCGCTTTCCATGAGAAAAAACATGCTGCAGCAATAGATAAGAAGGCAAGAGAAAAAGCTAAAGCTAAGGCTGGAAAAGAAATTAAAAGTTTTAAAAAAGGTAAACGTTTCGATAAGAAGAAGTAGTGAAATGAAATTGAGGATTACCCCTTTAAACATCATTGGAGCCGCTGGTTTAGGCCTAGCGGTTTTTAATCTATTAACTGCTAAAGATACTGCACCGAGACAGATCGACATGAGTGGTTTTTATCTGCTTATTTTAGGATGCCTGATCTTGGTTACTTTTATTACCGATTTAATTTTCCGTTTCACACTTAAAGATTTGAAGAAGATTTGGCTTGTAGAATCTATCTTTATTGTTATCACCGTCATCCTGATCATTATCATTAGAAAAATAGCGTAATTCAAGCGTAAAAAAATCTTTCCAATTCATTCATCGGTGCAATCAAATCAAAAAATAAGCATCTTTGCAACCGTAAAAATAAACTGATAACTGCATACTTTTTATCGGTATAATCAATTTTTGAAAATGAAGACAGCAGAAATAAAACTAACAGTTGAGTTAGATGAGGCAAATAATCCTGATAACATCCTATGGGAAAGTACTGATTCTGGTAATGCAGATAAAGTACCAGCTAAAGCGATGTTTTTATCCGTTTGGGATCACAACTATAAAAATACTTTGAAAATAGATCTTTGGACAAAGGATATGCCTGTTGATGAGATGAAACGGTTTTTCTACGAAACGTTGCAAACCATGGGTGATAGCTTTTTAAAGGCTACAAACGAAACCTTAATTGTTGAAGATTTACGTGATTACTGTGCGCATTTCGCGGAAAAGATGGGTATTATTGAAGGGCAGTAATTGAGTCATTAGTCATTAGTCATTAGAAAATGCGAAACAAATTAGTGATAAGATATGATCTAATAGCAAAATCAATTATTAAAGTCTATGGAGTCTTTAAATCAGTGTAATCAACCCGCAGGAAAAATTTAAATCTTGAATCAAAATGTTAATTCTAAATAAATTCAGAGCCTGGTTAGGCATTTTGTTATGCGTAGTGGCAGGTTTTTGTCCAATGTTAAAGGTGCCGATAAAAGGAAATTGGAACTTATATCAGTCTGATGCCCGTCTATTTTTTATTACCTATGCAATCATTGCAATTTCTGTTCTTTTCCTTTTTATCAGAAAAGCAGGTGCCTTTCGGTTTATGAGTTTCGTAATGGCCATCTGGTATGTGCTGGCAGTTATTGCAGTTTATTTTACAGCTAATAATTATACGAAGTACGGTTTTGCCAATAAATTAATTGGTAAAGTGGTGCATTTTCAATGGGGGTGGATTGTGCTTTTAGTGGGCGTAATTTTTATGCTTTTTAGCACTCAAAAAGGGAAAGAATTAGGAAACTCAACCACCGTCAGTTAATCTAACTTGAAAGCATCTGGCCTTTGTTTGATTAAACCGCTGTAAAATGGTCATCAGCACCATCTTCCAGCGGGATATAAATCCTTTCCCACTCTTCTCCATCTAAAATTTCCCAAGTGTGTCCTTCACCAAATGTATCTGCAGCTATTAAAATAATTCCGGGTTCAAGAATGAAGGATTGACCGTTACTCACCGTAAATTTTAATTTCCCTTTAAGCGTAATAACGTACTGTCTACGTGGTGCAGCATGAGGACTGTATTGCAAGGAGACATCTGTTTGAGCGAAGAAGTAATTAGCGTTGATATGCTGTCTGATTGGTATTGTTCCTGATTCAAAATCACACTTCCCGTCGGTAATATTGATTAAACGAATGGCTTTTATATTTTTGGTATCGGCTTTATCTGATAATTTGTCCATGCTAAAATTTTAATTCTGTTTGACCTTTCTGTGAAACCTCTCTCTCGTGTTGCAGCAACCATTGTTTTCGCCATAAGCCACCGGCATAACCTACCAATTTTCCTCCACTACCAATTACTCGATGGCAAGGAACCACTATAGCAATATTGTTTTTGCCGTTAGCAGCAGCTATTGCCCGAATAGCTAAGGGTTGATGTGCCGAAAACTTAGCATAGGAGGTAGTTTCGCCATAAGGAATGGTGAGTAGGTTTTGCCAAACCCCTTGCTGAAATTCAGTTCCTTTTTGTTTTATTGGGAAATCGAAAGCTTCTAAATCCCCTTCAAAATAATCTTCAAGTTGCTTTGCCACAATTTTGGTCAACTCATTTTCCCTTAACTCATCAATATCTTGTTCTGAAAAAGTGATGGCGTAAACAAAATCATCGTCAGCTAAGATGGTTATTTTTCCAATTGGTGATTCTAATACTGATGCGTAATCCATATTTTTTACCACAGATGTTAACAGATAAACACAGATGTTGGCTTACAATAATAATGAAATAACTTATCTATGTTTATCCTTTTCATCAGTGGCTAATATTTTCAGTGTATTCTGTGTTTCTGAGGCAGACTTAATTTTGTAGCTAGCTTCGTTTTTTCTTATAATCCATAAAATATTTTTGCCCACGGAAGCACGGAGTCCACGGAATAAAAAAAACATTATATACTTTTTAAGTAATCTAACAGATAGTTTTTCTTGTATTCAGTGTTTCCGTGCTAATATTTAACAGCTAAAACTTTATACAATATTACAACAATCCAACAAATTACCCTTACAATATTTATCAATAAAAGTATCTTTGCGGTTATGCAATTGGCCAATGAGGTTAAATATTTAATCCACAAGGAAGTGCTGTTAGAGTGGCGCTCCAAATATACCATCAACGGTGTATTATTGTATGTAGTTTCCACCATTTTTACCTGCTATTTATCTTTTGTCAGCTTAGGCGATAAGCTTGCCTGGAATGCATTGTTCTGGATAATTATCTTATTTGCATCTATCAACGGGGTTTCAAAAAGTTTTTTGCAGGAAACTAAAGGACAACAGTTATATAGCTACGTTTTAGCGAGTCCGGCTGCGGTTATAATATCGAAAACAGTTTATAACGTTTTGCTAATGTTGGTATTAACTACCATCGCATTAGGTTTTTATACTTTGGTGTTCGATTCGTTTACACCGCCCGATTTGCTTTTATATTACGTAGCCGTCGTGATGGGTAGCATCAGTTTTTCAACGGTTTTTACCATGGTTTCAGCCATTGCAAGTAAAGCAGGAAACGGCGGAATGCTGATGGCAATTTTAAGCTTCCCGATTATTATTCCAGTACTCATACTTTTAATAAAATTAGCAAAGAATGCAGTTGATGGCTTGCCCTGGGAGAATAGTTACGATGAAATTGGAATGTTGTTGGTTGTAAATGTGCTTACAGTTGCCACCTCATTATTGTTATTTCCTTACCTTTGGAGGGACTAAAAAATGATTGAATTATAGAATGAATGGTTGAGAGAATGTTGATTTCTATCGCTTGAAATTATTGAGTAACAGCGGCAACATTCACTCATACAAAAATCACTCCTTCAAAATTAATATATGTATGAATAAAACTTGGTGGAAAATTTTAGGTTCAGTGCTGGTAGTTTATACTGCAATTGCAGGTTTGTTGCTTGGCGTGCCTCGCTTGCCTATTTTAAATGAATCAATCAGGAATTTATATTTCCATGTTCCTATGTGGTTTGCCATGATTGTATTGTTCTCCATTTCTGTCTTTTACAGCATTAAATCTCTTAGCTCCAAAAGTGAAATTGATGATATGAAAGCTGTAGAGAGCGTAAATGCAGGGATCATTTTCGGTCTTCTAGGATTAGTTACCGGTGCCATCTGGGCGAAATATACCTGGGGCCAGTTCTGGAGTTTCGATCCTAAACAAAACTTTGCAGCCATTTCAGTTTTACTATATTTTGCTTATTTAATTCTTCGCAATGCGATAGATGAGGAACAAAAAAGAGCTAAAATTTCTGCTATCTATAACATCTTCGCTTTCCCAATGATGGTGGTTCTACTATTCGTTTTACCACGTTTAAAAGATTCACTACATCCTGGTAATGGCGGTAACCCTGGTTTTAACAGCTACGATTTAGATAGCCGAATGCGGATGGTATTTTATCCGGCATGCTTAGGCTGGATATTAATTGGGTACTGGGTTTACACCATTAAATTCAGACTACGCTCATTACAAAACAGACAGCAACAATCGAATTAGGGAAGAGCAGGGATAAAAGAATAATGAGCAAGGACAAAGGATTACAAACTCGCCACCCAAAATTAAAACACCAAAAATTAAAAACTAACATGAAAATGATATTGTTCTCCTTAATATTAATGCTTGCTACAATTCAGCTATTTGCGCAAGATAACGGCGTAGAAATGGCGGATAAGTTGCGTAGCGATGGTAAAATTTACGTTGTTGTTGCCTGCATAGTGATCATTTTGCTTGGATTATTGGCTTACCTTTTCTCTATCGATAAAAGATTAAAAAAAATCGAAAAAGAAAACTCACCTAAAAACTAAGTTTAAACAGTTTGAAGCTGTCTTTCTCTTCAGTTTTGATTGGTGTTGGCTTTACACTAAGTATTTTTTCATTTGGATATATGCGTTTTTTTTAGGCAATTTTGCGGCATACTTAATTCATAAAAAAGAAATAATGGCTAATCTAGCAGACGAGAACAAGTTTTTTGCTGATGTATGCAAGAACTTTGACAGTGCGGCTCAATTCACCAACCATCCTGAAGGTTTATTGAACCAGATTAAAGCGTGTAATAGTGTTTATCGTTTCCAATTTCCAATTCGCCGTGGAAATGGTTTCGAAGTAATTGATGCTTGGCGTGTCGAGCACTCGCATCACATGAGTCCGACAAAAGGTGGTATTCGCTACAGCGAAATGGTTAACGAAGATGAGGTAATGGCGCTTGCAGCCCTTATGACTTACAAATGTGCCATTGTAAACGTTCCATTTGGTGGCGCTAAAGGTGGTATCAAAATCAACACTAAACAATATAGTGTTGCCGAGTTAGAAACCATCACTCGTCGTTATACAACAGAGTTAATCAAGAAAAATTTTATTGGTCCTGGTATCGACGTTCCTGCTCCTGATTATGGATCGGGTGAACGCGAAATGAGTTGGATTGCAGATACTTATATGACCATGAATCCTGGTCAGTTAGATGCGTTAGGTTGTGTAACGGGTAAGCCAATTGCGCTCCACGGTATCCGCGGACGTAAAGAAGCTACTGGCCGTGGTGTTGCATATGCCGTTCGTGAATGCGTAGATGTTGCAGAAGATATGGCTAAACTTGGTTTCAAAGCTGGTTTAGGAGATAAAAGAGTAATTGTTCAGGGTTTGGGTAATGTGGGTTATCACTCTGCTAAATTCCTGGCCGAATTTGGAGCAACTATCGTTGGTTTATGTGAGTACGAAGGAGCAATCTATAATCCTAACGGCTTAAATGTGGATGAAGTTTTTGCACACCGTAAAAATACGGGTTCAATCCTTGGTTTCCCAGGTGCTACAGATTTCAAAAATTCGATGGACGGCTTAGAGCAGGATTGTGATATCCTTGTTCCTGCAGCTTTAGAAAACCAATTTACAGAGCATAACATCCGCAACGTTAAAGCAAAAATTATTGCCGAAGGCGCTAACGGACCTACAACTCCAGAAGCTGAGGCTATTTTCACAGAAATGGGCGGAATTATTATTCCAGATATGTATTGCAATGCCGGTGGTGTTACGGTTTCTTATTTTGAGTGGTTAAAAAATCTTTCTCACGTGGCTTTTGGCCGCATGGAGAACCGTTATGCAGCTAACTCAAATGCTAACCTAATTAATACATTAGAAAATTTGACAGGGAAAACTATCCTTCCAGAACACCGCTTAATGATTGTTAAAGGTGCATCTGAGATCGAATTGGTGAACTCTGGTTTGGAAGATACAATGATTCATTCTTACCACGAGATCCGTGAGACTTTGGTAAATAAACCAGCGACCCAAACATTAAGAACTGCGGCATTTGTTAATTCGATTGATAAAATTGCTGTTTCTTACATGAACTTAGGTGTTTGGCCATAGCCTATAACTGTAATTGCGAATCTCGATTTTATCAAGATTCGCAATCTTATTATAAATCCTTGCAGATGTAAAATTTGCAAGGATTTTTTTTTGAAATGTTAGTTCTTTTGCTTTGAACAGTCGTCCTTGCGAGGTATGAAGCAATCTTATGATAAAATAATACCACAAATGAGATTGTACCAAAGGCATTCCTCGGGAACTTCAATCGATTAAAAATCGATTTCGCCTGTTTGCTGCAGGCAAGCAAATACTCAAAGTTAAAACTCCAATGGTAAATCCTTATTCAGAGGATGTGATACTCAACTCTTCCAAGTCTAAACGCCATTCTTCTTTTCTAATGATATCATCGTCGTAGTTTTTGTTACTTTTCAAATGATGTAGTTCATCCCTTTGAACCTGAATCAAAGCCAGCACAATTTCATGATATGCTTTCAAATCTACCTGATCGATCTGTCCAGCTTTAAAGGCTTTCAGAGTATCTTTCTTTTCAATTAACGAGTGTTGGAGTTCGGCTTTTAAATTTACCATTAACTCATTGTGGGTACATTGATATTGATAATCAGCTTTTAGTTTATCCAACGAGAGATCAATTAATTTAAGTTTAATCTGGCTGGTCTGTTCCTGTTCAGATAATTTATGTTTCGGAGCTGGAATATTTAGCCACTTGATAAAAAACGGTAACGTTAAGCCCTGTACCACCAGCGTTACGAATATAACCACGAAGGTGATAAATAAGATCAAGTTCCTTAATGGAAATGGAATCTGATCGGAAATCATTACCGGAATAGATAATGCTGCGGCTAAAGAAACTACGCCCCGCATTCCGGCATAAACAATTACTAACGATGAATGCCAGGTCATGTCTTGGTAACGTACTCTTGATTTTTTATTGAAAATCTTGGTGATCCTGGCAGTGGAGAAGAGCCAGATAAAACGGACTACCAAAGCAAGTACACTTATTCCCACGCCGTAGCCTATTGCTCTACCTATCGGGTAATCTGGGCCAAGCCCTGCTACAATATCTGGCAATGCCAAACCTATTAAAATAAAAACTACACCATTTAAAAGGAATATCAAGGCAGACCAAACCGAAACGGTTTTAATTCGCGAGCTTGAAGTTAAAATAATATGTGATTGACTGGAGAGTAATAGACCTCCAGAAACAACTGCCATTACACCCGAACCCTCAAAATGTTCTGCTACGATATACATAAAGTAAGGCGTAATCAACGTAAGCACAGTATCAATGTTTTCGGTTGTAGGAAGCCATCTGTGTATGGCGTAAAAGATACCGCCAATAGCCAAACCAACCAAAATACCACAACCCGCTACGGAAACAAAATCTATCGCTGCATCATGCAGAACGAAAGTTCCGGCGGTAACAGCGACCAATGCGAATTTAAACACGATTAAACTGGAAGCATCGTTTACTAAACTTTCGCCCTCTAGTAAAGCACTTACCGTTTTTGGAATTTTTAATCCTTTAAGTACAGCGGCTGCAGCAACGGCATCTGGGGGCGAAATAATTCCACCCAGTAAAAATCCTAATGCCAAAGTGAAGCCCGGTATAAATGCAACGGAAGCATAAGCTACAGCCATTGATGTAATAATCACCAAACCAACGGCCATTAGAAAGATCCCTCCTTTATATTCCCAAAAATCTTTCCATGAGGTAAACCATGCGGCCTCATAAAGAAGTGGAGGTAAGAAGAGCAGGAAGACAATATCAGGATCGATTTTTACATGAGGGATACCAGGAATAAATCCGATAATTAATCCTGCTAATACTAAAAAAATAGGGTATGAAATCTTTAATTTCTGACCAACCATCACCAATAATGTCACGCCGAGTAACAAAATGAGGATTAAAATAAGATTGTCGTGGAGCATATTTGCTATTAGTTTGTTGCAATAAATTTATTAAGAATATTGGAATGATAAAATTCTACAGGGTTTTCAGGAGTTGATAAAGGCCATTAATGTCTTGATTATTCATTTCTAATTTGCCTTGTAAGGCAATTTTCTGGTCACCGGTAGCTTGAGCTGTGACGGTTAAATATTTCAAGCTCTGCAGATACCTGGTTATTATTGGCAAGCTAAATTGTCGGTTTAGTTGTTTAAAATTTAGATTCAAGGAAAGGAAATTATTGGTTTTTTGCGAATATTGATGAAGGGAAGTTCCTTTCTTTGTGCTGAGGGTAAGTTGCTTGCTATCTCCCCCAACAAATACATGGTAAAGAGGAAAGACCGATTTGTTAACTACGCAACTATCCAAATTTATAAAGTTTTGACGGGCCAGGTAATTTTTTAACGGCAAAGCATCAGCAGAAATATTGATCAGGAAGTTTGGAACATCTTTTTGCTGAAGTGTTACTTTCTGCACCTTTTCGAAATCATCGTTGTATTCATAAGTTATGATCGAATCCGTTTGTTTTATGGTATTTGTCCATTCCATATCAATGTAACCTTGATAGTATTTTACCAGGCTATCTTGCTCAATAAGCACATTTTTTAGCTTGAGTTCCTTTTTGGTGTTTCGTTCGAAATCTGCATTCAGCCAAAAGTTCATTACATTGTTTGTATTGGCCGGTTGGTAGCTGTAAAGCCCGGTCTTAATTTTCACTCCTTCTGGTGTGTTAAAAATGCCATTGAAACTGATTTCGCCACTTTTAAAATTAAGCTCTGCAAACTGAGCATTTTCTTCAAAAGCGACGTGACTATTGGAACTGATCAGCTGGCTAAATCCACCATCACTCATTTTTTTGAATTTTTTTTCATTTAGAACATCTTTCAGGGCCGCATCAAAGTTTGCAATCTGACTTGAAAAAACTACAACAGCAC
This sequence comes from Pedobacter sp. Leaf41, assembly GCF_001422545.1. GTDB lineage: Bacteria > Bacteroidota > Bacteroidia > Sphingobacteriales > Sphingobacteriaceae > Pedobacter. The sequence goes on along the minus strand of NZ_LMLE01000010.1, from coordinate 128,705 downwards.
TTTTTTCGTCGTAACAGATTGCTACGTTACCCAATACAGATTTTGCATAATTAAGCTTCTTGCTACCCTTTTTAATTTGAAAACCTATGGTTTTGCTTATAAAATGTTCAAAATTTTTGAGATTTATGATTTTGAATTTGGTAAAAAACGAGGTGTTCGGTTGATCCTTTATGGTATACAAATATAGGTTTGCAGGAATGCTTAATCCATGGTCTATGCGCTTAAATGAACGCCCAATATTTTTCTCCGTATCTGATTTAAAGTAATGAACCGGGTTTGAGATGGCATTGAGCGCCAAGGTTTTTAAAATTTCATCAACACTTATCTTTACTAAAGAAGTGGTATTTTCTGGAATAGTTATTTGATTGGCACTGTAATTCCTGTACTTGAGCGTACCAATAAAAAAAATCAGCAGCGATATTAAAATCACTGCTGCTATTTTTAGAAATTTCTTCATACGTCATTTGTTGCCGCAGATTTTCATAAATGAACACAGATTTTTAACAAGTTAAATCTGTGTTCATCATTTTTACCTGTGGTTAATTGGTGAATTATTTCGAAGCATTTTCAATTAACGAAAACAGATATTTTAAAGCATTCTCATGTCCATTAGGTATTTCAGCACTAATGTCTGCAGAAACTACATTTCCCTTAATTGGATTCGATTTCATATAAATATTGCCCATTTTGCCCAAAGTTTCATTGAATTTCTTTGCCGTTTCTTCCCCACCAATTTCTTCCGTTGGCACTTTGCCTACCAGGTTTTTCGCATTGAATAAGAAACTAAAATTGTTTTTTGCCAAAAGCGTTTTGTGCGACTTATTAATTGCCGGAACGAAAGTATTGTTGCTGATACTTTCCATTTCTGTTAAAGAATTGCCAAAGAAAACGATACCATCTTTAATCATAAAGTAAATATCAACTGGGCTTTTCTTCTCCTCAATTTTATAAATGTTGTTGTTAACCGTAACATAGTTTTTATTCAAGCCATACTTAATCAGCTTGTTCATCAATCGGTGATCTTCTGATGAAAACATAAACAAGAAATCAGGCAAAGTTTCTTTTTTGGTTTTTGTTACTTCTTTACGGTTATAATCATCATCATAATCGTAAGTGGTGTAGGTAACATCTTTGGTATTTAAGCCATTAATTACAAACATGGCGTCGCCTTTAACCACCATACTTACCGCTTCTTCATCTAACAAAAGCGAAAATAAATCGGTTCCCAATTCAATTTCTTCTTCCATATTTTTTCCTAAAAACGAACCGTAAGTCTGTTTCATTAATTTAGGAAACTCTTCTAAATAGGCTTTTGTATCAATAGAATAACCCATAAAGCCAATTGCTTTATCACTATTAACATACTTCAGAAACTTTTTATTTAATTTCCTATTTATTATTTTTTTGTAGGCATCGGCTTGATCTTTGGCTAATTCTAATCCTGTAGAAATGCGAAAACTTTTTTCATCCATAAAAAGCTTTGCATTTAAACTGCCATAACCTTTCATTAAACCCGATTTTCCGTAAGTACCAAATTCGGGAGCAATGGAATTGTAAGCATCCTGTAGGCTGGAAACCCAAAGTTCGGCGATGGCTTTGCTATCTAAACTAGAGGTGTAAGATTTATTTTTTTCTATGGATTCATAATTCGCGGTGAATATTTTATTGGCTTCTGCTGTCATCCAAACCATAGCCAGCTCTTTTTTCAAGCTGTCCTGTTCTGCTCTTTCCTTTTGATATTCATCATATCGGTCGTCAGCATAGCCGGCTTCAGTCATTACTGCGGTACTATCTGTTGTATATCCATCTTCCATGTGAGGTGAATCCACAACCTCAATCATTGGTTCCTTTATTTCTATAACTTCTTTCGGTTTTTTAGCAATCGCTTTAGGTTTGCTTTTTGCACCTTTCTTTTTTCCCTTTGATTTCTTCGTAGCAATCTTCCTTTTTTGTGTCGGCTGCTTCTTTTTTACTACCTCACGGCTTTCCATTTGAGGATATGATTCGCCAATAGTAGGAGGTGCAGGAACGTCTACAACTATCACATCGCTGGCAACAGCTGCCGTACTATCTACAGTTGTAGTACTTTCTAGCGCAGCAACATCTTCATAATTAGTTTGATATTTAATGTCCTTAATTCCGTAGCGGGCAGAATTTGCAGAATCGGCAAAGAAAGAACTTCGGATGCTCCCTGTAATGAAATACAACATATCCTTATTCCACTTGATAATAATGCCCCCGTTATCGGGCATTTTCAATGTGCTCACATTTCCCTCAACTATGATTTTTTTGTCTTTATCCTTTATCAGGCTTTCAAATTTCGTAGCATCTTTAAGCGGAATCAAAAAACAATTGTAGGTAATACTATCGCTCAATTGGTTGAAATAGTACATGTTCTTTTCCAAATTCACACCAAAATCTTCAACACTATTTAGATTTTGATCAAGGGATTTTGAAGTTTCTGTTAATAATTTTTTGCCGAGAAACGACTCATTAAAATCTTTAACAAACATCAGTTTAAACACATTGTCGCCTTTGATGGTAGCAACAGTAAAAGCGTTTGAAGGGATTTTTTTGACTAGATCTTGAGCGTAATTTAATTTAGCGAGAAATAGAATGGAGACCGCAATTAGAATTTTTTTCATTTTTATTTAGATAGTTGTATTTGATTGGAAACGTTAATTTTTCCATTTATTAAATCCATCACACTTGCTTTAAGCATCACCGCTTTTTTGGATTTGGAAAGATTTGAGGCGGAATTAGAGGTGCTAGTAACTGGAGACTCAAAGCGGTAAATGCTGGTATACATTGCGCCGTTAAACACCGCCTTATCTTTACTTTTAAGTTTATTGTACTCGGTTTTTGCTGATGCAACTGCTTGATATTTCCGGTTAAAAGTTTTGGTTGTTTTATTATAAGTGTAAGAAGAGGTATTTGTTGCTTTGATTTTCTGCTGCGCAAGGATATTTTTGGTAATGTTGTTGATATTCGAAACATCCTTGAAAGAAAAACTTATGGTAGCGATATAATTATTAAAATCGCTGGTGGTTTTAACATTGGTGATGCCTTCGCTTTTGCGCAAATAGGCTGCTGCCTCATTTAGTTCTTTTTGAATTTTTTGCTTACTGGGCACTTTATATCCCTGAACACTATCCAACAGCATTAATGATGCCACTTTAGTTTTACTCTGGCTCAAATTAATGGTTAGCATTACATCGCCTGTGCCGTCGTTTCGCATGGTAATCTCTTCAACAACCTGAAAACATGAACTCAATATGGGTATGATAAATGCAACTGCAACTAAAATGTAGAACTGTCTAAGGTTCATAAAAATTCTTTAAATAAATGGGACGCAATTGAGGAATAATCTGAAGCTTCAAACTTAATCATTAAAGGCGAAATTTTAATCGATTTTCATTTCCAATTTGAAAGCACTTCGGATTTCGGCAGGTGAAGGGACTATCCGATAAGAAATTTTAAGCGGTGTTCGCTTCCGTGCACTTAACCTGGGTTAATAAACCCGACAAAAAGCGGTAGCCCCGAAAGCCAATTTTTCATTGGATGAGGGCTAAAGCAAATGGCGGGACTAATTAAACTAAGAATTGCTGTTTGCTCATTTTCTAAATATTATTTAATGAATTTTTTTAACAGTTATCGATTTGTAAATCTTAACCAAAATTTGGTTTCCGTATTAATCAGCTAATTGTCAATATAAAGACAAGAAAATTGTTAACTGGCGTTCGCTATGGCTATTTTTCTATCTTTGTTGCCAGCTTTTACAATAACATACAAAATGAAAAAAAGTGCAATCATCGGTTTGATTACCATTGCTATTTCGGTGGGAATCTTATTTAGCTTAAACGCCAATACAGATACTTATTCAAATTTCAAAGAAGCGGCTTCTTCACAAAAAGAGGAGCACGTAATGGGTTATTGGGAAAAATCAAAAGGAATGTATTACGATGCTGTGAAAGATGCTAATCATTTTGCATTCCATATGAAAGATGAAAAAGGAGAAGTTCGTGAGGTGATTTATAATGGCACAAAACCTCAGGATTTTGAAAAATCTGAGAAATTAGTTCTTATCGGAAAAATGGATAAGGACAAATTCTACGCGTCGAAAATTTTAATGAAATGCCCATCTAAATACAATGATAATCTTGTTGAAGTGAATAAAGATGGTAAGGTGGATACAGTTGGTAAGTACGGCGAAAAAAAATATAATTAATTTTAATGGATATTCAGTTTGTAGGCGAAAACCTGTTGCCGGGTAAAATCGGGCAGTTTTTTATTGTGTTGGCTTTTAGTGCATCGTTACTTTCAACAATTGCATATTTTTTTGCCAGTCGCAAAGAAAATTTAGAAGATAAATCTTGGCGTAACCTTGGTAGAATAGGTTTTTTGGTTAACTGGGCGAGTATAATTGGCATCGGTGTGGTGCTTTTTTACCTGATCCTTGGCCATTATAACGAATACAACTATGTTTATTTTCACTCTTCAAAAGAACTTCCGATTTACTATATCGTTTCTGCTTTCTGGGAAGGACAGGAGGGAAGTTTTTGGCTTTGGGCTTTTTGGCAATCATTTTTAGGTGCGCTTTTAATTTGGAAGGCCAAAACCTGGGAACGGCCTGTAATGACCGTTGTAGCATTTTCTCAAGTTTTTTTAACCTCGATGATGTTGGGTGTAGAAATTTTTGGCGAACGCATTGGTAGTTCTCCATTTATATTATTGAGAGATGCGGTTGATTTGAAAGCGATGGCTCCCGTAGTTTTCGCAAATCCTGAAAACTTTGCAAAATACTTAACATTTATAACCGACGGAAGAGGTTTGAATCCACTATTGCAAAATTACTGGATGGTTATTCACCCGCCAACCCTGTTTTTAGGTTTTGCAAGTATGGTGGTACCTTTTGCCTACGGAATTGCTGCTTTGTGGCAAAAACGTTATAAAGACTGGATTAAACCAGCAATGCCATGGACGCTTTTTGCGGTGATGGTTTTGGGTACCGGAATTATTATGGGGTCATTCTGGGCTTACGAAGCGCTAAACTTTGGAGGTTTCTGGGCCTGGGATCCGGTAGAAAATGCTTCGCTAATTCCGTGGTTAACTTTAATCGGTGCAGTACACGTAATGATTGCTTACAAAAATACAGGTCATGCTTACTTTACCGCACTTGCCCTGGTTTTCTTAAGTTTCTTATTGGTATTGTATGCTTCATTCTTAACCCGAAGCGGAATTTTAGGTGATACATCTGTACACTCATTTACCGATATGGGCATGTTTGGTCACTTGATTTTATACAACGTGGTATTTGCTGCCCTTGCTATATTTTTGGTGGTTAAAAGGTGGAAAGAATTACCAATTACTACTAAAGATGAGGAAACCTATTCGCGTGAATTTTGGATGTTTATTGGTGCATTAGTGGTAACTGTTGCTTGTATTCAGGTTATTTTCTCTACATCAGTTCCGGTATTTAATAAAGCCTTTGGTACTAATTTTTCGCCGCCGATTGATGCGGTTAAGTATTACAACAAGTGGCAAGCGCCTTTTGCGGTTTTGGTAACGTTAATTTCAGGGTTCTCCCAATACTTAAAATACAAAAGAACTGATCCTAGGAAATTCTACAGCAGCTTAATCTCAGTGATATTGTTTTCGCTGGTTTTAACCGCTGGTTTGGTATACGTTGCCGATATCTATACCAATACCATGTACATCCTGATAACTTTTAGCTGTATTTTTGCTGTACTTTCAAATGCTGCAATTCTATATCAAGCTTTCGGAGGAAAGGTAAAATTGGCTGGTTCAGCAATAGCACACATTGGTTTTGCATTCTTAATTTTGGGTGCACTTATTTCTGCGGCTACGAATAAACCACTATCTATCAACGCAAATAATTTCATTCCTGTAAAGGATTTCGAGAAGACTGAAAAGCCGGGTGAAAACATCATGTTATATAAAAACGAGCCCAAACAGATGGGTAAGTATACGGTAACTTATGTCTCTGACACCACGCAACTGCCAAACACTATTTATACCCTAAATTTTAAGGTTTTAGATAAGGAAGGTAAAGTGAAAGAGGATTTCAATTTACATCCTCACGTTCAGGATAATGAAAAGATGGGATTAATTGCTTCACCAGATACAAAGCACTATTTAACTTACGATGTGTATACGCACATTACAAGTGCTGCAGTAAAACAGGAGTCGCATGAAGATCACGAAGGTCACTCGGACGATGAAAATTATAAAGCACCAAGAATTGTTAAGGTTTCGGTAGGGGATACCATTCATACTTCAAGTGGAATTATAACTGTAAAAGCATTAAATAACAAGCCTGTTGCTAAAGATTTAGTGTTAGCCCAAGGTGATTATGCTGTTGGTTTACCTTTAGAAATTAATGCCGCCGGTAAAGTCTATACTGCCGAGCCAATGTTTTTGATCAAAGGAAATAACACATTTGATTTTGCTCGTAAAGTGGATGAGTTGGATTTGAAATTCCGTTTTGCGCAGGTTTTACCTGACGAGAAAAAGGTTGAACTTCAGATCTTTGAGAAACCTCAACAAGCAAAAGACTGGGTAGTTTTTAAAGCCATTGAGTTTCCTTTCATTAACTTATACTGGGCAGGTACTATTATTATGGTAATAGGCTTTTTGCTATCTATTTTCAGAAGACGAAAAGAAGCCAAAGTAGTATAAGTAGATGAACATTGTTTTAATAGGATCTGGAAATGTAGCCACACACTTAGCTAAGGCATTAGTTGCCAAAGCAGAAAATGTGATGCAGGTTTATAGCCAGAATCTGTTGAACGCCAATTTACTTGCGCAAAAAATAAATGCCGAAGCCATAAATGAGTTATCCGAAGTGGATCAGACTGCCGATTTATACATCATCTCAGTTAAGGATGATGCTATTGAACGCGTTGCTGCTGCGTTAAAAAATGTTGAGGGGCTTGTAGTTCATACTTCAGGTACAACCGATATTTCTTCGATTAAGAATTACACAGCAAGAGCCGGAGTTTTTTATCCACTGCAAACTTTCTCCAAAGTGAAAGAAGTTTCTTTTGATCATATTCCGCTTTGCATTGAAGCGAGTAACGTCAATGAGCTAGAGATTTTGAAAAAACTTGCTCAAACGTTAAGCGATCAGGTTTATGAATTAGATGGAGAAAAAAGAAAAGCACTTCACCTTGCCGCTGTTTTTGCCTGTAATTTTCCCAATCATCTTTATGCTTTAGCGAATCAAGTTCTTGTAGAAAATGGCCTTGATTTCAACATCATCAGGCCATTAATTGCCGAAACGGCGGATAAGGTGATGAATAATTTACCAGAGAAAGTGCAGACTGGTCCCGCTGTGCGAGGAGATGAGAACACTATGAATAAGCATTTAGGTTTGTTGGAAAGCCAACCTGAATTGCAGAACATTTATCAAACTTTAAGCAAGAGCATAAAATTAATGCCTAAATAGCATTTTTACGGCTTTTGCTTCTTACTTTTGCAAAATATTATGAGCATTTTTAAACTAAAAATAAATTTCGAAGAAGCAGATCATGCACCTGTAGAATTACCTATAGCGGCTGGAGAGTCGGTTTTGGATGTGTGTCTGGATAACGGCATCGAACTTCAACACAACTGCGGCGGTGTTTGCGGATGCAGTACATGCCATGTTTACGTTACCCAGGGAATGGATAACATTGAAGAAATTTCTGATAAAGAAGAAGATTTTATTGACAGGGCGGTAAGACCACGAATAACCTCACGTTTGGGCTGCCAATGTGTAGTGATTAATGGCGATATTGAAGTTACCATTCCTGATCAATCTGGATTTATGGGACACTAGGCTTCTTTAGTCTGAAGTATTCAGTCCGAAGTCCGAAGAGATTAAGCTTCTAACTGATAGCTTTATAACCCTTAAACTTTCCAACAAAAATTACCCATCATTACAACCTAAAAATAAAAACATGAACAACGATAAATTTGCCTTACCCTTTTACTGGAACGATTATGAAGATATTGCAATGTCTTTATATGAAAAATTTGGAGATGAGTTTGGCGAAACCAAGATTTACCGCATCCGTTTTACCGATTTGTTAGAGTGGGTTTTGGAATTACCTAACTTCAAAGGCACCCGTGAAGAAAGTAGCGAAGGCCATTTAGAGCAAATTCAATCTGCCTGGGTTTACGAGTGGAGAGATAATCAAGATTAGTAATAAGTTTGGAGTCTGCATTCATAAGCCGGCTTTTAACTTTCCACTTTTAACCTTCAACTCCAAATGTTTCTCCAAAAATTAAAAGAAATTACAACCTTCATTTTTGATGTTGATGGTGTGCTTACCGATGGTTCTGTTCAGGTAACTGATAACGGCCAATCATTGCGTACTTTCAATATCAAAGATGGTTACGCCATGCAACTGGCGGTAAAAAAAGGTTATAACTTGTGCATTATTTCAGGTGGAGATGGCATTGCCATGGTAAAACGCTTTTTCAACCTAGGTATAACTGATGTGTTTTTGGGGTCTGGCGATAAGGTTCCCATCTTTAAACAATATCTTTCTGATAAGAAAATTACGGCCGGAGAAGTGCTTTACATGGGTGATGATATTCCTGATTTAAATGTGATGAAATTGGTTGGTTTAGCTACTTGTCCCGCTGATGCCGTAGAGGAAATCAAAGCCGTATCGACATTTATTTCCCCATACCCCGGCGGCAAAACCGCTGTTCGCGATATTATCGAAAAAGTGATGAAGGTGCAAGGCAAGTGGTATGATGAACATCCTAATGCTGCTGATTCAAGCAAATAATTGTATTTCCTAAAACTTAAGCTACTTTCTATCCGCTATCAGCAATCGAAAAGCCAGTTCGATTTGCAACAGCGAAGTTACACTCTTCCTTTAAACTTTTGATTTCAGATTTACTCCAACAAGTCTAAATTTCAAAACAAAAAACATGAAAAAATTAATGATGATTTGTGCATTGTTATTCTCGGTAATAACTTATGCAAATGCGCAGCAAGGTGGTGGTCGCGGTGGTATGATGATGAAACCAGAAGATCGTGTAAAACAACTTGATGAAAAGTTGAAGCTAAGCGATGATCAAAAAACAAAGCTGACCACTGTGTTTACTGAGCAAGCTGATGCAATGAAAAAAATGCGTGAGGAAGCTCAAGGTGGAGACAGAGACGCGATGAGAGAGAAAATGCAAAAATTTCGTGCGGAAGGAGATGTTAAAGTGAACGCCGTTTTAACTGAAGACCAAAAAAAGCTTTACAAAACATGGCAAGAGGAGCAACGTGCTGAAATGCAAAAACGCATGCAGGAACGCGGTGGAAATAACTAAGTTTTAAAAAATGATAATAACAAAAGCGGCATTTCTGTCGCTTTTGTTATTTTAGCGCTTTCCGAAAATTATGTTGAATAAAATTCCCGTTATACTTGCTTCAAAATCTCCACGCAGGCAAGAGCTGCTTAAACTTATGGGCCTAAACTTCAAAGTCGAACTTAGAGATGTTGATGAAAGCTACCCCGAACATTTGAGTCCCGCAGAAATAGCCGTTTATATTTCGGAGCAAAAAGCAAAAGCCTTTGAAGCAGGCAATGAAGTAGTGATTACTGCCGATACAATTGTCGCCCTGAATGGAGAAATATTGGGAAAACCAAGAGATAAAAATCATGCACAGGAAATGCTTGCTAAGCTATCGGGAAATAAACATGAGGTTTATACTGGAGTAACGCTTGTTAAAGGCAACAAAATGTTTTCTTTCTATGATCGAACCGAGGTTTATTGTAAAGCTGTTACACGTGAGGAAATTGACTTTTATATCGACAACTACAAACCATTTGATAAAGCAGGAAGTTATGGCGTTCAAGATTGGTGGGGAATTGTAGTGGTAGAACGCATTGAAGGATCTTACACCAACGTAATGGGTTTACCTACAGAGAAATTGTATCGAGAATTGCTTGAATTTATTTAAGCGATTACTTTGTTAACTCAGCCACAACATCGCTTTTATGGTTAACAGCTTATGATAATGCTGTTTTTACAAAATCATTTAAAGTCATTTTATATTGCGATGCAGAGAGTGCTACTTGTTTATGCAAACTTGATGAAATCCTTAAATTGAAAACTCCTTTGTAGGTTTTGTCGGGCGATTTACCTAGTTCTTTGCAAGTTTCCAAATAATCATCAACAGCCTCAAAAAAGCCATTTTTTAATTCGCTCACAGAAGAACCCTCGAAAGTAATGAGATCATTTATCCCAATCACTTTTCCAAAAAACACTTCATCTTCCGAGTTGTAATGAACAGACGCGATATAATCTTTGTAGTAGCTTTTCTATTTTGCTTAAGAAGTAACTGAATTAGAATTGCAAACATTAAACTTTTTACCAAATTTCAAAAGTATTCATATCATTAAATTCCAATCAGATGAATTAACCTTATTTTTTTATTTCCATCTGTGGAATCCTAAACGATTTTTCATCATGTAACCAAATACACCGAAAGATGAAAAATTCAAACGCACTAGTGACCATTGCTGAACCTTGCACTCAAAACTGGGAGGAGATGGATCAAAAGGATGGATTTAATTTTTGCCAGGCTTGCAATAAATGTGTGGTAGATTTTACCGGATATAGTAACGCTGATATTATTAAAACATTAGCGAATGCTTCATCAGAAGTTTGCGGAAGGTTAACCGAGACTCAACTCAACCAACTTAATTACCATCTGGTAGTGGCGCCTGCCAATAGAAACTGGATGAAATATATTGGGGTTTTAGCCATAGGCGTAAGCATTTTTACGCAGAACGTTAATGCTTCGGTACTAACGGAAAAGCCAGAAACGCAGATCGTCGAAAAACTGCGTAGCTATGCAGATGAGAAGAAACCAATCACCATAAAAAAGATTAGCGGCAGAATTTTAGATGCAAATAAAAAACCACTGACAGGAATTAGAGTGGTTATTTTGAATACCAGATATTATGCTTCTACTGATAAGAATGGTCATTACGAGATAAAATTCACCAGCGGAATCACTAAGGAAAACAAAATCCTTGCTGTTCAAAGCGCCCGGTTCTCTGCCAACATGACCTTAAATTACGCTGTAGAAAAGCAAGTTGATTTGCTATTAAAAATGGAACCAATGATTGTAGGGGAAATAATGTATGTTCCGAGAAAGGGAAATTAATCTTATAAAAAGCCTGCGAGCGAACCCATCTTCAAATCATAGGTGGAGAGGATGATTTCATTAATTTTTGCTCTGCCCAGTACGTAGTTTGTAATTAGGGTGGCCATCACAATCATATCTACCCGAAGCGGAATCATACCTTTCATGGCTGCTCGTTCCGAGTGATTGCGATTTAAAAGTTCAATAGCGGTTTCGATGTATTCATCGTAGTTAAATGCGTAGGTTTTGGCTGTCGCAATATCTACAGGATAATTCTTTCTCTTGATGATTAGTTCAGCAAAGGTTTCAAATGCACCTGCAGATCCAATTAAAATTTTGGGTTTGTAGTGTTCACATTTCTCAAATAGCGCTGCTAATTCGGCTTGGATGTGATATAAAAGTGCGTTTTTGTCTTCATCATTAATAGGATCGGATTTGAAAAAATGTTGCGCTAAACGGGCTGCACCGATATTATAACTCTTTTTCCAAATCAATTTTTCGGTATCACAAAGGATAAACTCTACACTTCCGCCTCCAATATCCATAATCAAAGATGATTGTTTGATCGCACCGCTCAGCTTTACACCTTGATAAATCAGCTCTGCCTCATCATCGCCACTAATCACTTCAATCAAAATTCCGCAGGTTTGTAAAACAGCTTCAACGAAATCCTTTCCATTTTTGGCGCTTCGCACAGCTGAAGTTGCGGTGGCCTTAACCTGGTCTACCTTAAATTCTTTGATGGTTTCTGCAAAGTTTTCCAAGCAGGCTAGACCACGATTGAAAGCTGTCGGTATGATCATGTTCTCGTTAATCCTTCCTTCGCCGAGTTTAACAGGTACATTGGTTTTGTAAAGTATATCGAAGTTTTGCTTTACAACTTCTGCAATAAGCAAATGAAATGTATTCGTTCCTAAGTCTATTACGGCAATACGCATTTTAGTGTGATAATTTTAAAACGGTGGAAGGGCGAACTTTAATAGTAGCATTGTATTAATCTAATAAACCGGATTGAAGCGATATCTCCCGATGGCTTTGCAGAACAATCCGCACTGAAATAGCATCGGGAATTTAGCAAAAAGCCGGACTTGCGTTAAACAGGTCATTGCTTTTGCTTTCCAAATCAGAATAAATTTTTCAAACCATCAAAAATACTTTCGAAAAATGTGCCAATATTCAAACCGCTACTGTGGTTAAAATAAACAAATATCAAAAAAGCTATTACAACAAAAATGATAAGTTTTCTGAATGCAAATGCGATGATAACCAGTGCAATAGGAATAATAAAAAGCCATAAGCTGCTGATAGCATACGGGGTGAGGTCAGCATCTTTCTTATACACGTAAACCAGCTTGCTATGGGTGCCCGTATCGTTTTGATGTTTGATATATACAAATGTCGATTTATCGATAGGAAGGGGGAGCACCGCAATTCCATCGTTAAATTTTAATACCTGGGTAAAGCCGCTAACGCTAAAGGTATAGGTGCCATTAATATTTTCATTTGGAACATTTAATGAATCAGCAGCTATGATGGCCAGCTTATTATTTTTAAGCAGATTTTCTTTTACCAAAAAATTGTTGATGGCTGCAGTTTGTGCCGAGCTAAAAAAACCGATTAAACACAGGGATAAGAGTAAAATGATTCGCTTCATTCGATAGAACGTTTATTGTAAATTAGATAACCGATATGTAATAATACACCATTTCTTTTAATTGCATCATTATATAAATTGTAGCTTAAGCTTACAGGGCCCACAGGCGTATGATAAACTACGCCAGCTGTAGCCGCATAGCGTATTTTGCTTATGGCTCTTGCATAATCTACATCTTGAAAATTATTTAATTCGAACTCTTTATGTGGCAAAAATAAGTATCCTTCCAATCTAAAATCCAAATTTTTTCTAAAGTTATAAATGTTTTTTATTCCTCCAGCTGCGTATGTGGTGGCTCTAAACTTATCTAAAAAGAGCGATCGGCTATCTTGTATCGGGTAAAATGCCGGAGAAACCAAAAGAGTAGAATAATAATTGTTAAACAGGGGTTGATTTGAAATTACACCTTCTACAATGTAGCCTAAAGTGTATTTATTAAGGTGTAAAAAATAGTTTTCCTGGGTGAGTTTGATACTTCCCCATTGCCGTAACCTGCTTACGCCAATTGGTTTTGAAAAACCAGGGATATTACGTGATATGTTACCTGGATTATAATTTTCGCGACCGGTTGTGTAATTTACACTGAGAGAAAAACTTTGACCATTGGTGGCATACTGTTTTCTATTTAACGAATTTTTCTCCAGATTTAACGACCCTCTAAAACCGTTGAAAATGGTTTGATCCAATAAATCACCTACAGAAAAAGTATTATTGGGACTGTAGCGATCGTTATTATTGATGAAATTAGCATGCAAAACTACCTTTGTATTGTAGTTTAGTGGTACACCCATCATCAAATCTATCTTTCTATCCGATTGCTCTATATAAATGGGACGGGGATTTTCGATAAAAATTTTACTCGTATTGTAGAAATTCCAGTGATTATAAGTAAGCTCAGCCGCTAAAAAAATGGGCAGTTTTGTGGGATAATCGATCCGGCCATTAACCTGAACCGATTCGTAAAATCTACCTGAATAAAAGCTGGTACCAAAAGTATAAGCTTTTCTATTGAGGTAATTATATTCTGCACCCAAAAAAACGTTGCTTATTGGCCTGGTCGAAATGTTGCCACCTAAATCGAGTTTAAAGCTTTTTTTCGGTTGTGCAACCACTTCAAAAGTATAATTGTCAGTAAGGGCCTGGTATGATATTTTAGGGTAAATGGTTTCGAAAGTTTGATCGGCCACTAGTTTATAGTAACCCCGTTTGATATCTTCTAGATTAAAGGTGGCCTTATCACTTTTAAAGAGCCGCTCCACATATTTTTTTTGCTGACTATTTACCCCGGAAACAATGATACTGCTGAAATTTAAATCGGGTTTACGCGAATTAAATGCTGCCCTTTTCCGTTCCAGCTCCTGTGGGTCGACTCTTTTCGTGATCAGGGCTTTAATTCGAGGCATGTCAGCCATGGTGGCATCGTATCCTTTTTTAATTAAATCCTCTACCGGTGCAAAATTGGTTACACTATAGGTGCCTAAATCTGGCTGAATATAGATGCCGTTTTTGCCAATCATGGTAGAATCGGATTTAGATAGAAACATGTAAACCAAAAAGCGGTTCATCAATCTGTCATCAATATTTTTTGGATATTCGTTATAAGTTTTTGACGAAACATTTGCGCCAATTACATAATCGGGTTTAAATTCTTTTTCCATTACATCGGCTGGAAAGTTATTGTACAAACCTCCATCAAAAACATATTTCCCATCCAACTTAATTGGCCTGTAAACAATGGGAACGGTCATTGTAGCCCTTACTGCTTCGGCTAAACTTCCTTTACTTACGGTGATGCTTTTCTGCGAAAGTACATCGGCAACCATACAACGATAAGGCACAAAGAGGTTATCAAAATTGTCTTTCGAAACTGCGGATGCTTGAGAAAAGAGTTCTAAAAAAGCAAAATTGAGTGGAATATCGTTGATGATATTGGAGCGAAAACTAAAGTGAAAGCCAGTATCAATGGCCACTTTGGCTGTTAACATCGATGCATTTGGTGCGTTTTTTTGAAAGTAATAGGTATAATCGCTCGTGTATCTTCCGTTTACCCAGTTTTGAAATTCTTTGCTTACCGCAATTTGTTCAATTTGCTTAGGTGAATAGCCTGCGGCGTACATTGCACCGACAATCCCGCCCATTGATGTTCCGGTAATATAATCTATCGGAATTTGGTTTTCCTCTAATGCTTTAAGTGTGCCAATGTGAGCAAGTCCTTTGGCGCCACCACCACTAAATACAAGGCCTACTTTTTGCGCATGTAGCTTAGCACAGCACAAAATGAAGAGCATCAGCAAAAATCTTTTAAAAGCTACCACTCCTCTAAAATAGTGTTTTCTTTTAAAATTAATTCAACATGAAAATGCTATAAGTTAAAAATGATGCAAAACTTACCCAAAGAATATAAGGTATGAATAAATAGCCCGCCCATTTATCGATCTTGTAAAATGCAATTGCATTAGCCACAATTACGATCAGTAAGATGATGATTTCGAATAATGCGAAGCCTATTTCATGAAGGGAAAAAAAGATAAACGACCAGCATAAATTTAAGATTAATTGGATAAAATAAATCGCTAAAACCCTTGGAAAATGAGCGATTTTATCTCGTTTTATCCAAACTAAATAAGCCGCAATGCCAATTAATATGTAAAGGCTCGTCCAAACCGGAGCAAACAACCAGTTTGGAGGATTAAATGAGGGTTTGTTTAATGTAGGATACCATGTTTTAACCGATTCAGAAGTTGCCAAACCTCCTAAAGCACCAATACCCAAGGTGATGAAAATATTTATTAAAAAAGCTACAGGTTTAAATTTCATTCTAATTTTTGGAAATTAAACAACCACAAATCTTAAAAGTTTCATTAGCGGCCAATTCCTGGAACCACAGGCAAACTCTCACTATCATCTTTACCAACACTTTGTACCGCAAATAGATAGTTGTCTTTGCTATAAGGAATTTTTAATTCGGTTGCTGTGGTAAAAAATTTCTTTTCCCAAATTGGGCTGCTCGTTTCACGCATCAGTACATAGTAACCTTTTACCTGGCCATTTGTTGGCGCTTTCCAATACAAAGATGATGAATTGCTCAGGTTCTTTACATCGATTTTTACCTCTACAGGACTCGATGGTGCTTTTGCCAGACTAGCCAAAACTGAAATGTTTACAGCAGTATTTTTCCGGAGATATTCAAAATCCATAAACTCTTGTAAATCGCCATAACGAATCCCGTTTTCGGTTCTTAAATCCTGATGCTGGTGGTCAAAATTTTCGTTCATTTCTGTAATTCTCACTGCCGGAAATCCATTTTCAACAAAGGGTGTATGGTCTCCACCCCGCAAGAAACGGTCATTTCTATAAATAAGCTTCACTTCGAGTTGATCCACGTATCTTTCGCCAACTTCTTTTACATATCGAGCCAATTGCCGGCTTTTCCCATCATTTTCTAGCCCAAACTGACGAATGGCTTTTGCATTCTTATCCAACTCGTAACTGGGTAAGCCTTCGCTAAAAACCCTCAGTCGGGTATTGTCGATAATTTGCGTTTCGCTGCTGTTGTTACTGCCAATCATATCATTGTTTAGCATTGCATCAATATTCCAACCTTCCTTTTTGGCTTTGGCTGCCATAAATCCAGATCCTAATAATGATTGTTCTTCGCCACTTACCGCAACAAAAATAATTGTGGCAGAAAATTTATATTTACTCATGAGACGGGCCGCTTCAATCACACCGGCAACCCCACTACCATCATCATTAGCACCGGGCGCATCGCTGGTTCGGTTCATTACGTCAGTTACCCGACTATCTAAATGACCACTAACAACATAAACCCGTTTATCATTTGTATCAGTTCCTTTTAAAATAGCTACCGCATTGCCTAACAAAGTTGCTTTATCAATTCGTTTTCCGTCTGGTTGAAAAGTTGTAGTGTCTAAAAAGGCTGTTAATCTTCCATCGCTTTGCTTTGCAAATTGATTAAACTTAGCAACTACCCAATTTCTCGCTGCGCCAATTCCCCTGGTTTTACTTTTTATATCACTTAAAGTACTTCTTGTGCCAAAATTAACCATGGTCGAAATATACTGCTTAAGCGAATCCTTATTAACAGATTTTACCATCGATTCGATATCCTGATTTCGATTAACAATTGTCTGAGCCTGGGTATAAGTGCCAAAAGCAATCAGGAAAATAGTAGTGTAAATTTTATTCATCTTGAGAAATAAATTATTAGGCTAATATATCGAATGATTACTTAATGTTAACAGCGATTAAAGCAAAAATCTGTAACATTTAAGCATAAAAAAGCCCTTTGAGGTTTAATCAAAGGGCAAAATCACTGAATTATAAAATGCTATTTCGAAGCGACTTCGTTTCGATACACTTTATTGGTGTTCCATAAACCGAAGGCCTTTTTCACTGAAGCTTTAGCTGAAACTGTGTTTACATCACCAGCAATTGTTAAAAATGTTTTCTCAGGAGAAATTTCGTTGTAGAAATTTAAGACATCGCTAAATGTTAGATTTGCTATTGAAGTTTCATTAACGCTTTGATCGTAATCATAATCGTGCAACTTTAGGCTCATTAATAGTTTTGCCTTTCCTGTATTAAATGTTTTCTCATTGATGTTTGCATTTTGCAAAAGAGAAGCCATAATTGAAAGTTCTTTATCAAAAATATCTGCTGAGGCAGCTAATTTGCCGCTTCTATCTTTAAAAGATAAATTGTCGCTTGTAATGCTTTCGTTCAAAACTGCGTTTAGCATTTCAACTATACCGTCTTTGCTGCCAGCGAATGCTTTTTTATCTAAAGTAAAACTTGCGTAAGCTTTTGGTGAGTGATCATTTTCCGAAATGATGATGGTCATTCCATTTTTAAGTTTGTAAGCAACAGGTTCTTTGAACGATTGCGCATGTAGAGAGATGGATACTAAGCTTAAAAGCGAAAGTGTAATTGTTTTAATTGTGTTCATGAGATTATTCTAATTTTTTTAAATGATTTTCTGTCGTCAAAAGTGTTTCTAAAGGCTTAGCAGGTTAATATTCAGTCGTTAGAAAGGCACTTTTGCAAGTTGAATGGGCTTATATACGTGGTGAAAATTTTATCGGTTTTTAGTTTTGCAAGTAATTATTCATTTCATTCATTTTAATTACGTTCAATTGACTTTTCAAGTAATTGATTAGTTTTAGTGTCACGCTAACCATATAAAATGAACTGTCTGATTATTGATGATGATAATGCAATAGCGAGAAGTGTCCTCAAAAATTTATTCAAAATTGAGGACTCTTTAAAACTAATTGCAGAATGTGAGAATGCTGCAGATGCTTACAAGATATTAGCAAATAATAAAAATGACTTACTGCTTCTTGATGTTGAAATGCCAGGTATTACTGGTATTGAACTTGTTAAAGCTTTAGGAGATAAAAGGCTGTTGATTGTTTTTATAAGCTCGAAACGAGATTATGCATCTGATGCCTACGATTTAAATGTAGTTGACTTTATTGCCAAACCCATAACGCCCAATCGGTTTTTAAAAGCGATTATCAAGGCGAAAGAAATTTACAAGAATCAAAATTTGTTTATGCCTTCCAAAAAGAATGAATTTATATTCATTAAGGATTCTAACATTATCAGACGAATAAAACTTGCAGACATTAATTATTTGGAAGCTAAAGGTGACTATGTGAAAATTTACCTGGATGAAAAAAAATACGCAATTCATTCCTCTTTAAAGTCACTGGAAGATAAGTTGCCGATAGATGTGTCTTCTCGGGTACACCGGTTGTTTATCGTAAATATTAGCAAAATAGATACCATTGAGGGCGGAACGCTGATTATTCAGCAACATTTTGTTCCAGTTTCTGATGCCTATAAATCATCACTAAACAAGCGGATGCAAACTCTTTAGTGTGTGATTAGATGTTTATGAGAGAACAAATTGACGTTTTAATAGTAGAAGATAACCTAATCGATCAAAAGCTAATAGCCAACTATTTACGAGAATACGATTTTAGTTTCAAAATTGCCAGCGACGGACTGGAAGCGCAAATTTTGCTTGAATCGCACTCATTTTTTTTAATATTACTTAATCTCACGATGCCGAAAATGGATGGTATCGAACTGACTAAAATCATTCGTCAAAAACTTAGGCTAGAGGTACCGATCGTATCTGTAACCGCTTTTAATATTAACGAAGTTAAGGATAAATGCTTTGCCGCTGGCATGAATGGATGTTTTAGTAAGCCTATCCAGAAGATTGAACTGTTGGGGATGCTTACCCAGTTTTTACCAAAGGAGAAGCTAAAATCTGGGGATCAATATGCCTATGAAGTTATTGATTTAAGCTATTTAAAAGATGTTAGTTTAGGCGATGAGGAATATGAGATCGAAGTAATAGAGAAATTTATCGAAACGATTAACCAGGACTTGTTAGAATTACAACAAATTTTTGAAGAAAAGAGAGGAGAAGAGATCAAGATGATTGCTCTTCGTACGCTGTCAACAATTTATATTGTGGGCTTAAGGTCTAAATTGGAGACCAGTTTGCGTTCATTAGAAAATATGGATTTATCCGAGATGGGATCACAATTGGAGTGTATTCACGCCATTTGCAATAAAGCAAAAGCGGAAGCCCAACATTTTGTAGATTCAGTAAAACAGAAATAAGCTAGGCGTAGAGCTCATCACGTGTTGTGTGAATATTTTCATGAGCGATAAAATCCTTAATCTCCCTTATGGTTTCCTCAGGTTCACTAATGTGTGGAAAATGCCCGGTCGCTTTCATCACCACGAAGAAGTTATTTCTTGTGTTTTGATGAATGTATTCACCAGCAGAGAAGGGTGCCATGATATCATTGCTACTTTGCAGCGTTAAACTCGGAATATCAAACTTCTTTAAATGATCGCGGTAATCTGCTTTGAATGTTGCCATAGCGAAGGCCAGAGCAATGCTTGGCTCTGTTTCTTCAAAACAGCCTTGCAGAAAACCAGCTAATTCTGGTTCTTCAGCTTTATTCATCACTATTGGAGCGATTGCCTTAGTCCAGCTAACATAATCTTCGGCAATTTGTGTGAAGATGGTTTCAATATCAGCAGCTTCAAAACCACCAATATAATCCCTATCGTTAAGGTATCTCGGAGAAGGCCCAATAAAAATGAGTTTCTTAAAAGCTTCGGGTTTTTGCAAAGCGGCAATCATCCCAATCATACTACTTACCGAATGGCCAACGAAAATAATGTCTTTTAGTCCAAGAGTTTCGATAATATCAAGAACATCACAGGCATAACCATCTAAAGTGGAGTATTTGTGGTAGTCGTATTGAGTTTTATCCGAGCGGCCAGAACCAACGTAATCAAAGAGTATCACTTTGAAATCATCTAGAAATGCATCTGTCATGTACTTCCATGAACTCTGTGCGCACCCAAAGCCATGTGCAAATACAATAACTTGATTACCTTTACCGAGTATTTTTAAATTATTCCTGATGAGTATAGGATGCACGATACAGATGTCTAGATGAAAGAGATAATAAGCAGTTTGTGAAAGTGTGAAAGTTAGAAAAATAGGTGAATATTTTCAAATAAATTTTATAATGAACAGAAAAGCCTCATTTAGAGGCTTTAAAGTGATTTTTTATTTATTTGGATGTTACTCAAACGGCTTGTTCATTTTTTTTAAATCCGTTTGAGCGTAGCAAGAACCGATAGCTAATTCTGAACCTTAATTTCAGTTCTTCTGTTTACAGCTCTTCCCTCTTCACTTGCATTTGACGTAATTGGCTCCTTTTCACCGTGACCCACAATTGTGAAAATTGAACCATCCAAGCCGGCGTTAACAAAATATGATTTTACCGCATTCGCCCGATCAATTGAAAGCGACATGTTGTGTTCTGGAGTACCTTCTGCAGATGAATGGCCATGGAGAACAAATTTAGTATTTGGGGCTTTCTTCATTTCAGCTACAGCTTTATCTAAGATACCAAACGACGACGTTTTTAACACAAACGAATTAAACTCAAATTGAATATTGTCTAAATTGAAGTTTGGTTTTTCAACAACTACAACTTCCTCTTTCGCTGGTGGAGGTGCAATTGGTTTCTTTTCTTCAACTGGTGGGGTCGGTTTTGAAATAGGAGCAGGATCTGGTTTGGTTATTAATTTCTTGCTCTTGCAAGAGTAAATTGTTACAGTAGAAAGGCCAATAATTGCAGTTAAAAAAAGATTTTTGGTAATGTTCATATTAAAATTTTTGTTTTAGGTTTAATTTGTGTTTCAGTCAAAACTACAAATAACGATTAAACCTATAACGGAATTTTTTCGAAGAACTTGTATTGAATTCTTTTTAATCAGGAACATCAACCTCAAACTTTATTCAAATAATGGTGATTTTACCTTCAATAATACAAGAAACTAACATTTTGATTTTCTATATTTGCAGCCTTGCTCCCGTAGTTCAATGGATAGAATTATGGTTTCCGGTACCATCGATATGAGTTCGAATCTCGTCGGGAGCACATCTTTAACCACCATAGTTATTTTATGGTGGTTTTTTGTTGGAATTAATCTTAGTCTATGTTTTACCGATACCTTTCTAAATTGTTAATCTAGGTATTGTGTTAGTTTAACTAACTGGGAAGTCAAAATTTAACATGCTGTTAACGTCTAAATTGGCATTTCTAAAAATAAAAATGCACCTTTGCGAACCGCTAATGAAGGTTTAGGCATGTAAAGAATAAAGGAATCGTTTATGGAAGAATTGGTTGTAGAAGAGGTTCAGCAATTGCTTGAAAAAGAGAATGATAAGGCGTTAAAGCGTTATCTTGATGAACTGAATATCTCGGATGTAGAAGAGTTAATTGACGAGCTTCCACAACACGCAGCCAAATTTATCGAAACAATATCTTCAAACAGGGCTGTTAACGTTTTCCGAATTCTGGATTTTCCAACTCAGGAAAGAATTATTAAAAAACTTACTGGAAATAAACTAAATCAGATCATTAAAGATCTGCCTCCGGATGATCGTACCGCACTTTTTAGCGAGCTGAAGGGTGATGTAGTTAAGAAAATGATTACCCTTTTGCCTGCGGAAGAAAGAAAAGAATCTCTTGCACTTTTAGGTTACAAAGAGGATAGTATCGGTCGTTTAATGACTCCGGATTACATCGCTGTGAAGCCAGAGTGGTCTATTTCCCGAGTTTTGGCACACATCAGACGGTATGGTAAAAATTCGGAAACCATCGATGTGGTGTATGTAATTGATAAAGATGGAGTTTTGCTTGATGATATTCGAATCAGGGAAGTTTTACTGGCCGATCCCGAAGCGATAATAGGGGAGTTAACCGATAAACGCTTTATCGCGTTGAAGGCGAATGATCCGCAGGAAGACGCCATCAGCATTTTCAGGATGAATAATCGGGTGGCTTTGCCTGTTGTTGATGAGAATAATATTCTTTTGGGTATTGTAACCGTTGATGATATTCTCTGGATCGCAAACGAAGAATATACAGAAGATATTCACAAAATAGGGGGGTCTCAAGCATTAGATGAACCTTACTTGGATGTCCCTGTTTTTGAATTATATAAAAAGCGTGTGGTTTGGTTGATTGTTTTATTTTTCGGAGAGCTGCTTACCATCGCTGCAATGTCGAATTTCGAGAATCAAATTGCTCAGGTTGTAATTTTGGCAACATTTATTCCTTTAATCATTTCAAGCGGTGGCAATAGTGGTTCGCAAGCTGCAACCTTAATTATTCAAGCTATGGCTCTTGGCGAAGTTACCGTTAGAGATTGGTGGAATGTAATGCGACGAGAAATTTTCTCTGGCATATTATTAGGTTGTACTTTATGTTTATTAAGCTTCGCAGTTATCGCCTCATGGCAGCTATTTTGGCCTGGCTTTACCGATCATTATATTAGAATTGGGCTGGTGGTAGGCTGCTCTTTAATAGGTGTTGTACTTTGGGGAACCCTAATGGGTTCTATGTTGCCCTTGCTTCTAAAAAAGGTAGGTGCCGATCCGGCAGTGTCTTCTACGCCTTTTGTGGCTACGTTGGTCGATGTTACCGGTTTAATCATTTACTTCTCTTTTGCCATATTGTTTTTAAGTGGAATCTTACTTTAATTTTTAAAAATGCAAACGAAAATTACTACGCTTTTCACCGATATTGGTGGGGTATTGTTAACAAACGGATGGGATAGGCAAGCAAGGGGCGAAGCTGCGGTATTATTTAATCTGGATTCTGTTGATCTGGAGGAACGCCATCACCTTACATTTGATACTTATGAGGTGGGGAAACTTACCTTGGATGAATATTTAGAACGCATTGTTTTCTTTCAAGAACGGTCGTTTAGCTATGATGACTTCAAAGAATTCATGTTTAGTAAATCCCTAGATTATCCTGAAATGGTAGCATTGGTTTGTGATTTGAAGAAAAAGTATCATTTAAAAGTTGCAGTAATCAGTAACGAAGGGAGAGAGTTAAATCAATATCGAATCAGCACTTTTAAATTGAATGAATTTGTTGATTTTTTTGTGTCATCTAGTTTCGTTCATTTCCGCAAACCCGATGCCGATATATTCAAAGTGGCGATAGATATTTCGCAGAGCGATGTAGAAACCAGTTTATATATAGACGATAGAATGCTTTTTGTTCAGGTTGCCGAAGGTTTAGGACTGAAAGGCATTCATCATATCAATTATGAGGATACGAAAGCGCAACTGGCAGCTTACGGTTTAGCAATTTAGTTTCGCTTGTGCCGGTTTGAAATGAGATCGTAAGGTCGAATTTTGTACTGTTTCAGTTATTTGGAAAGCAAAGACAGCATCTCTTTTTATTGTCTGTTCCCGCTTGCCGTTATATCCCTGATGAAAAAGCAGGGGGATGTCACTTCGATCGGGTTTAAGAAATTAAGATTGAGCAACTATTTAAGTTTTGCTGAGTTGGCCTTTCAATACGGCGATTCAAGCCTAATTGAGTGTTTCCGTGGCAAATAAATCCCAAAAAAAAGCCACTCTTTGGAGTGGCTCTATACCTTTAAATTTACTTTAGAGAATTTACGGGTTATACATTGAACCTAAAGTGCATAATGTCGCCATCTTCTACTACATAGGTTTTTCCTTCAACGCCTAATTTACCTGCATCTTTACAAGCATTTTCCGAACCCAGGGTTACGAAATCATTATATTTAATTACTTCAGCACGGATAAATCCTTTTTCAAAATCGGTGTGGATCACACCAGCTGCTTGTGGGGCCGTAAAGCCTTTTGTTATGGTCCAGGCTCTTACTTCTTG
Organism: Pedobacter sp. Leaf41; assembly: GCF_001422545.1. Taxonomy (GTDB): domain Bacteria; phylum Bacteroidota; class Bacteroidia; order Sphingobacteriales; family Sphingobacteriaceae; genus Pedobacter. The sequence goes on along the minus strand of NZ_LMLE01000010.1, from coordinate 104,602 downwards.
TACACCTGCGGTGAAATAAGTGTAGAGATTTAATAATTTATAAGCTGCACGAATTAATTTGTTTACCCCAGATTCATCTAAGCCTAAATCTGCTAAAAACTCCTGGCGCTCCTCGTAGCTTTCCAGTTCGGCAATCTCCGATTCTATTTTTGCTGAAATAACCAAAACTTCAGCTTTTTCATCTGCAACATTTGCTTTTACTAAGTCAACATATTTATTTCCAGTTACTACCGATGCTTCATCAACGTTACAAACATACATTACTGGTTTTTGAGTTAATAAGCCTAAATCTTCGATAAAATCGAAGTCTTCCTGAGGCATTGCTGCGGTGCGGATAGATTTTCCGTTTTCTAAATGAGATTTAACAACCGTTAAAATTTCATAAGTACGTTTAGCATCTTTATCGCCACCCGTTTTTGCCATCTTTTCCACTTTTTGAATACGCTTGTCAACAGTATCCAAATCCTTTAATTGCAACTCTGTATCAATTATTTCTCTATCGCGAATGGGATCAACCGAACCATCAACATGGATCACATTGCCATCATCGAAGCAACGCAAAACATGGATAATTGCATTCGTAGCACGAATGTTTCCTAAAAACTGGTTACCCAAACCTTCACCCTTCGAAGCGCCCTTTACCAAACCTGCAATATCAACAATTTCAATCGTATTGGGTTGTACCTTGTTTGGCTTAACCAATTCAGCAAGTTTGGTCAATCTATCATCAGGCACAGTAATTACGCCAACGTTTGGCTCAATTGTACAAAACGGAAAATTAGCAGCTTGTGCCTTTGCATTTGATAAACAGTTAAAAAGAGTCGATTTTCCAACATTTGGTAAACCTACAATACCACATTGTAATGCCATTTATATTTTTTAATTTACGATTTACGATTTCACTTCTCACTTCTCACTTCTCACTTCTCACTTCTCACTTCTCACTTCTCACTTCTCACTTCTCACTTCTCACTTCTCACCTTTTTCAGGCGGCAAAGATAAGCTTTTAAACCTTTATTTAGAGATCCGAATTTGTAGCGCCAGTATATTTTATCTAAGTTTATCGAAAATTAAAATAAGATGATAGAAGAATTTGAGGAGCAGAAACCAGCTGAAGTGAAATTAGTAGTAACAGAAGATATACGCAGTTATCTTTATGATATCACTAAATGGGCAAAATTTCTTTCCGTAGTTGGTTTTGTTGTTTCAATTTTCGTAATTATTGCGGCCTTTAGCATACCTGCATTAATTAATAGTAACCCTGCTGTGGCCACTCAAATGGGGCAATTGGGTTCAAGTGGAACAACAATAGTAACAATAGTTTATTTCGTACTGGGTTTGCTGCTGTTTTATCCAAGCATTTTGCTTAATAAAATAGCTAATAAAGGTAAACAGGGCGTCTTATTTGGTGATCAGGAAAGTTTAAATTCAGCAATGGCGAGCTTAAAATCCTTATTTAAATTTTGGGGATCGATTACCATTGCCATAATAGCCTTTTACTTTTTGCTAATATTTATGGTTGGTGCCGGCATGGCCGGTGCATAATGCAGTAGAAAACCCAGTACATAAAAAAGCCCTTGTTGATGAAACAAGGGCTTTTTATTTTGAAATTATAATTTATTAAAAAGAAAAATCATCATTTGTTTTTGTGGTGTGTTCTCCGTTTTCAGAATATTCATAACGTTTTTCCACAACATCCTGGTGAGTTTTAATATAGTCAACAGTTTCGTTTAATCCTTCAGCAAATTTTTCGAAATCTTCTTTATATAAAAAGATTTTATGCTTTACGAATACACCGTCTTCTAATCTTTTCTTGCTCTCAGTAACGGTTAAATAATAATCACCTGAGCGAGTAGCCTTCACGTCGAAGAAATAAGTTCTCTTACCTGCTCTTACTTTCTTTGAAAAAACTTCTTCTCTTTCCTTGTTGTCGAATTCTCCCATGGTTGGTATTGATGTTGGTTTTTGGTTTCGGTAAATATAAAGCAAATATTTAAAGTACAAAATACAATTTTGATACAATTTAAATTGTTCTTGTTTCCTCCTCCAATAATTGGTTATGATAAAGCTCAGTATAACTTCCGTTTAGGTTAAGCAATTCATCATGTGTACCCTGTTCTATTATTTTACCGTCGTCCAGTACCAAAATCTTATCGGCATTTTTTATGGTTGAAATCCGGTGCGCAATTAAGATACTGGTTTTATCTTTCATAATTTTACCCAAATTATGGAGAATTTCCTCTTCTGTTTTAGTGTCAACAGCGGATAAACAGTCGTCGAATATCAAAATTTTTGGAGATTTAATTAATGCCCTTGCAATGGATACACGTTGTTTTTGTCCCCCGGAAAGTGTGATTCCTCTTTCGCCTAACATGGTTTCAAACTTTTCATCAAAATCAATGATGTTATGATAAACCGATGCATTTTTGGCAGCATCATATACTGCTTCATCCGTAACTTTATCTAAACCAAAAGCAATATTATTTTTGATCGTATCAGAGAATAGAAAAACCTCTTGTGGCACAAAGCCAATCTGGTTGCGGTAATATTTAAGGTTTAACGATTTTAAATTCTCCCCATCAACACTGATAGCTCCTTGCTCCACATCATACATCCGCATAATTAAGTTTGCCAATGTTGATTTTCCAGAACCTGTTTTTCCAATAATTGCCACAAACTCACCACTCTTAATTTCAAAACTTAAATTTTGAAGTGCTAATATTCCGGTATCAGGATAAACGAAGCTAACATTTTCAAATTTGATGTTGCCTTGAATTTCTTTTTCTTCATTGTTTGCTGATTGAATATCGGAAGGAATGTCTAAAAATTCGTTAATTCTCTTTTGAGATGCCGCCGCCCGTTGTATTAAAGAGGTTACCCAACCCAGCATGGTTACCGGGAAAGTTAACTGGTTGATGTAAATGATGAACTCAGCAATATTTCCTGCTGTAATACTGCCATTCATTACCTGGTTACCACCCACATAAATAGTTAAAATGGAACTCAAGCCAATTAACAAAAGCATAGTAGGATAAAAAAGGGCAGAAACCTTTACCAAACTCATAGAATCTTTTTTATATTCATTGCTTTGAATCTCAAACATGTTCCGGGTATAATCTTCGCGTACATAAGATTTAATAATTCTGATACCTGAAAAGCGTTCTTGCACAAAGCTTGATAAATCTGATAAACGTTCCTGGATTTTTCCGCTTTTCTTGAAAATCAAAGTGTTTACATAATATATAATGATAACTAAAAAGGGAAGAGGCAACAAGCAATATATGGCCAATTTCGAGTTTACATCAAACATAGACCAGATGATCAGCACAGATAAAACAAATGTGTTAATGGTATACATAATCGCTGGTCCAACATACATCCTCACGCGATTCACATCCTCAGTTGCCCGGTTCATCAAATCGCCGGTATTGTTGCGGCGGTAAAAACCCAGACTTAATTTCTGATAATGCTGATAGATATCGTTTTTCATATCAAACTCAATGTGCCTAGACATGAGAATGATGGTTTGCCTCATAAAAAACAGGAACAAACCCCTTAATACGTACAATGCCACCACCAGCAATCCAAAAAATAATAGGTTGCTGCTAAAAATATCGTAAATGATTTCCTGACGATTAAAACCTCCAAAAAGATTATAAACCTGAACATTTTCAGTAATTAAATCTACCGCATAGCCGATTACCTGAGCTGGCACCACGCCAAAAATATTGGAGATGACCACGAAAATACTGCCCGGAATAATCCACCACTTATATTTTAAAAAGTATTTGTTTAATCTGCTTAGATGTTTCATGCAATACAAACTTAGATAAATTTGTTATTTCGTGCCGCATATTTATGTTTCAATAGCTAAGCTTTAAAAAAATAATGACATTATTAGGTTGCGAAAGGTTAAGCTAAAGAGATCGAAGAGGTTGTTTGATTTAAAGCATTATCAATAACAGCTAATTATATAACCAAGTGCCTAAACAATACCTTTTGTTAAGACATTTTAAGCTAACACCAACAAATATTATTGCGCAACTTGTCAAAATTTTAGCAATCGAGAGATTGTATTTGCAAAAATATAGCAGAAATTGCTTTTGAGAAAACCAGCTCAATAATTGTTTATAGTAGCAGCGCAAATAGTTTATTTATATAAGTGTATTAATCGTTTTTTATTTTAATTTTGCAGCAGATTAGCCGAACGTTCAATATGCCAGCAAATTCTTCGTCAGATTTTTCCATTTTAGAGCAATTGAGTGCTTACGGGCATAAAAAATTGGTTTTTTGTAATGATCCTGATACGGGCTTAAAGGCAATTATCGCGATACATGATACTACCTTAGGTCCGGCTTTAGGCGGAACTAGGATGTGGAGCTATGCGACTGAGGGCGAAGCTTTGGAAGATGCCTTGCGTTTATCGCGTGGGATGACCTATAAATCGGCAATAACCGGATTAAATTTGGGTGGCGGGAAAGGCGTAATTATCGGCGATTCTCGTAAAGATAAAACCGAAACTTTAATGCGTAGCTATGGTAGGTTTATTAAAAATCTTAATGGCGAGTTTATTACAGCTGAAGAAATGGGGACCAATACTCGGGATATGGAGTATATCCGCATGGAAACCAATTATGTAACAGGCGTTCCCGAATCAATTGGAGGTGCAGGAAATCCAGCTCCGTTTACGGCACAGGGGGTTTATTTAGGCATTAAAGCTAGTGTGAAAGAGGTTTTTGGAACTGATATGCTCGCGGGTAGGACAATTGTAGTACAAGGAATTGGCAACGTGGGCGAACATTTAGTAGCTTTGCTTAGAAAGGAAAATGCGGAGGTTTTAATTAGTGATATTAACCAGGAGCAATTGACTTATGTTGCCCGAAAATATAAAGCAAAACCCATTGAAGCTGATAAAATTTTTGGTTGCGATGCCGATGTTTATGCGCCATGTGCGATGGGAGCAACGGTTAATAATAAAACCATTGAAAAAATGAAGTTTGCAATTATTGCAGGTTCGGCCAATAATCAGTTAAAAGATGAGGTTTTAGACAGCGAATTGCTTTTGAAAAAAGGCATTTTATTTGCGCCAGATTATTTAATTAATGCTGGTGGCTTAATTGCTTGTTACTCTGAATGGACTGGCTTTGGAAAAAAACGTACAGTGCAACTTACCGAAAATATTTACGAGGCTACACGTAACGTAATCAAGTTGAGTAAAGCCGAGAAAATATCAACAAATATTGCTGCAAACAGAATTGCTGAAAAGCGTATTGCAGATGTTAAAAAAATTAAATCATCATATTAAATAATTATTAAAATAGGTTTTATAAACCGCACTCGTTCTTACATTCATGTTAAATAGAAGGCACTTAAGAATCAAAGCTTTGCAAAATATTTTTGCTTGGCACATGGCAGACAAAAAAGACATTAAAGGAGATTTGAAAACTTTAATGCAAAGTATTGATAGCGTGTACGAAATGTACATCTGGATGTTATCATTGATGGTTGAAGTTACAGAATTTACAGCAAACGATGCTGCAGAACGTGCTAACAAATACCTTAAAACCGCTGAGGACTTAAATCCAAATATGAAACTGCTACACAATAAGTTTAGCGTTTTAATGCAGCAAAACCCAGAATACGTTTCTGCGGTAAAAAAATACAAAGTAGACTGGGGCTTCGATCCAGAAATTCGTAAAACAGTTTATAATTCTTTAAAAGCATCTCAGGAATATGCCGATTATCTTGCAGATCCGAACGAAAGCTTAGAATCGTCAAAAGATATTATCAAATATATTTTCAGAAAAATTATTTTAAAAAACCAGGGTATTATCCAGGTCTTCGAAGAGAAATTTATCAATTGGCAGGTAGATCACGAGGTGATGAAAGGAATGGTTGCAAAAACGTTGAAGAACTTTACTTTCGACGATCCTTTCAAAAATAAACTCACCGAAATAAGCGCAGATTGGGTAGAAGACAGCAAATTTGTGCAAGATTTATTTGTACACACCTTGCAGAATGATGCTAAATATCAGGAATTGATTGCAGAGCGTACAAAAAATTGGGAGTCTGAACGGATCGCTTTAATGGATACCATTTTGATGAAGATGGCCATCTGCGAGCTTTTAAACTTTCCATCTATTCCTGTTAAAGTAACCATTAACGAATATTTGGAGCTATCAAAAGATTACAGTACGCCGAAAAGTAATTCATTTATTAACGGTATTTTAGACAAAATTTTAGGCGACCTGAAGAAGACAAATACGATTAAAAAAATCGGTCGCGGATTAATTGAAGACTAATAATGAAAAAACTATTCATCATTGCTATTGCAGCAATCTCTTTCACAGCTTGCCGAAATGCAAACAATTCTACAGATCAGGTTGCAGGAAATGATTCGTTGGCAGCAGCTACAATTGCCTCACCTGATGCACCAATAATCGTTTTTGAGAAAGATATTTTTGATTTCGAAAAAATTAACCAAGGTGAAAGTGTGGAACACCAATTCAAATTCAAGAATACAGGTAAAAGCCCTTTAATTATTTCTAATGCTACAGCCACTTGTGGTTGTACAGTTCCGGAAGTGCCGAAAGAACCTATTTTACCGGGAAAAGAAGGTGTAATTAAAGTTGTGTTTAATAGTACAGGAAAAGAAGGAATGCAGGATAAAGTGGTAACAGTAACTTCAAATGCAAACCCAACAGTTTCAACGGTACACTTGGTAGGCGAGGTGCTTACAAAAAAATAAAATGGTAAGGTTGGTTTGTACCTATACCCTTACTTACAATCAATAATCAAATAAATAAGAAATGACATCAACAGTAATTTTACAAGCAGCAGGTGGATTTGGCCAATACGGACAATTAATTATGTTAGGTGCTATCGCGGTAGTATTCTATTTTTTCATGATCCGTCCACAGGTTAAAAAAGCTAAAGACCATAAAAAATTAATAGAAGGATTAAAAAAAGGTGATAAGATTATCACTACTGCAGGTATTCACGGCCGTATCGCCGATATGAACGATACTACTTTCTTAATCGAAGTAGAAGGTGGAGTGAAAATTCGCTTCGATAAATCGGCGGTTTCTTTAGATGCAACTAAAGCAGTTGTTCCTCCTGTAGCAAAAGCATAATCAATGCATTTAGCATGAAAAAGGGTTCCGAATTTCGGAACCCTTTTTTGTTTGTTATTGTTGCGCCAGGTTGATATTAATATTGTACGAAACCTTTACTGGAATGCCATGTTGTAAACCGGGGTTCCAATTGCGGCACTCGTTCAAAACACGGATGGCTTCTTCCCTGGTTCCATAACCCAGGTCGTTTTTAAACTTATAGTTAGATAATTTTCCGTCTTTTTCAATAACAAAACTGATAAATAATTTTCCAGAGATCTTATTTCTAAGCGCCTCAGATGGGTATTTAAGATTTTTGGATAAATACCTGTAGAATTCAGTTATTCCACCCGGATAATCTGGCTTTTCTTCTTCGGTTTTATACTTTTTCGTCTCTCCGTTTTCAAATGTTGTAATACCGTCAACAAAATATCCATTTTTATATCTCTCAACATAGCTATCTTTACCTATTTTGCCTTTCCACTCACCATCTTTGTAACCATTCACATAATCTCCTTCTTCACGTTTATTCATATTTAAACGTCCGTTGCCATCTTTTATAAACTGATTTCCTAACGAATCGAAACCCGAAATCACTTTGAAAGCAGAACGTTTCTGTTTATCAGATTTATCCACATCATCGTATAGAATAACTCTTGCCAACTGCCCATTAGCATAATATGATGATGATTCGCCAGTTGGCTTGCCATTAAGATAATTAGTTTTTTCAATCAAAATTCCTTTTTTACTAAAGCGTTTAAGCTCTCCCTCATAAACCAGATTGGGTTCAAATTTAGATAGCTTGCCAATTGTTTTATCCGTATTATCTGCGTAAAACTCGTAAAGGTTATAAAATTTAGATCCAGAGTCTGGTTCTTGAATAACCCTTCGGTAATCGGCTGATTCATTGTTTTTTACAGGAACCCCATCTTTAAAATAATAAACGTTTGAACGTTTTTGGCTAAATGCATAACATGATAATGCGGAGAGCAGCAGTAATAAGATGTTTTTTTTCATAATTCAGATTGATGATGCTAATATAGAAAACCTCTTTTCAAATTCCGTTTTCTTTTATTATATAGGAATTAATAAATTGTTACATTTGGAAGAATTGCTTTATCGAGCACAAATGATGCGGTAAGTTGTTTAATTTATAATATGCCCTTTATTAGATTAACTAAAATTGAAAGACGACGTGTTTTAACACTATTAGCCTGTTTATTTTTGGCTATAGCGGCTTGGCTCTTCATGGCATTGAATAACAAATACAATTACATAGCGAAAACGGTTATTGTATTCAAAAATAAACCTGCTAAAAGAGCTTTTTATCCTTTACAAACTGATACATTAGATTTAGAGGTGGAAGGCACAGGTTGGCAACTTGTCTTTGCCCGATTAAGGATTAGTCCGCCATCAATTTCAGTTAATTTGAGTCAACTAAACGCAAGGGACTTTGTGGTTCTATCCGATCAGCTTTACAATATCAACAAACAAGTAGGAAGTGCACAAAAGGTGATCTCGGTTAAGCCAGATACCTTGTATTTCGATTTTACAAAGCAGATCATTAAAAAAGTTAATATAAAATTGGTAAGTCAACTGGCGTTTCATAAACAGTATGGATTGGCGAGTGAGGTAATACTTAACCCAAAAACAGTCACTGTAGCCGGGCCACAAGAAGAATTAAGCAAAATAGTTGCTTGGCCTACAGATACTTTAAAAATAAATAATTTACAGAACAGTACCACAGCTCGAATTGGTCTCCAACATAGTATCCATAAAAACGTAAGTATTTATCCATCATCAACCGAAGTAAAACTTACAGTTGATGAGTTTACCGAGAAAACTGTTGAGGTGCCGTTAAAGATATTAAATAACAGAAATTATAATAGTATAAAGCTTTATCCAAAGAAAGTTAAGGTAACGTTTTTGGTTGCCTTGGGCAGTTATGCGCAAGTTGATGCAAATTTTATTACGGCAACCATTGATGTTGATGAATGGAAAAACCTAAACCATCGCCAGTTTGCAGTAAAAATTACTGAGTTTCCGGATTATTGCAAACTGATTAGTGTAAGCCCATCGAAAATAGATTTTGTAGTAGAAAAATAATGTATAAAGTTGGGATAACAGGTGGAATTGGTAGTGGCAAAACAACAGTCTGTAAGGTTTTCGAGGTTTTGGGTATCCCGGTTTTTTATGCCGATACTGAAGCCAAAAGTATGATGGTTGAAGATGAATTGCTTATTGAAGCTATAAAATTAACCTTTGGTGAGGAAAGTTATTTCGAAGACAGAAAGCTAAACAACAAACACATCGCAGGTATTGTGTTTAATAATGAAGCCGAATTGGCGAAGTTAAACGCCTTAGTTCATCCTGCAGTTTTTAGGGCTTTTGATAGGTGGGAAGCCAATGTGAATCCTAAAGCTCCTTACACGTTAAAAGAAGCTGCTTTGCTTTTCGAAAGTGGTTCTTATAAAATGTGCGATACAACAATTTTGGTTACTGCGGCAACGGATGTGAAAATAAACCGTGTGATGCAACGCGACAATAGTACTGCAGAACAGGTTAAAGCAAGGATGGACAAGCAAATGAGTGATGCCGAAAAAGCTAAAATGGCCAATCATTTTATCATGAATGATGAAACAAATTCTATTATTGAACAAGTTCTTGCGCTCCATAAAGAGTTTTTAAACCGGGCCGCCAATCAGCGTAGTTAATATGCATCTCAAATATTTTATCAAATCATTTCTTAATAATATGTGTAATAGCCTAAAATCCTGCCTTATCCCCAAATCCAACATATCCTGGTCATGATTTTAGACGATTTTATCACCATCACGCCAACAGGTTTATATTGTGTTTATGGCGATTTTTACTTAGACCCACAACAACCTGTAAATGATGCGGTGGTTTCTCATGCGCATGGCGACCACGCTATCGGTGGAAGTCAGAATGTTTACTGCACTGCTGCAACAGAAAGCTTTATGAAACACCGTTACCGTAAATTTGCGGCGGTAGATTTTCATCTCAAAAAATACCATGAAACGTTTAAAATTAAGGATGTAGCCATCACATTCTATTCTGCAGGGCATATCTTAGGTTCAGCGCAGGTTTTAATGGAATATCAAGATGTAAAATACCTTTACACAGGGGATTATAAAATAGAGCCAGATGCTACTTGCGAGCCTTTCGAGTTTGTGAAGGCAGATGTTTTAATTACGGAAAGCACGTTCGCCAACCCCGAAACCAAGCACCCTTCTCCGGTTGATGAAATTATGAAACTGAACGAAACTTCAGCTAATATTATGCTGGGTGCCTATGCTTTAGGGAAAAGTCAGCGTATTATTCAGTTGTTAAGTGAACATTGTCCTACAAAAAATGTGATGGTTCACCATAGTATTATGCCCTTTGTTAAAATTTACGAAGACTTCGGGATGAAAATTGGTAACTATAAAATTTATGATAGAAAGGTGATGAAGAATAATCATGAGCACCAGGTTTATATTGTTCCGCCGATGGTTTTTCATAGTTACCACAAAGCGATAAATGTTGTTCGGGCTTTTGCGTCGGGTTGGAAGAATCTGCAACAACAAAATGGAATTTCTCTTTACATCTCCGATCATGCAGATTGGGATGCGATTTTAGAAACTATTAAAAAAGTTCAACCGAAACAGGTTTGGACCTTGCATGGAGATGGCAATCACTTAAAAGAATATTTCATTGGTAAGCTGGAGGTAAAAATACTAAACTAAGGATCAGGTATTTTAGTATTTAAGGATTTTTAAAATTATGATGATTACAAACATTCACTCATTCAAAATTCAATCATTCACTCATTAATTATGAAAGAGGGCGAAGACTTTTATTTTAACGAAGACGGATTAATGGTTTTCACAGCGGCATATCATTTAAAACGTGGATATTGTTGTAAGAACAAGTGTAAACATTGTCCCTGGGGTTATGGGAAGAAGAAAGAGAAAAAGTAATTTTTTAGATTTTAAGTTTTAGAACCGAACTCGATTGTAAATATCACTCAAAGCTACCTCAAAACCCATTGAAACAAACTTAACGGTGTCTTCAATTTGTTTGTATTCAATCAGTTCCCAGTTTTGTTTTTCGTTTAAGTAAAAAGCCTCAACTGATATAGCTTCTGAATCAATAAGAATATATTCTTTAAGCGTTGGAATATCCTTATAAAGGTCGAATTTATGACCTCTATCATAATCCCTTGTCGATGGAGAAAGTATTTCGATAATTACTGTGGGTTCAACAAAGCTTTCTTTATCAATATCACTTTGGTTTAAGCCATTACAATAAATTGAAATGTCAGGATAAGTGAATAAACCATTTGCTGTTATCTGAGTACGAAGATCGCTGCCATAAGGGCGGCACGGTTTACCTTTCAGCTTACCTCCAATTTCTAAAAAGATATTGGTGAAAATCTCATTATGATTTGTGCTTGCGCCAGCCATTGAAAATATTTCGCCCTGAAAATACTCATGCTTTTCTTGTGATGCCTTTTCCATCTCTAGGTATTCAGTAACAGTGAAATGCCTTTTTTTGTATTCTACATTTGGCTCATTTACAACTTCTTCCATGTTCTAATATACTGAATATTTTCAGATAAAACCTTGCCAAATTGGAAATGCTAGTGTGAATGCCCGGCAAAGAAACCAATTAATGCTACGCCAATTCCCAGTAGAACAGCAATCATTTTTCGGGTGTTAATTTTATGGTCTGCACTCGATTCGAATAAAATCGTAGTGGAAATATGTAGGAAAATGCCAATTACAATTCCCATAATTTTGTTGAAATAAGCATCGATACCTCCAATGGTTCCGTTACTCAAACCAACACTTACATAAAAGCCAAGAGGGGCCATCACGGCGAAAATTATCAAATACATGATGATACTTCCTTTTTTGAAATGGTTTTGCATTAAAATGCTTGCCAAAGCAAATGCCGCTGGAATGTGGTGTAATGAGATTCCAAAAATAAGTTCGTTATGCTGATCTTTGGCAAGTGGCATACCTTCTAAAAAAGCATGCAGGCAAAGGCTAATCATAATTCCGAACGGAAAAACATTTCCATCGTGGTGTTTATGGATATGCCCGTGTTCTACACCCTCAGAAAACTGCTCTAAAAAAACCTGCAATAAGAAACCTACCAATATAAAGATACCAATTTCGCCTTTGTCGGGCCCGCTATAGGCGTCGGGTATAAGGTGCAGAACTGTAATAGCAAATAGGTAAGAGCCACTGAAAGAAAGGATTAATTTCAGTAATTTTGATTTATCACTTTTGACCAAAAAAATGGCCGAGCCGCCTAAAAAAGCGCAGAAAAAAAGTACGGCAAATTTCCAAGCTTCCATTAAAATTCGGGTTGTAATTTTTTAAATATTCTCGAACAGATAAAACCAATTGAAGTTCCCAATAGTGCACCTGTAGTTACATCTATCGGGTAATGAACGCCCACGTAAACTTGTGCAAAGCTAATTATTGCTGCCCAAAATAGTCCAAGAGGCAAAATAGGCTTCCAGCGACTGTAAAATACGCAAATTAAAAACACAGCAATAGCAAAATGATTGGTAGCATGGGCTGATGGAAAGCTTAATCCACTGCCGCATGGCACCCGGTGAATAATATCATTTGCCAAACTGAAATCATTGCAAGGCCTTACACGGGCCACAAACGGCTTTATTAAACGAGATGCGATCAGATCGCCTGTGGCGAAGGTAAAAAGTACCATTCCAATAATGTAGTATCCTTGTTTTTTGTACTGCTTAATGCAGAAAACAATAATAAAAATATACAGCGGCGACCAAAAAAAACGATTGCGCATTAAAGGCATCAGCCAATCGAAAAAGCCATTAGAAAGTCCACGGTGGATTTTCAGAAAAAGCTCAACATCAAATTGCTGTATGCTTTCTATCATGCCTTTTTACAAATTAAAATTAAACGATCGGAGTTGCATTCATCGAAATTGTCGAGCGCATAACTCCCGAAAGCTTTTTGAACCACCAGGCCTGCTTTGGTTAACATACGCTCAAAATCTTCAAAACTAAAAGCCTGAACCCGCTCTTCGAAATTGTATGTTTTGCCCTTATCATCGAAATTTATTTTTTTGATAATCTTCCCTTCCACTACATTTTTAGTGATATTAAAAGCAATGCCATCAAGCGATTTAATTTCGCAATGATTTAAATTTCGAACGATTTTTTCTGTGTTAAAATAATCTATAACCAGGGTTCCATTGGTTTTTAAACATTTTCTAAACGTTTTAAGCGCATTTACGTGTTCTTTCTCGGTATCAAAATAACCAAAACTGGTAAATAAGTTTAACGCAACATCAAAATAGTTGATATAAAACAATTTACGCATATCATGCACCAAAAAATGCAGTTTATTGTTTTCGAATTGCCTGGCGTATTTTATGCTTTGTTCTGATAAATCGATTCCTGTAACATCAAAGCCTTTTTTATTGAGATAAATAGAATGCCTACCTTTCCCACAAGCAATATCAAGCATTTTCGAATTGGCCGCCGGACTAAGATATTCTGTTAACTTATCGATGAAAAATTCGGCTTCTGCATCGTTTCTTTGTTGATAAAGAATATGATAATATGGCGAATTAAACCAATATTGAAACCACTTACGTTGCATATAAAAAGCCTTTTTGTTTTGGAATTTGCAAACTTAGATAAAATTGAGATAAACAAAGTACATTAATTTCACAGCGACGCAATTTATAATTGTTAAAATGATTTTGTTTTGGAAATCGGCATTCACATTTCTATCGGGATTTGCAGTCCTGCCATTCGCTGTAGCCCTCGTAGGAAAACTCGGGGCTGCCGCTGTTGTCAGGTTTAGAAAGAAAGGTTTGTTTTAGATCAATCGTCATTGCGAGGCACAAAGCAATCTTAAAGCTTTTGGTTAAACGAAGACAAAGTTTAAGTAGTAAGATTGCTTCTTGCCTCGCAATGACGGCAGCAGTTATTAGTTTTCCCTCAAATTCTTGATTCCTCCAAACCCGACAGTAATGGAAATACTTTTTTACTGCAGCAACCTTGAATATACTGTCATGCTGAGGCACGAAGCATCTGCAACCGATGAACAGATTCTTCGTACCTCAGAATGACAGAGGTTTGAAAAAGATTGTAATGAATGGCGGGACTGCAGAAACAGATGCACTAGTACTCTTGCTTTCCAAAAAAAAATAAAAACCAATCTCACGTTTGACTAAAACCTTAACCGAATTTCTATTAAATATATCGTATAAATAGATATAAATACAATGTAAATTAACAAGCCAGGGCTGCCTAAAATAGCTGCTATCTTGTTTTTTTTCTTATTTTTGAGCTTCAAATAAAATACACAAAGTGACTTTAATAAAATCGATCTCAGGAATACGAGGAACCATTGGCGGACAAGCTGGAAACGGCTTAACTCCGATAGATATAGTAAAATTTACAGCGGCTTTTGGTAGCTGGGTAGTACAAAAAACAGGAAACAAACGAATCGTATTAGGTCGCGATGCACGTATTTCGGGCGAAATGGTGAACAATTTGGTTATTGGAACCCTTCAAGGATTAGGGATTCAGGTAATCGATTTAGGCCTTTCAACAACACCAACAGTAGAAGTTGCAGTTCCGGATGAACAAGCAGGAGGAGGAATTATTTTAACCGCAAGCCATAACCCGAAACAATGGAATGCCCTGAAGTTGCTAAACGCAGATGGAGAATTTATCAGCGATTTAGATGGAAAAGAAGTGCTCGATTTAGCAGAAAGTGCAAGTTTTGAATTTGCGGAGGTGGATCAATTAGGTAAGGTTATTCAAAATGATACTTACCTGCAGAAACATATAAATAAGGTTTTAGCATTACCATTGGTTGATGTAGAAGCCATCAAAAAAGCTGATTTTAAGGTTGTTATTGACTGTGTAAACTCGACAGGCGGAATTTTTATTCCTGCTTTGTTGAAAGCCTTGGGCGTAACAAGAGTTACCGAACTATATTGCGAGCCTAACGGTCACTTTCCACATAACCCTGAGCCGCTTCCTGAAAATTTAACTGAGATTTCAAAAGAAGTACAAAAGCAAAATGCCGATTTAGGTATTGTGGTTGATCCAGATGTGGATCGTTTATGTTTTGTGAATGAAGATGGAAGCATGTTTGGTGAGGAATATACCTTAGTTGCCGTTGCCGATTATGTGTTGAAAAATACGCCAGGAAATACCGTTTCGAATCTTTCTTCTACAAGGGCGTTACGAGATGTTACTGAAAAAGCTGGTTCTGAATACAATGCATCAGCGGTTGGCGAGGTGAATGTAGTTAACAAAATGAAAGAAACCAATGCAATTATTGGGGGCGAAGGTAATGGCGGCATTATCTATCCAGAATCGCATTACGGCAGAGATGCTTTGGTTGGTATTGCATTATTTTTAACCCATTTAGCCAAATTCGGAAAATCTATTTCATTGTTGAGAAGCAGTTACCCACAATATCATATTTCAAAAAATAAAATTACCCTTACACCAGAAATGGATATCGATAATTTGTTAAAGCAGGTTGAAGAAAAGTACAAAAACCAACCTTATAGCACTATCGATGGGTTAAAAATCGAATTCGATAAAACCTGGGTTCATTTGCGCAGATCTAATACCGAGCCAATTATCCGCATTTATAGCGAGGCGGAGAACGAAGCCACAGCAGAAAATTTAGCGAACAAAATTATTTCAGACATCAAAGAAATACTTAAATTAAACTAGTACATGAAAAGAGTTTATTTAGATAATGCAGCTACAACGCCATTGGATAAAGACGTAATTGCTGAAATGACCAATGTAATGGAAAACCATTTTGGCAATCCATCTGCTATTCATGCACTAGGAAGAGAGGTTAGAACGCTGGTAGAAAAAGCTCGTAAAACGGTTTCTGGTCTTTTAGGTGCATCACCTTCCGAAATATTTTTCACTTCTGGAGGTACCGAAGCTGATAATACTGCTATCCGGTGTGGCATTTCTGCTTATGGAATTAAGCATGCCATCACTTCTAAAATAGAGCATCACGCGGTAGAACATACCTTAAATACGATGCTTAAAAATGGCGAAATTGATAAATTAAGTTTCGTAAATATTGATGAAAAAGGCAATGTAGATTATGCCCACCTGGAAGAGTTATTGCAAAACAATAATCGCACTTTTGTATCGCTAATGCATGCAAATAACGAATTGGGTACTTTAACCGATATGATTAAAGTTGGCGATATCTGCGAAAAATATAACGCCATTTATCATGCCGATACAGTGCAAACCATGGGGCATTACGTACACAATGTGCGTGAATTAAAAGCCCATTTCATTGTATGTGCGGCACATAAGCTACATGGTCCGAAAGGGGTGGGTTTCTTGTATGTAAATAGCAATATCAAAATTCCACCGATGATTTATGGGGGTGCACAAGAGCGTAACATGCGTGGTGGTACCGAAAATGTTTACGGCATTGTTGGTCTGGCCAAAGCATTGGAAATTGCCTATGCAGAAATGGCAGAGCATCAAAGCCACATTCAGGGGTTGAAAGATTATCTAAAAGAACAATTGATTGCAGAGATTCCGGGAATTGGTTTCAACGGAGAAACAGATGCAGACAAGAGTCTTTATACTGTTTTAAATGTGTCATTTCCAGAAATGGACATGGCCGATATGTTGTTGTTTAATTTGGATATCAATGGAATTTGTGCCTCTGGCGGCAGCGCTTGTTCTTCAGGCTCGAACATTGGTTCTCACGTTTTAAATGGCATCAAAGCCGACCCAAATCGTCCATCAGTTCGCTTTTCTTTCAGTAAATATACTACTAAAGAGGAACTGGATTACGTAATTGATAAAGTTAAAATGGTGGTAAAGCAAAATGCTTTAGCCTAAAAATATCAGTAACCAAATAGGAAAAAGTCTCGGAGCAATTCGAGACTTTTTTTTGGCGTTTTTTTTAGAAAGCAAATGCAGCTCATTGATTAAGGTTAGTCCTGCTTTTTATTCCAACCAAAGCAGAAAAAGCTTTTGGTTTCCATGGCAATCAGGTTTATTTAACATAGGTTTGAGTGCTTGGGAAAGGTATTAAATTTTCAAATCCGCCTGCTGAAGCAGAACGGCAATGATATTAATAGCTTTAGTTCTAAGTTAGTTGCATTTCATTACTGTTGACGTCAGTCAACGTCAATTTCTAAATCCCTTGCAAATCTCAAAACAAAAACTTACATTTAATTAAGATAAAGGCTATCCAACAGCCAAGAGACATGAGTTCCTCAACGAAATCTTATCAAATATCTCTTTAGGATAAGGTTAAGCAATTAGTAAACAGCTTTGCAGAAATTTCTTCGATAGAGAGACAAATGCATTTTTCGAAAATTTAATTCACACTCAAAAGCAGCCTGCTTTTATAAATTTATCGTTATGGAAAATCAAAAAACTAATGCTCAAGTAGCAAACACCGAGAATCTGAACACATCAGACAGCAGAAAGCATATTTACAAATTCATCTTATCACCGTTTTCGTTTGAGTCATCGCATCATTTTAACAAAATTCATAAACGTAAATTCAATTCTTTTGGTTGTATTCACGAGTTGAGAAAGCTGTCAGGTTCAATGCTGTAAGTTCAAATTTAAAGCAAATAAAACTTTTCAATTGAAAGGAGTGGGTATCTTGTGTCAAAATGATTCCTTAAAGAACTAAAAAAAACAATATTCCATTTTCGCTTGTTGCATTAGTACATCAATTTGAAATACTATGGAAACTAATAAAGAAAAGGGAAAAGTTATTCAGAATGACTTACTAGATAAAGAAGTTGAAGATGTAAGAGAGCATGATTCTCTTGACAATAATAAATCTTCTAAACAGGCTACGAATTTATTCGAAAAGGATAAAAACCGAAAGAACAATGCATTTGGACCAGGTCACGAGCCAGGCACTACACCAGGTTCTGGCATTTAGCGCATTGGTATTTAGCGTATAAATTTTTAAATTTAAGCCACAGCATTGTTGTGGCTTTTTATGTTGATTAAAAAAATGGAAAGAAGAAATTTTATTAAAAATTCTGCATTGGCAATGGCCTTGCTCTCAATTTATAAAGCGGATGTTTTCGCTCAGCAAGAAATGTTGCGGGCATATAACTTCAAGCCATTGAGAAACAACGTCGGCATTTTCACCGAGCAGGGTGGAACTATAGGCTGGTTAAATTCATCAAATGGCTTTTTTGTTGTTGATGCGCAGTTTCCAACATCGGCACCGCATGTTATCGAAGAATTGAAAAAACTTGGCGAAAAACCTTTTAAATATTTAATCAACACGCACCATCATAGCGATCATACCGCGGGTAACATCGCTTTCAAAGGTTTGGCGGAAAAAGTAGTGGCGCATCAAAACTCGCTTGTTAATCAGAAAAGAGGGGCAGAGAAAGCAAATAGTTTAGATAAACAATTGTTGCCAGATACTACATTCGGTACCGGTTGGAAAGCACCTGTGGGCGATGAAAAGATTAGTGCTTACTACTATGGTTCTGCCCATACAAATGGCGACGCTGTTTACCATTTTGAAAATGCAAACATCGTTCATGTCGGCGACCTGGTTTCCAATAGAAAATATCCTTATATCGATAGAGAAAATGGTGCTCATATCGGCAATTGGGTTACTGCTTTAGAAAAAATACATAATCAGTTTGATAACGATACCTTATTTATCTTTGGCCATAGCCGTGAGCCAGAAAAAGTTACTGGAAACAAAGCGGATATCAAGGCATTTCAAAATTATCTTCAAAATCTACTAAGTTTTGTCGGTGCTGAAATAAAGGCAGGTAAATCAAAAGAAGATATATTAAAAGCAACTGCAATACCAAATGCTCCGGAATGGCAAGGAGAAGGTATTCAACGAAGTTTAACAGCTGCTTATGATGAGCTAAAAGGCGTTTAAAATTTTTGCCGTAGATTTAGATGTTTTAAAATTCACCTACAAATCTGCGGCTTAATTTTGCCAAATCTTTTTCCAATTTATAAACATTCTATATTTGAAAAATAAGGAGATAGCCATTTGTTAACTATATAAAGCTACCTCTTATCTGTTATATTTGTCTATTCAAATCCAATATCAGATATGGATGATTTTTTAGCGGCACGTTCGCAAATGGCTCTTTCCCTGGGCTTTCATATTATTTTTTCTTGTATCGGAATGGTGATGCCGTTTTTCATGGCGGTTTCTCACTATAAGTGGCTACGATCCAATCAGGAAGTCTACAAAAACCTAACAAAAGCCTGGAGTAAGGGAGTTGCCATTTTTTTTGCCACGGGTGCCGTGTCTGGCACGATGTTATCATTTGAGCTGGGCTTGTTATGGCCAAGATTTATGGAACATGCAGGGCCTATTTTCGGGATGCCCTTCTCTCTGGAAGGTACGGCATTTTTTATCGAAGCCATTGCATTAGGCTTTTTTCTTTACGGTTGGAATAAGCTAAATAAATGGTTTCATTGGTTTACTGGGGTAGTTGTTGGTGTTAGCGGCCTGGCTTCAGGAATATTGGTTGTTGCTGCAAATGCCTGGATGAACAGCCCTGCAGGATTCGACTTTGTAAATGGCAGGTACTTGAATATCGACCCTATACAAGCTATGTTTAACAAGGCATGGTTTTCGCAAGCTTTGCATATGTGTTTAGCTGCTTTTACGGCTACAGGTTTTGCAGTTGCGGGCGTACACGCGCTTATGATCTTACGGAATAAAAACAGAGATTTTCATTTCAAAGCATTTAGAATTGCGGCTGTTTTTGCTTGTATTGGAGCTATATTGCAACCTTTGAGTGGAGATATTTCTGCGAAAGATGTAGCTGAAAGACAGCCTGCAAAACTTGCTGCGATGGAAGCGCTTTATAAAACAGAGAAACCAGCGCCGCTATTAATCGGAGGAATTGTTAACGAAAAAGATAAAACTGTAAAGGGAGCGATAAAAATACCTGGTGCGCTCAGTTTCCTTGCGCATGGCGATTTTCATGCAGAGGTTAAGGGCTTAGATCAAATTCCTGAAAATGAACATCCACCGGTCGCGATTACGCATTATGCCTTTCAAATTATGGTGGGTATCGGTACGCTCTTGGCTCTTATTTCAGTGATTTTCTTTATCAATATGATCAGAAAGCGATCAGTAATAGATAAACGCTGGCTGCTTAAACTCTTCGTAGCATCTATTCCTTTGGGCTACATCGCCTTAGAAGCTGGCTGGGTGGTAACTGAAGTAGGAAGACAACCATGGATTATTTATGGAATCATGCGTACGAAAGATGCTGTTACGCCTATGCCCGGTATTGCTTATTCATTTTACATTTTCTCAGCAATTTATATCTCGTTAAGCATTGTAGTTACTTTTCTCCTTTACAGGCAGATTAAAATGGTGCCCGTTGTTTACGATAAATCTGATAGCCACGATTTGAAATCATAATATGGAATATGTTGTAGTTACCTTCTTATGTCTGGCTATTTTGCTGTACTTCTTATTGGGAGGTGCTGATTTTGGTGCCGGGATTATCGAACTCTTTACCTCTACAAAGAATAGAAGTAGAACCAGGAAAACAATGTATCAGGCTATTGGTCCTGTTTGGGAGGCAAATCACATGTGGCTAATCATCGCAATTGTAATTCTCTTTGTGGGTTTTCCATACATTTATACCACCATGTCTGTGCATCTCCATATCCCATTGTTAATCATGCTCATTGGAATTATCGCCCGCGGTACGGCCTTTGTATTCCGCCATTACGATGCGATTAAGGATGACATGCAATGGCTTTACAACCGAATTTTCAGGTACTCCAGTTTCATAACGCCTTTATTTTTAGGAATCATCGCAGGCAGTGTAATTTCTGGCCACATTGATCTTAATGCTAAAGATTTTTTAACTGCCTACGTTTGGAGTTGGTTAAATTGGTTCTCTATATCCGTCGGCTTATTTACTGTCGCTTTATGTGGCTTCCTTGCAGCCATTTACCTGATTGGCGAAACCGACGATGAACAAGATAAGCGAAGGTTTATTAAAAAAGCAGAGTACATGAATATTGCTGCCGTCGTATTTGGGGCAATGGTTTTCATTGCAGCGCAGTTTGATGGTATTCCACTAATCGATTGGGTTTTCAAAAATACAGTTGGTCTTGCTTCTATTATTTTAGCAAGTCTGTCGCTCATTTTATTATGGTATCTTCTGATAAAAGGAGAAACAAAAACTTTGAGAGTTTTAGCTGGCTTTCAGGTAACAATGATTTTGTTGGCCATTAGTTACGCACACTTTCCAAATTTTATACTCTTGAAAAATGGTGATGCCATTTCGTTGTTTGAGGCGATTGGTCCACCAAAAACGATTTATAGTTTGGGCGTAGCCTTATTGTTAGGTAGCATCTTAATTTTGCCGTTTCTGGGTTATTTGTTTTATAAATTTAAGAAAAAAGAAGAGTAGCACTTATCTCTCCGTTACTACTTAGAAACCTTTTTCTAACGATTTAATTTGGAAAGCACTTGTAGTAGTTCTTCGGTTCCGAAAGTCCCGCTATCGTTTCAATCTTTTTTAACTTTTGTCAGCTTGCAGCCCTTCGTTAATCCCATGGGCGAACGACGAAGCAATATTTTAAATATAGGCTACAAAAAAGTACTTCCACTTTATCGGGTTTATTGTTGAAGGAAACGGATTAACATATCCATATCAAACAAAAAAGAGCATCCATTTTGAATGCTCTCTTTAGCTCTTAGTTGCTTATAAACCGCCTTTTCTGGTAGCTTTTCTCGCCTCAGGCCATGTAACTTGCTTTCCGGTTCGCTCGTTTACTGGTAAATCCGTTGCTTTCTCTGTCGAAGTTTTTTCAAGATCTTCACAAGCCATATAAACCATAATCGCAGCTAGAATTACATTGCTTCGAATTTCGTCAAATACCAATTTGTCGTAGCTATCGCGATTGGTATGCCACGTATATGTTCCGTAATCCCAGCTTGTAGAGCTTAGCGAATAACCTAATGCTCCTGCAGCTACAAAAGATGCAAAATCAGAACCACCTGCTCCAGGGGTGCCAGGGAAACTAGTTTTAATTTGGTTTTTAATCGTATCTGGTACAGCCGCTAACCAACGGGTAATGTAATCTTTTGATTTTGCAAAACCTTGGCCACCTATGTTAACCACACGTCCTGTACCATTATCCTGATTGAATAATGCTTGCAAATTACCAACAACTTCCGGATGATCTTCTACAAAAGCTCTCGAGCCATTTAATCCTTGTTCTTCACTTCCCCAATGACCAACCAAAATGGTGCGTTTCGGATTTGGATAAAATTTCTTCAAAATGCGCATCGCTTCCATCATCATAATTGTTCCAGAACCATTATCAGTTGCACCGCTGGCACCATCCCACGAATCGAAGTGGGCCGATAGCATCACATATTCCTTTGGCTTTTGCTTGCCTTTAATTTCTGCAATAGTATTGAATGTTGGTACTACACCATGTTCCTTAGACGCAGATTCAATTTTTAACATGGGCTTATTCCCACTTTGTGCTAAACGGTAAACTAAACCATAATCCTCAACCGACAAATCTAGAGTTGGGATTTTTGTAGTATTGGCACCGAAAATTTTATCTACACCAAAACCCTGCGACCAATTATTGATGATAATTCCAGCAGCCCCTGCATTTTCGATGGCAAGTGCCAGTGCTTTTGCATTTAGCCCTGTTTTAGCGATGCCTGCTGCAAATACCTTTAATGCTTCTGCTTTTTCCTTTTTATATTTTTCGAATAAATCTTTTGTTGCAAATTCTTCCCAGTTTTTCTCTGGTCTGCCAGAAATTTGATTCATAGAAATGAGAACCAATTTGCCTTTTACGTTTGGTAACCATTTTTGAAAAGAAACAGAATCGGTAATTGCAGGTAGAATTACGGCTTCAGCATTGATCGCTTTCCCATTGGTTGATGGACTCCAGGCTAGTTGCGTGCCTTCTAGAGTTCTTAACCGCGGACTAACCAAATCGATATGCGTAACACCTCTTTCCCATCCACGCCATTCGCCCCATTTTTCATTTTTGGCAGAGATTCCCCAATCGCTGTATTTCTTTACCGCCCAATCATTCGCTTGTTTCATTTGCGGTGAACCCACTAAACGCGGCCCAACCACATCTAAAAGCTCATGCGCTAGTTTTTCTAATTGTGAGTTCTCATTTACTTCTTTTACAATGTTGTCGATTAACTTTTTGTCTTGTGCAAAAGCAAAAGAGGAAGTGAAGAGGAGTAATGTTGGCAAAAGTAGTTTTTTATTCATCTGTATATATTTATTTTTTAGGTTGTCAGATGGAGTTACCATAATTTATTGTTATGGTAGGTTCATTTGCAGGCTTATTCTGTTTATAATAGACTTCTAAATTAGGTAATAAGTCGGTTTTGAAGCCTTTTTAATAGAAATGTTGCAAAGTTAAGTCCAGTCGCGTAAGTCTGCTATCTTATGTTTTGGTTGTTAATGTGCTGAAAAGAAACTCAACATATCATTTAGCGAATTTTCAGTATGCATTAAAAAACCATTATCAAGCGATTCCTTCGACACAATGGCCGCTCGGTTAAGCATGCTACTTTCATAGGTAGAAATAACCTCAAGTAAAGTTTGATGCTGGTTAGATGTTAAATGTTCGCTTAATTCGAGAGCATCAAGCATGGCCATATTTACGCCTTCTCCGGCAAATGGAGGCATAACATGTGCTGCATCTCCAATTAAAGTTAGATTGGATAGCGACTTCCATTTTTGATCTAAAGGCATGCAATAAATTGGACGTGGAATAAATGGGACGGTTGTACTTTCAAATAATTCGCCCCAAATATTACTCCATTCGGTATAATTTGCCTTAAACCAATCTAACATTTGGGCTCTATCGCTATAATTCAGTCCATTATTCTTGGCCCAGTTTTCATCAGTTTTAAAACTAGCATAAAAGCCAATCTCTCCATTGCCTTTTTGACCCATTAGTATGTTTTTCTCATTTCCGAAAGCCATGATTTTTCCACCTCTTAATAGCTTAAAAATATTTGGAGCTGCTTTTTCCGCGTTGTAAATATTTCCTTCTAGCATAGTGATACCAGAATAAAATGGTTTAATATTTGTAACGTAAGGACGGATTTTTGAATTGGCTCCGTCAGCGGCAATCACAACGTCGGCATATACAGACGCCTTGTTTTCGAAATGTAGCATCCAACCATCGTTTTTTTGTTCCATAGCAATAAAGTGACTGTTCCAAATGATAGTAGAAGGATCTATAGATGCTAACAAAATTTTTCTTAGTACACCGCGATCTATCTCTGGACGGAAGTGTTCGTTCTCAAAATTTTCTTCGACTTTATAGTCATGATCGCTAAAAAGTATTTCAGCCTGTTCATTCATGATGAGTTTTTTGTCGGCTCCTGGAAGAAAATTATTTTTAAACTCTTCCAATAGATTTGCTTTGCGAAGCGCCGCCAAACCAGACTCGTCGTGCAGATCAAGCGGAGAACCTTGTACTCGTGCATTTTTATCGAAATCTCTTTCGTAAACTTTAATATCTGCACCTTTAAGTGCTAAGAGTCTGGCTAGTGTCAGTCCTCCGGGACCACCGCCAATAATGGCAATTGATTTATTTTGTAGTAACATAATTTAAAATTTATGCTACAAAATTATTTCTTGTCGTAAACTAAAAATTGTAAAAAACGGTCGTTTTGATTTTTGAATAACTCTTTCGGAGAGACGCCGGAAAGTTTTTTTATTTCTTTGATAAAGTGCGATTGATCGGTAAAGTTCAGCTGGGGAGAAAGTTGTCCGTTTTTAATGTGTGGAAGTGAGGCTTGAAAACGCAGGATATTGCAGTAGGCTTTTAATGAAATTCCTAGTTGCTGGTTAAAATAGCGATTGATTTGTCGTTCGCTCCAGGCTACTTTTTCAGAAAGCTCTTTGATGCTCATTTCGCCATTAGTGGCAAAAATTAGATGAAATAAGTTTCGCTTGCGCTCATCTACTTCTTTAGAAATAAGTAATTTTATTTTATGTGATGCTTTTTCACAAAATTCACCAAAATTATTGAGGTCATCTACGTTAAAATCCCAAAAGTTGCTTGCTAATATTTTGCCGCTGTTTAATATGTCAGCAATGGGATGACGTAAGATGTATTCTATAGCAAGTGGCGTGAAACTGATGGAAAAAAATGATGAAACATTGAGTTTCGGTGTCAATTTTGGCTTTGTTTCTAGTCCCATTAGTGTGATTTGAAAATGATTGTCTACAGTTTTAGAGAACAGTAGATCAATCCTCCCGTTTGGAATAATGACGCCATTGTTTGCGTCAGATAGATTTTCAAGTGAGGAAAAGCGATCCACAAAATCGGCAATTGACCCTTCAGGTTTAATGTATTCGTAGCTTGGATTAATACTCATGAGGTACAAGTTGTTGCGATTTACTGAATTAATAAATCCAAATCTATTTGGTTATTTTAAGTAAATCACATTCGGTAACACACTCCAAATTTTCGTTCGTTTTTGGCTGGTTGATAAAGCGGAAACTCTCCGTTAGTTAAACCTGATTGCCGCGGTAGCTCCCGATCTTTTCGATCGGGACTACAAGCAAAAAGCAGGACTGAAATAACCGAAGTTATTCAAGCCCTGCTTTTCATATCTTTTTTTAAATCAATTAGTCAGTTTGCAATAGTGAACCAATGACTAATGAACCAATGTCCGGTGAACTATTGACCAATGGCTATTAAACCAAATTAATTATTCATCATCTTAATAAAAGCGCCTATTTTAGCTTTCATAGCTCTTCTATCTACAATAAAATCAAGGAAACCATGTTCCAAAACAAATTCTGAAGTTTGGAATCCTTTCGGTAAGTCTTTTTTAATGGTTTCTTTAATCACCCTTGGGCCAGCGAAACCAATTAATGCGCCTGGTTCTGCAATGTTAATGTCTCCAAGCATGGCATAAGATGCTGTAACGCCACCCGTCGTAGGGTCAGTAAGCAAAGAGATGTATGGAATTTTAGCCTGACTTAACAGCGCCAATTTTGCAGAAGTTTTAGCCATTTGCATCAACGAAAATGCAGCTTCCATCATACGGGCACCGCCTGATTTAGAAATCATCAGGAACGGAATTTTGTGTTTGATGCTATAATCGATTGAACGAGCAATTTTTTCGCCAACAACCGAACCCATTGAACCACCAATAAAAGCAAAATCCATACAGGCAATCACTAAGTCCTGTCCTTCGATTTTTCCTACACCAGCACGGATAGCATCTTTTAAGCCAGTTTTAGCCTGACTTTCAATAATTCTATCGGTATAAGGTTTGTTATCGTTAAAATTTAAAGGATCGCCTGATGTTAAATTTGGGAAAAGCTCTTTAAACTCGTTATTATCGAATAAAACTTCAAAATATTCTTTAGAACCTACTCTCAAGTGGTAGTTGCAGTAATGGCAAACGTACTTGTTTTCCTGTAACTCTGCCTGATGTAGCGGTTTTTTGCAATTCGGACACTTATTCCACACGCCATCTGGTGCCTCTTTCTTCTCTTCGGTTGTGGTAATGATACCTTTATTTTCTCTCTTAAACCAAGCCATATAATTTTTTAAAGAATTGGATTGCAAAGAAACGAAAAATATATGCAAGTTTGATATTAACCAATAATCAAATTTAAATTATCAAATTAATAAAGTAACGCTGACAAACTATTTTTATCGACAGACTGTTTTAAGCGTTACTGATGCGCTATTTCAACTTAATTCTAAGTAATAGCCTGTGGATAAAAAAAAGCTATTAGTGTTAAGAGTGTGAATTTTACACTAAGGATAATGTTATTATTACACTAAACTGGCCTTATATGCTTGTAAGGCAAATAATTCTGTTGTTACAAAAGCTTGGATTGTAATTTTTTTTTATAACTTCGAACTTAATAAAATTAACAAGAGATGAGTTTAAAAGGCTACAAAGGCGTAATTTACGGAGATGCCGTTCAAGAATTATTTGAGCAGGCTAAGAAACATCAGTTTGCTTTACCAGCAGTTAACGTAACCGGTACAAACACGGTTAATGCTGTAATGGAAACTGCAAAGGCAGTAAATTCGCCAGTTATGATTCAGTTATCTAATGGAGGAGCGCAGTTTTATGCAGGTAAATCTTTGGATAACGAAAAATTGCAAGCATGTATTTTAGGTGCTGTATCGGCAGCTAAACATGTGCATTTATTGGCAGAACATTATGGTGTTGCTGTGGTTTTACATACCGACCACGCCGCTAAAAAATTGTTGCCTTGGATTGATGGCCTTTTAGACCACGGTGAAAAATTCTTCGCTGAAACTGGAAAACCTTTGTTTTCATCACATATGTTAGATCTTTCGGAAGAGCCGATTGAAGAAAATATGGAGATTTCTGCAAAATATTTTGCACGCATGGCGAAGATGAACATGACCATCGAAATCGAACTTGGTGTTACAGGTGGTGAAGAAGATGGTGTAGACAATAGCGATGTAGATAGCTCGAAATTATATACCCAACCAAGCGAAGTTGCTTACGCTTACGAAGAATTAAGCAAAGTTTCTCCTCGCTTTACTGTTGCTGCTGCATTTGGAAACGTACATGGCGTTTACAAGCCTGGTAATGTAAAATTACAACCGGTTATTTTGAAAAATTCTCAAGACTTTATCAAAGAGAAATTTAACCTGAGCGCTGAAAAACCAATCAACTTTGTTTTTCATGGTGGTTCTGGTTCTTCTCAGGAAGAAATCAGAGAAGCAATTTCTTATGGTGCTATCAAAATGAATATCGATACAGATATGCAATGGGCATTCTGGGATGGTATCTTAGAGTATTACAAAAAGAATGAGGCTTATCTTCAAGGCCAAATCGGTAACCCTGAGGGTGATGATAAACCAAATAAGAAATACTACGATCCACGTGTTTGGCTACGTAAAGCTGAAGAAGCTTTTGTTAAACGTTTAACCGTTGCTTTCGAAGATTTGAATTGCATCAATGCGAACGATAAATTATAAGTTGAATTGAATTTTTTAAGCTGAAAATAGTTAATCAGTCATTCAAAAATCATCATTCGATATTTAGACGGAAGCGCCATAGGTTTAAAAACTTATGGCGCTTTTGTTTGTTTTTATTTTTACATTTAAGCAAACATATTGCGATGATAAATAGAACTAACGAGCCAGTAAATAATAACCTTTTTGAACGTTTCGCTAACGCCGCTACCAAGTTTACAGGTAGCTCTGCTGCGTTTATTGCAGCCACGGCAATTGTTGTAATCTGGGCAGTTACAGGACCGGTTTTTCACTATTCTGAAACCTGGCAACTGGTTATTAATACTGGTACTACGATTATCACCTTCTTAATGGTTTTCCTGATCCAAAAAGCACAGAATAAAGATGGAAAGGCTATCCAGCTTAAATTGAACGAACTTATTGCGGCACAACAGGGCGCAAGTAACCGGATGGTTGATATTGAGGATTTGAGTGAAAAAGAATTAGATCAGTTACATCACTTTTATGTAACCATTGCTGCACTTGCCAAGAAAGAGGCTGATATTCGCTGCTCACATTCTATAGATGTGGCTAAAGAATTAAATGAGGAGAAATTGAAATTGAATAAACACTTTAAAAAAGAAAAATAATGAGCTTACAGGTTCAAAAGGTGATCCACCCCGAAGATTTAGATAAAGTATTTGCCATTAGAAAAATTGTATTTGTTGATGAGCAAAACTGCCCACCAGAATTAGAATGGGAGCATGAAGATGAATCAATTCATTTTTTGGCTACGCACAATGGCCAACCTTGTGGCGCATGCCGGTGGCGCAAAACGGATTTAGGCTACAAATTAGAACGCTTTGCAGTGTTGCAAGATTTTAGGGGTCAGGGTGTAGGGAGAGCACTAATTGCAGAAGCGCTTTCTGATTTACCCGAAGACGCACATTATATTTACTTAAATTCCCAATTAGATGCGATGAGTTTATATGCTAAGTTCGGTTTTGTTGCTGAAGGGGAACAATTTGAAGAGGCAGGAATTCAGCATTTCAAGATGGTGAAAAAAGTGTAGTTGTTAACTAGTCGTCATTGCGAAGTACTAAGCAATCTTAATGCTTTGGCTATTGATTAAAGGCTTTTGATGTAAATCATTAAGCTTACATTATCACTCCCAGTAGTAAGATTGCTTCGTGTCTCGCAATGACGACCGACTGAAAAAGCACAACAAATTAGCTTACCCAAATATTTGTCCTGACAAAGCCATCGCCTGATTCCATTTATCGATATTTAGATGGAGTGTCTCACCTTTTGAGTTCAAAAAGCTTATTACATCTTCAGTAGCTATATTACCGGTAAGATCATCTGCAGCCATAGGGCAACCCCCAAAACCTTTTAAGGCAGAATCTATCCGTTTTACACCAGAGCGGTATGCGGCTTCAATCTTTTCAAATCGTTCTACAGGGGTAGAGTGCAAATGAATACCAATTTCAGTTTTGTTGAATTTTGTAATCAGTTTTGGAAGGATAGATGTGATTTTTTCGGGAGTCGAAACCCCAACCGTATCTGCTAATGAAAGAATTTTAACGCCTTTTGCAACTAAAATGTCAGCCCATTTTTCTACAATCTCGTAATTCCATTCATCCCCATAAGGATTTCCAAACCCCATGGAGAGATAAATAACAGCAGTTTTGTTGTTTTGATCACAAAGAGATAACATTCCTTCAACCGTATTTAACGATTGCGAAATGCTCGAATTTGTATTGCGTCGCTGAAATGTTTCCGATATGGAAAATGGAAAACCTAAGTAATTGATTTGTTCATGTTTTATAGCGTCTTCTAGACCCCTTAAATTGGCTACAATTGCTAATAGCTTTGTTGACGTTTGAGTTAAATCTAAATGGTCCAATACTTGAGCCGTATCTGCCATTTGCGGAATAGCCTTTGGTGATACAAAACTTCCAAAATCGAGTGTATCGAAACCTACCTGAAGGAGAAGATTAAGATATTGTGATTTCAAATCCGTTGGGACGAAATTGTGTAAACCCTGCATGGCATCACGTGGGCATTCCACAAGTTTGAATTTTTGATTACTCATTTGGCTTAGTTGTTATTAACCGCAAAGTGCGCAAAGTTTTTCGCAAAGAAAAGAAGATTAGAGAAAACTGTGATCGCCAAATCGAGTTTACTTTAATGACCAATGACCAATGACCAATGACCAATGACCAATGACCAATGACCAATGACCAATGACCAATGACCAATGACCAATGACCAATGACCAATAACTAATGAACCTCCTTTACGCTGGGTACTTCGGCTCTGTAGTCGACACTCCGGTCTTTAGCAAACGTTCTGATAATCAATCTCGTTCCTCTATCATAACTAAAATAACTCCAAACCCAATTTACAAATACAATAATTTTATTTCTAAATCCCACAAGTGTCATCAAGTGAACGAACATCCAGGTAAACCATGCGAAAACTCCTTGAAAACGAATTTTGCCAATATCAACCACAGCTTTGTTCCGGCCAACTGTAGCCATAGAACCTTTATCGAAATACTTAAATTTTTCTAACGGTTTATTTTCCTTGATGTTAATTAAGTTCTTAGCTAGATGATGTCCCTGTTGGATAGCTGCTGGAGCTACTCCAGGATGTCCGTTTGGAGTGGCCTCATCAATTATCGCCGCAACATCGCCAATGGCATAGATATTTCGATAACCGACAACCAGATTTTGGGTATCAGTTTTTAATCTTCCACCACGAACCACTTCCGCTTGATCAAGGCCTGGCAATACCACGCCTTTTACTCCAGCGCTCCAAATTACTGTCGAACTTAAGATTGGTGCCTTATCTTGTAAAGAAAGGGTATGACCATCGTAACCTAAAACACGGGTATCGTTCATTACCTGAACACCCATCTTAATTAAGAATTCTTTAGATTTTTGTTGTGCCTGTGGCGACATTGGTCCTAAGAGTTCAGGAGAATTTTCAATCAGATAAATGTTCACTTTACTCACATCCATTTCTGGATAATCGTTAGGAATAACATGCCTTTTCAGTTCTGAAATTGCTCCAGCAGTTTCCACACCTGTTGGGCCTCCACCCACTACCACGAAGTTTAATAGAGCGCTTTTTTTATCTAAATCCTTTTCTATTAACGATTTCTCGAAATTTTGCAAAATCAGACTTCTTAAGTCTAAAGCTTCTGGAATCGATTTCATAGGCATTGAGTTCGCTTCAATTTCGTTGTTGCCGAAGAAATTACTGGTCGAACCAGTTGCAATTACTAAATAATCATAACTCACTTTTCCTATATCTGTCATCAAACAGTTTTCAGCAGCATTTACTTCCGTCACTTTAGTTACCCTAAAGATTAGGTTTTTTTGCCCTTTAAAAATCTTTCTCAAGGGAAATGCAATGGAATCAGCTTCCAATCCGCCTGTTGCTACCTGGTAAAGTAAAGGTTGAAAAGTATGATAATTATGTTTATCAAGCATAACTACTTGAAAAGGTTTATTCTTTAATCGTTTAGCTAGTTCTATCCCGCCAAATCCACCGCCAACTATAACTACTCTTGGGTATTCACTTTTAGGAAGTTGTAAATCCATCTTAAATCGCTTTATCTGTTACTAATGTAACAAAAAGATAGCCAAAAGGTTTAGAAATTGAGGTTTTGAAACCGTTTCTTAAGCGCTTCTACATAGATATAACTTTGATATGACCGAGTTGGTTTTTGCTGGTTTTTAGCACATTTTGGCTAAAATAAACCAGATGGAAACGAGCATGGAGCGCAGCGAATAAAGTGTACAAAAGGGCTGAAGGTGCCGAAGAAATTCGGGTTTTGTTTGTCAAAAAGCCTCACCGTATTATTGTCTGTAATATTGGTTATCTAGTACACGTCAATCGTCGATAGATAGGGGATTAGGAACATAAAGCCTCACCCTATTAACGGTTGTGGTTATGGGAAGTTAGTGCAAATCCCTCTCCGGGAGAGAAGGAAACAAAATGATGTGGTTTGAACCGATGGGTTTAAATCACAGTCTGCCAAAACCCACTCGTCCGGAGAGGGTGGCTGGAAAACTTTCCATACCACGAATTTCCAAAGGGTGAGGCTGAAAAAAAACGCCTTCCCAATTGATCAGGAAGGCGTTTTATACATTGTTAGAATCTGGATCTTATTTTTTCTTTTCTTCCGAACTACCCAAATCAATTACTATAGGAGTAGAGATACATAATGATGAATATGTACCGATAACACGGCCGATTAACAAGGCGAAGATAAATCCGCGGATGCTATCGCCACCAAAAATGAAGATCACCAATAACACGAAGAACACAGTTAACGAAGTCAAAATCGTACGACTTAATGTACTGTTTAACGCAAAGTTGATTAATTGGTTACGTTCTTCACCATGTAAATCTTCTTTACCAGCTTCTTTAAGTTTTTCACGAATACGGTCAAACACAACAACAGTTTCTGTCATGGTATAACCCATTACTGTTAAAATTGCTGCAATAAAATCCTGGCCAATTTCTAATGAGAATGGTAAAACCCCATCTAAAATAGTATAGAAAGAAAGTACCATCAAAACGTCGTGGGCCAATGCCAACACAGCACCTAAACCATATTGCCATTTTTTAAATCTTACTACGATGTAGATAAACATGAAGATACATGAAATCAATACCGCGTAAAAAGCTCCGTTAACAATATCACTGGCGATAATTGGCGTCACTTTTTGTGAACTTACAATTTCATATTTCGAACCTGCTAAACCTTTGTTTAAAGCATCTTCAACCACTTTATCAGTTTTCACATCTTGATCTTCGATGTGGAAAGTTGTGGTAATTTTAACCTGACTGTTTTCTCCTGCTGTTTTAACCTCAGGCGTTTCGTTACCGAAAACAGGAGTTAACTGAGATTTGATATCTTCAGTGTTAACCGCTTTATCGAAGTGTACAAGGTAAGTTCTACCACCTTTAAAATCTACGCCAAGATTTAAACCACCATGTTTGAAATACATGCCGATACCAGCTAAGATGATCACCGTTGAAATGATGTAATAGATTTTACGACGGCCAACAAAGTTGAAAGCTAAATTTTTAAATGCATTACGTGTAAACTGATTATCAAAGCTAATTTCCATTTTACGATCTAACATCGCTTCGAAAACCAATCTTGAAATTAATACAGCAGCAAATAATGAAGAAAGGATACCGATACACAAGGTAGTTGCAAAACCTTGAACTGGACCGCTACCGAAAGCGTAAAGAATAGCACCTAAAATAAATACGGTAATGTTTGCATCTAAGATAGATGGCATTGCATGTTTAAAACCTTCTTTAATTGCTGTAGGAATATTTTTGCCCAAGGCAAGCTCTTCACGTACACGTTCGAAAATTAGAATGTTCGCATCTACGGATAAACCAATGGTTAGCACAATACCCGCAATACCAGGTAATGTTAACACTGCACCAAGCGATACCAAAATACCGATGATGAAAAACAAGTTAACCAATAAAGCAAAGTTTGCAACCCAACCAGCACGGTGATAATACAATGCCATGAAGATCAGGATTACGATAAACGCAATCACAAATGAAATTAAACCATCATGGATAGCTTGTGCACCTAAAGTTGGACCAACAATATAACTACCAGCAATACGAGCAGGCGCAGGTAATTTACCGGCTTTTAAAATGTTTGATAAATCCTTAGTGTCTGCCTGTGTGAAGTTACCGGTAATTGATGAAACACCACCACCAATTTCATTCTGAACAGTAGGAGCAGAATAAACCATGTTATCTAACACAATAGCGATAGATTTTTTATTGTTAGGATCAGCAGCAGCTTCAGCAGTAATTTTTTTCCATTTTGCAGCACCTTCGCTGGTCATGTACATGGTTACCTCTGGCTTACCTTTTTGATCAAAGTCAGCACGTGAATCGCTGATTGCTTCACCACCTAAATCTGGTTTACCATCAGCACTGGTAACTTTAATAGCATAAAGTTCAAATACTTTAGAACCTTCTCTAGGTTTAACGCTCCACATAAATTTCATCGTAGATGGAATTGCTGCGGCAACCTCAGGAAGTTTTAAGTAGTTATTAACTTTTGCAGTATCTTTTTGTAACGACATACCAACAACTGCACCTGGCATTAATTGTTGTTGTCCGTTTTCTCCCTGATAAATAGGAAGACTTAAAACTGCGTATAATGGATTTGATTTTGCTAATTCAGCTCTTACTGCGGTAGAATCTTTTTTACCTAAGCCAGCTAATTTGCCACCTTTTGCAGTGGAGTCTTTAGCAGCATTCTCTAAGCCGGCTAATTTGCCGCCAGCTTTAGCAGCCGTATCTGTAGTAGCCGCAGGAGTTTCAGTTTTTAAAGTTGCAGCTAAAGTTTTGTTAATGTTTTCTAACAAAGGTGCTACTTCCTGTACCTGGTATACTTGCCAGAATTGTAATTCGGCAGAACCTTGTAAAAGTTTAGCAATACGTTCTTTATCCTGCACACCTGGCATCTCAATTAAGATGCGGTTACTACCTTCTTGTTTTTGCATGTTCGGACTCACAACGCCGAAACCATCAATACGAGAACGTAAAACAGTAAATGAGCGATCGATAGCACTTGTAGCCTCTTTCTCTAAGAAAGATTCAACTTCGCCATTGCTAGCGCTTGGTTTTAATTGCGATGCATTGTCTTGATTAGAAAAATAGTCAGCAAGTTTTACACCCGGACTTAATTTTTCAAATTCATCAACAAAAATTTTGATGTAATCTTTACCGCCAGCATTTAGCTGAATTTGTGCGTTCTGAACTGCTTTGTTAAAGTTAGCATCAGTAGGGTTGCCCGCCAAAGATTTAACCAATTCCGCTAACGATATCTCCATCGTTACGTTCATACCGCCTTTTAAGTCTAGGCCTAAATTAATCTCTTTCGATTTAACTTCGCCGTAAGTGAACCCAACAAGCGGGTAAACTTTCTCGGTACTCATCGAATCTAAGTAAGCCTTTTCTTTGGCTGCATCACCTTTCGCATAGTTTTTTGCGTCTTTCTCTACTTTGGATGCTACCAAAGTAAAGGAAAGTGCATACGCACAAACGATAGCCAATACTATCGCTATAAACTTAATAAAACCTTTTCCTTGCATTGTTTGTTTAAAATAATTTGTCTTTCGCTGTTTTTTAACAAGTCGGCAAATCTAATTAAATTTTTAAATTATAGAACCCCTTAGTTGATAATTTATTAAGATTAATTTTCGGCAGATAATTATACCCATGCATTCGATACATAGATCTTCTTTTTGCACCAAAATTAAGATTTGATTTATTTGGAAAGCAATTGCAGTAGTATTCGGCTTTGGTTCAGTCCTGCCAACCGCTGTAGCTCCGATCAAAAAATCGGAGGCTGCCGCTATTGTCAGGTTTAAGTGGGAAGACAGGTAATCCTATTTTCGGCTAAATGCATAATGCTTCTATTATTTGCAAGGCTTTCGCCTATTTGGCAACAATAGAAAGATTTCAAGCAATTATAAAAGCAAACCTTTATAGCAAAAGCATTAAGATTGCTTCGAGGCTCTGAATTACCACTTTCTATGATTATTTCCTTTTAAGCACTTCAAAAGTGTAATCATATTTGTTTTTCTCATCCGCTTTATGCGGATCGCTGCTCACCACTTCCCATTCATTTCTGTCGATCTCTGGGAAAAACGTATCAGCGTCAAAAGTATGATGAATTGTAGTTAAATAAAGTAGGTCTGTTTTTGGTAAAGCCTGGCGATAAATTTCCGCACCACCAACAACAAAAACAGGTTTCTCTTCTGCTTTAGTAATTTCTAATGCTTCATCAAGACTATTCACAATCTCAACGCCATCAATTTTTAACGATGAATCTCTCGTGATGACAATGTTTCTGCGATTTGGTAAAGGTTTACCGACAGAATCGAAGGTCTTACGGCCCATTACAACCGTGTGACCAGAAGTAGTTTGTTTAAAAAACTTTAAATCAGCAGGCATGTGCCATAAAAGCTGGTTGTTTTTTCCTATCGCGAAGTTTTCTCCCACCGCAACTGCTATAGCAAGCGAAGGATTTTTTAGTTCATTAGTCATTAGTCATTAGTTCAATAGTTCATTAGTTCAATAGTTTCATTTGTTCATTGGGTTTATCTGTTCATGATTTTGTGCCAGACTGACCTTTTCCAATGTATTTTATATAAGCGTTAAGCTTTATATGTACTGTTTCTAGTTTGGCAAAGAGTTGTGTGTAAATTTCTTCATTGACGAGCCCTCTATGTCGCATTTTTCTTAAGAAAGACTTTGTTTCTAAAATAGAACCTCTGCTGTAGCAACAAAAGTTCTTATTTTCCTTGAAATGAAAACGACCATAACCTTCGGCAATATTTGCACTAATTGAATCTGCAGCCCTGCAAATTTGTTTTCCTATGGTATCTTTAGCAAAAAAGTCCCATGTCGTTGTAATATCCCAAATTTCATTTGATAAATTTTCAGCAAGCATATACACCTCCAAATCTTCAATTCGATTATAACTCATAATTATTTTGTTCACACATTAATTATAAGGGATGAGTTTAGAATAGAGATTTTTTATAAGCGTTTAGCCTAATGATACTTATGAACTATTGAACGAATTACTAATGAACTATACCGCCACCACTCCTTTAATATGCGGATGAGCCTCGTAATTCTCTAATGTAAAATCCTCGAATTTAAAATCAAAGATGCTTTTTACTTCAGGATTGATTTTCATAGCTGGAAGTGATTTCGGCTCTCTGCTTAATTGCAAATGTGCCTGTTCAATATGGTTATTGTACAAATGCGCATCGCCTAGAGTATGAACAAAATCGCCCGCTTCTAAACCACAAACCTGCGCCACCATCATGGTTAATAAAGCATAAGAAGCGATATTAAAAGGCACGCCCAAGAAAATATCGGCACTACGTTGATAGAGTTGGCAGCTTAACTTTCCGTCGGCAACGTAAAACTGAAAGAAAGCGTGGCAAGGAGGCAAAGCCATATTCTCGATTTCTGCCACATTCCAAGCAGAAACAATAATTCTTCGCGAATCTGGATTGTTTTTAATCGTGTTAATAATGTTGGTAATCTGATCGATGTGTTGTCCATCTGGCGTTGGCCAACTTCTCCATTGCGAACCATAAACAGGGCCTAAATTTCCATCTTCATCTGCCCATTCATCCCAAATGCGAACGCCATTATCTTTTAAGTATTTAATGTTTGTATCGCCAGTTAAGAACCAGATTAATTCATGTATGATAGATTTTAAATGTAGCTTCTTCGTGGTAACCATCGGAAAGCCCTGCTGCAAATTGAAACGCATTTGATAACCGAAAACGCTAATCGTTCCTGTTCCCGTGCGGTCGTGTTTTTGTGCGCCATGATCCAGCACATGTTGCATTAAATCTAAATATTGTTTCATAACTCCGAACCCTGAAGGGGCTTCCAAATCTTAAATAAATTATTAATTACAAATATGTAAAAAATCTTAATCACGAAATCTTTTAGTTTTCTACATTAACGGATTTTTAAACAAGCCTGACTTTTGTATGTTTGCATCAGCACTGTATTTGACTTTGAGGGGAAATCTCAAATCTCAAATCTCAAATCTCAAATCTCAAATCTCAAATCCGAATGTTATCTTTTCCAAACGCAAAAATAAACCTTGGCTTAAATATTACGGAGAAACGCAACGATGGTTATCATAACCTCGAAACTGTTTTTTATCCAATTGATATCAAAGATTCAGTTGAAATTACCGATGCTGATTTCACCTCCTGCAAACTTCATGGCATTAATATTCCAGGCGATGCTAATGATAATCTATGTGTAAAAGCTTACAATCTGATTAAACAAGATTTTGAAATTCCTGCGCAGCAGATTAATTTATTGAAAAACATTCCCGTGGGTGCAGGCTTGGGAGGTGGCTCATCAGATTGCGCTTTCCTTATAAAATTGTTAAATGATAAATTTAAGTTGGGCCTATCGGTTACAGACATGGAGAATTACGCCCGTAAGCTTGGTGCAGATTGTGCTTTTTTTATCGAAAATAAACCTGTTTACGCCTTTAACAAAGGCGATGAATTTGAAATGTGCGAAGTAGATTTGTCAGCCTGGTTTAAAGTTTTAGTGAAACCGCCTGTACACGTGAGCACAGCGGATGCTTATGCGCTTGTAAAACCTCAAAAGCCTTTGCAATCCTTAAAAGAAATCATACATTTGTCGCCAACAACATGGAAGAATAAGGTTATCAACGATTTCGAGCCATCGGTATTCGCAAAATATCCCCAAATTCATCAAATAAAAACCAGTTTATACGATGCAGGCGCAACATTCGCTTTAATGAGTGGTAGCGGCTCGTCTGTTTTTGCAATTTTTAACGCACCCGTTAAACTGCCCGAACTGGAAAAAGACAATTTAGTTTATTATAATATTTAAAAAGAGCTGAAAGGTAAAAGCTGAAAGACTAAAGCAAAATCGTCTTGATACTTGATACTAAATACTCGATACTACAAAATGAATATAAATCTCATCCGCAAAAGCGGAAAATTTAATTTCGAAGCAGTAAATGAAAGCGGTTTTACCGTCGAATTAGATGCGAAAGCTGCTATTGGTGGTGAAGGCAAAGGTTTCAGACCTATGGAAATGCTTTTGGTTGGCCTTGGTGGTTGTAGTGGAATAGACATGGTAAATGTGTTAACCAAACAGAAAGAACCACTTGAAGATATTAAAATCGCCATCAATGCCACTAGAAAAGATGAAGAGATGCCGCCTATTTTCGATGAAATTGAAATTCACTTCGATTTATCAGGCGATTTAAACCCAACAAAAGTGGAAAGGGCTTTGGCTATGACGTTCGATAAATATTGTTCCGTATCTAACATTTTAGGTCGCTCTGCGAAGATTAATTTTACATACAACATAAATAAGGTTTAGGGTAAAAGTTTTATGGCTTAAGGTCTGGAATCTCGTATCACAAATCTCAATACTAATATCACAAAACAAATGAAATCCGAAAATTTTGAAACCATAGCTATACGCACTCAAACCGAACGCAGTTCGCACAAAGAACACTCTGCACCAATTTATCTTACCTCGAGTTATAAGTTTGATGATGCTGAAGAAATGCGGGCTTTATTTGCAAACGAGAAAGAGGGCAATGTGTACAGCCGTTATTCAAATCCAAATACCTCAGAGTTTATAGAGAAGATGTGTTTGTTAGAAGGTGCTGAAGATGGTTTTGCTACTGCAACGGGAATGGCTGCTATTTTCACCACATTTGGAGCCTTCTTAAAAGCCGGTGACCATATCGTTTCCAGTCGCTCAGTTTTTGGCTCGACACATCAGTTATTAACCAATGTTTTCTCTAAATGGGGTGTAACTTTTGACTATGCTGATTTGGATAAACCGGAAGATTGGGAAGCTTTGATTAAGCCGAATACCAAAATGATTTTCGTTGAAACGCCATCAAATCCTGGTATTGATATTATAGATTTAGCTTTCCTTGGCGATTTAGCCAAAAAACATCATCAGCTTTTAGTAGTTGATAACTGTTTTGCAACGCCATATTTGCAGCAGCCGATTAAATTAGGTGCGCATCTTTCTATCCATTCGGCTACCAAATACATCGATGGACAAGGAAGAGTGCTAGGTGGGATTGTTTTAGGTACGAAGGAATTAATTACTGAAGTTGTTGCATTTGCACGTCATAGTGGCCCGGCTTTGTCGCCATTTAACGCCTGGATTTTATCTAAAAGTTTAGAAACCCTGGCTGTTCGCATGGATCGCCACTGCGAGAGTGCTTTAAAAGTGGCTGAGTATTTGGAAAAACATCCAAAAATTAAATTGGTTAAATATCCGTTTCTTCCTTCTCACCCTCAGTATGAAATTGCTAAAAAGCAAATGAAGCAGGGTGGTGGTATCGTCACTATTGTGGTTGAAGGTGGCGTTGAAGGCGCCCGCAAATTTATGGATGGCCTGAAAATGTTCTCCATCTCTGCAAATTTGGCCGATACACGTTCAATCGCTACGCACCCGGCAACAAGTACACATAGCAAACTTACAGAAGAAGAACGCAATGTTGTGGGTATTGAACAAGGCTCTATCCGTTTGTCAATCGGTTTGGAACATGTTAATGATATTTTAGCAGATATTGAACAGGCGCTTTTGTAAACAATTCTAGATTTACGAATTACGAATTTTTAGAAAAGCAATTGCAGTGGGGCGTCGGTTACGATAGCCCCGCTTTTGTTTTTGATGCCTTGCATGCCCTTATCGGTGATCAGTTTCAACAACGCGATATGGAGCACTCCTAACTTCGAACCACTAGCTCGAAACTCAAAACCGCAAACTTTCTTACCCTACATCAATGCACAGGTTTCGAACCTGCAGTAAATTTGTATCATAAACAAGAAAGGAAATTTATGTCACAGTTTATTTTGCACAAAGAAAACACCAGAGGCCATGCAAATCATGGTTGGTTAAATGCTCACCACTCATTCAGTTTTGCCAACTACTACAATCCTGAAAGAATGCACTTTGGAGTTTTGCGGGTTTTAAATGATGACTTGATTGATGGTGGAATGGGTTTTGGAACTCACCCACACGATAATATGGAAATCATTACGATTCCATTAGCAGGAGCCATTGCACACAAGGATAGCATGGGAAACTCCGCAGTAATTAAAAGTGGAGAAATCCAGGTAATGAGCGCCGGAACCGGGGTTAGCCATAGTGAATTTAACGCTTTGGCAGACGAACAGTTAAATTTATTACAAATCTGGCTGTTCCCTAACAAGAAAAATGTTACGCCACGTTACGACCAGCAAACATTAGATGTTGAAGCTCGTCATAACAACTTTCAACAGATTTTATCACCAAACCAAGATGATGCGGGAGTTTGGATTCATCAGGATGCATGGTTCTCATTGGGTAAATTTGATGAAGGCTTCGAAACCGAATACAAAATCAAAAAAGCTGGAAACGGTGTTTACGCCTTTGTGATTAATGGAGAAGTTACCATTAACGGCCAAACATTAAACAAAAGAGATGGTTTGGGGATTTGGGATAAGGACAGCATCAGTTTTAAAGCAAACTCTGCAGACGCAGAAGTGTTATTAATGGATGTTCCGATGGAATTATAATTCATTTACGTGTTAAGAGTTGCGGGTGATAGGGCTAAAGCTCTTACTCGCAACTTTTTACGTTTAAATTTAACGAAAATATGATGCAAACTACTATACTTTATATCGGTCGAGACACAGAAATTACTGTCGTAATGAACAGATTGCTTAACGCCCGACCTGAATGGAAAGGCATTTGTGTTTGTACAGACGAGGAAGCTTTTTCTATTTTAGAGACGCAGGATGTTGATTTGGTGCTTTTAGGTAACGGAATTGATCTTGAGTGTGAAAAGGTGCTTAGAAAGCGTATAAACGAGCTAAAACGTAATGTGAAGATTATTCAGCATTACGGTGGCGGAAGTGGATTGCTTTATGGCGAAATTATGACTGCGCTGGGCTAACCTGAATAGTTGCAATTACCTTGCTTTCTTAAATGGGATTGCAGCGATATTCTTTTAAAATTGCAGCAGCTTCTTTAATGCTGTCATTCTGAGGTACGAAGAATCTGTCTCCGATGAAACATAGGCTTCGTGCCTCCATACGATAGAAGCCTTTTAAAAGATTTAGAGAAAAGCCCGACTCACGATTGATCGGTCTTCAGGCTTTGCTTTTCAAAGACTTATATTCATTGTACATGAGCCATGAGTTCAAATCAAGTGGTGTTAAGAAATATAATCCCTGTCCTCATCACTTAATTCCTTTTTGTTGCTAACTGGCTGATTTTTCTCAATTTCAGTATCGTAACTACTCACCGTTTTTCTAGGTCGGCCTGCAACGAAGCCAATAATAAACCCAATCACTACACAAACTCCGACTACGATCAGTTTAGAAACAAAAACACCATCCACAATAATGAAATTGAATGCTACTTCATCACTGTTTAGGAATAAGAAAGCAGTTAGTAATGCGGTAAGGATGATGATGAATATGGTTTTTCCACTCATAAGTCTGGTATTTGTTAAAACTGATTGATAAACAACAAATTGTATTATTGGTTTGCTTCTTTGTTCAAGTATGGTGAAAATAGTCTTTTTTTTGATTTTGATGAAAGAAAAATCTCAATAAGAATATGGTTTGCTTCACTTAAAATGAATAATTGAAAGAAAATTCTAATATCGGGTTTTGATTGTAAATTTTGTTAACGAAAACCAATCTCGCCCCAACATCAACTACGGGTTGGTATCTTAAAAGATTTAAACTACTGTTTAGTTCTACGCCATAGGTTTTAGGTTGGCCAATGTTGCTGTCTACACCAATGTTTTCATAATGACAAAACAAACCCGCTCTAACATTTCGCACATAGGCTAAAGAGCTCAATTCCCAATCTGGAAAAGCAAATGGAAAACGATAATTGAAAAGCATGCTGTTTTGCAATTTGCTTTTCGCGAGGATATTGTTGTAGCCGTAAACCGTTGCAATTTCAGTAGCATATTGATTGGCACCGCTCGCTTTTTGGTAGTTGAAACTGGCCAGGAAAGAATGGTTTTTCGCCAGCCCTGGGAAGTACAAGAAACTTTCCAGCGCAAGGATTTCGCCGGTTAAATTTTTATCAAATGGTTGGTGGTTATAAGTTGCCCTTAAAATCTGTGCCCATCTTGGCGCAATGTCTCGTTCGGTAGTTCGCACACTGTGATTAAAAGTAAAATTATATTCCATTGGAAATTTCAACTCTCGAATGAAATTAGTCGGCATATTCTCTGCAAGGTATCGCTGTGTAAAACTGGTTGCCGCATTGAGTGTGAATGAGTAGTTTTGATTCCTTGCATTAAATGATAGCGGTACCGATGCGTTAAGTTTGATGAAGTTCTCTCTCCAATCTCCTTGCTGAATCGCGTTTTTAGCTCGATAGAACGTTCGTTTTGGTCGGTTCCGATAGAGAACGCTAAAAACAGGGTAGAGCGCCTTATAGCTAATATCTGCGGTATACTCAAAACGCTTCAAGTCGCGATGGTATTTTGCACCGGTATAGAAGTCCATCGTATTAAGCAAATTGTTCGACTGCAGCTCAAGGCCGAAAACATATTCATTGTCGATTACGGGAATTATACTATGAAAACTAAACAGGTTTAAGCCCTGACGAAAGCGCTTGCTCTGGAAAACGCTGTCGGGAATATTTTCGAAAACATTACCCGCACGTTCTTGCTTTTCTGCTGCTGCAGAAAAATCTACAAAGGTGTTTTCTCCAACTGGATTCTCCGTTATTGCTTTCTCTGCAATTTCATAACCGTTGATATTATAATCGTTAAAAATGATTTTTTCATTATCAGTTTCGGTTGGGTTAAAAGCGCCATACTTTGAATTGCTCAAAGCATTTATTTTTTTAGAATTGATATCAATACTGTAGATGTTATCGATGCCATTAAAATGTGCGTTGAAAAGAATTTTGTCGCCGATAAAAATTGGCCGACTGAGTTGTTGTCGGCTGTTAGAAATGAGTTGCGTTTTTTTCTCGTCCTCCAGCAGCCATAAGTTTTTTCCATTCTCGCTTACGCTAATGTAAGCGATTCGATTTCCGGTTTTGTCGAAACTCGGTGTTTGTAGAATTTCGTTTTCAGTGTTAGAATAAGTTTTCAAGATCTTACCAGATGAGGCATCAATTTCTACAAGGTTAAACTGGTTGTTGAGTTCAACTTTTGCAGCGACTATTTTCTTGCCATCACTCGAAAGGCTAGGGGAGAAGAGCCGACTTTGACTGCTGAGCCTTTTGAATTTTTTCGTGTTAAAATTGTATGAGCAAATTACACTGTAACTTCGCTGCTTGTACCTGGGGTCGTAGCGAATTTCATCCCAAACCAAAACGTCATTTTTGTAACTAAACCAGGGCTGTTCCTGGTAACCAATTCCAAATAATTTTTGTTCACTTTTATCTTCATTTACGATCACAAAATAACGGGCATCTTGGGTGCTTTCTTTGAGCGCTAAAATCTTGGTTTTATTAAAACGAACTGGAAGAAAATAGTTCGTTGCCAGTGATGTTTTTTTATTTAAATTTTCATACTCATCTTTTGAAGTTTTTTCATCCTGTTTTTTCCAATCTTCTGTTAGCTTTTCTTGTGTGGAAAGGAAATACTTTCTTGTATTTTTTCCAGTGATTTTTTTCAGGCTTTGCGAAAAAGGATAAATCCTTAATGGTCTTTTTCTGATGTCGGCCAGTAAGCTGTCGGAAATGAACTGTCCATACCTTTCTCTCATGTCGGCAACCATTAAGTATCCGGTTTGATAGTAGCCCGGTGTTACATCTCTGTTCGATCCGAAATAGGCTTTGCTGTACGAGAATTTTTTGCCTTCTAAAATTGATGTCCGAAAAGGCATGATCCAGTTGGGCTGCCGCCCTCGTCCTGATTGAGTGAGTGCAGTTTCATTCACCACGGCATCTCCCTCGAAAAACCAGGTAGGTAAGCCGGCACCGAAATAGGCGAAGTAAACCAGCTCTGGAAAGGGACGTCTTTGTGATCCTGTCAACTTGTCAAACTGAGCAATGTGTCGAAGTTCATGAACTGCAAGGTTGTTCAGCCAATCTTGACTATCAAAATATTGTGGTGGTGTGGTGT
Organism: Pedobacter sp. Leaf41; assembly: GCF_001422545.1. Lineage (GTDB taxonomy): Bacteria > Bacteroidota > Bacteroidia > Sphingobacteriales > Sphingobacteriaceae > Pedobacter. The sequence continues at coordinate 59,751 of NZ_LMLE01000010.1, read as the reverse complement.
AGAATTCAGACTTCTTCGGGCCTAACTGAACGAAGCCATTTGCTATGGTTCCGCGGTTCTGTAAGAGGAGTGGGATGGAGGTATTTTGTTGCCTCAAGTCTAAGCCGATTTTAGGGTAAATGAAGGGTAGTGTATTCGCCATTCTTTGTGCTTCCTTCTCCATCTCTTGAGGATAGATAATTTTGAAGCCTCCAGACTGGATATAGTTCCATCTTACACTAAGTGGGTTCTGTGCTGTGCTAAAAATCTGCCCAAAAACAGATAGTGAAACAAAGCTTAATATAATAGTAGTTAAATGCCTGATAAATAGTACGATGTTTGTTTTATTTGAATGCATTTGAATTGATTGCTAAAATATTTAGTTTTAATTGTTTTTTGACTTTTAATTTTTGTAGATTTTTTATTGATATGGAAACATATAAGTTATTGATTTTAAAAATTATATGTAAATTAAGTAAATTTAGATGTTACCAATTTTTATATGACAATTTAATCTATAATTTAGATCTCGACATATGATTTTCTATTTTTTTTAATCTGTCTAAATCTGCCATTAATGTACACTTATTAATCGATTTTCTTCAAAATTTTTTGCTCAATACTGCGGGGGGTGTTACGGATTTGAATTTATTTTTTCCGACTCCTATCGAAATTTTCGATCTGAATTGCTCTTAATTAACATTCCTTTTTAAGTAAATTCTGTAAAATTTGATGATATTTTTTGTCTTCGATTCTCGTTTTGTCCATAGATTTTTTAGTCATAGACCTGGTTTTTTGTGATCATAATTCGCCTCATGATCGCTAAAGTCATCTGGTGATTGTAGCTTGTAGGAATAGTCTAATCAGTTAAACTAAACACTCCATATTTAAGTGCGATGACAATATGTCATTAAATAAACTCGGCTAATATCTTTGAGAGAACCTCGTTTCCAAAATTTTTTAAAAGAATTTAGTTTAACGGTTTTGGGTATTAGGCTCTTTGAAATCCAAAAAAAGTACATTTCAATAATTTTTATATGGCGAAAATGCATCGTTTTTTTTAGGTATTTTGGACTTAACCTTCCTCCTAAATGTATATTTTAAGGGGAGATTTAAGTATCAAAAATGCCTGGTTTGCCTTTTTAAATTGCAATTCCTTGCAATATCCGTCGATAAATTAAAGAATATAAGATATAATGAAAAAATTATTTTATTGACTTAATTTGCTGTTTATGAATTGTTTAGGATGTTTTTTAATAAGTGATCTATTTTTTTATCACTAGCGGGAAATTTTATTGAATATGCACTATCAGCTCGCACTAACGCTCCAATAGACATCTAAATTTAAATGGAATACCATTAAAATTTAGGTGTCTATTTGAGAAATTTGTTGTTAGAATTCTTGGTATTTTTTACTGAGAATTCGCAATTTTTCACTTATAATTGCTGGCTGTCGAATTGGAAATTTAAATAAAATCTGGTTCTGTGGAGACTTGAATTTATACCTTTTATCCTATGAATTTGCATCGTTTTCCATTGTCTCAAATCGACAACGAATACCATACGAATTCCAGTTCGTTCGCACTTTAAATAAGGCTAATTGAAGTGGGAATTATAGCATAAATTCCAAATTTAAATTATCCCTTATTATACCTCTTTTTATAAACAGGATAAAGAAATACAGCGCCTAAAATAATCATTGCTCCAATGTAAAAACCACCAGTCATTTGCTCCTTATCTTTAAAGAAAAAGTAAGCGAGTATGATTCCATAAACGGGTTCTAAATTGGTTACTAACGCTACGCGAAAGGCCGATAAAGTTCTCATTACTGATACGCCTGCAATATAGGCAACCGAGGTGCAAAGTGTACCAAGAATGCCAATATAAATCCAGTTATTTACACTTAAATTAAAGCTCATATTTTGCAATGAGCCATCATAAATGCGGTATAGGGTAATCCAAAATAATCCACCAACCAATTCATAAAAGCCAATAATAGAGGGCTCACTTTTTTGAACGAGTGTAGAATTTATAGTAGAAAAAAGACTGGAGGCGACTGCTGCTAAAAGTCCGAAAATAATCCCCAAAGTATATTGGCCTTCGAATTTGAAGATCATATAAATTCCCAGAATTATTAATAACCCGATTAGAACATCACCCATTTGAATGGATTGTTTTTTGATCAGCGGTTCTAAAATGGCTGTGAATAATGTAAAAGAGGAGAGGCAGACCAGCGTTACCGAAACGGTAGAAACCTTAATTGCATAAAAGAAAAATATCCAGTGAATGGCTACAATTCCACCTGTTAAAAAGAACTGTATAAACTGCCGTTTTGTGATTTTTATATTCTTTTTAGTAGCGATAAACCAAAGGAAAAGAGTTGAGGTTGCAATCAAAACACGATACCAAACTAAAGGTACTGCATCTATCGAGATTACTTTGCCCAGCACTCCGGTGAAGCCCCAAATTAAAACCGTTAAATGAAGAATAATTAAATTCTTTTTATTGATGTCCATCTCTATTTTGGAGCTTTTCGGAGAAGGTAAATGCCTAACATACCGAATACGATTGTAGGTAAGATTACTGCCAAAAATGGGGGTAACCCACCTTTTGTAGAAAACATTTGTGTGAATTGATTAAACACGATATAGGCAAAGCTAATAAAGATTCCAATTCCCAATGATACTCCAACTCCACCGCGAACTTTTCGGGAAGATAACGCTACGCCAATCAGTGTTAAAATGTAGGCAGATAAAGGATGCAAATAGCGTTTGAATTTCTCGAATTCAAGATCGTTCATGATACCAGTTCCGCGAATTTTTTCCTTTCTGATCTTCTCTGAAAGTTCCTTTGTAGATAGATTTTGAACCACATTATCATAAGCAGAAAAATCATCAGGACGCATGTCTAAAATGGTATCTTTTACTTTACCACTTCCATAAATCATGCTTTCTTTCAGACCATCAATTTTTCTAATAGAATAGTTGCTCAACTGCCATTTTCTCTTTAACGAATCCCATTTTATGTTATCTGCAACGATTTTTTTTACCATCACATCTCCATTAAAATTATCCAGTGTGAAGCGATAACCATAGTTGGTTTTATTATCAAAACTCTCAATATAAATGTAAGTTTTGTTATCCAGTTTCATGTGAATATTTGATTTCGTTGACGGGTCATTTCGTTTTACGAAGGTATTTTCGAAGCTGTTTTTTAAGGTGTTGGTATAGGGTAAAATGTAAAGGTTAGAGACCAAGTTTGCTGAAAATATGATGGTAGCCGATACGAAATAAGGGAACAAGAATCTATTGAAACTTACACCCCCACTTAATATGGGAACAATTTCAGTTTGATCAGCCATCTTAGCAGTAAAAAATATTACGGCTATAAAGTTGATGAGTGGGGAGAGCATGTTAACGTAAAAAGGGATGGAGCCTGCGTAGTATTTGGTGAGTACACCCCAGAAGCTAAGCCCGCTTTTCATGAAATCATCCATCTTTTCTGATAAATCAAAAACAACAATAATGATCACGAAAATAGCCAAGGTATACACGAAAGTGCCCAGGTATTTACCAATAATATATTGATCGATAATTTTAATTCTCCCTTTTATTAGACTCATTTTATAGTTTATTGCCTAAAATTTTGACCATTTTGTTTTTCCATTCGTAAAATTCGCCAGCAATTATTTTTTCGCGGGCTTGCTTCACTAACCACAAATAGAAGTGCAAATTATGCAATGTTGCAATTTGTGCGCCAAGCATCTCTTTGCTATGAACGAGATGTCTTAGGTAAGCCTTGCTGGTCACCTGGTCAGTGTGTAAGTCACTTTCTGCATCTAAAGGAGAAAAATCATTTTCCCACTTCTTATTTCTGATATTGATTATCCCATTTCGGGTAAAAAGCATTCCGTTACGGGCATTTCTTGTAGGCATTACACAATCGAACATATCGACTCCAAGGGCAATGTTTTCCAGGATATTAATTGGTGTTCCAACGCCCATTAAATAACGGGGTTTTTCGTAAGGTAATATATCGCAAACCACTTCCGTCATCGCATACATTTCCTCAGCAGGCTCTCCAACAGATAAACCGCCAATGGCGTTGCCTTCACGGTTCATGCTGGCAATAAATTCTGCCGATTTTATCCGCAGATCTTTATAAACCGAGCCTTGTACAATAGGAAACAACGTTTGGTCGAAGCCATATTTTGGTTCTGTATTGTCAAAATGGGTACAACACCGTCTTAACCAGCGATGGGTCATTTTAATTGACTCTGCTGCATAGGTATAATCGCAAGGATAAGGTGTGCATTCATCGAAGGCCATAATAATATCAGCGCCAATCGTTCGCTGAATGTCCATAGCATATTCTGGTGTAAACAAATGTTTTGAGCCATCAATGTGCGAATGAAACGTTACGCCTTCCTCTCTTATCTTACGAACTTTACTTAACGAGTATACCTGATAACCGCCGCTATCTGTTAAAATCGGACGATCCCAACCTATAAATTTATGCAAACCTCCAGCACCTTCTAAAATATCCAACCCAGGTCTTAAATATAAATGGTAGGTATTTCCCAGTATAATTTGAGCTTCAATATCTTCCTTTAGCTCTCGCTGATGCACAGCCTTAACGGTTCCTGCGGTGCCAACAGGCATAAAAATTGGTGTTTGTATCTCCCCGTGGGCGGTTGTAACCGTTCCTGCTCTGGCTTTTGATAAAGGATCTTTAGCCTGTAAAGTAAATTTCATATAGGTTGCAAAAGTAACAAATTTAGCGCACCTGTAGGTAATGTTCTAGCGTTTAGTGCCTAAAGCTAATGAATAGAATGATCCCTAAAATTTACTTATTGGTTTATGCGACCTATTTTTTTCAACATCAGGCGGATTGCAGATTAAAAATGTGAAATTTGCGCCTATTTATTTTAACATCGTGATATTAACCCTGCTTGAAATTATTTTGCTCTCTTTATTGGCATTTTGCTTACTAGTGCAACTTTATTATGTTCTTTTCGTTCATTTGAAACTCGCTAATACCAGTATTGAAGAAGTACCCAAAATAGCTCAGAAGCCATTAAGTGTAATCATCTGTGCGAGAAATGAGATCAAAAATCTCGAACAATATCTTCCATCAGTGCTCAACCAGAATTACCCAAATTTTGAAGTTGTGGTGGTTAACGACCGCTCTTGGGATGGTACAGAAGAATTTTTGGAGGCCTGGGAGAAAAAGTATTCCAACCTGAAAGTAGTGAAGATTTTAGATAATGATAAATTCCTCGCGGGTAAAAAGTTTGCTGTTACCATGGGAATTAAGGCTGCAAAATACGATTGGTTGGTTTTTACTGATGCTGATTGTACACCTGCTTCTCAAAGTTGGTTAATGGATATGCAACAGCCAAGCGATGAAAATGTCGAAATCGTCTTGGGCTACTCACCTTATTTAAAGCGAACAGGCCTATTAAATGCCTTAATTCGTTTTGAAACTTTTTTTACAGCGGTAAACTATCTGGGTTTTGCTATAAAAGGGATGCCTTACATGGGAGTAGGTAGAAACATGGCCTATAAAAAATCGCTTTTTTTTAAGCACAAAGGTTTTGCCGCTCACATGCATATCCCTTCGGGGGATGATGATTTATTTGTTAACGCACATGCCAACAAGCACAATACCGAAATTAGAATGAATCAAGAAAGTCATGTTTGGAGTGAGCCGAACCATACCTGGGCCGGCTATCTGCGCCAAAAAAAGCGTCATTTCGGTGCGGGTAAAATGTATAAGCCGAAACATAAATTCATTTTAAGTCTGCAGATCATTATCCAATTTCTATTTTATGGATTCTTTGCAGGATGTATGTTTTTAAGCCGGGAAGCCCAGTATATTGCTGGTGGAATATTGCTGCTGAGCATCGTGATCAGGTGTTTCGTCTATCCAAAATTGTTGAAACGTTTAAACTATGGCGATTTACGTTGGTGGTTCCCGATTTTAGATATACTTTTGTTTTTCTTTTTAACCCTTAACGGATTTCTTGCCCTTTTTGGAAAGAAAAAAGTGAATTGGAAGTAAGTGAAAACCCTTTAAGAATTACCGCATGGCTGATGTAAAACCTGATATCATTCTAAAATATTTTCCTGATTTAACTGCGCAACAAATCGATCAGTTTGCGCAACTGTTTGAATTATACGTTTTTTGGAATGCTCAAATCAATGTAATTTCCAGAAAAGACATTGAAGAATTATACGAACGCCATGTACTGCATTCGCTTGGGATAGCAAAGATCTGTACTTTCAAAGCCGGTGAATCGGTTTTAGATGTGGGTACAGGCGGAGGTTTTCCTGGCATTCCATTAGCCATTTTGTTTCCAGAGACCCAGTTTCAATTGGTCGATTCAATTGGAAAAAAAATAAAAGTGGTTAAGGAAGTGGCTTCTGCTTTGGGATTGAATAATTTAAAAGCCGATCATTTAAGGGCAGAACAGGTTAAAGAAAAATTCAACTTTGTTGTCTCCAGAGCGGTAACTCGTTTAGGCGAATTTTATCCCTGGATTCAAGGTAAATTTAAAAAAGACGCCATTAATGCCATTCCAAATGGTATTTTATATTTGAAAGGTGGCGATTTAGATGAAGAAATAAAAGAATCAAAATTGAAAGCAGAATTGTATCCGCTTTCAGAATTTTTTGAGGAAGATTTTTTTGAAACTAAGTATGTGGTATATGTGCCGCAGTAATTAAAACTTATTAACCTTCTGCGGATTATCCATCATCCTCATTTTGTCTTTTAATGATTGTTGCAAGCCAGTTTGTTTATCTACTGCTTTAACAACCTCTAGAACAGCATTTGCGGCATCGCTGAAAAACTGTTTGGTGATGGTTGAATATTCATCTGTTGCTTTGTGATAATCCTTATGGTCTTCCACACCAAAATATAAAAAAGGAATATTTTTAGCATTGAATGCTCCTTGGTCGCTTTGGTTTGTCCAATCATCATGCCCCATTTTGGGGTCATCATGACCTAAAATAACTTTGATTTCTTTTCTGTTGGTATCAATATATTTCTTTAACTCTGGATATTTGAATGTACCAGCGATGTACAGTTCAGCTTTGTCGCTATGGCTAATCATATCCATATTTATGTTTACTGCTATGGTATTGATACTTACAGGTGGGTTAGCCACAAATGCTTTTGCGCCCTGTAAACCCATTTCTTCTGCATCAAATGAGGCGAAGATAATCGTATTGTTAGGCTTGTTCTTCGCAAAGTAGGCAGCAATTTTAAGTAAGCCTGCCGTACCCGATGCATTGTCATCGGCACCATTAAATACCTGATCCTTCACGACTCCCAAATGGTCGTAATGAGCTGAAACTACAATCACATCTGTTCCTTTGCCAGAAATGTAGCCAATGATATTTGTGCCGTTTACTTTTGCGCCACTTCTGGCATTAAATGTAAACTCTTGTGCGTACTTAACATTTTGAGGATAAGATTTTAGACCAAGTTTTTGAAAACGCTCAATAATGTAAGCTCTTGCCATTTCAGCACCTTTTGTGCCGGTTTTTCTCCCCTGATAGGCGTCGGAAGATAAAACTTCCACATCTTTTAAAAGTTGGTTATCTAGTTTGCCTGAGCCAGCGGAAGTTTGATTTTTAACTGAAGAACAGCAACTTAGCATCATGGCTAAGGGGATAATATAAAGGATTTTCATATTGTTTTTTTTCGTCATTGCGAGGCACGAAGCAACCCTAAAACTTAAACAGAAATTAAAGAAGGAGATTGCTTCATGCTTTGCAATGACGTGTGATTAAATTATGTTTAAAGATATTAATTATTGAGAGATTGAAATGGAAATATATTTTTATGCTGTTATGGAGTTGTGGTTTTGTCATGCTTCGTGACTACCATTGACGGTTTTAACTTTCCGTCATTGCCTGCCTGCGGCAGGCAGGCGAAATCGATTTTTCATCGGGAGAAGTTCCAGAGGAATACCTTTGGTAAAATCTAATTTGGTGTATTATTTTATTAAAGAGATTGTTTCGTGCCCCGCAACGACGAGCGTTCTTAACGTCATTTATATTGATTTTTATGAAATAAATTACTTCCTCAGCATGACAACAGTTAGATTATCTTCTGCAATTTAATAATGTTCTAGAAAGCATTTTTAGATATAAGTCTTCTGCTTTATCCGTTAAGCCTTTCAGCTTAAGCTGCAACTTCTCTTAAATCAACCGCTACAACTCTAGAGACACCCTGTTCTACCATCGTAACGCCATAAATAATGTCGGTACTGGCAATAGTTCTTTTGTTATGAGACACTATAATAAATTGAGATTGGTCGGAAAATTTCCTAATAATATTGTTAAACTTATCGATGTTGGTATCGTCCAATGGGGCATCAACCTCATCGAAAATACAGAATGGAGCAGGTTTCAAAAGGTAAAGTGAGAACAGTAAAGCAGTGGCAGTAAGAGTTTTTTCGCCCCCAGATAGCTGGTTGATTGATAACGGTCTTTTACCTTTAGGCCTCGCAACGATGTCTATATCTGCCTCTAAAGGATTGTTAACATCAGATAAGATCAAATCACAGCTGTCTTCCTCGTTAAAAAGAGACCGGAAAACCACAATGAAATGTTCACGTGCCTGTGTAAAAGCCTGCATAAATTTTTCTTTTGCAGTATCATCAATCTCTTTAATGGTTTGCAAAAGATCGGTTTTTGCCGCGTTGAGATCTTTTTTCTGATTTTGAATAAAGGTATACCGCTCTTCCATTTCCTTAAAGGCTTCCATCGCCATGGAGTTAATGGAACCAAATTCATCCAGTTGGCGCTTCATTTTTTCTACCTTCTGACGAATTTCAAACTCACTTTCAGATGCTTCTACTTCGCTTTCCGTATCCAGAAGATTGTTAATGTCGATATTGAATTCTACCGCTAATCGCTCTTTGAGCGAGTTTAGGTCGATTTTAAGTGTATTTTTTTTATCCTTTATCTCGGTTAAAAGGAAATCCGTTTCCTCCCGGCTCTTGCGAATATTGGTCAGATTATTCTCCAGCTCATTAATATTGCCTTTGCTTTCGATGTACTCTTTTTCAACATCAGCAAGACCTTTTTCCATTTCTTCACGCTGTTGATACATTTCTAAAAGTGTGTCATCGCTCAAATCGGTATGTTGTAAAGTTGCTGTAATTTGCGTTAAAGTGTCCTGAAGTTCTTTGTCATTTTGGGCAATGCGCTTGTTCAAAGCTTCTTCCTGTACAAACCGGTAGTCTAAATCTTTCTCCAGGCTCGATAGTTTGTTTTGTTGTTGATGGAAGCGGATATTGTCCTGGTTACACTTACCAGCTGAGTCATTTACCTGGTCGGCCAGCTCCTGATAATTGATTTGTTGTTCCTGCAGGTTTAAATGATCTTGCTGCTGCTTTCTTTGCAAATCAACCAAAGCAGGCAATTTTTCCGATAGAGATTTTTCTATGGAAACAATTTTTTGGGCGATATCGGTTTTGCGATTTTCACTGGTTGTAATAAATTCCTGGTATTGATCGCGACGTGTTTGAACAGAAATTTGTTCGTTAATGAAACGATTCAACTCTTGTTGCAAAGCATTAATCTGATTAACTTTTGAAGCCTCTTTTAGATTAAAAATATTATCAGTGTCAGCGGTTATTGCTGTAGTATATCGGTTAATTAGCGATTCTGAAGCTTTAATTTCCTTTGCTAAATTCTCCAGGTTTTTGGCACGACCGATTCTTTTACCCTCAAACAATCCTACTGAACCACCTGCCAAAGTGAACTTTGTCTGCGCATATTTTCCATTTTTTGCCAAAATGGTTACGGTTTCGGTTGATTTGGCTCTGAAAAGATTTTCCTGCTCTTCAACAGCGATATATACATTTTGCAAAAGTAAGTTGCAGAGATGCTGGTACTTTTTATCTACTTCGATAACAGATAGGGCTGAAATTAAGCCTTCATGTGTATTCAACGTTGGGTTTTTATCAGGGATATTTTCCAAAATGAAAAAGTTTGCCCGCCCACGACTAGCATCCGTCAATAAGTTAATTGCCTGAACGGCATCGGAATATTGATCAACCACATAATGGTTCATTACTGGTTCCAGATAATTCTCGATAGCAATCCGATAATCTTCATTACAGAACAAAATATCAGATAGGAGCAATGCACTTTTTGCGAAAGCATTGTTCTTTTTTAAGAAACGTATAGACTCTGGAAAGCCCTCCAAACTGTCTACAAGCGATTTTGTAAGGTTGTATTCATTCTGCTTGGCATCTTTCTTACGGTTTTCGGCCGTCAGTTTTTCCTTGTTAGTGCTTAAGCTAATTTCCGATTGAGTTAGTTTTTCCTTTAGAATTTCTTCAGCCTCTTTTAGCTGTTTAATCTGGCTTTGCTTTTCCGCAACCTGAATATCCAATTCAGCCAAAGCATGGTCAAAGGCTTTCAATTCTGATGTTTTTGTTTCAGTATCATCAAAATTTCTGTTGGTTTCCTGCACCAGGGCATCTTTTTGGATGTTTAAAATATCAATTTCCTTTTGCGATTGATAAACCTGGTTTTGTAATTCATTAACGGATTTTACCAAGTTTTCGACTCTATTTTTTTCTATCTGCTGTTGTTCGCGAAGCGTATCAAGAGAAGATTTCAGAAGTTTTAAGTCAGATTCCAGTTTGTTGAAAACTTCTGTTTCAATTAAAACCTCTTCATTCAAACGCTTGATATTGTATTTGATGTGGTTAACCTGGTTTTTATCTTTCTCCAGCTCTCCCGATAAACGCGTTTCTTTTTCTTGCAAGAAACGCATTTGTTCATTTTTTACTTTCTTTTCACTTTCGTAAGCACGAATTTTTGAAACCAGTTCGTTTGTTGCTTTTTGCTGAATGGAAAGGTTTTTTTCTTGATTTATACTGCCCAGTTTGAGCTTTTGCAGGTCAGCTTCATGAGTATCAATTTTGGTGCTGAGTTCAGTTCTTAGTACCTGCTGGTTTTGCTCCTGGCTCTCCAATGCATTTAAATCAGTACGAAAAAAAGCAATTCGATGGGTTCCCAATTCAACGCTTAGCTCGCGATATTGTTCTTTTAATTTATAATAGCGTTCGGCTTTACGAGCTTGATTTTCAAGTGTTTTTAAGTTTTTTTCAATTTCAAAAAGCAAGTCTTCCACACGCTCAAGGTCTGCCTCAGTATCTTTCAACTTGCTGAAAGTTTGTTTTTTGCGAAGTTTGTACTTCGATATTCCTGAGGCTTCTTCAAATAAAGATCGTCGGCTATGTTCTTTATTTGTAATGATTTCATCGACCATTTTTAGCTCGATAATAGAGTAACTATCTGAGCCAATTCCGGTGTCTAAGAATAAGTCGGTAATGTCTTTCAAACGGCATTGAACATCATTCAAACGGTATTCGCTATCGCCATTACGATAGAGTTTTCGGGTTACCGTAACCTGAGAGTAAGCTGTTGGGAGGATGTTTTTAGTATTATCAAAGCTTAAAGAAACCTCAGCTAATTGGGCTTGTTTACGGTTTTTTGTGCCATTGAAGATGATGTTTTCCATCTTCTCAGAACGCAGGGCTTTTGTACTTTGCTCACCAAGCACCCATCTCATGGCATCAATTACATTCGATTTTCCGCAACCGTTCGGGCCAACAATCGCTGTAACACCTTCATTAAAATTGATGGTCACCTTGTCGCCAAAGCTTTTAAATCCTTTAATTTCTAATCGGGTGAGTTGCATGGTGTTTCAACGAGAGAACGGAATCCAATATTAAGGAAATTTTGGGGTTTTTCAAGTGTTTGTTGTCCACGAAATAAATAAATTACAACGCATCAGTCAATTCTTAGCGCTAATGTCAAATTCTTACTCACTGATACTGGCAATTCGCTAGGTAGTAACCGTAATTTGCTCATTTCTCTGATTAACAGCAGTTTAATTTTACAACTTCGTATCAGCTTAATCGATTTAAGTGATGTAGTTAAAGAATTATTTTACCTCTTATTTAAACTATAAATGTTATGTCAAAGTTATCATCATTAAAAGTTTCTGTAGAAGCTTTAAAAGATTACAAGTTTCCTAAGAAACTAGAAACCGCAGTAATCTCAAGTATTGAGTCGAAGTTGAAAAAGCGCTTCGATGAATTGGGTGGAAGTAAATTTCTTGGTCAGCTTTTAAGGAAAGATGGGATTGCCTGGTACGGCGAATTGGCCTGTGTTTGTTACAATAGCAATACTAGATCTGTATTGGAAATCCATGGTGCCATTTATCAAAAGTGGGTCGCCTTAGGTGGCGTAAATTGGGGCATACCCAATACCGATGAATCGCCTTGCTGGGATGGAACAGGGCGATTCAATCACTTCAACGGCGATCAGGCCACCATCATATGGTCGCCACAGACTGGAGCTCAAGCAATTTGGGGCGACATTCGCCGGAGATGGGCAGATTTGGGTTGGGAAAGATCGTATTTAGGTTATCCAACCTCAGATGAAAGTAACTTTCCAGATGGTGGAAGGGTTAATTCCTTTCAACGCGGCGGTATTTACTGGTGGCCAGATACCGGTGCATTAGATTTAAATGATGTTGTGCTTCACTATACCGGCTTAGTTTGTTTGAGAGAAACAGGCGAAACATCGGGCGCAGACGAGCCATATGTATTGATGGGAGTGGTTTCACCATTTTCTAGTGCCGCCTTTAGATCGCAAACCTATAGCAGTGTAGATTCTGATACATCAAGACCTGACTTGATTGAAATTTACAGAGGCAAACCCAATGGTTTGATTCTTGAAATCACGTTAATGGAGAATGATCACGGTGATCCGGAAAAATTTAGAAAGGAAATTCAGACCGCTATGACAGCAGCGCATGGTTTAGGAACTGCCGCTTTGGGACTGATTCCCGTTGTTGGCGGTGCAATTGCAGCGGTGGTTGGTCCGTTGATTCAAAAATTTATTCCCGAGGTGGCGAAAGCGGTAAATAATTTATTTGGCTTTGGCGATGATAAGATTGGAAGCGAAAGGATTGTACTCACCGGGAAAGACCTTATCCTCCTGGCCAGACGAACCAACAATTCAAATTATAAAAATGTAGGTTACAAGTTTTCTACCAATAACCTTCGCGGCCACAATGCAAATTACAAAGTGTATTTTGGTATAGTGCCAGCTTAAATGGGGTTGTATTGATATTGTGTAAGGCAACTAAGCCTTATACAATATCAATTTTTCACAATCATTAGCTTTGCAAATTTCAATAACAACTGCTTGTTGCCTAAATCCTGGAAAAATACGGTTGCCTTAACATCGGGTAAATTTCCTTCCAGGCTAATAATCTTTCCAAAGCCAAATTTTTCGTGTTCTACTTCCATGCCACCTTGAAATTCGTGTGGTTGTGAGGGGGCGAAGCCAGGGCTTGGAACGTGTGCCTTTGCCAATAGCGAAGTTGTTTTCGGACGAGGCGGTGGGGCAGAAGTAGTGCTCGCAGGTTTGGGTTTGCTAAAGAAATCACGAGGTTGCGAAGTCCAGGTTTTGCGTTCATCATCAAAGTTGCCTTCAAAAACGTTGCTTTTAGCAGGTTTCACATCTAACTCTAAAAATCTGGGATTAATTTCGTTGATAAAACGGCTTGGCTCACAGTTAGTTAATGTTCCCCAACGGTAACGAGAAGTAGCATAGGTTATGGTTAGCTTAATTTCAGCACGTGTAATGGCCACATAAAATAACCGTCGTTCTTCTTCCAAATCGGAACGGGAATTAACCGACATTTGCGATGGAAAAAGGTTCTCCTCCAAGCCGACAATAAATACGTTTTTAAACTCCAAACCTTTGGCAGAGTGAATCGTCATCAACGAAACCGTATCCTTGTTTTTGTCGCCATCCTTATCATCATTGGTTAAAAGTGCTACATCCTGCATAAAAATATCCAGGCCTTTCTCTTCGATATCTTCACGCTCGGCAAACTCTTTGATACCATTTAATAACTCCTGAATGTTCTCGTATCTTGCCCTCCCTTCAACGCTATCATCGGTATAAAGTTCCTTCAATATACCTGCGTGTTGTGCAATAAACAAAGCTGAATCGTAAGCGTCAAGCTTTTTAGCCTCTGCCTGAAAGCTTTGAACCATCATCGAAAAGTCGTTCAGTTGGTTAGCCAATCGACCATCAACGTATTGATGCGCATTCGAAATTACATCCCACATGGTGATATTATTTTGATCGGCAGCTACGATGATTTTATCAATGGAAGTATCTCCAATTCCACGTTTTGGATAATTGATTACCCTTTTAATGGCTTCTTCATCCTTCGGATTAAAAGTTAAACGGAAGTAAGCAATTAAATCCTTGATCTCTTTACGTTGATAAAAAGAGGTACCTCCATATATTTTATAAGGAACATTCAGCTTGCGCAATCCTTCCTCCATTGCTCTGCTTTGCGCATTGGTACGGTACAGAATGGCAAAATCATGGTATTGGTAACCCTTTAAACCGCGTTCCTGTATAATTGATTCGGCAACCAATTTGCCCTCTTCATTATCAGTAAAAGCACGGGAAACCTTAATTCTATCGCCTTCTACATTTTCTGAAAAAACATTCTTTTCCAACTGATTTTTGTTGTTGGCGATAATGCTGCTTGCAGCATCAACAATATTTTGGGTAGAGCGGTAGTTCTGCTCTAGTTTATAAACCTTTAAATCAGGATAATCGCGTTCGAAGTTTAAGATGTTTTGAATGTTGGCTCCACGAAAGGCGTAGATACTTTGTGCATCATCTCCAACCACGCAAATGTTCTGGTAAGCAGCGGCCAGTTTTTTCACAATGGTATATTGAGAAAAGTTGGTATCCTGATACTCATCCACCATTAAATACCTGAATTTTTGTTGATATTTATTCAACACCTCAGGGTGTTCTTTTAGCAGAATATTGGTTTTAAATAGTAAGTCATCAAAATCCATGGCACCAGCCCTGAAACAGCGTTTCGCGTATTGCTCATAGATCTGGCCAATTAAAGGACGCTTGTTTTGAATGTCTTCGGCCTGAATCTGATCGTTTGATTGATATTCACCCC
Organism: Pedobacter sp. Leaf41; assembly: GCF_001422545.1. Lineage (GTDB taxonomy): Bacteria > Bacteroidota > Bacteroidia > Sphingobacteriales > Sphingobacteriaceae > Pedobacter. The sequence continues at coordinate 44,721 of NZ_LMLE01000010.1, read as the reverse complement.
AGGAAATTAGATTATTTTTTGCAGAAGAAATACGTCCAAAAACAAAGTTTGCGGCATATAATTTATCGTCTAACTGCATTTCCTTTAAAATAGCACGGATAACACTCTTGCTATCATCGGTATCGTAAATAGTAAAGTTGTTTGGATAACCAATTTTTTCTGCCTCTACCCGTAAAATTTTGGCAAAAACAGAGTGAAAAGTACCCATCCAAATGTTTTTAGCCTCAGCGCCAACCACTTTCGAAATACGCTCTCGCATATCTTTACTGGCTTTGTTGGTAAAGGTTAAAACCAGAATATTAAAGGGGTCGGTTCCTGTTTGAATGAGGTGCGCTACACGATAAGTAATTACACGGGTTTTGCCCGAACCAGCACCTGCAACAATCATTACCGGTCCTTTTGTATTCTCTACTGCTGCTCTTTGTTGTGGGTTTAATCCTTCTAAATAGTCCAAATCGGCTCCTGTTTTTTTGAGGTTCAAAAATAACAATTCAAAAGTTTTTTATTGAATTTGTGGAGAAATAGAGGCCCGTGTTTTTTGAAAAGCAAAAGTCGCGTAAAATATAAACTTCGAAATAGTGATCACTAATTACATAATGAATAAGAGAACTGCAATCTATGTTGAAATCTCACTGGTTAAATTAGTTAGTGAATTGGCAATCATAGATAATTTTCTGCCAAAATTTCACCTTAGTGATTTGGGAATAAAATTTGATATGTTGTACTTATGGAAGAGAAAAAAATAAACAAGGACATAGAATTCACTAACATCCCAGAGGGAAACAGTACAGATATTTATGCTAACTTAAAAGAGAAGCTGGAAAATGTAGAAAAATTTCCAGGCATCTACAACTTCAAATTTATTTTGACGGGCGGCGTAGAGAAAATCCAAGATCTACGTGCTGTTTTGCCAAATGATGAATTTTTAGAGCAACCTTCTAAAACAGGCAAATATGTTTCAATAACGGTAAAGAAGCAAGTTCAAAATGCTGATGAAGTAATTGCGATTTATAAACAGACAGCAAATATAAAAGGGATTATGACGCTATAATTGCTCCCGCAGATTGTAAATAGTTTTGGTAGGAAATCTGCGAAAATCTGCGTTGTCTGCGGGAAAAATTTGCCATTTATTTTCGTGTCTTGAATCTTTTTAGTTCCGGCAGACTAAAGGTGATTTTCGCAAAAAAGAATAACCTTAGTGATCTGGAGCAACAACCTTGAAACTGTTACATCCAATTTTTATTACCACTCTCCACCTGGTAAAGCCAATAGTTCACTAAAGTTTTGATCTCGCTGTAATTCCCATATTTGAAATGAATTTGTCCAGCTGCAGTATGTAGGCACAAATGTCCCACATCTACGCTTTTGTGCCATGGATATTGTGAAGCCGTAATTGCCTGGATTTTGTGTGGAACGATCACTTCATTTGAAATATCCCAAATTCCACTTTTTTTGATAATAAACTGCTGATTTACGGAGATCCGGTGTCTTCGGTAACTGATGTAAATCATCAGAATTCCGACAATGAAATAGGCTGCTGCGAAGCCCAGAAAGGGTTTCACTTCTGGAACATTCAAAGCAACAAGCATAAAGATCGTCACTGGTAAGATCAGTTTAAAGAAAATAGGCAAATTCAAAAAGCGCCAATCTGGAACGAAAGTTTTCCCTAGAGTTGGAACCTGTCCTAGGATCATCTTCAATAGTTCATCCCTTTCAAAGGTATCACATCCCACAATTTCAAGCGTATTGCCCTGCATTTCTTTACCCTTTTTACTTTCGCCAAAATGCGCCTGTTTTAAACTGATGTTGAGGAGATTAAGTTTCTTTTGAAAGTAGTTTTGGCTATGTTTCGTAATTTGAACTTTGGTAGGGTTAATTAAAGTATTTTTTTTAGCAATCAATCCAGAAGATAATAGCAGGGAGTTTTTATGCTGACTTACCTCCAGTTGGAAATATCTATAAAAAGTTCTGATGAGGTTGATTGACAATAGCACAATCAAAAAAATAACCACAATTACTGCAACAGAAAATAAGGTGGCTAAACCTAAAACAGTGCTTTGCACAGCTCCTTTATCAAGGCCGAAAATGTCCATAATATGCCTTGCTTCCTGAACGGTGTACATAAAGAAAACGAGAATTACGGTTAAACTTTGGCCGTAATTAGAGGTTAGCCCCACCTTAAACAGTGTCCAAGTACTTACCCTCAAAAAAGGAACTTCATCGATTATTGGTAGCTCATCTGTCAATACATTGGCGTGTTCGGTAGCAGCAGTTTTGCCTCTTAATAAATGCTCCTTTAAATTGTAAGCAGAAACTTCGTCAATGGCTTTGATACTTACTTCTTCTCCACTTGTTCCGGCAGTATCTATTTTAAGGCCATAAACGCCAATCATTTTCTGTAAGATATTTTGGTTGATATTAACCTGCTGAATCTTGTCTAACTGAATAATTACCTGATCGCGATTTAAAATTCCCTTGTTAACTACGAATTCCTGCTTTTCCTTATCTAGAAAAAAAGTAAAGTTCAGATACCATAAATAAGAAAAGACTACACAAAGCAAAATAATTACACCAACACCAAGAAGTACATATGCGGTGTAGGCTGCACTCATTTTTACAAACGCATAAATAACCAGGAAAAATGTTGCCTTACCAATTTTAAACGCAGTATGGGCTGCCATTACGATTATTCCGAAAGCAGACTCTCGCTGGGGTTTACTGAAATCGCTATTCATTAACTTTCAGTTTAGTTTCAATCTCAGGTGTCTCAAGCAATTCAAGCTTATTTAATAGCAAATCTCTTATGCTTTTTGCTTCATTAATTGGTATGCCCGCAATGTGGATGTGACCTGTTTGGCCGCCTGCAGTAAATATTTGCAGCGAACCCAAACTAAACATTCTTGAAAAAAAACCTTCATTTAGTTCGATATGCTGAATTCTGTTTAGCGGCACAATCGTAGTTGATTCGGCAATGATGCCACTCTTATAAATTACATCCTTGGTTCTGATGGCATATCCACGTTTCTTAAAACTAACATAGAAAAGCAAAACGGTAACAATGGTAACTACTAAATAAATGCCAACGATGATTAAGGCATGTGGCTGTGTTTTCTCATTGAAAAAAATTAGTAAAGTAGCAGTAATGCCAATAACTAGAAAAGTGATGATTAAATTGATGCAGATGATTTTCCAATAATTGGAGTGGGGTTTTTTCAAAGAAATTTCTTCGTATTTTGGTAACGAATTAATATCAATTTCTTCGTTTGTAAAAGTGTCAGTAGGCATTTTTAAAGATATAAAACTTATTAATCTGTTTTAAGACTAAAGCTGTAATCTTTTGTTACCTCGCTACGATAAACTTTTTTGCGGCATTGTACTGCCCTGAATCGGAAGTGAGTTTGAAAAAATAAATCCCCGGTACAAAAGTAGAGGTATTTATTTCCAGAGTATGCTTACCAGTATTAATATATTCATTCAAAACAGTTTTTACTAACCTGCCCATCATATCATAAACCTGTATGGTAAGTTTATCTGTTTCTGGCAAAACCACATCAAGGTAAGTTTGTGTTCCGGCTGGATTTGGATAGTTCTGTGAAACCACAAACATCAAAAACTTATCAAAAATCGCTTTGTTAATGGCATCGAAAATGACATAGCTGATTAATCTATAACCTCTGGCGTTTGGATGAAAAGCATCCTGATACAAGGTGAAATCTCTTCTCATGGCTGCATTCACATCTGCTAGATATATTTTATATTCAATGGCCAGACGCCTGTAAACAACATTTAAAGCCCTGATGTTTACGTTCGCCTGAGCCAGCGGAGCGCTGTTTCTATCGTCTACATTTTGTAGCGTACAAAGAATTGGAACCAGGTTTTGCTTTAAACTGATACTAATCAAAGAACGCATGTTGGCCTCCGTTTCGGCCACGCTTCCTTTACCGTTAACCATTGCCAACGCATCATTAATGCCCATCGAAATTACAATAAAACCTGTTCGGTCTTTTATCGCATTATCTATTCGTAACAAGCCTTGAAAAGTAGTTTGGCCTCCAATACCATGGTTAGTAATGTCAACAACTTTGTTTTGATAACAATTCAAAAAGTTGTTTCTCAACATAGTTTGAAAGCCCGCTCCATTAACCCCCTCAACCGTACTTGCACCAAACGTTACAATATTAATACTGTCTCTAGCGTAAAATTGAGCTGCTTCAGGGCAACTTACCCGAGGCGGGCTTGTTGTTTGCGTAAAACCAGAAATACTGATGGAAAATAGCAATACTAAAAAAGTACTGAACTTAATGCTAATTTTCATTTTGAAGAATCATTTCTCGGCTTTTTGGATAATTTTAAAAGTGCAATTTACGAAAAAATGGTTTAAAAAATATTTCGTAAGGTTGAATTTTATTTAAAAACAACAATTACTTAACAAACTAAGTGCCTTGTCAAATTTAAATGATATCAACTAATTTTTTCCTCAAAAAACACATTTCATAAAAGTAAAATACAAACGATAAATCAAGGGCTTTTATGGTAAAATCATATATTTGCTCAAATTCATTTTGTTATGCAAGAGATTAAAAATTACGTAGAAACGCACAAACAACGCTTTTTAGACGAGTTGTTCGAACTATTGCGTTTTCCATCAGTGAGTGCCGACCCAAAATATAAGGCTGATGTTTTAAAAACAGCTGACTATGTGGCGCAAAAACTAAAAGATGCCGGTGCAGATCACGTTGAAATATGTCCAACCGCCGGTTATCCAATTGTTTATGGTGAAAAAATAATAGACAGTGCTTTACCAACCGTTTTAATTTATGGTCACTACGATGTGCAACCTGCAGATCCCCTGGAATTATGGCAAACACCGCCGTTTGAGCCGACCGTACGCGATGGAAAAATCTACGCCCGTGGTGCTTGTGATGATAAGGGCCAGTTTTACATGCATGTGAAGGCGTTCGAGTTGATGATGCAAACTAATACTTTGGCCTGTAACGTTAAGTTTATGATAGAGGGCGAGGAGGAAGTTGGTTCGGCAAATCTTGGTATTTTTGTTAAAGACAATGCAGAACGTTTAAAAGCCGATGTGGTTTTAATTTCTGATACTTCGATGATCAGCATGGAGCATCCTTCAATAGAAACGGGTTTACGTGGTTTAGCATATATGGAAGTGGAAGTTGTTGGGCCGAACCGCGATTTACATTCAGGTGTTTACGGTGGCGCAGTGGCTAACCCAGCTACAATATTGTGCAAAATGATTGCCTCGTTACACGATGAAAATAACCATATTACCATTCCTGCATTTTACGATAAAGTGGTAGAATTGAGTGATGAAGAGAAGAAGGCTTTAAATTCTGCTCCTTATGATGAAACTGAATATAAGGAAGATTTAGCTATTGATGAGGTTTGGGGTGAAAAAGGTTACTCTACTTTAGAGCGTACAGGAACCCGCCCGACATTGGAGGTTAATGGAATTTGGAGTGGTTACATTGGTGAAGGCGCTAAAACCGTATTGCCAAGCAAAGCGAATGCGAAAATTTCGATGCGTTTGGTGCCGAATCAAAGTTCTGAGGAAATCTCAGAAATTTTTACCAAACATTTTGAAAGCATTGCCCCTAAAAATGTAAAGGTAAAAGTAACGCCTCATCATGGTGGCGAACCGGTGGTTACCCCAACCGATAGTGTTGCCTATCAGGCTGCAGAAAAAGCGATTGAAGATAGTTTCGGTAAAAAAGCCATTCCAACACGTGGAGGAGGAAGTATTCCAATCGTAGCGTTATTTGAAGATGTTTTGGGTATTAAATCTGTCCTTTTTGGCTTTGGATTAGATAGCGATGCTTTGCATTCACCAAACGAGAAATACGACATTTACAATTACTATAAAGGAATTGAAACTTTGCCTTTGTTCCATAAATATTTTGCAGAGCTAAGTAAATAAGTCGTTTTTTATAATTCTAAGTTAAAATCCCTGTTTGCTTGTTCAGACAGGGATTTTTTTTGAAAATGAGAGGCAGATTTTCATTGGTACTGTAGTCCCGCCATTGCTCATAGTCCTCACTTCGCTGCGCTTCATTCCGGGCTATTTAGCGCTGTCAGGTTTATGGTTAACGGGTTTAGTTTCACATCACCACCATACTGGCCGCCTAAACCCGATTAAAGTGGATGCTCCCGATGTAGCAGCTGCATTTATTTTTGTTTGCATGCTTGCTTGTTGCACAGGTTTCATCGGAGCAGAAACGGGAGCGGGGCTGAAGAAACTGATGGTAACGAGATCTTTGCTTTTCCCAAAATCATATTCAATTTTATAATTCATATTTTTTCATAAATTGTGCACATGAAATACATATTCTCATCTCTTTTACTTTTAGCAGGATTTAGTTCTTTTGCTCAAAGTAGTAAAACGATTAAGCAATCAGGAAACCCCATATTTCAGGGTTGGTATGCAGATCCGGAAGCTGCGATTTTCAATAACAAATATTGGGTTTATCCCACCTATTCTGCAAGGTACAAAGAGCAGGTTTTTCTGGATGCTTTCTCTTCTGATGACTTGGTTACCTGGAAAAAACATTCCCGTGTTTTGGATACTGCTGCGGTGAAGTGGGCGAATAAGGCCATGTGGGCTCCGGCAATTGTTCAAAAAGATAAAAAGTATTACCTGTTCTTCGGAGCAAACGACATTCAAAGCGACAACGAAATAGGTGGAATCGGAGTTGCCGTTGCTGATAAGCCTGAAGGACCCTACAAAGATCATTTAGGGAAGCCTTTGGTTGATAAATTTCATAATGGTGCACAGCCCATTGATCAGTTCGTTTTTAAAGATAAAGATGGTCAGTATTATTTAATTTACGGAGGTTGGAAACACTGTAACATTGCCAAACTGAACAAGGATTTTACCGGTTTTGTACCATTTGAAGATGGAACTACTTTCAAAGAAATTACGCCAGAAAACTATGTTGAAGGTCCTTACATGTTTATCAAAGACGGAAAATATTACTTTATGTGGAGCGAAGGCGGCTGGACTGGTCCAGATTATTCTGTAGCCTATGCCATTGCAGATTCGCCGTTTGGTCCGTTTAAAAGGGTTGATAAAATTTTGAAGCAAGACCCGGAAGTGGCAAGAGGGGCGGGGCACCATTCCTTATTAATTAACGAGAAAAAAGGTACTTATCACATTGTTTATCACCGCAGGCCATTAAGTGAAACGGATGGTAATCATCGGGTTACCTGCATCGATGAAATGAAATTTGATGCCAATGGGAAGATCCTCCCTGTAAAAATCACAAACGAAGGCGTAAAAGCACAAAAGGTGAAGTAGTTTTTACAGATAACAAATGTTGTGTAGGTAGCCTGGAGGTTAATTCTATATGAAGAAAAGTTCAAAGCGGAGCTAATTTAAAACCTCGCTTTGAACTTTTTTTAGTTATGGATTTTGTGTTAAAAGTTACAGGCTATAAGTTGGAAGTACAAGATGGTAGGGTAATGATGGTAAGTTTGATAATTAGCCAATCCAGTTTACAATAGTAAGTTCCTACTTAACTTTGAACCCTGAACTTTCATCCATAAACTTTGAACCTTAAACTCTCAATCTTCAACTTTGAACTTTCAACATTGAACTTTCAACCTTCTACCCTCAACTCCAAACTTTCAGCCTTCACCTTCCCAAGCCTGCCAAATCCCCAGGCGCAGCACAATAACATACAGGCAAGGCTGAACCAAAGCCAGTTGTAGCCCAGGTTTTTAGCAATAAAAAACCCAGCCAAGGGGCCGATTACCTGAGCGCAAGACCAGCTTAAGGTATAACCAGCAGCATATAAGCCTCTGTTATGCTCATTACTTCGGCTAATAACGATTGTGTTGATAAAAGGCAGCGAGAACATTTCCCCGCCGGTAAATATTACGATTACCAAAACTGCCCCCAACAAATGGAAGCCAATTGGTGCGCTAAGCATCAGGTAAGAGACTGAGAAGAAAATTGCTCCGATGATGATAAAGAACATTGGCGGTCGTTTAGCCTCGATTTTATTGATCATAATCATCTCAAACAAAGCGATTACTGCGCCGTTGATTCCTATAATAATCCCAATGGCAAACTCATCAATGTGCCATTGTTCTTTAAAGAAAACCGGAACTACCCTAAACATCAAGAACGCACAGGTAATAAATATGGTGGTTAATAAGATAAATTTCACATAAAATATATCTTTCCAAGGTTTCATAATTACCATATTCAAGGCATTCTCTTTAGCCTTTTTTATGAATCCTTTTACCTGTGGAAGAAAAGATAAAATAAGCAAACCTACGATGATACTTACACCACCTTCAACGATAAAAAGTAGTTTATAATTGAATGAGGCAATTATTCCAGCTAAACTGATGCCAACTGACCAACCAATATTTACTGCCAACCTGTTTAATGAGTAAGACCTCGTAATCGTTCCTGCGGTGGCATAATGTGCAACCGCCGTAAAATTCGCCGGTCGAAAGGCCTCAGAAAAAAAGCTGATCACCACTGCCAATATACACAAACTAGTAAAATGTGTAATGGTGGAAAACAAGATGAATAAAATGCCACCGATAATGGAGGAAAGGATTTGTACTGGGCGGAAACCAATCATATCCGTTAATTTTCCGCCAGTTGCCGAACCCAGGATGGAACCCACGCCGAATAGCGTGATAATTAAACCAGCATCCATTTCGGAGCGGTGCAGGCTTTGCGTAACATATAAACCCATAAATGGAACGGCCATACTTCCGCATCTGTTAAACATCATCACAATGCTTAGAAGCCAGGTTTCTCGGCTTAATCCGCTGAAAGACGTTTTATAGGTGTTGAGTATAAGCTTGAACATGATTTATCTGGTGCGCAAAAGTAATGAACTTTTTATTTAACTATTGGATTTAATTCCAGTTCGACAAAGTCAACATCCTTTCGAAGTATGCAGCAAAACCTTTTTTATTTGTTCTTCATTTTCCTCAACTTAGTACCCTCAAATAAAGTATGCCGCCAGAGAAGAGAAAACCCGTTACGAGAAAACCTGTTACCAGAAAACCTGCGGTGCGTAAAAAGAAATCTAAGCCTTTTCCTACGCAGTGGAAAGTGGTTATTGCCGGTTTATTGCTGATTCTACTTTCCCCATTCTATTACGGCTACATTCTGAATGGCTTTGTGGCCACCTGGCGATGGATAAAAGATTGGGGGCAAGACCCCAACTACCGCACTTATGAAAGTTTCAACATTAAAATCCCGAAAAAATATACCATACACGGAATTGATGTGTCTTATTACCAGGGAAAAATAAACTGGCAAAAAGTGAAAGATATGGAAGATGATGGGGTGAAAGTGAAATTCGCATTTATTAAGGCGACAGAAGGTCTTTTACAAGTGGATCCTTATTTTCAGAGGAATTGGCGTGAAGCTCCGAAAGTGGGGATTATATGTGGTGCTTATCATTTCTTCAGGCCTAAGCGAGATGGAAAAACCCAGGCGAAGTTTTTTCTACAGGTGGTGAATATTGAAAAGGGCGATTTGCCGCCAGTCGTCGATATTGAAAGTTTAGACGGCGTTTCTCCAGTTAAAATGAGAGCCGAGCTGGCCGATTTTCTCAATTATGTTGAAGTTAAAACCAAAGTAAGGCCTATTATTTATTCGGGCTTAAAGTTCTATGAGGATTATCTGGAAGAACATTTCGAGGAATATCCCTTATGGATTGCGCATTACTACCAACCAAAGTTAAGGATGGATAAAAGTCGCTGGAAGTTTTGGCAGCATTCTGATAAAGCAAAAATTAATGGCATTGGTCACGTAGTGGATTTTAACGCTTTTAATGGCGATAGTTTGGCGTTGGTTAGATTATTAGTTCATTAGGCATTGGTTCACTAGTCATTATTCCATCAGTAATGATGCATAACCGTTTTCGTTATTGCGAGAAGGATTTTTCAGCCGACAAAGCAATCTCTTATTAGGTTTAATTGGTTATCAATCATTGATTAATCACCAAATTCGCTAACAAATAATTTAATTTCTAAAGGCGCATGCAGGAAAACCAATGAAAGTATGAACAACTGGACTAAATCGTCCAGCTTTCACATTTCTCCAGGAAAAATTCATCAGCTTCTGCGCCTATTCCAATTTCTTCAGGAACATCAAGAAAATAACCATTGTAGGTTAAACCCCCAACGCATGGATCAGCTAGATGACCTAACAACGCTGTGTCTAAATCAAAAAATTCGACATTAGGACTGGCCAGTGCAAAATGAAGGTTCGCAGTCAGTGCTATTCTGCTTTCCAGCATGCTCCCTATCATACATTTTACGCCAGTTTGCAGCGCTTCTTCATGAATTTTTTGCGCTTCTAAAATTCCACCTGATTTTGAAAATTTGATATTTAAATAGGTTGTCGATTGACTATTAATCAATTTCCGGGCATCGTGATGGTTGTAGCAACTCTCATCAGCCATTAATTTAATCGGGGAATTGACATTTAACTCCGGCAATTTATCATCGAACCAGGTTCTCATGGGTTGTTCACAAAACTCAATGTTGTATTTCTCCAGTGCACCAAGGGCGAATAAAGCATCGTCAAAGCTCCAGCCTTGGTTCGCATCCAAACGTAAAGTAATATCGTTTCCAACAGCTTCTCTAATGCATCTTACTCTTTCAATATCATCGCTCACTTTTTTACCCAGCTTGATTTTAATGATTCTGCAACCCTTTAGTACATAGTTTAGCGCCGTGGCTGCCATTCCATCAGGCGTATCAATACCAACGGTCATATCTGTTTCGATGGTTCTTCTTGTTCCGCCTAAAAACTGGTAGAGTGGCAACTCCGCATGTTTTGCTGCAATATCAAACAATGCCATGTCAAAAGCGCTCTTTATGGTATTGTTATGGTCTGCATAACCCAGCAAGTCGTTCATCCGCTCAGGGATTTCCAGAGGATTTTTTCCTTTCAAAATAGCAGCAAAGTCTTTCGCCATCGCTATACAGGTTTCCTGGGTTTCGCCAACAATCATCGGAAAAGCCGAGCATTCGCCTATTCCATGAATTCCGGCATCAGTGTAAATTCTGATGAGCACATTTTGTGCAAAATGCATGGTGCCCGTGGCAATTACAAAGGGCTCCATCGGGATGCTGAAGCGGTAGATTTCGGTATGGGTGATTTTCATAATTCTCTATTCATTTTCTAATTCAAAGCGTTGTCTATCTTGTTCAATGATCGCAATCAATTCTTCCTCTTTTGGTAAGTACAGTAAATACTTACTTGCAAATAACTTATCATTATCGTTTAGTACAGAGTATTTCACGATAGTCTCGTCTTTTTCTGTACAGAGCAACAGTACTAAGGTTGGATTATCTCCTTCATTCCTTTTTAAATCATCGTACATTCTTACATACATATCAATTTGTCCAATATCTTAATGACTCAATGCTTTAGTTTTAAGATCGATCACTACAAAGCACTTCAAAATGTAATTATAAAATACCAGGTCAATAAAAAAATCTGAAGTATCTGTTATGATGTGTTGTTGACGAGCTACAAAAGCAAAACCTTTTCCAAATTCAAGTAAAAATTTTTGGATATGGGTTATAATAGCTGATTCTAAATTCCTCTCTGTATTTTCCTCCAAAGCATTTAGCCCTAAAAATTCAAAAATGTATGGGTCTTTGATATAGTGCTGTATGTCGGTTTTTGAATCATTTTTTTTGGGTTCGGCTATTGTTCGCTCAAAAGATAAAGAATTGATTTGCCTTTCTAATTCTCTACTGTTCCAATTAGATGCTATGGCTTCGTTAATGTAAAATATCCTTTTGTCTTCTGATTCTAATCTGGAAAGCAATCGATAATGTGTCCAACTCAATTCATGACGCAGTGCGTCACGAATTGGAAATGACAAATAAAACCTTCGAATGTTACGTAGGTTACTTTCATCGAAACCCTTCCCAAATTCTATTGTTAACTGGCTGGAAAGATTTTTCAGGGTAGCCTTTCCATAATCTGCTCTAACATTCCCATTTTGTTCATCCTCAATAATGAGTTTACCAATTTGCCAATAAGATTCTAGTAGGGCCGAATTTGCCAAACGGAAAACCCTCAAGCGAGATTGATTAACAACCTCCCTTATTGCACTCAATAAGTCATTTTCCCTCCGTTCCATGATCAAGTAGATTTCCAACTAAAGTATAAAAACAAAAACTAAATCGAAACAGGCTTGTAGATAATTTATAGATTTACATTTTTTAAATTGATCCAAACCGCCATGTCAAATACACATTCTGAGCCCAATAGTTTAATTAATGCATCCTCACCATATCTTTTGCAACATGCTTACAATCCTGTTCATTGGTACGAGTGGGGAACAGAGGCGTTAGAGAAAGCAAAAGCTGAAAATAAGCTCATTTTAGTTAGTATTGGTTATTCTGCCTGCCATTGGTGCCATGTGATGGAGCGGGAGAGTTTTGAAAATCATGAAGTTGCCGAAGTGATGAACCAGCATTTTGTTTGTATTAAAATCGACCGGGAAGAGCGGCCGGATATTGATCAGATCTATATGTATGCCATCCAACTGATGACCGGTAGCGGTGGATGGCCATTAAACTGTATTTGTTTACCCGATCAGCGCCCAGTTTACGGGGGTACCTATTTCAGAAAAAATGATTGGATCAATATTTTGGAAAATGTTGCCGCATTGTGGGCGAACGAACCTGATAAAGCCATTCAGTATGCTGATAGATTAATATCAGGCATCAAGGATAGCGAGAAAATCATTCCGTCTCCTAAAGAGGAAGAGTATACAGAGGTGCATTTAACGGAAATTATCGAACCCTGGAAAAGACATTTTGATATCGGTTTTGGGGGATATAATCGTGCTCCGAAGTTTCCCCTTCCCAATAACTGGGCTTTTCTTTTACGCTACGGATTTTTAAAAGACGATGAATCAGTGTTTACGGCCGTTTGCCATACACTAGAAGAGATGAGCCGCGGAGGGATTTATGATCAGATTGGAGGTGGTTTTGCCCGTTATTCTGTTGATGATAAATGGCATGTTCCCCATTTTGAAAAAATGCTTTATGATAATGCCCAGCTGATCAGCTTATATATTGAGGCTTACCAATGCACTAAATTCGATTCATTTAAGCAAACCGCTGTCGAATCAATCGATTGGGTATTTAAGGAAATGACCTCGCCCGATGGTTTATTTTATTCAGCTTTAGATGCGGATAGTGAAGGTGTTGAAGGGAAATTTTATGTGTGGGATAAACAAGAGTTTAATTCCATATTAGGTGATGACGCAAAGTTGTTGGCAGACTATTACAATGTTACAACAGACGGGAACTGGGAAGAGGAGCAAACCAATATTCTGCGCAAAACAATTGCGGATGATGACTTGATTGAAAAATATGGAATTGATGCCGCAACGCTGTATGATAAAGTTCAATCTGCAAGAGCAAAACTCATCGAAGTAAGAGATAGGCGAATAAGACCTGGTTTAGACGATAAATGCCTTACTGCCTGGAATGGGATGATGATTAAAGCATTAGCAGATGCAGCAACAGTGTTGAACCATGAATTGTACTATGCTAAAGCTGCGGCTGCAGCGAAATTTGTGCTAACAAATGTAAAAGACAAAAACGGTGGATTGTACCGGAATTTTAAAAATGGCAAAGCATCCATCACCGGATTTCTGGATGATTATGCGTTTTTAATTGAAGCGCTTATTGGTTTATATGAATACGATTTTGATCAGTATTGGTTGATTGAAGCAAAGGCATTAGCCGATTATGTGATTACAAACTTCAGTGATCCAGATTCGCCAATGTTTTTCTATACTTCGGCTGAAAGCGAAAGTCTGATTGCCCGTAAACATGAGATCATGGACAATGTGATTCCTGCTTCAAATTCTACAATGGCTCAGAATTTAAAAAAACTTGGTTTACTTTTCGATGTAGAAGCCTACATTACCAAGGCCGACGAAATGTTGACAGCAATTTTTCCAAAAATAAAAACCTACGGATCGGCCTATTCCAACTGGGCTATTCAATTGCTCAATGAGATACAGGGAATAAATGAAATTGCTATTGTTGGTTTAGAAACTGATGCTATTAAATTGGAGTTAAGCAATCATTATATTCCAAATAAAATTACATTGGGTGGAACAAAAAGTAACTTGCCGCTGTTAAAAGGTAAGCAAAGCAATGAAACAAAAGTTTATATTTGCCGAAATAAAGTATGCCAGTTACCGGTTAAAACTGTTGAGGAAGCATTAGCGTATTTACATTAAAACAATTTAAATGAATATTTCACCGAACACAGTAGTCGCAGTAACTTACGATTTGCACACTACTAACGAAGAAGGACAACAAGTTTTTGTTGAAAAAGCTGATGAGCAAAATCCTTTAGTATTTTTATATGGCGTTGGCATGATGTTGCCTAAATTTGAAGAACATTTAGCAGGCTTAACAACTGGCGATGAATATGGCTTCGAATTAACTGCTGCTGATGGTTATGGAGAAATTGATCCAGGTGCTTTCGCAGATTTGCCTAAAACGATGTTTACAGAAGCAGGTGGCGAAGTTCCGGCTGTTGGAGATGTGATTCCTTTGCAGGATAACAACGGAAACCAGTTTAGAGCTGGTGTTACTGCCGTTCATGATGAAACTGTTGCAGTTGATTTGAACCACCCAATGGCTGGAAAAAATCTTTTATTTGCAGGAACAATTTTAAACGTTCGCGAAGCAACTCAGGATGAATTAGCGCATGGTCATGCTCATGGAGCTGACGGTCATTCTGGTCACTAGTATCAGATGATTTATAAAGAAAAATCCCGATTTATGATCGGGATTTTTTGTTTAAAGCAATTTCGAAGTAGATAAAAGCACTGGTGGATTATCCATCGTATTGGCGTTACTCAATTTTAGCACCCCTTTAACCGTGATGGGTTGATAAGTAAATTTTATAGGTTCGGCCATTTCTACCAAAACCATAATCGGAATTCCATTTTTACCGCAATAAAAACATTGGTTGATAGGAAGGGTAGAGAGCATAAACTTAGTTTGCTTCATCCCATCTTTTATGGGGACAATATAGCCTGAAAGCTCAAAAGGCTTATTTTCAAATTTTTTAATCTTCGCATTGTAAACCGCGTATTTCTCTGTCGGTTTAACGGTTTTGAAACTGATGCCTCCAATTACATCCCAGTTTGGAGAATCCATCTGATCGCTTGGGTCGTGTTGTGCTTTCGCACTAAAACCAATAAAAAGTAAGAATATAAATCCTAGCTGTTGCAGCTTTGCGCTCATCTTAATCATCTACAAATATAATAAAGATGTATAATGGCAATTGTAAATCATTTATAACAATCTTTAAAAATCGATTTTCAACCTCAAACCACCGTTTGTAAGATTGAGGTTGTCATTTGAAAAGGTTTTCATCGGAAGCCTTAAAAACGGTTCGATGGCGAAATCGGTTTTCTTCGAAATTTTTTGTTTGTAGCCTAATGAAAAATTATAAAAGCCAATATATTTATCAGCAACCCGCAGCGATTGGGCTTGAGTTTCTGAAACACGTTCGGTAACGATGAGCATTTTCTGCTCTGCAACGCCTGCAGTATTAGCAACGGTGATATTTCTGCCAGTGCTAACTAAGTAATTATTATCTTGCTTGTTGTTCAGAATGGCCAAGGCCGAAACCCCAACCCCAGTATAAAACTTCTTACTAATATTATATTTTAATTCTAGTGGAATATTAATACCCCTAACACTGGCATTAACGGATTCTAAACTTCTCGAATTGCTTGAATAAGAGTTTATCGGACTCGAATTCGGCACAGAACTCGCTACAGCATCACTTGCGGCTCCAATTTGGGTTGATGGATTGCTGGTAGAACTCAATGATGAATAGGCAATTCCCGAACTTATAGAAAGGTTATCGGCTACGTTATATGAAAGTGAAAAACCATAATTCATGTTTACTTTGTTATCATTTCCCATTGCAGGCGCCACGTAAATTCCAGGTTCCCATTTAGAATTAATTGGCGCTTTTGTTGTGCCTTTCAATTCATTTGCTCTGCTATCTCGTGCTAAAAGATCCTCAAAAGTTGGCTTTTTAAATGTTTTTTCTTGTTTGGTTTCTCCTTTAATTTCAAATTTTTTGTTGCTGGATGAGCTCAGTGAAATGGGAGGTAATGTATTGGCTAGCGTATTATGAATGCTTTTTATAATAGGATTGGTGTTGTGGCGATTCACCGTTAAAGTGGTTGCTTGTATCGCTCTATTTTCAGGTTGATTATTTTTTGCTATTGGTAAATTTAAAGCGGTTTTAGGCGCTACATTGGAGTTTGGTACTTCAGGTATCCGTTTATCCTCAACTTCTTTTTGATCAATTTTTTTTGATTTAATAGCCGCTAAATCACTCTTGTGATTTTGACTATTAAATATTAAGAACGTACCTCCAACAACCAAAAGCAAAGCAGCAGCAACCCACATCGGCCACAAAACGAAACGGCTTCGCTTATCTTTCTTTTCAGAAAAACGCTCCCATGCACCTGGAACGTATTGTTCCTCGTGCTGTTGAAGTTGCGTGGCGATATGCTCAATTAATTCTTTATCCATTTTTCTTATATGATCCAACCATTGTATTTTGATAAAGTGTGCGAAGTTTATTTTTAGATCTCGTGAGATAAACCCGACTGGAACTTTCTGGGATATTTAGCATTTTCGAAATTTCTTCATGTGCAAAGCCTTCAATCTCATACAGGTTAAAAACCAACCTTTGTGTATCAGGTAAGTGATTGAGCAAATTCAAGATGTCATTTACATGCAGTTCTGATGCAATAGAAACCTGCGTTACAGGATGTTCGTCTTCACCCAAATCATCAACATAAAATTGCGCCTTTGTACTTCTGATTTTATCTATCGCAGTTCGGGATGCGATTTGTGCAATCCAACCTTTAAAGGAGCGTTGTAATTCTTCAGGATTTTTTGGAGATTTAAAATTAGCAACGTGTTTAAATATTTTAATAAAGCTATCGTTCACAAGTTCTTCACTATCCGAAACATTCTTAGTGTATCTTAAAATAATACCCATTAAGTAGCCATAGAAAGATTTGTACATCATTTCTTTACAGCTATTGTCGTTTTTTACGCAGCCTTTTAAAATTTCCTCAAAACTGAGTATCTTTTTTATCACTCCTGGGAAGGACTATTTTTACTTTGATTAGTATGCTGGTTTTTAACTTTTCCGGTTGCAAAATTAACGAAATAACACCATTCCAATTTAGAACGATGTTATTTCATTGGTAGATTTTACTTGTTAGTCATTACAGCCAAACCAAATTTAGTACTGTCGGTAGTGCTGCTAAGTCCTTTTGCCCAAATGGTATAAATTTTTCCTTTTTCGATTTTTACAGCTGGTAAGCTTGCTTTAACCGTTGCCGAGCCGGCTTCTTTTACCTGGAAAGTGTAGCTATCTGAAGGATTAACGGAACTGAAGGTAGAATATTCTTTAAATGCTTTTGCTGTAAACAATGCAGTAGCATTACCTTCAACAGCTAAATCTAACTTACCAGAACCTGGACTTAAGTTAATAAAGCGCACTTTGGCCTTGTCAGTTTCAGGAGCTTTCAAATCATCTTCAACCAATAAAATTTTGGTCGATTTCAATGTATCGACTACAAAAGCCGAATAGAAAGACCCGCCTTTTAAAGTTGCTGTGCCACTTGTCAAATATTTCAATGAGTCTTTCTTTGCTACACCGATAATCCTGGTGCCTGGGTAAGCTGCATAGTAACCCCGATCATTAGTGTAGGTAAAATTGCCGATCTTAGAGTTGTCTAAAACAAAATCAAGCGATCCGGTGCCTGGCGATGCATGAACATATCCAATACCAGCGGCTTCAATTGGGGTATCATCCCAATCTTTTTTACAGGCAGAAAATATAGTAGTTATAACGAGAAGAGAGAGTACAATTTTTGTAGTTAAGCTAAAGTTTTTCAAATGAGTTTTCATGTTTTAAATCAATTTCTAAATAAAATTGGTTAATGGCCATTAACACTTTTTATCATAAAACGATTAACGGGATGAAAACGCTACAATGGTTATTAATTTTTATTTCTTCTTATTGACCTGACGTAGCTTCTTATAGTACATTTTAACGGCGTTGGGTTTCGTAAAAGAAAAAGCGTTTTGAGTTAATATCAAAACGCTTTTCAAAATATATTTTAGCAATAACTATTACGAATACATTTCCTCACGCAGTTTTGCAACATCAGAGCTGTTAATATACTCATCGTAAGTCATCAACTTATCAATAGTACCTTTTGGCGTAATCTCAATAATTCTGTTTGCCACCGTTTCCGTTAACTGGTGATCTCGTGAAGTAAACAAAATGGTTCCTTTGAAATCTTTCATACCATTGTTCAACGCTTCGATTGATTCTAAATCCAAGTGGTTGGTTGGCTCATCAAACATCAAAAGATTGGCTTGTTGCAACATCATTCTCGAGAACATACAACGCATTTTTTCTCCTCCCGAAAGTACTTTTACGTTTTTCAACACCTCTTCGCCAGAAAATAACATCCGACCTAAAAAGCTGCGTACAAACTGCTCATCAGCATCTGTTCCAGAGTACTCACGTAACCAATCGACAAGGTTTTCATCTTTTCCATCGAAATATTCAGAGTTATCATTCGGAATATCAGCTGTGCTGATGGTAACACCCCATTTAAATTCGCCTTTATCTGCTGGTGTTCTACCTGTTAAAACATCGTAAAATGCTGCGGTAGCTAAACTGTTTTGAGATAACACGGCTATTTTGTCGCCTTTATTTACCATGAAGGTTACTTTATCGAACAATACACCATCATTTCCTAATTTGCATAAAGCATCAACCTGTAAAATTTGGTCACCCGCTTCGCGGCCGGTATTGTTGAAGATAATAGCTGGATATTTACGACTTGACGCCTTAATCTCAGTAATATCTATTTTATCTAAAGCTTTCTTACGCGAGGTAGCCTGCTTCGATTTTGATGCATTGGCACTAAACCTGCGGATAAATTCCTGCAGCTCCTTTACCTTATCCTCCATCTTCTTGTTCTGGTCGCTACGTTGTTTCAACGCCAACTGACTCGATTCGTACCAGAAGGTATAGTTACCCGTATAGATGCTCATTTTCGCGAAATCGATATCCACAATGTGCGTACAAACGGCATCTAAAAAGTGCCTGTCGTGACTTACTACCAGTACAATATTCTGGTAATCTGCCAAGAAGTTTTCCAACCAGGCAATCGTTTCGATGTCCAAATCGTTAGTCGGCTCATCGAGTAATAAAATATCTGGGTTGCCAAATAATGCCTGAGCCAACAAAACCCGTACTTTTTGGGTATTATCAAGCTCTTTCAACAATTTATAGTGGTTGTCTTCCGTAATACCAAGGTTGCTCAACATAGTTGCTGCGTTGCTTTCCATGTTCCAACCATCCATTTCAGCAAAGATATTTTCCAACTCTCCGGCACGTTCGCCATCCTTTTCGGTAAAATCTTCTTTCATGTAAATGGCGTCTTTTTCTTTCATGATGGCATACAGTTCTTTATGGCCGATCATCACCGTTTCCAATACCGAAACCTCATCAAATTCGTAGTGATTTTGTTTTAAAACCGCCATTCTTTCGCCTGGAGTAAAGGCAACGCTACCCGAAGTCTGGTTTACTTCACCCGATAAAATTTTCAGGAAAGTAGATTTGCCTGCGCCGTTAGCTCCAATTACACCGTAGCAGTTGCCCTGGGTAAACTTTAAGTTAACATCTTCAAATAGTGTGCGTTTGCCGTATCGTAATGATAAATTAGAAACTGAAATCATAATAAATAGAAATAAGCCGCAAAGATAGGGTTTATAGTCCGAAGAGAAAAGGCAATAGTGAGGTAGTATTTGCTTTTATTTGAAAATCAGTGTTCGGTATTTCATCGCAATTGCAGTCCCGCTTTCCCTCCAATCTTTTTGTTTTGGTAGGGATGAGCATGTTAAAATCTACAACAAAAAGTATTTCCGTTCAATCTGGTTTATTAAACTAAGTAAGGGGCTTTTGGCAAGGTTTACAGCTACACTCCATTTTTTGGCAAAAACTAAATTTCAAAATTATTAAGTCCGTTGTTTGAAATCTACGGCAATTAAATGCAATACAGTATTGGTTAGTTTTTAACCAATAACAATGAAAAAGGTAATATGCCTACGTATTTTTTTGCAAATCAGCGCATTGAGTTCACTAATTTGTTTCTTTGAAATCATAAGCGATGATGTTAGATTTTTCTTGTCCATTGCCTTCGGCTTCAGCTGTCGGAACTAAAAAAAATTAGCTAATTTTATGGTACGATGCAAAATTTATTAGCTGTCATAAACCGTCCTATTGGGAAAGTAGAAGTTGAGGCATTGGCCTCGATGGAAAATTTTTCTTCCAAAGATTTAATCGATTTAAGTTTTCATCATCATGAACAAATCTCTTTTAGGGCAGCTTGGATTTTAGAGCGTGTTTACTCCAATCATCAGGAACGCTTTTTGCCATTCGCATATTATTTTCTGCAAAAACTTCATTCACAGCAAAATTTATCTACACTTCGGCATTATGTAAAAATTTTGGCTTTTATGACGCATAAGAAAGCCACCACGGAAGTGCAGGAATTAATAGGGAATTATGATACTGATCGCATTGTTGAGGTGGTTTTTGCCTGGCTGATTGACGGAAAGATACCTGTCGCGGTAAAATCGCACTGCTTAAATATTCTCGCCAATTTAATTCCCAAACATCCATGGATTAGAAACGAATTAATTGAAACAATGGAATTTTTAGTGGATCAGGAGAGTATCGCTTTTTTTGCAAAAGTAAAACAGATTAGGAAACAACTGAAAAAGTAGAAAGTGAAAAGTGGAAAGTTCAGCATAGAAAGTGGAAGGTGGAAAGTAAAAAGTGAAAAGTTGAAAGTGAAAGTTTCGAGACAGCGGAAAGTAAAAAATTTTAGGTTTTAACATATTTGATATAGGCTTTCAGTTGTAATCTTTTTGCTTTTAACTATTTTTACCAAATGACCAATTACGAAATTGTATCTCAAATTATAAAAGAACGTCGCAGTATTTTTCCAGCGAGTTATATTAAAAAAGAAATCTCGGTTGAGGTGATCAATCAGATTCTAGAAAGCGCCAATTATGCGCCCACACATAAATTAACCCAACCTTGGCGCTTTACCGTAATTAGAAAAGCAGGTCTAAAAAAATTAGGGGAGGAGCTTGGAAGACTTTATCAGTCGCATATTTCTCCGCAACAATTTCTTCAAAAAAAATATGATAGTTTTGCCGAAAAAACCGGCCACGCAGATTGTATCATTGCAATTCAAATGGCAGTAAGTGGTAAAGTACCCGAATGGGAAGAGTTAGCTGCTGTTTCTTGTGCTGTTCAAAATATGGCCCTAACCGCCGAAAGTTTAAAAGTTGGTGCTTATTGGAGCTCACCACCACTAATCGATCATTTAGGAGAATTTCTAAGTTTAGACGAAAATGAAAAATGTATCGGACTTTTCTATATGGGGTATCATAACGAAAAACCATGGATGCCAAACCGCAGTTCAATGGAAGAAAAAGTAAAGTGGATTGAAGAATAAGTCTGGAGTTATTAGGCGTAAGTCTCAAGTCTCTTTGCTAATTTCCATCACTTCAATATTCATTTAATATTTTTCTCTAAAACATGTCCACATTAAAATCTCAACTGTATCAGCTGTGCTTAACTTTTATTCAAAATAGAATAGAAAATATTGAGTATTCCATGCTGCAAGCCAGGCAGGCATCAAACGACGATACCAAAAGTAGTGCAGGCGATAAATACGAAACTACACGTGAAATGATGCAGCAGGAAATGGATAGAAACAGCAAATTGCTTTATGAGGCAGGTCAGCAGAAAATCGCTTTACAGCAAATTGAAAATGTTGATACAGCCAAAGAAGTAAAAAATGGTAGTTTGGTCCTAACTTCCGAGGGCAATTTTTATATCAGTATTAGTGCTGGCGAATTAAACCTTGAAACCCAAAAATTTATCGCTGTTTCTCAAGCGGCACCCATCGGTAGAGCGTTCATTTGGCGTAAAGTGGGCGATGAAATCAGCTTTAATGGAAATAAATACTTGATCAAAGAAATTCTCTAGGTTTTTTATCTCTGGAGATTTACAAATTTGTTATTGGTTTGTGGATTTTTAAATCCACAGTGCTGGGGTTTGGATTGGCAATCCAGACCAGCGATGTTCATATTGTAACCACAGTTAGTCGAGATTTGCAATTTCATCTTAAAATTGATTTAAAATTACAGTTCTGGGTTTTGGATTGCAAATCCAGACCAGCGAGCCATCAAAACTTTTTCAGCACCATTAACTTATTCCGAGTCTTTTTGCGAAATCAGGAATTAAATAGGTTTTTAACTCGCTGAAAGGAATAAATACTACAATCTGACCTTGAGCGTAACTGGCAACCTCGTAAGGATTATACATAAACGCCAGCCCATTTTTATTGAAGTAAAAGTTATTGTTCGGCTTTAAGAAATTATCGAATAAAACCGTACTGATTTGATCTTGAGGCTTAATATTGTATTGCTTGCGAAGGTTTTTTTCCAGCAAACCGTGCAGTGAGTTTGAATCAATTTTAACAATATCACTTAATGACATCTGTTTTTTATTCACTACATCAAGGCAAAACATGGTACTTCCGTAGTTCCCATGCGCACCGCCTGTGTATGCATCGGTTAAGAAATCGATAACCACAAAACCATTTTGATTATAGGAGATAGATTGCTGGCTATTGCTTGAGTAGTTCATCCAAAGCTCATATCCACGATCGGGACCAGATTTTTTTTCCGCTCCAATTTCTTTTTTGTAATCATCCAAGTAGGTACTTGCAATTTTTTTGAAACCTGTTGCTCTATCCGCAGTTCCTTTATTGATTCCCGAAATTAGCTTAAGCTGATCATCTAGCCATTTTCCAGCATTATCATTGTTAACTGCCTTTAAATATTCGAAGCCGATAGTGGCATGGGGCGACTTTTCATCGCCTGCAAAAGCTTTAATAGAATCGGCATAAGATCCAGTGGTAAACTGGTAACTTCCCTCTGGGTACTTTTCTGCAAGTAAAACAGGGAAAGTTTTACTTCCACTACCATCAGACCAAGTGCCTTTGAAGCCATTACCAGTCCATTTTAATCCTAAATGGTTTTGTTTTGCATCTTTATCAAAATAATAATCGTAAAAGCTATTCTCAAAAAGTACTACACTATCTTTACCTATCAGGGTATCGATAGACAGGTTTAACCAAGAGCCCTCGTAAAAATAATTGCCTTCAATCTCGTCATTTAACCTTTGCAGGTTCATCACAACAGGCTTTCCTGCAATTGTTCCCTCAAGCCTTTTGTAAAATTTTTTTTCAAGTTCAGTTTTTACAGTAGCCTCTTTGCCAGAATCATCTGTTGCAGCATTATCGTTTTTGGAACTATTGCAAGCAAAAAGTAGTGAAACACTTAGGAGTAACAAAAGGAAATAATTTTTCATCTGTATCAATAAATTTTTTTGAGGGGATAAAAACGATTGTATATTAATCTACATCAGTTACAGATAGAACTAGCTTTTTGTTTTATTAAAGCTTTTATTAATGCTATAATACAGATTTTTAGCAGAATACCTACCGGGATCTATGATGCGGCGGATGGTGTAAAGTGGATAATTCTCATCCCTCGCTGTAGATAAAATAAAGGCCGCTTTAAATCCATGCTCTTTTAATTTATGCAAGTTTGCCGCTTTGAAAACACCATAAGGATAAGCGAAATATTCGACCTTTTTTCCGGTTATCTCCTCAAGTTTTTTCGTGGGTTCGTCTATCTGGGTTCTCCAATCCTCTTCGGTAAACTGTGCAAAGTTTTTATGGTCGTAGGTATGACTGGCAATGGTATTTCCCTCATCAGCCAATTGCTTAATGTTTTCTTTGGTCATATAACTGATGCGGCCTTTTCTCCCAATGGAAACCGTCATGATGAAATAAACCCCTTTAAAACCATATTTTTTAAGGGTAGAATTTCCAACTGTAAACTGATCCATATCTGTATCATCAAAAGTGATCATGATTGGCTTTTCAGGCAGTTTAGTTCCATAAACCAAATAATTGTAAAGTTGATCGGGAAGCACTGTGTGGTAACCGCTATCGGCGAGCATTTTAATGTGTTGTTTAAATTTATCAGGAGAAATGATATCATCACCAGCTCGTTTGCTATCGCTGGCTAAGGCATTTCTAATTTGGTGATAACATAATACCGGCACTTCTTTTCGGACCAGGATCGTTTTTGCATCAGCAGGTTTTACTTCGGCCTTTGTGGTGTCGTTTACAGCTGCAAATGCATTATTTTTTTGTTCAGATTTTTCTTCAGCGCTATTGCTGTTGCAAGAAGCTAATGCTAATCCAATAGATGTGATCAGCAGAAGGCGTTGAGCAGTTTGTTTGAGATTCGAGATCAATTTTTGATGTATTTATTTGATCAAAGATACTGCGTTTTCAGATAAAATAAATTCTTTTTCAAAGGCATCCCATTCTTTATTACTAATGCCAGATTTTAAAGCAAGGACCTTTAAATCAAATTCAATTGAACTTCATTTATAAAACAAAACCCCGACTTTCGCCGAGGTTTATGATCATCAAAAACTATTTTTAATGCTGTTGCTTAATGTTTTAGGACTCCAATAGCCGCTTGCAATAATTCTACGGATGGTAAATAATGGATCCTTTTCATCGCGTTTGGTAGATAGTTGGTAAGCCATTCTAAAACCACGTTTTTTTAATTCAGGAATTCCTTCGGCATTCCATAATCCAAATGGATAAGCAAATTCAGTCATCTTTTTACCCGTAATTTCTTCCAGGCGTTTTGTAGGTTTATCTAACTGCTCCTCCCAATCTTTACCGGCGTATTTTTTAAAATTTTTGTGGTCGTAAGTATGAGAACCAATCACGTTTCCTTCATCAGAAAGTTGCTTAATCTGGTCGCTGCTCATGTAATCAACAAATTTTCCTTTTTTGCCAATGGAAACAGTCATGATGAAATAGACAGCTTTATAGCCTAGTTTCTTTAAAGTTGGGTTTACGATGGTAAACTGATCTAAATCCGTATCATCAAAAGTTAACATGATAGGCTTACTCGGTAGCGCAGCACCCGTATTTAAGTAAGCATAAAGCTGATCGGGCAAAATGGTGTGATAGCCACTGTCGGCCAACATTTTCATTTGATCTTTGAAGTTTTGGATCTCTACAATATAATCTTTACCTACTTTGCCATCAGTTGGTTTCCAGTTTCTTACCTGGTGATAACACAAAATAGGAACTTGTTTTCTGGCTAGAACCGTTTTCGCATCCGCCACTTTTATCTTCGATACATCAACAGCAGTTTCTGTATTTTCTACCGATGTGGATGCTTGTGCTGTAGAATCCTTGCCATCAGCATCGCTGGTTTGAGATTTAGATTGACAGCTAGTAAATAATATTATTCCAGCTGATATAATCGTTAATAATTTGTATTTCATATTTATGGATATGTCTACAAAACTATAAATTCTGCTAAGTTATTATACAGGTAAACAACTGTTGTTGATAAATATTTTCTCAATTAGGAAATAAAGCTAGCTAACTGTTTTATTACAATTTGCGGGGATATAATCAGCTTTTATTAAATAATTTAGCGGCTCATAACCAACTTTGATGAACAAACTTTACAAACTCGTTCTTTGTGCGCAGTTTTTATCGCTAACGGTAGCGGCACAAAACAAAACTTTTACTTTAACAGAAAATAATCCGGCTCAGCCTAAGGCGAATTATCAACTTGCTTCGCGATTTTCGCCAAATAAGTTGAAGAAAATGGTGTATTCTACCTCGGTTGACCCGCATTGGCTAAAATTGACCAATCGTTTTTGGTATACTTTCGAAAGTCCGAAAGGGAAATTCTGGTATTTAGTAGATCCGGCTGCGAAAAGCAAAAAATTAATGTTCGATAACGCCAAAGTTGCTGCAGACATTACGCTAATTGTACGCGATCCCTTTGATGCGGAACACCTTCCTTTGGAAAATCTAAAATTTGCTGCGGATGAGAAGAGTATTTCTTTTGAGGTTAAAAGCTCCATTGATGAGGTAAAACCCGATCGTAAAGATAAAAAAGCGGCCGATTCGTTACAGAAGAAAATCTTTTCATTTAAATATGATCTGGCTACAGCTAAACTCACCGAGGTTGCAAACTTTAGCAAACCAAAACCAAAACCAAGTTGGGGAGCTGTTGCGCCGGATTCATCGGCAATTATTTTTTCCCGCAACTACAACCTGTATTGGATGGATAAGGATAACTATAAAAAAGCCGTTAAAAACGAAGAAGATAGTACCATTGTCGACCATCAACTTACAAAGGATGGGGTTAAATTTTATTCTTATGGAAGTGATGGAGATGGTGAAAACAATGTAGAAAACGAAAAAAACAATAAAAAGCGCAGGGGTGCTTATGTGCTTTGGTCGCCAAATGCTAAATATTTCATTTTA
Source organism: Pedobacter sp. Leaf41 (assembly GCF_001422545.1). Lineage (GTDB taxonomy): Bacteria > Bacteroidota > Bacteroidia > Sphingobacteriales > Sphingobacteriaceae > Pedobacter. Next base: position 18,142 of record NZ_LMLE01000010.1, on the reverse strand, counting down.
AATCGTACCGATTCCCGCAAGGTTAAAGATTTGTGGGTAATCAATAGCGTTACGCCTGGCCGCCCCACTTTAGAAACTTATAAATACCAAATGCCGGGCGAAGCTGAGGCACCTCAAGACGAGATTTTGTTGTTCGATTTTGCAGCGAAATCATTCAAGAAATTAAATGTTTCAGCCTTTAAAGATCAAAGTGTTTCAGTTTGGAGCAAACCTTCTTTGGCAAAAGATCGCGACAACGAATTTCGTCCTTCCATCTGGTTAGGTGATGACAGCAGATTTTATTTTTCACGTACCAGCCGCGATTTAAAACGAATTGATATTGGTACAATTGATATCGCCACGAGCAAAGTTACGCCTTTAATTGATGAGCGTTTCAACACTTACGTAGAGGTAAACCGCCCTGGTTTGGTAAACAACGGCAAAGAATTAATCCACTGGAGTGAACGCGATGGTTGGGCACATTTTTATTTATTTGATGGAAACGGAAAGCTAAAGAATCAAATCACAAAAGGTTCATTTCACTGTGAAAGCATTGTGAATATTGATGAAAAAAACCGCGTACTTTATTTTACAGCCAATGGGAGAGAGGCTAAAGAGGATCCATATTATTTACATTTGTACAGCATCAATTTTGATGGTTCTAACCTTAAATTGTTAAATGCCGGCGATTACGATCACGCCATCAGTATGAATGATAATAATACTTTTTTCGTTGATAATTATTCGAGGGTAAACACGGCGCCGAAATCTACTTTAAATGATAAAAACGGTAGAAAAGTAATGGACTTGGAAACAGCTGATTTATCGCTTTTAATGGTTGCTGGCTATAAATTTCCTGAACCTTTTACTGTGAAGGCTGATGATGGAATTACCGATCTCTATGGTGTAATGTACAAACCTTTTGACTTTGATCCGAATAAGAAATATCCAATTATTGAGTATGTTTATCCTGGGCCACAAACAGAAGCGGTGAATAAAGCTTTCAGTAAATCAATGGATCGTACTGAACGCCTGGCGCAATTTGGTTATATTGTGATTACAGTTGGTAACCGCGGTGGAAATCCTTCCCGCTCCAAATGGTACCACACTTATGGTTACGGAAACCTTCGCGATTATGGTTTGGCAGATAAGAAAACTGCAATTGAACAACTCGCCGCTAAATACCACTATATTGATGATACAAAGGTAGGCATCACCGGGCATTCAGGTGGTGGATTTATGTCTACCGCTGCCATGTTGGTTTATCCCAATTTCTTTAAAGCAGCAGTTTCTAATGCGGGTAACCACGACAATAGTATTTACAACCGTTGGTGGAGTGAAAAACACCATGGTGTAAAGGAAATTGTATCTATAAAAGGTGATACTTCATTTAAATATAGCATCGATAAAAACCCTGATCTGGCAAAAAATTTAAAAGGTCATTTATTATTGATGCATGGCGATGTAGATAACAATGTGCATCCGGCAAACTCCATTCGGGTTGCTAACGCCTTAATGAAAGCTGGCAAACGCTTCGATTTTCTAATTATCCCTGGTCAGCGCCATGGTTTCGGCGATATGACGGAATATGCCTTCTGGAAATTGGCAGATCATTTTAACAAGTACTTGATTGGTGATTTTTCTGATCCCGCCGAAGTTGATTTGGTAGAGATGGATAGAGATGTGGAGAAAACCGGTAAGTAATTAAAATTTTTTTTAATCCAGTATAAAATGGCTTACGATTTAGTAGCCATTTTTGTTAATGGCTACTAAATATCACTTGAGGCAACTATTCAAACATTTTTTGTGCCCTAATGTTATTTTAATATGAATTACAAAAGCACCATTTTGGCAGCATTCTTCCTGGTGGGAGGAGTGGCCAGCAGCAATGCTCAAGATATAGACAAAAGCAAAGTACCTGCAGCGGTAAAAAATGCTTTTATGAAGGCTTTTCCAAAAGCTACTGATATAGATTGGGAAATGAAGAGTGGAAACTATGAAGCTGACTTCGATTTAGCAAAAGTTGATCACAAAGTAACTTATACAAGTGTTGGAAAAGTTGTATCGCAGGAAAAAGACATCCCCCATAATCAGTTGCCTGCTTCAATAGCAAAAAGTATTAAATCTAAATATCCGAAAGGACGAATTGAGGATGTAGACTGGATAAATACTGGTGGAAAAATTACTTATAAGGTAGATATTGAAGGCACACCCGATGTGAATGTTTGGTATAATGCAGACGGTAAATTTATTAAAGAATTAGCCGATTAAAAACAAACCCATCGAGGGATCGATGGGTTTGTTGCATTTAAATGGCATGGGCACTTGTGTTCTTTAACCTTACTCTTTTCTCAATAACTCTTTACCTCATTAAAATCCGGTTTGTTTATTTTTTTTCTGAATAGCAAGAATTGTAGAGTGGTAAACAGTAGATAGGCTATCGAGAAGGTTAATAGATTTCTAAATATAGTAACTTCATCGTGTTCTAAAAGCTTTTCAGTTATCATTACTCCTGCGATAAAAACGACACCGCATACTGGTAATCCTAGAAATGTTAAAAAAGAGAGGTAAACATTATTTCTTATTTTATCAATCAAGTTAAGGAAAATTGTTGATGAACAAATCGCCATTGCGATTAGGTATATAAACGAATAGGCTAAGTTTAACAGTATATCTAAAATCTGTAAAAGCCACGTCCAAAAATCTCCGTCCTCATGATTTGTTTCCGAAATTACAATTCTAAAGATGATATATAAAGCTATGCCTGTTAGGATATTAGTTAACCAGAATCTAAATATTACTTTATTCATGTATTGTTGTTATGAGCGCTATTACACTTTATTGGTAATCGAAAGATGCAACTACAGACAATCTTAAGAAAAAAAGGTTAATAATCTACAAAATGTTACTTCATATAAATATTCTGTCGGAACCTTTAAAATTACCATTTATTATTGCTTCAATGTACATTCTCACATCCGCTTTACTTTTGGCAAGGTGATGCTATATGCCTGATTTCTTTCTATATTCGTCTACTAATGTGGTTGTCAATGAGTCAAACCGTTGTTGAAATTTGAATTCTTTTCTTTCGTCTCTTATAGTTGTGTCTTTGTTAAAAACCGTAAAGTCTGTGAAATGAATTGCTAAAGGAGATCCACTTGATGAACCTCCATCCGGCATTGCTCCAGTTGTACTACCAGAGCCAGATAATAATACTCCTGGTAATTCTGTCGTCTGTTGTTTGTAATTCCAAAGCATATTTATTTTTTTCCGATTTCCTTTTTTGTCGACGAGGAAATATTCATGATCAATTGTCCCAGCTTCCAGCCATGTTCTTTAACACAAAAGCCACCATAAAGTAAAGTAATTTAACTTTCCATTTTTGAAATAAAATAAAAAGGCATCATCTCTCTTTTCTCCTAAGGAAAATCTGGCTCTAACCTCGTTCTTATTAGCTAATTTTTCAATTTCCGCATTCGGAAATATTTGTTTGAATCCTTCCAGAGTTGTATTCCTATCTAATGTAATATTATGACTGATTATTTTAAAAGAATTGTTTTCAGCTGAAGCCCGATCAAATAATACCAGGTGGTTGTTGGTATTATATTCAGTTTTTTTCAGGTAGATAGTTGTAATTTCACTGTTGAATCTTTCAAACGTTCCTTTTTCTTTATTTTCAGGGCCATACTTTTTTATCATCCATTCTTTATCCAACCATTCAAAAGGATTTCCACATTCCCAGAGCGTCGTTTTTACCGAATCGTTTCTTGGATATATGGTGTTAAATTCAGTTTTAGATAATATCATTTTATGTCCGTTTATTAATGCATTTTCAATGTTGATAGACTTTGAAGTGTAAACAGGATTGATATTTGGATCTTTTTTGTCTTCAGTTAGGGTGTCTTCACGATGTAGGCTGTCATTTTGTGGATTACGATTTTTCTGTACTTTAACAATAGCATCTCTTGGTTGTTCTTTTTTGTCGCTTCTGCAACCCATAATTGTTAGAAACGTTGCAATGATTATGGTTGAGATTATTTTTTTCTCCATTTTGATAGTGTTTTAAGGTCGATTTTGTAAAACTACAGCGAAATGTTTATCTAATATTGATAGTCCGCGGCAAGGGATGAACTATGTAGGTTCACCTGAGCCCCTCCCTAAAAACTAGCCAGTTGAAACTAGAGAATTGGGACAGGAATTTGATGAATATCAATAATTTTCAATTAACCAATTTCTCTGTCACATCCACTGTTCAATTTTACTCCTTCGTAGAAGTCAATTAATGTCATTTTCTTTTACTTTCTCTGTTTCAGATGTCGGTGTTCGACAAAATTACCGCTAACATTTCGGGGCTTTGCGTTCGGGCAGGAAATCAAAGCACAAATGCTGGTTTTATTACTACTGTTTAATTGAAAAACAACTGTTGAATTTTGCAATCAGCCCGCCTGACGCAAAATCCTTGTTGGCGGTAGTTTTTATTCCACTTCTTCTCCATACCAAAATATTTTGTCACGTAAAAATGCGACATTCCAATTTTCTACATAAATATTTTGAAGTTCTTTAGCCCAACCGCTTCCATTAGTTGTTTTCCCATTATTTTTACAGGTAGCTATATATTTTCCAGTCAAAAAGTTGAAAGATTTTTTAACAATTTTTGAACCTTTTTTATAACTTAATTCATAACCAATAACTTGAACTTTTTTGTTGTTTGGATTAAATCGAAATTTTAGTTTTTCTTTCAAATCTTTTTTTTCACCAGAAATATTGGGAATTGCAATTTGGTCCATATAGTCGAAAACTACTTGGCATATTTTATTTTCATTAATAGTGCAGAATGTATAGTAAGCAGATTTTTTATTGTTATAGAGAATGCTATTGTTCAATAAGTTAATTTTAATTTCACTTTTCAACGAAGATAAATTGATTGAGAGTACATTTCGCAGCATATTATCTTCATCATTTAAGTGTGTAGTACTGAAATAATCAACCAGGTTATCATCATCAAATTTAGCTGATTGATCTCCTGTAATTTCGTCTTCTTGTTCTTTTGTCCATTTTGTGGTTTGTGCAAATGTTTGGGTACAAATTGTCAAAAGTAAAAGTGCAAATATTGTTTTCATAATATGTATTTAGGAATTAGAGAAGAAGAATATTATTTGTCCGTAAATTACTATTGGCGGAACAACAACAACTGTGAGTAATTTTAACCGAAGCTTCTGATTAGAAATTAGTGCTAAAATTATTCCTAAAATTGCTATAATAAAAGTGAGTGCATCTAAAATCATTCCTGATAAACAACCAAAAATAATTAGTAATAGTCCTGAAATGTAAAAACATTTTTTCATTTATGTCAATGTTTTCTTTTGGTAGCAGTCGGTCTGTAAAATTACTGCCAACATCTAAATTTACGCATTTCGCAAAGCCGAATTAAATAACATTCGTAAATCTTTAACAAATTGGTGGTTTTACGAATCTTTTATCAAATAAATCGCTTTTCAGATTTAGTGCTAAGTACATAACATATAAAACACCAGTTGATCCTTCTAAAATAAAAATTTGCACGATCGCAATAGGGGAAACCGGAAGTTGCTTCGCATTTGGAGCTTTGATATTTTTACTGTTCTCGCCATCTAGCCCCGATAGTAATGATTAAGTTTTAATTTGTAATTACTTTGCTATCGCCATCTTATCGATGTTTAAAACTTAAGATGATAAGCGGGAAGCTAAATCAAAAAAATGCTTCTGTTGTTGCGCTCCAGATCCTTAAAAACATTAAATCAAAAAAATTCCTAAATTACCAGCTTAAAATATCCTCAATGAACAAAATCTTATTTTACGGGGTGGCAATTGCCTTGTTTGCTCACTCCTGCAAGCAGGCAAAAGAAAATAATACTAACAACGGGCCAGACTCATTGGCCATCAAAGCCATCAACGATTCGAGCTTAACTCACTATTTATCAGCAATTGCTGCTGACAGCCTGGAAGGGAGAAAACCTTTTACCAACGGCGAAACCAAAACCATCAATTACTTAAAGCGAGAATTTGAGCAATTGGGTTTAGAACCTGGCAATGGCGATAGCTTTTTTCAGGAAGTGCCTATGGTGGAGATTAAATCGGTACCTGAAAGTAAGATGGTGATTCAAGGGAAATCAGGGAGTTTAAGTTTGGATTATTTGACGGATTTCGTTGCAGGATCACGCCGTGTACAAGATGAAGTGAACATAAAAAATTCGCCATTGGTTTTTGCGGGTTATGGCATTGTAGCTCCAGAATACGGTTGGGATGATTATAAAAATCTGGATGTGAAAGGTAAAACGGTTGTGGTTATGATCAACGATCCGGGCTTTTCGGATTCGAATTTATTTAAGGGCAAAAACATGACTTATTACGGTCGCTGGACTTATAAATTCGAGGAAGCCTCGAGGCAGGGTGCAGCTGCAGTATTAATTATTCACGATACTGAACCTGCAGCTTACCCTTGGACGGTGGTGCGCAGTGGCTGGTCGAAATCGAAGCTGAATTTGCAATCGGCAGATAACGGCATGAATAGAACGGTTATTGAAGGCTGGATTTCTTTGGATAAGGCCAAGGCACTTTTCAAAATGGCTGGTGAGAGTGATGCCTTATTTTCGGCTGCCAGGAGCAAAAATTTTAAGGCGGTAGATTTAAATGCAACCACTTCTTTGACTGTAAAGAATACGATCAAAAAGTCGGTTACTTATAACGTTTTGGCAAAAATACCGGGCACTACCCGAAAAGATGAGGCTATTATTTATTCGGCTCACTGGGATCATTTAGGCATTGGTGAGAAGATTCAGGGAGACTCTATTTATAATGGTGCGGTTGATAATGCAACTGGTGTAGCATCGTTGTTTGAACTCGCTTCGGCATTTAAGAAATCGCCAAAAGCACCAAATAGGACTATTCTATTCATCTCCTATACCGCGGAGGAGCAGGGTTTACTGGGATCAGAATACTATGCCAAACATCCTTCTTTTCCTCTAGATAAAACGGTTGCCAATATCAATATGGATATGATGGGGATTGCCGGCAAAACCAAAGACATTGTGGTGTATGGCTTCGGTCAGTCTGAGTTAGAAGATTACGCTTCTGCTTCTGCTAAAAAACAGGGTAGGGTTGTGGTTCCAGATCCGGTTCCTTCTTCTGGTTTATACTACCGCTCTGATCATTTTAACCTCGCGAAAGTTGGCGTACCATCGCTATTTACGGGTTCTGGAGTTGATAATGTAAAGAATGGCCGGGAGTGGGGTTTAAAACAAGTAGCTGATTTTACCAAATTCAGATATCATTCACCGCAAGATAATTTTGATGCAAAAACCTGGGATTTATCTGGAATTGTACAAGACGTGAGATTGGTTTTTGATATGGGTTACCGTTTAAGTAATGAAGATGTTTATCCGAAGTGGAAAGATGGATCGGAATTTAAAGCGATAAGAGAAAAGAAATAAGAATCAGTCGTTCACAGATTACCTGATTATCATTTCACACGTTCGGCCTTTTGAATTTATTTAAGGATTTTACTCATTTTTTAAAGATTTCTCCACTTCGGTCGAAATGCCGAAAGCAAAAAAAGCCTCAGAATCTGTGATTCTGAGGCTTTTTTTTAACTAAAATGTTCCGATTAAAAGTGGAACTGAACGCCCAATTTTGGAGCGAAAGTATTTGCTTCTAAACCGAATGAGTTTGAGGAAACTTCACCACCTGTGATCTCATTTTTAACATTTAGGTTATTGTACCCTAAACCGTTAACTGATACTTCGATACCAATTCTTTTGGTAGGGAAAAAAGCAAAACCAGGTGCAATGTTTACGCCAATGCTGGTTGTAGAGGCTACTTTAGCGCCAGTATCGCCATTGTCATTTACTATTTTATTGTTTCCAAACGCCATCGGAACTGATAATTGTCCGAAGAATTTGAATTGATCTGATAAACCAACATAGTAACGGCCAAAAGGTGCTACTACGAATGCCTGGTTTAAGCTATTTTCACTTACTTGTTTGTTGTAATTGTAACCTACGCCGGTACCAATTGCGAAATTATTGTCAACAAAATAACCAACACTTGGTACTATGCTGAAGCTAACATCAGATTTTGCTGCACCTTCTACTTTTGTAGAATTGAAGCCCACATTACCACCTAAAATTACTTTTCCTTTTTCTGTTTGTGCATTTGCTCCATACACTAAACCTGCAACTGCTACTACTGATAATAATAGTTTTTTCATCTTTTTTATTATTTATTTGTTTAAAAAAAACAGCCAGTTTTACTTTTTTAATATCTGACTATATTTGGTTAAAAGTCAATGTCAGTGCCAGAAAATGCTGTCAGCGTCATTAAAAAATCAGTTTTTAGCCAATCGCCTAATAGCGAATTAGATATAAAATGCATGTTAATTCTTTATTATTTTTGTGTGACTAAAACTTAATCGAGTGATTAATTTTTGCCAGGTGCCAAATTGACAATTTAGTTTTATTTCCGATTCTTGTCAGCTTTTTTCGGAAGCTTTGACATCTTTTAGGAATATCACTGAAAGGAATTTTTCAGTTGTAGTGGAGGATATCCAAGCTGAGCCTTAGATATCATTTAAGGTTTGCAGTCATGCTGCGGGTTAATTCAATCAAACATAAAATCACAACTGTGAGAAGCAATTTCTGTTAACTTACAAAGTGAGAAGGCTGTATCTTAATGACTATTTTTCCCCAAATGCTGTCCTGTGAAGCCTGTCGAAACACCCGATCTATATTTAACCAGGTCTTTCAACAAGCTAATCAACCTCAACGGATAATAAACATCATCTCAAACAAAGGTTTTATAATCTTTTGTAGAATCTCTTAAACTTTACAGGAGAGAATCAAATTCTCAATCTTTCTCTTGATCAAACTGATGGTTTTATCATCTGTTAAATTTCCATCTTCATCAAATTTATCTTGTGCTTGGGCAATTAAAACTTCCGGCTGTAAAACGGGGTTCATATTCAAAAAAGTAAAAATCGGAAGAAATGCAGTTTGCATTCTAACTGTACCCCACATGCCCTGAGTAGCACCTAGTAGCGCAACGGGCTTGTGCATTAATGGCGCATCTTTTCCTCTACTGGCCCAATCAATTGCATTTTTCAATCCTCCGGGAACAGAATAATTGTACTCTGGGGAGGCAATAATAAAAGCATCTGCCTGAGCCAAAGCTTCTCTAAATTTAACTACGCTTGATGGTCTTTCTGGCATTTCAGGTGTATCGTAATCGGCGTTATAAACCGGAACATCATCATAAGAAACGATTTCAAATTCTGTACCCTCTGGTACTAACGTTCCGGCAAATTTAAGCAACATCGCGTTGTAAGAGCCTTTTCTAAGACTTCCACAAAGGCCCACAATTTTTCTGTTTTTTTCCATAAGGATTAAACCACATCTCGGTAAAAATGTTTGAGAGTCACGCTGTAGCGCTTAATTAAGTTAGAAATTTTTATCACTACTTTTGACATCGTATTTATTTTCTTTTATGAACGAGCAGAATCCTTCAAAAGCCATTATCGAAAAAACCGTATTCCCGATATTGTTTGCCTTAAGTTTTTCACATTTATTAAATGATACTATTCAATCGCTTATTCCGGCAATTTATCCTATCATTAAAACAAATTACAAACTCAGTTTCTCTCAAATTGGCTTAATTACGCTAACCTTCCAGCTGGCCGCCTCTTTATTGCAGCCATTTGTAGGGATGTATACCGATAAAAAACCGCAACCATATTCATTAGCAGTCGGCATGGGTTTCACTTTAATCGGTTTAATTACCTTATCACAATCCACCCATTTTTACACCATGTTAATTTCGGTGGCGCTAATCGGTGTTGGCTCATCTATATTTCACCCTGAAGCATCCCGAATGGCGCATGCCGCATCTGGAGGGAAAAGAGGTTTGGCACAATCGGTTTTCCAATTGGGTGGAAATGCAGGGAGCTCTTTAGGGCCGCTGTTAGCTGCATGGATTATTGTACCCTATGGCCAATTTAGTGTGGTTTGGTTTTCGATCATCGCATTATTGGCCATCGTGATTTTGAGTTATGTAGGTAATTGGTACAAAGGTTTTGTCCTTTCCAGAAGCAAAAAAGCTGCTGTTGCTACTGTCGCCAATCAATTTTCGAGAAATAAAATTGTTTTTTCGGTAGTGATTCTGTTGTTGCTTATTTTTTCGAAATATTTCTACATGGCCAGTCTAACCAGCTATTTTACTTTTTACCTCATCAATAAATTTGACGTTTCTGTACAAACCTCGCAGATTTACTTATTTGTATTCCTATTTTCAGTAGCTGCAGGAACGTTATTAGGTGGCCCAATTGGCGATAAAATAGGGCGTAAATATGTGATTTGGGCTTCAATTTTAGGCACAGCACCATTTGCATTATTGCTACCTCATGCCAATTTATTTTGGATAGGTATTTTAATCGTTCCTATCGGGATGATTTTGGCTTCGGCCTTTTCTGCCATTCTGGTTTATGCACAAGAATTAATTCCCGGGAAGGTTGGCTTAGTGGCTGGACTGTTTTTCGGTTTTGCTTTTGGAATGGGTGGGATAGGTTCTGCACTGTTAGGCAAACTTGCAGATTCTACCAGTATTGAATATGTTTTTAGTATCTGTGCATTTTTGCCCCTGATCGGGTTACTAACCGGATTTTTACCCAATATTGAAAGCAATAAAAAATAAATGATTGGTTAATTTTCAAAATACAACATCGAAATTAGGTTGACGAAATTATAACACAAAAAAAAATAAGAACTAGCTTTTTAGATGGTTTTAATGGAAAGTTTAAATTTAGGAAATGAAAAAGCATCGGCTTAAATGCCGATGCTTTAAAATGGTTGAATTTTAACTGAAAACTGCGATTTGTTAGGATACTATTTTCCTAAATCGAATGTAACGCCAATGTTAAAAGAGAATTGGTTGTTCAATCGCTCATAGCCGATTGCATCAACATTATACTTTGCGATCGGAAATTGTGCTTCTGTAAAAAGCCCGAAGCCTTTATTAAAGAAAACTCTTCCGCCAACATGAGCGCCAAAGTTTTTAAGGCCCAGATTTAATCCAGGGTATAAATCTATATTAGCGGGCAAACCAATCACACTTCCTAAATTTGCATTAAATCTAGCTTTAAGATCAAAACGGTCGCGGAAGCCTGGTTTTTCTATCCCTTCGAAGGATTTTATGCCAAGTAAATAAACTGCTTGTGCGCCGATGAAGAAGCTTTGCCCTAAGCCATAATCAAGCGTCGTGACAATTCCGGCACCTCATTTTTGGAGACTTGCACCAACCTGAAATCTTAAATCATCTTTTGCTTTAGGCATCACTTTGTGCATTTGCCTGTGTGTAAGCAATAACCAGTAAAAATAAGCTAGTAATAATTCTTTTCATTTCAAACAATTGATTTTATGGGTAATTAATAAATTCTGGTCTTCGTTCTCTGCCTGTATTCCAAAACTAACGTCAAGCGTATGTTCGAAATCAATTATCCCGATAGGAGATAACCGCTTACAAAGAAAAATTTAAATTTAAAGCAGCTTAAATAAAGCTGGTATTACAGGATGTAATTGCTATAAGGATATTTAGCAAGCCGATTTGGCGATGCAAACATATAAGAAAAGAATTTTTAAGGAAATTATAACGGAATAAATTCTGTCGGCTTATCGTGTAAATGGATTTTCAGTGGATAGTAAATAAAAAAGAGGATGTATCATAAATACGAAATGGCAGCCCTAAACTATCGTAAAAACTTGCTCAAAAGCCTTAAAGCAGTTTCGAAAAGCTTTACACGACAATGTTCGGTGATATTGATTTATGATACATCCTATAAACTTCTAAATCTTAAATTATTGGCGATTTAACCGTTCAATTAAATAGTAATTGTCTAATGCATCTTCAGAATCCAGATCGTCACCTTCATTCTGAATAGATTTTACCTTCCCATCACTTTGCGGGGAATTACTAAAATTGTATTCGAATTTAACGGAACCGATGGATTTTATCTTACCTGTAATCCCGGGTAAGGCAGATAAATAATATTCTACGTTTTTATTGCCAATAGATTTTATTTTACCATTAAATTCTGGTATGGCACTGAGGTAATATTCTACTGAAATATTTCCAATGGCTTTAACTTTTCCATTAAATTCAGATAGTGCACTGAGATAATATTCAATCTGTACATGATCAATGGATTTAATTTTTCCATCAAATTCAGATATTGCGCTACTGTAATATTCTATTTTCCCACGGAATCTTTGTGCATTTGCCTGCATCGTAATGAATAGCAGGATAACGACTACGGAGCTTCTTAAGCCCATAACTTGGTTAAACAGGTTTTTCATAAGAGGATTTTTAGAAGTGGAAGTTTATGGTAAAAGTGGGTGTGAAGTTATCAAGTGCCAGTCTCAGGTTATTCTTCTTATCAAAATTATATAGTGATTCTTCGGCATAATAATTTTGGTGGAAAAAGCTTAAGATTGGGAATGAAAAATCGAGGCTTGAATCATCAGATAAAAAATAGGTAAAGCCCGGAGCTAAGCTAGCGCCCCAACCTTTTGCTCGTGCATCTGTTCGAATCAGATAACCTGCATCATCTACCCGATTGAATGTGTTGATTTGCAGGAGCAGATTTGCCTGAACGAAAAATTTAAAACGTTCTTTAACGTCTATATACTTGCGAATGAAAGGCGAGAGTCCGAAGCTAAATTCTTTCGGACCATAACGGTCTTCGTAGCGCCCATCTTCTTCATCCCATGTAATGTAACTTTCGCCGCGGAGCTTTGAAAGATTTAAAGGAATTTCAAGCCCGATAGCGAGATTATTTGCAATGAAATAGCCGCCCCTCGGCGTTGCCGTAAAGGTGTTAATACTGGCTGTAGCATCGTTTTGTTTCGAGGTTCCGAAGCTCAGGCTTATTCCGGCGAAGCCAGAACCCTTTTCAGTTTGCGCATGGCTATGCCAACTGATGGCGCATAGAAGCACCAAGATGATTAATTTAGGTTTCATTTGTGTTGTGTTTTTGTGTGTAACCAATATTAATCATAATTGGAGTAAAAAGCAATAGAAAAGCAGCGTAGGCGGAATGTTCAGTTTAACGCTGAATATTGAAGCTGAAGCACAAAAAAAATCCTGCAGAAATTAATCTGCGGGATTTCATTTATTGATATAATATTTAATCTTGTTTTTGGTTCAGGAACACAAAATTGTGATCAAACATATCTAACTTAATTTTACTGTCTTTATCGATCTTGCCGGCTAATATTTCCTTCGATAATTCATTCAAGATTCTCTTTTGAATAACTCTTTTCAGTGGTCGGGCACCAAACTGCGGATCGTAACCAAGCTGTGCCAACCAATCAAGTGCTTCTTCACTTGCATCCATTTCAATTCCCATTTCAGCAAGTGTCTGCTGTACATGTTTAAATTGCAAAGCCACAATATCTCTAAGTTCATTGCGATTTAACGGAGTAAACATGATTAACTCATCAATTCGATTTAGAAACTCCGGTCTGATGGTTTGTTTCAATACCTCGAACAATTCGTTTTTAGTTTTTGCAATTACTTCATCCCGGTTTTCATCACTTAAATTTTTGAAATTATCTTGAATTAAGTGCGCTCCAATATTCGATGTCATGATGATGATTGTATTTTTAAAATTCACCGTTCTGCCTTTATTATCAGTTAAACGGCCATCATCTAACACCTGCAACAAAATGTTAAACACATCCGGATGCGCTTTTTCAATCTCATCAAGTAATACAACCGAATAAGGTTTACGCCGAACGGCTTCTGTTAATTGCCCACCTTCATCGTAGCCTACATATCCTGGAGGCGCACCAATTAAGCGGGAAACAGCATGTCGCTCCTGGTATTCACTCATGTCGATCCGGGTCAAGGCATTTTCATCGTTAAATAAAAATTCTGCCAAAGCCTTTGCCAACTCTGTTTTACCTACCCCAGTTGTACCAAGGAAAATAAACGAACCAATTGGTTTGCGCTTGTCTTGTAAACCTGCACGCGAGCGGCGAATAGCATCAGAAATGGCTTCTATAGCCTCATCCTGTCCAGCTACACGCTGGTGTAATTCTTGCTCAAGGTTTAGCAATTTCTCCCTTTCGCTGGCAATTAACTTGGTAACCGGGATACCCGTCCATCTACCTACCACGCCTGCAATATCATCGGCAGTTACTTCCTCTTTTAGCATTCGGCTATCCGTCTGCTGGTTTTCCAAATCAGCTTTCAGCTTTTCTACCTGATCCTGCGCTTCTTTAATTTTTCCGTAACGGATTTCGGCAACTTTGCCATAGTCTCCGGCACGTTCGGCCTGTTCAGCCTCTAATTTATAATGCTCAATCTGTTCCAGTTGATTATTTACCGCATCAACAAGGTCTTTTTCTCCCTGCCATTTTGCTTTCAGTTCATCGCGTTCAGCAGATAAATTGGCAATTTCTTCTGATAGATCCTGAACTTTACGGTCATCTTTTTCGCGTTTGATCGCCTCACGTTCAATTTCAAGTCGCATAATTTCGCGATCCAAAGCATCTACATTTTCTGGAACACTGTCCATTTCCATGCGTAATTTTGAAGCCGCTTCATCCATTAAATCGATGGCTTTATCTGGCAAGAAACGATCAGAAATATAACGCTGACTCATTTCTACTGCAGCGATAATTGCTTCATCTTTAATCCGCACTTTGTGGTGGGTTTCATAGCGTTCTTTCAAACCGCGAAGAATAGAAATTGCATCCTGTGTATCAGGTTCCTCTACCATCACCTTTTGGAAACGACGTTCCAGGGCTTTATCTTTCTCTAAATATTTTTGATATTCATCCAAAGTGGTGGCACCAATTGCCCTTAATTCGCCACGAGCTAAAGCAGGTTTTAAGATGTTAGCCGCATCCATAGCACCTTCGCCGCCGCCTGCACCAACGAGGGTGTGAATTTCGTCGATAAACAAAATGATATCGCCATCGCTTTGCGTTACCTCTTTCACTACCGCTTTCAATCGTTCTTCAAACTCACCTTTGTATTTCGCTCCAGCAATTAATGCGCCCATATCGAGGGAATAAACGGTTTTGCTTTTCAAATTCTCAGGTACATCACCTTTAATAATTCTGAAAGCAATTCCTTCCGCAATTGCCGTTTTACCCACACCAGGCTCACCAATTAAAATGGGATTATTCTTTGTTCTTCGAGATAATATTTGAATTACCCGACGGATTTCTTCATCACGGCCAATTACCGGATCGAGCTTTCCGCTTTCGGCATACTCATTTAAATTACGGGCATATTTGCCCAAAGCCTGATAAGATGCCTCGGCATTTTGGTCCGTTACGCGGTTATCGCCACGGAGTTCAGTAATGGCTTTTTTAAGGTCTTTTTCGTTAGCACCTTGCTCTTTTAATAATTTGGATGTACTGTCATTCACTGCCAAAACTCCTAACAGGAGATGTTCTACCGATACAAATTCATCTTTAAATTCTTTTAAAAATGTTTGTGCCTTTTGCAGAACACTATTTGTATTTGATGACAGATAGACATTGCTTCCGCTAACTTTCGGGAATCTTGCAATCTCTGCATCAAGATTTTGGTTGAGTAAATTAAGGTTCACGTTTAGTTTCTTCAAAACATAAGAAACCACGTTTTCATCAACAGTAAGCAAACCTTTAAGCAGGTGTGCCGATTCAATAGCCTGTTGCTGGTTGCCTTGGGCTATTTCAGAAGCCTGTTGAATTGCTTCCTGGGCTTTTATTGTAAAGTTGTTGAAGTTCATATAACCGTTTTAATCAAAACAAATGCCACAGCAAATTTGATTTTACAATCGGAAATTTTGTCTGTATGATTCAAGTTATAATGACTAATTTACTGATTATTAGAGGTTTGTACTGAAATTTTGTCGTATTAAATATTTGAAATAATTTGGAAACCTAAGTAACTGGTTCTTGGCAACTGTAGCCCTTCTTTCCATTACAAGTCCCGATAAAAATCGGGAGCTTTCCATTTCAATAAGGTTTAGGTGGCCAGAGTACTGCAGCTATGAAAAAAACCTAAAGGCACAAAAAAAGCATCTGTATTTGTGGTCAACAGATGCTTTTCGATATGTTTTGCTAATTAACTTTCTTCAAGATCAATTAAAACATTCGGCAATTAGCGGTATTTTACCCCAAGATTTCTTTTAATTTCTGTGTCTGATGATCGACTAATTTTTGGAGTGGACCAGAAGCCAACATTTTCATCATCATATTTAAATCTGCAGAGATGATGTGTTTTGCAATGGTAGTGCCATTTCCATTATCAGCAACTGTCCATTTTAATTCCACCTCAAAAGGTGCTTTTTCAGTGGGGATTGCTGTTAATTCTTGGTTTTCAACACGATTAGAAATGGCGATCGCTAATTTTGCCATGTTTTGAATGGTGAAACGTGCCTCGTCTTCTGTAGATTCCCAGTTATAAATATTTTCGGGCATCAATTGTTGATGGTTATTCATGTTTGAGAGAAAAGCATAAACTTCCGCAACGGGCTTACTTACCTCTACAGCGCTTTCAATAATCGTCATTATATATTTTTATAGGTTAATTTTAAATAGTGCGGACTTTGGACTTAAGACTCAGGACTGATAACTTGTCCCCACTGTGATGGGTTTAAACGCCATTTTCCTAATAACTCCATGTCGGTTTTGGCGATGATGCTGTGCTCGGCAGCATAATCAATTAAGGCAGCATAGCTAGATAAAGTTAGGTAACGACACTTAGCGGCAGCAAAATTTTCCTCTGCTTTTTCAAATCCGTAAGTGAAGATTGCCGCTAAACCAGCAACCGATAAACCTGCGCTTCTTAATGCATCCACGGCTTGTAAACTGCTTTTTCCTGTAGAAATAAGATCTTCAATTACCACTACTCGTTGCCCTTCTACCACTTCACCTTCAATTAAGCTTCCTGTACCGTGTTCTTTTGCTTTAGCTCTAACATAAATAAAAGGTAATCCCAACTCTTGAGCTACTAAAACGCCTTGTGGAATTCCAGCGGTTGCTACTCCAGCAATAACATCTACCGAACCAAATTCTTCTTGGATGGCCTGTGCTAATTTCTGGCGTATGTACGTTCTCACCTGAGGATGAGATAACGTAATTCGGTTATCGCAATAAATTGGCGACTTCCAACCAGATGCCCAGGTAAAAGGATTATTAGGTTGTAATTTAATTGCCTTTATTTGTAATAAAAATTCCGCTACCTTTAGTTCAATATCACTTTTATTATACATGGCTCAAAAATACAGAATTTATATTAACGATAACACCCTCTTTATATCAGATGTTTTGCCAGAACAAAAAGAAAAAATTCAACAGCTTGAATTTCAGGATTTTGATTTGCAGACATTTTACAAAAAATTAAAAAATGGGTCTAAAAAAAGCTACATCTTCTTAACCAAAAACCCTCAGGAAACATTCAGGAAGCTTAAAAAGAACTGTGAGATTATTAAAGCAGCTGGCGGTTTGGTAGAAAGCGTTAATGGAAATTACCTCTTTATTTTTAGGAACAAAAAGTGGGATCTGCCAAAAGGAAAGCTGGAGGAAGGTGAAAATATGAAGGAAACAGCGGTAAGGGAAGTGGAGGAAGAATGCGGAATTAAAGTGGCTAAACGAGAAGAAAAGCTTTGTAAAACTTACCATGTTTATCCTTATGGTTCAAAAATGGTGATTAAGAAAACCAACTGGTACCGGATGACTGTAAAAGGCGAGCCAAAGTTGGTTCCTCAAAAGGAAGAGGGTATAGACGAGGCCGTTTGGTTAGATAAAAACCATCTTGGCCCGGTAGTGAAAAATACTTTCCCTTCTATTATGGACGTGTTGAGGGCTGGAGGGATTTTGTAATTAGCGATTAAATCGCATTGCTATTTGTGCGNCGGTAGTGAAAAATACTTTCCCTTCTATTATGGACGTGTTGAGGGCTGGAGGGATTTTGTAATTAGCGATTAAATCGCATTGCTATTTGTGCGCTCGTTAGAAACGAGYGCAGGCGTAAAACCATCTTGGCCCGGTAGTGAAAAATACTTTCCCTTCTATTATGGACGTGTTGAGGGCTGGAGGGATTTTGTAATTWGCGATTAAATCGCATTGCTATTTGTGCG
>NZ_LMLE01000009.1 GCF_001422545.1 Pedobacter sp. Leaf41 | reverse complement strand
GCCGGGAAGCAGGGTTATTATAGCAATGAGGAGATGACATTCTTTTACGGGCCTTTCTCTTTAAGGAGAAAGTTGCCGATAGGCGGATAGATGTTTTTTCTCCTTCTATAATTTKCTATGCCGGATAGCAGAGTGCGATAAATCTTGATAGGAGGATTGGAGTTTGAAGTGATCGCTGTAGTAGCTAATTGGGTTTGAAGTACTATCCTTGTAGAAACTACGNCTATGCCGGATAGCAGAGTGCGATAAATCTTGATAGGAGGATTGGAGTTTGAAGTGATCGCTGTAGTAGCTAATTGGGTTTGAAGTACTATCCTTGTAGAAACTACGGGTTTTCCTTACTTCAGGCTTTGTGATATCGCCGTTCCGGTAAGTGGCGGGTAAAAGAAAATGCAAAAAAGGATGTGTGTTGGGAGGGGCATTGATTTTATTTGCCCGATTTTTTGTATTTTCTTAAGGGCAGGCCTGAGGCGAAAAGCCACCTGACCCGGAACAGAAAGGCTTTGCTTCCTTTGGCCTTCTCAAAGGAAGATGCCTGCCGGCATAGAGGCAAAAAAAATGTTTTCTGTTTTAGCTTACCGTCGCTGAAGGCCTGTCTATGAAGCTCGCTTATTGCTTTTCTTATTTCAGGAAATCGGTTAAGAGGGATAGTTTCGGCGGGTGGGGAAACAATAACAAATTATTAATACCTCAAGGCTTGTAGCTGATGTTGGCTATCCTCGTAGAAACTTCCATTGCGGCAACGCAAGTATTTCGACGAAGGGTCGGAACAGAACGCGTTGCCTTTGTTCCTGGTAATTGAACGTTAGTGCAAAAGTTTCAACGGTATATCCTTCCATCATCTCCTATGCCGGATAGCAGGGTGGCTATAGCGAGCGCCTGTATTAGGGCATTGTCATCTCCTCCAACCAGTCCGTCATCCTCGCGTAGGCGGGGATCTTAAAGCGTAAAATAAATTTAATCAAAACCTTGAATTTTTCTTTCGCCTCATCGGCGGCGGCCTTCTTCTTTGTTCTTGATAACAAAGAAGCAAAACCGAGCCCTTCAGCGAGCTCATTAATGCCTTTAAAAAACAATAACAAATTATTAATACCTCAAGGCTTGGATCTGATGTTGGCTATCCTCGTAGAAACTTCCATTGCGGCAACGCAAGTATCCCGACGAAGGGTCGGAACAGAACGCGTTGCCTTGTTCCTGGTAATTGAACGTTAGTGCAAAAGTTTCAACGGTATACCCTTCCATCATCTCCTATGCCGGATAGCGAGGCGGCGATATCGATGCGCCATAAATCCATCGGTTGATCGTCATTGCGAGGCTGGGCAGGAGCGAGCGGAAGCAATCTCCTCCTTCAACGGAAAGCATCCATTCAACAAATCCGTTATTTTAACTGTAGTGGAGAGATCTTTTAAACCCGTTTGGCCTTGATCAGTATGTCATCCTGAGCGGAGTCGAAGAACATATAGCAAATTAACCTCAGCCCCCTCCCTCTCCTGAAAGAGCGGGAGCCATGGCGCTTACAGCGATGCGTAGTACATTTTTCGGCAACCCCTTCCGATAATCACCTACAATCAACTATCATTGCCACATCGGCGAGAATCTTAAAAACAATGTATTATCTCCTTTTTTTGCTTGATTTTTGAAATTATGCGCTCTGTTGCAATTCCCCTAACAGGCAATAACGCTACTGTTTTATTACCCTTTGTTTACCCCAAGTTTACTGTTTGGGTAAGCAATGGGTTAACAATAGGTACAGAATGGGTTAACAAAGGGTATATAAAGGGTTAACAATGGGTTAACAAAGCCTAAGGAAATCTGCAATAAAGGGTAAACAATCAGGTACGGCCACGGCGATGACTCTCATTAAAAGCAGCCAGTAATTCGTGTTTGTAAAAACGGTCACCTCCAGGCATTTTGATCGGCCTTAATGTGCCGTCTTTTACCTTGCGTTTGTAGGTACTTTCGCTAATTTTCAGGTAAGCCTTTACCTCCTGGCGGGTCATTTGCTGGCTATGATCATACTGTAGCGGTAGCGCAGCAAGTAAATTTGGATGATCTTTTAGGCTTTAAAATATAGATGACGGCAAACCAATTGGCTCACCCTGATACTAAAAAGCACTTCTGGAAATGAAAGATTATAATTTTGACCGACAGCTTAAAATTAAGAATTAAGCGGATAAAAATACACGATTATGTAACGTCGATTTTCAACAATGGTCTATTTTTCCACGCAGGATAAAGCTTACTGTCTTTCAATATATTTCTTAAAGGCAATTTTGAAATCCGGGAACTGATCTCTGCTGATACTTCAGTCACCATCAAAAGGAAATCCTTCTTTGATTACCACTTCGCCCTTCTTATTTTCCGTTTTATAGCTATCGATTATATTAAATGAAAGAATGATATTTCTGTTAATTTTAAAAAATAAATTGGCATCTAACTCATTTTCCATTTCGTTTGTTGTTTTATCGATAAGCCATGTTGTTCCATCAGTTAGCAAAGCCTTTCCAGTGCCCGCCTGGCGCTTGAAATAAATTAATTCCTTAACGTGGAATAATCTTTTCTTTTTACCCATAACACCTTCAAATACGTGTATTACTTCTGTTTCTGATGGCCCGGTTATCAAGGTGGGTTCACCTGCTTAATCATCGGGCACTGAAGCTGTTTTATTCTTTAAATTCTGAATCTGTATATTCATATACCAGCCATTCATCAGGTATATTAATATTTTTGCCAATGGAAATTCTGATGTAGTATAACGACTTGCTTCAAAATCTACATTAAAAAGCCACATATAGACTTTTACTATTGCCAAATCGATATGCACCGGAACTAGGGCACAAACCAATAGCTGAAAGGCAAGGCGTTTATTAAAACCATTTTCCAAAGGGATTTTGTGATCTAGCAATAGGGTGAAACAATGGATATACATCATCAATGCAAACGCGATGGCAATACTGAAAATAATTGCAATGTAAGTGTTAGGATCAGTTAACACATCCCATAGAGGCTTTGATTGCCCTTCAATAAATACATAAACTGCAACTAAATTTGCAATTACAAATTGAACAAAAAAAGTAGGGTATAGCGTTTCTTTTGATTTAGATTGGGTCATAGCATGTTTGATTTACAATTAAAACGAAAATATATCAAAATTTTCCGTTAAGATAAAGCTGGGATTTGCTACTTATTGATCCTTAATACAAGTTGCGATACAAGTAATTCAATAAAGGAACAAATATTAGAAGATTTAGGGCAATTTCATTACAATAATGGGCGGTTTGGAAAAGAAAGCGGACACTTTCACCTTTAGGCTCACTTTCTTCCACGCTTTTGCACATCATAGTTGAAAATTTTGGTTATCGCAATGGCGCGTGTTAAAAGGATTATTTATGGAGAAATTTAAATCAGATGCCAATGGGCTTCAAGAACTGCTGACTAAGCTTTATGCCCTTTCAGGTCTTCAGCTTCGGCAACAAGCCGGATCTATCGTAGCCGACTTTCGGTCATGGCTGGAATCCAATTTTGACCTTCAAACAACTCCAAATGTTGAGATCGAATAAAGGTCTTAGTTTACGTGCTTTAGCTTCAAATTGCGATATCGACGATAGTAAAATTTCAAAAATTGAGAATGGTAAGTTCAATATAAAGTTATCTACCATAGTTGAGCTTGCAAAAGGCTTAGGCGTTGAACCGAGAGACTTGATGGATTTTTGATCCGAAAGTACAGCTTAGAAGAACATCCATACTTAATTTAGAAGTGATATTTGAAAAAATGATATCAAACTTGAATGAATTAAGGGATGGACAGAAGTATCTGCTCAGTATTTCACAAACATTTAGTTTGATTAGTTAACAATAAAGGCTAACAGATTATTGACATTTTCGTTACCTATAAATATTTTCCGTATGTTTGCATGCTCAAAAATCTATGGAATAATTTATGAAGGTTGCCCTTATTACTGGCGTTACTGGACAAGATGGTGCTTACCTGGCAGAGTTTCTGCTCAAAAAAGGCTATTTTGTTCACGGTATCAAAAGACGTTCATCTTTATTTAACACCGATCGAATCGATCATCTCTACCAGGACCAGCACGAAAACAATGTTCATTTCAAGTTGCACTATGGCGATTTAACCGATTCAACAAATCTGATTCGGATTGTTCAGGAAACGCAGCCCGATGAGATTTATAACCTTGCGGCGATGAGTCATGTGCAGGTGAGTTTTGAAATGCCCGAATATACGGCCAATGCCGATGGTATTGGTACTTTACGTTTACTGGAAGCGGTTAGAATTTTAGGCTTAGAGAAAAAGACAAAAATCTATCAGGCCAGTACTTCAGAATTATACGGCTTGGTACAAGCGGTTCCTCAAAGTGAAACTACCCCATTTTATCCACGTTCTCCTTATGCGGTGGCAAAGATGTATGCCTATTGGATCACGGTCAATTACAGAGAAGCTTACAATATGTTTGCCTGCAATGGAATCCTATTTAATCATGAGAGTCCACTTCGTGGAGAAACCTTTGTCACCAGGAAAATTACGAGGGCTGCTGCCAAAATTGCTTTAGGTTTGCAAAACTGCTTATATTTAGGCAATCTTTCTGCGCAACGTGATTGGGGCCATGCCAAAGATTATATCGAGGCAATGTGGCTGATTCTGCAACAAGAGCAAGCAGAAGATTTTGTAATTGCGACAGGTGTGACTACTACCGTTCGCGATTTTGTACGCATGAGTTTTGCCGAGCTTGGCATAGAAATTGAGTTCAGCGGCAAAGATGAAAATGAAAAAGGGGTGATTATCGGAGTAGACACAGCACTGGTAAGCCAGTTAGGCCTTGATCCATCAAAATTATTTTTAGGTACAACGGTGGTTAAAGTCGATCCAAAATATTTCAGGCCAACAGAAGTAGATCTTTTATTGGGCGATCCGACCAAATCAAAAACAAAATTAGGGTGGCAGCCCAAATATGATTTGCAAGCGTTAGTAAAAGATATGATGGAAGCCGATTTGTCGTTAATGAAGAAAGACGAACATTTAAAGCAAGCGGGCTATAATACCTTAAATTATTTTGAGTAGCCAACAAAGTCGACAAATAATATATCCAAACAAATAATAAAACAAGGAAAGTAATTTCCGGATGAATGCCGATCAAATCGGATCAATATGAAACAAAGTATAAAATTATTAATTCTAGCCATCTCTTTCCTTACGTTTAGCATTAGTGCTTATGCACAAAATTATGCCAATGTAAAGGTAGATGAACTCTCTGATGCGCAAATCTTGCAAATGATTAAAAAAGCAGAATCTATCGGATATTCTGATGCCCAACTAGAGCAGTTAGCTGCGGCGCAAGGCATGAAATCCGATGAGGTACAGAAACTAAGGCTTAGGGTAGAGAAAGTGAAAAAACAGGGCACCACCTCTGCGGTACAAACCGATGCCAAGGCGGTCTCTACAGGTCGAGAAATGAGCGAATCAACAGGGGGTGGAGAAATCAGTAACGAAAAAAAAGAAACCGATGACGAAATAGCCCCGAAAATATTTGGCGCCGAATTGTTTCGCAACGGAACCATCACATTCGAACCCAATCTTCGCATAGCGACTCCGAAAAGTTACATCATTGGCCCTGATGATCGTTTATTAATTGATCTAAACGGGGATAATGAGGCCAGTTACGATTTACCGGTGAGTCCTGATGGCATTATATCCCTTCAATATGTGGGCAGGATTGCGGTTGCAGGGTTGACTATTGAGCAAGCCACTTCTAAAATCCGTTCTGCACTGTCTTCTACCTACCCGTCTTTACGGTCAGGAAGAACTAGTGTAGCAGTGAACTTAGGCAATATCCGGAGTATTAAAATTATCATGACTGGGCAGGTAGTTAAACCTGGTACCTATACCTTATCTTCACTATCAACGGTTTATAATGCACTTTATGCTTCTGGCGGGCCAGCACAAAACGGTTCATTTAGAAATATTCAGTTGATTCGTAACAATAAAGTGGTTGCCAATATTGATGTATATGATTTTCTTTTGAGGGGAATACAGCAGGGCAATATCCGCTTACAGGATCAGGATGTAATTAATGTTCCGGTGTTTGAGAAAAGAGTGGAGATTACGGGTGAGGTCAAACGATCCGCCCTATTTGAGGTGGCCAAAAACGAAACATTAAAGGATGTGATCGATTTTGCGGGTGGCTTTACCACGCAAGCATATACCGCTAAAATTAAAGCTTTCCAAAATACAGATCGCGACCGTAAAATCATAGATATATCCGCTGCGGAACTCACTTCGTATTTACCTAAAAATGGCGATAAGTTTGTAGTGGAGGCGATCCTCGATCGTTTTGCTAACCGTGTGGAGATTATCGGGGCGGTATTTCGGCCGGGGGTTTACGAATTGTCTAAAGGGCTAACTTTGCGTAATTTGATTAACAAGGCAGATGGATTAAGGGAAGAAGCTTTTTTAAATAGAGGATACATCAATCGACTTAATATCGACAATACGCAAGCCTTGATCTCTTTTGATGTGGCTAAAATTATAGCCGGAACAGAAACTGATATCGCATTGCAACGAGAAGATAAGATTACCATTTCCTCCATACTGGATCTTAGAGACGAATATAAAGTAACGATTCAGGGTGAGGTAAGATCACCAAGTACCTTTGAGTATGCAGATAGCATGACCTTAGAATCGGTAATTCAATTGGCGGGTGGTTTCAAAGAAGGCGCAACGCCCAATCGAATTGAAATTTCAAGAAGAGTAAGAAATAGCGACGCTACTGCACCTTCAGCGAGGACCGCAGAGCTGTTCATCGTGAATGTTGATCAAAATTTACGATTATTAGGGGAGCCATTTATGCTCAAACCGTTTGATATTATCACAATCAGAAACGCAGAAGGTTATACGGTACAAAAGCAAGTGAAATTAGAAGGCGAGGTGGTATACCCAGGAACATATACCATTATTCGGAAAGACGAGCGGATCTCTGAATTGATCAGGCGTGCTGGTGGATTAACTTCTTCCGCTTATCCCGACGGTGCTTCACTAAAAAGACCTGGAGCGCAAAAAGTGAATCCCACTGATAAAAATGCGATTAATGACCGGGATGAAGAGGACAAGAAATTTTTAAATTTGAAGCGAGCAAGAGAGTCAGGCGTAAAAGATACCGTGGCAGCAGAAGTGGAACAAAAACTCATTCAAAGTGATTTAGTAGGGATAAATTTAGTCAAAATCTTAAAAGACTCGCTAACAAGGTTGGATTTGATTGTAGAAGATGGTGATATAATTCGGGTTCCGAAAACCTTACAAACGGTTAAAGTAACTGGAGAAGTCTTAAATCCAAACAGCATTGTGTATATGCCAGGAAAAAGTTTAAGACAGTATATTAATGGTGCTGGTGGCTATACTTCCAGTGCACGAAAATCTGGAGTCTATGTTAAATATCCAAATGGCTCGGCGGCTGCAGTGGGTAAGTTTTTGTTTTTTAACAATAACCCTAAAATTAAACCAGGAGCTGAAGTATTGGTACCGAAACGAGCGGAGCGTGAACGTATGACAGCGCAAAGTTGGATTGGAATAGGCACTGCTGTTGCATCATTAGGAGCCATAATTGTAAGTTTATTAAGATAGATAATCGTTACCTTTCTCACGTATCGAGTGAATTAGGCCACGTACAGCATAGTCATTTAATTAATGAGTGCGTGTAAGGCATCTTTTATGTTAATCGCTTGAGTAGAAAAAATAATACAAGAATACAAATGACCACATCTAGCCAGGATAATATTAATTTAGATAATAGCGAAATTACCCTTAAGCAGGTTATCATGAAATTTCGTGAATGGTATCGCTACCTGTTATCAAAATGGGTAATCATTTTAATTTTTATCTTAATCGGAGCCGGCCTGGGATTCCTTTATTCAATAATGAAGAAGCCAATTTACACCGCGACTACTACCTTCGTATTAGAAGATGAAAAAGGAGGAGGTGGCTTAGGCAATCTAGCTGGATTAGCATCAATGGCAGGTGTAGATCTTGGAGGTGGTGGTGGTGGAATTTTTCAAGGTGATAATATTCTTGGTCTATATAAGTCGAGAACCATGTTGCAAGAAACCTTACTCACTCCCATAGAGGTATCAGGGAAACAACAATTGCTAGTCGATCGCTATATTGAAATTAATGATTTAAGAAGCAAATGGGAAAAAACACCAAAATTGATAGATGTTAATTTTCCACTTAAAAATGATCAAAATGGTACATTGATACCCAATAGGTTGCGAGATAGTTTATTAGGATCGTTTATAAATGATTTAAATAAAAAATATCTTAATGTAACTAAGCCAGATAAAAAATTAAATATAATACAAGTTGATGTAAAGGCACCAGATGAGATTTTCGCTAAAGCATTTAATGATGCTTTAGTAAAAAATGTAAACGAATTCTTCATCAATACAAAAACTAAGAAGGCAATTCAAAATGTAAGAATATTACAACATAAAACAGATTCTGTTAGAAATGTAATGAACGGGGCAATTTATTCGGCGGTTGCTGTTGCTGATGCGACGCCAAACTTAAATCCGACAAGACAAGTTCAAAGAATTGCACCCTCACAAAAAGCACAGTTTTCGGCTGAAACTAATAAATCTGTACTCGGGGCATTACTCCAAAACCTTGAGCTTTCCAAAATGGGCCTTTTGAAAGAAACGCCATTAATTCAAGTGATAGATCAACCGATTTATCCACTCAGTGTCTCTACATTTGGAAAGTTTAAAGGACTAGTTATAGGAGGGTTTATATTTTTCGTGGTTATAATTTTAATCTTGATTTTCAGAAAAATTATTCGAGATATCACATCAGAGACTAGGGTTGAGGTATAATTTTAGATATATTCCTTATCTCTCAAATTAGGATTACTTATTTGTTGTTACTTGACATAAATATTTGCTGAATAAATTGAAATAAATGTTATTAATGAAACATGATTAAATTGGCTATAATAGGAGCTAGTTACCTACAGCTGCCACTTGTTCACAAAGCGAAAGAAATGGGTATCGAAACGCATTGCTTTGCATGGAAAGATGGTGCAGTTTGTGCTGACTTCTCAGATTTTTTTTACCCTATTTCTATTTTAGATAAAGAAGGAATACTAGAAAAATGTCGCGAGATAGGGATTGATGGAATTACGACAATAGCTACCGATATGGCTGTCACAACAATCAGTTTTGTTGCAGAATCGCTTGGATTGATATCAAACAGCTATAAATCGGCATTAATGTCTACTGACAAGTTAGCTATGAGGAAAGCCTTTAAAATGGGCGAATGCTCTATACCGAAATTTGTTGAAGTGACAGACGGGGCTTATTGTATAGGCGATTTTTTGTTTCCGTTGATCATTAAACCTAGTGATAGATCAGGAAGTAGGGGAGTTACAAAAGTAGATATCGAAGAGCAAATAAGTTTAGCAATAAATTCAGCCATGGAGGAATCTTTTTCCAAAAAGGTAATAATAGAAGAATATATTGACGGTACTGAGGTAAGCGTGGAGACGATCTCATGGCATGGAGAACACAAAATATTGGCTATAACTGACAAAGTTACAACTGGCGCCCCACATTTTGTTGAATTGGCCCATCATCAGCCATCAAGTCTTTCCACTTCGGTCTTGAATCGAATACAAGAGGAAACTATAAAGTGCTTAAATGCTTTGGATATTAAGTTTGGTGCAAGTCATGCTGAATTTAAAATCACAAGCAAAGGCGAAGTTTTTGCAATTGAAGTAGGGGCTAGAATGGGTGGAGATTTTATAGGATCTACCCTTGTGCAGCTATCAACTGGCTATGACTATTTAAAATCCACCATTGATATAAGTTTAGGCAATTATCAATCTCCTAATATCCGATCAAAAGGATATGCTGGAGTATATTTTTTATCAGAAGAAACCAAATCGTTATTGCCTTATTTTAGACAACTTAACGATTTTGATTACCAGAAGGAAATTCTCAACGAAGATTTAAAGTATATTAAAAATAGTAATGACCGATCAGGCTATCTGATTTATTATTCAGACAAGAAAGTAAACTTATTATGAAAACACTTGCAATAATAGGCGCAGGGCACTTGGGCCAACAAATTGCCCATCTCGCCCTTAACGATAAGCACTATGGCAAAATTGTGTTTTTCGATGATATAATATTAGATGATGTGGTAAATGGTCACCCCGTTATTGGTAAAACAAGCGACGTAATTCAGGCATTTTCATCTCAACTCTTCGACGAGCTTATTATTGGAATAGGCTATAAACATCTGCAGGTCAGAAAGTCTTTTTTTGAGAAATTCAAGGGGCAAATTCCGTTTGGAAAAATTGTACATTCGTCGTCATACCTTGACTGTACAACAATAGTTAAACCAGGATGTATAATTTATCCGAAATGTATTTTAGATGCTAATGTCACGATAGAATCCAATACAATTTTAAATCTTGCTACAACTATTTCACATGATAGTGTTATTGGGGAAAACTGTTTCTTGTCACCCAGAGTGGCTATAGCCGGTTTTGTTAATGTTGGAGACATGTGCATTTTGGGTATAAATTCTACTGTAATTGATAATTTGTCAATTACAAGCCAGACACAAATTGGTGGGGCTGGCCTAGTTATAAAAAATATCGAAAGAGCAGGGCTATATGTGGGTAACCCAGTAAGATTTATTAGAGAGAAGATATAATATATTATAAAATGATACCATTTAATAAGCCTTATTTAACAGGCAAAGAAACTCATTACATCTATGATGCTGTAAATTCGGGCAAGATCTCAGGTAATGGAAAATATACTCAAAAATGCCAAGCTTTTTTTGAAGAACAATATCATTTCAAAAAAGTGCTGCTCACAACATCTTGTACTGATGCACTTGAAATGGCAGCTATTTTGGCAAACATTAAAGAGGGTGATGAGGTAATTGTTCCTAGTTTTACTTTCGTTTCAACGGCGATTGCGTTTGTTCGTCAAGGCGCTAAAATTGTATTTGCTGATTCATATGCCAATAATCCAAATATTGATGCAGACAAAATTGAGGATTTAATTACTAGTCGCACGAAAGCAATAGTCCCGGTTCACTATGCAGGAGTGGCTTGCGATATGGATAAAATAATGGAGTTAGCAGAGAAGTATAATCTATTAGTAATTGAAGATGCTGCTCAAGCCATTGATAGCTTTTATATTAATAAATTAGGGGAGAAAAGAGCACTTGGTTCGATAGGCCACTTTGCAGCCTTCTCCTTTCATGAAACTAAAAATATAGTATCGGGCGAAGGAGGGATGCTGGCAATTAATGATGAAAGATTTATATCCAGAGCGGAAATTATTTGGGAAAAAGGAACCAATAGAGCAGAATTTTTTAGAGGCGAAGTTAATAAGTATGGATGGGTTGACACAGGTTCATCGTTCTTACCTTCGGAGATAATCGCCGCATTTCTCTGGGCGCAGATTGAGAATCTATCAATGATTCAGGAAAGAAGAGTAAGCTTGTGGAATTATTATTATGATGGTTTAAGCAAATTGAATATTCAAAAGTTTGCGCTGCCTGAAGTCCCAGATTATGCTACTAAAAATGGACACATGTTTTATCTGACGTGTGTTAATGGAGAAATGAGGGATAAGTTAATCAGTTCGTTAAAGGATAATGGATTTCATGCAGTTTTCCATTATTTATCTCTGCACTCAAGTGAATATTACGCTCATAAACATGATGCCGGTAGGATCCTCCCAAATTCAGATAATTTTACGGAATGTCTGGTACGTTTACCCCTATTTTATGAACTAAATTTTGAGGATCTGGATAAGATTTTTGATTGCTTAGCGCTAACATTTGAAGATGTTAAGGGATAAGATAAATTCCTTGCTCGGCGGCTTTAAAGGTAATGATCGTTCAAAAAAAATTCAGGTCAATGTTTTAGGCTCTATTATGCTTAAAGGGATTAGCATTTTACTAAGCTTAGTAATTGTGCCCCTGACTATCAACTATATTTCGCCTTATCAATACGGGGTTTGGATTACTATTTCTTCGATAATTGGCTGGCTAAGTTTTTTTGATATTGGTTTTGGAAATGGACTAAAGAATAAATTTGTTGAGGCAGTAACTCATGGAAAGCACAAATTAGCAAGGATTTATGTAAGTACCATTTATGCTGTTTTGGCAATTATTATCTCGATTATCTGGTTGTTAGCCATAGTTGGTTCCAACTTTATTGATTGGGCCGAGTTCTTAAATGTGAAAGGAATCCAAAATAGAGATTTCTTTTATGTTATGTTGATTGTGGTTACAACTTTCGCCTTTCAGTTCGTATTAGGCTTAATCAATACGATATTGTCAGCGATTCAAAAACCAGTAATCACATCATTAATAAATGTGATAAGTCAATTGATGGTGCTTATAGGGATATTTATCATGTCCAGATTCACTGCGGGTTCAATATTGAATTTGAGTTTGCTTACAGGTGTGGTTAATTCAGCAGTATTGATTGCGTTTTCCATTTATCTATACGTCACATCCTTGAAGACCTATGCTCCGAAGTTTGGACTTATAAATTTCAAGCACGCAAAAAGCTTAATGAATGTAGGGTTAAGCTTTTTTATTCTTCAAGTGATCTCCATCATCTATTATGAAACAAACAACATTATCATAACCAAGACATTAGATCCACTAAATGTTACTGTCTACAATCTGGCTTATAAATACTTGACAATAATTGGAATGTTTTTTAGTATTATACTGGCACCCTTTTGGAGCGCATTTATCGAAGCCCGGGTACTAAAAGATTTTAATTGGATGAAAGCTGAAACACGTAAACTGTATAAAGTTTTTTTGTTTTTTGTAATTGGGGCTATTATCCTTGTTATTGCCTCGCCATTTGTTTATTCGGTCTGGTTTGGTAATGCAGTATCAATACCGTTCATATTAACCGCATTAATGGGAATTTGGCAGATCATAAATATGTGGAATTCGCTTCATTCTACATTAATCTATGGTTTTGGCAAAATTAGGGTTCAGATGATTGCCTCTGTGACAGTTGGAATATTGAATATTCCTGTAACTATTCTACTTTGTCGATATTGGGGGTTAAGTGGAGTGGTATTTTCTCAAATACTTCTGGCTATTCTAATATCCTGGATAGGGCCTCTACAATTAAAAAAGTTATTTAATAACGATACAAATGGAATCTGGAATAAATAATAAAAAAAACATCTTGATATTAAGCAGTTTTCTTTCCAAAGATGGCTCCTCAAAAATGATTAAAGATATTTGTAGATCACTTGGGAATGATTACTTTGTTGATGTACTAACTAAGTATCCGCTGGCTATAGATGATTTGACTGTATATTCCGCATTCAATAAGTATGAAGCCTTGTTTCATTCAGGAATTCGGTTTTTGAAAAGGCAACTGACATATTTTAGGAATTTTTTAATTAAACCAAAAGAGTCAAATGCACTACCTTACTATTTTTTTGGTTTAAATGAAGAAAAACCGCCAGTAAATCCTAAACGGATCTTAAATAAGATTGAAAAGAACTATGATTTTATTTTAGTGTTCTTTTGGCAGGGCTTACTTAATTCAGTGTCTTTGAATCAAATTTATTTGCGGTACAAAACGCCATTATTATTAGTTGCAGCAGATATGTACCCAATGACAGGAGGTTGTAGTTATTTTTGGGATTGTAATAGGCTAGAAGATGGTTGTGGCAATTGTCCTGGCCTACAATCTTCTCCTTTAGCTGACCGTACTGATAAAAATATGATTCTAAAACGGGAAATGCTTTCTCAAATTAATTGCATTTTTTTAGGCAATACTTGGCAAAATAGCCATGCCAATAAGTCAAAGCTATTTAAAAAGGTAGGCTTGGTATACCCAATAGTTGATGAACTTGTGTTTAAACCTCGTGATAAAGATATTTTAAAATCGCAGCATAATTTTTCGAATAAAAAAATATTGTTCTTTGGGTCCCTTGGTGTAAATGATCCTAGAAAAGGAGCTGGCCAACTTGTAAGTTCATTACAACTGCTCTTAGCAAAAAGGCCCGATTTAGCTGAAAATCTGATGCTAGTAATTGCTGGGACAGGTGATAAAATCCCTGGATTAGAAGGCTTTGCAACGCATTATACTGGCTACTTAGACTTTGAAAAGTTAGCTGAATTCTATGCTTTGGCAGATGTATTTTTAAGTCCTAGCATCGAAGATGCCGGGCCGATGATGCTAAATCAGGCACTTATGTGTGGCACTCCATCCGTTGCTTTTGCAATAGGAACTGCTTGTGATGTTCTGAATCCTAATACTGGTTATTTAGCAAGATATGCAGATTGTAATGATTTCAGTGATGGAATTATTCATTTATTAACAAGGTCTGATGATGAATTGAAGATCATGCAGGAGTTCTGTAGAAATGAATCTTTACAACGTTCGTCGTATGAAGGATTTAGAAAATACATACTTAAGGGGTATGATAGCCTTAATCAAAATAAGGATTAGTCGTTTGAGTTTTTCAAGTGAAGTATTTTTTAAGTAATTAGTAACATTTAATAGCATTATAATGAAATCGAAAGCCAAGATAATCGCCATATACCTCCCTCAATATCACCCAATCCCAGAAAATGACTTGTGGTGGGGTAAAGGCTTTACCGAGTGGAGCAACGTTGCCAAAGCTAAGCCTTTATTTAAAGGGCACTACCAGCCGCGGTTGCCCGCTGACCTAGGTTACTATGATCTTCGCGTTCCTGAAGCAAGAAAAGCACAAGCTGATATGGCTAGAGAGTATGGCGTTGCAGGCTTTTGTTATTGGCACTATTGGTTTGGGGAAGGTAAACAGCTTATAGAACGGCCATTTAATGAGGTTCTTGAATCAGGGGAGCCAGATTTTCCATTTTGCCTTGCCTGGGCTAATGAAACCTGGAAAGGGTTTGTTCACGGCCTCAAAAATAGAAATATCCTGATAGAGCAAAAATATCCTGGCGTAGATGATTTTACGGCCCATTTTATGAAAGTGCTGCCTGCGTTTAAGGATAAAAGGTATATTGAAGTGGATGGAAAACCGCTATTTATGATCTATAAGCCCTTTGGGGATGAAAAGGTTACTCTATTCATGGACACATGGCGCACGCTTGCTCTTGAATACGGTTTGAATGGAATACATTTTGTTGGTCATTGTAACGATCATAAATATAGCGCACAACAGATACTTGATTTAGGTTTTGATTCAGTTAATACCGTAAGATTAGATAATTATTTAGCTAATCATCGTTCATTAACTACGAAAATAGTGGGAAGGCTGAATAAGATTTTAAGGGGCGTACCCCTTGCTTACCCATATAAAATAATGTCTAAATATTTTATTGAGTCATCAATAGATAGTAATAAGGATGTTTTTCCAAGTATTATCCCTGGGTGGGATCATTCTGCCCGGAGCGGTAGGGAAGGGCTGGTAATGACAAACGTTACACCTGAACTTTTTGATAAGCATGTTAAAGATGTGTTAGAAGTAATTGAGCATAAAGAAGAGGAGAGAAAAATTATTTTTATTAAGTCATGGAATGAATGGGCTGAGGGAAACTATATGGAGCCTGATATAAAATGGGGTAAAGCATTTTTGGAAGTATTAAAGAAAAATATAATTCGCTAAAGATGTTATTATCCATAATCGTTGCTACAAAAGGACGCACAATAGAGATAGCCGACTTATTAGAATCAATCAGATTTCAGAACCCAGAACTAATTGAGATTATAATTGTAGATCAAAATGTGTCAGACGCACTAAGTGTAGTCATTAAAAATTATAATGGTGATTTCCAGATAAATCATATCAAAACGGAGGCAAGAGGCGCATCTAATGCCAGGAATGTTGGTATACTACATTCACAGGGGCAGTATCTATGTTTTCCTGATGATGACTGCAAATTTATGGATAACACTATTGACATTGCGCTTGAAAAAGTTGAGCAGCATGATGTAGTTTTCGGTAAATGCGTTGATGAGTATGGAGAGGACAGTGTAATAGCTTTTGCTAAAGGAGAACATAAACTCACTTTACAATTTCACGAGAATATGTTTGTTGAAGCAACCATGTTTACAAAACGACAAATTATGTTAGATTATAAATATGATGAAACCTTGGGGGTAGGTACATTTCATGGTGCGGAAGAAGCATATGATCTAGTTTTAAGATTGTTGAATGATGGAAAAGATTTAGTATATTCAGATAAAATCATTTTCTATCATCCCAATAAAATCTTGAATCATTCTTCCGAGTCAGAAGTAAGACGGGTTTTTAGTTACCGTTGCGGCTTTGCTAAGCTATGTTTTAAGCATAAGTTCTATAAAAAGTACCTTTCAAGGGTTTTATTCGTTTTAGTGGGCTTGCCTTTTTTTCTCCTGACCAATAGAAAAAAATGTAGATATTATTTTGCAGAATTATTAGGTTTGATTTCGGGGGCTGTGATACGATGATTAAAAATTTTGTTAGAAATAATGCGTTGTATACTATTTTCGTTTTATCCCAATTGATTTTGTTTATTTTAGCCTTACAAAAGGATGATATTATAGGTGATAATTATGATATAAGTCTAGCTCTTACATTGCATTTTTTTGTGATTGTATTATTTACTGTGGGCTATTCTTTTAATAAAAGAATAATTCTTTCGTCAAAAAAGATTATTAATAAGGTAAGTAGTTTTGTTAGCCTAAAAAAAGGGTTTTTCTTAGTTGCAGTTTTGCTTACTATTATTGGTCTTATCACATCGATATTAACTATAGGAAGTATCATATCCCCCCAAGAATATTTATCGCAATTAGTTGCGAAGGATGATAGTATAGCTGGAGTACGCCAAGAGGCAGGAGATGGTGGTTTGGGTGGAGTATTTAAAATGTTGAATTATTGTCCATTAGGGATATATTTAATAACCTCTTCATTTTTAAATTTTTATAAGTTTGATAAAATAACAACTAAAAAATTAAATCGATTAAATACATTTTCTTTAATCTGCTCTGTTATAAAAGTTTTATTTTCTTTAGATAGATTGACTATTATGGCAATTTTGATTGTGCAGATATACACAAACTTAATAAGTAAAAAAATTTCAATTAAATTTCTCTTAATAATTGGGGGCATTGTCATACTTGGCGGTTTTATAACAGCTTCTAGAATGTCTGATTCTGGCTTTTTTGACTTTTTAATTGTTTACTTTAAGCTAAGTTTAGTGAA
The DNA here is from genome assembly GCF_001422545.1 of Pedobacter sp. Leaf41. Lineage (GTDB taxonomy): Bacteria > Bacteroidota > Bacteroidia > Sphingobacteriales > Sphingobacteriaceae > Pedobacter. Next base: position 358,632 of record NZ_LMLE01000009.1, on the reverse strand, counting down.
TTATCAATTGGTTCTAAATGATCAAAATGATTACGCTTATGGTTTTCAGACTTTTCTGTCACCACTTGGGTTTATTGCTAAATTTTTCGGGGTAGGAATAAGTTCAACTGAACCCAAAAATTGGGTCTGGAATCCTGCTCAATATTTTAATTCATATCTTTATATGGACTTCGGATTTTTTTCTTTCCTATTTTATCCATTTTTTGGATATTTCATTCGATGTGTTGAAATTTTAAAAAAGAATGGAAATAGATTTTATACTGGATTCTATTTTATATTACTATTTTGTATTACCACATTTATCTCCGTTCCGTTTATTAGAGGGATGGAATTTTGGTTATTAATAGTTGTTTGTTTGTTACTCTCAAAATTCGTTCAATTAAGAAATAGTGGTGTATGAAAATTATTTTGGATAATATTATATATGCATTACAAAATGCTGGAGGTATTTCTACCTACTGGCGTGAATTATCATCAAGATTAATTCGAAATAATTGTGATTTGAAATTTAGAGAATTCTCAAAGAGCAATGATAACGTTGTGCGAAGAACGCTTTCAATATCAGAAGGTATTTTACTTAAAAATAAAAGGGTCACGCTATTCGATAGATTTAAACCACTTGCGCTAAAAAGCGAGCGTAATAAATTTATTTTCCATTCCAGCTATAATACCACAACAAAAAGTAAGCACGCCTTGCAAGTTTGTACTATTCATGATTTTGTTCATGAAAAATTTTATAGCGGTATTCGTAGACTCCTTCATGTCTATCAAAAAACAAAGGCTATAAAACAGGCAGATCATATCATAGTAATATCAAATAATACTAAAAATGATTTATTGCAACTACACCCTTACGTAAATCCAGAGCAAGTTTCTGTGATATATAATGGTGCATCAGATGAATTTTTTCCTACCATTAAGCAAAAAAATATTAAACCTTATTTATTATTTATTGGTTCGCGTGAACATTATAAAAACTTTAATTTTTGTGTTAAACTACTTAATCAAGCAACTATGTTTGATCTCAAAATTATAGGTTCTCCGTTAAAGAAGAGTGAAATAGATTTCCTCAATCAGATAATCCCTGAAAGATGGAGCGTTGAAAGTAATATAGATAATGCTAAACTTAACAGTTTTTACAATAATGCATTCGCATTATTATATCCATCATCATATGAAGGCTTTGGAATACCCATTCTTGAGGCAATGAAAGCAGGCACACCATTTATAGCTTTAAATAATTCGTCTATACCAGAAGTAGCTGGCAATGCAGGTATATTACTAGACAGTTTAAATATTGAAGATTTTATGAATGCTCTTCACAAAATATCTTTGAATCGCTTAAATCTAATCGAAAAAGGTTTTATACAATCGCAAAAATTTTCTTGGGATAAATGCTTTCAGCAGACTCTCAAAGTTTACAATGACTTATATAATTCATGAAAATATCAGTAATAACAGTTGTATATAACAACCAACAAACTATTAGAGATGCAATTAACTCGGTATTATCTCAGACTTATAATGATATAGAATACATCGTTATTGATGGCGGGTCCACTGATAATACAATTGAAATTGTTAAATCATATAAAGATAAAATTAATGTATTTATAAGCGAAAAGGATAATGGGCTTTATCATGCAATGAATAAAGGAATAAACTTGGCCTCAGGAGATGTTATTGGTATACTTAATTCAGACGACTTTTACAGTGACCATAAAGTTTTGAGTGATGTTATGGAGAATTTCAACAGTGACAAGAAATTAGATTTTTTATATGGCAATCTAGTTTATGTTAAACAGGATGATACTAATCGAATAGTTAGGAATTGGAAATCAAAAAATTATTATGATAATTTTTTTGAGCATGCAAATGTGCCACCCCATCCCTCATTATTTGTACGAAAATCAATATATGATGAAGTTGGTTTATTTAATTTGAAATACAAAATTGCTGCTGATTATGAGCTCATGATTCGTTTCATGAAAATGAACAAATTCAATTTTAAATATTACGACAGACTAATTGTGCATATGAGATTAGGAGGCGAAAGCAATAAAAGTTTAAAGAATGTTTACTTAGCTAATAAAGAAGTCGCGAATGCATGGACAGATAACAATTTTAAAATGCCGATCTATTTTTTTCCATTGAAAATAATTAAACGCATGATACAATTTATAAAGTAATTAGTTGAAATTTCCATATTTCAGTAAAAAATATATTTATTTTAATTTTTTTTGTTGGCTAATGAGGGTAACTTATTAGCCCAAGAATAAGTGTTAAATTAACTTTTATATTTGTGGCTATAGTTAGTCTTATAACCTAATTATATGCCAAAATGCATGCTGGCATTTATACAGAATACTAAATATTTGTATCGAATAAGCTTAATAAATTTCGGTAATGATAAAATTTTATTGAGCTACTATAATTATAACATAAACATGAAAATAGCATTAATAACAGGAATAACGGGGCAGGATGGTGCCTACCTTGCAGATTTATTATTAAAAAAAGGATATGAGGTTCACGGGGTTAAACGTCGGAGTTCATTATTCAATACAGACCGGATCGATCACTTATACCAGGATCCACATGAAAGTAATGTGAAGTTTAAATTACATTATGGCGATTTAACTGATTCTACTAATCTGATTCGAATCGTGCAAGAAGTACAGCCAGATGAAATCTACAACTTAGGCGCCATGAGTCATGTAAAGGTTTCCTTCGATTCTCCGGAATATGTGGCCAATGTGGATGGTATTGGAACATTAAGAATACTGGAAGCCGTTAGAATTTTAGGTTTAGAAAAGAAGACGAGAATTTATCAGGCCTCTACTTCTGAACTGTATGGCGGAATGCCTGAAAATAAAAATGCTCAAGGTTTCTATGATGAAAATTCACCATTTTATCCACGTTCTCCATACGGAGTAGCTAAGATCTATGGCTTCTGGATTACTAAAAACTATCGTGAGGCTTACAATATGTTTGCCTGTAATGGTATTTTATTTAACCATGAAAGTCCGTTAAGAGGTGAAACCTTTGTTACGCGTAAAATTACCAGAGCTACTGCTAAAATTGCCTTAGGTTTGCAGGATAAATTATTCTTAGGGAATCTAGATGCGCTCCGCGATTGGGGACATGCGAAAGATTATGTAGAGGCGATGTGGTTGATTTTACAACAGGATGTTCCTGAAGATTATGTGATTGCTACAGGTGTGACCACCTCAGTAAGGGATTTCGTGAAAATGTCTTTCCAGCAGGTTGGGATAGAGCTGGAATTTAAAGGGACGGGTGTGGAAGAAAGAGCTTATGTGGTTTCTTGCGCTATTGAAGATTATCAACTTGAAATAGGTAAAGAGGTTGTGGCTGTCGATCCTTCGTATTTTAGACCAACGGAAGTTGATTTATTGATCGGTGATCCAACGAAATCAAAAACCAAGCTGGGTTGGAAGCCACAATATGATTTAGCAGGGCTGGTGGAAGACATGATGGCTGCTGATGTCACTCATTTCAAAAAAGAACTGATGCTGAAGGCAGCAGGCTATAGTGTTAAAAACCAATTTGAGTAAGAATTCTACAAAGGGAGATTGCTTTTCCAAGAAATCGGGACGTGCTGTCATTCTTCTCCGATGAATCGGAGCACGCTCTGGCAATGAAGAATAAAAGAATGAATAAAACAGATAAAATTTATATTGCCGGCCACCGCGGGATGGTGGGTTCTGCTATTGAAAGGAATTTGGAAGCAGCAGGTTTCAATAATATTATCACTCGAACTTCTAAAGAATTGGATTTAAGGGATGCGGCTGCAGTAGCAGATTTCTTCAAAGCTGAAAAACCAGATTATGTGTTTTTGGCGGCCGCAAAGGTGGGTGGTATTGTGGCCAATAATACCTACCGGGCAGATTTTTTATATGAAAACCTGATGATCCAAAATAATGTGATTCATCAGGCCTACCTTAACAATGTCTCTAAATTGATGTTTTTAGGTTCATCCTGTATTTATCCGAAGATGGCACCCCAGCCATTGAAAGAAGAATACTTGTTAACTGGCGAGCTTGAACCTACCAATGAGCCTTATGCCATTGCGAAGATCGCGGGCATCAAAATGTGCGATGCCTATCGTGACCAATATGGTTGTAATTTTGTTTCTGTAATGCCGACCAATCTTTACGGCCCAAATGACAATTATGATTTAAACAATTCACATGTATTGCCTGCAATGTTACGTAAGTTTATTGTGGCTAAGCAAAACAAAGATCAAAGTGTAACCATCTGGGGTACAGGAACACCGAAACGGGAGTTTTTACACGCCGACGATTTAGCCGAAGCCTGTGTTTATTTAATGAATAACTATAATGAGCCTGGCTTGGTGAATATTGGTGTGGGTGAAGACGTATCAATCCTGGATTTAGCTAGGTTGGTAAAGGAGATAGTGGGATTTGAGGGGGAGATTCTAACCGACACAACCAAACCAGATGGTACGCCAAGGAAATTGATGGACGTAACTAAGCTTAATGCAATGGGCTGGAAAGCCAGTACCTCATTAAAGGAAGGCATACAAAAAGTATATAACGAAGTAAAAAATAATGACTGGCAATAATAATACCCATATTCTGATTATGGCCGGCGGTGTCGGTTCACGCTTTTGGCCCAAAAGCCGAAATCATTTTCCCAAACAATTCATCGATATTTTAGGATTAGGCAAATCCTTGTTGCAGTTAACCTACGAAAGGTTTTTAAATATTTGCCCGAATGAGCAGATTTATATTTTAACCAATGCAGATTATGCGGGATTAGTAAAGGAACAATTGCCAACTATTTTAGAGCAAAACATTTTATTAGAACCAAGTCGTAACAATACAGCGCCCTGCATTGCCTACGCCAGTTACAAAATCTCAAAAAGCAATCCTCAGGCCAATATATTGGTGGCACCTTCGGATCATTTGATTTTGAAAGAAGATGTGTTTTTGCAGAAGGTAGCGCAAGGCTTAGATTATGCGGCCAGTAATGAAGCATTGATTACTTTGGGGATTAGCCCTACACGGCCGGATACGGGTTATGGGTATATTAAGTACGAGAAGGAGCAAGGAGCAAGGAGCAAGGAGCAAGGAATAAAGAGCAATGAGCAAGGAGAAGAGGTGAAAAAGGTAACTGCATTTATGGAGAAGCCTTCTTTAGATAAAGCAATAAACTATATTGAAAGTGGCGATTACGTTTGGAATGCAGGGATTTTTATCTGGTCAGCGAAAGCCATTAAAAATGCGTTTGCCAATTATGCTCCAGAAATAGCAACTTTATTTGAAGCAGGTGATGACTATTATAATACAGCGGAAGAACGCCATTTTATCCTGGAGCATTATCCTTCAGCTCCCAATATCTCCATTGACTATGCCATTATGGAAAAGGCAGACAATGTTTACACGATCCCGGCCGATATTGGCTGGTCGGATTTAGGTACATGGGCATCTTTACATGGCGTGGCCGAAAAAGATCAAAATAACAATGCCATTAGTTGTGCCCAAATAAATCTTACCGCCACGGAAGATTGTTTAATTCAGTTACCTACTGGCAAAGCTGCAGTAATTAAGGGATTAACGAATTTTATTGTAGTTGATGACGGTAAGGTTTTGTTGATCTATCCAAAATCTGATGAACAAGAAATTAAACAAGTAGCTGGACAAATGGTGGCTGATTTTGGAAATGATTTTAGGTAAATGTGCTGTTTTATTTTTTTTGAGAGGTGATCATGCAATTCTATTTAATATAGAGTGATTGTGATTTAATAAAAACAAATTACAGTATACTAAGGCAAGTTTTGTACAACATGATGAGATTTCTCTCGCAATGCTCGTTCGAAAAGACGGTAATGATGGGTTTAACTAGTAGGGTAGCCAGTATCCTTTCTTTCCCTCTCTTCAAGGAGGGCGATTGTTGCTAGTTTAGTACAAGCACTCACTTTGATAGGGTTAAGGTTATCCCTAATTTGCATAAATCTCCTCGCTATACGACAGATCTGAAATCGGTGAAGGTGAGTTCGAAAACACATTATGAAGTAGGCTTATGTGTAATAATTATTATCTTCGCCATTATAAATTATGACTACATATCTACCTGCTTTAATTATATTGGTTGCCTTATTAGCACTGGAGCTTGGCTATTTCCAAATCGCCGATCGATTCAACATCATCGATAAACCCAATCACCGCAGTTCACATACTTCGGTCACCATTCGTGGAGGTGGGATTATTTTTAGTCTGGCAGCGATGATTTCTTTTTTCTGCTTCGGTTTTGCGTTTCCTTATTTCATGCTTGGACTGGTGCTGATTAGTTTAATCAGTTTCCTCGATGATATCTTTACGCTAAACAACAAAGTGAGGCTCAGCATTCATTTAATTGCGGTATTGCTCATGTTTTATCAGTGGGGTCTTTTCGGGCTGGCCTGGTATTGGATTCCATTTGCCCTGATCTTTGTGATTGGGACGATTAATGCCTATAATTTTATGGATGGCATCAATGGCATTACCGGTGGTTATAGTTTAATGGCTGTTGCTACCCTATATTACATCAATGAAAAAGTCATCAGTTTTACTTCTTCGAATCTGTTAATCACCATTGCGCTATCCTTATTGGTGTTCAATTTTTTTAATTTCAGGAAGAAAGCCAAATGTTTTGCCGGAGATGTGGGCAGTGTGAGCATTGCTTTTATTATTGTCTTCCTGATTGGCCAATTAATTATTCAAACGGAAAACTTCAACTACATTTTATTGCTGTTATTTTATGGCTTAGATGCGGTGAGCACCATCGCCTTCAGGCTGATTAGAAAAGAAAACATATTTGAGGCCCATCGCAGTCACTTTTATCAATATTTAGCCAATCAACTCAAATGGAATCACTTAATCGTTTCTGGCCTATATATGTTGATTCAACTACTTATCAATCTACTTCTTATCTTTTTGGTCGGTAACCACCTATGGTCGGCACTGTTATTGCTTGGTGCTTCCGGGTTTCTATTTCTCACTGTTCGATTTGCAACAGAGGGAAAAGAAAGATTGTTTCATTTGAAGTCGTAATATGAATAAATGGGTAATTTATGGTGGAGGCGGTCATGCGAGGGTGATTGCAGACACAATTAAATTAAATCAAGACCAGGTAGCTAATTTTTTTGATGATAACCAGGATTTAAAACAACTGGCTGGAAGGCCAGTAACAGCTTATCATGAAAACCATGCCCCAGAAGCCAAAATGATTATTGGGATCGGGAATAATAAGATTAGAAAAGCGATTTCACAATATATCGTACACGAATTTGGTGTATTGATTCATCCTGATGCGACGGTTTCCGATGATGTTTTGGTTGGAGAAGGAACGGTGATTTTGGCGGGTGCGGTAATACAATCTGGTGCTATAATTGGAAAACATGTGGTCATCAATGCCAATGTAACGATAGATCATGATGGCATTATTGGTGATTTTTGCAGCATCTACCCAAACAGTTATATCGGTGGAGCAGCAAAGATTGGTGCAGGGGTAACGGTTGAAGCTTGTACGTCCATTCCTCGTTTGGCCACTATAGCCTCCGTTTTCGACATTATGGAGCCGGATTTATTCTAGCTGATTTAAAATCTCTATCTTTACTAAAATTTATCCTATTGTATTTTGTTTACTCAATTTAATATCGTCCCACGATGGGTCATTTTCGTACTGGATCTGATCATCACCTCTTGTTCCTTGGTATTTGCCTATACCTTGAAACATAATTTAGACCTTACTGCTGTTGAAATTCCGGAACTGGCCAGGAATCTTCTTGTAATGGGAATGATTACTGTGGCTGTTTTCTTTCATATTAAAACTTTTACCGGCATCATCAGGTATACCAGTGCGCAGGATTCCTTTCGGATTCTCATTTCTGTGGTGATTGCCAACGGTACTTTCTTTGTGATGAACCTGATCGGGATTACATTTTTTAATTATCCGCTCATCTCCACAACGATTCTAATTACCAATGGCTTAACCAGCTTTTTGTTGCTGATGACCTATCGGGTATTGATCAAATACTTTTTTCTTTACATCAAAAATTTAAGTCTGGATAAAAAGAAAGTAATTATATATGGAGCAGGCGAAGCCGGTTTAGCCACGAAACGGACTTTTGATCATGATGGGAGTGTTAATAAAACGATAGTAGCTTTTGTGGATGATGATGTACGCAAGGTGGGCAAGACTATTGATGGGGTAAAGATTTTAGATGCCGCAACATTGCCACAACTGGTGGATAAACATGAACTGGATGAAATCATCTTTGCTTCTTATACCATTCCGATCGAAAAAAAGGACGCGATTGTAGACATTTGCCTGGAGAACGATATTAAGGTGCTCAATATTCCTCCATTGGATGTGTGGATGAATGGTCAGCTGAAACCTGCACAGATCCAAAAGCTGAATATTGAAGATTTATTAAACCGGAAATCCATTAAGATTGATATTGAAGGCATCGGTCAGATGCTCAATAATAAACGTATTTTAATCACTGGCGCTGCAGGTTCCATTGGGAGCGAGATTGTACGCCAGCTTTCTAAATTTGATGTGGGCTTGATTATTCTTTGCGATCAATCCGAGACGGCTTTGCATGAGCTTTATTTAGAATTAGAAGAAACCAATAGCAGCAAAAACTTTCATGCTTTTGTAGGGGATGTTCGCGATGAGCAACGTATGGATAAGTTATTTGAAACTTACAAACCGCATTATGTTTATCACGCTGCCGCCTATAAACATGTGCCTTTAATGGAAGACAATCCGGCAGAAGCCATTAAGGCCAATGTGTTGGGTACCAAAACCATTGCCGATAAATCAGTGAAATACGGGGTGCAGAAATTTGTGATGATTTCTACGGATAAGGCGGTTAACCCCACCAATATTATGGGCGCATCTAAACGCATTGCCGAAATTTATGTGCAGTCGTTAAATAATTCCTTAAGCACAGATGGTTTCATCTTTAGTAATGGTTTACAGTATATAAACGGGCTAAATGTAAAACCCATAACCAAATTTATCACCACCCGTTTCGGAAATGTATTGGGTTCAAATGGTTCTGTAATCCCAAGATTTAGACAGCAGATCGAAAAAGGAGGTCCTTTAACGGTTACCCATCCGGAGATTACCCGGTATTTTATGACGATTCCGGAAGCCTGCCGTTTGGTATTGGAAGCAGGTTGCATGGGGAAAGGTGGAGAAATTTTTGTTTTCGATATGGGTAAATCGGTCAAGATTGTGGAACTGGCCAAAAAGATGATTCGCCTGGCAGGTTTAGAGCCCAATGTAGACGTGATGATCGAATACTCGGGTTTGAGGCCAGGAGAAAAACTCTACGAAGAATTACTCAATGATAATGAGAATACCTTGCCTACGCATCACGATCAGATTATGATTGGAAAGGTAAGGGAATATGTTTTCGAAGAGGTGGAACGCCAGATTTATGAGCTGATTAGTTCAGCCAAATCGGATAACGACAGGCAGGTGGTGATCAATATGAAAAAACTGGTACCGGAGTTTAAGAGTAAAAATTCAATTTTTGAAGAATTGGATCAATTGCCTTAAACCTGAATAATATGATGAAAAATACGATTTTACTGGCCGTTATGGTTTTTTTTTTAGCCTCCTGTGCTAAAGAAGTTAAAAATGAACAAGAGGTTTATTTTAACGATTTTGAAGGCCAGAGCACAAAGGGGATCTCAAATGCCCTTGCCGAAAAGTACAACGGATCAACGGTTTTAGGCCGTTATAATTCATCCGGTTTCGATTTAACTTTGAATGACCTTCCCGCTCATAAACTGGTAGAAATCTCTTTCGATTTATACATCCATGATAGCTGGGATGGCAATAAAACCAGCAAAGGTATTGATGGACCCGACATTTGGAAAATGATTGTGGATGGTAATCTTTATATCAATACCACATTTTCAAATGAAGATTGCGACAATAGCGGCTTCTGTCCGCCTCAATCTTATCCGAGTGATTACCCCAATGCTTATCATAATCCTAAAAGCGGAGCGAGCAATGTCAATCTACCTGGTGTATGTAATCTGGCCGGCAAAATAGGTGGTACCACGCTTTATAAAATCACGAAGGTAATTGAACATCAGCAAGCTAATTTGTTGATGCAATGCCGGGATCAACTCACTCAAACCAATGCGCCCGATCCAAAATGTGATGAAAGCTGGTCTATCGATAATCTGAAAGTGAAAGTAATTAATTTATGAGAAAGCCGATTCAACTCATTATAGCCTTGCTGTGTTTGGGCAATCTAGCGTATAGCCAAAGCCTTCCGGTAGGGAGTCAGGCCCTTGAAGATTATTATCGCAGGGCGCAGCTGGCCGGGAAATTAGATTCGACCGTATCTTTTACGATCCGACCACTTATACCGTCTGCTGCTTTTAAAATAAAAGATTTTGCTTATCCTGATTCCCTCGAACAACGTTATAATCTTTTGGATGCGGATCATTCAGGCGTTTCAAAGAATGGAAAGCTAAAGTGGCAGTTATTGCCGATGAGTATTCAGTTGCAAGCCAATTCACATCATCCTTACGGCTGGAACGATGGAGCGATGATTCCTGCGAAGGGATTACAGTCTTTGCTTTCGGCAGGAATATATGCCGAATACGGTATCCTCAGTGTGCAGTTTAAGCCAGAGGTTATACTCGCGGCCAACAGCAGCTTCGATACTTTTAATAAAGACCATTTTGATGTGATTACTGCCCGTTACTATGATTTTTACAATAACATCGATTTACCCGCCCGGTTCGGAAAATCGGGTGTTACCAAGGCGTATTGGGGGCAAAGCAGTATTCGATTAAATTATAAAGCTTTGTCTTTTGGTTTATCTACAGAAAATTTGTGGTGGGGCCCTGGATTACGCAATTCGCTATTAATGAGCAATACCGCCCCTGGTTTTAAACACCTTACTTTAAATACACGTAAGCCAGTTTCAACTCCTATAGGTTCTTTTGAAGGGCAGATTATTGCAGGTCGTTTAGAGGGTTCTGGTTATGGTGTACTGGAACCGGAACGCGAATATTTTGGTCAGCCGCTTTATGTGGAAAAACCGAACAATTGGCGCTACCTCAGTGGTTTGGCGATTACCTGGCAACCTAAATGGGTACCTGGCTTATTTTTGGGTTTAACCCGAAGTGCGCAGACTTACAGCAATGGATTAAATAAATTTGGAGATTACCTGCCCTTTTTCTCGTCGAAAAAGCAGGAAGCCGCTGCCGAGGCGATTAATAAACGCGATCAACGGAATTCTTATTTTATGCGTTGGTTGTGGCCAGAAGAAAAGGCTGAAGTCTATTTCGAGTATGGAAGGAACAACTATTCGGGCAGTAGCGGTGATCTGGCTTTGGAACCGAACGTTTCCCGTGCTTATATATTTGGACTCAGGAAATTATTTCCTTTCGGATCCAGAAAAGAAGAGCAACTGATGCTGAGTGCTGAAGTGACGCAATTACAGGAAACCGACATCGCTAAGGTGTTAAATTTAGAAAGTTGGTACAGCAGCAAAAGTGTGCGCCACGGCTACACCAACAGAGGGGAAGTTTTAGGTGCTGGGATTGGACCTGGGGCAAACATTCAATCCTTGGAAGTGAGCTGGGTAAAAGGATTGAAAAGACTTGGAATCAACTTTGAACGGCTGGTGCATAATAATGATTTCTATTATTATGCTTATGTAGATTCGAAAGATTACCGGAGGCATTGGGTTGACTTAAGTGTTGCGGCCAGCGGAGAATGGAATTACAAAAATTTTATTTTTAATGCGAAGCTTCAAGGCATCCAGTCTTTGAATTATCAGTGGTATTTGATACAGGCCCCCGGCGAATTATACATGACGCCAGGAAAGGATGCTTTTAATTTGCAGGTGCAAGCCGGCCTTACCTACCGTTTTTAATTTTGATAATCATGAAGAAGATTTTTAGCATAGGCTTGCTCGCTTTGGTATTGACTTACAGTTTCAATCTGAAGGCACAAACGGTACCCGTTGGAACTACAATAGAAGATTATTACCGCCGCTTGCAGCTGTTGGGTCAACTGGATTCTTCAATTTCTTTTACCAACAGGCCCATTACTACTGAAGCGATTAAGAAAGATAATATTTTTGATCCGGAAGAACAATTGCTTAGGGAGGGCTGGCTGAAAAAATCAGGACCCGTTCATTTTGCTAAGGGTAAAGGAACATTTCAGATTTTGCCTTTCAGCTGGCAGCAACAATTCAATTCTCACCATCCTTTCGGTTGGAATGACGGACCGATGATTCCAGCGAAAGGCTATCAAACTTTAGTTTCCGGAGGTTTTTTTGCCAAAATAGGACCATTGAGTATTCAATTGAAACCAGAATATGTTTTTGCTCAAAACGCAAAGTTTGAAAGTTATGGCGAAAACCGCAATGATACAGAGCTAGGCGCATATTACGGAGGAAACAACAACTACATTGATAACCCAGAGCGATACGGCAATAGTTCTTATTCCAAATTGGGATGGGGGCAGAGTAGCATTCGTTTAACAGTAGGTCCGGCTTCAGTAGGTTTATCCAATGAAAACATTTGGTGGGGCCCAGGCTTGAGAAATAGTTTAATGATGAGCAATAACGCTTCTGGTTTCAAACATGTTACGTTAAATACAGTAAGGCCAGTTAAGACTTATATTGGTTCATTCGAAGGTCAGATTATAGGAGGGCGATTGGAGTCTTCGGGATTCAGTCCTTTGGAGAATACCACATTATCAAGCGGAACAGTTGTATATGATAAGCCCCGTGAAGATTGGCGTTATTTAGCGGGATTGAACATCAGTTACCAACCAAAATGGGTTCCAGGTCTATTTCTAGGATTTACCCGAACTTTCATGTCTTATGGAAGTGACTTGAACGAGTTGGCCGATTATGTCCCGTTTTTTATTCCTTTTCAAAAAACCAAAATAGGAGAAGGCGCTGGTGATGACGGTAATGCCCGTGATCAGCGAACTTCTCTTTATGGCAGATGGCTTTTTCCAAAGGCACATGCAGAAGTTTATTTTGAGTATGGCTTGAATGATAATTCTTATGATTTCAGAGACTTTATAGGTTCGCCCGATCACTCCAGGGCTTATCTTTTTGGCATCAAGAAAATGGTTCCATTAAAGAAGCATGAAGGAGAGTTTATCCAATTTAATGCAGAGATTACGCAGATGTCTCAAACCATTGATGGAACTTTGCTAAGATATGCAGGAGGTTTCTACTATCATGGAGAGGTCCGTCAAGGCTATACCAATAATGGAGAAGTCTTAGGTGCTGGATCTGGCACAGGCGGAAATCTGCAATCCTTCGAGCTAAGTTGGGTTAAAGGTTTCAAGAAGCTTGGTTTATCTTTTGATCGTTTGGAACACAACCGCGATTTTTATGACAATGCTGGTTTTGCAGCCGCCAAAGGTGGTAGCAGAAGCTGGGTCGATTTTGCTTTCGCTGCAGTTGGTGAATGGAATTACAAAAACCTATTGTTTAATGCCAAGCTCCAAGGCATAAAATCTTTAAATTACCAGTGGAGGCAAAAGGATTTTACGGAGAGCCAATATTATATTCCGCATAATACTGTCTATAACTTTCAAGGGCAGTTAGGGGTTACTTATCGGTTTTAGATTTGTAAATCCACATGTGAAGCGGCTGTAGCTGGAAAGCTCTACTTGTCATCCTGAGCTTGTCTAATCACCTATTCAAATACGCTTTGAGGTGTTTCGACAGGTTCGGTGCCGATAGGTGGCTGGGGGTGCTATTGAGCCTCTAACTCAGGTTTCTTGTTTATTAACAAAATTAAACAAAACAGGGCGCCAATCACAAGGCCGCCTATGGCGATTCCGCTAGCGTACCTCATCCGGTTTTTCTTTAATGGCAGTTCAGGTTCATCTACTATTTGGAAAGTTGGCGTTTCCTGCATCAGCATAGACCTGCTTACTTCCAGGTTTTTAATAATTTCAGAATAGATGGTTTGAAGCACTCTTTTATCGCGTTCCTGAAGCTCAGCCCCTACACCTAAGGTTGCAAACGCCGGGTTTGCATCCAGCATAATCGCATTGGCACCAGCAGCTGCATAGGTTTTTCTATTGAGCAATCTTCCGATACTATCAGCACGGCTTTGAAACCTGTTTACATTAGTCCGTAACCGCTTGGTTTTTGTTTCAATGTAAAACCTGGTCGCCTCATCAATGAGTCTGGTACAAATTAAACTGGCCAGTTCTTCATTTTTAAGTGTTGCTGTAAGTGCAAAGAAACCAAGTTTTTTATCCGGTTTGCTAACAGAAAGTTCTTTTTCAGCAAGTTTTCTGATCATCTCATGCAGCAAACTATCTTGTAACCGGCTGTAATTCCTGGTGTCTGGAGGAAACATGATCGTTTCCTTTTTTACGTTGGTTTTTAAATCTTTCCAATCTGCCTTAAGTTTATAGGCATCTGCATATTTATCGGCCAAAGTATATTTACCTCCACTATCCAAAGGTGTCAGAAGCGTTTGTTTCAGCATTTTTTGGCTGGTGAGCAGCTGAAGCACATTATCTCCTGCAAGTACCCCACTGGTTCCACCAGTTAATCCGCCAATATCAAAGCCCATCTGGCCAGCAAGTGAAGACAGCAATCCACCACCACCCGATTTACCCTCTTCTACAACAAAGGTAAGCTTTGCCGTATAGGTAACTGGCCAAAGGTAAGCCATAACCGCACCTAAGGCACCACCAATTAATCCTATTATCAGAATCCGGATTTTGAACTTCCAAAGGTAATTAAGGTCTTTTTTACGGGCGCTGATCATTTTTGCGAAAGAAAAATCTTCCTCAACCGTAATGTATCTTTTATCGTTTTCAGCAACTGACATAATTTATTTAAATAAGATGGCAATTAAACTTACGATGCCAGTTAATGCAGACGCGATAGTGGTAATCTCTGCGAAGCCCAGTTTGTTTTTGCCATTCTTTTCTGGAATAATGATTTGGCTACCCGCTGTTACTTTTGGATAGTTTTTAATAAACAGGAAGCTCTTTACCGGAGCGTTTATGCCATTAGGATATTTAATATAGGCGCCTTTTAACCTTGCACTCTCGGTAATACCCCCTGCGGCATCAACATAATATTTGAAATTTGAATTTGCATATCTCAATAGTTGTGGGTTATTTACTGCACCATTCACTTCTACAAAAGGTTGGTTTTTGGGAATGAAAAGACTATCTCCAGGCATTAAAATGGTCGCATCTTTGGCCTGTCTTTTTCTTTTTCCTGTTAAATCCATATCTACCCGTACGCCATTTCGGTAAACCTGAGTGTTTTCAAGCGAGCCCATTGGGGTAATCCCACCGGCACGTTTAATAAATTCCATTCCTGTTTCATCTCTTCTTTGCTGCGCATAATCGCCCGGAAATAGTACTTCTCCTTGTACCTTTACATTGCCAATAGAACGATAGTTGACCAAGCGGGGCACATAGATATAATCAAGAGGTTCTAAGAGGAAATTTCCCTCAGAAGTACTCAGTGCCGAATCCAGATTCAGCGTAATGATATTAACCAGCTTATTGGATAAAGTATCGGTCAGATCTTTTACTAATCTGGATATTTCAATTCTATGATTTGCTGCATCATTCTGGAATCCTTTAGCCATGCTTACCACATCTGCAACGCTCATCCCTTTTCTATACTGGAAGGTGCCCGGTGCCCGAACATAACCAGCGATGCTAATGGAGGTTTCATCTCTGAGATCTTTGGTGGAGGTGATAAATACCGAATCTTCTCTCATTAATGCAATATCCTGTGTCTTGCCAGATATTATATTTCCTAAATTAAAGGAAATCATTTCCTTTTCCAGGCTGGGTGTAATCCTTTTAATATAACCGTTTCCTAAGTTAGCATCATCCCGAAGGCCATCGGCTTTGGCAATTAATGATTTAAGGGTAACCCCTTGATTTAATTCAAATGTACCAGGTCTGTATACGGCTCCTTCTATCACCACGCGATTAGCAAAGCGTTCCAATATGGCCCCAAAATAGACTGAATCTGCGTTTTTTAAGGTATAGCGATCAAACATATCTGAAGAAATATCTTTAACGCTTCTTTCCTTTGTCCCAACTTGAGTAACCTTTGCTATTCCTTTATAAGCCAGATCTGCAAAACCTCCGGCATAAGTAATTAAATCGGCCAGCGTTTCTGCGTTTTTAAGCTCATAAGTGCCTGGCCTCTTTACTGCACCGTCTATGGCAACTCTGGTATCATATACCGGTATCCTGATTACATCCTGATCCCGCAGACTTACATTTTCGCTTTGAATTCCCTTTTGAAGAAAATTGTATAAGTCGACGGTTTGAATAACCCGGTTATTTCTAATCAATTCAATTTTACGCAATGAACCACGATAGGTAGGACCACCACTTTGGTATAAGGCATTAAAAAGTGTTGATAAAGATGAAACCGTATAGGTGCCTGGTGTGGCCACGTCGCCAATGATTGTCACCCTGATGCTTCTAACCGTTCCTAAATTGACAGTCAGTTTGGTTTGTCCCGATGATAGCGCTGGATAAGCCTTTGCCATTTTTGCTCTGATTTGACTCGTCGCTTGTTCAATACTTAAGCCATTCACATAAACTAAACCCGCATACGGAATTTTTACAGTTCCTTCGGGGCTCACTTTGGCATTGGTGGTACTTTCGTTTACTCCTGTTAGCAAAATAGCCAATTCATCATCTGGGCCTAAGACATAATTTTTAGGTGTTGCAATTCTAATATTAGGCTCAAACTTGATGTTGGGGTTGCTAAAAAATTCGTATCCATAGATCGGGCTGCTTTTCTTGATCGGCTTTGCTTCGGTGATTCTGGTGGTATCGCGGTTTTGATTTACCTGTGGCTTAGCCGCCGGGGTGCTGGTAGCGGCCGCCTTTGCTGTCTTCCCTCCGGAAGAGAGTCCGGCAAGTCGTTCTTTGTATTTGTCAACTTCAGCCGGATCCATGCCTCTTGCCACAAGTAATTTAATGGCATCGGCTTCAGATATTCCAGAAGCCTCAAATCTTTTTGATATCTCCAGAATTTGTGCATCTGATAACTGTTCAACCCTCACTTTACTCAGATTATCGACAGATATTTGTGCGAATAATGACGTAGTGGCCAATAACATAACCAATAGAAAAGCACAGTAGATAAATTTTAAGCGCATGAATTGAATTTTAATGGTAATATAGCTGCAAATATAAGTTAAAAACTGATGCATCGTTTATGATGAATAGGTTATTTCGCGGTAAAGACCGCTGTACAAAGCCGTTGATTTTATATCACTTATCAATATAGAGCAGTGGAATCAAAGGCCATAATCATGTTTAAAATTTGAAGGAGTAGGCAAACTATTTTTTAATCAACAGTTTCGCCATCTCGTTTTTATAGGCTTGAGTAATTTTTTCCCAATTGTATTTTTCTGTTAATCCTAAGCTCACCTTGTCTTTTAATTCCTGGATTTTTTCAGGTTCAGACTCCATTTTTTCGAGCATGCGACCCACTGAGTCAGCATTCTCCTCAAAGAAAAACCCATATTCACCGTTATTTAACATTTCACGGTTGAAAACAGTATCTAAGGCTAAAATGGCGCAATGGTTAGACATAGCTTTTAACATGGCCGGGTTTGTTCCCCCGTATTTGTGTCCGTGGATATAAGCAAAGGCATTTTGATAGAGTGCCATTAGTTCATCCTGGTCTTTAACATAGCCCAAAAATATGAGGCGTTCATTTTGAGTCGCCTTTAAATCAGAAGCGTATTTGTCATTATAAGGCACATCGCCTACAACAATCATTTTCTTTGTTGATTGAGATTCCAGGAAGCCTTTGATAATTAAATCAGCATTATTGTCTGGAACCAGGCGGCCTACGATAAGATAATAATCTTCTGCTTGAAGGCTGAAGCGATCGATTGAATTTAATGCAGCCTTTTTATAGTCGGGTGCGCCGTAAGCAATCACTGTAGAATCTTTGTTGAATTCCTCCAAATAGACTTGCCTCATTCCTTCGGCGTCGGTAATGATTTTGTCGTAAAGAACGGTAGCCGCTTTTGCTGCCCAGTAGAAGTATTTTGCACCCAGGCCCTGCCATTTTGGTCTTAACCATTCCAGGCCATCTACATTAATCATGGTTTTTTTTCCGGTAATCTTTGGAATCCAACCCATAGGGCCAGCAGCAAGATTGACTACAAGCAATACATCTGCTTTGCTGAAAGTTGCATGTATAATTGAAAAAAAGGAATGGATGATTTGGTTTAAGGATTTTTGCGGAAGCGTTGGAATATAATGAAGGTATATTCCATTTACTTGCTTCGGAAAGGTATTAAAAAGATTTTTTTGACAGTAAATATGCACTTCAACATCTTGCTTAACCAATCTTTCGCTTAACTCTTTTACAAAGGTTTCAAAGCCTCCATACACGTAAGGATAACCCCTAGACCCTATGATTGCAATTCTCATTTATATATCTTGTAATGCAGGAATTATTTTCAATAACCCTTCAAAATAATGCTGTTGGTTAAATAATTTCTCTGCATGTATTTTTGCATTATTCGCGAATTTAGTAATTAAAGCATCATTGTAGAACAATGTATTGATTTTATTTGCTAAATCTACTGCATTCGCGGGCTCAAACAGAAGCCCTGTTTCATTGTGAATTACGGTTTCAGGGATTGCACCAATTTTTGATCCAATTACAGGTTTACCTAATAACATGGCTTCGATGATGGTAAATCCCAAAACCTCATACCACTCCGAGGGGCAAACTAAAAAAGAAGATTTTTTAAGCAGAGCCCAAACCTCTTCTTTGCTTTTTTTACCGAGAAACTCAACATTTGTTAAGTTATTGTCTTGAGCAAATAGCGCCAGTTCATCTTCCTGAGTGCCGTATCCGATGATTTTTAAAATTATTTCTGGGTGAGATTTCATCGCATTTAACAGCGTATGTACACCCTTTATTTTTTCCAGCCTCCCCACATAAATAATATATTTTTGGGCTGTAGCATCAGATAGATTCAGGTTGATCACTTCTGAAAAATCATATCCATGATACAGATGGTGAAGCTTTTCTTTGAAGAAGTTAAACGACTTAAATTTTTCGTACGAAAATTTAGAAGGACAAATAAAATGATCTACATCTTTGTAATAGCCACGCAAATGATGTACATAATTCTCAACCGATGCGGCTATGCTGGGAAGTAAACTGTTTTTCTTACACTTTTTGAGAACAGCGTGATAGAATTTACCACCTTTGCAAGCTTCGCAAATTTGATCATTGCTTACAAACGTACTTTCAGGGCAAATCGGTGTGTAATCGTGTAGCGACCAAATGATCGGGATATTTCTTTTTTTTAAAGTTTTTAAGATGCTAGGCGTAAGGTAATGGTTGATCAGGTTAAGATGGGCAAGGCCAATATCTACCTGGTCAAGTAGCTTTTCCAGGCATTGTTGTGCCTCTTTTGAATAAATACTATTCGACACTATTTTAAAGCCTGCAGTCAGTTTTTTATCTGTGTTTAAGGCTTTATAATTAATATTGCTGATAAAATATTTTTGATAAACAGATGGAAAGTTGCGTTCATCCTGCATAGAAAAGGGGATAACCGTATGGCCATGATCTTCATAAATTTTGGTCATATTTTCTATGTACGTCCAATCCCCTCCGCTTGGAAACCAAGTCCAATTTGCAACTAAAATATTCATTTATCGGATTGCTTAACTGCATATAAACGAATAATGCCACCTTTATTAAACATCGCTGAAAATAATTCGAGCAGTATAGCAAAGGGTAGAACAAGCAAAAGGCTAACCATCAACAACATTGTTTTTTGTTGTTTCAAATCGGCAATCAGGAAACCTTTGTACCCAAACCAGCTAAAAATCGTTTGCACCATTCCAACAATTCCGAGGTGCAGCGAGAAATAGGAGGTAGCTATTATTTTGCAATTATTCTCCTCTACAAGTTCCTGGATCCTTTTTGGTTTGAAGTGACTTAAATGCCTCGGTACATCGAGATGCATCCATCTGTTTCCCGCCCATTTCGATTGCCAGCTATCAAAATTTGGAACTTCGATAACGAGTAAACCTTCATCCTTTAAATTCTCATTAATAAGATTGCTTAGAAAATTATTTGAAAGATGGATGTGCTCCAATACGTGAAACATGGTCAACACATCAAACTGTTTTCCAAAAACGGAACCAACTGTGTAGTATTCTGTGTTAATGTCGAGATCAAAATTTGTTTTTGCATAGGTCGCACGAGGCATAGAACTCTCAATACCTTTTACATTGAAGCCCTTTTGCTTGGCGAAGTGCAAAAATAGTCCCTTTCCTGAGCCGAAATCTAATAAGCTTGCCGGATGGCTATGGACATGCTGTTTTATTTTGTGGAGAACCAGATTGTATTCAGCTTTCTGAATTTTAAAGAAAATGCTTTCCCTGGTATCTCGCACCGTATAATCTTTCTCATCATAGTAAGAGGAGATATCAATTTCATGATCAAAATAGGTGTAATGATGAAGGCATTTGTCACATTCCCTGATCTCGTATTCTTCGCCTGAAATCGTTTTAACCTTAAATAAAATGGTATTTAACTGGGTTTTTTCGTTCAAACAAATGGGACAGGTAATGTTTATCATAATTTATCTCCAGCATATTTCTATATGGATTTTAGCGGGCAAAGTTAGCAAAAAATATGCTACTGAATGCGTTCAAATTCTTGGAGTAAAGATTCGGCCGTTTTCTCCCAGGAAAATAGTTTTAAGCGCTCCCTACCTTTGTTGATTAGCGTTGCTCTCAATAAGTCGCTGTTCAATGCCATTTCAATTTTAGCTGCTATGTCGTCAATGGAAAACGGATCGAAGGTGAGCACGGCTTCGCCACCAATTTCTGGCAGGGCGGTATTATCGGCTACAACTACGGGCAAACTGTATTTGAAAGCTTCTAGTATCGGGATGCCAAAACCTTCGTTAGTAGATGGGAAAACGTATAAGTGCGCATGTTGGTAGATTGCGGCCAGTTCCTGATCTGAAAGATATCCCGGGAAAATGATATCCTGCTCACATTGAGATTCAGCTAGCGCTTTGTTAATTTCCTCACTATCATCACTAAACATTTTGTTCTCTATTTTTCCGGCTAAAACTAGCTTCAAATCTGCATTGCCTCTCTGTTTTACCTTTGCAAAGGCACGAATAAGGGCAGGGATGTTTTTTCGTTTATTCATTACTCCAACATGGAGAATATATTTGCCAAAATGATTTTTTGATGGAGAATCAACGAAAGCTCCAAGAGATTTCGGTCCTTCATAAATTACAGGCATTTTTTCTATTGCGATGTTGGTGTATTTATGAATTTGCTGCCTGGCGTACCTACTGGGTGTGATCACTAAAGGTGAGCGCCGGGCTGCAGGTATTGCTGTTGCCAAGGTAAGTTTAAGCCAGATTTTGTTAAAATGTTCGGGGCTTTCAAAGAAAAATGCATCGTGAAAAACCGGAACGGTTTTATAGCCCAGCTTGATCAGGGGCACTACATTGTCAGTGCAAAAGAGTACATCAACACCCTTAAGCCAGGCTTTAATTGGCAAGCTTACTTGTTTCCAAAACTGATACCTCAAGTGTCCGAGCAGTTTCAGCAGTTTATTGTTACCCAGGTACGGAGGAAACCAGGTATCAAAGAAGTAAAATTGGTATCTTGGATTAGTGTTGTGCTTAAATATTTTGCACAATTCTTCGAGGTATGTTTTGGTGCCTGTTTGTGCAACCTGAAGATCTTTTACGTCAATTCCTATTTTTAATGGCTTAGGCATTGGCAGGTTCAATTTCTGTGGATTTATGTTCTGTAACCGCAACTTTGGTTGAGATAACGCTTACAAACAAACCTGATAGAAACCAGGTAAAATAAGAAATGTAGGATGAAGATTCTATTTCGGATGTTAGCGAAGGAACGATAAAGCCAATCTTAATTAATAATAAAGCAAGGCAGATTTTTTTCTCTTTGCCTTCCAGGCGGTTAAACCATTTAATGCCTTCTTTAATAAAAGAGATATAGATAACGAGATATAGTAGAAGCGCCAAAATTCCGGCTTGAACACCAACAATGATGAACTGATTTTCGCCGCCAATGTTTTCTCCTAATGTGCCCCCAATCCTGCCTGATGATCCTAGGCCGAGTCCGAGTGGGTTTGAAGCGATCGCTAAAGCACCCTGAATCCATTCTACCAAATGACCAACGCTAGAAGGATTACTAAAATTTAAGGTATTGATAATCACCATTTGGATGCCATCATTCTGGTCTTGTTCCTTGGTTAATAAATAGGTGATGTAGATGGCAACGAGTGCCGCTCCGGCATGAACCGTGTTGGTGATAAATTTCCTTTTAGTGATTAATGAATAGGCATAAACTAAGATAAAGTAGCTGGCAAAGGCCGACCTTGAAAACGCAAAAATGATGGAAAATAATGTAGCGCCCAGCGCAATATATCCAAATTTATCGAGTTTTAAGGAGTAATTTTCGGCTGTGTAAAGAGCTGCAAGAACGGATAGCGCAATAATTGTAGCTGATGCGAACTCTAAGGGATTAGCAAAAAAACTGGCAAAACGTTTGTATCCACCCTCAGATTCAAATGTCCAGGTTAGGCCAAAATTTCCACTGGGCTCGAGGTTAAAAAGGTAAAAGTTGTAATCAGCATAACCGGTACTCGTTTGTAAATGCTGGTCATTCAAAACTTCTGTGAACATTACCAATGCTGCCGCAATGGAAACCACTAATACATAATGAAAGTATTTACTAATGTAGATCTCTTCTGATTTAAAAAGACGGCCACAGAAATATACCAGAACAAAGAACGATAAGGTTCTGCAAGCCATTATTCGATCTACGAAACCTTGTTCGCCAATTGGTAAAATGGCATACATAATAGTATATCCGAAAAATCCGATAATCAGGTAATCGATATAATGAAATTTTATTTTTGTTTTTAATTTCCAGATACTAAAACTCAGTACCACTACAATCAAAATTTCTTTAAAAGACTGGAGGTAGATGATAATGTTCCGTAAACCCAGCATAAAGGTTACTGATAATACGGTTGTGTAGATCGACAGGCCGAAAATCAGGAAAAGCATAAAACCCTCCTTCTTTCCTCTAACAATGTCAGACATGGCCAGGGTAAAAGCAAATAAATACACAAGTGGAAATATGATCATCATGGCCAGATGGAACTTAAAGGTGTAAATAATCCCTCTTTTATTCCCTGGTAAAGATAGGCTGCTTTTTTCTTTCTTCCCCTAATAATAAAATAGATGTACAGCGATACGTAATAAAACGAATCTTTAATAAAAATGATCGGGATGAAAACGGGATTTCCATATCTCCGTACGAACCAGATCTTGTTTCTGCAAAGGTAATAATGGATAACCGGACTTAAAGAACCTTCACTATTTTTACTTTTCTGCTGACCAGATACGCCTGCTTCATGATAGATTTTTGTACCTGGAAAATAGTATAAATCCCCTAAATTTTTCAAACGGAATGATAAATCTACATCTTCGTAATAGAGGAAAAACTTGCTATTCAATAAACCGGTTTTTTTAAGCGTTTCGTTTCTCATCAGCATGCAACAGCCCGTTAACCAATCTACTCTTTCGGGAGATTTTAAACCTTGTCTTTTCTCGCTGTTTTTTGAATAAGTAAAACCGAAAATTTTGTTGAAAAATGAACCTCCATTCCAAAGTTTATCTTTTTGATATAAATAGTAAATGGATGGTTGAACGGCGACGGTTTCTGGGTTGTTTTCTAATTGCGCTATTAGTGGGGAAAGAAAGTTTTCGTCAACTTCTGTATCGTTATTGAGTAGAAGCGAGTAGGTATAACCTTTTTCGATGCTGTATCGCAAGGCTGTATTATTTCCTTCTGCAAAACCTAAATTGGTTTTGTTATCGATAAAAATGTGATTTGGGAACTGTTGCTGTAAAATTGGTAAAGAATTGTCGCTAGAGCCATTATCAGCAATGATAATGTCGTAATCGCCTTCATCACAATATTCTGTAATGGAGGATACGCAGCTGATGGTGTGTGCCGGGGTGTTCCAATTCAGTATAATGATAGCTACAGGCTTATGCATTTTTGTTGGATGAACGGTTAATTACATAATTATACATGATTAGGGCACTTCCGTCGATTAAAAGTGTGTAAGCACCAAACCACTTTTGCAATCCCTGCGTAACGAGAAACCAGGAAGTGAAAGCCGATATGCAAAACAATATGAGTGCAATCCTGAATATTGCTAAGGTGTTATTCTTGAGTAGTAAATCGAGCACGTTAAGCACATTTAATGCAGCTAAAAATGGAACAAACGCCATTACCCTCAAATACATGATGGCATCCTGGTTTCGTTCGCCCGAAAGTAAGTGTACGATAAATTCGGGCATGATGAACAATACTAACGATAAAGTTAAAAACATCAACGCGATTAACTTACCCATTTTGGATTTATAGGCTTTCCATGAATAGATGTTTTCCTTATAAAGCTGAGCCGCTTTAGGATAAATGGCATTTGATACCGATATAATAAGAATCCTGGAAGACCCAATCACTTTGTCGCAAATGGAATATGCACCCAACCACAGCGGGTTTCCCCATTTTGCCAGGGAGAAGATCATCAACGATTGCTGTAGATGGACAGAAATATTATTAACAGTAAGGAAAAAATTATCTTTTCCAATTTTTGATAATTCTTCTTTATTGGGTAAATGAAGCGTTAACTTATGTTTTATCATAACATAAATTAACAAAACTGCATAAGCTAGCATACTGGCTGCACCAATAATGAAATTTACCCATTCTGAATCTTTTGTTCCTTTAATAAAGGCCAGTACAGCTAAAATCACTAAAACCTTAGATATAAGGTTAGCTATGTTGTAAATTTTTAACTTTTCAGTGCCCAGGAAAATAAATAATGGGTTTAAAACTTCAGCTAAAACTACAGGAGAGGATAAAAGAATAAATTGATAGTAACGGATGTTAGCCCATTGTAGCGAAAAAATAAGGATAAGGTACAGGATGAATATAATTGTTCTTACCCAAAGTGTACTAGAAACCACCTGGTTTAATTTGGTGTTTTCATTCACATACATGGCCACATCCCTCACACCAGACTGGTTGGTGCCATAATTAACTACAATTGATGATAAGCCAGAAAATGTATTTGCCAGGATAACCATGCCAAATGCTTCAATGCCAATTATTCTGGTGATGAGAGGATACATCAACAGTATGAGCAATATGTTAGAAATTTGAATACTGCTTAGATTAAAGAAATTGGAAACTATTTTAGTTTCCTTTAAACCACTTATAAAATTTGATAGAACTTGCTTCAAAACTTTCTGGAAGATGTTTGGCAAATTTATATAAATAAAATAGAACATGGCATTAAAAATGTTTTGCCAGAGGGCTAGCTTGGCTTGTTTTTTGTTGTTAAGCTTACGAATTTGATGCCGTTTGACGGTTATCTCATTCAAATAACCAACAAATTATCTGTTAACTAAACAAGCTAACTATATTTGCCAAAATCTCTACCACATCAATGATTGAAAGTAACAGTACTTATTTTAAGACGATAAGTATCCTTATAGATCTCGTTCTAGTCAATTTAGCTGGCTATCTCGGATATGCAATTGCTTATGATACTTTCGGGATTGCTGATGGACGGGGGATTAATTTTCTCCATATCCTACTCATTAACTTTGTTTGGTTTAATGTTACTCAGATCACTAAAATTTATCAGGATATGTTTGTTAAGGATGCCATTCCTACTATCAAACAATCCTTGTGGAGCCTTGTATTTTTAGGTGTCATCATCTTCATTTTAGTCGCTTATCTTCGTGACTTTAATGTATCAAGCCGTTTAATAGTTTATGCAGGTCTAATTTTTGCTCCCTTATTTCTTACTGGAAAAATTGTTTTCCTACTTTTGCGACGATCCAGCAGGGCAAAATTGATTAATTACAAAAAGGTGGTTATTGTTGGAGCTGGTCCTTTAGGTTTGGATTTAAAAAATTATTTAGAGGAGCACACCCATTTAGGTTATAAAGTGGTTGGTTTTTTTGATGATGCCGCAGAAAAGCAAAACCTTAAACATGTAATTGGGAAAGTGAATGAGTGCATTGACTATGTGAAAGATAGCAATATCAATGAAATCTATTGCGCATTGCCAGATAGGGCATTGGCTAAAATTGATACGTTAATGCGTCAGGCAGATAAAGCACTTATCCGGTTTAAGCTTGTGCCTGATGTAAAAGACTATTTTAAGAAAAACGTAATGGTTCAATTGTACGGGCACCTGCCTGTTTTAAGCCCGCGTACGGAGCCGCTAGAAATTCTAAGCAACCAGATTATTAAAAGGCTTTACGATGTCGCTTTCTCTATGTTCATCATCATATTTGTAATGAGTTGGCTAGCCCCTGTTTTGGCCATTTTGATAAAAATGGAGTCGAAAGGCCCTGTTTTTTTTAGACAGCTTAGATCGGGTAAAGATAATCAACCCTTTTACTGCTTAAAATTTAGAAGCATGTATATGAACAGCGATGCAGACTCAAAGCAAGCCAGTGCAAATGACGTTAGGGTTACCCGCTTAGGAGCCTTTATGCGAAGGAGAAGTATTGATGAGATGCCTCAGTTTTTTAATGTTTTAATGGGCGAAATGTCTGTTGTGGGTCCTCGTCCACACATGATTCAACATACGGCAGAATACTCTGCACTCATCGATCAGTTTATGGTAAGGCATTTTTTGTTGCCGGGCATTACCGGTTGGGCGCAGGTGAATGGTTTTAGAGGGGAGACCCGTGAGGACGGTTCGATGGAAGAACGCGTAAAATTGGATATATGGTATCTGGAGAATTGGTCGTTATTACTCGATCTTAAAATTACGTTCTTAACCATATGGCAAGTTATTTTCGGGCATAAGAATGCGAATTAGGTAAGTTTAACCCGCATTTAAACTATTTAAAGGAGCGAATCAAATAATTTTCCGTCCTTTGCAAAATCAATCAATTATAAATTATGTTAATGAAGAAAATTTTTACCATCCTCCTTTTAATATTTTTAGCTGGTCGAATTCAAGCCCAATCTCAATACCAACCCTATTCATATCAATTTTACCAAAAGTTAAACAAAGAGGTATACAATACAGATACCCGCTTTCATAGCAGTTTAAAGCCTTTTTTTATTGATGACAGCCTGCTTCTTGCAAGAGGTGAACAACTTTTAAGTGTGGGCATAGATTCTTCTCGTCATTCATGGGTATCTCGAAAGTTATTCAATGAGCATTTATTTGATATTCGTAAACCAGAATTTACCGTGTATGCCGATTTTCTTCCTGATTTTCAAATAGGAAAGGATTTTTCTGGCAAGCAAAATGTATGGTTAAACACACGTGGCTATCAAGTAGGTGGAACAGTAGGTAAGAAATTTTCTTTTTACACCAGCGGCTTTGAGAACCAAGGAAGGTTTGCCAAATATTATACAGATTACTCCCGATCTTTGAACGTCGTTCCTGGACAGTCTTACAATAGAGATTATGGATCTAATGCAGGTAAAATGTCTCTTGATTGGTCGTACGTAACAGCCTTAGTTTCATACACACCAATTAAGTATCTCAATATCACAGCAGGTTACGATAAAAACTTCATTGGAGATGGTTATCGCTCCATGTTATTATCAGATGTTTCTTCACCTTATCCATTTCTGAAGTTAACCGGAAATTTAGGTAATGTTCAATATATGGCATTGTGGGCTTCCATGCAAGATCCTTCCGTTCCAAAATTATCGTACGAAGCGGGAAACCGTAAAAAGGGTGGGGTTTTTCATTACTTAGATTGGAATGTAAATAACCGGTTATCTATTGGGTTTTTTGATTCCATTATTTGGGGACAAACTGATGATTTAGGAAATAAAAGAGGCTTTGATTGGGGTTACGCCAACCCGGTAATTTTCCTCCGCCCTGTTGAGGCTTCAAGTGGTTCTCCTGATAATTCCATGATAGGGCTAACAGCTAAATATAAATTTGCAAAAGAAGTTGTCGCATATGGTCAGTTCTCATTAGATGAATTTGAAGCGAGTAATTTCTTTTCCAGTAATGGAAGTCCACGGAATAAATACGGATGGCAATTGGGGATAAGAGGTACTGACATTTTTAAAATCGAAAATTTAAATTATTTATTAGAGTACAATACTGCTAAACCTTATACCTATACTGGCCGTACCCAAATCGTTAATTATACCTCTTACGCAGAGCCACTTGCTCATCGTTTAGGGGCCAACTTTAGAGAGTTATTAGGAATTGTTAACTACTCCTGGAAAAGATTTGATTTTACTGGCCAATTGCAATATGCAAAATATGGTTTGAGTTTAAATGGTCAGGATTATGGTCGGGATTTGAGTGTTCCATATGCCGAAGCAATCAAACAAACGGGTAACTTTACTTCACAGGGATTACGTACAGATCTTTATTATGCCGAAGGAAGGGTAGCTTATATCATCAACCCAAAGTATAATCTACGCCTAGAGGTTGGGGGCATTTATAGAAACGAAAGTAATTCCTTAGCTAAAAACAATACTGGCTTGATCACTTTCGGATTAAGAAGTTCATTCAGAAATCTTTATACCGACTTTTAGTCTTAAACAATTATTCAACCTTATTTTGTTTAAGCCATATAGTAGTTTTATTTAAGACTAATTAGTTTGCAAATCATATATTAACGTTGAAAGCTTCATAATGAAATGTTTTAAACGCAATCAAGAATAACTTTTAAATTATACAAAAGTTATTCTTGTAAATGGGGAGTAGAAGCAGATTACCTGTAACTTGTTTGACAAAATGCGGTATGTGATAACCTATATAATCTTAATGGTGGAATTATAGGTTATATTAGAAAACTTGAACTGGATTTACCGACTTATTAGCAAAAAAAATGCTAACCAAAAGGGGATAAAGACATATAACATTCTCTATGTTGACTTCACTTGATAGTATTCAGTGCTGAATATTACCCCACCATACTATCCGTTAATCTTTTAGAGCCGACCTTCCTTACTGCCTCAACAATCGAATCTTTATCATAACCACACTCTGCCCAAAGTTCTGGTTGTTCTCCATGTTCGATAAACTGATCGGGAATACCTAACCGAATTACATTTGAATTGTAGCCGTTGTCGGCCATAAATTCCAGCACAGCTGAGCCTATTCCTCCTGGAAGCGATCCATCTTCAACGGTAATAACATGTTTGTATTTGGAAAAAACCTCATGCAACATCTCCTGGTCTAACGGTTTTACAAATCTAAGGTCGTAATGTGCCGGATAAATGCCTTCACTATTAAGTTGTGTACGAGCTTCGACAGCAAAATTACCAACATGTCCAATCGTTAATAGAGCAACGTCTTCACCATCACAAATTTTTCGCCCTTTGCCGATCTCAAGCGCTTTAAATGGTCTTTTCCAATCAGGCATAACCCCGTTTCCCCGAGGATAACGGATTACGAACGGGCCCATGTTCTCTTGTTGAGCCGTATACATTAAGTTCCGTAGTTCCTCCTCGTTCATTGGAGAAGATATGATCAGATTTGGAATACAACGCATGTAAGCAATATCGTAAGCACCATGATGTGTTGCGCCATCAGCTCCGGCTAAACCAGCCCGATCTAAACAGAAAACTACATTAAGTTTCTGTATCGCTACATCATGAATAACCTGATCGTAGGCCCTTTGCATGAAGCTTGAATAGATATTGCAGAAAGGTACTAATCCTTGTGCCGCTAAACCTGCAGAAAAAGTAACAGCATGCTGCTCAGCGATACCAACGTCAAAAGCACGTTTTGGCATGGCTTTCATCATAATATTTAATGATGAGCCTGAAGGCATTGCCGGCGTAATTCCTACTATTTTTTCATTAGCTTCTGCCAGTTCCACCATCGTATGTCCAAAAACATCCTGGTATTTAGGAGGTTGAGGCTTGTCTGGAACACTTTTTTTAATTTCACCTGTAATTTTATCGAATAAGCCTGGTGCATGCCATATCGTTTGGTCTTTTTCGGCCAAGGCAAAACCCTTACCCTTAACTGTAATACAGTGTAATAATTTTGGTCCTGGTATAGCAGATAAATCTTTGATGGTTTGTGCTAAACGTTTAACATCATGCCCATCCACTGGGCCGAAATACCTAAAGTTTAACGCCTCAAATAAATTACTTTGCTTCAAAAGCGTTCCCTTTATACTTTTCTCAATCTTTTTAACATATTTATGTGCATTTGGGCCAAGCTTTGATAAGCCAACCAATACATTCGATATATCATCGCGGAAGCGATTGTAAGATTTTGAAATGGTTATGCTGGTTAAATATTCTTTCAGTGCGCCAACGTTAGGATCAATAGACATACAGTTGTCATTCAGAATCACTAACACATTGCTGTTTTCGATGCCAGCGTGGTTTAAGCCTTCAAAAGCTAAGCCTGCTGTCATTGCACCATCACCAATTACGGCGACATGCTGGCGATCGGTTTCACCTTTCAGTTGTGAAGCAACAGCCATTCCTAATGCTGCGGAAATAGAAGTAGAAGAGTGACCGACACCAAAAGTATCGTATTCACTTTCCGATATTTTAGGGAAGCCACTAATCCCTTTATAGATTCGATTAGTATGAAATAAACCCCTGCGGCCTGTAAGAATTTTATGTCCGTAAGCTTGATGTCCTACATCCCAAACCAGCTTGTCGTAAGGTGTATTTAAAGCATAATGTAGCGCTACAGTTAACTCTACAACACCTAAACTAGAGCCAAAATGGCCACCATTTACACTCACCACATCAATAATGTATTGGCGTAACTCTTGGCTTATTTGTTCTAAGTCAGATTCGCTATATTGCTTTAAATCAGCAGGATAGTTGATTTTAGATAATAGGGGGCCAGCTTTAACTTGCATTCAGATTTGGGTAAAAAACAAGATACAAAGTAAGGTATTTTTGTTTTAATACAAAAGAAAAATCGTCAAGGTTAAGTCCTTACCCACTCAATTACTCCTTAATATGTTAAAATGAAGCGAAAAATGATCCAAAGACTCCTTATAGTTGTAGTATTAATTAGTCTTAATCCTGTTTTTTAGTTTTCGTTTATCTATCTTTGCGCCGCTTATCTCTACCAAACTAGATTGTTAATCGATTTAATTTTTGGAGGAGTTGGTAAACCCCCATATTAGTAAAAAAAACATCCCATGATAAATTTAACGCACTCCACGCCAGTCAATAAACTCAATAAGGTAAAAATCGGCGACGAAATTATCGATGAGTATCATTCACAAGGTAAAGTAGTTAAAATCAAAAAATCAGTAGTTGATAACTTGAAAGAATATCTTTTTCATTTAGATTCTCGCCAAACGATTTATATTCTAACCAACGCTAATTAATTAGTCATTCTTGTTGCTCTGGTGATTATTTTAAAATATTGCCGTCTCCCTGTTTTTGTTAAATTTGTTAACAAATGCAAGCAGAAAATTTTGAGATCAAACTTCCGGTTTTCGAAGGACCATTCGATTTATTATTGTTCTTTATAGAACGGGATGAATTAAACATCCAGGATATTGAGATCGCAAAAATCACAAACGACTTTCTAGCGTACATACACCAACTTTTAGCGCTTAATGTAGAGGTAGCCAGTGAATTTATTTTGGTGGCGGCAACCCTAATGAGGATTAAATCTAAAATGCTATTGCCGAGAATAGAAATTGATGAGGCAGGCAATGAAATTAATCCCGAACAAGATTTAATAGCCCGACTTATTGCTTATAAACAATTCAAATCTGCTGCAGAAGAAATGAAAGTTTTGGAAGATAGCAGAATGAAACAGGAGCGAAGGGGTAATATAGAATATGATCTATCTCTTGCTGCCGAATCCTCTTCTCATCAGGATGAGCTTTTATCACTCGATTTATACAAGTTGCTGACTGTTTACCACAAAACAATGCAAAAATATGAGTTGCGAAGTGAGGAAGTTAAACATACAGTAATCCAATATCCTTATACTATTGAGCAACAAAAGTATTTTATAGCCAATCTACTTGATATTAACAAACAGATTGATTTCGCGGTGGTGCTCAAAAACTCCGAAAATAAGGTGCATTTTGTTTATAATTTCCTGGCCATACTCGAGATGTTACAACAACAACTAGTAGAAATTACGATTGGCAGTGGTTTCAATAACTTTAAAGTAAAATCATCCGCTTAATTTTTTTTGGTTTATTATTCTGTTTTCTGCACTAACGGGCACCCATTAAACCCGACTTAGCGGAAATACTTTTTTGAATGTTTGATCTTTCATATTCATCACAAACAATGACAAAAAAGATTGTAGCGAGGGCGGGAGTAACCTTTAAAAGAATTGCTGCTACTGCTTTCCAAATCCTGTAGCTTCTTTAAAAAAATATATCTGGCAAAAGGGCCAGACTTTCCTCATATCCAGCCTTTACCTTAGAGATTAATTTCTTACTTTTGCAGAAAAAATACAAACCTATATAAGGATGAAACGCGACACCCAAATTTTTGAACTTATTGATAAAGAACTAGACCGCCAAGAGCACGGATTAGAGCTTATCGCATCAGAAAACTTTGTAAGCAAGCAAGTAATGGAAGCTGCTGGTTCTGTGCTAACAAATAAATACGCAGAAGGATTGCCAGGAAAACGTTACTACGGAGGCTGCCAGGTGGTAGATGTTGTAGAACAAATAGCAATCGACAGAGCAAAAGAATTGTTCGGTGCTGCCTGGGTAAACGTTCAGCCACACTCTGGTGCACAGGCAAATGCTGCGGTAATGTTAGCCGTTCTGCAACCTGGTGATAAAATTTTAGGATTTGATCTTTCTCACGGCGGTCACTTAACGCATGGTTCTCCTGTCAATTTCTCGGGCAAACTTTATCAGCCATTATTTTATGGCGTAGAAAAAGAAACCGGTTTGATCGACTATAAAAAACTGGAAGAAGTCGCTTTAGCTGAAAAACCTAAATTAATTATTTGTGGTGCATCGGCCTACTCAAGAGAATGGGATTATGCTTTTATCCGTTCAGTGGCTGATAAAATTGGTGCTTTGGTGCTGGCAGATATATCGCACCCGGCGGGATTAATTGCCAAAGGTTTGTTGGCCAACCCACTTCCACACTGCCATATCGTAACAACAACTACACACAAAACTTTGCGTGGTCCTCGTGGTGGTATGATTATGATGGGAAAAGATTTTGAGAATCCATGGGGTTTGAAAACGCCAAAAGGAGAAACCCGTATGATGAGTAACTTACTTGATATGGCTGTTTTTCCAGGTACTCAAGGCGGACCGTTAGAGCATATTATTGCTGCAAAAGCGATTGCATTTGGCGAGGCTTTAACTGAGGAGTATGGAACTTACATTAAACAAGTTGCTGCGAATGCACAAGCGATGGCGAAAGCCTTTGTTGCTAAAGGTTATGGCATCATCTCAGGCGGTACTGATAATCATTTGATGCTTATCGATCTGCGGAATAAAAACATTACTGGTAAAGTCGCCGAAAACGCGTTGGAAAGAGCAGAAATTACTGTGAATAAAAATATGGTTCCTTTTGATGATAAATCACCATTCGTAACATCAGGTATCCGTGTAGGTACAGCTGCCATTACTTCTCGTGGCTTGAAAGAAACAGAAATGGAAAAGATTGTTGATTTGATCGATCAGGTTTTAACTAATCCAGATGATGAAGCTAACATCAATGCCGTAAAAGCAGAAGTGATTAATTTGGTTAGTGCGTTTCCGCTATATAAATAATATTGTTATTGTAGGCTTTTGGAAGCATTAGCCTTTTAAAGCAGTTACATAAAATGTAGCTGCTTTTTTATTTTAGGCTGCTTTGTATAAATTACCAATTGAGCTATTGGGTATAACTTACGTAGTGTCGAATTTTTATTTTAATATCCTTTACAAACTGATGTAAAAAGTAAAGGGCCGATATCCTTTTGAAGAAATATCGACCCTTACCATCTAAATTAACGCTCTCAATTATATAAACGAACTGGGGCAAAAATTGTTTTAACGAGTTAACAAAAATTACTTTTTTTCATAACAACCCATTGATGAAGGAAAGATCCTCAATGTATTTTTCAAGTCGCGATTGAGATAATTGCTGAAAAATACATCACTACTAAGATTTAGCCCTTTTTTTATCGCAGGACTAGTAGTAAGTAATTCAAAATTTTCTAATCCAGGAGAAATAAAGCCGGGATCCAGATTTAATATATTGTCATTGTTAGCATATGATGTATTCACGGTTTTAATCAAATTATTAAACAGATTGCTTTGTAAAACTGCATTTGTTTTCCTTTCGATTGCGAATTCGTTAATTAGCGATCCCCATATGATGTTATTGGTTAAATTCAAACTTAGGGCGTTGGTCATCCTGGCCGATTGATAATCGGAAAAACTTATAGATGCCGTTTTTCGAGGGAAATTTAAGTTATAGCCAGCGAAAGTATTTTGCTTCAAATTGTAATTGCCGCCTCCAACACCATAAATCAAATAGTTGCCACAGTTGTAAAATAAGTTATTAAAGGCAGTTAGTTCTGAATGATAACCTATATAGCCGGCAACTTGCATATTTTTAATAATGCTGTTGCTTAACAGTAGTTTTGGGGTGCCGTTAACCGAAAGAGAGTCAGACGTTAATCCAACCGAAGCATTTTTAATAGTGGTATAGGAGATTATTCCTGTTCCTGACGCATTCAGATGTATACCTTTCCATTGCCCTGGAACATTAGCGAAAGTGCTTTCCAGTCTGTCACTACAAAAAAGGATAGGTTTATCAATTGTCCCTACGGCATTCAGTCTACCTTCAATGTTTAAGCTGGCATCCGCGTGAAAGTAAATTTTTGCTCCTGGTAAAATAGTTAACGAGGAATTGTTCCTTACCGTTGAAGCGCCGCTGATTATATAAGGTAAATCACTTGTCCATGTTGTATTGGTAATAATGGAAGATGCATTAATAAAAATCGCATTTTGGCCATAAGCAAGCAATTGAATAGTTTGCTTATTTTCATTGGTAGTAAACAATATAGAATCTTGAACAAGGAAAGGTGAAGCTTTGCTGATTGGGTTAATGGTTGCCTTAACAAATAAATTAATAGAATCTCCTGCGTTTACAGTAATATTTTGCTTACTGATACTGTATTCTCCATTAATATTTATGCTGAATGAAGAAGCATTTCCATTGGCCAGGCTAATTTCTGAAATGTTAATCGCCGAATTGTTTTTATTAAGGATTTTTATCCTTTTAACGGTTGATCCAACTGTAGTAAATATGGTATCAAATAAAATGCTATCTGTTGAGAATGTAAGCCTCGCGTTTGGGTCTGTCGTAATGTGTTCATCTTTTCTACAACTCGAAAGACAAATTAAAGTAAAGACTAAAATAAAAATATTACGCATCTTCAAACTTATATATTTTCGGCTGATCGCTTTACAAGTTAATAAAAGGTTTGTTACTCTGCAAAAGCTAGTGCTGCAATACTCACTTTCGCAACACCATTTTTTAGAAGTTCATTTGCACAGGCTTCCAAAGTAGCTCCAGTTGTAATTACATCATCAATTAACAAGATAAGTTTTCGACTTAATTGCTCAGGCTTTACAACCTTAAAAACATCCTGCATATTCTCATATCTGTTGTATCGGCTCTTCTTTGTTTGACTTTCCGTGGCAGCACTTCTAATAAGTTCTGCTTCGCTAAACGGTACGTCTAAAATTTGCGAAATGCCTTCTGCAATATATAAGCTTTGGTTGTAACCGCGTATTCTTAACTTTTTCAAATGCAGAGGTACCGGTATAATCAAATCAATATCCTGATATAAAGGACTAAACTTTAATCTTTCGCCAAGTTTATTTCCCAGCAAAACCCCTACCTCCGTCTTGTTGTTGTATTTTAAATTATGAATAAGATTCTGAACTTTGGAATGCTTCCTGAAATACAACATAGCCATAGCTGCGTTTAAAGATAGTCGTCCCCAAAGTTGCTTGGCTACTCTGTTATCAGCATGAATGTGATAATCGGTAAATGGCAAATCATATAAACATTTTGTGCAAATAAGATGCTCACTATAATATAGAGGTGTACCGCAAGCGTTGCAAGCATTAGGGAACAGTAATCCCATTAAATCATAACCCCAACGTTTTACTGCTAACATTTATCTAATCTATTAAATTTAGTTTTATAATTAGCTAATATATTTGTTAGTACTGCTATATCCTATTAAAGTGCCGCCCGCCCTTTGCTTCAAATCTTCGCCTAAAAAATTCGGTGCTGTTTTTGCCTGCTGCAAGCATGGGTTTTCCAATTCTGACGGCTTTACGTGGCGCAGCGTTTGCAAAAAAAATCACCATATTTCATTCATCAGACCAAAAAATGCGATACCACTCCGGCCTAGTCGCTGCCAGCAAAGCGCCGTCCAGTCTATATGTCCTATATATCTATATGGTTCATAAAACAAAAAGCTCATGGTTGAAGGCCAAAATCACACGGCCGCTGAAGCCAGAACGACGTTTGGGCTGTAAAACCTATATTTTCTATATCTCTATATGGTTCAAAAACCCAAGAAAGCTCACATTTTGCAGTATCAGCTTATCCTGTATCTTCCTGCTTCCCATAGCTCAGCCAGGGTCCTTTGGGTGTGATTTTCCGAAGTGTACACCCGATTGCCCTATTTGTTTTGGCGTTATCCAAAAAATTTCATCCTGAAAAACAGGCTTTTACAATAAAGATCAAAAATGTGATTTTCCGAAGTGTACACCCGATTGCCCTATTTGTTTTGGCGTTATCCAAAAAATTTCATCCTGAAAAACAGGCTTTTACAATAAAGATCAAAAAAAAGGGTGTGGAGTATTTGGCGGGAGCKKATTTTTTTCTACTTTTGCATCCCGCTTCGGAGGAAACGGTTGCAGTGAAAAGATGGATCTGGGGAATGTGGGAGGAGAAAAAGGCAAATAATTTATTTTAAAATAAATTTGCGGAAAAGAAAAAGATCGCTACCTTTGCAGCCCGGTTCGGAAGGAACGGGAAGCCGCCTGRAAAAGYGGWAWATTGAAAAGCAGAAAGAAAACGGGAACGAAAAAATAAAAATTATTTTATTTGGAAGTTGAGAAAAGTTTTCTACCTTTGCACTCCCAACCGAAAGGAAAGGAAAAAAGTCKAGCGGCGGATGTCGCGGAAGACTGGAAACAAAAAGATTGAAACGAGCGGAAACAGGGAAGAGACGATCAAGACTCATGCCCAACTGAAGCGAGCAGATATATAGAGACAAGCCGAGAGGCGATTGTCGATAAGTTCTTAAAAGAGATGTCAATGATGCGTAGTGGGGTAATGAAGTACGAATTCAAGTACAGAGTTCCTTATTACATTTTAAAGTCAATGTCCAACGGACAAAACAAAAGAAGACTATTTTTAACGATAGTTAAAACTGGTCAGAATCTTACAACACATTTTACAATGGAGAGTTTGATCCTGGCTCAGGATGAACGCTAGCGGCAGGCCTAATACATGCAAGTCGAGGGGTAGARGWKGCTTGCWWCYTTGAGACCGGCGCACGGGTGCGTAACGCGTATGCAACCTACCTTCATCTGGGGGATAGCCCGGAGAAATCCGGATTAATACCGCATAAAATCACAGGATGGCATTATCCAATGATCAAACATTTATGGGATGGAGATGGGCATGCGTGTCATTAGCTAGTTGGCGGGGTAACGGCCCACCAAGGCGACGATGACTAGGGGATCTGAGAGGATGGCCCCCCACACTGGTACTGAGACACGGACCAGACTCCTACGGGAGGCAGCAGTAAGGAATATTGGTCAATGGAGGCAACTCTGAACCAGCCATGCCGCGTGCAGGAAGACTGCCCTATGGGTTGTAAACTGCTTTTATTCGGGAATAAACCTATTTACGTGTAAATAGCTGAATGTACCGAAGGAATAAGGATCGGCTAACTCCGTGCCAGCAGCCGCGGTAATACGGAGGATCCAAGCGTTATCCGGATTTATTGGGTTTAAAGGGTGCGTAGGCGGCCTGTTAAGTCAGGGGTGAAAGACGGTAGCTCAACTATCGCAGTGCCCTTGATACTGATGGGCTTGAATGGACTAGAGGTAGGCGGAATGAGACAAGTAGCGGTGAAATGCATAGATATGTCTCAGAACACCGATTGCGAAGGCAGCTTACTATGGTCTTATTGACGCTGAGGCACGAAAGCGTGGGGATCAAACAGGATTAGATACCCTGGTAGTCCACGCCCTAAACGATGAACACTCGCTGTTGGCGATACACAGTCAGCGGCTAAGCGAAAGCGTTAAGTGTTCCACCTGGGGAGTACGCTCGCAAGAGTGAAACTCAAAGGAATTGACGGGGGCCCGCACAAGCGGAGGAGCATGTGGTTTAATTCGATGATACGCGAGGAACCTTACCCGGGCTTGAAAGTTAGTGAATGATCCAGAGATGGATCAGTGAGCAATCACACGAAACTAGGTGCTGCATGGCTGTCGTCAGCTCGTGCCGTGAGGTGTTGGGTTAAGTCCCGCAACGAGCGCAACCCCTATGTTTAGTTGCCAGCACGTTATGGTGGGGACTCTAAACAGACTGCCTGTGCAAACAGAGAGGAAGGAGGGGACGACGTCAAGTCATCATGGCCCTTACGTCCGGGGCTACACACGTGCTACAATGGATGGTACAGAGGGCAGCTACATAGCAATATGATGCGAATCTCACAAAGCCATTCACAGTTCGGATTGGGGTCTGCAACTCGACCCCATGAAGTTGGATTCGCTAGTAATCGCGTATCAGCAATGACGCGGTGAATACGTTCCCGGGCCTTGTACACACCGCCCGTCAAGCCATGGAAGTTGGGGGTACCTAAAGTATGTAACCGAAAGGAGCGTCCTAGGGTAAAACCGATAACTGGGGCTAAGTCGTAACAAGGTAGCCGTACCGGAAGGTGCGGCTGGAATACCTCCTTTCTGGAGTGGAGTTGACTACTCACTGCGCAACATGATATTTCAAAACAAGAGAAACAAAAAAGAAAACACCCAGAAGAAATGACGGTTGTCCAATAACCAAAAGACATCGGCACTGACCACTAGGTAAGCAAAGGAAGCGGTAGCGGTAATATACTAACCCGCAACTATAAGCAACCTAACAGACAGTCCCGTAGCTCAGCCTGGTTAGAGCACTACACTGATAATGTAGGGGTCTCCAGTTCAAATCTGGACGGGACTACTTTAATAATCCTGGGGGATTAGCTCAGCTGGCTAGAGCGCCTGCCTTGCACGCAGGAGGTCAACGGTTCGACTCCGTTATTCTCCACAGTAACAAAACACATCACCGGGATCGGTGACCATCATTGACAGATTGAAAGAAAGAAAAGAAACGCCATGGGGCACATATATATAAGGTATATGAAACGGTTCGAGACCGCGGTTTTTGACTAACGAAGCTGAAACGGAGCTTAGGCAGGGGACAATGAAACCCTCTACCTTTATACCTTCGACCTTCAGKCTCGGTAAAGTTCTTTGACATATTGGAAGAAGTTAAAAAAGAAGAGCAAACAACAATAGGCGACTGTTGTGTTTGTGCTCACCGAACGGAGTAGTAATACGAAGCAAGGTATGAGACATCATGACAAGAGCAAAAAAAGCATACCATATGGCGCAAAAGGCATATGAGTAGAAGAAAGTAATAAAGAGTACACGGGGGATGCCTTGGCTCTCAGAGGCGATGAAGGACGTGATAAGCTGCGATAAGCTTCGGGTATTTGCAAATAGRAATTGATCCGAAGATTTCCGAATGGGGCAACCCGGCTGGTTGAAGACCAGTCACATATAATGAGCAAACCTGCCGAACTGAAACATCTAAGTAAGCAGAGGAAGAGAAAATAACAATGATTTCCTGAGTAGTGGCGAGCGAAAGGGAAAGAGCCCAAACCATCCATGTTACGGCATAGGTGGGGTTGTAGGACTGCAACGTGGCATTAGCAAACAGAAGTGGAATGGGATGGGAAGCCCAGCGATACACGGTGATAGCCCGGTACACGTATAGAATGCTAGTCTAGCAGTATCCTGAGTACCGCGAGGTCGGAGACGCCTTGTGGGAATCTGCCGGCACCATCCGGTAAGGCTAAATACTCCTGAGAGACCGATAGTGAACCAGTACCGTGAGGGAAAGGTGAAAAGAACCCCGAACAGGGGAGTGAAATAGAACCTGAAACCGTGTACTTACAAGCGGTCGGAGCATCCAAGTGGTGTGACGGCGTGCCTTTTGCATAATGAGCCTACGAGTTACTCCTCTCTGGCAAGGTTAAGTGCTTCAGGCACGGATCCGAAGCGAAAGCGAGTCTGAATAGGGCGTATAGTCAGAGGGGGTAGACGCGAAACCTTGTGATCTACCCATGGACAGGTTGAAGGTGCGGTAACACGTACTGGAGGACCGAACCGATAAACGTTGAAAAGTTTCCGGATGATCTGTGGGTAGGGGTGAAAGGCTAATCAAACTGGGAAATAGCTCGTACTCCCCGAAATGTTTTTAGGAACAGCGTGGATATTAAGTTTCATAGAGGTAGAGCTACTGATTGGGTGCGGGGGAGTCAAATCCTACCAAATCCAGACAAACTCCGAATGCTATGAAATATGATCTGCAGTGAGGCGCGGGGTGCTAAGGTCACGCGCCGAGAGGGAAAGAACCCAGACCATCAGCTAAGGTCCCCAAGTTACAGTTAAGTTGAACTAACGAGGTCCGATTGCACAGACAGCTAGGATGTTGGCTTGGAAGCAGCCATTCATTTAAAGAGTGCGTAACAGCTCACTAGTCGAGCGATCGGGCATGGATAATAAACGGGCATTAAATTGTACACCGAAGCTATGGGATTGAAATATATCGGTAGGGGAGCATTCTAGCGGCAGCGAAGGTATCTGGTAATGGGTGCTGGAGCTTCTAGAAAAGCAAATGTAGGCATAAGTAACGATAAGGCGGGAGAGAAACCCGCCCACCGAAAGGATAAGGTTTCCTGATCAACGCTAATCGGATCAGGGTCAGTCGGGACCTAAGGAGAACCCGAAGGGGAAATTCGATGGACAACTGGTTAATATTCCAGTACTTTTTATAACTGCGATGTGGGGACGGAGTAGTGACACTGCCGCGATCTGACGGAATAGATCGTTAAAGACAGTAGGTAATGGAACGGTAGGCAAATCCGCCGATCTAGCTGAAAGTCGATAGTACCGCGAGCCTTCGGGTGAGCGGATAGCGCAGGTAATCAGACTTCCAAGAAAAACCGCTAAGCTTCAGGTTATAAAAACCCGTACCGCAAACCGACACAGGTATCCGGGAAGAGGATTCTAAGGTGCTCGAGTGAATCATGGCTAAGGAACTCGGCAAAATGGCCCTGTAACTTCGGGAGAAGGGGCGCTGGCAGCAATGTCAGCCGCAGTGAAAAGGCCCAGGCGACTGTTTAACAAAAACACATGGCTTTGCAAAATCGAAAGATGAAGTATAAGGCCTGACACCTGCCCGGTGCTGGAAGGTTAAGAGGGGATGTCATCCGCAAGGAGAAGCATTGAATCGAAGCCCCAGTAAACGGCGGCCGTAACTATAACGGTCCTAAGGTAGCGAAATTCCTTGTCGGGTAAGTTCCGACCTGCACGAATGGTGTAACGATCTGGGCGCTGTCTCAGCCATGAGCTCGGTGAAATTGTGGTCCCGGTGAAGACGCCGGGTACCCGCAACGGGACGGAAAGACCCCATGCACCTTCACTACAATTTAACATTGACATTGGATACAGGATGTGTAGGATAGGTGGGAGGCTTTGAAGCGGCGTCGCTAGGCGTCGTGGAGCCAACGTTGAAATACCACCCTTTCTGTATTCGGTGTCTAATCCCGATCATTCGGGAGACATTGTTTGATGGGTAGTTTGACTGGGGTGGTCGCCTCCAAAAAGGTAACGGAGGCTTTCAAAGGTAAGCTCAGTACGCTTGGTAACCGTACGCGGAGTGCAATAGCATAAGCTTGCTTGACTGTGAGACATACAGGTCGATCAGGGTCGAAAGACGGATATAGTGATCCGGTGGTTCTGCATGGAAGGGCCATCGCTCAAAGGATAAAAGGTACGCTGGGGATAACAGGCTGATCTCCCCCAAGAGCTCATATCGACGGGGAGGTTTGGCACCTCGATGTCGGCTCGTCACATCCTGGGGCTGGAGAAGGTCCCAAGGGTTCGGCTGTTCGCCGATTAAAGTGGCACGCGAGCTGGGTTCAGAACGTCGCGAGACAGTTCGGTCCCTATCTGTTGTGGGCGTAGGAATTTTGAGTGGGGCTGACCTTAGTACGAGAGGACCGGGTTGGACTAGCCTCTAGTGAATCTGTTGTTCCGCCAGGGGCATTGCAGAGTAGCTACGCTGGGAATAGATAAGCGCTGAAAGCATCTAAGTGCGAAACTAGCCACGAGATGAGAATTCCATATAGGACCGTAGAAGACTACTACGTTGATAGGCTACAGATGTAAAGCTGGCGACAGCACAGTCGAGTAGTACTAATCATCCGAAGCTTTCAAAGCAAACAGACTGTTGTTTGTTCTTCTAACATAACTTCTTTCAATAATATGTCATTTAGTAGTTGGTACTGAGTACTTGGTAGATAGATTAGATGTCTAAATACTAACGACTAAATACTACATACTATTTAAAAACATTTAGGTGCCTATATCGGTGGTGTCCACCTCTTCCCATTCCGAACAGAGAAGTTAAGCCCACCAGAGCCGATGGTACTGCGGTAACACGTGGGAGAGTAGGTCGGTGCCAAATCTTAAAGCCCAAACAGGGCATTAGCGAGAACCCCTTCAGCAACAGCTGATGGGGTTTCTTCGTTTATTTCGTGGGGAGAAAAGAATAAAGAGCAGCGAACGGAGAGCAACTGTCTTTAAAGAGATGCTACTATTGTTAATTGGGTTTCATGGCTACATCAATCCCAGATCTGTCTGGAGCTGTTGAACCATATAGGGATATATGCCATATAGCTGGGTGGACCCGGTTTTAAGACGTTCTCTGTTTATCAGATA
Organism: Pedobacter sp. Leaf41; assembly: GCF_001422545.1. Classification (GTDB taxonomy): domain Bacteria; phylum Bacteroidota; class Bacteroidia; order Sphingobacteriales; family Sphingobacteriaceae; genus Pedobacter. Next base: position 315,457 of record NZ_LMLE01000009.1, on the reverse strand, counting down.
GCAAGGTTCTCGGCATAAAACAGCGGTGTTCMTTGCGTTCATGGTTGAATGGTCTGCAAACCTCCCGGATCTTATTGAACCATATAGGAATATAGGTCATATAGCTGGGTATCCGGTTTTGTATACCTGCGGGAAAGCAGTTCCGGCCTATGAAACACCTTCCCTGGGTTTGATAAACCCGATGGTACGGAAATCCTTTTTGTACCGCTGCCGATCAAAACCGATAGACCCCAAAACAAAAAGATTGGAGAGACAGCGGGGCTGAAGAACAAATCGCTTTAAACCAATGTTTCCAATAAAGCACCTACTTAATATTCATCATTTAGAATGTTTCCGCTATCTTCGCAGTTCATTTCCATTATAAATTGCAAACTTTAACACAACTCATTAACGGCGAACTTTCAGGAGCCACTACTATAAAGATATCTGAAGGGCTCGAGTCGTTTCCTGAGCAGCTTTTTGAGCTTACTGATACCTTAGAATACCTTGATTTATCATCCAATAAGTTAACAGCATTACCGGATGATTTCAACAGATTTAAAAAGCTGAAAGTTTTTTTTGTATCCGAAAATAGATTTGCCATTTTCCCAGCCGTTTTAGGTAAGTGCGATAATCTCCAAATTATTGGGTTTAAGAGTAATTTAGTAACGCATATCCCAAATGACGCATTTCATGCTAATTTTCGGTGGTTAATCCTTACTAATAATCAAATTTCCAGTTTACCAGCATCTATTGGTAAGTGTTCGAAGTTGGAAAAGCTGATGCTAGCTGGAAATAGATTGGCAGCGTTGCCTAAGGAGCTTGCAAATTGCAATAGCCTTGCATTGTTGCGGATTGCTGCAAATAACTTAAATATGTTGCCCGAGTGGTTAGTTGAAATGAAAAGTTTGGCCTGGTTGGCTTTTTCGGGTAACAATATGATAAACCAGAAAGTCGAGTCAGTTGCGGGAGTAAATATTGATCAATTTCAGATTCAACAATTATTAGGAGAAGGTGCTTCCGGCACGATATTTAAAGCGACCAGTATAGATGTGAATAATCAGGATGAAGTTGCGATCAAAATATTTAAAGGAAGTGTTACCAGTGACGGCTTTCCAGAGGATGAGCTGCAAGCTTATTTGGCCGCGGGGCATCACCCTTCGATCGTGAAATTGAAGTCTGTAATTGATTTAGATGAGCAGGGTAAAAAGGGTTTGGTGATGGAGCTGATTCCTGCTCACTTTTATAATCTTGGCAAACCGCCAACTTTAAACAGTTGTACAAGGGATGTGTTTGACGAAGACTTTAAACTCAGTGAGCAGCAATTGTTTGAAATTGCCATTAGTATGGCTTCTGTAGGTGCACATCTGCATGAAAGAGGAATTATGCATGGTGATTTATACGCACACAATGTTCTGGTTGATGATACCGGCAACACATTATTCGGCGATTTTGGAGCGGCTTCACGGTACGATAAACGAGATCTTGCTTTAGCTTTCTATCTGGAGCGAATTGAAGTAAAGGCCTTCGGATTTCTCCTCGATGATTTGCTTTCGCTTTGCCGTGCGAATATTTCTGCTCACGATGCGCTTTGCAAACTTCGCGATTTGTGTTTATCTGAAGATCAACAGCTACGGCCTGGCTTCAATGAGATATTAACTGAATTAACTTTGCTTAGAAATAGCTAGTTGGCAGCTTCTTCTTTTACAGCCAATTGACCACAGGCCGCATCAATATCTTTACCACGACTTCGGCGTATATTTGTATTGATTCCCTGGCTTTTCAAATAGTTTGAAAAAGCATCTATTTTATCGCCTTCAGCGTTAGTGAAGTCAGCAAATGAAATTGGATTGTATTCAATTAGATTTACTTTGCAAGGAATATGTTTACAGAATTTAGCCAAATCCATCGCGTCACTAATCTCATCATTAAAATGGTTGAAAACAATGTACTCGTAGGTTACTGGATTTTTAGTTTTGGCGAAATAATATTTCAAGGCATCGGCCAATGCTTTTAATGAATTTGCTTCGTTAATGGGCATAATCTCATTACGTTTCTTATCATCTGCAGCATGGAGAGAAAGAGCAAGATTAAATTTTGCACCATCATCGCCTAATTTTTTGATCATTTTTGCAATGCCTGCCGTGGAAACCGTAATTCGCTTATAGCTCATGTTTAGTCCATCTGGAGCGGTAATTCGCTCTATTGACTTAAGTACATTAGCGTAATTTAAAAGTGGTTCGCCCATACCCATGTACACAATATTGGTTAGGGGATTATTATAGTTTTGCTTGGCTTGTTTGTCAATCAAAACCACCTGATCATAAATTTCATCTGCATTTAGGTTGCGTTTACGATCCATGTAACCCGTGGCACAGAACTTACAGGTTAAGCTGCAACCCACCTGCGAACTTACGCAAGCGGTCATCCTATCCTCCAATGGGATTAGAACTCCCTCAACGATATTTCCATCAGCTAAACGAAAAGTGTTCTTGATCGTATGATCGTTACTGAACTGCGAGTTGTTTACCTGAACAGCATTAATTGAAAATCCTTCTTCCAGCGTTTTGCGCAAATCTTTTGAAAGATTGCTCATTTCATCAAAAGTAGTGGCTGATTTTTCCCATAACCACTGATAAATTTGTTTTGCCCTAAATGCAGGCTGTTGCAATGCAATTAACTGCTGCTGCAATTGAGGCAAATCCAATGAGCGGATATCGATTTTTTTTTCTGTTACCATTTGTTGCAAAGGTACTTAAAAAAGCTTTTAAGCTGAAAGATCAAAGCAGAAAGCAAACAGCTTAGTTTCAAATTTTACAATTTGCAGGCTATCTGCCTCTTTGTCTGGCGTTTGATTTTCCCGAGGGTTTACCTTTTGCAGGTTTAGAATTTCTATTACTAGCGCCACCTTTTCCAGCGGATTTTGAGGAAGAATGAGATGTGCTTTTTGTTGCTCCGCCCGATTTTGAAATCGGTTTATTAGACTTAAATGGTTTTTTAGGTTGGTCCTGCTTCAACTCGGGGATCTCTTCCCACGAATTAGTTTTCTTTTTGGTGTTCTTTGGTTTTGCCACAGCCTCAGATGAAGATTTTTCGACACTCTTCATGATGCCATTCATTTCTTCTTCACTCAACTCTCTAAATTCACCTGTAGGAATGCCTTTCAGATTGATATTCATAATCCTTGTACGTTCCAACTTGGTTACCTCATAACCAAAATGCTCACACATTCTGCGGATTTGCCTGTTTAAACCTTGTATTAAAATGATATTGAATACAAATGTACTCACTTGACGAACCTTGCACTTGCGGGTGTTTACGCCCAAAATCGGTACACCATTGCTCATCTCAAACACAAAATCTTCGGTTACAGGCTTATTTACCGTAACCACATATTCTTTTTCGTGTTTATTTCCTGCTCTTAAAATCTTGTTAACAATATCACCATTGTTGGTTAAAAAAATCAGCCCCGATGAATCTTTATCTAACCGGCCAATAGGAAATATACGTTCGCTATGGTTGATGTAATCAACGATGTTATCTTTAACATTAGATTCTGTTGTGCTGGTAACGCCTACAGGTTTGTTAAACGCCAATAAAATAAAATTTGATTCTTCTTTCGGTTCAATATTGTGACCATTGACCATGACCTTATCACCAGCAAAAACCTGATCTCCGATTTTGGCTCTTTTGCCGTTGATGAAAACATTGCCCTTCTCGATAAACCGATCTGCTTCACGGCGGGAACACAACCCGCTCTCACTTATAAATTTATTTAACCGGGTTGCAGCATTGTCGTTCATGATGCAATTTTACGGAAATAAATTATGTTATGGACCAATAGTAACCAAAGAACACCAACAAATTATTGGTGTTCTTAATTTGGTTGCTAAAAACTTTGGTCATCCGCACTTGGACCATAACTACCTGGAATAGGGATATCCAGTAGTCTTAAATAAACACCTAATTGCGCCCTGTGGTGAATAATCTGGCTAAAGGCTATGCGGATCATTTCATATTTAGTCAAATCGCCGAGGATTTGATCTCCATTTCGCAAAATCCATTGATTGTTTAACCGTTGAGGGTCGGCATTTTCTAACTCTTGCTTTCCGTTTTGATAACTCTCTTCCAGGAGATGAATCAAATCACCGTTGGTGATTACCTTTTTTTCTTCGTAGGGAGCAGTGGCGAAATCCAAACCATCTGCGGTAATGGCTAAACTTACCCATCCTGGAAGTTCTGCAATATGGCTCGCCAACGATTTCATTTTCATACTTCTTTCGTGAGGTGCCCAATCAAATTTATCTGTAGGGACCAAAGCCAAAAATTTGTTAGTGGTGTTGAATTCTGCCTCGAATTCTTTCAATAATAATTTAATAATATCCATATTTCGTTGTTTTGTTTTTTCTATTGTGTTTAATTCCATCAATAATAAATCTGCTATACTCATGGTTTTTTTGATTTTCTTAAACAAAGAAAGGATGCCAGAGTGACAACCCTATGGCAGTGCAGAATTTTTCTTCAAAAAAAATAGCTTTTATTTCATCTTTAATTTTAAGGGTAAAATAGTCTGATTATCCTTAAAAAAAATTATGTTTGAAAAATGGATAGTATCAGAATTAACACTGCTCAAAATATCGATATTGAATATGAAATTGCAGGTTTGGGTGAGCGAATAGCGGCTAGATGTATAGATTTAGCTGGCTTTGCGATACTATTTGTTGTCGCCTGGATTTTATTTATTATCGGATCTATAAGCGTTTCCGGAACATTAGGTGTGGTGATTTTGATCGTCTACCTGATTATATATGCATTTTACGATTTGGTTTGCGAGCTAACCATGAACGGACAATCTTTTGGCAAACGAGTAATGAAAATAAAAGTGATTAATCTGGATGGAACACAACCAACTTTCGGCCAATACTTAATTAGGTGGTTATTCAGAATGATTGATTTTGGTTTTCCATTGGGTTGGGGGGTAATTGCATTGGCATCTGTAGCGGTAACCGAGAATCATCAACGATTGGGAGACCTACTTGCCAAAACAACATTGATAAAAATGATTCCCCGTACCCAACTCAATCAGGTAGCTTTTAATTTTAGTTTACCAGAGGAATATCAACCTCAATTTAAAGAGGTAATGCATTTAACTGATAGAGATATAGAATTGATCCACGAGGTGCTTACCGGTTATTATCAAACGGGAAACGCAAGCCTAATTTATGCGATGGCTGCAAAAACTAAAGAACATATTTTTGTAAGTGTGCCTGCAGGAATGAACGAATTGCTGTTTTTAGAAACGGTGTTGAAGGATTATAATTATATCACTTCTAAGCTTAGTACCTGATCTAGTTAATGAACATCTTTACAAAATATGAAATCATCACGAAGTTGCCCACGATAATGATCAATACTTTCATGGCTAGATGGTTGTTCTTGATTGGGAACCGATATAATATAGTTACAATTGAAAAGAGAAGGAGTATCGGAACAGTTGGTGGATAGATTGACCAGCTTTTAAGGAAATCGCCTTGGAAGAGCGCCATTAGAGATCTTTGGAATCCGCATCCCGGACAGTCAATTCCTGTCAGTGCTTTGAAAGGGCAAGGTATTAAATGATTTTGCAGCCAATCAACTATGTTGATTAAGCTGCAAAATATAAATGTAATCGTCATCGAGATTAAACTACCGGAGGAGGATTATCATTCGGATTGTTCTGATCGCCAAATGGCTTATTTTGATTGCCGAAAGGGTTATTCGGATTATTGAACGGATTATTAGGATTGTTGAAAGAGTTATTTCCAAATCCGCCATTTTGTGCTTCAGCAGCTGATGGGCCTAAATACCTTGCATCACCGAAACCTAGAATTGGCCAGAAAATATAAGGGAAAATAACCATACCCACTGTAAAGCCTTCTGATTTACCAAAGCTTTTGCTTACCAAGTTGTAAAGCCAAACCATAAATACAATGTTAACACAAGGAATGATTAGCCATAATACCCAGATCATCGGCTTACCTACAATTTCTATCAACACAATAAGATTGTAAATTGGAATGATAGCAGCCCAACCTGGTTTGCCTGCTTTTTCAAATACTTTCCACATTCCAATAACCATCACAACGATTATTGCCAAATAAAAAATAACCATACCTGCACCAATTCCTGCGGCTGCTCCGCTTACTTCGTACTCATCCATAATAAATGTTTTTTTAAGGGTTTTAATTCAAATAGTTAAACTAAAGTAAAATTTTTAATTTAAAAATATAATGAATCGACCTTAAATTATTTCAGAACGGCACTTACTTTTGGACTTAAAGCATCAGCCCATTCGGAATACATTTTGGCACTCGGATGAAGTCCATCATTTGCAACAAGGGATAAATCGCTACTTGCTTTTCTTGATGCAGGCGTGATATTGGTATAGCTAATGCCTGCTGAAATAGTAATCTGCTCATTAACAGCATTAAAACTATCAATTTCTGAAGCGATAACCTGAGGACTTTTACCAGCGTTTTTATCGAATGGAGTTACGCCCCAATCGGGTATAGAGACCACAAATACTTTTGTTTTATCGCCATTTGCAAATAAGTCGGCGGTTTGTAACAATTCTGCAAACTCCTTTTTATATGTCTCGATGGAATTGCCTCGATATTGATTATTCACTCCAATTAATAGTGTAACAAAATCAAATTTCTGTGTGAGTTTAGCCTGCACAATTGCACTTTGCAGGTCGCTGGTTGTCCAGCCGGTGGTGGCTATAATTTTAGGAGTTGCCACATTGATACCGTTATTCTTTAACAAACTTTGCAACTGGAAGGGAAATGATTCACTCTGTTTAACCGATTCGCCGATGGTATAAGAATCCCCAAGAGCGAGATAGGTTCGGCTTTGGCCAGAAGTAGGTATTGTGCTTAGGTTAGGCTGATCGATTTCGGACATATTTGGTTGCTTACTACAAGACGAAGTTAAGAAAGAAAACAAAACGACACTTAATAAAACTTTCATCCTCCAATTTACGCAAATGGCAGATCATCGGTTTCAATTTGGCTATCCTTTTAAAATCAGATCAGATTCATTTTAAAAAGATCGGCGATATGATTTTTCAGCCTCTCTTTTACTTCTTCCATATCAGGTAGATATCCTAGTTCCCTGGCTAAAGAGGTAACGGCTTTATCGTCAATTCCGCAAGGAACAATGTTTTTAAAATAATCGAGCTCTACATTTACATTAAAGGCAAAGCCATGCATGGTAACCCAGCGGCTGCAGCGAACACCCATTGCACAAATTTTTCTGGCTTTTTCGTTATCTGCATCTAACCACACACCGGTATAACCAGTGTAACGCCCAGCTTCGATGCCATAATCTTTTAAAGTAAGGATAACAGCTTCCTCAAGTGTTCGAAGATATAAGTGAATGTCTGTAAAAAAGTTATCCAAATCCAAAATGGGGTAACCCACTATTTGGCCCGGACCGTGGTAAGTAATATCGCCACCACGATTAATTTTATAATAAGTGGCCCCCTTATCTTTTAAGCCTTGTTCATCCAATAATAAATTTTCTGGGTGACCGCTTTTTCCCAAAGTGTAAACATGAGGGTGTTCATTAAAAATAAGATAATTTGGTGTGGGTAACTGAGTGCCATTTACCCTATTCTCGGTTTTTAATGCTACCGTTTTATTAAGCAGTTCTTCCTGCCTATCCCAGGCTTGCTGGTAATCTGTTAAGCCCCAATCAATAAATTGAGTAGGAACTAAAGGAGCGTTTGTAGGTTGATCATTCATGTATAATTCTTAATAACATTTAGGCTGAATGCACAACGTAGCCCAACATATAGCCGTCTTTTGTCCTAAAATAATTTACCGTTAGTTCTCTTGAACCGGAGGGAAGAGCCACGATGGCATTTAATTTTCCTTCATTTTTGAGCTTGAAAGGCTTTATGTGGATATCGCGTTTGAATTCCAAACCTTTCTTTCCATGCCACTTGTAAATGGCTTCTTTGGCGCACCATGCCACATAAAGGCCATCAATATTGTCGCCGATTTGTTTTTGGGCAAGTTCAACATCACTTAAAAATTTATGGCGTATACTTTTTATTTTATGTTTAATCAATTCTATATCCACCCCAACAGCATCTTTTTTGCTGATCATAACAGCCGCATAATCATAAGAATGACTTAAAGAAATTTGATAATCAAAATTGGTTAAATAAGGTTTTCCATCTTCATCAAATTGGCAATCGATATATTCTTTGGTATTCAACATGGTACGAAGAAGAAGTCTTGTACTTAACCAGTGCAATAGCCTTTTGCCATTGTTCAGCGTTGATATAACATCAAGTTCATGTTGCTTAAGCTGAAGGCCAGCCAACATTTCAGCTTCAGTTTCCTCAATTTTCCAGATTGCAAGAACTGAATGCTCATCAACATTTTTATTATAAATTATTGGCATTTATAAAATTGAGATTAGCATGCAAAACTATCTTAATTAATTGATAATTTAGGCCAAAAATACGCATAAAAATGATATTATCTGATAAAAGGATATTAGAAGAAATTGATAAGGGAACAATCATAATCGAGCCCTTTAAAAGAGAAAGCTTAGGTACAAATTCTTACGATGTACATTTAGGTAAATACCTGGCTACCTATAAAAGCCGCGTATTGGATGCCAAGCAGCATAACGAAATTGAGCATTTTGAAATTCCGAAAGATGGGTTTGTATTGCACCCAGGCACACTATACCTCGGAGTAACGCTTGAGTATACCGAAACACATGGACATGTGCCATTTTTAGAGGGAAAAAGCAGCACCGGACGCCTGGGGATTGATATACACGCTACCGCAGGCAAGGGTGATGTGGGCTTCTGCAATACCTGGACCTTAGAAATCTCTGTTGCTCAGCCTGTAAAAATATATGCAGGGATGCCGATAGGTCAGTTGATTTATTTCGTCGTAGAAGGAAATATCGAAACCTTGTATAATACCAAAGGAAATGCAAAATATAATAATAAGACTACCAAGCCAGTAGAAAGCATGATGTGGAAGAACAAATTTTAGCGCTAAAATTCATGTTACCTTCATAAAAATATGCCTCCGGTTTTGTACCTTGAGGCATATTTTTTTACACCCTAGCCACAAATGAAAATCAAAATTACCCTCGCAATCAGTTTTCTCGCACTTATTATTGGTTTTACTGCTTTTAAAATTGATGATGATCCTTTTACCTTGCTTTTAAAAAAGCTCGAGGATTATACAAATAAATACCAACAGGAAAAAGTGTACCTGCATTTAGATAAACCATATTACGCCATAGGCGATGATATTTGGTTCAAAGGATATGTAATCAATGCAAAAACTACTGCACCCTCTCAACTAAGCAAAATTTTGTATGTAGAGTTAATTAATGAAAAAGATTCGGTAAAAAAACTGGTGAAATTGCCATTAATTAGCGGCATCACCTGGGGCGATTTTAAGTTAACAGATTCGTTAGGAGAAGGAAATTATCGAATTAGGGCATACACCAATTATATGCGAAACTTTGGAACTGAATTCTTCTTTGATAAAACCATTAAAATAGGGAACAGTTGGGCAAACAAGGTATTTACCAAAACAGATTACACCTTTACAAAGGAAAATAATGTGGATAAGGTGCAGGCAACCATCCACTTCGAAGATAAAAATGGTATTGCTTATAAGGAGAACGATGTAAGCTACGATGTACAGCTTGATTATCGATCTGTTGCCAAAGGCAAAGTCAAAACAAATCTTTCTGGTGATGCTATAATAAATTTCACCAGCAGCCAGGCGCTTGCCAATAAATCAGGGAAAATTGTGGCCACGCTTACTTTAGAAAATAAGCAGAAAGTGGTGAAAACAATTCCGATCACCTCCACTTCTAACGATGTTGATGTGCAGTTTTTACCGGAAGGTGGTTCGATGATTGAGAATCTTCCTCAAAAGATCGCCATTAAAACTGTGAATGCCAGTGGACATGGAGAAGATGTAAAAGGCTCGATTGTAGACGAAACAGGAGCTGAAATTACCTCATTTGAAACCGCTTATTTAGGTATGGGGAATTTCATTTTTAATGCCCAGTCAGGAAAAACGTATACCGCGAAAGTTAAGTTTAAAGATGGATCCAGTAAAGATTTCAAACTTCCAGTAGCTCAAAAAGCAGGATATGCCATCGCCATTACCAATACTGATACTGCAAAAGTTACGCTTAAGATTATGGCTAGCGAAAGCTTAATTAATGGTAGCGAACTAAAAGTTGTGGCACAACAGGGTGGAAATGTTTTTTATGTTTCTAAAGCCAAAATGGATAAACAGGTTTTGGTTGCCAATATCCCGAAGAAAAATTTACCAATTGGCGTAATACAGTTCACTTTATTTTCTACTAACAACCAACCTATAGCCGAACGTTTAATCTTTGTAAACCATAAGGTTGATTTAATTGATCTAAACCTGAATACATCGGCCGTTTCGACCACCAGGAAGGGAAAATCCTCTTTTAGTTTTGATGCCACTAACCAAAATAAGCCGGTATTAAGTGTTTACTCTGTCGCTGTTACCAACGCTACTAAAGTAGCTCCTGACGAAGATAACGAATCAAATATCCTTTCATCGCTTTTATTAACTTCAGATTTAACCGGATATATTGAAAAGCCAAATCATTACTTTCTAAATGATGATGTTAAAACCATGAAAGAACTGGATAATTTGATGTTAACGCATGGCTGGAGCAGATTTTTATGGCGAAATGTAGCAGCGGGAACAGGGCCAGCAATCACTTACAAGCCTGAAAATTCGCTTAGCATCAGTGGAACGGTTACCAAAGGTGGCAAGCCGGTTCCGGGGGGTAAGGTAATGATCATGGCATCTAAAGGAACATTTTTTATTTTAGATACGGTTACCAATGCAGATGGAAGGTTTGTGTTTGATAATCTAAATTTTCCTGATAGCACTAAATTTGTGGTTCAGGCAAGAACCAAATCAGAACGTAAGTTTGTAGATATTAATTTGGATGTAGTACCAAACCAGATCGTAACCAAAAACAAAAATACAGGAGATGTTGAAGTAAATGTGAACAATTCTTTGATGAAATATATTAAGGAAAGCGACAATTATTTTAATGAAATGACACGGTTAGGTTTGCTGGAGAGAACCATAAAATTAGAGGAAGTGACCATTACTGAAAAAAGAAACCCGGCAAAAAATTCTGCTAATTTAAATGGTGCAGGACGAGCAGATTATATTATGACTGCTGATGATCTTTCTACCTGCATAACTTTGTCTCAATGCTTACAAGGGCGTTTGCCTGGAGTGATTTTTCAGGGCGGAATTCCCTATCTGATGCGCAGCCAAAATACCCCAATGTCGATTGTTTTAGACGGGATGCGGGTTGAGGCCGACTTTCTTGATAATATCGTTCCTTCAGATGTAGAATCAATTGAACTTTTAAAAAGCATTGGAAATACCGCTATTTATGGTTCTCAAGGAGGCGGCGGCGTTATCGTCATCACAACTAAACGTGGCGGAGGAACGGCAAACTACAATAGGTATGCACCAGGAGTGGTAACCCTTAGTCCGCGAGGGTTCTCTGTTTCGAGGGAGTTTTATTCTCCAAAATATGATGCAGGCACAAATAGTAACCGGGCAGATTTAAGGACAACCATTTATTGGAATCCACAAGTTGTTGCTGAGACTGATGGTAAAGGAAAATTTGAATTTTATAATGCCGATGAGCCGGGGCAATACCGGGTGGTAATGGAAGGCATTGATGCTTTTGGCCATTTAGCCAGAAAAGTTTACACTTATGAGGTGAAATAAAGAAAAATAGATAAATTTGAATATTATGCAAGCATAGCTTATAGTTTTGCCTGATACGGTCAATATTTACATTTTGAAATTTAATATGGAAACAATTAAAGTAAGCGTTAGCGATAGGTTAGCAACAATTACATTGAGCAGGGGAAAGTCTAACGCATTAAATGGACAACTGATCACCGAGCTAGATGACATGCTTAAAAATATCTCTGCTGATGACAATATTGGCGGAGTAATTTTAGCTGGAACGGCTCCATTCTTTTCAGCAGGTTTAGATTTAGTAGAACTTTACAACTATAATGAGGAAGAAGCAAAAGATTTTTGGAAACTGTTTTTAAATTTCACTGCTAATCTTGTCGCCTTTAAGAAGCCGATTGTTGCAGCAATAAGTGGGCATAGTCCTGCCGGAGGATGCGTTTTGGCACTTGCTTGTGACTATCGTGTTATGGCAGAAGGGCAATATATAATCGGTTTAAACGAAGTTCCGGTTGGAATCATTGTTCCTAACAGCATTTTTCAGATGTATGCCTTTTGGTTGGGTAAAGCTGAAGCAACCCGTAGCTTATTGACAGGTAAACTTTACAACCCGGAAGAAGCGCTTAAGGTTGGTTTGGTGGATGAGCTGGTGAAGAACGAAAGCCTGCTTACCGCGGCAGAACGAAAGATTAAAAAGTTCATGGAATTGGAAAGTAATACCTGGTCGCAGAGTAAACTAAATATCCGCGAAGAATTAATCGCAGCGGTGTCTGCAGATCAATCTGCATCTCTCGAAAAAATGCTTGCACAATGGTGGGCGCCCGCCACACGTCATATTTTGAAAACGATTATTGAAAGCCTGCAGAGAAAATAAAGCAATTTTTAGTTGGCGGTTTTGTTCTGACGGTTGAACTATGCTTCAACTGTCGCAATTCAATAGTATTTCAACTGAATAATATAGCAATTAACTAATCACGATATTAAACCCACTAACCAAAATATTATGCTCAACTACAATTCTCCTATGCTTCGAGAAGATGCGCTGAAAGGCAAAACCATTGTAATTACAGGTGGTGGTACTGGCTTAGGAAAAGCAATGGGAATCTATTTTCTTAAGTTGGGAGCAAATCTTGTTATTACAAGTCGCAAGCAGGAGGTTTTGCAAAAAACAGCCGACGAGATGGAAGAAAAAACTGGTGGTAAAGTTTTGGCCGTTGCCTGTGATGTAAGAGATCCCGAACAGGTGGACAATGTATTAGCAAAAACTTTAGAGCGATTTGGTTCGGTAGATGTGCTCTTAAACAACGCTGCTGGTAACTTCATTTCTCCTACAGAAAGATTGTCGGCAAATGCATTTTCATCTATTATCGACATTGTTTTAAAAGGAACAGTGAATTGCACCCTGGCTTTTGGGAAACATTGGATCAAAGAAAAGCAAACAGCGACAGTTTTAAATATTATTACTACTTATGCGTTCACTGGTTCGGCTTATGTGGTGCCATCGGCTTGTGCAAAGGGTGGTGTATTGGCTTTAACCCGATCATTGGCGGTAGAGTGGGGCAAATATGGCATCCGCACCAATGCGATTGCACCGGGTCCTTTCCCAACAAAAGGAGCGTGGGAGCGCTTATTGCCTGGTGATTTAGCTAAAAAATTCGATTTCAAAAACCGTGTTCCATTGAAAAGAGTTGGAGAACACCAGGAGCTGGCAAATCTTGCTGCTTTTTTAGTGAGCGATTTTTCGGGCTACATTAATGGCGAAGTGATTACAATAGATGGTGGCGAGTGGCTGCAAGGCGCCGGCCAAATGAATGGATTGGAAGCCATTCCTAATGAGATGTGGGATATGTTGGAACAAATGACCAGAAGTGCCAAAGGGAGTTAAGAAGATTAAAGTCAAAAGTGCTTGTGGGTAGATTTGTTCGCCAAGTCACTAAGTTCCCTAATATCAACAGATCAACTTTACAACATTTCAATATTCAATTTTCCAACACTAATCCTATCTTTGCCGATATGAATATCTTACTTTTAGGTTCAGGCGGCAGAGAAAGTGCATTTGCCTGGAAAATGAGCCAGTCCTCGCACTGCGATAAATTGATTATTGCACCAGGAAACGGTGGTACAGGGGTTTATGGTACCAATATCAACATCAACGTAAATGATTTCGATTCGATAAAAAAGGTAGTTATTGCAGAAAATATCGAACTCGTTGTGGTTGGTCCAGAAGAACCCTTAGTAAATGGTATTCACGATTTTTTCTTAGCTGACGCGTCGCTTGCACATATTCCGGTAATTGGACCTAAAAAAGAAGGAGCTATTCTGGAAGGAAGTAAAGATTTTTCCAAGCAGTTTATGGAGCGTCATGGCATCCCAACCGCAGCCTCAAAATCTTTTACACCCGAAACATTAGAGCAAGGTTTGGCATACTTGGAAAAGCATGCTTTGCCTGTAGTTTTAAAAGCTGATGGTTTGGCAGCAGGTAAGGGCGTTCTAATTTGTACCGAAACCGTTGAAGCACAAGAAGAATTAAAATTGATGCTTGGTGGTAAATTCGGTGCCGCTGGCGCAACAGTTGTTATAGAGGAATTTTTGAGCGGCATTGAGCTTTCCGTTTTTATTTTAAGCGATGGCGAAAACTATGTAACCCTTCCTTCCGCCAAAGATTATAAAAGGATCGGGCAAAACGATACAGGTTTGAACACTGGAGGTATGGGTTCGGTTTCTCCGGTTCCGTTTGCTACTCCAGAATTTTTGCAAAAAGTTGAAGAGCGAATCATTAAACCTACAGTAGAAGGTTTAAAGAAAGATAATATCGATTACACGGGTTTCATTTTCTTTGGATTAATCAAAGTAGGTGATGATCCTTTCGTAATCGAATACAATGCCCGAATGGGCGATCCGGAAACGGAAAGTGTTATTCCACGCATCGAAAATGATTTGGTAGAACTATTTATGGCCACAGCGAATAAACAGTTGAACCAGGTTAAGCTTGTAATCTCTGAGCAAACTGCGGCCACAGTAATGATCGTAGCTGGTGGTTATCCAGGAGAATATTTGAAAGGCAAGGCGATTTCGGGGATTGAAAACTTGCGTCATTCAAATGCTTTTCACGCTGGTACCTTGCTTGATAATGATGTGGTAAAAACCAACGGCGGTAGAGTGATTGCGATCACAAGCCTACAGAAAGATCTTTTTACTGCGCTGCAATCTGCTACTGCCGATGCAGGTAGAATTTACTTCGATGGCAAATACTTTAGAGAAGATATTGGTTTTGATTTGATATAGTTCATCACAAAAAAAAGCCGCAGATTTGCAGATTATTTATTTAATAAAATCTGCAAATCTGCGGCTTCGTTATGAAGTGGAATCTATTTCGATTTGCTTCCCAAAAGTTCCTGAAGCTTGTCTTGCAATGCCTGCTCTCTTAAACCTTTAGCAATAATTTTTCCGGTTGGATCTATTAAAAAGTTAGCTGGAATTGAACGAATGCCATAAAGCTGGGCAACTTCATTGTTCCAGAATTTCAGATCAGAAACATGAGTCCAGGTTAACTTATCATCTGCAATGGCTTTTAACCAGGCAGCTTTTTTACCAGGTTGATCTAACGAAACACCTAAAACGGTAAAACCTTTATCTTTAAATTTATTATAGGCTAACACTACATTTGGATTTTCCTGGCGACATGGCCCGCACCAAGAAGCCCAAAAATCAACCAAAACATATTTTCCTTTAAAATCAGACAACTTAACAGGTTTGCCTGCGGTATCTGCTTGGGTAAAATCCATAGCCATTACACCCACAGCGGTTTTTCTCCCCGCATCGAACATTTGGGTAAGTTGTTTTCCGTTTGGAGTTGCCTTCAATTCTGGAGATAGCGCTGTAAATGCCTTTTCAGCCGCAACAGCTTGTTCCGGATCACTCGCTAATTGACCAATCGCACTCAAACTGATGTATGATTTCGGGTTATTCTGTGCGAAGTTTAATAAAAGCGGCGGAAGCGCTTCTGATTCTTTCTCAAATTTCTCTCTTAACTTAGTCATTAAGGCTTCATCCTTTTTCTGCTCTGGAGTAAATGCTCTGTATTCAGCATCTATAGCCATTAACCTATCATTAACTGGTTTGGTTAAAGCTTTTAATTTCCTGGCATCATCATTCACTGGAGAACCAACAATAGCAGCGTTTTTCAACGAATCTGTAGCTGTCAAATTAATATTTCCTGGTTCTACGTAGATAGATAAACCATCTAATTTTTCCCCTTCCGCAGGACGGGTAACGTAGGGATTTTTGTTTAAATAAAGACTTCCCTGTGCAGGATTTTCAACCGTACCTTTAAAAGAAAATGCTCCATTTACAACCGTTGTAGAATCGGTAATATTTTTTCCATCGCCCTGATAAATCAGATAAACTTTACTACCAGCTTTTAATCCTTTTATATTTCCGTTTAGTGTAAACGGTTTTTGCGCCAACGCTGCTAAAGGCAATAAGGCCAGCGCAGATAATAATATTTTTTTCATTAATGAGATTTGTTTTTTCAAAAGTAGTGATATATATAGCTAGAACGCAATTGCTTGTGTAAAATTATGGTAGCGTTGAAGTGTGTTTGAACTTCTACAAATTATCCATTGGATTAGGATAACTTCTGAAAAGTACGCCACCATAAATCGGGCATTTCGCCGCTTACTGCAGTCTGGTAATCATCATAACGGCAAGGTACGAGGTGGTAACGTTCGTTTTTCGATTGGCCCGAAGGATATGGAACCTGCATCCACCAGCGATCTGATTTTTTGCTTTTCACGAAAACCATTTCACCAGAACCATCTTTCAAACTGGTTCTGTAAATCATAAATTGTGATTTTGGTGTAAGTGGGAAATCCTTTTTACGGGCATAAAAACCATCTACAAAATACCAGATCATCTGCGCCAGCAAAAACGCGGTTTGGCCATTATTATCGTAGGCCGGGTTAAATTCGTAAAAACCAATTGAAGTCAATTTATCGTTCATGCCGGCATAACGGGCAATTCGGCAGGCTTCTTCACCGTCGAAACCATTAGGTGTAGTGTTCGCATTTGCTGCAGCATCAGCCGATCGGATGGCACCCAGATCAAAACTGATCATGTTCGCATTGCGGATAATGGGCTCTGTCAACGTGATGTCCTGAGCAAATTCTCCAAGACGGTGAACATCAAAATAAAGCTTGTCCATCACACTCAGGCTTTCTTGATTTACAAAATAAGTTTGATAACCAATGTTGCTGTAATTGAAAAGATAGTTGGGTTGATGAAGAAAAATCTTATTCAGATAACAGTCTGATCTTGTTTCGATTCCAAGGGTATCATCGTCGCCAATATCGAATTGATTGTCGATAATTACCAGATCCACCTTTTGCTCTAAATCTTCATAGCCTAAATATTGGGCATAGGTTAAATCCTGGCCGCCGCCGATAATAATGGGAATGATGTCTTTTTTGATCAAATCAGACACCACCATTTTGATGGCAATGTAAGTATCGGCAACCGTTGCGCCATGCTTGATATTTCCTAAATCGACAATTCTACTGCTGAAAGACCCTTCATTAAGTTTGTAAAATTTCTCCCTGAAATAATCGGGTGCCAACGCACAGCCTTCATTATTTACTGCCCCCCTTCCATCTAACACACCAATAATGGCCAAATCGTAAGTATTCTCTTCAAAATCAGGAAACGATTCGGTAAAAATGTGTGCTTTTAAACCTAGCTGGCTTGTTAAAAATCCTTGCTTTGGTGTAAAACTATCAGGGTTTATTGGGGAAAAGAAATCCGTTAATGACATATATTTAAAACTCTCGGCTCAAATATCTATTTTTGAATGCGTATTTCCACATATAGCTCGAAAAAAATAAAATGATACTGGTAACCGGAGGAACGGGATTTTTAGGGTCTGAATTATTAAAACAGTTAACCGATAAGGGTTTAACCGTACGAGCGCTGAAACGTGAAAATTCAAAAATTCCGGTTATAATTAAAGACAATCCATTAATTGAATGGGTTCTGGGTGATATAAATGAACCCGCTGACCTGGAAGAAGCCTTTGAAAAAGTAACTCATGTTTATCACTGTGCGGCTTTTGTATCTTTAAGTGCTAAACATAAAAAACAATTGTTCCATGTCAATATCGATGGAACTTCAAACATTGTAAATCTCTGTGCCGAAAATAATTGCAGGCTTTTACATGTGAGCTCAGTTGCTGCTTTAGGAATAGCAAAAAGAGGGAATAAAATTTCTGAAAAAGACTTTTGGGAATATGATTCTAAAGCACACGCTTACGGGCTATCGAAGTATGAAAGCGAGATGGAAGTGTGGCGTGGAATTAACGAAGGTCTCGATGCCGTAATTGTAAACCCATCGGTAATTATTGGGAAGAATGCCGGTTTTGAAGGCAGTGGAGCCATCTTCAAATTAGTAAAAGATGGATTTCCTTTTTATACAAACGGCGCCTCTGGTTTTGTTGATTTAGAAGATGTAGTAAAAGCGATGATTTTGTTGATGGATGCTGAAGTTTCAGGAGAGCGCTACATTTTATCATCTGAAGATATTCATTACAAAGATTTATTTACACAGATAGCAATAGGTTTTGGAGTAAAGCCGCCAACAAAGGAAGCAAAAGCATGGATGCTTGGTATAGCCTGGCGAGCATTGAAATTTACATCCTTTTTCACCAGAAATGAACCATCAATAACTAAAGACACTGCTAAAAGTAGTATCACTTTAAGTTATTATAATAATAATAAAGTGATTGAGCAAACCGGAATCGTTTTTAAACCACTGGCTCAAAGTATAACAGAAATTACCCAACACTTAAAATAATGCCCAAACAAAAAGCGTATTACATTATCGATTTCGACAGTACTTTTACCCAGGTAGAAGCACTTGATGAACTTGCTAGAATCTCTTTAAAGAACCACCCAGATAAAGAGGCGATTTTCCAGAAGATTGAGGATTATACCAATTTAGCCATGGAAGGCAAACTTTCATTTTCAGAAAGTTTAGCGCAACGTGTGAAATTGCTGGAGGCAAATGAGGATCATTTGAAACAACTAATTAAACATTTAAAAAAGAAAGTTTCTACCTCATTTTCGCGTAACGCAGAATTTTTTAAAAAGCATGCTGATGATGTTTTAATCGTTTCTGGCGGTTTTAAAGAATTTATTACACCAGTGGTGAGCCAGTATCACATCAAAAAAGAAAATATTTATGCCAATACTTTTGTAACCACTGGTGATGGAAAAATTATAGATTACGATCATGCGAACCCTTTAAGTGAAGAAGGCGGAAAAGTAAAGTTATTGCAGCATTTAAAATTAGAAGGGGAACTTTTCGGTATTGGCGATGGTTATTCAGATTTTCAGCTGCGGGAAAGTGGGCTGATCAATAAGTTTTTCGCCTTTACAGAAAATATTGCCCGTGAAAGCATTGTTGCCAAAGCCGATCACGTGACGCCAAGTTTTGACGAATTCCTCTATGTGAATGATTTGCCAAGAGCAATTTCTTACCCCAAAAACAGGATTCTTTGTTTAGTTATTGGCGATGTTGATCCACTAACACTTTCTATACTGAAGAATGACGGCTTGTCCATCAGGCATAAAACTTCTTTCGAAGAAAAATATGTAAAAGATGTAGGCATTATTGTTCTGGCAGATGGCGAAAAGATTGATAAAGAACAACTAAAAAGCGCTGCTAAACTTAAAACAATTGGTTATTTAGGGAGCGCAAAAAATAAAATCGACTTTGATGTTTGTACAAAACAAGGAATTGTAGTTTTCGATGATCCGAAAAACAATCCCCGAAATATCGATTTTATTCCAAAACGGGTAGCTGATTTTATGAATACCGGCGCTACTTATTTAAGTGCCAATTTTCCGAATTTGCAGTTGCCGAAAATCGATAAATCGCACCGATTAATTCATATCCATAAAAATGTTCCAGGCATTATGGCCAAAATTAATACCGTGTTCGCCAAACATGATATCAACATTGTAAGCCAGTTTTTAATGACAAACCCCGAAATTGGATATGCAATTACCGATATCAATGCTGAATACGATAAACAATTATTTAAATCACTCAAAAAGATTGAGCACACTATAAAATTTAGGGTGTTATATTAATTCAACGATTTGACCTTTATCAATGGTTTAAGTTTTGACAACTTTGCTAGGGCTTAAGAAAGAAAGTTGTCAAAGCTTACCTCAAAAACTGATGTCTTTTTAACAACAAATGTTTTGGGCTACCAATAGCTTGCGAACGATAGATGCCAGTATGCCCGGAAAATAGATAGGCTACAACGCAAGCAAGAGCAATGTATATTCCAGATGCTACACCAAACAATTCTACTCCCATAAAAATACAAGCCAATGGTGTATTTGCTGCGCCAGAGAAGACGGCGACGAAACCTATTCCAGCTAATAATCCGATAGGTAATGGAATAAAAACACTCAAGAAACTACCTAATGTTGCGCCAATGAAAAATAATGGGGTTACTTCTCCACCTTTAAAGCCACAACCTAAGGTTAATGCCGTTAAAAAAAGTTTGATGGCAAACGTATAATAAGGTTCCTGTTGCGTAAATGATTCAGAAATTACGGGAATTCCTAATCCTATATATCTTGTAGTATCCAAGAAATAGATAATGACAATTAAAGTCAACCCACCAAATACTGGCCTTAAAGGCGGATACTTTATTTTACTGAACAAGTTAGAAAAGCCATGGTTTAAGGCGGAGAAAGATCTGGCCACTAAGCCAAAAACAATTCCAACACCCAACGATAGTAACAGATTAATGGCATCCATTTGTGGCACAACACCAATGGAATAATGAGTGTGGCCAACTCCCCAAGCTTTGCATGCATAATCGGCAATTATAGCGGCTAAAAACGAAGGCAAAATTGCAGTGTACACTAAACTACCAACCACGAAAACCTCTAGGCCGAAAATTGCACCTGCTAATGGCGTCCCGAATACCGACGCAAAGCCAGCACTAATTCCGCAGATGAGAATAATTTTTCTGTCGCGTGGCTTTAACTTAAATAGCTTGGTAAACTGATCGGCAAAAGCACCTCCAATTTGTACAGCAGTTCCTTCTCTTCCTGCCGATCCTCCAAATAAATGAGTAATAATCGTTCCGGCAAAAATTAATGGTGCCATAATTAATGGAATTACCTTTTTGGGTGACTGTAATTCTTCAATTAAAAGATTGTTTCCTTTAACAACATCCTTGCCCCAATAATGATATGCTAAGCCAATTAAAAGACCTGCAACTGGTAAAAATGAAATGATCCAAAGGTGGCTTTCTCTGAAATTCGTTGCCCAATTTAAGGATACTAAAAATAGGGCAGATGCAGAGCCAACTATTGCACCAATTAGAGCTGCTATTAAAAGCCATTTTGAAGTGCTCAATAATACTACTCCAAAATCCTTTTTAATAAAGGAATTGATAGACAGAAGGAATGCTTCTGTTGGTTTTTTAACAGGCATTAGAATTCAATTTAAATAAAATTGTAGGAGTCATCAGCCTGTTTGGCGGTTTTGGCGGTACCCCATCGCCATTGTTCAAATGTATAAATTTTAGCAATTTCTTCCAAAATCTTTAACACCTTTGTAAAGCTAACTTAGAATAATGGATTTTACACCTGAAATAAAAGATAAACTTCATCAGCTACAAGAAAAATATACAGCCATGGGGCAGGATATGGCTTCTTACCTGGATGGGTTGCTATATGCCGATTTTCTCACCTATTGGGATTACATCCATTTGGATACGCTGCTAAGTTTACAAAGTCCAAAAACGCCGTTTCCTGATGAAGAGATTTTCATCATGTACCATCAAATTACTGAGTTATATTTTAAGCTGGCCTTGCATGAATGCAGGCAAATTGCTGAACATGAAAATTTAACTGTCGAATTTTTTACTGCTCGTGTTAAAAGAATTAATGCTTATTTTAATGCATTGACTACTTCTTTCGAGGTGATGGTGGATGGCATGGAGAAAGAACAATTTTTGAAGTTCAGAATGTCATTATTGCCTGCTAGCGGTTTTCAATCCGGGCAATATCGAATGATTGAGATTTGTGCAACTGATTTTATTCGTTTGGTTGATAAAAGTAAACGCGAAGAATTAAGCACTGCTACTATCGAAGAACAGTTCGAACATATTTATTGGAAGTTTGGTGCTACTGAGTTGTCATCGGGTAAGCAAACTTTAACATTAAAGCAATTTATTAAAAAATATGCCGCTCAGTTTTTACAGCTGGCTAAAAATAGATCACTTACAAATTTCTCGGCTTTGTATCATCAGCTGTCAGCAAATGGTGCTGATGTTTCTGCGCTTGCAGAAGAATTGCGTAAGCTCGATTTATATGTCAATGTAAAGTGGCCATTGTCGCACTATAAATCAGCAGTGCGTTATTTAGAAAAAGATCCGATTGATGTAGCCGCAACCGGCGGTACCAACTGGCAGAAATATTTGCCTCCGCGTTTTCAAAAACGAATTTTTTATCCTTTTTTATGGAGTGATGATCAAATTGGAGAATGGGGCAAAGGCTGGGTGCTTAGTGTACTCAAAACACTCAAAAACAAAGATTAATATCAGAAAATACTATTAAAAAAGCTCGTTTTTTGCTAATTTGCGTCAATTAGAAAATGATAGATGGAGTGACTGATAGAATGAGTGAATTTTCGATTCGCAAATCATTCAATCATTCAAAATTCTCTCATCCCAAAATTTAAATTATGACCGAGACACTAGATATAAAAATCACCAAAGCTGATCAGACTCGTTTGACAGTGACAGATTTTTCTCAATTACCATTCGGTAAAGTTTTTACCGACCACATGTTTACCGCCGATTACGAAGATGGCGAATGGAAAAATTTACAGATTATTCCTTACGGACCTATTCCGATGAGTCCAGCAATTTCTGCCCTTCATTATGGTCAGGCTATTTTTGAGGGTTTGAAAGCTTATCGCCAACCCGATGGAAAAATTAGTGTATTCCGTGCTGACAAAAACTTTGAGCGTTTTAATAAATCTGCAGCGAGAATGTCTATGGCTACTATTCCTGAAGAAATATTTATGCAGGGATTAGCAGCCTTAATTAATGTTGATGAGAAATGGGTGCCGAATCAGGAAGATTATGCGCTTTACATTCGTCCGGTTATGTTTGCTACCGATCCTTACTTAGGCGTGAGAGCATCGGATACTTACAAGTTTGCCTTATTAACAACGCCTACCGGCCCTTATTATAGCTCTGCTTTACAAGTTAAAATTGAGACGGAATTTACCCGTGCCGATGAAGGTGGAGTTGGATTTGCAAAAACCGCTGGAAATTACGCCCGTTCACTTTATCCCTTTGAGCAAGCCAAAAAAGAAGGGTTTGATCAATTAATCTGGACAGATTCAGTAACTCACGAATATATTGAAGAAGCTGGCACTGCCAATTTGATCTTTGTAATCAATGGAAAGTTAGTTACACCTTCCATTCGTAGTACGGTATTGGATGGCGTTACACGAGATACAATTATTAAATTGGCCAAAGATGCAGGCATCGAAGTGGAAGAACGTAGGGTCTCTGTTGCAGAGGTGATCGAGGGTATTAAAAATGGTACTTTAACTGAAGCTTTTGCTGCAGGTACCGCGGCTACAGTGACTCACGTTGGTGTAATTGGTTACAAGGGCGAAACTTACCAATTATCAGACCCATCAACAAGGCATATTTCTAATGGAATAGCTAAGAAATTAAATGATATTCGATATGGCTTAGCGCCAGATGAATTTGGGTGGAACTGGGTATTATAAATCTAATCAAGTATAAAAAAGCCTCGAAAATTTAAGTTTTCGAGGCTTTTTTGTTAAGCTTGATTTTAATCTTTGCTCCTTAATCTTAATTCTTATTTATCTAAGATCACAACACCTTTAGCTTCAAAAGCCAATTCCTTTTTAGGGTCAGTAATTTTAGCGACTTCTTCTGGCGATTTTTTAGCATCTTCAGCATAGTGACGTAACGTCTCTACCGAAATGGTTTGCTTTTTTGCTATACCATCCAGAACAACATTTTTGCCAACAATATCCATTGGCATGAAGAATGCATAATCTTTAAAGGTTACCCTCATCGGATCGCCGTTTGGCATTTGCAAAGTCATCCAACATCCTTTTTTCTTACAAACATCAACCACTTTACCTTCAATCTTCATGTCGGCAGTTTTTTTGTCGCCCATGGCAGCTTCCATTTTGGCAGCGGGTTTCACATCGCCAGGCTTAACTTCTTCGCCAAATTTCTGACCTGTGTATGCAGTTTGTGCAAAGCCGATTGCTGCAAATAAGCAGAAGCCCAGACTTAAAATGATCTTTTTCATTATTTTAATTTTTAAGATTTTTTGCAGTTTCCTATCTGAACCAAAGTTATTTAAATTTTCCTCAATAGCGAAAGCAAAAAAAATCCTCGTTAGCTCTCACTAACGAGGAAAATCATCCCTATTGTTATAGATCACATCCCATGATGTACAACATATTACCTTAGGCAAATGTTAATCCAAACTACCAGTGTATAAGTAGGTGTTCTTTATTGTGCTGATAGTCAATTATTTATTAGGTTTTAGGGGCCTTTGCCAAAAAAATATCAGCTGTGGAAATGGGTAAACAAATCAACTATCTAAATAAATCTGTAGAAAATATTCCCCAACATTTGAGTGTATCTAGCCGAATATCATTCCAAAAACTTCCTCAATTTTGCTTACTGCTTTAATTTCCAGGCTATATTTAGCAATATCAATACCTTTTAAATTGTATTTAGAAATATAGATCGTTTCAAAGCCCAGTTTATCTGCTTCTGCTATTCGTTGTTCTATTCTATTTACTGCTCTTATTTCACCAGATAAACCAACCTCAGCGGCAAAACAGTTTTTGGATGATATTGGAATATCTTGTTGTGATGAAATGATGGCTATTAAGACTGCCAAATCGATTGCAGGATCTTCGACCCTGATTCCGCCAGCAATATTTAAGAATACGTCTTGCGTACTCAGCCTAAAACCACAACGTTTTTCAAGTACGGCTAAGAGCATATTCATCCTCTTGGTGTCAAAGCCAGTTGCAGATCTTTGCGGGGTTCCGTAAGCTGCAGCGCTCACCAATGCCTGTGTTTCTATCAACATGGGCCGGGCGCCTTCCAACATAGCAGAAACAGCAATTCCACTAAGCTCTTCATCTCGTTGCGATAAAAGAATTTCTGATGGATTGGAAACCTCTCTCAAACCACTTCCTTGCATTTCATAAATCCCAAGTTCTGCTGCGGCTCCAAAACGATTTTTGATTGAACGTAAGATGCGGTAAACATGATGTCTGTCGCCCTCAAACTGCAATACGGTATCAACCATGTGTTCGAGTATTTTTGGTCCGGCAATGGCACCATCTTTTGTAATGTGGCCGATTAGAAATACGGGAACCCCAGTTTCTTTCGCAAAGCGTAAAAGCTCTGCAGTACATTCCCTTACTTGCGATACACTTCCTGGAGTAGAATCGATGTGAGAAGAATGCAGCGTTTGGATGGAGTCTACCACCAAAATTTCTGGCTCCAAAATTTCTATCTGCTTAAAAATATTCTGGGTAGATGTTTCTGTCAGGATATAGCAATCAGCAGATGGACTTTCTTTAATTCTTTCTGCCCGCATTTTTATTTGCTGCTCGCTTTCCTCTCCAGAAATGTACAGTATTTTTTTGCCTTTCACGTTCAGTGCCAATTGCAGCATCAGGGTTGATTTCCCTATCCCTGGTTCTCCCCCGATAAGCACCAATGATCCTTCTACCAAACCACCGCCTAAAACGCGGTCAAGCTCCTTATCACCAGTTGCAATTCTTCTTTCAATGGATGATTCAATCTCATCAACTTTGCTGGGTTTACTCAATTTTCTTGAGCTGGTTTCGGTTTTCCAGGTGGGTACTGATGTTGTATTTTTTTCGATAACTTCTTCTACAAAGGTATTCCATTGGTTGCATGAAGGGCATTTACCCAACCATTTCGCCGATTCGTAGCCGCAGCTCTGACAGAAGTATGCTGTTTTAGTTTTTGCCAAGTGAATTTTGATTTTAGATTTACGAATTTAAGTGTTAAAGCCCGCAAAAGCTAAATCACTT
The DNA here is from genome assembly GCF_001422545.1 of Pedobacter sp. Leaf41. Taxonomy (GTDB): domain Bacteria; phylum Bacteroidota; class Bacteroidia; order Sphingobacteriales; family Sphingobacteriaceae; genus Pedobacter. The sequence continues at coordinate 289,511 of NZ_LMLE01000009.1, read as the reverse complement.
TTAAACAAAAAAGCCTGAACTTTTAAAGTTCAGGCTTTGAATAAATGTTTTGAGTTATAATTTTATCTCTTCATCTTTTGATGAGATAAAGTGGAATTCGTTTAGATAATACGATGATTGTGCTTTTACTTTGATCCACTGGCCATATTTAAAGAACCAACGCCGCTGTAAATTAAAAATCCCTTTCGTTATATATGCTTCTATGTAAGGATGAACGCAAAGGGTTACGCCTTTTTCATTCTGTTCACGTAAAATATAATTTAGGTTATTTTCAATATCATCCATTAAAACGATACTCGCCTTAATTTCTCCAGTACCTCCACAGGCTGGACATTTTTCTACCGTAACAATATTCATCTCCGGACGAACACGTTGTCTGGTGATTTGAACCAAACCAAATTTACTTGGAGGTAAAATGGTGTGTTTCGCTCTATCCAATAACATCAGCTCACGCAAATAATCGAATAGCATTTTACGGTTTGTAGGCTTGTGCATATCGATAAAATCGATTACCACAATGCCGCCCATATCACGCAAGCGCAATTGACGGGCAATTTCTTTAGCCGCCTCTTTGTTTACCTGTAAAGCATTTTCCTCTTGGTTTTCTTTACTGGCAGTACGGTTTCCACTGTTCACATCTATCACGTGAAGTGCTTCGGTATGTTCTACAACTAAGTAGGCTCCACCCGGTAGGTTGACTGTTTTTCCGAAAGCATTTTTAATTTGCTTTTCTATCCCAAAGTGATCGAACATGGGTTCTTTCTGCTTGTAAAGCTTCACGATTTTTTCCATTTCTGGAGAAATATCATGTACATAAGAACGAATATCGTCGAAAAGCTCTGGTGTGCTCACGTAAACGTTTGTAAAATCAGGATTAAGAATATCACGAATTAACGTAGAAGATCTGTCCATTTCGCCCCAAACTCGCTTTGAGGGCTCTGTTGAAGGCACTTTTTTAATGAAGTTTTCCCATTTAGCAATCAAATCCAAAAGATCTTTTTGCATTTCGGCAACTCCGCGGCCTTCAGAAACGGTTCTGATAATTACTCCAAAATTTTGAGGCTTAATACTTTCAATAATCTTTTTTAAACGATTACGTTCGGTATTACTTTTAATTTTTTTTGATACAGATATGGTATTGGAGAATGGCACCAGTACCACATACCTGCCGGCAATCGAAATGTCGGAACTCAAACGTGGTCCTTTAGTAGAAATTGGCTCTTTTGCAATTTGTACCGGAAGGAGCATGTTTTTAGAAAGCACATCAGAAATTTTGCCTGCCTTGTTTATATCGGCTTCTAGCTTTAAATTATCTAATAATGTGCCTGTAACCGAGCCATTACGCTTGATCTTAGTTAGCTTAATTAAAGATTGCACCTGAGGGCCCAAATCAAAATAATGCAAGAAAGCATCTTTTTCATAACCCACATCTACGAAAGCAGCATTCAGACCAGGCATAATTTTTTTAATGCGGCCTAAATAAATATCGCCTACGGCGTAGTTATTATTGATTTGTTCTTTGTGAAGCTCAACAAGTTGTTTGTCTTCAATCAACGCTATGGTAACTCCGGCAGGAGTCGAATTGATAATTAATTCTTTTACCAACAGCTACAGATTTAAGGCTTACGCCTATTAACAAATGGATAGTAAACGTGAAAGAAACTTTGATGTAGCCTTGATCATGAGAAAAAAATCACATAAATACTTTAAACCTCACAGTTTACACTATGAGGCTTAAAGGGCTTAATCAAAATAAGAAACTATTTTTTCTTATGTCTGTTTTTTCTTAAACGTTTTTTACGTTTGTGGGTAGCCATTTTATGTCTTTTTCTTTTTTTACCGCTTGGCATAGTTTTAAGTTTTAAATGTTTTTATTAATCCGTTAATTAATTTTTATTCTTTAGTTCAGCTACTTTTTTATCAATAAATGATGATAAAGTTGGGTTAGCCGCTAATTTTTTGCTGTCTAAGTAAGCATCAACTGCTTCTTTGTTTCTGCCTAAATTTTCTAAGGCTGTGCCTAAGTAAAAGTAAGCTTCGGGTGTTGGTGAGGTTGCAATAACCGTTTTAAAACGTGGTATCGCTTTATCAAACTGACCTGATTTAATAGAAAAGATTCCTAAGTTCATGTTGGCCTTCACATTTTTAGGCTCTTTAGCAACCACTTCAAGCAGCATTGCAATACCTTGCATTGGTGCGCCCAAACCGTTTACTATTGTAACACCTAAACCTGTTTTTGCCTCTATATTAGTAGAATCTGTTTCTAATGCTTTTTTGTAAGATGTATTGGCCTTTTGCAATAATGCTGGTTGGGCCAAGCTATCTTGTGTACTTTCAAAAGCTTTTATAAATTGATTTCCTGCTGCTAACCACGTTTTAGTTGATGGTTCGCCTTGTGCAACAACTTCTAAATAAAGTGCTGATGGTGTGATTTGCTCAACATCATCCCATTTCTGAGCCAGTTGTTTTGCGAAATCAAGTTTCTCTGTTCCTTTAGCGCCTTTGTAACTATTTTCTAATGCGGTAATATCAGTAGCTAAATTTTTGTTTAGTACATTCTTTGCGGCTGTAGAAGAAGTTTCGATGCTAATTGCAGATGAAGTAGAAGAACTTTCTGCTCCGGCCATCTGGCCGCTTGCAGGCATTTTTCCGTTCTCTTCAGTTGGTTTAACTAAACCTTTAATGTCTCTGGTAAATAAAAAAGCAACAAGCAATAAAACTGCTCCAATAATGATGATTTGTTTCGATCTTATGCTGCTATTCATAAATTAAGACTTAGGCTTCTACACTAATTTTTTTAGAGTTGCTTTTCACTTTATCAACAAAAACTTTTGCTGGTTTAAAGCTAGGTACAAAGTGTTCTGGGATAATTATTGCAGTGTTTTTAGAGATGTTTCTAGCAGTTTTTTGCGCTCTCTTTTTAACAACAAAGCTTCCGAAGCCTCTTACATAAACATTTTCACCGCCAATCATACTCGTTTTGATAACCTTGAAAAATGCCTCAACTGTTTCCTGTACATCAACCTTCTCAATTCCGGTTTTTGTTGATATTTCTGAAATAATATCTGCCTTAGTCATATTTACTTATTTATATATATTGTGTTTTATATTACTACTGTTTTGGGGTTGCAAAAGTATTGCTTTTTAATGAGATAGGGAAATAAAAGATGATTTTTTTATCAGTTAAGTTATCACTCGATTGCAAGTTTTTTTTTTAACCGATAATTACACCGTAATTTGCAGTAATGACATTCCAAAATGAATTGATAAATTGGTATCAATCAAACAAAAGAGATTTGCCTTGGCGGCATACAAATGATGCCTATACTATCTGGTTATCAGAGATTATACTACAGCAAACCCGTGTTGAACAAGGCTTACCATATTTCAATAAATTCTTAGAAAACTTTCCAACTGTCCAAGACTTTGCAGCTGCTACAGAAACAAAAGTTTTGAAGCTTTGGCAAGGATTAGGCTACTACTCCAGAGGGAGAAATATGCATGCAACTGCGCAAATTGTAGTCAATAATTTCAATGGAATCTTCCCAAGCATGCATGATGAACTATTAAAATTAAAGGGGATTGGTGAGTACACGGCTGCAGCAATTTCTTCATTTTCATCGGGAGAAGCAAGGGCCGTTGTTGATGGAAATGTATTCCGGGTACTTTCCCGGTATTTTGGCATCAGTACAGCGATTAATTCTCCGGCCGGAAAGAAGGTGTTTTTTGCTTTGGCCAACGAATTGTTATATCAGAAAGATCCTGCATTGTATAATCAGGCCATTATGGAATTTGGGGCAATACAATGCAAGCCGAAATCTCCAAATTGTAATGTTTGCCCATTAAATCAAAGTTGCTATGCGCTAAAAAATAACCTGGTTAATGCTTTACCTGTTAAGATTAAAAAGGCAGCCCAAAAACATCGTTTTTTAGACTATTTTGTTTGCCAATCAGATGAGAAGGTTTTGATTAGGGAACGTCAGGCGGGTGATATATGGCAGCATTTGTATGATTTTCCCAGCATTAACTTGGAGGAGCAGATCCCTTGGACAGGCATTTCTTTCGAAGAAAAACTAAAATCTACATTTGGATCAGGAGCTGAGGTATCATTTATCGCTAGCAAAAAACATATATTAACACACCAAATTATCCATTTACGTTTTTTTGCATTAAAAAATTATATATTTAACTTTAGTAAACAAAAGGAACTTAATTGGGTTTCCTTAAGTGAACTGGATGATCTGCCACAACCGAAAGTTATTCATGATTTTATAAAAGAATATCTTTAGGAGAAGTAAATGGAGTAACTAACCATTGAGGCGATTTTATTATTTATAAAAAAAACTAACCAAAATATTTATGTCTGGCATTAACAAAGTTATTTTAGTAGGCCACTTAGGCAAAGACCCGGAAGTACGTCATTTAGATGGCGGCGTAACTGTAGCCAGTTTTCCTTTGGCTACATCAGAAACCTATAACAAGGATGGGAAAAGAGTTGAACAAACCGAATGGCATAATATTGTATTGTGGCGTGGCCTTGCAGAGGTAGCATCAAAATATCTTCAAAAAGGAAAATTGGTTTACATTGAAGGCAAACTCAGAACACGTTCTTTTGAAGACAAAGAGAAGGTAAAGAAATATGTTACCGAGATTGTTGCGGAAAATTTTACAATGTTAGGGCGAAAAAGTGACTTTGAGCAAAGTCCTACTGCCGCCGTGCCGCAAAGTACAGAGTCGAAGATTCAGGATGAGTTTACTATTGGTCCATCAGATGAAAATGGAGACTTGCCCTTTTAAAGCTTTTTATGGATAATAAAAGTAAATTGGTACATCCGCTTTTCGTATTATCAATTTCACTTTTAATCATTAACGATTTTTATCTCAAGTATACTTTTCACAATACCTTTACGGGGAAGCTATCAGATTTCGTTGGTCTGTTTGCTTTCCCATTTTTTTGGAGTGTTATCTTTAAAGATAAGGCAAGACAAATACATATCGGCACAGCAGCACTGTTTGTTTTTTGGAAAGCAGAATGCGCACAGCCTGTAATTGATTTTATAAATTTATTCGGCTTCAAAACCTTTAGAACCGTAGATTACACAGACTATCTTGCGTTAACAAGTGTAATCTTCTCGTACTGGTGTATTAACCGGCCAGTTCCGTTTGCAGCCAAAGCTGCGCTACCGAAAGCATTGCTCGTAGTTTCTCTTTTTAGTTTTGTTGCAACGACGCAAAAAAGAGACGCACCCAGCTATGAGGATGGTTTTAAATCAATTGATATCCATAATCAGGGAGATACAAAACTTATTGCCATTGTTGATTTTAGATATTCCAATGCAAACATTATTCAGGATAGTAGCTTAAACAATGAGTTTAATCGTGTCGATACATTAACGCTACTTCCAGGTAGCAGCGAAAGATTTATTACGCCAAATCCTCAAGTAAATAGTGTAGAATTTCCGTCAGGTTTTAAAATTACACTTCTAGATAGTTTAGGGAAACAAATTAAAGGTTATGATAAAGAACTTTTTTTGAAGGAGGCCACGATAAGTTATACTGAAGAAAAAAGCACTGAGTTTTCATCATCCTGGAGCCTTACAATTGGGAAGAAACCTGCGGAAAAGTTGAAGCCCTTCAAAATATATGGAAGGTGGAAAACAGTATCATCTTCCAAAAATCAGCATACATTTGAAATTAGGGAAAAATATTATTATGATGTAGATCCAGATAGTGAACTAGCGAAATATGAAATTCGGGATAGCACTGTTATGATTACCTACCCTAAATTAATAAGGGAGGGGCGGATTTTACAGATCGACAATAGAACCTTGACGATTAAATGGGATAATAAAAAAGTCTTGAAATATGAGAAACTTTATGATTAGACCTGCTCAATTTTCATGAGCAGGTCTAATAATTTTATTCTACAGTTACAGATTTTGCCAGATTTCTTGGTTGATCTACATTACAGCCTCTCATTACCGCGATATGATAGGATAATAGTTGTAAAGGTATAGTGGCCAATAAAGGTAAGAAAGCTTCATTCGCATCAGGAATTTCGATACAATAATCGGCCATTTTTTTCACTTCAGTATCTCCTTCGGTTACGATTGCAATTACTTTTCCTTTCCTGGCTTTAACCTCCTGAATATTGCTGATTACCTTCTCGTATGATGAATTTTGTGTTGCAATAAATACTACGGGCATCTCCTCATCAATTAAAGCGATTGGGCCGTGCTTCATTTCGGCAGCAGGATAACCTTCTGCGTGGATGTAAGAAATTTCTTTAAGCTTTAACGCACCTTCTAATGCAACAGGGAAACCACTTCCTCTGCCTAAAAATAAACAATTTGTGGAGTCTTTTATTTTTTCCGCCACTTGTTTGATGATATCGTTAGATTCAAGGCCTTTTTGGATTTTCTCTGGAATGTTATCAAGCTCGGTAAGTAGCTCGATCATTTTCGAAGTGGTAATTGTGCCTTTCTGTTGCGCCATGTAAAAAGCCATCAACGTTAGTACAGTAACCTGGGCCGTAAAAGCTTTGGTTGATGCTACACCAATCTCTGGTCCGGCGTGAGTATAAACACCAGCATGTGATAGTCTTGGAATTGAGGCTCCGGCAACATTGCATATCCCGAAAATAGTAGCTCCACGTTCTTTAGCCATTTCAATGGCTGCCATGGTATCTGCTGTTTCGCCAGATTGCGAAATAGCAATTACTACATCTTTCTCCGTGATGATTGGATTACGGTATCTAAATTCTGAAGCATATTCAACTTCCACAGGGATTCGGGCGTATTCTTCAATCAAATATTCCCCCACCAAACCAGCATGCCAAGAAGTACCACAGGCCACGATGATGATTCGGTCGATATTTTTTAATTTCTCCGCAAATTCTTTTATCCCTCCTAATTGAACCTTTCCTTCTTCCGGATAAATACGGCCACGCATACAATCTTTAATGGATCTAGGTTGCTCGTAAATTTCTTTTAGCATGAAATGGTCAAAGCCGCCTTTTTCAAGCATTTCTAACTTAAGCTCCAACTCTTGAATTAGAGGTGTTTGTACCACATTATCCAATTGCTTAACTAAAAGATCATTTTTAGTGATCAATGCAATTTCATTATCCTTCAGGTAGATAACATTGTTTGTATATTCTATGATCGGAGTAGCATCAGAAGCAATGAAATATTCGCCTTTACCTACACCAATTACCATAGGGCTTCCTTTTCTAGCTGCGATTAAGCGGTCTGGATTCTCTTTATCCATGATTACAATAGCGTAAGCGCCACTTACTTCATGTAAAGCCAAACGTACAGCTTCCAACAAATCAATCTGCTCAATTTTTTGAATTTCTTCAATCAGATGGATTAGTACCTCTGTATCAGTATCACTATCAAACACATGTCCACGGGCTACTAATTCTTCTTTCAAAGTAGCATAGTTCTCAATGATGCCATTGTGGATAATAGATAATTTCTGGTTGTTTGACGTATGTGGATGAGAATTACGATCTGAGGGAACGCCGTGGGTTGCCCATCTGGTATGGCCCATACCAATGGATCCAGAACGATCCTGACTTTCAGCAAACTCTTCAAGTACGGCTACTTTTCCTGCTTTTTTATAAATATGCTGACCGCCTTCATTCATCAAGGCAATACCTGCGCTATCATAACCGCGATATTCTAGTCTTTTTAATCCTTTAAGTACTATGGGCCAAGCTTCCCTATAGCCTATGTATCCTACTATTCCACACATAAAAATTTGAGATATAATTAATCGGACGAATATACAAAACAAACGTTTGTTTTGTATTGTAAACAAAAATTTACATCGCAAAAAAAAGCCTTGACCATTTATAATGGTCAAGGCTTCAAGAATAATTAAATCTTTTAATTTATTTTGGTATAATAAATATTGAGTTTGATTTTATTAGTGGCATTTCCTGCAGATCCGATTACCGCTCTGCCTGCTGATGTAACATCGGGCAAAACATAGGCATTTGTTGGTGATGTAGGTGTTACCAATGATGTTGGCGCCAAGAATGTACCGTAATCAGTTAATTTTTTATCGATAAGATCTTGTACATATGATGTTACGATAAACACATATCTATTTTTTAATGAATCAAAATATCCATCAAAGTAAGGCCCGGTAATAGATGAGCGGGGGTCATTAGGATTATTATCTGGTAAAAATGTAGGCTGCTCGGCAATATCCCAGCGATATAGTGAAAGCCGTTGTGCTGGTGCAAATGGATTGGCAAAAGTACCAGCGCTTAAATCAATAACCAACTCTGCTTTATTTACCAGCGCTTTGCCATAAGTATTGGTAAAGTTAGCAAGTGTAGGGAAAGAAATCTTCGTTTTTAAGCCCGCTAAACCTTGCAGGTAGGTTACGTTGTACTGCGTATTTGCATTTGCCGGAAGTAATTGTGTAGCTACATCAGTACCCGTATAATCATGTTTGATATTAGCTGCTGCGTTAGTTGCTGCCAAAGGAAAATTTACCGATACCGTATCTTTGCCATTTGAGGTATTTGTTTTTTTATAAACCAATTGCAGATACGAACTTGTACTTGCAAAGTTTAAAAATGCTACGCCACCAGAACCTGTAGTGTTTTGTTTGTTTACCTCAGCATATAAACCTTTGAAATAGTCTACAAACTTAGCTTCAGTTGATGTTGCAGCAGGAGCCAGGTTCAAGATTGTAGATTGTATAAAATCTTTATCCAGTTTAATCCTGATTTGTGCGGGTACAGTTTTCAACGTATCTGCCTTTCCGGCAATAATATCAAATACTTTGATTTTTGTTTTTGGAAAAATTTTACTGTTAAAATTACCCAGTAATTGAGCATTATGTGCCTGCACATCCGAACTCTTGTATTTAGTGATTTTATTCGTGAGCTGATAAACATCAATACTATATTTAGTAGTTGCTGTATCTCCGTAAAACTGGCTTCCAAGGTTTAACACCAATATTGCAGAATCTAACACTGGTGTTGTTCCAAAATCTTTACTCAAAACATCAGGAACAACAGTCATTGCAACACTAGATTCCGTTTTGCCGAAAATAGGATCAACCATGTATCCTAAGGGATAGCCCGTTAAGCCTGATGTATTCACATCCCCTTCTTTAATAGTTTGCGATTTGATCGGCTCGTTATTGACCAATGTTCCGGTAATAGCAGTGCTAGGATCAACATCTAAACCCACACCATCAGGGTTTTTACACGATGCAAAAAGAAAAAGACCTATCAACAGGGTTAATAAGTCTTGTTTTGTAAATTTCATATTTAAATAATAATACCTTAATTAAGCAAGAGAAACCAATTCGTCATTTGAAATTTCTTCATAAAAATTATAGAAGTTTTCAAAATTCTCGGTTAAGTTAAAAGCTAATGTTGGCTTATTAGAATCTTTAACAAATTTTAACACAGCTGCATCTAAGTTTTCATCTGCTAATACTACTGCATCAGAGTGAGTTATAGCCCCGATGTGCATGCTATTACAATCAGAAGGTAAGAAAGCTTTTGTATCCTCTTCAGTCATGTTAGCCATTACTGCTTTCTTAGCGAAATTAGCGTTCAATTTTTCTTCAAATGAATCCTCATAAACCGAGTAAACAACTTTAGAATTTTTAAACGTTGGATCGTTTTTGTAAGTAGTTTTAATGTAAGCAGGAACTAAAGAACTCATCCAGCCGTGGCAGTGAACGATATCCGGAGCCCAACCTAATTTTTTAACGGTTTCTAAAGCGCCTTTGCAAAAGAAAATTGTACGTTCATCATTGTCGTCAAAGAATTTTCCACTCGCATCTCTAAATACTTGTTTGCGTTGGAAATACTCTTCGTTGTCTAAGAAATAAACCTGCATGCGTGCAGCTGGGATGGATGCTACTTTAATAATTAAGGGGTTATCGTTGTCATCAATAATGATGTTCATTCCCGATAAGCGGATTACTTCGTGTAAACGATTTCTTCTTTCGTTGATGTTACCGAACTTTGGCATCAAGATGCGGATTTCGAATCCTTTTTCTTGCATCGCCTGTGGTAATTGACGTGTGATTTCAGAAATTTTAGTAAGCTCGAGGAAAGGCGACATCTCGTGTGTAACAATCAGCAGCTTCGTTTTTGCCATCTCCATATTCTAAGAAAATATTAAGTTAAATAAAAGATAATGAGCTGCAAAGGTAAGCATAATAATACTATTTATCAATATAGGCAAGCATTTGTTTGGTTTCGTTTAGATTATTTTACACCTTTACTGCTTTAACTTAGATTGTCCAATTGGAAATATTTAAAACCAAATCAGCGCTTAAGGCTTTCTTAAATCCTTTAAAAGCATCGGGTAAAAAAATAGCACTTGTGCCTACAATGGGTGCTTTGCATTATGGCCATATTTCTTTAATTGATTTAGCCAAAGAAAATGCCGACATCATTATCTGTAGCATTTTTGTAAACCCTACCCAATTTACTGATCCCAAGGATTTAGAGAAATATCCTCGCCCCATAGAACATGATTTAGCCATGTTGAAACAAGCGGGTTGCCATGGTGTTTTTATGCCCAATGTAGAAGAAATGTATCCGCAAGGTGCTGATGAAAACTGGCATATTGATTTAGGGAATGCAGAGTTTTTATTAGAGGGTGCTTTTAGAAAAGGTCACTATCAAGGCGTAACTCAAATTGTGAAAAAACTTTTTGATGCTGTTGAACCCGATGTAGCCATGTTCGGGCAAAAAGATTTTCAACAAGTGCTCATGATCAAAAATATGGTGGCTCATTTCAATTTACCCATTATCCTCATCACTTGCCCAATTATTAGGGAAGAGGACGGGCTTGCCATGAGTAGCCGCAATATCCACTTAACGGCTATCGATCGTGAAAATTCTCTAGTGTTGAGTAAATCGCTGCAATTTGTGATCGATAATTTTGAAAAGCTGCCTTTAACGGAACTCGAAAATAGGGCGAAATTATTTTATCAAAACCTTAATGGGGTCGAATTAGATTATTTTACCATTGCGAATGGCGATACGTTACAACCGGCAAAATTGAAAAACGAAACGAACCTTGTTGCACTGGCGGCCGCCAAGGTTGGTACAACAAGGTTAATCGATAATATGATAATCAAATAAGGGAAGATGTATAATTAAGAGTAATACTGAGTCTATAGCTAGATGAGATTCTTTGACTTTCTAATTTTAAATTCATTTTTGGATTCAAGTATTTGAAACTCCAGACTGATGCCTAAAAACTCCAAACTGATTACTAACTTTGCCAAATGGTTATCACAATATTAAAATCGAAAATACACCGTGTTAAAGTAACACAGGCCGAATTGAATTACGTTGGTAGTATTACGATTGATGAAGATTTAATGGATGCAGCTAACATTATTGCAAATGAAAAGGTGCAGATTGTAAATAATAATAACGGAGCCCGATTTGAAACTTACGTAATAAAAGGTGAACGCGGTACCGGAACCATTTGTTTAAACGGTGCAACAGCTCGGTTGGCACAATTAGGTGATGTACTCATTATCATGTCGTATGGCGCTCTCCCAATTGAAGAGGCTAAAAAATATAATCCGATACTTGTATTTCCTGATGATAACAACCATTTGCTAAAATAACCTTGTGACATTTGACCTAAAAACAGCGTTTAAGTATATCATCCTGTTTTTAATAGGAATGGGGGTTTTGTACTTAGCATTTCGAGGTCAGGATTTAGCAAGAATATGGTTTGAGATTAAAACAGCAAACTATTTTTGGGTTGCTACCTCTGCTGTTTCTGTTTTAATAGCACATGTTTTAAGAGCCTTAAGGTGGCAAATGCTCTACAAATCCATCCAGTACAATGTTACTTTTTGGAACACCTATCACGCTGTAATTATTGGTTATCTGACTAATTTAACCTTGCCTCGTTTCGGTGAAATCGGCCGTTGTTCGGTGATGCAAAAAGTAGAAAGTGTGCCTATGTTTGCTTCAGTAGGCACAGTAATCACCGAGCGGCTTTTCGATGTACTTGTGCTTCTGCTCACAGCTGCTGCAATGGTCATGTTGCAATACGATCTGGTTTCCGGATTTTTACACGATACCATTTACCTCAATCTTGTTAATAAAATTTCAATTATAAGTTTTCTTTGGCTTATCGGCATAGCCATTTTACTGGTTGGTATTGTTTTTATTTCCATTTATTTTCTTCGGCAAAAGTTTAGCAAAAAACTGCTGAGGGTTTTTGTGAATCTTCGTCAAGGCTTCGGTTCGTACAGGAAATTAAAGCAAAAAGGTTTATTCCTGGTTTACACGCTTGGTATGTGGACTTTTTACTTATTGTCTATGTATTTTGCATTCTCGGCTATTCCATCTACATCCGGCTTGAATTTTGACGCCGCCTTTACAGCAGTTGTATTTTCGGGCTTTGCCATGGCTGCACCGGTTCAGGGTGGAATCGGCGTTTTTCATTGGGTTGTTGCCCAGGCATTAGTATTATATGGCATATCATTTAAAGATGGCTTAGCTTATGCAACCATTATTCACTCTTCGCAGGTTCTACTTATTCTTTTTCTTGGAAGCATTAGTTTATTTATTATTTTAAGTAAGAAAGCCAAAATCAAATAAATTATTTGGGCGTTTTTACACGCTGTCCGCTGTATCCCCGATGAAAAATCGGGGGATGCCGCTTCCATCGTTAACGCAAAACCCGGCAGATGTAAAATGTTAAAAATATTACTATGCAGCCATAGTAATTCTAATTTGAAATGTTACATTTGTTTACTAACCTTTTATACATAAATGTTATGCATTTCGAATTAAGTGAAGAACAGTTAATGATCCAGCAGGCCGCCCGCGATTTTGCGCAGCAAGAATTGAAGCCTGGTGTAATCGAAAGAGATGAACATCAAAAATTTCCTGCCGAACAAGTTAAAAAACTAGGAGAACTTGGTTTTTTAGGAATGATGGTGAGTGAAAAATATAACGGAAGCGGACTTGATGCCATCTCCTATGTGTTGGTGATGGAAGAGCTTTCGAAGATCGATGCTTCTGCATCGGTGGTGGTTTCTGTAAACAATTCGTTGGTTTGTTACGGTTTGGAGGCTTATGCAAGTGAAGAACAAAAGGAAAAATATTTGAAGCCTTTGGCTGCAGGAGAAAAAATCGGCGCTTTCTGTTTATCAGAGCCCGAGGCCGGATCTGATGCTACCTCTCAAAGAACAACTGCCGAAGACAAGGGCGATTATTACTTGTTAAACGGAACCAAAAACTGGATTACTAACGGTGGTACTGCATCAACATATCTAGTTATTGCGCAAACCCATCCCGAATTACGCCATAAAGGAATCAATGCTTTCATCGTAGAAAAAGGAATGGAGGGATTCACAATTGGTCCAAAGGAAAATAAACTGGGGATTCGTGGATCGGATACTCATTCTTTAATGTTCAATGATGTTAAAGTACCCAAAGATAACAGGATAGGGGAAGATGGATTTGGCTTCAAGTTCGCGATGAAAACTTTGGAAGGTGGAAGAATCGGCATTGCGGCGCAAGCATTAGGTATTGCGCAAGGTGCTTTTGAATTGGCTACTCAATATGCCAAAGAACGTAAATCTTTCGGTAAACCAATTTCAGAACATCAAGCTATTGCTTTTAAATTAGCAGATATGGCTACTCAGATTGAAGCCGCAAGATTGCTGGTTTATAAGGCGGCGTGGCTTAAAGATCAAGGTTTGCCTTATACACAGGCAGGTTCTATGGCGAAGTTATTTGCTTCTAAAGTGGCTATGGATGTAACCATTGAAGCAGTGCAAGTTCATGGTGGTTACGGTTTTGTAAAAGAATATCACGTAGAACGTTTGATGCGTGATGCTAAAATTACCCAGATTTACGAAGGGACTTCAGAAATTCAGAAAATGGTTATTTCGAGGGAAGTAATTAGATAGTCCTCAGTCCGAAGTCTATAGTCTCTAGTCTAAATCGACTGAAGACTACAAACTCAAGACTAGATATTAATCTTTATCTCCTGCTACTGCGCCGAAAATAGCTTTTATTAATGCCACAATAATAGCTAAGAAAGCAGCTGCTAAGAAACCTGATGTATTGAAAGACGTCATCATATTGTCTACCAAAAGAATCATCAAAACGGTAATGATGAAAGAGACTAAGCCCAATGTTAAAAAGTTGATCGGGAAAGTCAGCAATCTTAAAATAAAACCTATAGTAGCATTTGCTAGGGCTATTAAAATTGCAGCAATAAGCGCACTCATATAGCCAGATACCTCAACCCCAGGTACCAGTTTTGCCCCGATAAAAAAGGCCAATCCCATCAAAAGGATTTCGATAATTAATCTCATAATGTTTAATTTTGTGAATGTTTAAAAGCTTATTTAAATTTTTGGCTACTGTTGTAACAACATCATTTATTGTTTCATGTTCTGCTACAAACAATAAACCATCAATTAAGTTTTCTAGGGATAGTACATCAATTATAATTAAAAATTTTGATGAGCCAAGCCTCCTGCAGGTTAGAAATGCATATTTAAATAATGCAGATTCGAATAAGTTGGTATCTGTGTTCAAGCAGGCTGGAGAATTGGATAGTTTACAAGATGATATTCTGGTCTCGGGGAAATTTAAATTCGCAGGAGACTCCCTTGTTTTTATGCCCTGGGAGCCTTTTACAAAAGGTAGCGCCTACATTGTAGAAAGTTATATTGATGTGAAATTTGGTAATGCTGGAAAGTTAATTACTGGCAAGGCCAATTATAATCTACAACCACAAAAAGAACTACTTAAGCGGTAAGAATCAGCAGAATAATTAAACGCAGTGTTTGATTTTACATATAATTTTCTTACATTTGCATCGTAATCGAAGAAAAGAGAAGGGGACCGTGTCCCCTTTTTCTATGAAATCAGGTTAAAATATGCAGGTAGAAAAGAGAGTTGCAGCCCTTGTAGAGGAAAAAATTGCAGATCGGCCAGAGCTTTTTTTGGTTGAGGTGAAAATGTTGCCAAACAATAAATTAATTATTCATGTTGATGGTGACGAAGGTATTAGCATACAGGATTGTGTAGCCATAAGCAGGCATGTTGGTTTTCATTTAGAAGAAGAAAACGTAATTGAGCAAGCTTATAATTTAGAAGTTTCTTCGCCAGGTGTTGGCGAGCCTTTGAAGTTAAATCGCCAATATGTTAAAAATATTGGACGCACTTTAAGTATTAAATTAAACGGCGGGCTAAAAAAAGAAGGAAAGCTTTTATCGGTTACAGAAGATAACCTAATCATTGAAGAATCGGTTAAAGATAAAGGGAAAAAAGCGGCTACCGTACAAACAGAAGTGCCGTTTAATGATATATTAGAAACAAGTGTGTTAATTTCATTTAAATAAAAATGAGTACTACAACAATTAATTTGATCGACTCTTTTCAGGAGTTTAAGGATTTTAAAAATATAGATCGCCCTACGGTGATCAGTGTGTTGGAAGAAGTTTTCCGTAGTATGTTGCGTAAAAAATACGGAACAGACGAAAACTGTGACGTAATTGTGAATCCGGACAACGGGGATTTGGAAATCTGGAGAACGAGAAAGGTAATGGAGGATGGATTTTCTGAAGATGACGATCTGGAAATTGAACTTGCAGAGGTTTCTAAACTAGACAGTACTTTAGAAGTTGGTGATGATTATATCGAGCAAATTACTTTAGAGAGTTTCGGCCGCAGAGCGATTTTAGCTGCCCGTCAAACTTTGGTTTCTAAAGTATTGGAATTAGAGAAAGACGAAATCTTCAAAAAATATAAAGATCGTGTAGGTGAAATTATCACCGGCGAGGTTTATCAGGTTTGGAAAAAAGAAACTTTGGTTTTAGATGATGAAGGTAACGAACTTTTAATGCCTAAAACTGAGCAGATTCCTGCAGATTATTTCAAAAAGGGTGATTCTGTGAGAGCAGTAATCTCAAAAGTAGAAATGATCAATGCGAATCCAAAAATTATCATTTCGAGAACGGCGCCAGAATTTTTGCAACGTTTGTTCGAATTGGAAGTTCCGGAAATTTTCGACGGTTTAATCACGGTTAAGAAAATTGTTCGTGAACCAGGTGAGCGTGCTAAAGTTGCGGTAGAGTCTTACGATGATCGTATTGATCCGGTAGGTGCTTGCGTAGGTATGAAAGGATCACGAATCCATGGTATTGTACGCGAATTGAAAAACGAAAATATTGATGTGATTAACTTCACAAATAACATTTCATTATACATTACCCGTGCTTTAAGCCCGGCAAAAATCACTTCAATTAAATTGGATGATGAAACTAAACATGCATCGGTTTACTTAAAACCAGATCAGGTTTCATTGGCAATCGGACGTGGCGGACACAACATTAAACTGGCTGGTAAGTTAACTGGTTACGAAATTGATGTGTATCGTGAAGCTGGTGAAGAAACGGACGAGGATGTGGATCTAGAAGAATTCTCAGATGAGATTGATAGCTGGATCATTGATGAATTAAAGGCTATCGGTTGCGATACTGCTAAAAGTGTATTAGCACTAACAGTAGAAGATTTGGTAAAACGCACCGACTTAGAAGAAGAAACCATTAAAGAAGTGGTTCAGATTTTACAGTCAGAATTTGAATAAGTGGTGTAATTGCCAAATAAACACTACTTTTGTATTATTAAGAAAAAATAACAGGAGCTAAATGTCAGACGACAAACCAATCATTTTAATTAAAGCTATTAAAGAACTTAATATAGGCATGGGTACGGCCGTTGAGTTTTTAAACAAAAAGGGATTCTCTGCCGAGAAAAGCCCTATGTTTAAACTTACGGGAGACATGTATAATGCCTTATTAAAAGAGTATCAGGGAGATAAGATCGTAAGAGAAGAAGCCAAACAAATAGTGATTGGTAAAATACGTCGCGACGAGCCTGAGACTGAAAAGCCAGTAGAAGCGCCGAAGAAAAATACAGACTTTGAAAAAAGCGATGAGATTCTGATTAAGAATGCTCAGTCATTTAATCCTCCGGCAGAGAAACCTAAGGTTGCTGAAACACCAGCACCACAGGCAGAAACTCCTGCTCCTGCGGCAGCAGAACCAGTGAAAGAAACTAAGGCTGAAGATAAAGCGGAAGAAACCGGTTTACCAGGTGTGAAAATTGTAGGGAAGATCGATTTAAATGATCTTAATTCGAAAACGCGTCCTTCTAAAAAGGAAGAAGCACCTGTTACTCCACCTGCACCAGCAGCTAAAGTTGAGGAGCCAGCTAAACCAGTTGAGCAACCAAAAGCAGAAGAGAAACCTGTAGAGGCTAAAAAGGACCTGCCTGCCGCAAAGGCTGGAGAAGCTCCGGCAGCTCAGCCTGCTCCAACAGCTCCAGTTACTCCAGAAGTTAAAACACCAGAGCCAGCTAAACCGGTTGAACAGCCTAAAGCAGAAGAAAAACCTGCAGAGGTTAAACCGGTAAGTAACGAGCCTGAAGTTATAAAAGCACGTACCGTTAAATTAACTGGTCCTAATATTATTGGTAAAATTGTTTTACCAACTACGCCAGATAGAAGAAACGGTCCTGTAGCCTCATCTAGCGATAGTGAAGCTGCAAAACGTAAACGTAAGCGTAAAAAAACTCCTGGAGCTCCAGGTCAGCATGGTGGTCAGGGTCAGCAAGGGCAAAACCCTGCAGGCCAGGGTGGCGCACCAGGGCAACCACGTCAACCTTATCAAGGTAACAGGCCAGGTGGTGGTACACCTTACCAAGGTAACCGACCAGCCGGGCAAGGCGGAACTCCTTATCAAGGAAATAGAAATAACAACAGACCAGGTTTCCAAAATAGAAATGCTACACCAAGCGGACCTAAAGAAGAACCTACTGAGAAAGAAATTCAAGATCAAATTAAAGCAACACTTGCTCGTTTAAGTGGAGCTGGTAAGTCTGGTAAATTTGCTCAACGTGCTAAATTACGTCGTCAGAAACGTGATGATGTTGCTTATAATGCAGAAGAGGCAGCAAATGAGCTTGAATCTCAATCGAAAATATTAAAAGTAACAGAATTTGTTACGGCGAATGAGTTAGCAAGCATGATGGATGTTCAGGTGACCAAAATTATTGGTACTTGTATGAGTCTTGGTATGTTCGTATCAATCAATCAACGTTTAGATGCTGAAACTTTAACCATCGTTGCTGATGAGTTTGGTTACGAAATCCAATTCGTTAAACCAGATGAAGATGAAGAAAACGTAATTGAAGAAGTTGATAACGAAGCAGACTTAATCGAAAGAGCCCCGGTTGTAACGATTATGGGTCACGTCGATCACGGTAAAACTTCATTGCTGGATTATATCCGTAAAGCAAATGTGGTTGCTGGTGAGGCAGGTGGTATCACGCAGCACATTGGTGCTTACATGGTAACTACCCCATCAGGTAAAAAGGTAACTTTCTTAGATACGCCTGGTCACGAAGCCTTTACAGCGATGCGTGCCCGTGGTGCTAAGGTTGCAGATATTGCTATTATCGTTATTGCTGCGGATGATGCTGTGATGCCTCAAACAAAAGAGGCAATTAACCACGCACAAGCAGCAGGCGTACCATTAGTATTTGCTTTCACAAAGGTGGATAAACCAGGTGCAAATGCAGATAAAGTTCGTGAACAATTATCAGTAATGAACATTTTGGTTGAGGATTGGGGTGGTAAATATCAATCACAAGAAATCTCAAGCAAAAGCGGTTTAAATGTAGATTTACTTTTAGATAAAGTATTATTAGAAGCTGAATTATTAGAACTTAAAGCTAATCCTAATAAGAGAGCTACAGGTTCGGTAATTGAATCAGCATTAGATAAAGGTCGTGGTATTGTAACTACGGTATTGGTTCAAGCTGGTACATTAAGAGTTGGGGATCCAATTTTGGCTGGTAGTTACAGCGGACGTGTAAAAGCGCTAACCAACGAACGTGGTATGAAGGTAGAATCTGCAGGCCCATCGCAACCGGTACAGGTTTTGGGTATGCAAGGCGCACCTACAGCGGGTGACCGTTTTAACGCTTTAGAAAGTGAAACTGAAGCACGTGATATTGCAAACAAACGCATGCAGTTACAACGTGAGCAAGGTTTACGTACACAGAAACACATTACCTTGGATGAGATTGGTCGTCGTTTAGCGATTGGTAACTTTAAAGAGCTTAACATCATTGTTAAAGGTGATGTGGATGGTTCGATCGAGGCATTAGCCGATTCATTGTTGAAACTTTCAACTGAGCAAATCCAGATTAACATCATTAGTAAAGGCGTAGGTCAGATTTCAGAGTCTGATGTATTATTAGCTTCTGCTTCTGATGCGATCATTATCGGTTTCCAGGTTCGTCCATCAACAGGTGCCCGTAAGTTAGCTGAAGCTGAACAAATCGATATCCGTTTGTACTCTATTATTTACGATGCGATCAACGAGATCAAATCGGCAATGGAAGGCATGTTGGATCCAGAATTTGAAGAGAAAATTGTGGCTAACGTGGAGATTCGTGAAACTTTCAAAATTACTAAAGTAGGTACCATTGCAGGTTGTATGGTATTGGATGGTAAGATCACCCGTAACAGCAAAATCCGTATCGTTAGAGATGGAGTTGTGGTTTACACAGGTGAGTTAGCATCACTTAAACGCTTTAAAGATGATGTGAAAGAAGTGAACAAAGGTTACGAGTGTGGTTTAAACATTCAAAACTTTAACAACATCGAAGTTGGCGATATTGTAGAAGCTTACGAACA
The DNA here is from genome assembly GCF_001422545.1 of Pedobacter sp. Leaf41. GTDB lineage: Bacteria > Bacteroidota > Bacteroidia > Sphingobacteriales > Sphingobacteriaceae > Pedobacter. The sequence continues at coordinate 269,763 of NZ_LMLE01000009.1, read as the reverse complement.
AGTAGAAGTAGCTAGGAAATTGTAATATTTCCCATCCATAAATGTTAAAGAGTCTCGAATTTATTCGGGACTCTTTTTTTTGCATCAGATTTCATCGTCTAAAAGGATCCGATGATAGTGTGCTTTTTAAATTTCCAATTATGGACAGATCATCTATTAGCTTTAAAACTCTGGAAAGACGTTTAAATAAGCTAATGCTTACTAGCATTATGATGGTAGATAAATAGGCAAAATGCAATCTTTATGTTGCGACCAGACCGTTAATCAACATTATGAATTGCTATAATCGGCTAGTAGTTTTTGTTATACTTGATCACTGGCCAATAATCCATGATATTTTCTTGGGCGCCAAAGCAATCAACCTGGCTAAAAAATAAGCAGTTGGATAAACAATCAAAAACCTAACAACTTGTAAGACAACCAGCACATAGACAGATTTTTGATTATCGTGAATTTGTAAAGGCTGAAATATTAATGGTAATAAATAGAATACCAATAACTGATGAATTAAGTAAATTCCAAACGTTGTTTCTCTTGGTTTAAATTTCTCAATAAAACTAAAGTTAGCATATCTAAATAGAAAAACGAACATTACCAACGAATAGAGAATATTGGAAATACGTAGCGTATTAAATGGATCGTTAGGTAAGATGTGCATTAAGTTAACTGATTCTATGCATGAAAGAAAAAATGTAAATGCAATAGCTACTGCGAAATGCCAGAATTTAATGTTTTCTACCCAATTACAAAATCTCTCGAAGTTTTGATTTAGCTTGAATCCTAGCCACAGGTAAAATATAAAGCCAAACATGGCGATTGTATGCTCAGTTGGAAATATTTCAAGATATAGGTTTGCGGAATAGCAAAATGAAAATATGGCTAAGATGCCTCCGAAGATATTTGAAAATAAATATTTCCTAAATACCAGCAAGGTAGCAATGCACACCATAAAGTTTAAGATAAACCAATAGCTTGTGTCAGTAGTAATGTGGATAATATTTTCGAAAAATTTACTTACAGGGTTAATAAGTAATTCCATATTATCGGATTTTATATACTTCACGTACCAACTTACATAAGTTAAAATAAGCATTGCTGAGCACCAAAACAACCATGGTTTAATGGTGTTGCTAAAACGCCTTTTAATGTATTCTCCTGAGCTGTAATTCGTAAACTTATCGCCAATGAGAAAACCGGAAAGAATAAAAAACAGTATGGTTCCAAATTTGAAAATCTGAATGCTTACTGTTTGAACGATCTGTTCGTTAAGTGTTTCAAAATTTCTACCCCAAAATAATGTGCTGTGTTCCATCACTATTCCGAACATAGAAATGAAGCGCAAATTATCGATGAAACTATAGTCTTTGTTCTTTTTCAGCTCTTGCATTAATTTTTATACTGGAATACTTTTTTAATATCTTTTTCAAACACCTGTTCTTCTTCACCAAGTTCAGCTCTGTAACTCACGAAATTTTGGACGTGAGCATCATAGTTTTTGAAACAATCCTCTATTAAAGTTATTATTTCATCTATTTTGTTGGGATTTTTTTCGAATCGGTAAACGTCAGCTATTGGCATGTCTTCTGAATATTGGGCAGACCCATCTCTGCCAATAATCATAATGCATTTCATTATACAAGCTTCTCTAGGCATGCGTTCCTTGCCTGGATGGAAGCCAAAGTCAACGTAAACTTTACTGCGATTCATTAAATCTGCAACTCCATCTGCAGTTAAATCTTTAACAGCTACCCAATTGAAGTGACTGCTTTTTGATATGATAGATTCAAGAAAAGCACCATTTTTTTTAGGGTTATATAATACGATATCTTCCTTGATTTGATTTTTTAAAACACGATCAAAGAATGCGGCGTTCATATAGTCAGATATTTTTCCAGTTATTGAAATGTTATTACTTTTTAAAAATACCTCAGAAAAATAGGAATGTCTGATGTGGTATAAAGGTAATTTCCGCAATCTAGCAGGAGTTGGAAGCGGAGGATTTATATGCGGATTGATGATTGACTTTAAGGCATAAAATTTCTTTTTCTTAATCTTTTCCTTCCAAGGTTCGAGGCACTCCCAATAATAAGATACGCTTAGCCACCAAATTGCTTTCTTCATTCGAGAATAAGCCTTTTGATAGATAGGATATAAGTTAGATTCAGGGATAATCAACAAATGATTTGAACTATTTTCCACTTCAAAAGTGAAGGGTACATTGTAGCTTTTGTATTGAGGATGAACTGGATCTGAATGATTGGATGCGACGTAATACATTAAGGCATTGAAGCCAATTTTATTAAGATAGTGACCTAACTGATGCAATGCTTCAGGCCCGCCGGTAGCTAAACCCGCAGGACATTGAATAAATATTTTTGCACCTTTGTTCAATTCTATCATACCTGGTAGTTTTTGTATTCTTCTACAATAGAATTTAAACCGGCCATACTGTATTTTTCAAGTTCTCTATCCATATGGCCATATTCACGGGCATAATGTGGGCCACACGCATGCAAACAATAGTGATCTCTAATTAAACCGGATTTTAATTTTAGTTTTCTGCTAAACAGGTTTACTAATAGCCCATCTTCAGATTTTGACATATCCAAATTTGTAAGTAGAAACCTAAGTTTGATTTTATTGTAATTTGTTTTCTTAAAGCAAGCACACCATCCGCCAGTTGGGCCTTTTTCAATTACTTTACCATCACTTACTTCTTCAACATAATTTTCTATTGGAGGTTTAGCGCCTAATGTAAATTCGTTTTGTATTACATTTAAAGCAATAAAACCATAGTCAGGAAATGCCTTTAAATAATCAATAAAAAGGTCATCTAATCCCGCAGGAAAGCTAAGTACATCATCATCAACAATGACTACATATTCTCCTTTGGCCATCCCAAATAATTTTTTGTAGGCGTTTAGGCCATAATTCTTCTTTCTTCTTATGATTTTTACAAGCGGATTTGACGCATATTGGTCTAAAACAGCTTCTGTCTCATCTGTCGAGCCATTATCCATCACAATTACTTCTGCCTCATTTTTAGCATTGATTGCAGGTAATAATGCTGCTAAACATTTGTCTAAAAACTTATATCGGTTCCAGGTAAGAATAACAAAGCTAATTTTCATTTTTTATATTGATTACGTAACGTTATATGGGTATATCTTAACCAAAGCTAATCTTTCTAATTAAATTTAATCGGCTTATAAAAGATTTGTTTTTGATATGGAAATAAAATAATAGGTGATAATAGTGCAACAAAAAGATAAATAATTTCATACCCCTACTTCCTTCTTTGTAGCTTTTTAGTTGCTTGTAGATTATCTCAATTTCTTCTTTGTTTTTTATATTCGGTAAGGTTAAGCAATGCTCAATCCAATTTAAGTTGAAGTTTAGATATCCTTTATTTCTATCCATTGTGCTGGTAGCTTTTAAAGAAAGTGAGTCAGTAATACTTAAATCGTGCTGCCTGTATCTTACCAAAACATCTGGAATTGATTTGATTTTTCCGAAAGTTGCTACTACAAAAATAATCCACCAATCATGATAATAGCCATCTTTGAATGGCAGAAATTTTTGCGTTAATGTCTTTTTAAACATCATGGCGTGTCCCGCTGCACAATTTGATATCAGAAACGGAAGATTTGAACTTCCATCATAGGTGTTGTAGTGATCACTCATTTTTTTGCCTAGAATGGGATTATCATTTTCATCTATAAAATTTGAATCATGATAAATTAAGTCGGAGTCTCCTAACTCATTATATAAAATTGATAATTTATCAGTATCCCAAATGTCATCCTGATCGCTGAGGGCTATAAAGTCTCCATTGCAAAATGAAATGGCCTGCTCAAAATTTTTAGTAAAGCCTAGGTTTATTCTACTTTTAAATAATTTGATGAACGGATAAACTGCAGCATATTTTTCTAGTATATTCCATGTTCCATCAGTCGAGGAATCATCTGATATGACGATTTCAATAGGTGTGTATGATTGAGAAACTAAACTATCCAATTGTTTTTCAATGTACTTTTCGCCATTATAAGTACATAATGCTATTGAAATAAGAGGTTTGTTTTCACAGATCATTTAGCAGTATTTTGATTAATGTCATAACCGTAATCTTCCAATATGCTAGACCAAAATATTAAGTTTTTATCCCAACCATGGCATCCAAATGGAAGTTTGCCTTTATTTAGTTCTAGGGCAATTTGGGGTTCAGTTTCTATTGCAAATTTTATAGCTTCTTTGTAACTCGGTTTTTTGATTTGTGTAGATCGTCTATTAATTTCTATAGACCAAAATATATCCTCATTAAATTCAAGTTCTGGCCTATTTAAATAATAACTGACTTGATCTCTGTATCTATTCAGTAATTGCTGAAATTTCTCCACCTTACGCAGCGAAAATCCGCCATTACCAACTTGATTATGTAATTGCTTTGCATTAGGCAAGCCACCACGACGGACATTATAACGGCGATAAAAATAGCTTTTCAAGTATACACTTATGTTGCTCATATTAATGCCCGAACTTGTTGGATAGAGCCACGGTGCACCGATATAATCATAACTTTGATTGCACCAAAACTGTAATTGATCTGAAAAGACGAAGACATCAAGTTGATGGATTAGTAAGTATTCATATCGTAAGAAAGATCCATAGAACTCATCAGAGAGCATAAGGGCATTATAGCCCGCAATATTTTTAAAATACTTATCATCAAAACTTACTACTTCATCGAATTGAAAATTACCGATCGCGTTAGAAATATCAAGTGTAATTGGTTTAATAGCCACAATCTTATGATGCCCTAAAACATTGAAGCACTGATTTAAGGAAAACTCACTGTTGTAATCGATTTTATCTTGGTAAAAAGGAATTATAATGACCACTTGCTCCTTCATCATTCTACTCAATTTTTTTTAAATAGTTTAGCTTTTGTTAGTCTTATTAAGCTTCTTACCCATATTTTAACGCCAAAATTATTTAAGATTAGAGATTGTTTATCAGCTTCAAAATCAAGGTCTTTATTTATCGCAGAGACACCAGTGTCGTTATACTTCGCAATAACGTAATCCAGATGTTTAAATCTATATTCTGAATCTTTATACAATTGCATATTTAACGCATAATCTGCAGCAATTTTATACTTGGTATTGTATTTATATTTTTTAAAAACGGAAGTAGGGTAAATAATTGATTGATGAAACAAGCCTAATTTGGCCTGGCGATATGCGGAAACTTCCCCAGAATGTTTTTTGCCTTTGTAAATTACGTTAGCATAATAGATAAAGCCTAAATCTTTTAATTGATTTGCAAAGTCTGAAAAATCAGGGAGCAATTCATCATCCGCACCTAAAAAATATACCCATTCTGTGTTAACGAATTTTATGGCTTTGTTCATGGCATCATATATCCCAGAATCTTTTTCTGATTTCCAAAATGAAAGTTTAGAATTATTTCGTTTCAACAATTCTATCGTGCCATCAGTACTGCTACCATCGATTACTACGATTTTTATTTCTTTTAATCTTTGTAAATAGATACTATCCAAACATTGTTGAAGTGTTGAGGCTGCGTTATAAGTTACGATAACAATCGACAACATATGCTTAATCGTTGAATGCCTGCATATCAATCAAACGCTTGTAAAGTCCGCCTTGAACCATCAATTCATTATGGTTTCCAGTTTCTATTACTCTTCCTTTATCGATTACAATAATTTGATCAGCGTGCTGAATAGTACTTAAACGGTGAGCAATTACAATGGAAGTCCTGTTTTTCATCAAGTTATTTAAAGCTCCCTGTACCAGTTTTTCTGACTCTGTATCGAGTGCTGATGTTGCTTCATCTAAAAGCATGATTGGTGGATTCGCCAAAACTGCCCTGGCAATACAAACACGCTGTTTTTGTCCGCCTGAAAGTTTATTGCCTCGATCACCTACGTAAGAATAATATCCGTTCTCGGTATTTTCAATAAAATCATGAGCGTTTGCAATTTTTGCAGCAGCTACAACTTCTTCTATTGTAGCTTCCGGTTTAGCGAAAGCGATGTTATTGAATATTGTATCATTGAAAAGAAACGATTCCTGGTTTACGGTGCCCATTTGCGCTCGTATACTCTCTACTGTTAAATCCTGGTAATTGTGGCCATCAACGCTGATATTTCCTGATTTTGGGTCGTGAAAGCGAGGGATCAAATCCATTAACGTACTCTTTCCACCGCCAGATGGCCCCACCAAAGCGACTGTTTTTCCCTTTTGTATATTAAAACTGATTGCATTTAAAATTTCCTTTTCACCATAGTTAAATGAAACGTTTTCAAATTTAATTTCATGATGAAAACCATCCAAAACTTTTGCATCAGGGGAATTCAATAATTGAGGTTCAGTATCAATTAAATCTAGCACCCTTTCACCGGCAGCAATTCCAGAATGGATTCCGCTAAATGAATCTGTGAGAGCCTTTGCAGGTCGCATCACCTGAGAGAATATAGCTATGTAGGCGATAAAATCAGCAGCAGCTAGCGCATTACTTTCTTTATTGATTATTAAAGATCCACCATACCAAACTATAGCGGCCACCATCATTACTCCTAAAAACTCAGAAACAGGTGAGCCTAGTTGCTGCCGGCGAGTAATTTTGCGGGTTAAATTGGAGTAAAAAATATTTTCTTGATTAAACTTTTGTTTAATCCTTTCCACTGCATTAAAAGCTTTAATGATTTTAACTCCGCTTAAAGATTCATCTAGAAAACCAATCATTTTAGCAAACGATTCATGAGATTCTTTAGCTTGTTGTTTTAATCTTTTTACTATTTTACTTATTATAAAAGCGGATATTGGAATAACCATTAATGAGAAAAAAGTAAGTTTGGCTGATATATTAAATAGTAATACGATGTAAACTATTAAAGTTACAGGTTCTTTAAAAACAACTTGAAGCGTGTTTGTTACGGTAAATTGTACAACCTGTACATCAGAGGCTACTTTTGATATAATATCACCTTTTCGTTCATTATTAAAATATCCAACATGCAAATCCATTACATTATTAAAAACTTTCTTACGTAAATTAAGGAGTGTATGAACCCGCAGATCTTCCATATAACGCTGCGAAAAATATTTGAAAAGATTTGAGAGTAAAACAGAAATGATAATAACAATACACACGTAACCGAGTGTTTTCTCAGGCCCGGTGGTTGCTATAGATTCGTTAACGAATTGTCTAAACTGGCCTAGAATATTAAATGACGAAACCGCTTTGTCAGTAAGCGATTCAACTTTCGGTTCTTTAGCATTGCTATTCAGCAACGTTTCGAATAGAGGTGATAATAGGGCAAGATTTAAAGTTCCAAATAAAATAGATAACAAAGTTGCAATAACATAAGGAATAGCAAATTTCTCTATTGGCTTAGCAAAAGATAATAATCGGAAATAAATTTTCATTCAAATAAATTATGATGTAAAGCTAAGCATTTTGGGATGTTTATCATTATTCACCCCAATTTGTGAAAGCTGGATGATAATAAAACGGTAAAAACCAGTGATTCGGGAGGTATCGTTGATGTGTTCTGGATTCTCTTTTTTCACTTTAAATTTCGTTCTTTGCAGCAAATAACAATTAAAAGCCTTGAAAAATTTAAATTGGAACTTCTTTTTAAATAGGAAGTTAGTGTATGGTGCCTATATTTTGCTTGCTTTAGTTGCAGCACTTAAACAATATCTGCATCATACATTTAATAACTATCTGATTTTTAAATATACATTCTGGCATCTAATTGAACAACAGCCTCTATATATCAATTCTCCGGCAAATCCATATATAGATTGCAATCATTATGGACCTGTATTTGGTGTCTTTATGATGCCGTTTGCGGTTTTACCTGACTGGATAGGTGTTTGTTTGTGGAATGTTGCAAACGTAATTGTTCTTCTTTGGGGAATTTACAGCCTTCCTATATCAGACAATAAAAAAACTATTATTGCATGGATTTGCGCTCATGAGGCGCTAACATCTTTATTTAGCTTTCAGTTTAATATTGCTTTAACTGGCACAATGTTATTGAGTTTTAGTTATATGCTGAAAAATAAAAATGCTCAATCTGCATTTTTTATTGCATTTGGTATGCTTGTTAAGCTTTATGGAGTGGTTAGTTTAGCTTATTTTTTCTTTACAAAGGAAAAGATCAGGTTGATTCTATATGGGGTATTAAGTTTAGCGGTTCTTTTTGTACTGCCTATGCTGTTTTCTTCGCCAGGATATATTTTGCGTTCTTATCAAGATTGGTATGAGGCATTGGTAAGTAAAAACTCCAGTAATATCAATCTCGATTCATTTCAGGATATTTCATTAATGGGCATAGTTAGGAGGGTTTTTGGGGATAAAGAAATTCCAAATTGGCCTATGCTTTTAGGTGGATTATTGCTTTTTCTCTTACCTTATCTTCGTATTAGTCAATATAAAAACGTTGGGTTTAGGTTGTTGTTATTGGCCTCAACTTTAATTTTTACGGTAATTTTTAGTACGGGTTCAGAATCACCTACTTATATCATAGCCTTTGTTGGTATTGCGGTATGGTTTGTTTGTCAAAGCCGAAAAACACCTTGGATAATTGGTTTGTTGGTATTTGCATTTATAGTAACGAGCCTTTCGCCTACCGATATTATTCCCCCGTTTGCAAGAACCTTTATCAGGCTTTATGCGTTAAAAGCTTTGCCTTGTGTAGTTATTTGGGTTTATATTCTCTATCAAATGTTAACTGTTGATTTTAACAAGAAAGATCAGATTAATAATAATGATAAATTAGTTTTGAGCTAAATTCACATCATTAAGGAGTGATATAGTTTCCAATGAGCTTCGGCACATTTTTCCCAGTTAAATTTTTGGGCATGTGCAATTATAGCATCGGCAGGCTGATTCTTTTCATAATCAGCTAAGCCCTCTTTGAAAACTTTCTTCATGTGGCCGTTTTCAAAGCTATCAAAGTAATACGCTAGTTCGCCACCTATTTCGGGTAACGAAGTTAATTTAGAAAGAAAGACTGGTTTGCCAAAATTCATAGCTTCGATGGCAGGAATGCCAAAACCTTCTGCTAGGGAAGGAAAAAGAAAAGCACTGCAGTTATTATAATACCAGTATTTCTCCTCACTGCTAACCGGGCCAATAAGGTGAACTCTATTTTGTACTCCATATCTGATCGCTTCTTCTCTAATTTTATCACCATAACCGCCATCTTCCTTTCCGGCAATAATGAGTTCGAAATCGTTATCTTCCAGCAGGCAAGGTAGGGTGTGGAAGTTTTTTTTGGGAATGACTGTGCCCAAGGAAAAGAGAAATTTTTGTTTCGGTTGGTATTTTGGCTGATTAAATTCTGGGAATTTTTCAACTTTTGCACCATTGTAAATAACTGTTATTGGCTTATTTACTTTTAAATTTTTAAGGATGTCGTGTTTGGTAAATGCCGATATTGCAATGATATGATCAGCTTTATCTATAACTTTTTGGTGCTTTTTAACCTGTTTTCTGCGCTTAGCATCTGACTTTTCTTCGTGTAAAAAATTTAAATCATGCACTGTTAATACCTTTATTAACTTTTTATTTGAAGGCAGGTAAGAAGAAATCTGATGAGTGGTGTGCCACAAATCAATGTTTTTATTTATTGATGGGAAAATAAATTTATGTAGGCTATTTTGATCGATGAAGGGAGTGCTCTCATCAAAATTGTGCTGATCTTTTTGGCGTACGTAAAGTGAAATTTCATCATCGTTGTTTTTTGTCTTAATCAAAGACAAACCCAGTTGATGGCAATATTCAAATAATCCCGTAAAGGGATATTTCATTCGTTCACAATCAAAAACAATCTTCATGGATGAACTATTTATTTGGTAGGATCTTATAATTTTTATATTCGCCAATTCTCCATCCTGTAATCATCTCAATCCTATGTAAAAACATTCGCCGTGGAGATAAATCAATCTTATTGGGATTATGTTTAAATACCCAATCCTGTGCGGCAATTACCGTTTTCATAGTTTCCGGATGAGGCTCTTCAAAATGAGCAAGAATGTCGGCCACACTCTCAAAATCAAAAGTTTCGTAGTTTTTATATTGCTCAACTGTTTTTTCTTCAGACTGATAGTATCCAGTGAATCTTTTTACTTTTCCAAGTAGTAAGTACGGGTTGCGGCAATATGAATAATGAAAGATTTTGGCATCTATCCATTTTACATGGAGCTTGCGGCTATTGATATTCTTTTGATAATCTTCCAAACTTGGATAGCTTCTGAAGCCTTGAGAATCTTTATAAGAATAAAAAGTTGGGTTGTTTCTAATAATCCTAATTTCTCTCCGGTGCCATTTTCGAGTCGTGCCGATGTGCTTGTAATCTCCAATGAAATGAAGGAAATCGAATAAAAATCCTTCTACTTTATTGTCATGGAGATTATCCTCCATGGCTTTTTTTATTTTAGGCAAATCTTTTTCGTGGAATACCTCGTCAGATTGTATGTGAAATACCCAATCTCCCGTGGCTGCCTTTAATCCAATATTGGCTTGTTGTGCGAACACTTTTCCCCCCTCAATAAGTGAATCATCCCATACGGTATCTATAATTTTAATCTTGTCTGATCCGATAGCTTCAATGGCTTCTCTTGTTCCATCCTCTGATTTTCCAACTACCGCAATAAATTCATCACATAAAGGTAATATAGATTTGATAGATTCGATTACTGGATAGCCATACTTAAAACTGTTTCTCATATAGCTAAAGCCACTTACTTTCATGCACGCAATGTTTTTAGATTGTTTCTTGCTGGGTTGATACAATCGTTGAAAAATAAATCTGTTTCTTTGTACAAAGATAGTTTTATTGATGAATACCCATCTATCCATTTTAAGTGAAGTAAAAGCCGGTAATTACAAGACATTGGCGAGGGCATTAACGCTCGTTGAAAATGATATTGCGCCGGCTGATTTGATTCTGAAAAATCTGGATAGCCAATCGCCTAAAGTGGTGGTTGGTATTACCGGCCCGCCTGGTGCTGGTAAAAGCACCCTGGTTAACGCAATTACAAATCATTTTACTGCTGAAAGCAAACGTGTAGCGATCCTGGCCATCGATCCCACTTCGCCATTTAATTTTGGCTCTTTACTGGGCGATCGAATCAGGATGGCCTCACAATTTAATAATCCAAATGTTTTTATTCGTTCGCTTGCAACCAGAGGCGCTTTGGGAGGTATTTCGGCTAAAACCATTGAAATGGTTGATGTGCTAAAAGCTTCGAATTTTGATTTAATTATTGTAGAAACGGTAGGAGTAGGTCAATCCGAAGTCGAAATTGCAGGCCTTGCAGATCAAACAATTGTGGTATTGGTTCCAGAATCAGGAGATGAGGTACAAAATATTAAATCAGGGTTAATGGAAATCGCCGATTGCTTTGTGATTAATAAAGCCGATAGGGCAGGAGCCGATACCTTTGCGAACAATTTAAAAAAGATCGTTCATAAAGGTGTAAAATCGATACCAATATTAAAAACGGTTGCGGATAAAAACATTGGCGTTGAAGAATTATGTAAATGGATTTCAGAACCCATTAAGGTTTCTAACCAACGAAAAGAATTTCTTTTCGCGGAGAAAGCCTGGCGACTGATTCAAAATCAGAAAATGATTGATGTAGACAAAAAAAGGCTGCGAGAAGAGATTCAGTCAGCCTTATTAAAAGATGATTTTAATATTTATCGCTTTGCAGCAGAATTTGGAAATCAACCGGTAACTGGTTAGCCCTTTCCTTATACCAGGTTAACCCTTAATGTACCTTTTCTATACCTATTGTTAACCCTTTGATTACCTATTGTGTACCTATTCTTAACCCTTTGTTAACCCTAAGGGTTACGCACTACTCAACCGGGGGTTAAGTAGTGATGAGTAATAAGAGAGCGTGAAGCTTCAACTGATTTATCATTAGTCGGTATAAAGTTTCCCCCGAATTAGCTGTTCATGATGTCTTCAATTTCATCAGCCTCTACAGGGATATCAGCCATTAGGTCGATATTGCCATTGGCAGTGATTAAAATGTTGTTTTCTAACCGAATGCCCAGGTCTTCTTCAGGGATATAAATACCAGGCTCTACGGTTAATATATTTCCTTCCGCAAATGGCGTGTACCGCCCGGCAAAGTCATGTACATCTATTCCCAAATGATGAGATGTGCCATGCATAAAGTATTTTTTGTAGGCTGGATAATTTGGATTTTGATTTTTAACATCAGTTGTAGATATCAAACCTAAGTTAACCAGTTGCTCAGACATGATCTCTCCAACCTGCTCATGATAGGTATTCCAAACAGTATTGGCCACAATGAGTTTAGTAGCTTCTTTCATTACATGCAAAACTGCATTGTAAACTTCTTTTTGTCTCGGGGTAAATTTTCCGTTTACAGGAATTGACCGGCTCATATCTGCATTGTAATTAGCGTATTCAGCCCCAAAATCAAAGAGAATCACATCGCCGTCTTTACACTCCTGATTGTTATCGTTATAATGAAGAATATTTGCATTATGCCCAGAAGCAATGATTGGTGTATATGCATGTCCTGTTCCACCCTGCTTTATAAATTCATGGATAATTTCAGCTTCAATTTCATATTCCTTTACTCCAGGTTTAGTAAATTTCAACACCCTTACAAAAGCATCACGTGTAATGGCACAGGCTTTTTTAGTCAGTTCAATTTCAAGCTGAGACTTTACAGCCCGCAAACCACGCATAATTGGAGCGGAGCGCTCGTAATGGTGCAATGGATATTTTGAGCGCATTTGTTCGATAAAACGAACATCGCGATAGGGAACTGAATGTGCATATCTATCATTTTCATTTGTATTGAGATAAATGTTATCTGCATAATGAACAATGCTGTGCAGGATATTATCAAAATCTTCTAACCAATAGATGTTTTCTATGCCCGAAGCAGCTTTTGCCTGCTCTTTGGTATATTTATATCCTTCCCAAACCTTAATATAATCGTTAGTCTGTCTTAAAAACAGGACTTCTCTGTACAAAGGATTAGGACAATCAGGATATAGAAGTAATATTGTTTGTTCCTGATCAATTCCTGATAAATAAAATAAATCTGGATTTTGCTTGAAGATAAAATTTTGATCACCACTTCTAGGAAACTCATCGGCAGCATTAAATACAGCTAACGAATTGTTTTTAAGTTGTTTAGCATAGTTTGTTCTGTTTAATATAAAAAGTGACTGATCAATTTGAGGATATTTCATGATAATTACAGTTTTAACAAGGTAATGCTCAAATGTAAGAAAATGATTAATTAGAGAGAAGTTTGGAACGGAGTTTGTATAAAAGTTTGAAAATTTAAATTTTTGTTTAATTTTGCGATTACTAAAAAATTAATCAATTAGATTGTTTACCCTTAAAAAGAAAAAAAGATTATGAATTATTCTACTTTAAAGAAAAGTGTTGCGCTTTCTTTAGTGGCATTAACAGGAGTTGCTACTCTTGCTGTCGCTCAAGATGCACCTGCAACAACTTCTGGCACCAAGGTATTTGGTGGTAGAGGACAGTACAGAACTTGGTCAATCGGTTTGAACGGTGGTGTTCTTATGCCAATCGCTCCAATCAGCAGCACCAATGATTACAACAGATGGGATGTTAACTTAGGTTACGGTTTAAATATCCGTAAACAATTAGGGCACTCTTTCGCTTTAGAATTAAACGGTACTCGTGGTAAACTTTCTGGATCAAACGATGCTACTATTTATGGAGCAGGTTCTACAAACAGAGAATTCGAAACTGAATTACAATATGCTGTTGATTTACGTGGTGTTGTAAACTTAGGTTCTATCGATTTCTTACGTCGTGAAAACTCAGTTGGTTTCTTCTTAACTGCTGGTTACGGTTACATGGCTTACGCACCAAAAGTTACTTTAGCAAATGGTACTGTAATTGATTGGAAAGGTAATGCTGGTGGTAACTCTGAAAACGGAAATAACGTTGTTAAATCTGGCGAAAGAAATGATTACGTAAAAGGTTTCTACATTCCAGTAGGTGCTGGTGTTAAATTCAAAGTGTCAGAGCGTGTTAACTTCAATTTAGGTTACACTATGAACTTTGTTGATGCTGATAACTTAGATGGAACTTATGCTAAAGGTACTTCACAAGATAAATTCTCTTACGGATATGCTGGATTAGAATTCTCTTTAGGTTCTTCTGCAAAACCAAGTTTAGAGTGGTCTAACCCATTAGCTACTATGTACGATGAGTTAAAAGATCCTACTTTACGTCAAGAAGTTGAAGCTTTGAAAAACCGTGTATCTAACGTAGAGAAATCTGTTGAAGATTTGAAAAAAGATACTGATGGTGATGGTGTTGCTGATCAATTCGACAAATGCCCAGGAACTCCTGCAGGTACTGCTGTTGATGGTTCAGGATGTCCACTTCCTAAGTTCCAAGCTGATTCAACTCAGAACTCTAATGTAACTGGTTTCGAAAAAATCGGTTTTGATTTCAACTCATCAGTTTTAAAAACTGAAGCTTATCCAACTTTAGATAAATTATCTTCAGTGTTACGTGAAAACGGTGGTAAAGTAACTGTAAACGGTTACGCTTCAAGCGAAGGTACTGCTGCATATAACATGAAATTATCTAAAGACAGAGCTAATTCTGTTAAAACTTACTTAGTAAACTCTGGTGTTAACGCTAGTCAAGTTGCTACTAAAGGAATGGGTGAAGCTAATCCAATTGCTTCTAACGATACTGAAGAAGGTCGTATCCAAAACCGTCGTGTTGAAACTTCTAGAAACTAGTATTTCAATATAAAGTTTAATAGAAAGTCCCGATGCAAATCGGGACTTTTTTTATGCCTTTTAATTTTCTGTATAAAGCTTTTTATCTAAGTTTGTATTATGTATTTCTTCAGGAGAAAAGATCCTAACAGGCCAAATAACATCAACATTAAAATTATGCATTTCATCAATGCATTGGCGATCATTATCTTTCTTGCAGGTATAATCTATAAAGTTGTTCAATGGCTTTCTAAATAAAATTTATGAAAAAAATCATCACTACTACAAACGCTCCAGCTCCGATTGGGCCATATAGCCAAGCGGTAAAAGCGGGCAATTTTTTATTTGTTTCAGGTCAGGTAGCCATTAATCCAGAAAATGGAGAACTAAATTTGGTTAATATCGAAGAAGAAACGCATCAGGTAATGCGCAATTTGAAAGCCGTGCTTTTAGAGGCTGGATTATCTTTTGATAACGTTGTAAAATCAACTATTTTTCTTTCAGATATGGGCACCTTTGCTCAGGTTAATGAGATTTACGGACAATATTTTACAGCTGATTTCCCGGCTCGTGAAACTGTTCAAGTATCGGTATTGCCTAAAAATGTTAATGTAGAGATTTCTGTAATTGCGATCGTTCAATAATCTTGGCGACCGCTAAAACCAAATACTTTATAGCTGGCATTTTACCCTACATTATCTGGGGTACAATGTCTATCCCATTACGGAACATTAAGGGTTTCCCCCCTCAAGAGATTCTTTATTACAGGATATTTGTTTCTATTTTAATGGTATGGACAATTATTCTACTTTTCAGGAGAGATGCCTTAAAAAATGATGTTAATTTTTTTAAGAATTTAACATCATCCAGTAAAACCAAGTTCTTGCTATTAACTGTTCTTTCTGCATTCTTAATAACGGGAAATTGGTTTACATACATCTATGCAGTGAACAGTGTAAGCTTGAAGGCTGCCGCTTTTGCTTATATGGTTTGCCCTCTTATCACAGCCTTGTGTGGGTTTGTTATCCTAAAAGAACAGCTAACCAGCACTAAAGTAATAGCACTGGTTATCGCATTTGTAAGTATTGCCTTGTTAGCCACTGGCTCTTTACGTGAAGTGCTTTGGGCAGTACTTATCGCATCATTTTATGCAGTTTATGTTATTGTGCTGAAAGTGATTAAGGATATTGATAAGTTGAATTTTTTAGGTGTTCAGTTAATTTTATCAGGCCTGATGATGTTGCCCATGTATTTGTTTACGGAAAATACGTTTCCTGCAGATGCTTTTTTCTGGTCGCATATATTTTTAATTGCTGCGGTATTTACCATTATCCCACTTTTTTTAAACGCTTATGCTTTATTAGGAATGCCATCATCCGCGTTAGGGATTTTAATCTATCTAAATCCTATCGTTGCTTTCGCAGTTGCCTTCTTCTATTTTAAGGAACCGATAGATGTGCATCAGCTTTTCGCCTATTTGCTATTGCTGTTATCGATTGTTATTTTTAATGCACAATTGCTAAAAAGCATTGTTTACAAAAAAGCTTAGAAATTTGTTTCAGTCGATTTTAGATACACCAATTGAATTTATAAAAGGCGTGGGACCAAGTCGTGCCGATGTTTTGAAAAAGGATTTAGGTCTTTTCACTTTTCAAGATATGCTCTCGCACTATCCTTTTCGCTATATCGACCGTACCCAGTATTTTAAAATCAATCAAATAAATCCCGATTCACAATATATTCAGATTATTGGTCGTGTAATCAGCAAAAAGGTTATTGGCGATAAAAGGACGAAGCGGATTATAGCTGTTTTCAAAGATGAAACGGGTATCATGGAACTCGTTTGGTTTCAAAGTTTGAAATGGGTAGACGATCACATTACCGTTGGAACGGCTTATGTGGCTTTCGGCAAACCGACTTTATTTAATGGAACCTTCAGTATTTCACATCCAGAAATGGAGCTTTACCAAAACAAACCTGTAGGTAGGGGCAATTTAACGTTGCAGCCCGTTTACAATTCTACCGAGAAACTAAAAAAGTTTACCTTGGATTCTAAAGGTATACAGCGTTTAATTGCTGGCTTGCTCGATCAGGTTGTTAAAGACGTTCCGGAAAACTTACCTCAGTATATAATTGATAAGTATCAGTTACCAGATAAAAAGAAGGCTTTATTGAGTATTCATTTTCCAAAAAATCAGCAGGATTTAAACGCTGCGGAAAGAAGATTGAAGTTCGAGGAGCTTTTTTTTATTCAGCTTCAATTATTGCATAACAAGCAATTGAGGCAGCTAAAATTCAAAGGGGTAACTTTTGATAAGGTGGGCGAAAAGGTGAATCGGTTTTATAAAGAATTTCTGCCATTCGAACTAACGAACGCCCAGAAGCGTGTGGTTAAAGAAATTAGAATCGATACCCAGCGTGGGGTTCAAATGAATCGCTTAGTTCAGGGCGATGTAGGTAGTGGCAAAACAGCGGTAGCCTTGATGAGTATGCTTTTAGCAAACGATAACGGTTATCAAGCTTGTATGATGGCTCCAACCGAAATTTTGGCCAGACAACATTTTGCATCCATTACAGAATTGGTAACTGATGATTTGGTTAAGGTGGCCATCCTAACCGGAAGTACCAAGAAAAGAGAGCGGACAATCCTCCATGAGCAACTGGAGAATGGAGAAATAGATATTCTGATCGGAACTCATACCTTAATTGAGGATAAAGTGCAATTTAAAAATCTCGGTTTAGTAGTTATTGATGAACAACATCGCTTTGGGGTAGAGCAGCGGGCAAAACTTTGGCGGAAGAACGTCATCCCTCCACATATTTTAGTGATGACTGCGACGCCGATTCCGCGTACGCTGGCGATGACACTCTATGGCGATCTCGACGTTTCAATTATCGATGAATTGCCTGCTGGAAGAAAACCTATTGAAACCAGGCATTTGTTTGAAGGCCAGCGATTGAGAATGTTCGGTTTTATGAAACAGGAGATTGCTAAAGGCCGACAGGTTTATATCGTTTATCCGTTGATTAAAGAAAGCGAAAAGTTGGACCTTTTACACCTCGAAGCAGGAGTGGAACAATTAAGCTATCAGTTTCCTCGCCCGGATTATCAAATTAGCATTGTACACGGACAGATGCCAAACGCGGATAAACAATTTGAAATGCAGCAATTTATTGATGGAAAAAGCCAGATCATGGTGGCTACTACGGTGATTGAAGTTGGCGTGAATGTTCCCAATGCCTCTGTTATGGTGATTGAGAATTCTGAGCGTTTTGGGCTTTCGCAATTACATCAATTACGCGGTCGAGTTGGGAGGGGAGCAGAGCAATCCTTTTGCATTTTGATGAGCGGAAATAAACTCAGTAAAGAAGGTAAAGTACGTTTAGAAACCATGGTTCGAACCAATAATGGTTTCGAAATATCAGAAATTGACTTACAACTTCGTGGTCCCGGCGATATTTCAGGAACCCAACAAAGTGGGGTGCTTGATTTGAAGCTCGCAGATTTGGCCAAGGATCAAATTATCCTATCTGAAGCTAGAAATACAGTTATCGAACTTTTTTCAGATGATCCACAATTGGAAAAGCCTGAAAATAGAGTTTTGAAACTGCATCTACAAAAACTAGAGAGAGGCATCTCTTTTGACAAGATCTCTTAGCATCATATCCTGGTAACGTTTTTAATCTGAATTTAATTCATTTGCGATTTTTAATTTTTCAAACATTAGTTTTGTAGGAAATATTTTCTCGTGGCAGATTCAGATTCCAACCCCATTATAGTTAAACAAGACCCGTTCGCAGCATTACGTTTTAAAGAATTTCGTTCTTTTTTAGGAATGCGTTTTTTCTTTACGCTGGCTTATCAGATGCAGGCGGTAGTTATTGGCTATCATATTTATGATTTAACCCATGATGCATTAAAGCTTGGTTTGGTAGGTTTGTGCGAAGCAATCCCTGCGATCGGAATTGCACTTTATGGAGGTTACATTGCAGATAAAAGTGAGAAACGTGGCTTGCTGATTAAAATATTTTCTGGCGTATGGCTTGCTTCGGTGCTCATGCTTATCATCACCAGTCAGTATTTGAATCTGAAAGAAGATCTGATTGTCCTGATTATGTACGGTTTAGTATTCTGTATCGGTTTGGCTCGTGGCTTTTTCGGACCAGCGACCTTTTCATTGATGGCCAATATCATCCCAAAAGAACTTTACCCGAATTCGAGCACCTGGAGTAGCAGCAGCTGGCAGCTGGCCACCATTATTGGTCCTTTACTTGGTGGGCTCATAAATTGGCTTTGGGGTATTACCGCTGCCTATAGCGTTATCGTTTTTCTGGTGTCGGTTTCACTGGTTTGTATCTTCACTTTTAAAAAGCATCCGGCCACCTTTGCGCCAACACAAAATATCTTTCACAGTTTAAAAGAAGGAATTTCGTTTGTCTTTAAAACTAAAATGATGGTTTGGGCAATGAGTTTAGATCTTTTTTCCGTGTTTTTTGGCGGTGCAGTGGCACTGCTTCCTATTTTTGCGAAGGATGTTTTTCATTTAGGTTCATTTGGCTTGGGCATGATGCGTGGAGCAGCCTCATCTGGAGCGGTGATTACAATGCTTTTGATGACGAGATTTTCGCCTATGGGCAAGCCGTGGAGAAATTTGCTCATTGCTGTAACAGGCTTTGGTTTGAGTATTATTTGTTACGGCCTATCTAAAAACTTCTACCTCACGCTTTTCTTCTTGTTTTTAGAAGGATCTTTTGATAGTGTCAGCGTAATTATCCGTCAAACCATCATGCAGCTGCTTACGCCCGATCATATGCGGGGTCGCGTTTCAGCGGTAAATAGCATGTTCATTGGCTCTTCAAACGAGATCGGCGAGTTTGAATCGGGTTTAACGGCGAAATATATGAGGCTAGTTCCTGCAGTGGTTTTTGGCGGCAGTATGACTATCGGAATAGCTTTTATTACCTGGTTAAAAACTAAATCTCTTACCAAATTGAGTCTGCAGGATATCAATGAACAAACCGATAAAGGTTAATTTATAAATATTTGAAAACTTTCGTCGCTGCTGCTAGTGACTTGTGGCCCTGCCTTTCCTGCAATCTTTTTGTGTTGGTTAATGCTGATTGGGTTAATGCTAACAACATAAAGGATTTTCGTACAGTCAGGTTTAGTTAGGGGGGCATTCTGCAATTAGACGATAGGAATCGTTTTGCTATTTTGCCCTCGTTAGAAACTAGCTCAGGTGTAAGTGTAAAAGACTTCTGCTTAAGCGAAACGCATTGCAGACTAAACCCGATGGGACGGAAAGCCGCTATTTTTCATAGCGCTTGAAGGTACAGCGGGGCTGAAACTAACCGAAGTATTCCTGCTATTGCTTTCCAAATCCTTAATCTATTCAACCCTGGATAAAAGCCAAAAGCCTAAAACTTTCTGTTCTTGCCCCAGATTAAATAAATAATTGAACCTAAAAATGGAGCTAGCAATATGATCACAAACCATAGCGCTTTTACCGGGAAGAGCATTCCTTTGTTTCGGGAGATATGATAAAGTGCGGTTAAAATTAGCGCCAGCCATAAAATGGCGCCAATTATAATGATTATGCCGATTTCGTTGCTTTCAATTTGTGCTACTAACATAGGATGAAGTTTTATTATACTTCAACAATTCTTTCGCCAATTTGTTGTCGCCACATGGCTTGATACAATCCATTTTGAGCGATCAACGCTTCGTGTGAACCTTGTTCGATGATATGTCCTTTCTCCAAAACGTAAATAACATCAGCATGTTTGATGGTTGATAAACGGTGGGCAATCAAAATCGTAATGTGATCGGTTAAGTCGGATACAGAACGAATGGTTTTGGTAATTTCTTCTTCTGTAATCGAATCTAACGATGATGTGGCTTCATCAAAAACTAAAATATCTGGTCGGCGAAGTAAGGCCCGGGCAATAGATAACCGCTGTTTTTCACCTCCGGAAACTTTAACGCCCCCTTCACCAATTAACGAATCCAAACCTTTGTCGGCTCTGGCCAGCAAAGTTTGACAAGCTGCCTGGTTTAAAACCTTAAAACACTCTTCATCGGTTGCAGTTGGGTTTACGAATAGTAAATTCTCCCTGATGGTGCCCGAGAACAACTGCGTGTCTTGCGTTACAAAACCAATTTTCTCTCTCAGTGCATCTAAATCAATATCATTACTTGGGGTGCCGTTATATAAAATTTCACCTTCTTTAGCTGGATAAAGGCCAACTAACAATTTTACCAAGGTAGACTTTCCTGCTCCTGATGGACCAACAAAGGCAATGGTTTGCCCACTTTGCGTTTTAAATGAAATGTTTTCTAAAGCGTTTCTGTTTGCAGTTTGGTGTTTGAAACCAACATTGCTAAAAGTTAAATCTTTAATTTTATTGATGGAAATCGGGTTCTCTGGTTTTTTGTCAATTGGCGTACTTAATATTTTTTTGAAATTGCCCAGTGAAACCTCTGCTTCACGCCAGGCTAAAATTACGTTTCCAAGTTCTTGCAATGGGCCAAAAAGGAAAAACGAATAGAACAAGAAAGTTAAATACTGACCAGCAGTAATGGCATTATCGAAGATAAGCAACAATAAAACCAAGATCATTGTACTGCGAACCAGGTTTACAGTGGTGCCTTGAACAAAGCTCATGCTGCGAACATATTTTACCTTTTTCAATTCCAGACCTAAAATTTTGTAGGTGGTTTTATTTAAACGTTCAATTTCCTGATCGGCCAAACCCAAACTTTTTACCAGTTCAATGTTTCTCAGTGATTCAGTAGTAGAACCCGCCAAAGCGGTTGTTTCGCCGACAATGGAGCGCTGAATGGTTTTTATTTTGCGGCTTAAAAACCAGCTTACAAAACTGATAATTGGAATAGCCGTAAAGTAAACCAGTGTTACTTTGTAGCTGATGGAAACAGAGTACACGATGACGAAAATCATCCCGATTAAACTCACAAACAAAATACTGATGAAAGAGGTAATGAATTTCTCGGAGTCTAAACGTACTTTTTGTAAAATACCCAAGGTTTCGCCGCTTCGCTGATCTTCAAAAACCTGGTAAGGTAATTTTAAAGAATGCTGTAAACCGTCAGCATACATTTTTGCACCAACTTTTTGAACGATAACACTGGTGAAGTAATCCTGAAAGTTTTTAGCGATACGCGAAACCATTGCTGCGCCAATGGCCAGGCCAATTAATCCGAGCGAGCCCCATAGGTATTGGCTGTAAGTTAATTTATCTTTTTGATTGATGAATTTGTCTAAAATTCTTCCGGTGATATATGGATCTAAAAGTGAAAAGCCAATATTTAAACCTGCAAGCAATAGCGCTAAAGCCACAATCCACTTGTGGTTTTTCAGGTAGTCTAATAATAATCCCATTAAAGTTTTGTTGTTTGTAGTGCAAACATAAAAAAAGGGAACGGATAAAAATCCATTCCCTTTTTTTATGACTTTTTGGAAAGATACAGTCTATCTTTCAATGACTAAAATCCGTATCTCAAACCAATTTGAAACTGGTAAGGATTGCCACTTGGGTTAACAATACCTGCGTTATTTACGCGGTAGTTGAAAGTTCTGCTATCTGAAAAATAAGCAGGTATTGCAGGAACGGCAGGCGTAGTACCCGTTGCAGGTACAGCAGCACGTCCGTTTAAAGCGTAAAGCGCTTGCGTACCCAAGGTTTCATTCACGCCCCATTTCTTGTTTAATAAGTTGGCGAAGTTGAAGATATCACCAGAAATTTCAAGTGTGTGAGTTTTGTAAAGCTTGAATTTCTTACTGATTCTTAAATCTACAATACCATAAAAGCCATTTTCTCCACCATTTCTTTCGGCAATTTGGCCTGAATATTTATTGATATAATCCTTCAAACTTTGGCTGGCCAATGGATTATCCATAATGGCTTGCAAGCCGGTGCGAACTGTTTGTGAAACTGCAGTATTATGTCTGTCGAAAATAAAAGCTAAATCGTTAGTGGCTACGAAATCACCATTGGTGTTTGTGCCCGATAATAAGCTATAGCGAGTACCGCCAATGCCTGAATAACGAACGCCAATAGTTACGCCGTAAAAAGTTGGTAGCGTACCGTAAACTACTACTTTGTTGCGGAAGTGATTATCTGAATACGACATTCTGCTTAAATCTCTCGGATCATCTTTTACAGGAAGTGATAATGTTGCCGTATTTGCTACGTTTCCATTGTAAGAAGTATTGTCTTTTGCATCATTCCAGGTATAGCTTGCTGTAATTTCACCATCTCTAAAGTAATTCCAGGTTGCGTCTAACACCACTGCAAACTGATTTACTTTTCCTTTACTGTTCATTTCTAATACACGTCCAAACTTATTTGATAAGCGGCCTGCTTTCCAGTCTACAACACCGTTTGAGGCATTGATAGTAGGAACGTAAACACCTCTATTATCTTCATTTGAAATGGTAAAGAAAGGATTAGCCACCATATTTCTATCTACATACATGTAGTTATTACGGCCTAAACTTGCGTAACCTGTAATGCCAACTTTAAATTTATCGGTAATTAATTTACTGTAAGATAAATTGGCTTTGTAGATTACGGGTACTTTCGCATCTTCAGCATAAGTATTAATGGTTGGTACTTGTAAAGCTGTTAAAGTAGGTGCAGCAACACCATTTCTATAACCGATAAAATCCGGTCTTGGTACATCAGCTCCTTGAACATCCACGGTAGCAAAATGCTTTCCATCGAAAGTTAGGTTGTTAATAGTCATGTAGTTATTGATGTCTGAACCAAAGATACCTGCACCGAAACGAACAAAATCTGTTCTGTTTTCATTGATATCCCAGTTAAACTGAATTCTTGGCTGAATAAGAAACTGTTTCAGCTCATGGTCAGTTCTAACACCAATGGCGTCAAACAATTGTTGGTTTAACGGCGATTTAGGATAAGAGCTATAGTCCATACGCAAACCTCCAATAAAGTCTAAACCTTTAGCTAGCTTAGTTTGCATTTGACCATATAAAGCCATGTTCCAGATTCCGGCCTTAACCGTTGGGTCTTCCACCAAAGGCGCTTCACGATAGTAAAGATATGGAGCAAGATTGTTGAAGTTTTGGATAGCCGTGGCGCCTCCGTTTGTATATTCAAAACGTCCGTTTACTTCACTTCCATAAAGCGACTTGGCATGAGTATACATTACATCAACACCGAAAGTGTATTTCACTTTATCGGTGTTGTAGTAGAAATTATCTACCAATTGAAGCACGTTATTGGTGAAACCTTCCTGGCCAAAACGATGACCACCAATTTGAATTGCTGTATTTCCTGTTGTTCCATCAGCTAGGGTTGAAGTTACATTCCGAACAATTGCTCTTGGTATCGCATATTGCAACTGGTCATTTTGTGTACTTGCCTGAAAGGTGTATAGGTGTTGAACTTTCAATTCGTTAGTGACTTTACTGTTCACGGTTGAGCGTAAAGTGGCCAATAAACTGTTATCAACATTTTTGTCATTACCATAACTTTCGAAGAAATTGATGGCCGTATTGTCTGCCAGTCCTAGGGGATTTCTATCGTTGGTGTAATTATCACGAATAGTTAACAGGTTTTTCTCATTGATTTGCCAGTCTAAACGGGCGAAAGCTGCATCTGTTCCACGCTTTTTATCAAATGAACCATACTGATCGCTACTAGCTACGCCGTATTTAGTACGGGCAACTCCAGCAAATTCCTGTAAGGTGCTATTGGTTATTCTAAATCTTGCCTCATCAGCAGGACCATTAATGTCTGCAATAATAAGCGGACGAGCATCTCTTTGGTGATCCCATCCCACAAAATAATGTAATTTGTCTTTAATAATCGGTCCACCCAAGGTGAAGCCATATTGATAAGTTGAGAAATCGTTATCACGTTTTACACCTCTAATATCATAAGGAGAAGCTAACCAATCTGCTCTTCCGTACATAAAAGCACTACCGCTAACTGTATTCGTTCCTGATTTGGTTACCGCTGTTACTGTACCGCCGCCGGCTCTTCCTAAAGTAACATCATATTGGTTGGTTACTACCTTGAACTCGCGAACTGCCTCAATAGAAATAGAATATGGCGCACCACTACGGCTGGTTGTGCTTCCTGCAGACGTTGGGTTCTTAGCGTTCATACCGTCAATAGTGTAGTTGGTAGATGAGCCTAACTGACCAGCAATACCACCACCACGACTCAATGGAGATAAATCCATCAAGTTGGAGAAGTTACGGCCGTTAACAGGCAGCTGGTTCATTGTCTTGGCAGAAATCTCTGTCGAGGCGCCAAAATTCTGCACTTTATTTCTTAAACCTGAAGCTACTACCTGAACGGCCTCCAGATTTTGTGCGGCTTCTTGCATGGTGATGCCTACTCTGGCAACATCGCCGAAGTTTAACATATATCCTGTTCTAGTTTGTTCGCCGAAACCCACGTAAACAGCTTTTACAGTATAAGGGCCGCCTAAAGGAAGCTCTTTAAATGTATATTCTCCCTGGGCATTGGTTGAAGTTCTGGTAGTGAAACCAGTAGAGTTATTTTTAATTTCAACGGAAACACCGGGGATGGGTTTCTTTTGTTCATCGGTTACAATACCGGATATGGATGCTTGTGTTGTTTGTGCCATTGCAGATCGGGTTGCAAAAGACAGTAGTAGCATTAATGCGACTAGTAGATTTTTCATCATCGTTGGATTTTTAATAGGTTGCGAAGCCTTTATCAAGCCGCCTGAGTTTAGGCTGCTGTTCAAAAGCATTTCAGCATGATTAGTTTCGATTTTTTATGATGCAAAATTCTATGAGTTGTGTTAAGATTGTTTCTATTTTATATTATGAAATCGTTTAGAAATGATGTTATTTATGCGGTAGTGTTAAAATAAAAAACGGCCAATAAGTTAATATTGGCCGTTTCTGTTAAATTGGTGTTAGCTTTATGGGGGTAATGACATCAATTCTTATAAAATGACATGAGGCATCTTATCGGTTGGTGTCCTCACCAACCGAAATCTTAAATTGCAATGTTGGTTTCAAATTGATAGAATTGCCAGTTTTTCGTATGCCGAAGACACCGACAGATAGTTCAAGTACACCAACCTAAACCTAGTTAGTCTCTGAAATGGGTAGAATGTCAAAACGATCAATCCCAGTTTCATAAAATTCTGCACTACTCCACACGTAATCTTCTGGATTGTCACACAGTCTCCACCTTTCTTTAACTGGATTGTCATGGATATAATCTAATTTCTGAAGTAATATCGATTCAGTACTTAATGGGATAGCTAGTGGATCTCGTTTCCAAAATTGGTAACTGCGATCTCCTTTTTCCGATAGATATGCCTCAAGCAATCCTGGGGAATTTGATGCTAAATATTTTTTAAACTCGTGGGCCGTGAATTTTGTAAAACTTGTAGCAGGACTTTCTTTTCCATTTAATTTTAACATGTTCCATATGAGATGAATGTGATTTGGCATTACTACATAACCATAAATTTCTACTATCTTTTTCTGTTTTAAATATTGTAGCGATTTGATCACAATCATTTTGCACAAATCATCAGCAAGTAGCTGCTTAAAATCACAGATTGTATCTGTGTAGAAATATGGATAATTATAATCCATTTGTCCCTGTCTCTTGTGGAAAATATTCATAATTATAGTTAAGATATTTAGGGAGAATAAAAGCAATATATGTATAATATTTCGGTTGGTGGGGACACCAACCGATAGAATAAAATTGGACTTAGCTTTTTGATGACGGTAATGGCATCAGCTTCTTAAAAATGACATGAAGCAACTTATCGGCAGGTCCCCCCACCAACCGAAACTTTAAGTCATCACTATTACGGTTGGTGGGGGGACCTGCCGATAGAACAAACTGCAATGTTGGTTTTGCACCTTGAAAATCGCCAGTTTTTCGGTTGGTGAGGACACCAACCGATAGAATAAAATTGGACTTATCTTTTTGATGACGATAATGGCATCAGCTTCTTAAAAATGGCATGAAGCAACTTATCGGCAGGTCCCCCCACCAACCGAAACTTTAAGTCATCACTATTACGGTTGTTGGAGACACTAACCAATAGAACAATCGTTATGAAATAGTCTTATTTATGGGCTAGTGTTAAAATAAAAAACGGCCAATAAGTTAATATTGGCCGTTTCTGTTAAATTGGTGTTAGCTTACTTCTTTTCAGCAGTATATTTATCGCTAAACTTCTTGTCCAGTTGTTTGTGCAAATTATCCAGATTGATATCTCTTCCCTGGATAAATGCTTGTTCCACTTTGTTGGTTCTCATGTCCAAAGCATCGCCTGCAGAGATGAAGAAAGTGGCATCTTTTCCTGCCTCAATACTTCCGGTAGTTTTATCTACGCCCATCACTTTTGCAGCATTTAGCGTGATGGTAGACAAGGCTTTCTCTTTGTCCAAACCCCATGCGGTAACCGTTCCGGCCATAAAAGGCAGATTGCGTTGCTGCCAATAACCATCTATACTTAACACTACATTTAAACCAGCGTTGGCTAAAACCGCTGCATTTTTATAGGGCATATTTACATCGTCATCATTATTGTTTGGCAAAGCATGAGGTTGTTTTACCACTAAACTGATGTTGTTTTCTTTTAAGAAATCGATCACCAAATAAGCTTCATCAGCGCCAGTGATTACTGGCGTAATACCGAATTTTTTGGCAAAGTTTACCGCGGCAACAATATCCTTTTGGCTATCTGCTGAAATGAACAATTTCTCTTGCCCAGAAAAAACTTTTTTCATGGCCTCAAAACGGGTGTTAATTACCTCCGGTTTGCCCATTTCCGAATAAGCCTTAGCTTCTGCAAAAAACGATGTTAATTGTGCAATGGCAGCTTGTGTTCGTTCTGCTAAAGCCTCTGCCGACATTTGTGGCCTGCCGAAACCACCAAAGCCACCTCTAAAACGTGGCGTTACCGGCCAGCTCATATGCATGGCATCATCCGTTTTAATTGCTGCATCTTCCCAGTTCCAGGCATCCAATTGTACTACAGAAGAACTTCCAGATACCGTTCCACCTTGTGGAGTAGGTTGTGCCATTAATACACCATTACTTCGCAGTGTTGCCGGCACTTTCGAATCAGTATTGTAAGCTACAATCGAACGAATGTGCGAGTTGAAATCGCCAATTTCCTGGAAATCCAGCGTAGCTTTGATCGACTCAGTTTCTGCTAGCCCCAAGTTTGTTGTTGCTGCAATAAAGCCTGGGTAAACATGTTTTCCTGTTGCCACAATTCTGGTTACATCATCTTGTGGCACCTGACCATTGGCCGTAACAGAAATAATTTTTCCGTTGCTGAAAAGAATGGTTCCGTTTTCAATTATTGTTCCATTGCCCACATGTACCGTAGCTCCGCTAATTGCAATGGTTTTAGTTTGTTTTTTTGCTGGCGATATGTTTGCTTGTGCAAAACACATCAGGCTTGATGCCGAAAAAGCCAGACTCATTAAATAGGTTTTCATGTTAGTGTGCATGTTCTTTTTCGGTTAATTCTGCTGAATAGTTTTCTAGAGTTTCGCAATTGTACAGGCGTGGAGCATCACCCATTGGGCGTTGCATTTTGCCACCTTTACTTTTGCTTTCTAACATTTTTTGAATCAAACGGGCTTTTTCAGCTTGCTGTGCTTTAATTACCTGAGCGTCTTTTTCAATGTCCCAATATGCTACGCCATCAACAAAAGTTTTTTCTGCTTTTGCATATATCGAAAGCGGATTGGCAGTCCAGATTACTACATCAGCATCTTTTCCAGGTTTTAAACTGCCTACTTTATCATCGATGTGCAGCATGCGTGCCGGGTTCAAAGTCACAAATTTTAATGCATCTTCTTCCGGAACGTTACCATAAAGCACCGACTTTCCTGCTTCCTGGTTCAGGTGACGAGCCATTTCTGCATCATCAGAGTTAAAGGCCGTGGTTACACCTACATTGTGCATAATTTTGCCGTTGTATGGAATCGCTTCTGCAACCTCAT
This sequence comes from Pedobacter sp. Leaf41, assembly GCF_001422545.1. Lineage (GTDB taxonomy): Bacteria > Bacteroidota > Bacteroidia > Sphingobacteriales > Sphingobacteriaceae > Pedobacter. The sequence goes on along the minus strand of NZ_LMLE01000009.1, from coordinate 240,937 downwards.
TTTTGTAAGCCCACCAATCAGAAAAAGTAGAACCGGCAATACCATGCGCTTTCATTTTATCTGCTACTTTATATCCTTCTAAAATGTGGGTAAAAGTGTTGATTTTAAATCCAAGGCTATCAGCAACGTGAATTAACATATTGATTTCGCTTTGAACATACGAGTGGCAGGTGATGAAACGTTTGTTGTTTAAAATCTCAACAATGGCATCCAGTTCCAAATCCCTTCGAACGCTATTGCCTTTCACTTTCATCGCTTTCTCATATTCTTTGGCACGGGTAAACTCATCAACAAAAGTTTGCTCTACACCCATACGTGTAACCGGAAAGCGGGCACCGGTGCCAAAATTACTTTGTTTTACGTTTTCGCCCAGTGCAAATTTGATGAAACCATCAGCGCCAGCGAACTTCAATTCTTCCGGCGATTTACCCCAGCGCAGTTTAATTAATTGCGATTGACCGCCAACCGGGTTTGCTGAACCGTGTAAAATATGAGAAGTCGTTACGCCTCCCGCCAACTGGCGATAAATGTTTACATCTTCGGAGTTGATAATGTCCGCGATACGAACTTCGGCAGAAACTGACTGCGCACCCTCATTAATACCGCCGCTACCAGCGATGTGCGAGTGTTCATCAATAATGCCCGCGGTAATGTGTTTGCCAGTGGCATCGATTACCTTGGCGCCACCCGTTGAAAGATTTTTTCCAACAGCCTTAATTTTGCCGTTTTCTAGAAGTACATCAGCATTTTGAAGGATGCCGTCTTTTTCATTTGTCCAAACGGTGCCGTTTTTAATTAAAACGGTCTCTACTTTTGGCAATTCCGCGGCGCCGAAAGCGGTGAAAGGATATATCAGTGAACCCACTGCAAGTGTAGGTTTAGGATCTTCCTTCTTAGGCGTTTCTTTAGCCGCTTCTTTGTAGGTAGCTGTAAATTTTCCCGTAGATCCATCTGCCAGTGCAGATTCGCCTTTTACGGTGATTGGATTAGCCGAAGTAATGTATCCGCTTAAGCGAACATCACCTTTAGGGTTTTTCTTTAAGTTGAAGTTAATGCTTACCCAATCGCCATTTCTGGCAAAAGTTGCAGTGGTTTTAACGCTATCAGTTCCCGCTCTTTCGATGGCTGCAGTTGAGCCGCCGCCTGTACCCGTGATTTTTAATGTTAAAGCGCCAACGCCATCCACATTTAAATTATAAGTGCCACGCACATCACTCACATCCATTTTATTTACGATGAAACGCTTTCCCTGAACCCAGTTTTCAAAAATGATGTTGCCGTTTTTAAATAAATTATCTGATGAAATCAAAAAGTTAGCGACTTTGCCTTTTTCAAGTGAGCCTACTTTATCGTTAATGCCCAAAAGTTCTGCAGGAATTGAGGTTACGGATTGAAGCGCCTGTTTTTCGGTCAAACCGTTTTCAATCGCAGTGCGGATGTTCGCCCAGAAATCACGGCTGTTTTCTAATCCGAAAGCAGTCAGAGCGAACTTAATACCTGCTTTTTCTAAAGCAGCTGGATTTGTTGGTGCTAACTCCCAACCTTTCATTTGCGATAGCGTTACATTTCTGGCTTCTGCCGGATCTTCTACATCATAAGCTTTAGGGAAAGATAGCGGAATAATCAAACTTGCGCCTGTTGCTTTCACCTCGTTAATACGTTGATATTCGTCGCCACCAGATTTGATAATAAATTTTTTGCCAAATTCTTTGCCAATTTTATCAGCACGTAAAACGTTCTGCCATCCATCAACTTCGAAAATTTGGGGCATGGTTTGTTGCTTGCCAAATTCATCTAACGAAATATTGTATTCGTCTTTCTGTTTGCCATACCACTGCGCATCGTAATAGGTTTGGCGCAACAAAGCAATGGAGCCCATTAAAGAAGTAGGGTAATCGTTTGATGAGGTTCCTTTGTTGAAGGAATAATTGGCTGCGGTTTGATCTTTCAAAATAACAGCATTATCAGCTCCTTCATTTAAGCTTACGGCTGCAGAAACACCACGGGCAATGCCATCGCGGCTGATTACATTCACACTGCCAAAGCCTGCCTTGCGTAATTCATCTGCTTTTTTCGTATCAACCGAGAAAATGTTTTTTACATACGTTTCAGGTCTGATGGCTTCGTTCCAGCCATAAGCGCCTTTTTTCGTAGAAACAAATATTGACTGACGCTGACCGCCAAATCCTCTTGCTTGTGCAGGTGCTTCTGTAATTCCATAACTTGAAAAAGCATCTACCATTGACGGATAAATGAATTTGCCCTTCAAATCCACCACAACATATCCTTTTGGTACAGCAACTCCAGCTCCTACAGCCTGAATGGTTTGTCCTTTAATTAGAAGCGTTGCATTTGATAAAGTTTGGTTGGCATTTACCACAATTGTTGCATTTGTAAAAGCAAACATGCCTGGCCTGGTATCAAAAGATCCGTTTACCGGGAAAGTTGTTTGCTGTGCAAACAAGATTGTAGTCGAAAATACCATCGCGATAGCGAGTAAAATTTTCTTCATAATAAGTTTAGGGGTTTATTTTGTTTAAAACTAATATAAATTAACGTTGGTTGCACTCAATATCCTATTTTTTACAATTATTCCCTATTTTTGAACAAACATATTAGATCAAAATGTACAATATTTTAAAATCTGCGCACTCTGGATGGCGCTACATCGTATTAATTTTATTAGTTGTTGCCGTTGTTAACGCTTTATCGGGGTGGTTTGGCAATAAAACTTATACAGAAGGCAACCGGAAGTTAAATGTATTCACTTTAATTAGTGCTCACATTCAATTTCTTATCGGATTGGTTTTGTTCTTTTTTAGCCCTTTAACAAAATTGCCTATGAGCGATGCAATAGGAAGATACTTCAAGGTAGAACATACTTCTATGATGCTTATTGCAATCATTTTAATTACTGTAGGTAATGCAAGATCGAAAAAGGTTGCAGATGCGGTAGCCAAACACCGTACCATTGCAATTTTCTTTGGCCTGGCATTGGTGCTAATTGTTGTTTCGATTTTAATAATGACGAAAAACGTTCCAGGAAGATCATTTTTCGGGATCTCTTAAAAACTAGTGCTTTATTGATAGCAGATTATCGTTTCGATAGAGATTGGGTAAATAAATTTCCAATTCGGTAAGGGAAATTCAATTCAAAAATGAGTTTCCCTTTTTTTAAAAGGTTAATGTTTATAGGAAATTTCACAAATATTTCCATTATTCAAAATTCTTTATATTTTTGTCGCACATGATTAACAATATACATACCTGGCTTTGGCAAAGTAATTCAAAACAGAATTGCGCCGGCTGCGTATGAGGAAAATATTTTTATCAACCTAAACCTAATTGAACCATTAAAGCCCGGCGTAGAACCACACGCCGGGCTTTTGTTTTTAAAAAAATTACAGAGAGGAGATTGCTTCGTTGTTCCTCCTCGCAATGACGATAGAAAATGTTTAAAATTAATACCACTTACAAAAAAATGCTTGCCGATACTACCACGCCAGTGAGCATTTATTTACGCTTACGCGATGTGTATCCGAACAGCATATTGCTTGAAAGTTCTGATTATCATAGTCGTGAAAACTCGATGAGTTTCGTTTGTGCAGAACCCGTTGCCGGGATTGTTTTAAAAGGGAGTCGTTTAGAAACTTATTTCCCAGACGGAACGGTAACAATAAAGGAAAGCAAAAATTTAATTGATGAAATAGCCGATTTCAAAGATCAGTTTAAAGAAACAGAATTGCCTGAAATCAAATTTATTTCAAGCGGTTTATTCGGGTATTTTACCTGGAATGCCGTTCAGCATTTCGAAGATATTAAATTCATTTCTGAAACTCCGGAAGGAGAGGAGATCCCAGAAATGCAGTATCATTTGTATCGCTACATCATTGCAATTGATCACTTCAAAAATGAAATCACCCTTTTCAAAAATACTTTTGAAGGAGAAGAAGAAGGTGGATTGGAAAAGATGGAGTATCTCATCCAGAACAAAAACTATCCGGAATACAAATTTCAGCTGCGGGGAGAGGAAAGCTCAAACCTAACCGACCAGGGTTTTATGGACTTGGTAGAAAAACTACAGAAGCATATTTATAGAGGTGATGTCTTTCAAATTGTTCCTTCAAGGGCGTTCAAACAGGCTTTCTCTGGTGATGAATTTAACGTTTATCGTTGTTTGCGTTCCATTAACCCATCGCCATATTTGTTTTATTTTGATTATGGCAACTTCAAGCTTTTTGGTTCATCTCCGGAGGCGCAAATCACGATTAAAAATAATACCGCCAATATTTTTCCAATTGCCGGAACCTTTAAACGCAGTGGTAATGATATCGAAGATGCAGAGCAAGCGAAAAAGTTGGAGCAGGATCCAAAGGAAAGTGCAGAGCATGTGATGTTGGTTGATTTGGCCAGAAACGATTTAAGTCGTCATTGTAATCGCGTAGAAGTAAAATCGTTTAAAGAAGTGCAATATTATTCCCATTTGATTCACCTGGTGAGTAAAGTAAGCGGACATTTGCAGGAAGACGTAAGTGCTTTTAAGGTGGTGGCAGATACTTACCCGGCAGGAACTTTAAGTGGTGCCCCAAAATATAAAGCCATGCAGCTAATTGATGAAAATGAAAAGCTTGGGCGTAATTTTTATGCCGGCGCAATCGGATTTATGGGTTTTAACGAAGATTTTAACCATGCCATTATGATCAGGACTTTTATGAGCAAGAATAACGAATTGCACTACCGGGCCGGTGCAGGAATAGTGGCAGATTCTGTTCCGGAAATGGAGATGCAGGAAGTGAATAATAAGATTGCGGCCTTGCGTAAAGCTTTGCAAATGGCCGAAGGCATTTAAGGATGAAAACGGATAATGTGTTTATAAAATAAAGATTATCAATGGAAAATAAAGACAAAAAAACTGTTTTAGTGATCGATAACTATGATAGTTTTACCTATAATCTCGTTCATTTAATTAACGAAGTCGGCTACGAAGCGGTAGTTTGGAGAAATGATAAATTCGAATTGGCTGATGTGGCACAATACGATAAAATATTGCTTTCTCCTGGCCCTGGGATTCCGGAAGAGGCTGGATTATTATTGGATGTAATTAAAACTTATGCGCCAACAAAGAGTATTTTTGGGGTGTGTTTAGGTCAGCAGGCCATAGCAGAAGCTTTCGGCGGTACGCTTTTAAACCTCGGCAGACCAATGCATGGAATTGCCACGCCAGTTACCGTGGTAGATGGAGATGAACCTTTGTTTTGGGAGTGCCCGCAAACGATAAATGTTGGAAGATACCACAGTTGGGTGGTGAGTAAAGAAAATTTTCCATCATGTTTAAAAATAACCGCCAGAGACCACAAGAGCGAAATTATGGCGCTTAGGCATGAAAGCTTAGATGTTCGGGGGGTTCAGTTTCACCCCGAAAGTGTGTTAACAGAGCACGGGAGGCAAATGATGGAAAACTGGTTAACGAGCTAATTTAGCCCTAGCGGGACGGGCTATTTTCTTTTTGATGTCAAAAAGAAACAAAAACACCGGCTGAAAATTTTTGTATTAAAGTTAGTGCTTTGGCTTGGATAGAAAATCCCCAAAAATTTGTTAGGCCGGTTTAAAATCGAACGTAGGTGCGCTGCTTTGGCGTGACAAGTTTCTCATTACATGATTTAGAATCACACATGAATATTTTAGATAAGATCGTATTACGTAAAAAAGAAGAAGTTGCTGATGCAAAGCGACTCATCTCGAAACAGGATTTGGAAAAAGCTGATCACTTTAAGCGTACACCTTATTCTTTTAAAAAGTTTTTGTTGGCTGAAGATAGAACCGGAATCATTGCCGAGTTCAAGCGCCGTTCGCCATCAAAGGGTTTAATAAATGGCATAGCCGATGCTGCTGAAGTTACGCTTGCTTATAATAATGCTGGTGCATCTGCAATTTCTGTGCTAACGGATGTTGATTTTTTTGGCGGGAAAACCGATGATTTATTGGCCGCAAGAGCAGCCAACAATATTCCCATCCTTCGCAAAGACTTCATGATTGATGAATATCAGATTTTGGAAGCCAAAGCCTGGGGCGCAGATATCATTTTGTTAATCGCTGCAATTCTAACTCCAAAGCAAATCAGCGATTATGGGAAATTTGCGAAAGATTTAGGCCTGAACGTATTGTTAGAGGTGCACAACTTCGAAGAACTGGAAAGAAGCATTTGCCCTAATCTTGATGCCATTGGTGTAAATAACAGAAACCTCGCCGATTTTACGGTTGATATCCAAACTTCATTTGATTTGGTGAACAAAATTCCAGATGAATTTCTAAAAATTTCGGAAAGTGCCATTAGTAATCCGCAAACCATAAAAGAACTTAAAGTAGCAGGCTTCAACGGGTTTTTAATCGGAGAAAATTTTATGAAGACCGATGATCCTGGGGCTTCGATTAGAGAATTTGTAGCGGAAATTTAAAAACGATCTTCTTAAATTTGTCAGTCTGAGCCTGTCGAAGACGTTTATTCTGCGTTTCGGCTAGCTCAACGAGACTATTCTTACATGGAGTGGTTCAACCATTTGCTTCGCCGCGTTTTTACTGGTATTCTACCTCATAAAATTCTTTCGCAAACAAACTATAAACGCTGTTGTTAAACATAGGAGTAATTTCTATTATTTAACCAACAAATTTCGTTTATGCAGTATCTTGACCACTTTTTTGGTTATCCTATTCCTATTTTCGTTAAAAACTTCATTATCGGTATCATAGCCATTTTGGTTGGCTTGCTTCTTAAATACCTTGTCCACAAAACCTTCCTCTTGCTTTCGCGTTGGTGGGATTTCATTATTATCAAATCCACGATTAAACACCTTCGGCAACCTATCGCGGTATTCATTCCCTTATTGTTATTAAATTCTTCTTTGGATTTGATGGTGATGTCTTCTACTGCCCGACAGCATATTGATAAAGCAATAGAGATTGCATTGACCGCAGTATTTGCACTTATTCTCATCCGGTTAATAAATGTATTAGAAGATTTCTTTTATCTCAAATATGATCTTAACAAAGAAAATAATCTCAAAGAGAGAAAAATACGTACCCAGCTTCAGTTTGTTAGAAAATTTATCGTTTCATTAATCATTATCATTACAGCAGCTATTATTTTGCTCAGTTTTGAAAGCATGAGAAAAATTGGTGCAGGTTTACTTACTGGTGTTGGAATCGGTGGAATTATCATCGGTTTCGCCGCACAAAAATCATTGGGGAATTTATTAGCAGGTTTCCAAATTGCTTTTACACAACCGATAAGAATCGACGATGTTTTAATTGTGGAGGGTGAATGGGGAAGGGTAGAAGAAATCACTTTAACCTATGTGGTGGTGAGCATTTGGGATCAACGGCGACTGATTTTGCCGATTACCTACTTCATCGAAAAGCCTTTTCAAAACTGGACCCGTGTATCTGCTGATTTGCTTGGAACGGTTTTCCTGTATATGGATTATACCATTCCAATTGAACCTTTACGCCAGGAGCTCACGCGGCTTTTAATTGATAATCCCCTTTGGGATAAAAGAGTAAATGTGGTTCAGGTTACCGATACAAATAAAGATGGCTCTATTGAAATCCGATTTTTAATGAGTGCCTCCAACTCTTCAAGGGCTTTTGATTTAAGGTGTTACGTTCGCGAATCGATGATTACTTTTATTCAAAATAATTATCCTGAAAGTTTACCAAAAACAAGAATCGAACATAAAGATAAGTTTCAAAATTTATAAATAGAACTGTATGAGGATTTAAACACTCTTACAGCCATGTTTATCAGTTTGGTAAAATGTAATTTTAAAGTTACATTTTTATTCCTTAAAGTTTTGCTCTGATAATCTGAAAGTTAACTTTTGGGAACATTTTCGGAGTTATAAAATGAATTAAGTTCGCGTCCGTTGGTATAGTTGTTGTTTTTTCAAGGGAAAATTATTTAACACATTTTCTATGAAAAATTTAAAAAAAGTACTTTTCACAATCTTGCCGTTGCTCACGTTAACCGTATTATCTTCTTGCAAAAAAGACAGCAATAACACTCCTGGAGATTCTGAAAATAAAAACTTCAAGTTTACCGTAACTGTAGATGGGGTAGAAGAACAAGATTATGTTTCCTTCGTTTTTGTAGGTGCTACACTCGATAACGCAAAAACTATTTGGAAGGTTAATGGCGTTACCAAAAACAATGAAACAGGAATTTCTTTAGGGAAAAACGATTTTCTGGGTGCTACAAAAACCTATGTAATTGAAAGTACTACGCCTTTAAGGTTAGTAACTACCAGCCAACAATGCTTAAACCCAGGTGCGAACAATCCGTCGTTTAAAATTAGTTTTAAAGCAGAGGTTAATGGCGATGTGGTTACAAACGACCAAAATATCACTGTTACTTCAACCGCCGATTATACGCATAAATACGACTATTAATTTAATAATTCGGTCGATTGAATAAGTGGAGAATTCTTGATAAAACACTTCCATGTGTCAAGATTTCTCCGCTTTTTGTTTAAGTTTTGGGAAGCTTCTATTTAAACATCCCTTTTAGTTTTGCCAATTTCTCTTGCAAATCACCATCAGCTTCTTTTTTTACTGGCTGAGTTTTCTGCGCAAAACTCTTTCCTCCTTGCTCTTTATTCCTTCCTCCTTGCTCTTTGTTCTTCGATCCTTGCTCCTTATTCTTTGTTCCTTGGTCTTTGCTCTTAACCCCATCAGGCTTAACGCTACCGTCACTTTTCATCGATAATGAAATTCGTTTTCGAGCCGCATCAACTTCCATCACAGTAACTTCTACTTTTTGATGTACCTTAACAATATCGTTCGGGTTAGCCACAAAACGGTTAGCCAACTGACTGGTGTGAACCAAACCATCCTGATGAACACCGATATCTACGAAGGCACCAAAATTGGTGATGTTGGTTACAATTCCCGGCAGTTTCATGCCAATTCTTAAATCGCTAATTTCATTTACGCCATCCGTAAAGCTAAAAGCCTCAAACTGTTCACGTGGATCGCGACCTGGCTTGGCCAGCTCCTTTAAGATATCGTTTAGCGTAGGTAAGCCAATTTCGTCAGTTACATATTGCTGCGGTTTAATTTGCTTTTGTAGCTGGCTATCCTTCATCAAAGTAGAAATTGTTGTACCTAAATCTTTGGCCATTTTATCAACTACAGCATATCTTTCAGGGTGAACGCCACTGGTATCTAAAACATTTTCCGCATTACGAATGCGCAAGAAACCCGCAGCCTGCTCATAGGCCTTATCGCCTAAACGGGGTACTTTTTTAAGGCTTTCACGGTTTTTAAACGCACCATGAGTATTTCTGTAATCAACTATGTTTTGGGCTAATGTTGGGCCTAAGCCAGAAACGTAAGCAAGAATTTGTTTCGATGCCGTGTTTAATTCTACCCCAACGGCATTCACCGCACTTACTACGGTATCATCTAAACTAGCCTGTAATTTATTTTGGTCAACATCATGTTGATATTGCCCAACACCGATTGATTTTGGATCGATCTTTACCAACTCCGCCAACGGATCCATAAGCCGGCGACCGATTGAAACAGCACCACGAACGGTAATATCTTGTGTGGGGAATTCTTCTCGGGCAGCCTCGGATGCAGAGTAGATGGATGCACCGCTTTCGTTAACCATCACAATGGTAATATTAGGCAAGTTGAACCCACGAATAAAGGCTTCTGTTTCTCTTCCTGCCGTTCCATTGCCAATAGCAATTGCTTCAACGTTGTGCTTTTCGCAGAGTTGTTTAATGGAAATTTCAGCATTCTTAACATTTCCTTGTCCGGTATGCGGATAAATGGCGGTGTTCTCTACTAGTTGACCTTGGCTATCCAAACAAACCACTTTGCAACCAGTACGAAAACCCGGGTCAATAGCTAGTACGTTTTTTTGTCCCATTGGTGCTGCCAATAACAACTGGCGGGCATTTTCGGCAAAAACCCGAATGGCTTCTTCATCTGCCTTTTGTTTGGTCAGTACCCGAAGTTCGGTCTCCATTGCCGGTTCAAGTAAACGCTTGTACCCATCTTCCAAAGCCTGTTGCACTTGTTTAGAAGCCGCATTATGGCCCAATATGAATTGGCTTTCAAGTAATTCAATGGCGCCTTCTGCCGGTGGTAAAGCATCAAGTCTCAAAATCAATTCTTTTTCACCTCTGCGCATCGCCAAAACACGGTGCGATGCGGCCGTTTTAACAGGCTCATTCCACTCGAAATAATCCTTATACTTTATTCCTTCTTCTTCTTTTCCTTTAATTACTTCAGATTTGAAAACAGCCTTTTCCTGAAAATAACTACGCATTTTGGTTCGGGCCTCTGCATTTTCCGAAATCATTTCCGCAATAATATCGCGTGCTCCAGCCAGGGCTTCCTCCAAAGACTTAACACCCTTTTCTGCATCTAAAAATTGATCAGCCGCAGCGTCTAAATCGAAATTTTTCTGATTGAAAATTTGCAATGCCAGACGCTCCAAACCCTTTTCCTTTGCAACCGAAGCTCTTGTTTTACGCTTAGGTTTGTAAGGCAGGTAAATGTCTTCAAGTAAGGAGATGGTTTCAGCTTCGTTAATTTTTTGCTCCAACTCGGGTGTTAATTTGCCAAGATCGTTCATCGATTTTAGAATCGCTTCACGGCGTTTGTCCAAATCTCTTAATTGCGTAACGCGATCTCGAATTGCCGCTACCTCCACTTCATCTAAACTTCCTGTTAATTCTTTACGGTAACGTGAAATGAAAGGCACAGTTGCACCTTCATCCAATAAACTTACGGTGGCGGTTACTTGTTTTTCTGCAACTTTTAATTCTGCAGCAATTATTTTATGATGAGCTAGCATATAATGTATTCAATATTAAAGGCAGCAAAGCTAATTAGGATTTGCCGTATTTTACGATTTTTAAAATCAAGTTTTCCACCAGAAAATGTGAAGAAATTAATTGTTTATTTCCAGATTGACCGACGTTTTATTCGTTGATTAACGAATGATGAGGATTGGAAAGCAAAGACAGTTGTTGATTTAAACGTTCGTCTGGCTTTCCGTTAAATGCCCGATGAAAAATCGGGCGATACCGCTGCAATCCAGTTTAGGTGGACAGGTTAGTAAAGCTATTTACTTTGCAAAGCGTATCATCTTTCTGGAGTTTTAGGAATGGCTACTGCTTGCGTTTTTCTCATCATGCCGAAAGGGAAATGAAGAGGTCTGTTCAATTTTAGATTGAAGGACGCTAGTCGAGATTTGTAATATCACTTTGCTACCTTTTTTCGATATCTTCGAAATAGTCCATTACCTTCTGCTCGGCAGCTTCATTGATGTCAACTGTGTTGTTATAGAGCGATGTTCTAAGTTGCCTATACAATTCAACCCCATTTTTCAAACTAATCATTATTGAGGCTTTATCGTACTTCGAAACCGTGCTAATTAAACCTTCGAAATCTTTTGGCATTAAGTCCATTTCAGCTTTTCTTACGCCTCGGGGCAATTTTTCGTTTTTGATATGCAGCAGTGGTCCAAATACAACCATTCTTAAAAAACCTAAAAAATCATAAGCTTCCAGATATTCACCTCGACCGATTTTCAACAATGCGTAATGTATCCAGGTCCAAAACCGATCTTCAATCCACTGGTAATCTGGAAAAGGGAAGCTTGCTTCCGAATTATCCAAGCTCCTTTGAAGTTGGCCATCTCTATCTAAAAGAATATGAGGTGTTTCCACCCGGACATGAAATTCTTCCAGCGTAACGAATTTTAAATCTACATGTAGCAACGGATTGTCGTAAAGGCATATTAAAACTCTGGGTTCGCCAACATGTTAACCAGTAAAGCCAGATAAAAAATTACCCAGACTTTTGGCATATTGCATCATCAGAGTTTTATCATCGGTAATCTTTTCTGTTGTTACCACAATTAAATCCAAATCAGAAAATTCATCTATTTTGTTGCTTAGCCACGATCCGCCTACAGCTAAACCGGTTACGTTTTCATTTTTTGAAAATATTTCTTTTGCCTTTTGCGCAAATTCTAGTTGCATCATCATGACATTGATTAACCTTGAAATGTTTACAATTTAAAAAAAAATCTTCTCAATTTTTTTCATTGGAAATACTTTCCCTTGATCTCGATTTATTGTTTCGGGCTTTGAGGACACAGACCGTGGCGTTAAAATTTTTCCACTGCACATATGCCCTTAATTGCCGTCCGGCTTTAGCCGACGGATTCATTAAAAAAAAAGCCTGTTCGTCACAGGCCATTTGTTTTAATACATCAAAAATATAGTAGGTTTTTTATGAAGATCAATTTCTTCTTTGCGCCAATTGTAAACGCTTTGGGTTTTGATAAATTCGTCTTCAGCAGTGAGGTTGCTGGCTACGCAAATCTGCGTGTTGGGTTTACAACTTTTTAACACCTCTTCAAAAAGCTGATTGTTACGAAAAGGCGTTTCGATAAAAATTTGTGTTTGTTTATAGCGACTTGCTGATAAATCTAAGTCTTTAATCCGTTTGGTGCGCTGTTCTTTATCTATGGGTAAATATCCCCAAAAAGCAAAACTTTGTCCATTAAATCCTGAAGCCATTAAAGCCAACAAAATCGAACTTGGGCCAACCAAAGGAACTACCTTAATGCCAAGTTTGTGTGCTTCAGCAACAATTTCTGCACCTGGATCTGCAATGCCCGGACAACCTGCTTCACTCATCAGGCCAACGTCTTTTCCTCCCTTTAGTTCGTTAAAAAACTGTCCTAAATCTGTGCGGTTATGCTTGCCATAATCGTGTACAATGAGGTCTTTTTGTGGTGTTTTTAATCCTGCCTCCTTTAAAAAGCGACGGGCTGTTTTGCTATTCTCCACAATGTAAGTATCAATCTGATTGATGGTATCAACCAAATATGGAGTGAAAGTTTTGTGTGAAACCTCTTCTGCCAGAGGAACAGGAATAAGATATAAGGTGCCGTTTTGCATGTTGCAAAAATAGGTACAATAAACAGAATTTTAGTTTTAAAGTTTTGCGTTAATGCGATATAATCTATTTTCTAAACAGTGGTGTAGCAAATATTATTTCTAGCTGACTTATTTTCTGCACAATTAACCTTCGCTTAAAACGTTAAATATTAGTTAAATATGCCTTCAGAGGCAATATCAGGCCAAAAAACGAAAAACTATGCAAGCATATTAAACCTTGATGAATTTTGGTTCTCTAATTGATACACACAAGTTAGGTTATTAAATAAACACACAAATGAAAACACTGAAAAAATCGGCAATTGTGCTGGGGCTTTTTGGGCTCCTTGCCGGAACCACCACCTTAGTCAGGGCACAAGACTATCAAGACAATTATCAGGATGATGGTTATAGCACAGGGAATGTTTCTATGCAAACCTTTTATGATGAACTTTCTCCTTACGGTACCTGGATTCAAGATCCGCAGTACGGGTATGTTTGGCGTCCTGATGTCGACCAAAACGAATTTCGCCCATATTATACCAATGGCCGCTGGGCAATGACAGAATATGGAAATACCTGGGTTTCGAACTACGATTGGGGTTGGGCTCCTTTTCACTATGGCCGTTGGGTAATTAACAGCTACCGCCAGTGGATTTGGTTGCCAGATACAAACTGGGGACCAGCATGGGTAGATTGGAGAAGTGGCGATGGGTATTATGGATGGGCACCAATGGCACCAAGCATTAGCATTAATTTAAGCTTTGGAAGGCGTTATTCAGTTCCCGAGTTCTGCTGGAACTTTATCCCTCAGCGTAATATTTATATAAATACTTTCCCTAGGTACGATTACGGCCGTAACAATGTTTACATCCGCAATACTACGATCATCAATAATACCTACGTTTACAACAGAAGGTCTTATTATGGCGGTCCGAGGATTGATGATATCAGAAGAGCAACTAATCGTGATGTAACTGTTTACAGGTATGCGCAAAGTAATCGCCCGGGTGCAAGTAGAGTTGGAGGAAGGGAGGTTTCGATTTACAGACCAAGACCAGAGCGTAATGCCGATAACCGCAACGCAGCGCCAAGAAAATTTGAGCAGGGAAATGCTGGGATAAGCAGAGGTGGAAGAAATGAAGGTTACGCAAACCGTAATCAACCTGGCAGAGATAATAACGGCAATCGCAGCGATAATGATCAAAGGGGAAATAATGATAATCGCTTTGGAAACAGAAACGATAACCGTGGTGGTCAACCGAACAGAGGAAATCAAGCTAACGCCGGTCGTGACAATAATCAACCAAATAATAGGGGTGAAACTTACGATAGAAACGCAAATGGCCGTACGAGCAGAGGCAATTCAAATGGAATTGACCAACGTAATAATGATGGCAACTTAAATAGAGGCCAAGATCAGGAACGGGCAAACCAAATGCGTCAGCAACGTAATCAGCAAGATCGCATGAGTCAGGATCAGCAACGTGCTCAAAATGAGACGAGAGGAAATAACGATCGCTCAGGAGATGTACAAAGACAACAACGTTCAGAGCAGGCAGCACAACAAAATGCACAACGCAACGAACAGATGCAGCAACAGCGCAGTCAGCAGGCGGAGCAACAAAGAGCTCAACGCGATCAGCAAATGCAACAACAACGCAGTCAGCAGGCAGAACAGCAAAGAGCACAACGTGATCAGCAGATGCAGCAGCAACGTTCTCAGCAGGCGGAGCAACAAAGGGCTCAACGCGATCAGCAAATGCAGCAGCAACGTAGTCAGCAGGCAGAGCAACAAAGGGCTCAACGTGATCAGCAAATGCAGCAGCAACGTAGTCAGCAGGCAGAGCAACAAAGGGCTCAACGTGATGCGCAACAGCAACAGCAAAGAGCACAACAACAGCAACAAATGCAACAACGCCAGGAACAAAGAAGAACTGAATCGGCCCCTCAACAACAAAGAGGTGGTGGCGAAAGAAGTGGCGCTGAAGGTGGCAGGCCATCAAGAGGTGGCAGAGGATAGATTAATGGAAAGTCCCGGTGAAAACCGGGACTTTTTTGGGTAATTATTGCCCCGCAGCCTGGCGCAGCTGACTTAAATTTTTTCCAATATAGGTGCTTTTGGCGTTTGGATGAAGATTTTCAGGATCCAGCAAAAAAGTTTCGATGCCAAGTTCCAGCCCATATTTAATTTCCGATTCTGCATCATCGCCAATGATCAGGATATCTTCAGTATTCAGCTTAAATTTTTCAATTAAATTTAAGAATGCCTGTTTTTTATTGCTAACAGCTACATCAACAACTTGAACATCTTCGAAATCATCAGCTATTCCTAGCATTTTCACTTTTGAATACTGTTGTTTAGGGAAACCGGCGGTAACGATAAACTTTCTGCCCTTTAAACTTTTTATATAATGGTAATCATCACTCGGAATTAATGCTTTGGTGACTTCTCTATTCGATAGATAATCAATTAAACGATCGGTTACCTCTTTTGGAAATTCGTATTTTTCGGCCACTTTTAAGAATGGTGTTCTTAGCATTTCCGCTTTTGCGGCCACATATTGTTCGTCAGTGAGTTTTAAATCTTGCTTCTCAAGCAAATCATACAGTCCTTTCATCAAAACATCTTCATTCGGTTTGGTAAAGTAAATCGTGTTATCTAAATCGATAAAAAATACTTGTTTCATTGTGGTTTGGTTTTTGCAAGGTAAAAAAAGTTAAAACACCTTAAGGGTTAATATGTTTAATAACTAAATAACGAAAACCATGAAAAAAGAGACAAAAATTATAGTGGGCGTTTTAGCTGGAGCAGCATTAGGCGCAACAATTGCATTAGCATTATCATCAGATTCATCTAGTGATTTAAAAGGTAAGGTTTCAGATTTTTTTGCTGATCTTTTAGATGCTTCTAAAGATAAGTTAGCTGGATTAGCAGATAAGGCATCAGGTTTAGCAGACAAAGCCTCTGGGGTAGCAGAGAGAGTTAAAGATAAAATCTCAGAAGTTCACGCTTAAAGAAATTGGAAATGCCGGAAATATCCGGCATTTTTATGCTACATTAATTCTAACCATCTAATGAAGATTGCCTTTCATGGTGCTGCCCGTACAGTGACGGGAAGTAAGCACCTTATTACCCTAAAAAATAACACACAGATATTACTAGATTGTGGCCTGTTTCAGGGAATGGGTCGTGTTACCGATAAACTAAATGACTATTTTGGTTTCGATCCCAAGAAAATTACCTATCTCATTTTATCTCATGCCCACATTGATCATTGCGGTTTGTTGCCTAAATTGGTAGCCGATGGCTTTAGCGGAAAAATCTTCTGTACGCCCGCCACAATGGATCTTTCTCGCATCTTAATGATGGACTCAGCGAAAATCCAGATGCAGGACGCTGATTTTTCAAATAAGCATCGACGTGAAGGTGAAGAAATGGAAGAGGCGCTTTACACAGAGGAAGATGTGACCCAGACTTTGAGTCAGATGAAAATTGTGGAATATGAGAAAGATTTCGAAATCGATGAAAACATCCGTTTGAAACTCACCGATGCCGGACACATTTTGGGTAGCTCTGCGGTTCATTTAACTATTACCGAAAACGGCGACACGAAAAGGATTACCTTTTCTGGCGATGTTGGTCGCTATGGAGATTTACTGTTGAAAAGTCCTCAGCAATTCGATCAGGCTGACTACATTTTGATGGAATCTACGTATGGCGATTCACTTCATAAAGACCTCGATCCGATTGAAGGAATGCTTTACGAAATCATTAATCACACCTGTATCGCAAAAAAAGGTAAGGTAATTATACCGGCTTTTGCCGTTGGGAGAACGCAAGAGTTATTATATGCATTAAACGGCTTGGAGTTAAAAGGAAAATTACCAGATGTTCCATTTTACGTTGATAGTCCGCTATCATCAAAAGCTACCGAAATTTTGCGCAACCATCCTGAGGTTTACAATAATGGTGTAAAACAAGTTTTAAAAGTTGACCACGACATTTTTGGATTCAAAGGCTTGCGTTTCATCGAAAGTGTGGAAGAATCGAAAAAACTGAACGATGATCCACGTCCTTGTGTAATTATTTCTGCATCGGGCATGGCGGATGCTGGCCGAGTGAAACATCACATCAGAAACAATATCGGAAACCAGAAAAATACCATTTTAATGGTGGGTTATTGTGAACCCAATTCTCTGGGTGGACAATTGGTTGCTGGTAAAAAAGTAGTTGAAATTTTCCGTGATGAATATGATGTGAAGGCGGAAGTGCAAGCAATAAAATCGATGAGTGCGCATGGCGATTATGAAGATTTATTGCAGTTTCTGTCTTGTCAGGATCCAGCGGAAGTGAAGCAGCTTTTTCTTGTGCATGGAGAGTATGAAGTTCAGCAGCATTTCGCAACGCGATTAAAAGACTATGGATTTAAACATGTGGCTATTCCGGAATATCATCAGGAATTTGAGTTAGATTAATTTTTAGGCTGGCCGTCATGTCGACCGAAGTGGAGAAATCTTTGACCAGCGAATATACTTCAAAGATTTCTCTCCCGCATGTTAGGGACTTTGATCCAGTCGAAAGGGTGATGCCTTTTGATTCTTATCCTCCATTTCCATTTTCCAATTTCTATCTTTGCTTCCATGGATGTTTTTGGTAAAGCGCTTATTGATATTTACAAAACCGGCGAAGCCGATACACTCTGGTTGCACAATTCTTATGGTGAGCCTGAAGAAATGCCCTTGGAATTTTTCTTCCGTGATGATGAAGATATGCCCGTGTTGGAACTTCAGGCATTGCATCTATGTCACGGGAAAGTTTTAGATATCGGAGCAGGTGTCGGCAGTCACGCGTTGCTTTTACAGGCTTTTAATATCGATGTCACTGCTATTGATGTTTCTGAAGCTGCGGTTAACATTATGAAAGATCGTGGAGTGAAAAAAGCTTTGCTGCAAGATGTCTTTACCTATCAAGAAAAGTTCGACACCATTTTAATGCTAATGAATGGCATAGGTTTAACCGGAACGTTGGCCGGTTTCAAAGATTTTTTAATCAAAATTAAAGATCTACTCCATCCAGGCGGACAGGTAATTTTCGATTCATCGGATATTTATTATTTATATAAGGATTTGCCAAAGCCTCAAAATCAATATTACGGTGAAGTTTCTTATCAATATGAATACAGAGGAGAAAAGGGAGATTGGTTTAACTGGGTTTATGTAGATGAAGAAACCATTAAAGCCATCGCAACAGAAACCGGCTGGAACTGTGAAATGATATTCGACGATGGAGAAGACCAGTATTTGGTGAAGATGACCTTGGCATAAATTCGTCATAGCTTGCCTGCATATTGCACGCAAGCTATGAAGCTTTAAGTTTAAAAGCTAAAAAACGTTTGTCTTCCGCCTACTTTCTGCCCAAAATTTTGGATATTGTAAGTCAGCGTTACCATTCCATACCTGCCTAAATTATTGGTTTGATAATCGATTACGCTATTCCCGGTAATCTCTACAGATCGCCTCACATTACTTTGCAAAATATCATTCAACGCTAATTTCAATTGTAGTCGGTCATTTTTCATGAAGAGATACGTCACTGCTGCATTCCACAGTTTAATGTTATTGTTGTAACCGGCAATTTGTTGCGTATTTGCAGTGATGGCGAAATTGGTTTCGAATACTACCTTTTTGGGATATCTGATAATCAGTTCAGAAGTGCTATTCTGCGTATTGTAACTTAAATCAGTATAAAAATCATCCTGATAACGGCTGCGGTTTAGGTTAATGGAATAAGATTGGTTTAATTCGACAACATCGTTCAAGTTTAATTTCACACTTCCATTAGGGCCAACATAAAATACGTTTGCATCACTTCTGATATTATTGATAATAATCGGCGTATGATTGAAGTTTGCCCAGAAACCTAAGCCTACTTTTAAAGTTGTTTTATTGATTTTAAAATCCTTCGAACCATTTGCACCACCATTAAAATTATAAATGCCACTCACGTTAATTGGAGTAACGGTTTGCACACCATTGCTAATTATTGTGGTATTTACGATGCCGTTTTTGGTGAAATTTCCGTAACCATACAAATTATAATTAACTAGCAACTTCGGGTCGTATTTGTACATGTTCAAACTCAATCTTTGCATTCTTGCTGGCAGCAAATTAGGGTTGCCATTTCTAATGTAAAGGGCATTGGTATTATCGGCTACAGGTTGCAAATAACTTACATTTGGTTCTGTAAAACGGGCATCGTAATTCAACCTAAAAATTTTATACACCAGTTGAAACGAAGGCCAAATGAAATGATATCGCTGATCGATGTTGGCGCTATTGCTAAAGAGGTTATTTAATGAAATGTAGTTGTGTACAATTCCAGGTTGGATATTAAAATCTTTGGTTATTCGGTATTTCAAACTAATATTCGTGTTCGTTTTAAAGCCAGCCTGCTCTACGGTTTGGCTTAAACTAGGGATTACTACATCATATAGTTGGTTTGCAGGGTTCCTGTAAAATGTGCTCAAGGCATTTTCGTTGTTCAAAATATTTCCGCTTAAATCAATTTTAAAGCTTAACTTTTTATTGATGGGTTCGCTATAATTGGCATAGATGTACGATCGAAAATTCTCAATTTGATTGTTCCGCAGCTGATCTATTTCTGAAATTGATGGGGTAATGAAGAAGTTACTGATGCTTCGGTTATAATTTAAGGTTGGATTTGGAGTAGTCGAAATATCAAAACCGATATTGAATGATCTGCCTGCTTTCTTAAAATCTTTACTTAAATCGGCTACCAGCTGATATTTATTACTTGATGAATTTCGGTCGTTTATATTCTGCAAGTTATTAACCAGCTGGCCAGCAGCATTTGTGTTTGTGGAGCGATTGGTGCTGATAGCGTTGTTCGAATTTAAAACGATAAAAGGCTCAATAGTGAGTTGAGTTAATGAATCGATTTGCCAATCTAATTTACCTGCAATATTATGTTTAAGCGTTAATGCGCTTGTGTTTTCATTTGCATTGGTAATCAACCGATCATTTCCCAGCGTTTGGTTCGTATTGGTTAAGCGCTCCAGTAAATTATCATTGCGGCCGAAAAAATATTGAGTATTTAGCTTAATGCCTTTTTTTGTGAGGGTATTAAAGTTAAAGCCGCCGCCCGATGAGGTTTGTATACCGCTAAAGCTTCCACCAAAACTAATTCCATTAAACTCAAAATAGCCACCCGAACTCATCATCATTGAATTAACACCACTTCGGTTAAAACCACCAATACGTTGAACATCATTTGGATTAAAGCCCGGCTGGTTGATGTTATTCCCATAGGCCAAAATACTCACCTGTGTCGTATCGCGGAAAAAATTCATTAAACCCCCCGCTTGATAAAGTTCTTTGATGCCGCCGCCAGCATACAACTTGCCAAATGCACCTTTCTTAATGGCTTTCTTCAATTTCAAATTGATAATTTGAGGAATCTCTGCCGCGGTTAAATCGGGGTCTCTCCTTTTTGCTTGCTTATCCTCCACCACCTGAACTTTATCAATAATGTTGGCAGGTAAATTTTTAGTTGCGATTTGCTGGTCACCTCCAAAAAATTCCTTTCCATCAACCAGAATTTTGCTTACTGCTTTACCGTTAACCATAATTGATCCATCTTCGGCAATTTGTACCCCTGGAAGTTTCTTCAACAAGTCTTCAACTACTGCAGAGGGGAGCGTTTTGAAAGATTCTGCATTAAATTCTATTGTGTCTTTACGCACAATAACAGGCGGCCTTTCTGCCACAATGTTCACTTCGTTTAAATCGTTAGCCTTGGTTGATAAATAAATGGTACCTAAGTTTAACGCCGGATTTTCTGGCGTTAGCGCAATCTCTTTTCGGTAAGTGCCATATTGCCAGGCAGAAATAACCAGGCGATATTTTATCCCCGTTTGTAGGTTATTTATTTTAAAAGTGCCTTTATCATCAGAAAGCTTATACGTGGTAAGTACACTATCGCCAACTTTGTAAACCGATACTGTAGAATAATTCAAAGTGGTTTTGTGGTTGGCACTATCGGCTAATATTCCAGTCATACTACCGTTCTTCTGTGCCAGGAGATTTAAAAAGAAGAAAGAAAATAAAATAGAAAGTAAAAGCTGCTTCATATAAGGTAAGTAAGAATGTTGGGCTAATTTAGTGTTGACGTTTAAATGGTTTTCAAAAATGTGACGAATTCGGTTTGAAATGTGATGAATTTAGATTCTCGATTTATTCCACGCCAAGTGACAAACAGGGCACACCCAAAAATTATCAACTAAATCTTTAGGTAAAGATGATTTTATATTTTGTTAATTACGAATGCAATCAAAAAAATTACAAAGGTGGAAACGAAAAAATCCCCAAAGGTTAAACTTTGAGGATTAATATTAAGTAGTGGTTCTTACTTTAAGTCGTTGTAGCTGACGATTTTTACATCGGGATTCTTTGCTAAAATTTCTTCCATCCAAACCCGGTGCGCTGCTCCAACACCAACCACTACTCGCTTAGCGTTTTTGGCTCTTGCCTGTGCGATCACGTTTTTGCACATGCCTTCGTTTCTGTTTGTCCATTGTGCCACCATGTCCTTTAAAGTTTCGGTAGGAAAACCTGCATAGCCGTAAAATTTGCGACCGCCATAAAAGTTCCAGGCTTCAATTAATTCTCCGTATTTGGCTGTAGCCATTCCTGCATATTCATCAGCAGAAAACTTCTTTTCTTCTTCATTACTATAACCCCAATATTTGTCTATCGCACTCATTGTTCTTCCTTCTGGTGATAATGAATCTGCTTTAGCTTTTTGGGCCAGTATTTTATAGGCAGAATCCATTTTACCCCAAGCTTCACCCCAAGGTTTATCGTAAGTTTGGCAATCCATATTATAAATTTGGTTCTGACCGAGTTGATAAATCAATGGAAAATATATTTTGCTGTACTCGCTTCCTGGTCTGATGATCCCGAGTTTTTTTAGGGAATCCAGGCTTCCAAACATTTTAGCATAGGTTTCTTGCTCTTGCTTTCCAAACCTGGATTTCATTTCATTTTGCAATATAAACATCTGATAATCGAAATTACCCCTGTCCCAATTTTTAGCATATTCAACAGCTAAATCCATTCTTGTTTTGTGGTAGTATGGAAAAGAGGTTAACGCTTTCTGTTTTTTCTTAATCGAAGCAGCACTATTTTTTGGTGGACCTGGATTCAATCTGGTAATGTAGTTAACCTTTTTTGCAAACCCTTGTTTAGCCCAATGGTCATCACTTAGCGTAGCATAATCTGTTGCTGGCAGATACTCTCCGAAAACCATATCAGGTTTAAAATTTTTAAGTTTATCAATTATAGCCTGAAAATTTTGTGTCGATTTAGAGTTATCGTGAGAAGAAGCTACAATTACAATTTCTATTTGATTTTGGGCTTTGCTATTAACCGCTATGCTGATCAATAGTAACAATGCGAAGTTGAAGTTTAGGATGGTTTTCATAGTGAATCTATTTTTTTTGTTGATTCAAATATGAGGAGAACAACTTCGCCACTATATTTAATTATCCCAACGGCTTTAAATTTTATCCCAATAGGGTTTACAGCTTAATCAACAATTCGTCAACAGGTGGATGGCGTTGATATAAAATTTGAGGTAATTCATCCTAGAATTGAAGCTATTTCATTAACTTTTTATTAAAGCTGACCAGCAATTTAAAAAGATCATTATACTTATTTAATGGTAAAGTATAGGCTTGATCAAACACATCGTGATAGGCAGAAGGCCCACCTTGAGTATAAATAAAAAAGGCAGGAACCCCTTTTTCAGAGAAAAAATAATGATCGCTATTTGCCGCCTTGCCTCTCGAATTTATTTTTGAAATATATTGATGCTGGTCGTTAATTTCCTTTAATAAGGAAAATGCTTTTGGATAAACTGACCCATTAACCACTGTCATCCCAGCTTCGCCTGTGCCCACTAAATCAAGATTAATGAGGAATTTAATTTTATTCAGCGGCAAAAGTGGATTTTCAGTATAATATCTTGAGCCTAATAAGCCTGCCTCTTCGGCAGCGAAACAAATAAAACCAATAGAGTAAGGTTGAGGATTTGCAGCATAGAATTTCGCCAAACTTAAAAGTGTAGCAACACCGGCAGCGTTGTCATTTGCTCCGGGGAAATACGTGTCTTTTCCCAAGCCACCCAAATGATCGTAATGAGCGGTAATCATTAAGATAGAATCGGGATATTTGGTGCCTTTAACTAAACCGCAGATATTAGAAGCCTGGAAGTTGCTAATGAACCTGTTTTCAATATCAACATTTATCCGCTTCGGGCTAGTATTCAAAGCTTTTCTATTGATTTGGATTTGTGTCTTCTCACCAACTTCGGTAGCTACAGACCAGGTGAGTTTATCTTTTAATGAAACTTGTAATATTGGACTTGCCTGAAAATTTAAACTATCAATTTGCTTTAAGGCTGCTTTCAGCTTAACCGTCGGACTTTCGTTATTGATGATGAAATCTTTGCCTGGAATTAATTTTTTCTCATTAACTTCTACCATCATTTTTCCGGGAAATGTGTTAACCGGAAAATTAAAATTCTGTTTGTAACTTGTGCCGAAGGGAATTAAATCCAGCTTGTTATATTCTTCAGCAATGAAATCTGCAGCCTTTTTCATTCCGTCTTTCGTGTAACCTCTGCCCCAAAATTCTTTTGAAGTAAGTTTATCTACCATTTTTCGGGTGTAGGCAGAATCTTGAGCAGGACAAAAAGAAGAATAAAATAAGGCGAATACAAGCAGCAAGTTTTTCATGCTTGTAATTTACCAATGTTGATGCAAGTTTTTTCTATCGATTGTTAAATCACAGAAATTTTTGGCTATTTATTTATAAAGTACCCAAGCGAAGATGCCATAAAATCATTGCTGTAATTCTGCCACTTTAGGTTTTTCTAATGTTTTAATTATGGCATAAGCCAGAGGCAGTATTAGCGTGATAATGATTTCCTGACGCTGAAAATTTAATTGGAATAATAAGATCGAAAGTGCACACAATGTCCAGATTACACCAGATGCCAGGAAAAAGTGTTTTGAAAAGTTGATAAGCTTCATTTTATAAGGCGATTAATTTTATAAGCTAATATAATCACAGTAACTTACTTTGCAATCAAAAAAAAGGTCGGTTGAAAATCAACCGACCTAAAATATGATTTGGATAAATCTACTTAGCTAAATAGGGTTGCAAAGCTGATTTTATTTTCTCCTTATTTTGGCTGGCAGTCCATTTTTCTTTAATGGATTGATCGCCTAAAGTAAATAATGTTTCATAGAGCAATTTGCCATTTACATTGGTTTGAACTTTGAAATTGGTAGTGGAAGTCTTCGCTAAATCTGCCCAAACGTCGCGTACATCTGCCCAATAAGTTTTTTGGCTATCCCACCATTTTTGCGCAAAGGCAAATTTAGCTGGATCTATTTTCGTAAATTCTTCATAACCTTTTTCAACGGCTATTAATTTATCGCCTTGTGGTGTTCTAGCAACTTTTTTATTGTCTTGCTCAAACATCCAACCCTCTTTGGTAATGGTAATTCTGCTGCCGCGGTTTAAAACATTGTAATCTTTACGTACGGTAGATTCTCTTCTGGGAAGTGGAGAATCGGTTTCACTTTGCCAGGCATCGCGACCACCAACATGGCTCCAGGTGCCATAACCCTGGTAACGTGGACTATCATCAACCTGATAAACTTTTTGCGTCCATTTACCCTTAACCTCAGCAGCGCTCAAGGTCACCTTCTTCCAGGCATTATCTTGAGTATAAAGCATAATTTCAGGATCCTCGTAAGTCCAATCCTGGCGCCAGTGTTTAATTACCGTCGAATCATTAATCGCCAACATGTGCTGAATGACAATCTTTTTAGGCTCATCAACAATTACTTCAGCCCATTCATTTCCATGGCTTCTGTATGGCTTGCTAAAGGTATAATTTGGATCAGGAGAAGTCACTTCACCATAATTGAAGTTTACTTTATAAAATCCGGCCAATGATTTGATGGCTTTTCTATCTTGCTCCAATTTGTCTTGAGCATTAGCGCTAAACGTAAAAAATACGGTTATTGCCAGAAGGAGGTTTAAAATTTTCATAATTTAAGTTGTTATCGTTACTGAGCTGCGGTGGCAGATTTTTTCTTTTTCTTATTTCTTCCAATCCAGATGAGAACACCTGTAATTGGCATACTTGCTGCAATTAAGCTTGCAAAAAATGCGATGATTTTTCCTGGTAGTCCCGCTATTGAACCTACGTGGATGTCATAATTCATGCGCATGATTTTATCGGCAACAGTTGCGTTTTTTAACTTTCCGAAAACATGCTTCACTTCAATCTCTTTCAAGGTGTGCTGATCAAAATAACTGTAGTCAGCTTTCCAATAGGTCTCCGGATCAGGGTTTTTTGCAATTTCTATTGATGCTTTTTCGTTTTCGGGAACATGAACGTCAAGACTTCCGTTAAATTTTGGATCGGCATCCAGGTAAGATTTCCAAAGTTGATCAGCAGCTGAAGCATTTAGCTGCAGCTTCGCATTACGGGTGGTATCAGAATAGGTTTCTTCGAACTGATTGAGCGTTTTACCGCCCGAACTTACAAAGTAAACCGATTTGGCAAACCATTGGAAGCCCATCACCATCCCCGAAAGTGCAATAAAAATGATAATCCATGTAATGTAAAAGCCCAACACGTTATGAAAGTCATAATTAACCCTACGCCATTTCGCGTTCCATTTGATGGTAAAACGTTGTTTTGATGCCGCTTTGTTTTTTGGCCACCACAATATCAAACCAGAAAACAATAAAACCACAAACATTAAGGTAGCTGTAGTAAGTACTGGCTGGCCAATTTCTGGTGGTAACCATAAATAATAATGCCCCATGATCACGATTCTGAAAAAATCATCGTTCATGTTCTTAACTTTAATTACTTCGCCCGTGTACTGGTTTACGAAAACGATATAATAATATTCCGGATCAAAATTATAGTAAACAACTTGTGCACTTTTGCCAGGTTGATAAGTAATGCTATGGGCATGCTTGTTTGGCAGGGCTCGATCTGCAATCTTTTTTAATGCGGTAGGTGAAAGTAAGGGTTTGTTTTGAACCGCCAAATTGCGATAGGGTTGGGTAACATTTTCAATTTCTCTTTCAAAGGCTAAGATGCAGCCTGTAATTCCAAGGAAACAAACAAACAGCCCGGAAATTAATCCGAGCCATAAGTGTATTCTTCCCACCCAATATTTAAAGGTTTTATTTTTTTTCTTTTCAGACATGTATGCTGATTAAAATTTATAGGCTACGCTAACTCTGAAATTTCTTGGTGCTTCGGCTTGCCATGAATAAGCTGGCTGATTATAATCTGGCGCATTCCAGTAGCCCGTGTAATAGGAACCGCTGTACAAATATCTGTCAAGAATGTTGAAAACATTGGCGTTGACTTTCAACTTCTTGTTTCCCCAAAATAAACCTCCATCCAATTTGAAATAATCTGGTAGGTTTTGCTCAGGATTGGTAGGGCTAAAATTCGCGGTAGCCCGATCGGCCAGGTAGGTAAATCCTCCTGAGATACCAAAACCTTTTAATGCTCCATTTTGCAAAGTATAGGTTAACCAGGCGTTAGCGGTATGTTTTGCAAAGCCCGGTACCACTTGACCTACGAAAAGAACATCCGTTACAGCGCCTTCGGCTACCTCAGTAACTTTACCATCGGTATAAGCATAATTCGCAATCAGGTTTAATCCTTTTGTTATCTCTCCACGAACATCAAATTCAATCCCTTGGGCTTGTTTTTCGCCAACAACAATACTATAGTTTTCTCCTGCCTGGTTAAACGGATCGGCAGCAAGTTCATTTTGTTTGGTAATTCGGTATGCAGATAGCGTAGTATTCCAACGGCCATCAAGCCAATCTTTTTTAATCCCGATTTCTTTGTTGTTTCCGGTGATCGGTTTTGGTGTAGATCCATCACGCAACAAGCCAGATTGAGGTGTAAAAGCCTCGTCATAAACGGCATAAATGGAAGTATTTTTATCAACCGAAACACTTAAACCCACTCTTGGCGTAACATGTTTGGCTTTATCTGGCGCAGCACCCCAGGCCGATTGACTTACATAAGTATAACGGCCAGCAAGTGTTAAACGAATCCTATTTTCCCAAAAACCCAACTCATCCTGAACGTAACCGCTTAAATATTTTTGATCAATTAAACCTCCGCCAGCTATTGCTCTTTGCTCAAGACTGGTGTTTCTGTCGAAATTCGGATATCCATTTGATGGAAATCCATAATTAGGATTTGCCAGACTGAATGGCGAATCTGGAAGGTCTAAATCATGTGACTGACCGAAATCTGCCATGTATCCCTTCTTCCCTCCATCGAAGCCTGCAAGAATTCTATGAACGATACCTCCGGTTTTCACTGTTCCGTTTACAAATACCTGGGCCAGTTTCATTGAGCTTGATGCATCCCAGATTCCTACATTTCTTATCAATGTTCCGTTAGGATATACTGCTGATGGCCAGGAACTAGAGCCCATTTGTAAGTATTTATAATAAGCAGCTTGTGCTGTTAATTTCCAATTCTGACCCAATTGTTGTTGTAAGTTTAGGGTTAAACTTTGGTCATTTATGCGGGTGGGCTGTACGCCAGGTTGAGTGAGCGTAAAATCTCTCGGTAAAGTTGCATAACCTGTAGTGCTAAATAGATAATATGAACCTACTTCAGTCATTTTTGCGTTCTGCAAAGTATATTCTGCTGTTAATTTAGTGCTAGGTGTAATTTGATAGCTTAGAACCGGGGCAAAACTGAAGCGGTTGTTTTCTTCGTATGGCCTAAATGATCCCTTGCTTTGTGCAGCCGCATTTAACCTAAATAAAAATTTTCCATCCGAGGTGAGTTTGTGGTCCAAATCAACAGTTGTTCTGAACAAATCGTAGCTGCCAGCTGTAAACGAAACTTCACCCTGGTTTAAACCTGTAGGCTTTTTGGTCACCACATTATACAATCCACTTGGATCTCCGTTGCCCAGCATAAAACCAGCAGGACCTTTAACAAATTCAATGTGATCGACAAAACTCATGTCTTCAGTTAATGGGCCCCAGTACGAAGAAACAATATTAAACCCGTTGCGCATGGCTTGAATTTGCGAGCCACGCATGGTAATATTGGTGTATAAATCGCCCCAATGCTCTAAACGCACCGCGCCACTTACATTTCTCAATACCCCATCACTCATGCTAATCAACTGCTGATCTTTAATGGCTTGATTACTCACTACCTGGATGTTTTGAGGGGCTTCCAGCAAAGGCTCATTTAGCCTTAAAGTAGCGGAGGGCAAGCTTATTTTATATTTTTTATTAATGCCGGCAATCGTTACCTCTTCCAGGGCCTGATCATTTTCCTGCAAAGAAAAATCAATTGAAACAGTTTCTCCGGCTACAACATTCACTGTTTTTTGGGAAGGGGAAATCCCTATTGCGGAAGCTTTAATGGTATAACTGCCCGCCTTTACACGGTTTATGGTATATTTCCCGCTTTCGTCGGTGATTGTTCCTTGTCCTTTACCTGTAAGTCCAACTGAAATATAGGCTGCAGGTTTACCATTTGAAGTGGTTACGAGACCTTTAATAGTGCCAAATTGTTGAGCGTAGGATGTTAATGAGAGTGTAGCGAGTAAAAACGTTAAAACGAAAAGTTCAAATTTGCGCATCTTAAATTTATTTGGATTAATTCTAAACAGCCGCAAAATAACAGCACAAAAATTTATTTTCCAAATTATTTTGAACAATTCTAAATAAGGTTGGCGAGTTTTAACATTTAGTAGGCACTACTTTTTTGATCTGAAGTAAGTTAACTAGCGCATCATACAAAAATAAAAAAGGACTGTCAGCTAGCCGACAATCCTTTGAACTATGGTTTTTTGGGTAAAAATCTTTACTTAATGGTTAATACGAATAAATTAAGTGAGCGCTCAGTATCATTTGCCGGATTTGCTAAACCGCCACAAATAATATCATAATGGTAGCCGGCCAGTAAAGTTGTATTTTCTGAAACAACTTTCGTTTTACCAGTTGCAGTTTCTTTTGCATCGAAAGTAAAGGTGCCTGGAGAAACTGCTATAAATCCACTTGAAGTTTTGTAATTTTTATTGCTGATCAACATAGTGGTTTCGCCGGTTTTAGCGAGGTCGAGTGCTGGTGCATCAGGCGATAAATTAATGAAACGGACATAAGCTTTATCTGCTGATGGTAGACTTAAATCGTCAGTGATCAGCAACCCATCCAGCGAACCTGGTTTGTTAATTAAATAAAAACTGTTGTAAGTACTGGCAGTAAGCGAAAAACTTTTGGTTAGTACACTTTCGGCAGTGTTTTCAGTTGTAAATTTTAAATTGCTAACGCCAGCCGATACCGGTCCGAAAGCAGTGGATCCACCGTAGGGTAATGCTGCCGAACTTACTGATGCACTATTTAAAAAAGGATAGTAGGTGGCTAAAGTAGGTGCTACGTTAACTACCCGAATATAACTTACGGAACTGGCTGTTTCTTCTTTTTTGCAAGCACTAAAGGTTGTTAAAATCAATAGAAAAATAATGGGAGCGAAGGCTAATGTTCTGAATGAGGATAGGGAAAATGTTTTCATCAATTTTTAAGGTTTTAAATTATATAAACGATTACTATTTAAACGGCATCGAAAACCAATTCGCTACAGCAAATGCAAAGATTGAAGTTAATGGCTTCTGTGGTTGTTAAATGGTGTTAATGCTTGTTAAACTTTCCCTATAGATTTTAACAATGTTAATTTTTGTGAAAAATATGGTTTGATATTAAATACCTCGAAAACAAAAAATCGATGTAGTTGTTCATCTAAAGTTTATTTAACCATTTAATAATCTTAACATTAAATACTTATTGCGATTATAATTTCGTCTAACCATCAAATATTAAAACAATGATTAAAAACATCTCAAAATTTGCGCTAATCTCCTTAGGAATGATTGCGCTTTCGTCGTGTGGCGGTACTTCAAAAGATAAGACTGCTGATGCAGACACGACCATCACCAAAAGCGAAACCATTATCAAGCATGGTGATAAAGCAGAAAACGGTCCTGAAACGATTGCTTACACCGTTTCGCCAGATACTGCAGTTTTAGGTAAGGCGAAAGAAGCGCTTGTTAAAGTTGTGGAGGCAAGTGCTGTTAATTTGCAAGATGCAGAAGGAAAATCGACCGGGGCAGAGCTTACTGTTAAACTATTGGTGACTAACAAAAGTACTCTCGATGCCAAAAAGTATTTTTCAATTCCAGCATCTGATGCGAGATTACAACTTGACAATGGCACATCGATTCCGGGAAGTAAAGAAAGCGGAAGTACCGAACCAGATGCCGAAGCTTCAACCGAAGCGGTATGGAAGTTTCAGGTGCCCGCAAATGCTAATCCATCGAAGCTCAACTTCTTCTTAGATGGAACAAGAGTTTCAGTAGGTATCATGAAAGAATAAAACTAAAATCCCGAATCTTTTCGGGATTTTTTGTTTGCACTGATTAGTAAAAAAATGTAAAAAAGTTAAAAAATATTGTGGAACTCAATTATTATTTAAACCTTTGCACCTCAATAGAGTTAAAGCCGTTTTAATACGCAAGAAATGATTAAACAATTTTTACATAAACTTTCTAGTTTCACAGCCCACCTGGTTGCTGGTGAAAGTTTATTTATCAATCGTTTTCAGCCCGTATTTTATTATCCCACAAGCCGGCAAAATTTCACTCCACGTATTTAGTACTCCACTAAACGTAACGAGGAATTGATCCTCTCTAAAAACCCAATTAACAAGAATACTTATAATTTTTCGTTAGAAAACGAATGGATATTAACGAATTTATAGTGCAGGTCGCACTTCCTGAACATCGTGTATTTGCAGAACAAATCGTAACCGAGATGGCCGAATCTGCTAAAGCACGTGGTACAGGCATTGCAAAACGTTCTCCTGACTACGTTGCCAATAAAATGCAAGAAGGCAAAGCCGTTATTGCATTCCATAAAGATGGTACATGGGCTGGCTTTTGCTATATCGAAACCTGGAGTCATGGTCAATTTGTGGCTAACTCCGGCCTCATTGTATCTCCTGAATTTAGAAAAGCAGGTTTAGCACACGCCATCAAAGAGAAGGTTTTCGAATTATCGAGAGCTTTATACCCTAAAGCAAAGATTTTTGGTTTAACCACTGGTTTGGCTGTGATGAAAATCAATTCAGATTTGGGTTACGAACCAGTTACTTATTCTGAATTAACCCAGGATGAGGAATTTTGGAAAGGCTGCCAAAGCTGTGTCAATTTCGAGATTTTGAAAATGAAGGAGCGTAAAAACTGCATGTGTACTGCCATGCTTTACGATCCCGCAACTCAAAAGCACGATGCTGCAAAGAAATTCGCCGAAGAATTACAGAAAAAACCCAAATTATATGAGCGTTTTATGCGCATCAAGCAACGTTTAGTTGTTAAACCTAAGCCAAAATCTGGCTTCAAAGTATTGATGTTTTTATTTACCCTGTTATTTAATAAGTAATGAAGAAAAAAGTAGTTTTAGCTTTTAGCGGAGGTTTAGATACCTCATTTTGTTGTATATATCTCGCTCAAGACCGCGACTTGGAAGTTCACTCGGTTATTGTAAATACTGGTGGTTTTTCTGATGAAGAATTACAAGAAATAGAGAAAAGAGCTTATGCTTTAGGCGTGAAATCTCATGCTGTGGTAGATGAAACGAAAAGTTATTATAATGATTGCATCAAATATCTAATCTTCGGAAACGTATTAAAAAACGCTACTTACCCACTTTCTGTAAGTGCCGAACGTGTGAGTCAGGCGACGGCAATTGCAAACTACGTCAGAGAAATCGGAGCTGATTATGTCGCTCATGGAAGCACCGGTGCCGGAAACGATCAGGTGCGGTTCGATATGATTTTTAACATCTTAATTCCAGAGGTTGAAATCATTACGCCAATTAGAGATTTGAAATTATCCCGCGAAGCGGAAATAGAATATCTGGCCGAACATGGCGTTGAATACAGCGCAGCAAAAGCACAATATTCAATTAACAAAGGTTTATGGGGAACTTCGGTAGGTGGTAAAGAAACCCTAACCTCAAACGAAACTTTACCAGAAAGTGCGTGGCCAACTCAGGTGAGTGAAACAGACTCGCGTAGATTGGAATTAACCTTTGAGAAAGGGGAGCTTGTTGCTATTGATGGCGAAACTTTGGAGCCTGTTAGAGCGATTCAAAAATTACAAGCTATTGCGCAACCTTACGGTATCGGTCGCGATATCCATGTTGGTGATACCATTATCGGTATTAAAGGCCGTGTGGGTTTTGAAGCTGCGGCACCTGTTTTAATTATTAAAGCCCACCATACTCTAGAAAAACACACGTTAACGAAATGGCAGTTAAGCTGGAAAGAGCAATTATCTTCTTTCTATGGTAACTGGCTGCACGAAGGTCAGTTCCACGACCCAATTATGCGGAATATTGAGGCTTTTTTAGCTGATACCCAAAAAGTAGTAAGTGGAAAAGTGTTTATAGAATTATTGCCCTATCGTTTCCAAATTATCGGTATTGAATCTAATCACGATTTAATGAGCAATAAATTTGGCAGCTACGGCGAAATGAACAATGCCTGGAGCGGCGAGGATGTTAAAGGTTTCTCTAAAATCTTCGGCAATCAGGTAATGATTTGGCATAAAGTAAATTCTGAAGTTCAGAGTTAAAAGTATAAAGTTAAAAGTTGTATGCAGGATTATAAAGAATTGTTGGTATGGCAAAAGGCTCATTAGTTTACCTTGAGAATCTATGCTGTGGTTGCCACATTTTATAAAGACGAGGAATATAACTTAACTAGTCAAATAAAAAGAAAGCTCTTCCTCATCAATAGGAACGAATATTGCGGAAGGCTGCGGAAGATTTATGCAAAAAGATTTGGCAAACTTTTTACAAATCGCGTTAGGCTCAAGTCATGAATTAGAATATCAACTTCTATTATCGAAAGATTTGAACTTTATTGATGCAAATTATTTTTGGAACTTGAAAAAGAAGTGGGAGAAATTAAAGCAATGCTAATTTCGCTAATTAAGAAAGTTAGACTTGCGCCCCGAACTTTTTACTTTACACATTCAACTTTAAACTTATGATAAAAGCAGGAATAATTGGTGGTGCGGGATACACAGGTGGCGAAATGCTACGCATCTTGGTTAATCATCCAAATGTTGAAATTGCTTTCGTTAACAGCACCAGTAACGCAGGAAATTTAATTTCGGATGTACATACCGATTTAATTGGCGATACTGATTTACGTTTTACTGATAGCGTAAATTTTGATGAACTTTTTGAAGCCTCCCCTTCTGGGGGAGGTTTGGAGGGGGCTGTACTTTTCCTTTGCGTTGGTCACGGCGATGCGAAAAAGTTTTTAGAAGCGAACCCGATTAACGATAATATTAAAATCATCGATTTATCTCAAGATTTCAGGCTTTCAGCAAACGCTAGTTTTTCGACTCCAGACTCAGGACTTAAGACTAAAGACTTTATTTACGGTCTTCCAGAGTTAAATCGTGATCAGATTAAATCAGCGCAAAATATTGCCAATCCAGGTTGTTTTGCAACTTGTATCCAGTTAGGTTTATTGCCTTTGGCTGCAAAAGGTTTGATCAATGCAGAAGTTCACATCAATGCAACAACTGGTTCAACAGGTGCCGGACAAAGCTTATCAACTACTTCGCATTTTAGCTGGAGAAATAATAATCTTTCCATTTACAAGGCTTTCGAGCATCAACACTTAAATGAGATTGGAGAAAGTTTATTGCAATTGCAACCAACACTTTCGGAGGCGCTGAGTTTCATCCCACAACGTGGTGCTTTTACTCGTGGGATTTTAGCCTCCATGTATTTAGAAAGTGATCTAACCTTGGAAGAAGCTCAAACTATCTACGAAGATTATTACAGTTCCCATCCTTTTACACACGTAAGTCGGAAAAACATCGATTTAAAACAGGTTGTAAATA
This sequence comes from Pedobacter sp. Leaf41, assembly GCF_001422545.1. Classification (GTDB taxonomy): domain Bacteria; phylum Bacteroidota; class Bacteroidia; order Sphingobacteriales; family Sphingobacteriaceae; genus Pedobacter. The sequence continues at coordinate 206,880 of NZ_LMLE01000009.1, read as the reverse complement.
CCAACAAAGTGCTGGTTCACATCGAAAAACATGGTAATAAATTATTCATCATCAGCATTATCGACAACCTGCTAAAAGGTGCCAGCGGACAAGCAGTTCAGAATATGAATTTAATGTTTGGCTTGGAAGAAAATAGTGGTTTGCGCTTAAAGGCAGCTTATTTTTAGGTTGAGGGCAGGAAGGCGAAAGGCAGGAAGGTTTGGATGTAGACCTGCAAAAATTTAAAGATATGAGAGATTATCAGAAACTAGACGTTTGGAGAAAAGCACACCTATTTACTTTACAAGTTTATAAGGAAATCTTGCCTATTATGCCTAATGAAGAAAAGTTTGCCTTAACTCAACAAATCCGGCGTGCTACTTATTCAATTCCTTTAAACATTGTAGAGGGAAGTGGCAAGAATACAGATAAAGATTTTACAAGTTATCTTGATAATGCTCTTGGTTCTGCTAAAGAAGTAGAATATGCTTTTATTTTAATTCGGGATTTAAATTATATAAACGAAGATTTATATGCTGTCGTTAATAAAAGCATCAATGAAATTAAAGCGATGTTAATCGCATTTATAAAATTTTTGAGAGGTGGAAAATAGAAAGGTTATGAAACTATGCACCTTCAACCTTCCGACCCTCAACCTTTAACCTTAAAAAAAATGAACTTATTCGACGTTTACCCTCTTAACGATATAGAAATTACGAAAGCATCTGGCAGCAATGTTTGGGATGCTAACGAACAAAAATATTTAGATTTATATGGCGGTCACGCTGTGATTTCTATCGGTCATACCAACCCACATTATGTAAGTCGCTTAACTGATCAATTGAAGAAAGTTGGTTTCTACTCTAATTCAGTTAAAATCCCTTTGCAAACGCAATTGGCTGAGAAATTAGGCCAGGTTTCTGGCAAGAAAGATTTTCAGTTGTTTTTGGTTAATTCTGGTGCAGAAGCAAATGAAAATGCTTTAAAACTGGCTTCATTTTACAATGGCAGAAAAAAAGTGATTGCTTTTTCTGGTGCATTTCACGGACGTACATCTTTAGCGGTTGCAGTTACGGATAATCCGAAAATCGTTGCTCCGGTTAACCAAACCGAAAATGTAATCTTCTTACCTTTTAATAATGAGGTTGCACTTGAAGAAACTTTTAGATCGCAGGGCGATGAAATTTCGGCTGTAATTATAGAAGGAATCCAAGGTGTTGGCGGAATCAAAGAAGCCTCAAAAAGTTTCTTGCAGAAAATCCGCTCTCTTTGCGATGAGTACAATGCGGTTTACATCGCCGATTCAGTTCAGTGCGGTTATGGTAGAACAGGATTGTTTTATTCGCATGATTATTCGGGCGTTGAAGCAGATGTTTACACGATGGCGAAAGGAATGGGTAACGGATTTCCAGTAGCAGGAATTTCCATTGCGCCGAAATTCAAACCTTGGCATGGAGAATTAGGAACCACTTTTGGTGGCAATCATCTGGCTTGCGCTGCAGCTTTAGCCGTTTTAGAAGTGATGGAAAGAGATCATCTAATGAAAAATGCTGAGGATATTGGAAACTATTTAATCTCAGAATTGAATAAATTTGAGCAAGTTGTAGAAGTTCGTGGCCGTGGGTTGATGATAGGAATTGAATTGCCAGAAGCACTTGCCCATGTTAAAAAAGAATTATTATTTACACATCATATTTTCACCGGCGAGGCCAAACCAAACGTAATTCGTTTGTTGCCAGCCTTGAATTTAACAAAAGAAAATGCTGATGAATTTTTGGCAGCTTTTGGGAAGTTGGTGAAATAGATAGAAGGCAGGAAGGCGAAAGGCTGAAAGGTCTGGTAGTTAGCATAGCCAAGAGCTTTAAATAAAATTAAATCGTAGTTATAAATTTTGAGTTTAGAAAGGTAAGTGGTTAGTAAGCCTTCAACCTTCCAACCCTCAACCTTTAACCCTAAAAATATGAAGTTATTCACTTCCGTAAACGATGTTCCGAGCATCAAACAATTTGTAAATGATGCATTGGCATTAAAGGCGAATCCTTATGCGCATCAAAGCTTGGGTAAAAACAAAACATTAGGTTTAGTTTTTATGAACCCAAGTTTGCGTACCCGTTTAAGCACCCAAAAGGCTGCCTTAAATTTGGGTATGAATGTGATGGTGATGAACTTGGACAAAGAAGGCTGGGCATTAGAAACACAGGATGGTGTGGTCATGAACGGGTCGACAGTGGAACATATTCGTGAAGCTGCTGCTGTGATGGGTCAGTATTGCGATATTTTAGGCTTGCGTTCTTTTCCAAAATTAAACAATCGCGAAGAAGATTATAGCGAAGATTTCTTTAACAAATTTGTTAAATATTGCGCTGTTCCCGTAGTGAGTTTAGAGAGCGCTACACGTCACCCGTTACAAAGTTTTGCAGATATTATTACCATCCATGAAACCTGGAATAAAAAACCAGATGGACGTAAACCAAAGGTAGTTTTGGCTTGGGCCCCTCATGTAAAGGCATTGCCTCAGGCTGTTCCCAATTCATTTGCAGAATGGATGTGCAAAGCACAAGCAGAGGGAATGATTGATTTCACCATCGCACAGCCAGAAGGATACGAGTTGGCAGAAGAATTTACGCCAGGTGCAGATATCCAATATAATATAGAAGAGGCTTTAGCTGGCGCTGACTATGTTTATGTGAAGAATTGGAGTAGTTATAAAGAATACGGTAAAGTTTTAACTTATCCTGATGGCTGGATGATGAACAATGAAAAACTGAAGTTCACCAACGATGCAAAAGTAATGCACTGTTTGCCTGTTCGTCGCGATTTGGAATTGTCTTCTGAGATTTTAGATGGACCAAACTCACTGGTGATCCATGAAGCAGGTAATCGTTTATGGGCAGCACAAGCGGTAATTAAAGCGATGTTGGAAGAAATATAAAATGAGTCCGTCATTGCGAGGTACGAAGCAATCTTACAACTATGGGTTATAAGTTGCTTTGAGATTATTTGTCTGGCTCGCGGTGAACAGATTATATATTATGGAAAGAGGTGGGTGCGTTTATATCATGACAACTGTATTTAACAATATCTATTATACAGGGGTTACTTCTGAATTGAGAAATCGTGTTTGGGAACATAAAAATAATGTTTATCCTAAAAGTTTCACATCAAAGTATAAATGTTATAAGCTTGTTTATTTTCAATTTTTTCCAAATATTGAAGAGGCTATTACAGAAGAAAAACGTATAAAGGGGGGAAGTAGACAACAAAAGATAAATCTAATAAAAGGTTTGAATCCAGAATGGATAGATTTATTCGAGACATTAGACTAAATAAGGTAGCGCATTAAGATTGCTTCGTACCTCGCAATGACGAAAAAGAAGAATATATGAAACAACTAACCATCATAAAAATAGGCGGAAACGTAATTGATAATTCTGCGAATCTGCATCAGTTTTTATTGGATTTTACGGCCCTGCCGGGAGATAAAATTTTAGTTCATGGTGGTGGCAAAATTGCAACTGAACTGGGCGAGAGCTTAGGCATTGAAGCTAAAATGATTGAAGGTCGTCGGATTACAGATATTGAAACTTTGCGAATCGTTACGATGGTTTATGCAGGGTTGATCAATAAAAATATGGTTGCCCAGCTACAAGCTAAGGGCAGCAATGCAATTGGATTATCGGGAGCAGATGGCAACATCATCAAAGCTAAAAAGCGTCCTGTTGTTACAAAAACACACGGAGCAGCTCCGGGACCATTAGCTGGAGAAGTTATCGATTATGGCTTTGTTGGCGATTTAGATGAAAATTCTGTTTCTGCAACTACATTGGATAGTTTGTTAAAAGCTGGATTAACACCGGTTTTATGTGCAATTACACATGATGGAGATACACAATTATTAAATACCAATGCCGATACCATTGCCTCAGCTGTTGCAGTTGCAATGTCGGCTTTATATGAAACGCGTTTGGTATATTGCTTTGAAAAAAAGGGCGTTTTGAAAGATGTAAATGATGATGCTACAGTTGTTCGTGAAATTAAATCGAGCGAGTTTGAAGGTTTAAAAGCTGATGGAACTGTTGCAGGTGGAATGATACCTAAATTGCACAACGCTTTTGAAGCAATTAAAAAAGGTGTTTCTGCTGTGTATATTGGTAAAGCTGATGAATTGGGAGAACTTGCGGCAGGGTCTTTCGGGACGAAGATGAACCTCTAAATCTTCTAAAAGGGGAGGTAGGGTTTCGTCATTGTGAGGTACGAAGCAATCTTAAATCTTTAGCTATTAACATAGTGCATTAGGATTGCTTCTTACCTCGCAATAACGGATGTGAAATAAAACTGATAGGAGCGGAATTACTTTTTTAGCATCAACTTCGACAAGCTGTCATGCTGAGGTACGAAGCATCTGGTCTTCGGTTGCAGATGCTTCGTGCCTCAGCATGACAATCAGTTTAAAAAGATTGAAGTGAATAGCAGGACTGACATTAACTGAAAAACTGCAATTGCTTTCCAAAAAAATATAAATATCAGTTTAAATAAACTGAACCAAATAAAACGAACCACATGAAAAAAATAGCCATAATTGGTAGCGGAAATATTGGATTATCTTTAGCAAAAGGCTTGGTAAAAGCCGATTTTGCTGAAGCTGGCGACATTACGCTTACCAGAAGAAATATCGACCACTTGCAGTCTTTCGCATCGGCAGGCTTTGTAGTTTCAAACGATAACAACCAAGCGGTTGCAAGTGCTGATGTCGTAATTCTTGCTGTTTTGCCTCAACAGTTAAATACGGTTTTAGATGAAATCAAGTCCTCGATAAATTTAGCTAAACACCTTGTAATTTCGGTGATTTCGGGTGTGAGTTGTGCCGCGGTTAGAGAAAAATTGGGAGACGATGTAGAAGTGATTCGGGTAATGCCAAATACAGCCATTGCCATCGGGCAATCTATGACTTGTATGGCTAGCGACAACGCATCTGCAGAAAATATTGCCGACGTGACTAAAATGTTTGAAACGGTTGGTTCTGTTGTGAAGATTAACGAAGATTTAATGACTTCGGCAACGGCGCTTTGTGCTTGTGGTATTGCCTTCTTTTTAAGAGCAATAAGAGCCGCATCCCAAGGCGGCGTCGAAATTGGTTTTCATGCCGATGAAGCACTTAAAATGGCCGTTCAAACCGCTAAGGGAGCGGCTGATTTGCTATTATTACATGGCACACACCCAGAATCAGAAATAGATAAAGTAACTTCGCCGAAAGGTTGTACTATTGCGGGCTTAAACGAAATGGAGCATAATGGCTTTAGTTCATCATTAATAAAAGGTATAAAATTATCGGCTTTAAAAGCTGGAAATTTGTACACTAAAGAAGGTTAAAGGTATATGGTAAAAGGTTTAGGCTCTAAATCTTGATACTTAATACTAAATACTTGATACTATGTTATTAGAAAATATACAAAAAGAAAGTCTGGATTTGTTGCGACAGTTAATTCGCATTCAGTCTTTCAGCAAAGAAGAAGACAGAACAGCGAATTTAATTGCTCAGTTTTTAGAAGAACGAGGAATTAAAACCCAACGCAAAATGAATAACGTGTGGGCTTATAATAAGTATTTTGATGCAAGTAAACCTACGGTGTTACTGAACTCGCACCACGATACCGTTAAACCAAACTCGGGCTATACTCGTGACCCTTATGATGCTGCCATTGAAGGCGATAAATTATTTGGCTTGGGTAGTAATGACGCTGGTGGTTGCCTGGTTTCATTAATTGGTACTTTTTTATATTATTATGAGCAGGAGAATTTAAAATATAACATCTGTTTGGCCGCAACGGCAGAAGAAGAAATTTCTGGTAATAATGGCTTGGAACTAGTTTTGCCTGATTTAGGTGAGTTAGAATTTGGAATCGTAGGCGAACCAACAGAAATGAATTTAGCCATTGCAGAACGTGGGTTGTTGGTAATCGATTGCGTTTCTCATGGTAAAGCTGGTCACGCTGCTAGGGAAGAGGGAGAAAACGCAATTTACAAAGCGCTGAAAGATATTGAGTGGTTCAGGAATTATCAGTTTCCTAAAGTATCGGAAGTTTTCGGTCCGCTGAAAATGACGGTTACCATTATCAATGCAGGTTCTCAACACAATGTGGTGCCAGCAAACTGTACTTTTACAGTTGATGTTCGCGTAACCGATGCTTACACAAATGAGGAAGTTTTAGAAATCATCAGAGCAAATGTAGATTGCGATGTTACACCTCGTTCCATTCGTTTGAAACCATCGTCGATTGATAAAAACCATCCCGTAGTACAGGCAGGAATAGCATTGGGTAAAACTACTTATGGCTCGCCAACTACGTCAGACCAAGCGCTATTGGATATCCCATCAGTAAAATGTGGACCGGGGTTTTCTGGTCGCTCGCACATGGCAGATGAGTTTTTATACGTAAAAGAGGTTGCCGAAGGTGTTGAAGGTTACGTGAATATGTTGAAACCAGTGATACAATAAATCCGTCATTTCGAGGCACGAAGCATTCTTAATGCGGAGGAATCGTAAGGTGTTTTTAATTTCATACAAAGGGGATTGCTTCGTGCCTCGCAATGACGAAGTTTGATTATGAAGATTTGGCAAAAAAATATAGATGTAAATAAATTCGTGGAAACTTTTACGGTAGGTAAAGACCGCGAACTGGATTTACAAATGGCAAAATTTGATGTTTTGGGCTCTTTAGCGCATACACAAATGTTGGAAACTATTAACCTGCTTACCGCTGAAGAATTGAAAACGGTTCAACAGGAACTTAAAAATATCTACGCTGACATTGAGGCCGGGAATTTTACTATTGAAGATACCGTTGAGGATGTGCATTCGCAGGTAGAATGGTTGTTAACGCAACGCATCGGCGAAGCAGGCAAAAAGATACACAGTGGCCGTTCGCGTAACGATCAGGTTTTGGTTGATTTGAAGTTGTTTTTCCGTGCCTGCATTGAAGATATGGTAAAGCAAACATCAACCTTGTTTAATCTGCTCATCGAATTAAGCAATACCCACAAGGATAAGTTGATGCCAGGTTATACGCATTTGCAGATCGCGATGCCATCATCTTTTGGTTTGTGGTTTGGTGCTTACGCCGAAAGCCTTGCCGATGATATGGAATTAATGCTTGCTGCATGGAAAATCACCAATAAAAATCCCTTAGGTTCTGCAGCAGGTTATGGATCGTCATTTCCTTTAAACAGAACATTAACCACCGAATTGCTAGGTTTCGAAAGCTTAAATTACAATGTGGTTTATGCACAAATGGGTAGAGGAAAAACGGAACGGATTTTAGCGCAGGCTATGAGCGCTGTTGCCGCAACTCTAGCCAAAATGGCGATGGATGTTTGTCTGTTTATTAACCAGAATTTTGGATTTATCAGCTTCCCACCTGAACTGACAACCGGTTCGAGTATTATGCCACATAAGAAGAATCCTGATGTTTTTGAATTGATTCGCTCACGTTGCAATAAAATACAGGCTTTGCCAAACGAGATTGCAATGATGATTACAAATCTTCCATCTGGCTATCATCGCGATTTACAGTTGTTGAAAGAGAACCTATTTCCAGCGATTACCTCATTAAACGAATGCTTGGAAATTGCGACCTTCATGTTCCAGAACATCACTATTAAAGATGATATTTTGAAAGATAAGAAATACGATTACTTGTTTAGTGTTGAGGTGGTTAACGATTTAGCGTTGCAAGGGGTTCCTTTTAGAGAAGCTTACAAAATAGTTGGCGAGCAGATAGAAAATGGTACTTTTGCACCATCGGGCCAAATAAATCATACACACGAAGGAAGCATCGGCAATCTTTGTAATGAGCAAATTTCTGCAGGAATGCAGGCAATTTTGTTACAATTTGGCTTTGGGAAAGTGAATAAAGCAATAGAAGATTTGGTTAAATAATTTTTGCTAATTTTGTAATTATGACGACTTTAACAATTGAAATTAAAGATAAAGATGCTGGATTCGTGAAAGAATTTCTTAGCAAGATTGGCGCTAAGGTCAAAGCAGGACCAACAAGTCAAATTACTCAAGAAATCGCACAAGCTTTAAAAGAAATTAAAGAGATGCAGCAAGGTGATCGCAAATCTTTGTCATTAAAGGATATTTAATGGTTACCAACATTATCTATTCTGCAGTTTTCATCAAAAAAGCAAAAATCTATAAAAAGAAGCACCAATCGTTAGTAGAAGACCTTTACAGTTTAGAAGAAAGTCTTTTGAAGAACCCTCAACAAGGGAACGATTTGGGTGGCGGTCTTTTCAAAATCCGACTAGCTGTTAAAAGTAAAGATAAGGGCAAAAGTGGAGGTTTTAGGGTAATAACTTATTTAGTATCAAACAACCTAAATGGAATTGTTATCAATATGTTGACTCTTTATGACAAATCAGAAGAAAGTAGTATTGATAAAAAAGAACTCCAAAATATAATAAAAGCATTATAATTTGCTGATTTCAGCAATCAATTCAAATATATGAAAGTTTCAGTACTAGCCAGTTCATTAATAGGCTCAGAAATTATAAAAATTGGTAACGAGGTTAATGAAATGAAACGCAAAGGCGCTTCAATCGCCAATTTAACCATCGGCGATTTTGATTCGAACATCTATCCCATTCCAGCGGAACTAAAAGCCGGAATCGTAGATGCCTATCATGCAAATCAAACCAATTACCCGCCTGCCGACGGCGTTTTGCCGTTGAGACAAACCGTTTCTGAACTATTGAAAGATAGATTTGGTTTGGAATACAACACCAATAGTATTCTGGTTTCAGGCGGATCTCGACCATTGATTTATGCTACTTATTTAGCTTTGATAGATCCAGGTGATATAGTTGTTTTTCCTGCACCATCATGGAATAACAATCACTATTGCCACTTAACATCGGCAAAGGCAATTGCGGTAGAAACTGACGCAGCGCATAACTTTATGCCAACTGCAGCACAATTGAAACCACATTTAAAAGGCGCAACATTATTAGCGCTTTGTTCGCCGTTGAATCCGACAGGAACCATGTTTGATGCGGATTCTTTAGCGGAGATATGTGATGTTATTTTAGAAGAAAATGCATCACGCGAAGCGGATGAGAAGCCATTGTATTTAATGTACGATCAGATTTATTCACTTTTAACTTTTGGCAAGGAACATGTAAATCCGGTTTCATTACGCCCGGCGATGCGTGAATTTACGGTTTTCGTAGATGGTTCTTCGAAATGTTTAGCTGCAACAGGTGTGCGTGTAGGTTGGGGTTTTGGTCCTGAAGATATTGTTAACAGAATGAAAGCATTGGTTGGGCACATGGGTGCCTGGGCACCAAAAGCCGAACAGGTTGCAATGTCTAATTATTTTAACGATAAAACGCAGGTAGATACATTTTTAACCAGTTTTAAAGGTCAAATTCAAGATAGCTTAAATGCGCTTTATAATGGCTTCAATGAGTTGAAAAATGAAGGTTTTAATGTTGACGCGGTTGAACCGATGGGTGCAATTTACCTCACCATTAAAATCGACTACATCGGAAAAACTACTGAAGATGGTCAGCTTTTAAAGGATAGTGCAGATGTAAACTTTTACCTAATTAAAGAGGCTGGAGCAGCATTGGTTCCATTTTCAGCATTTGGAAACGAACACAGCATGCCTTGGTTCAGGGCATCGGTGGGTGCTTGCACCTTGCAGGATATTAAAGACATGCTACCTCGGATTAAAACGGCTTTAAGTAAGTTAAAATAAAACATTTGAACACCTGGGCAAACAATTGGTTGGCTCGGGTGTTCAAATAAAAAATCTCATCTAAACGCTTTTATGGAAAACAAATACACTCCTCAGGGATATGCTTCGCCATCAGCAATCCTCATTACGCTTGTCATTGGTATTTTATCAGCTTTCATCTTACCGCTCATTTATATTATCCTTGGAAGGCTAATTCCTAACATCTGGTTTATCGCTATCATTGCGCTACTTCTTGGTATCAGCTTAGGTTTTTGTATTGATTTCGGGGTAAAACTTGGCAAACTCCGAAATAAAAAAATAGTTGTATCCATCGCGATTTTTTGCGGATTACTGGCCTTCTATGTTCAATGGGTTTTTTTCGATGCATTAATTTACAGCGCTAAAGGATTCACTTTTAATTTGACCAGCGCTGATTTAAAAATTTTAGCCAGCGATTTCTTTTTTCTGTTCACACACCCTAACATACTTTTTCAAGAAATTGTAAACCTAAATGCAGTAGGTTCTTTTCAGATCAAGAGCATGGGTACGGTAAGCGGTCTGGTTTTATGGTTGATTTGGGCAGGAGAGTTTATCGTGATTTTAGGTGGAATCATATTTACTGTTTTCAACGGTCAGGTGAGTAAACCTTATTCAGAAATAAACGATCAATGGATGAAAAAGCGTAAAATACAGAACCGAATTCATTTGGTACATGATAAAAATTTAATTTTGAATGAATTAAATAATAAAAATTTTGCGGTTTTGAGTGATGATCCTTCATTAATCAATGAGCAGAATTACTCGGAGGTAGTTGTTTACGAATCAACTGGCGATCCGGTAAAGTATATTAGTATTTTGAATGTCTCTAACCCGACAGGGAAAGCGAAAGACAAAAAAATGAATAATATTATTGAGTTTTATCCACTGCAGAACGCGAATATTTAGTGTTAGATTGTAGCATAAAAATATAAACCGCCCTATTTTCCATTTATTGAGAATAGGGCGGTTTTATTAAAGGCCTGACTGATAACTTTGGGTTTAGCCCTCCTACAAATCAATCCTCTCTACTTCCATCATCCGCCATTCTAACCATTTTTGGTTCAAACTTCGCAATCACATCAACTAAATCAGTTTGTGCTGCCATTACTTTATTGATGTCTTTATAAGCCATTGGCGCTTCATCCAAACCTGCACCAATTAAAGTTACGTTATGGTCTTTTAAAATGGCTTTCATGTCAGATTTGGTAATCGATTGGATGGCTTTTGTACGGCTCATCAATCGCCCTGCACCATGAGATGCAGAATTGATAGAACTGGATTCCCCTTTTCCTCTAACCAAAAATCCTGGTGCTGTCATACTTCCCGGAATAATCCCCATTACGCCTTCGCCCGCTGGCGTTGCTCCTTTTCTATGAACGATTACTTCCTCGCCATTTAGGGTTTCTTTCCAGGCAAAATTATGGTGATTTTCTACCTTGGCTAAAACTTTAGCGCCAATGGCCTTGGTCAATCTTTTATGGATTACCTCATGACAAGCGGAAGCATAATCGCCGGCTAAGTTCATGGCAATCCAATATTCTTGACCTTCAGCTGTGTTCAGACCTAAATAAGCAAGATTTACCGCTTCTCTGGGCAACTTACAAATGTCTTTCGCCAGTTTGGTGTAATGACCCGCTATGGTTGCGCCGAAGCCACGAGAACCTGAGTGTGTTAATAAGGCCACATAACGTCCTTTATCGATGTTCAAAACCTCATCTCGCTCTGCGAAATCGATAATTCCCCATTCTGCAAAGTGATTTCCGCCACCCGAAGTTCCCAATTGCGCCCAAGCTTTGCCGTGTAAATTTTTTAAGAAAGGCTTAGCATTAAAATCTTCGTTTTCTAAAACCTCATGGTCTGCTCTTTCATCACCTTTATAATTTTGCCCGGCGCCAAATTTAGTATGCGCAATTAATTCTCGTTTATACATGGCATCCTTTCCAAAGTAATATTTCTCCGGAATGTCAAAAATACTCAAGGCCATTCGGCAACCGATATCGACACCAACCCCATATGGAATAATCGCATTTCGTGTGGCTAAAACGCCGCCAATTGGCAAACCATAACCTTGGTGCGCATCTGGCATTAAAGCGCCAGCTTCCGTAATAGGCAATTTCATGGCAATATTCATTTGATCTTTCGCACCATCTTCAATATAGCCTTCACCAAATACAGTATAGCTTTTACCATTTTCAGTTAATGCAATTGTACCATTGCCTTTAGGGTTTGCTTCTTCAATTAATGCCGTTGCTAAAACACCTAATACTTCGTCATCCAAAAAGCTCTCTGGATAATTTTTTACTTTTTTCAATAATTTTTGAACTTCATTAGCTTCCACATCCTTAAAGTTATCCTTCAAAATTTCCAATGCTAAGCCTAATATTTTTCCTTCGGTATATCCTAAAGCTTTTAGGGTTTTACCTGTTATTTCTGTTTTCATTTTGTCCCTAACTAAACCTCGGCAGGCATCGTTCACCTAGCCGAGGGTTTCTAAAATTGATTTAATTTTTTCTCCTTTTCCTCATTTCGACCGTAGTGGAGAAATCTTTCGATTTGGTTTTCACATCAAACCTTAAAGATTTCTCCGTTTCGCTGCGCTCCAGTCGAAATGACGACTCTATGAGCGGTTAACAAACATTTACTTCACGAAGATTTGTTTCAATTGGTCAACAATTTGCCCGCTGCCAGATAAACTAATGGTATTGATTTTCTCTGCAATTTTCTCCACGTATTCCATCTCTTTCAATTTGTATAACATAGCATTGTCTTCCATTAGTTTTGCGGTATTCAACAAACTTCTGGTCGATGCAGTTTCTTCTCTTCTGGTAATCATGTTGGCTTGTGCTTTTTTCTCTGCAATTAAAACTTGGTTTATGATATCTTTAATCTCCCCAGATAAAATGATGTCTTTTACACCGCCGTTTGCCAATTTTACGCCCAACTCTTCTGCTTTGTTAATGGTGCTTTCCAAAACCGATGTTCCGATTTTTTCTTTGCTTTCCATCAATTCATCAAAAGTTAATAAGCCTACCGCCTCTCTCAAAGCCAATTGCATGGTAATGTACAATTGCTTTTCAAAGTCTTTATTCGCCAACAACGCTTTAACAACATCCTCCACTTTGTATTGAACCGTAAAGTTCATTCTCAATTGCGCTTTATCTTTTGTTAAAATCTCTTGACCGGTAATCTCCATGTTTAATTGTCTCATATCGGTTTTCAAAACTTGTATAGTGATATTATTTTTCCAGTAAACATAGTTTCCTGCCAATAACACTTTTTCAAACTTGCCATCAATAAATAACAAACCTGTTTCGTAAGCTTCAATTTTATAGGCCCTGATATAGTTAACCAAAGCAGCTTTTTCAAACAAATTTCTATCGATGTTTTCCTCAATTTCTATTTTGCTGATATCTACTTTAACAAAACTGTATTCCGACAAACCTTTCCAGATGGCATATCTGCCCGCTCTTAAAACGTTTTTAAAATTTTTGTTTTGATAAACCAAGGCCAACTCGTTATCAGCTACGCTTACCAAATAAAGTAATTTGGCAAAGTCGGCATTTAATAAATACGTATTCAATTCTGCGACAGAGAAATCATAATCTTTGCTCATGTCGTACATAGTGATGGTTTCGCCAAAGCCCAACCAATAACTACCTGCTGATAATACTCTTTTTAATTCTCCTTTTTTAAACACCAATGCAACATAATTGGTGTTAATTGTAATTTTTCTCATGTTATTTGATGTTTAAAATTTATAATTATTCAATTGTTTATTCTTCTAAAAAGCATTGCGAAAACATTCATTTGTTTTCTGCGGAAGAAAATTGCTTCCGGTTGTTTTTAAAAATGAAATCTACTTTTAGCTATGGCGATATTCTGTTGAATATGGCTTTCTTCTGCCAGAAGATTCGATTTTTAAATCAGCACCTTTTTCGTTTTACTTGCTAAGCAAAAAGCAAACTTGCTTTTGAGATTTCTAAAATCTTTTGAGCAGAATGCATTTCGCAACGCTTTTGGTTTGAGAAATTTGAAGTATCTCTTCTTTCTAGATGGAACCCTAATCCATTGCATTACCCTTTTGCTATTCCAATCACTTGGAAGCAGGATTCGAACCTGCATATTTGGTGTTGTTATTCTACCAGACTGAACTATTCCGATTGCTCGGAAGTGGGATTCGAACCCACGACACACAACGTGTTTAGACAATACATCTTCCTCTCTATCAGAATATGAAATGCAACGGCACTCATACTTTGGGGCTATTTAAAACCCACAACTGTGGATAGATACCTCTCTATATTGCCATCCCGATTTTTACACCGGAATATCTTTATATCTATTTCTATATGTAATCAAAGAACTTTATCACTTAACATCATATCATTATTTAAAAAAATTGTCATTGCGAGGGTCGATTTTCATCGTGCCTCGCAATGGTGCTTAGGGACAAATCCGAAAGCTTAACTAATAATATTGCACTGGGCGACATTACAAAGTTGTTTCCCACCTGCGCATCGGATTTGCGCAATGGAAGATATTTTAGAAATAACACTTAAGTCTTTGATATTGAATGATAAAATTTTCGTTGGTTACTTTGTCATCAACCAATTGCGCAATTAGGTTGCGTAGATGCAAAAGAGTTTTCTATATTTAGATAAGCTAAAGCATCAGATATTTAGCGAGAAATCAAAATTGCTTTAAATGGCTGTAAATAAATTAGCGCTCATTCGATACAAAACCATTGACGATTGTCTGAAAAATCGTTTCCGAAAGTGGACGCTTGAAGATATTATAGAAAAAGTTGCACACACGCTTTACGAATTGGAGGGAATAACTTCTGGCGTTAGTAAGCGAACGATACAAGGCGATATTCAATTGATGCGAAGTGATAAGTTGGGTTACAATGCTCCCATTGTGGTTCAAGATAAACGATTCTACGCCTATTCGGACTCGAGTTACAGCATTACTAAAGCCCCAATCAATAATGCTGACGTTAATAAAATGAAAGAAATTGTTGGCGTGTTAAAAGAATTTAATGCCTTTAACTATTTCGATGAAATGAGCGATATGATTGCCCGCCTGGAAAATAATCTTTATAAAAGCACAAAACAAAGCGGAAATAACATCCAGTTAGAAGGAAATAAGTTGGTAAAAGGATTAGAATGTATTCCTCCATTGTATCAGGCAGTTTTAAATAAGAGATCGTTGTTAATTGAGTATAAATCGTTCAAAGCACAACAAGGGCAGCAAGGAATTTACTATCCTTATTTATTGAAGGAATACAGAAATAGGTGGTTTTTAATTTGCAAAGCAAAGAAAAGACCTGGAATTTTAAATTTGGCTTTAGATAGAATAATTGATTCTCAGGAATTACCTAACGAAAAATTTGTACTTCATCAAGGCGTAGATTTCGATCGCTATTATGATGACTTGATCGGAGTGACAAAAAATGACAGAGACCGGGCGCAAAAAGTGGTTTTAGAATTTACAAACGATCATGCGCCTTATGTGGTAACTAAGCCTTTACATTCCTCGCAAGTGGTGTTAACAAAAACTGAAACAACAACAACTTTTAGAATTGATGTGGTTTTAAATTACGAATTGGAACGCGAAATTTTAGGTTTCGGAGAATGCGTTAAAGTGCTAGCGCCACGTTTCTTGATTTCGAAAATTAAAAGGCGGTTGCAGCAATCCTATGGCCAGTACGAAGATAACGGCGACAAAAAATCATAACATACCGACCTTACTCTTGTTGCATCAAAGCGCTTACATGCTGTGTTAACTTCACAAAATCATCCACAGTTAACTGTTCAGCACGTTTTTCGAAATAGATGTGATTGTCCATTTTATCTTTTGGCATCACTGCAGAAACGGCGTTGCGCAAGGTTTTTCTACGTTGGTTAAAGCCAGCTTTTACTACACGCCAGAACAATTTTTCATCACAATCTAAAGTTTCAACCTCATTTCGCGTTAAACGGATCACGGCAGAGTGCACTTTTGGTGGTGGATTAAAAGTGCCTGGTTTTACGGTAAACAAATACTCAATTTTGTAATAAGCCTGAAGAAAAACACTCAAAATACCATACTCTTTGTTGCCTGCTGGCGCAGCACAACGTTGCGCCACCTCTTTCTGAAACATGCCCACCATTTCTACCACCTTATGGCGGTTATCTAAAATTTTAAATAAAATTTGCGATGAAATATTATAGGGGAAATTCCCGATGATGGCAAATTTATCCGGGAAAATGGCGTCAAAATCTAGTTTTAAAAAGTCTCCGTTAATTAACCGATCGCCCAATTGCGGATATTTTTCATTTAAAAAATGGAAAGATTCAGTGTCAATATCGATTAGATAAGTTTGTAAGTCTTCGCGTTGCAACAAAAAATCAGACAAAATCCCCATTCCTGGCCCGACTTCCAAAACCTGGTTGTACTTTTCAGTATTCACCAGGCTTTCTACAATGCGATTGGCAATGCCCTTATCGGTTAAAAAATGCTGACCTAAATGTTTTTTCGCTTTTACTAAACTCATCTCGAAGATTTTTTTTGCCACGGAAACACAGAAAGCACGGAAAAATTAGAATTACATTTTGTTCATCGTGCTGTAAAAGCTGTGTTTTGCAGACTAACTATTTTCTACAAAATAACTAATTTTTATCCGGTAAGCACCTGTTTAAGCGAAAATCAGTAATTTGCGCTAAAATTTTCCAGTAATTATGAGCAATAAACTTAAAATTGGTATCAGTATAGGCGACGTGAATGGCATAGGTTTGGAGGTAATCATTAAAACGTTATCAAATCCGGCTATTTTAAATTATTGTACACCAATCGTTTATGGTCATACCAAGGTTTCCTCTTTTCATAGAAAGGCAAATAACCTGGGCGATTTCAGTTTTAACGTTATTAATCATGCTGATCAAGCGCAGCTCAAAAAAGCAAATATGATTAATTGCTGGGAAGAAGATGTAAAAATCGAACTTGGGCAGGTAACTGAAACGGGTGGAAAATATGCGCTTTTATCGCTCGAAAGAGCAACGGCCGATTTAGTGGTGGGCGACATTGATGCTTTGGTTACGGCTCCCATTAACAAACACAACATTCAATCAGAAGCCTTTTCGTTTCCTGGTCATACCGAATATTTGCAGGAAAAAAGCGGAAGTAAAGACGTGCTGATGTTTTTAATAAGCGAGAATTTACGCGTTGGGGTCGTTACCGGCCACATTCCCGTTAAGGACGTTCCAACATCTATTACCAAAGAAAAAATTCTCAGTAAATTAAAACTGATTAATGATAGCTTGAAAAAAGATTTCTGGATCGAAAAACCAAAAATTGCTGTTTTGGGGTTAAACCCTCATGCCAGTGATAACGGTTTATTAGGTGCCGAAGAGGCCGAAATTATTACTCCAGCCATCCAAGAGGCTTATGATAAAGGTTTAATGGTTTTCGGTCCATATCCTGCCGATGGATTTTTTGGAAATGGAAGCTACAAACAATTCGATGCAGTGTTGGCTATGTACCACGATCAGGGTTTAATTCCATTTAAAACCTTGGCTTTCCATAATGGCGTAAATTTTACGGCAGGTTTAAATTTCGTTCGCACCTCGCCAGATCATGGAACGGGCTACGATATCGCCGGTAAAGATTTAGCCGATTCTACCTCATTTACTGAAGCATTATTTTCTGCTATTCACATCGTTAAAAACCGCAGAGAGCAAGAAGAAATGTTAAGTACTCAATTACGCGGTGGTGGAAAGGTTGTTGAAACACAGTTTGACATCAAGGACGACGCTTCTTAAGACTTAAATCTTATTTTTTTGTAATGCACGGTTCTGTGTCTTATCGGTTGCGAAAGTCCTGCTATTCGTTCCAATTCCCGATGAAGAATCGGGAGATTTTCACTGCTATCAGGTTTATTTTGGTTAAAATTGTGTATCAAATAAAAATGAAATGAGCAAAATTTCCCCAATTATCAAGCCCGAAGATTTAACCTGGTTAAATCAAGATGATGAAATTGTAATTGTCGATGCCAGTACGGGCTCGCAAGTTCGTTATGATGAGCAACATTTAGCAGGTGCAATTTTTGTCGATGTAAACGATGATTTAGCCAATATCGGCGACTTTGCAGTTGGTGGTCGCCATCCACTGCCTAGCTTGGAGCAGTTTGCCAATACGTTGCAGAAACTTGGCATTACAAAACATAGTCACGTTATCATTTACGATGATAAAAACGGTGGTAATGCTGCTGCCAGGTTCTGGTGGATGCTGAGATCTGTTGGCCATGAAAAAGTTCAGGTAATTGATGGAGGTTTTCAAGCGGCGGTAAAAGCAAATTTCCCGACAACAAATAAAGTTGAGATTCCAAAATCTGTTGGGCAATACGAAGTTGGTTCATGGAGTTTGCCTTTGTCTGATATAGATGAAGTGGAAAGAGTTTCTAAAGCAGATGATCATATCGTAATCGACGTACGGGATGCAAATCGTTTTGCAGGCTTAACAGAGCCGATTGATACGATAGCTGGCCATATTCCAGGTGCAATAAACATTCCCTTTACAGAAAATTTAGATGCGGATGGCAGATTTCTAAATCGAGAGGTTTTGAGAGAAAATTATACCCGGGCTTTAGAAAAAGTTAAGCCTGAAAATGTTATTGTTCATTGCGGATCAGGGATTACTGCTTGCCATACGCTTTTAGCAATGGATTATGCGGGTTTGCCTATCCCTAAATTGTATGTTGGCTCATGGAGCGAATGGAGTAGAAACAATAAGGAAATGGTATTGAATAAACATTAGGTTTTTTTGACACTTGAGCAAAGACCGTTGTAAAATAAGCCGCTGATTGCCTTAGGCAGGCGATAGGGGAAAATCCTTTTTGTTGTCCTTTAAAGTTACTAACTCTAATGTGCAGGTGCATATTAGAATTAGTAACTTTCCAATAAAAAGATTAAATAAAAACCGAAACTTTCGTAACTGCTTAGCAACGAAACTGATTTTCAAAAAATTATGATTAGTCAAATATTCTAAATCTCGCTTCCAAACAGCAACAATTTTTAAAAAACATTTTTTATCTAACTATTTTATCCCTACATTTGCAGGCTAAAATTTTACAGTACTTTGAAGCCATTAAAACAATTTTCTATACCGTTTACCGGATTAAAATTGGGAGTTCATCACTTTGATTATGAGCTCGATGACCGCTTTTTTAATGCGTTTGAATATTCATTAATTAAAAGCGGAGATTTAAAAGTAGAACTGGAACTTGAGAAACAAGAGACCATGTTGCTTTTAAAATTTAAAGTTATTGGAACAGTAAATTTAGATTGCGATAAATGTTTATCGGAGTTTGCTTACCCGGTAAACTTGTACGAAAGACAGATTGTAAAATTTGCTGAGGATGAGTTGGAAAGCGATGATGAGGAAATTATAACGCTAAACCGCAAAGATACCGAGATTGATATATCGGCACCTTTGTACGAAATGATCAACGTAGCTGTACCTTATATCAAAAACTGCGAGCAGGCAGATAAAGAGTGTGACCAGGAAATGATTGACCGGTTAGAGCAGCTCTCTATTGATAAGCAAGCAGAAGAAAACGAACAAACAAGCGACCCACGTTGGGAAGCCCTTAATAAGTTAAAAAAATAATTAGATTATACACCAATGGCACATCCAAAACGGAAAATCTCGAAACAGAGAAAAAATAAAAGAAGAACACACTATAAAGCAGTGACTCCTTCTTTAGCAACTTGCGCAGCAACAGGTGCTATCCACGTACCTCACCGTGCATACAACGTTGATGGTAACTTATACTATAACGGTAAATTGGTTATCGAAAATACTCAAATCGGGTAATTTTCTTAAAAAATTGTTTGTGTTTTCAGCGGCTTTAGTCATACCTTAGTCGACTGATAATTTTAGGATTTTACCTAATCTAACACAAACAGATTTTTTCTATGAAAATAGGCCTCGACATAATGGGCGGAGACTATGCTCCCAAAGCAATCGTTTTGGGAGCAATAGCAGCTCATCAATCGCTAAACGCCGGAGAACATTTAGTTCTTATTGGCGATACCGAACAGATTAAACCCATTCTCGCAGAAGAGGGCTTTAATCCGGATCATTTTGAATACGTTCATACTGATGAAGTTATTGGTATGGGCGAACATCCTACCAAAGCTATTGTTCAGAAACCAAATTCGAGCATTGCGGTTGGCTTTAACCTTTTAAAAGAAGGTAAAATCGATTCTTTTGCCAGTGCCGGCAACTCTGGTGCGATGCTGGTTGGCGCTGTTTTTAGCGTTAAAACTATTCCGGGCATTATTCGCCCTTGCCTTTGCTCTATTCTTCCAAAACTTAAGGGTGGTACCGGTCTGTTATTAGATGTAGGTGCAAACGCTGATTGCAAACCAGATATTTTACTTCAGTTTGGCGTTTTGGGAAGCCTGTATGCCGAAAATTTATTACAGATAGAAAACCCTCGGGTAGCTTTAATGAATATTGGTGAAGAAGATGAAAAAGGAAACATGTTAAGCATGGCTACTTTTCCATTGATGAAGGATACCAATCTTTTTAATTTTGTTGGGAATGTTGAAGGTAGAGATTTATTCAATGATAAATCGGATGTAATCGTTTGCGATGGTTTTACCGGAAATGTGATGCTAAAATTAGCAGAATCATTTTATGTAATTACCATTAAAAAAGGTTTGAAAGATGAGTTTTTCGATCGTTTTAATTACGAACAATACGGTGGAAGTCCGGTTTTAGGCGTTAACGCTCCCGTTGTTATCGGACATGGAATTTCTAGTCCGCTGGCTGTTAAAAATATGGTTCTTCAATCCAGAGAAATGATTACCACTGGATTGGTAGAAAAGATTAGAATGGCATTTAAATAATTTATTAAAATTTTTAAAATGAGTAAAATTCATGCTGCTATTACTGCAGTAAATGGTTACGTCCCCGACTATGTGTTAACGAATGCAGAGTTAGAAACCATTGTTGATACGTCTGATGAATGGATTACCAGCAGAACGGGAATTAAAGAGCGTAGAATTTTAAAGGGCGAAGGTTTAGGTACTTCAGATATGGCTGTGCATGCTGTAAATGGGTTACTTAAAAAGAGAGGTATTGATGCAAAAGAAATTGAACTGATTATCTTTTGCACCACTACACCTGATTTTACTTTCCCTGCTACTGCAAACGTTTTGGCAGACAAAGTTGGGGCGACAAATGCATGGGGTTACGATTTACAAGCTGCTTGCTCAGGTTTTATTTTCGGTTTAGCTACCGGGGCATCTTTCATTGAATCAGGAAGACATAAAAAAGTTTTAGTTGTTGGCGGCGATAAAATGTCATCTATTATCAATTATGAAGACCGTACAACCTGTATCATCTTTGGTGATGGTTGTGGTTGTGCTTTATTAGAGCCAAATGAAGAAGGTTTGGGCATTCAGGATTCTATTTTAAGAACCGATGGTTCGGGAAGAGATTTCTTAGGAATGAAAGCCGGCGGTTCTGTTAAGCCAGCAACTCACGAAAGCATTGATGCCAGAGAGCATTTCGCACATCAGGAAGGTCCTACAGTTTTCAAATTTGCGGTAACTAATATGGCCGATGTTGCAGCAGAAATTATGGAACGAAACGGCTTAACCGCTGATGATGTTGCATGGTTGGTGCCTCACCAGGCTAACAAACGCATTATCGATGCTACTGCTAACCGTATGGGCGTAACTACTGATAAAGTAATGATCAACATTGAGCGTTACGGCAATACCACAAACGGAACTATTCCATTGTGCTTATGGGAATGGGAAAGCAGACTAAAAAAAGGAGATAACATTGTGTTAGCTGCATTTGGAGGGGGCTTTACCTGGGGTTCAATTTATCTGAAGTGGGCTTACGGCGATTAGAGAGAACTAGACAGTAGTAAATTGGAAATAGATTAAGGAATTAAATTTTGCATTACCCCCATTTTCTATTCCCCATTTCTTACAGTCTATATTAAAAAATACAAACAAAAAAAAGTATAACTTAGTTAATTCATTTATACACTATTTTTTACATAACAAGGATTAAAAAATGGATATCAAACAAATACAGGAACTGATTAAATTTGTTTCTCGTTCTGGAGTAAACGAAGTTGCTATTGAGCAGGAAAACTTCAAGATCACGATTAAAACAAACCAGGCACCAACAGTTGTGCATGCTACCGTACCACAGGCACCACTTGTGCAGGCTGCTACGCCAGTTGCTACTGCTCCTACAGCTCCGGTTGCGGCTACACCTGCGGTACCAGCTGCAGAAGATACATCAAAATATATTACTATTAAATCTCCAATGATTGGTACATTTTACCGTTCTTCTAGTCCGGATAAACCGATGTTTGTAAACGTTGGCGATGAAATCAGCACTGGTAAAGTAGTTTGTATTATTGAAGCAATGAAACTATTTAACGAAATTGAAAGTGAAGTTTCAGGTCGTATCGTTAAAATTTTGGTTGATAATGCATCACCAGTTGAATACGATCAGCCGTTGTTTTTAGTAGAACCTATCTAATTAGATCATTAACTAATTAGCCAATTAGCTAATTTATAATATATGTTTAAAAAAATACTGATTGCCAACAGGGGAGAAATCGCTTTGCGTATTATCCGTACCTGTAAGGAAATGGGCATCAAAACAGTTGCTGTTTACTCTACCGCAGATCGCGAAAGTTTACACGTACGTTTTGCTGATGAGGCTGTTTGTATTGGTCCTCCTCCAAGTAAAGACTCTTATTTAAATATCCCAAATATTATTTCAGCAGCAGAATTAACTAATGCTGATGCCATACATCCAGGTTATGGTTTCTTATCAGAAAACGCTAAGTTTTCTAACATTTGTCGCGAGTACGGTATCAAATTTATTGGTGCAACTCCAGAGCAGATTAATGGCATGGGCGATAAAGCCTCTGCTAAAGAAACCATGAAAATTGCAGGTGTACCTACTATTCCAGGTTCAGAAGGTTTGCTTACCAGCGTAAAAGAAGGTATTGCAATTGCCAATGAAATGGGTTACCCTGTAATCCTTAAAGCAACTGCCGGTGGTGGCGGCCGTGGAATGCGTGTAGTTTGGAAAGATGAAGATTTTGAAAATGCCTGGGATAGCGCCCGTCAGGAATCTGGTGCTGCTTTCGGTAACGATGGCTTATATTTAGAGAAATACATCGAAGATCCACGTCACATTGAAATTCAAATTATTGGAGATCAGTTTGGTAAAGCTTGCCATTTATCCGAGCGTGATTGTTCTATTCAACGCCGTCACCAAAAGTTGGTAGAAGAATCTCCTTCACCATTTATGACTGAAGAACTTCGTGTGAGAATGGGTGAGGCTGCTATTAAAGGTGCTCAAGCAGTAAACTATGAAGGCGCTGGTACAATCGAATTTTTGGTTGATAAACACCGCAATTTCTATTTTATGGAAATGAATACGCGTATTCAGGTAGAACATCCAGTTACTGAAGAAGTAATCAATTTCGATTTAATTAAGGAGCAAATTAAAGTAGCTGCCGGAATTCCGATTTCGGGTAAGAATTATTTCCCTGATATGCATGCGATTGAATGTCGTATCAATGCTGAAGATCCCGCGAATAACTTCCGTCCTTCACCAGGGAAAATCACGAATTTCCACTCTCCAGGTGGTCACGGGGTTCGTGTAGATACACATGTATATGCAGGTTATTCTATTCCATCAAACTACGATTCGATGATTGCAAAGCTGATTTGTGTAGCACAAACCCGCGAAGAAGCCATTTGTACCATGGAACGTGCTTTAGGAGAATTTGTGATCGAAGGTGTTAAAACTACCATTCCTTTCCATTTGCAGTTGATGAAAGACCCTAACTTTAGAGCAGGTAACTTCACTACAAAATTTATGGAAACATTTGAATTTATAGATTCTGAATAACTGAAAATCCAAATATTTAAAGAAGCCAGGTTTGAAAAGACCTGGCTTCTTTTTTTTGTGGCGATCTGAGCGAATGTTAACGATCAATCTTAAATGATATCAAAATAAATCCTTAACCTTGTAGCGTTTAAGTAATTACGCTCGTTTCTAAATTAAAACCCTCAAACCATGAAAAAAAATCTACTTAACGCATTTCTGCTTCTTTTTGTTGGAGTATTGTTTGCACAATGCAAAAAAGATGAATATGAAGTAATCAAAATCACAAAAATGATTTCTGTTGAAGCAATGAGAGCCTTGCCAGTAGGAGTTAGTAAAGCCATCGAAGCCAAAAAAACTGGAAAAATCTATATTTACAACGATTACCTTTTAATTAATGAGCCTTATGAGGGTATTCATATTTATAATAATGCAAATCCTAGTTCACCGGTAAATATTGCGTTTTTAAAAATTCCTGGGAACGTCGATCTTGCTGTTCGTAACAATATTCTTTACGCAGATAGTTTCATTGATTTGCTTGCATTCGATATTTCGAATATGAGCAGTATTAAGCAAGTTAAACGGCTAAACGATGTTTTTAAACAGGTTTATTCTACGGGCGTTCAAAAATATCTATACTACACAAAAGATACAGTAGTTAAAAAACAAAAGTACACAGGTGTTGTAAGCGACATTTCTGCATACTCCAGTTCGTCATCTCAAAGCGGCTCATCTGGTCAGGGCGGTTCCATGGCAAGGTTTACGTTGATGAATGATTACTTGTATACTGTCGGTATGTATGAGTTAGGTTTATTTGATGTGAAAAATGCTGCGAGTCCATCTTATGTTAAATCAATCAACTTGGGTTGGGGAGTTGAAACCATTTTTCCTTATGATAATAAATTATTTATTGGTACAAATACAGGAATGCATATTTTTAATGCTGTTGATGCTGCAAATCCGGTAAAACTATCTACTTACAGTCATGTTTTTGCCTGTGACCCAGTTGTGGTGCAAGGGAAGTATGCCTATGTTACTTTAAGAACAGGAACGTTTTGCAGACAAACCGTTAATCAGCTGGAAGTGGTAGATATCGAAGACCCAACAAAACCTAAGCAGGTAGCGCTTTACCAGATGCAGAACCCACACGGCTTAAGTATTAGTGGGAATAATTTATTTTTATGCGAAGGTAATTTCGGTATCAAAAGCTTTAATATTTCTGATAACAAGGCTATTGGAAGTAACCTGTTACAGCACCTGCAAACGGTAAAAAGTTTCGACGTAATTGCAGGTCCGAAATCGCTAATTGTTACCGGAGAAGACGGCGTTTACCAATTTAATTATAGCAATGCTTCTAATTTGAAACAGATGAGTTTAATTAAAGTGAAATAATAAAGTAGGAAACATATAAAATCAATTTTTATATGCATTTCTCATAATTATCTAAACTATTTCTATATTTAACACGTAGATACCATTCTATTCAATTAGAATGGTATTTTTGTTTTCAACATGAGCGACACTAAAAAAACTTCCCTTACAAAAGCTATAGGACAAAAGAGTACAACCTTAGAGGCAGAAATGTCTTTCTTCGATCACCTTGATGTTCTCCGTAAACACTTAATCAGAGCTGTAATTGCCATTGCCGTTTTTACTGGTATCGCTTTCTATTTCAACGAATTTATCCTGGATAAGATTATTTTCGGACCGAAGAAGCCCGATTTCTGGACGTATCGCATGATGTGCAAGTTGGTAGAGAAATTTCCTTCACTCGGAGCAGATATGTGTATCACCAAAATTAATGGTGAAATTATCAATACCGAAATGGCAGGGCAGTTTAATCTTCAGTTAAACGTTTGTGTGATGTGCGGTATCGTGGTAGGATTTCCGTATTTACTATGGGAAATCTGGCGATTTATTAAACCTGCTTTGCATGAAAATGAGCGTAAATCTGCCAGCGGTTTTGTGTTTTTTGCATCAGTACTTTTTGTTATTGGTATTTTATTTGGATATTTTATTGTTTGCCCGCTTTCGGTTAACTTTTTAACAGGATATACGGTAAGTGAAGAGATTAAAAATACATTTACAGTTGATTCATACTTATCATCTGTTTCTACTTTAACGTTGGGTACCGGAATTATCTTCGAGCTTCCTGTAATTATTTTTATTTTATCCAAGCTTGGATTGATGACGCCAAAGTTAATGAGGTCGAGCAGAAGATATGCAGCAGTAATTATTTTAATTATAGCAGCTATCGTTACGCCAACACCAGATATTATGACAATGTTGATTGTAGCAACACCACTATTTTTGCTTTATGAATTGAGTATTTTCGTTTCTGCTTTCATCGAAAGAAAAAAGAAAAAAGATGAGGCAGCTTTCTACACTAACTAACAAAAACATTACGAATAGATTTTATAATTCTATATAAATTTGGATATGTCTGAAACTAGAATAAAAATAGCGATTGGTGGAGATCACGCTGGTTTTGAATATAAAGAATTGTTAAAAGATTATCTTGTCAATTATGATGTAAAGGATTTTGGCACCTATTCGTTAGATTCTGTCGATTATCCTGATTTTGCCCATCCGGTAGCCACTGCTGTCGAAAGTGGCGAGTTCCTTTATGGCATTTTATTGTGTGGATCGGCAAATGGGGTAGCCATAGCTGCCAACAAACATGCAGGTATTCGAGCAGGTTTATGTTGGGAGAATGAAGTAGCATCATTAGTAAGAAAACATAATAATGCTAATGTATTGTGTATTCCGGCCAGATTTGTTTCAGAAGAATTGGCAAGAGAAATTACATCAACTTTTTTAAATACCGAATTTGAAGGCGGTCGCCATCAAACCCGTGTTGATAAAATTTCATGTTAACCCTATCAAACTAAACTAACTATTACCCATAATGAATAAAAGATTTTTAACCCTAGGCTTGGCGTCGATATTAAGTGTTGGCTGCTTCGCACAAGTTAAACCTTTAGCGCCAAATAAGGATGCAATCAGGTTCAGCAAAGCGATCAATCCTGAAAATGCATTTAAACACCTTTCTGTTTTAGCTTCTGATGAATATGAAGGTCGTGAAACAGGTAAAAAAGGTGCGTGGATGGCTGCAGACTATATTCGCGACTATTTCAAATCCATTGGATTAAAAGGACCGGTTGATGGTGGTTATTTCCAGAAAATTGACCTGGCAACTTACGCGATTAGTGAAAGTATGCTCACCATAAACGGTCAACCCAAACAAGCATACAAAGATTACTTAATCACCAGTGGTGCTGTAGGTTTAAACGGCTTTACTTTTAGTGCTGATGAGATTGTTTTTGCTGGCTATGGCATTTCTAAAGACGGTTTTAACGAATACGATGGTATTAATGTAGAAGGAAAGGTAGTTGTCATTTTTGCAGTTGGCGATCCGACAATGAAAGCAACTGATAAAGCAGACAGACGTGCCGCAATGATGGCAAGGCAGAAAAAATTGGGTTATCTGGCTCAAAATAAAGCCAAAGCAGTTATATTAATCGACCCATCTGTTGATAATATTTCTGCAGAACGTAAAGCATCTTTAGAAGCTGGCCAAGTGGTAATGAGAACCGAAGAAGTGGTGGAGCGCATGAAAAAGCAAAATCCATTCACCGTGATCAGCGTTTCTACTGATACCGGAAACGAAATTTTAAAGGCTGCAAATACCACTGTGGAAGCTTTTCAGGCGAAGGTGGCCGAAACAAATAAACCTGCCTCGCAAACCATTAGTTTAGCCATTTCTGCAAGTGCAATGAAAAAGGGTACTGATGTTCGCGGAGAAAATGTATTAGGTTTCCTTGAGGGAACAGATCCGAAATTGAAGAAAGAAGTTTTGGTATTAACAGGTCACTACGATCACATTGGTATTACACCAGAAGTTGAAGGACCAGATAAAATCAATAATGGTGCAGATGATGATGGTTCTGGTACCACCGGTGTTCTTTTAATGGCAAAAGCCTTTACCGACGCTAAAAAAGCCGGAAAAGGATCTAAACGTAGCATTCTTTTCATGACTGTTGTTGGTGAGGAGAAAGGTTTGTGGGGTTCTGATTGGTATTCTCAGCATCCTGTATTCCCGGTAGAAAATACCATCGCAAACTTAAACACGGATATGATTGGTCGTACCGGCGAGAAATATTTAGGTACACCAGATTCAGCGAACTATATTTATTCCGTAGGTTCAAATATGTTGAGCAGCGATTTGGGAACCCTTAGTGAGCAGGTAAATGCCACTTATACCAAAATGAAATTGGATTATAAATATGATGATCCTAATGATACAGACCGGATTTATTACCGTTCTGATCACTATAACTTTGCGAAGTTAGGGATTCCAATTATTTTCTATTATGATGGAATGTTGGAACAGGATTATCACAGACCTGGTGATGAAGTAAGTAAAATTAACTTTCCGCTATTGACGAAGAGAGCTAAACTTACCTATTTCACCGCTTGGGAATTGGCAAACCGCCCTAAGCGTCCTGCTATTGATAGAGACGGAAAAGGAAACCCAAAGAAATAAAAAATTGAAATTTTAAGCCCCGATTTACGAATCGGGGCTTTTTTATGCACAATACTTTTGGTGGCAATAGAAATTCCTATCTTTGAAATATGATGAAAACTGCCGATGAATTTTTAGAGAAATCTGATAAAAAAGCGTTCGATCTACCGCATCGTAAAACCATTAATTTTAATATTGGTAAATACAATACTGCAGTAGAACGCGGTTTATCTAAATTCGAAAACCTGGAGGCATCAAAAAGAAAAGCACATGTTATCAAATGGCGTGTGATGGAAAATCTTGATAAATATCTGCCGGAGTTCGAGTCAAATTTCCAACGTCGGGGGGGCAAGGTGATTTGGGCGAATGATGCAGCAGAGGCACAGCAGGAAATCTTAAATATCATCAAACGGAATGGCGGGAAATCGGTTATCAAATCAAAATCGATGACCACCGAAGAAATTCACATCAACGATTTTCTTGCCGAAAACGGAATCGAATCACTAGAAAGTGATTTGGGAGAGTACATTGTTCAGTTATTGGGGCAAGCCCCTTACCATATTGTAACGCCAGCCATGCACTTAAGTGCTACCGACATCGCACAGTTGTTTCATGATAAATTTGGTACACCAGTAGATGCTACGCCACCTCAGCTGGTTCAAAAAGCGAGGGAATTGCTTCGTGATAAATATTTAAATGCTGATATTGGGATTAGTGGCGGTAATTTTCTGATTGCTGATACAGGAAGCATTGCCATTACTGAAAATGAAGGAAATGCCAGATTGAGCACCACCTTTCCAAAAATTCATATTGCAATTGTAGGGATCGAAAAAATCATTCCGTCAATGGCTGATTTGGATTTGTTTTGGCCGTTGTTAGCTTCGCATGGAACTGGGCAAAACTTAACGGTTTACAATACCATTTTAAGCGGCCCACGCCAACCAAATGAAACGGATGGGCCAGAAGAAATGTATGTTATCCTTTTAGATAATGGACGTACAAATTTATTGGCTCAAAAAGACCAGCGTCAGGGTTTGTATTGCATTCGCTGTGGCGCCTGTTTAAATGCATGTCCGGTTTATAAAAATATTGGCGGCCATACTTACAACACCACTTACAGCGGCCCTATCGGCTCGGTGATTACGCCGCATTTAAAAGGCATGGAAGAGTTTAAACACTTAAGTTACGCCTCTAGTTTATGCGGAAAGTGCTCTGAAGTTTGTCCTGTGAAAATCGATATTCACAAAATGTTACTTCTTAACCGCAGAGACGCGGCTTCAACACATGAAAATGGCAAAGTAGAAGAAATGGGTTGGGGAATGTTTAACCGAATGATGCAAAAACGTAAGTGGATGGATTTTTTCGGGGGAAAATTCAAGAACTTTATGCTAAAATCATTCTTTAAAAAAAGTTGGGGGAAATACCGTGAAATGCCTAAAGTGGCCGATAAGTCTTTTGCAAAACAGTGGGAGGAATTGAAGAAGAATAAGGAGGAGTAGCGAAAATAGGCAAAATAAATTTTAGTATATTTGATTATGGTACGAACAATTATAACGCCTGATAAAGAAAGTATTTCTATTCATGTTCCAGAAGCTTATATTGGAAAAAAAATTGAGGTTTTGCTTTATGCCATTGATGAGGTAGATGAAATTGAAAAATCTAAAAAAAAGCCTTCTGATTTTCGGGGTTCTCTAAATTTGACCGCGAAGCAATATCAAGAGTTTCAACAACATGTAGTTGATAGTAGAAACGAATGGGAACGCGATATCTAGTAGATACAAATGTAATAATTGATTATCTCGAAAATAAATTGCCCGAAAATGCAATTGCCTTTTTAGATAGTCTTGAAATGCAACTATCCATTATTTCTAGAATAGAACTTCTTGCATGGCCAAAAATTGGGCATCAACAACTGAATGAACTAAATGGTTTCATTAGTGTATCTAGGGTTTTTAATCTTGCAGAAGATGTAGTGCTAAAAATAATAGAAATTAGAAAATTATATAGCATTAAGCTTCCTGATGCGATAATTGCTGCTACCGCACTTGCCAACAACCTAATTTCAATCACTAGGAATACTGCAGATTTTAAGAGAATCCAAAACCTTGAGGTGCTTAATCCTTGGGCTATTTCTTAACTGTTTTCAAAATTCATATGCACTTCAACCGCCGCGATAAAGACGACAAATTCTTACTGAATTTATATAAAAGATTGCTTTATCCTCGAATGGTTGAGGAAAAGATGCTTAAACTTTTGCGGCAAGGTAGAATTGGCAAATGGTTCTCAGGAATTGGGCAGGAAGCCATTGCTGTTGGCAGTACACTAGCCATGCAGCAAGATGAATATATTTTGCCCATGCACCGCAATCTTGGTGTTTTCACCACAAGAGATATTCCCTTAGAAAAATTGATGGCGCAATGGCAAGGCAAAATGACTGGTTTTACAAAAGGCCGAGATCGCTCCTTTCACTTTGGAACACAGGATTATAAAATCATTGGAATGATCTCTCATCTTGGGCCGCAGATGGCTTTAGCTGATGGTATTGCCCTGGCAGATATTTTAGACAAAAAACAAAAAGTAACGTTGGTATACACTGGGGAAGGAGCCACAAGTGAAGGGGATTTTCATGAAGCCGTTAATGTTGCAGCAGTTTGGAATTTGCCTGTTATTTTCCTGATAGAAAATAATGGCTATGGTTTATCCACACCAAAATCTGAACAGTTTAAGTGTAAAAATCTGGTTGATAAAGCGATTGGCTATGGAATTGAAGGCGTTCAGATAGATGGAAACAATATTCTGGAAGTTTATGATACCATTAATCAATTGGCTAATGAGCTTCGAAAAGACCCTCGTCCTGTTTTGGTGGAGTGTTTAACATTTAGAATGCGTGGACACGAGGAGGCATCAGGCACGAAATATGTTCCTCAGGAATTATTCGACGAATGGGAAAAGAAAGATCCGTTGAATAATTATGAATCGTACCTGATTGAGCAAGGTGTGTTAAGTACCGATGCGGCGATCGACATTAAAATTCAAATTAAAAGAAGTATAGAGTTAGAAGTGGAAGAAGCCTTTAATGAGCCGGAGCCTAAAGCGAATGCTGAACAGGAAGAGCTTGATATGTACTTTCCATACGAACAAACTATTGTTGCGCCAAGTCAATCTTCAACAGAAAAAAGATATTTAGATGCCATCACTGATGCATTAGATTTAGCCATGCAAAAATATCAAAACCTCGTTTTAATGGGGCAGGATATTGCTGATTATGGCGGTGCTTTCAAAATAACCGATGGGTTTACTGCCAAGTATGGCAAGGGCCGAGTTCGCAATACACCAATTTGCGAATCAGCTATTGTCGGCGCTGGTTTGGGTTTGTCTATTAACGGTTACAAGGCAGTTGTAGAAATGCAGTTTGCAGATTTTGTAACGGTTGGTTTTAACCAGATTGTAAATAATTTGGCCAAAACACATTACCGTTGGGGCGAAAAAGCCGACGTTGTGGTTCGGATGCCAACGGGTGCAGGAACGGGTGCCGGTCCATTCCACTCACAAAGCAACGAGGCCTGGTTTACCAAAACTCCAGGATTAAAGGTAGTTTATCCTGCGTTTCCAGAAGATGCTAAAGGATTGCTTCTTGCTGCTATTGAAGATCCCAATCCAGTGCTTTATTTCGAGCATAAGTACTTATATAGAAGTTTAACCGCGGCAGTTCCCGATGGTTATTATACCACCGAAATTGGCAAGGCGGTGAAGTTAACTTCTGGTACTAAGTTTACTATAATTACCTACGGATTGGGCGTTCACTGGGGATTAGATTTTATCAAAAATAATCAGGATTGCGGTGCTACACTAATTGATTTAAGAACACTTCAACCCTGGGATAAAGAAACGGTTAGCGAAGCAGTAAAATCGACAGGAAGAGTTTTAATCTTACATGAAGATACTCTCACCAGTGGCTTCGGTGCAGAAATTTCTGCATGGATTGGCGAACATTGCTTTTCCTATCTCGATGCACCAGTAATGCGATGTGCCAGTTTGGATACGGCAATACCGATGAACAAAATATTGGAAGACGATTTTTTAGCCAAGGCGAGATTAGCAGAAACAGTTGATAAATTATTGAAATATTAAAATTAGAACCGCAGATTAACACAGATATTTTCATCCGTGCTCATCCTTTTTATCCGTGGTTAATTATATAAAATTATGGGCAATTTTAAAGTAGAGGGAAACATTATTGATATCAGAAAGCGAAGTATTTTCTTTGGAGAAGTTGAAGTTGAAGAAGGCAAAATAAAAAATATTACCAAACTTTCCGAGGCCAAAAGTGATGCTGATTTTATCCTCCCAGGATTTATTGATAGCCACGTCCACATAGAAAGTAGCATGCTAATTCCGAGCGAGTTTGCAAGATTGGCTGTCGTTCATGGAACGGTATCTACCATTAGCGATCCGCACGAAATAGCGAATGTCTGCGGTTCGGAAGGTGTAGAATTTATGATTGAGAATGGCAAAACTGTTCCTTTCAAGTTTAACTTCGGTGCTCCGAGCTGTGTTCCGGCAACTATTTTTGAAACCGCTGGGGCAGAATTGAACCACAAAG
Source organism: Pedobacter sp. Leaf41 (assembly GCF_001422545.1). Taxonomy (GTDB): domain Bacteria; phylum Bacteroidota; class Bacteroidia; order Sphingobacteriales; family Sphingobacteriaceae; genus Pedobacter. Next base: position 174,077 of record NZ_LMLE01000009.1, on the reverse strand, counting down.
ATGTTCGGTCGCTGTTGGAGCGACCAGAAATAAAATACCTCAGTGAAATGATGAATTTTCCGGGTGTGCTTTACAAAGATGATGAGGTTTTAAAGAAAATTGCTGCTGCGCATGAGTTGGGGAAACCAGTTGATGGGCATGCGCCGGGTTTGAGGGGCGATACTGTTCAGCAATATATAGATGCAGGGATTTCTACCGATCACGAATGTTTTACTGCAGAAGAAGCGTTGGATAAATTGCAACGCGGAATGAAAATCCTCATCCGTGAGGGCAGTGCTGCTAAAAATTTCGAAGCGTTGATCGATTTGCTAAACGATTGGCCTGAGATGATGATGTTTTGCAGCGATGATAAGCATCCGGATAGTTTGGTAGAAAATCATATCAATGCACTTTGTGCCAGAGCGGTTGCCAAAGGGGTGGATGTGTTTAAAGTACTGCAGGCCGCTTGTCTCAATCCTATTCTTCACTATAAACTTGATGTCGGCGCTTTGCAAATTGGCGATGCGGCAGATTTTATCGTTATTGAAGATTTGACAAGCTTTAACGTGAAGCAAACTTATATTGATGGCGCTTTGCTTGCCGAAAACGGCAGAACAGTGGGTAATTGGGCAACACATATTGAAGATGCAAAATCTGTCAATCATTTTGCTTGTAGCCCGAAAATAGAGGAAGATTTCATTTATCCTTTCAAAGGAGAGGAAGAACTTGCGGTAATTGAAGCACTGGATGGACAATTAATTACCAATCGGATTGCTGCCAAACCAAAAGTGTCTAATGGTAGTGTTGTTAGTGATTTAGAAAACGATGTTTTGAAGATGGTGGTGGTTAATCGCTATCACGATGCACCTGTTGCAATATCATTCGTCAAAAATTTCGGACTCAAAAATGGGGCGATTGCATCAAGCGTTGCTCACGATAGTCACAACATTATTGCTGTAGGGGTAGATGATAAAAGTATTTGTGAAGCCGTAAACCATGTTATTGAAAAAACTGGTGGCGTAGTTGCACTTGGAAACGGAAGGGTAGAAGTTTTGGCTTTGCCAGTAGCGGGTTTAATGAGCAATCAAGATGGATATAAAGTTGCAGAAAGCTATACTAGCATAGATAGGTTTGCAAAAGAATTGGGATCTACTTTGCTTGCTCCATTTATGACGCTTTCGTTTATGGCGTTGCTGGTTATTCCACGTTTAAAGTTAAGCGATAAGGGTTTGTTTGATGGTGATAAGTTCGAGTTTGTTTAAACAACTAAACCACAAAAACTTCTGCTAGTGGATTAAAAAGATAGATTCTTTTATCATCTAAACATACACAGCGGTAGCGTTTTCGAATGCGTTCGCCTTTAGTAAACCGACGGCCATCTTTTATTTTAAATATCGTATTGACCGGAAGTTGTTCTAAATGCAGCGTTTCAACGGTATTAGAATCGTACTTTTTCAAAGCTCTTGATAAATGCAAATCTGAACAGCTCGATGCAGCAGGGTTAGACATGTAATTATCAATAGCCTGATGAATATCAGCAGGGAAAATATTCATATCAAAAAATGGAACCATCATTCTTTGGAAGTTTTTTTTCCACTCCAAACCATGAGGTTTTACTTTGTTTTTGAATTCGTTCCAGGTGAGTAAATGGGCAAATTCATGAACTGTGGTAACCAGAAAAGCGTAATGATTTAAATTAAAATTTACAGAAATGCGGTGTCCCTTGTCGCGGTAAGGGTGGCGGTAATCACCAAGTTTTGTGGAACGGGTTTTAGCGATTTTAAACTCGCATTGAAAATAATCTATCCACTTTGCAATTAGCGGCGCCGCCTGAGCAGGCATATATTGCGCTAACAAATCAACTTTCTCCATTTAACCGCAAAGTTCGCAAAGTTTTTCGCAAAGAAACAAAGAAAACTTACAAGCCATTGGCAACACGTTTTAAACCGTCTTTTAAACGGCTTACGTTGAAATTCATCAAAAGCCCTAATTTATAATTTCCTAACTTCATATAAGTTAATGTTTGCGCCAAATGTACATCATTCAAGGTTTCAACGCTTTTCAATTCGAGCACTAATTTTTTTCTACCAAAATATCAATTCTATAGCCACACTCGAGCTTTACTTCTTCGAAAATTAAAGGCATTACCTTTTCCTTTTCAACAAAAAATCCAGCTTTAGCTATTTTGTAAAATAAACATTCTTTATGGGCACTTTCTAATAGACCTGGCCCTAACGCATTATGTACTTCAATAGCCAAACCTATTACAACTCTCGATAATTCATTCTCATCCATAATATTGAATCTAACTTTGTTCTTTGCGCCTTTTTTCTTGGTGTTCTTTGCGGTTAAGGAATGACCTACTCCTCTGATGGGAACAAAGAAGCCAACACCAGTTTAATCTCTCCAAATGAATAATCTTTTCCTAAAAAGTCTCTGATCGTAGCCATCGATTTTGTTTTCTGGCTCTCAACCGCGTCAGCAATATTTCTAATTTTGTTAGGCTTAACCAACTTCGATACATCTATTTGCTGCGTAGACACGTAATAAGCCAGGTGGCCCTCAATTGTACCAACAGAAAAACCTCTTTCTTTTGCAATTTCCTCCAATGTTTTACCTTGTTCGTAAAGCTCAAAACTGATTAATTTTGTATCAACTTTTGGCTCTTTCTTTTTCTTCTCAACAGCCGATTTCACTTTTAAAACCTGGCCTTTCAGTTGAATGGCCTTCTGCAACTGCTCATTTCGTTCAGCCAGGTTCAACAGTTTGTCAGTATCGGCTTTGCTAAATTCTTTTCCATTAATAATCGCACTGAGTAATGCTTTGCTTTTGTGCATTTTTTTCAATTGTTCATAAACTAAAATTTCCAGTTCAAGCAATTCGGTTAAGTAAGTTTTGATTCCCTTCTCTTCCTTAATGGATTCAATTTGTGCTAATAGTTTATCTGATACAGTTTTAATAAGCGGATTGAAATATTTTAGTGCAGCTTCAACTCTTTTCGAAACATTAAATAAGGTATGCTCGGTTTGTTCGGCGAATAAGCCCTTCAGTTGATTTAGAAATGTATCAGCTGTGGAAGTGGTTTTCTGAAATTCCTTGTACAAATCCATAGTCCAGCTATCATACCGCTGTTTGGTAGATTTTGCCTCGCTTTTATCGAAAGTTTCCACATGCTCTTTCATGTAGTAGCGAACCAGGTTTAAGTCGAATGCAGCCAGTAAATAACTTCTGATAAAATCGTAACTCTCAACGCTTATTTGTTGGGTTAATATCTCTGCAGGTTGTTTTGTGCTGGAGAAATAGTGAATGTTCTGATCTTGCTGCAAACCATTCTCTCGCAAATGCGAAGTAAGTACCAATCCTTTCAGCGAGCGCAAACGCGATAATGCTACGTATGCTTGGCCAGGCGCAAAGGCATCCCCGATATCAATTATTGCTTTATCAAAAGTTAAACCCTGACTTTTATGAACAGTAATTGCCCATGCCAATTTTAGCGGATATTGGACAAAAGAGCCCGTCACATTTTCTGCAATTTCATTTGTAGCTTCGTTGAGTTTGTATTTTACATTTTCCCAGGTGTAGGGCGAAACGGCAATTACCGTTCGCTCATCAGGGAGTTCTATTTCGATAATATCCTTTTCAATGTGGTGCACAACCCCGATTTTTCCATTATAATAGCGCTTTTCGGCAGTCATATCATTTTTGATAAACATGACCTGAGCACCAACTTTCAGCTCTAAACTTTTTTCATTAGGGTAAGCGTATTCATTAAACTCGCCGGTAACTTTCGCATCAAAAAAATACGACTTTGTTTTCAACTGCGTTAGCCTTTCACGGTTAATGGTATCAGCTTTATTGTTGTGCGTAGTTAAAGTGATATAGTTTTCATCGGCCGCAGGCTTAAAATCTTGTTTAAAATGCTGGCGCAGCAAAGCGGTATCTTCGGGCGTAATCTTGTTGTTGCGCAGGTTATTTAACAAATCAATAAATACGGCATCATCCTGACGGTAAATTTTATCCAGCTCGATATACACTGGCGGACTATTTTGTAAGGCCAGTGCATCAAAAAAATAAATGCTCTTGTAGAAACCAGCCATCACCCGCCATTCGTCGTTTTTTACTACTGGCGGCAACTGGTGTAAGTCGCCAATAAATAGCAATTGCACACCGCCAAAAGGCACGTTTCTGTTTCTCCGAATGTACCTTAGCGAGAAGTCAATCGCGTCTAGCATGTCGGCACGGAGCATACTCACTTCATCAATCACCAGCAATTCAAGCTCCTGAATCATGCGCTTTTTGTTGCCCTGCATATTGAGGTGCTTCACAATGGTTCGCGGCGTATTAAAATTGAAGGTAATATTTTGATTGATTAGATTACCCGCCGCATCAGGAAAAAATGCTCCGAAAGGCAATTGAAATAAAGAATGAATGGTTACACCGGCAGCATTAATTGCAGCAATACCAGTTGGGGCACAAATCAGCGCCTTCTTGTGCGTAAGCGAAATCAATTTCCGCAGGAAAGTAGTTTTACCTGTTCCTGCTTTTCCAGTTAAGAAAACATGTTTTGAAGTGTAATTGACAAACTTTGCAGCAATTTCTGCTGGCATAGAAGTTTCTTCCAGTTGTGGCATCGGTATTAAGATTTTGGTTTGCTTTAGTTGGAGGGATGATTAAAGCTAACAATTTTAGCACAAAAATAGGTATGATTTTTAGTTTTCATTTAATAATTTAGGTAATCAAAGTTAAATATCTGGAAATGAATGTTCAGTTTTTCATCGGGTATGGTAGTCCTATGTGGTAAAATTGAAACCTGAAAATGAAACATTTTAAAGCGGTGGGTTTTAAAACTATCCCAAGAAATAATAGAGATGTTATTTAAACCCGACAGCAATGGAAATACTTTTTGTTGTACTAGTTTAGGTAACGCAGAAGCTTTAACAAAAAGATTGTAATAAATGGCGGGACTGCTTTTACCGATGAACTACTGCAGTTGCTTTTCTAAACGTGATTTAAGATTTGAACGGGTAACGCTATTAAAGATTAAAACATTAACCAGTTCAAACAGTTAACCAATTTTCTTATCTTTGCAGCCTGATGAAACAAAATTATTCAAATCTTATCGCTGTTAAATTTCTTTAACCAGGTTTCATCGCCATTTTTACCCCAAATTTATTATGCTTAACCCTGAAATAGAAAAACGTAAAACCTTTGCCATTATTAGTCACCCCGATGCGGGCAAAACCACATTGACAGAAAAATTTCTGTTGTTTGGTGGTGCCATTAACACAGCTGGTGCGGTAAAACGGAATAAAGCGAACCAAAGCAATACTTCCGATTTTATGGAAATTGAGAAGCAGCGTGGAATCTCGGTAGCTACTTCAGTTATGGGTTTCGAATACAGCGGCAAGCGAATTAATATTTTGGATACCCCTGGGCACAAAGATTTTGCTGAGGATACTTACCGAACGCTTTCTGCTGTGGATAGCGTTATTTTGGTGGTAGACTGTGTAAAAGGAGTGGAGGAACAAACCGAAAAACTGATGTCGGTTTGTCGGATGCGTAACACCCCAGTAATTATATTTATCAATAAAATGGATCGTGAGGGAAAAGAAGCTTACGATTTACTGGATGAAATTGAAGAAAAACTAAACATCAGCTTGTGCCCGCTTTCATGGCCAATTGGTCAGGGCCACACCTTTAAAGGTGTTTACAGCATTTATAACAAACATTTAAACCTATTCAATTCTGATAAAACCAAAGTAACCGATTCTGTAGTGGCGGCAAACGATTTGAACGATCCTTCTTTGTTGAACTACCTAAAAGAAAATGAAATTAACAACCTGAAAGATGATGTTGAATTGGTTGATGGTATTTATGGAAAGATTGATAAAGATCTATATACCGAGGGTTTGGTTGCTCCAGTATTTTTTGGAAGTGCCATTAACAATTTCGGTATTAAGGAGCTTTTAGATACGTTTATTGATATTGCGCCAAGTCCCCGCCATAGAGAAGCCGAAGAGCGTGATGTATTGGTAGAGGAGAAAAATTTTAGTGGTTTCGTATTTAAAATCCATGCCAACTTAGATCCAAAACACCGCGATAGAATTGCATTTTTACGGATTTGTTCAGGGAAATTTGAACGCAACAAATTTTATTACCATACCCGCCAGGATAAGAAATTAAAGTTTTCGAACCCGATGGATTTTATGGCGAATGAGAAAAGTATTGTTGAAGAAGCCTGGCCAGGTGATGTGGTTGGCTTATATGATAGTGGCAACTTCAAAATTGGCGATACTTTAACTGAGGGCGAAAAATTGCAATTTAAAGGTATTCCAAGTTTTTCACCATCTATTTTTAAAGAGGTAGAAAATATGGATCCGATGCGTACTAAACAGTTGGAGAAAGGTATTGAACAACTAACTGATGAAGGGGTTGCGCAATTATTCGTGATGCAGCCCGGAAATAGAAAGGTGATTGGTGCGGTTGGTGAACTTCAGTTTGAGGTAATTAACTTCCGTTTAGAACATGAATATGGTGCTAAATGTCGTTTCCGTACCTTAAGTTACACACGCTCGAGCTGGGTAACCTCAACCGACAGAAAAAAACTGGATGAATTTGTGAAGCGTAAGCAACAACATATTGGATTTGATAAAGAGGCAAACCCCGTTTATCTATCAGACAGTGACTATATGATTAATTTAACGAAGCAAGATTACCCGGATATCGATTTTCATAAAACGAGCGAATTTAAGAGCTAAATTTTCTTTCTTGTCCATGCAACTAAAATTTACAAATTTTCGTCTGATAAGTAACAAACTAAAAACTATGAAAAACAAATTTGCTTTCGTTACTTATCTATTGTTTATCCTTTTAGTATCTTCTTGCGCAACGCTAAAAACGGATTCAAAGTCGTGGACACTTTTGATTCCTTTAGAAGCTAAAAAGAAATTAACAGTGAATTTGGCAGATACAAGTGCATTTAATGTAGATATACAAAATCCAACTAAAGATACCTTGATCATTAAACAGCCGAATACTCAGGATCAGGTTATTGTTAATGATAAAGTTACGCTGTCTATTCCGGCTGGAAATCATCTGGAGATTTTAAATGTTTCTAAAAAGACTATCAAGCCAATTGTCAGGATTTTCGATCATAAAGCTAAAGTTGTGTCAGCAGTTTCAGCGTTTTAATAGGATCAATAATTTGATTAATTATAGAACAATCAAATTGCAAACCGATGATTTAAATTATCAACTTTCTCCTTTTCTTTGTCAGATCAATTAAAAACATCATGGTTAACTATAGCGAAATTTTCAATGAGCAAGGAATGGATTATCGAACGTACCGTGCACTGGTAGACCAGCTTTTGCTGGAAGGGAAGGCTACCGGCGATGTTACTTACGATCTGCACTATACAAAAATGAATGTGCAACGTATGAACCGAGTTGATAAAACCTCAAGTTTGACAGATGAACTAACTGCTACCATCGATAATTTTAAAGCCAACTACAAATTTTTGGTAATTACAGAAGGTTGGTGCGGAGATGCGGCTCAAATTATTCCTGTTTTTAATAAAATAGCCACGGCGTCTTTAGGTAAAATTGATTTAAGATTTGTACTTCGCGATAAAAATCTTCCTTTGATAGATGCGCATTTGACTAACGGAGGGAGAGCAATACCAGTTTTAATTATCCTGAATGAAAATGCAGATCAAGTTTTAGCAACATGGGCACCACGTCCACAGGTTTTGCAAGAATTGCTTAAAGAGTGGAGAAAAGAAACAACTGAAATGCCTGTTTTGGCAGAGAAGCTTCACAGCTGGTATGCTAAAGATAAAACACAAACAACACAAGCAGAGTTAAATGTGCTTTTAAGGGGATTGGAAGTAAATAACTAATCTTCTTCACTATCTTTTTCGTAGCCTTCATAGTAGTATGATTGCTCAATTCCTTTGAAGATTACTTCTCTATTATCTACATCATCTGTGAGGTGAGCCGCAAGTAGGGTTTTTAGCTCTAGATCATTTATAGGACTGCGTTCCATCGCTTGTAGATACAATGTCTTATCAATAAACTGCCAGTTAACCAATCGCGTGAGGCGTTCTTTCAAGATCATATCAAGCCAAATTCGCATTGTTCTACCGTTCCCTTCCATAAAAGGGTGTGCAATATTCATTTCTACATATTTAGCTACAATTTCTTCAAAAGTGCTTTCTGGCATCTGTTCTACTTTTACCAAAATCTCATTTAGGTATAAAGCTGTAGCAAATCGAAAACCACCTTTAGAGATATTTAGTGTTCGTATTTTGCCTGCAAAATCAAACAAGTCTTTAAAAAGATAGAGGTGTATATCTTGTAAGGCTTGCGTAGTGCCAATTTCTATTTCATAGATATCTCCACTCTCGAATAATTGGAATGCATTCTCTAAACTTTTTTTATCAATACTTTTCATGCATTATTTGAACGAAAACTTTATCCAAAATCTAATCAACTGAAACCGTTAATCCTTCTTGCTGTAAAATTTTACGGTAAACTTCCATTTCAGTAAAAGAACCTTCCAAAACTGGGCACTTTCCGTCATTATGCACTTTCCACGCAATTTTTTCCGCCTGAGATTCGTTATAATCCAAATACTTCATCATACAGTAAATTACATGATCAAAAGTATTTACATCATCATTCCACAAAATAAGGCGATGTACAGTTTTCAGGGAAGTTAAAATTTCTTCGAGCGTAAAGGTCTCTTCTTTGGTTTCTGTAGACATGGTTGCAAAAATAAACAATAATTAGAAGATTTGAGATATTAGATTTGACAAGTCAGACGATATGCGTTTCCTATCTCTCCCTCATCTCATATCTTTATAAAATAATTACATTTACCTAATCAAATATATGAGCATGCATCAATCCAAAATAGCAGGAATAGGTTACTACGTTCCAAAAAATGTTTATACCAATACCGATTTAAGTCGTTTTATGGATACCAACGATGAGTGGATTCAGGAACGAACCGGGATTAAGGAACGTCGTTTTGCCGATCGAAATGAAGAAACTACCACCACAATGGGAATTGAAGCAGCAAAGATTGCTATCGAGCGTGCAGGTATCACCGCAAAAGATGTCGACTTTATTGTTTTTGCCACCTTAAGCCCTGATTATTATTTTCCAGGATGTGGTGTTTTGCTACAACGTGAAATGGGGATGGGCGAAATTGGTGCCCTGGATATTCGCAATCAGTGTTCAGGATTCGTTTACGCACTTTCGGTGGCCGATCAGTTTGTGAAAACCGGGATGTATAAAAATGTTTTGGTGGTGGGTAGTGAAAAACATTCGTTTGCTATGGATTTCGAAACCCGCAGTCGTAATGTTTCGGTAATTTTCGGCGATGGTGCAGGTGCTGTAGTTTTGCAACCTACAGATGAAAAAGGCAAAGGAATTTTAAGCACCCATTTACACAGTGATGGTACCGATGCAGAAATTTTAGCCATGTATTATCCAGGTTCTCATGCAAATAAATGGATGAAAGATAAACCTGCTTTTCCTGATCAGGAATTAGGCGGCTTATTTATGACTCCAGAAATTTTAGAAAGCGGTGCAGCACTGCCCTACATGGACGGGCCGTCAGTTTTCAAAAAAGCTGTGGTAAAATTTCCAGAGGTTATTAAAGAAGCTTTGGCTGCAAACAACTTAACGGAAAAGGACATTGACATGCTTGTGCCACATCAAGCAAATTTACGGATCAGCCAATACGTTCAAAACTTGTTAGGCTTGAGCGATGATCAGGTATTTAATAATATTCAAAAATACGGAAACACCACAGCAGCATCTGTCCCTATAGCTTTGTGCGAAGCCTGGGAAGCTGGAAAAATTAAAGATGGTGATTTAGTTTGCCTTGCCGCATTTGGATCAGGTTTTACCTGGGCAAGTGCGCTAATCAGGTGGTAACTTAAGGTAAAAGGTTGAGGGTATGAAAGCTTAAGACTAATATCCTCAACGTCATTTTGTTTAGAATAGTAAATTTTATTATCTATTTGAAGTTTAAATCCTTCCTTTATAAAATAGCGCAACGAAGCCAAATAAGATGAAGCAAGCACTAATGCAGGAAAAAACTATAGTGGTTGATGCAAGCCCCCTGCTAATACCATAATTTTCGTTATAAAATATAAATTCCTTTATTCCGACACTATTTTCCTCAAAATCACGGCTTCTATCTACCACTTTAACCATTTTGTTCTTATGTTTGAATTGAAATATGGGATAATACACATATGTAAACCTTTTATTATTTACCCGTTTAACAGCAACAATCGTAGCTTCGGTTTTTGTTCCGAATAGTAATGGGCGATACGAACTTATCAATCCATAAGCCAGAAAAAATCCGAGCAGGATCAACGAAACTCCAAATACTTTTATCAGTGCCATTTCAATTTTTGTCCTTGGTCTAATAGCTTTTTAACCTTTAATTCCTCGCTATAAAATCCCTCAGGTAACTACATTCACCGGCTGCCACCTGATAAAACGGCGTTTTGCTGTATTTCAATTTCAATTCTTTGAAATACGGATTGTTGTAATTTGCATTGATGAAATTTTGATATTTCACATCATCTTTATCCCAATAACTAAATGAATTTAATTTGGCGTTCAAAATTATTTGCTTTTGAGCACATTTGGCGAGCATGAATGTACATTTTGCCTTAAAATCTGCATTTGTACTCAGCGCTCTAGCTTTCAAATACCAGCTTTTGGCAGTTTGAGCTTTTTTATAGTCTGCATCATAACCGTACTTTGCCGGGCTTGCATTGTCATAAGTTGACCAATCGTAGCTAATTAAAAACCAGCTATTTCCATAGTAGCCAGTTTGATATACCGCATTTGCCATTTTGTAATAATAAAGTGCAGCATTCTTCTGGTCACTAACAATCAGTCTTTGTAACCGAAGCATTTCCGCAGCAAAAGTTTTCTTCGTAACAGAAGCTTTTGCCACTACATATTTTTTAGGAAAATCATTTATCGTTTGGATAAATGGGTTTGCATAAAGTTTAGAATTTGCATCATCGGCATAATAATCTTCAGGATTAAAATAGTTGTAGTTTGGTGATACTTTTGCAAACATTTGAACCGCTTTATCGTACTGATGTGTTCTTAGATAAGTGGTTCCATACAGTTCAAAAAAATCATCGTCACTCAGTTGATTTAAAGCTTTTGCCAACAATGCTGTCACATCTGTTCCTGTAGTTTTTTTCTTGTAGTTTAAAAGTCCTTGCATGCTTTTAGGACTTAAATACTGTTGCCAGAAAGATTTGCTCTGATAGCTTATATTCTGAAAAAGCGAATTTTCTTTTAATGTTCTGGATTCCAGATCGCCTTTTACCATTGCCAGTGCAGCCTTTGCGGTATCGCCTAATTTTATGTAAGCCGGAGCTAATATTTGCTGGTAAAAATTTCTTGTTGTTCTGCTAAATTTTTTTTCCTCATTTCCCCAATCATTAACCTGAATTTCATTTTCAGCGAATCGCTTTTCATCGAGCCATTTTAACGCTGGCAACAAATCGTTCTCGTTAAAAGCATTGCCTCTTTTGATGTTTTTCGCTTTGATCAACAAGTCTGTGATCCGATATTGATCACGTAATTTTTCAGGAAGTTTCTCTGCGTTTAGGATGGCTAAATAGTTCGAAGCCAGGAGATCTTTATTTTCCATCCACGATAGATATGCAGCTGTTAAAGTACCCAATTCTGGCTGCGGGTATTTCTTTTCGGTTGCTAATTTAACTGCAAAATCTCTAACCAGGTTTAACTGTTTTAAGTTCAGATTTTTAACACTATCCCTTTGTCGCAGGTTATTCTCAGAGAAATAATAGCTATAGGATATTTTTGCAATATCATTCGCCTCAATCAATGCCTGCTCCAGTTTGTTAACTTCTCTAACCAATAACGCCCCGTTAAGCTCACTTTTGGGTTCGTATTGATATACTTTATACAAACTTTCAATATTAAAATCTGGATTTCCAAAGCCGTTAATTGCCCAAATATTGGCCTTTTCACTATTGGTTTTTGCATATATCAGGGCTCCATCTACAGGAGCGCTGTTGTAATAATAATTCTTATAAGCCTGCACTCTCCTTTCCGGGTTGGTTGCAAAAACTTTTGAAAATAAAAATGCAGATTCTGCCGGATTTCCTAATCGGCGAATAGAACCAGCATAAAGTGCCAAAGCCCATCCTTTAACAGCACTATTGGTTTTATTGGTTTTGATAAATTTTTCGTAAACGGTTTTGCTATCGGTATGTAGGCCTGCATAATGAAACATCCGCTCTGCTTGATAAGCATAACGCAATTTTAAGAAATTATCTTTTTCCAATTCCGTTAATTTAAGGGCTTCTTTCGCAAGCACATCCATTTGTGTGCTATCTCGTGGTATTGGATCCCAAAGATTGAAATTAATATTAGCATGGGGCTCACAGCTTTTAGCGAAAGTATAATATTTCAAGGCGGATTTGTTTTTGCTCAATCCTTGTACAAAAGTGTTTTTTTGCAAACTATCTGCCAAATCTGAAAGCTTTCCGTCGAAATGTGCAAGCTTGTTACTTGTTGCACTATCTACATTGTACATAATCTCATGAACATCCTGTTCCTTAACATCTAAATATTTCGCCCATTCTCGGCTATTAATTTGCGATTCGCTTTCTACATCTTCCTCGTTATTCAGATAAGCCATTTGGTTATAAGCAAAAGGCGTGTACTCATCACCCCCAATGTTGTTATGGAAATAGGAAATATAATAATCATAAGGATCAATTTCGCCGCCACAGGCGATGTTTACCGCGATTTCGCCAAAGAAAGTAACAAGAAAAACGCTAAAAATTAGCGATAACTTTTTGAAAGTCTTCATGTGTAAAATGTTTTAAAAGGTCGGTATCGAGATGATAAAAAACGAGATTTCGCTCTTCAGGTTTTAAATATCGGGATAAAAAATTAGATGTTGTAAATAAATCTCCGGCAGAAATTTCCTCCCACCTAATCACGTCGCCACGTTTTAACCCTGCCGCTGGATAATCGATTAAGAGATCGTATAAAATGGAGCGGCCTCTTTGCTTAAATAGTTTTTTGTCATTTATTTGATCTTTGGTAATTCGTTTAGAAATTCCAGCATATTCTTTATTCCTGAATACGACTGCCCACTCAAAAATTGGTAAGGCAACATCAAGCTTTAATGGGTAATTTCGGAGGTAATCTTTTAAATAGATATTCATTTCTCTTTGATCAAGAATGGAATTTTGCTCGCCATATTTACGCAGATTCCCCATGTTGTAACACATCAGCATGGCCTTTTTTACTGGGGGAATACCACTGGTCGATTTGTTTTTTACCTGATGTAATCTTAAGGTGACGGAAATTGTTTTGTTCTTAAAAAGCGGCTGAGCTTTCAGTTGATCAAGAAAATTGAAATACTTGTCTCTAGTGGTTTTAGTCCAATCGCAGTCTATTTGAAGTTCAGAATAATCCGTCTTTCCGGCCTGCTGAACTTTTGCATCAACAAATACTGCTATTCTATTGGCTAGCGATTTTATTCTGCTCGAATCTATGTCATTAAAAATATGGTTAACAATAAAAACTACTGGAATGATGTCGATTGTTTTTGGAAGCGGATTGGAGAACTTTATAGGAGAAATAGGAACATCCTGTTGAAAGTCGGGATTAAAATCTACATCCATAATGCGAACATAAAGCGATTTCGACTTAAATTTCCGGAGGTAATCAGTTTCAACTTTGTTGTTTTTATAGTTTGTTCTCCAAAAATAAAAAGTGGGCTGAACGATTGACCTTTGCCTACAACCGAATAAGAAAAATATAGAAATCACTAAAATACTTATCTTGCGCATATCAATTTTATTGATCAAAAGTAAGATAAAATGCGAGCAGTTTTACAAAGAGTTACACAAGCAAGTTGCACGGTTGATGGCACAATCACGGGCGAGATTAAAACCGGATTTTTGGTGCTTTTAGGCATTGAAGATGCCGATACAACCGATGATTTGGATTGGCTTGCTCAAAAAATTGTTAATATGCGGGTATTTGGTGATGAAAATGGCTTAATGAATAAAGCGTTGTCTGATGTTAATGGAGATATTTTGTTGATCAGCCAGTTTACCTTATTTGCATCTACGAAAAAAGGTAACCGCCCAGGTTTTACCCGAGCCGCGAGGCCAGATACGGCTATTCCGCTTTACGAAAAAATGATTGAGAAATTGTCGACTTTAATGGGCAGGAAAGTGCAGACAGGGATTTTTGGAGCGGATATGAAAATTGCTTTGGTAAATGATGGGCCAACTACAATTTTAATTGATACGAAGAATAAAGAGTAAAAACCTCTATTTCTCGTCACTGCAATCTTTTAAAGGAGATTTTAGTTTAAAGAAATAATCAGCGAAATATAAAAGCTAACACGATGACCATTAATGAAGCACAGGAAACAGTAGATCAGTGGATCAAAACTACAGGTATCAGGTATTTTAACGAGTTAACCAATACTGCTATTTTAATGGAAGAAGTGGGGGAGGTAGCTCGGATTATGGCTCGGCGATACGGTGAGCAGTCATTTAAAAAGAGTGATGAAGCGGTAAACCTTGCCGATGAAATGGCCGATGTGATGTTCGTGCTGATTTGTTTGGCCAATCAAACAGGTATTAACTTGACCGACGCTTTTCAGAAAAACCTCGACAAGAAAACAATTCGCGATGCAGACAGGCATAAAAACAACGAGAAGCTAAAATAATTTTAAAGCCTTTAGTCGGTAGTAACGAGTTAAATTAGCGCTGCTGAAATTTGCTTTGATATTGAATCGGCTTATGCTTTCAATGCTCCCTTTAGAAAGTTGGAGGTACAAACTCCATTAAAGTTCTGTAGGCCACAAAGCGATTTTTAAACTTTCTGTTTAAACTCTCTTGTAGCTCTGGAGCAAATTCGCTTTGGTATTCGTTGTAATTTTCTAAAGTTTCGGCAACATATTGTGCACAATAAGTTACGCCTTCATTTGGCGAATCAAGCACCTTTAATAATCGATTGGATACAAACATTCCGGTAGCCATCACTTCTGGAATATGGGTTTGCTGCATCCATTGCAACCATTCTTCAACTGCAGCATCATCTAAAATTAGGGTAACATTATATAAAAGCATGTTGCAAAGATAATAAATGTGCCCAAGTAAAAGAGAGATGAAAAACTGAATTTCTTATATTCGGCGATTATTTAGAGGATACTCATGATTGAAATTTCAACATCGCGAACAGTAAAGGATTTAGAAGGTATTATTACGCTTCAAAAAAAGAATCTAAGAGCCGATTTAACTGTGGAAGAAATTGAACAGCAAGGTTTTGTAACGGTTTCGCACAAGCTTGATGATTTGGAAAAAATGCATCATCATGAACCGAACATCATCGCTAAGGACGGTGAAAAGGTAATCGCTTATGTATTGGGGATGACGGAACAATCGAAAAATGATATTCCCCGATTAGTAGAAATGTACGAGAGTTTCGATCACATTCAATATCATGGAAAATCGGTGGCTGAGTATCAATATATTGTGGTGGGCCAGGTTTGTGTTGATAAAGATTACCGTGGGAAAGGCTTATTTGATCAATGCTATCAGGCTTATAAGAATTTTTTCGAAGATAAATTTGAATTCGCAATAACTGAAATTGCCACTATAAATCTACGTTCAATGAAAGCGCATGAGCGTATTGGCTTCAAAACGATTGATACCTATACAGATCAAATGAGCACAGAGTGGAATGTGGTGGTTTGGGACTGGAGATAAACTATTGAAGGTTTATCAAGGCTTGCTTAACTGCATTATCGGTTTGATTCACTGATCGGTAATAGCCTACGTCACCAAGGTAATAGCGGCATAGCAATGCTTTCAAATCGCTCAAAATTACAGGCTTAGCATTGTACAATTGAAAACGATCGATCTGTACGTTTTTGCGTTGAATATAACCTATGAAATCTTTGAAATCATTATCTCCTAAAGTAAAAGAATTGATGTTTTGTTCTACAAAGCCAGCGTTATATTTGTTTGTTAATACATTGAAAACATAATCTGATAAAATCTTTTTGCTTACCAGGGTAGCATAAAATTTATTGTAACCAACGGTATCAAGTTTAACAAAAACATCTGGCTGTATGCCTCCACTAGGCTTTTGTTTTCTTACATTTTGTGTAGCTACGCCTTCTGCTTTTTCTATTGAATCCTGAAAAGAAGTGCGATCTCCGGTCAGTTCTCCATCCATCATTCTCTCATCCAACTCATGTTTGTAAGCATCATAACCTTTTTTGTACGATTTCTGAATGCTTCTTCCCGACGGCGTATAATACCGGGCAATGGTTAAGTTTAAAGCAGATCCATCACCAAAAGAAAACTGTTCTTGAACCAGTCCTTTGCCAAAAGATCGCCTGCCTACAATCACCCCTCTACCTAAATCTTGAATAGCACCTGCAACAATCTCACTTGCCGATGCGGTATTCTCGTTAATCAATACCGCTAATTTCCCATTTTGAAACGCTCCAGTACCGGTTGAAAAATAATCGGTACGAGGTTCGTGTTTACCCTGAGTGTAAACAATGAGTTTATTTTCAGGTAAAAACTGATCAGCTAAACCCGTAGCAGCAGAAAAATACCCGCCGCCATTGTCGCGGAGATCGAGGATGAGCTTCTTCATCCCTTTGGCTTTTAAATTATTAGCAGCAGTAGCGAAATCATTATCGGTATTTGCTCCGAACTTACTAATTCTAATATATCCAGTTTCAGGATTAATCATATAAGAAGCATCAATACTACTAATGTTTACCTTACCACGGGTAACCATTAACTTACTTTGTACCTGTGTTCCATTATGCATTAAAACAACGCTAACACCGCTTCCGGCTTTACCTCGAAAACGTCCGGTTAACTGCTCTTTTGGCAAGTTTCGCCCGCTTACAACTGCGGTATCAATACTCAAAATTTTATCTCCCAGTTTTATTCCGGCCTGGTAGGCAGGCCCGTCTTTAACTACTCCAGTAACCATCATCGTATCATTGAGCATGTAATACTCAATGCCAACACCTTCAAAGTTACCCTCTAAATTGTTGGTCATATCTTGCGCATCGGTTGGAGGCAAATAAACACTATGGGGATCTAGTTGATGTAGAACACTATCTATAGGAAGATTCTGTAAAGAATCAGTATTAATTTCATCAACGTAGTTTTTATTGATAATGTGCAGAATCTCTTCAAGTTTTCCGTCACTATTTACAGCCAGCTGCGGACTTCGCTGAACGCCAAAACCCTGGTCTTTTATAAATTTTATCCCCAAAATCATACCTACTATTAAAATTACAGAATAGCTTATTGCAATCAGTAGGTTATTTCGGGTATTTTTTTTCATTAGCGTTGTGCAAATTTATGAAATTTAGCGGGTTACTATATTTTTTAACTGCATTTTCATGTCTTTTGTTTCTAATATTTAACATAAATTAACGGATGTAATTATTCTTACAGCGACAGGAAGATATATTTTTAAGTTTTTAAGCCGTTTTTTAAAAAGAATTTACCGAATTTTATCAAAATTAAATTTATGAACAGAGTTACCGAGCAGGAATCTAATTATGATAACATCGACAAAATGTCGGTATTGGAGGTTTTGCAGGGCATTAATAACGAAGATAAGACCGTTGCTTTTGCAGTTGAAAAATCTTTGCCTCAGATAGAAAAACTAACTTCGGCAGTTGCCGAAAGAATGAAAAAAGGCGGTCGCTTATTTTATATTGGCGCAGGTACAAGTGGTCGTTTAGGTGTAGTAGATGCCTCCGAATGTCCACCAACTTATGGGGTTCCATTTGATTGGGTTGTCGGAATTATTGCCGGTGGCGATACGGCCATTAGAAAGGCAGTAGAATTTGCGGAAGACGATGCCGAGCAAGCCTGGAAGGATTTGGAAGAATTCAACATCAATGAAAAAGATTGTTTGGTAGGGTTGGCCGCATCTGGAACCACACCTTATGTAGTTGGCGGTTTAAATACTGCCCGTAAGCACGGCGTTTTAACCGGTTGTATTGTTTGCAATACTGGTGGGCCAATCGCTGCTGAATCTGATTTTCCTGTTGAAGTTGTTGTTGGCCCCGAATTTATTACCGGTTCAACCCGAATGAAATCTGGTACTGCACAGAAATTGGTTTTGAACATGTTGAGTACTACCGTAATGGTTCAGTTAGGACGGGTAGTGGGAAACAAAATGGTAGATATGCAGTTAACCAATAATAAATTAGTTGATCGCGGAACGCAGATGGTGGCAGATGAATTAAACATAGGTTATGATGAGGCGGCAGATTTACTTACAAAATATGGAAGCGTACGTAAAGCGGTAGAGGCGGGACAACGACAACCACAGTAAATGGATGAATGATATAATGAGTGAATGATAGAGTTAGCATCGCCGTTAAATTCAGTCATTCAAAATTCACTCACTCAAAATTAAATATTAAAATGCACGAAATCGAGCCTTATTACCAGTGGAGAGATGATTATGTTTCGGCAGAAGATGAGCGCTCACCTTTTTATAACACCGAGTATTCGGAAATTTATTTCGACAAGCAGATTTATAATTTCTTGCTGCATCCGCAGTGGGACGAATTTGGATCGAACACCCTTTACATGAAGGTTTTGTATGCTGATTATGATCGCAGTTATGCCATTATCGAATTTATCGGCGAATGGAATGATGCAATTAATAATGATATCATGTTACTTAAACGCGATATTTTAGAATTAATGATGGACGAAGGCATTACCAAATTTATTCTCATTGGCGAGAACGTTTTAAATTTTCACGCATCTGATGATAGCTATTATGAAGAGTGGTTTCAGGAAGTAGAAGATGGATGGATTGTTGGCGTAAATTTTCAAGAACACGTTATTTCCGAATTTAAAGACAATAACATAGATTACTATATCAACTTCGGAGGAGCTTTTGATAATCTGCCTTGGCGTACACTTAAACCGCTACAGTTCTTTAAAAAAGTTGAAGAACTCTTGACAAAAAGATTAAACTAAATTGTTATTTTTAAAATCATTTAAATACACAAAATTAAAAATGGAACAACAAAATTATAATTATCAAACCAATAGTGTCTTTGTACAGGAAAACTCTGTATCGAAGAAGTTTTTTGCAAACGTATTTCTTTGGATGTTTGTAGCGTTGGCTTTATCAACTCTATCTGCTTTTTATATTTCAAACACGGAGTCAGCATTAAGATCATTAATAGATTTTGAAACAGGAAGAAGAACTGCGTTGGGTTATGTGGCAATGTTTGCGCCACTTGGGCTAGTTTTAGTAATGGGAGCTGGCTTTTCGAGACTATCTTATGGCGCCTTG
The DNA here is from genome assembly GCF_001422545.1 of Pedobacter sp. Leaf41. Classification (GTDB taxonomy): domain Bacteria; phylum Bacteroidota; class Bacteroidia; order Sphingobacteriales; family Sphingobacteriaceae; genus Pedobacter. The sequence continues at coordinate 154,688 of NZ_LMLE01000009.1, read as the reverse complement.
TTAGGTGTGTTTGTGCTGTTTTCTGTGCTGCTGGGCGTAAGTTTAAGTTTCATTCTCTTAATTTACACTGGCACATCGATTATAACTTGTTTTGCTGCAGCCGCAGGTATTTTTGGTATAATGGCTGTTATGGGCTATACAACAAATATAGATTTGAGCAAGTTCGGCCCAATTTTAATGGTTGGTGTTGCCGGTTTATTTATAGCCAGTATTGCAAATATGTTTATCAAAAGTGAACAGTTTAGCTTAATCATGGCATTTGTTGGTATTGCTGTTTTTACAGCATTAACTGCATACGATGTTCAAAAAATTAAAAGAATTGGAATGGGAATTGAAGAAAGCGGAGAATCAATTCCATCTGCTGATACAAAGAAATTAGCTATAATGGCAGCTTTGTCGCTATATCTTGATTTTATAAATATATTCCTTTTCTTGCTACGCATTTTCGGAAGTAGAAAATAATGAGCAAGTTTTTGGTAATCATATTCTTCATTTTAGTTGGCGGCATTATCCAGGCAATTACTGTAACTTATATTACAGATCGTATATTTCTTAGTTGTTTGCCTGGTGCCTTTTGGATGGGATATTTGATTACATAATACAATAAAAGATTCGATAAAAGGGAAACAGTTTAAAGCCCTCAAACAAAACAATATTCTTAAGGCTGTGCAAATTTGCATGGCCTTTGTAATTTTATTTGGCACCAGAGCGATAATTTTTGGAATTGATGTTGCTTTGTTGCATTTTTGTACGCTTATTAAGAAAGACGGAGGGATTAGACCCAACGAAGTCTTAGCAACCTGTGACCACACAAGGTGCTACATTCTATCCCGATTTTAATCGGGGGCAGATAAGTTTAGGATTACGATTCTCGTACCAACTTTTTAAATAAGCTTTTTTTGAGATTTTAGATTATAGACGTGAGATTTGAGACTTGGTGCGCAAGACTGAATTTCTCATATCTCATATCTTCAATCTCACATCTAACAACGGAATGAGCATAAGAGAAGAATTAGAAAAACGTATTTTAGTAATTGATGGTGCGATGGGTACCATGATTCAGCGTTATACTTTAACCGAAGAGGATTTTAGAGGGGAACGTTTTAAAGATCATCCATGTGATGTAAAAGGCAATAACGATTTGCTCAACATCACTCGGCCTGATATTATTAAAGCCATACATCTTGAATATTTAGCCGCTGGTGCGGATATTATTGAAACCAACACCTTCAGTACACAAAGAATTTCCATGGCTGATTATCAGATGGAAGATCTTTCTTATGAATTAAGCTTTGAAGGTGCGAGGGTGGCAAAAGAGGCTGCTACTGAATTCATGGCTGCAAATCCTGATCGGAAATGTTTTGTTGCAGGTGCAATCGGGCCAACCAACAGAACCCTTTCGATGTCGCCAAATGTAAACGACCCAGGCTTTAGGGCGGTTTATTTTGATGAACTGGAAGCGGCATATTATGAACAGGTTCGCGGTTTGGTAGATGGAGGTTCTGATGTGCTTCTTATCGAAACCATCTTTGATACGCTAAATGCAAAAGTAGCCATTGTGGCCATTAAAAAATATGAAGAAGTAGTTGGTCGTAAGCTCGAAATTATGATTTCGGGAACCATAACCGATGCTTCTGGAAGAACGCTTTCTGGTCAAACAGCAGAAGCTTTCTTAAATTCGGTGATGCATGCAAAACCTTTAAGCATTGGTTTTAACTGTGCTTTAGGTGCTAAAGAAATGCGCCCGCACATCGAAGAGCTGGCTACCAAGGCTGGGTGTTATGTTTCGGCTTACCCAAATGCAGGCCTGCCGAATGAATTTGGCGCTTACGATGAACAACCGCACGAAACCGCTCACCTGGTCGACGATTTTATTCAATCTGGATTCGTAAATATTGTGGGTGGCTGTTGCGGTACCACTCCTGATCACATTGGATGCATTGCAAAGAATGCCAAAAAAGCTTCTCCACGGAAATTACCAACTATCGAGCCTTTCATGCGATTGAGTGGATTGGAGCCTGTAACGATAACGCCAGAAAGTATTTTTGTAAACGTTGGCGAAAGGACAAACATTACCGGATCTCCAAAATTTTCGAAGTTAATTTTAGGCGGCGACTACGAAGCGGCCTTGGCTGTGGCCCTACAACAGGTAGAAGGCGGAGCGCAGATTATTGATGTGAACATGGATGAAGGTATGCTCGATTCGGAAGCTGCCATGACGAAGTTTTTAAATCTGATTGCCTCAGAACCGGATATCGCCAAATTGCCTATCATGGTCGATTCTTCTAAGTGGTCGGTGATAGAAAATGGATTGAAATGTTTGCAGGGGAAAGGAATTGTGAACTCCATTTCGCTTAAAGAAGGCGAAGATAAATTCCGCGAAAGCGCCCGCAAAATTATGCAATATGGCGCTGCAGTTGTTGTAATGGCTTTTGATGAACAAGGCCAGGCCGATAACTACGAACGGAGAAAAGAGATTTGTAAACGAAGCTATGATATTCTGGTACATGAGATCGGTTTTCCTCCTGAAGATATTATTTTCGACCCCAATATTTTAACCGTTGCAACCGGATTAGAAGAACATAATAACTACGCGGTAGATTTTATTAATGCAACCCGTTGGATCAAAGAAAACCTGCCACATGCAAAGGTAAGTGGGGGTGTATCAAATATTTCCTTTTCATTTAGAGGAAATAATGTTGTTCGCGAAGCGATGCACTCTGCCTTTCTTTACCATGCCATTCAGGCCGGTTTAGATATGGGTATTGTAAATGCAGGTATGCTTGAGGTGTATCAGGAAATTCCACCCGAACTTTTGGAAAGGGTAGAAGATGTGCTTTTGAACCGACGGGATGATGCTACAGAGCGATTGGTTGAATATGCTGATACGGTAAAATCAAAAGGCAAAGAAATTGTAAAAGACGAAGAATGGAGGAAAGGATCCGTTGAAGAACGCCTATCTCACTCCCTGGTAAAAGGAATTGTAGAGTATCTTGACGATGACGTTGAAGAGGCTCGTCAAAAATATGCCCGCCCAATACAAGTAATTGAAGGACCATTGATGGACGGAATGAACATTGTTGGTGATTTATTTGGTGCCGGAAAAATGTTTTTGCCTCAGGTGGTAAAATCGGCCAGGGTGATGAAAAAAGCGGTGGCTTATTTGCTTCCCTTTATTGAACAGGAGAAATTAGATAATCCAGATCAGGACCAAAATTCATCAGCGGGAAGAGTGTTAATGGCAACTGTAAAAGGTGATGTTCACGATATCGGGAAGAACATTGTGGGGGTAGTTTTGGCCTGTAATAACTTTGAAATTATAGATATGGGCGTGATGGTTCCTGCTCAGGAGATCATCAAAAAAGCCAGAGAAATAAATGCCGATATTATTGGCTTAAGTGGATTAATTACACCATCACTTGATGAAATGGTCCACTTTGCCAAAGAAATGGAACGAGAAGGTTTTACCATTCCATTAATTATAGGTGGAGCAACTACGTCGCGGATTCACGCGGCTGTGAAAGTTGCCCCAAATTATTCTGGTCCGGCTATCCATGTTTTAGATGCATCGCGAAGTGTTACTGTTTGCAGTACGCTGATGAATCCAGAAACAAAAGCTGACTACGTTGCAGGGATCAAAGCAGAGTATGAAAAAGCCAGGGAAGCGCATTTGAACAAGCGTTCTGATAAGCGTTTCAAAACCATTGAAGAAGCACGGGAAAATAAATTTAAGATAGATTTCAATCGAAATTTACCAGTTCCCGAATTTACCGGAACCAGGGTTTTTGATCAATATCCTTTGGATGAGTTAGTTCCATATATCGATTGGACTCCTTTTTTCCATACCTGGGAACTTCGAGGCAGCTACCCGAAAATATTCGATGATAAAAATGTTGGAAGTGAAGCAAAAAAACTTTTTGATGATGCACAGGCATTATTGAAACGGATTTTAGATGAAAAGTTGTTAACTGCTAGAGCGGTAATTGGATTTTGGCCGGCAAATGCAGTTGGAGACGACATTCATTTGGAAGTCGAAAGTCAAAAGTCCGAAGTCGGAAGTCTACCTGGCGACTCTGGACTTAAGCCTGAAGACTCAAGACTAGTTACTATCCACACACTGCGCCAACAAGCCGAAAAGGTTGATGGCCAGCCATATTATGCTTTGTCAGATTTCATTGCCCCTAAAGAATCTGGTATTCAAGATTATTTTGGCTGCTTTGCTTTAACTGCAGGAATAGGAATAGATGAGTTGGTAGCGGAATTTGAGGCCAATCATGATGATTATAATAGCATTATGGCCAAGGCATTAGCGGATCGTTTGGCTGAAGCTTTTGCCGAACGCATGCACGAGCGGGTACGTAAAGAATACTGGGGTTATGCAAAGGATGAAAACTTAAGCAATCAGGAATTAATTAAAGAAGAATATGCAGGTATTCGTCCGGCACCGGGCTATCCTGCTTGTCCGGAACACACTGAAAAGGGAACTTTGTTTAGCTTGCTCGATGCGGAGAATAAAATTGGCTTACACTTAACAGAAAGTTACGCCATGTATCCCACAGCTGCGGTGAGTGGTTTTTACTTTGCCCATCCCGAATCAAGATATTTTGGCCTGGGAAAAATCACAAAAGATCAGGTGGAAGATTACGCAATCAGAAAAGGAATGACGATAGAGGAAGCAGAGAAGTGGCTCTCGCCTAATTTGGCGTACTAGTAGTTGCCAGTTATGAGTTAAATGTTATAAGTCAAACTGCAGAAACATGGAGCGGGGAAAGAAAAATTATATTGATTTGGATGTCTGGAAACAAGCCCGAATTTTATCGAAGGAGGTATATTTAGTATCTTCAAATTTTCCTAGTGATGAAAAATTCGGCTTGACAAGCCAGCTTAGAAGAGCGGCTGTATCGATTCCTTCGAACATTGCTGAGGGTTGTGGTAGAAATCATCCGAAAGACAGCATTCAATTTTTTTATGTCGCAAGGGGTTCCGTTTATGAGGTCGAAACTCAACTATATCTTGCATTTGACTTGGGATTTATCGAAGAAATAGACTTAAAAACGCTACTGCTTAACTTGAAACAACCAGAAAATGACTTAACGGATTTATAAATTATTATCAGAAGCTGGTTAAATAAGCATCCAGCCTTAGAACCTTTAACCCATAACTTTTAACTACAATTGAAAATTACAGACCATATAAATAATTCAAAAGGCAAAACCCTGTTCTCTTTTGAGCTTTTGCCACCTATTAAGGGACAAAGTATCCAATGGATTTACGATGCCATCGATCCTTTGTTGGAGTTTAATCCTCCTTTTATTGATGTAACCTCCTTAAGGGAAGATTATATTTACAAGGAACAGGAAAACGGCTTGTTGCAAAAGGTATCGTATCGCAAACGCCCAGGTACGATTGCGATCTGCGCTGCAATTATTCACAAATACAAGATAGATGCAGTACCTCATTTAATTTGCGGTGGTTTTACCAAAGAGGAAACTGAAAATGCATTAATTGATTTGCAGTTTTTGGGAATAGATAACGTGCTGGCTTTACGTGGTGATGCCCGTGCTGCCGATCATTCTTTTGTTCCAACTAAAGGGGGCCATTGCTACGCAACTGATTTAATTCAACACATTAAAAACCACAACGACGGTAAATTTCTGCATGAAGATGTAGAAACTTTCAAAAGTGATTTCTGTATCGGCGTTGCCGGATATCCCGAAAAGCACTTTGAAGCACCCAATCTAAATGCCGACTTCAAATACCTAAAAAAGAAAGTTGATATGGGGGCAGAGTTTATTGTTACGCAAATGTTTTTCGATAACCAGAAATATTTTGACTTCGTTAAGAAGTGCAGGGAGAATGATATAAATGTGCCCATTATTCCAGGCTTAAAGCCTATAAGCACACTTACTCAACTAAATGTTTTACCAAAAATTTTCCATATTGATTTGCCTGATGAGCTAACAGACGCACTATCTTATGCAAAAAGCAACGCTGAAGCTAAAGAAATTGGAACCGACGCCATGATTAAACAATGCAAAGAGTTAATCGACTTTGGAGTACCAGTGCTCCATTTTTATACGATGGGGAAACCGCAACAAACCAAAGCCATCGCGAAGGCTATATTTTAATCCTTAACAAAAATCCGCTTTCATTTTAGAGAGCGGATTTTTTATTTTACAGAACTTTAACCGTCGATTTTTGTTAATTTAACTGTTCAACTTATATTTGTAAGGATGAAGTTTTTGACACTTAAATACTTTTTGATTTTATGCATCGCCATAACCTTTTTTTTGAAGGTTGGCAATGTATTGTCGTATTTAAGCTATTCCTCAACCGATATTGAAAATGTCGTATCAAATGATGATGCGACTGAGAAAGAAGAAAAAAAAGTTGAAACAGAGTACTTTATGCAAGATTATATTACTGAAGAACTTGGCAGTCTTCCCCTTGCAATGAAACAAAAGATAGCCATCCCGGCATGTCTTGATCACTCTCCCTACTTCGCGGATGTTTTAACACCTCCGCCCTCCGTTTAGTAGCCAGTTACAAAACAAACCCTTCATTGGGCAATAATCCAGTATTTTATTTCTATTAAATTATAACGAATATGAAACGAGCAATTTCATTCTGTTTTGCGGTATTTGCAATTTCCGCATCATTAAAAGTTAGCGCACAAGAAGTGACGCAAGCTAATGTGAAACCAGTAAGTAACTCTTTAGAGATGGTTTCAAAACTTCAGCCAGTAAGCTTTAATTACGACAAAAGCTGGGCCGATAAATTAAAACTTCCGGCCACTTCACAATACGGTTTTGTTGGAGCTGAGGCTAAAAGTGCTGTACCAAGTGTAGTTACTGTACAAGCCAAGCAATATCCAGCAGGCAAAAATGCTTACAATTCAGCAACTATAACCAAAGTTGATTATGAAAGCTTAATTCCGCTTTTAGTGGGTAGTATTAAAGAGCAGCAGGAGCAAATTGAGGAGTTGAAACGTGAGTTGCGTTCACTAAAATCTCAAGCATCTAAATAGTTTAGGTTTAGTTTTATAGTTGAAAGGTTGGAGTTTTTAATTCCAGCCTTTTTTATTTTCTGATAATTAAGTGTAGTTTCAGAAAAATAAATAAAATTATGAGAAAAATCATTTTAGCTATCATCCTCTCCTTACACTTAAACTATCTGCATGCCCAAATTACTTCTACAGCAATGAAAGTGGAGGATTTGAAAGATGCACCGTTTAAATTCAAAGGAAGTCGGGCAATGATGGTTGATCGGATAGATGATGATTCATCGAAAAATATTTTCGTTTTCTCCAAGGTAAAATCGGGCAGTAATCCGGATACATTGTTTGCTCAAAAATTTACAAAAATTGGCGATTCATGGAAGTTGACTCAAGAAAAAACCATTACCCATAAAGGTATTATCAGCATTTGGGGATCGAGAAAAGCTTTTGGCGATGCCGATAAGGATAAAAGGGTTGATGCTTTATTCATTTATAGTTTTCACGATAGTGATATGAAAAACCAACTTTCGGTGAACCTTTTGTTAATGCACAAGGGCGAAAGTTATATCCTTACCGAAACTGCAGATAAAAAGAATAGTGCTAGCGCTAACTATTCATCTCTACCTGACAGTATAAAAAACTTTGTTAAGGAATATTGGGATAAATTAGATAAATGGAAATAATTAAATTATAATTGATTGCAATTCACTATTGGTATCTTATAGTTTTTTAATTTTTTACCATTTTAAAATGAAATACTTAAAGAATTTCAACTGGTGGAGTCTGCTAAGGAAATCATACTACCGCAAGTTGGAACCTTAATCCCTTTATCTTATTTTTTGTTGTAGGAATTGTTTGTGGTATAATCTACAATGTAGTTTTATGGAAGAAACAGTTCTATAAAAGGGAACCAAAATATTATAAATGGGGTGTTAAGCTCTATATTGTAGCTAGCATGGGTGTCTTCATCTAGTTTCACTTCATCTTGCCTTTATTTTTGCGGCTAAAAGTATCATCAAAAAAGAAGAAAACCGAATTGTATCTCAAATTTATGAGCAAGCAGCAGTGATGGCTTTTGAAACACCCGAACTGCGAAATAATTTTATCCGAAAAATTCAGGAAGGTACGATCGAGATTCAAGCAGGTACAAAAAACACTGCAGTTGCACTAGGGAAATATGTTGCATCTAAAAATGTAGGAATAGGCTTTGTTGATGAGGGTAAAAACAAATTAGCAGTTTATATTTTCGATAAATATAAAGATGATATTTACAGCGCAAGTTTGTACGGAATGCTGCTTGCGGCGGGAAGAGAGCATGTAAAAATCGAAGATTTGAGTTACGATAATTTGAAAGCGCTAGTTGCAACGTTAAATACCTTGGAGCCAAAAAAGATAGAGGAATCTATAAAAATTAAGCTAACTGAAAAGGTAGATGAGTTGATTTCCGCCAAAATAAGTGTATTAATTCGAAGCACTTTCATCTTACTAATTTTGATTTTGTTAATTCCAATAGTTGAATTTTACATTTATGCTTGGTGGTGGAAGCGAAAAGTTGAACAAGCTGTAACAACCGATGAAGCTTCTGCTAGTCCAATTAATCGGGGCGACAATCTTCTGTAGCCCCATTAATTGTCTTTTCTACAAGAATCTTGTTTTAACCTCTCATTAAATAGCTCTTAAACCCTTCAAAATCTACACCCAATTTATCAGCATATTGAGGCAAGCTATCCAATGCTCTCACCTGCTCCGGAATTTCTATTTTTGCTGCAATATCTATAGGAAAAATATCAGGGAACTTACAGGCATGAGCGGTTGATAAAAAGACTGCTGCGCTCTGATCTTCCGGATTTTCCTTTCTGTATTTTTCAATTGCCAAGTAAGCAATTGCAGTGTGCGGACAAGCGACATAGTCAAACTTTGAGTCGATTTCTTTGATACCAGTAAGCGTTTCCTCATCATTAAAACGATACGATGTAACCACGTTTTTCAAGGCATTTACATCTTCGCCAAATAGATCCATGATGCGAACCCAGTTACTTGGCGCACCAACATCCATCGCATTTGAGTAAGTTTGAGTAGACGCTTTCGTTTCGTAGATACCGGATTCCAGGAAGCGCGGAACGGTATCGTTTATATTAGTAGCCGCAATAAACTGCTTAACTGGTAAACCTAGTTTATAGGCCAATAACCCTGCACCGATGTTGCCAAAATTTCCACTTGGAACGGAAAAAATTACGTCATTTAACCCTTGTTTTTTCAGCTGTGCGTAAGTGTTGAAATAATAGAATGTTTGCGGAATTAACCTCGAGATGTTTATCGAATTGGCTGATGTAAGTCGGAAAGTTGCGTTCAACTCTTCATCTGCAAAAGCTTGTTTCACTAAAGCCTGGCAATCATCAAAAGTCCCTTTCACCTCAACTGCTCTAATGTTTTGACCGTTGGTGGTTAATTGCAATTCCTGTATCGGACTTACTTTTCCTTCGGGATAAAGAATAGTGACACGGGTATTTGGTACCCCAAGAAAACCTAAAGCAACTGCACCACCGGTATCTCCGGAAGTAGCAACTAAAACGTCTAAAAGTTGCTCGCCATCTTTTAGAAAGTAAGCCATCACTCTGCTCATAAAACGGGCGCCAAAATCTTTAAAAGCTAAAGATGGCCCGTGAAAAAGTTCCAGTACAAAAGTCTTTTGGTCTAGTTTTACCGCTGGTGCTTCAAGGTTAATGGCATCTTCAATCAATACTTTTAAATCTTCCGCAGGAATTTCATCTTTTAATAAAGTTGAAGCCACTTTATAAGCAATCTCTGGCAAAGAATACTGTTCGATGTTAGCTAAAAAGTCTGCATCCAATTGAGGGATTTCCACAGGCATATACAAGCCTTTATCTTGAGGCATGCTATTAAAAACGGCCTCTTTAAAAGAAACACGTAAATCTTTATTGTTGGTTGAGTATAGTTTCATGGTTTAAGTTGTAGGTTCCAAGTTTTACGTGATAAGTTTTGCACAAGCTAACTTATCACGTAAAACTTATTACTTAAATTACTCTCGGTCCTTTGGCGTTAACCGAAGAAACGTAAGCTCTGCTGTTGATATTTATTTTATGTAAATGTTGTTGTTGTGCTTTTGTTATTCTTTTGGCGGTGTCTTCATCTTTCGCTAAAGCAAAAACCGATGGACCTGAGCCAGAAATTCCGAAACCGATAGCGCCGTTTTCCATGGCTATTGCTCTCATTTCTTCAAAACCTGGAATTAAAATCGATCGGGTTGGTTCTACCAAAACATCTTTCATGCTGCGGCCAATTAAGTCGAAATCATTCATAAATAAGCCACTAACCAAACCAGCAACGTTGCCCCATTGGGTAACCGCATCTTTCAACAATACTTTGTTGCGAATCATTTGCCGGGCATCTTTTGTGGGTACATCCACCTCGGGATAAACAATCGCGGCATACATCCCTGCGGGAGTAGGTAATGAAATTACATCTAAAGGATCGTAACTTCTAACCAACACAAACCCGCCCAAAATGGCTGGTGCAACATTATCGGCATGGCCATAGCCACAAGCAAGCTCTTCTCCTTTCATGGCAAAAGGAACAAGTTCTTTAGGCGTTAATAAGTCGCCCATCAGTTTGTTGATCGCGAATAAACCTGCAACGGTACTTGCCGAGCTTGAGCCCAAACCGCTACCAATTGGCATCTTCTTATGGAGCTCAATTTCGACACCTACATCTAGTCGATCGATGTGTTGCAAATAATGCTGAACACTTGCACTAACCGTATTTTTAGTGGAATCCAAAGGCAACCTACCATCATCTCCAGTAATTCTTTTGATTGCCACACCAGGTGTATCTGTTAAACGCATTTCAACTTCATCGCCAGGTTCATTTACGGCAAAACCTAAAACATCGAAGCCACAAACTACGTTTGCAACGGTTGCAGGTGCGAAAACTTTTATTTCTTTCATAATTCGAATAATGATGAAGGAGCCAAGACAAAAGGCCTAAACTCCAACTCATTTATATTTATATCCTTTGTCTTTGATTTATCGTTGTCTAATTGCTTCCAACATTTATAATATCGGCAAAAACACCTGCGGCAGTAACTTCCGCTCCTGCACCTGGGCCTTTAACCACTAACGGGCGAGATTTGTACCGATCTGTCGTGAACGAAATAATGTTATCACTCCCCGAAAGCATATAAAAAGGATGACTGTCATCAACCATTTGCAAACTGATTTCTACATTTCCATCTTCGAGTTTACCAATGTAGCGCAACACTTTCTTGTCGTTTGCAGCCTTAGTTTTCAAATCTTCAAAGTAGGAAGCATTTTTTTGGAGTTCAACATAAAAATCTTCTACAGAAGTTGCGTTTAAACAAGCTTCTGGTAAAATATTATCGATTTTAACATCAGCGGCTTCCAGTGGATAACCTGCATCACGAGCAAGGATCAACATTTTACGCATGAAATCTTTTCCGTTCAAATCATCACGTGGATCGGGTTCGGTATAACCCAATTCCTGCGCTTCTTTAACCGTTTCGTAAAATCCGGCATCGTCTTTAAAGTTGTTAAAGATGTAAGAAATTGTTCCAGATAAAATTGCCTCGATACGGGCAACTTTATCGCCGCTCATCATCAACTCTCTTAAAGTACGGATGATCGGCAATCCTGCACCAACATTGGTTTCGTAGTAGAAATCGACACCAAATTTCCTGGCCGTATCTTTAAACGATTTGTATTGTGCAAAGTCTGCTGAATTTCCCTTTTTATTGCAAGTAACAACAGAAATGCTGTTTTCAAAAATGCCCTGATAATATTCAATCGGAGATTCTGCTGCAGTATTATCCACAAAAACACAGTTGGGTAAGTTTAATGCTTTCATGCGTTCTACAAAATCCGCTAAGTCTGCCTGCTCACCATTTGTATCCAGGTTACTTTCCCAATCTTCAAGTGATAAGCCCTCGGCATTGAAAATCATTTTACGGGTATTGCTAATTCCGGCAACCTTGACTTGCAAATCATTGTTTGCGGCTAAGAATGGCATTTGCTCTTTCAGCTGGTTGAACAATGTTTTGCCGATGTTTCCTGTGCCCAAACAGAAGATATTTAATGTGCGTTTTAAGTCGGTAAAGAAAGCATCATGCACTGCATTTACTGCTTTTGATAAATCAGCTGCGCTGATAATTACTGAGATATTGTATTCGGATGAACCCTGGGCAATTGCTCTAACGTTAATTCCGTTTCTACCCAATGCGTTAAACAACCTTCCGCTCATGCCGGGCGTGCGTTTCATATTCTCGCCAACAATGGCCAAAACGGCTAGATTGTTTTCAACTTCCGGTAGAGCCAGTTTGTTAGCATCGAGCTCAAGTTCAAATTCTTTTTTAATTAAAGCAATCGCCTGACCAGCATCAGTGGGCTTAACCGCAAAAGTAATGCTGTGCTCTGATGAAGATTGAGTAATCAGCACTACGTTAATCTGCTCGCGAGATAATAAAGAAAACAATCTTCCACTGAAACCTGCTTTACCCACCATGCCGCTACCGGTAAGATTGATAATGCTGATATGATCGATAGATGAAATGCCTTTTATTGGCAGGGTTGACGCTTTAACGTCGCTTTTGATATAGGTTCCAGAGAAATCAGGCTCAAATGTATTCTTAATTACCAGCGGAATTTTCTTCATGAAAGCCGGAATCATTGTTGGTGGGTAAATTACTTTGGCTCCGAAATAACTCAGTTCCATAGCTTCTGTATAACTCAACTCAGGTAAAGAAAAAGCCTTTTTCACAATGCGTGGATCGGCAGTCATCATTCCGTTTACATCAGTCCAAATTTCAATTTCTTCAGCATTTAAAGCTGCACCCCAAACTGCTGCGGTATAATCAGAACCGCCACGACCTAAGGTAGTTACTCTGCCTGCGGCATTGCTGGCAATGAAACCCGTAACAAACAATACCTTATTTTTATTGGCCTGGTAAAAATCATTAATCAACATTTCAGTCAGTTCGGTATCAACCTTGGCCTGGCCGAAATTGCTATCGGTTTTTATAAATTCCGAGCCATTTACATACAAAGCTTCAGCAAATTGCTGTGAAGCGATATGTGCAATCATGAAAGAGGAGCAACGTTCACCATAACTTAAAATCTGGTCTTTGGTTTGCAAACTCAATTCGCGAAGGTTGGTTACGGCCTGCAATAGATCTTCTAACTCGTTAAAGAAGATTTTCAAACGCGTAAACACGGGGTTTTGGGCAGCTGCCGGTAAAAGCGAACGAATCACTGCAAAGTGTTTGGCCTCAATTTCTTTTAAACCAGTGTCGTAATCTTCGCCACGTTCGGCTCTTTCGGCCATATCGGTTAGCAAATTGGTTACGCCACTCATTGCCGATAATACAACTACCGGATTGCTCTGTAATTTTTCTTTGGCTACTATGCTCAGTAACGTTTTGATGTTCTCGGCCGAACCTACGGATGTGCCGCCGAATTTTAATACTTTCATTAGTTTTTAGTTTTAATGAACCTTGCACGCTTGCTTGTTAATTAGTTTGTGCAGTTTTCAATGGTTTTGGTTTAAAAAAAAAGCGCCCCGATTTGTGTCGGGACGCTTTCTGTGTTTTATGTTAATTCAACTTACAACAAATTAGCCCCGCTGGTTTATCCCGGTGGTAATAATAATGGTTGTAATAATTGAAGTATTAAAAATCATTTCTGTTGGTGTATTTTGTACACCGTAAAGTAGCAGATTATTTTTCTTAATTGCAAACAATTTTAAAATTTATTTGAAAAATTTTTAATAAAACGTTTAATCAAATGAAATAGCGGCATTTTTTGAACCGAAAACTAAAATAGAAAATCGTTGTTCCGCAGATGATCGACGCAAGAATCTTAATGCTGTGGGTTTTCAACTCCCCTCCTTATTTTAAGGAGGGGTGCCCGCAGGGCGGGGTGGTTAATAAATGATCATTTTATTTTGTTGAAAAAGTAGATACAGTAATTCTTATGTTGCAGCAATCCTGCCATTTGCTACAATCTTTTTTGCGGATTCCTCTGCCTTTCCCAACCGTCATTGCGAGGAGGAACGACGTGGCAATCTATTTAGTTAATGCAACAAAAACTATTTCCGCTGCTGTCCCTTAGGTTTAGCTAAGCTAGTTTAAGGTACTATTTGAGGTTGTTGCTGGTATGATTTAAAAAATCGTGCTGTAGAAGGTTTGAACGCTATATGCCTTTATTATTTTATGGAATTTCCATCCAGGAAGAATCATCATCAAAACATCTTTATGAAATCTCTTTTCTTTATTCTGTTCTGCACAGCTTTTAGCTTCAATGCTTACTCACAAACTCTACCAACAATAAGATTGAGGTGTTCCTCATCGTTTTCGGATAATTCTCCACTTTGGGTAGTTGTCTTTAAAAATAAGAGTTATATTTTAAATGATTCCTGTTCAACAATGATAAACCCGAATACAATTGAAAAGGTAGAAGTGTTAAAAGATGCGGCCGCTACAGCGATCTATGGTGTCAGGGCAGCAAATGGTATTATTGTGGTAACTATGAAGAATGCAGACTCAAAAAAGGAATTTAATCGCTTAAAACCCTATCTTGAAAAAGGCTAATCTAACTCCTCACCCCAATATAAATCTCTACTTCCGAATCTGATCCCTGCTGAGATTTTTCTCCGTAAACCTCAAAGTCGGCATTGTAAGTTCTATATAAGGCAATGTCGTTTGCCCATATTTCTTGCCACGTATCTACAACAGCCTGTGGCATTTCTCCCTTTGCTTTGTATTTAATGAGCCTCTCGTTTTTAATTTCTCTACCCACAAAACCATCTGGAATGTGATCTAATGTGCTTACCCGTTGCCCAATGATAGTGGTGTATCTACCAGTATAGTCGCTTTCATAATCGGTATAAATGGCATAAATATCTTCATTTTCTTTATTGGCGATTTTGGAAGCTATTTCTTCAGCGAAAAATCTTTGCCACAGTTTTCCTAAATCTGCTTCTGCCTGATTGTTTTGATTGCTGGTTTGTGTTGAGATGCCAATAATTTTGAAGTTTTCCATTTCTAGGTGTTTGGGCGAAGTTAATGTTTAAAATCATAAAGATATCCGTGATTTCGAACGCAGCCGAAAAATCTTTGTATCATGAAGAAGGTTATGGTCAAGAGATTTCTCCATTTCGCTATGCTAAGGTAGAAAGACGAGTTACAAGTAATTTTTCACACCAACATCTTCCATCCTTTTCATACCTTTGTTTTCAAATATGCAGGGCTTAATTATTAAATCTACGGGCAGTTGGTATAGCGTTTTGGCTGATAATGGCAAGCGTTACGACTGTCGTATTATTGGTAAATTCAGGATTAAAGGAATTAAAACCACCAATCCAATTGCGGTGGGCGATCGGGTAAAATTCGACCTGGAGAAAGACAGTAATCAAGGCTTAATAAACGAGTTGCTGCCTCGAAAAAACTACATTATCCGCAAATCGATTAACTTAAGCAAGCAAGCACAAATCCTCGCTGCAAATTTGGATATGGCCATTTTGCTGGTTACACTTGCTTCACCGAGGACATCATTGGGTTTTATCGATCGGTTTTTGGTTACTGCTGAGGCCTACGATGTACCTGCTGTTTTGGTATTCAACAAGCTCGATTTGTTTAGTAAAGAGGGTTTGGAAATATTACAGGAATTCAAAAATATCTATGAAAATATTGGTTATCCCTGTTACGAAGTTTCGGCTTTAAAAGGGATCAATATTCCAGTTATTCAAGAGGTAATTACAAATAAAATTACCTTAATTTCCGGGCATTCGGGCGTAGGTAAATCCAGTTTAATAAATGCTTTGCTGCCTGATAGAGATTTGAAAACAGGTGAGGTATCAGATTGGAGCGATAAAGGTCAGCATACCACAACTTTTGCTGAGATGTTTGAATTACCACAAGGCGGTTTTATTGTAGATACGCCAGGCATCAGAGAATTGGGCGTAATTGACATCGAAAAAGAGGAGTTAGGTCATTTTTTTAGGGAGATTTTTAAAACTTCACATCAATGCCGGTTTAATAACTGCCGCCATGTAAACGAACCTGGATGTGCCGTAATCGAAGCGGTGAATGAGGGTGACATTGCTGTGTCGCGTTATGAAAGTTACTTAAGTATTTACCATAATAACGATACAAGGCATTAAGCCCCTCGGCCCCCTAAAGGGGGAGTTGAAAAGCAGGGCGGAAAACATAGCGTAATAGATAGAAAGGTTTAACGCACTTTGCTTAAACTGTAAAAAATAAAAGCCCCCTTTAGGGGGTTGGGGGTAAATAAAAAGGAGAAGTCCCTTTTAGGGGATTTAGGGGTTATGAAATTTAAATTAGGAGATTTTGTTCGTTTTGTTGATGAAAAACGGGAGGGGTATGTAACAAGGATTATCGACGCACAAACTTTGGGTGTTACCGATGAGGATGGTTTCGAAATTCCGGTTGCCGTGAGCAATTTAACTTCGGTGCATGGGCATGGTGTAGTTGCAGAAGAAATCGATGCGCCTAAACCTATTCAGGTAAATGTTCCATCCGTAAGCAAAATTGAAAATGGAATTTATGTCGCCGTTGCTACAGATAATAAAGCCGGTAATGTGGTTCATTTTTATCTTCAAAACCAATCGCCTAACGTGTTGTTGGTGAGTTTAACCTCAGAGAAGAAAGAGAAATACTCAGGCTTATTTCATGGTGTGGTTGAATCTTATCAATCAAGTTTGGTTTATTCGGCGTCATTAGCAGATTTGGATATCTGGCCCGAATTTACTTTTCAGATTTTAGTTTTTAGCCAAGCTGATGTTAAACCTGTTGATCCTTTGGTGATTCGCAAAAAATTCAGGGCAAAGGATTTTTCGACAGAACAAAAAGAACTGCCACAATCTAAACTCAAAGGCTGGTTAATCCGTTTGGATGATCTGGTACCCATTACTATCGATGCTCAAAAGCTGAAAGAAAGTTTTTTCAAATCGCCTGCTGAAAAACGAACTGTAGATGCACCTGCAAAAGAAATAGATCTTCATATTGAGAAATTAAGAGATGATCACCATTTTTTAGAGGCTGATGAAATTCTCCAGATTCAGCTGAATCATTTTCAAAATGCTTTAGATGCAGCAGTAGTGCATCATTATGATAAAATGATTTTCATACATGGTTCAGGAAACGGAACACTGAGAGATAAAATTCATAAACTAATTAGTAAAAATCCTCATATTAAAACCTACATGGATGCTCGAAAAGAAAAGTTCGGTTATGGAGCTACAGAGGTCATATTTAAATAAACGACTTCTTTACTAAGGATATCATGAACTAAACCATTAGCTAACTAAAAACCTCATCTCCATAATCAGGGTTGGCTCCAGTTTGTGATGCTACAAAGCTTCCAACCTTGCAGGCTCTATCTAAAACTGTGTCAATCGGGTAGCCCTTTAAGTAGCTGGCAATAAAAGTAGCCAAGAAAGAATCGCCTGCCCCAACGGTATCGGCCACTTCTACCTTGTAGCCTTTATGGTGGTAAAGTTTATTTTCCTGTAATACATAAGCACCTTTTTCGCCAACGGTTAAGCAAATCATGTTGATGTTAAAGATGTTGCTCAATTGTTTCAGCAATTGTTCATCTGTATTGCCAGTTAAGGCGAGTTCGCTTTTCAGATAAAGTAACTCGTGTTCGTTAACTTTTAAAATATCGGCTGCAGAGAGTAGTACCTTTAAAGTTTCTATGGTGTAAAAAGGCGGACGAAGATTAATATCAAATATTTTAAGCCTGGCTTCCTTTAATAAAGATAAAATGGTGTTTCGGCTGTTTTCATTCCGGCAGGTTAAACTGCAATAAACAAATGCATCAGCATTTTTCACAGCAGCAATATTTTCATCAGTAAGTTGAATTGCATCCCAGGCAACTGGCGCCACAATAGTATAAGTGGCCTGATGCTGCGCATCTAACTGAACTTCTACCGTACTTGTTGATAAGTTGTTTGATTGGATGAATTGCGTTGGGAACTGATTTGAAGATAAAAAGTTTAAAAGTTCTTTTCCATTTTCATCATCGCCAATGGCGCTTATAAATTGGCTGTTTATACCTTGTTTGTGCAAGTTAAGCGCCACATTCATACTCGAGCCCCCTGCCTTTTTTCCTTCGGGAAAAACATCCCATAATATTTCGCCAATGGCTACAACTGTTTTTGTCATGGTGAATTTTATGTTTTGCAAGGTAGCAATTTTCAGTGTCTGTTAATTATCTGTTATATTTCCTTCTATCAAGGCTTTGAATTCTCTTTCTACATCAGATAAATGCTGTGTGTTAGAGCTTTTTGCTATGGTATGTTCAACTGTTTTCTCTGCCGATGATTAAACTAGTGTAAATCGAAAGGCCATTAATCTGGGTATCTCTAATCGCAATTTTTCTGATCATATTAAATGGAAATTCAACAACTAAAAAGCCGAAAAAGGTTTCTCCAATGATTTTTCGATTTGTATCAACATATATAACTTTCGAATTTACAAATGCTAATAAAAGCAAAAACAATCCAGCAACAGCTGAAAATAATCCGATTGCTAATTCTGTAAACGCAAACTTCGCAACGAGAAAATTGGCCATTAGTAGGAAGAAAAATCCTGCAAAAGCCAATTGTATTATCGCCAGAATTGTTTTTTGAAACGATACAAAACGATAAAGCTGAGGCGCTCTTTGTTTAAAGTATTTAATTTGTATAGGTTCAGTTTGCTGGTTTACGGTGATTTTATCAAGTAAATAAGCTTTTATCAGTGGTAAAACCTGATGGTAAAACTCGGATTTGGCTGTTTGCTTCGTTTGGTTGTAGGTTGGACTTAGCCTAATGCTATGCCCAATCGGGTTGCTTTTCAACACGATATAATAAGCTTCAGGCAACGAACCCGAACGCATTTCTACATTTAAAATATCAGCAAAGGCTATTTCTTTTAATTGAATACCAAAATGAGATACAATAATCTTTTGCTTTTGGCCGTTGATGATTACTTTTTTGTATGCTGTGGCAAAGCCCAACACGATTAAGAGTACTGTGCCGAGGAAAATATAACACATTTTGGCATTACCAATATTTTGATGGGTTTTATTAACGCTATAAAGTACAAAACAAAATAACTAGTATGCCGATAATCACAAATCCTTTTAGATTACCATAATCCGGATAAAGAATTAGATTCCCGTTCTGCTGCTCGAATTTGTTGCGTTTAAACATTGGCTTTTTTCTTGAACTTATTTATCAATGTAAATATGAGCCAGCTCCCTGCAAAAGCGAATGTTACATCGGCTGAAAGTGAAAAAAAATTAAATTCTGTACTGGTACCTCCTTCTTTTGTGATCACATCATAGCCACTTACTTTAGTGTAAAAGTTTAGTGGATACCCATATTGGTCAGCACCATCAGCATTGTAAGTTAGGCTTGCAGTTGCCCAATTAATGATGATGAAAAGCAGAATACCTCCTAATAATATTTTATAGATTGCTTTCATTGATCTAACAAGTTTCCTCTTTGCTTATTAAAAACTTCTTTCTCATCTTTCTCAATCAAACGATCTAGCAAAGCATTATAGCCATTTGCAATTTTATATTCCAGTTCATTCTTGTACAAAGGGAAAATAGACAAAATGTTGATCACTTTGTTATCTATTTTTATCTCGGTAAATTCTTCATCAAACGTTACCGAGGGTAGAACAACTAAACCAACATAATCAGTTGCTTGGTCATAAGGTTCCATATCTGCAGTAGCTTGCAAGGTATGGCCAATGGTTAACCAGGTATCATAATGGTGTGGGAAACGAGCTGTTTCTTTTAACATGCCTAAAATCCAATCGTTTTCATTTTCACTTGGAGAAACCTCTCCAAACTCAATTTCTTTTGGTATCAGAATCATGAGCTCGGCAAATTTGTATTGCTCAGCATTTTCTACACCCTCCGGAACGGTCATTTCCAATAAACTCATCCCACAGGTAAGTAAAATGTTAAAGCTGTGCTTTGCTGAACTGATAAAATACACATCCAAATGAAAATCGGGAGATACCATTTCATGGAAAACCGTAATTTCTTCTGATGTGTAAAAATTATCCAGGTGATTGGCAATCGCTTCTGGGTGGTTATCAAAAAAAGTTAGGTTGCGAAATTTTTCGTAAAAGTCATTCATAGGTTTACATTTTTTTGGTATCAGAAATTTATCGAAAAACAAGTCACAAATCTTATTCCATGATTAAAATACGATATTATCTAAATTTAAAAGCTTTTTATTATTTTAGTTGAGGATGTATTTCTACATTCATACCTAACGGGAAATTAATGATCCCTAAAAATTAAAATTACTATGAGGAAATCAATTTTTGCAATACTCTTTTGCCTGATCACTTTTTCTGTCGCAGCTCAAACATCAGAAGATAAAAAAGCTATTCTTGATGTGCTTGAAAAGCAAAGATTAGCCTGGAACAAAGGCGACCTGGAAACATTTATGCAGGGTTATGTTAAAAGCGATAGTTTACTTTTTGTAGGCAAAAGCGGACCCACTTATGGCTGGCAAAAAACGTTGGATAATTACAAAAAAAGTTATTCAGGAGAAGCTGGAATGGGCCAATTGACTTTCGGGATTAAGAAAATAGATTTCTTAAATAAAGATGTGGCTTTCGTTTTAGGTAGCTGGCATTTAAAACGCGAAAAAGACGAGCCACAAGGCTACTATACTTTGCTTTTTAAAAAGATTGAGGGTATTTGGAAAATAATAGTAGACCATAGCTCCTAAATATGAAAACAACTTTTCTATCGGTACTGGCTTTGATGCTACTGCTATCAGCTTGCAAATATTCATCCACAAAAAAGAAAGAATTTGTTTTATACAGTAAAGAAGGTTGGAGTTTCAGTTTACCAAAATATTGGAAAGTAAAAAAAGATCGCCCTATTGAAGGCGTTCCAAATAGCCGGTTTATTTCTGCAAGTGACGACGAGCCCTTTTCGAAAGATGCTTACCTCATCATAACCGCAATTGATTCGGTAAGTGTAGAAAAGAACCTGGAAAATCTGATTATACAATCAAGAGCAAGTTACCATAAAAGAAAGATTGAATTTGGGATGCTAAACCAACCAAAGGAAATTATGGTTGGGAAGCAAAAGGTTTTAAGGGCTGATTTTGAAACAAAGGTAATTACAAATCGAAATAAGGGAAGTTTTCTGTTTTCAATTGGAAGGGCAAAACCTTTTCATTTGTATTCAGTGTTGATGTTAAAGATAAAAAGGAGAATTTCAATGTGGTTGATTCGGTAATCAAATCTTTGAATGTGAAATAAATTTCCTTGAAAAATACAGGACTGAGTAAACAGTAAGCAGGCAGCCAATGATAGATAAAATGATTACGCTGTTGGAGAAAAATGTTACCCAGTTCAATTTTACTTTAAATATTTCTTTACTCAATAAAACGCCAATACTCCCTACGTAACCAAATGAATCGGCGACGTAAATTAAAAAACCTACATTGCTGGCGTATTTAAATGTTGATATTAACCGATCGAAAAATACTGCGTTAAATGGGATGTAAACCATGTAGAGCCCAAGGCCAACCAAAGTCATCCACCAAATGGGTTGGAGTAAATTTGCTTTAAAAAGTAATGAACATGTACCCGCTAAAATAAATCCCGCTAGGATAAAATAATGTGCTGTTTTAAGAGCCGTAAAATTATTTTTGATCAGCACCATGCTGCCAATTAGCAACAAAACAATTAATGTAATTGGTGTTTCTGTTTTGGCAAAAATGGCGGGTTGGTTCGCAAAGCCCATTTCATTCCACATTTCGGCACTAAAATTATCTCTGATATCTCTAAAAATTGTAGCGAAGCAATAAATGATTACACAGGCAACCAAGCCAGTAAAAAACTCTTTAACAAACAGCTTTCTGTCCTGGTCTGTCATTGGTATTCTATCAGCTCTGTCTTTGATGTCTTCATCATTGGGTGGAGGTATTTTCTCCATTAAGAAAACGAAAATCAAAAGCGGAACCATGAAGACTAAGCCAGCATAAAAAGGTATCCAAAATTCGGTTAAGTTAAAGGTTATACTTAACCACGAGCCAACCGATTTTACAAATCCGGAAGCAAAAATGAAGCTTACGGCTAAAGTTGCACCAATGAAATCGGTGCTTCTTCTGCCTTCTACGTACGAGAATACAACGCCCCAAAGCATGCCTAAGGGAAATCCGTTAATGAAAAGAAAAATGATGTTATAGGGTACCGGAACAAGGGCAAATAACAGCCAGCTTAACCACGCTATAGCTGTTAGGACGATAATAATTTTTCCTCGGCCTGTGCGTTTAAGTTCGGAAATATATTTAATGCCATAAAATTTGGCTAGTAAATAACCAAGCATTTGGCAAATTACTAAAATGGTTTTGTAGCTATATCCAGCTATGGTTAATCCGTCAAAAGTAGCGACTGTAAATGTCTTTCTGAAGCCAAAAATCATCGTATAAGCCAGGAAAACTACTATAGCAGCATATAAGCCTGTTTTGATTTGATTTTTGAACGTAAAGCTTTTGGGCATATCTCCTAAAAATTACCGTAGTGGAAATATAGCTGTAAAAATCCATAAAGCCGCAATCACTCTCTATAATTAGCTAGTGGATTACAACTCTAACTTGAAATCTTTGTAGTAAAAATCTTTGTCTGCATCAGTGAGGTGGCGGATTACCCTGCACGGATTTCCTGCCGCAAAAACATTGTCAAGAATATCCCTGGTAACAATACTACCCGAACCGATGACCACATTTGAACCGATTTTTACTCCTGGGTTGATTACCACGTTTCCTCCGATCCAAACGCTATTGCCGATAGTTACTTCTTGCGCCCATTCATATTCCTGATTGCGTAGGTGTGCATGGATCGGGTGACCAGCGGTGTAAATCGATACATTTGGCGCAATAAAAACACTATTGCCAATGCTAACTTTTGCGCAGTCTAAAATGGTTAAATTGAAGTTGGCGTAAAAATTATCGCCGATTTCGATATTGTAACCATAATCACAGCGAAAAGGAGGCTCTACATAAAACATTTTTTCCGTTTTACCGAATAATCTTTTAAGCAACTCTTTGCGTTGTTTAATAAATTTTGGAGCGAGGTTATTAAACTCGTAAACAATTTCGCGGGCTTTGAGTCTTTCTTGCGATAACTCTTTCCCTCCGGCTTGATAGGCTTTGCCAGCCAGCATTTTCTGTTTTTCGGTAAGTATTTCGTGTTCCATTAATATTCTGATATTCGTTAATTTAATAAAGATTATGCAATGCCTTCATCTTTCTTCCTCGCGAAAATGAAGATTTTGGGAAAGCAGAAACGAAAAAAAACGGGACTATCGTTTCCGATGCCCCGATTTATTCGCTTTTTTTAATCCTATGTCGTAGACCTTTTAGATTTACATTTATCTTGGACTACCGTTTCTCATTGCTTTTTCGGCAATTTTAACAGCTTTCTTTTCTCTCCAATGTGCGTATTTTTCCTTAAAGGTCATTTTAATCAAACTATCAATGGCGCCATGAGTAAACAAACTCCAAACACTTGCTACTTTACGCGTAATAGATTGATCCCAGGCACGTAAACTTAAAGAGAATGAGCCATCAAGGTATTTCATCCAATGCCACATTCCAGTTGGCATAAATAAGGTATCTCCATGTTCTAAAAACACTTCGTAGCCTTCCACGCCTTTTAAAGCAGGAAACTTTTCGAAATCTGGCTTAGCTACATCATAATCTTCCAAAGCATAGGTGGCATTTGGCAGGCAATACAATCTATCTTTCCATTTATTGTCGAAAAGCACGATATGTTTTCTTCCACCAAAATGGGTATGGAAGATGTGCGGTAAATCGATGTCGTAATGTAAAAATGTTACCGAATTGGAACCGCCAAAAAACATGGCGGGCATACTTTCAATAAAGCCACCCATTAAATCCTTTGGTATTTTTACATCGTTAATTAAGCTTGGCACTTTCTTAAATAAATTGAAGAAAAATATTCTCAATTCAGTGGGTTCGCGTTTAATCAAATCCAAATAATCGCCGAATTTCATGTGTGCTGTAGCTGCATTAATTGGTTTAGAAGGATCTGCTTTTGAGTTATCGTACAAAGGAACTTCCAAGTCGCCACCAATCTCTTTTAAATATTCAGTTGTCCATTTTTCTCTAGCTGGCCAATCTTTAGTTAAGCCCCTAATTACCAATGGTTTTTTTGTTTTCAAATAATTTTTTTTGAAATCTTCGGGAGTAATATTCTCGACGATATCTACAGGTTTTAATATGAAACTCATGCGTTTTAAATCGGTTATTTGTTGCCGAACAGCAAATGTGTAAATTTTATTTTACAAATGATATATCTCTAATCAAATGTGACGCAATTTACTTAATTCAGAATTAGCATTAGCTTGATGTTTTGTTAACGCTAAGCCAAAACTTTTCTGCCCACAATTTCTGCATAAGCGGCATCCCATAAATCAACTCGTTTTTTTAAGGCTTCTATCGTTGCCTCTTCTGCTTCTGCCCAAAAACTTTCGTCTTTTTCACAAAGTTTTTCTGTCATAGCTAATGCTAAATGACTATGATGATCTCCATCAACTTCGATGTGGCGTTCTAAATAATATTTGAAAATAGAAACCTGATCTGGTTGATTACTGTTCAAATCGTTAACCATACTAAAGAACATATTTGGGATTAGATCTTCGCGGCCAAAAGTAAAACTAGCTGCCTGAAGGTGGGCTTTTCCACTCTTTATTGTCTTAAACGTCGAATCAACAAAAGCTCTTGCTGAAGGTGGAACTTGAGCCAATTCAAAAGCCATGTCGAAATCACGGCCTTTCTGTAACGACAATAGAAATTGGTTGATGGGTTTAACATTTGCACCACATTGAACCATCGCTTCTAGGTATAGCTCGAAATGACTTTTGATTTCTCCATCCGCATCCACATCACTTTCTTCACCGGCAACTATTTCGTTAATCAGTTGCCTGGTAACGGCGTCTCCAACAGGAAACCAAGGCAGGGTTGTACAGGTTAAATTTATTTGTAATGCTTTAAGCAGCGACATGAAATCCCAAACTGCATAAATGTGGTGTTCCATAAAGGTTTGAAGATCTTCCAGGTCGCTTATTGCAGAATAAACTTTGTGATTAATAATTTGCTGCCTCAAAGGCGCTATGTTATTTTGGATTTTTAGAATATTGGGATGCATGTTCAGTTGTATAATGCCAAATTAATGTCTATCAAAGCTTAGCTTTTTCGCTTAGTTAATGAGGCGAAATTAATCACTTAATAGGTTCAATGTGTATAATCGCTAAAACTTGAAATCCTGCTGACATAAAAGTGACGAGATGATCGAGATATTTTAGGCTAAGTAGCTATCTCATGAAATTAACCGAAAACTTAGCTAAGCAAAAGGGCGTCTTCTTGATTTGTATTGCCAATGGAAATGGATGCGATATGACTTGATTTTATCATACCAAAAACGGCAAAAGTTAACTCCGCCATGAATCTTTCAATCGATGGCGGAATTAGGTTTGTTTGGGTAGTATTATCCGCTGATTATGAGGGAAAAGTGCAGTTCATCACCTTCCAGCTAAATGCTTAGTCCAATTTATGGTTTAAATAGTTGGGTCGCATTCGGCGATTTCATTTTAAGTATTATTTCAAGTAAAAACTGAAAGATTTATACTTGAAATAAACTTGATCACTTTCCAATGATATTGCTACCTATTAGATTACGGTTGCTGTGCGCACTTTTTTAGAGAAAACCTTCGGAAAGAAACGTTTAAGCCAAACCGCTTTCGTTTCTTTTCCTCCAATGTAAACCTCTTCTTTTTTTGCCTGAATAGCTTTAAGCATCTGTTTGGCGCATTCGGCTGGAGACATGGCTTTATCATGTGCATCGCCCATGGTATTCAACGGTTTCCCATCGCCTGTTAAGGCATTATAGGTCACATTCGTTTTAATAAATCCGGGGCAAATGATAGTAATATCTATGTTTTTGTCAAACACTTCCGATCGAAGAGAGTCAAAATAGCCATGTAAAGCATGTTTGGAAGCGGAATACGCTGACCGTAATTTGGTTCCAAATTTTCCAACCAGACTGCTGACCACAGCGATTTGGCCTCCGCCGTTTGCTATCATTGTTGGTAAAACCGCCTTGCTTAAAACAACAGTTCCCCAAAAATTGGTGTTCATAATTTGTTGCTCAGTTGTTATGTCGGTTTTTAAAGCCAGGCTCCGCTGACTTACACCACCGCTATTGATGAGTAAATCAATTTTGCCAAAGATTTTAATGGCATCTTTCGCCTTGCTATCTAATTCTGAAGTTTCGCTTAAGTCGAAAGGTAAAACGTGTACATTAAATGAATTTTGGCAGTTTCCCTTTACTCGAAATAACTCATCGCGGTTGCGACCCGAAATGATCAGTTTATCTCCAGCTTTAAAATACTCGTAAACCAAGGCTTCTCCAATTCCTGAAGATGCGCCCGTTATCCAAACAATTTTCGACATATATTTTGATATTGAGTGAGTGGATGAGTGAGGGATTGAATGAAATGTAAAATTCACTCCTTCAAAACTCAATCATTCACTAATTTCTATTCTACAATGAACAACTCCGATGCAATATGATCTGCAAATAACTTTCCTTGTTCGGTCAGCTTTACTTTATCCCCATCATAAATAAGCCAGTCTTTATCCTTTAAACCTAAAATGTTGTGCTCGGTTTGTTCCTGAAAATCTATTCCAAAATCATCATTTATTTTTTGCAAGTCCGTTCCCCACATTGTTCTTAATGATGTCATGATGTATTCGTTAAATCTGTCGTTCAAATTCAGCAGCTCTACAACTTCTGGCAGTTTATTGCTTTCAATTGTCTCCATGTAAAGTGCATTATTTGCCGGATTCATATATCTGTTTTGTCCGTCAAAACCATGTGCCGATGGGCCGATACCAATATAATTTATGCCTTTCCAGTAATTGGTATTATGAACGGCATAACGATCTGGCTTAGCAAAATTTGATATTTCATAGTGATCGAAACCCGAAGCCAATAACTTTTCCATTAAAATTACAAACTGAGCAGCGCTTTGGCTATCGCTCACTGGAATTTGCTGTTTGTTTTTTATGGCATGAGCCAAGGCTGTTTTTGGCTCAACAGTTAGCGCATAGGCAGAAATGTGTGGCACAGCCAACTCTATAGCTTTGTTAATATTGCTTAACCATTTTGCATCTGTTAAAAGTGGATACCCATAAATAAGATCTAGAGTCAAATTTTCAAAACCCGCATCCTGACTTCTTTTTATACAATTTTCGGCTTCATCAGCATTATGCGCCCGGTTCATCCAGATTAAATCTTCATTGTAAAAAGATTGTACGCCAACGCTAAACCGGTTAACGGGCAGCTGTTTTAGCTCTTTTAATTTTTGAGAAGTTAAATCATCAGGATTGGTTTCGATGGTAATTTCAGCACCGGTATCAACAGAAAATGTATGGTTTATGGTATCAAATATTTTAATCAAAGCGGCTTGCGATAATATGGAAGGTGTTCCACCTCCAAAATAAATGCTTCCAACTTGCCCGGAAATTCTATCCTTCTTCATTTTGATTTCTTTGCAAATGGATTCAACCATTTCATCGGCATATTTTAATGAGGTACTGAAATGAAAATCACAATAGTGGCAAGCTTTTTTGCAGAAAGGAATATGAATATAAATACCGGACATTGGCCACAAAGATACAGCATAATCCATATCCATTTATTTTCTTTAGGTAAACAATGATTAATCGATTACTTTTGCTTTCTTAATTTTTATTTGCAGCATGCCAAAGTTTATTGTCGTTTTATTCGCGTTTTTGTTGTCATCTAACTTCTTGGTTGCACAACAAATTCCCGCTAATACCGATTCAACAGCGGTTGTGAAATATCAGTTTAGGCGATACCGTTTGGATTCGGCTGCACTTGCACGGCAAAAATTTGTTACCGATTCCATTGTTAAACATACCTGGGTGCTGCCCGATAGTTTGTTAAATAAAACCATCCTGCTGGATAGTGTCGAAAAAGAGTTTCTCTTCCCATCACTAGATATAATTGCCTGGCAGAAAAAATACGCCCACCTCAAACGAAAAGCAAATCCATACCAACTGGGCTCGCAAATTCCGAAAGGTAATGTAGGCTTATTGGGTTTTATATTTGCGATGCTGGTGATTTTCGCAATTTTGAAAAACGCCTTTTCTAAGCAGCTCTCGGCAATTGTACAATCATTTTTTAGTAACCGGATTTTAAATAATATCAACAAAGAAGATAACCTTTTTAGTTCGTGGCCATTTCTGCTCTTATTTGTACAGTTTGGTTTCGTTTTTGGAATGTTTTTCTTTTTGGTTGCCCAGTGGAGAGATATGTATCAAGCGAAGGATGGATTTAAGTTTTTCTTCACGATTTCGATCACGATTATACTATTCTATGCTTTAAAACTAGTCGTATTAAGGTTTTTGGGATTTTTATTTAATGTTCAAAAACCAGTAGGTGAATACATCTCCATATTGTATCTCAGTTACTTTAACGCATCACTGCTTTTTATCCCTTTGGTGGTGTCATTTGCATTGTCACCTTTAAAATACGGCGAGGTATATATCATATTGGCGGTCTTATTGTTAGGGGTAATTTTCGCTTTTCAATTGCTTAGAGCTGGGGTTACTATACTTTCTAATAATAAGTTTTCCAAAATGCATTTATTTTTGTACTTTTGCGCCCTCGAAATATGTCCTATTTTAATACTAATTAAAACGATAGGATTGTAGCAGGAAAAAGGAAAATGCAAGAAAAGAACGACTCTAGAATTCGCAAAGTGAAAAGTATTTTGGTTACTTTACCAAAACCTGAAACAGAAAAATCTCCTTACTACGATTTGGCCAAAAAGCACAATTTAAAGGTTGACTTTAGGTCGTTCATTCATGTTGAAGGAGTGCCAGCAAGAGACTTTAGAAAAGATAAAATTAACCTTGCCGATTTCACGGCTGTTATTTTTACCAGTAGAAATGCTGCCGATCATTTTTTCAGAATTTGTGAAGAAATGCGTTACGATGTTCCTGCAGAGTTGAAATACTTCTGCTTGTCTGAAACCATCGCCTTGTATCTTCAAAAATACATTCAGTACAGGAAGCGTAAAATTTTCTTTGGTAAGCAAACCGCTGCAGATTTGGCTGAAGTACTAAAAAAACACGCGAACGAAAAGTTTTTATACCCTTGTTCTGATGTAGCTACGGAAGATACAATGAAGTTTTTGGAAAAAAGCGGGTATGATTTTACACCTGCAGTACTTTTTAGAACTGTAGTGAGTGATTTATCTGATCTTGCCGAAGTTTTTTATGATGTAATTGCCTTTTTCAGTCCTTCCAGTATTCAATCACTTTTCAAAAATTTCCCTGATTTTAAACAGAATAACACCCGTATCGCTGCCTTTGGCGTAAATACAAGTAAGGCGTGTGCTGATATGGATTTGATTGTAGATATTGCAGCGCCAACCCCAGGCGTTCCATCAATGACAATGGCCATTGAAAATTATATCAAGGTATCTAATAAATAATACAACCAATAATTTATTTTTAGTCAACACAATAAAAGCGTAACTTTGCTGTTATAACAGGGTTACGCTTTTATTTGTAACAAAAAAATTAGGCCTAAGAAGGGTTTAACTAGCCCAATTTGCTTTAAACAAACGATTTAACTTAAAATATTTGCAATTGTTGATTATTTCAATGATTTTTGATAAAATTGCTCCTAATCGTGCTTTGCACACTATAAGAAATATGAAGAAAATCTACCTTCTAGCTATTGCGGGTATAACTGTTTTGCTAGCAAGTTGTGGCCATGGGGGTCAGGGCGAGCTAGTGGGAGCTTATAACCGGAAATTCAAAAACAACAGAATCCCTTTGGGTATGGTTTACATCCCGCCAGGGCATACACCACTCGGTGGATCTGATGAAGATATTACTTTCTCGCAGAATGGTCCTAGTAGGATGACTACTATTCCAGCTTTTTTTATGGATCAAACTGAAATTTCAAACGCTGAGTATCGTCAGTTTACCAATTGGGTTAGAGATTCGATTGCAATTGCCATGATGGGCAATCCACAGCAATTTATGATTACACCAAAGGGAAACGCAGCTAATGCACTCGGCGGTGAAAAATACATCGATTGGAAAAAAGTAGGTACTAATGGCGTAAACATTTGGCGGAACAAAGGTAAAGGTGCCAGTGGTGCTCAAGCTAGTCAATTGGATGGCATGTACTATTCTGGATTGGATGCTTTACCAGGAAAAAAAGAAATAGATGTACGCAAATTGGAGTATTCGTACGCGGAACTTAACATGGATAAAGCAGCTTTAGGGCATAAAAACCCAAACAGCAAGCGCCAGGATTATATAGATCGTTATACCATTGCAATTTATCCTGATACAATGGTTTGGAAAACAGATTACTCATACTCCATGAATGATCCAATGGTTCGTGCTTACTATAGCCATCCTTCTTATGATGATTATCCTGTAGTAGGAGTAAGTTGGGAGCAGGCAAAAGCGTTCGGTCAGTGGAGAACAAGATTATATGATGGTGTTGCGCAAGCGAGAAGAATGCCTGTAGGATCGAGATCTGATTACAGATTACCAGCCGAAACTGAATTTGAATATGCAGCCAGAGGTGGTAATACCAAAACAAAATATCCTTGGGGAGGCCCATATATCAGGAATACAAAAGGGTGTTTGCAAGCTAACTTTAAGCCTGGACGTGGAGATTACTCGAGCGATGGTGGTATTTACACAGTTGGTGTAAGATCTTACTTTCCTAACGATTACGGTTTGTATAACATGGCCGGGAACGTTTCTGAATGGACAATTACCGCTTACAACAAAGGTGCAGCCCCGTTATTGCATGATTTAAGTCCGAACTTTACTTATGATGCAAATGCTGGAGACAGCAAGTATAAAAAACGTAAAATCATTAAAGGTGGCTCTTGGAAGGATACAGGATATTTCCTTCAGAACGCAGTTTCCACATACGAATATCAAGATACACAAAGATCGTATATTGGATTTAGGTGCGTTTCCTCTTACCCTGGAACTGATTTAAGAAATTAAAAAACAAACCAAACAACTAAAAACTAAGAAAAACATCAAAATTTTATGGCAGCAAAGAAACAACCAGGCTGGTTACACGTAGCAATTTCATGGGGAGCAAGTATCGTAATTGTAGGAGCATTATTTAAAATTCTTCACATTGGTGGTATCGTGGGTAACTATATGATTGGTATAGGTCTAGGCGTAGAGGCAATATTATTCTTTTTGACGGGATTTTTTCCACCAGAACCAGAACCAGCATGGGAAAGGGTTTATCCAGAATTAAGAGAAGATTTTAAGGGTGAATTGCCAGCGGCTTCTGCAAGACCAGTTGCAGCACCAGTTTCAGCAGGAAATACAGCGGCATTAGATAAGATGTTATCAGACGCTAAAATAGGACCGGACTTAATAGAGAGTTTAGGATCGGGTTTGCGCACATTTGGTGATAAAGTTGCAACGATTTCAAATGTTGCTGATGCTTCAACTGCTACAAACGAATTCACAAGCAAAGTAAAAACAGCTTCTGCTGGTTTTGATAATTTAAGCGCATCTTTTGAGAAAGCTACAGCTAACTTAAAAGCAATGGGTGAGAGCAATGTAGATTCTCAAGCGTACCATGATCAGGTTAATAACTTGGCTAAAAATTTATCGGCTTTAAATGCGGTGTATGAATTAGAGTTACAAGATTCTAGCGCACACTTAAAATCGATGAATAAATTCTATTCTAACTTATCACTAACCATGCAAAACTTCAACGAATCGATGGAAGATTCGAAACAATTTAAAGAAGAAGTGAATAAGTTAGCGAAGAACCTGGCATCGCTTAACTCAATTTATGGCAATATGCTATCGGCTATGAATGGTCCACGTGTATAAATTATCTAGTTTTTAATTTTAAAAAAGAAAGCTACATAACACATGGCAGGCGGAAAAGAAACAACAAGGCAGCGGATGATCAATATCATGTATTTGGTATTGTTGGCCATGCTTGCCTTAAACGTATCAGATACAATTTTAGATGCATTCAAAAATATCAACGATAGTTTGGATACTTCTAAAAACAATGTAAACACCAGTATTAATCAGCTATTTTCTGCTTTCGAAAATTCGAAACTGAAGGAAGAGCCAGCTCGTGCACAACCGATTTATGAGAAGGCCAAACAAGCACAGGCAGCTGCAGATAATTTGAATAACTACATTGAAAGTTTAAAGAAAGAATTTACTACAGCTGGAGATGGTATTGATCCAGAAACTGATGATTTGGTAAACAGATCTAATCAGGATATTGCTCAAAATATCATGATCAACCAAAAGAAAGCTGATGAATTAAAGAAAAGAATTAACGCTACACGTGAGAAACTGATTTCTTTACTAGATCCGGCTGATAGAGCAACTGTTGCTTTTTCATTAGAAGCCAAAGATCCGGTTAGAAAAAGAAAAGGCAACTGGCAAGAAACTTACTTTGGTGAGGGAACGCCATTAACAGCTGCTATGACTATTTTGACAAAATTGCAAACAGACACTAAAAACGCTGAAGCTGAAGTAGTTAAAAAGTTATTCGGAAACATGGATAAAGCTCAGGTTAACTTAGATCAGTTTGCAGCGGTAGCAGTAGCGCCAACCTCTTATGTTATCCAAGGACAACCTTACACCGCTGAGGTATTCTTGACAGCTAGTGATTCAAGATCAACTCCTGATATTACCGTTAATGGAAATAAATTATCCATTAAAGAAGGTAAAGGAACTTACACGGGCGGTACAAGCAGCGTTGGAGAATTTACTTGGGTAGGTACTATTCGTGTTCGCCAAACTGATGGACAAGTGAAGGAATACAAAACGCAGCCTCAAAAATATCAGGTAGCAAAACCATCTGCTACTGTTTCATCTACAAAGATGAATGTAATATATGCGGGTATTCCAAACCCATTCACGGTTTCTGCTGCTGGTTTTCCATTAGAAAGTGTTCGTGCTTCTATCTCAGCTGGATCAATGTCTGGTTCAAATGGAAACTACAGTGTAAACGTTTCTGGAGGTCAGGTTGGAAGTGAAGTTTCTATAAACGTAAGTGCGAGCAATGCTGGTAAAACAGTGAGTTTAGGCGCACAGAAATTTAGAGTAAAAGCTATTCCGAAGCCAGTAGCTAAAGTTGGTGGACGAGCTGGAGGTGATATCGCTTCTGTTCAATTGAAAAGCGAATCAGAAATCGAAGCAGATCTTGATGATTTTCCTTTCGATGTGAAGTTCAAAATTCAACGTTATAAATTGACGGTTATAAAACCACGTTCAGACGCGGTTACTATTTCTGGTAGTGGTGGAAGTTTTGCTGGCGCTGTTAAAGCGGCAATTAATTCTGTAACCCCAGGTACCAGAGTATTTTTTGAAGATATTGTTTCTGTTGGTCCTGATGGCCGCCAGAATGTTTTACCTTCATTAGCATTTAGTGTTAAATAAGAAGAAGATGAAAAGGATTGTAAGCATCATTGCATTGGCTTTATTTACGACGTTGGCTTACGCACAGAAAAAGCCAACCAAATTGGCTCCGAAAAAAGCTGCAGTTGCACCAGCACCTGTTGCCGATACCGTTGCAGCGCCAGTTAAGGTAGCCAAGAAAAAACTTAAGGTTCCACCAAAGGATGGTTTTTATGCCCGAAAAGATATCGATAGTACGGAAATGGTGCCTTTGGCTGATGTAAGAGAGGAAGATGTATTTTATGCAAAGCGTATCTGGAGGGAAATTGACTTAAGAGATACCGTGAATTCGTCATTAAAGTCTCCTAAATCAAGATTAATTGATGTGATCTTAGCTGCTGTTAAAGCCGAAGAATTAACTGCTTATGCTCCTATCGATAGTGTGCTGAACGAAGATGATGCTTTCAATACACCTATGACGAAAGATTCTGCAATGATGGCCGCCGCCGGAACCGTAGAAGTAACCGATGCTAAAGCAGGTACTGTAAAAACTGTTGCAAATGATCTTAACCCTGAATCATTTTTAAAATTTAGAATTAAGGAAGATTGGATTTTTGATGTTAAACGTTCAATTTTCGAACCACGTATTGTAGGTATTGCGCCAATGAAATACAATGAGGTTTCAAAGCAATGGCAACCAGTTTTCTGGGTTTATTATCCAGAAGCTAGGGAAATATTAACGAAGAAACGCTTAATCAATACCAACAATGATGCTTCATCATTAAGCTTTGATGATTTCTTTATACGCCGTCTGTTTAGCAGTTATATTGTGAAGGAATCAAATCCTGGAGATAACAAGCTAAGAGATATTATTGCTGATCCTAGACAACGATTATACGAATCTGAAAGAATTAAAAAGTCGGTTCTTGATTACGAACAAGGACTTTGGGAATACTAACAGAAAAGCTTCGATGAAAATTGAAGCTTTTCTGTTTTTAGCTCGTCTTCAGTTAAACATATCGTCATTGAGAGGTACTAAGCGTTACTACCTACTGCAGGCAGGCAATTTGACTAAATTCTGTTACTGAAAATTGATACTCACATGAACTATTAGGATGGGTTTTCAATTCCCCCTTCAGGGGACTGCGGGCTAAAATGATCCTGCAAAGTTATCATCTGCTTTTTATTAAGCACTTCGCTCAATTCTTTCTCTGTAGCTTCTCTTATTTTCTTAACTGATTTAAAATGTTTTAGCAATTTGTCGGCCGTAGTTTTACCAATGCCTTCAATTTGTTCCAATTCGGTTTTTAAAGTTCCTTGGTCACGCTTTTTGCGGTGAAAGGTAATACCAAACCTATGTGCTTCGTCACGAAGTTGTTGAATCACTTTTAACGTTTCCGATTTTTTATCGAGATAAAGCGGAAACGAATCCCCTGGATAAAAAAGTTCTTCCAATCTTTTAGCAATACCAATAACTGTTACACGATTTTCGATACCAAGCAACTTCAAGCTTTTCATAGCCGACGAAAGTTGTCCTTTGCCGCCATCAATAATAATTAGTTGAGGCAATGGCTGGTCTTCTTCAAGCATGCGCCTGTAGCGTCTAAAAACAGCCTCCTCCATCGTCGCGAAATCATTTGGACCTTCCACTGTCTTCACGTTAAAGTGGCGATAATCTTTCTTTGAAGGTTTAGCATCTTTAAAAACCACAATTGCCGAAACAGGGTACTTACCCTGAAAGTTGGAGTTATCAAAACATTCAATATGCTTCGGCAATTGCGTCAATCGCAAATCTTTTTGCATGGTTGTTAAAATGCGATCTGTCCTTAAATCAGGATTTAACTTTTCGTATTGATTTAGTTTTTCTTTTTTGAAAAACAATACGTTTTTCTGAGATAGCTCTAAAAGTTTCTTTTTTTCACCAAGTTTTGGAACGGTAAATTTTAGCGTTTCATCTTCCAACGAAAGTTCAAATGGAACAATAATTTCTTTTGATGTACTGTTAAACTTTGTTCTGAACTCCAACATCGCCGTGATCAAAAGTTCATCATCACTTTCATCCAATTGCTTTTTAATTTCAATAGTTTGCGTTTGAATGATAGTTCCATTCATTACTTTCAGGTAGTTCACGAAGGCATAACGCTCATCAGAAGCAATGCTCACTACATCAACATTGGTAATGGCACTGTTCACCACGGTCGACTTACTTTGATATTTCTCTAAAACCTGAAGTTTTCGCGAATATTGATGTGCCAGTTCGAAGTTTAATTCTTCTGAAGCAGTTTTGATAATGCCCTTCACATCTCGAATCACATTGCCAATTTTGCCGTTTAAAATCTCTTTAATCTCAACAATGTTCTGGTTGTAATCAATTTCTGTTTGGTAGGCCTGACATGGACCTTTGCAATTTCCAATCTGGTATTCCAGGCAAACTTTAAACTTGCCTTCAGCAATATTTTTGTCGTTTAATGGCAGCGAACAAGTCCTTAAAGGGTATGTTTCTTTAATCAGATCTAAAATAGTGTGCATCATGCCAATCGATCCATATGGGCCGAAATAGGTTGATCCATCTTTAATTACCTTTCTGGTCCAATAAATGCGTGGATAGGGTTCGTTTTTAACGATTATCCATGGGTAAGTTTTATCATCTTTTAAATTGATATTGAATTTAGGCTGATGCTTTTTGATCAAACTATTTTCAAGCAACCAAGCATCAATTTCTGTATCAACAATAGTAAAAGTTATCTTCCTGATTTTGGAAACCAGCACTCTGGTTTTGCCGTTAAATTGTTGCTTATCGCTATTGAAATAGGAGCCGACACGGTTGCGAAGGTCTTTTGCTTTACCAATATACATTAACTTTCCATCTGCGTCCCAATATTGGTAAACACCGGGTTTATGCGGAATTGCGGTTAGTGCGGTTTTATGGTCAAAAGTGCTCATCAATTACAAAAATAGTATTCAAATGCGAAATCCTTATCTAAACGGATAAGGATTCGATGTTGTTTAAAAGAATTTCGGCCAGCTCCTAAGTTACGCATAGGGTCAGGAATATCTCCATTAGTATTAAAAACCTAATTTTTCATCAAGTTCAGGATTGGTTTCCTCTTCCTGTTGCTGATATTGGTTACAGTCGTAGGTGATGGATACCCCTGCTTTTGGTGCTTCAAAATCTGCATGACTTATTTTTAACGCCGGGTTTGCGTAAACCCGTTTAATAAAGCCTGCAAAAATAGGAAGTGCCGTATTTGCACCCTCTCCTTGGTTGGTACTTAAAAAGTGAAAAGCCCGATCTTCGCAGCCGGTCCAAACGCCAGTTACTAATTGAGGTGTGATTGCCATAAACCAACCATCAGAATTATTTTGAGTAGTACCTGTTTTTCCACCAATGGGTGCATTTACTTTATATTTATAATTTAATCTGGAACCTGTTCCACCCGATACCACACCTTTGAGCATTCTGGTCATCACATAGGCAACTTCCTCACTCATAATTGGTTTCGGAATTTCTTTTTGCGAGAAAAGTACAACCCCATTTTTATCTTCAATCTTTAGTAAATAAATTGGTTTGGTATAGGTTCCTTTGTTTGCAAATGCGCCATAAGCGCCAACCATATTGTAAATGGATGAATCAAAAGTTCCTAAACAAATAGAAGGATAAGCCGGAACATTTGGAATACCCATTTTTGTTGCTAAGTTAGCAACTGCAACTGGTCCAACTTGTTTCATCAAGTAAGCTGTAACATAATTTTGGGAGTAAGCTAAAGCTTTTTGTAACGTAATGTTTCCTGGCAATGGTTTACCTGATGAGCCTGGGATGTATGGCTTTCCATAACCTTCAATGGTTACAGGCGTATTGGAAACTGTATAGCAAGGAGAATAACCATTTTCGATGGCAACCGCATAAGTAAATGGTTTGGCTGTCGATCCTACTTGTCGAGTTCCCATTTTAACCTGATCGTATTTGAAATGCTCGTAGTTGATCCCACCAACCCAGGCTTTAACGTGCCCATTGGTAGGATCCATGGTCATCATGGCGTTACGCAACAACATTTTGTAGTAGCGAACTGAATCAATTGGTTTCATCACTGTATCAATATCGCCTTTCCAGGTGAAAATGGTCATTTCAGTTTTAGTGTTGAAATCTTGTTTGATCTCGTCATCAGATTTACCTTCCAATTTGAGTGATTTGTATCGGTCAGATCTTTTAACACCTTGTTCAATCTGCAAATCTTTTCCTTTAAAAGGATTTCTACCTTTCCAGCTGCTGATAAATTGCGCCTGCAAAACTTTCATATATTCTTTCTGCGCTGCCTCAGCGTATTGCTGCATGTCGAAATTCAAGGTGGTGTAAATTTTCAATCCATCACGGTCCAAATCATATGGTGTACCATCTGGCTTTACTATTCCCTGCTCCTGGAAGATTGTTTTGATATCGTTTTTTAAAACTGATCTAAAGTAAGGTGCAATGCCATCGTTTACAGTTGCAGCGTTAAATTTCAAACCTAGTGGTTTCTCTTTTTCCTCATTAAAATTCTGCTGAGTTAATAGTTCTGATTTTACCATCATAGCCATCACAGTATTTCTCCGGTTTCTCGAGCGCTCCGGATGGCGGGTAGGTGAGTACATCGTAATCCCCTTCTGCATACCCACCAAAGTTGCCG
Organism: Pedobacter sp. Leaf41; assembly: GCF_001422545.1. Classification (GTDB taxonomy): domain Bacteria; phylum Bacteroidota; class Bacteroidia; order Sphingobacteriales; family Sphingobacteriaceae; genus Pedobacter. The sequence continues at coordinate 116,465 of NZ_LMLE01000009.1, read as the reverse complement.
CCTGGGTTAAAGTTAGTTTATCAGGCGTGGTATTAAAATAAACTCTTGCAGCTGATTTAATTCCATAAGCCTGATTACCAAAATCTACCGTATTGAGGTACATGGTGATGATTTCTTCCTTTGTGTAATTGCGTTCCAGCTTTACAGCAACAATCCACTCTTTAAATTTGGTGAGTACCAATGAGAAGAAATTGAGGTTGGATTCGCGTGGGAAAAGATTTTTGGCCAACTGTTGAGTAATCGTACTTGCGCCTTGTTTTTTGCCGATTAAATTATAGCCTATGATGGTGAAGGTACGTTTGAAATCGATTCCAGAGTGATCTTTAAAACGGGTATCCTCGGTTGCAATTAAGCCATTGATCACATTTTCGGAAATATCTTTATAGGTAACATTGGATCTGTTTTGTACAAAATAGGTTCCCAGCGGGCGGCCGTCTTCTGCAATAATTTCTGATGCCTGGTTACTTTTTGGGTGTTCAATATCTCTGAAAGAAGGTAATTCGCCAAAAAGCCCAAGTCCGATCATAGATATAAAAATCGCGAAAAGCGATATTCCGCCTACCAATATTTTCCAGATGATTAAACTATATCTTTTTGTTTCTTGTGCAGAAAGGGATTTATTCATTTTGTGTTGTAATTAATGCAAAGGCCTAGCAAATTGGAAGCCATTTTGGCTACAAATTTATTAAAATTTTGATGAACTCATTTTTTGGCCTTTTACAGGCAGTTCTATGCCTATTTATAATTGTCTTTCAAAAATTCCAAATATTCATTAATGCGATCTCTACTATTCAGCTTTTCGAAATTCTCTTTGCTGATAATAAAGCCTCTGTAAAGATTTGCAGGAACTTTCATTATATTTTTTAACTGACCAGCAATGCTTGATTCGTAAATTTTTGCATCTTCCAAATCGATAAAACTGGTTACATAAATCAATTGGTTATTATCTAGCTCAACCAATTTGTGCGCCAGATCATTATCTGGATAATTTCCGCGGTTAAACTGACCAATACCGAAGCGTGATGAACTTAAAGTTAAAGTAGCATCGGCTACATCAATAACATAGTAATACTCGTTAGAAGTAGCTGCGCTAAAAATACTGGCGGGTTTTACTACATCAACCGGTTTAACTTCTTCAGGTTTCTCCACTGGTTTTACAGCGATTTCTACTGGTTTTACTTCTGTTGCAGCATTAATATTGGTAGTGAGCGGTTTCGCAGGTATAGCAATTGGTTTTACCTGGCTCACGAAACGAGGCTCGTTTGAATCAAAGTCGATCAAGGCAACAGGGCGCTGCTTAAACTCAGCCAGGTTTGCTTCAATATACTTTAAATGATCGCGTACTAACGGTGTAACAATTAAATCGTTAGGGTATTGGGTGGTAATGGAATTAAATTCGGCCAATAATGGATCAAGTTTTGATGTACGGCCAACCGCAATAGCTTTTAAGTAGGCATATTGTGGAGCCAGATCGTTATCAGGAAATGCATTTACATTATCATTGGCTTGTTTGATTACGCTTGGATATTCCTTTTTAGCGTAGGCCTCAAAAGCAACATTATAATTGTTGTTTGCAATATTTTCCATTGCACTCTGTTTGGCAGAAAACGATGGATCTAAAATTGTTTTAGCATAATTCGATTCTGGGTATTTCGTTAGCACCAATTGCCTAAACTCATTTGATTTATTCTCATCAACACCTTTGTTATTTAGGTATAAGCTGTAATAAATGGCCGCGAGATGGTTATTTTTTGGATATCTTCTTAAAAGTTCATCGTAAATCTTATTGGCTTCTTTTTTGTCGTTCAGCTCTTGCTGATAGAAACTGGCGATTTCAAAATAAGCATCAATAATTTTCTGATCGGATGTAATAAGCAGTTCCGGTGTAACTGGCAATGCATCCAGATATTGTTTTTCTATCGAGGTTTGATCTGCTGATGTCGTGGTGTTAGTTCCATTTGCAGGCGTGATGGTGTTGGCTACGTTTCCGCCAGACATTACCTGTGCATTTTCCTGAGCTGATGAGCGCTGGCTTTGGCGCCAGTTATCTTCTAATTGCCTGTTACCCCAGCGCTTCTTAAAATCGGCAAAACCAGTACTTATTGCTGCATTATTGTTAAAGTAGAAAGTATTACCAGCACCAGTTTGAGGAGCGTTTAACATCTGGTTCAGAAAATCTGGATTATTAAGGCTTTGATTATTTGAAATCGGAATAGTGGCCACTTCAACTTTCTGAGTTAAATACGCTTTTACTTTTGCTTCGCGTTCTGTTGCAGGCAACTTGGCAATCATTTGAGCGGTATCTTCTTTCGAGATTATCGTGTAACGATCTGTTAAATACTGAAGATTATCTGCCTTTTTAACAATGTTATCATAATCAGGAAAGTTTTTTGGCATAATTAATACCGTGCTATCATAATATAGTTTCGCCTTGATATAGTTGTTAAATTCCTTAAAATTTAAATCGGCAATTTTTAAATAAGATAATGCTTTTTGGTTTTGATTTTTTGTGCTCTTCTGAACTGACTTTTGATAGTTTTCTTCTGCTTTAACAAATTTGCCTTCTTTCGAGAATAGCTCACCAACCTGATAATATATTTGATCAGTGTAGTCGAAATTTTTATCGTCTTTTAGTAATGCCAACAGGGCTTTATCTTCATCAACTTTGTAGCCGCTAATTAATGCTCTTAACTTTATGCGTTGCAAATTGGCATGGAAATACATTTCAAATGGTGCATTACTGTTTTCTACTTTTGTGTAATTGATGAATGCATTTTGATGGTCGTTCTCCTGTTCTTGCAGCTGTGCTAAAATATACCGCCAACGAATACGGAGTTGTTTATCATCGCCTAACCGAACAGCGTTTTCGAGTAGTAGGATTGCCTCTTTATTTCTTTTTTGATATATCCTCATTTGGGCGGTTGTAGCCAAAGGTTCGGCGATATCTTTTTTTAGATTATCGGCAGCACGAAGCATGGTATCTAAAATTTTATCAGCCACCGCCATATTATTTAATTCCATTTGGCCGCGTGCTTTCCAATTCATAGCCATAACAAAAGTCTGTAGATCTTTGTCGTAAGCTTTAGCCACATAATCAAAATACTCTGATGCGATAAAATAGTTTCCTTTTAAATAGTTGGCTTTGCCTAAAAGCATGTAGGCATCGTCTATATAATTACTGAAACTTTTATCGTTTATGATGGTTTGTCCTTTTGTAATTACCTCATCAAGTTGTTTGTTTGGAGCGCCTGGAGTAAGCATTAAATTAACCTGCGGTTCTGGATCAAGATAAATAGGTAATACTTTTTCGTAATTATCAGGGTAACTTTGCTGTAAACCGTCATTATATTCGGTGAGCAGAACCTTAGAATTATAGATATAGTTGTAGCGTGCCGTTAAGTTTTGAAACTTCCGGTCGATAGCGGTATCTTTATTTGCTACACAGCCATACGTAAAAAGCAGGCTGAAGAGAATGATGAAGGGATTTAAGGTCTGGTTGGAGTATTTTTTCAAGTATAATCAGTCGCGTTAGTGGATATACAATAAACAAAATTTAGCAAAAAAATTTTCTTTGCTGGCAAAACTTAATTATTCAAAGTTAACTTAATTATTGCATTTATAAATGGAAAATCCTAAAGAAGAAGATACATCAAAAAAAGTAAATGCAGCGGCAAAATATTCTGCCATAGGCTTTCAAATGATTGCTACTATTGGATTGTTAACTTTTATAGGCTACAAAATAGATGAACATCGAAATAGTAGAACAAAATTAATAACAGCGGCATTTGCGCTCGCCGGTGTGGGCATCGCATTATATCAGGCTATAAAGCAAGCTACGCGATAAACCGTGCCAATCTTAAGTCGCTCAGTTGTTCTTTGGTTGTGTGGTAAACTATTTAGAAATCAAACAAGTTAACAATATTTCATCCTTAAATCTTATCTTTGCCAAAGTTTTTAATTGTAAAGAATTATTCCTTTGACGCTAACCAAGTTTACAAGCATCTACTTCATTTTTGTTGGAATACTGATAGCGATAATCGCTGTTTTGCCCAACATTTTCCCTGAAAAGCAGATTTTGGTTAAGAATTTTTGGGTAATTTTCGGCTTTATGGCTGGCATCACCTACATCGCATATATGCTGGTTGCAATCGGTATAAAACGCGATCCTGAGGTTGGTGTGATGGCGATCATGGGATCAATTGCAGTGAAGATGATTTTTTGTATGGCTTTTGTGCTGGTATACAGTATAAAAGCAAAGGGAAACGGGCTACTTTTTGCACTAAATTTTTTTTCTGTGTATTTATTGTTTACGGCCTTTGAAATATACTGTTTGTTGCGTAACTTGCGCCACCAAAATTTAAAGTAAAAAACTGCCAATAAATGGATTGTAACCAAGTTTTTGTGTCGAAAGTTAAGAAGGTAATCTTTGTTTTTACGCTTTTAATCGCGTTTTTATCTATCAGAAATAATACTTTCGCCCAGGCTGATAGTACTATTGCTTCTCCTGATAGTGTTGTTGCTGAATCTGCTCATGCAGTTTCTGGTGAACACGGAGCAGCAGAGCACGGTGAAGAAAAATTCGAGCCAACTAAAGTGATCATGGAACACATAGCAGATTCGCATGTGTGGCATTTATGGGGGCATACCTCAATTCCTCTTCCAGTAATTTTGTATACTTCTGGTGGTTTGGAAGTTTTTTCTTCAGCACATTTTCATCACGGTGAGCAAGATTATCAAGGTAAATACAACAAATACCGTTTGGTAACAGGTTTAAAACAAAGCATGACTAAAGATATGTTCAACAAGAACATTAAGGTAGTTGGTGCTGACGGCCAAATTGATGAAGCGGCATCTGATACAGTAATTGATTTCTCCATTACAAAAAATGTAGCCGCGATGTTTATCTCCATTCTTTTGATTGTTATTATTTTCGGTTCAATAGCTGTTAGCTACAAAAAGAGAGTTGGGAAAGCGCCAAAAGGATTACAGTCTTTCTTGGAGCCAGTGATCATATTTGTGAGAGATGATATCGCAAAACCAAACATCGGACATAAATACGCAAAGTTTATGCCTTACTTGTTAACGATATTCTTTTTCATCTTATTTAATAACTTATTAGGTTTATTCCCAGTTTTTCCTGGTAGTGCTAACGTAACAGGTAACATCGCTTTAACTTTTGTGATGGCAACGGCAACCATGTTAGTAGTTAACTTAAACGGTAACAAATATTACTGGAAACATATTCTTACGCCAGATGTGCCTTGGTGGTTATATCCCATCATGATTCCGGTAGAACTTATTGGTATCATTTCAAAGCCATTCGCTTTAATGGTTCGTTTGTTCGCAAACATTACCGCTGGTCACATCATTGTATTGAGTTTAATCTCGCTTATTTTTATTTTCAAAACATTGGCTATCGCTCCTGTTTCAGTTGCATTCGTTTTATTTATGGATGTTTTGGAATTACTGGTAGCATTTTTACAAGCGTTTATTTTTACATTGTTATCTGCGCTATTTATCGGAATGGCAGTAGAAGAGCATCATTAACAGAAAACTATTTTTTACAAATTATATAATTAAATTAGTTATGGTAGGTTCAATCGCGGCAATTGGTGCCGGTTTAGCAGTAATTGGTGCCGGTATCGGTATCGGTCATGTAGGTGGTAAGGCAATGGAAGGTATTGCTCGTCAGCCTGAGGCTGCATCAAAAATTCAAACTGCAATGATTATTGCTGCCGCCCTTATTGAGGGTGCTGCATTATTCGGTGTGGTAGTTGCATTATTAGGCTTAGGCGTTTAATAGCAATTTAGAATTATTAATCGGGAATTCAACGATTGGTTGTTTTCCCGATTTTAACGAAAAAGTCAATAAAAAAATATAAAAAATGGAATTAGTTACCCCAAGTATTGGATTGGTTTTCTGGACAGCATTAGCTTTTATTTTCCTATTACTATTACTTAGAAAACTTGCATGGAAGCCAATTTTAGGAGCTATTCATGAGCGTGAGCAAAGTATTGATGAGGCTTTAAATAAAGCGGAGTTAGCTAAGCAAGAAATGGCTCGTTTAACTGCTCAAAATCAAGATTTGATGCAACAAGCACGTGCTGAACGCGATGAGATTTTGAAAGAAGCCAAAACGCTAAAAGATAGTATCTTAAACGAGGCTAAAAAACAAGCACAAATAGAAGGTTCTAAATTAATCGAGAAAGCAAAAATCGAGATTGAAAACCAAAAGAAAGTGGCTTTGGCTGAAGTGAAAGATCAGGTTTCTACTTTATCATTAGAAATTGCTGAACGTGTTTTGCGTAACCAGTTGGATGATAAAACAAAACAAGAAGCTTTAGTAGCTAATTTGTTAAAAGACGTTGAATTAAATTAAGTTTTGAGAAAATAGATTTGAGACATTAGACATTAGATTTGAGATTGATTCTCACATCTTTCATCTCACCTCTCATATCTCACACCTAAAAATATGTCAGAAATTAAAGTAGCAGGCAGGTATGCCAAATCATTAATCGACTTAGCTGTTGAAAATAACGGCCTGGCTGAATCTTATAATGATATGGTTTTATTTGAAAAAGTAGTTGATGAAACTCCTGAACTAGAAGCGATATTGAAGAACCCAATTGTGCCTTTAGATAAAAAAATTGGCATATTGAATGGAATTTTTGCTGACAAGCTTGGTAAGTTGACCCTTACTTTTTTTAAAATTGTTGTTAACAAAGGCCGTTCGGCTATTTTATTTGCTACTGCAAAACAATTTATTCAACAGTATAATAAAATTAAAGGTATTGTAACTGCTGATGTAACTACAGCAACTGCTTTAAGCGCAACTGCTAAGCAGGAGATTATCGCCATTGTAAAAAGAGAGTTAGGTGCTAATGAAGTTATCGTTAAAGAAAAAATTAATGAGAAGCTAATTGGTGGGTTTATTTTAAAAGTGGGTGATAGGCAATTTGATGCAAGTATTGCAAGTAGTTTAAGCAAACTTAAAAAAGAATTTGCTGCTTAGAAATATGAGTATCTCGTATTAAGATTGACTTTGTTAAACTTTGAGGGATACTGAAATAACAAAGGAACTACAGCGCAATAATATATAAACCCGACTGACAGCGGTATTTTTGTCATCCTGAGCGTAGTTGAAGGACAAAAGTTAAGCTGAAAGAGGGACTAGAATAACAAAAGAACTACAAGATTTACATTTACAAAAAGATATAATTAAAACTATGGTAGAGGTAAGACCAGACGAAGTTTCGGCAATTATCAGACAGCAATTGGCGGGCTTCAAATCAGAAACCGAACTGGAAGAAGTTGGTACCGTGTTGCAAGTGGGCGACGGTATTGCCCGTGTTTACGGTTTAACTAAAGTTCAATCGGGTGAGTTGGTTGAATTTGCAAACGGCCTGCAAGGCATTGTATTAAACCTTGAAGAAGATAACGTTGGTGTGGTACTTTTGGGTGCATCTGACGAGATTAAAGAAGGCGATACCATTAAACGTACCAAAAAAATTGCCTCTATTAAAGTTGGTGAAGGTATGCTTGGTCGCGTAGTGAACACTTTGGGTGAGCCTTTAGATGGTAAAGGCCCAATCTTAGGTGAAACTTACGAGATGCCTTTAGAGCGTAAAGCACCGGGTGTAATTTATCGTCAGCCGGTTAATGAGCCTTTACAAACGGGTATTAAAGCAATTGATGCAATGATTCCAATTGGTCGTGGTCAACGTGAGTTGGTTATCGGCGATCGTCAGATTGGTAAAACGGCTGTTTGTATTGATACTATTATTAACCAAAAAGAATTTTATGAAGCAGGCCAGCCTGTGTTTTGTATTTATGTAGCTATAGGTCAGAAAAACTCTACCGTTGCTAACATTGTACGTACACTTGAAGAAAATGGCGCTTTACCATATACAGTCGTTGTTGCTGCTTCGGCTGCTGATCCTGCTCCAATGCAGTTTTATGCTCCGTTCGCTGGTGCTGCAATTGGTGAGTTTTTCCGTGATACAGGTAGACCAGCTTTAATTGTTTATGATGATTTGTCTAAACAGGCAGTTGCTTACCGTGAGGTGTCATTATTACTTCGTCGTCCACCGGGCCGTGAGGCTTATCCAGGTGACGTCTTCTACTTACACAGTCGTTTGTTAGAAAGAGCTGCGAAAATTAACGCGAATGATGATATCGCTAAAGACATGAATGATTTACCAGAATCGATTAGACATATCGTTAAAGGTGGTGGTTCATTAACAGCTTTACCAATTATCGAAACTCAAGCAGGTGACGTTTCTGCCTATATTCCAACCAACGTAATTTCGATTACTGATGGTCAGATTTTCTTAGAGTCGAACTTGTTCAACTCTGGTATTCGTCCGGCTATTAACGTAGGTATTTCGGTATCACGTGTGGGTGGTAATGCTCAAATTAAATCGATGAAAAAAGTAGCAGGTACTTTAAAGTTAGATCAGGCTCAATACCGCGAATTGGAGGCTTTCTCCAAATTCGGTTCTGACTTAGATGCTGCGACGAAATCAGTGTTAGATAAAGGTGCGCGTAACGTGGAGATGTTAAAACAAGCGCAGTTTTCTCCATTTACGGTAGAGAAACAAGTTGCAATTGTTTATGCAGGTACTAAAAATTTAATGCGTAGCGTTCCTGTTAACAAGGTTAAAGAATTTGAAACTGAATATTTAACTCAATTAGAAATGCGTCATCCAGAAACATTAGCGGCTTTAAAAGCTGGTAAATTTGATGATACCATTACTGGCGTTTTAGATACAGTAGCAAAAGAGATTTCAAGTAAATACTAAATAGAGTCTAAAGTTAAAAGTAGAAAGTTCAAACTTTACACTTTTAACTTTTTACTTTACACTTATTAAAGAATGGCTAATTTAAAAGAAGTAAGAAACCGGATTGCATCGGTACAATCAACACAGCAAATCACCAAAGCTATGAAAATGGTTTCGGCGGCTAAGTTGAAACGTGCTACAAATGCAATTATCGCTTTACGTCCTTATGCAACTAAACTGAAAGAGATTTTAGGAAATCTTTCCGCAAGTTTGGAAGGTTCTTCATCACCTTTTATCCAAGAGCGTGAACCTAATAAGGTTTTAATTGTGACGGTATCATCAAACCGTGGTTTGGCTGGTGCTTTTAACATGAACGTAATTAAAGCGGCCAATAATTTAATTGCTGAGAAATATAGCGAACAGTTTAAAAACGGTAACGTAAGCATTATTTCTATAGGTAAGAAAACTCAGGATTTTTACGAAAAACGTAAATACAATGTTATCGGCAACAATAATGAAGTATATTCTGCTTTAACTTTTGAAAACGTAACTAAGATTACAGATGCGATTATGGCTGGCTTTTTAAAGGGCGAGTTTGATAAAGTGGAAGTAGTTTATAATCGTTTTAGAAACGCAGCCGTACAGTTTATTACTACTGAACAATTATTGCCTCTTCCAAAAGTAGAAGCAGTTGCAGAAACTAAAGAAGAGAAAAAGGCAGCAAATGTAGATTATATTTTAGAGCCTTCTCAGGAAGAAATTGTAGAGCAATTAATCCCTAAGTCTATTAAAATTCAGTTATACAAAGCGGTGTTAGATTCTCACGCATCTGAACATGGTGCTCGTATGACATCAATGGATAAAGCCACTGAAAATGCTGGCGAGTTGTTGAAGGCCTTGAAACTTTCTTATAACCAAGCTCGTCAGGCAGCGATTACAACTGAGTTAACGGAGATTGTAAGTGGTGCAGCAGCATTGAACGGATAAGTTTAGTCTCTGGTCTTGAGCCATTAAAATATTAAAAGCCCATTTCTTAATTGTAATGGGCTTTTTTTAATGGCATATATCTGCAAAATCCAAAATTATTATAATAATTATGGATTGTATTCCAAAATTATTATGATAATTATGGATTGTATTCCAAAATTATTATACTTTTGTATGTGACGAAATTATGATGATAATAAGGAAACAGTTAGATTATGCATTAGCCAGACTTTTTAAAGGCAAAGCATTTATAGTCTTCGGACCAAGACAAACGGGTAAAACAACTTTTGTAGAGCAGTTATTGGCCAAGGTTAATAAAAAGACTTTATATCTTAATGGCGATGACGCTGATGTAAGAGAAAATTTAGCTAAACCAAATGCTATTCAAATTGCTCAATTACTTGGAGATTATGAAGTGTTATTTATAGATGAAGCTCAACGAATAGCGGATGTTGGTCTGCTGATAAAGATTATTGTTGATAGATTCAAGCAAGTTCAAGTTATCGCAACTGGCTCATCAGCTTTTGAACTTTCTGGTAAAATTAATGAACCTTTAACTGGTAGAAAATATGAGATGATGCTTTTGCCATTTTCTTATGGAGAGTTGGTTAACCATACCGATTTTTTAACAGAAGAACGTTCCTTAGAGCAGAGATTGCTTTATGGTTCTTATCCCGAAGTAATAAGTGATGCTATAAATGCAGAAGAACATCTAAAACTGTTAGCAGATAGTTATTTGTATAAGGATTTATTTGCTTTGGAAGAAGTGAAGAAGCCTCTATTGTTCGAAAAAATTGTTAAGGCTTTGGCTTTACAGATTGGAAGCGAAGTTAATTTTTCCGAACTGGCACAATTGGTAAAAGCCGACCAAAAAACAGTTGACAAATACATTAGTTTATTAGAGAAATCTTTTGTGGTATTTACCTTGTCTGCATTTTCTGGAAATGTGAGGAATGAGATAAAGAAAAATAAGAAAATCTATTTTTATGATACCGGTATTGTTAATGCCATCACCAGAAATTTTAATGCATTAACAAACCGAAATGATGTGGGTGCATTATTTGAAAATTATATGATTGCGGAAAGAATGAAATATTTACACCAGAATCAAATAGAGGCTAATGTATTTTTTTGGAGAACCACTCAACAACAGGAGATAGATTATATTGAAAAAACAAATAATAAGTTGTTGGCAGTTGAATTTAAATGGAATGAAAAAGGAAAGAATAAGTTTCCGGTAACTTTTACGCAAGCTTATCCTGATGCTGAAACTTTGTTGATATCGAAAGCAGAAAAGGCAAGTTTTTTGAATGATTAAACTTGCAAATCTTACCTTCGATTAAATAAGAAAACCTATGAAAAAATACATGTTAATTTGGATGCTAGGCATTGTTCCAATTTTCTCTTTTGCACAAGCTCAAAACCCAGCCAGAGATTACACTAATGCCGTACTTTGGCAGCAAACCAGTGGCGAATATAGGGCGTTATGTTTTCAGGCTTATAACTTCGCTCGTTTGTCACTAAAAGAAGCAATGTGGGCAGATACGAGTAAGAAACCGAATTGCGTTATTGTAGATATAGATGAAACCGTTTTGGATAATTCTCCATTTCAAGGACACGAAATTAAGAAAGGACTGAGTTATAATCCAGCAGACTGGACTGCGTGGACAGGCTTAGTTAAAGCTGATACCGTACCTGGTGCGTTGGCTTTTTTAAAATTCGCAGCTTCAAAAAATATTGAGACTTTTTATCTGAGCAATCGCGATGAAAAGGATTATGCCGCAACGCTTAAAAATTTACAGGCTTTTGGTTTTCCTTATGCAGATGCTGCGCATTTATTGGTTTCAAAAGGAACGTCAAATAAGGAACCTCGACGCCAAAAAGTTGCTGAAACTCATGATATGCTCTTGCTTTGTGGCGATAATTTGAGCGATTTTTCTAATATTTTTTATCGTGAACAGAAGAATATTTTCGATCAGGTAAATGCAAATCAAAACCTTTTTGGGATCAAATTTATTGTGTTACCAAACCCCATGTATGGCGATTGGGAAAAACCATTGTACACGGGTGAAAAACTAAACGATAAAGACAAAGCAAACCAGCGTTTAGAACGATTAAAAAGTTACTAAACATTTATAATTATTCAGCAATAAGTATTACTTTTGCTGCATCATAAAAATAAATATTATGGAGAACAGCGAATTAAAGCACAATACAGAAAGTATGAAAACGGCTAACCAGCCAGGAATATATAAATTAATGATTTTTGGTGTATTGATTTGTATGGTTGGTACTTATGCTCGTTTTGCATTCGATTCTTGGGTGTTATCATTGGTTTCATGGATTATCCTTTTTATCGGTGCAATCATCAGCATTAAAGGAGTATTCAAAATTTTAGACGCATAAAATATTTCTCTCTAAATACAGAGCCGATGATATACCCATATCATCGGCTTTTTTATTTACTATCCTTTCCTTTTATGTAAAAATCCGTCCTATTGCATCTAAACTTAAACGTTTTTAAGATTGGGTTACCTATTTCTATTTTCAGTATAAAGGGAAAATATGACGACTTAACCTAACCAGAAACGTCTAACTTCTAATGGCCATTTGAAGCAAATATTTAAAATGATTAATTTATTAGAACCCCAGAATCATGAAAAGGAATATCATTGCTGCTGCCATTATTTTAACAATTTTTGGCTGCAATAGCAAAAAAGAAGGATACGTTACGGATAGTGATGCCGAAGCCAAAGAAATACAAATACCAGATACGGTAGTTGCAGATAAAATTATTAAAACTGCCGACATGCGCTTCCGTGTGAAGGATGTTCAAAATACCAAAGAAAAGCTGAGTCAGATTATTAGATCAGAAGGAGGAACAGTTGCCGAATTTTCTATTAATAGTACCATACAAGAAACCGACAAATTTAAATTAACAGCCGATTCCTCAAAGGAAATTACTTCCTATCGAACCGATGGTATTTTGGTAGCTAAGATACCAGCACAAGGCTTGGATGAGTTTACTAATGCGATTGCAAAAATGGCTGTTTTTGTAAATAGTTCTTCTTTAAAACTTGATGATCAAAGTATAAATTATCTGGCTAATCAGTTAAAAGGTCAGAATAGGATAGGTGCTTCTAAACAAATTGGAAAAATACCGAGCAAAAAAACAGCTAACATCACAACTTCTATGAATTTAAGTGATGAATCTATCGATCGGAAAATAGATAATCTGAATATTGATGCCAAGGTGAAGTTTAGCACCATTACTCTGAACTTCTACCAGGATAATACGGTTAAAACAATGATCGTTGCAAATGACAATCTCTACGATTATCGGCCGGCATTTGGTAACCGTTTGTGGTTAAACATTGTAAACGGCTGGACTATTTTTAAAGAGATTATCCTTGCTCTTGCTAACTTATGGATGCTGGTTCTTGTTGGCGTCGTCGCATTTTTTACCATTAGATATTTTGTAAGAAAGAATAAGGTGGCCATGGAAATGGCAACCAGGAATATGATGGAGAATAGGCAATAGGCTTTCATTTTACGAATGAGATTGACACGAAATGATAGCAGAATTTTTTCTCCCGAGGATGGGGGTGGTACTAACTGATAAGACAGCAGGTATCGGTATTAATTGAGTTGGTCGGTGAGGACACCGACCAATAAGATAAATGTAATTCAGTTTAAGGAGATCAGTTTCGACCTCGCTGTGACTTAATCATTAAAATTTATATTTTAGCAAATGAACTCTATGCTTATTAAACCGCAAGCACTCTGGTATCTATACGATTTTGATCATTTTGAAGAAGTGGATGATTATCTGTGTCGCTTGGGATTTATCTCTCAAAGCAGCGAAGATCCTATTAAAATATATAAAGGAAGAAATGAGGCCTTGATGATCAGCTTATTAGATGATGCGATAGTTCAGGTTAATTATAAAACCGTGGATGAACAAAACTATCTCATGTTTATCAACTATGCTAAGGATAATTTTGATTATGTTTTGATACACGAAGATCAAAAACCTACATCTACTTTTCTTCGTTACGATGATGATAAACATAGTCTGATTTTTATGGTAATTTCAGTAGATATTCTTACAACTTATACCGTCATATTACAAGAGAAGTTGGATCAGAGTGCTGCAGTTTTACAAGATATTAGCATCGGTCCGCCTCCGAAAGCAATTTAAACAGAACGTAATAATAAGGCGATAAGTGTTTTATTTTCGAATGAGATTGACACGAAATGTTAGCAGAGTTTTTTCTCCCGAGGATGGGGGAGGTACTAACTGATAAGACAGAATGGATCGATGTTTAATTAAGTTGGTCGGTGAGGACACCGACCAATAAGATAAATCGCATGAACAAATGAGATTGCTTCGTGCCTCGCAACGACGAAAAGGTGTTTAATCAGTCGGTAGGTGTTTCACCGGCCGACTATTTTTTTACTTTCACCGCCAACCCTTTTACTTTCGTTTTGTTGTCGCTCACGAAAGATTCCCAGCCAGAATACGTTTTTGATTTGCCCGTCGAGGTGATTTTTTGAAAAGAGTGACAAACAGCAACTGCTAAACCATCTGTTGCATCTAAAAACTCTGGCGTTTCTTTAAAATTCAATAACCTTTGTAACATCGCAGCCACTTGCTCTTTGGTTGCGTTTCCATTCCCGGTGATGGATTGTTTGATTTTTCGGGGAGCGTATTCTGTAACCGAAATATTTCTGGAAAGTGCTGCAGCAATGGCAATGCCTTGCGCTCTTCCTAATTTTAAGAGTACCTGAATGTTTTTTCCATAAAAGGGTGCTTCAATCGCTAAAACATCTGGTTTGTATTGATCAATAAGCACCACTGTTTTTTCGAAAATGCGTTGGAGTTTTAAGAATGGGTCATCAAGGTGTGTCATCTTAACTACCCCTAAACTAATCAATTCTGTTTTATTTCCCTTCTCTAAAATTACGCCATAACCCATTACCGCAGTGCCGGGGTCGATGCCCATAATTATCCGTTCTTTTTTTTCATTCAACATTACAGCAATATTAAGCATATTTGCAAACTAAAATGAAAATCTTGACAGGCAAGAATAAAAATATATTATCAATATTAATTAAAGCTGCAATTGTAGTATTTGCTTTTTGGTTCATTTATCATAAGCTTGTTGCCAATAAAAATCTTGAGAACTTTGCATCACTTCTGAGAGATATTCCGCAAGTAGAAATTTTCGGTATTATCGGCTTCGTGGTTTTGCTCATGTTTTTAAACTGGTTTCTGGAAGCCGCAAAGTGGAAAAGATTAATGAGTCACATCGAACGCATTAGTTTCTACCGGGCAATCGAATCTGTTTTTTGTGGTTTAACATTAGCCATATTTACTCCAAACCGGTTAGGCGAATATGGAGGAAGAGTCTTTTTTCTTTCCCCAAATCGTAGAATAGTGGGCATTGTTGCCATGACGGTCGGTAACATTGGTCAATTGGTGTTGACCAATGTTTTTGGTGCTGTAGCAGCGTGCTTTTTTATCTATAGATTTGTACCGATCGATCATTTGGTTTTTCTGGCAGTCGTGATTTTGGCAATGGCCTTCTGCTTATTTTTCATTATATTTTATTTCAATATTCAATGGCTTAATGGTATCCTACTTTCTTTTAAATTCACCCGTAAATACAAAAAATTTTACAGCATTCTAGGTCGATATAGAAAAGAAGAACTTTTTAAAATCATGCTTTTCTGTTTGGCCCGCTACCTGGTTTTTAGTTTTCAATACTTCATTTTGTTTGTATGGCTAATCCCTGGTTTACAGTATCTGGATATCGTAATGATGACTTGCCTTTTGTTCCTGATTCAATCTGCATTGCCATCATTAGATCTCTTCGATGTGGGCATCAGAAGTGTAACCGCGGTGGAATTATTTAAACATGTAACCAATCAACACGTTGCGGTTATTGCCTGCACGGCCAGTATTTGGCTAATAAATATTATTATTCCTGCTATCTTAGGCACATATTTCGTCTTTAAACTCAATTTTTTTGGAAATCCTAAAACTAGTTAGTCTTCTATCTGCTGCTTTAACCATCGTTTATGGTTTACTCGTACTTACTTTTATCAAAGGCTGGTATAGCCTGAATTTATATAAAAAAAGTATCATCACTCCCTCTACCAAAGTTTCTGTTATTGTTGCTGCACGTGATGAGGAATTGAATATCGGACGAACAATAGAGGCATTAATCGCCCAGGATTATCCAAAGGATTTAACGGAAATCATTTTTATCGATGATCATTCTACAGATAGCACCGCAGAAATTGTTGCCTCTTACGCCAATCGTGGGGTTAAACTGATCAAGCTAAATGAGAATCAGGCTTTAAATTCCTATAAGAAAAAAGCGATTCAAACAGCCATTGGCTCTTGCAGTGGAGATTTAATTATCACTACAGATGCCGATTGTGTGATGGGTACAAAGTGGCTCTCTTCGGTAGTAGAATTTTATCAGAACAAGGGGTATAAGATGATTTCTTCTCCTGTATCTTATTTTGAAGAGAAAACTTATTTTGAGCGGTTACAATCCTTAGAGTTTCTATATCTAATTGGCTTAGGTGCATCCACAATTGGGAATAAAAAGCCATCTACATGCAACGGGGCCAACTTGGCTTATGAGAAAGTTACATTTTATGAGGTAGGTGGTTTTCAGGGAATCGATGATTTGGCCTCTGGCGATGACGAACTTTTGTTGCATAAAATCGCTGCAAAGTATCCAGATAAAATAGGATTTCTAAAAAACAGATCAGCTATTGTTTATACACATGCGAAGGAAAACTTAAAATCATTTATCCAACAACGGAAAAGGTGGGCTTCCAAAAGCACACGTTATAAAAATAAAGCCATCATCGTTTTAGGTGTTTTCGTTTGGGTATTCAATTTGAGTATTTTAGCAAACTTCATTACAGGATTATTTATTCCCGGCTTTTTAACGATAACAATTTACCAATTGATAGTTAAAATGATTTTAGAAACATTATTTTTATGGGATGTGACCGGCTTCGCAGATAAGCGGAGACTACTTGTGTTAATCCCAGTTTTAAATGTTTTGCATATACTTTATATCGTTTACATTGGTATTGCCGGAAATAGCGGTAAGTACAATTGGAAAGGCAGAATGGTTAAATAATGGATAATAGCCCATCTAAAAAAGTCTGGTTAAAATTTAAAAGAAATAAGCTCGCTTTTGGCGGTCTCATTTTTATTTTACTCTTGGTATTGATGGGTATTTTAGGTTATATCATTACGCCCGATAGTACACCTGACGCCAATACGCAAATATTACCCCTTAATAAGAAAAAGCCTGGAAGTACCTTTAAATTTATCATTCTCAATAAAAATCCAAATATCGAAGAGGTTAGTTTCTTCAGGAAAATGTTAAATGGACAAAAATCTAGTATTACAAGTATTCCAATTGTGTCTTATCGCATTGAAGATAATGATGTCTTTATAACGCCATACATCGGCGACGAAGAGAAAGCTCCGGAAATAAAGTATAATTTAAGAGAACTTTGTCCCACGTGTACGCCATATTCTAAGCTTGGTACACCGGCTACATTATTCGAACAATATAATGTTTACGAAAAAACGTATTGGCTGGGTACAGATATCTATGGTCGTGATTTATTAAGCCGGATGATTCTTGGAATTCGTGTTTCCCTTTCTGTGGGCTTAATGGCCGTTTTAATTTCGCTATTTATTGGAGTAAGCTTAGGCGCAATTGCAGGCTATTTTGGTGGGAAAACTGATGCTGCAATCAGTTGGTTTATGAACGTAGTATGGTCATTACCATCGCTGTTGTTGGTCATCGCTATTTCATTTGCACTTGGAAAAGGTTTCTGGCAAATTTTTATCGCCGTTGGCTTATCTACCTGGGTAGATGTGGCCCGTTTGGTGCGTGGGCAAGTAATGGCTTTAAAAGAAGTGGAGTTTGTAGAGGCCGCAAGAGCTTTAGGCTTTAGTACCTCAAGAACCATCATTAAACACATTTTACCTAATATTGCGGGACCAATTTTGGTTGTTGCCTCTTCTAATTTTGCATCGGCTATTTTGTTAGAAACTGGATTAAGTTTCTTGGGTTTCGGTGCGCAACCGCCCATGCCAAGCTGGGGAAGCATGATTAAAGAGCATTATGGCTACATCATTATGGATGCTGCTTATTTGGCAGTTTTACCTGGTTTGGCGATTATGCTCACCGTTTATGCTTTCAATGTTTTAGCAATTGGCTTACGGGATGCTTTTGATGTAAAGGGACAGAATACTACGGTTTAAGACCCTGATTTTATGATTGAATGAATTAGTATGATTTGCCAGCGAAAAGTAATTTGGTAATTAATCATTGCTTAATAAAGATTGGTTCTATCTTAATACTGAGACTTCGATGGTTAGGTGAACTTTCTGTTATTGCGTAATTGATTAGTGGAAATATACTGAATTAAGTTGCAGAGGTGCCAGGTTTCATTACACGTTTAAGTTGTAAGCTTCTGCAGCCAAAATTTATTAATAGACCAATTTCAAACCCGGAAGCTTCTAGGTAGTTGATAGCTTGAGCTAGATGGGCATCGTCAAGTAGAATAACAGCTTTTAATTCAACCATAATTTTGTTTTCGATGAAGAAATCTACTCTCCTTTTACCCGAAAAATTCCGCTTATAGAAAATACTCATTTCATGCTCCTGTATGAAATTGAACCCTTGTCCCGTTAATTCTATGGCTAAAGCTTTCTGATAATTTTTTTTTTGAAAGCCATTTCCCAATGTATTATGAACTTCCATGGCGCATCCTATAATTCTTCCCGTCAGTTCGCTTTCAGCATATTGAGTATTTATCATGGAGCGCTAACTTTAATTTCACTACAAGTTAGTTAAAAATTATTACTAATAAATGAAGTGGTAAAGTATCTTTGTAGGTAATAAAACTTTCGATTTTTAGTTTTAGTTACATAACTCCATTCGAAAGTTGGCATGAAACTATGATTTGCTAATCATAGCGTTCATTGAATCACCGTAAATCATAGTAATGTTATTAGCTTGTTATCAGGAAGAATTTTTAGAGGCCGGTTGCGATGAAGCTGGAAGAGGCTGTTTAGCTGGGCCAGTGTTTGCTGCAGCGGTTATTTTACCAAAAGGTTATGTGTTAGATGGCTTAAACGATTCTAAACAATTAACACACGAACAGCGAAATTTACTTCGGCCGATAATCGAAAGAGAAGCTTTGGCCTGGGCGGTAGCTTCGTGTGATCATGAAGAAATTGATCGCATCAATATACTTAATGCTTCTTTTCTGGCGATGCATCGAGCAGTTGAGAAGCTTCACACTCAACCTGGTTACCTTGTTATCGATGGAAATCGGTTTAAAGCTTATCCGGAGATTCCGCACAGCTGCATTATAAAAGGTGATGGAAAGTATTTGAACATTGCTGCAGCTTCCATTCTCGCAAAAACCCATCGAGATGAGTACATGAGCAACCTTCACATCGATTTTCCACATTATAATTGGCTATCAAACAAAGGTTACCCAACCATTGCCCACCGTAAAGCAGTCATTGAGATTGGTTTATCTCCTTTTCATCGGAAAACTTTCAACGTAACCGATCCTCAACTCGATTTGTTTTCAAAAGCAATATAATTCGCTTTGTCAAAATTCATTTTTATCTTGCCTAAAAATCAAATAATTATTAAAAACAAAATTTATGGCGCTCTCTCGAACAAATCACTTTAAGAAGGTGAAATTATTCACACTAATTTGTTGGTTCGTTACCCTTCTCTGGGCGTGCAACGTTGATAACGATTTACAAAAAACAAGAGATGAGCTACAGGCTCACATTGATGAAACTGAAAATCTTATTGATATCACAAGCTTAGAAGTTAAACCTTCTAGTTTATCGCCAAAGGAAGCATTTGACGAAAATAACCAGTATAACTTTACATCCGATTACATTAGGTACTTTACTGTTGATGAATTTTTATCTTTCATTAAAAAGGATGAACAGATTGATGCTGAAGTTATTAAGCCAAATAACCTGGTTAAACTTTCTGTAGATGTTATGGATTTGAATAATTTATTAGGTTTAGAGATTGGAGACAATGCGATAATTGCGAATGCCCCTTCGTTTATTCCAAGTACAATACATTTTTGGGATGGAACAAGATTAGCGGTGAATGGAAATTATCAAACATTAGATACTACCAAAATAAAAGAACGCAATGGGCAAGATGCCAATGGATTTAAATATAACGAATTTTTAATTCCTGTTGATAAACCTATTCGTGCTTTAGATTTTGATGTTAAGTTTAAACATAAAGGATTTACAGGTTACCGATTGGATAGTGTTAACAAAATAGCCAAAGTAGATGGTGGGCAAATTGAATTGCTAAGCAACCAAAATGGCGAAGTGAAAATAAGCTATCCGCAAGTTATGGATAAACGGATTGGTGAAACACACGGCTTTTATAAAAATGGTGAAATGTTGAAAAATTCTGGGCGAACAAGCTATTCAGTTCCTACTATAGAAATGATAGAATGGTTAAAAAAGACTTTGACCACTTACCAAAAAGCGGTCGATTTAATTGATAATAAAGAATTGAAATCAAAGCAAGAGGTTGATGCTTATCTAGCCAAAAAGTTGTTAAAAAAACCTGCTCAATCTGATAAAAAAGCATTTGCTAAAACTTTTTATGCTGGCCCTGTAGATCATATTATGATCTATGTAGAAAATAGTAAGCCAGAAAGTGCAACTAAAAAAGTTACTTTAAAGCTCCATAAAGACGATCGGGAATCTTTTAATGAAGGCTATTTTGTAGCTAAAGATTCAAAAAACAATAAATATGGCATTGTAGATGCTAAAGGCAACTGGATAGTCAATCCAACTTATGATGATATTAGGGCAGAGTCGGAAGGTAAATTTAGCGTATACCAGAATAGAATAGGAAGAGTAAGAAAACTCGATGCATTGAACAAAAAATTCGTTGACTTACGCGACTAATGAATTTTTTTTAAAAACCGCTTTAATTACTTAAATTCACAACATTGTGAAAATTCTGTTAATTACTAAGCGGATTCCCTTCCCGCCAAACAGTGGTTATCCAATTGTGGTTTATAATACCATGAAAGGCCTGCTGCAGCTTGGTGCAGATATTACTTTGTTTAGCTTGAACCCCATGAAAGGGCGGATAGATATGGAGGATGTTTACGATTCGATTTTCGAAAAGATCAAGTATCATACTGTAGATCTCGACACCGAAGTAAATGTATGGTCAGCGTTTTTTAACATTTTCACTAATGAATCGTATAACGTTTCCAGGTATTTTAGTGAGGATGCAGCAAGACAACTCGAAAATATTCTGCGAGAAAATGTCTTCGATGTCATCCAGTTCGAAGGATTATTTGTAGTACCTTACCTCGATGTTGTAAAAGCAAATAGCAATGCTAAGCTCATTTACCGGGCCCATAATATCGAATTTACGATGTGGGAACGACTGTCTCACTCAGAAAGTTTTCTAATCAGGAGGAAGTATTTAGCCTTTTTAGCTCAACGGTTAAAAGCTTATGAAACCGATCAAATTAACCGATTCCATCAAATATTTGCCATTAGCGAACCCGACAGGCAAAGTATTATCAGGTTTGGTTGTGAAGTGCCGATGACGGTTTTTCCGGTAGCCATTGATCTAGAAAAGTATAAAGTTGATAAAACGAAAACGAGTTTCCCTACGCTATTTCATCTGGGGGCGATGGATTGGCGTCCAAATCAGGAAGGATTGGAGTGGTTTCTTGATGACATTTGGCCAGATATTGAGAAATTGAATAAAGACCTTCGTTTCTATATCGCTGGCAAAAATATGCAAAAACATTTTTTTGAATATGATTCTGATAACTTAATTGTTGAGGGAGAAGTTTTTGATGCGATTGAATTTATGAATTCGAAGGCGATTATGATTGTGCCACTTATTTCTGGAACAGGTATGCGGGTAAAAATTATTGAAGGTATGGCAATGAAAAAATGCATTATCGCTACCACTACCGCAGCTGAAGGAATTAATTGCCGGCACGGACACGATATTTTAATAGCAGATTCTGCCGACGAATTTTACCGCTATATTTTGCAATGTATCATAAATCCGAAGCGCTGGATGGAGATAGGAGAGAATGCCCGAAAGACAGTGGAGAACGACCACGGGATAAAATTGATTGCGGGTAAAATGCTTGAGATTTACAAAGGATTAATTACAGCGTGAATAATTACATGTTTTTTAAGTAGCTATATTCATGTCTCTTCATCCATTTTGTTTCCCCGAAAAACTGTACTTCTTTTCTGTTTGAATAATTCGTTTTACTGATTGTGTAGGTATGTCTAATCAGTGCCGGTTTCTTGTCATTCCCGTCAGTATCGTTACTTTCCGTTATAATTTGAGTACTTCCGTCACTTAATCTGGTAATCGATTTGACAGCTGCTCCATCAAAGCTATTTTCTTTTGGAGAAATGATTAAGGTATCAACTGAATTGGCCTTGGGTTCGTTAGGATAGATATTGGAGATCAACAGTTCGTTAGCATTTAAACCCTTCTTAATCTCGAGATTGGCAGGCATGGTATAAGGTTTGCCTGAAGAATAATCGATATAAGTAAGGCTTCCTTTCCAATTCCCGATAAAAGGTTTTAATTCTTTTTTAGTGATTTTGCCTTGTGCAATAACCTGGCTCGTTGAAAAAATAAGGAAGCATATGAGCAATTGGAAGCGAATTTTAGTCATGATCTGGTGTTTCTTAAACTTTGTAATTTAGCATAAATTGGTTTCACTTATTTCATCTTATTCAACTCTATTTCCAATCGATCAAAATTTTCTTCATTTTTATCCACTACAAAGGGCTTGAGTTTATTACACTCTTCTGGAGAATTGAATAGCATTTCAAATATAACTTGTGTTTTATTTTCAGTAATTTTTTCAAAACTGGCCAAAACTTAAAAGTGAGGTTTTGAATGTCTTTTCCAGGCTATTAGCGATGGCAATTCGATTTTATAAATTCACATTCGTTAGGATAATTCCCCTTTATCGGGCCCGTGCATAATAAAGCTCCATCTGCCTCATACGCGAAAGTCGAAAATATTGAAAGGTATTGGTGAAACCCTTAGGTCCCCACCAGTTTTTTAAATGTGTTGGATCTTTCTACGCTTTATAAACCAGTTCTCGAGGAGCATCGAAGTTTCTTGTGCTTACAATTTCTGATTCTGGCGTGGTGCTTATTACTTCTGTTGCCATTGTCTGTTTATTCGGTTTGTGATTTGATTTTCTAATTTACATATTTCGTAACCGCTTTAACTAATCAACTCGCTACCTTTATTACAACTTAAGTTAAAGCAGAAATTAGGTGATTTAAACCTGATTGGAGCGAACACGAAACCCGATTTTTATCGGGTAAGTAAAGCAGAAAGCAGGACTGAAAATACGATGAAATGTTTGCATTCTTTTCCGTAACCAATTAAAAAGCCAAAAATTTAAGGCTAAAACATTCCGGTTTTCTTATTACTTTTGCGCAACTAAAATTTACTCATGAGAAACACCGCATTAACAGAAAAACACATCGCTTTAGGCGCTAAAATGGTTCCATTTGCAGGTTATAATATGCCTGTTACTTACGAGGGTATAAACGCTGAACATGCAACGGTGCGTAATAGTGTAGGTGTTTTTGATGTGAGCCACATGGGTGAATTTATACTGAAAGGTGAAAATGCTTTAGATTTAATTCAACGCGTAACCAGTAACGATGCCTCAAAATTATACGATGGCAAAGTTCAATATTCGTGTTTGCCTAATCAAGATGGGGGAATTGTTGATGACCTTTTGGTTTACCGTATAGATGAAAAAACCTATATGCTGGTTGTTAATGCATCGAACATTGAAAAGGATTGGAACTGGATTAAACAGTTTAACAATCAAAACGTGGAGATGCATAACATTTCAGATAAAACCTCTTTATTGGCAATTCAGGGGCCAAAAGCTGCTGATGCTTTGCAAAGTTTAACAGATGTTAATCTGGCATCGATGGAATATTATACCTTCGTTAAGGGAACGTTTGCAGGCGTTGATAATGTGGTTATTTCGGCTACGGGTTATACTGGTGCAGGAGGATTTGAAATTTATTTTGATAATGAGCATGCAGATAAAATCTGGGATGCAATTTTCGAAGCTGGTGCAGCTTATAATATCAAGCCAATAGGCTTAGGTGCTCGTGATACGTTGCGTTTAGAAATGGGTTTCTGTTTGTATGGAAATGATATTGATGATACTACTTCGCCAATTGAAGCTGGTTTAGGCTGGATTACCAAATTCTCAAAACCGTTTACAAACTCTGATGCGCTACAAGCACAAAAAGAAGCTGGTATTCAAAAGAAATTAGTGGGTTTTGAAATGATTGACAGGGGAATTCCTCGCCATGATTATGAAATTGCTGATGCTGATGGAAATATTATTGGTAAGGTAACTTCTGGTACGCAGGCACCTTCGTTACAGAAAGCAATTGGTATGGGCTATGTAGCTAAAGAATTTTCGAAAGAAGGAACGGAAATTTTCATCAACATCCGCAATACGCCAATTAAGGCCAAAGTAGTTAAGTTTCCATTTTACAAATAAGATTTTGAGACAATAGATGTGAGATTTGAGTTCGTTTGTTCTTGGTCTCACATTTTAAATCTCAGTACTCAAATCTAAGAAATGTCAAAAAAAATAGAAGTTTGTTTAACCCCTGCTTTGATCGATCTATATGATATTGAGCAAAGTATTGTGGTTGTTATTGATATTTTGAGGGCTACCTCGTCCATCACCTACGGAATTGAAAATGGTGCTGAAGCCATTATTCCGGTTGCCAATGTGGAAGATTGCTTAAATTACAGCGATAAAGGTTATTTATTGGCTGCGGAGCGGAATGGGGAAGTTGTGGTGGGTTACGATTTTGGGAATTCGCCATTTTCTTATACCAAAGAAAAAGTTGCAGGAAAAACAATTGTTCTTACTACCACAAACGGAACTAAGGCATTACATTTGGCCAATAAACGGGCTTATCAGGTGGTGATTGGTTCATTCTTAAACTTAGATTCACTTTGTAATTACCTGGCAAGTCAGGATCAGAACGTACTGCTTCTTTGTGCTGGCTGGAAAGACCAATTTAATTTGGAAGATACCTTATTTGCCGGTGCAGTTGTAAATCAATTGCGCAAAAATTTCGAACATTTCGATGATTCCAGCGTTGCAGCTGAAGATTTATATCTGCTTGCAAAAGACGATTTAAGGAAATACCTACACAAATCTTCTCACAGTCACCGTTTAGCACAATTAAATATTGAGGATGATGTAGTGTTCTGTTTGCAGTTAAATGTTTGCAAGGCTATTCCGGTTTTGGATGGGGAAAGATTGGTTAGCCTAAACCTCCAAAACCCCTGAAGGGGGCTGTAAAAGCATGGCGGAAAAAGGCAAAAATCTTTCACGTTGTTTACTGGTAAGGTGGAAAAATCTTCTTAATGACTGTTGCCCATACAATATTGCGTACTGCTTTAACGCTGGCCGGGCAAATTCCCCTTTAGCGGACTGGCGTGATAAGTTCCCTGATTTCCTGGGTGTTTTTAATGGTAATCAAAGCCTCTTCGTGTGCCAGCCAATAAATATCTTCAGCCCGTTTCATATCGAAAGTACTTATAGCACCTAAACCTTTTGGTTCAATCATCACATTACAGAACTTAGCTTTACGCTCCATATCATGGTTTATCGACATAATTCCTGCTCGCCCCATTAAATTGGTAATGCCTGTAATTTTATCTACAGGTTTTAAATGATTGCAAGATGAACCAATAATGAAATCGCATTCTTCCATTAAAGGCTCGACTGGGAAATTATTTAGAATTCCTCCATCAACGTACATCTGTCCATCAACCATTATAGGTTTAAAAATACCAGGAATACAACTTGATGCCTGTATGGCCCTGATCAGTGGTCCTTTGGTAAAATATACCAAGCGGCCCTCGCTAAAATTTACAGCCGCAATTGTAAGTGGTATTTTCAGTTTTTCGATGCTATCTTCAGGGAAATATTCTCTAAGTATCTGAGCGGTATTTTCGATATTTATCAAACCCAGTGAGCCAACGGCCGGGCGAACAAAGCGCCAGAGTTTAGTTTTTAAGAAAATGCTTAATCCTTCTTCGGGATCAATTCCTGCTGCAAAAAAAGCGCCTGCAATTGCTCCCGCACTTGTTCCGCTAATGTGGCTGAAGGTAATTCCCAAATTCTTAAATGCCTTAAGAATGCCAAGGTGCGCTATCCCTCTAATTCCTCCTCCTGATAATACGATACCTACTCTCATTTACAAATACTTGATGTTTTTAAACTGAAGAACTACCTAATTTGTTTGCTGACTGGGCTGTTCCAATTGCTAACGTTTACTTCTGTTTCGGTTTATATTTAGATTGATTGAGAATTTTTTGTGCATCGTTATCTGCCATGAGTTGCTGCAGCGTTACTTTTGGATTTTCGGCCATGTACTTCCTCACAATTTGCCAGCCCGTCCATACGCCTAATTTTGGTGCTGATTTTTGGTCGCCCAATGCCGGTGTAAATGGTCCTTCAGAAAGGAAAACCTGGATTTTGTGGTAATCGGTTTCATAAAGGAAGTTATTTTCCAAAAAGTAAGCCCAAATATCACCTTCGAAATCTTGGGTCCATTGTAATTGTTGCTGTGTGTAGCCAATTTTAGTCGAGTCGGCCATATCTTCCGGTAATACCTGATCCAGAAAGTAAAGAATTTTTCCCTGGAAAATCATTTTGGATAATAATGTCCGGTTTTCATCCGGTTCTGGAAACAAGTCCTCATGAGCATAGGTTTCTGCTACCCGGGGCACAATATATTCGGGAGTAAATCTTCGCGATAGGTACAAAGGAACACTTTGGACTATGGCACCATAAAACTTGCTGTCTTTACCTAAAAACATATCTAAGCCTACACCCAAATAATTATCTCCAACGGGCATCTGGTAGGCAAAACCCGAAACAAATGAAATTATTTTTGGCACTTTGGCCTTCGGGTAATAGTATTTGATGTATTTAAAAGTTTGTGTTAAACCTGCTTCCTGAGCTTTTAAATTAGGGTAAACGCTATCAACTTCCTTCGTTAAATCACTGTAAGCTTTATCATTAAATAGGGTATTCAATATTTCTTCATTGCTGTAATCAGGAGAGCCGATCATTTTATGAATATAATCATCATAAAAAAAACCATATTTTTTTGAAAGAAAGGCGTTGGTAGCGCTCACATTTTTATCTTTCGAGGCAAACAACTCTTTATCAAATCGTTCAATTTTTATATCGAGCTTAATGTTGCTTACATCAGGGCGTTTGCTTTGTTTGCAGGAAATAAATGCGGCAGCAAAAAGAAAAATTAGATAAATTTGCCTGTGTTTTACGTTATACATCATGTACAACAAATATAATCACATAAAGCATGAAAAAAATAACGACTATTTTAATTTTATCTTTTTTGGGTTTTGTCGCCTATGCTCAAAATTCTCCATTAATCAATTATGGTTTCAGATTAGGCCTAACCGCTACACCAACTATCGGTTGGATAAAACCTGAACCTGGAAAAACAAACAGCGTTGCACTTGGGTTTTCTTATGGATTGTTAGGAGATTTTAATTTTGCTCCGAACTACAGTTTTTCAACGGGTTTAACCATTACAACTATCAACGGAAAAAGTACTGAGGTAAACGTTTCGCCTTATTATGCAAATGCAAATAATAGTATTCCTGTGGCTTACGATTTGAAATATAAGATGCAATATATTGAGTTGCCGTTAACGGTGAAGCTTAAAACTCTTAAGGCTGATGGTAAACGTTGGTATGGGCAGTTTGGTTTATCCAACGGATTTAATATCAGCGCCAAGCAAGATGCAGTAAGTGGTGCTACTACTGTTGGCGATAATCAAAAAATATCAGATTTTACGAAATTCTATCGGGCGGGTTTAATACTCGGAGCTGGGGGCGAATTCGATATTTCCGGTAACGCAAGTATTTTGGCTGGTTTAACCTATAATAATGGTTTTACTAATATCACAACTGATAAAAATCGAGACGTGAGAAACCATTATCTTGCACTTAATTTTGGTGTATTTTTTTAAATTGCATTTACATTTTTCCTAATATTTGATACTTAATTCTTCAAAATGAAAATAGCGCTGGCCCAACTCAACTACCACATTGGTAATTTCGAAAACAATACGAACAAGATTGTAGAGCACATTCAGCTTGCAAAAAGTAAAGGTGCCGATCTGGTTGTTTTTGCAGAGTTGGCTGTTTGTGGTTATCCGCCGCGAGATTATTTGGAGTTTGATGAGTTTATAGCCCTTTGCGAAGATGCGGCTCAAAAAATTGCAGAAAGCTGTATAGAGATTGCCTGTATTATTGGCTTGCCGGTTAAAAACGACATTCTCGATGGTAAGGATTTGTTCAATGCGGCTTATTTTATCGAAAATGGTAAGGTAAAATCCATAACAAAGAAAGCATTGCTGCCCACTTATGATGTATTTGATGAATACCGTTATTTCGAGCCTGCTTCAAGCTTCAAGTGTATTGATTTCAAAGGGAAAAAGATTGCGCTAACCATTTGTGAAGATTTATGGAACATTAATGATAACCCCTTATATGTTTCAAACCCAATGGATGAATTGATTAAGGAGCAACCCGATTTAATGATCAATATTGCGGCTTCCCCTTTTTCTTACACGCATGATGATGAGCGGATTAAAGTTTTGGCCGATAATGCAAAGAAGTACAATTTGCCGGTTTTTTATGTAAATCAGGTGGGTGCGCAAACGGAAATTATATTCGATGGTGGCTCACTCGTTTTTGATGCCGATGGTGCCATGAAAGCTGAAATGAAATATTTTGAAGAAGATCTTCAGGTATTTGATTTAGACGAAGTTGAAAATGTTAAAAATAAATACCCACAGCCCGAACGGTTAACCGATATAGAGCAAATTCATGATGCATTAATCCTGGGCATTAAGGATTATTTTGAAAAGTCAGGCTTTAAAATGGCGGTTTTAGGATTATCAGGCGGCATTGATTCTGCTGTGGTGTGTGCGCTGGCGTGTCGTGCTTTGGGTGCTGAAAATGTAATGTCGGTTTTAATGCCTTCTAAATTTTCTTCAGATCATTCCATTCAGGATGCTTTAGATTTGGTAAAAAATATTGGATGCCAGCATGAGATCATTGCTATAAAGGAAGTAGCGGAAGCTTTTGATCACATTTTAGCACCAGCTTTTGAAGGTCTGCCTTTCAATTTGACTGAAGAAAATATCCAGGCCCGTATTCGTGGGGTAATAAATATGGCCATGAGTAACAAATTTGGCTACATTTTACTCAATACATCCAACAAAAGTGAGTGCGCTGTTGGTTATGGAACCTTGTATGGCGATATGTGTGGGGCAATTGGGGTAATTGGCGATGTGTATAAAACCCAGGTGTTTGAATTGGCAAGATACATCAATAAAGAAAGAGAAATTATACCAGTAAACACGATTGTTAAACCGCCTTCGGCAGAGTTGAGGCCAGATCAAAAAGATTCTGATTCTTTGCCCGACTACGACACGCTCGATCGCATCTTATATCAGCATATCGAAAAAAAGAAAGGATCGAAAGCAATTATTGAGCAGGGTTTTAGTGAAGAACTTGTAAAAAAGATAATCAAGATGGTTAACGTAGCTGAGTTTAAGCGTTATCAAACTCCTCCAATTTTAAGAGTTTCGCCTAAAGCCTTCGGTATGGGTAGGCGAATGCCAATTGTAGGTAAACACCAGATCTAGTAGATTTAAAGATGTTAAAAAGCTTGTTGACGAATAATCAACAAGCTTTTTTGAGTTATGCCAACGTTGCGTCAACGGTGATTGAAGTATTTAATAATTTTGAGATCGGGCAGTTTTTCTCCGCATCTGCTACTAATTCATCGAATTTTTCTTGAGAAAGCTCTGGAACCTCCGCAGTTAAAGTCAAATGCGATTCTACAATTTCTCCCTTTGAAGGATCTAAGTTAATTTCACATTTCGTTTCCAATTTAGTGGCGGTAAAACCTGCTTCAGCTAAGTTAGCCGAAAGCTTCATGGTAAAACATCCTGCATGCGCAGCGGCAATTAATTCTTCAGGGTTGGTACCAACTCCTTCTGCAAAACGAGAATTGAAAGAGTATTGTGTGTCATTTAATGTAGTGCTTTGTGTTGTCAGTTTACCGGCACCTTCTTTAATAGAGCCCTGCCATACGGCTGTTGCATTTCTTTTCATGTTGAATTAGTTTTTTTGAGATAAGATTTCTAACAATAAATATAACCTAATGTTTGTTTAGCAAACGCAATTATTTCGTTAACATTTGATAAAGTTTTAATCTTCTTTTTCTACGTTAGATGGATCTACTGTAGGTGTTGCCTTCATTCTTAATGATTGGATGAGTAAAATGCCGACGCCAATCATGATTGATATATCGGCAATATTAAAAACACCGGTTTGGAAGATTTGAAAATCCATGTGCATGAAATCAGTAACCGAACCGTGAATAATCCGGTCGTACAAATTACCCATTCCACCGCCAATTAAAAAGCAAAGCGCAATTTGCATGGTGCTCGGTAAATTCTTTTTTGAAAATAAATAATATAGGCCGTAACCTAGAAATAAGACGGGTAGACCTGTTAAAATGATGAGACGAAAAATATAAGGCATGTTATCACCCAAACTTAAAAAAGCACCACTGTTCTCCACTTTGGTAAGGGTGAAAAAATTTTTAATCAACACAATGTGTTCGTAATCAGAAATCTCATTTCGAACAACGAATTTTGATATCTGATCAAGGGCGATGTTTAAAATCAAAACGATCAAAAGGAAAAACCAGGTATAATTTTTATGGTATTGCATTTCTTTAAATTTTAGCGAATAATGTCAGCATCAACGGGTGTGTAGCCTAAGATTCTGCTCAACGACATGATTTGTCCTTTGTGGTGAAACTCATGCGTAATCACGTGTGTAAATAATTGCAAGACACTAATCTTTGTTGTTGTGCCATTGCGAACAATCTGAATCTCTTTTTGATGGTTTCCTTCAAACTGATTTAAAAATTGATCGATGAAAAGATTAACTCGGTTAAAGTATTTAATACAATCATTCAATGTGGAGTAATTGTCGAAAGCGGGATAAGTTAATGGTAAACCTAATGCACGCTCAGCAATCCATGAGGAATACGTATCGCAAATGTGAACCAACAAATTGCGGATAGAGCCTTTGCCAAAAGCACTATTGTCGCAAATAAAGTCTTCGTGAGATATGGTTTTAATGTAATCTAAAATGGTTTCTCTGGAAAACAAAACGAGTTCATATTGTTGTTTCAGCATAAAATTACTTTTTAATCCACTTTTTATAAGGAATAATCAGCACCAGGATTAAAGCTAATATACAAAGCACTTTTGCAATGATGTCGCCATTTTTGGTGTAAAATGTCAGTTCATCATTCAGGTTGATATCACCTTTTAGGGCAGTTCTTGTCCACCATTTCGTACTTTTAGTAATGTCGCCACGTTGGTTGATGAAGCAAGATATACCAGTGTTTGCCGATCGGGCTATGTCTCTGCGGTTTTCGATGGCCCGTAGTTTGGCATACATTTCGTGTTGGTCTTTTCCTGATGTATTTCCCCACCAGCCATCGTTGGTAATAATGGCAATAAACTGTGCGCCGTCTTTAACTTGTTGTCCTATCCAATCGCCCCATAGGCTTTCATAACACACTACAGGTGCGGCGCCAATGCCACTTTGTGCATATAAAACACTGGGCTTTTCTTGCCAGCCCCATCCACTAACACTTCCGCCTAGCTCAGAAAAAACGCCGTCTAAAAATGAGAATACTTTTGGAAAAGGCATTTTTTCTGCTCCTGGAACAAGTTTCGATTTATGGTAAAACTGAACATTGGCTGAATTTTCCAACTGCATTGCAGTATTAAAATTATCGTAATACCGCCCGCTAGGCTCGTCATACTTTGCAGATATTGTCTTTTTATCCGCATAAATTTTTTTGGTTTCCATTCCGGTAATTAGAGTGCCGTTTCTATACTTACTTAAAAAGTTCTGTAAAGAAATAACTTCAGGATATATCCTAATCTGGTCCTCATCGGCATAAATGGGTACAGCAGTTTCCGGCCAGATGAAATATTCGGTATTCGGTTGTGCAAGGGAATCGGATAAATGGGTTAATATCTGAATTTGCTCTGGAGGAGGAATTTCACTTAATTTCTTGTAGGGATCGATATTGGGTTGAACGACTACTACATTGCTGGGTGTACCTTGTTGCTCGACATTGAAGTATGTTACTAATGAAATTGTAGCTGGAACAATTACAACTAAAGCCCAAATACCCGCTGGTTTAAATTTCGCATATCCGGTTGAAGATCTGAATTTTTGGTAAGCTTCGAAGGCTAAAATATTGCTTAACAAAATCCATAACGAACCGCCATAAATGCCGGTATAATCATACCACTGGGCAAGCTGGTGCATACCGGCCAGGCCATTTCCTAAAGTCATCCATGGGAAAGCCAGATCCCAGGTTTGTTGTAAATATTCGAGTGCAATGTAAAATGAGATCAAGCCTAAATAGGCAATCACTTTATTGGTATATCTACTTAAGCGATAAAAAAGCCAGAAAGCGGTAGTCATTAAAAATGCTCCCAGCCCGTAAGGAATTATGGAAACTGGAATAGCAACGGCGGTGCCATTGTAGGCACTAATGGCATTATATACCCAATAAATAGACGCTGTATTCCAAATTAGAAAAGTAAGCCCCGCAGTTAAAAAAACTTTTTTGCCTTTCTTTTTTCGGTCGCTATTAAAAATCGAATCAAGCGCAATAAATAGAGGCACTAATGCAATAAGCAACAGCGGAGTTGTAAAGGGCATAGGTGGCCATGCCAGCCAAAGTAAGAAGGCGCTTAATATGGCTAAGAGATAGCTTTTTTTCATTTTTTTGAGAAATTGGGCCTAGGAAATAGATTAGTTGGTCGACTTTGTGTCTAATTCACTAATCTCCATTCCCTATTTCCTGAATTTAAAAACTATCTAAAATTGCTGCTTTTTTAGCTTCGTATTCTTCCTGAGTAATCAAGTGTTTATCATAAAGTGTTTTCAGCTTACGAAGTTTTAATGTAGTCTCATCTTCCGGCTCTTCTACTACTTCCGCAATTTGAATTGGCTCAGGTTCTGCTGTAGAGGATTCAATAGGCGTAAAATCTGCGAAAGGTTGAGGCGCTGGCTGAATAGGTGCAGCTGCCCGATCTTCTTCCAATTTCTGCTGTCTTAAAGATTCCTTATAATCCTCTAGCTGCTCATTTGCCGCTTGGTACAACTTCCTGGCCTGCGTTTTAGGTATAAACTCTGTAACAATGTTTTCGCCAGTTTGCGGCACACAAATAAATTTCGAACCAAACAATTCTTCCTTGAATGAAACCTCTTTAATGTTTTTAAGCGAAATATCTTTAAAGTTCATGGTTAGGCCTAGATTTCCTGGCTCGCAATAAAAAATGCGTTTGTTAGTTACTGCAATACTATCTGGCAACAAGTTTACAGCAGGTTTTTTTTGCACAGCGAGGTATAGAATTTCTTCGCCTGTGGTTAAAAGGTCATTAAGCTTTCCAATAACTTTTTCAACCGCTTTTGGGTCTTGTTCGTCGCTTAAAAATCTATCTATGCTAATCATAATTGTTATTTAAATTGATTGTGGTTAATTTAAGATGCTACTCTTCTTCGGCATCATCGTATTTGTCCTTGTTCTTTGCTCTTTTATCTTTACTCATATCTTTCCCTGCAATGCAAATTACGAATTCTCCTTTTAAAGTATTGTTCTCGAAATGTGATTTTATTTCTAATAATGTGCCTCTAACGGTTTCTTCGAACATTTTAGTAAGTTCTCTACTTACCGATGCCTGCCTATCCGCCCCCAAATACTGGGCAAACTCTTCCAAGGTTTTTAATAGGCGGTGTGGACTTTCATAAAGTATGATGGTTCGATCTTCTTCGGCAAGTTTTTTAAATTTTGTTTGGCGGCCCTTTTTTACGGGCAGAAACCCTTCGAAACAAAAGGCATCTGCAGGTAAGCCAGAATTTACCAAGGCAGGCACAAACGCCGTTGCACCTGGCAAGCACTCTACATCAATTTCGTTTTTTATCGCTTCGCGAACAAGAAAAAAGCCTGGGTCTGAAATAGCAGGCGTTCCAGCATCCGAGATCAATGCAATTTTTTGTCCTTCCTGTAAAAATTTGATAATCTCCGAAGTCGCCTTATGTTCGTTATGCTGGTGGTGGGAGAATACCCGTTTATCAATGCCAAAATGTTTAAGCATGGGCGCACTTGTGCGGGTATCTTCTGCTAAAATTAAATCGCACTCTTTTAAAATCCGAATTGCCCGAAAGGTCATGTCTTCCAAATTGCCAATCGGCGTAGGTACGAGGAACAGTTTGCCCATTTGATTTTAGATTTTAGATTTTCGAATAACGATTGGTTTACGGTTAACTATACTTGAAATTTTGATTTGCGGATCTAATTGACCACTGGTATAAAAATCCAAAATCGTAACTCGTAATTCGTAATTCAATCCTATCTTTGTAAAAAAATTAAATAATGCTGCAAGTTAACTATATCCGCGAAAATAGAGAGAAAGTTTTAGAACGTTTGAGTGTGCGTAACTTTAAACAACCAGAGTTGGTAGATGAAATTATCAAAATTGATGAAGATCGTCGTGCTACCCAAACCTCGCTTGATCAAATTTCCGCAGAAGCAAATGCAGCAGCCAAACAAATTGGCGATTTAATGCGTACAGGCAAAAAAGATGAAGCAGAAGCTATTAAAGCACAAACTACTTCTCATAAGGAGAATATTAAAAACCTGACAGAAAAATTAAACGAGTTGGAAACTGCCCAGTTTAATGCAGTTGTTCAGTTGCCAAATTTACCTTACCATTTAGTTCCAACGGGCTCAACTGCCGAAGAAAATGAGGTAGTTTATGAGCATGGCGCACCGGCAGAATTGCCAACCAAAGCGTTACCACATTGGGAACTGGCAGCTAAATACGATATTATCGATTTTGAATTAGGAGTTAAAATTACGGGTGCAGGTTTTCCGGTTTACAAAGGAAAAGGAGCGAGGTTACAACGTGCTTTAATTAATTTCTTTTTAGATCATGCAACTGCTGCGGGTTACAAAGAAATGCAGGTGCCTCATTTGGTAAATGCTGCATCTGGTTTTGGTACTGGTCAGTTACCCGATAAAGAAGGACAAATGTATCATTCAACTGTTGATGATTTATATCTGATTCCTACGGCCGAAGTTCCGGTTACTAATTTATACCGCGATGTAATTATTAAGGAAGAAGATTTGCCGATCAAAAATACAGCTTACACACCTTGCTTTCGTAGAGAGGCTGGTTCTTATGGGGCGCATGTTCGTGGTTTAAATCGTTTGCATCAGTTTGATAAAGTGGAGGTGGTTCAGATTACACATCCTGAAAAATCTTACGAAACACTGGAAGACATGAGCAACTATGTACAGTCTTTATTGCAGGAGCTTGGCTTACATTACCGCGTTTTGCGTTTATGTGGTGGTGATATGGGCTTCACATCAGCCATGACTTACGATATGGAAGTGTGGAGTGCAGCACAAGAGCGTTGGTTAGAAGTTTCTTCAGTATCAAACTTCGAAACCTATCAGGCTAACCGTTTAAAACTTCGTTTCAAAGGGAAAGAGGGCAAAGCGCAATTGGCACATACGTTAAATGGAAGCGCATTGGCATTACCTAGAATTGTAGCTTCAATTTTAGAAAATTATCAAACGGAAAACGGAATTAAAATTCCAGAAGCACTGGTAAAATATACAGGATTTGTTATGATTGATTAGCTTTCCACAAGTCGTCATTGCGAGGTATAAAGCAATCTCTTTTGCTGTTAGATTGCTTCGTACCTCACAATGACGGATAATAAGTAGGCATAAAAAAAAAGCTTTGCATCACTGCAAAGCTTTTCGTTTTTTATAGATAGATGTAATTGTTTTTCTGATTATAGAATCAAAATCAATAATAAGATGATGATGATAATTGCACCAACTGAAAGATAAACGCCACCAGAAACTGCACGGGCCTGACCTTTCAATTCTCTCAATTCGCTACGTAATGCCTTACGTTCTGCTCTTGTTAAATTAGATTTATCCATATCTCTAATTTCTTCAACACGAGTCTTAATTCTTTCTAACTGTGCAGATTGCTCAGCCGTTAATTCTGTAGGGTTTTTAGCAGGTTTATTAGCTGCTTGAACAGTGTTAAAGCTGATGCCTAAAGAGAAAATAAGTGCTAATGTGTAAATGAATTTTTTCATAATTTTATTTTTTTAGTGTTTCGATGTGAACGTAACAAAAAACCTACCAAAATGTTCTTGGTAGGTTTTAAAATTGGTTGTTTTAAATGTTTAAAAATGTTATAAAATCATAAAAATCACATTCACAGTAAAATTGAGCTTAATTTTTTTGAAATCGAGTTCCGGTGCGGCATCAGCCGATTCGGCCATTGCAGATTTCATCATATAATTTCTGTACACAGGTTGTATGATATTGTCTCCACCATCCTGAATTTCGAGTACGTCACCCAATTTTCCATAGAGTGCCTCAACCATATAAGCTGCTTTTTCTTTTGCGGCTAATAATGCCTTAATTTTTAAATCTTTCTTAAGGCTTTCAATTTTCGAATAATCGTAGCTTTCAATATTGGTATTGGCAATTCCTTTTGGATCAATAGCCTCTAAAATGGAGTCGAATCTATTAAGGTCACTTACTTTTAAACGATATTGTTTGCTCGCTAAAAAGTCAGGATTTTTCTTTTTCTCCGTAGCATAATTCCAGCTGCTCAGGTTGCTAATGGTCAAATTTTCCTTTGCAATTCCTGCTTTCTGTACAGCAGCAAAAAGTTGTTTCTCCAATTCAGTAATGTCTACTTTCTTTTTTCCGTTCAAATATTCCTTCAATGAAATTCCAATGTAAATGATGTCTGGAGTAACCTCTGTTTCAGAAGTTCCGCTTACGCTAATTTTCCTACGTAAATCTGTTTGCTGAGCCATTGCCGATGAAAGGCCTAAAAATGCAACTAGTGCAACTGCTATTAACTTTTTCATAATCTTTAGTGTTTTTAATTGTAATGAAGCTTGCATAAGCTTTCTTTATTTAGCTTTTGTTTGCTTATGCAGGTTTCATAATTCTATTTTTCTTTGTGTGTGTTGTTATGATGTGCCTTATGTACAAATTCCACACCGAGATTTATTTTAATAAAATATTTTCAAAATGTAAGGCAGCACTGATCGGAAAAACCAGCCCCGTTATTCGTTACAAGTCCTCTTCCAATGAATTATTGGAATGCGGGCTTTCCACTACTACTGCCTGCCTGCCGCAGTCAAGGGTTCATTGAAGGAAATTTGTGCTGATCGCAATCCGTTTGATTTTTAATTTGTCAGTAAAAACCCACAAAACATTTGCTCTGTAACGGCACTGTCTCATTTTTAAACAATTCATGGTATAAAGCAAATTAACGTTAAATTTGCAGTTCATTAAAAGTTTATAGTGAAGAAATTAATCATCGGAACACGCGGTAGCGAACTTGCATTATGGCAGGCTAATCACATTCAAAGTGAGTTAGCAACAATCGGTATTGAAGCAGAAATTAAGGTTATTAAAACGCAGGGCGATAAAATCCTAAATTTACGTCTCGATAAATTAGAGGGCAAAGGCTTTTTTACCAAAGAACTGGAAGAAGAACTTTTGGGCGGAACTATCGATTTGGCGGTACATTGCCTTAAAGATTTACCAACCAACCATCCTGCTGGCTTAACCATTGCTGCAATTCCGCCACGGGAAGAAGCAACCGAATATCTTTTGATTTTAAAAGACTGTGTTGATGTTTCTCAAAAATTGTCTCTGAAAAAGGGCGCAATGGTTGGTACTTCATCAAATAGAAGAAAAGCCCAACTTTTGGGTTTACGCTCTGATTTGGAAATCGAAGATTTACGTGGAAACGTTCCAACCCGCATTCAGAAGCTTAGAGATGAAGATTATGATGCGATTATGCTGGCGAAAGCAGGTATTAAACGGCTGGGCTTGGATGTAAGCGAATTTCACGTAGAAGAATTGGAACCAACAGAGTTTGTTCCTGCTCCTGCTCAGGGCGCTTTGGCCATTCAAATCAGGGAGAATGATACTGAACTTTTCGATGCACTTCAAAAATTACATGATCCCGCGACAGCAGAAGAAGTTGGTGTAGAGCGGAAAGTGCTTAATATTTTTGAAGGCGGCTGCCACATGCCTTTGGGTTGCTATTGCAAAAAAGAAGATGGAGCCTTCGAAGTGTGGACTTCAAAAGCGGAAACAGCCGATGATTTTCCTGAGCGTTTGTTCTTACGTTCTGAAACAACAGATGGTTTAGCAGAGAAAATCGTGGCTAAATTTTCAAAAGAAAGAAAAAAGCCTACAAAGGTTTTCATCTCCCGTGAAATTGGTGAGCACAGTTATTTCCGCAAAGCTTTAGAAAGCAATAATATAGAAATTGAAGGTCGTTCGTTAATCCGTACGTTTCCTATTGTAACTGTTTTAGACCAGTTTATATTAAAAAATATCGATTGGATTTTCTTCAGTAGTAGAAATAGTGTGGAATATTTCTTCAATTTAAAACCGCAATTACCAAAGAAAACACAGTTTGGTGTAGTGGGAAGAGGCTCGGAAGATGCTTTGCGCAAGTTTAATCATTTTGCAGATTTCGTTGGCACAAGCGGCGATATTTCTGAAGTTGCAGAAGATTTTGCGAAACTGGTTTCCGGAAAAAATGTTTTATTTCCAAGGGCGCAGGATTCTTTACAATCTATTCAGAAATCTTTACCTGCTGATTCAAAAATTATCGACTTGCCAATATATGAAACGGTAATCGAAGAAAATATTGATCAGAGTTATGCTGATGTTTTAATTTTTACCAGTCCTTCAAATGTAGATGCTTATTTCGCAGATAATTTATTGGAACCTGGCCAACAGGTTATCGCAATTGGTAATTCTACAGGCAAGAAGTTTGACGAAATGGGCGTAAAATATGCTTTGCCTTATTCGCCCGATGAAATTGGATTGGCGGAAGCAGTTTTTGGAATAGAAATTAAATAGAGGTTGAGAATTTAAAGGTTTAAGGTAGAGGGTTTGGATGCAAAGAGACTAAAGCCTCGCAATGACGACCGTAAAAACTAAAAGCGCTCGGAATAATACAATACTCAAGTCTTAATACCAGCCTAAGCGGCAGGCGAGCTTGATTCTAAATACTAATACACTCGCTAAGGCCTCCTCTCCGGGGAGGTTTGGTGAGGCTTTAATACTAATAAAATGTTACATCGTCCGAGAAGATTAAGGAAAAACCCGTTGGTTAGAGAGATGGTAGCCGAAACTCGACTATCGAAAGATATGTTTGTGTACCCGTATTTTGTGGTTCCAGGAACAAATGTGACACATGCAATTGATGCCATGCCGGGTGTTAACCATTATTCGGTTGATACTTTGGTTAAGGATGTAGAATCGGGAATGAAAAAAGGCTTGAATAAAATCATGCTCTTTGGCGTAGGCGACGAAAAATCTGCTGACGCAAAATCAGCCTATCACGATCATTCACTGGTTCCAACTGCGGTTCGCGAGTTAAAGAAACAATTTGGTGAAGATTTATATGTAGTCACCGATGTTTGCGTTTGTTCTTATACCACTCACGGTCACTGTGGAATTATGGAGAACGATTACGTTCAAAATGATAAAACGGTTGATGTGATTGCAAAAATGGCTTTAACGCATGCGCAAGCGGGAGCGGATATGTTTGCGCCTTCGGATATGATGGATGGCAGAATTGAAGCGATGCGTAATTTGTTAGATGAAAATGGTTTTGTAAATGCCGCCATTATGAGTCATGCTACAAAATTTGCATCCGCCTATTATGGTCCATTTAGGGAAGCTGCAGATTGTGCGCCAAGCAAAGGTGATAGAAAAGCTTACCAAATGGATTTCAGAAATCCTCTGGAAGCTTTGCGTGAAGCACAACTAGACGAGCAGGAGGGAGCGGATGTTTTGATGGTAAAACCAGGTTTGGCTTATCTGGATGTTATTCAGCGCTTGAAACAAGATACAAACTTGCCAATTGCTGTTTACAATGTTTCAGGAGAATATTCGATGGTGAAAGCAGCTGCAGAACGCGGATGGATTGATGAGCAAAAAGTAGTAATGGAAACCATGCACGCTTTTGCCAGAGCAGGTGCAAGTATTATAACCACTTACCACATTAAAGATATTTTAAATAACGATTGGATGTAGATAAGCTGAAAGCTAAAAGCCGAAAGACCAAAGCCATTTTTAAGCGCTTTACTTTTCGCTCTAGTCTTTCAGCTTTTAGCTTAATAGAAATGTTAGATTCATTAAAGAAAATGTTTTCAGGCAACGAGGCCGATATTCCAGTAAATACCGGAAGTAAGCCTGATATTTCAAGAGTAAAATCTGCGGAGTTGTATGAGAAATCAAAAACTTATTTCCCCGGGGGTGTAAACTCGCCGGTTAGGGCATTTAAGTCGGTATACGGAACGCCACTTTTTATAGAAAAAGGTGATGGTTGCTATATTTGGGATGCCGATGGAAATCAGTTTATTGATTTCTGCGGAAGTTGGGGACCATTAATCTTGGGACACAACAATTCTAAAATTCGTGAGAAAGTTACTGAGGTAATGCAAAACGGAATGAGTTTCGGGGCGCCAACAGCTTTGGAAAACGAACTTGCGGAATTGATTATCAAAAACAATCGTTTTGTAGAAAAAATCCGTTTTACAAGTTCTGGTACCGAAGCGGTGATGTCGGCCATTCGTTTAGCTAGAGGTTATACCGGAAGAGATAAAATTCTAAAGTTCGAAGGTTGTTATCACGGCCATAGCGATTCACTTTTGGTAAAAGCAGGTTCGGGTTTGGTTACTTTTGGCGAAACTTCTTCTGCTGGTGTACCAAAATCTTTTGCTGAAGAAACAATTGTAATCCCTTTAAATGATAAGATTGCAATTGAGCAAGCTTTTGCGCAGTTTAAAGATCAGATTGCTGCGGTAATTATTGAGGGCATTCCTGCCAATAATGGCTTAATTATGCAGGATGAAGAATACATTCATTCCCTCCGCAAAATTTGTACTGAGAATAATTCGCTTTTAATTTTTGATGAAGTAATTACTGGTTTTAGAGTTGGCTTTGAAGGTGCTGCAGCTTATTATGGCATCACACCTGATATTGTCACTTATGGTAAAATCATCGGTGGTGGTTTGCCGGTAGGGATGTATGGTGCATCTGCTGAAATCATGAGTCATATTTCTCCAGATGGGGGCGTTTATCAGGCCGGTACTTTGTCTGGCAATCCAGTGGCCATGGCTGCGGGAATCGCAACTTTAACGGAATTAAACAAATCTGGTTTCTACAAAGACTTAAATAACAAAACGCAAGATTTTGTAGCCAGTATTCAGCGTTTTGCGACGGCGAGAAATTATAAGTTTAAGGTGTTTACGGTAGGTTCTATCTTTTGGTTTTCTTTTACGGAGAAGGATAAAATACAGTCTGCTGATGATATTGATGCAAGTAGCATGGAGAAATTTAAAATTATGCACCGTGAACTGTTAAACCGAGGAATCTATTTAGGTCCATCGGGATATGAAGTGGGTTTTGTTTCAGCGGCACATACTAAAATCGAATTGGAGAAAGCCAAGAGAGCAATTTTTGAGGCGCTTGATTTAGTGTTTAAGAAATAGGGTTTAACCACAGAGAGTTTAATAAATTATACGTGCCTGCGGCAGGCAGGTAAGAAAATATAAGCTCACGGTGTCGTCATTGCGAGGTACGAATGAATCTTGAAGCTTCGGGTTTAAAATAGCTTTTTTTGTAGGATTGCTTCGTACCTCGCAATGACGAGTTTAGTTATAAAATTGAAGGGAACTCCCCTCCTTATTTTCAAGGAGGGGTTGGGGGTGGTTTTAAGTTTCTTGCACAAACCGAAGTTAGCTAAACCCGATTGATGTGAAAATACTTTTTTGAGCAGCAACCCTGAATAAACTGTCATGCTGAGACACGAAGCATCTGCAACCGATGAAACAGATGCTTCGTACCTCAGCATGACAGAGGTTGAAAAAAGATTGCAACAGAAAGCGGGGCTGAAATAACCGAAATGTACAGAGACTTGCTTTTCTAATAATAATTTAGCTATTTGAGAAATATCTTAAAATCCTTAAAGCCTAACAATCCTGGTAAAGACAGATGAAGAAATCCATTATCATATTTTACGCCTTATTACTTTACGCATTAATTCAACTTATTTCTTGGGGCACTTTGGTGGTGCGTTTGCAGCCAAGCCGCATGACAATGATTATGGGTGAAGGATCCGTATTTCTGTTTTTGCTTTGTATTGGTGGCTATTTCCTGCATCAATCCTTAAAACGGGAAGATAAATTGAGGGAGCAACAGCAAAATTTCCTAATGTCTATTACGCATGAGTTGAAATCGCCATTGGCCGCCATCAAACTTTCCATTCAAACCATTGTTAAAAGAGATTTAGATAAAGCCCGGCAGGTTTCTTTGTTGAATAATTCACTGAAGGATATTGAGCGTTTGGACGATTTGGTTGAAAATATGTTGCTTGCAACCAAGATTGAAAACCGTTCGTACACCTTTCCGAAGGAGGAATTTAATTTTTCGGAGTTGGTTTATAAAATTACAGATCGGCTGCAGGTGCATTCTTGTGGAAACGAACAACTCATTAATGCGCATATTCAGCCAAATTTGCAGATAATGGGTGACAAGTTTGCCTTATCGTCAGTAGTTACTAATTTAATTGAGAATGCCGTTAAATATTCTAGTCCCTGCGATGAGATAAATGTTTATTTAGATGAGGTGGAAGGGCATATTCAGTTGAGTGTAGTAGATAAAGGGCCGGGTATTTCAGATGCCGAAAAAATGTTGATATTTGATAAATTTTACCGCGTTGGTAATGAGAATGTCAGGAAAGCGAAGGGAACAGGTTTAGGCTTGTTTATTGTGAAAGAGGTTTTACAATACCATGATGCAGATATTACAGTAAAAGACAATTTGCCTCAGGGAAGTATTTTTGAAGTAACATTTAGTTAATCTCAATTATGTCACAAAAATTAAGAATTCTATTGGTAGAAGACGAGGATCACTTGTTAGATGCTATCAAATTAAACCTAGAACTTGAGGGTTATAAAGTTCATGCCGTTAAAGATGGCAAAACCGCTCTTAAAATATTTAAAGAAGAACGTTTCAATTTAATAATACTGGATGTGATGCTACCAGAAATGGATGGTTTCCAGGTTTGCGAAACAATCCGTTTAGAGAACGCAGAAGTTCCAATTATGTTTTTAACGGCTAAAAACACTTCAGAAGATCGTGTTTTAGGCTTGAAAAAAGGTGCTGACGATTATTTAGTTAAACCTTTCAACTTAGAAGAGTTGATTCTTCGTGTTGGAATTTTGGTTAAACGCAGTTTGAAATCTGATGATTTAAAAGAGTTAAATTCTTACAAAATCGGCGATAAAACCATCTATTTTAATTCGTTCGAATTGAAACATGATGATGGCACCATTACTCCATTAACTAAAAAGGAAACCATGTTGTTAAAGCTTTTAATTGAGCGTAAAAACGATGCAGTTTCTCGTGAGCAGATTTTGGAAACTGTGTGGAATTATGATGTTTATCCTTCAACAAGAACGATTGATAACTTCATTTTAACTTTCCGTAAGTATTTCGAACCAGATCAAAAAAATCCAGTTTATTTCCACTCTATTCGTGGTGTAGGTTATAAATTCACTGATAGTCATTAATGTACAATAGTTTAGGCCGGTATGTTTTAATGGCCGTTTTCTTGCTGGCTGCTTTAGTTTGTATCGTTTACGATCAATACGAGCTGGCAGCAGTGGCGGGGTTTTTATTGCTCTTTTTGATTTGGAGTCATTTCAGACATAGCTCTGTTTTAATGGCTTCCAAGTATTTTAAAAATAATGAGTTTGGAAAAGCAAAGCTGATGCTTGCTGAAGTTCCAAATCCTGAGCGATTATCAAAGAATCGTAGAGGATATTATGAATTTATGCAAGGCAATATGGCTTTGAAAGAAGAAGATTACGAAAAAGCTGAATATCATTTTCAGTTGGCCAGTCGTTTTCCTGTTGGCGGAAAAAATGAGAAATCTTATGTATTGATTCATTTGGCCAACCTCGCTTTGCGTAGAAAAGATAAAGAACGGGCAGAAGTTTATGTAGCCAAGGCCAAAGAACTTTCCGAATCATCACGCTCTAAAGATATTATCGTTAAAATTGAAAAAGAAATAAGCAAATTATAATATTCGTATTGTCATTTTGAGAAACGAGGCGCCGCTTTAGGAATAAAAAGGTTCTTCGTTTTTTTTTATTTCATACCTTTGCTCAATTAAATTTTTTATCCATGCGTCATCCTGAATCAGTTCAGGATCTCATTGCTAAGAAGATGCTGAGCTAAATTCAGTATGACAAAAAAAGGGATAGTAACTACAAATCATGAAGAATAATTTATTTTTAGACGCTGCATTTTCGAAACAAACAGAACGTCCACCGGTATGGATGATGCGTCAGGCTGGTCGATTTATGCCGCAATATTGGGAGATTAAAAACAAATACTCTTTTTTAGAGATGTGTAAAACTCCTGAGATTGCTGCCGATGTAACGATGTTGCCAGTAGATTTATTAGGAATTGATGCAGCGATTTTATTCTGTGATATTTTAGTAACGGGCGAAGCTATGGGTGGCGATTTAAGCTTTACTCAGGGCGTTGGT
Source organism: Pedobacter sp. Leaf41 (assembly GCF_001422545.1). GTDB lineage: Bacteria > Bacteroidota > Bacteroidia > Sphingobacteriales > Sphingobacteriaceae > Pedobacter. Next base: position 71,715 of record NZ_LMLE01000009.1, on the reverse strand, counting down.
CCTAAGTTTGCTAATCCGGTACGCACGGCACAAGATGTTGAAAATCTCAATGTGGATTGTTTAGATGAGTTACAATATGTAGCTGATGCCATTAAAGTAATTCAGCAGCGGTTAGATGGCAATATTCCACTAATTGGTTTTGCTGGTGCCCCTTTTACGGTAATGAGTTACTTAATTGAGGGTGGGTCTTCTAAAGATTTTAAATTAACGAAGCTGTTTATACATAACCAACCAGAATTGGCGCATAAGTTGTTGGCGAAAATAGCTAAGGTAACGGCAGATTATTTGAACCTTCAAATTGCTGCAGGTGTTAATGCGGTTCAAATTTTCGATAGTTGGGCGCTTGCTTTATCATGGAACGATTATCAGGAATTTTCTCACCGTTATATCCAGGAAATTATTTCAAACTTAAATAGAAAAGATATCCCGGTGATTTCTTTCTGTAAAGGAAGTTCTGTATTTGCGCCAATGATGGCAGTAGCAAAACCTGATGTAATTTCAGTTGATTGGAATGCCGATTTATTGAATATTAAAAATGCTTTGCCACAAGGTATCGCTGTCCAGGGAAATTTAGATCCACATATTTTATATGCTGATCAATCGGTGATTAAAGCACAAATTCATAAACTGTTTGAGCGCATGCGTGGAACAGAAGGATTTATTTTCAACCTGGGTCACGGTATTATGCCAGATATTCCTTTCGACAACGTGAAATATGCGATTGATATAGTGAAAGAGTTCAGGTACTAAATCGCTTTCATTCCGTTAAGGAGACTTTGAACAGCGAGCGTAAATGGTTATATTTGATTGTACTAATTAATGTTTAGCACTGAGGTTTAGATGAAAAAGACTGAAATCATAAATACTTTGAAAGAGATGCCGGATGAGTTTTCTGCGGATGAGTTGATTGAAAGAATTTTATTACTTCAAAAAATTGATGCAGGACTAAATCAGGTAAAAGAGGGGAAGGTTTATCCAGAGGAAGAAGCTGCGCAAAAATTAGATCGATGGCTAAGATAGTTTGGACTGAAATTGCTATTGATGATTTAAATAATATTGCAAATTACCATAGTCAATACTCCGATAATTTCGCATCGGCTCTGATAAAAAGACTTTTTAACAAGCCCAAAATTTTAAAAGAAATGCCTGAATTAGGTCGGGTCGTTCCTGAAAGGGATAATGAATTTATTCGTGAACTCATCGAGGGTAATTATCGTATTATTTATTATTTCGAAAAAGAAATTGATACGGTAGAAATCATCACCATTCATCATGCTTCCCAACCATTTTTATAATCATCCTTATTAAATGATAGAAATTCTTCAGCCATATTATCAATATTTTAAAGCTGTTCATATTGTATTTGTGATTAGCTGGATGGCGGGGTTATTCTATATCTTAAGTTTGTTTATCTACCACACAGAAGCAAACGAGAAAGAGGAGCCGGAAAGAGGTATTCTGCAAAAACAATTTGTTAAAATGGAGGCTACCTTATGGAAAATTATTGCTACTCCGGCCATGATTATTTCTGTTCTGGCTGGTGCCGGGATGCTTGCGCTCAACAGTGGCCTGTTGCAAATGGATTGGATGTGGGTTAAGCTTGCTTTTGTGATCGGCCTTCTTATTTATCATTTTATCTGCCAAAATATTGTAAAGCAACTTAAAAATAATGTATTCAAAATGACTAGCTTTCAATTGCGTTTATGGCGTGAACTGGCTACGATTTTCATGATTGCGATTGTGTTTGTGGTTATTCTCAAAAGTGCAATTAACTGGATTTATGGTTTGATTGGGATCATGGGAATTGCTATGGCGATAATGATTGCTGTAAAATTGTATAAGAATTATAGGTTGAGAAGGTAGAAATTAATTTATCTTTTGTGGAATGTTCTTCGATTATACATCCATAAAATAAAAGACATGTTGAGAATATACTTTGTTGCTATACTTTGCCTAGGTTTTAAAGTTAAAAGAGCAGAAGTTAGTATAAATGTTAATAAGGACTCGCTATATAATCAGCAAGTGAAAATCTTCATCAATGATATTTACGCAGAAAAGTTAAAATCAAAAGGCTCAGTTCTAATAGAAGAACCTCAATCTCGCTATGATCTGAAATATTCGGATACTAGTTTTTTTACAAAGGAAGAGTTGTCATCAATAAAAAAACAGGTAGAAAATCCAAAAGTAGAATCTTGGCGTAATATCATTGGTACAAATATGAAGTGTATAGATAAGGATTCTCTAAATCGTATTCTTAATAAAAAGTATTTGAGGTTATATAATGGATGGGATTATTTTTACAAGTATGTTGGAAATGATATTTATAATTTTTCATCTCCAATATTTATACGAAATTATCAGTATTGCATATTTTATTCGGAAATAAATTGTGGATTCAAATGTGCTAGTGGTGAGCTTTACTTATATAGAAAAGAAAATGAAAAGGGGAAAAAGTTTAGATTACTTTATAGTTGGATAAGTTAAAATACAACTCGCTGTCGATTTAAGGACTTTGTTTCCTTTGCGTAAACTTAGCGATCTTTGCGGTTAAATAAACAAAAAACTATTCTAAATTTGGGCGATAAAAAACCAAGCGCATGTTTAGAAACACAGGTATGAAAAGGGCCTTATTCATTATATTTCTTTTTAGTTCTTATGTTGCCTCGGCACAGTTTAACCAACAAGCTCTTGAAAACAGAATCCGTCCGGATAGCAGCTTAACGAACGAAGTTCACTTCAATTTCTACAATTTCAATTACGTTCGTAATTACGAGTACACAAACGATTTTCACGACGGTTATACGCTGTATGGAACACAGTTGCAACCTCAAATTGTTTATTATGCGCATCCAAACCTGGCCATCACTGCTGGTGCTTTTATTCGTAAAGATTTTGGTAGAAATGGAATTACAGATGCGAAACCCTTGTTCAGTTTAAAGTATCACAAGCGAAACCTCACTTTAATTTTTGGTAGTCTTGAAGGAGGCATTCAACATAAATACATAGAGCCAATTTATAATTTCGAAAGAACAATTACTAATCCAATTGAATATGGAACACAGTTATTAGTAGAGCGCAAGAAGTTTAATTTAGATGCCTGGATTGCCTGGCAGAAAATGATTGATAAAGGTGAAGCAGCCAAAGAGGAAATTGTGGGTGGTTTATCTACCGAAACTACATTGGCAGAAAACAATGGATGGAAACTCAGCTTTCCTGCACAGTTTTTAGCTTTTCATCAAGGCGGACAAATAGATGTTTTAAAAGAGATTCCGATTAGTACAGTTTTAAATGGTGCCGCTGGATTGAAATTGCACAAAGAGATTGGTACTAATATTACTCAAGTTTATACCGATAATTATATCGCTGTTTATAAAGATTTATCGCCTGATAAAAGAAGAGCCTACGAAGGTGGTTTCGGATTGTGGTTAAATGCCGGTGTGGAAAGTAAGTGGGGAAGTTTAGTAGCCTCTTATTGGAAAGGAAATAACTTCATTTCGATAAAAGGAATGCCTTTGTATGAATCAGTTTCGAGTAATTTATATACAAATGGTTTAAAGCAAAGCGGCAGAAATATTGTTTCGTTGCGTTATGCCTACCAAAAGGAACTGATTCCACATTTATATCTAGATGTTCGCTTTGAACCGCACATTGATTTAGACAATACCGATAAACAACTTCAGTTTAATCACTCCTTTTTCTTAACTTATAAACAGGATTTTAGATTGTTTAAGGTTATGAAAAAAGACTAAAATTTCTGTCGTCAGCTAAAGCATGACGGCAATGAAATTCAAGATGCCTAAACTATCGCTATTCTTTGCAGTTGGCTTCAGCCAACGGAACTATGAATATGCTTCGGCTTTAGCCAAATTTTGCGCCTTGCAGGATTCGTTTCCTGCAAAGTCTGAATTTAATAAACCTGATAGCAGTGGAAATACTTTTTGATGCAGATCTTCGACAAGCTCAGATGGACAGTCGCAAAAAGATTGTAACGGATAGCGGGACTAACACTTCAAAAAAGCCCCTGACATTGCTTTTCAAATCAAAAAACAATATCTTTCCTGAAATTAATTTAATATTTATCTAGCTGATAATCAGATTTTAAAAATAAATTTTAACTTTTATTTAACTTTTTCTTACCCCTCATGCAACCAATGTTTGTAATCTGCCATCTTCTATATACAAACACACAATGAAATTGACGCGAAGCTATACGATAAACGATTTGATGGAAGGCTGCAAGGCTGGCGACCGGAAGATGCAAGAGTTGCTGTACAAGCAAACTGCATCGAAGATGTTGGCCGTATGTATGCGTTACGCCAAAGATAGGATGGAAGCTGAAGATGTATTGCAAATGGGATACATCAAGGTTTTCCAAAAGATTAAAGAGTACAGGGGTGAGGGTTCTTTTGAGGGTTGGATAAGAAGAGTGATGGTGAATACCGCTATAGAAAGCTATCGCAAAAATCTGCGTAGCTTAAATGTAGTTGAGATTGACGAGGCATACGAGCAGCCTTCAACAGGGTTCGATTTTGGAACACTAGGTATGCAGGATTTAATGAAAGTGATCCAAAAACTTGCCGATGGTTATCGAATGGTTTTCAATATGTATGCAATTGAAGGTTATTCACACAAAGAGATTGGAGAAACACTTGGTATTTCGGAAGGCGCAAGTAAATCGCAATTATCGAGAGCTAGGGCAATATTAAAAGAAGAAATTATAAAAATGGAGGGATTTGGTTATGCAACCTATACAGGATAAGGATTTTGATCAGTTATTTAAAAATGCTTTCGAAGATGCCGAAATAACGCCATCAAGAGATTTGTGGAGTAGCATTGAAAGTGAAATTGAACCAAAGAGAAAAAGGATTTTTCCAATTTATTGGTTGTCTGCAGCAGCAGTGATACTAATTACAGCAGTTGGGTTGTTAGTTTACCAACAGCAGGAAAAACCAAAACAATTTGCAAGCAGACTTGAATTAAAAGGTACAAAGCCAGTTGTTGAAACGAAAGCTCTTCAAGATTCTTCGACAGTTGTTACCACACAGGAAAGGGAGATTAAGCAAGTTTTACCAACTATAGCGCAACCCTCCACAGCAATTGCAAAGACTAAAGTTAAAGAAACATTCAAACCTGGAGAAGAAAAGAAAATAGTTACGGCGCCTGAAATGCAAAAACAGGAGGTTGTTCTAGCTAAAAACGAACCAGCTAAGCAAGATCTTAAAGAAAAAATTGATGCGGCCATTTTAGAACAGGAAAAACCAATACTCGCTTCGAACGCGGCTGCAGTTAAAGTTGATGAAGTAGCTGGAGGTGATGATCAAGCTGATAATAGAGGGATCCGTAATGTGGGTGACGTAGTCAACTTGATTGTAAATAAAGTAGACAAAAGAAAAGATAAATTTATCCAATTCCGTACTGATGATGACGACTCTTCAATCTCAGCAATTAATATTGGTCCGTTTAAGTTTGGCAAAAAGAAAAAATAAGCAGGATTGGTGAGGATTTAAGGAATACAAGATCAAGTCTTATGCTGCTCTTATTCAATCACTCTCTCAATTAATCATTAAAAACACACACGCAACACATATGAAACATCTAATTTTTACAACACTTTTGGTAAGCGGGCTTGCCGGTGTTATGGCTCCAAGTGCTTTTGCTCAGCAAGATTCAACAAAAAAAGACAGAAAAGATCTAAATTATGGAATTGTTACTATCACAAGAGATGGAAAAGATAGTTCCAAAGTTGATCCAAAAAAGGGTCGTTTTGTAGGCGGGATAACTTTTACAAGAGTAGATTTAGGCTTCTCGAGGTTAATAGATAATGGAAGTTTTAACTTATCTCCCACTAATGAGTTTTTAGATTATAGAGGCGGTAAAACAAGCACATTCTCTTTCGATATTTTACAATTTGGATATCGCTTTAATTCAAATTTTAAAGTTTATTTAGCTGGTGGTTTCGACTGGACCTTGATCAGATTAAGAGATAATGTTACTATTCAAAAGAATTTGCCAACGCTAAATGCGCTTCCTGAAAGTGTTGAGTTTTCTAAAAATCGTTTCTCAAGCAGTTATGTACACATTCCTTTAAACTTCGAAATTCGCACTAAAGAAAATGACAAAGGCAAACGTTTTTACTTTGTTTTAGGGCCAGAGATTAGTTTTTTACTAGGCGGTAAAGTAAAACAAATAAGTGATGAATTTGGAAAGCAGAAGCAATATGATAATTACCATTTTCAATCGGTACGTTACGGTGGTTCATTCAGATTTGGATACGGCGGCTTAGGTTTATTTACCAAATATTACTTCAACGATATGTTTGATACCCCTGCACAAGCTGGTTTAAAAAACATGAGTTTCGGTATTACCTTCGGTTTAAATTAACCCCTAAATCCCCTAAAGTTGACTGATAGAGGCCTTCAGTAAGTATATTAGCAACACATAAATTAAATCCTGTTTCGGTTAGGCGGAACAGGATTTTTTGCGTAAAAACGCCTCTCTTTAAGCTTTAAGCTTTATCTTTACAAGGTGAGCGATAATATAATAAGCGTTAAAAATTTAACAAAGCAGTATCAGGCAGAACAAGCTGGAGGTATTAAAGACATCAATTTTGATATCAAGAGGGGAGATGTAGTAGCGATTATTGGCGAAAGCGGAAGTGGTAAATCGACGCTATTAAAATCGATTTATGGTTTGCTTAAAACTGATGAAGGGGAGATTTTCTTCGATGGTGAAAAAGTAAAAGGTCCAGATGAACAATTAATTCCGGGTCATAAGCAGATGAAAATGGTTACTCAAGACTTTTCGTTGAATATTTACGCCAAGGTTTACGATAACATTGCCTCACAACTCTCGAATACTGACTTAAAAACAAAGGCCGAAAAAACTTTGGCTATCATGGAGCATCTCCGCATCCTTCCGCTGCAAAATAAAAAAATTATCGAACTTAGTGGTGGCGAGCAACAGCGTGTAGCCATTGCCAAGGCAATGGTAGCAGATACCAAAGTTTTGCTTTTAGATGAGCCTTTTAGTCAGGTTGATGCTTTACTAAAAAATCAGTTAAGGGCCGATATTAAACGTGTTGCAGCAGAAACTGGTGTCACCGTGATTTTAGTCTCCCATGATCCTGCTGATGGCTTGTTTCTGGCCGATCAACTCTTAATTTTACGGAACGGAGCGCTGCTTCAAACGGGTAAGCCCTCCGAAATCTATCAGAGCCCAAAACACATTTATACCGCTCAAATCTTAGGAAATGCAGTTGTATTATCACGAGGCGACGCGGAGAAACTTGGGCTGAAAACCTTTTCTGGAACTATAGTTTTTTATCCCGAATGGGCAGAAATTAATAGTAATTGGAGTAGCAGACGCTTTGAGGTGAAGGATGTTTACTATAAAGGTTTTTATGATGAACTGCTATTGGAAAGAAATGGTGTTACTGTTAGAGCAATACAACTGAATAGAGGTGAGCATAAAAAAAACGACTACGTTCAGTTGAACATTAGTCGTTTTTTAGAGTTTTAAAATGTTACGTTTTCTGCTGCGACTAATACAACCTTTATTCTTAGAGGGGTAGTAGGTAAAGTCGATCTACTTATCGAAATCCCACCAATATGTGCTTCATAATCCATATCGCCATAAGGTAGCTGATAATAATTTGTATAATTGGGAGTTGCGGTGTATACCAAAATTCCTTCATCATAAAAATTGATGTCATCCAGTTCAGCGATATCTAAGTCAAGATAGTATTTTCCGTTGTCGAAAACCCACCGATTAGGATTAACATCAAATATCACCGTTCTATTAGGTGCAGTTTGAACTAAAGTTTCTTTCTTGCAAGATGCCAAACCTAGTGTGACAATGCAAAGCATTAGGATAGTAAATTTTTTCATTTTGATTAGTTTTATTTGTGTGCTTTGCGTAATACAAAACAACTGCCAAAAATGCTGCAAAACACAATGTGGATTAATAATTGTTTAAAGGGTAATGAACAACATTTAAAATTGAATTAAAACATCGCCACAATGAGAGTATTTTTTAGAGTTTTACCCTGGTTAATTTTATTGATTGCAGGTTATTTCTTTATCTCAAAAAAGTTCAGCATCAGTACATCCGTAGAAAGCAAACATCAGCTTTTAGTAGAGAAAATAGAGGCCATAGGTAAGTTAGAGCTGGTTCGTTATCAAATTAGTGATGTACTTGAACATAAAAACAAAACAGATTTTTTACCTGAAGCAAGTGTGTTACTTATTGTCAAAGCAGAGGCTGTTGGATGTATCGACCTTACAAAAATAACAAAGGACGATATTGAAGTAACAGCAGATACAGCTGTAGTAAATTTACCACAGCCAGAGATTTGCTATGTAAAAATTGACCACAAAAATTCAAGGGTATACGATACCAAGATGGCCTTTTTTAGAGAAGCAGGTTTAGTGGATGAAGCTTACAAGGCTGCGGAAAAACAGATCACTGCCGAAGTAAAAAAATCGGATATTTTGAAACAGACTAAAACCAATGCAACAAATGTGCTAAAACCAATAATTGAGGGATTGGGGTACAAAAATGTTAGGTTAACTTTTGAGTGAACTTAATAGCAAGTTTATTTACAAGAAATCTTCACGGTGTGGATTGAAAATATCGATTAATAAACCAGCCTCTAAGCAAACTACACCATGAAAAACATTTGACGGTGCGAAGAATACATCTCCTTCATTAAGGATTTTTTTCTCATCGCCTATAGTAACTTCAAAACTTCCTTTTGCTACATAACTGAGTTGCAAATGCGGATGATTATGAAGCGAACCAATGGCATCCTTCTCGAATTCGACCTTCACCAACATCAGATGATCATCAAAAGGCATTACCTTACGCTTAATACCGGCACCTAATTCTTGCCAGTCTAAATCGTTATCACTAATTAAGGTTTTGTTAGCTAAATCTTTAAAGTTCATTTTATTATTTTTAGGCTTTCAACTATTATTTAGATAATGCTGAAAAAGGTTCCTTTAAAATTCGTCGCGATAAAAATAAGAACTGCCGTCCGTTTATTTTATGTTTATCGATATTATTGTTAAAAAAATATAGTGTACGCAATAGCATTAGCGAAATAAATGCTAGTTCCTGACATTATAAGCTGTTGAAAGGAAAAAATATGCGCTAGGTTCTATGCTTAAATAGACGGAATTATATATTTTATAAAACCTTGCGCAGCAGAAATTGATCTGCAGAATTTTTACAATGCCCGAGTATGGGGCTGAGTGAGAACTAAACTTTAGAAACCTTAACTGCAGTTGGTCCTTTTTGACCCATTTCTACCTCGAAAGTTACTTTATCGCCTTCTTTGATTTGCGTTACGCAACCATTCGCGTGAACAAAAATACTATCTTGAGTTTCAGTGTTTTTAATAAAACCGTAACCTTTGCTATCGTTAAAGAAAGTTACTGTTCCTTTTTTAACCGGATTTTCATCGATAATGTCTTCTTGTCTTGTAATGCCAATTTGAACATCCTCAATATTGAAAACCTTTTTCTTTTTCGGATCTGGTGGAGTAGAGGAAATGTTACCGTTTTCATCAACGTATGCAAACATTTCTTCAAGCGCTAAGCCTTTTTTAGCATTAGATTGACGCTCTTCTTTTTTCTCTTGTTTGTCTTTTTGTTTTTTTAATCGTTTTTTTTCGTTCTCTTTTTTACTGTATGTTGCCTGAGATTTAGCCATATATATTTAATTGTTTTTTGTTTTTAAGGTGAGTGGAAACAGAGATTTATACAAATATAACAATACTAAAACGAAAACACGATTTTATTCAATTATGCGTTACGCAAATGCTGTATATAATTTTTTTAGCCACAGATTAGTACATTTAATCTTTTACTAAAGATATTGCCTCCAGAACGCAGATTTATTGAATTGTATCTTTTTATAGCTTTAAGCTAAAATAATCTTAAAATCTGCGGTCGCCAAAATTCTGCTCTTCCCATTTCGCTTTTTCCATTTGATAAACGAAATTCCATTTTACAGGTTCACCATAGTAAGCTACCTCAAGTTCGCCAATTTTTTTAGCGCCTAATTTTTCCGTAGCTTTTTGAGAGCGGAAGTTTGTTGCACCGATGTGAAGAATAACTTTATCTACAAAGTGGAAAGCATAATCAAACATCAACTTTTTTAATGCGGCATTATGTCCTTTACCCCAAAAACTACGCCCAATAAAGGTATATCCTACAACAACCGAATTGTTTTCTTCATCGAAGTCGTAAAACCGGGAACTGCCTACAACGGCACCTGTAGCTTTATCATAAACAATAAAAGCGCCGTTTGATTCTAATGCGCCTTTAAAAAAGTTCTCAAAAACTTCCCTTTTATAGCGGTCTTTATTTGGATGTTGTTCCCAAATAAGTGGATCGGAAGCTACCTCGAAAAGTTTTTCGAAGTCTTCAGCTTTTAAAGGAACTACTTCAATCAAATCGTTTGCTAATGTAGGTTGTAGGTCGAAGTGCATATTATAGGGTTATAAAAAACGGCTGACTACAAGTCAGCCGCCTAAAATGTTAACGAAACAATCTAGCTATTGATGCATTCGTTAGAAACGAGCGCAATTTTTACAATGTCATTCTGAGCTTGGCTAAGAATGGGCGAACGCTTTGCGACAAAGCTTAATTGGACAACTAATCTACTAATCCTTCAATTTCTACCAGTTCATTTGCTTCTTTTTGATAATCAACTTTATCAATCTCAAAACCAAATAAGCTTAAAAAGTCTGAACGGTAACCTGGCAAATCGCCGATTGCAGGTAATGTTTCGGTAGTAGCTTCTTCCCAAAGTTTTGCCACTTTAGCTTGTACATCATCACGCATTTCCAAATCATCAATTCTGATTCTTCCTTTTTCATCAACAGGAATATCACCGCCGGTGTATAATCGCTCTGCGTATAAACGTTGAATTTGTTCAATAGTACCTTCGTGAATGCCTTCCTCTTTCATTATTTTGTACAACAATGAAATATATAATGGAATAACAGGAATAGCCGAACTTGCTTGTGTAACCAAAGCTTTATTAACGGAAACGTAAGCTTTACCGTCTATATTTTTTAGTTTATCAGCAATTGTAAAAGCAGTAGCCTCTAAATCATCTTTTGCACGGCCAATAGTTCCTTTGCGGTAAACTGGCTCTGTCAGTTTAGGGCCAATATAAGAGTAGGCAACTGTTGTAGCGCCTTCAGCCAACAAGTTTTCTGCTTTTAAGGCATCAATCCACATCGCCCAATCTTCTCCACCCATTACGGCAACAGTATTCTCAATATCTTCTTCAGTAGCAGGCTCTATTGAAATTTCTGTAACATTACCCGTATGGAAATCAACGGTTTTATTGGTGTAAGTTCCGCCAATTGGTTTTAAAGTAGAGCGATGTAAAACCTCTGTATCAGGGTGTTTCCGAACTGGAGAAGCTAAACTGTAAATTACTAAATCTACCTGACCCAAGTCGGTTTTAATTAAGTCAAGGGTTTTAGCTTTGATTTCTTTCGAGAAAGCATCGCCGTTTATACTTTTTGCGTATAAACCAGCTGCATGAGCTTCTTTTTCGAAAGCAGCGCTATTATACCAGCCTGGAGATGCGGTTTTGCCAGCTGATGGTGCTTTTTCGAAAAAAACACCAATTGTAGCCGCATCAGAACCGTAGGCAGCAGCAATACGAGAGGCCAAGCCAAAGCCTGTTGATGCTCCAATTACCAATACTTTTTTAGGTCCATTGATGGCGCCCTTTGATTTTACATATTCAATTTGGTTCTTTACGTTTTGAGCACAACCATCTGGGTGCGCTGTTAAACATATAAAGCCCCTCATTCTCGGTTCAATAATCATTTTGTTCTTTTTTACGTTTCGTAATTTTAAAATGGCTTTAATCCGAATAGTACAAAGCCAAATCTTTAACGAAGATAAATTTTTAATTCCTTTCAGCTAAATGAATTTTAAATAAAGCTTGTAGCTTATTAATTTTATTGGAAAAGCTAGGGCAGAAGATTTCTTGGACGTTAGTCGGGCTATACGCTATAGCTCCGATAGAAAAATCGGAGGCTGCCGCTTCTATCCCGTTTAAGTGGCTAAAATATTACAACTATTTAAGGCTGTATGGTTCAAAACTGATCCATTCGAAAGACCTGAATCCAAACTTTGGTATTCGCTATTAATAATTTTCTGTTAATTTTGCAGCGCAACAGATAAACCGGATTATCTTTTTATGAGAAAAATATTATTACTGGCTATGATTTCCTTCATAGCATTAGGAAGGCTTTCTGCTCAAACGCAGTACCAGAACTCTGGCTGGTTCTTTTTTTTAAACAATACCAAGTTTAATAAAAAGTGGGGTTTGCAGTTCGATGCTCAAATCCGTTCTGCCGATGATTGGGGGTATGTTAGGAATACCTTAATTCGCCCGGCACTACAATATTTTATCAATGATAAACATAATGTGGCACTAGGATATCTGTGGCAAACTACAGATTTGAGGTTGGTTGGCACAAGTAAAAATTTATTTAACGAACATCGAATTTTCGAACAATATATTTACACACATAAATTAAAATCAATTTTCGCTAGTCATCGTTTTAGGGTTGAGCAACGTTTTATAGAAAGAGCAAATGAAGAAGTGTTTTCTCAACGTTTCCGGTACTTTTTTCGCCTAGTTCAACCTTTGCAAAAGACAGCGGCAAGTTTTGATAAAGGCGTTTTTGTGGCTTTGCAAAATGAGGTTTTTTTAAACTTTCAAAATAAGGAGAAAATCAACAACAGTGTTTTTGATCAAAATAGACTTTACTTAGCTGGCGGATATCGTTTTTCTAAGAAAGTAGATTTGGAAGTGGGCTATATGAATCAGGCGGTTAAAAATTTTACCAACCATACGAATAACAGCATTGTTCAATTTGCGGTATATACCAGGTTTTAATACGGTTTTAATGTTTTAAAGTCATTTTTTGTTTGAGATTCATTACAAAATGTTAAAGGTGTTGTAATTGGTCGGGGTTTTCAGTCAATTTGCCGCGTGAAAAAATTGTCTATTTTATTTTTTGCGCTCTTGTTTGGCAAGCGGATGCAAGCACAAGAGTTGAAAACGTCTTCTGTTAATAGTACACCAACTTCCAAAAGTTTATTTAATCCAGAGTATAAAAGGAATTTTTCCCGTAAAGGAGATTTTTATTTTCATTGGGGATATAATAATTCCTGGTATGGTAAAAGCGATATCCAATTCCAGGGCCCAAATTACGATTTCAAGCTGCACGATGTTGTCGCTCACGATAGGCAATCAAGACTAGGATGGGATTATCTAAATCCAAGTTTAATCACCGTTCCCCAATACAATATTCGTGTTGGTTATTTCATCAAAGATAATTATAGCATTTCCATTGGCTGGGATCACATGAAATACGTAATGGATATTCCGCAAACGGTAGCTATTACGGGTACAATCGGTTCCAACATTACTCCAGAAAATATCCCAACCGGTGCTCTTGCTGGTACTTATAATGGGCAAATGATCAATGTGAAGGAAAGCATGTTAACCTACGAACATACTGATGGCTTTAACTATGCAAATGTTGAAGTAGAGCGTTATGATGATATTTGGGTAGCCCCAGGTGGAAACACTTCTTTGACTTTGGAAACAGGTTTAGGAGCTGGTTTGATGGTTCCACGAACGGAAGCTCATCTCTTCGGATTGGGTAGAAATAACCACTTCAGCATATCAGGTTATGGCATTTCGGCTAAAGTTGGATTAAAATTCTATGTCTGGAAAAATGTTTATTTGCAAAACAGCACCAAATTTGGTGCAACCAACTTAACCCGGGTACATACCACAGGGTGGGATGAATTTGATAAGGCTAGTCAAAAAATAAATTATATAGAAAATTTAACGGTGATTGGGTTTCAATTTTAAACTACTGTGTGTTTAGATTAAGGAAACCTTTTTAGGCATTTGGTGTTACCTAGAAATTGATAAAACTATTACCTGTACTTCTAATATGCATGTAATATTAAATTTTGTAGGCCATAAAGAGTTGAATATGGATTAACAAAATCTTGATGGATTATTGATCTTTTAGCTTGTTTAATTTCAAACGTAGTAAGCTTAACAGTTCCTTTTCAGTAATATCCAGCAGATTAACATCAATCCAAAGTAAATCTGGTTTTGATCTAAAAAGCATTCCCAACTTATTGAGATACTGAAGGTATGTACTTCGCTTAATTTCATTATATTTTTGAGGGTGGACCGTCACGATATAGATCTGATTTTGCGAGCGATAATAACCATTTCTAAATTCGACAATCTCCTCGAAAGGAATAAAAATATTGGTTTCCTGAGTATTGTTGGTAATTCCAATTTCATTCAATTTAATGCCAAAATAACCTTTATAGTATAGTTTTAGTGCTTTAATGTTGTGAAAATATAAAATATGAATAGCAACCAGCAGTAGAAAAATACTAATGGGTTTGTAAGAATTCGATGCGTAGATAGTGGCATAGACAAGAAAGATCATAAATGCGAGACACAGCACTGTTGATGTTATTAACTTCTTTTTTTTGAATTTTATTTCTACCATTAATTTATTGTTGGTCGATGTGCGATCAATAAATGTCTATTCAATTTAAACATCCACTGATAGTAATTATAAAACGAATATAAATGTTTGAACACAAAATTTGAACACAATGAAAAGGAGGTTTCTTACTGAAATAGGGCATCTTGGTCTGATTAATTGACAAGCATTGCGTAATAAAAAAGCTTTGTGATTTTGCTGAGCGATAATTGAACGAAGCAAAGTGATGTGAGAATGAAATCTTAAATTCACTCCATAAAAAAAACGTCTCAAGTTTCATTGAGACGTTCGAACTAAAATATTTATACTTTTTTAAATTTTTCTTACCCTACCTGAGCCGATGATGGTTTTATCAACACTTGCATCGCCAGAATAACTTAAACTTCCAGAACCGCTGATGAACGCTTTAATTGATTCATCTGCTTTGATGTGAACAGTTCCAGAACCACTTATGGTAGTGGTTAATGCACCTACCTCAAAACTTTTTCCTTCAAAAGATCCTGAACTGCTGATAACAATCTTCGCACGATCGGCGCTGCCTGTAATGTTCAGTGAACCAGAACCGCTAATTACTCCGTTGTACTTATCAACATCTGCCGAAGCTTTGATGCTACCCGAACCGCTTATGGTGGTGGTTAAATCGGTCATGCTGATTTTTCCATTTACAACCATGCTGCCAGAACCACTCATGGTTAAGCTAGCCAATTCTCTCACCGATACGTAAGCTGTTATTTTTTTACCATCATATTTTCTAGACCAGCTAGTGATGCTGTTTTGAGGACGAATAATTAACACATTGCCCTTCACTTCAGTGATAATCGATGATATCGCTTCAGCATCGCCTTCTAAACGGCAACTTTCTTTGCTGCCGAAGGTAACCACAACATTTATCGGTCCGGCGGAAGCGATGCCATTGAAATTGCTAACCTCTCTTTCATCATCATTAAGCTTTGTTGATTTGATATTAATTTGTTCTTTGGCAATTGCGCTGATACCTGTTATTAAGGTAAATGCGGCGAATAATAGGGCAAATATTCTTTTCATTTTTGATAAAGGTTTTATAGCCAATTGAGATGGCCTCAATCGGTTGATGAATACGTTTTTCTTATAAGACGATCATTTTATCAAAAAGTTGCATAGCTTATTAAAACTAATTCAATTTTCTGTGTGAGTAGTTGGCCTATAGGCATTAAAAATGATTCTAATTATTGTTATCGCAACACGATAATGAAACCTCGATTAAATTTATTTCTGGTTATTAATCGCAGGGTTGTTACCATCTATTTACAACAAAGCCCAATGCGTTATGCAATGGGCTTTGTTTTGGATACCTTTCAATTCTGGCTATCCTTTTTTAATATTAATATAAAATGCAGGATCGTTTTTGAAGTTTTCGGCAGTAATGCTGGTATCAACTTTTATAGTTTTCCAATTATTAGTTGGTTTAATCAAACTATAAACCCCATCTTTTAGGGTTACGCGAACCGGCATGTCAAAACCTTTAACATCCGTTATCCAACGGTAAGAAAGTATTCCGTTTTGAATTTTATATTCCAGTAATGGTATGTTAGTGTGGCGAAGATATTGATCGAAAACTTTATCTAATTTCAATCCACTTTGCTGAGCAATGTAGTCCTCTATTTGCGCTGTAGTTACCGTTTGGTGGTAGAAAGTTTTATTTAAGCCACGTAAAATCTGTCTGAACTTTTCATCATTATTAATTAACTGACGGATGTTGTGAATAAGATTTGCACCTTTTGGGTACATATCGCCCGAGCCTTCCTTATTTACGCCATACGGGCCAATAATTGGAATATCATTGCTAATTCCTTTACGGATACCAATTAGATATTCGCTACCCGATGCCTTACTATCAGTACATTCTGTAAACAGCGTTTCAGAGTAATTAGTAAAGCCTTCATGCACCCACATGTCTGCAAGATCTTTAGTGGTAATATTATTTCCAAACCATTCATGGCCACTTTCGTGTACGGTAATAAAATCCCATTTTAAACCATGCCCTGTTCCGCTTAAATCTCGACCTAAATAGCCTTTTTTAAATTGATTTCCATATGCCACAGCGCTCTGGTGCTCCATGCCCAAGTGTGGTGCCTGAACCAATTTGTAGCCATCCTTATACCAAGGATAGGGCCCAAACCAGTACTCGAAGCATTTTAACATCGGTTTTACGTCAGCATCCCAGTGTGGACGGGCTTTTGCGCTATCCACCTGGAGTGCCCAATAATCAATCGATAATTTTCCGTTTTCGCCATCATAACTATCTTTCCAATGGGCGTATTTTCCGATATAGAAACTTACATCATAATTGTTAATCGGGTTGCTAACAAACCAGTTGTACTGTTTGTAACCATCAGCCTTGTCAACCGTATTTTTTAATCGGCCATTTGATATTTCTTGCAGTGTATTGGGTACGCTGATGCTAATGAGCATGCTATCCACTTCATCGCTTTGATGATCTTTATTTGGCCACCAAACACTGGCTCCTAAACCCTGACACGCTACGGAAACGAACGGATTTCCTGCAGAATCTTTCTTAAAGATAAAGCCACCATCCCATGGGGCATTTTTAGCTACCCTCGGGTTCCCAGAATAAAAAACGGTAAATCTGTCTTTGCTTCCTTTTTTAATTGTTTTAGGGAAGATTAAAAAAACCGCATTATATTCTCTTGAAAATTTTAATGCTGAGTTATTATAAACTACTTTTTCAACCTTCAGATTATCGAAAAGATCAAATTGCAGCTTGTTAAAATCCTGCGTAGCGGTGAAAGCAAATTCATTGCTTCCTGCAACTGATTTTTGGTCGATATCAATTTTCACATCCAAGTGGTAATAATTAATATCGTAACAAGTTCGTAAGGGTGTAAGCGTTCCACGTAAACTATCGGCTCTTGAGTTTACTTGATTTTTGCCAAGCATTTGGGCATTTGCGCTTGCAATGCTTAGTGCAATGGAGAGAAGGGTAAGTAGTTTTTTCATTGATGATTTATTTACCACCCCTTTGTCCTCCTAAAATAGGAGGGGAGTTGGGCAGTGGGAGTTTAATCTATTGCCTATTTATTAAAGTTCTGTGTTGGCTTGGATACTATATTTACCACCCCCAGCCATTCCTAAAATAGGAGGGGAGTTGGATAGGTGAAGTTTAATTATGTTGTGCTTTTATCAAAAGGCTGATTACGTTGTGTTTAATGGTATTGTTGTCGGCTAAAGAACGGGGCTCCCCTCCTTATTTTCAAGGAGGGGTTGGGGGTGGTTTATTACATGTTTACTTCAAAACTGAAACCGTTATAAACGAACTGTTTTTTACATCATGATAAATTTTGTGTGTTGCTTTTTGAAAGTCGCCTGGTTCTGCCTGGTAGATATCCATGAATTTTTGTGGATTACGATCAGCTAAAGGAAACCATGAATTCTGAATTTGAATCATGATTTTGTGTCCTTTCTTGAAAGTATGTGCCACATCTGGCAATGGATAATTTACTTTAGTAATAGCACCAGGAGTAAAGGCTTCGGGTTTTTCGAAACTGTTGCGGTATTTGCCACGCATAATCTCACCACGAACCAGCATTTCATATCCTCCCATAATAATGTTTTTAGGATTCGGATTCGGGTTTGGTTCATCCTCCGGATAAACATCAATTAATTTAACCACATAGTCAGCGTCTGTTCCTGTAGTAGAAACGACCAGGTTCGCCAACACTGGTCCTGTTAGGGTAATGTCTTCCGCTAAAGCATCTGTTTGGTATGTTTTTACATCAGGTCTTCTGGCAGCGAAACGTTGATCATCGATCATGTATTCTCGGGTTCTTCTTGCCTGAACGCCATCCTGATAAGGTACAGGATTATTCGGATCGCTCACATATTCGTCCCAGCTATCGGTTCTGCCTACTTTTTCAAAGCTCAATTTTCCGTTAGGTTGCAGGTATAAATTTTTAGTTTCAATCTCTTGAGGTGGCCAGCTTGCAAATTTTTTCCATTGGTTAGATCCCGTTACAAAAATGTTTGCTTCGGCAGCGTTAAAATCTCCTTCATCTTTTAGGTAGTGTTTAAAAAAAGGAAGTTCAAACTCTTGTTGATAATCGATACTTGTTTTAGCTCCGAACTGAATATCGCCAAAAGATGAACCATCACCTCGTACCCAGCCTCCATGAAACCACGGCCCAGCCACAAGAATATTGGTAGCTCCTGGATTTTGTTTTTCAATGGCTTTGTAAGTGTCGAAAGTTCCATAAGCATCTTCGGCATCGAAGAAACCACCAACCACCATCACAGCTGGTTTAACATTTTTTAAGTGCGGAGTAATCAATCGTACTTTCCAAAAGGTATCTAAGTTTGGGTGTTTAAATAAATCATTCCAAAATTTAATGCTATCAGCAAAATACTTTTCCTTTAAGTTCTTTACCGAGCCTGATTCCAAATAGAAGCGATAGTTATCCTGAATAGGGAATTGGAAACCTTTTGGCCCTTTATC
Organism: Pedobacter sp. Leaf41; assembly: GCF_001422545.1. Lineage (GTDB taxonomy): Bacteria > Bacteroidota > Bacteroidia > Sphingobacteriales > Sphingobacteriaceae > Pedobacter. The sequence continues at coordinate 52,645 of NZ_LMLE01000009.1, read as the reverse complement.
TGGCGTAATCGGTTTTGGACGTGGAACACCGAAGCTACTCATGAAACTGAAAGCGTCCATTAAAAACAAGGTGCCACGGTGGTGAAAATCATCACCCATAAACCAATCGGTAACGGGTGCTTGTGGCGAAACAGCTTTCAAAGCTGGGTGCGCATTTGGTAGGGAAGTAGTGGAATAAAATCCAGGATAAGAAATTCCATAAATCCCTGCTTTGCCATTATTGTCTTTCACGTTTTTTATTAACCAATCTATGGTATCATAGGTATCGGTACTTTCATCAATAGCCGTTTTACCTTTTTTGTTAGTTTGTGGCCGAATATCTTCAAAAGTACCTTCACTCATCCAACGTCCGCGTACATCCTGAAAAACGAAGATAAAGCCCTCACGAGCCATAGCAGGGAAATTTCCCAGGCTTATTTTATAATTATTGGCACCATATGGAGCAACTGTGTAAGGCGTTCGGTTAATCAAAAATGGATATTTTTTGGATTGATTTTTGGGTATGTAAATGGAAGTGAAGAGTTTAACTCCATCTCGCATGGGTATTTGACGTTCTATTTTAGTGTAGTTTTCTCTAACATAAGCCGAATCAGGTTGCTGAGCCCATAGTGGAGTGGAAATAAACAAACAAAATAGGAGACTTAAAAATCTTGAAAAGTTCATTCAGGTTTGGTTTTTAGTAATAAAATTTAAATATAGGTGATTAGAAATTGATTAGAAAAAACATCCCGTAAAAGGTTTGTTAGCTGCCTTAGAGGCGATCGTCATTGCTCCATCAGAATTTAGTTAAATAATGTTAACGACTAATCTTTCGAATGCTTTACTCGTCATATTTATGATTAATTTAAACAAACATGAAAAGGTTATTAAATAAAGGAATAGTTATTTTGGCTGCGGTAGCGATGATGACAACTTTGACTGTCGAAAGTGTTTCAGCTCAACGCCCAAGTAGAAGTAGCGGGGGTTCATCAAGTGCTGGAGGCGGTAGGTCAAGCTCCGTTTCACCATCAAGAGGTAGTATATCGAGGCAGCCTTCTATGCAGGCTCCATCAAATAATAGGATGTCGCAGGTTCCAAATAGAGGTTCAAACACGTCAATAGATCTAGGATTTGGTCGCTCCAATTCAGGCAGGCCTGAACGCTCTGGGTATAGTTACAACAGACCAGGTTATAACAGACCAGGATTTCGCCCAGGTGGAAATTACCGGCCGGGTTATGGGTATCGCCCAGGTTTTCGAAGACCATACTATCGACCATATTACAGCTATTATAATTTTTACAGGCCGTTTTTAGGTTTTAGAATTGGCGTTTTACCATATGGTTATTACCCGTTTAATTATGGTCCGAACCAGTTTTATTATTCCGGGGGATTATTTTATCAGCAAAATAATAACCAATATGAAGTAGTAGTACCACCAGTTGGAGCAGAAGTACCAAGCTTGCCACAAGATGCAAACCTGGTCACTATTGATGGGGTAGACTACTATGAATATAAAGGTGTTTACTATACTCAGGGCCAAAATGCAGATGGCGCTACGGTTTATATTGTTGCTGGAAAAGATGGCGTGTTAAATACAACTGATGGCCCGGTTGATACCCATCAAATAGGCGAAATTATTACACAGTTGCCAGATGGATGTAGAGAGGTAACCATTAAAAATGAGAAGTATTTTGTTTCTCCTACCGATGTTTATTACGAAGAAGTTATCGATGGAGATAAGATTTCTTATCGCATCATTGGCAAGTTGTTTTAAACCATTCATGGGATAAAAAATTTAGCCGTTTCAATATTAAATTGGAACGGCTTATTTATTTCATCAAATTCTATACTTTTGCCACCAAAACATTTCGATTTGAAAAAAATATTCTCGAAAATCTCCCTTTTCAATTTTGTTGCTATCCTATTGTTTTCTTCGTGTTCCACAACAAAAAATGTTGTTGATAGAAATAAGGAAAATTCGATTTCATCCCTAAAATTTTTGAGCGAATACATTATGCCGCTTAATGGAACTTTCCAGAATACATTGGTGGGTGGTTTATCCGGTATTGATTATGACACAAAAAACAATCAATATTATCTGATTAGCGACGATCCATCGCAGTTTAGTCCAGCGAGAATTTACACCGCAGAAATTGATATCAAAGAAAGTAAAATAGATACGGTTAGGTTAACAGGAGTTACCTTTATCCTGCAAAAAGATGGAACGCAATATCCGAAATATCAATACGGTAAAAATTCAAAAGCTGATGGAGAGTCGGTTCGCTATAACCCGATAAAACAAACTTTTGTTTGGAGCAACGAGGGCGAACGACTTTACAGAAAAACGGACACAACTATTGTTCAGCCTGCACTAACATTCATTTCTACAACAGGAAAATATGTAGATACCATTCCGCTTCCTGCAGGTTTTCACATCACCAAACAGCATTACGGCGTTCGTAAAAATGCCTTTTTTGAAGGTTTAGCCTATGCAGATAATTTCAAAACTTTATATGCCAGTTTAGAGGAACCCTTATATCAAGACGGTGAGCAGTCGCATTTCGAATTTGATCGAGCCTTAACAAGAATTGTGAAATTTGATGTAGATAAAAAACAAAATACAGCACAATATGCATACAGATTAGATGCTTTGCCAATTAAGCCGACAGCAGAAAGTGATTGGAATTTGAATGGTATTTCTGAAATTCTGACTATAAATAATCATACGCTATTGGTGATGGAAAGAGCGTGGGCAAAAGGACGCGATGATCACTCTTTTGTAAAACTCTATTTGGTTGATTTGGATGGCGCTGAAAATGTAATCAACAACCCATCTTTTATTGCTAATCCGCCTAAACCATTAAATAAAAAACTGCTTTTCGATTTCGATTCTTTGAATATGCATATTGATAATATTGAAGGGATTACTTTTGGGCCGAAATTGCCAAATGGAAATAATACATTAATTTTCTGTGTAGATAACAATTTTGGTAAAGCACAAGTTCAACAATTTTTTTTATTTGAAGTGATCAGGTAATCTGAAAGTCCGTAGGTTAGATTCGAAAATCCGAGGCGGAAGTTAGATGCCAGGCGGAAAAACAATTTTAATCTTTGAAATCTATTAATCTGTGTAATCATCCAGAAGGAAAATCTGGTTGATAAACTTTAAAAAATATGAGTAAAATAAAAGCGCTGCTATTTGATTTAGATGGAACATTAATTGATTCCGAAAAGTTTCACTTTGATTGTTGGAATGAGTTTCTTTCCCCATATCATGTGGTGCTTGATTTCAAGGATTGGCTGAGCAATTATGCTGGTATTCCTTTGCCTCAAAATGCAAAAACGATTATCAGCAAGTATAAAATAGATGCAGATCTGGATGATTTTATAAAGCGAAGAGAGCAACTCACCTTCGATGGATTTAGAACAAAAGATATTGCCCTAATGCCATTTGCACTAGATTTTGTTCAGTATTTTTACGATAAGGGATTTACCCTGGCCGTGGTTACTGCAAGCCCGAAAATAGATGTAGATGCGGTTTTTGCGAGAAATGGATTGGCTAAATATTTTACATTATTTGTCACAAGAACCGATGTAACGAAAAGCAAGCCTGATCCTGAAAGTTACAATATTTGCGTTCAAAAACTGGGGCTCCAGAAAGACGAATGTATTGTATTTGAAGATACTATAAATGGTGTAAAATCGGCAATGGCAGCTGGAATAATGACCTATGCAGTGCAAAATAATGTTAGGGCTCACCAAAAATTAAAAATTGCCGACCAACTATTTTTAAATTTCGCTCACGTGAAAACTTATATCCTGGAGCATGGAATTTTGTAGTGTCTTAAGCTTTTAAACGCAGCGCGTAGTAGCCTAAACCATCTTAAGGCTACACAGATTAAAACAAGGTTAGATATTTCAATATCAATCCTTTTTCATTGTAAAATTGTGCTTTTTCCATTGCAGGTTAGCGCTTTTGACTTTCAGCTTTCCGCCTTTTTCCCTACCTTTGATTAATCAAAATTCTCAAGAAATTATGCAATACGATGTCGTTGTTATCGGTTCAGGGCCGGGCGGTTATGTTGGCGCAATCCGTTGTGCTCAGTTAGGGTTAAAAACTGCCGTTATAGAAAAATACAAAACTTTTGGAGGTACTTGCCTTAACGTTGGTTGTATTCCATCGAAAGCTTTGTTAGATTCTTCAGAGCATTACCACAACGCTGCTCATACTTTTACCACTCATGGTATCGATTTAAAAAACCTGAAAGTAAATATGCCCCAAATGATCGCTCGTAAAGACGATGTTGTTGCACAGAATACTGCCGGGATCACTTATTTATTCAAGAAAAACAAAATTGATTCGTACGAAGGTTTGGGTTCATTTGTAGATAAAAATACTGTTTTAATCACTAAGACAGATGGTTCTACTGAAACATTAACAGCCAAAAACGTAATTATAGCAACGGGTTCAAAACCTACTACGTTACCATTTTTGCCAATTGATAAAAAACGTATCATTACCTCAACTGAGGCTTTAAATATTAAAGAAGTTCCAAAATCGATGGTGGTTATTGGAGGTGGAGTTATTGGTTTAGAATTAGGTTCGGTTTATGCCCGTTTAGGCACAAAAGTTTCTGTGGTTGAATTTTTGCCAACTATTATTGCAACCATGGATGCAAGTTTGGGTAAAGAACTTCAACGTGTATTGAAGAAAAACTTAGGCATGGAATTTTACATGGGCCATAAAGTTACCGGCGCAACCACAAAGGGTAAAACGGTTACGGTAACTGCTGAAAATCCAAAAGGCGAAACTATTTCTTTAGACGCCGATTATTGTATTGTAGCGGTTGGCCGTACAGCTTACACTGAAGGTTTAGGCTTAGATAAAATTGGAATCACTATTGAAGAAAGAGGTAAGAAAGTTCCGGTAAACGAGCATTTAGAAACTTCGGTACCAGGTGTTTATGCCATTGGCGATGTAATTACGGGCGCTATGTTGGCCCACAAAGCAGAAGATGAAGGAATTTATGTAGCTGAAACAATTGCCGGACAAAAACCACACATCAATTATAACCTCATTCCAGGCGTTGTTTATACCTGGCCAGAAGTTGCATCTGTTGGTTTAACAGAAGAGCAATTGAAAGAAAAAGGTACAAAATATAAAGCAGGCTCATTTCCATTTAAAGCAAGCGGACGTGCGAAAGCCAGCATGGATACCGATGGTTTTATCAAGGTTTTGGCTGATGCCGCAACAGATGAAGTTTTAGGTGTACATATGATCGGTCCACGTGCTGCGGATATGATTGCTGAGGCAGTTATTGCAATGGAATTCCGAGCTTCTGCTGAAGATATCGCCCGTACTTGCCACGCTCACCCAACTTATACCGAGGCATTGAAAGAAGCAGCAATGGCTGCAACTGAAAACAGAGCGATACATATTTAATTGTCTTGGTCTGTGTCTTCACAGATCAATGATATAACGAAGCCGATAAGAAATTATCGGCTTTTTTTGTGAAACTGATTTTTTAATTATCGTCATTTTCATTGAAATATGGAGATCTCTCAAAGATTTTTTAAAATTTCGGGCATGCCCCAAGCTACGCAAGGGTCGGGCTATTCGTTCAAATCTTTTTATTGTCCTCCGACGACGCTCAGGATAACAACAAAAAGGATTTCCACTGCTATCCCTCATGCAAAACCCATAGCATATCATACAAAGTTATGCGCCCGTGTATTCGTTCCTTGCGCTAAACGTTATGCTCTGAACTCCAAACCCCAAACTCTAAACTCCAAGCTTCAAACTCCATGCCCTAAGCTCCCTCAATTCCTTAACAAAATGATAACAAGTACCGACTGAAAAACAGCGTTGTTCAAATTTATTTTTGCGGTTCAGATATTAAATAAACCATGAATTGTAAAAAACTTTTCGTTGCCTTATTGGTTGCAACGATTGCTTTAAGCGCCTGTAAAAAAACAACAGAACCGGTAGATACAGGAGAGCCGATTGTGGCCGAAGATATTGCGAGTTTTAAGGAAACAGCCTCAGTAGATTTGGGCGGCGAAACCGCAGCAGAAATCACCGCTTACGATCCTTCAACTAAGAAGCTTTTTGTGGTGAGCAACGACGGTGGTGCTAAAGTTGAGGTATTGGATTTAGCCAGTTATCCTACAGTGACCAAAATAAAAACACTTTTATATGCCAATAACGCAGGGATTAATAGTGTTGCCGTGAGCAATGGCTTATTGGCTATAGCTTTAGATGGAGCAAGTAAGCAAGGCAATGGAGATGTAGCAATATTGAAAACATCAGATTTGTCAGAAGTAAAAAAAGTGACTGTTGGCGCCATGCCCGATATGGTAACATTTAGCCCTGATGGAAACTATATTCTTTCTGCAAATGAAGGCGAACCCAATGATGAATATACTGTAGATCCAATAGGGACGGTATCAGTGATTAATATCAAAGATAATTATTCAGTTAAAACTTTAGATTTCTCAGCTTTCGAATCGCAAAGAGCAACTTTGGTGGCGGGCGGTTTTAGAATATATGGTCCGAAAGCAAGTTTTGCTCAAGATATTGAACCGGAATACATTGCAGTAAGTTCCGATTCGAAGAAAGCTTATGTAACCTTGCAGGAAAATAATGGTGTTGCCGAAGTTGATATCATTGCCGGAACGATTACTAAAATTACTCCGCTAGGAACAAGAGATATAAGCTTGGCCGAAAATGCCTGGGATGTAAGCGACGACGAAAAAAGCGGAAAGAAGATTCAGTTGGAAAACTGGCCAATTAAAGCATTCTATTTACCAGATGCCATTTCGTACTTCAGCACTGGCGGTACATCTTATCTGGCATTAGCGAATGAAGGTGATACGAGAGCATGGAAAGGTTACGATGAAGAAGCAAGAGTGAAAAGTTTAAAGTTAGATCCAACAAAATTTCCTACAGCGGCAACTTTGCAACTAGATGCAAACCTGGGTAGATTAACGGTAACGAAAGCCTTTGGCGATACTGACGGGGATGGAGATTACGATGAACTTTATGCTACTGGCGGAAGAAGCATGAGCATTATTAATGCAAATACGGGTGCACTAATTGCCAACGTAGGTAAAGATTTGGAACAGCGGGTTATCGATGCTGGCAAATACGATGATACCCGATCGGATAACAAAGGAGTGGAAGTTGAAGGTGTTACAGTGGCAGAAGTAAACGGCAAAACCCTGGCTTTTATCGGTATGGAAAGAGTAGATATGATTGCAGTTTATGATGTGAGCACACCATCTGCTCCTAAATTTGTTCAATTGTTTGGTACAGGAGATGCCCCGGAAGGTTTATTATTTGTAAAACCAAAAGATAGTCCGAATGGAAGAAGTTTACTTATTGTTGCCAGCGAGGGCGATGGTGTAGTAAAATTTTTCCAGCCGAATAGAATATAAATATCATTTCTACCAATAATTTAAAACCGCCTTTTTGGCGGTTTTTTTATTTTTAACCGTAGGCTCGAATTAAAATAATTATACCACTTGGTTTTATTAAGTTAAAATGATAAATACATCTTTTAATTGCCATTTGATTTGAGGAACTTTGCAGCCAGATCCCCGGATATTAAAAATCAAGTTTTGGAAGAGAATAGTACGCATCAGGAAGTTTTAAATCAGGCAGAAGTTAAAACCGTTCAAATCCAAAGTTCTCCAAACCGGATTCGGTTAGCGGTTTCATTGTTTTATTTTGGCCAAGGTATTGCATTTGCCTCCTGGGCGAGTAGAATTCCTGATATCAAACACAGCTTAAATTTATCAGATGGCGAACTTGGCAGTATTTTGTTGGCGCTTCCGTTGGGGCAATTGGTTACTATGCCAATTTCAGGTGGGTTGGTAACCAAATATGGCAGTAAAACTATTTTGACCATCACGGCTCCCTTATATGTTTTGGCCTTAAGTAATCTGGGGCTGGCTACGGCTTCCTGGCACTTAGCCGCATTTCTCTTTCTCTTTGGTGTAATAGGAAATATGTGCAATATTGCGGTAAATACACAAGGTTCAGAAGCAGAAAAATTATTTGGTCGCCCTATTATGACATCTTTTCACGGCGCCTGGAGTATTGCAGGTTTCACTGGGGCATTGGTTGGTTTATTAATGGTTAATCTCCATATTGTTCCTTATCATCATTTCTGGATTATTGTCGCTTTAATTTTTATAAACGTATTCTTAAATTATAAACACTTGGTTCCTGGCAAAGGAACGAGAACTGAACGGAAAGGAAAGCTTTTTGTAAAGCCTGAAGGCGTTCTTTTACAGCTAGGAATTATTGGTTTTTGTAGCATGGCCACAGAAGGTGCCATGTTCGATTGGAGCGGGGTTTATTTCAAGGAAATCGTTAAAGCACCATCTTCTTTAGTAATTTTAGGTTACGCTTCTTTTATGGTCATGATGGCCACCGGGAGGTTTGTGGGTGATCGAATTATTGCTAGCCTAGGACGAAAAAAAACCATTCAAATCAGTGGTTTAATTATATCTTCTGGGATGTTTCTTTCTGTATTCCTGCCTTATATTATTCCAGCAACTATCGGTTTTATGTTAGTTGGTATAGGTGTATCGAGTATCGTTCCTACAGTTTACAGCGTTGCCGGCAAAAATGGGAAAATGTCGGCGGGTATGGCTATCGCGATGGTTTCTAGTGTGAGTTACTTAGGCTTTTTGATGGGACCTCCCCTCATTGGTTATATTTCAGCATTGTCCAGCCTTCAATACTCGTATGCCGTAATTGGGGTGTTTGGGTTATTAGTGAGTTTTTTGGTAACAAAGATAAAAGCTATTGAGTAGATCATAGAGTATTTATCTGGTAAACGGTCTTCTTGCCGAATGTCTAATCCTTAGTATTCTAATTTCCTGATCTAGTTTCCTAAATGATATTCTATAGCCGTCAATTTCAACTGCATAGAAACTTCTATCATTATTTCGTTTTAAACGATCTGTTTGGTAAACATCGAAGTTGACTGGTAAAGATCTTATTTATGATAAAATTTGTTTTTCTATCTTGATTGCGTAATCTAAAAGATTGTTGTCTTCCAGGTATTGAATAATATTTAAAAGTTGAATAATTGCAAGTTTATTCCACTTTATTCTCATGTGTTTGAATTACGCCTTTTTGCAAAATATGCTTCCACATCTTCATGTAAAATGAATTCACCTTTAGCAATTTGTGTGTCGGCTTGATTTATCTCCTCATTATATTGATTAGCAAAGTCGCTCTCCATATCATCAGCTTTATCTTCAACTCCCGATTGATACTTATAATTTAAACTTTCTAAAAAAGCAATCAAAACTTTTTCCTCTTGCTGATTTTTTACACTAACAAGTATGCCCATAAATCAAATTTAATGAAAATTAACTGCAATTGATATGCTCTATTCTTTCTTAACGAGATAAAATTCCCTCAACGTAGCGATCGCCAATTCAATCAACCTTAGGTTTTCATATTGATGGCCGTGTTGCACCTCTACATTAATATAAGGAATGCTATTTTGCATGGCGTATACGGAAAGTGATCCATCATTTTCAGCAAATTTCGATTGCAATATCACATTCACATTGGCTTTCTTCAGGCTTGTAAATAATCTTGGTTCAGTTACGTAAAGTAAATCATCTCCATCCATTTCAAAATTTATAAATACAGAATCAGCTGTGCTGGATAAATCATAGCCAGGCAAATAAGAAGAAATGCCAAAACCACCATCAGCATTGTTGTGTAATGTTAAAATGTAGCCAGTTGATTTTGGATCGTAAAAATCAACAATTTGCTTACCCGCATCCAGAATTAGTTTTTCTACCTCGTTAGAGCTAAAATAATCCTTTTTAAGTCTGCTATTTACACCCCGCTGCGTATAAATTGCATTTGGATCTATTCGATATTGATCGTCCATGTGAGTGAAAACATAATCACGTACACCACCGTACTGGCTATCAATTAGCTCCCCACCACTCCAGCGAATATAATCAAAACCAGCCTTTACGCCAGTATCTTCATTATCATGAACCACCAGAAACTTTACTCCATTAGGCTTGTATGAGTATTTAACTAAATTGATATTGAGATCGGCAATTTTAATAAATGATGAATCTGTTGTCATCGCTGGAAAAACAGGGGGATGTTGAGCATTTGCTAACAGTGAAGCGATGATTAAAATGAGAGTTAAAGCAACTTTAAACATATTACTAATATACAATGTTGCCTAATATTTTGTTTGAAAAGTTGGTTTTTGTACTGCTTTTGTACCTAAACGGGATGGAAGTGATATATTTTTAGTGGTACAAACTTAAAAATTGAACTGCCTTTTACTAAAAGATTTAACGAACAGCCCGACTGCACGATCCGATGACAAAGTGAAGCACCTTTCCTAAAAATTATTAGCCAAAAAAAGGTCGCCTTTGGGAGGCGACCTGATTGATTGTTAATGTGGATGAATTAATATTTTAATGACCGTGATCTAAATCATATTCATTTACATCTTTGTGATCGTAAGGCTCAACCATTAAATCATCAATAGTTTGACCCTTTTTATCATAACCAAATTTGTGCAACATATTGTCGAAAATTTGATACATCACAGGTACAACGACCAATGTTAAGAAGAGCGAACTCGTTAAACCACCGATAATAACCCAAGCCAAACCGTTTTTCCAATCGGCACCTGCGCCACTGGCCAACGCGATAGGCAACATACCAATTACCATGGCAATGGTTGTCATCAAAATCGGGCGTAAACGGGCATGGTTAGCTAAGATAAGAGCCTCGTGAGTAGACTTTCCTTGTGCTTTCATTTGGTTGGTAAAATCGACGAGGATAATCGCATTCTTTGCCACCAAACCCATCAGCATAATGAAACCTAAAATAGTGAAGATACCCAATGCGTTATTGGTTAAAGCCAGGGCAAGCAAGGCACCAATCAAGGCTAGCGGTAAAGAGAACATTACTACCAACGGATAAACAAAACTATCGTATAAGGCCACCATGATTAGATAAACCAATACAATCGCTGCAAGTAAGGCAATACCTAAAGTACCAAATCCTTCACTTTGATTTTCTTGGTCACCCGCCCAATAGAAGCTGATTCCGGCTGGTTTTTTCAATTTATCCAGCTCGGTTTGGAAGTTGGTAACAACTGTACCCGTTGGTACACCAACAGTTTGGGCTTTTACCGTTACCGAAGTCGATTTATTTAAACGCTCTAGTAAACTTGGGCCAGAACCTTCTTTAATATCGGCAAACTGCGAAAGCTTGATTTGTTGGCCGGCCTGGTTAGTGAAGATTAGGTTACGAACATCATCAATATCTTTTCTGTCGAAATCTTGATATTGAATGTTGATATCGTACTCATATTCTCCCTGACGAAATTTACCGTCGGTATTACCCGCAAAGGCAGTTTGCATGGTTGCACCTACTGTTTGCAGCGTAAGGCCCAAAGCCGACATTTTATCACGATCTACCTTTACGTTGATCTCTGGCGTTCCTTTTTCTACTGATAATTTAGTTTGTGTAGCTCCAGGAATTTTTGCAAGAACATTTTGTGCCTTTTGTGCAAAAGCTAAAACGCTATCCAACTCAGAACCCATTACCACCAATTGGATTGGTGCATCATCGGCAGTTCCCAAAATACCAATCGGAACGGTTTTAATTTTGGCACCTACCAATACTTTCTCTAATTCGCGGGTGTAAGTAGTGGAAATGATATCCGAAGAAACATTTCCTCTCTCTTCTTTCTCCTTTAATTTTACGTTGATTTCGGATTTATAAGCCGTAGATTGACTTGCGCCCATACCTTCACTCGATTGACCAACCGTAGCAATGGTTTGAATTACATCTTTCTGTTTGCTTAAATAATCCTCAGCTTTTTGCGTGTAGAAGTTGGTTTGTTCCAAAGAAACATCTTTAGGCATTTCTATTTGTAATAAGAACTCGCCTTTATCTGATTTAGGGAAAAACTCAAAACCAATGTATCCACCTGCTAATAAACCACATGATGAGAAGAACAATACCACCATCATGACCAAGGTAAGCGCCTTGTGCTTTAACGTCCATTCCAAAAGATTGGTAATCCACTGGGTAAACTTGCGCAATTGTTTTTCAAACCAAAGGATGAATTTTCCGAAGATATTTTTTCCTTCAATACGTTCTAATTTACCAAAACGAGAGAAAATTAATGGTACGATTGTAAATGATGCTACCAACGAAAGCAATGTTGAAATGATTACCACCACACAGAACTGACGTAAAATGTTGGCCACCATACCGGTACTTACCGCAATCGGGAAGAACACCACCACGATTACAAACGTGATGGAAACTACGGTAAAACCAATTTCACGGGTTGCATCAGAAGCTGCTCTAACCCTGTTTTTACCCATCTCCATGTGGCGCTGAATGTTCTCCAAAACCACAATCGCATCATCGACCAGGATACCTACCACGAGGGATAGACCCAATAACGACATTAAATTCAAGGTATAACCGAATAAAGCAATACCAATAAATGTTGCAATTAACGATGCCGGAATCGAAATCATTACGATTACAGCGTTACGCAAACTGTGTAAGAAGAAAAGCATTACAATTGCTACCAGCACAACAGCAAGCATTAAATCGTGAATTACCGCATCGGCCGATTCTAGCGTATAGACCGAACTATCGTTTACAATTTTAATATCTAAACCAACATTTTTGTAATCGGCTTTAAGTTTTTCGATGGTTTGCTTTGTACCCTCACTTACCGTTACCGCGTTGGCATCACTTTGTTTAATAATTTGAACCGCAATAGAGTTGGCTCGGTTAATACGGGCAATTTTTTCTGTTTCCTTCTGCGTATCCTGAACGTCGGCAATATCACCTAAGCGAATTTGGGCACCATCTTTACTGGTACTCACCACTAGGTTACGCATGTCTTCTACACTGGCGTATTTACCAGATAAACGAACCAAAATGTCTTGCGCTCTTGTTTTAACACTTCCGGTAGGGAAATCTAAGTTAGAAGATAAAATAGCTTGCTGAATTGCAGGAACTGATAAGCCGTAACCTTGCAGTTTTTTTGCATCCATTGCTACTTTAATTTCACGCTCAGAACCACCAATTAAGTTTACCTGTGCCACACCTGGTACACGCGAAATAATTGGTGCAATACGTTTGTCCATCAAATCGTAGAACGAAATATCGTCCATGTTGCCTGATGCAGACATCGTGATTACCGGAAAGTCATCTAAAGAGAACTTACTTAATGATGGTTGTTTTACATCATCCGGTAAATCGGCTAAAATTGCATTTACCTTTCTTTGTGCATCATTTAAGGCAATATCAATCTCCGCTTTATCGGTAAGGGTAATAATTACCACAGATAAACTCTCATAAGAGTTGGCATTGATTTTTTTGATATTTTCCATTGAGGAAACCGCATCCTCAATTTTTTTGGTAACGGTACTTTCTACCTCATTAGGTGAAGCACCAGGGTAGATAGTTGAGATAGATACTACGTTAGAAGAGAACTTTGGTAAAAGTTCGTATCCCAACGAGAAATAACTCAATAAACCCATCAGTGTTAGTGCGGTAAATACCACAATAACCAATGAAGGTCTTTTTATTGATATGTCAGTGATTTTCATTCTTTCTTGGTATTGCGTTTGGCGTACAGCGATTAGCTGGCCGGTTTAGCGCCAAGCGTTTAGGCTCGGAGCTTTCTACTTTTTACTTTCGACGTTTTACTTAATAACCGTAACTGGTGTGCCTTCGTTTAAGTTAATTTGGCCACTGGTAATTACCGTTTCACCTTCTTTTAAGCCATCTATCACCTCTACGTTTTCACCCAAAATACGTCCTGAAACTACTTTACGGGTTTGAGCGGTATTTTTAGCTTTATCTAAAATATATACTTCGTTACTGCTTACGCTACCAACGAAAGCTGTACGCGGTACCAAAATAGCGGGCGCCTGTTTAGGGAATTTAAAAACCGCTGAACCATACATACCGGCTCTTAAACTATTTTTAACATTGTTTGTTACTTCTACTTCGATAGGAAAGTTTAAAGTTTCGTCAGCTTTAGCAGCAATGAAGGTTACTTTACCGGTAAATTTATCCTGTGGAAAAACAGACGATTGTATTTGAACTGCATCGCCGATTTTTAAGTTAGCCACCTGGCTTTCGTTAACGTTTACTTTCAACTTTAACTTTGAAACATCTACCAATTCGAATAATTGAGTGCCTGGTGCTACAACAGCGCCAACTTCGATCATTTTCTTGTTTACGATACCGTTAATTGATGATCTAATGTTAGCATCATTTAACTTACGTTGTTGTTGCTGTAAACGAATTTTAGCATTTTGAGCAGTTAAACGTGCCTGATCTACCTGCTGTTGAGTTACACCACCTGTTTTGAAAGAGCTTTCATAACGTTGTAAGTCTTTCTGTGCATTTTGATAAGTAGCTTCGGCAGTTTCTCTATCCGTATTTAAAATCTCAGCATCAATTCTAGCCAATACTGTTCCTTTGCTTACACGACTACCTTCTTCTACAAAAATTTTGCTTACACGACCAGAGTTTTCAGCCATGAAGTTTAATTCTTGATTAGCCGCAAAAGTACCATTCACCGTAAAATCCAGGTTAATTTCTTTACGCTCAACTGTAGCGGTTTTAACAGCAACAGCGCCGCTGCCCTTCGCGATAAATGCTGTCGTTTCTTCTGCCTTTTTCTTGTTGTTTGTTAAAACATAAGCAATTGCGCCAAGGGCAACAATAACTACAACAATGATGATAATTATTCTTTTCATTTTTATTGTACTAGCGATTTAATATTTCCGTTTGATTTTATTAATTGTATTTCGGCTATTTTATAGTTTAATAAAGCCTGGGTATAACTGTTTTGAGATGATGTAAGTGAATTTTCTGTGTCCAATAAATCAGTTAAAGAAGCCAACCCGTTGTTATAGTTATTTTGAGTGCTTTTGTAAATCTCTTGAGCCAACTCTACGTTTTTACGTTGTGAATTAATGGTATTCAAGTTGTTGCGAAGTTGAATTTTAGCATTTTCGTAGGCCAGGTTCAGCGAGTTTACTGATTCCTTTCTGTCTTCCTTGGCTTTCAAAATTTCAACATTTGCCTGGCGAACTTTTGAACGCGTTAAAAAACCGTTAAAAATTGGAACACGTAAAGTTAAACCTATCGCCGATGCTCCGTAGCCAATAGCTGCAGCATTCGAGCTTAAAAAATCGAATCCATCACTCTGACTAGAATAAGTGTAGTTGCCTGTTAACGCCAACGATGGATAATATTCTGCCAGGTAAGCTTTACGCTGTAAGCTAAGTAGTTTATCTTGCGTGTTGAGTAATCTAACCTCTGTTCTATTTGCCAAATCAACTGAATCAGTAAAAACCGGCAACTGTGTAACCTGTGTTAACTCAGTTACTGGTAATTGGATAGGTGTGCTTACCGGCATCCCCATAGAAAATTTTAGCTGGTTTTCCAATTGAACAATCGCGTTAACCACTTGCTCTCTTTGAGTATTTAAGTTGGTTAAATTTACGCTGATCCGGTCTACGTCGATTTTTCGTGCCAAACCATTTTTAAACTGGTTAGAGATTACTTTCTCAACTGTTTTAACATTTTTGATGTTGGTATCCAGTACATTTAATTGCTGTCTGTTCACCAAAACCTGATAATAGTTATTGGCAACCAATTCAATTATTTGTTCTTCGGTTAACTGTGAGGTGAGGTTGTAATATTCTTCGCTGGAGCGTGCCGCTTGCAAACCTGTAAAAACCTGTTGATTAAACAATTGTTGCGAAAGCTGTACGCCAGCATTAGAATTCCAGTTTTGTCCTAACTTAATAGCTTGTGCCTGACCGCCAAAATCGGCGACCAATTGCCCAATGATTGGATTGTAAGTTAAGCCAGCAGTACCAGTAAGTTGAGGTAAAGCCTGTGCCCTTACTTCTTGTACCTTATATCGTCCACCTTCAATGTCGAGTTTCGATTTGCGAACACGGGCATTGTTTTGAAGCGCATAGGTTAGCGCATCTTTTAAGGTAACTTGCTGTTGTGCAGTTACCAGTTCAGGTAAAGCCATGCCTATTAACAGGATGAGCATTAATTTTACCATTTTTACTCTAAGCATAATATATTGATTTTGTTTTTTGGGTTCTTATTTTTAGTATCAAGTAGTTGGTATCAAGTATCAAGACGTGATGACAATTGCAAATGTTTAGCACTGGAAATACTTGTTCTTTACTCCTTGATCCTTGCTCTTTACTCCTTACTCTTTTTGTTCCTAGCACTTCAATCCTTTTGTGAAAATTGAAGAAAGATCTTTCTGCTTTTGGCTCATCTTATTTAATGCTTTCTTATCAGGGAAAATATCTTTAGCCGTTTCCATTACGCACATGGTGGTTAAACCCATCAAGCTTTCTAAGTATAGCTCTGCAATATGAGCTACGTCTTCATGGTCTATTTCACCTTTTTCTTTTGCACTGCCGAAAACCTTTGCGAAAAAATCTTTTTCAATATCTTTTAATTCATTAAGCTTGGTTTTAATCGATTCGTCGTTTAATAAATCTGGAACACCTTCCGCAATCTTTAACATGTAATATTTTTGGAAAAAGGTATTTCTAACATCTATTGTATTTACCAGTATGGTCTCTAATCCCAGTTCGGGATTGTACTTCTTTTGTATGGCCTCAAAAAATTCGTTAAAAATCTTCTCTATCACGCCAAGAATTAAGTGTTTCTTATCTGGGAAATAATAATAAAGAGAGGGTTTGGAAACCGAAAGGTCATCAGCAATATCGTTCATAGTGGTTTTTCCAATACCGAAATGACTAAATCTTTTTATAGCGCCCTCAATAATCTGTTCTCTCTTTTTATCAGCTACAATCATCTTACTTTTCTACTTTCTGACTTTTTTAATATTTTAGTCAAAAATAGACCAATAATTTTAAATGTTAATCATCTGATTAAAAATTGAATGTTATGTTACAATGTTATGACACTTAAAAGCATTTTTAAATGGTTTATTAGATAATTTGCAACTCTTAGATAAACTTTAGAAATGAATGTATTTTTAAGCATCGTGATCGTAATTTCTACCATCGTCGTAATGGAATGCGTTTCCTGGTGCATACATAAATATCTATTTCATGGTCCGCTATGGTTTATGCATAAAAGTCATCATGAAAAATCACATTCATTTTTCGAATGGAACGATTTATTTGCCTTGCTTTTTGCGGGTCTGTCACTTTATTTAATGTTTATTGATAAAGATGTTTTTGGTTATCGTTTCTTCATTGGATTAGGAATTAGTGTATACGGCGTAATCTATTTTATCATTCACGACTGGTTTGTACATAGAAGATTTAAAACGTTTAAGAGTGATAATGGCTATTTAAAAGCAGTGAGAAAAGCGCATAAAATTCATCACAAAAATCAAGGCAAGGAGAAAAGTAGAGCCTTTGGGTTATTGTTTGTGCGGAAGGATTTGTTAAATAGCTGATAAATTCTGGCAAGGTGCTTATTTCCAACTTGTAAACTTTCTTTTATGAAAAATATATTCCGCCTCTTTGCAATTTCAATATTGATATTTTCCTGTACAAAAAAAACAGATAAAGATCGAGCCATAGATTTGGTTGAATCTAAATATGAAAATGCTGAACAGAAACTCGATTTTAAAGATGCAAAGTTAGATAGCCTTTACAACATCTCGCCAAAAGCTTACGCTGATAGCTTGAGTAAAGGCCATCAGTTAGATTCCACATTGGCAGTTTTGGAGACTGAGATTGAACATTTACCGCAAGCCGAATCAGATAGTGTAGGTTTAGTAAGTGCAGCTTTAACGAAACAACGCTATCGGTTACTCGAATTGGCAAAAACGAAACCAGAGTTTCTAGGCTGGACACTATCGCGTGTAAAAATCGAGGGTGTAAACAGAGAAAGCATCAGTTTCAATTTTGATAAGGCGATTACTCAGATCGTGGAGTAAAAAAAATCTGCTTTTATTCCATTTTAAAATTTCATCCCTTTTTATTTTACTTTTGTGGCAAATACAAACTAGATATGCTTCACATTCAAGAAAATATTTCGCTCAAACCTTACAACTCTTTCAGTATCGATGTTAAGGCAAATTATTTCGCGGAGATTTTTTCTGAAGCAGATTTAAAAGCCTTATTCGAAAACGAACTTACTAAAACGCAGAAATTATTAGTCATCGGCGGTGGGAGCAATGTGCTTTTTACACAAGATTTTGAGGGTTTAGTAATCAAGATCAGCATTAAAGGAATCGAATCAAAAACCGATGGCGACAATATACTCGTTACTGCAGGTGCTGGCGAAGTATGGAACGATTTTGTAAACTATTGCGTAGAAGAAAACTTTGCAGGAGTAGAAAACCTAAGCTTAATCCCTGGAACGGTTGGCGCTTCGCCCATTCAGAATATTGGCGCTTATGGGGTAGAACTTAAAGATGTTTTTGAAAATTGTACCGCATTCGAAATCAAAACCGGCGAAATCAAAACCTTTAATTTCAGCGATTGCCATTTCGGTTATCGCGAAAGTATTTTTAAGGGGAATTTAAAAGGTCAATTTATCATTACCTCAGTAACTTTCCGCTTATCTGTACAACCAAAAATAAACACCTCTTATGGTGCTATCGAAGTTGAACTTCAAAAGAGGGCGATAGAAAATCCAACCATTGCCGATGTTTCTTCGGCGGTATCACATATTCGGGTGAGTAAACTTCCTGATCCATCTACCATTGGCAATGCCGGTAGCTTTTTTAAAAACCCGGTAATCGAAAAGTATGAATTTGCCGATGTGGTGGCCAAGCATCCGGATGTTGTGCACTATCCAACACCCGATGACAAGATCAAACTTGCTGCGGGCTGGTTGATAGAGCAATGTGGTTGGAAAGGCAAAGTAGTTGGCCAAACCGGTACTTGGAAAAATCAGGCCCTGGTATTGGTTAATCATGGAAATGCAACCGGTTCGGAAGTGTATAACTTTTCTGCACAAATAATAGACAGTGTGAAGTCTACTTTTGGAGTCACTCTGGAAAGAGAAGTAAATATTCTGTGACGGAAGCAACCTTTAGCAAGGTTTTGATGTTTTAGTTCCGTGCCAAAAAAACTTGGTATTAAGTTTGTTTAGTAAAAAACAATGAACATCAATTCATTTGTTTTAAATCTTACCTAAAGCTAAATATCATGACAAAATTTGAATTCAATCATCTGGTTAACCATCACTCAGTTTCACTTAGATCTTATGCTTTAAATTTTACCAAAGATGCCGAAGATGCAAATGATCTTGTTCAAGATACAATGCTCAAAGCCATCACTTACTACAACAAGTTTAAAGAAGGAACAAATTTAAAAGGGTGGTTGTTTACCATTATGAAAAATACTTTCATTAACAACTACCGTCGTTTAGTAAAAACAAATACTTTAATTACACAAAGCGAAGATATTTCTTCTGCTAACCTTTCGTATAGTGCAACCAAAAACCAAGCAGAAAGTAAATTTGTACTTGGTGATATTGACAAAGCACTTGCTCAATTACCAGAAGAATATTACGTTCCTTTCATTCGTTATTTCGAAGGTTACAAATACCATGAAATTGCCGATATGTTGCAGATTCCAATCGGTACTGTAAAAACCCGTATTCACGTGGCGAGAGGAATCTTGAAAAAATATTTGAAAACATATTCTAAAGATATTGCTATCGCAGAAATGTCATAACCTATATTTTCTGAAAAGAATGAGAAGTCTCAGCGAAAGTTGAGACTTTTTTTTTCAAATTTTTTGGAGCTCAACAATTAGAACCCTTTTGTATGCGAGTTCCCGCTTTCCCTACAAGTCCTCGCTTTTTCCATTACACCATCCCACGCACAGCTCAGAGTTTTTCGTACAATCGGGGCTAATTTCAAAATGAACTGCTATTGGCAAGAGCTGCCAACGTTAATAGTGTATGGATTATTGCTGTTCAAAGGATTTTCTGGAAAAGCAAAAGGCCCGGAAAATATCCAGGCCTTATTGCTTATCATATATTTGGTTAGTTGATTCTTATGTTTGCTTTCAACAATTTGCCTTCTCTCTCTATTCGAAACAAATGCAAACCTCAAACAATATTGCGTTTAAAAGGTTATTTGCAGTGTTTTTGTTTTGTGGATATAAAGATAAGGGAAATTTTAAGTTTGTCAAGCTTTTTTTAACTTTTTTATTATTTCTTTTGCTGCCACTTGGCCAGATATGATTGCAGGAGGCACTCCAGGGCCTGGAACAGTCAATTGTCCGGTATATAACATATTTGTTACTTTGCTTTTCATTTTAGGTTTTAAAAATGCAGTTTGTTTCAAAGTGTTTGCTAAGCCATAAGCATTGCCTTTGAAAGCATGGTAATCTTCAACAAAATCTTTCATGGCATAACTTCGCTTAAAAATAATATCATCTTTAATATCATTGCCTGTTAAAATCTTAAATCGTTCTAACAATAAATTAAAATATTCCTCCCGCTTAGCGTCACTGTCTTCCAGGTCAGGGGCAATAGGAATCAGGAAAAATAAATTCTCGCAGCCTACCGGTGCAACGCTTTCGTCGGTCACCGACGGACAGCAAGCATAAAATAAAGGTTTATCTGGCCACTTCGGGTTCGTATAAATTTCTTCAGCATGTGCATCAAAATCCTCATCGAAAAATAGATTATGATGAAGGATATTGTTTAATTTCTTATTTAAACCGATATAAAAAAGCAGGCAAGAAGGAGCCATTGTTCTCGATTGCCAATATTTTTCATCATAGTTGCGATAAGCCTTGTCCAATAATTTTTCTTCTATATGATGATAATCAGCGTTGCCAACTACAAAATCAGTGGCAAAGTTGCCTTGGTTGGTTAAAAGTTTATTTGCAATTCCATCCTCCACACTAATTTTATCTACTTCGGTATTGAACAGGAATTTTACACCCTGTTGCTCGGCTATGCTTTGCATGGCTTCAACAATTTTATGCATGCCACCAATGGGATACCAGGTACCCAAAACTAAGTCAGCATAGTTCATTAAACTATACAATGCTGGAGTGTTTTGTGGAGTAGCGCCTAAAAACAGTACAGGGAACTCCAAAAGCTTCCGAAGTTGCTCATTTTTAAAAAGCTGATGTACGTGTTTGCGCATGTTGCCTAACAGCTGCAGTTTAATGCCACTAATAGCCAAACGCGGATCAAAATATTCCATCACACTGTGCGAAGGCTTGAACACATATTCATTCATTCCTACATCGTATTTATACTTTGCCTGTGCTAAAAAAGAATCGAGGTTTTTAGAACTCCCAGGTTCGAGCTTTTCGAAAAGCTCATATAATTCTTCAAGCGTAGCAGGTACATCTATATTTTGCTCTTTTCCAAAATAGATACGGTAAGATGGATTCAGCCTTTTAAGCTCATAGAAATCGGCAGTTTTCTTGCCGAATATTTGATAGAAATTTTCAAAAACATCAGGCATCCAATACCAGCTTGGCCCCATATCAAATAAGAAACCATCTTTACTCCAGGTTCTGGCTCGGCCCCCGGCCATTTCATTTTTTTCAATAACAGTAACATCGCAACCATCTTTCGCCAATAATGCTGCGGCAGATATTCCTGCGAAACCGGCACCGATCACGGTTACCTTTGGTTTTTTATCCATGGTGTAAATAAAGCGATTTTTAATGATTTTGTTTTGATCAGCATGCTTTTCTCTATCGATAGCTAACAAAAATACGAAAGTATAAAACCATTCGCTTTTCTTACCTTTGCGTATACATGATAAAACTGCGATTTTTGTTCCTAACTTGTTTTGCATTGATAAATGTTGCAAAAGCACAGCTTTCTCCAAAAGAGATCGCAGTTTTAAAAACCAATTTGGTTAAAGCAGTAGATAATGAAGCATTAACGGATTCGCTATTTAGAAAACTGAACCGGTTACCAAATAAAACTGCGTTAACCGTTGCCTATGCGGGTACTTTAGAAGCGTTGAAAGCTAAACATACCTGGAACCCCTATAATAAAATAAAATACGTTAAAGGTTCTCTGAAAACCATGCAAAAAGCAGTAAATATGGACAAAGAAAATCTTGAAATCCGTTTTATGCGCTTTTCGATTGAGCACTTTACCCCAGGCTTTTTAGGGCTTAGTAAAAATCTAAACATCGATAGGAAAGAAATTGTTAAGCATTACCAGAACCGTAACTTTGGGGTCGCAGATGACGCCTTAATAAAAAATGTAGCCCGGTTTATGATTGATAGTAAGCGTTGTACCGCCGAAGAAATTAAAACTTTACAGAAATACATATAATGAATTACGTTTACCTACTCATCAATATTGGAGTAATCTTATTTCCCCTTGCCTTGTCTTTTGATAAAAAAGTTCATTTCTATAGCAAATGGAGATTTATCATCCCCGCTATCTTGATTACGGGCGTTGTTTTTTTAATCTGGGATTTGTTGTTTGTAAAGCTTGATGTGTGGTCTTTCAATCCCAATTACCTCGTGGGTATTTATTTATGGGGCCTGCCACTGGAAGAAATGTTGTTCTTTCTCACTGTTCCTTATGCTTGCGTATTTATCTACGAATGCCTTAATGCATATTTCCCTAATAACAGCCTGCAAAAATATAGTTTGGCGGTAAGCCATGCCGTTTTGGGTATCTGCTTTGCATTTTTATTTTTTGGTTATACCAAATGGTATACGTTAATCAACTTCGGTTTTCTATTCGTTTTATTGTTCTCAGTAGAGTATGTCAACCAAAAATACAGGTTCATGTACAAATTTTATCGGGCCTATTTAGTTGCGCTGATCCCTTTTTATATTGTAAACGGCTTTTTAACATCCATCCCGGTGGTGATTTATAACAACAATGAAAATTTAAATTTCCGCGTTGGCACTATTCCTTTTGAAGATCATTTTTATTTGATGGGTTTGTTGTTAATGAACATTTATCTATACGAGCGATTTAAAAGTAAAGCTTTACAAATGGGATGATATGTTTAGGAAATGAAAGTTTTTACATCTTGGGTCAAATTGTCCCGCCATACGCTATAGCTCCGGAAAGGCCGGAGGCTGCCGCTTTTGTCGGGTTTAAAAACAAGGGCTTGTGCTATAACAAAACTACTGACAACCTTGAAATGTACACAAACTAATGGAGCTGCCGATTTATACAAAACAACAATTAGCGTTAAGGAACGGGCAAGATAAACCGCAGATTTGGGTTGCACACAAAGGTTTGATTTACGACATGACTGACAGCCGATTATGGCGAAATGGTAAACATTACGAGCATTGGGCCGGACAAGATTTAACAGATGAATTACCTGATGCTCCCCATACCGACGCCGTTTTTGAAAAATTTACTCCTATTGGAAAAGTTGGCTAAAACCAGGCAAAGAATTAATAAACAACTCTTTCTCATTCTGGATGGTAATTCTCTTTCAAAAAATTTTCGAGGCAATCATCGTAAATTCTATGAACCTATATACAAGGCGAAAACTATCACGTCAGGCTTCGGGCTGGCTGAGCTGGAACAAGCAGATTAATATCAAAATCAATATTCCCCTTGATTTTACGAAACGATATAATCAACAATTGCTTGCGAATGTATTTTTGTAGTATCAAACATGGGGATATCAAAGTCGTCCTGATTGATTAGCATAGGTATTTCTGTACACCCTAATAGGATACATTCAGCGCCACTGTTTACAAGTTCTTTTATAATAGAGATGTAATTGATTTTTGTTTCCGGATTAATAAAACCTATCCCTAACTCTTCTTTCAAGGTTCGTTGAATGTAATCTCGGGTTTCCTGCTTTTCAGGTATGAGAACCTCCAGTCCATGCTTTTCTAGTTTGTCTCTGTAGAAATTCATTTCCATTGTGAACTTTGTAGCCAATAGGCCTACTTTTTTGTACCCAGTTTTATTAATCGCTTTTGCAGTTTCTTCTCCAATGTGGATGATAGGCAGTCCGATTGTATGCTGAAGTTTATCCGCAAAAAGATGGGCTGTATTTGCACATAAAACAATACTGTCAACCTCTATGTTTTTCAAGCTTTTGCATGCACCTAACAATAATTCATAAGAATTATCCCAGCCTGCGGATTGAATGTCGCCAAAATTCAAGGAATAAATGATGCATTCTGCAAAGTTCAAGCCGCCAAGCCTGGCATTTACCCCCTCGTTAATGAGTTTGTAATAATCCATTGTTGATACCCAGCTTATTCCGCCAACCAGTCCTATTTTTTTCATTGAAATATTTATTGCCAATATTAACTTATTTCAAACGCCTTTAACAGCCGCTTGATTATTAGAATTTCTAAAACAAGAAAGCCTCACCGGGCATGGTAAGGCTTGTTCTTGATATTGGCTCCCTCTGCTGGGCTCGAACCAGCGACCCTCTGATTAACAGTCAGATGCTCTAACCAGCTGAGCTAAGAAGGAATATTATTCATTTTGTATTCAATTTGCCAAAATCCTTTGGCAATCATTTCATAAAAAATCCCCACATTGCTGTGAGGATTTTTGCTCCCTCTGCTGGGCTCGAACCAGCGACCCTCTGATTAACAGTCAGATGCTCTAACCAGCTGAGCTAAGAAGGAGTGCTGGTTGTTTCCTAAAACGAGGTTCTTTATGCTTTGCAGCTTATCAGCCCTTGTTCGTTTTGGGAATGCAATATTAGGGCTTTTAAATTATTTATGCAATATTTGCAGTGAAAAATTTTTAAAAAAATTCAAAATAAAATATATGAGCCTGATAATCATAGGTACTGTAGCTTTCGATGCTATTGAAACTCCATTTGGAAAAACAGATAAAATTGTTGGTGGCGCCGCAACGTACGCAAGTTTAGCTGCATCTTACTTCTATAACAAGGCAAAAATTGTTGCAGTAGTAGGTGATGACTTTCCACAATCTGATATAGATAGTTTCAAACAACATGGTATTGATACCGAAGGCTTACAGGTAAAAGCGGGTGAAAAGTCGTTTTTCTGGTCTGGAAAATATCATAACGATATGAACAGCAGAGACACCTTAGTTACTGAGCTAAACGTATTGGAAAATTTCGATCCAATTATTCCGGAGAGCTATCAGGATTGCGAATACTTGATGTTGGGCAATTTAACGCCACAAGTTCAGCAAACGGTAATCAAACGGTTAAAAAATCGCCCGAAATTAATCGTGATGGACACCATGAACTTTTGGATGGATATTATGATGGGCGACTTGCTGGAAACCATTAAATTGGTCGATGTCTTAACTATTAATGATGCAGAAGCCCGTCAATTGTCTGGAGAATATTCTCTGGTTAAGGCTGCCAAGAAAATTTTGGCTATGGGTCCAAAGTACCTGATCATTAAAAAAGGAGAGCACGGTGCATTGTTATTCCATGAAGATCAGATTTTCTCTGCACCTGCATTACCATTGGCAGAAGTATTCGATCCAACAGGTGCTGGAGATACATTTGCTGGCGGTTTTATTGGGTATATGGCTAAAGTTGGTTCCATCAACTTCAACAACATGAAAAATGCGATTATTTATGGCTCTGCGCTTGCATCATTTTGTGTAGAAAAATTTGGTACCGAAAAATTATTGAATTTAACAGAAGAAGAAGTGGCAGCAAGAATACAACAGTTTGTGGAGTTGAGTGCATTTACCATCGAAGCTTAAGTTTCAAAAATCACTATTTAAAATTTGTTGCAGAAGCCTTTTCTTTAGAAGAGGCTTCTGTGTTTTAGTACCACTCTATATTATTGAGCGAAGAGATTCGATATGCCTTTTAATAGCTTAGCCTAAATGCATTTTTGGCATTACGACTGAAAATTTTTCACTTTTTATGAAAATTTTTCAGCTAAACCCGGGCAAAAAAGGTTTGGCATTTGAGTTGTTTAAGGTAGTTTGAGCATTTGGCTCAAGAGTTTAATTAATTATTTAGTTTTTTAATCATTAATAAATTTAAGGAGGAAAAACCTATGACACTGGTTAAATTTAATTCGGAAAACAACAAAAAGACCAATTCAATACCGGCCTTTAACAATGTTTTTGATTCGATCTTCAACGATACGTTCTTCTCTGATCGAATGGTTACAAGAGTACCTGCTGCAAATGTTAGCGAATCTGCAGATCACTTTCACATCGAACTTGCTGTGCCTGGCCTCGCCAAAGAAGATTTCAAACTGAAACTCGAAGGCGATGTTTTGTCGATCTCGGTAGAGCAAAGTCACCAAGATCAAAGGCATGAAAGAAGTTATGCAAAGCGGGAGTATAGCTACAGCTCATTTGTGAGAAGCTTCACCCTACCAGAAAGTGCAAATGCGGATCAGATTCAGGCGAAATACGATAGCGGAATTTTAAATATTGATATTCCAAAAAGGGAAGAAGCCAAAATGGTTACCCGACAAATCGAAATCCAATAATTAGCATTTAATAATCAGTTTAGAGCTGCCTGTAATGGCGGCTCTTTTGTTTTGTTATGAAAACTAATTTCGAAATATCATTGAAGTTCAAACTGTGTAAAGGTATTGAAGAATACGGATGCTTTCAGGTTGGTGCCAACGAGCTTTTTGCAAAGGAGTTGTTTAACATGATGGAAGGAACCGAAGACATCACAAAAGAGTCTATTATGTTGATTGATTTTATTAAATGGGAAAGAGGCATTCCTTTTCCAGTTAATGCCAAACATTGTACTTACAATCAACTCGCGACCAATGTGAAGTTGATCACAAGGGAATTGTTTAAGCAGCATCAGTTGGCTCATTGATTTAATTCTTTTATTCCATCAATACTCCATATGTTTGAGTATAAATTCGACAAAATGAAAATAATTAAACAATCCTCTTTGCTAGTGCTGTTGATGTTTTCGATCGTAACAGCTAAAGCACAAACTGCTCTAGAAAAAACCGTTGCAGACTGGGAACGAGCCAAGACTTACACAAAAGAATATTTAGACGCCATGCCTGAAGGTTCTTTTTCTTTGAAACCTACGCCTCAAATGCGGTCTTTCGCCGATCAGTTTTTACACCTCGCTGATGCAAATTACGCATTCGCATCGGCAGCTACGGATGAAAAAAGTCCGGTAGCGATGGGCGGCTTAGAGAAAGGCTCCGATAAATCGAAGTCAACGGTAACAAAAGATGTTTTAGCAAGCTACGACTTCGTAATTGCTGGTATTAAAAAAATGTCGGCCGAGAAGCTATCAGAAAAAGTAAAACTTTTTGGGAAATTCGAAATGACCCGAGAAGATGCACTTAATAAATGTTTTGAGCATCAAACGCATCACAGAGGACAAGGAACTGTTTACATTCGTTTGGCTGGTGCAACTCCGCCTGCCGAAAAGTTATTTTAGCATTAGAATGGGGCGAATAAATTACTCCATTTTTTTTAACAATACTTTTGGAAACCATCAGCTGTAAATGCAACATGGCTCAGAAAAAGAAGCTTGCAGAAATTAAAACAAAACCAACACAAGCCAGTGTGGATGAATTTATTAACAGCATCAATGATGAGCAAAAACGTGAAGACAGCTTTACTATTTTGCAAATGATGAAGGATGCCAGTGGTGAAGAGCCGGTATTGTGGAGCAGTGCGATTATTGGGTTTGGGAATAAACAAGTTACCAGTGCGGCAACCGGAAGAACAGTAAACTGGCTGCGGATTGGGTTTTCGCCACGTAAGGCGAATTTATCGTTGTACCTTACTGTGAATTATGAAAAACATTTGGATCTGATGAAAGAACTTGGAAAGCACAAAACCGGAGTAGGTTGCCTTTACATTAATAAGCTTGATGACATAAATTTAGATGTATTACGAAAGATTATAAAACTATCGCTCGATAATTTAGTTTAAGTATTCGGATTAATGTTGTTCAGTATAATTCGCTCAATTCCGAAACGAATTTCTATTTTGCGGCATAATTATTAGATACAAATGGCTTCAGGTTTTTTTGCAATTTTAGATGATATAGGTGCTTTAATGGATGATGTGGCGATGGCTAGCAAGTTGGCTACCCGAAAAACCGCAGGTATCTTAGGAGATGATTTAGCTGTTAATGCTGAAAAAGCCACTGGTTTCTTGGCATCGAGAGAAATTCCGGTGCTGTGGGCCATTACAAAAGGATCATTTTTGAATAAGCTGATTATTGTTCCTATTGCGTTATTGCTTCAGGCATTTTTTCCGGTTGCCATCAAAGTGATCTTGGTTTTAGGGGGCTTTTACTTAGCCTATGAAGGAGTAGAAAAAATTATTGAGTTCTTTTTTCATCGGTCAAAGCCAGCACCGGTGGCTGCTGCGGAAGTTAGACAAGACGATGCTGAAGCAGAAAAGGCGAAGGTTAAATCGGCGGTATTAACAGATTTTATTCTTTCTATAGAAATCGTAATTATTGCGCTTGGAAGTGTTTTAGATAAATCATTAGCCATTCAAATTTTAACTGTATCTGTTGTAGCTATTTTAGCTACGGTTGGTGTTTACGGCATTGTCGCTTTAATCGTCCGTATGGATGATGCTGGCCATAAATTGATAAAGCGCTCCAACGATAAAGGTTTTTGGGCATCTCTGGGGCATTTACTGGTTAAAGCTTTGCCCATCATTATAAAAACCTTAGCCGTAGTGGGTACCATTGCTTTAATTTTGGTTGCAGGGGGGATCTTTGTGCATAATATTGAATTTATGCACCATGTTTTGCCAAACCTTCAGTCTACGATAAAAGAATTTGGAGCGGGAATCGTGGGTGGTTTAATTGCTGTTCCTGTAATGATAGTGGGCAAAAAGCTAATTAGCTTGTTCAGGAAAAAGCCAGCGGTCTCAAAATAATTCAAGCGTTTCTGCAATTCTGCAAGCTTCCAAGGCATTCGTCACGTTTAATTTTTGAAAAATATTTTGGCGGTGGCGGTTGATCGTATTAATGCTTAGTGAAAGTTTATCAGCAATTTCTTTACTTCGTTTTCCGTGTTTAATCAATTTTAGAATTTCCTGCTCTCGACTGGAGAGCAGGTTTGAGAGATTTCTGATCTCGTTATCTATCACTTTTCCTGTCTGTTTATTCACGATTAAACCGCCTGAGATACTATATTCAGGATGATCATAAATCAAGTTGTAAAGACAAAGTGCCAGCCAAACATTACCATCAGCGGCGTTTGCGATATAAATTAGCCGGTGCTTCAGCATCACATATTTTCCCTCCCTATTTTTTACTCTTAACCTGGTAATTACTTCATAATGCTGTCTTTCGTCCAGGCTAAAGGACTGAATCATCCTAAAGAATTGAAATTCTAACTGGTATTTTTTAGTCAAATCTTCCGGATGAACTTTGCTTAATAGTTCGTCTTCCCAAATGGAATTGATTTCATCTTTTTGCTCGGAAAGGCCGAGGTCGTTCGCAATGGAATTATAAAAAATATAACTTTTCCTGCTCTTCAAATCGCTTAATACGCTAATCCCGTTCTCAAGTTTACTGTACATTTCAGCAATTGCCTTAGCCTGCTCAATTTGTAAATTCTCGCTTGCATTACCTTTAAAGGTTTGCCCTAACAGTTTAATTTCAAGTAAATTTCTCATTGCTTCTCAAAGGTAATGGTTATTTTTCACCATTGAACGATAGGGAAATCATAGATAACTTTGAGCTTCCGGTTGGATAAACTCAGGTTTAGATGTAACCTTAAAAATGATAAGACAAAGAATGAAAAAGATACTATTGGCCATCTGTATATTAGTAAACCTAAATAAATTACAAGCCCAAAATTTAAATAATATGCAATGGTTTAATGAGCCTGAAAAGTGGTCAGTGAAAGATAACAGCCTAATGATGAAGGTAACTCCTCAAAGCGATTATTGGCGCATTTCGCATTATGGTTTTACCGTAGATGATGCTCCGTTCTACTATGGCACCTATGGCGGTGAATTTGAGGTAAAAGTAAAATTAACGGGAGATTATAAAGCTCGTTTTGATCAGATGGGTTTAATGATTCGCGTTGATCATCAAAATTATATCAAAACAGGAGTGGAGTTTGTAGATGGAAAATTTAATGTGAGCACTGTAGTCACAAATCAAAAAAGCGACTGGAGTGTTTTACCGCTCGAAAAAGTACCTCCATTTATTTGGGTTAAAGCAGTAAGAAGACTTGATGCTGTTGAAATTTTTTATTCCCTTGATGATAAAAATTATATCATGACGAGAAATGCTCCATTACAAGATAACACCCCTGTTATGGTTGGATTAATGGCTGCCAGTCCAGATGGCAATGGTTTTGAAGCAAAATTTGAAGCGTTTAAGGTTAAACATTTACCAGACCAGCGAAGACTTGAATGGTTAAAAAATCACCAATAACTGTTGGTGATAAACATTTGTTTACAGACCACTAGATAGGTACGGAGGTTGAAATTCTACGGCGTTTTGTATTAAAGATAGTTCCAATGTTTTGCCTGGCGCCATATTACGATCATTTGTAGCACTTTCTTCTGGTCGCATTCGAAAAGGATTTGCAAGGAAGGTTTGAAGCGAATAAACTAAGCAATATCATTTATTATTATCGATTTCAAGATAAAAGCTGATATTTGTGGCTTCAAAAAACAGCAATGAAACCCTACCTGCAGCTATTCGACTTCTCTAAAAAAATAAATTATAAAACAGAGATTTTAGCTGGACTCACTGTTGCGATGACGATGATTCCCGAATCTTTGTCGTTTGCTATTTTAGCAGGTTTCCCACCTTTAACAGGTTTGTACGCAGCCTTTATCATGGGGCTAGTTACCGCAGTTTTGGGCGGTAGGCCTGGCTTGGTATCAGGAGGGGCCGGAGCAACCGTAATTGTACTCATTGCTTTAATGAAGAGCCATGGCATAGAATATGTATTTGCTGCTGTTGCTTTTGCGGGAATAGTACAGATTTTGGTTGGCCTTTTTAAACTTGGTAAATTTGTAAGACTCGTTCCTCAGCCTGTAATGTTTGGCTTTGTAAATGGGCTGGCTGTAATTATTTTCATGTCGCAGCTAGAGCAGTTTAAAACAATTGTAGGCGGCAATATTACTTGGTTAAGCGGATCGGCACTTTACACCATGTTGGGTTTAGTGGCCCTAACGGTGCTTATTGTTGTTGTTTTGCCAAAATTCACCAAAGCAATTCCATCCTCGCTAGTCGCTATTATAGTTGTATTTATTGTCGTTCTCGTTTTCAATATAGATACCAAACTGGTTAAAAACATTGCTTCAGTAAGCGGAGGTTTTCCACCTTTTCACATCCCTAAAATCCCTTTTGATTTAGACACTTTAAAAATCATTTTTCCTTATGGATTAATTATGGCTGGGGTAGGTTTAACAGAAGGTTTGCTCACTCTAAATTTGGTTGATGAAATTACGGAAACCAAAGGCAATGGAAACAGGGAAAGTATTGCCCAGGGAATTGCGAACATTGCCAATGGCTTTTTTACAGGTATGGGCGGATGCCCGATGATTGCACAAACGCTTGTAAATTTATCTGCCGGAGCAAGGGCAAGACTTTCGGGCATTATAGCAGCATTAACGATTTTACTTATTATTCTCATCGGTGCGCCGGTTATTGAGCGGGTTCCAATGGCGGCATTGGTTGGCGTAATGATGATGGTTGCCATTGGCACATTTGAGTGGATGAGTTTTAAGGTGATTAATAAAATGCCCAGACAAGATATTTTTATTGGGATCTCTGTGGCTGTAATTACGGTCTGGCTCCACAATTTAGCCTTGGCCGTATTAATTGGCGTTATTATTTCTGCCTTGGTATTTGCCTGGCAGAGTGCAAAACGGATAAGGGCTAATCAATTTAAAGATGAAGATGGGGTTAAACATTATGAAATTTATGGTCCTTTATTTTTTGGCTCCGTAGCAAATTTTAACGATCTCTTTGAAGTGTCTAATGATCCTGAGTATGTAGTAATCGATTTTAAAGGCAGTAGAATTTATGATATGTCTGGTATCGATGCGTTAAACAAACTGACTGAAAAATACCGGAATGCCAATAAAAAACTTCATTTGCGGTTTTTAAGTGAAGATTGTAAACGGTTACTTAAGAATGCCGAAGATATTATTGAGGTCAACATCATCGATGATCCTCGTTATAAAATCGCTACGGAGAAATAATTAGAAATCGAATTCTAGCTGACTATTTTCTAGTTTTTCTTCTGCAATGTCATCATAAAATCGAGATAGCGTAATTCCCAGTAGTCTTATCTTTGCAAAGCCAATATTGGCCTCATTTAATAAGTTAATGGCTTCGGTATAAATGGCTTCCGTCTTATTAATTGAGGCGGGAAAAGACCTGCTTCTGGTAATAATCTTAAAGTCTTCAAACTTAATTTTTAGCGTAACCGTTTTGCCTTTTAGCTGATATTTTTCTAATCGCTTCGCTACCGTTTCGCTAATTTGTCGGAGTAGATCATGCATTACCGCATCTTCATTGGTATCTTCAGATAAAGTATCTTCGGCTCCTACAGATTTTGTTTCCCGATTTGCTCTTACCGGCCGGTCATCAATTCCCCTTACAATTTTATAATAGAACTGGCCCGATTTCCCAAATTGGGAGATTAATTGCGCCTCACTTAGCTTTTTTAAATCAGCACCGGTATTGATTTGCATTGCTTTCATTTTAGCAGCCGTTACTTTACCTACGCCAAAAAACTTTTCGACAGGCAACTTCTCCATAAAAGCTTTGATTTTCGAAGGACCGATGAAAGTCAATCCATCTGGTTTGTTCATATCTGAAGCAACCTTAGCCACAAATTTACTTACCGAAACACCCGCCGATGCGGTTAAATTGAGTTCGTTTTTTATAGCATCTTTAATCGATTTTGCAATGTCGATAGCAGAACCTATTCCTAGCTTATCTTCGGTAACATCAAGATAGGCTTCATCTAAAGATAAAGGCTCAATAATATCGGTGTAGCGGCTAAATATTTCTCGGATGGATTTCGATGCGCTTGCATAAGCATCAAAACGGGGGTACACAAAAATCGCAGTAGGACAGAGCTGATAGGCTTTGCTGCAAGACATGGCAGATTTAATTCCGAACTGACGGGCTTCGTAACTGGCAGTTGCAACAACGCCACGGCTGTCGGGTTTGCCACCCACCACTATAGGCTTGCCTCTATACTCCGGAAAATCCCGTTGCTCTACGGAAGCATAGAATGCATCCATATCAATGTGGATGATCTTTCTTAAAAGAGGTAGATTTTGATCAGACATCTAAAGCCTAAATTTCGGAAATTTAAACTTGATAACAGCATATTTCTGGAGCTTGTAGCCTGGTAATTCTAGATCATTTTAAGGTATGACTTTAATTCAACAGAAATTCAACCTTATTGAGAAGCGAATCCATTTCAAACGGTTTTTCCATGAAATCGTTGGCGCCGGCATCCAAAGCAGACTGACGGATGTCTCTACTTGCTGAAATCATTAAAATAGGTATTTTTTGATATTGAGGATCACTTTTAAGCAATTTACAAATGTCGCGGCCATCATGTCCGCTCATCCAAATATCTAACAAAATTAAGTCTGGTTTATTTTTCACGGCTTCAATAACCGCCCCGCCATCGTAAGTAAATTCCACCTCATAACCCATTACTTCCAATATCATCGTCACTGCATCTACAATCCCTTCGTCATCATCGGCGATGAGTATTTTCTTAGTTCCCATTGGCGTAAATTTTTGCTATAGTGATCTATTTAAATGTGAGGATAAAGATGATAACTAGTATAGTATTAATACTGAATTAGTGGTTTTTGTTTTCAAATAACGCAATTTATTTTGATATAGATTAGCCTGGTTATTTATAATTCTAAATTAGTTTATCCTCATCGTAACATATTAGTTTTTTATTGCTCAAATGTTCATCAGAATAAGAAACTGGAAGTTTTCAGCAGTTTCATCTATTTATTTCGATATATTATAGATTATATTTACAACGAAAATTCAATTACATAGGTGAGTAGCCAAAATGGATAGCATTAATATTAAGAAGTTAGCTGAGGCTTTAAATTTATCTACTTCGACTATTTCTAGGGCGTTTAGAGATAATAGTGACATCAGCATTGCTACCAAAGAACGTATTTTGGCAAAAGCCAAAGAACTGAATTATCAACCCAACCATTACGCAAGTAATTTAAGAGAACAAAAAAGCAAAACCATTGCAGTGATTGTTCCTGAGTTGGCTAACAATTACTTCTCTCAAGCCATACATGGTATTGAGCGTGTGGCCAGGGAAAACGGTTATCATATCTTAATTTATGTTACCGATGATGATTATAAAAAAGAGGTAAATTTTATTCGCCACTTACATAATGGCCGGGCAGATGGCATAGTGATGTCGGTGTCTGGTGAAGCCAACGATCACAATTACCTCAATAAATTCGGTGCGAAAAGGCTACCTCTGGTTTTCTTTGATCGAATTTATGAAGATATTGAAACGCCAAGAGTAATCACCAACGATTATAACAGTAGCTTTCTGGCTACCGAGCATTTAATTGAGCAAGGTTGCAACCGGATTGCCTATTTGGTGGTAAACAAAAGTTTGTCTATCGGAAAAACCAGGATGCAGGGCTACATTGATGCGCTTGCCAAATACCAAATTCCGTTTGAAGAAAATTTGATTGTAGATTGTAGCAATAGCTACGAAGAAAACAGTCTGATCATCAAAAATGCGTTGCAGCAATTGCAACCCGATGGTGTTTTTACCTCGGTAGAGCGTTTAGCATTTGCTACCTACTATGCTTGCTACGATTTGAATATTAGTATTCCCAACGATTTAAAAGTAATTAGCTTTTCGAGTCTGGAAATAGCACCATTACTAAACCCATCTTTAACAACCATTACACAACCTGCAACAGAAATAGGGGAGCAGGCGGCCAAGTTACTTTTCAAAATATTGGATGATAATCAGGATAAAAATCTCTTTACAGAGGTTGTTTTGGAATCGAAAATTATTAAAAGAAATTCGACAGTAATTGGGGGCAAAAAAAGCTAAAAAACAGCGTTTAATTTTGGTCTGAAAATTTGAAATTTTTTCTTCACTTAGTGTAAAATAAGCAGAATTCGGCACAATCTTCGGGAACGTTCCCGAAAAGAACCAGTGTTTTTCTTCTTCATTTTCGGGAACGTTCCCGAAAAATCTCTTGAAAACAACTTAGTGTAAAAAGTACACTAAAATTTATCAAATCAATTTTTTAAACATTTGATTTATAGACGTTTAATTCTCTTCCATCGCGATAATTCGTGTTCGTTTATTAATCAAAAATAAAATTTATGTTAAGTTTTCCCTCTATTTTTTATCGCTTAAAATATATTTTTTAAATAAATTTTGAAATCTCATTAAGTGCTGTAAATTAGGCCTATGTGTAAATCACTATAATATTTAACCAAATTTATATACTTAAAAGAGCTTCGAATATGAAAGTATTTTACCTGTTTAAACAGGGGCTTTTAGTGCTGTTAGTTTTTTCAGCATTAATCGTAAAAGCACAAACCGGATCGGTATCCGGAAAGGTGCTTGATGAAACCGGCCAACCTTTACCCGGTGCTTCTATTGTTGTAAAAGGAACAACAAGGAGTACCTCAACCGATGTTAATGGTGTTTTCAAATTAGCAGGCTTAAGCAATGGTGCTGTAACTTTATCTGCAAGCTTCATTGGCTATCAAACGCTTGATAAGCCAGTATCTGTTTCAGCTAATGCCACGGTTAATTTCCAATTGGTGCCCGATGCACAAAAACTGAATGAGGTTGTTGTAATCGGTTACGGTACTGCCGAAAAGAAAAACTTAACTGGTTCAATCACTACAGTAAGTTCAAAAGACTTCCAAAAGGGTGCAATTACTACACCAGAACAATTAATTCAAGGTAAAGTTGCAGGTGTAAATGTAATCTCAAACAGCGGTCAGCCTGGTGTTGGAAGTACAATTCGTATCCGTGGCGGGGCATCACTTAACGCCAGTAATGATCCGTTAGTAGTGATCGATGGAGTTCCATTCAGCGGAAACACAATCGACAATGCACCAAGTCCTTTATCATTAATTAATCCTAATGATATTGAAACATTTACAGTATTGAAAGATGCAAATGCAACGGCTATTTACGGCTCAAGAGCATCAAATGGAGTTATTTTAATCACCACTAAAAAAGGTAGTGCTGGTGCTCCGGTAATTAATTTTAGTACCAACAATTCTATTGCGACAGTAATTAAAAATGTTGATGTACTTTCTGCAGATCAAGTTCGTGCTTATGTAAATGCCAATGGTAGTGCCTCTCAAAAAGCATTATTGGGTACTGCAAATACAAATTGGCAAGATGAAATTTATCAAAGAGCCTTTACAACTGATAATAATTTAAGTATTGCAGGTTCATTTAAGGGTGTTCCTTATCGTGTTTCTGCTGGATATTTAGATCAGGATGGATTGTTAATTACCGATAAACTTAAGCGTGGAACGGGTTCAATTACTTTGTCACCTAGATTGTTTAACGATCATTTAAAAATCGACTTGAACTTAAAAGGTTCATTAACTGATTCTCATTTTGCAAATGGCGGTGCAATTGCGAACGCCATTCAATTTGATCCAACGCAGCCTGTAAATGTGAATAACAACTACGGAAATTACTACGAGTGGACACAAGGTACCGGTGCTGACATGGTTCCAAACCCAAATTCACCTCGTAACCCTGTTGGTTTAATTAGGTTGCAAGATAACAATGGCCATGCCGCCAGAAGTGTTGGTAATGTTAAGTTTGATTATTCTTTCCATTTCTTACCGGAATTGCATGCCAATTTAAACTTAGGTTATGATGTATCTAAAGGTTATGGCTCAATTAGGGTTCCAACATTTGCTGCTCAAAGTGCTTCAACTCAAGGATCTTTCTCCCGGGCATTAAGAACTGGTAACGATAAATTTTCTGAGTTTTATTTAAACTATGCTCATACCGTAGAAAGCATTAAAAGTAGATTCGACGCAACTGCCGGTTATGGTTATTATGATATCTCAACTACAGGCTACAATTTTACAAATTATACAGGTACAGGTGTTGCACTTGTAACTCCGGTATTTCCTTTTTCTGTTGAAAGAAACAAGCTACTTTCCTACTACGGAAGGTTAGTTTATACTTTAGCTGATAAATATATACTTTCTGGTACCATGAGAGCTGATGCATCTTCAAAATTTGCTGAAAACAATCGTTGGGGTTATTTCCCATCAGCAGGTTTTACCTGGAGAATTATTGGTGAAAATTTCTTAAAGGATAGCAAAGTAATATCTGATTTGAAACTAAGATTAAGTTATGGTGAAACGGGTAATAAAGATGGTATCGGTAACTACGATTACTTATCTAAATATTATGCTAATTCCAATACTGGTCAATACCAAATAGGCAACACTTTTTATAACTATTACGCACCTGCAGGTTATGATCCAGATTTAAAATGGGAATCAACTACCACCTATAATGCTGGTTTAGATTATGGTTTTTTACAAGGAAGATTGTACGGTAGTGTAGATGTTTACTACAAGAAAACCAAAGACCTATTAAGCACAGTAACTATACCTGTAGGTACAAACTTTAGCAATGTATTAACAACAAATGTTGGAAATATGGATGTAAGAGGTGCTGAAGCTAGTTTAAACTTTGTAGCAATTAAATCTGATGACATCAATTGGGATTTTGGAATTAACGCTGCTTATAACAGAAGAAAGGTTACTAACCTAACTTTAAATCCAAATTCTGGTTTTAAAATCGATGCAGGAGATATTACTGGAGGTACTGGTGTTCACTTAAAATACAACGCAGTTAATCAAATTCCGGGTTCATATTTTGTTTACAAACAAGTTTATAATTCCAACGGAAAACCGCTCGAAGGTGTTTTTGAAGATTTGAATGGTGATGGTGCAATTACACCGGATGATCAGTATTTTTATAAATCCCCTAATCCAGATTTTACTTTTGGCTTTAATACTTCGTTTAGTTATAAAAAATGGACAATCAATACCGTTTTAAGAGCTAATATTGGCAATTATGTTTATGATAACGTGGCATCAAATTATGGTGTCAGATCTAATATTCTTACTTCGGTAGGTGTAATAAATAACGCAAGCACCGATTTGTTAAATACAGGTTTCACTGCTACGCAATTTCTAAGTGATTATTATATTAGAAACGCATCGTTTCTTAAAATGGATAATTTGGGGCTGGCATATAATGTTGGTAAATTATCTAAAAACGGAAATACCACAATGCGTATTTCAGCAAACTGCCAAAATGTTTTTGTCGTATCTCAATACAAAGGGCTTGATCCAGAGTTAGTAACAGGTATTGATTATAATCTTTATCCTAGACCAAGAACATATACTTTAGGCTTAAACGTTGGCTTTTAATTAAGATATAAAAATGAAAAACTCATTTAAAACAATATTAACCTCGGCAGTCGTATTGCTGTCGTTAAACTCTTGTAAAAAAGAGTCATTAAACGTACTTCCAACTAATGATGTAACAGAAAGTGTAGTTTATGCTACACCAGCAGGATACAAACAAGGGTTGGCTAGATTATATGCAAATTATGCTTTAACTAGTCCATCAGGGTCTGATAACAGCGATGTTGGTGGTTTAAACTCAGGATTTGCAGATTTTTTAAGGTTATTCTGGACTAGTCAAGAATTAACTACCGATGAAGCAATATGTAATTGGGGCGATACTGGTATTCCTGAACTAGATAACTCTACCTGGTCAACCGATAACCAATTTTTAAGAGGATTATACTCAAGAAGTATTTCGCAAATCACTTTAGTTAACGAATATCTTCGTCAAAGTACACCAGAACAGTTGGCTAGTCGCAACATTACAGGTGCAGATGCTACAAATGTTGTACGCTATCGTGCTGAAGCTCGTTTTTTACGTGCTTTTCAATACTGGGTTTTATTAGATGCTTTTGGTAACCCACCTTTTTTAACTGAAAATGATTTAATTGGAAAGGTAAATCCTAAACAAACCACCCGAACAGCATTATTTGCATATGTAGAGTCTGAATTAAAAGCTATTGAAGGTGATTTAGCCAATCCAGGAAGTGCCGAAAGTGAATACGGACGGGCAAATAAAGGTGCGGATTGGGCATTATTAGCCAGATTATATTTAAACGCACAAGTTTATACAGGCACTGCGAAATATACGGAAGCCATTACTTACTCGAGTAAGGTAATTGCGTCAAGTTATTCTTTAAAACCAAATTATAGAGATTTGTTTTTAGCTGATAACAATATTAACAATACGGAAAACATCTTAACTATTAATTATGATGGGGTTAACGGAACAAACTATGGCGGAACAACTTTTTTAATTAATGCAATGGTTTACACAGCTCCGGACGCTGCAGGGATGGTTTCTACTGCCTACGGCGTTCCTAATGGCGGATGGGCAGGTAATCGTACACGTCAAAATCTTCCGGCTTTATTCCCTGATCCAAATGGTACTTTAGATAAACGTGGAATTTTTGCAGGAACTAAAGCGGTAATCGATGCAATTGATGCACCAAATGATGGTTTAAAGGTTACTAAATTTAAAAATATTACTTCAACTAACACCACACCACCATCTTTAAATGGAACGTTCAGTTCATTAGATTTTGCGCTATTTCGTTTGGCTGAACAATATTTAATTTACGGAGAAGCAGTTGCTCGTGGTGGTTCTGGCGGTAGTGCTGCACAAGCTTTAACTTATGTAAACGCTTTACGCTTTAGAGCATATGGCAATAACTCAGGAAATGTGAGTGCCGCTGCCCTGACAACTGATTTTTATTTAGATGAGCGTGGTCGCGAATTATATTGGGAAGGTCATCGCCGTACAGATTTAATACGTTATGGCAAATTTACAGGTTCTACTTACTTGTGGCCATTTAAAGGCGGCGTAAAAGCTGGAACGAGTGTGCCTGCTTATCGCAACTTATACCCAATTCCAAATGCAGATTTGATTGCTAATCCGAATTTGGTTCAAAATCCAGGCTATTAATCTTTATCGATAAAAAGATATGAAATCAAAATTATTCAAAACCTTAGCTTTAGGCTTAATTGCAGTATCGCTTTGGTCGTGTAAAAAGGAAGAAACCAGAACGGTTTCTAATGTTACAGCGGCGGGTACGCTTACTGCTTCAACTAGCGCATTAAATTTAGTTCAAGCTAACGGAGCGTTACCGGCAACGACATTAACTTATCC
The DNA here is from genome assembly GCF_001422545.1 of Pedobacter sp. Leaf41. Classification (GTDB taxonomy): domain Bacteria; phylum Bacteroidota; class Bacteroidia; order Sphingobacteriales; family Sphingobacteriaceae; genus Pedobacter. Next base: position 12,423 of record NZ_LMLE01000009.1, on the reverse strand, counting down.
CTTGGCTACTTCTTCTGGTTATGTAGTTCCAGTAAGTACAACGCTACAGTTCGCTTTAAAAGGAACTAATTTTGCTACGCCTAAAGAGGTGGTGGTAACAACTAAAAGCTATGCCCCAACCATTACAGAAGTTAATAATATGATCCTCGCTTTTGGCGGGGTAGTGGGTAAACCTGCAGAAGTTGAGGTGAGACTAAAGTCAGGAGCTGCGGTAAACGATTTGACATACTCTAATGTGGTAACGTTAACGGCTACACCTTATTTGGCATCTGCATGGATTTATGCGCCAGGTGCTTATCAGGGTTGGAATCCATCAACTGCAGATAGTTTAATTTCTATATCAAGCAATGGTGTTTATACTGGTATGATCGCTTATACTACTGGTAATTTAGAATTCAAAATTACTCCCGCAAAGAAATGGGATGTAGCTTACGGAGATGCTGGTGGCGGTAAAATTAGCTCAAGCGCCGGCGATAACCTAAAATCTCCTGATGCAATTGTGAAACAGGTAACTGTTGATTTAAATAAAAACACAATCGTTTTTGGTACACCAAATGAATGGTCAATTATAGGTGATGCTACACCAGGTGGATGGAACAACGATACCGATATGAAAGGTGTGAACGATGGGAAGTTTACCGTTTATTCTATCAAAACCACATTAGGCGTAGGCGAGTTTAAATTCCGCTTCGGTCATGCGTGGGATGTTAATTTAGGTGGTGGTGCAACACTTACTACAGGTGGCGATAACATCAAAGTTACTGCTGCTGGAACCTATACCATTACACTTACTGTTATTAAAACAGGAGATAAAGTAACTGGTGGTACTTATACTATTGTTAAAAACTAATTCTTAAAATTTGTCCCGTGGTAACTACCGCGGGGCTTTTTCAATCTTTCAAAGTTTTAGCATGATCAAAACCCAACCTATCCTTCAGCATCCCATCTTTTCTAATGCTTGTTCCAATAATTGGCGTTCTGCCAGAATAAAATTAGTAGCACTTTCTTTTTTAATTCTTTCAAGTGCAAACCTCTTTGCTCAAAAAGTAGAGCGAATAGAACCAATGTTCTGGTATGCAGGAATGCACAATCCGAAACTCCAACTGCTTGTTCATGGAGAAAACATTGCTGCCAGTACGATCTCATTAACTTACCCAGGTGTAAAGCTGGTTAAGGTAAACAAAGTTGAAAATCCAAATTATCTATTTTTGGATTTAGAACTTTCTTCAACAGTAAAAGCGGGAACGTTCCCGATTAATTTCACAGTTAAAGGAAAAAAAATATTTAGTTACCAATATGAATTAAAGAACCGCAATAAAAACGCAGACAGAATTCAGGGGGTAACGCAAAAAGATTTTATTTACTTATTAATGCCAGATCGTTTTTCGAATGGCGACAAAAGTAATGATGTTGTTAAAGGCTTAGCAGAAACAGCACTCAATCGTGATAGTATGTATTACCGTCACGGGGGAGATATTCAAGGGGTAATTAATCATTTAGACTACCTTAAAGATTTAGGAATCACCACGGTTTGGATGACTCCAGAAATCGAAAATGATATGGAAAAGGCTTCCTATCATGGTTACGCAGTAACAGATCATTACAAAATTGATCCTCGTTACGGAACAAACGAACTTTACAAAAAATATGTAGAAGCTGCTCATGCAAAAGGCATGAAGGTAATTAAAGATGTGGTCCATAATCACATCGGTACGGGTCATTGGTTTTTCAAAGATTTGCCCATGAAAAGCTGGGTGCACCAATGGCCAAAATATACACAAACCAGTTATCGCGATCAAACCGTGATGGATACTCACGCATCTGCTGCTGATCGTAAAAAAATGTTAGATGGTTGGTTTGTTCCTTCTATGCCAGATCTTGATCAAACCAATCCTTATGTTCAAAATTATTTAACGCAAAACCACATTTGGTGGATTGAATATGCTGGAATCGATGGCTTACGTTTAGATACCTATCCTTATAATGATCCAGCTTACATGGCCGATTGGGCAATTAAATTGAAGGCTGAGTTTCCAACTTTATCTATTTTTGGAGAGACTTTTGTTTCAGGCGTAGCCAACCAGGCTTATTTCACAGGTGGAAATACTGTTAATCGTGGTTTCGATACGCACTTGCCGGGCATTACCGACATGGCCGTTAAAGAAGGGATTTACGAAGCTTTGAATGGTAAAAACGGCTGGACAGATGGTATTAACCGACTGTATGATGTGGTGGCACATGATTTTCTTTACAAAGACCCCACATTAAATTGTATCGCTTTAGATAATCATGACATGAGTCGTTTTTATTCTGTAGTGAATGAAGATTTTGAGAAATATAAAATGGGTTTAGCCATGCTTTTGACTATGCGTGGTATCCCTCAGATGTATTATGGGACAGAAATTTTGATGAAAAATTTCTCTGCCCCTGATGGTCTGGTTCGTTCTGATTTTCCTGGCGGATGGCAAGGAGATAAAAAAGATAAGTTTATCGTCAATGGTAGAACAAACAAAGAAAACGAAGCTTTCAATTTTGTGAAGACTTTGGCCAACTACCGCAAAAATAGCCCAGCTTTACAAACTGGTAAATTAATGCAGTTTGTACCTGAAGATGATATCTATGTTTATTTTAGATACAACGCTACTGCAAAAGGTACAGTAATGGTTATCGTGAATAATACAAATAAAGAGAAAACGCTCAATACAGAGCGATTTGCAGAAAGAACAACTGGAATTACTACTGCCAAAAATGTGATTTCGGGAGAAAGCATCCAAATTAAAGAAGTTAAAGTGCCAGCAAAAACAACCTTGATTTTAGAATTAAATTAAAGCCCCACCCAACCCTCCCCAGAAGAGGAGGGCTTTATAAAAACCCAAAGCACTAATAAATGAAGAAGGTTATTTAACAAAAGGATAATAAAATATAAAATAGAATTAAGATAATTACATAAACGCTTTTGCACTCCCTCCCCTCTGGGGAGGGTTGGGGTGGGGCTTATATAAACACAATGCAAGAAAAACTTTCAACCTTTAACATACAACCTTCAACCTCAATTAAAGCCTGTCTATTTGATTTGGATGGTGTATTGGTAGATACAGCAGTTTACCATTACCAAGCCTGGAAACGCCTGGCAAATACCATGGGTTTCGATTTTACAGAAGAACAAAATGAGCAGCTTAAGGGCGTAAGTCGTGTAGAAAGCTTAAATAAAATTTTGGCCTGGGGTAATGTACAAAAAACCGATGCGGAGAAGGAAGAACTTGCCAGTTTGAAAAATAGCTGGTATGTAGATATGATTACCAAAATGACTCCTGCTGAAGTGTTGCCTGGAACGGTTGATTTTTTAACGGCTATTCATCAGGCGGGCTATAAACTGGCTTTAGGCTCTGCAAGTAAAAATTCAGGAATCATTTTAGAACGTACCAATCTTGATCATTTCTTTGATGAAATTGTAGATGGTAACATGGTTACGAAATCAAAACCCGATCCTGAGGTATTTTTGAAAGGTGCAGAGCTTTTAGGTTTCAAACCTGATGAATGTGTGGTTTTTGAAGATGCTGTTGCAGGTGTTGAGGCCGCAAAGCGTGGCGGAATGAAGGCCATAGGAATTGGCGAAAAAAGCGTGCTTACCGATGCAGACCTTGTGGTAAGTGGGTTAGATAAATTAACGGTTGAAGATTTAGAAAAGTTATAGAACGTCAACTGCCGTCATTGCGAGGCACGAAGCAATCTATGAAAGGAATTCAATATAATTGTGAGGGCGAACACTCTAAATGAGATTGCTTCGTGCCTCGCAATGATGAAAGTATAAAAGATGAAGAATTACATTAAAGCAGACGAGTGGAGTATTATCGAAGAAGGCTTTGATCCACATTTAAATAAAATCTCAGAAAGTATTTTCAGCTTGGGTAATGGTCGTATGGGCCAGCGTGCCAATTTTGAGGAAACTTATTCAGGAGATACGCTATTAGGTAATTACGTTGCGGGAGTCTATTATCCTGATAAAACCCGTGTGGGTTGGTGGAAAAATGGCTATCCAGAGTATTTTGCTAAAGTTTTAAATGCGGCAAATTGGGTAGGTATCGAAGTGAAACTGGATGATGAAATCTTGGATTTGGCAACGGCCGAAGTAAGTGAATTCAAACGTGTTTTGAATATGCATGCTGGTGTTTTGGAGCGCACTTTCACTGCCAAACTTAGAAGTGGTAAAATTGTTAAGGTAAAATCAACTCGTTTTTGCAGCATTGCTGATGATGAGGTTGGAGCGATCCGTTACAGCATTAAGCCTTTAAACTTTGATGGCAAAATTACGTTAATGCCTTTCATCGATGGTGATATCAAAAATCAGGACAGTAACTATGATGAGAAATTCTGGACTTTAGTTTCTGATGAAATTAACAAGACAGAAGCTTACATCAAACTGAGAACAAAGAAAACTGAATTTGAAGTTTGTACCGGAAGCCATATTGAATTGTATAAAAATTCGGATAAAGTTTCCATCAACCCGGAGGCTGTTCGGAGAGAAAAATTCGTCGGACAAACTTTTTCAGTTGATGTAAAAGCGAATGAGGAAATCACTTTGATTAAAATCGCAGCGAATTTATCTTCAGAAAATTATGCAAAAGAATCACTTTTAAAAGAGGCCAAAGCCGTTATTGCAAAAGCTACAGCTAAAGGTTTCGGTACGTTATTAAAAGAACAAACTGAAGCCTGGGCCACGAAATGGGAGGAAAGCGATATCATTATTGAGGGTGATATTTCGGCGCAACAGGCCATTCGTTTTAATATTTTTCAGCTGTTTCAAACCTATACAGGTAAAGATGATCGGTTGAATATTGGTCCGAAGGGTTTTACCGGCGAGAAATACGGCGGTTCTACTTATTGGGATACCGAAGCTTATTGTGTACCGTTTTACTTAGCAACTGCACCGCAGGAAGTAAGCAAAAACTTGTTGGTTTATCGCCACAAACAATTGGGTAAAGCCATTGAAAATGCGGCGAAATTAGGTTTTAAAGATGGCGCTGCATTGTATCCGATGGTTACCATGAATGGCGAAGAATGCCACAATGAGTGGGAAATCACCTTCGAAGAAATCCACCGTAATGGTGCTATTGCATTCGCGATTTATAATTACATCCGCTATACTGGCGATGAAAGTTATTTGTCAGATTTTGGTTTAGAAGTGCTCATCGGCATCGCCCGCTTCTGGAAACAACGCGTAAACTGGAGCGGGGAAAAACAGCAATATGTAATGCTTGGTGTTACTGGTCCGAACGAGTATGAGAACAATGTAAACAACAATTGGTACACTAATTTGTTAGCAACCTGGTGCATGAGGTATGCAACAGAAGCTGCCGAAATTGTGAAAAATCAGCATCCAGAAAAATATAATAGCTTATTAAAAAGCTTAAATTTCGATGCTCAGGAATTTGCTGATTGGGCAGATATCATCGAGAAAATGTATTATCCAGAGGATAAAAATTTAGGCATTTTCTTGCAGCAAGATGGTTACTTGGACAAAGAGCAAACTTTAGTAAAAGATTTACCAGCAAGTGAAAGACCAATTAACCAGAAATGGAGTTGGGATAGGATTTTGCGTTCTCCATTTATCAAACAAGCTGATGTTTTACAAGGACTGTATTTCTTCGAAGAGGATTACGACCTGGAAACTATCAGAAGAAACTTCGATTTTTATGAGCCACGTACCGTTCACGAAAGTTCATTATCGCCTTGCGTACACAGTATTTTGGCCGCTAAATTAAATGATGAAGCTCGTGCTTACGAGTTCTATTTACGTACTGCCCGTTTAGACTTGGACGATTACAACAACGATACGGAAGATGGCTTACACATTACATCGATGGCCGGAACCTGGATGAGTGTGGTAGAAGGTTTCGCCGGTATGCGTGTTCGCGATGGCAAATTGCAATTTAATCCTTTCTTGCCAAAGCAGTGGAAATCGTTCTCGTTTACCATTGGTTTCAGAGGAGCAACTTTGAAAATAAATATCACTGAAAACAGCATCAATATTAAGAATAATAACGCTGTTGATTTAGTAATCGGAATCAAGAATCAGTTTTATAAACTGTCTGGAAACGCAGAAATCGAAGTAAATAACGCGGAATTGGTATGATTGTAGAGGTAAAACATAAAATGGAAAATGTATTGAAATTGGCTTCAATTTCTCGTCACTGCGAGAAACGAAGCAATCTTAATGCGATAGCTTGTATAATTGCGGTTTCCATTTTATTAATTTCACAATCATCCTTTGCACAAAAAAAGAGTAAAAATATGAACGATAGGCAAATCGTTATATATCAGTTATTGCCCCGTTTATTCGGAAATAAAAACGCTACAAATATTCCTTACGGTACCATTGAGCAAAATGGTTCTGGCAAGTTTAATGATATCACTGATAGGGCGCTAGATGGGATCAAAGAGTTGCATGTAAATTACGTTTGGTACACGGGCGTTATTGCACATGCAAGCCTAACTGATTATTCGAATTATGGAATTAAGGTTGATGATGCCGACGTGGTTAAGGGCAGGGCCGGTTCGCCTTATGCAATCCGCGATTATTACGATGTAAATCCTGATTTAGCAGTGGATGTAAAAAACCGGATGCAGGAATTTGAAGCGTTAGTGAAAAGATCGCATGCTAAGAATTTAAAGGTCATTATCGACTTTGTTCCAAACCATGTAGCAAGAGGTTACCATTCTTATTCCAAACCAAAAAATGTGATCGACTTTGGTGCTCATGACGACGTAGCTAAAGCTTTCAGCACAAAAAATGATTTTTATTACATCCCTGGTCAGCCACTTGTAGTGCCTACTAACGGGCAAGAAACACCGCTTTCTATTCTTCAGGATGGAAAATTCGACGAAAACCCGGCAAAGGCTACTGGCAACGATGCGTTTACTGCTGTTCCAAAATACGACGATTGGTACGAAACCGTTAAGCTAAACTATGGCGTTGATCATTTGAACGGTAGAAAAGAATATTTTAATCCCATCCCTCCGGTTTGGATGAAGATGCGTGATATTTTAGTTTTTTGGACGGATAAAGGTGTTGACGGATTTAGGTGCGATATGGCCGAAATGATTCCTATAGCATTTTGGAATTGGGTTATTCCACAGGTTAAAAAAGTTAATCCTACTTTGATTTTCTTGGGTGAAGCTTACAATCCTCAGGTTTACAAACAATATTTAGAAGAAGGAAAATTCGACTACCTATACGATAAAGTGGGTTTATATGATGGCTTAAAAAAGCTGATTAGAAATGAACCCGGGGCAGATGTCTCGGCTATTCGTTACGTGTGGCAGAAAGAAAGCGCTGGTTTTGGAAAAAAAATGTTGCGCTTTTTAGAGAACCACGATGAAGAACGGATTGCATCAGCCGGCTTTGCGGGCAAGGCCGAACTTGCGCTACCTGCGATGGTGGTTTCTGCTACCTTAGGTGCTGGTCCGGTAATGTTGTATTTCGGACAGGAAGTTGGAGAACCGGGAAAAGGCAAAGAAGGTTATGGCGGAGATGATAACCGCACCACTATCTTCGATTATTGGGGTGTTCCAAATCATCAAAAATGGATGAATGGTGGCTTGTTTGATGGACATAAACTTAATGCTGCCCAGCAACATTTGAGAGCTTATTACAAGCAGCTGTTGAAAGTTACATCGGCAAGTGATGCAGTATTGAACGGCGAAATTTATGAGATTCCTCAAAGCGGAAACATGAATAACCGGATGTATGCTTTCATTCGTTACTCTGGTAAGCAACGTTTGTTGGTAGTGGCAAATTTCGATAGAAATTTAACGTTGGAGGCGAACATCCAAATCCCTGACGAGGTACTGAAAGTTAAGAATTCATCTCCGGTTACGGATTTATTAACGGATACAAAACTGAACATACCGGCAGGAACAACTATACCCGTTAAGCTTGTACCAGTTTCGGCACAAGTAATAGAATTTTAGAATGATGAGTTTCATGGTCTGTGTCCCTACAGACCATTTTAAATTTACATTTCGGTCTGTGAGGACACATACCGAGGAATTGCAATAAAAAAATTTGCGCCTTTGCGTTATTCACTTAGCGTACTTTGCGGTTAAATAAAAACCAAATATAATGAGCTTAAAAACAATATTCGAGAACCCGAAACTAACGCTTGCACAAATTATCAATATGAGTGTCGGGTTTTTCGGAATTCAGTTTGGCTGGGATTTGCAGCGTGCCAACATGGGGCGTATTTACGAAAATCTGGGCGCAAACCCCGATCAGGTTCCGCTATTATTTTTAGCTGCCCCGTTAACGGGTTTGTTGGTTCAACCAATTATTGGTTATCTAAGTGATAGAACCTGGCACCCGAAATGGGGGAGAAGAAGGCCTTATTTTATGATTGGGGCAATTGTAAGCAGTATCGCTTTAATTTTTATGCCACACAGCAGCGCCTTGTGGATGGCTGCGGGCTTACTTTGGGTTTTAGATGTATTTGGTAATATTGCGATGGAACCTTTCCGTGCTTTTGTTACCGATAAGTTGCCAGATAGCCAGGTGAATCGCGGTTTTATTATGCAAAGCATGATGATTGGTTTAGGTGGAAGTGTAGCTTCGGCTTTACCCTGGTTGATGAACAATGTTTTTGATTTACAGAATACAGCAGCTCAGGGTCAGATTCCTGAAAATGTAAAATTCTCTTTTTATATCGGTGCATTTTTCTTTTTCGCTGCCGTATTGTGGACGGTTTTTACCACCAAAGAATACCCACCACAAGATCCCGATTTTAAAGAGAATTTGAAAGCAAATAGCAGTGGTTTTTTAGGTGGTGCAAAAGAGATCTTCCATGCGTTAAGCAACATGCCTAAGCGTATGCAAATCGTTTCTCTTGTACAATTTTTTACCTGGCCAGGCTTATTTCTAATGTGGTTTTATTACACTACAGCAGTGGCGGTAAATGTTTTTGGTGGCAAAGATGCTGCCGATCCTGTATATGCCCAGGGAGCAGATTTTGGTAGTTTAACCTTGGCCTATTACAGCGTAATTACTTTCCTTTTTGCATTGGTGTTACCTAAAATTGCTGATGCACTGGGCAGAAAAACAACTCATGCCATTTGTTTGCTTTGTGGCGCAATTGGACTAATCAGTGTGGCTTGGGTACATGATAAAAATATGCTTTACCTGTGTATGACTGGTGTTGGTATCGCCTGGGCAAGTATTCTTTCCATGCCTTATGCCATGCTCAGTGGTTCGTTACCAAAAGATAAAATCGGTATTTACATGGGGATATTTAATTTCTTCATCGTTTTGCCTGAGATCATTGCATCACTGGGTTTCGGCTGGTTAATGCGTAATGTTTTAAATAATGATAGGCTTTTAGCGGTTCAGTTGGGTGGCGGATTAATGATTTTAGCCGCTATCATTTGTTATCTATTTATCAGAGAGCCGAAGAAAACAGATGAAACATTAGCTTCAGAACTGGCTATTGAAGAAAATAGATCGTTCTAATAACTCTGCAAATAATTTGTAACCACAGAGAACACAAAGAAAAGGCGCAAAGTAAACAGAGTTGAATATTTTGCTCTGTTTACGCTGTGAAAAGCTCTGTGTGCTCGATGGTAAAACTCCCTTAAACCCTAACCAAATGAAAAAAATTATTTACCTGTTACTGCTGGTTACAGCATTTAATACCTCGTGTAAAAAATCTTCGACAGAGGGCGGAACAGAAACTCCGGCCCAACCCTCGGTAGATTTACCTGCGGGCGCAAAAGATGGTGTCGCTTTCATTAACAACGGAACTTCGGCAATCGTAACCCTTTACGCGCCTGGGAAAAATTCAGTTTCACTTATTGGTGAATTTAATGATTGGTCTGCAACAGCTTCGGTGATGAAAAAAACTGCAGATGGTAACACCTGGTGGGTTCAGGTAGACAACCTAAATCCAAATACCGAATATGCTTATCAATTTTTTATTGATGGCAAATTAAAGGTTACCGATCCTTATAGTGAAAAAGTGCTTGATCCGGATAATGACAAGTATATATCTGCAACTGTTTATCCAAATCTAAAAGCTTATCCGGCAGGAAAAACTACGGGAATTGTGAGTGTGATGCAGGCCAATCAACCGGTTTACACCTGGAAAAATGCCGGCTTTTCTAGGCCCGAAAAAAACAATCTGGTTATTTACGAACTGCTGGTCCGCGATTTTACAACTGATCACAGCTATGCTTCTACGTTAACCAAACTCGATTACTTATTAAGTTTAGGCATCAATGCCATCGAATTAATGCCGGTAAACGAGTTCGAAGGGAATTTAAGCTGGGGTTACAATCCTTCTTTTTACTTTGCTGCGGATAAATATTATGGAACCAAAACGGCCTTGCAAAATTTTATCGATGAGTGTCACGGAAAAGGGATTGCTGTGATTCTAGACCTGGTTTTGAATCATTCTTTTGGTCAATCGCCAATGGTACAAATGTATTTTGATAATTCGAAACCTACATCAAATAGCCCATGGTTTAATGTTGATGCAAAACATCCGTATAATGTAGGTTACGACTTTAACCATGAAAGTGCAGCAACTAAAAAGTTTTCTAAAGATGTGATGAAATTCTGGATGCAACAATACAAAATAGATGGTTTTAGATTTGATTTGTCAAAAGGCTTCACCCAAAAAACTTCTACAGATGATGCGGGAATGAGTGCTTATGATGCAAGCAGAATTGCGATTTGGAAAGAATACAATGGCTATATCAAAAGCATCGACCCTAATAATTTCTATGTTATTTTAGAACATTTTGCTGATGCAACAGAAGAAAAAGTGTTGGCTGATGACGGGATGATGCTTTGGAACAACGTAAACTACAACATGAATGAAGCCACCATGGGCTGGTTAGGAAATTCCAATTTCCAATGGGGATTTTATGCCAATCATGGTTTTTCAAAATCTGAGAACCTGGTTACCTATGGTGAAAGTCATGATGAAGAGCGCCTAAATTTTAAAAATTTCACCTACGGAAATGCCGCTGGCACTTATTCGATCAAAGGCAATTTAGCTACGTCTTTAAAAAGAGAAGAAATGGCGGCAGCTTTTCTATTCGCTATTCCCGGGCCAAAAATGATCTGGCAATTCGGCGAATTGGGCTACGATATCAGTATCGATTTCAATGGAAGAACTGGCGAAAAACCCATCAAATGGGAATATTTCACCGATACTGGTCGGAAAGCGCTGTTTGATGCTTATGCCAAATTTATTCGTTTAAAAAAGAACAATTCTATTTTTAATGCGGCAAGTTCAAGTTACAATTTAGCAGGCGGGATTAAGTATATCAAACTTATAGAGGGTTCGAATACGGTAATTGTTGTTGGCAACTTTGATGTGGCTAACCAAACTGCAAACATTGATTTCGGAGCTTCCGGACCGTGGTTTGATGCAGTTGGCAGCAACATTAACTTGTCTTCTAACGCTTACACGGCCACTTTAGCCCCAGGCGAATATCATATTTTCAGTAAAAGTGTTTTGAAATAGCACTTTTGTAATTTCGTTTCGAAGCTACTGTTTTACACTATAATTCGATTATATCTGTAAATGTGCGGCTTCGGTCTTAATAATCTTGATGTTTTTAGTTAATATTGTTTTAACAACAACTCATCCTAAATGAACGAAAAATTAACGCATCACCTGTTATGGGAACGACTTCGTTCTGGCGACAGAGATGCGTTTTTTGATCTTTACCGAACGCTTTATTATCCACTCGTAAATTTTGGAATTCGGGTATGTGCCGATGCAGATACTTCCAGCGAAGCCACGGATCTGGTTTTTACCAACATTTGGGAAAAGCATGAAACACTCAATCGGGTAGATAATGTAGAGGCATATCTTCGAACCTTTTTAAAACGCAAACTCTTGCGAATCCTCGAGCGAAAGCGTAAAATTAACGACGCACTATCAAACGCTGGTGCCGATGGAGATTGGATGGAAATGAGTTATGAGGAGTTTATTGTAAAAGTGCAAAGCGATGAACTGGTGAAACACCAACTTAAAAATGCGCTCGAGAAGCTCACTTTTCGTCAGAAACAACTGATTCATTTAAAGTTTTTTGAGGGTTTAAGTTACGAGCAGATTGCTGAACAAACTAACCAAAGCATTAAAACGGCTTACAACACCATTTACGATGCGCTCAAAATATTGAGGAAAGAGTTTAAGGGATAAATTGGGTTGCTCTGGGATATTAAGCCAAACTTGCTTTCTTCACCGTTCCTTAACCAAAGATTCACCTGTTGCATTTCAATGAAAGCCCGCCGCTGGTCGTCATCCCAGCGAGCTCCCACGGCCCGTCCTTTAGATTTGTATCAGTATTTTATTTAGGGATTAATTGATATTACAATTAGTTTGGTTTAGAATAATATATTTAAAAGATTACCTAATCGGT
>NZ_LMLE01000008.1:284-557215 GCF_001422545.1 Pedobacter sp. Leaf41 | reverse complement strand
AAACCAAGGCATCGCGTATTCTGCGATTCTTCATCGCAGCTTGTGATGCCGCAATAAGAGCTTTGACGAATTTACCCAACATCAGATCCAAGCCTTGACTTTTRGTTACCTTTTTGTCAAGAAAAAGGTAAGAGGCCGCCGCCGATGAGGCGAAAAGAAAAATTGTGGATGAATATGACCAAGGGTTTTACGGCGTAAACGATAAGATTGCCACGTCGTACCTCCTCGCAATGACGCAGGGTGATTTGATATGCTTACGGAGTAGTTTTACGGCACATCGCAATAGCCACCCTGCTATCCKGCATAGGGGCTRATGGAAGGGGAAAACGTTAAAGCTTATGTAGCAACTTTCAAAAACCACAAACCAAGGCATCGCGTATTCTGCGATTCTTCATCGCAGCTTGTGATGCCTTTAAAGGTATTAATGAGCTCGCTGAAGGGCTCGGTTTTGTTTCTTTTGTATCAAGACAACCTGCGAAGCAAGCTTGAAGGCCTATAAAAATATAACTACCTCTGAAAAAAGGACTAGGCCGCCGCCGATGAGGCGAAAAGAAAAATTAAGAAAAGATCCGTCGACTACAGTCAGGATGACATACCGGTTAGATAAATCTAGTTTTAAAGATCTCTCCACTACGGTCGAGATGACCACCCATAAAACAGGCGCTCGCTGTAGCTGCCCTGCTATCCGGCCTAGCCAATTTTAGAAGCAGAAAGCAGTGGAAAACGGGAAATTTGCAGCCGAAAAGGAAAAGAGCCAGGGCTGGCCTCAAATTACCGCTAATAGTTTTCCGCTAGCTTTATGCAAACAAAAGGGGCAAGCCTTGACCTTTTGCTACTTTTCTGTCAAGAGAAAAGTAGAAGGCCGCCGCCGATGAGGCGAAAGAGAAACTGAAAGAGGTCCTTCGACAAGCTCAGGATGACGGATTTGTTGAGTATGTTTAGGCTTTCAAGTGTATAAAGATATCAGGTTAGACTTCATTTGTCCTGGCCGGACGGGCTCTTTGCTTTTTGATGTCAAAAAGCAACAAAAAACACCGGCTTAAAATTATTCATTGATATTTATCTTTTTATTGGTATTCATGAGGGCTACGCCGTTTTTGTATTCAAGTTTCTGCTTAGGCCTTTACCGTGCATCCCTTTTTATTGGTATTCATGAGGGCTACGCCGTTTTTGTATTCAAGTTTCTGCTTAGGCCTTTACCGTGCATCCCCAAGAATTTGTCAGGCCGGATTGAAGGTGAACGTAGATGTTCTGCGTTGGCCTTGTTAGGTGGAAAAGCAAAGGCGAAATTGCAGGCGGTTGTGTTTTTCTGAATCAAAAATATAGAAGACAAAATTCTAGTTCTTCAAGCTTTAAGCGACATCGAATTTAAGTTATCATCAGGTTTATACGCAATTAGGTACAAAGATTTCTCGGCTGCGCTCGAGATGAGATTACGATAACCTAAAACAGGCGCTCGCTATAGCCGCCATGAGCTCCCGCTCTTTAAGGAGAGGATTGGGGGTGAGGTTAAACCTCCCTCCTACCCATATTTTAGAAAGAGCTCCCTTCTTTGATTGAAAAGACGATAAGCTTATCTACAGCCTCGCATCCACCAACTCGCGGTCAATAAAAGATTTGGTATCGAAAATGATTGCGCCATCTTTTTTCATTTTGGCGTAGTCGATTGTTAAAAACTGTTGGTGAGCAACTGCAATAATCACGGCATGGTATTGCTTAAAATCTTCTTTTTCAATCAGATCAATTCCATATTCAAGTTTAACCGATTCTTTATCTGCCCAGGGGTCATACACATCCACATCAATTTTAAAATCCTGAAGTTCGTTGTAAATATCGATCACTTTAGTATTCCTGGTATCCGGACAGTTTTCTTTAAAGGCAAAACCTAAAATGAGGACTTTTGCTCCATTTACGATCCCACTATTTGCGATAATCAGTTTAATGACCTTATTTGCTACAAATAGCCCCATATTATCGTTCACTCGTCTGCCAGAAAGGATAACCTCTGGTTTGTAACCCATCGCTTCAGATTTATGTGCGAGGTAGTAAGGATCGACGCCAATGCAATGGCCGCCTACAAGTCCTGGTTTGTAATTTAAAAAATTCCATTTGGTAGCAGCTGCAGCGAGAACATCTGAAGTGTCGATATTCATTTTATCAAAAATCAAGGCCAGCTCGTTTACAAATGAAATATTGACATCACGCTGTGCATTCTCAATCGCTTTGGAGGCCTCGGCCACCTTGATGCTTGGTGCTAAATGCGTTCCGGCGGTAATGATGGAAGTATAAAGTTGATCTATTTCTAAAGCTATTTCAGGATTGGAGCCAGAGGTAACTTTTTTAATTTTGGTAAGTGTATTAATTTTATCACCTGGATTGATGCGTTCCGGAGAATAACCACAAAAGAAATCAATATTGTATTTTAAACCTGAAAACTGCTCGAGCACGGGAACGCAGTCTTCTTCCGTACAGCCCGGGTAAACGGTTGATTCGTATACAATAATATCATTTTTCTTCAAGATTCCAGCAATCATTTTGCTTGCAGACAGCAGTGGCTCAAGATTGGGCTGTTTTAATTGATCGATTGGGGTTGGAACGGTAACAATAAATACATTACAATCTTCAATATCAGCTAATGCATTGCTTAATTTCAAACCATAATGGCCGTCAAAATCAAGCACTTGTTCAAGATCAATGAGATTCGCTTCATTCGTAACATCGGTCAGATTTTTCAAAGATGAAACACGGTCAGAATTAGTATCAAAGCCAATAACTTTATATTTTTTGGCAAATTCAATGGCTAACGGAAGGCCGACGTAACCTAAACCTATTACCGCGATACTTTTTTGTTCATTCATCATTTGAAGCTATGCCGCAAAGATATAGAAATTAATATCGGCATCAACCAGAGCTTCTTTCATCAGCGGTTATGTGGTAAAAAAGCTATTAATCTACTTGAATCACCTTTGTATTAATTGAAGTACGCTATTTAACTACCCTAAAAGGCTATGGGTTACCAGGCTGGTATTTGATAATTTTGCAGAAATGAGTTTAACATCCATAATTACGGTAAATTATAATCAGTCAGAAGCAACAATCGACTTTCTGGAATCTATTAAGCGTAATTTAAATTTGAATAAATTAGAGGTCATTCTTGTTGATAATGCAAGTGTTGATGACCATGGAGAAGATTTCAAGGCATGTTTCCCAAATTTAATATACATTCGCTCGGAGGTTAATTTAGGCTTTGCGGGGGGTAATAATTTAGGATTAAAATTTGCACAGGGCGATTACATTTTAATGCTCAATAACGATACCGAAGTAATTGAAGGCATGGTTGATGTACTGATCCAGGAAATGGAAGCCAATCCTCAAATCGGGATCATTTCTCCTTTGATCCTGTATTACGATCAACCAGAAACCATTCAATATGCTGGTTTCACCGCAATGAACTACATCACCTGCAGAAATAAAACAAATGGGTTACTTAGCAAAAACACGGGGCAATTTTCGGCAGTTAGTACGGAGACTGCATTTTGCCACGGCGCCGCAATGATGTGTAGAAGGGCTGATATTGAAAAGATTGGACTAATGCCCGAAGTTTATTTTTTGTACTACGAGGAACTTGATTGGTGTGAGATGTTCAAAAAAGCCGGAAAGAAAATATGGTTTACGGGAAAAACCCATATTTTCCATAAAGAATCTATGAGTGTTGGCCGTGAAAGTGCGTTGAAAACATACTTTATTACACGCAACAGAATCCTGTTTATCAGAAGAAATACAAGTGTTGTAAACACCATACTTTTTAGTTTATATTTTACCTGCATTGCCACACCAAAACAAATGATCAAATATGTCAGAGATCGTCGCACTGATCTGATTCCTTACCTGCGCAAAGCTATTTTTTGGCATTTAACCAACTCAAAAGAGAGCAGGAATTTCGATTTAATCGTTAATAAGTAATGGACAAAACTTGCCCCTTAATGGCTTTAGCCACTGAAAATTTTATAACTTCTTTATGATCGCTTTATTTTGGACGGCTCTGGCCGTTGTATTTTATACCTTTTTAGGATATGGATTGTTGCTTTATTGCCTAATCAAAGTGAAGAGACTATTTGTAAAATCAAAAGTATTCGCACTTCAGGCATATTTGCCAAAAGTAACCCTTCTGGTTGCAGCCTGGAATGAAGAAGAACTGATTGTTGAAAAAATACACAATACACTTGCACTTGATTATCCAACAGCGCTGTTCCAGATCATCTTCATTACAGATGGATCCACAGACCGCACTGCAGAACGTATTCTTCCATACAAGGCGATCACTTCGTTGCATAATGGAGACCGAAATGGCAAGATGGCTGCTATTAAAAGGGCGATGCCTTATGTAGAAGGAGAAATTATCATCTTTTCGGATGCAAATACCTTTTTAAACCCTCAAGCCATTAAACAACTTGTAAAGCATTATCAAGATGAAAAAGTTGGCGCTGTTGCCGGCGAGAAAAGAATCCTGGTAGATGAACAGGCAGACGCCAGCTCGGCTGGTGAAGGTTTTTATTGGAAATATGAATCGAAGCTTAAAACATGGGACTACGAACTTTATTCCAACGTTGGGGCAGCAGGCGAATTGTTCAGCATCAGAACATCCTTGTATCAACCTGTAGAAACCGATACCATTATTGATGACCACATGATTGCCATGAGAATCGCTGAAAAGGGTTACATTATTGCGTATGAGCCAAACGCCTATGCATCAGAAACAGCATCAGCAAATACAAAGGAAGAACTTAAACGGAAGATCAGGATAGCAGCCGGAGGGATACAATCTATTTTAAGGCTAAAAAAAGCAGCCAATCCATTTCATAATCCGCTACTCACTTTTCAATACATATCTCATCGGGTACTACGGTGGACAGTAACACCCTTTTTGCTGATTTTAGCCTTTATCCTAAATGTTTTTATTGTGGCGGAAGATCACTCCCAAATTTATACGATTTTATTGATAGCCCAGATTCTCTTTTATGTTTGTAGTTATATCGGATTATTATTTGAGCAAAAAAATATCAAAATTAAATCATTCTTCGTGCCTTATTATTTTTGTGTCATGAATTATGCTGTTATTGCGGGCATTTTCAGATACATCAACAAAAATCAAAGCGCTGCATGGGAACGTTCTAAACGAAAATAGACGACAAGCTAAATTACATCAACTTCGTTGTTTCAAAGAATCATCTAATTAAGGATGGTTCATTTTACTCGTTTCTAAACAGGCTCAATCTGCTGACTGAGCTAAAACTGCTCCTACGTTTTGGCACCACCCCCAGGTGCCAAATCACCAACATGCTTAACAGCATCCGAAATATTCTTTTAAGCGCTAATGCCTGTCATTTCAAAAGTAATGACAATTTGCTAATAGCCCTTTCGCACTATTTCACCCCAGGAAATAATGGGCTACTTTAGTGATTGGTAAACAAAAGAAAAAAATCGCTACATATTGCTATAAAACAGCTGTTTATATTTTTCTAACACTAAGAAATATTGACGATAATCTAAAGTTTGTATGAATACGAATACGCTTAATGCTCTTCTCGCTAGTCAAATCCCTGTAAATTCCAATCGCATTGCTGTAGCATTTCACGATGAAACCATGAGTTACGGGGAACTAGATGCAAAATCGAATCAACTCGCTCACTATCTTATTGATCGAGGGGTAAAGCCAAATTCATACGTACCAATAATTCTAGAACGTTCTTTTGAAATGATCGTTGCCATTGTGGCCACGTTGAAGTGTGGGGCCAGTTATGTGCCCATTGATCCTGCTTACCCAAAGGAGCGAATACATTATATACTGAATGATTTAAATGCATCCTTTATCCTTGCGGCTCATCAAAATGACTTTGAGGCAAACGCTTCTATCATTTCTTTGAAGCACGAGGCTTTAAAGATTGATGCCCAGAACACAGCGTTACCGTCAATTCCTGTTCAGGGGGATGATGCGGCATATATTATTTATACTTCTGGATCAACAGGGAAACCAAAAGGTGTAGTGATTACACATGCTGCTGTGAGTAATTTTATAAGCGAGCAAGCGCATTATTATGGTGTCGAATCTACTGATCGGATACTTCTATTTTCAAGCTTTGCCTTTGATGCTTCAGTAGAACAAATTTTTCTTGCGTTAAGCACAGGAGCCTGTTTGGTGCTACTATCTGAAGATCTGCTATTAGACACTGAGAGGTTTACTGATTACGTAAACGCTCATAAAGTAAACCATTTAGATGTTACACCCGGCTTTTTGGAAAACTTAAATCCAACTAAATTTAATCATTTAAAAAGGATTATTGTAGGCGGGGATGTCTGTCCAAAATCACTCTACCTGAAATGGCAGCATACGGGAGCGTTTTATAACGTTTACGGGCCTACCGAAGGCACTGTGACTGCAACTGCAATTAAATGTGATGCCAACAACACCATGCATTCACAGTCCTTGCCGATTGGCCAACCATTAAATGGAACTTCGGTTTTTATTCTAGACGAGGCAAAAGAATTGGTAAACAATGGTGATAAAGGAGAAATTTATTTGGGTGGCAATCATTTAGCGAAGGGTTATTTAAATAAGCAAGAATTAACTGATTTAAACTTTAGTGCTGTCCCTTCCATTCAACAAACACGTCTCTACAAAACTGGCGATATGGGCAGATGGTTGCCTGATGGAAACATCGAATACCTGGGAAGGATTGATGATCAGGTAAAGATTAGGGGCTACCGCATTGAGCTTGGTGAAATCGAAAATGCACTATTGGGCACTTCGAATATTTCACAATGCGTGGTTATGGTAAAAAATAGCAAAGAAAAACAACTTGTTGCATTTGTGGTGAGCAAACTTGGTTTTAACAGGATAGAAACTGAAAACTATTTGGCCACCATATTGCCAGAATTTATGATCCCAAGGGTTTGGGTAAATTTAGCGCAAATGCCCCTTACGGTAAATGGCAAGGTAGATAAGAAAGCCTTGATTATTCCAGATTATTCTGATTTATTGCAAAACCCTCACATTGCGCCCAAAACGGATCAGGAAAAGCAAATGTCTGCTATCTGGAAGGAAGTTCTGGGCGTAAAACGGGTTGGCGTAAATGATAATTTTTTCGATTTAGGAGGCGACTCTCTTTTGTCGCAAAAACTAATTGTTGCCTTATCTGAACAAAATTTTGTATTACCGATTACCAAACTCTATCAATATCCAACAATTGCGGGAATTCTAAAATACTTAAATAAATCATCAACATTGGCTCGCCGGAGAAATCATCAACATCAAACGGCCGATAGAGATATTGCGGTAATTGGAATGGCAGGTAGATTCCCTGGTGCAGAAACCATTTCTGCGCTCTGGCAACTGCTGTGTAAAGGGGAAGAAACTACTACCTTTTTTACGGATGAGGAATTGGACGCGAGTATTCCTGACCAGATTAAAAATGATCAATTATATATCAAGGCTCGTGGGGTGATTAAAGATACCATGCTTTTTGATCCTGAATTTTTCGGCATTAACAAAAAGTTAGCCGAACTGATGGATCCGCAGCAAAGGATATTTTTAGAAATAGCGTACGAAGTACTGGAAAAAACAGGGCATCTTCCATCGAAAGTTGACCATAAAACAGGCGTTTTTGCGGGCTGTGGACCTAACTTTTATTATGAAAACAATGTACTGGCAAATCCTGACAAAATTGAAACCATGGGTAAACTTCAAGTTACCACGGTTAATGATAAAGATTACATAGCTTCAAGAACCGCATACCATTTAAACCTAAAGGGGCCTGCAATCAATATTAATTCCGCTTGCTCTACCTCACTGCTTGCCATTTTGGAAGCAGTTAACAGTTTGAGGGCAATGCAGTGTGATGTAGCAATAGCAGGTGGTGCGAGTATTAATTCTTGCGTAAATAGTGGCCACATTTATCAGGAGGGGAGCATTTTAAGTAAGGACGGACACTGCCGCCCATTCGATAATGAATCAACTGGCACGGTTTTCAGCGATGGTGCTGGGGTAGTATTGCTTAAAAGATTGGAAGATGCCAAAGCAGATGGCGACGAAATATATGCCGTGATCAAAGGTGTAGGTGTGAGCAACGACGGAAGAGATAAAGCCAGTTTCACCGCTCCTAGCACGGAGGGTCAGGCGGATGCTGTTTTGGCCGCAATTGCAGATGCAGATGTTGAATCGAGCGACATTACATATGTGGAAACACATGGCACAGGAACTCCTATTGGCGATCCAATAGAATTTGAAGGCCTTGTACAGGCTTTTGGCCAGCAGAACAATAAACAATATTGTGCAATCGGATCAATCAAAAGCAACTTTGGACACCTAACCGAAGCGGCTGGCGTAGCAAGTTTCATTAAAACCTGCTTATCGCTTCATCACAAAAAATTGGTTCCATCAATTGGTTACAATACGCCGAATAAAAACATCGATTTCGATAATAGCCCATTTTTTGTAAATAACCACTTGCAAGACTGGACCACTGACACCCGTTTGGCTGGCGTAAGTTCTTTTGGTGTAGGCGGCACCAATGTTCATGTGGTATTGGCAGGCTATGAAAACCCGGTACGAAAATCGGCTCCACAAAGGGATTATGAATTGATATCATGGTCGGCAAAATCAGACAAAAGCTTGAAAGCGTATGGCAGCAAGCTCGAAAATTTTGTTCAGCAACATCCAGCTTTATTGGCAGAAGATTTAGCCTTCTCGCTCCACCACGCTCAAGCTGATTTCAATTTTAGCGCTTATGCCACTGTAAACACTGGATTAAATTTAGCCGAAGAATTGGCTAATCAAAAGCAGTCATTTGCAATAGCGCATCAATTGCATCAAAAAGCTAGTGACTTAGTGTTTCTATTTCCAGGTCAGGGCGCACAATATTTAACTATGGGCGCCGGTTTGTATAAACAGGAAGCTGTTTACCGGGAAGCAATTGATGAATGTGCTGAGTTATTGGAAAAGATTATTCATTTGGATATCAGAGCGATTATTTTTTCAGAAGCCAATGATCCTAAAACATTAAATGATACCCAATACGCCCAACCCGCTATTTTTTGTACAGAATATGCTTTGGCAAAACTGTGGATGAGTTGGGGCTGTAAGGCAGATGTATTTTGTGGCCATAGCGTTGGAGAATATGTAGCGGCACACTTAGCTGGCGTTTTTTCGTTGAGCGATGCGTTAAAATTAGTGGCCGTAAGAGGCAAACTAATTAGTAAGTTACCTAGCGGCGGCATGTTATCCGTTCGACTGAAAAACATGGATATTGCTGACATATTGCCGGTAAATTTATCTATTGCTGCAGAAAATACCAAAAACCTGTTTGTAATTTCTGGGGGCCATAATGAGCTG
Source organism: Pedobacter sp. Leaf41 (assembly GCF_001422545.1). Classification (GTDB taxonomy): domain Bacteria; phylum Bacteroidota; class Bacteroidia; order Sphingobacteriales; family Sphingobacteriaceae; genus Pedobacter. The sequence continues at coordinate 547,827 of NZ_LMLE01000008.1, read as the reverse complement.
ACTTCTTTCAAAAACAAGTTGGATAATTTAGGCATTCCTGGCAAATTGTTAGCTACGAGCCATGCCTTTCATTCGTTTATGATGGATCCAGTTCTTCCTGATTTCAGAAAACTGGTAGAAACCATTACCCTACAGCATCCCAAAGTGCCGATAATTTCTTCGGTAACAGGGAAACTCCTCACAGATGAGCAAGCGCTTGATGTAAATTACTGGACTAACCATTTGAGGGATACGGTAAAATTTTCGACAGCAATAGCCTATATCATTCGCCATCACGATCCCTTATTTTTAGAAGTCGGCCCAGGCGAAGCCTTAAGTGTATTTACCAAACAAATTTTAATGGAGAATGCATCTGAGCGCACGGTATTATCCAGCATGGTACCTACCGCCGTCGATACACAAAAAATAATCCATACACTAGGCGCACTAATGTGCGCAGGTATTACAATCAACTGGGAGCAATACTATAAAAATCAGGAAAGAACTTTTGTTGAAGTGCCAACTTACGCTTTCCATAAAGAAAAATACTGGATCGAACCGCTACAGTCAACTGCCAGCAGCACAAACATACCTCAGCCAGTAGTAAAAGCCAACAACACCGACAATCAAAGTCAAATGAAAAAAAACGCCCTAATTAATCAAGTTAAAGCAGTACTCGAGCATTCATCAGGAATAGAGTTTGAAGGAGTAGATTTAAACAAGAACTTTTTAGAAATTGGATTTGATTCCTTACTACTAACACAGTTGGCTACTTCGCTCAAAAAAGAATTCAATTTGCCTATTACATTTAGGCAATTGAATGAAGAGTGCTCATCAATTGAGGCTTTGGTTAATTATCTTGAGCCATTAATCCCTACAGATCCTTTAGTGCCAGATTTAATACAAGCGGCACCGGTTTCGCCACAATATATAGTACAAGCACAAGAAAACAGTGTTTTGGGATTGCTTTCAGCTCAATTGGAATTGATTGCCAAACAGATTCAACTGATCACGCATACGCCAGGCAATCCAATTGCCGTTGCAGAAAATATTGCAAAAGTTACACCACAGCCAAATCCGGCAAAAAGCTTTACACCAATATCAGCCCTGTCTACAGAAGAGCAAAACGAAGTGCGAAAACCATTTGGCGCTACACCAAAAATTGAATTTACCAAAACGGCTCTTAACGAAAAGCAGCAAAATTTCTTGGCAGCATTAACAAAGCGTTACAATGCGAAAACTGCCAAAAGCAAGGCTTCAACAGCAGAGAGCAGGCGTTTTATGGCTGATCCACGTGTGGTAAATGGCTTTAAACCTGCAATTAAAGATTTAATATATCCTATAATCGTTAAAAAATCGAGCGGTAGTAAACTATGGGATTTAGATGGGAACCAGTATATAGATGCTTTGAATGGTTTTGGCTCAAATATGCTTGGTTACCAGCCTGATTTTATCAAGGAAGCACTTCACGATCAAATTGAAAAAGGATTTGAAGTAGGGCCTCAACATGAATTGGCGGCAGAGGTAAGCCGTTTGGTTTGCGATTTTACGGGTTTTGATAGAACAGGTTTATGTAGTACTGGCTCGGAAGCCGTTATGGGTTGTATCCGTTTGGCCAGAACGGTAACGGCACGCTCGCTAATTGTAGCGTTTACTGGTTCCTACCACGGCATTTTCGATGAAGTGCTCGTTCGGGGAACCAAAAAATTGAAATCTTTTCCTGCTGCCGCTGGTATTATGCCTGAAGCAGTAGAAAACATATTAGTGCTTGATTATGGAACAGATGAAACCTTAGCGATCATAAAAGACAGGGCAAATGAAATTGCTGGTGTTTTAGTGGAACCTATTCAAAGCAGAAGACCAGAATTTGTACCTATTTCTTTTTTACAACAACTCCGTCGAATCACAACCGAACATGGAGCAGCACTAATTTTTGATGAGGTAATTACAGGTTTTAGAATGCATCCGGGTGGCGCCCAGGCTTTGCTTGGCGTAAAAGCAGATATAGCCGCTTACGGAAAAGTAGTTGGCGCAGGGATCCCAATAGGTGTTATTGCAGGCACCAAAACTTTTATGGATGCACTTGATGGAGGAACCTGGAATTACGGTGATGACTCTATCCCCGAAGTTGGCATTACCTACTTTGCTGGAACATTCGTTCGTCACCCGCTTGCTTTAGCATCTGCCAAAGCATCCTTAGTCTACATGAAGGAACAGGGACCTTCTTTGCAACAGAAACTTAACGATAAAGGGGATTTTATCTCCAAGTCGCTAAACCGTGAAATCGCATTAAGAAGATTACCCATGCAGGTAGTAAATTATGGCTCACTATGGAAACTTAAATTTGATCAGGAAATGGCTTACAGTGAGCTTCTATTTGTGTTGATGAGAGAGAAAGGCATTCATATTCTGGATGGTTTCCCTTGTTTTATCACTGAGGCTACGAGTTATCACGATATTGATCAAATTATTACCGCTTTTAGCGCTTCAATAGATGAAATGATTGACAAAGGGTTTTTCCCAAATCAGCAGAACCAATCAAAATCACTGACATATAATCCTAGTGCAGTCGTAATCGACAACAATCATCCTCCGGTTTCGGGAGCAAGATTAGGAAAGGATCGTTTTGGAAACCCGGCTTGGTTTATTGAGGATCCGGAAAATAACGCGATGTTCTTACAGGTTCAAACCAACTAAACGATGAGTAACACTTTAGATTTAGAAGCCGATTTAATTTCAGTTGATTTTAATCCGTTTGAGCAAGATCGGCGTATTGAGAAACTGGTGTCGATCAATAAAGCGCAACAAGAAATCTATCTTTCTTGTTTAATGGGCGGCAATGAGGCCAATATAGCTTACAATGAATCGGTTTCAATAGCGATCAAAGGGCACTTTGACATCGATAATTTTAGAAAAGCTTTTCAACAATTAGTTCAACGCCATGAAGCCCTTCGGAGCCATATTAGTGGAAATGGCGAAAAGTTGATTATTTACGACGCAATTCCTTATCAGATTGAAGTTGAAAATCTTCACCACCTATCCCACGAGCTTAAAAAACTACATATAGATGAGTTTTTAGATACTCAAATGAGTTTAGCTTTTGATTTGCATGAGGCACCTCTATTTCGCGTTTTTATTCACCAAGTGGAGGATGAGCATGTTCTGATTACGCTAATTTTCCATCATATTATCTGCGATGGCTGGTCGTTGGGCATTATTTTAGAAGAATTAAGCAAACTTTATAATTCGCATTTTCGGGGAAATTCGATATCTCTTCCCGAAGCTTTTCAAATCAGTCAGTTTGCAATCGCACAAAATAACTATCTTAATAGTGCAGAATTTAGCGTTACTGAAAATTTTTGGTTAAAAGAATTTGCACAGGCTGTTCCCCAAATCAATCTCCCTACAGACTTTCCCCGGGCAGACCTGCGTACTTATCAATCAAAGCGCATAGACCAGTTACTGCCCAAAAGTACAGTTGAAGACTTGCGAAAAAGCGGAGCGAAGATTGGATGTAGCCTCGTAACCACCATGTTATCAATTTTTGAAGTGTTGATATTTAAAAAAACACGTCAAAACGAATTGGTAATTGGCTTACCATCTGCCGAGCAGGCCGTAACTGCCTCTTATAATCTGATTGGGCATTGCGTAAATATTTTACCTATTAGAAGTACCATCGATGCAGATTTGTCCTTAACAGATTATTTGAAGGCAAAACGCAGTCATTTGATGGATGTTTATGATCATCAGCAATACAGCTTTGGTCAGCTGCTCAACAAACTAAATCCGAAAAGAGACATATCCAGAGTACCATTGGTGCCCATTGTATTTAATATCGACATGGGCATGGATAGCGATGTATCTTTCAGTGGTGTCGACCATCAGATTATTTCAAACGTAAGAAAAAGCGAAACTTTTGAGCTTTTTGTAAATGCAACAGATAGTCCTGATGGGCTAACTTTAGAATGGAACTATAATACCCAGCTTTTTAAGTCGACAACTATAAACGAAATGATCAGCGATTTTAAACGCCTGATCGACATTTATCTGGAAAACCCGGCTGTTAAAATTGCCAATGCCGTAAATGCAGGTGCCACGAAGGCCATCATCAAAGGAGATACCTTCATCAATACGAAAAGTTTTGTTAATCTTTTTAACGAATGTGCAAGCAAATATTCCAGCCGTAATGCACTATGTTATAATGGTGAGCAACTAAATTATCAAACATTGCTTCAGCATGCAGATGCGATCGCCTTTTACCTTCATAATCAAGGGATTGGGAAAGGTCAAACCATAGCAATTGCGACAGAGAGATCATCAAGAATGCTGGTGGCTATGATAGCCATTTTAAAAACCGGAGCCGCATACTTACCTATTGATCCCGATTTACCTACAGAGCGAATCATCCATATGTTAAAGGATTCCGGTGCTTCGAGCATGCTTTCAAATTTAACTGCTCCGATACTTCCTGAAATCAAAAACATCTCAATCAATGAAGCCTTTACATCCATTGATTTAAATAGTAACAAATGGCAAAATATTGAGCCTGAACTTTCAGATATAGCTTATGTATTATACACTTCGGGGTCTACTGGTTTTCCTAAAGGGGTAAAAATTAGCCACAGAAATTTGGCCAATCTGCTATTAAGTACTAAGGAAATGCCAGGTTTAACCTACAGCGACCGGTTGTTGGCCATAACCACCATTTCATTCGATATTGCAGCCCTTGAACTTTTCTTACCGTTAATTTGTGGTGCTGAAGTCATTATTGCTAGCTCAACTACCGCAAAAGATGGACGATTAATAAACGATTTAATTTCCCTCGCGGATATTACTGTGCTTCAAGGCACACCTTCTACACTATCCATGATTTTGAATGCAGGCTTAAACACCAATCAAATGAAAGTAATAGTTGGGGGCGAGCAATTGGATATACATCTGGCCAAAGCAATATTAAACACTGGTGCCAGATTGTGGAACATGTATGGCCCTACCGAAACCACTATCTATTCCATTGGAAAGGAAATTTTACCAACAGATGAATGGATTACCATTGGAAAACCATTGCACAATACCCTAGTGCAGATAATGGATCAATCCCTTCATCCGGTACAGACAGGAGAAATTGGCGAAATATGTATTGGAGGCGAAGGCGTGAGTTTAGGCTATGTAAACCATAGAAAGCTCACCGATGATAAATTTGTTTCCGCAGATCCACATTCCAATATAATTTTATATAAAACAGGTGACTTAGGTAAAATGCTACCCAATGGAGAAATTCAATGCCTTGGGAGGATAGATCACCAAATAAAAGTTAGGGGGCACAGAATAGAACCTGGTGAAATCGAAAATCAGTTATTGATTAGGGAAGAAATTAATCAAGCACATGTATTACAAAGAGATGATGTAAGTAAGAGCCCCGTTTTGGTGGCATACCTGGTGCTCACAGAAGAATTTCGAAATAGCCCAGGCATATTGGAATTAAACCCGCAACAGCAGGGTGAAAGAAATCAGATGAGCGTGAGAAAAAGTTATTTGCAGGGCTTAAAAGAAGATCTTGCTAAACGCTTGCCCGCTTACATGTTACCCAATTATATTGTGGTATTGGAGGCATTTCCAATTACCCCAAATGGAAAGGTTGATCGGGCATTACTTCCTAAGCCAATAACAAGAACCACCGTAACGCCTGCCAAAAGAAATGTTGAGCTTTCACCTAATGAAAAAGTATTAAAAGAGATATGGTCAGCCTGTTTAGCCATAGAAGAAATTAATGTTACAGATGACTTCTTTGAACTTGGAGGCAACTCGCTGATAGCCGTAAGCATGATGCTTGCTTTAGAAAAAAAGATAGGCTTTCGTTTGCCCCTTACAACATTGCTAAAATATGCAACCATTGAAACATTGGCCCAACAGCTTACCCATAAGGTAGATGACAAAAAATCGCAAACCATTATTCCCATCCGAACCGGTGGTGATAAAAATCCGGTTTATTTGATTCACGGCAGTGGATTAAATGTGTTGCTGTTTAAATCCATTATCGCCACGCTTGATAAGGATCAGCCTATCTATGGTGTTCAAGCCATAGGTTTAGATCAGGATGAATACGTTCCAGATAGCATCGAAGGGATAGCGGCACGTTATATTGAAGAACTACTGCAAAGCAATCCAAACGGGCCTTACAATATTGTGGGCTACTCATTGGGTGGTTTTATTGCCTTCGAAATGGCAAAACAACTCAAAGTATTGGGGAAGAAAATCCACTTGCTAGGTGTAGTGGATACTGATACCGGCAGAAATGTTTCAAAAGATGAAAGCCAGAATAATTTGGGGTATTTCTTAAGACGACAATTTAAAAAAATCCCATTTATTGCGTCATCTTTTACCAAAACACCAATCAATACGATAAAATATCAACTTGATATTACTAAAAAAAGGCTGTTTAAAAATAGTGAAGGGGAATTAGATTTGGATTGGGCATTATTTTCAGATCGGGAAAAGGCAATCTATATCAAATACGATGAAGCCTTGCAAAATTATCTGCTAAAGCCAGCGAATTTGAAGATCACCTTGTTTAGGGTATCTGAAAGGCTTTATTTTTTAGATGACTTGAAGCATCTCGGTTGGAACCGATTTGCAAATAACGGCATAGAGGTGTGCGAAATACCAGGCGATCATAAAACTTTTATTTCAGCGCCACATCATATTGAGTTTGCCAAGATCCTGCAAAATCAGCTCAACAGCAATGCGAATGATTAGTGTTGAACTGCCTTTTGAATGCGAAGTAACCTGGACTGATTTTGACCATAATCTGCCTCTTGATTTACATTCCGATCACGTATTTAAAATCAAGGTTAGCCAATATTTCAATTCCATAAAGGCTACAACAGATCAAATCCTCTCCAGTGATGAAATCATCAAATCTAAACGTTTTTTGATGCAGTCTGATCGCGAACGCTATTTGTGTACGCGTTATGCCCTGCGAAGAATTATATCCCTGGGCACGGGTAGGTCGGCCAGTAATTTACTTTTTAGCGAAGGCTCAAACAAAAAGCCGTTCATCCAGGGTATAGAATTTAACATCAGTCATAGCGGCGATTGCATCGTCATTGCGCTAAGTATGAAACCCGTTGGCATCGACGTGGAACTTATCAAAGAAAATTTTGACTTTGATCCACTCATTCCCGAATGTTTCCATAAACAAGAAGAGCACTTAATACGCAGTTCGTTAAATAAGAGAGAAGCTTTTTATGTACTATGGACGCGTAAAGAAGCTATATTAAAAGCGACTGGTGAGGGTTTGTTAAATAACCTAAAAGCACTCGATTGTTTACCTGTTTCGATCATTCGAGCCAATCAAAATTTTCATTCATCAACACTAAAAACAGATCATGAGTATATCGTCTCTTTGGTAAGAACGAAATCATCACCCGTTTTTTATTGGAATTACTCCTAAAACATATTCATTCATGTTACAAATAGATAAAAGAGATCAAATCTCTTACGAGGAATTTATCAATCAGTACTTGACAAAGGGAAAACCTGTGGTATTGAGAAACGCCTCAAAAGTATGGCCCAGCCATCAATTCGGGCCTGAATTTTTCAGCAGCCAATTTGGAAATTATGTAATGGATTTCGAGGATAAAAAATACAGCATCAACCAAATTCTTGAGCTTACTAAAAACAGTACGCCGGCAAACCCAGCGCCCTATCCCATCAGCTTTGAAATCCCATACGATTTGCCCGAATTTATGGCGATGATTAAACCCATACACATGAATTATGCAACCCCAAATTGGTTTGATTCCAAGCTATTTCCTTATGGGAAATTTGGAAAAAACGTGAATTTATTTTTTGGTGGCCAGGGCAATCAATATTCTTTACATAAAGATTTCTACCACACAAATGCGTGGATCACCCAATTATATGGTCAAAAGAAATTTATTCTTTTCCCTGGCGATCAGGATGAGTATTTATATGCAGGTAAAAAAGGTTATGCAAACTTTCTTTCGCCCGTTAACATCTTAAAGCCAGATTTAGAAAAACATCCAAAGTTTAAATCTGCCCAAGCCATCGAAGTGACGCTTGAACCGGGCGAAACCATTTTTGTACCGAACGGCATGTGGCATACAACAGTGGCTCTTGGTCAAAATATCTCCGTAATCTACGATCAACTAAATAATACCAATTACCACGCCTGGCGAAAAGATATGTTTCACATTAAAAAAAGCCAGAGCCTTGTAAAGGCGGTTGCCAATTACGGTTTTGCGATAATTGCAGGCTCAATATGTAAAATTAGAGAATTTGCAGGGAGATAACCGAAAGAAAGGCTGTTTATGGAGCACCATATTGCTCCGTAAGCGAACCTAAAATGAAATATAACCCTCTAATTTGCAATGGATTGTAAAGGTTTTCGATTTGTAAAAAGATGTTGATTATAAATTATGGTATTAAAGGGCTATTGGGTTGCCATGGCTTAACCACTACCTTCGCAATGATCAAAAAACTGAATAACTAGATCTTAAAATCTCACAAAATCATTATGAAAATAGCAGTAATTGGAACGGGTTATGTAGGCTTGGTAACGGGCACATGCTTAGCTGAAACAGGCAATCATGTAACATGTGTTGACATCAATGTTGCCAAGATAGAAAAAATGCAAAATGGGCAATTGCCTATTTACGAACCTGGCTTGGAATTGTTGTTTAATCGCAATATCTCACAACAACGCCTAACTTTTACTACGGATTTGGCCAGTGCTATTGAAAGCGCTCAAATTATTTTCATGGCCTTGCCTACGCCTCCGGGCGGCGATGGGGCGGCAGACCTTTCCTATATCTTAGGGGCAGCTGCAGATGTTGCAAAATTAATTACCTCATATAAAGTGATTGTAAATAAATCGACCGTACCTGTTGGCACTGCCGACAAGGTGAAAGCGATATTTGAACAGCACACCAACATCGAAGTAGACGTTGTTTCAAACCCAGAATTTTTGAGGGAAGGTGTTGCGGTTGAAGATTTTATGAAACCAGATCGCGTCGTATTAGGAACGAGAAGCGAAAGGGCAAAAAAAATAATGACGGAATTGTATGCGCCATACGTTCGTCAGGGAAATCCAATTTTGTTTATGGATGAGAAATCATCAGAATTAACAAAATATGCAGCCAACTCATTTTTGGCGACAAAAATTACTTTTATGAATGAGATTGCAAACCTTTGCGAACTTGTGGGTGCTGATGTTGACTCGGTACGTAAAGGTATAGGCTCTGATGAAAGAATAGGAAAAAGATTTTTGTTTCCAGGCATTGGTTACGGGGGCTCTTGTTTCCCAAAGGATGTTCAGGCCTTGGTAAAAGCTGCTGATGAATATGTTTATGATTTTGAAATTTTAAAATCGGTAATGAACGTAAACGAGCGCCAAAAAACTGTTATGGTAAACAAAATGCTAAAATACTATCACGATGATATTTCGGGTAAACATTTCGCATTATGGGGCCTGGCCTTCAAACCAGAAACAGATGATATCCGTGAAGCACCAGCGCTATACATCATAGAAGCACTTTTGAAAAAAGGGGCTACAGTAAGTGTGTTCGATCCGGAAAGTATGGAAAATGTTAAAGCTATTTTTGGTGATCGGATTGTGTATGCACAAGATCAATATGAAGCATTACGTGATGCCGATAGCTTGCTTATTGCGACAGAATGGTCGTTATTTAGAAACCCAGACTTCGATAAAATAGCTTCGCTAATGAAAGAAAGAGTAATTTTCGATGGCAGAAATTTATTCGACCTTGAAAAAATGATCGACCTTGGTTATTATTATAATAGCATTGGTAGACAATTAGTTACCAAGTCAGACAATAAAGATCAGTTTCAAGCACAAATCAACGAATTGGTATAATGGAAAACGAACTGAGCAAATCCAATATTCCAAAGGCAAAAAGAATTCTAATTACGGGTGCAGCTGGCTTTTTAGGTTCGCATTTATGCGATCGTTTTATTGCTGAAGGTTATCAGGTTATCGGAATGGATAACCTAATCACCGGCGACCTTGCAAACATTGAACATCTATTCTCACGGGAAAATTTTGAGTTTTACCACCATGATGTTTCAAAATTTGTGCATATCCCTGGCGATCTGGATTATATATTACACTTTGCTTCGCCTGCAAGTCCGATTGATTATCTCAAGATTCCTATCCAGACTTTAAAAGTAGGTTCTTTAGGCACCCATAATCTGTTAGGTTTAGCAAGAGCGAAAAACGCCAGAATGCTTATCGCCTCAACATCTGAGGTATACGGCGATCCAAATGTGAATCCTCAACCTGAAGAATATTGGGGTAATGTAAATCCTGTTGGGCCTCGTGGTGTTTATGATGAAGCCAAGCGTTTTCAAGAAGCCATTACCATGGCCTATCATACCTTTCACGGTGTTGAAACCCGAATTGTGAGAATATTTAACACTTACGGGCCTCGTATGCGCCTGAATGATGGTAGGGTATTACCCGCGTTTATTGGCCAGGCATTACGTGGAGAAGATTTAACGATCTTCGGAGATGGAAGCCAAACGCGTTCTTTTTGTTATGTAGATGATTTAGTAGAAGGTATTTATAGATTGTTGCATAGCGATTACAGTCAGCCGATGAACATTGGAAACCCTGATGAAATCACCATCAAGCAATTTTGTGAAGAGATTATCAAATTAACAGGAACAACGCAAAAAATTGTTTACCATAATCTGCCACAAGATGATCCTAAGCAACGTAGGCCGAATATCGAAAAGGCCCAATCAATTTTAGGCTGGGAACCAAAAGTAAACCGTGCCGAAGGCCTTAAACTCACTTATGCGTATTTCCAATCGCTTTCTCAAGAATCTCTGGCGAAAATTGAACATAAGGATTTTGCAAGTTATAATAAGTAACCGCTTAGAAAAAGGCCTTCAGAAAAATTAAATGGACACCGTTATCAGTCAAAGTAAACCCGCCCCTTATCTATGGCTCGACCTCATTCGTGGCGTTTCAGCATTAGCTGTATTTACAGGGCACTTGCGGGTACTCTGCATCGAGGATACACCAGTTGACCAACTCAATATTTTGGGTAAGTTTATTTTCTTTATCACTGGATTTGGGCACATAGCTGTGATGATATTTTTTGTGCTCAGCGGCTTTTTAATTATTAAAAGTATAGTACAATCAGCGGAGAAGGATAAATTTACTGTGAAAAGTTATGCGGTTAACAGGCTTTCAAGGCTTTGGACTGTATTGCTTCCTGCTTTAATTATTGGCTTTGTATTAGATAAAGTTGGATTATTTTACTACGGAAACTCATTAGTATACCAAGGTGATTACCCCAGTTTTCCTTTACCTGATCTTGCTTATAAACTTTCCGCAACTGTTTTTGTAGGAAATATATTTTTTCTCCAAACTATTCTTGCCCCTACTTTTGGTACAAATGGCCCTCTCTGGAGCTTATGTAATGAATTCTGGTATTATGCAATATTCCCGCTGTTATATTTTGGGTTTACAAGTAGCAAGAAGCTGCCATTAAAAATTACGCTGATTGCCACTGCTGTCGCCATAATGTGTTTTGTAGGTTTTGAAATTGCTTTATCATTCACCATCTGGTTATTTGGTGGTATCAGCTATTATATCAGTATCAAAGCAAACAAAAAGCTTTTACAAAACTCCTATTTACGTTATAGCCTGGCAATTATTTTTATACTGGTAGTTGTCTGCACCCGTTCAAAAATTTTGCCGTTGATGTTTAATAATTTTTCTGTAGGGATAGTTTTTGCTTTGCTGATTCCTTTCCTAATTAATATTAACATTAAAAACAAGACGGGGAAATGGGTATCAACTTATCTTTCTGATATTTCATTCACGCTGTACCTGTCTCATCTCCCTTTTGTATTTTTCATCACTTCAATTACAAATTTTCAAGGCCAAGCCTGGAATACCTCAAACATGTTTTATTTCTTCCTTTACACCATTGTTACACTGATATACGCAACCATGATGTGGTATATGTTCGAAAGAAATACGAACAAATTAAAAAACTTCCTTTTCAAGAAATAATATTAGATGAAAACAGGACAGAAATATCATTTCCATAATGTTACGCTATTGATTACGCATTTCAATAGATCGGAGTCTTTAGAGCGTTTACTCACTCATATAAATAAGCTGGATATCAGCTTTGATGAAATTATAGTATCTGATGATTGCAGTAATGAAAAGCACTTAAATAATCTAAAAAATTTACAGCAATACTATCCTTTTACTTTGGCAGAAACCGAAAAAAATGGGGGTCTGGGTAATAATATCAATAAAGGACAGGATTTGGTAAAGTCGAAATATACTTTGTATATCCAAGAGGATTTTATTCCTAAACCACTTTTCCCTATAAAATTACAAAGTGCTGTTAACATAATGGATAAAGACAGAAAATGGGATATCGTTTCGTTTTATGCTTATTTCACTTTTCCATATTTAAAACCTTTCGGCGATGGTTTTTCTGAAAAGTATTTTCCAAAATCGCTTCTAAAAGGAAACAACCTCAAGTTTTATTTCTACAGCGATCATCCACATTTGCGCAAATCGTCTTTTTTTGAAAAGTTCGGACGGTATAATGAAACGGTTAATAGTGACGAAACAGAATTACAAATGAGTTTGTCAGTGATCCAGAATGAGGGTAATGCATTGTTTTATAATGATCATTATGATCTTTTGGAACAATTCAATCCAGCTGATGAACCAAGTACCGCATCATTCAGAAAATCGTGGAGCCAGCGAAAAAACATTGTAATGCGTTTTATAAAAGCCAATTACATGGCTTTTAAGTTTTTTAAACTAAACATGAAGCTGTGGCGCACCAAGAAAATAATCAGCAATCTTCATTAGAAGCATAATAACGATTTCATGGATAAGAAACCGATTCTTCATTTAAATACCACCTCACTGCTCATTACCCATTACAACAGAAGTGAATCATTGAGTATTCTTTTACAAAGGTTGGAAGACTTACAAATTAAGTTCTTTGAGATTATTGTATCTGATGATTGCAGTATTGATAAGCATTTAACCCGCTTAAAAAGTTTACAAAAGCGTTTTAATTTTACATTGTTAACCACCCCTAAAAATAAGGGTTTGGGTGCCAGCTTAAACGCATTACATAACCATGCAACGTCTGATTATTTGCTTTATATTCAAGAAGATTTCGTTCCGGGTAAGGCTTTGGCAGCAGCTTTGGAAAAAGGTCACCAGTTGCTCCACACTGATCCTCAATGGGATTTGGTTCGATTCTATGCATTTCCATGGGCACAATTCCCTTATCAAAGGAAATTTAAAGATGGCTTCAATGAACTTTTGTTCAGAATTTCTCCACTATATAATTCTCATTTAAAGTTTTTTGTTTATAGCGATCACCCGCACCTTAAACGCAAAGATTTTACAGAGAAATTTGGGCCCTACATGGAAAATGTTAAGGGTGATGTAACTGAACAAACCATGTGCCGTAACTTTTTGAAAAACAATGGAAAGGCGCTTTTCTTTGAAGAAAACCAAACTCTTTTTGAGCATGAAAATACGGAAGAGGAGCCTGCTTATCAGCGTAATAAAGGTTCGCTAACAATGAAATTAAAAAGTTTTAAACCCATATATTGGACGTACCTGCAATTCAGGTTGATTAAAGAAACCTTCAGCTACGTTATTAACGCATAGTACAACCAATGAGCAATAAAAATAAAGCAATTAATGGCGCTAAATGGACATCAATCTCAACGGTATTTGGTGCGGTTTTACAATTTGTTCAGGTCGCGATATTGGCGAGATTATTGCATCCTTCAGAATTTGGATTAGTAAGCATCAGCACACTGGTAATTAATTTCCTGAGTATTTTTGCGCATTTTGGTTTTGCCAATTCCATTATCCATAAGCAAGAAAGCGATGTGAAAAACCTGTCAACAATGTATTTTTTCAACATCATTACCGGCTTCATATTGCTTTTGGTTATCTATTTCGGAGCTCCATTACTAATGCTTTACTATAAAGAGCAGCAATTGGTAGGTATTTTACGGATATCTGCGTTTTATTTTCCAATTGTTTTTTTCGGACAGATTTATAATATCCTGCTGGAGAAAGAACTTAAGTTTAAATGGATTGCTGTTACCGATATCATCTGTTCAACTGTGGGCACAACAGTAGCCATTATACTGGCCTATCAAAATTTTCAGGCAAAAGCATTGGTGATAGGCTTACTATCTACGCAATTTTTGAAGATGGTAATTTTAAATTTTCTGGGCAGAAAATTATTTTCGCCCATTTTCTATTTCAAGTTAAAAGAAATTAAAGATCACCTGATTTTTGGAGTGTATAATATTGGCGATAGCTTGTTAAGTTTCGTCAACACCAACCTGGACACCATAATTATCGGTGGTTTACTAGGCGTTCAACAACTTGGTTATTACACCATCGCCGCTCAGATAGCCATTTATCCGGTAGCCAGGATATGCCCCATTATTGTGCAGATTGCTTACCCGATTATGGCCAAATTTAAAGACAATATTCCTCAGCTTAAATCGGCTTATTTAAAGGTGTTAGATTTAATGATGTACTGTATTTCTCCACTACTTTTTGGTTTATTCATGCTCGCCGGAAATGTAATTCCATATATTTATGGTGCTGGCTGGGAACCAACAGTGCCGCTGGTACACATATTTGTTTTTATGGGGCTATTCACAAGCATGGTCTATCCCTTATCTACTTTGGTGTATTCAACAGGGAAGCCTAAATTATTATTTTACCTTAACTTATTTACGCTAATTATCAAATTCCCCTTAGTTTACATTTTAGGAACGCACTACGGCGTAAATGGAATTGCCTATGGCATCTTGGCATCAAGCTTTTTTGCTATGCTCGCTAATTTTTATATTATTAAAATAATTGCAGGTAGCTTTATGGATGATTTGATTAAGAACACCGCTAAGCCAATATTTTTTAGCGTTGTAATGGCTGCGGGAATTTTAGCCTACAAATATCTGGTGGGCAATACCGGAGTGCTGCACATGATAATCCAAATTGCACTGGGGGGTTTGATTTATTTAGCCTTCACATTAAAATATAAATTTTCATTTCAAGATCTCAAAAATTTGAAAACAGCGATCAGCTAAACTGATAACTTAAAAAATTACACGATGTACATTACAACAACACCGAGCTGGATAGCACCTTACAAGTTTGATTACGAACGTATACAGGATGTTCCACAACATATTTTTGATGAGATCAATGCTAAATTAGTCAAACTTACAAAAGGCGAACCTGAAGTAAGCATTGTAATTGGCGCATGGAACGAAGAAATTAATATCCTTAAAAACGTAGCAAGTTTATCAAACTTAAAATCTGATTACTCGATAGAAATTATTGTAATTAACAATAACTCTACCGATGGTACACAAACCACTTTAGATAAATTAAACGTTGTTAATCACTTTCAACCTATACAGGGCTGGGGACCTGCAAGGCAAATGGGTTTGGAAAAATCGAAAGGAAAATATATTTTCCTTGCAGATGCCGATTGCATTTATCCTCCTTGTTGGGTAGATGAAATGATGGCCGAGTTAGCTAAACCAGGCGTTTCATGTGTGTATGGCCGCTATTCTTTTATACCAGAAAAAGGTTATCCGAGGTGGAAATTATTTATGCTGGAACGGTTAAAAGATTTCATTTCTGAAATTAGGCACATCAAAAGACCATACCTGAATGCTTATGGGATTAGTATGGCCTATGTAAAGGAATATGGACTTAAAATCGGGCATATCATGACTATGTTTAGAGGGGATGATGGAAAGATGTGCTTTGATTTGATGAAATATGGCAAAATAAAGCAGGTAAAAGCTGATAAAGCCAGGGCATGGACCGGACCAAGAACCTTGCAACGAGATGGAAGCTTTTCAAAAGCTTTATGGTCTAGAGTAGTGATTGAATCAAAAAAAATGGCATCCTTTTTCACCACGCACAAACCACACGATACTAAAAATGTGGCTGGCGAGTAATTAATATTTTAAGCATCGAACATGTATATCTTTCCACAGGTAAGCCTTCTAATTACGCATTATAACCGAAGCGAATCCTTATCAAACCTACTCCACTCCTATAAAAAACTGAACTGCAGCTTTGGAGAAACTGTAGTTTCTGATGATGGGAGCAAAGTGGAACACCTGGATAACCTAAAATTATTGCAAAAAGAATTTGGCTTTAAATTGATTACCACGCCTGTAAACCGTGGCTTGGGCCACAATATTAACAAGGGTCAGGATGCAGTTACCAAAGCTTATACCTTATATGTTCAGGAAGATTTCGAACCTGCCGATACATTTGCAGAGAAGTTTAGTGAAGCACTAAAACTCATGGATGTGAATCGGAACCTCGACATAGTAAAGTTTTATGCCTACTATGCTTATCCTTATCTAAAGCCTTTCAACAACAACTACTCCGAAATGTACCTGCCCCCATTCGGTGTGGATTTTACGAAAATCTATTTTTATACCGATCACCCGCATCTTAGAAGATCAATCTTTTTTCAAAAATTTGGCCGCTATCCTGAAGGGATAAAAGGTGATTTAACGGAATACAAAATGTGTATCTCCTTTTTGCAAAACAAAGGGCAGGGTTTATTCTATAATGATTTTAGCAATTTGTTCTTGCAAAAAAATTCGGAAGAAGAGCCAAGTACCATGAGCCGACAAAGCTGGAAACAAGAGAATGGGCCAATCATTAAAATGGTGAGGTATTTTTATCGCCAGGTTAAATACAACTATGATATCCGGGCCCAGAAGCCATTAAAAAGGGTTTAATTTTTATTAAACCCTTTTTATTTAGCAGATATTTCGAAATTCAGTATTTCTAGAGAGAGATTTATAAGTTACAAATCACATCCTAAAACAGATTAAGTTACGCCGGTATATAAGCTCCAGGTGACGATTGTGCGATAGTTATAATGGTAATTAAGTAAAATAGACTGTATCTATTTTCTTGGTCTTTACTAATTTTTCTAAGTATTTCGGGAAATAGACTTTTAACAACATTTTTAGCCAAAGCTTCTTATTTCCTTTAAATTTTTGAGCAAAATGATCACTTAGATGCTCTACCCCTAGAAAAGAATTGTGCTTTTCTTCAAGATAGTCCAACAGCTTTCTGAATTTTTCTGAAGTTACACTACGAATTGCAGAATTTGGGAGTACGCGATAATCAAATAAGCTCTTATCCAGATAATAAAATTTACCTCCATTAAAGGCGATCGAAAGCCAGAAATCCCAGTCTTCCAGCCCATTGGCTTTCGGGTCATATCCATTTACATTTTCCCAGGCAATCTTTCTAAATGCTGATCCTGAGTGTAAATAATTCCATAACATCAGCTGTTGTAGGTTAAATTTACCCACGTTCCAAGGGCCACTTTTCGAACCAAAATATTCCCCATTGGCATAAACAACAGCATATTCTGGTTTGGTATCAAGAATATCAATTGCGTCATAGACAAACTGTACGGAAACTTTATCATCAGCATCTACAGGCAAAATATATTTTCCTTTGGCAGCAGTTATTGCTACATTTCTCGTAACGCACACCCCACTGTTTGTTTGGTGTATAATATGATAGCCCTCTTTCTCTAGTTGAGCAAAAACTACTAAGGTACGTTCGTCTGAAGAACCGTCGTCTACAATTATTATTTCATAAATCCCTTGCTGGTGATAGCCAGGAAAGCAAGCTATAAGTTCGAGCAGATAATCTCCCTGATTATAACATGGGACAATAACAGATAATTTTGGTATATTCATATAGCTAGTTTTGTTATTCTAATTAATATCTATCTAGAATAAAATTTGTTAAAAATGATCATGCCGATGCCTAAACTTTTTTATGTTGAAATCTTAATTCTATGTTGTAGTAACACCACCGGGATACATAATAAATCACAATATAATTGATGATAAATAAATATGCATAGCTCGAGATTGGGAATTTCAACAATCGAATAAAAATCACATTAAACAAGCTTATAATCAAAGTATGAACCATATAAATGGAATAGGAATACTTCCCAACGTTTTTTAAAACATTTATAGTCGACAAATATTTTGATACGACACCTTTTTCAAATGCGAAAATTAATATTGAAATAAAAAAAAGTAATTCATAAAGCAATCCAAAAGAGGTAAAATCACGACCGAAGGTAATGGCAATGACCAAAACGATGATAATAACAATTTCCATAATTGTGAAGACCTCATCACTTATTTCTTTAATAGGTTTATGCCAATACTTAAAGGTGTAAAAACAAACAGTACCGGTAAAAAAGCCCACTAAGCTCCTCAGAAATCCGAAATCAAAAGTATGGACCAGATCGAAATTGCCAGTTAACACATACATTAATAAGAAGCTGGCAACAGCAACAATTGTATAAACTAAGCCTTTTATTCCAGACAGCTTATAAGCAGTTAACAGAAAGCAAATGATTGCGAATACAATGTAAGCTATAAGCTCTGCGCTAATAGACCAGCTAACAGAATTCCAACTGAAACTTTTCACCCCGGGAATAGCAATTGAATTAATCAAAAATAGATTAGTAACAAAAGTGAGTGGTGTATTTTGAAGTGAGTTATTAATGTGGATATAAGAGGCTAACGTTGATTTAATCAATTCGGCCAGTAAAAAAGCTATTAATATTGCAAAGTGAAGTGGATAAATGCGTTGTAATCTTTTTTTAATAAAGGATGAAACGTCCGTTGCAGTTTCGATATTTTGATAGGCATAACAAATTACAAAGCCGCTGAGCACAAAAAAGAAATCTACGAAAATATCACTATTGCGAATAAAATCATTGTTTAAAATAGTTGTATCCGTAAATCCGCTCATATGAAAAAAAACAATCAACGACGCAAATATACCTCTGAATATATCCAGTACCTGAAATCTGTGTTTTGTTTGTTCCTTGGTAATATTCATATTTATAGATAATGCTGCTTATAAATGAGATAAGGGTTAATTTGTAGTTTCAATAAGTAACTCCAACTCCTGCAAAATTTTGGCATCTACATGAGTGTCAAATTTACGGGCAAACAATTTATCGGATTTTTGAATGAGCTCCATATCTTTCTGACGTAAAATGACAGGATTTGCCGATCCATCTTCCCAGGTAATTAATCTCAAGTTATCGTTCACAATTGAATCTTTATAAGGCGAATTCATTAAAATCGTAGCATAAAAGAATTCATCTGCACCCCAGGTATAATTCATAAACGAGTTTAATTTTTGTTCCCGATTGGTGAAATCCACCAAATATCTGGCACATGGGGCATGAAGCGTCCACCAGCTGGAAACAGAACTCCCATATAATTTAATCGGTAAAGGAAATTTTCGTTTGGGCATGATGGCATTCAGCATTCGCTGAAAAACGTAACGTCCCTTAAAAGTTAAATCGGTAAAATGGTAATTTTGATAACGGGAAACGGCATGACTCCACCAATCTGTTTGATGATCCTCATCATAAGAAATAAAACTTTTACCCTTATTTTCTTCTAGAAATGATACAATTTGTTGAACAGATTTGATAGGATAGTCCTGACCGCTCATCAGGTTGTAATAATCAAAGTCGCCGCCTGATTTTAAAACTTCTTCCAGTGAACGAATTACGGCCTTTACAAAAGAAAAACCACCCCAGTTACACAATACTCGATTACCAATGAAGCTTACCCGATCCATTTTCGCTAAATATTCAAAGGGCTCAGGCGCAATTTTTTTATCCAGATGAATAAAAAAATACATATCAGGATGGCGCATCGCTGTGATCATTTTTTCGATCTGTTCAGGATCTTTATATGCCATTATAATATTTGCAATCTTCATAGCAGTTGTGTCTTATTACAGGCCTTGTAAATCTCTGAAACTGACCTTTCCCAACTATGTGACCTTGCGAAGTTCACCCTTTCAGTAGTATAGGACGCACTATTATTCTTCATTAATTCTGATATTCCTGTCAAGTATTCTTGTAAATTATTTGCTAGAAAAACATGATCCTTAAAAGCCTCCATTGACTTCGTTTTGGTGGCAATAGTGGGTTTTCCCATCACCAGATATTCATCGATTTTCCGAGGATAATTTCCTATCGTAAGATCATTTAACACCTGCGGATTGAAGCATACATCAAATCCATCGATAAACTTAGGTAAATCAGAAATGGGTTGAGCACCCCAAAACTTCACATTCTCTAAATCATGTAGTTTGCTCGTTTTGAAAGCGTCGTCTTCTGGGCCAACCAATTCGATAGTCCATTCTGGGCGGCTTCTGGCAATATGTTCAATCAATTGAATATTTAATCGGGCAGCCGTAAGTACCCCCACATATCCGATAACTGGCTTTTTATTGCTTATTTTAGTTTGGTGACCCTGCTTTTGAAGATAATCGTCGAACAAATCGAAATCACATCCCTGTCCAACATAGTGAGAATTGAAATTATATTTCGCACAATAATCTCTTAAATATTCCGAATTGGCTACACATAGATTATTTTTAGTGATCAGCTGAGGTTCTATTAGCGTGCCATGTTTTCCATAATATGAAGTAGCCAACATATTATCCCTCGAGTAGTAAATAGAAAAATCAGGCTTAAGAAGGTCGATCAAGTGAAAACTTCTAAACATATCACCATCGTTAAATAAAACTGGATTAGTAAAATTTAATGCAGCAATCACTGGTTTTATCGCATGGAAAAAACGTTTGTTGTTTAGCTTATTAATTCGATTGAAAAGTGCATGCGGCAACCAGTTTATAGATTCGAGCAAGCAACTAGGGTACAGCGTGATCAGGTTTGAGGAGATTTCTTCAATGCCTGATTGGTTACCATTGATGACTTCCATTCTCTTGATCACCTTTGGATCATTCCGGCCTCGCCATTTCGAAATTCTATCCAAAGCAGGATTGATGTAAAGCACCCTGTTCTGCTTCGAAAATTCCAACGCGATATTTTTGCAATTGCTCCCGATTTCTGTATCCCAGGCCTGTTGCCCAACTATAATAATGTTTCGGTTTTTCATTATATATTTTGGTTGGGATGGTGATTAACAACTGGACTTACTACATGTTTGGTTGCTACTGAGCGTTTATTGGCATTTCTTATCTTTAACAAGGAAAGAACCTGAAAGTACATAAAGGTGGGAATATTTCGCAACGCGGAATAAATTTTCCTATCAGCTTTTCCATGTTGCAACGCAGTATAAAAGCTTAATACAAAAGCGACAAAGGCCAGAAACCATATCACCGAAGTTATGCTGCCCAATAATAGGTTTACCAAAAAGCAGCATAGCGAAAGTAAAATAAAAAGGAATAGTGGCGGACGAAGTAAAATAATGCCAAATAAAACCTGATTCCAATTGCCTTTTAATATACCCTTGCCCAATATGCTAAAGCCAAATTTTAAATACTTAAACCAGGTATTAATCCACCGCGATCGTTGGTTAACCAACTGACTGGTATCAGCGGTTTTTTCATCATAAACAATGGCATTTTTAGCGAATGCAATACGTTTATTATTTAAAACAATTTTGGCTTGCAACACTTTATCAAAACCCGCACCTTCCATATCATGCGTCCTAAAGCAGGCCAGATATAATTCGGTTGTAAAGGCCATTCCAGATCCAGCCAATGTTGCCGATGATCCTAAACCAAAAAGAACTTCGCCGTCAAAATAATGGTAATATAAATCCCGGGCAGCATCCATAGCAGCAATATTAGTTTCGAAGGATTTTGCTCTTCTAACCCCTTGAACAGCCTCGTAGCCCTGATCGAAATAGATATTTAACTGATTGAGGTATTCTGGATCAACGAGATTATCACTATCAATGATCGTAACAATTTCATGCTGACGTTTAAAATGGTCGATAGCATAAAGATGAGATCGGGTATTGCTAGCCAAGGTTTCTGCTGGCCTAAGTAAGACCACACGCTCATCAGCAAATTTTAGATTTGAGATATCGCATTTATCGGCTACAATATAAATGGTGTAATTGCTATAAGTAAGTCTAAGCAGGGAGTTTACTACCGCTGGTAATAATTCTGTTTGCTCATAAGCAGTAACAATAATAGCATAATCGTATTCTTTTACATTATGGGAAATGCCATGCCCTCGGGAAAAAAGTTGATACAAAACATGTAGTACAATCGGCAATACAAGGTTATAACCTATAAAAAACTGAATCAAAATCCAGATCGTATTCATCATAATTCTTCTTCCTTTCCTGCATTGCTACTGTGGTAAGCCTTATAAAATGCGTAAGCAAAACATAAAATACCAGGTAATATGAAAATTTCAAATGGCATATTTATTAAGTTAAAAGCGTACTAATTTCTGATTGATCCAATTTTTTCCCTTTATGAACGAAAACCCATGATAGATAAACAACGATTGATGTAGGCATTAGATTGATGACCTCGTTGCCATAACTACAGAACAATATCCCTGCGGCTCCTGCCGTTAAAGCAATAAGTTTCGTTTTTAGCGTCTTGTTTTGAATGTTCCAGGCGATGCCACAACAGCTGCCGATGATATACATCATAATACAGAACCAGATGGTTAAACCAACGACACCATACATCATCCATATTTTCACAAAATAACTGTCTGGCGGAACAGTTGACAAGTACTTATCAGCATTATAAACACCTCCATAATAACCGGTTACACCTGGCCCACCACCAAATGGTAAATCAGCCATATAGGTTTTTAAGTTTTGCTGATTGATCAGCCGGGCATTTAATGAGGCATCTTCGGGATTTAAAGCCGATCGCAAGCGGTAAATTTGATAATTGCTGTCGCCAATATGAGTAAATTTTAATATCCCTAATACCCCTACAGCTAAAATTCCGCCAACTACAAGGGCTTTAAAGTTTTTACTTAAAATAATTGCAACCAAGCCTCCAATTATGATGGCAAACAATGCACCTCGCGTTCCTGAGATTAACATTCCATAAATGTTAAGTATCCCCAAACAAGCAAAAGATATACGCTTCCAGGTTTTCATTGGAGCTAATGAGATGATTAACGCCATTAGGCCGATATGGGCCTGCGATGCGCCAAACTGCCCTGCATCACTATAAAAAGAAAAAACCCTCAACCTGCCCCACAACAGGTGTGTGCCCGCGTTATCTCTTAAAAAAGCCTGTTCACCAGGAGTAAGCCCTATGTAAAGTTGTTTCAAACCATTTAAGGTAGCCAGTGTAGAAAGTCCAACAACCACAATAAGAAAAACATCAAGATCTCTATTACTTTTGAAACTCATTAAACCCAACATGACTGCGAGGAATGGGTAAATGGCTGTACTTCTTATTTCATTTATCCAGCCGTCTACACTAGAACCAGGATTAAAGCCTTCCAACAGACTGACCCCCAGCCAAATCAGAAGAAGATAAAAGATATCTAAATTCAAATTCTTCCAGTCGTCTTTACTCGACAATAAAATTGCTCCTATTAAGATAATTAGAAATAAGGTATCGATGAAAAGCCCAACTGGCAATCCACCAACCTCTCTTGCAATAATAAAGAATAAGAAACAATAAGCTATAAGAAAAAAAAGTAGAAACCGCTGCATGAATTTGGATTTTGTATACGAACTACTTTTCGTTAGTCACCTTATTTAATATCCAACCAACAAAACCAGGTTGTTCTCTAATATATCCAATTAAGCTATTCTCATCTTCCTTAATTGTTTTACCATATTCAAAAACGGCCAGGCTTTTCTCGGTAAATAAAAGCCATTCTTTAGAAATGTTAACATCACTAAGAGCGTTTATATCAATAATGATGTAATCAAATTCTTTCTTTAGAATGTCAAAGCCGTTTTTCAAATTCATCAGGTTCTGTATTTCTAACAACGAGTTGCGCTCATGGCTTTTATTCATAATGGTGATCAAATCCTCTGTATGAAAGCTTTTCTTCACCAAAAATGTTTGAAAACTTTGGCTGGCTACCAAACCTTTTTCTTCGCTGACATGCGTAGGGAGATCATCGGCAATAAGTAAAACCTTTTTGCCAGTTAAAGCAAAAGCATAAGCAAGGCTATAACTAATAAAAGTTTTACCGGCACCTGAAGCTAAGCTGGTGATCCCCAAAATCTTTTGATTTTCGGCTTCCATTCGGTTAAAGATTTCAAACCTAAGCGAACGTATTTGCTCTTTATAGACAGTAAACTTTTTATTGTTGCTTTTATCATTCCAGATATCGCGAAAGTTTTTTTCTTTAACCTCGAGTGAGTTAACGTTACCAATAACTGAAGATTTGGTTACAATTTGCAATTGCTTAGCATCTTTAATTGATGAATCTACAATAACAAGCAGAAAAATAAATCCTAAACAAAGTCCTAAACTGCCTACGCCGGATCCGGCAAGATAGAGTACATTTTTAGAAGGTTTTGGATTTCCAGGCAAGCCCAATTGTTCAATTTCAAGGTTAAGGCCAAAACGCTGATCCGTTTTATTCTGATTAAAACGATCTAATGCAGTCATATAATCTTTTGTGGCGAGTTCTGCATCACGCTCATAATTCTGAATATCAGCATCAAATGGCACCATGCTACTGTATCTACCTCTCAGCACGCTCAATTCACCGTCGATAGATCGAATGCTGCTTCTCGCTTGCTGAAGTGCAATTTCCAATGCAAGCTTTTGTTGAACCAGATTTTGTTTGGAAGACCTGGGGTCAAGAACATTTTCATCTATATTTGTGGCACTTCGTGTCGATAATATCCGATTTAATGAATCAATTTTACGTTGATCACTGGCTTTAAAACCACCATCAATAAAGGCATTATTGGCTAATTGGAGCTGGCGTTTAACATTTATAATTTCTCGATTATCTGTCCTACTACTCCCATTGATAAACCCATCACTACCTCTTAACTTACTTTCGATGGTGGCAATAGCACCGGCGTTCGATTGGATTACTCTCATAGCCTCTGCTCGCTGAGATTCATATTGAGAAATTTGACCGTAAACTGTTGCCGACTGTTCACTTAGGTTAAGAACCCCCTTAGTCCTTTTGAAGTTGGAAAGCTGCTCGTTTTTAGCATCCATCATTTTCCTTTTTACCAGCAATAACGAATCGAGTATCTTAGCAGAAGAATTCTGATTAAGTGAAACATCGGTTGTATAATTACTAATAAATTCTGTGGAAAGCGTATTCACCACATAGGCAGAAAGCGATGGGTTTTCTGAAGCAAAACTAACCGTAATTAAATCACTTGTTCCGGCATGGTTTACTTCTAAGTCTGCAACCAAGGCATCTTCAGAATAACCCATTTCGGCGGCGATTTGATAAAGTTTGTATTTACCTTTATTATCATTTAAGGTTAATATAGCTTTATCATTTAATTTCTTTCGAAATTTTCCCATAATCTCGTTCTTATCTGCAGCTGTATAAGATTCGAATGATTCTGGTAAGGGTTTAAAAGCTTGTTTTGGATTATCCAAATCATGTAAAATCAAATTATATGAAAGGATATTGATAATCTTCTTCATTGTAAATTTCTCAACGATATTGGCAAATTGTTGATTTACCGCAAAGAAATCTACTGTTTCATTACTAATCACTTTCTTTGAGGGATCCAGCAATCCTGTGGAAATCCGCGCTTCCGATATATACTGTTGAGGCAGGCGCCTTACAAAGAAAAAGGTAATTAATACTACTGATATTGGAAGTAAAATAATCAACCATTTAAATCTGAGTGCCTGTCTTAAAAATAATTTAAAATTCATTACTTAATTTTTATTTTCCTTCAGGAAGTTTTTGTCCAATAATTTCCTCCAACAGATCTCTTACTTTTAAAAAGTTAGTTTCTGCAGTAATCTTTTGTGTTTGAGCATTTGCCTGGTCCATTCTAGATTGGTTGTAAACATCTAAAGTAACTGCGCTGGTTTCAAATTTTCTACGCAAGCTTTCCGCTACACCTTTACTATCTACTGAGTTCTGTGTAGCGATTTTAAGTTGTGCCTTTTGTTCGATATAGTCGTAATATCTTTTTTTAACTTCAATGGCTAACTGATTATCAAAATCCAATTCCTGCAACTTCGCAACTTTGTAATCAGCTTTTGCTTTCTTAACAATAAACGGTTTTTGCATTAAAGCTCCAAGATTAATATTGAGACCTAATTGAAAACCATTTACGTTATAGGGGTTTACTGGATCGATCGCGACTTTTCGCTCTGGCCGGTAAAAATATGAGGCGTTGAAAATATCAAGATAGGAAACATTTGCTAAACCTATACTTGTTTTGACACTTTCAGTCATCGCATACTGAATTTTGCGCTTGCCATAATTTTGCTTAGCCAAAGCAATGTAAGTATCAATATCTGCAGGTTTTATGTCGCTAAGAATAGATTCTTGGGCATGAACCTGTGAGCAAAAAAGCGTAACGAATAGCACCGTAATTTTTAATAAATTTTTCATTTGTTAATTTTCAATTAATAGTATTACACATCTTCCTTTTGGATCAGTGCGGGTAATGTTTTAAGAATAATTTTAAAATCTAATAGAATAGAATAGTTATTGGCATAGTAATTATCCAATTCCTTTCGCTCACTTTCCGACATATCTTTCTTTCCTCGGCGGCTAATTTGCCATAAGCCAGTTAATCCGGCAGGTCCATTAAAGCGGGTAGACCATTTGTTGGTTGTGAGCTGTTCGGCTTCGTAAAGTGGTAAAGGTCTGTTTCCTACCAAAGACATATCGCCTAGTAAAACATTAATAAGCTGCGGCAACTCATCAACACTCGTTTTTCTTAAAAATTTCCCTACCCTGGTAATTCGCGGATCATTAGAAAATTTCACGAAGGCTGATTTTCCATTCTTTCCGCCTTCGTTGGCATATTGATTAAGACCAGAAAGCTGATCGATCATTTTATCGGCATCGCTTCGCATGGATCTAAACTTATAAAAATCAAAAATGCGATAGCCCGCACCCACTCTTTTGCTTTTATAAACGACTGGGCCTTTAGATTCTAGCTTTACAATTATGGCAATAAGAAGGAAAAATGGAGCTAAAAAGAAAAGAGCAGTTCCGGAGACAACGATATCAAAAATGCGCTTAGATAAGGGCATCTGATATTTATCTTCCATTACAGCTCCAAGCTCCATGATATTCGGCTTGATAGACTTAAATTTCAATAGAAAATCTATCCGGTAAATAAAATCTTGCTTGGGAAAAGGAAAGATATAGTAATCGTTTACCTTGAGCATCAGCGATTTTCTCCGATAAATGCTACTTTCAACGGTACCAATCAATACAATAATCAACCTTTTTAATACGGGATGATTGCGGATAAGCGATACCTGTTCGAAACATTTGTCATTTCCATCTACCTCAATCATAATCATATCGGGCAAGCTTAAAAAAGTTTGCGCCTGAATATAATTATCAAAATCAACGATGAAATCAAGGTTTTTGAAATGATCTCCAATGTGATCGGCTACCTTTTGAGCCAACAATTTACCATAATAAACCACCTTTACATTTGTAGGTTGTGGTTCGACTGTTGTATGAGACATTAGGCAATTAGAGAGCTAATTTGGCTTTTTAATTTAGTAGGATTAAAAGGCTTTTCCATATAACTATCTACTTTAAAAGTCATACCCTTTACTTTCTCTTCCAAATTTTCTTCCCCCGATAAAAGCATAACCGGTGTGTTTCTGTATAAACCGCTTAGCTTTAAAATCTGTATAAACAAACTTCCATCAAAATAAGGCATTCTCAAACTAGATATCACCAAGTCTGGATCATTGCCCTCTTCAAGCCAACTTAAAGCTTCAATGCCATTCGTTTTAATAGTTAAATGATATTCTGAGGCCAAAATGAAGTGAAATAATTTGCCTAGATTTAAGCCACCATCCACAATAAGTATGTGTTTCTTGCTTATACTTTTCCTTAAACTTTTTAATAATAGTTTTTTCATAAAATGAATGCTTAAAAATATAATTAACTGGTTTATAGATTAGCAACCGTATAGTAATTTTCAACCACTGTAAAGGTGAGGTTTAGCGTGATTTTGGACAATAGCCCGATAGGGCTAATATTTGAAAATGAAATGCAGAATTAATTTAAAATACCTAATAATGAGCACTTTAAATACCTCTATAGATGTACAGAGAGAAAAATGCAGGGCAGAAATCAGGAATAGTTTAGAAGGCCAGGTTTAATCCTGGCGACTTTAATTTTAAGATCAGGTATGATCAGGAAAAATGTATTTTTTTTTTAATAAAATTGCGGGGTTGCCTACCATTACCGAATTGTCTTCCACATCTTTGGTAACTACCGATCCCGCCCCGATAACAACATTATTACCAATTTTAATATCGCCAATAATCACCACGTTAACCCCGATATCTACATTATTACCAATAACGGGGGCAGCGCTACAGGTTCCAGTTTCTGTTATCTTACAACTGATATTGGTTGCCTGCCTTAAATTGCAGTTTTCACCGATAACTGTTTTACTACTAATAACGGTTCCAAAACCATATTGTATCTTGAGGCCCTTCCCAATTCTTGCACCAGAATTTAGGCCGATGTTAAGCACCCAACCAATTAAGAATTTATAGAAAAGCAAATACCAAAAGAACAGATACCGCAAGATTTTATGTTGGTACACCAAAGAGGAGAGTCTGAAGAGAATCATGATCATCCTCGATTTGAAATTCCCCTTATTCTCCTGCCAATCTTGAAATATACCAGCTTTAAAAATGAGCTGATTATCTAACCTCATTATTTTTTTTGTAAATCATATATCGTGAATGATCGAAACCACACGCCTTACTTTGCGAGGAAGATTT
Organism: Pedobacter sp. Leaf41; assembly: GCF_001422545.1. Taxonomy (GTDB): domain Bacteria; phylum Bacteroidota; class Bacteroidia; order Sphingobacteriales; family Sphingobacteriaceae; genus Pedobacter. The sequence continues at coordinate 518,984 of NZ_LMLE01000008.1, read as the reverse complement.
AAATCATATACAAAAATAAGATTTGCAAAAAGGCTTTTCAATAGCCCTTAAATACCAAACGAATAACTGTTAAACGCTGCCTTTGAGGCAAAATTTATAATTATTTAGCCTCTACAAAAATAGGTGTTTCGCTAACCTCAAGTTGTACAATTCCATTTTTAGTATCTACAACTCTACTGTTCATTTGATTTTTCCCAACGGCAAGTGTATAAATAACAGCTTGTTTTGCCGAACCTAAATTCAAATCATAGCCTGCAGTACGGCCAATTTCATCAGGAACAGTAAGTACATACATTTTTTTATCGTTTAAAGCGTATACATCCACAATAGGATCAGCTTTAAGTGAAGATTCATAATGATATTCTCCTAATAATTTATTGGTTTGCAGAACATAGTCTGCAGAGGGCCGCTTGCCACCACCAGGGTTGATAAAACCTGATGAAGTATATTGAGTCCAGCTGTTTACGTCAACATTATCCAGCATATAAAAAATACATTTGGATACACCAGTTCTGGCATACAAGAGTGCAGTACGTAAATTCCAGTCTGCTTGAGTAATTAGAGCACTCTTATTGCCAATTTTAATGGCCCTTTGCGAAGTATGTTCACCAGAATCATAGCCAGTTTCAGTAACCCAAACCGGGATGTTGCCCGCAACCTTTTTAGACATCGCCGAAAACTGATTGGCAACGGATTGTAAATTAGAAAGTTCTGGCGCCATTCCTTTGGTTGCATTTCCGTTATTTCTAAATGCATCGTTCGAATAGAGATGGTAGTTAATCACATCAAAACACAGATTAATTTCCCCATTTGCTTTTTTCCCCCTGTGTATTTCACACCATTTGATCATCTTCTCAACAAACTGTGGACTTGGGTCTGCTAATCCACCCATTACAACTATCATATTCGGATCGGCATTTTTTACACCGAAGCCTTTTCCTAATTTGCCCTGGTGCCCATCATAAAAGGCCGACATGTTCGCGGCATATTCTTCAGGAGACTGCTTGGCTAAATCACCCTTCCACCATTTATCACGTTCATTGTCACATTCGATGTATTTAACGATATCTAAACCAACTTTTTTAACATTTCTGGTATCATCTCTCCAACGGATAGATGGATCAATTAGGAGCAAATTAGTATCTACTTTAGTGTTTGAGCCATATCTTGCTGCCAATTGAAAAGCGGCCCTTGCCTGTTTGATATAACTTTCAGGTTTGCTTCTATCTAAACCATAAGGTGCAGGTACATTTTCCGGGTCTCGCTGGTTTGCAGGATAGGTAGCAAGTAACCAGCTTGGACAACTCTTAACATCTATCAAAACATATTTGCCTGCATTTTTTAACGATTGGTAAATAAGATCATAATCCCAGCCACCATTATGTGCCGGACCAAAAGTAAAAACACCATCTTTTGGCTCAATCTTATCCCACTCTAAGTAATGCCGAACTCCGGTAAATATTTTGACATTATCAAATTTAGTCGGATCAATTTGATTATGCGCCACATCGGAAGACATATCCCATTCAAATGCATTTATACCTAAATATTCTTTGAATGCAATACCGTTGCTCGGCAAATTAGGAGATTTGATCAAATTAAGCGGCTGATCTTCAATAGCAATTGACCTTTTACAGGAATTCGATAAAAGAATTACCAGTAGACTGGTAATAGTTAAGATAGATTTGAACATTTCGGGAGATTTGCATCTAAAATAGCAATTTTCTTTTTGTAACGAACAAATTTTTAAAAAGATTTTCGAATTAAACAGCGTTACCCAGAATGAATACAGTTTGCTTAGTATCCAGAAGGAAAATGAACTCCACTAGCCCTTTACTTTTTGACGTCTTGGTAATTTTGACAACTCGGCCCCTGGATTCGTATTCATCAATTATTTCATCGCCGAGTTTTATTTTATTCAATTTAACTATTGGAGTAATGAAGCCTAATCTGATCATAATGACTGAATTAAATAGCATCTTCAAACCACTACATGTAAAATTTAAAGCAGAAATAGTAGATTCAAGAATGATATAAATAGCCTTGCAATATTGATACCAATCATATATTTACAGGAAAGAAAGCCCCTGTGCTAGCTGTTAGTAAGGAATTAGGTGCAATATGGCGATTAAAACGAAAGTTCAATTAGTTATAGTTATACTCTTTAAATTTATTCAGCGCTTCAATTTTGTTTTGAACATGAAGTCTTTTATAAATGTTTTTACAGTGATTCTTAACGGTATTAGGGCTAATAAAAAGCTGATCTGAAATCTCTTTGTAAAGCAAGCCCTTACTTAAAAGAGATAATACTTCCAATTCCCTGGCGCTTAAACCCAAGTCTACTCTTTTAGTCCCAGCATCCTTGTTTTGAAGTAAACTGATTACTTTACGAGCGATGAATGGACTCATGGGAGAACCACCTTCATAAAGGTCAATTAAGGCATCATGAATTTCAGCTGTTGTTGACCCTTTAATAATATAACCTGCCGCACCGGCCTTTAATGCACTAAATATTTTTTCGTCATTCTGAAAACCGGTACACATTAAAAACTGAGTATTCAGATTATTGGTTTTACTTTCCAAAATAACATCAATGCCTGATTTATTCTTCAGTTTAATATCAACGATCACAATATCCGGTGTGTTTACTGGCAGGCATTCTAGTGCCTCTTCAGCAGTTGCATAGATGCCTTTGATTTGGAAAAAATCATTTTCCTTAATGGCATTTACAAGACTCATGCGATAATAATCGTGATCCTCAATTATTGAAATAGAAATCATACAGTTAGCTATTTTATTTTTTATATTCGCAGCCACCGATAATAAGAAGATTTACATTAACTTAAACGTTTAAATCTGCTTCGACAGATTTTGTATTTTAAGCTAATCAAACAAGAAAAAATATAGGGGCGACAACTGTTCATTCATCATAACGAATGAACATTAGCAAAACTAAATAATATTAATCTACCGTCAAGATTTAGTTACGTCCTTTTAAATCAACGCGTTAAATAAAGATATACTACTAACTTTACTACAGTAATAAATACAACATAACATAAGATTATATCTACACAAATAGTATTTTACACCTCATAAATGTATAATTAATACTACTATATTTATATATTTTGTGTCATTTAGTGGATTAACATATAAAAACAGAAGATGAATCTAGCGCATATCCCTTTTTATGAGATCAATATTTACTACATTTTATTCACAATAATTCTGTTCATTCTGTTCATTTATTTGATTATAAAATTCTATTTTAATTCAAATTTTTACAGGAAGAATTTTAGAAGTCAGCGCAACTTGATCAATTTGGAGCGGGAAAGAATCAGTAGTGAGATCCACGACGAGATAGGATCAGGCTTAACGGCTGTTAAATTGTATGCCGAACATGCAAGTAGATCTAGATCGGATGTCAAGGAAATTCAAAACATAAAAGTAATGATTGATGAAATTTCACAGAAAATAAATGAGATCATTTGGAGTACAAATTCGGAAAATGATCATCTGGAAAGCCTCGTTTATTTTATAGAGGATCAAGTCCGCCAGTTATTTAAGCATAGTAAAATTCAATTTGAATCGGAAATAGATCAGAATATCCCTCAAAATAAAATTGATAATCAAGGAAAAAGAGAATGCTACCTACTCATCAAAGAGATAGCGCATAATGCATTGAAGCATTCAAAAGCATCGAAGATAAAACTAAATTTTTATTTCAATGGCGGTGATATGATCATAACCGTTAAGGATAATGGCATAGGCTTTGATTTTGAGCAGAATTCAGGAAAAGGAATGGGCCTTGAAAATATTCGAAACCGGACAGAACGGATTAATGGAACAATAACCATCGAACAATATAAAGGCACTATGATCAGTGTAAAGATTCCCTTAAAAGCAGATTTCGTGATCGGTTAAATAGTAATGTGAAAAATCCTGCAACTTCTATCCTCCCTCTAAATTCGTTTAAGACTTTTGATAGCGACTAATCCTGTATGAAATTTTCAGGATTAGTCGCTAAAAATGCAGATTAAACTTTTGCCTTTTAATACACTGCCAGGCGCAACGTTGTATTTTGAATTATTTAACCAATTTCAACAAATAACTACCATAACCACTTTTTACAAGCGGGGTTGCAATTGCCTTGAGTTGTTCGGCGTTAATAAAACCCATGCGATACGCAATTTCCTCGATACATCCGATTTTTAAACCCTGGCGTTCTTCAATAATCTGAACAAATTCTCCAGCCTGCATTAAAGAGGCGAAAGTTCCGGTATCCAACCAGGCCGTACCTCGGCTTAATACGCCTACTTTCAATTTACCCCGCTCCAAATACACACGGTTTACATCGGTAATTTCATATTCGCCACGAGTAGAAGGTTTGATATTTTTTGCAATCTCTACCACTTCATTATCATAAAAATAAAGCCCTGGAACGGCATAATCTGATTTGGGTGAAACAGGTTTTTCCTCGATAGAGATGGCCTTTTTATTTTCATCAAATTCTACCACACCATAACGTTCTGGATCGGCAACCTGGTAAGCAAATACCACTCCCCCATCCGGATCTGAACTGGCTTGTAAGAGCTTAGCCATACCATCACCATGGAAAATATTATCGCCTAAAACGAGTGCTACCTTATCGTTCCCGATAAAATCGGCGCCAATAACGAAAGCCTGTGCTAAACCATTTGGCTCTGCCTGAACAGCGTAACTAAATTTACAGCCCAATGAAGTACCATCACCCAAAAGTTTTTCGAAATTTGGAAGGTCATGTGGTGTAGAAATGATTAGGATTTCTTTAATTCCAGCCAGCATTAAGGTAGACAATGGATAGTAAATCATCGGCTTATCGTAAACCGGCATCATTTGTTTGCTACAAGCAAGTGTTAAAGGATGCAAGCGTGTTCCACTTCCACCGGCTAATATTATACCTTTCATTTGATTTTAAATTTTAGATGTTAGATTGCGCTAAACTCAATCAACTATTGGACGTTAATTATTTTCTTTTAGCTTTTCAATACACTTTACCAAGCTATCTCTCCAATAAGGGATAGTGATATTAAATGTAGATTTAATTTTTGATTTATCCATTACAGAAAAGGCCGGACGAACCGCCTTAGTTGGATAAGCGGAGCCCGGGATAGGATTTGCTTTAACCGTTGTATGACTAATATCGAAAATGGCTTTTGCAAAATCAAACCAGGAAGTTACCCCTTCATTGCTATAATGATACACGCCGTATTGGGTAGAGCCAGATTCAATGATATCAAAAATAGCGTGAGCTAGATCAATAGCATAAGTTGGTGTTCCTACCTGATCAGCGATGATATTTAGCTCCTCTCTTTCTGCCCCTAACTTCAGCATTGTTTTCACAAAATTATTGGCATATTCAGAATAGAGCCAACTGGTGCGAAGGATAAAATGTTCATTGATCAATGCCACCACTGCTTTCTCGCCATCCAATTTAGTTTGTCCGTATACATTAATGGGGTTTGCTTCATCGTTTTCTGACAAAAGCTTCACCACATTTCCTTCAAAGACAAAATCGGTAGAAACATGAATTAAAGTGGCCTGATTGGAAGCACAAGCCAAAGCTAGATTTGCCGCTCCTGTTTCATTTACTGCCTTTGCCAAGTCCACTTCGTCCTCCGCTTTATCTACAGCTGTGTATGCAGCGCAGTTAATTACAAAAGCCGGCTGCTCCTCTTGCAGCAAAGATTCTAATCCAGGTTGGTTCAAAATATTGGCCTCTGCCTCGGCTGGAAAAACGATATCAGTAATCCCTCTTCGTTCTGCAACGGTTTTCAGGCATTGTCCCAACTGACCGCCTGCACCTATGATTAATATTTTACCCATGATGAAGTTCAGCGAAAGGTTTTAATAAAAGATCTTTGTCAGAAATTGAGGCCTGATCAGCCGGAATTAACCAATCGATGTTTAAATCGGTATCATTGTAAATCACGCCGGTTTCAGAAGCTTTGTTAAAATAGTTATCACACTTATACAAAAATTCTGCAGTCTCACTTAGCACGGAAAATCCATGCACAAAACCTCTTGGAATATACAATTGCAATTTATTCTCCGCACTTAACCTGACAGCAACGTGTTTTCCATAGGTTGGTGAACCTGGGCGGGCATCAACAGCAACATCCAAAACCTCTCCTTTGGTTACACGAACGAGTTTCGCTTGTGCAAATGCTCCTGTTTGGGCATGTAAGCCTCTGATTACTCCATAAGAGGAAAAAGACTGATTATCCTGAACGAAATCGCCAGATAATCCAGTTTTTTCCTCAAAAGTTTGTTTATTAAAACTCTCGAAAAAGTATCCACGTGCATCTTCAAAAACCCGTGGCTTGATAATGATACAGTCCTTTAAACCTGTCTGCTCAATTTCCATTATTTATTATTGTACTGTGATTCGTAGTAAGATTGGTAATTACCTGAAGTAACGTTATTTAACCAGTCTTCATTTTGAAGATACCAATCAACCGTTTTGGCTAAACCTTCTTCAAATTGTAAACTAGGCACCCAATCTAATTGGTTTTGTAGTTTCGAAGAATCAATGGCGTAACGTAAATCGTGGCCGGCACGGTCAGTAACATAGGTGATCAACTTAGCAGATTCACCAGCTTCACGACCTAATTTCTGATCCATAATATTGCATAATAAATTGATTAAATCAATGTTTTTCCATTCATTATGGCCGCCGATATTGTATGTGTCACCTGTTTTCGAGTTGTGGAAAATTACATCAATCGCACGGGCGTGGTCTTCTACCCATAACCAATCGCGAACATTTTCTCCCTTACCATAAACAGGCACAGGTTTGTTATTTTTAATATTGTTTATGGCTAATGGAATCAGTTTTTCAGGAAAGTGGTGTGAACCGTAATTGTTTGAGCAGTTAGAGATTACACAATCCATTCCATAAGTATCATGATAAGCCCTTACAAAATGATCTGAACTGGCCTTGGAAGCCGAGTATGGACTATGAGGATCGTAAGCAGTAGTTTCGGTAAACATGCCTTCCTCACCCAAAGCACCATATACCTCATCGGTACTTACGTGATAAAAACGTTTTTTATCATAGTCACCTTTCCAGTATTCACGTGCCGCGTTTAGCAAGTTGACTGTTCCAATCACATTGGTCATCACGAATGCAGTAGGATCAGCAATAGAACGATCGACGTGACTTTCTGCCGCCAGGTGAATCACTGCATCGAAATTTTCATTTTTAAACAAATCCATAATCTCAGCCGCATCGGTAATATCTACCTTTACGAACTTATAATTAGGTTTGTTCTCAATATCAGTTAAATTAGCCAGGTTGCCGGCGTACGTTAAAGCATCAAGATTAACAATCTCGTAATTGGGGTAATTGTTTACAAAGCGGCGGACTACGTGAGAGCCAATAAAGCCTGCCCCACCAGTGATTAGAATTTTTTTCACAGTTATAAATGATTTTCAGTCGGCTAAAATAAGATAGTTATTACAATTAGACAACTTATTAGTACTTAAAGGCTATGGATTAAACGGTATTACTCCAAAAGCAAAGTCGTAAAAGCTTGAGATTTTTATCAAACTCCGTATTCGCTCTAAAGTTGGTTGAAAAAAACATACCTCAATTGGCTGATTGAATGTAGTGCCGCAAGTGGGGTTTACCGGGAATAGAGCAGGTAATTACAATTTCTTATTTAGTTGATATCTTTTTATCTGAAACCATATCGATATAAACATCTGGCAAAGCCAGAGTTAAACAACGTTGAACTGTGTGATTAGATAGATCATGCCTATCGACTTGCTTCCATGTGTCATAGCATTCTTAAGGCAAAAATATAATCCTTATAAAAAAGAACGATTAGCTTATAGTGCCGCCACCGAACTTTCCAGCTCTTTATACCAATCTTCTCCATACTTTCGGATTAGTGGTCCTTTTAAAAAACTGTATACCGGCACTTTCAATTCCCTTCCAAAAGTACAGGCATCATGACAAATGTGCCAACGGTCGTAATTGAGTACATCAAATTCAGGATATTTGGTGATGCGGATAGGATACAAATGGCAAGAAATGGGTTTCTGCCAGTCTACGATTCCCTGTTCGTAAGCTTTTTCAATGGCACATTTGGTAATGCCGCCCTCAAAAAGCACGTACGCACATTCTTTGTTTTTATCAACACAAGGCGTGGTTAAATCGCCATCTTCATCCACTACATAAACGCCCTGTTCTTCAATGGCTTGAATACCTTTTTCATTCAGCAAGTGTTTGATTTTTGGGTAGATTTCTTCCAGAACAGCGGTTTCATCATGATCCAGTGGAGCACCCGAATCTCCTTCTACACAGCAGATCCCTTTGCATTTGCTGAGGTTACAAACAAAGTTTTCCTTTAAAACGTCTTCGTGCACCAGCACTTGTTCCACTTCTATCATCATTATTCTTTTGCTAAAGCATATTTTAAGCCTGCGGCTGATTTTAATTCCATGGTTACGGCGCCAACTAGAATTTCTACCTGCGCTTTTACAGGCACCCTGTTACCATCGTCGGTAACCCACAAATACAGCCGGCTATCTTTTTTAAATATCCGGCCTGGTTTAATGGATGGACTAAATTTTAAACAACGGATGTTCCCTAGTTTACTTTTAATGGTTTCTTTACCCACATATTCAATTTCTAAAGCAGAAACTTCATCCTGCAGGAAATAGTTCAGCTTGAAACTATCGCCAACTTTAAGCTTAGAAATATCCAGACTTCTTGCGAAGTAATATGCGGAAACCAAATCAAAAGTCTGTGTAGTTGGAGTAGTAAAAGTACCCCTGTTAGATACTATCTTTTTCCCGTCCTGATTGAACCGAGCTTTATCCTGTCGCTTATAACTTGACTCCCTTATATTTTCCTGATAAAAATAAGGCAACAAATCCTTTTTATCAATGTACGAATCGTAATGATCTCTGATCTTATAAAAAACATCAAAGGTTCCTGATGTTTGCGCATCAACAGTAAGCTTGTAAGTTGGCCTATTATCAAAAACTAAATCAGAATTGGTTACTTTGATGGTTGCTTCTGCAGCCGTAATAAAGCCGTATCGCAACTTATATTGTAAGGTTTCTCCTTCCTGAAAAACCGGATCCTTCTTGAGCGGCAACTCTTGCGCCTGCAGCTTAAATGCTCCAATGGCTATCGTGAATAATAAGATTAATTTTTTCATTTGCTGTGCGTTTCGTTTGTGTGTTATGATGATAACGATTGAGAATGTTATGCTATATCATCAATCCGAAATATATACAAAAAGCCAACCAAACTAAAATTATTTAAACGCGATAAAATACAAAGCTATGAAGCTTCCTCTTTTGCAGGTTAGGGCTGGGCAGGGCTATCTTTCCTTTTAAACACCGGAACAGTAGAACAAGGCTCGCCAAACATAATACTTTTTACTACAGGTGTAAGCAAGTTCGTTACTTCTACATAAGCGGAAACCGGAACATTAATATCTCCACAGCCTTTTACTACAACGCGTTCATCCGCATAATCTTGTGGATCAATTTTAGCCAGCGCTTTAGCAAACAATACTGCATCCAACGTTTCCAAACCACCAAAAACGACCTCATTGGCATAAGGCTGAAGCTTATTGGCTAAGAGCATATATGCCCAGGTAGGTACAATGGCATCTGCAGAACAGACAATTCCCACATTCTTATCTTGATACTGGGTCCAATCATGCTCTTTAATAAATGCCCTAAAATCTTTTTCCCTTAACATTAACCCGTGAAAAAGATTATCCTTGATATCATAGATTACCCTTTCTCCTTTATGATAAAAATCTTCCAGGTTTAAAGTAATCAAACCACTGCTGGCTACTTTGTTAACGATATTTTCTTGAATTTCCATGGCTGCTAAATAAAAAAACCGTCCCCACTATGAGTGGAGACGGTTGCAAATTTACGGAATTTCTAATTAATAGAATTTCACGCGATTGTCTTTTATAGTAGCCTGATCAATTAAAGCCTGGAAAGCCGCCTGACCAGAACGTTGGCCTAAGCTTAACAACATACTTTCCTTCTGTTTAAACATGTTTGCAATCGGCGCTGGGTTAGTAAATCCATCCACAACGAAAACATAAACACCACGATCGCCAGCTACAGGAGCAGAAACTTTACCTGGTTGTGCACCAAATACGCTACCCACCAATTTGTTTTCTTGCGCAACACCTGGAATAACAGGGTTTGCGAAAACAATATTTTGAACTGGATTAACCGGAGCACCCACTTTAGATGCAATTTGATCTAAACTTGCTTTACCGGCAGCGTTCAATTTATCTTTAAGCATTTTAGCTTTAACTTCATTTAATACCAACGGCTGAATTTCTTTTTTAACCGCTTCTAATGGAAGAATACCTTTAGGATTTACAGCTGTTAAACGAGCTACCACGTATTCATTGGTCATGGTGTAGATTTCAGGTAAAACATCGCCTTTATCTGCAGCGTAAGCATCTTGAATTAATTTACGTGGATTATCTAAACCTGCAGCGAAACCCTGAGTTGCACTAATTTTATCGGCAACTGCTACTTTCAAACCTTTCTCTTGTGCATATTTCGCAAAATCTTTGCCTTTAACATCGTTTAAAAAATTGCTTGCCGCTTTATAGGCTGCTTGCTGTGTTTTGCTACTTGCGCCTAAAGCTTTCTCGATATAAGCCAATTTCGCCACTTTCGAATTACCCATCTGTCTTTCGATACTCATGATATGGTAACCGAACTGTGATTTAACCACTTTCAAATCGCCAGCCTTGCCATCGAATGCTGCGTTCTCAAACTCTGGAACCATTTGCCCACGGGTAAAAGAAGGTAAAGAACCACCTTGATCTTTTGAACCATCAACGCTATAAGTTTTCGCTAATTCTGCGAAGTTACCGCCTTTGGCAATTAACCCTTTTAACGAATCGGCTAATTTAATTGCCTTATCTTCACCACCAACTTTAGCCGGATCAATAAGGATGTGTTTTACTTTAACCGAATCCGGAGAGAAACGGGTATCAATCACCTTTACCAGTTTATAAGAATTCCCAGTTAATGCCGGACCATAATAACTTCCCGCTGGCAAAGCAAAAACTGCTGAATCTAAAGCTGCATCACCTAGTTTACCTTTTGATAAGTAAGTATAAGGCACCTTAACATCAGAGTTGATTGCGGCGAAAAGAGAATCATTTTTAGAAGTTCTGAAATCAGCTGCAATTTTTTCAACCTGTGCTTTTACTGCTGCAGAATCTGCTGCAGTTGGGCGAATGCTGAAAGATACATAATCGAATGAACGAGATTCCTGTGGATTATTGAAACGAGCTTTGTTCTCATCGTAATAAGCTGAATAATCTGCATCAGTTAATTTCACCGAAGCATCGGCAACAGTACTGTAATCTAAACCCACATATTTAAAGTTAGCCAGCTTATTGCGGTTGGTATATTCATCTGTAGCTTCTAATGAAGTTACATAAACCGAATTACGGATCAAGTTTGAATATTTCGCCTGTAAAGACTGTTCTTTGATTTGCTGCTGCAACATGTTTGATTGTTGCAAAGCCTGTGCATCTTTTGATTTTAAGAAATTCATCAAAGTAGCACGATCAATCTGACCTGTTTGAGGATTTGAAAAGTATTGTTTGATGATTGGGCTTGGGTTTTGGCCTTGCAATAAGTCGAACAACTCATCTTCAGAAACCGTTAAACCTAAACGCTCATATTCTTTATTCAATAAAACGCCAGCTAGTTCAGCATTCCAGGCCTGATCAACAGCCATAGCTGTCATCTGAGGATTTAAGCTTCCGCCGAATTGTTGTTTGTATTGATTTAAACTCTGATCTACTTTTGGTTGAAAATCATCAATACTGATATCATTCCCATCAACCGTACCCACTACTTTTTGATTTGCCGACCAAAAAGGCTTACCCACGTTAATTGCATCGCCTACTAAAAATGCAACAATTGCAAAACCGATTGCGAAGACCAAGATATAGCCAGCACGGTTACGCAAAAATGTCATTAATCCCATATTGTAATTATAAATTTATTTAGTTTTTTTTAAGAGGGCGCAAGATACAAATTTGCCTTAAAAAAGGAAACACAAAATTTTATTTATCAAGTGTTTAATATTTAGGGAAATAGAACCGCCAAAATTATAGAATGAGTGATGGATTGATGAGAGAATGCACGAAAATCAGGAAATGGTAAAGCAAATTAAATCGATTCACATTCCATCATTCTTTCATTCAAAATTTAATCATTATTTATGGCGCTATGCCTTCCTTCATATTTAGATCGCCACTTCCGGTTTCCATTGAATAGGTACTGAAATCCTGCGGAGCCTCGAAGTTGATGCCATTGCCTTCGCTACCGTCGGCGCCTTTTACGTAAACACGTTGTGTAGAGTAGAAAATTTTCTTTATTTCATCCCAAATCAACTCCTGGGAAGAAAAAGTATCGCCCTTGCTATTTTTAACAACTACATTTTTTCTAAACTCCGTCTTTTTATCCTGATCCTTGCGAATGGCGTAATCACAAACGAGGTTTCCATCAATGGTTCCGTTTGGATTGAAAAAGTCGATATTTACCCCTTTGGGCATTTCCTGATAGATTGCACCCTCTGATGGGGTAACCTTGTCCATAACTGGCGCATTTCCTTTGGCTTTTACACGAGCGGAGTCGCTGTATATTACTTCTACGCCAATAGTTCTGTCTCTGGAAAAAGTAATTTTGTTAATGGCAACCGGATTTGCTTTTTTCAGGTCGTCATCTCCACAGGATGCCAAAAATAATGGCATCCCCAGCATTAAACAAAAGAAAAAAGTTTGCGGTTTCATTAATCAACTCTATATCTACGGAACCAGGTATCGTTAAGTGTAAATCCTAAATGAAAGTTAATGAATTTTTCTTTTACGAGGTTATTGCTTACCGTTCCCCGCTGACCAACTTCTGTTGTGAAGTTGATTTTGTAGAACGCCGAACCTGCGTTAGCGCTTGGCAATGGAAATCCAAATCCTAATGAAGCGCCCATTTGTTTGATATCCTGATTATTAATCTGAATGTAGGTTTTATCGTAATTTACGCCTAAACGATAATCGATACGTTTCATATAACTATTATATGAAGTTGCATCTGGTGTCCATTGCCCACCCAATGAGGCACCCCAGCTATCCTGCAAGCCAGAATTTATATTGTTGATACTCGTTGCAGCCCATTTGCTCATTCTAAAATCGGCTCCAATTAACCATTTATCACTTTGTTTTATGGAGATCCCGAAATTGTGCGTTAATGGTAAAGTCAAGTTTGATTTTCCGTTATCTACCGAATTTAAAGTATCAAGTGCAGTACTTTCATTACCAGCAGCATCTCTGGTGTATTGGGTAGCAAAAAATGTTTGGTTAGAATTTAACTTACCAGAGTTACTTCCTGAGTAGCCCAAGGTTACTGATGTTCTTTTGCCAACATTAAAATCATATTGAATACCATAGGAAACATTTAAGCCACCTACGCTATTTTTATTTTGAAGTTTTGCATTAATTGCACCTGCAAGGGCATATTCAGTTGCTCTTGTTGTTTGAAGATTACCAAAAATGTATTCTGCATTGGCACCAATTCTTAAGTGATCGCCAATTCGATAGCCATAACCGATATAGGCTTTTGACAAACCACCTTCGCCTTCATAAAGTTGATCTACGCTGGTGGTATCAATTTTCACCTTGTTTCTGTAAGAATAACCTAAATCAGAATAAGGAAGGATTCCAAAACTGAATGCCGATCTTCTACTTACCGGAATGGCAAATGCCAGGTGGCTGAAAGTAGCATTAAAACTGGTTTCGCTTAAGCTATTTCGGGTTAAACTGGTTAAGCCTGCACTCATGCCTACATCAATAGTAGTTAAAGTGATGGCTGAATACGATGCAGGATTTTGCATGTTGATATTATTAAATCCTGTAATAGAATTTACTGCAGTAGAAATACCGCCCATAGCCCTTAACTGTGGCAACAATGAACCCTTGATATTTCCAAGTCCATACCTTGAATATGGAGATGAAGTGGTAACCTGCGCTTGAGCACCTAAACCACAAACTAGAACGAGTATGGCTGCAATATAATTGATTCTTTTGTACATTTTAATCTGCAATAGCTTCATTTAATCCTTTTAATACGATATAGGGATCTTGTATAATTTGAGGCGCAAAGATGCTGTTTTGTAATTGCTTATACAAAAAATTAGCATCGCCGCCTGTTATAATCACCTTTAAAGCACTTTCTTTTATATTATTTAAGGCGATAAAGCCTTCAATTTCATTTATAATTCCTTGCAAAACACCATTTTTTATGGCCGATTGCGTATCCTTGCCTTCTGGTATGGCTTCCTTTGCACTCCAATCTATCAGAGGCAATCTCCCCGTGTACTCATGTACAGCTTTAAAACGCATGGTGATCCCGGGGCTTATACTTCCGCCAAAATATTCTTTTTTGCTGGTAAGCAGATCATAAGTGATACAGGTTCCGGCATCAACCACCAGGCAAGCATTTTTCGCGAATAAACTATTTGCGCCTAAAATTCCTGCCCATCTATCTAATCCAAGGGTTATCGGTGTTTCGTACCTATTCGTAACGCCTTTAGTTAGGGTCGCAGAAAATCGGACGTATTGAGTGTGTTTTTTTAGATATTCCTCCAGCGCTCCAATCTCTTGATTTACACTGCTGATGATTGATTTTTTGGGCGAGAACTTGTCGATCAGCTGACCAAGATCTAAAATACCCAGCTTAGCCAACCGCTGATGATGAACGATTTCTTTTCCTGCAAAAACAGCCACCTTCGCCGATGAATTACCTATATCAATGCTTAAACTATGCATTTATGTATTTTAACACGAAAATTTGTTTGATACACTACCTATCTCTATCAAGCGAATTACAATCCAAAAAGCATTAATCGCAAAATCCTGCCACAAAGCTATCAATCTTTGTTAAGTTTTGATCTAGTATTTTGTTAAAAAAGGTTAAACAAAAAGAAAGTATTGTATAGATAGGACAAATAAAACGAAGAGTGTTTCGTAAAACCAACGCTTTTTCGCATTGCTAAAATAATAAGCCAGCAATACTGATCCTGGCGGTACGCAGAGTAGAAAATGCCAGATCCGGAAGTTTGGTTTTAAATAGAAACTGGCACCTGCAACAATGAACATAAAAAAAAGCAATTGAAATCCTTTCCGTGTGCTGATAAAGCTTCTGAAAAAGTTTTCACGCAGTTGTAAAGATGCCAGAACGATAATAATAGCGACCGGAATCAGTACAAGATAATCGTTATAGTTCACCTGAAAAACAGAAGGAAACTTATTGCCCAAAGGTTTCCAGATCTGGTAAAAGGAGGATAGGTTATCACGCCAATAATAAAATACAGCAAGAAAGAAAAACACGGTGATAAATCCAACGAGGCCGGCAATCCACTCCCGCCAATTAAAAGATCTAAAAAGCAAAAGCGCTAAAAAAATCATCAGCAACATGGCCATGAAAGGGAAATAGATCAATGTTCCAATGCCAATGATCATTCCGATATCAAAAACTGTGGTAATGGAATTTGCGCTCTTGCCCAATTTTAAAAATTTATCAATCACCCAGATCAATAAGAAATTAGCGATCAACGCAGGACTTAAAATCATGAAGGGCATGAATAAGCTCATGCCGGTGATGTACATTAATGCAGGCAAAAAGCTTGGTTTAGCCAACAAATTGTGGTTATTGATAACTCTATTAAAAATTAAGGCCTGTGAAAAAACGATTACTGCCGCGAAAAAGATATTGGCTGAAGCCGAAAATGCATTATCTAAATCAATGTTGATCAACAATCGGGCAAAAGGCTCCAAAAAATCAAAATTCAGCTGACTTGGCGTTTCATAAAAAATGGCAATACGCATCAAAAATGTGTAAGCCAATAGAAACAAGAGGTTAATAGGATTTAACTGTCGAAACTGATTAATCATGCCTTTTTAAAGAGTAGGCAAAGTAAAGATAAAAAGCTGAAAGGACAAAGAGCAAGGATGAAAGAGGAAGGAGAAAGGAATAATGAGCAAGGAGCAATGAATAAGGAGTAAGGAATAATGAGCAAGGAGCAACCTTTAGCCCCAGACTAAGGACTTAACACTACGAACTCCAGACGAAAAACTACACCCTCGCATATTTTTTCACCATATCATCAATAATCTTTTCCGTTTCATCAGGGAAATTAAATTCATGTTTCTGCGGATTATTAACCCAATCTTTAACAATGGGCAACCAATTTCTTGTGCTTCCCCAGATTACCGGCAAGCCAAATTGCTTGAGCGCATAGGCATTGCATTGTTGCTCAAACTGGAAGCGCATTGGTGCTACCAGTAACTTTTTCTTTAAATACAGTGCTTCCGCTGGTCCTTCGAAACCCCCACCGGTAAATAAACCTTCGCAGGTAGCCAGGCTTTTGTTAAACTTTTCATTATTTACAGGCTGTACAGAAACATTTTCGTGCGTGTAAGCTTCTTTACTATGTTTAGAGAAAACTTCCCATTTCACTTGGGGAATTTGTGAAAATAACTGAACTAACCTCTTATCATCAACCGCTGGTAAGTAAACAGTATAGTGGCCCAGATTCTCACTTCTTATTGCCCTAATTTCAGCCCTGATTACTGGGGTATGAATAAAGGTATCGTATCGATCAAAGTGAAATCCAATGTGGTATTTGGTTGGCGCATAACGGCTCAAAATCAACTTTCCCCAATCCAAAGTTCTCGGTCGCGGTACTTTTTTCGATTTAAAGGCGGCCTGGTGACTAAGCGAAACGCAGTCAATTCCCTGCAGTTTACAAGCCCAGGCACTTACCGGCTCGAAGTCGTTCACAATCAGATCATACTCTTTCAAGGGCAATTGCTTCATGTCTTTTCTGAAACGAAAAAGATTCATGCTTAACCAGGTAGCAAAATGATCAACACCACCTTTTTTTCCAAAAATGAAGCTGAAGCCATGTAACTGATATTTCACCGGTTGGCTAAGTTTAACATCAGCCTGTGTCCCGCTCACTAAAATATCGAGTTCGCCATATTTTTGAAGCAATGGAATAATTTCCCTCGCCCTGCTAATGTGACCGTTTCCTGTTCCCTGAATTGCGTAAAGTATTTTCATTTGTGCCCGAATATCTAAAATTATTGAGCAATTTCATACTTAATATGTTGTAAAAGTATGTTTACATCGAGTTTACTTTTTAAATCTTCAGCATCTGATAAGATCCCCTCATCTAATTCATCTTTGATAAAATCTATATGATTGTATTTAAAAATGGTCCAACTTTGATCTTGATACTCTAAAGCAGTTAAGCTTTCAACCCAGTCACCACTGTTCAGATACGTTACCTGACCATCTTCAGTTGCGATATTCCTTTTTTCTGCCTGATGAATATGTCCACATACCACGTAGTTGTATCCCTTCTCGATGGCCAATTCGGCAGCGGTTTGTTCAAAGCTGTTGATAAACTTTACAGCATCTTTAAACTTCGCTTTAATTTTCTTCGAGAAACTCATTTTCTCACGACCAAAAGCGTTGAGGATCCAGTTTACGAAGCTGTTGATTAAGATCAATGTATCATAGCCAACGGCGCCCATTTTAGCTAACCATTTAGAGTGTTGCATCGTCACATCGAAAACATCTCCATGGAAGAACCAGGCTTTTTTACCGTCGAGCTCTAAAATCAATTTATTCTGGAGGTGAAAGCTGCCCATCTCCATCCCATCAAACTTCCTTAGCATTTCATCGTGATTTCCGGTTAAATAATACACCTGAACCCCTTCAGATACAAACTTCATCAGCTTGCGGATCACCTTCATGTGCGATTCGGGCCAATAGCTTTTACTAAACTGCCAGATATCGATGATGTCGCCGTTTAGGATAAGGGTTGTAGGTTTAATACTTTTCAAATACTTGAGAAGCTCTTTGGCATGACAGCCGTAGGTGCCCAAATGTACATCGGAAATTACGACTACATCAATGGTTCTTTTATCCATAACCGGGAAATTTAGGGGAGAAGAATTTATTACCGCCTGAATGAAGCAGTTTAAAAATATTGAAGATTATCCTACCACTCTTCTTCCTCATCAAGTTTAACCTCAAAAGGACTAAAGAAATAAAGTACAATAATTAACAAGCAAACGGCGAAGAATGACTCTAGCATATCATCTGATTTTACATTACAAATGTAAGACACTGTTTATCAACCAAATGTTACGAGACTGTTAAATTATTCTTCGAAATGATAAAGGATGTTAAAACCGCAGGTGAAGTTGCCTATTGTAACTGCTTTAAGGATAAAAAGGGCTGATCACCGGGGAAGATAACTTTTCAAAAACACAAAAGTCATCCAATGAACATAGCCTTGTGCTTAAATTCATCAGATGACTTTTTATTTTCTTAGCGCCTGCTTTAAACAGACTTTTAATTCGTTTAATCGAATGATAAGCTAATCCGTCAACCTTCAACTGTCTTCTTTTTCTTCTTGTTTTCTGAGTAAAACCCGAAGCCCAAACCAGCAAGCAATAAAATTGAACCTGCCAATGAGATATTTTCTCCTACATAATAAGAAGTTGGGTGAAAGATAAATTCTACTTTATGATTTCCACCTTCAAGTTGTGCAGCTCGAAGAATGTAGTCAGCCCTGAAATAAGGCTTTTCAACCTCATCGATATACATTTTCCAACCTTTGTTGTAGTAAATCTCAGAGAAAACGGCAATCACATCTTTTGCTGAAGAATATTCATAAGTTAAATGGTCTGGCGTGTATTTAGTTAGTTTAATAAACCCTTCTACACCTGTACCCAAACGTTTGGTATCGATTAATGATTTATACTGTTCATCAACAATCGCCTCTTTTTTTGCATCAAAGCTGCTGATTGCTTTCATCTCTTCATCGGCATTTTTAGCATATTGAACACTTTGTACAAACCATGCATTACCCGCAGCTGTAGCATTGCGCTGCATCTTATAAGAGCCGTTTTGCGGATCCTGGGTGATAATGTATTTGGTATTTAACATATCCAAAACATCTTGATTGATGCTTTTTGTTAACTGATGATCAACCAGCTCCTGGAAACGTTTTAACCTGGCGGAGTGGAAACCCCCAACAGTTTTATGGAAAAACGAAGTTTCAGCACTTTTGAATGGATCGCCCAGCGATAAGTCAAAAACCCTAAAGTTTGGATCCTTATCAGCAGAAATAAAGTTGTCTACATCACGTGGTTGATAATGATTTTCGAGATCTGATTTTGCAACAAAGTTTTGATTGTTTAAGTAGCGGCGATCAACCTGCCATAAATCAATTAAGATAAATACTGCCAACAAGCCAAACGCCAGTTGCATGTTCATCTTTTTGGTGATAAATGCCCAGGTTAAGCCAAAGCCGATAGCGATGAAAAGCAAAGTACGTAAAGCATCAGCACGGGCCAGGCTCACGCGGTCTTCTTTTACCGCTGCCAATATTTGAGCAGTAAGTGAAGTATTATTTTGTGTGATCTGATTTAACCAGGTTGTTAATTGTGCTTGTGTTGAACTGGTGAAGCTGAAAAATACAGTTGGGGCTATCGCAACCAAAAGTGCAAAACCACCGGTAATACCTGCAGACCAGGTAAGGCGCTGAACCAGATATTTTTGATCATACTTTCCGTCTTGTGCTTCTTTAACTGCAAGTATGGCCAGTAGCGGAACCAATAATCCCACAACAGCGAGAATAGATTCTACGGCCCTGAATTTATTATAGCCAGGCAGGTAGTCAAAGAAAAGATCGGAAATTATTGGAAGATTTTGTCCAAAAGAAAGGAACAACAACAGGATACTGGTTCCCAATATCCACCATTTCCAACGGTGTTTTACGATAAACAAGCCAAATACAAAAAGAAAACATATAATCGCTCCAAAATAATATGGCCCGGAAGTACCTGGTTTATCACCCCAGTAATTTGAACCTGCATTTTGAGCTATCGCATTTAATGCTTTCTCAGTATCCTGACCATATATTGGACCTAAAACATTTGATACTGTTCCGTCTTGCAAGATCTTAATAAATTTACCGTCAGGATTTAATTGCCCTCCACTGGCACCACCATATAAATTAGGGATTAAAAAGGTGAAACTCTCGCCCACACCCTGGCTCCATTGGTAAGCATATTCTTTGTCTAAACCGTTTGCAGGCTCCGATTTATCAGTTGTTAAATTTGATTTTCCACGAATGGTTTCTTTACCATATTCATAAGTCGTCCAAAGTGTACCTGCGTTAACCATAACTGCTAAAATAATTCCCGCAGCTGCCCAGCCAATTGATTTACCAAAAGTGGACAATTGTTTGGCTTTGTATGCATGATATAATTCAATGCAAGCTAAAAAAAACAACGCTATAAAAAGATAATAAGTCATTTGAATATGGTTGGAACGGATTTCCAAAGCCATAAACAGCGCCAATAAACTTGCTCCAACTAAATATCTTCCTCTTAAAACCAGGATGATTGAGGCTAAAATAGGTGCAAAGAAACCGATGGCCAATGCTTTATTACTGTGCCCGGCGGCAATTATGATAAAGTTATATGAAGTAAATGCGAATGCAATCGCTCCTGCGGCAGCAAGCCAAGGATTAATTTTGAGTACGCAGAAGAGTAAATAAGCGCCCAACAAATATAAAATCACTGTACCGACAGGATCAGGAAATACACCTTTAATTAAATCGATACCGTAAGTGGTAATATTTAATGGATATTGAACCCATATTTGATAAGCTGGCATGCCCCCAAACATCTGGTTAGTCCAAAGCGGACCTTTCCCAGTTGCAGCCTTTACATCCATAATCTCTTTCTGCATGGCTTTTGCCTGCAAAACATCGCCTTGTTGTGGCGCTTTTCCCTGCAAAACAGGACTGAAGTAGGCAAAGGTAATGACTACAAAAAATGCAATAATGGCGAGGTGGATGCCATTTTTATTAAACCAGTTATTCATTAAGGTTTGTTTAAGTTTAAACGAACGTCAAAAATAAAAATTTGGGCGGGATAAAAAAGGAATTAATTAAATGCGAGTGGAATAAAAATTTAGTTTTGTATTATCAATTTACATTTCAACCCTTTTATTATGAGAAAGTTTGTGATTACAGTACTGATTCTAGTGGCTTCGTTTTCAGGTTTTACACAAATTGTCAGTCTTAATCAAAAGGAGATATCGACCTTGAAATTGGAAAATTCATCAACGGAGAAGAATAAAAAGCTTTACCATAGTTTTGAAAAACTGGCTTCTTCTTTTCTTCTGGAACAACCAAATCCGATTGATACGATCAGGACTGAAGGTCTATTGAAAGGAAATCCAAAAAAGGTAAAAACTCAGCAAGCCCTGGCCGATATGAATAAAATGTATACGCTTGCGCTACAATATAGGCTTAATGGAAATAAACAATATTTAGACAAATCTTTGTCCTTCTTAATCGCATGGGCAAAAATTAACCAGCCAAATGGTAACCCAATAGACGATACCAATTTGGATAAAGCGGTTGAAGCCTATGATCTCATCAAAGATTTAATTGGTGGTAACGATAAGGCACTGATCGAAAACTGGCTAAAGGAAACTGCTTTGGCAGAGATTAACAGCAAGCGAATGCAAGCCGGAAGAGGCACTGCTATTAATAACTGGAATGCACACCGACTAAAGGTTGTAGGGGAAATTGGCTACACCCTAAACGACAAGGCATTGATCGATTGGACAATTGAAAAATTAAAGCAGCATATTAATATCAATTTGCATGCTGACGGTACCAGTTTAGATTTTAAAGAACGTGACGCTATGCACTATCATATTTATGACCTGGAACCTATGCTCGAGCTCGCCATTATGATTGATCGGGCAAAAGGCGAAAATTTTTACACCTATCAATCCGGCACCGGCTCTTCGATACAAAAAAGTGTTGATTGGTTAATTCCGTATATGAAAGGCGAAAAGCAGCATGAGGAATATGTGCGTACAACGGTTAAGTTTGATCGGGATAGAGCGAAAAACAATGAACCTGGCTTTGCCCCAGGAACTATGTTTGAGCCAAAGCTCGCCTTACCCGTTTTACGCCTATCTGTTTACTTTGACCGAGGCCAAATCGATTTGCTAAATACCTTAGAAGGGAATGCCAGTTTCCAGCAATTGATAGACCACGTTAAAAGAGATTCCAAATAACAACTTTCATAAAAAATAAACTTTCAATAATTTTTGAAACTTTAAAAATCTTGTTATATTTGTTTATGGAATTAGCAGCAGCAAAACTAAAATTCATTGAAGCATGGGGTAAGTTGGGATCGGAATGGGGCATTAACCGTACAATGGCTCAAGTGCATGCCTTATTATTAATCTCTCCAGAAGCATTAACTACCGAAGAGATTATGGAAACTTTGAGTATCTCCAGGGGAAATGCGAATATGACTTTGAGAGATTTAATTGGATGGGGATTGATTGAAAAGCAGCATAAAGCCGGCGAAAGAAAGGAATACTTTTTTGCAGATAAAGATGTTTGGAACATTGCCAGGCAAGTAGCTAAGGAGAGAAAAAAGAGAGAGTTGGAGCCAGTATTAAAAGTATTGAACGAGCTTTCTTCTGTTCAGGGCGATGATAAAGATCCAGAATACAAAACGTTTAAAAAATCGATCACCGATATTAATAAGCTTGCCGGAAATGTAGATAAAACATTGGAAACCATGCTAAAAGCTGAAGAAAGCTGGTTCTGGGGATCTGTTTTAAAGGTTTTTAAATAGCCCAAACTCCCAGCCTCCCTAAAGTTGAGGAGATTAAAGCCCAAGCGGCTTTATTTTTTAACCCAATCTTTCATTTTTTACTGAAAGTTTAAAATATAGAAACGATGAAAATGCTAACCAACCACATCATTTTATTTGACGAAGAATGCCCAATGTGCCACTTTTATATCAAGGGATTTGTTAAAGCTGGCATGTTGGATTTAAATGGAAGAGCAGCCTATCAGCATCCGCCGGCACATCTTTGTCAGCTGGTTGATCGGCAACGGGCAGCTAATGAAATCGCTTTAGTCAATACGGAAAATGGCGAAGTAACTTATGGTATAAAAAGTTTGTTTAAAATCATTGGTCATGCCATGCCGGTATTCAAGCCGCTATTTGCATTTGGGCCATTCCTTTTCATTATAGCTAAGTTTTATGCTTTCGTTTCCTACAACAGAAAAGTTATTATTCCTGCAAATACCAAAGCCGATAGCATTCAACCTACTTTTAAAATTCACTACCGTATTGCCTACCTCCTATTTACCTGGTTTGCAACGGCATACATTTTAACGGCCTACGCCCATTTATTAAGCGATTCTGTTCCACTGGGAAGTGCTTATCGGGAATATTTTATTTGTGGCGGACAAATATTTTTTCAAGGTTTAATTATTAGTTTTTACCGCAACGGGAAGCTTTGGGATTATTTAGGCAATATGATGACGATTTCCTTTGCCGGATCACTTCTTTTAACCCTAGGTTTGCTGGTTCATCAGCTTTTTTCTATCCATCCGGCACTTTATATTTTGTACTTTTTATTTGTAGCCGGCCTAATGTTTTTAGAACATATTCGAAGAAGTAACATTTTGAAACTGGGTTGGGTAATGACTATTACCTGGGCTGTTTATCGTCTAATTATTTTAGGTTTAATTTTTAACTTATAGCAGTCATGATTTACAATAAAATAGTATTAGCTGGTGGAAATGGATATTTGGGCGGCTTGTTAGCCAAGCACTTTAGCGGCTTAGCAAGCGAAGTAATCATTTTGAGTAGAAAGGAAAAAGCGCAAAATGGAAATGTAAGAACAATTTTATGGGATGGGAAAACGGAAGGTATTTGGACCGAAGCTATTGACAGTGCTGACTTATTGGTAAATCTGTGCGGCAAAAACGTCAACTGTAGGTATACCAAACAAAATCAGCAGGAAATAGTAGATTCAAGGGTTATTCCTACCCGCTTGTTAACTACTGTGATACAGACTTTGCTCAATCCGCCTAAGCTCTGGATCAATATTACTTCCGCTACTATTTATCGCCATGCGGAAGATCGACCACAAGATGAATATACTGGAGAAATTGGCTACGGCTTTTCTATTGATGTATGTAAAGCCTGGGAAAGTTGTTTTTTTGAAACAGAAACGCCTGCAACGAGAAAGATAGCGCTAAGAATGGGAATTGTGTTTGGCCGCAGCGACGGCGCATTTCCAAGATTGCTTAACCTGGTAAAATTTGGTTTAGGTGGCAAACAAGGTGATGGCAATCAATTTGTGAATTGGGTACATGAACAAGATGCGATTCACAGCATCCAATGGTTACTGGAAAACGAAGCCATTAGCGGAGTGGTGAATTGCACTTCTCCAGCTGCAGTGACCAATAACACGCTGATGAAAACCATTAGAAAAACCTACGGAATTCCTTTTGGTTTATCAACGCCGGCATGGTTACTTAGTATTGGTGCGGCAATTATTGGTACCGAAACCGAATTAATTTTAAAAAGCAGGTGGGTTAAACCAGCTGTGTTATTGGAGAATGGATTTGAATTTCAATATGCGAAAATTGAAGATGCTGTACATGATATTGTGAGTTTGCGAATTTAAATGGCTCAATGGATGATTAAGATTTAAATAGATCCAATCCAAAAAATAAAAGTGAAGGTAAAAAGAAGATGCTTACTATCATACTCAAAACCATAATAGCGGCGCCAATAGAACGATGTTTCGATTTGTCCAGAAGCATTGATTTGCATGTACACTCCATGGCCTCCTCGAAAGAAAAAGCCATTGCTGGGCGGAAATCTGGATTGATTAACTTAAACGAAACGGTTACTTGGAAAGCAAAACATTTTGGGATAAATTTCACCATGACTAGCAAAATTACGGCTATGGAAAAGCCCAATTGTTTTACAGACGAAATGATAAAGGGACCGTTCAGAAAACTTCACCACCAACATTTATTTAAATCAGTAAATTCAGGTACCGAAATGACTGATATTTTTGAGTTTGGGGTTCCATTGGGTGCACTTGGAAAACTTGCTGAAAGTATTATCCTTAAAAATTATATGAAGAATTTATTAGTCCAAAGGAATAATGTGATCAAAAAAGAGGCAGAAATTTATAAATAGTTGTTATAAAACGCACAGCTAGCATGTGATTGCAACAAAACGAAGGAGAATCGTTTCTCGACTCTGAAGGCAGTCAATGAAAGGGTAAAAACAAAAAAGTCTCGATTTTCATCGAGACTTTAATTTTTATTTAACTTCTTCGTAATCTACAAAGTCGCCGAGTTTATCCGTTTTACTTTGATCGGGTTTAGGCGGCATATAATCTATAGATATTGCGCCTTCCGGTTTCGATCTTCGTTGTTGTTGCTGCTGCCCCTGTCCGCTTGCTTGTTGTTGCATTTTGCTGGCCAGGTTATTAAACAGCATCGGCAGTATCAATCGAATCAACATTCTGATGATCCAAAGAACTAATATTGCGATGAATATAAATTTAATAAATGCCATTGTTTAATTTACTGTTGTTACAAATATAGACGTACCAAAATTTATTTTGTTACTTCTCAATTCTTTAATTGCATTCCCATTACAAAATAAAAGGCGAAAATATGGAAGAAAGTTTTATTCTTCTACAATTTCTGCCACTCTCCCAACCTGCCCATCTTCCAACCTCACTTTGATTCCACGTGAGTGAAAAGCCGCTGAGGTAAGTAGCGTTTGAACCACCCCATAAGTAATATTTCCAGAGCGCTGATCTTTTTTTAAGATGATGCCAACTTCTAAACCTGGGTAAATATCTTTTCTGTTCTGACCTTTCATTTGCTTCAAAATTCTGAATAAATTTCGATTTTAAGCAATATGGAAGTAAAAACGTTACTTAGCAAACTTTTCGTTATACATTTTTTCAAGGGCAAACATTTCATCACGCAATTTTGCAGCCTGTAAAAAGTCCATATCTTTTGCGGCTTTCTGCATGTCCTTTTTCGTATTATCTATCGCTTTTTGCAACTCAGCTTTGCCCATATATTGTACAATTGGATCGGCTGCAATGCTGATTTCGGCATTTTCTACATAAGCTCTTGCTTTATTATCACTGGCTTTTTGAGAGAAATCAAGTACTGAAGTCTGCTCTAAAATCGCTTCGCGAGATTTACCAACTGTTTTAGGGGTAATGCCATGCTCGAGATTGTAAGCAATTTGAATATCGCGACGACGATTGGTTTCAGAAATTGTTTTTTCCATGCTATCGGTAATTCCGTCTGCATACATAATTACCCTGCCCCGATCGTTACGGGCGGCACGTCCAATGGTTTGAATGAGTGATTTCTCTGACCGTAAAAAGCCTTCTTTATCTGCATCCAAAATGGCCACCAAAGTTACCTCTGGTAAATCCAGTCCTTCACGCAGCAAGTTAATACCAACTAAAACATCGAATTCCCCTAAACGTAAACCACGAAGAATTTCTACCCGTTCTAAGGTTTTGATCTCCGAGTGGATGTACCTTGTTTTAATGTTTAAACGATCCAGATATTTGGTCAATTCCTCGGCCATACGCTTGGTTAAGGTTGTCACCAAAATACGTCCGCCATCTTTTATGGTTAAGTCGATTTCATCCAGCAAATCATCTACCTGATTAATTGCAGGTCTTATTTCGATTACCGGATCAAGTAAACCCGTCGGACGAATCACTTGCTCAACCACCACACCTTCCGATTTCTCCAATTCATATTCCGCAGGCGTTGCGCTTACATATATGGTTTGCGGTGCCAAAGCCTCGAACTCGTTAAAATTTAGCGGTCTGTTATCCAGCGCAGCTGGCAAACGAAATCCATACTCTACAAGTGATAGTTTTCTTGACCTATCGCCCCCATACATGGCCCTGATCTGCGGCACCGTAACGTGGCTTTCATCAATTACCATTAGATAATCGTCTGGAAAATAATCTAACAGGCAGAAAGGGCGCATTCCAGGCTGGCGCCCATCGAAGAAACGTGAATAGTTTTCAATTCCTGAGCAATAACCCAACTCTTTCATCATTTCGATATCGAAGTTGGTGCGTTCTTCCAATCTTTTGGCTTCTAACAAATGCCTGTCGGCGATCAACTGGTTTTTGCGGATTTCCAGCTCTTCCTGGATTCCCCAGATGGATTGATTAAACCGATCTTTTGGCGTAACGAAGAGATTGGCCGGATAAATGGCCATATCTTCCAACTTTTCTAATGTTTTACCTGATACCGGATCGATGGCAGAAAGTTCCTCAATATCGTCGCCGAAAAAAGAAATGCGATAGGCATGATCTAAATATGCCGGGTAGATATCTACGGTATCACCCTTAACCCTAAAAGTTCCCCGTTTAAACTCGGTTGTGGTGCGAGAATATAAAATTTCCACTAAGCTATGTAAAAAAGCATTTCTAGAAATCCTTAAACCTACGCCAAAGCGGAAAACCATCCTCGAAAAATCTTCAGGATTTCCCATACCGTAAATGCAGGAGATGGAGGAAACCACAATAATATCTCTTCGACCGCTCATTAAAGACGATGTGGTGCGCAAACGGAGTTTTTCAATCTCTTCGTTAATGCTTAAGTCTTTTTCAATATAGGTATTGCTCGAAGCGATAAAAGCCTCTGGCTGATAGTAATCGTAATAGGAAACGAAATAATTAACTGAATTCCCAGGAAAGAAATTCTTGAACTCGCCATAGAGCTGAGCGGCCAAAGTTTTGTTATGACTTAAAATTAGCGTGGGCTTCTGGGTTTGCTCAATTACGTTGGCGATAGTAAATGTTTTTCCAGAACCTGTAACACCCAATAATGTTTGATAATGTTCGTTGGCGTTTACACCGTCAACCAATTGCTTAATCGCGTTTGGCTGATCTCCGGTAGGTTTATATTCTGAAGTAATGTTAAATTTCATTGTTAACCAAATTTAGTCAAAATTGGTGTGATAAGCAATTTTGATGATCTCTCTTCCTCGTGTAAAACCTAAAAAAAGTTAGGGGGATTAGGAATTAAAGGGTAAACAGGAAACAGGCAGAAAAGTTAGAAATAGTTGGAATAAAATGAAGAGATTCCAACCGTAGTTCAAAACGATTTAACAGCATTGATTTTTATTTCATAATTTCCTAATCCTATCTCATTGAGTTTAAATCAGCATCAACCTAGTAAATCGAAAGTTGAACTTTTGATTTACTAGGTAAAAAAAAATCCTCGCTGAAATTATTCAACGAGGATTTCTAATCAAAACAGTAAAATATCTATTTACTCCCTGCCACTTTCATTGGGTTTGAGCCAACCGACTGGCCTCTAACCGCGGTTGCAGCTTTCATTTTAAATGCTCTGAATTTACTTTCTTTTGCTTTGCCGCCCCAAGTGTTATTACTTGTATCAATATCAGCTGTTTCACGTAATGGATCAACTAAAATTGAAGCTACTTCTTTATCCTTAACATAAAACTTAGATGTTTTCAACTCATTGTGCCTCCAGATTTGTGCAGGGATACGATCAATTTCCTTGCTTCCATCTTTATACGTGAATTCTACAATAATTGGCATAACCAAACCGCCCTTATTACTAAAACTCAGCTCGTACAAAAATTTATTTGCATACTCGGCCTGGTCTCCTTCCGGGACAACTTCGTAAGGCATTGCCATTTCTTGTTTTGTTGTTGCTGTCGTATCAAGCGTTACCATACCTCTATCATACTTATAATAGAAATCTTGTGCGCCCGTGTTTTTATCAACGTAGAAATTAATTTTCTTGTCCTCACGGTTTCTGATTTTCGAAATGTCTTCGAAAGCATTTAAAGCAGGCTTGTCCACTTTAACCATTCTTGATCTTGCCGCAGGAACTTCTTTTGGAAAATCCGCTTTGGCAAATTTCACGCTATCCAAAGAGATGTCGCAAGGATCAGTTCCATAAAACCAACCTCTCCAAAACCAGTCTAAATCTTCACCACTTGCATCTTCCATGGTACGAAATAAATCAGCAGGTTCAGGATGTTTAAATGCCCATCTTCTCGAATATTCTTTGAAAGCATAATCAAATAACTCTCTCCCCATAATAGTTTCGCGAAGGATATTTAAACCTGTCGCCGGCTTTGAGTAAGCATTTGGCCCAAAACGAACAATATTTTCAGAGTTAGTCATGATTGGCTCGAGTTCATCCTTCGGCAATTTCATATAATCAACAATAGTATAAGCCGGGCCTTTTTTACTCGGAAATTTATTGTCCCAAAGTTCTTCTGTTAAGTATTCAACAAATGAGTTTAAACCCTCATCCATCCAGGTCCACTGGCGCTCATCACTGTTTACAATCATTGGGAAAAAGTTATGCCCAACCTCATGGATAATTACGCCCAACATCCCGTTTTTGGTGCTTTCGCTATACGTTCCATCTGCGTCGGTACGGCCGTAGTTGAAACATATCATCGGGTATTCCATTCCGTTCGCAGCTTCAATACTTTGTGCTACCGGGTAAGGATATGGAATGGTGAAATCAGAATAAGTTTTAATGGTGTGCGCTACCGCTCTTGTTGAGAATTTGCTGTATAAATTGTAAGCTTCCTTGCCATAAAAGCTCATACACATTACGGTGTTGTTGTTCGCCTCAATTTTTTGTGGCATCGCATCCCAAACAAATTTCCGGGAAGAAGTCCATGCGAAATCACGAACGTTGTTGGCATTAAATACCCAGGTTTTTTTAGCAGTAGATTTTTTACCCTCCGCAGCTTTTGCTTCGGCTAAAGTCTGGATTTCTACAGGAGCTGTAGCTGTCTTAGCGGTGTTGTATCTGCTTAACTGAGCTGGCGTTAAAACGGCGCTGTAGTTAATACATTCGCCAG
Organism: Pedobacter sp. Leaf41; assembly: GCF_001422545.1. Lineage (GTDB taxonomy): Bacteria > Bacteroidota > Bacteroidia > Sphingobacteriales > Sphingobacteriaceae > Pedobacter. Next base: position 489,078 of record NZ_LMLE01000008.1, on the reverse strand, counting down.
TTGATCCAACCAGGTGATCGGCTGGAACGGTCATTTGTACTTTAAAATCGCCAAAAGTTAAGGCAAACTCACCCCTGCCTGTAAACTGGTGGTTCTGCCAACCCTGAAAATCGCTGTACACACATAAACGAGGATACCACTGCGTCATGGTGAAAAGATAGTTTCCATCGGCCGGAAAAAACTCATATCCACCTCTGCCGCCAACGCTCATCCTGTCGGTAATTTTGTAATTCCAATTGATATTGAAAATATACTTCTGTCCGGTTTTTAGAGCGACTGGCAAATCAACCCTCATCATGGTTTTATTCACCGTGTATTTTAAACTCTTGCCTGTTGCATCTGTCAATTTGGTAATGTTGATCCCGTTACCGTTATCGCCCTTGGCACTCAATTGATCAAGTGTTTGCGTAGTTCCGCCTGCCGGCATTTTCGTTGCATCCTGGTAATTTGCACTTTTAGAAGTACTGTGTTCGTTTTCATCCAGCTGCAACCAAATGTAAGTTAAAGGATCTGGAGAATTATTGGTATAGGTAATGGTTTCAGAACCTGTCAACATCAGGTTTTTTTCATCCAATTCGCACTTAATGTTATAATCGGCACGTTGTTGCCAATACTTTACGCCTGGCGCACCACTTGCTGTACGCTGCTCATTTGGGGTAGGCAAAATAGTGCCCAACTGCTCAAACTTATTGCCATGGTTGCTACCAGGATTGTTCTGAATGTTTTGAGCCATGCCCACGCTACCAGAAATAAGAAGCAGGCCAGTTAATGTAAACAATTTATTCATGATGTTTTCTAATGCTAAAAGGGTATTCTTTCTAAAGCCATTTTTAAAGCCAGGCTAAATACGGCTGCCGATATAAACAAAACCCAGCTAAAGCGCCTAATTCTGGTGTAATTAAAAATAATAAACGTAATCAATAAAATGATTAAAACCATAAAAACCTGCCCTGTTTCTAAACCAACATTAAAGCCGAACAAGCCCCAGCCAACATTCTGGTCTTTCGCAAGCATCATTCTGATAGAGTTTGCAAAACCCATCCCATGTACCAATCCAAAACCAAGTGCCAAAAAATAATTTATCTTGATCGATTTTAAGGAAAAATTCTTTCTAAATAGATTACTCACAGCAGTAATGACAATAGTGCAGGGAATTAAAAACTCCACCCATTTGCTATCGAAACGAATAATATCGAGCACACTCAAAAGTAAAGTTAGCGAATGCCCTATTGTAAATGCAGTTACCAAAATCAATACTTGCTTTAGGTTAGTGTAGCTGTAAATTGCAACCAGTGCCAATATAAACAGCTGGTGATCCAAAGCATCGGCACTGATGATATGGCTCCAACCTAACTTAAAGTAGAAAATAAAATCTTGTAACGGCATGAATAGTTCGATAACTAACGGGATGTGATAGTTTTAAAGCTTAAAATTAAGTTAATAATTCTGAAAAGTTAACATTTTCGCAAAACAACGGATAAGTTTACCTAAAATGTTACCGACATCGGGGTTGATAGAGGAACATATATTCATGAAAATTTCGAATGGAATGGAACAAGTCCCTCTATTGAATCACAACATCGTAGCGATAATTTTGTAAATTCGCATTTCATAGGTTCAATCATGAGTAAGATCAAATTCTTTTTTGCCATTCTGATATGCGGTTACGTTTGCCTTGCATTTAATGTGAAACATCCATTACATGTAAGCACAACTGAGTTAAACTACAATAAGCAAGAAAAAACTATTGAGGTAAGCTGTAGAATTTTTACTGATGATTTTGAATCAATATTAGCTAAAAACTACAAGCAGAAAATAGACTTAACTAATCCTGCAATTAAAGGTAAAATGGATGAGGTGATTAAAAAATATATCATTTCCCATCTGCAAATTAAGGCTAATGGAAAGCAAATTAACATGCAATATGTCGGTTTTGAGATCGACCATGAAGCCACTAATATTTATCTGGAAGTAGAAAAAATTAACAGTTTTAAGTCAGCAGAAGTTACCAATATTATCTTATACGATTTGTTTGATGATCAGATGAGTATCGTTCATGTTGTGAAAGGAAAAACCAGAAAAAGCACCAAGATTTTGTATCCGGACAAAAAGTTCACGGCAAACTTTTAACTGTATTTTTTGTATTAAATATTAAATTACTGTTAAAATAGCACTATTTTTAGTATCCCGTTAATATAAAGATCATACCTGCGGGAAGAATTATTTATAATCTTAGTTTACACATTGGACTGTTAAAATAAGTTATGCATTTAATCATCTTCTCATCTGTTTTAACACCCCGGATAAAATACATTTTCAATTTTATCTTTAAGGAAATACTCAAAGCAGAAATAGAATTCACTGGAAACAGCCAATATTTTTTACAGAGCCAGCATGTTAAAATTAGCTATGGAGAACAACCATTGGGAGACGAGATTTTTTTCAAAAGCACATCAATTCTTTTCTCAAAAAAGGTTAATGAACTAAATATTAAAACTATTCCTTTTGGCGAATATCAGGTTCCGTTTCCGGTAGCAAGTTCTGCACTTCCTTTTGATGTGTTCGCTGCATCTTTTTTTATTGTAACGAGATATGAGGAATATTTGCATCAGCAAAAAACCGATGAGGAATTTAAGGGCGTAAGTAGTTTCCAATATAAATGGAAGGTTTTAGACCGACCCATTATTGATGAATGGGCACTGCTGATTAAAAATATTATCCGCAAAAAACATCCCACTATACATTTCGCAGATAAAAATTTCAGTTCTCAGCCTTGTATTAACCTTAGCATTACACCAAATGCTCCTGATGGTTTTTTAAGGAAGACACGGTTTATATTTAGCACTGTATTCAGCAAAGAAAACAGTTATTTAAGTTCAAAATTTGATCAATTAACCGGCTTTGGCATTAACAATGAAACGGCCTTAACTGCGCTTGAAAAAACAATTGAAAAGCAAAAAATCAGACCCGTATTTTTTATAAACTTTCCAAAAGTGCCGATTGAATACATTCAGGCAAACCAAGTCTCCCAACTGCTAAGTAATCAAAGCGTTGGCTTATTACGACCATGTGCAAGTGATAAGGAAAAAATAAAGGAGATTAAAGACGGCATATTTAAGTTGAAAAAGATTTTACCTAATCAAATCAATTTAAGCAGTCAGCAATTAGAAACCTTAAAATTTCCGATTTGCTACCTTAACCTATTAAACTCGGGCATTACCACAGACTATTCCATGGGTTATCCAGAAGTTTCGGGTTTTAGGGCCGGAACTTGTACACCATTTAACTGGTACGATCTGCAGCTGGAAAAGGTAACAGCACTATTGGTTAAGTGTTATTGTTTAAATGACTCGGTTCTACAAAATATGAGCCTAGATGATATTAAAAAAACGCTAAAAGACTATATTGATGGCGTAAAATTCGTTAATGGTCAGTTTTTAAGTAATTGGGAATTACGTAGTATCTCCAACCAATTGAAATATAAAAAACTACAAGCTACTTTTAATGAGATGAACAGCTATGCAGGCCATTAATTCGTTGTTTTTACTAGAATCAGTCGGTCAATATTTAGCCTGTTTCTCTCTTTATCGTTTTTGAAATGAAGCGTTACCGTATTTTGAAATTCACTGATTTCTACATCGCATAAAAACATTTTCTTTTTGGTTTCTTTTTGACTGCTGCAAAAGGAAATGGGTTGGCTCACCTGTGTTTGCCGTTGCCAGAAAGTAATTTCCGCACCATTGGGAGCAGTTTCAACATCGGCAAAAAGTTTATATTTCCCGTTGGGAATTTCCTGTAAATCTATTCTGATTTGTGCCCCTGCGGTAGAAATAAAATTATTCCCATTGATAGTAGCTTGCCCGTTAAAACTAAAACTCATCAATTGTGGATACACCATCATGGTATCCGGAAGGTAAACTAAGGTATTTTCATTTATAGGTTTGGCCGATGTGGAGATCGCTTTATCGGCATAATAAAATGCTACGGATGTATAGTCGACAGGTTTATTATTTTGCTCCGGACCATGTTCAATGGTATGGAGAATACTTTTTTCGAATGGCATTTTATCTGTTAAAAATAACCGGTAGCCACCAGTACGGCTGAAGGGCAAGGAATAATCCAGCGAACCGTGTAGCGGCAGGCTCATTTTCCGGTCCCAACGATCAAGCAAAGCATACCAACCTCCATTAAAATAGTCTTCAGAACCAGTTCCATGCATGGTCATTTTCCCATCAATTGAAGTGTAGTCATCTCCTTCAAAAAATAGCGTCATTCCTGGATTTAAACCTTGCGCCTGCAGAATGGTGGCTACGTAATGTCCTCTACCCTCTCCCTGCAAAAAAACATGTGGCTTACCCATTGCTGCATTTTTCTCGTGGTTCCAATAAGTGTAAAATTTCCCTTCCGTATTTGAGTTCCGCGGAATGGGTGAATAATACCATTTTGCTTTAATTCTTAGCGGCTCTGCCCTTTCAGCCGAAGTGGCTTTACGGTAAATTAATTCCACCTTCGCATTTTTATCGAATGGCATTGGAAAATAATTGTAGGTGATGTTGTTGGCTGTGCCTGCTAACAGACTTTGCATGGATACGCGACCAAAAGCATAACCAAAAAAGTCGGCCAGCGGCATGTAAACTGCAGGCTGGCTTTCATTATCCCAGGTAATTTTAATATCGATAAGTTTGCTTAATCCTTCAAATTGAAGGGCATTTTCCATTTCAAAACCAACAAAGCGACCGGGTTTATCTACACTTAATAATGTAACGCTTTCGCCGGGATTCAGTAATTTATCCACTGCAAATGCTTCGGCGTTTTTTACAGAAAGATTTTGCCCTTTGATATCTGCCCAAGTTGTAGAAATTTTCTCCAAAGCTGTTTTCTCATCAGCAGATAAAGCTGGATTAAATGTTTTAACAGTAGCGGCCTTGCCGAAATTGCGATATTGAATTTGATAAAACTCAAGTTTCTTCCCTCTAAAAACTACCTTGCATCCATTTTTGTATGGAATCGGGAAGTAGCAAAAATAACCTCCGATTTGGTTGCCACACAGGGGGAGATTAAATGGCGAAACTTTGCCAGAAAACAGGTCTGCAAACCGGACGGAATAAGAAGGCTTTTTACTTCCGTTAAAATAAAAATCGAGCGTATCATTGGTGGGCGTTGGCGTCCAAATCCGATTGATGACCCCAGCCCCCTTATCTTCGAAAATAACCGAGCTTCCATCAGCATTTTTTCTAATAAAGGAATACTTGCCGCTAAAACCATCATCGTTATTCCCTGTTGTATCATAAGATGAAAACTGCTTTACCACCGCATCAGTATATTTTGGCAAATCAGAAAGATTAATCATCGCTCCAAGCTCAGATTGAATGCTGATGATTTTGCGCTGAGCAAAAACATGCACGGAAGATAGGACTATAAAAGTAAGGGTAAGAATTTTACGAAGCTTAGCTAAATTCATAGACTGAGGTTAAGAAAATATTTGGTTAGCGCAACACTAATACGTTTTAGTGATACGATAACTAAATTAAAAATTATTCTCTGGCTAAGCAATATAAAATGTCAGTTTGATTAATTAGCCATAAAGATGTTACCCATTTACCAATCAAAAACAATAAATTAGCCATACCCTTAGCCAAACCTGCAAAATGACAACTTTCGATTTAAGCAAGACAAAATCCATAGCAAACACATTCATCTCTGAGCTTCGTGATGAAAACATTCAAAAAGATTCGATGCGTTTTAGAAAAAATCTCGAACGTATTGGAGAGTTTTTCGCCTATGAAATTAGTAAATCGATGAAATACGTTACTAAAGATGTCACGACGCCTTTAGGGGTTTCGCAATGCGAAGTTTTGGAGCAGCAACCTGTTCTAGCTACCATTTTAAGGGCGGGCTTACCCTTGCAGCAAGGTTTATTAAACATCTTTGATAAATCGGAATGTTGCTTCATCTCTGCTTTTAGGAAAGTTAAAAAAAGCGGCGACTTCGTGATCCAAATGGATTATATCTCTACTCCGGATTTGGATGGTAAAATATTAATTATGGCCGACCCGATGTTAGCCACCGGACAAAGCATGGTGATGTGCTGCAAAGAATTAATGAATAGATATCATATTGCTGAGCTGCACATTGTAGCCGCTATTGCCAGTACCGAAGGCGTAACTCACGTAAAAGCCAACCTTCCAAAGGCTAAACTTTGGCTGGGCGCCATTGATGAGGAAATGACCAGCAAATCATACATCGTTCCAGGCCTAGGCGATGCCGGAGATTTGGCTTATGGAGAGAAAGTGTAATCAAGATTATAAGTATCTAAGGATAAGGCGGGATGTAGCAAAAAAAATAAACAGGGCTAAAAAACATGAACATTCTTTTTGTTTGCAGTAGAAATAAGTGGCGTAGCGCAACGGCTGAGACGATTTTTAAAAACCACAGTCAACACCAGATTTGCTCTGCAGGCACTGCGCCATCTGCCCGAATCAAATTAAACTTAGGCCATATATTATGGGCAGATCTCATCTTCGTAATGGAAAAAAAACATAAACAAAGAATAGCTAAAAAGTTTAACGATGAGATTGTAAATAAGCGGATTATCATTCTGGACATTCCAGATGATTATCAATACATGGACGAGAGTTTAATTGAAGAATTACAAACTAAAACGAAAGACTATCTATTATTAACATAGATGATCTACTTTTGTAAAAACATTTTAATGAAGAAACACATCTTTTTCGACCTCGATCATACCATCTGGGATTTTGATCGGAATGCCGAAGAAACCTTGAACGAACTTTATCATACCCATAAATTAAAGGAACTTGGCCTACTATCGTGCTCCGATTTCATTTTAAAATATACGGAGAACAACCACCAGCTTTGGGCAGATTATCATCTAGGAAAAATTACAAAAGAATTTTTACGGGCAGAACGCTTTAGCAAAACCTTTATTCAATTGGGGATTCACCCCGATTCGGTACCGCAACAATTTGAAGATGATTATGTCAGTATTTCTCCAACCAAGACTAATCTTTTTGAGGCTGCTGAAGAAGTTTTGGCTTATCTAAAGCAAAAATATTCTTTGCATATTATTTCAAATGGATTTAAGGAGACGACATTGACCAAGATGAATTTATCCAATTTAAATCCTTATTTCGAAAACGTAATTATTTCTGAAGATGTGGGCGTTAATAAACCAAACCCACAAATTTTTGAATATGCACTGGATAAGGCCAAAGCAACAAAGGCAGAGAGCATCATGATTGGAGATAGTTTGGAAGCCGATATATATGGCGCTTTAAATTTTGGTATGGAAGCTATTTTCTTCAATCCGTTAGAAAAGGAAAAACCTGTCGATGTAGCCAAACAAATTACTCATTTGAAAGAATTAATGCTGCTTTTCTAATTGTTATTTTATCTTTATTAAATGACAAGCTCCAAAGTGAATACATCAATACATAAAATTGTGAATGCTTATAAAGGCAAGCTAGCACATTATGATGATGAGGTTTTTCAGTTAACCCCACCAATCAATGGTTGGAGTTATAGCGAGGTGTATTCGCATATATTCGATGCCAGTTTATTATCGCTAATTGCCTTAGAGAATAGTGCTCAAGGCAAAGGTGAAAAGGAAGCGACTCATTTTGCAGTTAAGGTTATTTTATTTCTTGGCGCCTTCCCTCCGTCGCAAAAATATAAAGTGCCTAAACGGTTGATAGATCGAGTAAAAAAAATAACGAAAGCCGAAGCTTTAGACTTCATTCTGGAATTTGAGGCATCGCTAAGTAAAATCTACCCTCTGATTGCAACAGCCAATAGAACGATCAAAACTAAACATCCTCGTTTAGGATATTTAAATGCAAAACAATGGCTTCGTTTTATCGAAATTCATCTCAAGCACCATTTAAAACAGTTGGTTAGAATTGAGGACAGTTTTAAACGATAAAAATATTTGCTCATATTTGATTAAATCCTTGAGTTTTATGAAACACCTATTTTATCTATTCGCCTTAACGATTTTATGTTCGTGCAATAGCGAAAAAAAAGAAGAAAAAAACGCAGTTGTTGCTACTCCCGGTGGGCTGGAAGGATTGCAGAAAGGTACTAATGCTGCCGCGGCTACAGCGCAGACCACGGGCAACACCTTGATATTTAATCCTAAACATGGCGAGCCAGGCCATACTTGTGCTTTGGCAGAAGGTACTCCGTTGAATCAAGCCGCAACGGCACAAGCTCAACAACCCGTTACGCAAGCACAGCCCGTTGCAGTTAACGTACCAGCTACAGACAACAGCAGTGGAAAAAACTTAAATCCCAAACATGGTGCCCCGGGGCACAGATGCGATATTGCTGTTGGTGCGCCCTTAGATTCGAAACCTGTTCAAGCAGCTCAAGCAACTACAGGCAAGCCAGTGGTGACACAAACTATAAACACCAAAGTGGCTAAAGGAATGAATCCTCCGCATGGCCAACCAAACCATAGATGTGATATTGCTGTTGGTGCGCCATTGACTTCTAAACCGGTTCAACCTTCAACAACAGTTACCACACCCCCAACTACTATTGCACCAGCAACTGTAAAAACTGCGGAAAACCAGACCGGAGCTAAACTAAATCCAAAACATGGTGAAGCAGGGCACCGATGCGATATTGCCGTTGGTGCGCCATTGAGTTAATATTTTATATTCGGAAAATCAGTTTTAGCTTTGTTGAATTGATTTTCCATATCACTTGTCCAGCCGAAGGCCGTAGTAGCCTGAGCTTTTAAATTTACCCCTGCAGCGCCGCTCCAGAAATGAACGAACTCTCCCCAGTTCATGTCTCTTGAGTACTCGCTTCCGTTTGCCGGGAAATTTTGGGACAACAACACGAAAAACTTATTTAAAGTAGCAGTTCCTCCGTTATTGGCATATATTGGATAGAACCAATTTTTAAACCATTGCGTATTTGCCCGCGGGAAATTATCAACTGTAGCCATACATTTATTATACCAACGATCGGCATCAGCAGTCATCCCCAGCTTTTTGTAAACATCGTATTGATAAATTTCCATCCACTTACTATCGCCCCAAATTTTGAAAGCTGGAGAGTTATGTTTTCCTTTTGATGCAAACTCTACAATATGACCCACTTCGTGGGTTACAATGTCTTTTTCGCCAGCGGTAAAACCAACCCAGGCATTCGCATCTGATAAGCCCACATCAATCACATTTCGCTTGTCATGACTGGCTTCGAAATAATTTGAAGGATGACCGCCACTATATTTCGCGGTATGGAAAATGGCAAACAAGCGTTTATCCTGCCCAAAATCTCCATAAACATTTCGGGTATATTGCCATACTTTGGTTAGGTAATCGTTTGGCCAGGTAATGGATTTATTCACATCTTTATCAAAATAAACCGCTAAATCATCATTAAAAAATACCCGATTAACCACTTGGTTATGTTCAAACCAATGTTCTTGCCAGGTTAAAGGTGGCTCATTTGCCGAAACCGGGTTTTCATTACTCTTTTTACAAGACGCAAAAACAACAAGAATAATAAAGCAGGAAATAATTTTGATCTGTTTCATCTTATTTGGTTATTAATGTATAATGTTAACGCTCATATTTATCAAATGTTTTTCACTGACTTTTGGATACTTCATCTGGCGATAAACATTTTTTTACATCTTTGCGCTAATGAAGTTACCTACTATAAAAGGATTTGACGAAGAAGCATTTAACAAGTATTTAAAAAATACGGGTTGGCTGATGTTAGCCAGAGTTGGCAGCCTAATCATCAAGATCTTAGTTGGCTTTTCGATTACTAACTATCTTGGAAAGGATTTAAATGGAATTTTGAATTATCCAACTGCTTTCACCACTTTTTTTATTGCGGCGGCTGCCCTTGGTCTAGACGGTTTTACAACTCGTGAATTATTAAGAACCCCTGAAAATAGAGATCGTATACTAGGTACAGCCTTTTGGTTGAAACTAATGGGAGGGATAGCTATTATTCCATTAATATTCATTGCATACACTTTATGGAACAACCAAAAACCGATTGAAACTCCACTCATTTACGTCTTAATTGTTGGTTTGACAGGGATCACTCAGGCTTTTTATATTACCGACAGTTATTTTCAATCTAAAGTTCAAGCGAAATATGTAATGCGGGTTCAGGTCTTCGGCAACATACTTTCAGCCCTTGTAAAGTTGATTTTGATTTTTTTAAACCGAGACATCCAATGGTTCATAGTCGCATTGTTATTTGATACCGTTATTCTAGCTGCTGGATATATCTATTTCTACCAAATCAAAGTAGCAAGCATTTTTAGCTGGATTTTTGATTCGAAATTAGCTAAACACTTAATCCGGCATTCATGGCCACTTGCTTTCTCAGCTATTTTAGTGTCTGTATACATGAAAATAGATCAATTAATGGTAGAAAACTACCTTGGTACGGGTGCATTGGGAATTTATTCTACAGTTGTATCTCTGAGTGAAAGTTGGTATTTCATTCCAGTAGCAATTGTAACCTCAGTATTTCCAGCAATCATGAACGCCAGAAGGGATGACCCCAAACGGTATCAAAAAAGACTTCAAAACATGTACGACATCATGGTTTGGATAAGTCTTAGTGTTGCTATTATCATGACTTTTGCCTCTCCGATTATTTATCATATTGTTTATAAACCTGAGTTTTGGGATGGAGCGCATGTGCTTTCTGTACATGTTTGGGCAGGAATATTTGTATTCCTTGGAAGTGCAAGTGGTCAATTCCTGATCGCTGAGGGTTATACAAAACTTTCTATGTTAAGAACAGGAATGGGGGCATTGGCAAATGTTATTTTAAATATCCTGTGGATACCCAAATATGGCATTATGGGAGCTGCCCTCGCAACTTTAGTGGCTTATTTTATAGCAACTTTCTTTATCTTATTCATCCCAAAAACCCGTCAACAAGCAATAATGATGTTAAAATCATTATTTTTGATCACAGCATTTCAAAAAATATTAAAACGTTGAGCACTTTAAAAGCACTTTCTACATTAATTGCAAAACCTAACAGGCTAAAAGCATTATTATCATATGGACATAAAGGTTATTTGAACAGCATCGGCTGGTTCACGGCCTTTGATAAAAAACAAGCAGTTGATGGGAAGGGCAAAGCACTCCCTTGGGTAACCTATTCCTTTATCGATTTTATTAAAGAACGGATCAATAAATCTCAACATATCTTCGAATATGGATCTGGAAATTCTACCATTTTTTACGCAGAGAAAGCCGGATCTGTAACCTCTGTTGAGCATGACAAAGGCTGGTTTGATAAGGTAAAAGGAACAAGCCCTGCAAATGCAGAAATGATCTTTTGCGAGCTTCAACGCGATGGGGAATATGCAAAAAAGGCAGCTTTGTTAGGCAAAAAATTTGATATCATTATCGTTGATGGCCGCGATCGGGTAAGATGCTGCCGATACAGTTTAGAGGCTTTAACCCCAACGGGCGTAGTTATTTTAGATGATAGCGAACGCGAAGTTTATGACCCTGCCCGTATTTTTTTAAAAGAACAAGGCTTTAAAGAGCTTAGTTTTAGCGGAATTTCTCCAGGTTTATTTTATGAAAAAGCAACATCGGTTTTTTATAAAGCCGATAATTGTTTGGGCATTTAATCTCCAATTTTTATGTTAAGCGAAGAAGTTAAAACAGCCTACGATAATTTTTACACCAACAGCGATGTAGCCTGGCGCATGCTTGGTGCTAAATATAAGGCCAAAAACATTGTTGATGTTTGTAAAAGCATTCGACCGAAAAAGGTTTTGGAGGTTGGTGCTGGCGATGGTAGTATCTTGCATTTTTTAAATGATTGGAATTTTGCACCCGAGCTTTACGCCCTGGAAATCGCTAAAAGTGGTGTCGATATCATTAACGACAGAAAATTATCTCATTTAAAGGAAGCGCAGACTTTCGATGGATACAAAATTCCCTACGCAGACGATAGCTTCGATTTAATTATTCTTGCACATGTTTTGGAGCATGTAGAACATGAGCGTATCCTGCTTCGCGAACTGAAAAGGGTAGCCAAATATATTGTGGTTGAAGTGCCAAAAGATTACCGTTTTGGTGTAGATAATCGCATGAAACACTTTTTGGATTATGGCCACATTAATATGTACACGCCAACCTCATTGCGGTTTTTATTGCAAAGCGAAGGGTTGGAAATTTTGGAAGATAAGGTTTCGATGACAGCGCCAGAAACCGTAAAGTTTAATGAATTCATCAACAGGAAGGCCCCTAAAACCTTTACTAAAAATTTAAAGATCGAGCTGGAGTACAAAATTAAAAGAACGCTTGGCAATTTATTGGGCAGAAAGAAGCAGGAGCAATTCGCAAATGCCTATACGGTTTTAACGCAAAAGTCAGATCAAAATCTGCATATATTTTAATTAGTAAATCTCTTTAAGTCGTCATCCTGAATTTATTTCAGGATCTTTAAATAGGGATGCTGAAATAAATTCAGCAAAACGTATCTGAAAAATGATGAAAAAAAAACATCAATGCAAAACCTAGCACCAATAGCCCTTTTTGTTTACAATCGTCCGCAGCATACCGAACGTACCATAAAATTTTTGCAGGAAAATGATTTAGCCGGCAAAAGCAATTTGTTTATTTTTTCTGATGGCGCAAAATCAAAATCAGAAGAAGAAAATGTTGCGAAAGTAAGAGCGCTGATTAACCAAGTTGACGGTTTTAAATCTGTAAAGGTATTTGAGCGAAGAGAAAATGCTGGTTTGGCGAATTCTGTTATAGAAGGCGTAACTAAACTGATTAAGGATTACAATCAGGTGATTGTTTTGGAAGATGATTTGATTACCTCACCGCATACCCTAAGCTATTTTAACGATGCTCTAAATCGCTATCGCGATGAAGAAAAAGTAATGCATATTGGCGCTTACATGTATCCTTTAAAGGCAGAGGATTTACCGCAATCATTTTTTTACAGAGCCGCTACCAGTTGGGGATGGGCTACCTGGGGAAGAGCATGGAAGAATTTCGAGCCCAACATTGATACGCTCATCAAACAATTTGATAAGAAGAAAAAATCCGCATTTTCGATAGAAAATAAAATGAATTTCTGGAAACAGATGCTCGAATTTAAAAAAGGCAAAAACAACAGTTGGGCCATTCGCTGGTATGCTTCCATATTTTTGAAAGGCGGCTTAACCTTAAACCCATCACTATCTCTGGTGAATAACATTGGGCATGACGGAACTGGTGTGCATTCGGGAATCAACGATATTTATAACGTGGTAATCAACCCAAAACCTATTACTGAATTTCCAGGGGTGATAGAAGAAGATAAAAAGGCCTATCAAGTCATCAAGCGCTTTCTATCTACCAGAAAAGGAAATATGGTTTTGAGGGTGAAACGTTTTGTAAGAGAAAAGTTAGCGCAATATTTTTCTAAATAATCAAATTTATTCTTAGTAATTTGGCTTACCGAAGCTAATAATATGAGAATAATATCCCTGTTTTTACTATTCCTTTCAGTAACTACCTATGCTCAAAATGCGCCTGAACCTTATGGCGCCCTTCCATCAAAAAGACAGCTTGGCTGGCACGATGTAGAAGTGTACGGCTTAATTCATTTTACACCTACTACTTTCGAGAATAAAGAATGGGGTTTTGGTGATGCAGACCCAAAAACATTTAATCCAGCTAATTTCGATGCTGAACAAATTATTGCCGCAGCTAAAGCAGGTGGATTAAAGGGAATTATCCTGGTAGCCAAGCACCACGATGGTTTCGCGTTATGGCCAACCAAAACAACAGATTATAATATTACTAAAAGTCCGTTTCGAAACGGAAAGGGAGATTTGGTAAAAGAAGTGGAGCAGGCGGTAAGAAAAGCTGGCTTAAAGTTCGGCATTTATTGCTCGCCCTGGGACAGGAATAATCCGCTTTATGGCACCGATAAATATTTAGCCATCTATCAGGCGCAGCTTAAGGAATTATACGGCAACTACGGAGAATTATTTATGAGCTGGCACGATGGTGCAAATGGTGGTGACGGTTATTATGGTGGAGCCCGAGAAAAACGGTCTATTGATAACACAACCTATTATGACTGGACAAATACCTGGGGCATCACCAGAAAAATGCAACCTATGGCCAATATTTTTAGTGATATCGGACTAGACATCAGGTGGGTGGGAAACGAAGACGGGCATGCCGCGGAAACCAATTGGGCTACTTTTACGCCCATGCCACCGAAAGGAAAAAATGTTGCAGTACCTGGTCAGGCAAACTATCCTGAGAGCCCTGAGGGAATAAGAAACGGTAAATTTTGGATGCCTGCAGAATGTGATGTTCCTTTGCGAAAAGGCTGGTTCTATCATCCTACCGAAAAGCCAAAATCTCCTGAAATGCTTTTCGACCTGTATTTAAAAAGCGTTGGACGAGGTGCCGGATTGGATTTAGGCTTAGCGCCCGATACACGGGGGCAGTTACATGATGATGATGTGTTAGCACTAAAAACGTTTGGGGAAATGGTTAAAAAAACGTTCGCGAATAATTTGGCCAAAAATGCAAGCATCACGGCCAGTAATACGCGGGGAAAAGGTTATCTAGTAGATAAGTTGATTGATAATAATAAGGAAACTTATTGGGCCTCAACAGATAATAACCATACTGCAAGCCTGGAGATTAATTTGAAATCGCCTAAAACATTTGATATTGTTAGCCTGCAAGAATACATCCCGCTTGGGCAAAGAGTAGAAGCTTACAATATTGAGATATTGGAGAACAACAGCTGGAAAAAGATTTACGATGGAACCAGTATTGGCGCAAAGAGATTAATCAAATTTGATCAGCCCCTAACCACAAAGAAAGTGAAGATCAACATTACTCAATCTCCGGTTTGTATCACCTTGAGCGAAATAGGATTGTATAAAAAAAGTTTATAAAGGTTTTTTTGCTTGCAGAATAATATAAGGCGATAAAGCCTGGCTTTCAAAGGGAATAATTTTAGTGAAAACTTTACCAGTTAACCATACGGCTTTTTTAAAAAGCTTAACACCGGCAGATTTTTGGCTTTCGTTTTCGAGCCAAACACTAAACCTGCCAAAGTAGCCTGATTTAACTTCGTTCATCCCGGCTTTTTCGCAAATCGATTTTAGCAAATCGGGGTTCATGCTATCAATGTTATGCTTATCGTAATTTTCTTTATCGAAGTTTTTTTGGAACCAGCCATTTACCGCTTTAAAGTTTGGAAGAGTGATAAAAAGTGTTCCACCGGGCTTTACAAAGGCAATGTGGCGGCTTATAATATCGGCTGTATCATTAAAATGCTCAATTAAACCACAACTTAAAACCAAATCATATTGCTGATCTGGGTAATAATTGAATAAGTCGGTTTCTATAATATGAATATCTTTTTCTTTCAAGCCATTCTTTTCCAATAAATCGACTACCACTGGAGGATGAATAAAATAATCCAATAGCGTTACCTCTAACTTGAGATATTTCTTCAAAAAAACGGCGTAATAACCTGGAAACCCGCCAAGTTCAATAGCTGTTTTAACATTATTTTGAGCTACAATTTCTCCGAGCTGGCGATGGAATACATAATTTGCTGGAATTTGGACTGCAAGTCCTTTTTTACTTTCCCAATAATTTACCCAAAAATCCCTGTCAGTTAATAAATTCGCCATATCTTAAAATAATTCCAAAGGCCAAAGAAACGGAAAAGAATATTAAAATAGAAAGGTGATATTGCTATATGGCTGAATTGTTTGTTACGAATTGCCGATAATAAAACAATTTAGCCATATAACAATCTAATTATTTCAAATCTTTTAAAATCTCGGCAACAGCTTTTTCCAACTGCGGATCTTTATTGGCCAATCGATCTTCGAAGGTATTTTTTACGAAAATATCTGGCTTAACTCCTTCGCTTTCGAGGTTCTTACCATCCATCGTATAACATCCCCATGAAGGTAAACGGTAAGATGATCCATCAACCAAACTTTTAGCTGAAGTAAAAATAATCCAACGGTAAGTTTCAGTTCCAATGATTTTACCCAATTTCAATTGCTTAAAGCCAGCAGCAGTCATTTCTGCATCGCTGAGCGATTGTTCATTGATAAGCAATACAATCGGTTTTGCTGCCGGACCGAAGTTGCTTTGCGGTGCCAATTTACCACCGCGGTACTTCCACTGCAGATACGGACGTTGTGAAAGAAACTTCAACACTTCATCATGTACATTGCCTCCTGTATTATAACGTAAATCTAAAATGATGGCATCTTTTTTTTCTTCCTGAGCGACCATATCCAAAAGGAAAGTTTCCAATTCACCACCACCCATATTTTTCATATAAGAATAGGCAATGCGGTTATTCCCCCATTTATCTACATTCTTACGGTTGTTCGAGATCCACTCATCGTAAAGATTCCCCCGTAAAGTTCCGGCACTTTCAGGATGGATGTTTACATAAATCTGTTTACCTTTTCTATCAAAGGTCAAAGTCATCTCTTTATCTAAGGATGGCTTGCTGAAGTAGTAATCTCGATCAATATTTTTATCCACCTTAATGCCATTTACCTCGGTTAAAATATCTCCTGGTAAAATATTGGTTCCTGTACGTGCAGCATTGCTTTTTGCTGCAACCCGCTCTACTTTCAAGGGGTTTTCATTGTCGAAAATAATCCCGGTTTCGTTAGTGGTGTAAGTTAAATTCTTCCTTTCCTCGGCACCCGCACTATTAAAGCCCATGTGCGATGAATTCAATTCGCCCAGCATGTCGTTCAGTAAAATCCTTAAATCGCTACGGTTATTTACATAGGGAAGATAGGCCGCATAACGGGTTTTCATCTCCTCCCAATCTACACCATGAAATTTTTCATCGTAAAAATTTTCATCCAAACCCACCCATGTTTCATAAAACATTTGGTTAAATTCAGCATTTAGATTCCTTGTAAATTTATAGCCATGATCGATCTTATCAAGCTTATTCCCTTCTAGAGTATATTTATTGACCACACCTCTGGAAAGCACAAAAAACTTATCTCCAGCTTGAACCATTGAATAATCACCCCCATCTGCAACTTTTTCCGTCTTATTGGCTTCAAAAGGTTCAATAGTTGTTCTATAAATACCTGGTGCGCCACCCTCATGATTCGATGAATAAAAAACGTAGGTTTTATCACCTTTAGCAAAAGCATCTGTACCAAATTGCCCACCAAAAGCAGGACCAACCAGTTCAATTCTGTCGAGAATATCTTGCGTATTGATGGTAATTACGGCGGCGGGTTTAGGCGTTGGCTTTACTTCGGTTTTCTTTTTAGTGGTATCTGCCTTTCCTTTTTTGGCTTTGGTTTCAACAATTGCTGGCTTAACTTCGGCAGGTTTGGTTTCCTTAAATAAATCATCAAATTTATCCGAACGGTAAGGCTCATCGTAATTGTTCAAAGCCATGCGGTAAATGTGCGCATTCGACATTCCTGTTGGATAAGAGGGTTTCGTGCGGGCACTCGTAAAGAAAATGTATTTGCCATCTGGCGACCATGACGGGCCGGTTTCTGTTACGCCTGTATTCGTGAGGTTGATTGTAGTATTATTTTTTAAATGATGAACGACGATATCTTGCTCAAAATTTCGATAGACGGTAAATAAAACATATTCATCATTTGGAGAAAAACTTGGCGCTGAGTTTTGAAAAGCCCAAAACTCATCGGTTACCAGGGTTTTGCTATCAAAAGTTTTCAAATCCATTAACCTCAACTCGTTTCTACCACTTAAGTAAACCGCCATCGTTTTGGCTTTATTTAGGGTGATATCTCTATTGTTGGCTTTATCTTTTGTAAGTTGTTTAATCGTCCCTTTTCCATCGCCGGTAATGGTAAACCAGTTTTGAAAACCATTTGCTGTTTGACTAAAAAGAATAGTTTTATTATCAGCAAGCCACTTACATTCTAAGGCTCGCTCACCACTATTCGTAATTTTCCTAACGAACTTGCCATCAGCATCACTCACAAAAACTTCGCCCCGAGAAATAAAAGCGATTTTTTTTCCATCTGTCGAGGCATCAAAAGCTGAGATATTTGCCCGCACATCATACTCTTGCTCTTTGCTCAATACCTGGTTTCTTGAAGTGCTGATGCTTACTTTTTCTATTTTCTTAGCAGCAACATCATAGGTGTAGAGCTGATAATCCTTTTCAAAAACTACAATCGTTCCGTTTGCAGCAACAAATGGACGCTTGATAGAAGTTTCAAATTTGGTTAAGCCAGTTTTCTGTCCGCCAATAAAGGTGTAAAGATTATATTCTTCATTACCTTCATCAGATACGAAAAATACGTTGCCTTTGCGATCAACGCTGGTCCAAAAATCTTTTCCGATGTAATCGGTATAGCGCTTATAAGTTCTGGTTTTAGGATTGTAAGATTGAATATCAGGATTGTAAGCGCCTTTATAATGCTTGCGGTTAGGAAATCGCATACTTTCCCAGGTATCATTAAAAAACAATTCTCCTGTAGGCGACTCTGCAATATGGTGCGTAGTATTGAAATAGTTATTGAATAAACGTGTTGCCGTACCGCCATTAATACCCACCTTATAGCTTGAGAAAGAATTGTATCTACCTGAAGTGAAGTAGATTGTTTTTGAATCCCAACTCCAGTTATCCACTTCATCAGATGCATCATTAAAGGTAATTTGTTTAATCTCTCCCCCATTTATTGGCATCACATAAACATCATTATTTCCAAATTGGTTGGAAGAAAATGCCAGCCATTTCCCATCAGGAGAAACTTTTGGATTAATCTCCTCCCCTTGCATCGCCGTAACCCGATCGGCAACCCCACCTTTTACCGGCACTTTCCAAATGTCGCCATCATAACTGAATACTATGGTTTGCGCATCGGGCGTTAAAGCTGGATAAGATGCAAAATATGTTTGATTTTGAGCAAATGAATGGCAAGGCAACAAAAACGCCATTGCTGTGAGCGATTTTAATAGGGATTTGATCATGATTTTGTTAGTTTGGCTTTGGTAGGATGAAATTACACAACAGATTTTATATTCGTAAACAATAAAATGTATTTTTGATTGATTTGAAAGTTGTACACCTAAATACTTATGATGGAAATGGCGGAGCTGGCAGAGCCTGTTTACGCTTAAGCGATGCACTAAAAGCCAGCGGAATGGATTCAAAGGTTTTGGTTTACTATAAATTTGGGCAAAATCCAAAAATTGATACTTTCAGCAAAACACCGATTCAGAAAGCGATGGCCGTTTATAACATCTTATCAGAAAGATATTATGCAAAATGGTTAAGCAAATCGGTTAAAACGCCGTTTAGTTTGCAGTGGTTTGGTAAATCTATTAAAAACCACCCCGAGGTTAAAAATGCAGATATTATTCATTTGCATTGGATAAACCACGGTTTTCTTACGCCTAAGTTTTTAGCAGAGCTTGATGAATTGGAAAAACCAATCGTTTGGACTTTTCACGACAGCAATGCTTTTACAGGCGGTTGCCATGTAAGGTATGGCTGTGAAAATTTTCATCAGCAATGCGGAA
This sequence comes from Pedobacter sp. Leaf41, assembly GCF_001422545.1. Lineage (GTDB taxonomy): Bacteria > Bacteroidota > Bacteroidia > Sphingobacteriales > Sphingobacteriaceae > Pedobacter. The sequence continues at coordinate 469,513 of NZ_LMLE01000008.1, read as the reverse complement.
ACTGCCCTATTTTGAAGATAAATGGCGATAATGATATCTCTCATAAAACCTGGTTGAGCAAACAAAAAGCTTATGGCGAATTAAACTTCCATATTATAGCGCCCAGCAATTGGATGGCAAAATCTGTAAAGTTTAGCAGCTTGTTGGGTACCCGGAAAACTTCGGTGATACCGAACACCATCGAAACGAATGTGTTCAAGCCTTATGTAAAATCGGAGGCAAAAAAAATATTGAAAATTAACCCTGATAAATTTGTGTTAATGAGTGGTTTTATGCCCTCAAAAAACGACAAACACAAAGGAACGCCTTATTTAATTGAGGCGCTCGAAATTTTATCCCGGCGCACAGGCATTCAAAAATCAAATATCGAACTGGTTATTTTTGGAAATAAGGAGAACGCAGAAATGCCTGAGTTCCCATTCAAAACGACTTTCCTTGGCACCATTAATAAAGATGATCATTTGGCCAAATGTTATTCAGCCGCTGATGCCTTTATCACGCCATCTTTGGAAGATAATTTACCTAATACGGTGATGGAAAGTTTGGCTTGTGCCACGCCAGTAATCGCTTTTACTACAGGCGGAATCCCAGATATGGTAAAGCACATGCAAAACGGTTACCTGGCCAAATATGAAAATGCAGAAGATTTAGCCAATGGGATCGAGTGGCTGTATCATCGCCCAAATAAAGAAGCGATACAAAAGGCTGCAAGGTTAAGCATATTATCCGATTTCTCTGAAGAGGTAGTTGCAGCTGAACACATTCATTTGTATGAAACCCTGATCAATTTACAGCCGAAATAATATGGAACTCGCTAAAAGCCATCTTGATAATATTAAGGCCTTAAAATCGGCAATTTTACAGAGTCGTTACAGGGCAGCCGCTCTTGTTAATAAAGAACTTTTATCCCTTAATTTTGCGGTAGGTAAATTTATTTCCCAAAAAATTGAAGAGGAAAAATGGGGTGCAAAAGTTATCGAAAATCTATCAGCCGATTTACAACTTGAGCTACCAGGTTTAAGAGGATTTTCGGCAACCAATATGAAACGGATGAGACTCTTTTTTGAGTCGTGGGAAGAACATTTATTAATTAGTCCGTCAGTGACGGCCAAATTAAAAACCATTGATTTACAAGAGATTACATTTAGTCCGTCAGTGACGGCCAAATTAGAAAATAGTTTTTCAAACGTAAGTTTCACACATCACGTTGAGATATTACAAAGTACAAAATCGTTAGAAGAAAGAATCTTTTATATTCAAAAAACTGCTACAGAATTTTGGAGTCTAAGCACTCTGAAAAACCATTTAAACAATCAAACTTTTCAAAAAACTGGCAGCTTACCCAATAATTTTTCCAAAACAATTACAAATGATGAAGCTAGGCAAAAAGCGCTGCAATCATTTAAAGATGAGTACCTATTAGATTTCATTAATATCCAAGATAGTGATGAGAAAGATGAACGGGTTTTAGAAAGTGAAATCGTTCAAAATATCAAGAAGTTTTTAATGTCATTGGGATCAGATTTTGCTTTTATTGGCAATCAATATCGATTAATTGTAGAAGATGAGGAATACTTTTTAGACCTTCTATTTTTTAACCGGCGTTTACAATGTTTGGTGGTTTTTGAACTGAAAACCGGCAAATTTAAGCCTGAATATATGGGCAAAATGAATTTTTATTTATCCGCTTTAGATGAATATGTAAAGCAACCTCACGAACAACCATCAATTGGAATTATTCTCTGTAAAGAAAAGAAAAATAAGATTGTAGAGTTTTCTTTTAGAGATTTTAATAAGGCAATGGGTGTTTCTACCTATAAAACCAGTCATGTTTTACCAGCAGCATACAAAGGTGTTTTGCCAGATGTTGAAACCCTTAAAAAATTAATGGACTAAAAATGCCAAAATTAACTGTTATCACTATTGTGTACAATAATGTTCGGGATATTGAGCGAACAATCAACTCTGTGCTTAATCAAACCTATACACAAATAGAATACATTATTATCGATGGTAAATCTACAGACGGCACATTAGCAATTATCGAAACCTACAAAAGCAAAATTTCCAAAATCGTTTCAGAACCTGACAAAGGGATTTATGATGCGATGAATAAAGGCCTGGCTTTGGCTACGGGAGATTATGTTTTGTTTATGAATTCGGGCGATGAAATATATGATGAGCAAACCGTAGAGGATGTTTTTGCTTCGGCCCCAGGTGCTGATATTTATTATGGCGAAACGGAAATGTACAACGATAATTGGGAAAGCCTGGGACGAAGAAGACATGAGGCACCGGAAAAATTCGATTGGAAGAGCTTTAAATATGGAATGAACATTAGCCATCAGGCTATTTATATTCGCCGGAACATTATAGCCCCCTATGATTTAACTTACAAATACAGTTCAGATATCGATTGGATTATTAAGGCTGCCAAAAAAGCTTCAAGCATTGTGAATGTTCATCGCTATGTTGCCAAATATTTGGTTGGCGGAATGAGTAAGAAGAAACACCGCGAAAGCTTGAAAGAGCGGTTTAATATTTTTACTAAATATTATGGTTTGATTCCGAATATTTTTAATCACTTGGTTATTGCAGGTAATTTGGCTTTTTATTTTGTTAAGCATAGAAGAACGAATGATTAGCTAGTTCAGTAGTAATTGTTTATCATTCTCCTAAAAGCTCAAAAATCAGATCGCTCTTTCTCTATGGCTCAGCAGATACCTTCTAGCAGCTTAATTGTCATTCTGAATGCAGTGAAGAATCCTCAATCTACTAACCGATTTCCCAAATATTTATACTGTACAAAATTAAAGTTTAGCTTTCATCGCCTAGAGATTATTCATGCCTCAGAATGACAAAACTCCACACTCAATCGCAATTTCAAAAAACAAAAATTCCTATAAAGCTGTATTTAATACATCACCTATTAAAAACAGAAAGATTATGGGACAATTAAGTAACCGCACAATAGCTGTACTTTCAGAAAGCGGATTTGAAGAAGTTGAATTAACCGAACCAGTAAAAAGGTTAAAAGAAGAGGGGGCAACCGTTCACATCATCTCCTCTAAAAGTGGAAAAATTAAAGCATGGGATCAGGATCACTGGTCGATAGAAGTTGACGTAGATAAAACAATCTCGGAGGCGAATACTGATGATTACAATGGCCTGCTTTTACCAGGTGGTGTAATCAATCCAGACGAATTACGCATAAACGAAGACGCAATTGCATTCGTCAAATCATTTTTTTCCGCTGGAAAACCTGTTGCAGCCATCTGCCACGGCCCACAAACATTAATTAATGCTGATGTTGTGGAAGGCAGAAAATTAACATCTGTTAAAAATATTTCGCAGGATTTAATAAATGCTGGCGCTATTTGGAGCGACGAAGAAGTGGTTGTAGACCAGGGCTTGGTAACCAGCCGAACTCCAAAAGATTTGCCTGCATTTAACGATAAAATTGTAGAGGAATTTGCCGAAGGCGTACATGAAGGGCAACACGCCTAAATGTTTTGGACGCTCTTTCTAGATTCACTCAAAAAACGGTTGGCAATTTGTCAACCGTTTTATTTATAACTTAACCTGCCGGATGATATTTTTGATATTCAATTCAATAATATCCGTCATGTTTTTGCACCTCAAATAGTTCGTGTCCTTAAAATATTCGCTCATGCTTTGTTTCAAAATGGCGATATTTTCTGGCGTAGTTAACTCTTCCTTGTTCGAAACATCACGCAGATCGGTTAAACGGTGACGCTCACTGCGTACTCGGTGTACAATAGAAGACCGTTCTTCCTGCTGATATTGAAGTACGGTTTTTTCGGTCAGCTGTTCCATACTCATTTTAACATAGGGCAAATTTTCCTTAAAAAACTGAGGTAGGTAAACCTTCAAATTTCCTTCGTAGAATTGCTGGTCAAAGTCGATTGCCCGAATGCGAAATTGAATATCATCAAAGTCGGGTGTAATTTGAACTACAAAATTATACGCCCGCATATCGCCCAACAGCATAATTAAACAACGCTCATTAAATTTGACGAATTCTTTTGCAATTCGCGTCGGATTGAATTCTGGGGTATACAATTGTCCTTTTGTAAAAACATCACCTGGAATGCCTGCAATGTGCTCCTCTACCAAAGTATCGCCATCAACTAAATAATTCACTTGGTTTGGAGAAAGAATTTCCTCCATTTCAAGGCCATAAATACGCGAAGCATCAGCTTTTTTAATATAAAAATAATCGTAAACGTCATTTAAGCGATTAACTATTCTGATCCGGAAAGGATGTGTGTTGCCAAAAGTGCAGTACTCAATCTTATCAATGTATTTATGTTCAACGATGCGAAGATTTCCAGAAGCTTTGAGGTTGGCATATATTTCTTTTAAACCGTTATGCAGGGTTTCGATGAGATCCTGTGCATAAATCGGCCCCTCCCAAAGGGAGTCTTTGCCAAATTTATCCATTAAAGGGAAAGCCTCATTAAACTGCATCAAATCGTTATAACCGATAGGCAATTTTGCTTCACGCTGATAAGTACGAAGGTACTTTTGCAATGCTTGTGTAACCGGAAAAATCGGTTTCTTTTTCAGGATTTTTACGTCGTCATTTTCCATTAAAAGCAATGTAGGATTTTAAAAATTAAACGCAAAGAATTTAAAGCAAGCGCACAGAATGCAGAGCTAGATGTAAACCTTGTTTTTCTTTGCGAAAAATTTTGCGCCCTTTGCGGTTAAATAATTTTAAGGATAACTGAAAGTCAATCCAGCTAAATACCTGCTTATTTTCCGATATGGATAATCGCCACCACCACCCGCAGCAAACTGAACAATAATGGTATTCGTTTTAGGATCGATATAAAGCCGCTGCCCCAACATCCCTTCGGCAGCATAATCTCCATTTTCGCCCGTTTGAGGAACCCACCATAAATAATGATGAGCAGATTTCTGCCAGCCTTTTGCCGATGTCGGTTGCTCAGCGCCTATATTAATAGACTGTTTCACCCATCCTTCTGGAATAATTTGACGATTATTGTATTTTCCGTAGTTAAGATATAGTCGACCAATTTTAGCTAAATCGATAGCGGTAACCTGGAATCTGCTTGCAGTGTTGGCTAAACCATTAATATGGTCTAATCCAAAAGAAGCATTGTATTCAGTTCCTATTTTTCGCCAGATATTTTCTTCAAAAAATTGAGCCACAGATTTACCCGTGGCCTTTTCCAAAATCCAGCCCAATAGTATCGGGTCAATACTTTTATATTTCCAAACGGTACCGGGTTTATTTACCAGCCTCACTTTCATCAGTTCAGCTTTCATATCGTGGGTATAATAATATTTGGCTTCATCAGAAAAAAATGCTTTCAGAACACCACCAAATGCATCCTGAAACTCCAATCCCGATTTCATATCCAATAGGTTTTTAACGGTGATATGATCAAATGCCTGATTGGATTTTAACTCCGGAAGATAATCGGTAACCTTGTCGTCTAAACTTTTGATATCGCCATTGGCCAAAGCCACGCCAAGTAAAATAGAAACCATACTTTTGGCACCAGAAAATATAGAAGTTAAAGTGCTGTCGCTATAATCCGCAGCATATTTCTGATAGAGAATGCTATCATTTCGAATGACGATAAAGGCTTTTAATTTCCCATTTTGGAAATAATCAGCAAAAGAAACAAACTGTTTATCGCCATCCCGAACTTTCAAAGTATCAAGATCATTTCTCATTTTCGAAGCAGAAAAGAAACGAAAAACAGAATCGCTTTTATGTAAAATTTCTTGTGGAAAAGCCTTATAAGTATTGGCATCAGGCGTACGATACCATAAAACCCGCATCAAATATGGATGCCAAATAAATAGACCTGCGAAAATGAGAAGTACGACAAGGAAGAAGTAAAATAATGCCTTTTTGAAGATTTTCATCAATATAGATTCCAGCGACAAATATAAAAGATTATGCTTGTTGCTGAACTTCTTTATGCGAGAAACTCGCCGCTTTCTCTTTCGGTTTATATTTCCACCGACGGTGACTCCATAGCCAATAAGCAGGCTCCTCCCGGATAATTTCCTCCAAAAAACGAGTATGTAATTCTGTAATTTCGAATTCTTCTGTAGCTGATGGATTTAAGCAAAGCGGCACGCAATCTACTTCATAATATCCCCGTTTTAAAACCTTTACTTTGAAATAAAAAATGGGTTGATTGGTTTTCCTGGCAATTTTTTCGATGCCAAGCTGAATAGAGGCTTGCTGGTGCAAAAAGCTTGTCCAATAATGCGATTCATCTTTTGATGGCGCTTGGTCGTTGCCAAAGCTGAAGATACTGGCGGCACCTTTGCTGGCTGAAAGCGCCCGCATGGTTTGGCGCATTGGCACTAACCTATTCCCAAATCGGCTACGCACTTTCTTAAACCACTTATCAAAAGTTTTATTGCTTAAAGGCTTGTAAATAGGATAATGATCTGCATTGAAATTTAAGCCTATTCCTAAAGTGCCCCACTCCCAATTACCATAATGTGCTGAACATACAAGAATGCTTTCGCCCCGATCAAGATAGGCTTGTACGATTTCTTTATTCCTGAAAACAAATCGTTTTTCGATCTCCTTTTCCGAAATACTGCTCATCTTAACAATTTCGAAAATAAGTGTAGACAGGTATTTGAAAAAACGTTTCTCAATATGCTGGATTTCACTTAAAGTTTTATCTGGAAGGGCACGGGTTAAGTTAGTTCTAACTACTTTTTTACGGTAACCGAAAACGCGGTAAATGAGCACATAGCTGATATCAGCTAATGCATACAAGATGGGTAATGGCAGCAACGATAATACGCCTAAAAAAAATATTCCCAAACGGGAAATCCCCTTTTTAATCATATCAGATTAATTAATTCAAAAACTGAAAACACGATAAAAACTCAAAAAGATTTATGTGTTTGCCATTCTTATCAAAAACTTAAGCCAAACTAGCAGAAATGCCTCCCTCATTCTCCAATAAACTAATTGGTTTAGGCTGTGGTTTATATTTCCATCGGCGGTGGCTCCACAACCAATAAGCCGGCTTTTCCTCAATCAATTCTTCCAGGAAACGAGTATGCATTTCTGTGATTTCAAATTCTCGAGTTTGATTGGGATGTAAGCAGATTGGAACACAATCCACTTCATAGTAGCCTCTTTTTAAATAGTTGATTTTTAAATAAAACACTGGTCTATTTGTTTTTTTAGCAATCTTTTCTATGCCCAACTGAACCGAAGTTTCCTGATGTAAAAAGTTGGTCCAATAAATAGATTCGTCTTTTGATGGCGCCTGGTCGCTTCCGAAAGTGAACATACTGGCTGAGTTTTTACTAGCCTGAATGGCCCTCAAAGTTTGACGCATGGCAACCATGTTATTGCCAAATTTACTCCGCATTGTTAAAAACCAATGATCGAAACTTTCGCTGCTTAGTGGCTTGTAAATGGGATAGTGTTGCCCCGAAAAATTTAAACCAATTGCCATACACACCCATTCATAATTACCATAGTGCGACGAACAAAAAAGTACGCTTTCATTATTCTGAAGGTAAGCTTCGACTAAATCGGCATTTTTAAATTTTACACGTTTACTAAGCTCCCTTTTCGAGATGCTTTTCATTTTGATGATCTCGATAAACAGCGAGGATAAAAACTTGTAATATTCTTTTTCTATGGTTTTAAGTTCCGCAGCACTTTTATCTGGAAAAGCATGGTATAAATTCTCCCTCACCACTTTTCTACGATACTTAACAACGTAAAAAATCAATAAATAAAAAGCATCAGCTAATCTATACAGTAGAAATAGTGGTAAAAGAGAAAGTGCGTTTAATAAAAATATCCACAGAAAGGATAGGCTCTTATTAATCATAAATGGGATTGATTAGTTTGATAATGCCAGCAAAATTAAAAGGACAATTAAACCCATCTGCCATGGAAATGTTAGTTTTTTATTCTTAAAAGTTTTATGAAAAACCGCTGACAGAAAATCAATCGATCGATTGACTTTGAGGATTTCCAGTAGAAATTTTATGGCACGAGCTTAGGTTTTCTTAAACCTAAAATACCTCACCCTATCTAAGATTATGCTTTGGCAAAATGGTATCCATCCCGCTCCTTGAGGAGCGGGAAAGGAAAACCTGACTGCCCATTGATTTAATTGTTCTTATATTCCTTATAGGGTTAAAACCCCTCAAACCAAAAAAGCCCCGATTGACATCGAGGCTTTTGATATTATAATTGCCTTAGCGAACTATCTACCGTTATTTTTACGTTGTTGCTCTGTTAAAAGGATTTTACGTAAACGCATGCTTTGCGGTGTAACTTCGATATACTCATCAGCCTGGATATACTCCATAGATTCTTCTAGAGAGAATTTAATCGCAGGTGCAATACGAGCATTATCATCTGTACCAGAAGCACGCATGTTGGTTAACGCTTTTCCTTTAACGATGTTGATTACTAAATCGTTATCGCGGATGTGCTCACCTAAAATCTGGCCTTCGTAAATATCAGTTCCTGGATCTACAAAGAAACGACCTCTATCCTGTAATTTATCAATAGAATAAGCAGTAGTTGTACCTTTATCCATAGAAATTAATACACCATTTAAACGACCTGGAATTGCACCTTTCCAAGGCTCGTAAGCTTTGAAACGGTGTGCCATAATCGCTTCACCAGCAGTAGCGGTTAATACGTTGTTACGTAAACCGATAATACCACGAGAAGGAATTTCGAATTCTAAGTGTTGTAAATCGCCTTTTGGCTCCATAATTAACAACTCACCTTTACGCTGAGTTACCAATTCGATTACTTTACCAGCTACATCACCCGGAACATCAACAATTAAGGTCTCAACCGGCTCATGTTTTTTACCATCAATTTCTTTAACAATAACCTGTGGCTGACCAACCTGTAACTCATAACCTTCACGACGCATCGTTTCGATTAATACAGATAAGTGAAGAATACCACGGCCATAAACCAACCATGAATCAGCACCTTCAGTTTCAACAACTTTTAATGCCAGGTTTTTCTCCATTTCTTTCATCAAACGATCTTTGATACGTTGAGAAGTCACTAATTTACCTTCTTTACCGAAGAAAGGAGAGTTATTGATGGTGAACAACATGTTCATTGTTGGCTCATCAATGCTAATTACTGGTAATTGCTCTGGCGCCTCGAAATCAGCGATTGTATCACCAATATCAAAACCATCAATACCAACAACTGCACAAATATCACCAGAACTAACTTCCTGAGTACGGATTTTTCCTAAACCTTCGAAAGTATAAAGTTCTTTAACTCTTGTTTTAACAATTTTGCCATCACGTTTAATTAAAGTAACCGGTTGGTTTTCTTTAATAGTACCACGGTGAACACGACCGATTGCAATACGACCTACGAAAGATGAATAATCTAACGAAGTAATTTGCATCTGTAAAGTTCCATCGTTAATTGGTGCAGGTGGAATGTTAGCCACAACAGCATCTAACAATGCGAAAATATCTGTAGTTGGTTTCTGCCAGTCAGTACTCATCCATCCTTGTTTAGATGAACCATAAATTACCGGGAAATCCAATTGATCTTCAGTTGCCTCAAGATTAAAGAACAATTCGAAAATTTGCTCATAAACCTCTTCAGGACGACAGTTTTCTTTATCCACTTTGTTTACCACCACAATCGGTTTTAAACCCAATGCCAAAGCTTTTTGCGTTACGAAACGTGTTTGAGGCATTGCACCTTCAAAAGCGTCGCAAAGTAAAAGTACACCATCAGCCATTTTTAAAACACGCTCTACCTCACCGCCGAAATCCGCGTGACCAGGGGTATCGATAATGTTGATTTTTACATCTTTATATTGTACTGATACGTTTTTAGATACGATAGTGATCCCACGTTCACGCTCTAAATCGTTGTTATCTAATATCAATTCTCCCTTTTGTTCGTTATCACGAAAAACAGAACAAGAGTGTAAAATTTTATCAACCAAAGTGGTTTTACCGTGGTCAACGTGTGCTATAATAGCTATATTTCTAATCTTTTGCATAAAATGCGCCTATAAATTTGGCGCAAAGATAGTGTTTAAAAATGGGAATTCTACTATATGAGCCACTATTTAATGCTATGATAATGTTGTAATTATCTCATCTTTAATTAGAAAAGCAATTGAAGTAGCACTTAGGTTTGCTTCGGTCCCGCTGTACACTATAGTCCTCATAAAAATTCGGAGCTGCCGTTGCCATCGGGTTTAAATCGCTACGCTGTTCCAACTATTAATGTTATAAAAGCAAGTGCCAACAGCTTATCGAGCGTTCAACCATTCCGGATAAGAAATCACTCCTAATTCCGGTTTAGCATCCCCTTCCAAAATCGCAATAAATTCCAAAGCATGGCCATCGGGATCGTTAAAATAAACCGCGATAGCGGGCATCCATGCAAAAACCATGGGTTGGCTATCATTAGTCTTAAGGAAATTATAGGGCTGCAATCCTCTAGTCTTTAAAAAATCTACTGATTTCTCCAATACATCTTCAACATCACATGTGAATGCAAAATGACGGATATCAATTTCTTCTTTTAGCTTTTCCCAAATGCCCAACATCGCTTCTTTCGGTTTACCTACCCAGAAAAAAGCAATTTTGCGCTCCGCCTCGTAATGGCATTGAGTGAGTCCTAAAACATTACTATAGAAATCGATAGATCTTTCTAAATTTTCTACATAAATATGCGTTTCAAATAGTCCTTTAATCATGTGGTGAAGGTATGGCTTTATAAAAGCTATTGAAAATCACCATTGTTGATGTGCCTATAAGAAATATCGATATAAAATTTATGGGTTACCGAACAATGATTTCTGGCATTAACAGTAATGAATAAAAGATTTTTAAGATATGCAGCAAGGGTAACGGTGGTATTTCTATCGTTTATAGCCTTTTATTTCCTTGCTGCTTTTATACTGTCGCGGATTACGGTAAATGGGAAACCAGTACCGAGCAATGACGTTTCCATCTACATCATAAGCAATGGCATTCATACTGATATTGCAGTACCAGCAACACATATGCTAAAAGATTGGACGAAAGAAATTAAATACAACCATACTGTACATGCAGACAGCACCTACAATTACCTGGCTTTTGGCTGGGGCGATGAGAAGTTTTACCTTGAAACCCCTGAATTTTCAGACCTTAAACTGAGCACCGGCCTTCGGGCAATTACTGGCTTAAGTACTTCAGCAATGCATACCAGCTACTATCATACTCCCGTTGAGGATCAGCATTGTAAAAAGATTATCATCAGCAAAAAACAGTATCAGCAGTTAATCAACTACATTACCGCTAGCTTCCTTACTGATGAAAAGGGGCAATTCATAAACATTGGTTCGGAAATCCATTATGATGATACCGACGCTTTTTATAAAGCGAAAGGCAGTTACAGCATTTTTAAAACCTGCAACACGTGGGCAAATAGCGCATTAAAAAGCTGCGACCAAAAGGCCTGCCTTTGGACAATCTTCGATACGCCAATTCTCAATAAATATCAGTAGACTACTAAACTTCAAATGCCCAATCTAAAAAGGCAGGCATCACGCTTTCCCAAGTAGGCACATCATGTTTACCGCCAACTTTTTCATAGTAAAATATATTTTCAGGGCGCTTGTAGCCTTTCCTCAAAAGAGATTTTACTACATCAATGGTATCATCAATAGAATCGATAATTAAGTTTTTGTTCCGATCGGCTTTTTCATCCTCAGTACCAGTCATTAACCAGAACTTCATATCAGGTTTTGTAGAAGTAGAATCAATAAGTGCATGCATGATCCGATCTGCATCCGTATAGCCTTCGGTTAAATCTTTCTTTCTCCACCAGAAAGCGCCCGAAAACACACCTATCACATCGAAAACCAATGGGTTATTCCAGGCAATATCAAAAGCTGATAAACCACCTAAAGAAAAACCAGCAAAACCAACTCTTCCAGTAATGGGCATGGCAATTTTCTTCTTTACAGAAGGCAAAAGCTCCTTAATTACAAAATCGGTATATAAATTTGCTTTGGCTCCGCGTCCTTTAAAATCAGGAACGCCTGCAACCCCATACTCCATTAATCGTTCAATAGATGCCCTAATGGCAACAACAATTAACCTATGATTTCTCTTATTGTGATGTGCTTCCTGTAAAATTGTGCTAAAATCCATCTTTGCTACATCTTGCCCATCGTTTAGCAAAAGGAGTTCTATTTTCTCATTGCCTAACATGCCTTCAGGTGCATATATATCTATTTCAACCTCCCGCTTCAAATAAGCAGATGGTATCTTAAAATTACTCGTATTAACTTTTACTGATAAAATTGTTGTGTACATAATATTCTAACCCCCAATCGCTCGGCACAGTTTGGTAAAAAGTACAAATGTACAAATCTTGATAAACTATCAATTAAAGGCGGCCATTTTTTACGAAATCCTTTATTTTAAAACGATTACATTCTTTTTGTTGAATTAAATTTCTATCTTAAAACATTCAATTTTATATATGGTTAAAGAAGAACATAAAAAGTGGTACAGCCCAAATTTAAGTGCTGAAATCGACATGCTCATCTTCGGTCACGGTGGTATCCCTATTCTACTGTTCCCAACGAGCATGGGGCGATATTTTGAAAACAAAGACTTCAAATTGATAGATTCTGTTGAGGGTTTTATCAATGAAGGAAAAGTTAAGATTTATTGCCCAGATGGCATTGATAAATTAAGCTGGTACAACAAAAGCATACATCCCGCAGATAGAGTAAAAAATCACATTTGGTACGACAAGTATCTACTGGAGGAAGTTGCACCTTTAGCCAGACATGAAACCGGGCACAGCAAAATTATTACTGCTGGCTGTAGTTTTGGTGGGTACCATGCGGCCAATTTTGCTTTCAGGCATCCCTGGCTGGTGAGCCATATGTTTAGCATGAGTGGCGCATTTGATATAAGTGGTCAGTTAGATGGATTTTATAATGATGATGTTTATTTCAACAATCCGGTTGATAATTTGATGAACAACAGCAATCCTGAACTTCATTACATGAAAATAGTTTTGGGTACTACAGATAGAGATATGTGCCGGCCAGACAATGAACGGTTATCGGGCATACTTGCACAAAAAGGCATCAATCATTGGCTAGATATCCGCCAGAATGCCGACCATGACTGGCCAATTTGGAGAGAAATGTTTCCCAATTATATTGCGCAATTATAACTGCGGCAGTCAAACAATTTAGCGAAAAAAACAATTAATCAGTTACACTGATTACACACCTAAACATAAAAAGTACCAATGAAAAAAATAGGGATTTTATTTGGCCAGGAACGTTCATTTCCTGAAGCCGTTGTAGAGAGAATTAACCAAAAAGCAGAAAAAGGCATCAGTGCCGAACCTGTTAAAATAGAGAAAATACTGCAAAACAGTCCACTAGATTATGCCGTAATTATCGACCGTATTTCACAGGATGTTCCATTTTACAGGGCTTCGTTAAAAAATGCAGCCATTACTGGCACCGCAGTAATTAATAATCCATTCTGGTGGAGTGCCGACGAGAAATTCTTTAATAACGCATTGGCGGAACAAATTGGAGTTCCGGTTCCGAAAACAGCATTGATTCCATCACGTCAACACCCTACCGGGACAACAGGCGAATCTTTCTCAAACTTAACTATGCCTTTAAACTGGGATGCAATTTTCGATTACGTAGGTTTTCCGGCATACATGAAACCTTATGATGGCGGTGGATGGAGAGATGTTTATAAGTTACATGATAAGGAAGATTTCTTTGATAAGCACAGTGGAACTGAGCAATTGGTGATGCTTTTGCAAGAAGAAATCATTTTCGATGAATATTTCAGATGTTATTGCATCGGCGGAAAACATGTTCGCATTATGCAGTACGAACCTCGCAACCCACATCATTTGCGTTATGCTGTTGATGGAAAAAAACCTGATCCAAAATTATTGAAAACAGTAGAAGAATATACGCTTAAATTGTGCCAATATCTGGGTTACGATTTTAATACAGTAGAGTTTGCGGTGCGTGATGGTGTGCCTATCGCTATCGATTTTTGTAATCCAGCACCCGATGCTGATATTAAAAGTGTTGGACAGGAAAACTTTGATTGGGTAGTAGAAACCACTGCTAATTATGCGATCGAAAGAGCAAAAGCACAAAAACCTGGTCAGGATAATTTAACCTGGGGCGAATACATTAAAACTTCGGTTGCTGGAAAACCATTAACGGCAAAAGCTACAGCTAAACCTGTAGCACCAGAAGCAGAGGCACCGGCAGCAAAAGCAGAGAAAGTAAAAGCAGGAAAAGCTACTGCCAAACCAAAAGCTGAGCCTAAAACAGAAGCAAAACCTGTGGCTAAGAAAAAGCCAATAAAATAACGGGATTAGATAACCAAATATTACTAGGATGAACGAATTTACGCTGGGCATAGAGGAAGAGTACATGGTAGTTGATCCCGTTACCAGGGAACTTACCTCGCATGACCAAAAAATTGTAGAAGCCGCCCAAAAAATACATAAAGACCAGGTTAAGGCAGAAATGCATCAAGCTGTAGTAGAGGTTGGAACGGGAATTTGCAAAACAACTGAAGAAGCCCGTAAAGAAATTTCTCAATTGAGATACACGGTTTCTCAGCTTGCCGGTGAGCAGGGTTTAAGAATCGGAGCAGCCGGAACTCACCCCTTCTCCCACTGGGAAAAACAACTCATTACAGAACATCCCCGTTATAATGAAATTGTAAACGAGCTGCAGGAAGCAGCTCGTTCAAATCTAATTTTTGGCTTACACGTTCACGTTGGTTTTCAATCTCGCGAATTGGCTATTCATATTGCAAATCAGGTGAGGTATTTTCTACCTCACGTATTTGCTTTGTCGACTAATTCTCCTTTTTGGGAGTCGAGAAATACAGGCTATAAGTCATTCAGAACTAAGATTTTTGATAAGTTTCCACGAACAGGCATCCCTGATATTTTCAATAGCATTGAAGATTACGATAACTACGTAAAGCTCCTGATCAAAACCAATTGCATGGATAACGCCAAGAAGATCTGGTGGGATATCCGCGTACATCCTTTTTTCGATACCGTAGAGTTTCGCATTTGCGATTGCCCGATGTTAATTGATGAGACAATGGCTTTTACGGCATTATTTCAAGCTTTATGCGCTAAATTGTATAAACTTCGGTTGCAAAACATGGAATTCATCAGTTATTCCAGAGCCTTAATTAACGAAAATAAATGGCGTGCTGCCCGTTACGGAATCGACGGAAATTTAATCGATTTTGGTAAAGAAATGGAAGTAAATTGTCGCAACTTGGTGCTTGAGTTACTTGATTTTGTTGATGATGTGGTGGATGATTTGGGTTGCAGAAACGATTTAGAATACGTTCATAAAATACTTGAGCATGGCACAGGTGCAGACAGACAGTTGGCAGTTTACCAACAAACCGGTAACTTTGAATCGGTGGTAGACTATATTACTACTCAAACACTTATAGGCGCAAAGTAATTTTAAAATGGATAAAAGAGACTTAAAGGTCGCCGTTATTGACATGAATAACGGCGCACCTAATCAAGGTATGCGGGGTATTCAGGAAATTTTATCTCGATTCAGAAAGGACAACAACATCAACCTTTCTTTTGATATTTTTGATTTAAGACAGAAAGGTGCAATACCAGGTATTGAATACGATGCCTACATCTCGAGCGGTGGCCCGGGTAGCCCGATTGGAAGTAAGGGTGAAAAATGGGAAAACGATTTTTTTAACCTATTAGATCAGATTGAAGCTTTTAATGCAGCGAATGACGAACAAAAAAAATATGCATTTTTAATTTGTCATTCTTTCCAACTGGCTTGTAGAAAGTTCGGCTTGGGAAATGTGACAGAAAGGCGATCGAATGCTTTCGGAATTTTTCCCATCACTTTAACTGAGGATGGCGAACAAGATGAAATTTTCAGCGGCATCACGAATCCTTTTTTCTCAGTTGACAGTAGAGATTGGCAGGTAATCGAGCCAGATTTCGCTGCTTTTGAGGCCAAAGGTGCTAAACTGCTAGCCATAGAAAAAGAACGTAAACATGTTGATTTGGAAAGATGTATGATGTCCATCCGTTTTTCTGATGAAATTCTCGGGACGCAATTTCACCCTGAGGCAGATCCCGTTGGGATGAAAATGTACCTGCTACAAGATGAAAAGCAAAAAGCCATTGTCGATTTACATGGTGAGCAGAAATATTTGGACATGCTTAACAGCTTGGATGATCCTGCCAGAATTGTGTTAACCCAAAGCATTATCCTTCCTAATTTCTTAAAAAAAGCGATCGGGAATTTACAGGAGGCCTGAAGCTAAAAATCTATTTTATTTATTTTCAAGCGGTCGTCATTGCGAGGCACGAAGCAATCTTAAAACGCTCGCTACTCAACGCATAGCAATGAGATTGCTTCGTACCTCCCAATGACGATATTATTAAAAGAATAACATTATGATACCAGCTCAACGCCGAAAATATAACGAACAGTTTACGGAAGAAAAATACAAAAACTTCATTACTGAGTTGGAAAGCGACTATTTCGAAATTCCCTTTCGAGTTGCTGAAACGCCAATTTTTGTACCCAAATCGTTAAAAGAAAAGCTGATTGCGGCAGGTGAAGAAATCATTAATCTCATAAAACAGCCGAACTTTAAGGCGTTAACACAAAAATCGATTCCTGCAGACTGGAATGTTCCGAATGAGAACGAACAGCCCCATTTTTTAACTTTTGATTTCGGAATCTGTAAAAATGAAGCTGGCGAATTAACCCCCATGTTAATCGAAATGCAAGGCTTCCCTTCGCTTTATGGCTTTCAAATTCATTTGGCAAACACCTTCAGAAAGTGTTTTGACATTGATCACTCCGTGAATCATTTCTTAAATGGTTTTGACGAAGAAAAATACATCGAACTTTTTAAAGAAGTGATTATAGGCAAGCATCAAGCGCATGAAGTTGCGCTGATGGATGTAGATGCTCCAAACCAAAAAACAGCTATTGATTTTTTCGTAACCCAAAAAATGCTTGGTATTAAAATCCTGGCTTTAGAGGATATTAAGAAAAACGGTAAACAGCTATTTTACGAAGAAGATGGTCAGCAAATTCAATTGAAACGAATTTATAATCGGTTAATATTCGATGAAGTAGCTGGCAACACTGAAATCTTTAAAAATAGTTTCGATCCGCGGGAAGAACTGGACATTGAATGGGTAACACATCCGAATTGGTTTTACAGAATAAGTAAGTATACCATGCCATTTTTAAAAAGTGAGTTTGTTCCTGAAACCCGTTTTTTAAATGAGCTGTCTACAATACCAACTGACCTGGAAAATTATGTGCTAAAACCACTTTTCTCTTTTGCGGGAATGGGAGTGATTATAGATGTTACCGAAGCTGATATAAATAAAATTGCTGATCCGGAAAATTGGATTTTACAAAAAAAAGTGACTTACGAACCTGCTGTACAATCTCCCAATGGTGGCGTAAAGGCAGAAATTAGAATGATGTATTTATGGCCTGATGGTGGCGAGCCGCAGCTTTGCACAAATTTAGGTCGGTTAAGTAGAGGTAAAATGATTGGTGTTCGTTACAATGCAGATTTCGATTGGGTAGGGGGAACAATTGGTTTTATGGAAGAATAACCTTTTTACACTCTCCTGAACTCAAAACCACTAAATCAGCTTATATTTGTCTTATGAATACTCAAACGATTTTAGTCTTTCTACTTTTTGCGGTTGCATTGGTATATGTTGGCCGTTTGGTTTATAAATCCTTACAGGTCAAAAAGGATGGATGTGGTGGTAATTGCAAGTGTGGCGTAGATTTTTCTGATATTAAGCCTGCGAAAAAGTAATTTCAGCCCTTATGATTGATCAGTTTAAAAATTACCTTAAAGAAAAAATTCAAATAACTGATGAACAATTCGACAGTATTTCCACTGGTCTAAAAATAAAAAAATTCGATAAAACCGAAATCGTTCAATACACTGGCGACATCACGAAACACGGCTTTTTTGTTTGTAAAGGTCTGCTTCGTGCTTACTCTATCGATGCAAAAGGCAAAGAACATATCCTTCAGTTTGCTCCCGAGAACTGGTTAATATCTGATCGCAATAGCATGAACAATGAAGCATCTGTTTTTTTTATAGATGCCATTGAAGCGACAGAGGTAGTGATTATGCCAAACGATTTCATGGAACAAGCCGCTATCCAAGTTCCTTGTTTGCAGCCCATGCACACAAGATTGCTTAATAATTCTATCCGGTTTATGCAAAAAAGGATTAATATGCTTTTAAGTGCAACAGCTGAAGAACGTTACCTTGATTTTATAAAACTTTACCCAAACCTCACGCTCCGCGTTCCGCAATGGATGATTGCATCTTACCTGGGAATAACGCCAGAATCTTTAAGCCGTGTGAGAAAAGAACTGGCCAATAAGCACTTTAGGCCATCATAGAAATTTTGAGTGTTAAGTGTTGAATGCCCGAATTGTAAACATGCTTTAATTCAATCAATCCATAATCATTTTGCTCAATCTATCATTCTCTATTTTAATCATTTAATTAACATACATCAATTTCTATTTCAGGCTCTTGCTGTAATTTTGTAGTGTAAATATTAAACACCTCAAAAACAAAAAGATATGGCAACTACTAAATGGACATTAGATCCAACACATAGCGAATTACAATTTAAAGTAAAACACTTAATGATCACTACCGTTACAGGTAGCTTAAAATCTTTCTCAGCCGAATTAACTTCAGAAGGCGACGAGTTTGAAAACAGCGAAATCTCTTTCAAAGGCGATATCGATTCGTTAGATACAGGAAATACAGATCGTGATAACCACTTAAAAAGCGGCGATTTCTTTGACGCTGAAAAATTTGCACACATCGAATTTAAATCTACTTCAGTAGAGAAAGATGGTAGCGATTACCTTGTTAAAGGCGACTTAACCATTAAAGGAGAAACTAAACCTGTAAAATTAACTGCTGAATTCGGTGGTATTGCAACTGACCCATGGGGAAATACTAAGGCTGGTTTTACCTTAAGCGGAAAAATTAACCGTTCTGATTTTGGTTTAACCTGGAATGCTGCATTGGAAACAGGTGGTGTTATGGTGAGTGAAGAAGTGCGCCTTCTTGGTGAATTGCAGTTTGTAAAACAAGCTTAATTGTATAGGCGCTTGGAGATAAGCATTCAAATCGGCTATCTCCAAACGCTAACCAAATCTCCAAGTATGGAAACTAAAAAAATAGCCGCTATTCTGAAAGCACCTGCACAACACATGGTTGGAGACGGCTTTAGAGTGCATAATTTTTTTCCTGCCGGTTATGAAATTAATATGAGTCCTTTTTTCTTAATGGATTATGGCTCAAAAATTGAATTTTCTGCCAGGAAAGAGCCTCGGGGTGTTGGCGTACATCCGCATCGCGGCTTCGAAACAGTTACTATTGCTTACCATGGAGCAGTTGCTCATCATGATAGTTCGGGGAATAGCGGCGTTATTTATCCTGGCGATGTGCAATGGATGACAGCAGCAAGTGGAATTCTTCATAAAGAATATCATGAAGAGAATTACAGCTTAGCGGGTGGCCCGTTTCAGATGGTCCAACTTTGGGTTAATCTTCCGGCAAAATTCAAAATGAATAAGCCAAAATATCAGGCTATTCAGCAAAGTGAAATGGCCCATTATCATTTAAGCGATGATGGCGGAAAAATTGAAATCATTGCCGGAAGCTATCAGGGAATTAAAGGTAACGCCAACACTTTCACCCCTATAGAATTGTACAACGCAAGGTTAAACAAAGGTGGAAAAGCTGAATTTAACTTTCCAGCAAACTTCAATACCGGATTTATGGTGATAGAAGGTTCAATTCAGGTAGATAATAATGAAATCGTTTCTGCCAATAATTTCATCTACTTCAAAAATGAAGGAGATGAAATTAAAATTGATGCGCTTGAAAATTCCATTGTATTGATTTTAAGCGGTGAACCAATTGATGAGCCAATTGTTCAATACGGTCCATTCTTAATGAACACGGAGGCTGAAATTACTGAGGCGATTTCAGACTATAATCAAGGCAGATTTGGTTATTTAGAAGAATAATACAGGTTTATAATTTATATTTTGAGCCGGCCTTTTTATTAAAAATTGCCGGCTTTTTTGTACCTACCTAAATACTTAGCCCTGATTGAGCGGTATCTACCGATTCTTTTTTCATCGGGAATATAGCGTAAAGCAGGACGAACATTAAGAAACATTGCAGGCATTGCGCTCCAAACCTTTTTCATACAATCTTCATATTCGTTAGTGACATTTGATTATTAAATCAGAAGAAAAATGTCCGGAAAACAAATATTTCAAACTGAGAACAAAAGACGCTGGAATACTTTTACCTGGGTTAGCCGCTCGTTTTTTTTAGTTTTCATCATCGCAATTGTGTGCGTTGCGTTTACTTTATCGTCGGTTCAGGCGCCAAAATTGCCTTTTATCAATACCAATACGCCGCTTACAGCTAGGCAGCTAGATAAATTAAAAAAATCGCAACAATACAAAGCTTTCTCTATAGCGAAAACAAAGCTGCAAAAAATAAAAAAGGATCGTGAGAATAGAGCGCTACATAAACGTGGTAACCACAAACGCATTAATATGGCTTTTTATGTAAGCTGGGCAGGTACAAAAAACGAATCCTTATCAGACCTTAAGCGAAATATTGGCCACCTGGATATGGTTGCTACAGAATCCTTTTTCCTAAATGGTGATTCTATTGTCGACAAGGCCGACACTGCCGCATTGAAAGTTATTCATGACAGTAAAAAATCAGCCATTGCAGTAGTTTCTAATTTTAATAAAGACCATTGGGATGGCAACGCTGTAAAACGATTATTGAATGATGTACCCGCTCAACAAAAGTTAATTTCTAACTTGATTTCAATCGTTCAAAAATATGGATACAAAGGAATAAATGTTGATTTTGAAGAATTGAATCTTGAAAACAGCAATAGTTTCAATTCTTTCATGAAAAATCTGTACAATCAGTTTCATGCAAAAAACCTCGTTGTATCTCAAGATATTTCTCCTGAAAATGATGATTATCAACCCGAGATTTTGCAGAAATACAATGATTACCTTGTGATTATGGCTTATGATCAGCATACAGATTTAAGCAATTCTGGCGATGTATCAAACCAGGAATGGGTAGAAGAAAAGCTTGATCATATTTGCACCAAAGTTGATGCGGATAAAGTAATATTAGCATTGGCTTGTTATGGTTATGATTGGCCAAAAAATAGCGTTGGCAAGTCTTTAACCTATGAAGAAGCGATCACTTCTGCTGTCAATTACAAAAGTACAGTAACCTACAATCCTTCATCCGCAAATTTGAATTACAGTTATAAAGATGGAAGCGGCATTCAACATGATGTATATTTTACAGATGCGGCCACCTATTTCAACATCATACGCAAAGCTGATGATTGGGGAATCGCAGGTATTGCCCTGTGGCGTTTAGGATCGGAAGATAAAAGATTATGGTCTTTTATTTCTGAAGATTTGAGTTTGAATGCTTTAGAGAAAAAGCCATTCGATCTACGCAAGATATCCACTTTGAACATGACTGGCATCTCTTACATTGGCGACGGAGAAATATTGGATTTGGTTTCTACGCCCAAACCTGGTGCCGTTCAGTTTACGCTTGATAAAACTGATTTCAGCATAGCAAACCAAAAGTACATTCGCTTGCCAGAAAAATATGTGATTAAACGGTTTGGAGAAGCCGACAAAAAAATTGCACTTACATTTGATGATGGTCCTGATCCTGTTTACACGCCACAGGTTCTTCAAATTTTAAAGCAAGAAAAAGTGCCCGGTTGTTTCTTTGTTGTAGGCATCATGGCCGAAAAAAACATGGAATTGTTGAGGAGAGAATATGATGAAGGTTATGAAATCGGAAACCATACCTTTTTTCATCCCGATATGTCAGCCATTGGCCCTCGAAGGGTAAAATTTGAGCTTAATGCCACAAGAAGATTGATTGAGGCCGTTACTGGCCATAGTACCATTTTATTTCGTGCACCTTTCAATGCAGATGCCGAGCCGCAAAATATATCAGAAATTTTGCCTGTGGCGCAAAGTCGTAAAGAAAACTACATCAACATTGGTGAGTATATCGACCCTGAAGATTGGGAGCCTGGCAAAACAGCAGATCAGATCTTCAACGAGGTGGTAAAACAAAAAGAAAATGGAAACATCCTGCTTTTACATGATGCTGGCGGGAACCGCGAAGCAACCGTTGCAGCCTTGCCACGAATTATCAGATTTTTCAAATCTCAGGGTTATACTTTCACCACAGTTGGCGATTTAATGGGCAAAAAAAGAGCAGAGCTGATGCCTGCTGTAAATTCTGAAGCCAATAGCGGATTTACCGGATCGGGAGATTATTTTTTCATAAACTTCTTTTATTACGGAAATATCATCTTGAACACAATATTTTCAGTAGCTATTGTTTTGGCCATCTTAAGGACGATTTTTATTGCTTACCTGGCGATAAAACAGCGTAAACTGGCTAAAATAAATGCGGCGGAGCTTGTTCAAAATCCTAACCAAATGGTAAGCATTATTATTCCGGCTTACAATGAAGAGATCACCGCTATACAAACCATCCAAAGTCTGCTGAAAATTGATTATCCGAATTTCGAATTGATTTTTGTAGATGATGGATCGAAAGATAACACCTTTCAGGTTATCGATGCCCACTTCGGCAATCATGCGCAGGTTAAGGTTTATAAAAAAGAAAATGGTGGTAAAGCTTCTGCGCTGAATTATGGAATTGCCAGAGCCAATGCTGAGTTTATCATTTGTATTGATGCTGACACGCAACTGAAAGCCAATGCAGTAACAGAAATGATGCGTTATTTCTATAAGGAAGACATTGCTGCTGTTGCCGGTACGGTTAAGGTTGGAAATACGCGAAACCTCATCACCAGATGGCAATCAATAGAGTACATCACCTCGCAGAACATGGATCGCAGAGCCTTCGATTTATTGAACACGATAACAGTTGTGCCTGGTGCTATTGGAGCATTTAGAAAAGCAGTAGTGTTAGAAGTTGGGGGTTTCACCATCGATACGCTTGCTGAAGACTGCGATTTAACCATGCAGATTTTAAAAGCAGGCTATAAAGTAAAAAACTGTGATTCAGCTATAGCCTATACCGAAGCGCCAGAAACTGTAAATATGCTTTTAAAGCAACGTTTTCGCTGGAGCTTTGGTGTGATGCAGAGTTTTTGGAAAAATCGCAAAACACTATTAAATAGAAAATATGGCTATTTTGGAATGATAGGCATGCCTAATATTCTAATCTATCAAATCATTCTGCCTCTGTTTTCCCCTCTGGCAGATTTGTTTATGCTGATTTCATTGGTAAGTGGCCTTTTTTCTTTAAGTGCCATTAACAATTTAACGTTAACAGGTTTCTCCGGAATTTTAAGCCTACACAATGGTTTTGGTCAAGTATTGTTTTATTATTTGATCTTCATTTTTGTTGATATAATTTTTGCAGCCATTGCATTTAAAATGGAAAAAGAGAAGCTAAAAAACCTGATTTACCTTCTTCCTCAACGGTTTTTTTGGCGGCAGCTGATGTACCTGGTTCTTTTTCGATCAATGAGAAAAGCCATCAAAGGAGAACTGGAATCTTGGGGAACACTAAAACGAACAGGAAATGTGAAGGAAGCTGTTGTTTGATGCAATGAACAATCAATTTGATAAATTTTCCAATTGACTTTATTGTCTTCATAAAACGTTCCTACGGAACGAATTGCAACACGGGAGGCAATTGATGGTTTGGTATCCGCAAAAAATATTACCCATGATTATAAGACACTGAAATTAATTCGTTGTGATAAAGATTATAGATTAGGTGCTATATCTGTGCTACATCTGAGCTCACAACCTAATAAGACTGTTCGTTTTGCTGAATTTAATTCAGCACCTTTCATGCTAAATGCTAGAAGAAATGGTTGCCCGTTCCGTAGGGACGAATCCTGGGTAAACGAAAGATTATATTTTTCAATTTCGTTCCGTAGGGACGTTTCATGATCTTCATTTGAAGTAATAAAAGCGGCAATTCGTTTTATTTGATAGATCAATTTGGAAACCATCGCTCAGCAATTCTGTTAGACAGAACTTTTGCCATAAAGAGTCAGCGCCTTGCAAACCTTGAAAATGAATACTGTTGCTGCTTTCTAGTCCCAATTGAAGCGTTACCCTGCAGCGAGGAATCATGACGAGCGAAGCCTGCCTGCCGCAGGCAGGCGTAAAAGCACAAAAAAGGGAGAAATTTAATGTTTTGAAACTGGCTTTACGCTTCAAAATGTTTATTTGAATTTATACTTTCTCGATTAAACAAACGGCGTAGGATACAACGCCTTCTTCCCTACCCACAAAACCCATCGTTTCATTTGTGGTAGCTTTAATCGAAATATCTTCTGTGCTAATTCCGATTGCTTCTGCAATATTTTGCTGCATGGCCGGGATATGCGGATTAATTTTTGGAGCCTCCAAACAAAGCATAGCATCGATGTTTCCCACTTGCCAGCCTTTATCAGCCAATAATTTAACTGTTTCTTTTAGTAGGATAATGCTACTTATTCCTTTCCAGCGATCATCGGTATTTTTAAAATGAAAACCAATATCGCGAAGGTTAGCAGCGCCTAGTAGAGCATCGCAAATGGCGTGAAGCAAAACATCAGCATCCGAATGGCCAAAAGCGCCCTTATGATGATCTAACGTTACACCACCAACTACAAACGGATGTTGATCTTTTAGTTGATGCACATCGAAACCAAAGCCTACTCTAATTTTCATTGGAAAAAGATTAAATGTTTAAATGATTATTGGAAAACTTTCTGAAAATCTTATCTAATGATTTTCTTATCGCCAAAGTTAAACAAAAGACCGAAACGGAGCGTGTTGGCCAGTGGACTTGTTTGTGCGTTTGCTAACAAATACGAGAAGTCTATATTGAAAACGTTGTATTTCAAACCTAAACCCAGCGTAAAATATCTACTATCGCCTTTTAATGGACTTTGATAATTATATCCTGCCCGTAAAGCAAATTGCTGGTTGTACCAATATTCTAAACCTGTTGAAATTCCAACCTCTCTGAGTTCTTCGCTAAAACCACCTGGCGCATCAGCGAACGAACCAAAAATACCAGCAGGAACAGAACGGTTTGGATCTCTACCACTGATAATATTATTGTTTGAATCGTAAACAGGCTGGGTTGGCACCAACAATTTATTAAAATCGAGGGCTAAGGTAAAGGTGCTATAATCATCAACAACAATAGTTGAGGCCCCGCCAAGTTTAAAATTGGTAGGTAAGAAAAAATTCTCACCGCCATCAGAATAACTCATTTTAGTACCAATGTTTGAAATATTGGCACCCGCAGACAGTACAGCCTGCTTTCCGAACATGGTTGTAGCGGTTTTATATAAGCCAGAAACATCTACTGCTACTGCTTTACCCCCACGTACCTGGCCTGAGGAAGATAACTGGCCAGAAGCTAAATTTGAATAAATATATCTAACTGACGAACCTAATGAAAATTCCTCGCCAAAGCTTCTGGCGAATGACACATCAAACGCCAGTTCATTAGGGTTTGCAATGCCTAAATCTTGCTGGTTAATATCTGTTAATTGAATAGAACCTAAAGAAAAATAACGCAGGGAAGCGCCGATTGTATTCCGATCATCAAGTTTATAGAAGCCACTTAGATAAGCCAGATTAATATCAGGCACTAAACTTTTCAACCACGGACTATAAGAAACTGAAAACCCGTACGGCTTATCGATAAAAGCCAATTTAGAAGCATTTATACTTGCCGAATTTACATCTCCTGCAACGGCAACACCTGCATCACCCATTGCGCCTGAACGAGCATCGGGAGTTATTAATAAAAAAGGAACAGCTGTTATAATATTGTTCGATTCGCTACCGTTGGTTTGAGTTGTACCGATAGCCACTTGAGCATTTGCTTTACCAAATACCAAGGCCAAAGAAAGTGCGGAAAAAGCAAGTTTACTGATGTACTTGAAATTCATCCTTTAAAGGTACGTAATTTTAGATCTTTGGGATATTGTCATTCTGGAGACTAGCTTGATAACGCAAAACCAAAAATTATATTTTACCAAATTACGAAATATGTGACTATTTACTAATTTAAGCTACAATTTTTACAGTTTGGTGAAACCACAAAAATTGTAACTATAAATTAACTAGGTCTTTACGTGTATAATTATTTATTCTTCTTTTTAAATAAATTATTCAGTTTGTCAGCAATAGCATCTTTAACCTTTTCCGTTGCCTTAGCTTTTGCCGTATCAATCTTTGCTTGTGCTTTAGTCTGTAATTCAGCCTTTTTCTCTGCAATCACAACGTTCACAGCATCTTTTGCGGCTAATTTTGTATCTCCAGCACCGTACTTT
This sequence comes from Pedobacter sp. Leaf41, assembly GCF_001422545.1. Classification (GTDB taxonomy): domain Bacteria; phylum Bacteroidota; class Bacteroidia; order Sphingobacteriales; family Sphingobacteriaceae; genus Pedobacter. The sequence goes on along the minus strand of NZ_LMLE01000008.1, from coordinate 442,941 downwards.
AAGCCGATAATTGGTTTCATAATTGTTCCGCCTAAAATTGCGTTCACTTTTATTGTTTCACCCATAGATACATTTGTACCCACTTTACTATTCAATTTTGCAATCATCGCATTTGCAGTTTCATTTGCTTTAGCGCCAAGCATTGCCCGAGGTACGTTTAAGGCTAAATCATATGCCATCGTTTGGTCCAACCCATTTGAACCTTGAACATTCATAACTATTCCATCTTTTTTTATATCGAAAGGAGAAACATTTAACCGGCCATCTTTAATTTTAAACTTGGTAATCACATTGTTCAGCTCCAGCTTTTTTAATTTATCAGAACTCAATGCCGAAGCCAGTTTATTCAACGGTTCGAAACCTGCAATGGTAGCTTGAATAATATCTGCCAAACCTTCGGCATTTATACTGGAATATACGGGCATCATATTTTGATCCAAATCTGAATTGAACTTTAGGTTGGTAGAAAATACGCCTTGTGCAAATTTGGCTACAGGCGCTAGCAACTTTATTGTATTGAAAGCACCAAATGCTTTTTGAATACTCATTTTCTTGATACCAAAATCGACATCAACTTTTGGTTTTTTCGGATCCAAAGTAGCATAATATCCATTCATTTTCACAGTACCATCAAGCATGTTCATGCCCATGTTTTGAAAGGTAATTGTTTTATTTTTTACCAAGAGTGCTCCCTGAGCATTTGTAATATCGTAGGTATCGTACAGCACCCTCCCAGCCTTCGCGGCAACTTTAAAATCGATATTTCCTGGAACTCCAAATACTGATAACTTAGAAGTTCCTTTTTTAGCATCACTTTCTGTTGTTTCCGATTTGGGCCCCATTAACTCATTTACATCAATTAAGTTTGATGACAAATTGAAGTTACCCTGTAGCGCTTGGTTTTTTTTGAAAAAATAACTGAGGTAATTATTTACAGATCCGTTAGCGGCGAAATCACTTTTACCCACTTTCGCAATTAAATTACTCAACGTTATGTTTTTAGGGCTAAAAGTCATTTTTGCTGTGGGTACACTGATGGGCATCGGTACATTTTTACCTGAATAAGTAAAGTTGCTTGCCAATACTTGTCCGGATGCCTTGAAAGCTTCATATTGCCCTTTATCGATGGAAGATTTGCGGCCTGCCGCCTGAATATCAGCATCCAAAATCCCAGTTAAAGTCATATCCTTCATCGGGAATATTGCAGTCAATTGTTTTAGATCCAATTTACCCTTCAAGGCCATATCCACAAATGGGTCTGTTGTTGGATATTTCAAAAGCAATCTTCCATCAACAGGCACATTGCCAAACTCCAAATGGAAGGCCGGCACATTTACCACCGTATGATCCATTACCCCATCTGGGTTACTGATGTTTGATTTAACTTGAATATTATTGATTGCTGAAGGTAGAGATGGGTATTTTATTTTTCCATTTTCAATGGAGAGATTAACGTCAAATGCGGGAAGCGACTTCTCGTTGTAAGTGCCTTTTGCAGTTCCATTCATAGCAAATTTTCCCGTCGCTTCCATATCCTTAAAGTTCGAAGCATAAATAGCTGGAATCAAAGAAAGGAAATTCTTAAGCTCCGATTGTTTGGCATCAAATTTCAAATCCATGGTAATGTCATTCTCATTTGGCATCGCCAGATAACCAACAGCAGATAAAACAAGCTCATTTAATTTGATTTCATTTTCGGCAAAGGTGAACTTCATATTTTTCATATCAATATCAATCGGCAACTCTGCATCCAGCTTTACTTTATTCAAATAAGGGATTCCACCATATTTTACAGTCAGTTTTTCAATATCAGATTGTGTTTTTAGGGTAAACAAATCTTGTGTGAAATCTCCTTTACCGTTATGATTAAGGTTTTTTAGTTCCATCAAGAAACCAAGAGAAGCATCATCATAAGTAACATTTCCATTCTCAATAGCATATTTTTGCAAAGCAACCTTAAATGCTGTTTTAGCTGTATCGTTGTTATTTGCAGCCGAATCTTTTTTCATGATATCCCAGTTCGTCTTTCCACTTTTTAAAATCTTGGCATAAATTGTAGGTTCATCAAGATCTACCGATTTTATTTGATAGGTTTCGCCCTTTATAACACTTAATAAATTAACATTTAATTGCAATTGTTTAACATTTGCAAGTGTGTCTTTAGCAAAGCTGTCGACACCAATGATGGTCAAATCGTTGATTTTTATCCCCAAGTTGGGGAAAGAAGTAATCAAACTTAAATCCAGGTCTTTGAAATCTACCTTGGCATTTATACTTTTATTAATAGTTGATTTTAGTTTTGCATCAATCTCTTTTCTAAAAAATGTTGGAATGGCAGCAGCAGCGGCAAGTAGAATTACAATGATGGCAATAATTACTATGGAAATTTTCTTAAACATGGGTTAATCCATTAAAAATATAATGTTTGGGCATATAGCTTGTCAATAAACGAACCAAATTAATAACGCTTATCTGCAACCAAATCTCAAATAAATCGACCAAAAATTTAAAAGACACAATACGTCATAAAATAATACGTTATGGGATAAAAATATAATCGGTATTTTATTGTCACAATATTTATATATTCACTAAAATTGCTTAATTTTATCAGTTGAATCGTCATTTGGCGATCGTCCCCTGTACTATATGAAAAAACTTATACTTTATTCTTTTACTTGTTTGTCATTAGCGGCATTGCTAAGTGCTTGTAGCTCCAAGGGAGGAAACAGCTCAAGCAAAACAGGTGTTCCTTACGCAGACCGGAAAAGCAAAACGAACCAATCGGGTGCTTTTGCTGTGGCTACTCAATACAAAAGAGCACCAGGACCTGGATTAATTCCTATTGAAGGTGGTGTGTTAGTGGTAGGTGGAAGCGCGATTGAAGTACCTGGTATCGAACCAAACATTTACAACTACAAAAGACAGGTAACCGTGCCTTCGTTTTACATGGATGAAACTGAAGTATCAAATACCGACTGGTTGGAATATCTGCACTGGATTAGATATAACTTTCCGGAAGATCAAGAATTTTATTACAATGAGTTGCCTGATACTTTGGTTTGGCGTAGTGCATTATCATATAACGAGCCTTATGTAGACAATTATTTGCGTCACCCGGCTTACCGCGATTATCCAGTAGTTGGAGTTTCATGGGAGCAAGCTTCTCGTTATTGTCAGTGGAGAACCTCACGAGCCAATGAGTTTATTTTACGCGAAAAAGGTATTTTAACAGATTATAAAACTTTAGCTGGCGGAAACACAGGGAAGAATGGTGCAGCAAATGCAACCGCAACGCCAAGACCAGACAAACCTTTTAACACTGATGCTTATATTAATGGCCAGTACGATGATAAAGGTAAAAATGCGCCAATAGATTACAATACAAAAACTGGTGCTGCTACCGGTACGGCTGGTGCTACAGCTGGTGGCAAAGGAAATAATCAACCAAGAAGAACGGCAACGTTGGAAGACGGCGTAATTATGCAGCCTTATCGCTTGCCTACAGAGGCGGAATGGGAATATGCTGCGTTGGGCTTAATTGGTAATACTGAGTACGAAAATATCAATCAAAATAAAATTTATCCCTGGAACGGATTAGGTGTGAGCTCTGCAGCTAAGAAAACCAGAGGTATGATACAAGCCAACTTTAAAAGAGCACCCGGCGATTATATGGGTGTTGGCGGATCATTGAATGATAAGGGAGATTTAACAGTTCCGGTAATCCAATATACGCCTAACGATTTCGGTTTATATAACATGGCTGGAAATGTGAATGAGTGGGTAAATGATGTTTACAGAACAGGTACCTTCACTGATGCAGATGCCTTTAATCCTTATCGCGGTAATTACTTCGAAAACAAGAAGCTGGATAATGCGCAAACTGGCAAAATTGCCCTGGATAAATATGGCAATCCGATAAAAGAAAACGCTTATTCAGGTAGAAAACAAACCTGGGAAGAAAAACAAGCACAGGCAAAACGTATAGATTCAATTTCGAAATCGACTGATCCGCAAAGCATAACAGCAGCTACAAGCTACCAGGCCGATCAAAGGGGTTATAGAGATAAACAGAACCTGCTTTTAAATGAAGAAGGTGTAACGTTGATCAATGATAAATCTAGAGTATACAAAGGCGGTTCATGGAACGATATGGCTTACTGGTTAAATCCAGCAACCAGACGTTTCTTATCACAAGATGAATCATCAGCAGAAATAGGGTTCCGTTGCGCCATGACCATGTTAGGTGCTCCAGAAATTAGCACCTCAGGAAAAAGAAGTTTTAAAACCCCACCTCCACGACCATACCGGGTGAGTAGAGGTAAATAACAAAAAAGTCCCAACTCTTTATGAATTGGGACTTTTTTTTATAGCTTAGAATTCTTGGGTTATTTAAATTGGATGAGTACCTGATTTTTCTCCACCTTATCACCTTTATTAATCAGCACTTTTTTAACTACTCCATCAGCTGAAGATTTCAAGATATTTTCCATCTTCATAGCTTCCAAAACCAATAGGTTATCACCCTTTTTAACTTCTACATTTTCCTCAACCATTACATTTAATACCAACCCTGGCATTGGTGCCTTTATCTCCGAAATTTTATTCCCAGCCAAATTATCCATACCCATTTGTTTCAGCAACTGATCAAACTGATCTTCCACCTTAATTTGATAGGTTGTGCCATTTACTTTAATGGCACAAGTTTTATTAGCGCTGTCAACGGATATGACTTCGGCGTTATATGATTTATTTTGATAAAGAAGATGCGTAGAACTGTTACTTAGTTTAATGGAATCCAAAGAAACTTCTTCTCCGTTTAATTTAAACACGTTATGGTTAATTTCAATATCATACTGAAACTGATTGTTAACTTTTACTTTATACATACTATTATTGTGTTAAAGCATACTGAACTAAATTTGCGCCCATTTTAAGCGCCTTGTTGCGGGTTTCCTGACTATCTTCAGGATATGTACCAAAATCTTCCCAGCCATTCCCCAAATCGCATTCAAATGTATAGTAGCAAACCACTCTCCCTTTATAGATCAAAGCAAAACCCTGTGGCCGCTTGTTATCATGCTCATGAATTTTTGGCAAGCCACCTGGGAACTTGAATTTTTGGTTATAAATGGCATGGTTGGACGGTAACTCAACGAAATTCAGTTCTGGGAAAACTTTTTTCATTTGAGGTCTAATGAATTTATCCAATCCATAGTTATCATCAATATGCAAAAACCCTCCTCCTGTTAAATATTGTCTCAAATTTTTAACATCCCGATCGCTGAACACCACGTTACCATGGCCCGTCATATACACAAATGGGTAATTGAAAAGTTCTTTCGAGCCTACTTCTACAATGCTTTCTTCAGGGTAAAAATTTGTTTTTAAATTGGTATTACAAAAGGAGATCAAATTTGGAAGTGCGGTACGGTCGGCATACCAATCGCCTCCACCACTATACTTCAGCTTCCCCATCCGGTAGGAAGGAACCGTGAAAGAAGTAAGAATAAAAAGTAAAAAGCAATGAATAAGCATAAACGAGCACAAGAGCAAACGTTTCAGCGATAATAAACCTTTAACTTTCACCTGATAACTTTCAACTCTTTTCATCGGTTAAGGTAATTGATTTCAAAACAAACAGAGAGTGCAGCTGTTTCGGTGCGCAACCTGTTATCTCCTAAAGTTAATGGTTTGAAGCCTTTATTCAAAGCTAAATTAACTTCTTCTGGGCTAAAATCTCCTTCTGGGCCAATAAGAATTAAATATTTTTGGTGCGGGGCAACCAGTTCAGAAATGTATTTCTTATCATCCTCATCAAGGCAATGCGCTATTAATTTATTTCCTTCGAAAGGAAGGTTAAGAAAAGCGCTATAGGAAATGGTTTCATTTAGTTTTGGATGATAGGCTTTGATGGATTGTTTGACCGCAGAAGTAATAACCTTGTTTAATCGATCTTCCTTAACAATACGTCTTTCAGATCGATCGGTAATAATTGGGGTTACTTCATCTATGCCAAGTTCAGTGGCCTTCTCTAAAAACCATTCCATACGATCGATATTTTTTGTAGGTGCGACCGCGATATGTAAATAGTGATTTCTTTTATGAAATTCGGTTTCTACTTTAAGAATGGATAAACTTACTTTTTTGGGATTATCAGAAATGATTTCGGCGGTGTAAAAACCACCTCTTCCATCGACTAAGTTTACTACAGTTCCAACTGATAGTCGCAATACCCTAACGCAATGTTTGCTTTCCTCTTCATTAAGCGTGTAGGTATTGTGGGTAATATCTGGCGTATAAAAAATATGCATTGTTGAATTTAATGATTATCAACCTGATCTTCTTCATTTATTACCAATTCCAGTTTAATAGTTTCAATGTTTTGTTCTGTTTTCTTTAAGATGGTAAACAGATAACCATAAGATTCATTGCTTTCGCCAACCTCCGGAATCCGTTCAAAAACATGCGAAACCAGACCACCAACAGTATCAAAATCTTCATCCTCTGGTAAATCATGTGGCAAATGCTCATTCACATCATAAACCGTCGCAAAGGCATTTACAATAAATTCGTTATCCGATACTTTTTCTACTAAAGGTTTTTCTTCATCATATTCATCCTGAATTTCACCTACCAGTTCCTCCACAATATCCTCTAACGTAACCATCCCGGCTGTACCGCCAAACTCATCTAAAACGATCGAGATTTGGATGCGGTTGCTTTGCAGTTCGCTCATTAAATCGTTAATCTTCTTTGTTTCTGTAACGAAGTAAGGTTTTCGAATGATATCATTCAGTGTCCAATGTTGATTCCCGGAAGCGACTAATGGCAGAATATCCTTGGCGTGAATAATTCCGACAATTTTATCCATTATCTCGTCATAAACCGGTAGGCGGGAATAGCCTTCAGCAATGATTTTATCGATTACTTCTTCTTTTGAGGATGACAATTCAATACCTGAAATCTTGGTACGCGGAACCATAATGTTCTTTACTACACGCTCATTAAAATCAAATACGTTTTTAATAAGTTCGTGCTCATTGTTATCCAATGCACCACTTTCCTTACCCTGATCTAACAAGTATTGAAGTTCTTCGGTACTGTGCAACGATTCGTGACCTGCAGAAGTATCGATACCAAATGGCTTCAGAATTACTGCAGCTAAGCTGTTCAAAGTCCAGATGAATGGCTTGAAAACCACATAAAAAATCTGCAGTGGAACGGAAACAAATAACGTAGTGGCCACTGGTCTTTGTATTGCAAAAGATTTAGGCGCCAACTCACCAAATACGATGTGCATTACGGTGATTAGTGAAAAAGCTACTATTGTTGATGCGGTATGTATGGTGGCATCACTAAAGCCCCATTCGAGGCTATCGAAAAGATTTTTGAAAATAGTGTGCATAACGCCTTCACCAACCCAACCTAAGCCAAGTGATGCAAGCGTTATACCTAGCTGTGTGGCTGCTAAATAACCATCTAAATTATGGATGATGGCTTTAGCCATTTTACCAACCCGGCTACCTGTTTTTGCTTTTATTTCAATTTGAGAGGCCCGGACCTTTACAATTGCAAATTCTGCCGCAACAAAGAATCCGTTTAGTAAAACTAAAAATAATGCTAGAAATAACCTCCAACCTACAGATGTAGTATCAGGCTCTTCTAAAGCAACCAAAATGGTATTGGTGGGCAATATTGCACTTAACTCTAAATTTAAAAACAAGCAGGCCGTGGGTAAATCCATTATGCTAATTCTCTAAATGTTGTGTTGTAAAGTTCTATACTTTCTTTAATAACTTTATGAGCATAGCGAACACCTAACAAATGTTCGATAGTAACATTTTTCTCTTCCAGTGCTTTGTAATCTTGAAAGAAACGAACAATTTCCTTCATTTGATGTGGTGGCAATTCATCCAAATCGTTAATGTAGTTTACAGACATATCATGTGCTGCAACCGCAATAATTTTATCGTCTTGCTCTCCGTTATCAACCATGTGCATTACGCCAACAACTTTAGCTTCAATTAATGTCATAGGGTAAACATCAACAGAGCAAAGTACAAGAATATCTAATGGATCTTTATCATCACAATAAGTTTGTGGGATAAAGCCATAGTTAGCCGGATACATTACTGATGAAAAAAGAACCCTGTCTAACTTGATTAGTCCGGATTCTTTATCTATTTCATACTTGGCTTTTGAGCCTTTAGGAATTTCAATGATTGCGTTTACAATTTCTGGAACGTTTTTACCAGGAGATACGCTATGCCATGCGTGATGATCGTCTTTTGCCATTTTTTAATTTAATCTTTCTTTTCCCCATCGGGGATTTTAACTTTACTTTTTACAAAGGTAATCAATAAAGGTATAGTTGTGATAACGATAAAGCCAATAATAATATATAATAAGTAATCGTTTATCTCTTTTTCAAATCTTTTGCCTAAAAAGTAGCCTAACAACGTGAGCGAGCAGATCCATAAAATTCCACCAACAACATTATAGAAAGCAAACTTTTTAAAGTCTAATTTTACTACTCCAGCAAAAATCGGTGCAAAAGTTCTTACAATTGGAACAAATCTACCCATGATCAGTGCGAAGGCACCTTGTTTGTTATAATATTCTTCTGCTGCTTTTAAATATTTCTTTTTGAAAAAGAAACTGTCTTTTCTGGTATACAGTAGTGGGCCAGTTCTTCGCCCAAACCAATAACCCGTAAAATTTCCAGAAATTGCGGCTACACACAAGCCTGCTAAAAGCACTGCAATGTTAACATCAAGTTTTCCGGTAGCTACGAACATTCCTGCAAGAAACAGTAAATAATCGCCAGGAAGGAAGAAACCAAAGAATAGGCCGGTTTCTGCAAAGATGACAAATACAACAAGATAGAAACCGCCCTCCCTCAATAATTTTTCGGGGTCAATTAAATGTTGTAGGTGGTTCCAGAAATCCTGCATATTTCAATTATTCGTAAAACTACAAATAATTATCTAACAAGTGCATACCTATATCAGGTTTAAAACAATTGCAGGATAAATACCCAAAATTAGCGTAATCGCCACTGATACAGCTAAAACAATCTTGTACTGTGCAGGTGTAGAAAGCTCTGTTTCAGCGCCATCTTTAAACCAAACGGCAACAATTACCTTGAAATAATAGTAGAAACCAACTAGTGCATTTAGGATTGCGAAGCCAACCAAAAGCATTTTATATTCACCCATTACATTAAGAAACATTAAATATTTGCCGATAAAACCTGCGGTTAAAGGAATACCTGCTAATGATAACATAGCAACCGTTAGCGATAAGGCAACCAAAGGATTTTTCTTACCTAAGCCATTGAAACTTTCAAAGCTATCGCTGCCGGTTTTTTGTTTCACTAATATTAATACCGCAAAAGCGATAATTGATGCAAAAGTATAGGCAGCTGCATAAACCAAAACATTGTTTTGAGAGTGCGGACCAATTACAACCAAAGAGAATAACAGGTACCCTGCATGAGAGATACTTGAATAGGCCAACATTCGTTTGAAATTCTTTTGGAATAATGCAGTAACGTTACCAATAAATAAGGTTATACAAACAATTACGATGAGTGGTGCAACCCAGAAATCGTGAAGCGGTGCAAAAGCATCGGCAAATAATCTTAAAAAAGCAGCAAAACCGGCCGTTTTAACCACTGTACTCATAAAAGTAGTGATTAAAGTTGGCGAACCTTCGTAAACGTCTGGAGTCCAGAAGTGGAAAGGTGCCGCTCCTACTTTAAAACATAAGCCAATCATCATCAAAATTACCCCTGGATAAAAGATCGGAGAAACTGCTTTGCTATTATCAACTAAGTAAGCTTGAATTTTATCTAAATCGAACGAGCCGCTGGCGCCGTAAATTAATGTAATCCCAAACAACAAGAAACCTGTTGAAAAAGCGCCCATCAGGAAATATTTCAATGAGGCTTCGTTTGATGCAAAATCCTTCTTACGAATACCCGCAAGGATATATAAACTTACCGACATGATTTCCAGACCTACAAATAACATCGCCATATTTTTGTACGAAACCATCATAATCATCCCCGCAAGGGCGAAAAGAATTAAGGTGTAATATTCTGCTATATTATCGCTTTTAGCGTGGAAATAGTTTTGCGTTAATAAGAAAATCAATAATGTACCTACAATACAAACAGCCGAAAATGCCAAAGCGAAATTATCAGTTTGCATCATTCCGAAATGAACGGCATTGCCATCCCATGCAGTAGCAGTGAAGCCTAATGCAGTAAGTAAGCCAACAACAGTAAGCGGCAATAATGCTTTCTTGGCTTTAAACAAACCTGCGTAAAGTACAATAAAAGCGGTTATACTAATGGTTATAATAATATTCATTGCTTATTTTACTGATGTTAATTTTTGATTTACCTGTTCTAATAAATGTTGTACAGATGCCTCTGTTAAGTGCAATAATGGTTTCGGGTAAACACCGAAAAAGATAATTAAAGCACAGATAATATAAAGAACCAATTTCTCAGTCCCTTGAATGTCGGTAAACGTGATGGTTAATTCGTTTGTTTTTCCAAGCATTACATTTTGGTACATACGTAACATATAAACTGCTCCGAAAATGATGGTTAAGCCTGCAATTGCAGCTGCCCAAATGCCGTAGTTATAAACGCCCATCAACAGTAAGAACTCCCCTATAAAACCATTTGTTCCTGGTAAAGCAACTGTACCTAAAACGATGATTAAGAAAACAATTGCCAGTTGTGGTGCTGATTTAGCAATACCACCCAATTCTTCAATTTTATTGGTTTTGGTTCGAGAAAAGATAATATCTAAAATGAAGAATAAACCTACCACATTGATACCATGACTTAACATTTGCACCATCGCTCCCTGAAGCCCCTGCTGGTTTAAGGCGAAAATACCGGCAGAAATAAGTCCAACGTGAGCAATAGATGAGTAAGCAACCAAACGTTTAGCATCTTTCTGCGTAAAAGCAATCAGTGAGGCATAAACAATACCAATGATAGATAAAACCATCACCAGGCCAGACCAATCCTGAACGCCTGCAGGTACAATTGGTAATAACCATCTGATTACACCATAAATACCCATTTTTAACATGATACCAGATAATAACATGGTTCCTTGAGTTGGAGCTGCTGTGTAAGTATCAGGTTGCCAGGTATGAAAAGGAAAAATCGGCATCTTAATCGCGAAAGCAATAAAGAAGGCCCAGAAAATCCAGCCCTGCTGTGCACTATCTAAGTTTAAAGCGTAAAATGCCTGAATGTCGAAGTTTTGAGCAGGATTTTGCAAATACAGATAAATAATCCCCATCAACATAAACAATGATCCTGCAATCGTATAAACGAAGAATTTCATGTTGATGCGTACCCTATCTTTTCCGCCCCAGAATGCGCAGATGAAATAAATTGGCATTAATGCAGCCTCCCATCCAATGTAAAATAAGAAAGCATCCATAGCGGTAAAAACCAATAACAATCCTGACTGCATGAATAAAATCAATGCATAGAAAGCAGCCGGGTTTTTATAATCATGCCTGTAACTAGATAAAATAATAATTGGAATTAACAAATTGGTAAGCAAAACCACCAACATGCTGATTCCATCTATACCGGCATGAAAACGAATGCCTAAATCTGAAATCCACGGTAGGTTAGCTTCAAACTGCGTAATTGCATTCGGAATAAAGTTACAGGCGATGAACAAGGCCAGGCCTAGAGAAGCGACCGAAATTACGGTCGAAACTATTTTAGCAGACTTACCCGCAAATGCAGTAATGATAGCACCCGCAAGCGGAAGAAATATAAGTAGTAAAAGTTGTTCCATTATTTATTTTTGAACCCTTTTTATATGTAATAAAATGTATAAGCAAGCAATGCGATGATACCAGCTACCATCATAAATATATAGAAACCAACGTTTCCACTTTGTAATAAACGAACTCCTTTACTTGCCTCGTTTGTACTCCAGCCTAGTCCATTCACAATCCCATCGATAAATTTCGTGTCGATAATTCTGTAGAAAAATCTCGAAAAAGCATCTAAAGGTTTGGTGATGATGAAATCGTAAATCTCATCTAAATAAAATTTATTGTAAGATAATTTTGCCAACGCAGAACGCGGTGCCTCATCAGCCACAGGAATACGAGCACCTTTAACATATCTAGTGTAAGCGTAAAGCAAAGCAATGATCGCGGCTACCACTGAAACACCCATTAAGGTAAATTCCGTTGAATGACTTAATTCTAATTCATGTTGTGCAACACCGGCACCGCTTAACCAATGTGCCAACCATTCGTTTCCGCCGAAAACGTGAGGAATGTTTATCGCTCCACCAATTGCAGCTAATATTGCCAGGATGATTAATGGAATAGTCATCGCTTTTGGCGACTCATGTACATGACTTTCTTCGTGATGTGTACCTCTGTATTTTCCAGAGAAAGTAAGGAACATCATTCTGAACATATAAAAAGAAGTTAAGAATGCGGTCAATACACCAACACCCCAAAGAATTGGGCTTGCCTGGTACGCATTTGCTAAAATTTCATCTTTAGAGAAAAATCCTGAAAATGGTGGTAAACCAGCAATCGCAATCGTACCAATCATCATCGTTAAGAATGTCACTGGAAGTTTTTTCCTTAACCCACCCATGTGGCGCATATCTTGCTCGTGGTGCATAGCATGAATTACTGACCCAGCGCCTAAGAATAATAATGCTTTGAAGAATGCGTGTGTTAATACATGGAAGAATGAGCCTGTATAAGCGCCAACGCCTAAGCCTAAAAACATGTAGCCCAATTGAGATACCGTTGAATAAGCCAATACTTTTTTGATATCTGTTTGTGTTAACGCAATAATTGCGGCAACTAAAGCAGTTGTAATACCTACGATGGCAATGATGTTTTGTGTAAGCGGTGCTAAATCGAACAATACGCTGGAGCGGGCAATCATGTAGATACCTGCAGTTACCATCGTTGCTGCGTGGATTAACGCAGAAACAGGCGTTGGGCCTGCCATTGCATCTGGCAACCAGGTAAATAATGGCAACTGAGCTGATTTACCGCAAGCACCAATAAACAATAGAATTGTGATTAAGAACAAAGTATTTTGTCCTGGTAACATGTTCGCCGCCTGAGGAAAAACTTTAGCAAATTCTACACTTCCGAAAGTAGTAAAGATTAAGAATACACCCAACAAAAAGCCCAAATCGCCAATACGGTTCATTACGAAAGCCTTTTTAGCTGCTGATGCATAAGCGCTGTTTGTATACCAGAAACCGATTAACAAGTATGAGCATAAACCTACACCTTCCCAACCGATAAACATCACGATATAGTTTGAACCCAATACCAATAAAAGCATGAAGAACACAAACAGGTTCAGATAAGAAAAGAATTTTCCGAATCCTTCATCATCATGCATGTAGCTGGTAGAATATAAATGGATTAAGAAACCAATTCCAGTGATAATCAAAAGCATGATTGAACTCAGTGGGTCGACCAGAAATGATAGTGGAATATGCAATGCTCCTGCGCTGATCCAATCGAATAAAAATACTTCGTGAGATTTTTGTGTATCGCCTTGTAAACTAAAGAAAATAACTACGCTGATAATGAAAGAGGCCAAAATTACTCCACTTCCAATGATCCCAACAAGTCCTTTAGATAAAGATTTTCTGCCCAGTCCGTTAATTACAAATCCTAAAAAAGGAAGTAACGGAACTAACCAAATCAATTGTTCTATTGTCATTCTTAATATATATTTACCACTTAAGGCGATTTAAAACATTAATATCTATCGATTTTGTATTTCTGTAAACCATTACGATAATCGCCAAACCAACTGCAACTTCTGCAGCGGCAAGCGCCATAATAAAAAATACGAAAACCTGTCCTGAGGGGTCATTGCTATGTACAGAGAAAGCTGTTAAAAGCAGGTTAACTGCGTTTAACATCAACTCAACGGACATAAAAATTACGATTGCGTTTCTACGGGTTAATACGCCAATTACACCAATTGTGAAAATAATTGCACATAAATAGATGTAATGATTTAGCGGAACGCCTGCCATTTGTGTAGTTAAATTTTCCATTATGCCTCTACCTCATCTCTTTTAGATAATAAAACTGCTCCAACCATTGCTGCCAATAGTAATAGAGATGATAATTCGAATGGCAATAAGAATGGACCGAAAAGCTCTTTTCCTAAATTCTCTACCAAACCTAATCCTTGATTTTTCAAAATTAAAGGGCTATTGATCGTTGCCGCTTTAAAAGACCCAACTAAGGTTACCACAAGGCAACACCCTGCAATTACACCTACAATTTTAATCAATGGTGATTTTACAGGCTCGGTTTCCTTATTCAGGTTGAGGAGCATCAGTACAAATAAGAATAATACCATGATGGCACCCATGTAAACGATGAAGTTTACAACGGCTAAAAACTGTGCATTCAACAATACATAATGTACCGTGAAGGTGAAAAAGGTAAGGATTAAGTACAAAACGCTATGAATTGGATTTTTTGCAAAAATCACCATCAGCGAAAAGATGATACTTAATGTGGCTACGAAATAGAATACTTGTGTACTCATTAATTTATTATTTGTTTGTACTCCTCATCATTACGAGGTACGAAGCAATCTCATTTTTATTGCCATTGCTTTAGGATTGCTTCGTTCCTCGCAATGACGGATTAGGTTATTTGTTTGGTCCTTCGACAAGCTCAGGATGACAACTATTATTTTTTCATTTCTAACGGAGCCTCAACCAATTTGTCTTTTCCGTAAATAAAATCCTTACGTAAATAATCAGCCGGTACAATTGGTCCGTCTAAATAAATTGCCTCTTTCGGACAAGCCTCTTCACATAATCCACAGAAAATGCAACGCAACATATTGATTTCATAAGTCGCAGCATATTTTTCCTCACGGTACAGATGCTTTTCTTCAGGCTTACGTTCGGCCGCAATCATGGTAATTGCTTCGGCAGGACAAGACAGTGCACATAAACCGCAAGCTGTACAACGTTCTTTTCCATTCTCATCTCGTTTCAGGGAATGCATTCCTCGGAAGTTTGCAGAAAATTCACGTTCTACTTCCGGATATCTTACTGTAGCCTCTTTTTTGAATAAGTGGCTGATGGTGATGCCCATGCCCTTCGCAATTGCAGGCAGGTACATACGCTCCATGAAGCTTAAAGGCTTCTGCTCCAGTACTTTTTTCTTGTTACTTAATGATTCCATAATTAAAACTTCTCTATAATCGCAATCACAACCCCAGTTATTATAATGTTGGCAATGGCCAAAGGTATCAAACCTTTCCAACCTAAATTCATCAATTGATCGTAACGGAAACGAGGGATTGTCCACCGTACCCACATAAAGAAAAAGATGAAAAAAACGATTTTCACAAAGAATACTCCAACACCAAATAATGGCGCCCAAGTCGGACCAAGCAAAGTTGCCATGTAATCCATTCCAGGATAGTTGTAGCCGCCGAAATATAAAGTTGCCATTACTGCCGATGAAACAAACATATTAATGTACTCGGCAAAAAGGTAAAAACCTAACTTCATTGACGAGTATTCGGTATGATAACCACCAATTAGCTCAGTTTCGCACTCTGGCAAATCGAAAGGCGCACGGTTGGTTTCAGCAAAAGAACATACCATAAAGATCAAAAATCCAAGTGGCTGGTATAAAACATTCCAACGCCAGCCATGCTGCTGATCAACAATTTCTTTAAGACTTAAAGTGTTTGTCATCAAAAGCAAAGCGATGATAGACAGCCCCATTGCAATTTCATAACTGATATTTTGCGACGCAGCACGAATAGCACTTAACAAAGAATATTTATTGTTTGATGCCCAGCCGCCAATCATCACGCCATAAACGCCCAAAGACACCACGCCGAAAATGTATAAAACACCTACGTTGATATCGGCAACTTGAAGCGGCACAATTTTGCCACCAATTTCCATTGGGCTACCCCAAGGAATTACCGCTGTACCAATACAAGCACAAAGTAAAGCCAAACCTGGCCCAACAATAAATAGCCATTTGTTTGATGTTGTCGGGATAATTTCTTCCTTCATAAACATCTTCACGCCATCGGCTAAAGGTTGCAAAATACCAAAAGGACCAGCTCTATCAGGACCTAAACGATCTTGAAGATAAGCAGCCACCTTACGCTCTGCATAGGTAGAATACATGGCAATTACCAAACTGATACCGAAAATTACGGCAACCAGAATAAATTTTTCAATGATAAAACCTGTATCCATTAGTATTTAACTGTTTTATGTAATTCAATTTCATTTGCTGCTTGCAAAGCCTGATTTGGCTGAATAACATGCAAAGGTTTCAATGTTTCGTAATGGTTTGATGCAATTACCGAAGTATCATCAATGTGAGTAGGTTGTTCGATAACCCAATCTGATGTTGCTTTTTTATCGAAACGACATGTGTTGCAGATAAACTCTTCCACTTCGCCAAATTTGTCTTTACGGGCAGTAACACGTAAAACATCTTCTCCCTTGTACCAAAGCGTTACTTTACCATTGCACTTTTCATGGTCGCAATCGCGATGCGCATCAACAGGTTTAGTAAACCAAACACGGTTTTTAAAGCGGAAGGTTTTATCGGTTAAAGCCCCTACAGGGCAAACATCGATCACGTTGCCTGAGAAATCATTATCAACTGCTTGTTGGATATAGGTAGAAATTTCCGAATGGTCGCCACGGTTCAAAATCCCATGAACACGTTTGTTTGTAATTTGATCAGCCGTAAAAACACAACGGTAGCACAGAATACAACGATTCATGTGCAACTGAATTTTATCGCCAATATCGATACGTTCGAAAGTACGACGCTCAAACTCGTAACGTGTTTTCTGCAATCCGTGCTCGTAACCTAAATTCTGTAAATCACATTCTCCAGCCTGATCGCAAACCGGGCAATCTAAAGGATGGTTAATTAATAAAATTTCGACCACACCTGCACGTGCTTCTAAAACTTCTGGTGAAGTAATATTCAGCACTTCCATACCATCCATTACTGTTGTACGGCAAGATGCAACCAATTTAGGCATTGGGCGTGGGTCTTTTTCTGAACCTTTTGTTACCTTAACAATACAGGTACGGCATTTACCACCACTGCCTTCTAACTTAGAATAATAGCACATTGCTGGCGGAACAATATCACCTCCAATTTGCCTTGCAGCATTTAGGATAGTGGTTCCGTTATCAACCTCTACTGTTATCCCGTCTATCGTAACCTTAACTTTTTCACTCATGGTTAATGATAATCTTTATTTTTTTGCTTTATGCCGTCATTGCGAGGCAAGAAGCAATCTTTGTTATTTTATACACATTGCAGTAGGATTGCTTCGTTCCTCGCAATGACGTGGTGCTTAAGATATCGCCTTGGTTCTCGTCTTCACGAGCCAATTTGCTCTCCTCACTGTCTGTCTACTTTTCTTCCGTTACCGGAGCTTTTTCTATCGGCGTAGCGTAGTTTGCTAAACCATAATTTTGTTGCTGACTCTTCACCGGCTCTTTAATGTGCCATTCAAACTCATCTCTAAAGTGACGGATTGCACTCGCCACTGGCCAAGCTGCCGCATCACCTAATGGGCAAATGGTATTCCCTTCAATTTTACGTTGAATATCCCAAAGTAAATCTACATCATCCATTGAGCCATGGCCATGCTCGATTTTGTGCAATACCTTTTCCATCCATCCAGTACCTTCACGGCAAGGCGAACATTGTCCGCAACTTTCGTGATGATAGAAACGAGTGAAATTCCAGGTATTGCGAACAATACATTGGTCTTCATCAAAAGCGATAAAACCGCCCGAACCCATCATTGTCCCTGTAGCAAATCCGCCCTCTGATAAAGATTCGTAACTCATTAAACGAGGTTCGCCGTTGGCCAACTTCAAAGTTAAATTGGCAGGCAAAACCGGAACAGATGAACCACCTGCAACCGTTGCCTTTAACTTCTTGCCATTCGCAATACCACCGCAGTATTCATCAGAATAAATAAATTCTTCAACTGGCAAGCCTAATTCGATTTCATAAACACCTGGTTTTACTAAATTTCCAGACGCTGATATTAATTTTGTACCTGTACTTCTACCGATACCTATTTTTGCATACTCATCACCACCATCATTAATGATTGGTACCACTGCAGCAATCGACTCTACGTTATTTACTACTGTTGGACAACCATATAAACCTGCAATTGCAGGGAATGGTGGTTTAATTCTTGGATTACCTCTTTTTCCTTCAAGTGATTCTAACAATGCAGTTTCTTCACCGCAAATGTAGGCGCCACCACCCGGCTGAACATATAATTCTAAATCGTAACCTGTTCCTAAAATGTTTTTACCTAACAATCCAGCAGCTTTTGCCTCCGCAATTGCCTTTTCCAAAATACGGATCTGAGGCATCATTTCTCCACGAACGTAGATGTATGAAACCTTGGCGCCCAAGGCAAAACTAGAAACAATCATTCCCTCAATTAAAGCATGAGGAATGTAGGTCATTAAATAACGGTCTTTGAAAGTTCCTGGCTCAGACTCATCGGCGTTGCAAACCAAATAGCGGGCAACACCTTCTGGTTTAGCCAAAAAGCTCCATTTCATTCCCGTTGGGAAACCCGCACCACCACGACCGCGTAAGCCTGATTTCTTTACTTCTTCAACAATCTCTTCAGGTGTTAAAGTTTTAAGGGCTTTTTCCACAGCACGGTACCCGCCTTTTTGGCGATAGACCTCAAGTGTATTGATGCCAGGTACGTTTATATGCTCAAGTAATAATTTGCGACTCATTGTTTTTTAGATGTGAGATGTGAGACTTGAGATTTTAGACTAATTGCCAATTCTCATATCTCATATCTAGTTTCTCAAATCTTATTTATTTTTCAAATCTTCAATCAGTTTATCTACACTTTCAATAGTTAAGTTTTCGTAGAAAGTATATTCCGGGCTAATTTGCAGTACCGGACCAAAACCACAGGCAGCTAAACACTCAACTCCTCTAAAGCTGAATAATCCATCTGCGGTAACTTCACCTTCTTTAACGCCCAACTTATTTTCTAAGTGGTCTAATATTTTTTCTGCGCCAACTAAGCAACAAGGACCAGTACGGCAAACGTCCAAAGCATATTTGCCTTGAGGTTTTAAGAAATACATGGTGTAAAAGGTTGCTACCTCGTAAACTTCGATCGGTTGAATGTTTAAATATTCAGCAACTTGATCCATCGCAGATGTAGGAACCCAAAGAAATTCTGCTTGTACTAAATGCAATAATGGCAGCAAAGCTGATTTTTCCTTACCCAAAGGATAACGACTTTTAACATCATCAAATTTGGCAAGCAATTCTGATGAGAACACTACAGGTGTTTGTTCTTCTACTTTAAGCATCTAATTCTCCTGCAATAATATTCATACTACTCATGTTGATAATGGCATCAGACAATAACATGCCTTCGCTCATTGGTGCAAACATTTGGTAATTTATAAAACTTGGCCTGCGGAAGTGTAAACGATATGGTGTACGGCCTCCATCATTAATTAAATAGAAACCTAATTCACCATTTCCACCTTCTACAGCATGATAAACTTCTGCTTTTGGTGCATCAATTTCTCCCATCACAATTTTGAAATGGTAAATTAATGCTTCCATATTGTTATAAACTTCTTGTTTCGGAGGAAGATAAAATTCAGGAACATCAGCATGAAAAATACCTTTTGGCTCTGTTTTCAGCTTCACAATGGCTTGCTCAATAATGCGCAAACTTTGCCACATTTCTTCGTTACGAACCAAATATCTGTCATAAATATCACCACTTGTTCCAACGGGAACCTCAAAATCGAAGTCCTGATATGAAGAATACGGGTCGCTTACACGAACATCATAATCTATACCCGTAGCACGTAAAAGTGGACCAGTCCAGCCGTACTCCAAAGCAGCCTCTTGAGTTACTTCCGCAACACCAGCTGTTCTATCAATGAAAATCCGGTTACGGGTTAAAAGATTTTCAAACTCCTTCAAAGCAACTGGAAACTCTTTTAAAAATTTATTAATCTTCGCAAAGGCCACTTCATTAAAATCTCTTTCGAAACCACCAATACGGCCAATATTAGTTGTTAAACGGGCACCGCATACCTCTTCGAAAATTTCGTAAATATGCTCACGGAATTGGAAAAGGTAAAGGAAAGTAGTTGTTGCTCCGGTATCCTGACCGATAATCGTATTACAGATAATGTGATCGGCAATACGCGAAAGCTCCATCACAATCACGCGAAGATAATCTACGCGTTTAGGCATCTGAATATTTAACAACTTTTCAACCGTCATGTGCCAACCCATATTGTTAATAGGCGATGAGCAATAATTCAAACGGTCGGTTAATGGTGTAATTTGATAGAAAGGGCGATGCTCGGCAATCTTTTCGAAAGCACGGTGGATATACCCAATTGTAGAAACGCCGCTTACAATACGCTCGCCGTCTAACTGCAAAACGTTTTGAAAAACACCATGTGTTGCTGGGTGTGTTGGGCCTAAGTTTAAGGTCACCAGCTCACTTTGCGGGTCGTTATCTGTATATACCGGATGGTTATGATTCATATAAATTACCTTCCAAAAAATTCATCTTTTTTATCAACTCGGTTCGGGTCTTCCAATGGATATTGCTTCAACATTGGATGCACACCTAAATCATCCATATTCAAAATACGGCGTAAATCGGGATGACCTTCGAACTTAACCCCGAATAAATCGTAGGTTTCTCTCTCCATCCAGTTCGCACCTTTCCAAATTGTTGTCGCCGTTGGTATGGTAGGATTTTGCTCAGAAATGAAAACTTTAATTCTAATCCGCACTTTTTCTACCATGTTATGCAGATGATATACAACAGCAATACCATGGTCTTTACCAGGATAATGAACAGCTGTAATATCAGTAAGGAAATTGAATTTTAACTCTTCTTTGAGATGTGAAAGTACATTTACGATAACATCTTTGTAGGTTACGAAAGTTAAAAAACCATAAGGCTCAGAAACTGCAGTAACCTTTTCGCCAAACCTCTCAGTCAGCTTAACGTGGA
This sequence comes from Pedobacter sp. Leaf41, assembly GCF_001422545.1. Taxonomy (GTDB): domain Bacteria; phylum Bacteroidota; class Bacteroidia; order Sphingobacteriales; family Sphingobacteriaceae; genus Pedobacter. Next base: position 421,805 of record NZ_LMLE01000008.1, on the reverse strand, counting down.
TGTCGTTATTCAACGTTGTTTCTTCCATTATTTAATGCCGTATTGACCTAAAAGTTCTTTGTAATAATCAGAATTTCTTCTTCTTCCAGATTCATTTTTTACTAAATCCTGAATGCGTTGGAAACCGTCTAAAATAGCCTCTGGTCTTGGCGGGCAACCCGGAACGTAAACATCCACAGGGATTACTTCATCAATACCTTGCAAAACAGAATAAGTATCGAAAATACCTCCACTACTTGCACAAGCTCCAACTGCCATTACCCAACGTGGTTCAGCCATTTGGATATAAACTTGCTTTAACACCGGAGCCATCTTTTTAGCAATGGTACCCATAACCATTAAAACATCGGCTTGACGAGGAGAAAAACTCAAACGTTCTGCACCGAAACGACCTAAATCGTAGTGAGAACCCATGGTTGCCATAAACTCAATTCCGCAACAAGAAGTGGCAAACGGTAAAGGCCATAATGAATTTGAACGAGCCAAACCTATCACTTTATCTAACGAAGTGGCAAAGTACCCAGGTCCTTCGGTTCCTGGAGGCGCATCAACTATATTAATTTCACTCATGTTTATAAACAAAAAATGCTCATCCCTTTGCAGAATGAGCAACAAATTTACAATATTTTAAAGGCAATCAAACTAGCTTAACTTGATTTAGAACCTTTCTAAATAATTAAAATTCCCATTGGTTAGTGTGCAACATACACATTCAGTTATGCAATTAGCAATTTTCAGTTTACAATTTTGAAATCGAGGACTATTAACTGCAATTTTCTGCTGATAACTGCGAATCAACTAGTTCCAGTCTAATACTTTCTTTTTGATGACGTAGATGAAACCCAGTAACAACGTGCCCATAAAGATGAACATCTCAATCATTCCGTCCATTCTTAGCGCTCTAAAATTCACTGCCCAAGGATACATAAAGATAACTTCAATATCAAAAAGCACAAATAAAATTGCCACAACAAAATATTTAATCGAAAACGGCTGACGAGCATTACCCACAGATTTAACACCTGCTTCAAATGTTTCCAGTTTATCAAGCGTTTTACGTTTTGGGCCTAAAAAGTGTGTTGCCACTAAGGTGGTAACCACAAAACCCAGGGCTACGATTACTTGAAATATTATTGGTAAAAAATCTATCGAGGTACTTTGCGCTTGCATAATCTTTATTTTCTAATGCAAAAGTAAAAGAAAAAGGCAGAGTAACCAAACTCTGCCTTTCTAAATTATTTAACTTGTTAATTACTTACCTTTTCCTTTTGGTGCTGCTGCTCCACTTAATTCCTTTAGTTTCGCACTTGCATATGTATCCGCAGGATCTAATGCTAAGCACTTATTAAGATAATCAATTGCTTTTGGCTTATCTTTATCTGCATACCATGCACCTAATAATCTATATGATTCAATTAAGTTATTTTTCGCAGAAGCTTGTTCTTCTGGCTTAACTAACGTAACATATTTTTCATAATAAGGAATCATCAAGCCTTTTGTTGATTCGCCATTTTTAGTCTGATCGATATAGTCGTTGATTCTAGCTCGGTAAAAATATGCTAAAGCAAAATCAGGTGAAGCTTTTGATAATTGACCCAAAGCAGTATCAGCTCTAACTAAACCTTCGATATTCAATGGTTTTTTATCTTTTTTCAAATAATAAGATTCTAAGAATCTGTTTATACCGATGTATAAATAGTTATAAAGAGACCCTTTTCCATTTGGATTATATTTAGCAGCTAATTCGTAAACATCTGCCGATTTAGCATATTTCTTTGCTTTATATAATGCAGCAGCAGCTTCTGATAGCGCATCAGCGTTAGCTGAATCTACTCTTGTTGCCTTGATAATATTGTTTAAAGCTAAACTATCTTGGCCAGCTTGTAACTGTGCTTTACCTAAATAAAGATAATCGTTACCTAAAATTTTGGTTGTGTCTTTTTCCTTTGCAAAGAAAGAAGTCATGCTTGTTAAGGCTGCAGGGTAGTTCTTATTCTCATAAGCTGCCCAACCTTTCATTCTATCAACAACAGCTGCTTTTGCACTTCCTGCAGGCGCCTGAATAGATGAAGCAACTTGTTCTAAAGTTGGATAATCTTTAGCATAGAATAAGAACTGAGCATAACGCAACTGAGATTCCAAAGATTTATCAGTTAAATCCATGTATTTCTTGTAGTTCTCAATTCCTTTTTTAGCTTTTTCCTGATCGGTACCAAAGCTACTCCACTGTAGGTAAAGCTCGCCTAATTCACGGTAAGCAGGACCATAATTTGGATCAGCAGCAATTACATCCTGTAATTCTTTTTCACCTTCTGGAAATGCTCTCGATTCTTTATACATTTTACCAATCTGAGTTTTTGCTCTACGGTTGGTTGGATCGATATCATTTACACGGAAGTATGGACCTAATGCTTCAGAATTCTTTTTCTGTAATGCATAAGCATCACCTTGCGCTAAAAAGATTTCCGCATCTTTATCTTTCGAATCCAATTCATCAGCTTTGTTAATATTGGCCAATGCATTAGTGTAGTCAGGTTTAGATACGTCATCACTTGGTTTATCTTGAGCTAAATAAGCTTTACCGATATACAAATAAGTTTTGTAATCTTTTGGGGCTAAGGCAACTGCTTTATCAAAATTCGTTTTTGCAGAAGACGGATTATTTGATAGCATATCTGCCTCGCCTAAACCAATTAAGTTCAAATTATTTTTTGGATCTGCTGTAACACCCTTGGTAAATACAGCACGAGCCGAATCTATGTAACCAGTTTTTAAGTAAACCAAACCGAGATTATAGTAATTTTCACCGTTTGATGCTTGTGAGCTCACCAATGATTTTAACATTGATGATGCTTTCTGGTACTGTTCAGCGTCAATGGCTTTTTTCGCGTCATTTAAATTTTGAGCAAAAACTGCAGAACCCATCAACACCAAACCTAGATTTAAGGTTATTGCTTTCTTTGAAATTTTCATAGTTCTTTATTGTTTTTTAATAGTGATATATAAGCTTGTTAAACGTCTTATACATCGGATATTCCATTTTAGTTAAATGAAGTGTTTTACAACTTCGTGGTTCAATTTATTAGTTTATTTTCCGTTTGTCAGATTAATTTGTCTTGGCATTAACTTGTGCGGACCGAGTCCTGATTTAAGTACAATCAATTGACCTCTCTGACTTCTTAACCACGTTGCAAATCCTGTGCCTAAACCATCTCTTCCCTCGCAATCTATTATGTTCACATTCCTTAAGAATGGATAAACACCATTAATAAGATTATCCTGAGTGGGCTGATAAAACTTATCATCACCTGGCTTACCTTTAAGGTTTTTAACACCTAGCATTTTTACCTTGGATAGATATTGTGCTAATTGCGTATTCTTATCAGAAACCCAATCAACGCCTAAAATACCAATAAAAGTTTTATCTTCTGCAATAAGTTTAATCACGTCAGCGCTAGAACTTTTTGAGTAAACACCTTGAGCTGGGAACTGACTTATATTAGCCAACTGCTTAAGGTATTGAAAGGTACTTGAATAAGCGTTATCAAAGACCAATTTTTTTCCAGAACCCTTACCTTGTAAAATATCAACAACTTCTTTAACGGTAATTGTGCTATCAATATTGTCTTTATTTGTAATTAATGCTATTCCATCAACTGCAAATCTTGTAGAATTAATTCTTATTCCTCGTTGTGTATAGTATTTTTCTTCCGCTTTAGTGAGTAACCTAGGCATTACAATTACCCGAACACTATCGTTTAGAAATGCAGGGATGATTTTCTCCTCTGGTTTTACAGTTAGCTCAAATTTTGCATCTGGATAATCCAAATTAAAAATGTTGATCTGCTCCTTTATAATTGGGCTAACACTTTCGTCTACCAGAATTCTTAATGTACCGCTTGTACGTGTTTCCTTTACTTCGGCTGGTTTATCTTTTCTCTTGCAAGAAAGTAAACCCAGTACAATAAATAGATAAAGAATGTTTTTCATGTGTCTTAGTCTCGTCTCCCCAAACTTAAAAGCCTGATGAAAGCATAAAAGATTAAAAAGATACCAATGGCTATTCTTCCCCAGGCTGGAATAAAATTAAACCTGATTGCCAGTGGCTCCCAGAAGATAAACGCTAGACCCATCACTACATAAAGCACGAAGGTGACTAGGCCTAAAATGAGCAAAAACCGCTGTTTAGGCGATTTTTGCTTAAAAATATCAAAATTTAACATTTACTAATTAGTTCAATGTAAAGTTAACGTTGATGTTGTATTTTACCCTTACAGGCTTACCATTTTGAATACCTGGGTTCCAACGTGGACTTGCCTTTAGTACGCGGATAGCTTCTTCATCAGTACCGCTACCCAAACCACGGGTAACTGTAATATCAGTTAACTTACCATCCTTTTCCACAACGAAAGATAAAAATACTTTACCCTGAACGTTGTTTTCTTGTGCCATTGGCGGGTACTTAATTGCTTTACTTAAATAACCGTAAAACTTAGAAATACCTCCCGGGAACTCTGGTTGTTTCTCGATACTAACGAAGTCATAAACTTTATTATCATCAACAGCAACAGCAGCTTCTCTTTTAGGGCCCTCACCTACTGGCTCGGCAATTACGATATCAGCAGTTGGATCACCTTTGATATCACGCTGACCTGGATCAGCTTCTTTTAATTTCTCAACCGTTGGTGGTTCCTCATCACGTACTTGCTCATCTGGCTTTACGATTGGAGGTGGCATTTTTACCTGATCCACTTTTGGTGGCGGTGGCTCTACCGGTGGCGGTGGTGGTGTTTCTGGATTTACTGGGGGCGGTGGAGCAATAATTACCTCTTTTGCTTTTTCAACTTTCTCTTCCGTATCCATTGAACCTTTGATAAGGCCATAGATTTTAGGAGCGAAGAATAATGCAAGAAATACTATTGAACCAATAATCAATGCCCGAGTGGTATTGGACCCGTTGGTTTTACGCAACTGGTAAGCGCCGTAGTTTTTGTTTTTTCCTTCAAAAACCACTTCAATCCACTGACTTCTTAAAATATCTAACTTTGACATGGTTACTGATTTAACAAATTATAAAATACCTTGAGCTTTCATAGCTTCTTTTTCATTATCTAAGATATTGTCGTCATCAATCTGACGAACTTTTACCTTCAATATTTCTAATTCATCCATGATATCAACAAAGTTTTTGAAGTTAGAACCGCTGGTTGGTTTAACCAATACCACAAATTCTCCTTTTACACCAGATGCATCTGCTGTTTTTCTATTGTCGATAATCGATTTTTCAACTTGTGATAAATTTTCAAAAGTTGGAGCTGTTGCACCAGCTTCTCCCATATACCAAGCTACCTTATCATTTTTACCTAATAAAATAGTCATGGTTTTAGAAGCTTTCAGTTCCAATCTATTGTCCTTGTTGTTATCATCTTTATCTGGCTTCACAATATCCATTGCCTGTGGCGTAGAAATTGAGGTTGTTAAGATAAAGAATGTCACCAAAAGGAACATCAAATCTACCATCGGCGTCATATCGACTCTTGGCGTGGCTTTCTTCCCGCCTGTGTTTAATTCTGCCATTTCTTATTTTCTTCTAGCTTCAGCGTTTGTAACCAACAAGAATTTGTTTACTTTTTGCTTTTGCAATACATCCACAATTTTTTTAACTACCGGATATTCTTCTTTTGAATCTCCTTTAATACTTACACGCATTGGTTGAGAATTAACCTCTGCAGTTGCAGTACGGGCTTGTAGTACCCATGAGTTTAACTGATTATCAGTTGAATCTGTCGGAATTCCATTTTGTACTCCCGGCTTCATACGCTCACCTCCATCAAGTGCAAGAAACGATTTTAGACTTGATACAGGAACACCGAATGATGCAACTAAAGAAAACTTTTTAATCTCTTCAGGAGAAAATGTAATGTTATACTGTTGACCAATCAACTCTAAGGTTCTAGCCTTAACTTTCTGACCTGCAACCTCGAAAAAAACCTTACCCTGACCAATGGTTAAAATTGCATTGTTCTCAGCGGGCACCTTAAATTCATACGTTGATGAAGGAGTGGATACCGCTAATGGTTCAGGTTGTTTCGCCGTAGCAGTTAATATGAAGAACGTAAGTAACAGTGCAGCTACGTCGCACATGGCGGTCATATCTGTTACTGTACTGGTTCTTTTAACTTTAATTCTAGGCATAATATTTTTACTTTTTAATAATGATGATCTTTTTTCCGGTTTTCCATAAAGCCGGTAAAAATATTTTCAAAATATTATTTATGCGAGCTAGCGTAAGTTTGAACGATGCTGAAACCAGCTTCATCAATAGCATACGTTAACTTATCAATTTTTGAAGTTAACACGTTGTACATGATAATCGCTAATGTAGATACACCGATACCAGTCATTGTATTGATTAGTGCCTCAGAGATACCTACCGCTAATGCTGATTGATCTGGAGCACCAGAGTTTGCTAAACCGGCGAATGCACGGATCATACCTGTTACTGTACCCAATAAACCGATCAAAGTACCGATTGATACCAAAGTAGCGATGATGGTTAAGTTTTGCTCTAACATTGGCATTTCTAAAGCTGTAGCTTCTTCAACTTCTTTTTGGATGGCAACAATTGATTGCTCAACATCTAAGTTAGTGTCAGCTTCAACTTCGCTATATTTTTTCAAACCAGATTTGATTACGTTAGCAACAGATCCTTGTTGTTTATCACATTCTGCTTTTGCAGCTTCGATGTTACCAGCGTTTAATAAACCTTTAACTTTAATGATAAAAGTATCTAAGCTTGATTTACCGCTTGCTTTACCAATAACGATTAAACGCTCGATAGAGAAAACGATTGTAGTTAATAATAAACCGATTAAGATCGCTACGATTGGACCACCTTTATAAGCTGTACCTGGATAGTTGTTTGGTAATGGTAAATTTTCGTTGTTATTGTCGATAAAGTTTGATGGATCTCCTAATACAAATCTCCAAATGATAAAGCCGATTACAATACAAATTGGAATTACTAATGTTGCAAAAACATTTGAAGCACTTGAAGAGCTCTCTTTTTTAACAGTTGTTGGTTTTGGTGCGTTTGCCATTTTTTTTTAATTTTTAGTTTTAGTTCTTGTTTTTAATTTTTTGCTGTTTTTACTTTTGTACTACACACAACGATTGTTATCTGATTTTGTTGCGAAAAACAAATTTATAAATTGATTTTAAATTACAAATTAATAAATCAATAAACAATTAAATCGTTACTTAAGATTTAGTTTACGGTAACCACCATAGGCGTATAACAAAAGAATTGCCCCAGCTAGAGGCAATTCTTTCACAATAAAAACTAAAAAAAAACCTAATTGCAAATTTTTTGCCCAAAAAATGTATTTTAAACACAAATTAGCACACTTTTAACTCTTCTTGGTGTAGTTTTGACACTTTGGGTTGTTCAAACTGCTTAAAATTATCTGCAAAAGCATTTGCCAGTTCATAAGCTTTTAAAAAGTATTCTTCCTGGTTGCTCCATGTTTTTGATGGATCTAACATTTCATCGGGAACGTTAGGGCAATGTAAAGGAATCATTAATTTAAAAACATGGTGCATTTTGTAGTGGTTATGATCTAAACCTCCGTTCAAAGCAGCAGAAATCATTGCTCTGGTATAACTTAATTTCATTCGCTTTCCAACGCCATATGGGCCGCCACTCCAACCCGTGTTCACTAGCCAAACATTTACTTTATGAGCTTTCATTTTTTCGCCCAATAACGCCGCATATTTTGAAGGGTGCAATGGAAGAAAAGCCTTACCGAAACAAGCTGAAAATGTGAGTTGAGGCTCGGTAATACCCGCCTCCGTTCCTGCCACCTTAGCCGTGTAGCCGCTCATGAAATGAAACATGGCCTGCTCAACATTCAACTTCGAGATTGGCGGCAAAACGCCAAAAGCATCAGCGGTTAAAAAAAATATGTTTTTTGGAACAGATGCGATTGACGGTAAGATTGCATTGTCAATAAAATCAATCGGATAAGCCACCCGCGTATTTTCTGTTTTCTGAATATTTGAAAAATCTACCTCTTTGGTATCACTAAAGAAGTTTATATTTTCTAAAAGTGCTCCGAATTTTATCGCTTTATATATTTGTGGTTCTTTCTCTTCAGTTAAATCTACACATTTAGCATAACAACCTCCTTCAAAGTTAAAAACAGAATCATTTCCCCAGCCATGCTCATCATCGCCTATCAGCCCTCTCTCAGGATCAGCCGATAAAGTAGTTTTACCCGTTCCAGAAAGACCAAAAAATATTGCGGTATCGCCATCCTTACCCACATTTGCCGAGCAGTGCATTGGAAGTGTATTTCTATAGATTGGGAGGATGAAGTTTAAAACAGAGAAAATTCCTTTTTTAATCTCTCCAGTATATCCACTTCCGCCAACTAAAATCATCTTTTTAGTAAAATTGATGATGGAGAAATTTTCTTGCCGCGTGCCATCTACTATTGGATCTGCTAAAAAGCCAGGCGCTGCAATAATTGTCCATTCGGGCGTAGATCCTAAATCATCAATTTCTGGTCTTAAAAAAAGGTTGTTCGCAAAAAGATTTTGATAAGCGGTTTCTGTCACTACCCTAATAGAAATGGAGTAATCAGGGTCGGCACATGCGGAAGCATCACGAACGTAGATTTTTTTATCTTTCAGATAGCTTGTGATTTTGGCAAACAATTGATCAAAATTCGCGGGACTAATTTTGATATTTACGTCACCCCACCAAACCGTTCTTTCAGTGATATCGTCGTTCACGATAAATCTGTCTTTAGGAGAACGTCCGGTAAACTTGCCAGTATCAACAGCTAATGCGCCAGAGGATGCTAATTCGCCCTCTCTATTTAATAAGGCTTCATCAATTAATTCCATTGGAGATAATTGGTACTTTACAGCATTGTTTTCGCCTAGATTTAAATAGCTTAAATCTGGCGCATGCAGTTTCTTTTTGCTCATAACAATAAGTTAGTTAGTGAGGCAAAGGTAAAGAGTAATTGATGAAATAAACTAGTATTTTTAAGTAATTATTTACATATTGTAGCAATTACACTATTAGTTAAACATCTTAAATACAGTATTTTAAGAGCATTTTTGAAGCGTTAAAAAAAACAAAAAAATACACTAAGAGGCCGGTGTTTATACAGGTATGATGACGCAGATTTCTTTGATGGGAGAAACAGCGCACAAGAGGACGGATTGACGGAGCCATTTAAATGACGTTATGTTGCGATTTTAGTAACGAAGGTCTCTTACTAAATTAACCACCAGCTTTTTTCACCTTATAACCATCTTTTTGGAGAATAACCATTATCTTATCTCGCACGTCGCCCTGGATCATAATTTCACCATCTTTTACAGATCCACCGACACCGCATTTGGTTTTCAGCATTTTTCCTAAAACCTCCAGATCTTCTGTTTTACCTTTAAAACCGGTGACAAGCGTTACTGCCTTTCCTCCCCTATTTTTCTTATCGAGCATTACGCGTAAATCTTGATGGTTATTTGGTGAGGTTACTGTATCATCTACTTCCTCTTCATATTCGAATTCCGGATTTGTAGAATACATGATTCCACCAAGATCACTCAGGCTATTTTTTTTTGGTTTCATTATACAAAGGTAGAAAGTAATGGAAATTTTGTAAAGCTAAGGAACTATAACTTTTAAAGAAAGTGGATTTATACTCACTTCAATATCGGCGTTCATTTGTAGGGGTTCGCCATCAACATGAACTGGCCCGGCGTGTTCTCTTGTAATTTTGATGTTTTTTCCGCGTATAATCTCGATCATATCAGAAGTTTCTGCCGTACCTTTTAGCATGATGTAGCTTAACATGGGTAGTTTTAAAATAGAAAAAGGCTTAATAATGCAAACATCGAGCAAACCATCTTTTACTGATGCATTGGGCGATATGTAAACATCGTTACCATATTGCGAAGAATTTGCGATACTAACGGCAAACGCTTTCCTGCTATATTTCTTGCCATCAATATCAATTAGATATTGTTCTGGCTTGTAGTTGAAAACCTCTTGAAACCCCAGTTTAACATATCCGGCAAGACCACGTTTTTTATCTCGCGAGAAAGCTGAGCTCAAATGTGCGTCAAAACCCATCCCTGCTAAATTAAAGAAACATTTGTTATTGAATTCAGCAGTATCGATTTTATCTACTTTAAATGCATTAATTGCCATTATTGCGTGGCGCAGGTTTTTGGGAATATTTAGAAAACGAGCCAACCCATTTCCAGAACCTAGTGGCAGAACGCCCAATGTGATGTTATGTTTTAGAACTTTGGTAGCCACTTCATTAATGGTACCATCGCCGCCCGCGGCAACAATCACGTCGAAATTTTTGGATGCGGCCTCATCTGCCAGTTCCGCAGCATGACCCACATATTCTGTGAATACAAAATTTGCATTAAACTTTTCTTTATCAAGATACTTATCGATAAAATCAGGAATACGCAGCTTTCCCTTTCCACCGGAAATAGGGTTAATAATGAAAAGTATATTGTTCTTTGTGTGCAAAGTGTAAGAATGAGCGTACAAAATAATCTATAATTTTTGAAATAAAGAAAATATGCTAATTTTGCAGGCATTAAAAGTGGATTGATTTGCTATCCCGATCGTCGGGACCGGATTGCAACCACTTAAAAAAATTGCTAATGCCTCCTTCCAATCATAACAAACCTGTTTTCAAGGGGTTTTGGCAATTATTAATTTTGTTTATTTTTCACTAATAATATTTAATAAATGTCGTATTTATTTACATCAGAATCTGTATCTGAAGGTCATCCAGATAAAATTGCCGATCAAATTTCGGATGCACTAATTGATAATTTCTTAGCATTCGACGCAGAATCTAAAGTAGCTTGTGAAACTTTAGTAACTACCGGGCAAGTAATTTTAGCTGGAGAGGTAAAATCAAAAACCTATTTAGATGTTCAACAGATTGCCCGTGATGTGATCAAAAAAATTGGTTATACAAAAAGCGAATACATGTTCGAAGCCAACTCATGCGGTATTCTATCTGCCATTCACGAACAATCGCAAGATATTAATCAAGGGGTAGACAGAAGTAGTAAAGAAGAGCAGGGAGCAGGCGACCAGGGAATGATGTTTGGTTATGCTACAAACGAAACTGAAAATTATATGCCATTGGCGCTTGATTTATCTCACGCTTTATTGAGGGAATTAGCCAATTTAAGAAGAGAGAATTCTGAAATCAGCTATTTACGCCCAGATGCAAAATCGCAGGTTACGTTAGAATATTCTGACGATAACCAGCCTCAACGCATAGATGCCATTGTTATTTCTACACAGCATGATGATTTTATAAAGCCTAACTCTGAATCCAAAGCTGATAAAGACGCTGCCAACGAAGAAATGTTGACCAAAATTAAAAGTGATTTGGTTTCCATTTTAATTCCGCGAATCAAAGCTAAATATCCTCAATACGCTCATTTATTTAATGATGATATCACTTACCACATCAATCCGACCGGAGTGTTTGTAATTGGCGGCCCACACGGGGATACAGGTTTAACTGGCCGAAAAATTATTGTAGATACTTATGGTGGTAAAGGTGCTCACGGTGGTGGCGCTTTTTCTGGCAAAGATCCAAGTAAGGTAGATAGAAGTGCTGCTTATGCTACTCGCCATATTGCAAAAAATCTTGTTGCTGCTGGCTTATGCGATGAGGTGTTGGTTCAGGTTTCTTACGCTATCGGTGTTGCAAAACCGACTTCAATTAACGTGGTAACTTATGGAACTGCAAAAGTTGACTTAACTGATGGCGAAATAAGCAAGAAAGTAGAAGAAATTTTTGATATGCGTCCTTATTTCATTGAGCAACGTTTGAAATTAAGAAACCCGATTTATAGCGAAACAGCTGCTTATGGGCACATGGGCAGAACCCCGGAAACTGTAAGTAAAACTTTCAAAAACCCTTACGGTGAAGAAAAAACCGTTAGTGTTGAACTGTTTACCTGGGAAAAATTGGATTATGTAGATCAGGTTAAGGCGGCATTCGGAATTTAATTCGACAGAAATATAGAAAAAGCTTCCCGTAATCATCAACGGGAAGCTTTTTTGCTTTTAGACTTACTATAAGCCTTTCGATTTTAAAAAACCAGCTTCTTGTTTTAATATATTTTTATCGTCGATACTATAAGACTTAATATCAGCGATCTTCATTTCGTCAATTGCATCAACAAAATCTTGAAATTTAGCAGTTTTAGTTGGCTTGATAATCACAATCATGTATTTTGATGGATCAGCTCCATGCACTTTGGCCACTTTAAATTTATTCGCCACTATTTCTTTCTGAAGATCATCAATAGAAGAAATTGTCATGATTGATGCATCAGCTGTACCCAGATAGCTAACTGCCTGATTGTTTTTGCCAAGTAAAACCGTCATCGTTCGTGAAGCAGGATAATCCATTGTACAGCCAGCACACTCATCTGGTTTGGCTACATCTGCAGCATTCAATGTACCCAACGATGTGGTTAACATAAAAAATGTGGTTAGCAAAAACATGAGATCGACCATTGCCGTTAAATCGACTCTTGGTGCTGCTTTTTTCGCTCTTCCTTTAGCAGGCTTGCCATTTGTAGTTTCGTTTAAAGTTGCCATAAGTTTAGGTTTTTAATCATGATGACAACCGGGTAAAGATTACATAAAAAAAGCGATTAAAAATTAATCGCTTTACGCTTTAAAGAACTTGTGAAGTGTATTACTTAACTGCTTCGATTACACCACAACCGACCCGAGGGCCAGAATTACCTGTAGGCTGTGTTTTATAATCGTCTGTTCCTCCATGAACAATAATGCCTCTTCCTATAATATTTTTAACATCGCCATCTTGCACACTCCAACGATCTGTAGTGATCGAAATCTTTGCTTCTCCTTTCGAATCCAATTTTATATTGCCTATATCACCACTATGGAATGCACCTGAATCCCACTTGCCGTGGTTTTCCTTCGTTGGATTCCAGTGCCCATGAGTATTCTCTCCCATATCGCCACAATCTCCATGCTCATGAAAATGCACCGCAACGCTACTATCTGCTCTTGAAGCAAATTTCAACTCTAAATCCATTTTAATTTTTCCATCACTTAACCCATAAAAGGTAGCTTTGCCGATACTTTTTGACGGATCTGCAGTTTCTGCTAAGTTTGCTGTAGCCAGTTTGCTTTCTTTCTGACCACAAGCACTCAATAATGCGATACTAGCAATCGTTAATCCTAAGAAATATTTTTTCATCCTTTTAAATTTAGTTTTATATGAAACAGATTGGCAATCATTTGGTTTGATTAAAAAACTGAACACATTAAAACCATTTAAGAAGCCACATGTTTAAGAAGTATAAAATGATATAATTATGGAACGGCCAATTGCAATGAATACTTTGAGTCAAATTTTAGAAAAGTTGAGGCTGAAAGGAAAAGATAACGAATTAAAAATGTCTGATCATGGTAAAATGCAAAGCAAATCGCTAGGCAACATTTATAAACCAGAAGATCTGACAATAGTAAAAACTTATAGATTTGAGGGAGATTCTGATCCTGGAGATAATTCAGTACTTTATTTAGTGGAAGATAAGGATAAAAATATTGGATATATTTTAGATGCTTATGGTATTTATTCTGATAATATAGGTTCGGGTTTTGATGATTTTCTAAAGAAAATTCCGACTGAAAATAGAGACGAGCAGGAGCTATTCTCGTAGGGATATTATATATAATAATAGAGCAGAGGCACGGAAAGATCCATGCCTCTTTTTTAGTTAATTCCTACTTGTAAAACACTAAAACTTTCATTTTTTTCTCTTTCTTAACCACATCAAGACCAATATCGTTTATCGATTTCATAACGCCATCTTTAGTTCTCATCTCCACATTGGTTTTTATATCGTATCGTTTATCAAAACCTGTCTCATCCACCACGGGCAAAGCAAACTCATTTGCTAAATAAGTTTCTGCAAAGTCTGCCATTTTTGCACCTGTGCCATCATAACCGCGTCCGCTGAAACTATAACTCAACTCGCTTTTAGCAGACTCAATGGCTTTAAAGTTTTTATTAACCAAAGCGTAAATTGGCATATCACGATATTCAATCCTCGCTTTAACTGGTAAGTTTACTAAAAGATATTTCTGTAGTGTACACATCAAGCTATCCTTTTGCTCAGGCTTAACCAGTAAATCAAGCGAGTATAAGCTTTCTTTATTTTCATAATCCGAAACGTCTTTTTCAGGCACTTCATATACCAATTGTTTTTGAGAAACGATACCAAAAGCATCTTTATATAAACTTAAAATTGTTGCATTTGTAAAACTGATTCTCCTCATTCTGTATATACCTTTGTCTAGATATCTGTTACTACCCGAAGGTTGTCCCTGCATATAACCCCTTAACGAAAAGCTATGATTTAAAGTCGAGTCTACGGCAAACGGATCGCCATTACCCGCAAGTTTTTCTTTTTTGGTTTCTCCGCTTGATTTTATGGCTTCGCCTTTGATTAGTTTATCTATCATTGATTGAGTAATAGAGTCACTTCTTACCAGCGCTACAATTTTCCCTTTGGGATTAATGATAATGCTTTGCCCAACATAGGCGAGCGCAAATAACTGGTAAAAAAAATCGGAAGTATCGCTTGCAAGCCATATTTTAGATGGTTTCTTTTTCAAATAGGTATTTAATCTTTCTGGTGTATCGTCTGATAAACCGATAACCTGAATCGTATTTTGGTTATCAAGCTGTAATTTTGCAAGGGTATCCATTTCTGGCAAGCAGGGAGAACACCAGGTTCCCCAGATATTTAAAATATAAATTTTATTTTGCGGCTTATTGAGCGAAACTGATTTAACAGGCGCATTAATTAAATTCTGAATTGGGATATCAGGAAATTGTTCTCCACTTTTAGCCTGTAAGCCCTGAGCCATCGCATTCATTCCTACCAAAGCAAAAAAGAGATTAAAAAATATTAGCTTCATAATTTTAAAATATTTCTTCAAAATTGGAGATTGGAAATTTGAGAAAAGTTATCCACCAGGTTAATTAAGGTTATATTATGTTAACGGGTTTAATTGGCACTTAAGAATTATATACATTTGAATTATGCGTAAAAAGGCCAGCTTGTTAGTTGTTGTTTGCTTTGTTGCAATGACGGGTTTATTGGCATTACAAGCTTATTGGATTGTTAAATACTATAACGTTACGAAGGTAAATTTCGAGAAAGAAGTAAACCTTGCCTTTGAAGACGGCATAAAAAAGGAACTTAGTTTACGTTGTGATACGATACAGAAAATTGTAGAAAATAAAATCCTTGATACAAACGCATTCATAATTAGTGCAAAGTTTCATAAAGACGATAAAAAGTACGTTTACACCATAGCTGCCAAAGGAAATGCAAAGGATAAGTTTTCCTCTTCTTTTAGCTTAGCTAATTATAGCAAAGCACTTCCGAAAGATAAAAGTGATACCAGTGTTAGAAAACACGTGGCAAGAGCTTTGGCACTTGCAATGAGAGAAGAGGATTTAGAGACACATACCATTTACTATAGAACGCAAAAACTGGGTGTTTTTATGAATGAACAGGCAAAGAAATATCAATTCGATACAACCAGACTCCGCCCAGCATTTAATCTTTATCTGAAAGAACGAAATATAAATATTCCATATAGCTTTATGGTTAAAAAGGAAGATAGCACGAATAATAAAAGCATATTAAATTTTAAGTTATCGAAGTCTTATTCTGTTATCACAAAAGCTTTTTCAACTTATAGGTATACTGATAACCAGCGTTATGTTAGGGCCATGTTTAAAAGCCCTACATCTTACATTCTTTCTCAAATTAGTTTAATTTTATACTCATCACTGGCCATGATCCTGATTATCTCTGGCTGCATGGTTTTTATTCTAAAAAGTCTTTTCAAAGAGAAACGCCTATCTGCTATTAAGAATGATTTCATCAGTAATATCACTCATGAATTTAAAACTCCCATCGCAACGGTTTCGGTAGCCATTGAGGCCTTAAAAAATCAAACGATTTTGGATGATAAAGAAAAGACAGACAGGTATTTAACTTACGCAAAAAATGAAATTGAAAGGCTGAATCTACTTGTAGATAAAGTAATGAATCTGGCGATGTATAATGAAGGTGTTTCAAAAATTAATAAAGAAGATATTGATATTGATAACATCATAACAGATTTGATTAATCTGCATCAGATGGCAAATTCTAAGACGATTACGCTACAATATGAAAACAAAAGTAGAGAAAGTCATTTAATAGCTGATAAGATTCAATTTCAACATGCAATTAATAACGTTTTAGATAATGCAATTAAATATTCGGCAGCTGATACCAACATTAAAATCACTGTAGAAAAACAAAGAAATTATATGGTTATAAAACTTAAGGATAATGGAATTGGCATTGCAGAAAAAGAAACGCTTATGGTATTCGATAAATTCTATCGGGTAAGCACAAAAAACAGCCATCCCGTTAAAGGTTATGGATTAGGTTTAAATTATGTAAAAAAGATTATGCAACAACATTCGGGCTGGTATAAAATAGAAAGTAAATTAGGTGCCGGAACAACATTAATTTTAGGTTGGCCGCTATGAGTAAAATCCTTTTGGCCGAAGATGAACCCGCCTTAGCTGAAATTGTTAAAGAAACTTTAATGTTAAAGGGTTTTGAAGTTATCCATACACAAACAGCCTCCGAAACAATTTCTAAATACCATTCTATTAAACCTGATATTCTGGTATTAGATGTTATGCTTCCAGATGGAGATGGATTTTCAATTTCAAAACAAGTTAGACAAACTGATACGCTAACGCCTATTATTTTCCTTACTTCAAAATCGCTACCCAACGATGTTGTAACCGGATTTGAAAGTGGAGGTAACGATTACCTCAAGAAACCATTCAGCATAGAAGAACTTGTGATCAGAATTAAAGCCTTATTAAGCCAAAACAGGTTGGTTTCTAAGCCAAAGGAAATGCAGAAACAAGCGATTAATATAGGCAAATATCAATTTACCTATCCAGAAGGTATTTTAGTTTGGGAGGACATTCAAAAAACTTTAACCCATCGAGAAGCCGAAATTTTACAGATGCTTTTGCTAAACCGAAATAAAATGCTTGAGCGAAATACCATTTTAAATATCTTATGGAATAACAATGATTATTTTTCTGGCCGCAGCCTTGATGTGTTTATTGCAAAGCTGAGAAAATATTTGAAAGACGATCCATCTGTCTTTATCATCAGCATAAGAGGCCAAGGCTATAAACTTGTTTATTAGCAATTCTCTTGCTATAATATGTACTTTTGCCGCTCATTTAACATTCCGAATGAAAAGCAAATTTATCATTCCACCGATTCCTGCAGTTTTATTGGCCATAGTTAGTGTTCAATGTGGTGCGGCGATAGCAAAAGGTCTTTTCCCGGAGATCGGAGCTGCTGCAACTGCTTCGTTAAGAATAGGTCTATCTGCCATTATTTTACTTCTTACTTTTCGTCCAAAACTGAGTGAGCTGAATGCTAAGCAATGGAAATATGTAATTTTATATGGCCTTTCTCTTGGTGCAATGAATATGGTATTTTACTTTGCCATAGAGCGCATTCCAATTGGCCTTGGCGTAACACTAGAGTTTGTTGGCCCACTAGTTTTAGCCATATTTAGTTCCAAAAAAGCTGTCGATTTTATCTGGGTTATTTTAGCGGCAGTGGGGA
This sequence comes from Pedobacter sp. Leaf41, assembly GCF_001422545.1. Taxonomy (GTDB): domain Bacteria; phylum Bacteroidota; class Bacteroidia; order Sphingobacteriales; family Sphingobacteriaceae; genus Pedobacter. Next base: position 404,021 of record NZ_LMLE01000008.1, on the reverse strand, counting down.
TTGCCTTGATTGCACCTTGGACTGATAAAGGATTAGATTTAATCGGCGTATTACTTGCGCTACTTGCAGGCGCTTTCTGGGCGGCCTATATTTTATTGGGTGGTAGAATTTCAAAGATAATGAAAGGCGGCGAAGCCGTAGCCGTAGGCATGTTATTCGCCACTATTCTTATCCTGCCATTTGGTTTTGCGGGAGGAGGTCTAAATCACCTCAACCCTAAATTATTGGCGCTGGGCGCTGCGCTTGCTTTGCTTTCAAGCGCTATACCTTTCACGCTTGAAATTACTGCACTAAAGCAATTACCTCCAAGAACTTTTAGTATACTGATGAGTTTGGAGCCAGCAATGGCTTCGCTTGCAGCTTTTGTCTTTTTACAAGAATACCTAACGGTGGTAGAATGCGCAGCAGTTGCCTGCGTTGTTATCGCTTCAGCAGGGTCTTCACTTACCGCAAAAAAAAAGGCGAAAATATAAATTACCCTACGAGTGTATTGCAAATTAACATTCATAAACTTAACAAAGTAGATAAATGTGGAGTGATTTACGTATGCTAAGTAGCCTAAGTTTCCTCTTGTAAATATAAGATTTGCTATAAAATTTAAACTTTTTCTGTCAGGGTGTGTCTATTATGTATGATTAACACACAAGAAGCATATCATTTTATTACGATGCCTCTGATTATGGGTATCGTATTATTCATTTTCGGAACCGCATTATTCATCATTGCGATTAAACGCAAGTATCAAAGAAAACAAGTTGCAGGCCTGGCAGAATTTACCTGTTCGGATAGAATGGTTAATACTAAAAAAATGGAAAAAGCGATTCGATATATTGCTTTGGTTTTACTATTATCTGGCTTTATTATTATTACTTACGAAGCTTTAAGAATGGAAAGCCAACCGTCGAATCAAACCGACACGGCTATAAATCTCTTATAATTAAAGTCGCGCCAACGTCATCATTAAGCTTGAAGTCGTTTTTGCTTTCAAATTATCGTATCTTAAAGAAGGTCCATAAAATGGGAACTCAAAATAATTAATTTAAACTAAAAATTTTCAAATTTGGCATTAAAAAAAGCAGGATTTTACAGGGGACCACGCTTGCCCTTCAGAAAAAAAGAAGCAGAACACAAAATTAACCAATACATCACTTCGCCTGAAGTGAGGTTAACCGGAGAAAATGTTGAAACAAATATTTATCCATTGGAAACAGCTTTAGCATTAGCTAAAGACCAGGATCTAGATTTGGTTGAAATATCACCAAACGCCAGTCCACCAGTTTGTCGCATTATTGATTATAGCAAGTTTCTTTACGAACAAAAGAAAAAGCAAAAAGAAATCAAGGCCAAAGCAAAACAGACCATTATAAAAGATATCAGATTCGGTCCTAATACAGATGACCATGATTTTCAGTTTAAACTGAAGCATGCCATTTCGTTTCTAGAAAGCGGCGAAAAGGTTCGGGCCTTTGTTCATTTTAAAGGTCGATCTATTGTTTATAAAGATCAAGGTGAAATATTATTACTAAAATTTGCCCAAGGACTTGAAGATGTTGGAAAAGTAGAATTGCTACCGAAACTGGAGGGCAAGAGAATGTTTTTAACACTGGCTCCAAAAGCCGGCAAGAAATAGAGAGTTCGCTCTTCTTTACAAAACCTTGGAAACAAAAAAGCCTTAACTTTTTCAAGTTAAGGCTTTTTTTGCGGAATGGACGGGACTCGAACCCGTCCCCCAATCTTATTGGGGATGACAGGCAGGCATTCTAACCAACTGAACCACCCAAAATCTTCAACAACTCATTTTTCGGAGAGTTAATAAGTTGATTGATTTGAAGGTGACTATATTTTTTCAGACCCCTTTCTCGAATCAATCTTCAACAACTCATTTTTCGGAGAGTTAATAAGTTGATTGATTTGAAGGTGACTATATTTTTTCAGACCCCTTTCTCGAATCAATGCCTCTCGTTTTGAGGGCATTTCCTCCAGATAGACAAAATGCCAAGGAGTTTTTGAGCTGGTGTATTTTGATTCTCCATTATTATGCGCTATGATTCTGGAATTAGGATTTTCAGTAAATCTTTTATAAAAATAATTATCTTTCAAGCTTAGATTAATGTAAATACAGAAAGCCATAGAGCATATTGGTGTGAAAACAAAAAAGCCTCAACTTTTTCAAGTTAAGGCTTTTGTTGCGGAATGGACGGGACTCGAACCCGNTAATGTAAATACAGAAAGCCATAGAGCATATTGGTGTGAAAACAAAAAAGCCTCAACTTTTTCAAGTTAAGGCTTTTGTTGCGGAATGGACGGGACTCGAACCCGTCCCCAATCTTATTGGGGATGACAGGCAGGCATTCTAACCAGCTGAACCACCCAAAATCTTCAACAACTCATTTTTCGGAGAGTTAATAAGTTGATTGATTTGAAGGTGACTATATTTTTTCAGACCCCTTTCTCGAATCAATCTTCAACAACTCATTTTTCGGAGAGTTAATAAGTTGATTGATTTGAAGGTGACTATATTTTTTCAGACCCCTTTCTCGAATCAATGCCTCTCGTTTTGATGGCATTTCCTCCAGATAGACAAAATACCAAGGAGTTTTTGAGCTGGTGAATTTTGATTCTCCATTATTATGCGCTATGATTCTGGAATTAGGATTTTCAGTAAATCCTTTATAAAAAGAATTATCTTTCAAGCTTAGGATAATGTAAATACAGAAAGCCATAGAGCATATTGGTGTGAAAACAAAAAAGCCTCAACTTTTTCAAGTTAAGGCTTTTGTTGCGGAATGGACGGGACTCGAACCCGCGACCTCCTGCGTGACAGGCAGGCATTCTAACCAGCTGAACTACCACTCCTTTTGTCCCTCTTTAAAGTTAGAACCTCTTTCCCTTGCGGGAATGCAAATATAGGCACTATATTTACTTAATCGTTATTTTAAACGAAATTTTGCGGATCAAATGCGTAACCTGCTGAATTTCATTTGATATATTTTCATTTTCTTCATTCAGAAAATAAAAAAGCCTCAACTTTCTCAAGTTAAGGCTTTTGTTGCGGAATGGACGGGACTCGAACCCGGCCCCAATCTTATTGGGGATGATAGACAGGCAATCTAACCAGCTGAACCACCCAAAATCTTCAACAACTCATTTTTCGGAGAGTTAATAAATTGATTGATTTGAAGGTGACTATATTTTTTCAGACCTCTTTCTCGAATCAATGCCTCTCGTTTTGAGGGCATTTCCTCCAGATCGACAAAATGCCAAGGAATTTTTAAGCTGGTGTATTTTGATTCTCCATTATTATACGCTATGATTCTGGAATTAGGATTTTCAGTAAATCCTTTATAAAAAGAATTATCTTTCAAGCTTAGAATAGTGCAAATACAGAAAGCCATAGAGCATATTGGTGTGAAAACAAAAAAGCCTCAACTTTTTCAAGTTAAGGCTTTTGTTGCGGAATGGACGGGACTCGAACCCGCGACCTCCTGCGTGACAGGCAGGCATTCTAACCAGCTGAACTACCACTCCTTTTGTTCCTCTTTAAAGTTAGAACCTCTTTCCTCTTTCGAGGTTGCAAATATAGAGACTATATCTTTATTTACAAATTTTATTTTAAAATAATTTTAATCGTCTAGTTTCCAGCACCTTCCTGCATTTTCTCAGCATTTTCAGCAAACTGTAATGCGTCGATAATCTCTTGAATATCTCCATCCATAATGGTCGGTAGATTATACATGGTTAAGCCAATACGGTGTTCGGTTACACGCCCCTGAGGGTAGTTGTAAGTTCTAATCTTGGCAGAACGATCTCCTGTAGAAACCATTGTTTTACGTTTAGCAGCAATATCGCCGTTTTTTTTCTGCAATTCAATGTCGTACAGCTTACTGCGCAACATCTCCATAGCAATCACCCGGTTACCCAACTGAGAACGTTCTTGCTGGCAAACCACCACGATGCCCGAAGGTTTGTGCGTTAGCTGCACTTTGGTCTCTACTTTGTTTACATTTTGTCCACCAGCACCACCCGAACGAGAGGTCTGCAACTCAATATCAGCTGGGTTAATGTAAAGATCAATTTCTTCAGCCTCTGGTAAAACAGCTACCGAAGCAGCTGAAGTATGCACACGTCCCTGCGTTTCAGTATCTGGCACACGTTGAACGCGGTGCACACCACTCTCATACTTTAGCTGGCCATAAACATCATCGCCGCTCACTTTCAAAATCACCTCTTTATAACCGCCAGCGGTTCCTTCGGTTACATCAACCGTTTCTACTTTCCATCCTTTAGTTTCAAAAAAGCGGGTATACATGCGGTATAAATCACCAGCAAATAAAGCTGCCTCATCGCCACCAGTTCCGCCTCGAATTTCAAAAACTGCATTTTTAGCATCTTCCGGATCTTTAGGAATCAACATTAAACGGATATTGCTTTCCATTTCTTCTTGTTGTTTCAACAACAAATCGAGCTCCTCTTTGGCCATTTCCCGCATTTCAGGGTCTTTTTCAACCGCTAAAATTTCCTTGTTGGCATCAATATTACTCATTACATTTTTGTAGATTTTATACTCATCTACAATTTTGCCCAAGTCTTTATATTCTTTATTTAAAGCCGCAAAACGTTTCATATCCTGAATCACATCTGGATTACTCAACGATTCTTCTACATCTTCCCAACGTAGTTTTATGGCTTCTAACTTATCTAACATAGTATTATTCGAATTGAAATGCTCCTGGTTTGGTATTAGCCAAAAATTTAGGAAATGCAAAAATAAGCAAAAAAGCTGAATTTGTTTGGAACAGGCTGATACAGTTTTTAAAGGATTTGGAATGAATGGTTCTGTAAATATGGCGGTCAGCAGTCCTGCTAACGTTTCAAGCACCGAGAAAATCGGTGGCTTTACACTTATATCAGGTTTAAAAACGAAGGGAATCACCTTTTTGAACTTTACGTTTCTAAAATAGCAGCAAGGACCTGATTAATTAAACGGGATTGAAATGGCAGCTCCAGATTTCCTTCTAATCGGGACTATAATGTAAAGCACGAGGGACGCTGTAGATTCTACAGATTTTGCTTTCCAAAACTTAAAAAATCTTTCTGATCAGCAATATAAACGAGATTGTAAATTTTATCTGTAGTATTCTAGTTTTAATTCTGCCCCGTCGAAAACTGCGTAAGAATTGTAATTGAGCCACTCACCAAGATTTACATAGCGGCTTCCATTACCCAAACTAATATCTAAAGGCAAATGCCTATGCCCGAAAATAAAATAATCGAAGTGCTCTTTTTGTAATTGCTCTTTGGCGTAAATGGCCAGCCATTCCTTATCCTCACCTAAAAAAACCTCCTTTTCGGTTTGAGCCGCCCTACTTCCCTGGCTCCAGGCGTTTGCAATGCCAATTCCAAAGTTAGGATGTAAACGAGCGAATAACCACTGGCAAAGTTTACTTCTAAATATTTTACGCAAGAATTTATATTTATGATCGCCTGGCCCTAACCCATCGCCATGATGGAGGTAAAACTTCTTACCACTGCGTTCAATAATTTTCTCATCGCCAATAATTTCCATGCCAATTTCCTGGCTAAAATAATCGCGAACCCACATATCATGGTTGCCTTTAAAAAAGTAGATTTTAATTCCAGCATCGGCCATTGTGGCCAACTTCCCTTGCAAACGAATAAATCCCTTTGGGATAACTTTTGCATATTCGAACCAGAAATCGAAGATGTCGCCCATTAAAAACAATTCGCTGCAGGTTGGTTCAATAAAATTTAGCCAATTTACAATACGATTTTCACGGGCACGGCTTTCGCTGTAACTCGGCGTACCTAAATGAAAGTCAGAAGCGAAATAAATGTTCTTGCTCATGTAAGGCTTCAAAGGTAGTGGAAAAAGTCCGAAGGAAAAAGTTTGGAGTCCGAAGTCGGGAGTCCGAAGTCCTAAGGAAAAAACCACATAAGAGAAAAAAATCTCTGTAATCCAAGTATCTGCGCAATCATCCCGAAGGGAAAAACATTTAACAGTAAATAAATCCTTTTCGATATGAAAAAGCAATTTGTATTTGGCTTATTTGCAGTGATACTGTTAGCTTGCAAGGCTGAAAAAAGAGACTTCATGAAATATCCGAAAACAAAAAAAGACAGTACAGTTGATCATTATTTTGGAACCGAAGTTGCCGACCCCTATCGTTGGCTGGAGAATGATACATCAACTGAAACTGCAGCATGGGTAAGCGCTGAAAATAAAGTGACGAAACACTACTTAGCTCAAATTCCTTACCGAGATGAGATTAAGAAAAAGCTGACCGAAATTTGGAACTACCCCAAAAATGGTGCTCCGTTTAAGGTTTGCGAGTATTACTTTTTCACCAAAAACAACGGGCTTCAGAACCAAAGTATCTGGTATATTAAAAAAGGTTTCGACGGAGAAGAGGAAGTTTTTTTAGACCCCAATAATTTAACTGCTGATGGTACCGCAGCTGTTTCTCTAATCGGTTTTTCTCATAACAAAAAATATGTTGCTTATTCCGTCGCTCAGGCTGGATCTGATTGGAGTAATATTTACGTCAGAGAAATTGCCTCAAAAAAGGAATTAGCAGACGAGCTGCAATGGACAAAATTTTCTGGTGCGGCCTGGAGAGGTGATGGCTTCTATTACAGCAAATTCGATAAGCCTGAAAAGGGTACGGATTTATCTGCCGCCAATAAATTTCAAAAAATCTACTATCACAAATTAGGCGATCCACAAGAAGATGATCAACTTGTTTTTGAAGATGAAAACAATCCCAACCTATATTTTGGAGCTGTTGTTACAGAAGATGAGCGCTTCTTAGTTATTTATGCAAGTGCCGGAACATGTGGTAACGCTTTACATTATCAAGATTTGACGATTCCGAACAGCAAAATTTCTCTTTTGGTTAAAGGTTATGAAAATAACCACAGAATTATAGCCAATGTTGGCGACAAGCTTTTATTGAATACTGATCTGGATGCAGAAAATAAACGCGTAGTGCTCATAGATCCTGAAAACAACGCTCCAGCCCATTGGGAAACCATCATTCCGGAATCAAACCTGGCGTTGGAAGGCGTAGATACGGGAGGTGGCTTTTTGTGGGCATCGTATCTCAAAGATGCCAGTACAAATATTGTTCAATATAATTTAGCAGGAAAAAAGATCAGGGAAGTAGACTTGCCCGACATTGGTACCGCCATCGGTTTTGGCGCTTACAAGGAGGATAAAGAGTTCTTTTATACCTTCTCAAATTTCATCACGCCTGGCACTATCTATCGTTATGACATCGCAAATGCAACATCTATACTTTATAAAAAACCTGACCTAAAGTTTAACACTGATCACTATGAAACCAAACAACTATTTTATGCTTCAAAAGACGGGACTAAAGTGCCGATGTTCATCGTTCATAAAAAAGGAGTTAAATTAAATGGCAACAATCCGGTTTTCCTTTATGCTTATGGAGGATTTCAGGTGAGCTTAACACCAGGGTTTAGTTTATCAAGAATGCTATTCCTGGAAAAGGGCGGTATTTATGTTCAGCCGAGTTTACGCGGTGGAAGCGAATATGGCGAAGCCTGGCACAAAGGTGGGATGCTGGAGAAGAAACAAAACGTTTTTGACGATTTTATTGCGGCAGCCGAATTTTTGATCAAAGAAAAATATACCAATCCATCTAAAATCGCTATTTCGGGCGGATCGAACGGTGGGCTTTTAGTAGGTGCCTGCATGACCCAAAGACCAGAACTTTTTAAAGTTGCATTACCTGCCGTGGGCGTTTTAGATCTGTTACGCTATCATAAATTTACTGTCGGCTGGGGTTGGGTAGTTGAATACGGCAGCAGCAATAAAAAAGAAGATTTTGATTATCTGATCAAATACTCACCACTTCACAACATTAAGGTTGGTGTGAACTATCCGGCAACATTGATTACAACTGCCGATCATGATGACCGTGTAGTACCTGCACATTCATTTAAGTTTGCAGCTACGCTTCAGGAAAAATATCAAGGAGAGAATCCAATATTGATCAGAGTGGATATCAATGCCGGACACGGCGCAGGGAAACCGACTACAAAAATGATTGAGGAGGCAGCTGATGTGTGGAGTTTTGTATTTCAAAACCTTGGAATGGAGTGGTGAGGATCTCCTCACCTAACCAGCACATCTGAAAGCTATTAAGTTCTTGATATTAGCCTGGGGAAGCCAGAGATAAACTCAGTACCTAAACACCCTGTTGTTAATTTTATCCTCACCTTATCATAAGGTGTTATATTTTTAAGACCGACATATAAATAGAAAAATCCTGAGGTTTCAACAGTGCCCAAACCACCTATTGTTACATGGAAAGTTCTTGTTTTACCGACACCTTTTATGAACCGATTTGCAATAGTTGTTTCGAAATTCCTACTTTCTTTTATGTAGAGTTGATTAATTAAGAGTAGAATAACATCCGATAGCCAAAATTTTGAGACGTAAATTAACAAGGCAAGGATTCCCAGACCGGCGAAAATAGTTCTTAAAAGGCTATCATCTTTAAAGAGGTAGCGAAAGTTAACAAAGTATAAAACTACTACGGGCAAAAGGAGGATGTAATTCAAATAACTTACCCAACCTCTAAATTTCGGCTTACTCAATACAGCACTAACATTAAAAACGAGAGCAGAAAGCAAGGGCATAAGCATTAGCCAATTCCATGGATGATGCTCCAGATAGATATAGGCGCCTAAACCTACAGGCATAAATGCAGTAGGAAGTTGCCATGTTTCACTATAAACGATAAAGGTTATCGCCCAAACCACAAACAGCAGTCCTAAAATTGGCAGAAGAATTCCCAAGTTAAAAGCTATTGAAGAGACCATTTTGGCTAACATATAAATTAATTTCAAAATATAAAAATTAGTAAGATCTATTAAGCCTATAGACCAATTATAATTCGCTTTGAAACGGCTAAAACCTTTATCTTTTTTATTTAATCACTTTAAAGCATATAAAATACTGAATAAGATCAGATTACAGAATTATCTAGAATATTTCTAAATAGAGAAATTGATAAAAGTTTATTTTGTAACTTTGCGTCAAATTTTTTTGAATGATCTCTACTGATATAGCCGTAATTGGCGCTGGTCCGGTTGGTTTATTTGCCATTTTTGAAGCCGGTTTATTAAAAATGCGTTGCCATTTAATTGATTACCTGCCTCAGGTTGGTGGTCAGCTTTCTGAAATTTACCCAAAGAAACCAATTTACGATATTCCAGGTTATCCTTCGGTATTGGCGCAAGAGCTTATTGATAATTTGATGGAGCAGGCAAAGCCTTTTCATCCAACTTTCACCTTGGGTGAACGTATTGAAGGATTGGAAAAACGTGGCGAAGCTGATTTCGTTTTAACCACGAACATGGGAACCGTTATCGAAGCTAAAGTAGTGGTTATTGCTGGCGGATTAGGTTGCTTTGAGCCACGTAAACCTGCTGTTGAAAATCTTGAAAATTTTGAAAACGGTAAAGGTGTTAACTATATGATTCTTGATCCCGAAAAATACCGTGATCAGAAAATGGTTATTGCTGGCGGTGGCGACTCTGCTTTGGACTGGACGATTTACCTTGCTGAAGTTTGTTCTGAATTAACGTTGGTGCATAGAAGTGAGAGCTTCCGTGGTGCTCCGGATTCTGTTGCTAAAGTAATGGCATTGGCAGAAAGCGGGAAAATTAACCTGATTTTAAACAGCAATTTACAAGCTGTTCACGGATCAGATAAGTTGGAGCAAGTAGAAATTGTACAGAACCGTACCATGGAAAAAACGGTTGTAGAAGCAGATCATTTGATTCCTTTGTTTGGTTTAAGTCCAAAATTAGGCCCAATTGAAGCCTGGAACTTAAACATCAGCAAAAGTGCTATCGAGGTTAATACCGATGATTATTCTACAAACATTCCCGGTATTTATGCCATTGGCGATATCAATACTTACGCTAATAAATTAAAATTGATACTTTGTGGTTTCCACGAGGCCGCTTTAATGAGTCATAGCGCTTATTCGTACATGAATCCGGGTGTAAAATATACGATGAAATATACCACCGTAAACGGAGTTTCAGAATTTTAGGCTTTGCGTTAATATTGTTTCAATAAAAAACTATTTTAAGTAAGTTTGCGCTAATAAGCGAGCAGAAAAATGGAAAACAACATTACGATATACATGCAAGAACCGGATGGTTCTGTTACCCCTCACGAGGCACCAACCGATATGGGCTTGAGTTTGATGGAATTTTTGAAAGCATCAGAATATGATATTTTAGCTACCTGCGGCGGAATGGCTTTGTGTGCCACTTGTTGCGTTGATGTACTAGAAGGCGAAGAGAAATTAAACGAAATGAGTGATGATGAATACGCAATGTTAGATACCTTGCCTGATTTGTTACCCAACTCTCGTTTAGCTTGCCAGCTACAATTAAACAACAATATGGATGGCTTAAAAGTGAAATTACACGGAGTAAGTTAAGTTTATAAGATACATAAAAGTAAAGGGCGATGTTTTTCAACATCGCCCTTTACTTTTATGTATGGTCTAGATTCTTAACTCCGACTGCCGAAAGACGTATACAAAATCTGCAGATCTTTAGACGGGATTACAAATCCCGACTAACCATGAAATCTCGCCTACTGAATAAGATTGCTTTATGCCTCGCAAGAACGGCTAATTAAGAAATTAGTTAACCTCTATCCTCCTTCTCTCTACATTCCAGCCGTAAACCTCAATAGCAGTTTTTTGGTCTCCGTTATATTCGACTGTTATCAACCTGCTTTCTCCAGGCAATATACTCACGTAATTATCATCATAAAACGCTGGCAAAATCCGCTTGCCTGTTTGGCTATTAATTAACGCAACACGGTTGAAAAAAGCTACCGGATTGCCCCCCGGATTAGTTAATGTTACTTCCATCTTGTCCTTAGATTTTTTAACGGCATTCACCTTTAAAGCTGCTGGTTTTAAATTTTGTAAGCCTCTATAATTCCCATCCTTATCGGCCAACCAGTAAATATTTTCACTTAAAACCTGCTGCTTTTCATTGAACAGTTTGAGTGAGACAAACACGCCATCTTTCTGGTCAAGTTTTTTCAGAAAATCATTCAATGGAAAAAAGCGGCGAACGGAGGATGCACCAATGGAATTGAAAACCTGCGAATAGAAATAATCTTTTCCATCCATATCATAAACCTTGGCCTGAACCATTAAATTATTACGATCTGTTAAACCGTTATTCACTACCGTTACCATGCTATCCACTGGGTTCATCATGATATGAAGCGGCTCACTGCCTTTGCGCAAACCATAAAGACAGGCATTTGGGTCGAGGTAGTAATCATACATTTGTCCACGAAGAGCCGTCCATGGGTTTTGTGTTTTCCAGATAATAGAACCCGTGTACCAATCCCACATTTTGTTAGAGAAGCCTTCCATCAAAGCACGGTATTGATCGTAATTAACGAGCTGTGCCTTCATTGCAAAATCCTTTGCATCTTTAGCTTTGCCATAAGGATTAATATATTGATCGTAACCAATGTATTTATGATAATCCCAAACCGAATCTGGCTTGCTTTTAAATTGTGGTGCAACCATATTTTCTTTCGGGATAAAACGCTCCAATGATTCGTAATCTCCCACGCCAACTGAACCCACTTCGGAGTTGTAAGGAAATGTTTTTACCGCCCAAAAGCTTTTTGGATCTTGAATGCCATACGGCCCATCGCCATTACCACCGATCGAATTGTACGACATCTCATCACTATTAGAAAACTCGAAAAACTTCCTAGTTCCATCCAATCGCGGTAGAATATCATTTTTAATGGGATTTAGAATATCCTCGGGAGGCGTAATTTCATTTCCGCCGCACCAGAAAGCAAGTGAAGCATGGTTACGAATCATTTTTACCTGATCTTCAATCGCTATTAAAACCAGTGGATGATTATCTGGATAATTCCTTCTCGTCCATTGATCTTCTTTTTTTAAGGGATCTACCCAACGGCCATTGCAATCGCCACTAAACCAAAAATCCTGAAAAACGAGTAAACCATACTTATCACAGGCGTTATAAAACTCGGGTCTTTCTAAAATGGCGCCGCCCCAAATCCTAATCAGGTTTAGGTTCATATCCTTGTGGTAACGAACTTCTGCATCATAACGGGCGTCAGAGAAACGAAGCATCGCATCAGAGATGATCCAGTTACCGCCTTTGATGAAAATCTTTTGGCCATTTACATAAGCGCCCATACTTTGGGTACGTTCATTCCAAATATTATCAATCTGGCGGATTCCAACTTGTAAATTTTCCTGATCCAAAACCTGGCTTCCACTTAAAAACTTAATGTTTACTGGGTACAAATCCTGCTTTCCATAACCACTAGGCCACCAAAGTTTAGGGTTTTCCAAAGCTAAATCTGCAAATGTTATTTCTGCGGTTTTATTCGCAGCGATAGAAACTGTTTTACTAACTGTTTTGCCAGCAATTTGATATTGCAAAATACCTACAACGGCTTTAGCTGTTGGATTTTCTACCTCAACCGAAACCTTGATAGTTGCCGGTTGTTGCTTAGCGTTCGGTAATCTTTTACCAGGAACCAGCGTAACTACATGAGGGTTTTTTAAGTTGATGGATCTCGTTTTTTCGACGATTACCTTATCCCAAATGCCTGTGTTTCGATCACGAGTAGGCTGAATCCAATCCCAGCCTGCCGTATATTGCGTGGTTAATCCTTTGGCAATTGTTCCGTCGCCACCTTGCCCGCCATTCGGGTTGCCGGGAAAATCTGGTGGATAAACGATTACAGCCAAGCGGTTTTTACCTGTGGCAGAAAGAAATTTTGTAATGTTATAATTGGCACGAATATGCATGCCTTCATGCATTTTCGCATTGATCTTCTTCCCATTGAGAAAAAAATCAGCTTTATAATTTATCCCACGGAATTGTATCCATACCTGTTCGTTGCCGATAACTTTTTCATCAAAGTCCTTCACAAACCAATAAGTATAATGCTCGTTCCCCGTTTTATAGATATCGGCAATCTTCTCATTGTTCATTCCATAAAATGGATCAGGAACCTTTTTGTTATTAAGCAAAGTAGTTAAAACCGTCCCTGGAACTGTAGCAGGTAACCAATTATTTAGCCCGAAGTTCGAGCTGGAAATTTGGTTCCCGGTAGCATTGGCGTCCTTAATGTTGGCACAAAGCCAGCCAGAATTAAGTTCGTAACGTTGGGCTTGCGTGTTTAAAGCAGCTAAAAATAAAAGCGAGAAGAGCAATTTCCTCATAAATGAGTTTTTAAATTAAATGTTTTTTAAACTATTGGCTTGGTGTTTCCGAAGAATTTCCAACCGTTAATAATAAACCTGATAGAACGGAAATACTTTTTTATTTGTTTTCAAGAGTTGACAACTTTAGGCAACCGAGAAAAAATGTTGTCAACTCTACAAATTAAAAAGATTTTAGTGATAGCAGGGCTACCCTAGCCAAACGATCTCCGAAAATTTTAAGATCACTATTTCCCTGAAACTGGCCGATCTGCAGCATTAATGCCCCATAATTTTGATGGCGTATTGCCCATGTAAATCTCCATGGAACCGCCATTTACAATGGTTTTATGCTCAATAAACGACTTATTATAAGGTTTGCCATTAATTAAAATGCGTTGTATGTACTTATTTGCCACAGAATTTCCTACCACTTTAATCTCGAAATTCTTGTTTCCTTCCAATTTAATGGTTGCCGAATTAATTAAAGGCGTACCAAAAACATAGGTACCATTGGCGGGATTTACCGGATAAAAACCAAGTGCAGAAAAAACATACCAGGCGCTCATTTGGCCTACATCTTCGTTTCCACACAAACCATCAGGTTTTGCAGTAAAGAAATCATTGTCAATTTTGCGAATCAATTCGGCTGTTTTCCAGGGCTGACCGGCATAAGCATATAAATAAGGAATGTGGTGACCAGGCTCATTTCCCTGAGCGTAATTGCCGATCAAACCAGAGATATCAGGCGAGCTGTTTTCACCTAAATCGGCAGGAACGATAAACAAGGAATCGAGTTTGTTTACAAAAGGTTTATCGCCACCGAAAAGATTGATCAAACCCTCCACATCCTGAGGAACCAACCAAGTATATTGCCAGGCATTACCTTCTGTATAATCATCTTCGCGGTGCTTGGCCTTAACCGGACTAAAAGGCGTACGCCATTTGCCATCGGCCATTTTACCACGCATAAACTGAACATCCTGATCAAAATATTGGCGGTAAAGCTGTGCTCTTTTGCCAAAATATTGATAATCTTCAGTTTTATTCAGTGCCTTTGCAAACATGGCTATACAGTAATCATCGATCGCATATTCCAGGGCTTTGGCAACAGATTCATTAACCTTATCGGCTGGAATGTACTTAAGTTGCTGGATGTAATCGATGCCTTCCGTTTTTTGCATGGCGGATTGTTTTACTGCTTCATAAGCAAGATTTGCATCAAAACCCCGATAGCCTTTCAAATAAGCATCTACTATAACGGGAACAGCATGATAGCCCACCATGGTATTGGTTTCGTTGCCCATTAAATGCCAAACCGGAAGTTTGCCCTGCTCCTTGTAAATGGCCAACATAGTATTCACCACATCACTCACCCGATCCTGATGTAAGATAGTATACAACGGATGCGCCGCCCTGTAAGTATCCCAAAGTGAAAAAGTAGTGTAGTTGGTGAAATTTGCCTGTTTATATACTTTCTTATCGGTACCTAAATAATCGTTATTCACATCATTGAAAAGTGATGGTGCCGTCATGGTATGAAACAAAGCGGTATAGAATATTTTTTTGGTATTGGCTGAAGCATTGATCTTAACCTTCGACAATTCTTTTTCCCATTTCGCATCAGCTTTCTGCGTTGTGGATGCAAAATCCCATCCAGGCAATTCAGTTGAAAGGTTTAAGATGGCATTTTCGATGCTTACCGGAGATAAGGCAACTTTTATTTGAAGTTTATTATTGTTAATTGACACGAAACTGGCTACTGCTTTCAGCTTTTTGCCATTAATGTCTTTGCTTTCTTTCAGCTGATTATCCTCGTAAATATCGAAGTTTTTTAGGGGTTGAGAAAACTTGATGACGAAATATAAGCGCTGATCATTTGCCCAGCCTTTAGAATTTCTATTCCCGACAATGGTATTGGCGTCGATTTGTTTAAAAGATGCATTAGTTGGCGCATCCCAACCAATGCCTTCCACCAAATCGATCATGATATGTGGCGTTGGGGCATTTTTGGTGAAGGTGTATTGGTGGAAACCTACACGTTCGGTAGCCGTTAATTCTGCTTTGATTTTGTATTTATCGAGTAAAACGCTGTAATAACCCGCTTTGGCATTTTCATTTTGGTGCGAAAATGTCGACAGATAGCCTTTATCTTCTTCTCCCTTTTTACCTTTTTCTAAAATAGTTGCTCCTGTTACGGGCATAATTGAAATGTCGCCCAAATCGCCAATGCCGGTTCCACTTAAGTGGGTATGCGAAAAACCAGTGATGGTATTGCTTACGTAGTTGTAACCGCTGCACCAATCCCAGCCTTCCATAATATTGTTTGGGCCAAGTTGTACCCCTCCGAAAGGAACATTTGCGCCAACAAAAACATGCCCGTGTTTGGCAGAACCGATAATGGGATCTACAAACTGGGTTAATTTCGAATTTTGCTGGGCGCTGATTCCATTGGTGAATAATATCGCCGAAGCAAAAACGATTAATTTTGCACTAAAAATTTTCATAGTCTAAATAGGATAAGCTAAATCGATTTACAAATTAATAAATTATAAACGACTTAGAGAATTATTCGGGAAAAGTTGATCCGATTGCTCAATTAATTGTGCTTCTCTTACTGGAGATGTTTGTCATGACAAAAGATTTTGCAGTAATCCAACAATGTTTACTTTTTGATCTCTAGCACAATTACCTCATCATTTTTATTCATATTTTCAGCAATAGGAATATGGAGCGAACCGTTTTTCAAAGTTGCGTTTACTACTTTCTTATCTTTTAAATAATAAGCTTTTTGTATTTTCTTAAATGGGAAACCGTTCAACAAAATTTCAGGTTGAGCTTTAAAAATATGGATATATAGCTTATCGCTTTTTTGGGTAATGCATCCCCAATCTTGCGGTTTTAAGTAACCTGCGTTGGTACCGTAAATGCTTGCTCCATATATTTTTAACCAATCACCCATTTTATTTAGTCGCTCAGTAAACTCAGGCTGGATTTCTCCGTTTGGCATAGGGCCTATATTTAACAATAAGTTAGCTCCTAAAGCTGCTGCTTTTACCAGGGTTTGAATAAGTTTTGTTTCACTTTTATAGGAAGTATCAGTGAGGCTAAATCCCCAGGAACCGTTTATAGTCTGACAAGCTTCTAAAGGAAGTTGGGCACTTGCTTCCTGAAAGCTTAATCCAGATTTATTCTCTCCAGGTAAATCTTGTTCAAACATTTGGAAATCCTCTCCTGGCAATGGAGAAAGGTGGTGGTTATTACCGATCATGCATTGAGGCTGAAGCTTGTGTATTAAACCATAAATTTCGTCATACTTCCAATCGAGTCTAGAAGTTCGGTCTTTCTCTCCTTCCGGAGCAGTTTGATCCCAATGACCATCGAACCAAATACCACCAATTTCGCCATAGTTGGTGAGCAACTCGGTGAGTTGGTTTTTCATAAACTGAAGATAACTTGCGTAGTTTCCATGTCCTTTTCTCCCGCTAAACTGGCCAGTTCTGCCCGTTTCATGTGGATAATCTTCGCGGCGCCAATCCAATATAGAATAGTAAAGAAAGAGTTTAATGCCTTGTTTTCTACACTCGTCTGCCATCATCTTCACAATATCCTTCTTGTAAGGTGTGTTCATGATATTGAAATCCGAATATTTGGTATCCCACATGCTAAAACCATCATGATGCCTTGTGATTAAGGTAATGTATTTCATCCCAGCATTTTTCGCCGTTGCAACCCATTCTTGCGCATCAAAATCGATGGGATTAAAAAATTTCTCCAAACGGGTGTAGTTCTCTACGGTAACTTTTCGCTCGTTCATTACCCACTCTCCACTTCCAGGAATGCTAAACGGCCCCCAGTGAATAAACAGTCCGAAGCGAGCATCAGCAAACCATTTGCGTGCTTCGATATTAGATGGAGCAGGCACATAATTTTGTGCAACAGCAAACAAACCATTTACAATAAAAGCAATGATCAGGCCTAATTTTTTCATAACTGATGTTTAAATTTGGTTGAAGAAAGGATGGTCTAATCTATACTTGTCGGTTCCTTAACGGGCTTGCCAATTACTTTATAATTGCCATCTCCTTTTAAAATAGCCAACATTTGAGTTTGATTGGCAAACAGGGTTTTTGCTGCCGCCAGTTCTTTATCGTATTGGAAACTTTGCTCTATTCTACCTTTCTCGTAAAAATATCTGCTTATAATTTGTGCTTCTAACACCCTTTTGATTTCTGCTTTATGTGTAGCCAAATCATTCTTTTTTGATGAAGTAAGCTTGTATTTCAAATTTTCTAAATCAGCTTTTACTTCCGCTGATTTATTTTCTTTTTCTGCCTCAATACGTAAATCAGATAATAATCTTTCTGTTCTGCTTTGATAGGTGAGGTCTTTATCTGCCAAGGTGCTTACAAATGCAGCATAATCTGCATCTGAAACCTGGAATGTTTTCGCTGATGCTAACTTTGTAGTTTTTTTCGAAAAGATATTGGCATAGTTAAAGAATAAACTTTTGTTAATCATGGTAATGGTAACCGGGCTAAGTTTATCTGCATTTACTACCAAATCGGGGTAAACGCCATTTCCACTGTAAACATTTCTGCCCGCTTTAGTTTGATACATGGCGATTGTTGAATCGGCAAATCGCTCAGCCATTCCATTGATGTCCTTATGGGTGTAATCGAGTTTTTGAATGCATCGGCCCGAGGGTGTGTAATACTTGGCTACAGTAACTTTAACCAAACTGTTGTACGGAAGATTAAATGTTTGCTGCACCAATCCTTTTCCATAACTGCGTTGGCCAACTACAATCGCCCGATCTAAATCCTGTAGCGAACCGGCAACAATCTCGGAAGCCGATGCAGAATTGCCATTTACTAAAACCACCAAAGGAACTGAAGAAGATACTGGCATCATCTGCGTTTTATAGGTGATGGTTTTTTCGGCATTTTTGCCTTTTTGAATCACCACCAACTGATCTTTATCTACAAATAGGTTTACAATTTTAACAGCCTCCTGCAAAATACCCCCACCATTATTTCTTAAATCCAAAACAATGCCTTTAGGGTTTTCTTTATTAAGGTTAACCAAAGCATCCTTTACTTCCTGACCAGAATTTTCTAAGAATTTATCCAACCTAATGTAACCAATGCCATCGCCAACCATGCCCGAGTATGAAACGTTGGGCTGCTTAATTTCATCACGGTTTAATTTTTTGGCAATCTCCTTACCGTCTCTCATCAACGTTAAATCAACTGGTGTACCTTTCGGGCCGCGTAACAACTGACTAATTTGCGTACGATCTTTACCTTTAATTTCGATCCCATTTATTTTCAAGATCTGGTCTCCGGCTTTAACATCGCCTTTGTTAGCCGGATAGCCCTCACTTACATCATTTACAAAAAGTTTTCCATCTATGAGTACAGTAGCTGCGCCAATTCCACCGTATTGGGTACTGATATATTTGAGTTTATAATCTTCAATTTCCGATTCGGGAACATATTCTGTGTAAGGATCGAGTGTTTCCAACATGGCATCAATCCCTGTTTTCATTAACTGAGGCGCATTGGTTTCATCAACATAATTGATATTGATCTCTTTATACAGTGATGCGAAAATGTCTAAGTTTTTCGATACCAGAAATAAATCTTCCCTAAATGAAAAAGAGAAAACAGCTAAAGTCAAACCTGCTGCTAAAACATAATATTTTAGTTTCTTCATACCTTAAATTCTGGAATCCAAAACAGCAAGCTGATGGATGATTTATTTTTTATAAAGGTAAATGTACGAAAAGGCCCAAATATTAAAAATAAGATATTTGAAAGTGCTTTAGGCAGAAGAGAAAGAGATGGATTTTAACTTAAAGTCTATTGCCTTTAGTATCGGCTAGTGCTTTTTGAATGGTGAATTCGATGTAAGTTCGGTCGCGTTTTACCAAACGCATTAAATCTTCAACCAATTGATCTTCTTTGCCAGGCGTAAACTCTAAAGGCTCGTTCGCTAGATCGCGGTATTTCCTTAAAAATTTAGTTTTTACTTTAAAAGCAGTTTCAGAAGTAAGTTGAAAATTAGCCATAGCAGATTTTATTTGATGCAAAAGTAAAAAATATTTGCTCACATCGCCATTTTTTTGTGAGGGCTTTACAAAAAATAGAGTTAACAGGAATGTTTTGCACGATAATTGTGCTGAAATGCGGATTATAAAATCCAATTGATTAAACACACAAACATTAAACATTCAAAAAAATGAAAAGAATCATCCTTTCTATTGTTTTCCTAACCGCTGGCTGGGTAACAGCTCAGGCACAAACCTTCAATTTAGGTATTAAGGCAGGTGTAAACCTGGCCAAACTCAATGCAGATTTCGCCAGCGAAGAAAACCGATTAGGTTATCAAGTTGGTGCATGGGCACGTATTGGTGGTGCAAGTTTTTATGTACAGCCAGAGGCTTACATTGGCAGCAAAGGCAATAAGTTTATCAGCTTTACCAATAATAACAATACCGAAGTTGCTGCAGAAGGTAAAGTAAAATTTACCACGCTAGATATTCCTGTTTTACTGGGAACGAAATTCGGTGCAAAAAACCTAAATTTTAGATTAATGGCCGGACCCGTGGTTTCATTTGTGCTGGATGAAAATTCTAGCTTTAGCAGTGCCTACGATCAGGCTACAGATTTCGACAATTACAAAAATCAAGCTATTGGAATCCAAGCCGGTGCTGGCGTAGATGTAGGTTCAATCTCTGTGGATCTACGTTATGAAGCAGGGCTATCAAACATTAGTAAAAGTGAAAAGTATACTCAAAAACCTAACTTATTCCAGTTAAGTTTAGGCTTTAAGATATTGTAACATAAGATATCGACATAAAAAAGAGCCACTTGTAAATATACTTACAGGTGGCTCTTAAACATTGTGCACTTCGTTGTTGTTATCGTTTTTTCAGCGCACAGCATTGACATAATTGATTATTTAAGAATGGTTAAACTTCCGGTTAGCTTGCCGCAATCATTTTTTAGATCAATGACATAATAATAAACGCCGATACTTAGTGGCTTACCATTATATGTGCCATCAAATTCTCTCGGATAACCTTTAGAGTAAAATACACGCCCGCCATTTCGATTGAAAATACAAAATTCAGCATTAGGATAATTTTCTGCGCCAGCCAATCGCCAGGTATCATTAATTCCATCGCCATTTGGGGTTATTGAATTTGGAACTTGAAGTGTTTCGTTTTCCAAAACTCTGAAATCGATGATATCAGTATTCACCTCACATCCAAACCGATCAGTCACCTTTAAATAGTATTTGCCTGGTTTAGCATTTAAGTTGCGTTCGGTATAAACTGTATTTTCGCCAGCATCAATCCATTGGTATAGATAAGGCGAAGTTGATCCGCTAATTTCAATTCCCGTTACATTTACCGTATTTCCATCACAACTAATGTAAGATTGTAATTTAGTTAGATCGATAAACGGAACTTCTGAAGCAGCAACAGTAAATATCCCAGCTACATTCTCACAGTTTAATCCATCTGACGCGATCAAAGTATATTCACCAGGGCCCACTCCACTTAGATTTTTGCTTCGACTGATCACATTGCCACCACGATCAGTCCAGGTGAAGACGGTTGGAATTTCGCCTTGATAATTTTGAACGATAATACTTCCGTTTGAATTGCCACAACTGGCAGGAACAGTTATAATCGCTCCGACATTGAAGTTTTTATTTACATTTTTTACTTCATAGATAGGAGAAGTAATTTCACATGCTCCACTTCCAGCTTTAAAATAATAACTTCCAGCTGCAATGTTTTCTAAATCTTTACCATTACCCAAAACTATTCCTTGCTGGTTGTACCAGGTTTTAGTCAAATTATTTGCTACACCAATATTCCTGATACTACCATTTGAGGCACCACAATCTTCATCAATAATTTTTTTATTCTTATCATCGATGCCATTTCCTAACGAGCCAACGGTGTAAGTTGCCGATGTTACATCGCAAGCACCCATTTGCCCTGCTTTTAAATAGTACGTTCCTGCCTGAACATTCTCAAGGTCTTTCTTATCGCCTACAATTTGTCCGGAACTATTAAACCATTGAAACACGCTGGCACTATAAACCTGTATATTTTTTATACTTCCGGTAGGTTGACCACAAAATGGATCTAAGATTTGCTTGCTCGCATCATCAACTAAGGG
The DNA here is from genome assembly GCF_001422545.1 of Pedobacter sp. Leaf41. Lineage (GTDB taxonomy): Bacteria > Bacteroidota > Bacteroidia > Sphingobacteriales > Sphingobacteriaceae > Pedobacter. The sequence goes on along the minus strand of NZ_LMLE01000008.1, from coordinate 382,525 downwards.
CTTGGAGAAATTTGATGTTGCACCATTGGCATCAGTTCCCAGACTAGTTAGTTTAGCATTAACGGGTCCGTTGTATTTCCAAGCTCCTGTAGCATCTGTATTAATAGTAGCAAACCACGTTTTACCTTGACAATCGCTACACTCATCAGTATAAAATAATTCAACTATTGAGTTTGGAGAATATCTTCCACTCACTTCCGTAGAGGTAATGACATCGATTTTAGCTGGATTGAGCGTTTGATTTTTAAAAGTAATTGCTCCGCTATTATTACAATAAATACTATTTTTAAAAATGGATATAGGATATGAATTTTCGATAAGAACAGCTGTTTTATTGTTGGCAATAAAATTTTGATCATTGACATCGGCACCACCAATCATTCCTTTCGTATTTGAAAAGTTAATGTGGATACCTAAGGTGTTTGAAAAATTTTCTGTCCCGATTTTCCCTGTTCCAATTCTGTTTCGAGCAATCACAAACCCATCATTTACATAATCAACATGAATGGCAATAGATTGGACTCCAACAATATTATCGCTAATTATTGGTTCACTTGTTCCACCATTCACATAAATTCCTTTAGCTGAAAGCGTTGGCTTAGGATTTGAATTTTTATCTAGTCCAATGATATTATTTACAATTTTGTTAATGCCTTCGGCACCACCTAACGCTATCCCAGTTCTGGTATTGCCGGTTATTAAATTCCCTTCCGCTGGTGTAGCTCCACCAATAATTCCATTAGTCATGAAACTGATATCAATCCCTGTTTCATTGGGTGAAACAGTTAATCCATTCTCGGCTAAACCAAAAATATTGGATGAGATTTTAACATTTTCTATAAAAAGCTTTGGTATTCTAAAAGGCGAAAGAATACCTGCATAACACCCCACGAAACAATTGGGTTTACCTGGTGAGCCAATTCTGATATCTTTAGAATTGTAAAGATAGATGCCTCCCTTTTTATCTTCTATTGCACCAAGAGCATCAGATTGAAAGCCGCTAAAGAGCATACCATAAACCTCTATTTTATTTCCATTATCCATTCTTAAGCCACTAAAATATTGTGAAACAGCTTTAACCAAACTTATTTTAATATTTGGGTTGCCCAAAGCAGAGAAAGATTGAGTAGTTGCATCGATAATGATATTGGAAGTGAGTATAGGAAGTTCAGATTCTAGGGGGATGGTTACATCTACCAATGTTGAACCGGGCAAATTGAAATATATGTAATCTACATCTGTGGTGCCATTAGCATTGGCTTTTTCTATCGCGTCACGCAGAGATCCAGCTCCATCATTTAAATTATTGGTTACGGTGAATATTACCGCTGCCGCAGATTCGATGCAAATAGACAACACTAAAAATAACACAATTCTTTTCATTGATTTACAAACCTTAATATACAAAAAAACCAAGTCAGTAATTGACTTGGCTTTCTACAAAATTTCCTTTTTGTTAAAAGAATGTGGTATAAAACGTTTGTGTCACAGCTGTTGTTCCGGTAGTTCCAGAAATTCCCCGAAGATATAATGTATAAGCTCTACCTTTTATTAGGGTTGCATTAGTAACCACCGTAAAGAGTGGAGCACCTGTTGCAGAACTGGCATACCATAAAGGGATAATTGGTGAAGAACCAGGACCAAGGTTAGTTAAGCTAACCCAATTAGAAGCCTGGCCGTAGCCAACATTTGTAATGATCTTTGGGTCAGTTAGCGAAGTTCCTCTAACAACGTCAATATTGGGCAGACCTGAAGCTAAATTGACCAACCTTATAAATATTTTGGTAGTATCTAAAGCAGGTCTTACATCTTCTAAAACAAAAGGAGTACCTAATGCTTTGTTTGTTGCAGAGTATAAACCAGTAGTATATATCGTGTAATATTTTCCTGGCTCGGGATTAATTGTGGTATTTAGTACTTCCAAATTTGCATCCACTGTAGCTGTTGGGATGATTTTCGCCGTAAGTTTATGCGCACCTGGAGTGGTTGCAGCATACCCGAAATCTGGAAATAAACCATTGTACGTATAGCCAGAATTTTCTATTCCGGTAGATGACAAAGAAGCGGAAAACTTAGTGCCATCTATGTAATAATTGGAAACCGGGCTACCAGGAGTTAAGTTTAAAACCTTTAAGTACGAATATTTTGGATCTGCAGGAGCCAGTTTTTCATATTCTGTATTTTCTACATTTTCATAATCATCTTCCTTTGAACATGCAGAAAACAATCCAATACAAGCGGTTAGTATATATATTAATTTTTTCATATCTATTTATTTAAAGGTTAAGGAAGTGAGAACCACATTGGTTTAGTATGATAGTCTACTCTATCGGCACCAATTTTTTTCAAAGCTTCGATGTTCCAGATATATTCTGAATTATATCTTGGACGGGTTCTTTGTGCAGGTTTTCCTCCATTATCTGCTGAAAACGAAGTTGGAAACACAAATGTTCCTAAGTATGGATTATTACCCTTTGAATCTCCGGTGATATAATTGTATTTCCGTAAATCTGTCCATGTTTCAACGAAACCATAACCATACAATGCCAGGTATTTTTGAAGCATGATGTCTTTTAGAGTTAAATCTACCGACGATTGTTTAACTGAAGCACTTGTCATGTAAGCGGTTTTCTCTGCAGTTGTAATCGCAGTACCTAGTGCACTTACAAAATCGATACTAGCAGATATGCCATTTAAATATGCTGTGTAGGCAGTTTGTTTATCTTCTGATCTAAATGCGGCTTCTGCTTTCAGAAATTGCATTTCAGAATACGTCATTACAGGGAAACCGGCTTTATCTTTAAAAAGATATTTTCCTTGACCTGCACCTGGGTTTGCTCCTCCAAGCGAACCCCAAGGATTAGCGATTTGATTTTTGTTAATTACCGTTCCAGGATCAGCTCCATTAGGACCTGTACCTCTATAAACACCATCCTGTGAAGGCGTAATCATAGTATTTCTTCTTGGATCTATAACAGTTCCAGGCGTTCCTGTAAAATAGGTGCCATCTAGCAAACCAACGATAATTCTGGTTTGGCGATAAAGACCTAAGTTGGCTCTTAACGGGCCGAAGAAGTTTGCATCAGCAGAAATAGTTCCATTGTTTGGAACGATAAAATTATCTGCATTGCTTGCTAGAGCCTTATCAACGTAATCAATTACTTTTTGGGGATCATAGCTTGCCTTGTTAATGGTACTGCTTGCGTTTCTAGCCAATAAACCATAGTTAAATTTGATCCACTTTGAAGCGTCGCCTGCATAAACCAAGTCTGCTGACGCCAACTTTGCTATTGAGCCAGTACCATCAGTTCTGCTGAAGTTTTTGATAGATTCATTTGCTAAACGAGCAACTTCTGCATATACATCAGCCTGTGAATCATAATCAAAAATAAAACGATTAGGTTCAAACGCTTGTTTCACTATGATTTCACCACTGTAATCTGTAGTAATTTGCCATCCCCATGCTCTTAAAGATTGTGCAAGACCAACATAATTCCACTCTTGCTTTTTCTCGCTATCTGCTATAATTAATCCTAAGTTCGCACCTAAACCATAATAACACGTTCTCCAAATCTCACCCATTGCGTCACTTGCAGCAATCCACCCGTGAGATTCGCCAACGTTTACCGCACCACCAAAATACTGAATCGTTCCTCCCAGGTACCTGGCATCAAATTGCACTCCTCTTTCCATTTGTGCAAACAAAGGCGGCACTAATGTTTTGCTTTCAGGATTTTGTGGCGTTGCAGGATCGGTATTTATATCAAAATACTTCTTACATCCAGAAAATGATACTGCGAAAGCGATTAAAACTATATATATCTTTTTCATTATTTTATTAATTAAAATCCAACTCTTAAACCAAAATTGAAACCCATTGGCTGTCCAAATGAACCAAAGTCGATCCCCGTTCCACCTGTACCACCAGATGCAGCACTTAAACCATTAACCGATGGATCAACACCTTTGTAATTGGTTAAAAGCAATAAGTCAGTTCCAGTAAAGAAAACGCTGGCACTTTTAAATACATTACTCTTCGCAAACACTGATTTCGGCAAAGTATAAGCTAGTGTAATATCTTTTAACCGAACCCAGTTAATATCTTTCTCAATAAAATCTAGCGTATTGTAGGCGGTAGAGTAATATGAGGTTGAAATATATGGTAACACTACAATGTTATTTTGTGTAGGATTCGCAGTATTTTCCAATCCGTCTCTTAATACTCCTTTAATAATTCTTGGCGTTTCTCTGTCCAAACTTCTTTTTGACATACCTCGTGCATACAAATAAAGTTCGGTAGCATTGTAAATGTCGCCACCTTTACGAATATCAAAAAGGAATGATAAATTAAAGTTTTTATAAGTAAAACTATTGATAACGCCCAAACCTATATCTGGCGCAGTATCACCTATCTGAGTCCATTCGGTACTTCTAATTGGCAAACCATTACTTGGGCTAATCAGTACATCTCCATTGCTGTTTCTCAAATAATCCATACTTGCCAAAGCCGAAATAGATGAACCAACAACATATTGGCGTCTTACGTTATCAAATAGCCAGGTATCAGAAACATAAAAGGTGGTTTGGTCTGCAGGAAGAGAAGTGATTTTTCCTCTTGCTCTGGTTACGTTTGCTGTAATATCCCAGCTGAAATCTTTGTTACGAATTGGAGTTCCTTTTAATACCAATTCAAAACCTTTGTTTATTACCTTTCCACTATTGATGTATTCCAAGATTGCACCTGTTGCGTAACTTAAACGTGGTGCGGTAATTTGCCCATTACTCTCAATGTGATAGTACGAGAAGTTAGCAGACAATCTGTTTTTGAAGAAACTTAGATCGATACCAGCCTCTGATGAAGTAGTAAATTCTGCAACTAGGTTAGGATTTCCTAAAGTAACATCAACAGCAAAACCTCCACCAGTTGTGGTTTGAGGAATTAGCGAAGTTTTTGTAATGTAAGCTCTTTTAGCATCCTTACCTGATTGCCCCCATGAAGCTCTTAGTTTACCTGACGATAACCAACTGATTTTTTTAAATGCTGGCAAATCTGAAAACACAAAACTTAATGATGTTGCAGGATAGAAAAATGCATATTCATTAATTGGTAATGTTGATGAAAAATCCTGACGACCTGTTAAAGTTAAGAAAAGTAAATCATCATAGCCCAAAGTTGCCTGACCAAAAGCGCCCATTTTACGCTTTAAAATGTTCTGGTAGGCTACCCTTTGTGTGGTTGGATCTGTATTATTTAAACTGTAAAATTTTTGTTGATAAAATTTAGTTCCAAACTGTGAATTAATTTCGTCAGTATTATCAGAAATGTCATAACCCACTACAAATGACGGTTTAAATTTACCAAAGTCTTTTCTTGCTGTTGCAACAAATGAACCATTAAATAAACGCACATTTTCATTGAAAGTATTAATACCACCGCCACCATAACTTGTTGCAGCAACATTAGCGTTGTATGATTGTGGATGATAAGCACCTAAACCCTGCATTGCATAAACATCAGCGCCTGCAGTAGCCTGAAAATTCAACCATGATAAGGGTTTATAACTGAAACCGACATTCGTAATTACCCGGTTTACTTTATCCCAGTTAGGATTATTTTCCATAGCCCAAAGCGGGTTATCAAGTTCGCCACCTAAACTTCCAGAAATAGTTCTTCTATCTCCGGTAGCGGTATAATAGTTATTAATATCATCTACAACAGGCCAGGTTAAAACACTTAACATCGGGCTTCCAGATCCTTTATAGGTCTTGTTTGTTTTAGAAGATATAAAGTTCATAGAAGCGTTCATGCTTATTTTATCGCTGATTTTCGAGGTACCAGACAGTTTAGCATTAACGGTATTATAATCAGTTCCTTTAATAGGCCCCTCCTGATTAGTATAGCTTAAACCAAATCTAACAGACAATTTTTCTGTTCCACCTTCTATAGATGCGTTGTGTTTCTGTGTCCATCCAGTTCTATAAAAGGCATCAAGGTTATCGTATCTGGTAAATCTTTCCGGATATTTTGCTCCGAAATATGTTCTAGTCCGCACCTCTTCATCGAAAATACCACCGGCTCCTCCACCGTATACCGTTTGAACTTCCGGAAAGCGATAAGGAACTTCTGCTCGGAATGAGTTATTGTAACTCACACTTGCAGTGCCTGCTTTTGCCTTTTTAGTCGTAATTACAACCGCACCAGACGCCCCTTGTGTTCCGTATAATGCCGTTGCTTCCGGACCTTTCAATATGGTTAATGTTTCGATTTCCTCAGGATTAATATCCATACCCCTATTACCATAATCATTAGTACGGTTGAAGGTTCCTTGTCCAACTAGACCATACTCACTAAAAGTGTTGTTTGAAATTGGTAAGCCATCAACTACGAAAAGCGGCTGGTTATCGCCATCTAAAGATACGGCTCCGCGGATGATAATTGATGTTGAAGCGCCTGGCGTGCCACTGGTTGAAGTAATGGTTGCACCAGCTACCCGACCCTGAAGTGAATTGATAAAGTTATCACGCTGTGTTGAGGCGATATCAGAACCTTTTACCGTCTGGGCATCGTAACCTAAAGCCCTGTTGGTTCTTTCAATACCATAGGCGGTAACAACAACATCATCGAGATTTCCCGCATCAGATGCAAGTGAAACGTTGATTACCGGGTTAGCTCCAACTGTACGTTCAACAGTTTTATAGCCAATATAAGAAAACACCAACACATTCGTGTTAGATGCCTTGATAGAATAGCTTCCATCATTATTTGTTTGAGATACCACTGCGCTTCCTTTAACTCGAATGGAAACACCTGGTATAGGCCCATCGGATGATGTAACCTTACCGGTAACGGTTATTTGCTGCGCAAAGGCATGAGCCAGCAACAAAAACGTACCAAGAAAAATTAATAGTAGCTTTTTTTTCATAAACTGCCAATAAGGGATTAGTTAGAATTTGTTTAGTTGTAGTTAGTTTGTTGTTTGCCAAAACACGCATAATAACGCATTTTATTTAATTTAAAGTAAATATGATAAATGTTTTTTAATAAAAAAAACAAATAACAAAGATTTTCCTACAACTATTACAATATATAATTGCACAAAAACGCATAAACACGCAAATAATTAAAAAGTATTTTTAATTTAGTGCAAACCAAACATCAACATGCTCAAAAAAGAACGCCATGATTTCATTATGCGCCAAATCAATTTACACAATCGTGTACTTACTTCTGATTTGGTTCAATTACTTAATGTATCTGAAGATACCATAAGAAGAGATTTACAAGAATTGGTAGATGAAGACCTTCTTTTTAAAGTTCATGGAGGTGCATTGTCTAAATCATACCACAGTTCTTTTGATGATAGTACGGTTTATGCCAGAGACATTAAAATAGTCATTGCGAAAAAAGCGACCTCGCTTTTCAAAGATGGAATGGTGGTTTTAACGGGCGGAGGAACTACTATTTTAGAACTGGTAAAACAACTTCCGCAAAATATTGCCGGAACATTTTTTACCATCAGTCCCTTGGTTGCCGTTGAGCTGGCAAAATACGATAACCTGGAAGTGATTTTGATTGGTGGGTTGTTTTCAAAAAATTCGCAGATCACCTACGGCGGACAAGTAATTACCCAGCTTTCGGAAATCAAAGCGGATTTATGTGTAATGGGTACCAGTGCTATCCACCCGGAAGATGGTCTAACAGATACTTACTGGGAAATTAATCAATTAAAAAAGGCAATGATTGCCTGTTCCAAAAAAACTGCGGTTTTGTGTATATCCGAAAAGCTGGATATCTCTTTGAGGCTACGGGTTTGCCCGATTGAAAGCATCAGCTATTTAATAACAGAATTAGATCACGAAAACGAAGCTTTGGCCGATTATCGAACTAGAGATTTAAACATATTATAAAAAAATGGGTTCCAGATTGGAACCCATTTTTTTGTTTTTAGAAAGTAGGGTTGGCCGGAGTATTTGGATTATTATCCCGCTCCTGAAAAGGATAAGGGAAAAAATTCCGCTTCCGATCTGCCAGAGGCTGATTAAATCTTCTCATGTCTTCTAGCTTTAGGCCCGACATAAACAATTCGATACTTCGGTGTTTATAAATTAGATCCAATAATTGCTGTTGCGTATAAGTGCCCGTTAGCGCAGGTAAGTTGGCGCCTACACCAAAGGGATCTGTAGCTGCAGTTTTAGTTACGATTTTATTCAGCTCGGTTAATGCACTTGCTAAGTTTGGAGTAGCCTGACGGGCATAAGCCTCCGCTTTGATTAAAGTAATTTCTCCTGGTAAATAAACCGGAATCTGTGTAAAGGTTCCCGCTCCGAAACCATTAATACGTACCGTAGTATTTACAACTGTGTAAAATGGAATTCTAGCATCACCAGCATCTGGAACATTTGCGCCTGTTTGACCAAGATTAATGTTTTTTGGCTGAATAACATTATTCGTTGATGTTGCAATCTCGAAAAGTGGATTCAAGTTTAATGCATCGTAGTTGAAAGCAGATTTCTTCGTCAAATCAACTGCATTAGCTGCCGTTAATGCCAAAGTATAATTGCCAGCGAAAAGCGCATACCTGGCTTTCAAAGCATTCAATGTATTCGGGATATCAATTCCAGCTGGAATATTTCCAGCAAATGAAGTACTAATAGGATTTGCAGCAATAACGGCCAATGCATTATCAATAGTTGCAATTGCTTTATTAAAGCCATCAACACGACTAATAAATGTTACATTTTGCCCGATGCCAGCTGGTATTTTTTCCCAATATTCAGATAAATTTCCAATTGCTAATGCCTTAAAAATACTGGCGTGGGCCACTAAACCAGCAGCATAGTTTTTATCGGGCAAGTTTGCTGCATTGTTAATTACGTTGTCCGCATCAAAAATAATTTTATTTGCTCCAGCCCAAACATTTAACAAAATAGTATTGGTTCCATCAACCTGTACACCTCCGGCAACTAAACGCTCCTCATTGGTATTACCAGTATTAATCGAAATCAACTCATTGGTTGTTAAACCATTTAGGGTGATCGATGCATATAAAACACCTGCTCTGGTGGTCGAAAAGTTTTTCTGCAAACCTACAGTGACACCTGTCAAGCCCTTTGCTGAGGTCAATACTTCGTCAGCCGTAGCTGCATTAGGATTTAAGTATTCCTTATTACAAGCGCTAGAAAAAGCAACGGTTGTAAGCAGAAATGCATAACCTATATATTTTGATTTTAAATTTTTCATAATAAGTCTTTTTATTTAGAACCTTGCTTGTAAACCCAAAGAATATGTACGTGGAATTGGAACTGAGCCAAAATCTATATTTCTTAAAATGGTAGATTGACCTCCAGAATTTAACTCTGGATCGTATCCCTTGTAGTTATCCCAGGAAATCAGGTTTCTTCCACTTAAGTTAACCGTTAAGCTTTTAATAAATTTAACCTGGCCAATGTTATAGCTCAAAGAAATTTCTCTTAATTTCACGAAAGATCCATCATCAATACGCCATTCTTCCACATTGTAGGCACCTGCAACATAGCCCCTAGGCAATTGACCCATCTGTTCTGCTTCGGCTACCTTTCCATTACCAACACCTTGACGAGTTCTCCAATCTGCATTCCAAACATCCCCTCCCTGAACAGCATCCAACTGAATATGTAAGCTTAATTTTCTATAGCTAAAATCATTTACAAATGATCCGGTATAATCCGGGTTTGGATCACCGATTACTTTACGCAAAACATTACCAGCCGATTGACCAGCAGTTAAAGGAATACCAGCGGCATTCGTTGCAATGCTTCCATCGCTTGTGCGCTCAAAATAAGTTCCGTAAAATACACCTACCGGGTAACCGTCCGTGATAGAAACCGGTGCACCAGCATTTGTAGAAATTAATCTTTGCGCACCCGATCCTATGATTTTATTTCTGTTTCTGTTGAAAATCACGGTAGAAGTCCATGAGAAATCGTCGCTTTTTAGCGGAACACCAGTCAACATCAATTCAAAACCTTTGTTTTTCAGTTTGCCTCCAATATTATCCAACAAACTCGAATAGCCTGTTGTAGGTGCAATTACTACCCCTAGCAACAAATCCTTAACGGTTTTATCGTAATAACTGAAAGTTAATCCCAATCGATTATTAAAGAATGACATATCTGTACCAACCTCTAACTCTTGTTGACGCTCAGGTTTTACATTCGTATTTGCCAGTGTAGTTAAAGAAGTTAGTGAAGTTTTACTATTCAATGCACTTGGAGAATAAACGTTGAAACGATCATAAGCACCAATTCCAGTTAAGTTACCCGATTGGCCGTAAGCTGCTCTCAATTTAAAAGCATTCCACCATGATGAAACACCTAAATCTTTCCAATAATCTGCAGATGAAAGCACATAACTCACATTTGCCTTTGGATAATACTGAGTTCTATTTTCTTCACCGAAAACGGTAGATTGATCGACTCGAATGGCACCCGTTACAAATAAGTGATCTTTGTATTTAAAATTTTGTTGAAGATAGGCTCCGCTAATAGAAAACTCTGAGCGGCTATCACTGTTTGGCAAAATGGTACTTGCTCCATTTACCACCTGAACAAATGGCGCTAAACCACGACCATTTAATAAACTAAAAAGATCCTTTTGGTATTGATATGAACCGCCCAATTGCGTGGTCGAACTCAATAAATCTGTGATCTTCGTATCATAGGTAAAATTTAACTCATTATTAAACAATGTAGTGGTGGCATTTGCCGCACTGGCATAACCATTTAATGATGGGTCTAAAGTCGGTCCGCCACCATAAAAACCAGTACTTACATTATAGGCAAACGGCGGAATAAAAGTGGTCCCATTTTGGATTGAATTATCAACCCCCATGGTATAATCGATGGTAAGGTTTTTAACCGGAGTTAGTTTTAAACCAGTGTTGGCAATGATACGGTTGGTAAACTGGCGCTGTTTGATATCCTCAATTACTGAAACAGGATTCACACGACCACGTTCTCCAACAGCTTTAAGGTTGCCCAAAGCATCTCTTGCAAAAATATCATGGAAATTACCAAGAATGGTTACGGAATTCATTGGAGAAAAGAACGAATTACCATCTGGTTTTTCGTTGGCATCGCTATGAACATAATTAAATCCAGCAGTTAACTTTGCCCATTTATTAATGGTTTGATCAAGGTTTGCCCTAAAATTCATTCTGGTGAAATCAGTATTTTTAATAATACCCTGATTAGAAAAGTAACCAGCCGAGGTGTAGAATTTAGTATTGTCATTACCACCAGAAACTGAAACTGAATTATCTGTTCCAATTCCCGTTCTAAATATGTAATCCTGATAATTATAACGGGTAACCGGAGTAGTCGTAATTAACGCAGGAGATAATACATCCTGAGTTTGTGCCGTTGGTCCATCGGTAGGGCCACCAAATTTTGTTGGCGATTGGTTTACATCAATCTGCTTACGTAATTCACTGATAGTTAAACTGGTATTAAAGCTCACTTGTGGCTCTCCAGTTTTCCCTCTCTTAGTAAAGATCTGAATTACACCTGCATTTGCTCTAGATCCATAAATAGCCGCCGCAGCTGCACCATTCAACACCTCAATGCGATCTATATCAGCCGGACTGATATCCACCATTCTGTTTTGACCTATGCTTCCAACAAAGTTTCCGCCATCATAATTGCCAGATGTATTGGTTACTCTGGTTGTTGAATTATTCACAATCACCCCATCAATAATATACAATGGTTCAGAAGATGAATTTACAGAACTCACTCCTCTTAGTCGAACTGAAATTCCGCCGGCAGGATCGCCTGAGTTTTGGCTGATTTGAGCACCTGGCGTTTTACCTTGAAGCGAGGCCAATGCGTTTCCGCTTGGTGCTTTGTTTAAATCGTCTCCTTTAACGGTACTTACATAACTACCCAATTGTTTTCTGGTAGTTCCTTGCGATGTTCCCGTAACAATTACCTCATCTAATCCAACTGCATCAGCACTCAAGGTAGCGTTTACCTGAACCTGATCGCCTGTGGCTAGGCTTACCGGTTGGATTTTACTTTTGTAGCCCACGAACGAAAATTGAATTTGGGCAATTCCCGCAGCTAAATCAACAGAAAATGAATAGCCTCCGTTGGCGTTGGTACTCGTTGCTAAATTTGTGTTTAAGATTTTCACAACAACACCGGGAATCGGGTCGTTGTTGGCGGCATCGGTAACTTTACCGCTAATGGTATAGCGTTTCGTTTGTGCCTGTGCCATTTCTGTAAATAAAAGCAGCAGCAATGGGATCATCAAAATTGCAAAAAATCTTGTTGACCATTTTAGGTAACTTTTTTCCATAAAATATTGGTTTTGTAGTTAAGATTAGGGTTTGAGCAAATGTAACGAAATTGTTGAAAAAGCAAATTTTCTTGGAGGCAAAAAAGTTTATTCCGGCAAACTTATTTTCCCCATGCAAATAGATGGAACACCTTTTCTATCGCCGAAATTGATGGGCGAACCACATAATGTCTCATTGGCTAATACAGCAAATAAAACGGCTTCCTTTGCATCGGGGTTAATGTTTAAGTCGTCGGTGGTGAAGAAATTGCAATTAGAAAGCTTCCCTTTTAATAATTCTACCAAAAGTGGATTATGCATCCCCCCACCGCTCATAAAAATTTGTGCATTGGGTTCGTTGCCGAAGCATCGTTTCACGGCATTCGAAATGGTTTCTGCCGAGAAATGGCATAATGTGGTCATCACATCTCCAGTTGCTATATCCAATGTTGAAGATCGATTTTGTGCAGCCTGTAAGTAATCCAGATTAAACAATTCAGGGCCTGTGGTTTTAGGAAAATCCAACGCAAAAAAATCGCATTTTAATAATTCCTTCAACAAGGCTTCATTTAATCTGCCAGATTTCGCAACAGCACCATTTTTATCGTAAAATTGATTGTAATGATGTTGCATAAATTGATCCATCAGGGTATTCCCCGGACCAACATCAGTTGAAAAAATTTCTGATGCATTTAGATTTCCAGGTAAATAAGTAAAGTTAGCAATACCTCCAATATTGAGCATTACCCGATCTTCGCCGCTCTTCGAGAAAATTAAATAGTCGCCATAAACTGCTAGCGGCGCACCTTCACCGCCAGCGGCTAAATGTTTTTGCCGAAAATCTGATAAAGTGATAATGCCGGTTTTAACAGCAATGTGATCGCCATCTCCAATTTGTAGCGTTCCATTTGGATAATCTACAAGTTGATGAAGAGATTTTGGCGCATGAAAAATGGTTTGACCATGACTGGCAATAAAATCAATCTGATCATTTTTATAGCCCCATTGTTTCAAAGCCTCATTAATCAACTCAGCATGTGTATTGGCAATGTATTCATTCATCAAACAAACCAACTCCAAATCCACTTGCTTTTTAGAAAAAACGGCTTTAATCTTCGATCTGAAATCGTCAGAATATTCTCCGGTTTTAAATTCAAGTATGTTAATATCCGTTTCGGCGCCACTTCCCTTTACCACACATAATGCAATATCTAATCCATCCATTGATGTTCCGCTCATTAACCCGATAATTAAACGTTCGTCTTTTTGCGCTTTGTGATAAAGATTTTGAATTTGGATGTTCATAATAATTTTGATCAAACGTTTGTTTATAGCCTCAATCGAATTTTAAGGAAATACTTGCAATAAAAGTAAATAACCTTTGTTAGAAATTGGGCATAACTCTCTATATTTACTGCTCCGTACATTAAAAACCATAAATAAAATGGCTAGATTAAATCTATTGGAGGAGACACGTTTCGAGAAACTCCCTGTGAGCGTGTTCGAAAATCCAAAAATTGCTTCCATTAATGTGGCGCACAGAATTGCCAACCTCATTAAATCAAAACAAGCAAACAACGCACCTGCAGTACTGGGCTTAGCAACAGGTGTTACCCCAATTGCAGTTTATGCCGAATTGGTTAGGCTGCACAAAGAAGAGGGTTTAAGTTTTAAAAACGTAATTACTTTCAATTTGGATGAATACTATCCAATGCAGCCAAATGCCGCACAGAGTTACGTTACTTTTATGAACGAAAATCTTTTCGATCATATCGACATTGATAAAAACAATGTTCACATCCCTGATGGAACGCTTCCCCTTGAAGATATTCCTGCATTCTGTTTAGATTACGAGAAAAAAATCGGAGATCTTGGTGGCCTTGATATCCAGATTTTGGGTATTGGTCGTACGGGTCACATCGGTTTTAATGAGCCTGGTTCGGCACCAAATTCCGGCACACGCTTGGTTACTCTTGATGATTTAACCCGCCGTGATGCAGCCAGAGATTTTGGTGGAAAAACCTTTGTACCAACCAAAGCCATCACCATGGGGATTGGTACTATTTTTAAAGCCAGAGAGATTATTTTGATGGCCTGGAGCCGCAAAAAAGCTTCGATTATTAAAAAAGCGGTAGAAGGTGAAATTTCTGGCGATGTTCCAGCTACTTATCTTCAACTTTCAGAGCATGTTGAATTTATTTTAGATACTCCGGCGGCAGCAGAATTGACCCGTTTTGACACCCCATGGTTAGTTAAAGATTGCGTTTGGACAGAAGACTTGATTCGCAAAGCAGTAATTTGGCTGGCCAATACATTGAAGAAACCAGTTTTAAAATTAACTGAAGACGATTACAATAACAATGGTATGGCCCAACTGGCGACTGAAAAAGGGCCGGTTTATAATATCAACATCCATATTTTTAACAAATTACAGCACACCATTACGGGCTGGCCAGGTGGAAAACCAAATGCTGATGATTCTCAACGGCCAGAACGGGCAGAACCTGCTAAAAAACGGGTAATTATCTTTTCACCGCATCCGGATGATGATGTGATTTCAATGGGTGGAACGTTTATTCGTTTGGTGGATCAGAAGCACGATGTTCATGTGGCTTACCAAACCTCTGGAAACACTGCCGTTTGGGATGATGATGCGCTTCGTTTTGTAGAATTCAATGTAGATTTCACAGAAAAGATGGGGATGGACAATTCGCACTTGAAGGAATTGTACAATAAAATGAGAACCTTTATTGATCAGAAGAAACCTAACCAGGTTGATACTCCAGAAATACAAACAGTTAAAGGTTTGATCAGAAAGGGTGAAGCGATTGCAGGTGCCCGTTATTGTGGTTTGGAAGATGACCATATTCATTTTCAGGCGCTACCGTTTTACGAAAGTGGGAAAAACCAGAAAAATCCGGTTACCGATGCTGATATCGAATTAACAATTGAGCTTTTACAGCAAGTTAAACCGCAACAGGTTTTTGCAGCGGGCGATTTTGAAGATCCCCATGGAACACATATTGTATGTTTTAATATCATTCTAGCTGCATTAACACGTCTTCGCAAAACAGAAGCCTGGGCGCAAGATTGCTGGTTATGGATGTATCGGGGTGCGTGGCATGAATTTGAAACCCACGAAATTGAAATGGCTGTGCCTATTTCTCCTCAGGAATTGGAGCGCAAAAGAAACGCAATATTTAAACATCAAAGTCAGAAAGACAAAGCTGTTTTTCCTGGCGATGATGCAAGAGAATTTTGGCAACGTGCTGAAGATAGAAATCGTGAAACTGCAAAAGCTTATGATGAATTAGGTTTGGCAGAATACGAAGCGATGGAAGCTTTTGTAAGGTGGAAGTTTGTTGACTAGCAGAATTTTTAAATACAAATCCTCACTTCAAAAAGTGGGGATTTTTTGTTACCAAGCTATTGATTATCGAAACCAGGAGCATCGCTACTTTCGAAGAGGTTTCTTGGCTAATCTACTGCTTTATCAGTTGATTGCCGTTCAACAACGGTTGGATCAAGTACAATGTGTTCGATATTATTGTAAGGATTTGGCTGACCCACCATTTTCAGAAACATCTTGGCGCATTCTTTTCCTATTTTCGCAGGGTGCTGATCTATGGTGGATAAATTCGGGGTGATATAAGCAGAAAAAGCTTCATTGGCAAATCCAATCACTCCAATTTCAGGCGGTGTTTTATCAATTTCCTTAAGTTTTTTAATTACCCCAAGAGCCGTAAAGTCGTCTCCGGCAACAATTGCATCAGGCTTATTCTTGCTACGCATCAACTTGCCAGCGCCAAACCTTCCATCTTTGATTGATAAACCACCAAAAATTATATGTTCATCCAGAACCGGCAAACCATTATCTCTTAAAGCAGCTTTATAACCTTTCAACCGATCATCAAAAATTTTAATTTGATGCACGGTGGTTACAAAAGCTATCTTTTTATAGCCATGATCAATTAAATGTTGCGTGGCCATATACCCCGCTCGAAAATCATCAAGGGTAATGGTTGGCACCACTAAATCTTCGTGAACCCGATCGAAAAGAATAAGTGGTTTGTTTTGTTTAACAATTTCTGTAAAATGAGAAACATCCTGTGTTTCAAGCGACATGGAAGCCATAATTCCATCTACCTGTGCTTCCAACAACGTCCTCACACCATTAATTTCATTCTCAACCGATTCATTTGATTGATAAATGATGACCCGATAGCCGCTATTTTTCAACCCATCTTCGATACAATGAATAATAGAAGCGAAAAAATGGGCCTGAACACTTGGAACGATTACGCCGATAATGTAAGTCTTGCCCGACTTAAGTGCAGAGGCTAATTTATTTGGACTGTAATTTAGTTTTTTAGCGGTTTCTACAACAGCTTTTTTAGTGGCATCACTTATTGCGGGGAAACCACTCAATGCTCTGGAAACGGTAGAAACGGTAATGTTGAGCGCTTTCGCAATATCGTATATGGTCGTTTTTTTCTTCAATTTTGGTTAGCTAATTTTAACAACCGCAAATTGGATGGAATCAGTTCAATCGATTGTTCTGCCAATTTAGTAATTATACCTTAATGATTATATTCTTTTTATACATGAGGTAAAGCAGCACGTAAAACCCAAGTACATAACTTACCGCCCATACTAAAGATGCGTTAATGGGCGAAAAGTAAGGCGTATAGAAAGTGGTATAAAATTTTTCAAGCAGGCCCGTTTTTGAGCCATCAGCGTTTGTTATTTTAATCAAATTTAGAACCCTCGGCATTAATCCCGCCAGGAAGAAAACGGTGATCGCATTTACGCCATATACTACAAAAGGTGTGGTAATTCTCTTATAGCCCTGAACATCGATAAGCCAATAACATATTGCAAGTCCGATGGAAGCTAAGCCTCCTGCGTACAAGACATAAGAACTTGTCCACAATGCTTTGTTTATGGGAAACTGAAGATCCCATAACAGGCCAAATATCACTGCCCCAACTCCTACAGAAAATAGCCAAGCTACTTTTGTTGGGCTATCAATGTCTTTTCTTCTCATCCAAATACCAACCAATACACCAAATAAACAAGTTCCCACAGCTGGTAAGGTACTTAACACTCCTTCGGGATCCCAGGTTTTCGCAGCGGCCCAGGTATGCGCTTCAGTGAGGATGCCTCTATCAATCCAGGCGGCCAAATTGGTTTCTTTTTCCAAATTTGGGTAGCCAATACCTGGAACAGGAACAAATGTCATCAAGGCCCAATAAACGGCCAAAATCACTATAAAAATTTTGAAGATCGTTTTATTTGAGAATTTAAGGAAAATGATACTGCTAATAATGAATACAATCCCGATGCGCTGCAGAACAC
Organism: Pedobacter sp. Leaf41; assembly: GCF_001422545.1. Classification (GTDB taxonomy): domain Bacteria; phylum Bacteroidota; class Bacteroidia; order Sphingobacteriales; family Sphingobacteriaceae; genus Pedobacter. The sequence continues at coordinate 364,851 of NZ_LMLE01000008.1, read as the reverse complement.
CTAATAATCTAACGGTTTGAAAGGCTTCGATTAAACTTTTGCCATCGATAACTACCGCCATCAATTTTCCGAAAATAGCCAGAAAAAAACCCAGAAAGTACAAAATCACTCCCCGCTTAATGGCTTTGACAATAGTTTTCCCATGAGTTGATGGATTGGCCTTGCTGCTGCTCATTGCAAAGGCTATTGAAACACCTACAATCCAGAGGAAAAATGGGAAAATTAAATCTGTAGGGGTACAGCCATTCCATTCGGCATGCGCTAAGGGCGCATAAATATGGCCCCAGCTACCTGGATTGTTAACCAATATCATGGCTGCTACGGTTAATCCTCTAAAAAAATCAAGAGATAGCAAGCGTTGTTTCGGTTCAGTCATGATTTAAGCTTTGGTTTAGGCAAACTAAATTAAGGCTTTGTTTTTGGATAGAGAAATAATTGACTGATGAAGTTTAGCCGGCCGCTGATCACTAGTAGAACAGACCGAGTTTCGATAACGATTAAGAGCACAGTTTCAACTTTAAAACCTGGCTTATTCTTTAGCGTCAGTACTTTGCAAATTGTTAGTTAATAAGGCCAACTTTTCCATGGCCCGATTGTATCACATCCTTATGCTTTAATCCCTTAAGCTTATCGTTTCCGGAATACTTTTTTTCTAGAAGTTGTTGAATCTGGCTAGAAATCTATCCCTGCTTTTTACGCTAAAAAGAATATTTATAGCGATACAGAAGGCCCTAATTCCAGAAGCTTCCTAACGATTTTATTCCTTAGCTATTGGAATTTCTACACCTATTGGTCCGCTTGGTTCGCTCTCGTTTTTCAATCGATCAAGTGCCGTAACCAAATAACTATACCTTTTACCAGCTTCGGCAGAAGTATCAATAAATGTAAGATAATCTTCAAAGCTAATTTTTAGAATATTTTTTGGATCGAGCACTCCTATTTTCTCTCCTTCTGTAAAGCGATAAATCACAAATCCAGAAGCAGTTTCCCCATCTTTTGCCTTTAGTGGATTTTGCCATTTTAAATGGACACCATCTTTAAGGGCATCGGCCGTTAATGATTGTGGCTCATTTGGAGGGGTTTCATCTAACCAAGGCATTTGCGGCGGCAAGGCCGGATACTTATAAAAATCATTTTTTAAAGAGTCACCTACCGATCGTGCCACTGTACTCAATGATTTTGAACTGAAAAACACGCTTCCCTGAATGCGGTTATGCTCCCTGATATATCGGATCTGCCGGGGTATTTCCGTTAAATTTTTCCAAGCAGCTTCGGCTCTGGAATTTACCAAATACGCCCCCTGCCCGATGTAAACATGCCTGCCATAACTATTATTGCTCCACCAATCGAGCAAGGTACCGAACGGAGCAACTCGCCTGGTAAAAGTAAAATAGATTTGAGGATTGATATAATCTACCCACCCTTCTTTAACCCATTTTCTACTATCAGCAAAAAGCTCTGCATAGTTGGATAAACCACTCGTTGCCGAGCCTTCGGGATCTTCATATTTGTTACGCCAAATACCGAATGGACTGACACCAAATTTTACCCACTTTTTGTAATGGTGAATACTATCATCTAATTGTTTAATGAGCTGATCTACGTTATTTCTACGCCAATCTCTAACATCAGTAAAATTGTTTGGATACTTGCTAAAGGTTGCAGCATCATTAATCGTTTGCCCCTCAATTTTGTAAGGATAGAAATAGTCATCAAAATGGATTCCATCAACATCGTATCCTTTAACAACATCTAGTATTACCTGCACAATATATTCCCTAACCTCTGGAATGCCCGGGTCAAATTGTTTTTTGCCTCCATAGGTAAAAAACCAATCTGGATGTTTCTTAAATGCGTGATCTTCATGAAAAACGGTACTGCTGCTCATGCTTGCACGATAAGGATTAAACCAGGCATGTAATTCCATACCCCGAAAATGCGCTTCTTTGATAGCGAAGGCCAACGGATCGTAACCAGGTGCAGGTGCTAAACCTTGCTTACCCATTAACCATTGGCTCCAAGGCTCACGCGATTTAGCATAAAATGCATCGCCAGCGGGCCTAACCTGCAAAATGATGGCATTCATGCCTTGACTTTTATGCCTTTCCAAAATACCGATCAGCTCTTGCTTTTGCTGATCAATGGTTAATCCGGGACGGGAAGGCCAATCAATATTGGTTACAGTAGCTACCCAAACCCCTCTAAACTCTCTTTTTGGTGCAATTTTTGTTAAAGGTTGAGCATTTAATATATAAGGTAATACGGTTAAAGATAAAAGTGCGTATAGTAAGTTTTTAAGCATTATTCTTGTCTTGTTTTTGATTCGGGATGCGTACCTGTGTTAATTTGAATACAAACGAACATTAGCAATTAAACGATTTTTTTTAAAATCTCTTATAATTTTTATTAAAAATTATAATTTGCGCCTGCTAAAATTAATTGTGTACTCCATTTACCTATGGAACAACAAAAGTATATTAATTTAAGAAGATACAGCATTATTAAAAAATGGAACCACAAAAGATTAATAAAGGCGATAGAAACAAAATTTACTTTCTGGTTATAGTTATAGCTGCACTTATTGGAACAAATGCTTACCTGTTTTTTAAAGATCGACAGCATAGCGAACGATTTGTTACAGTGAGTACTGAGAAGGATAAGCTGAGATTAGAAGTAGAAAAAATCGAGGTTGAGCTTGATAAAGTTGAGGCGCTAAATCTGGATTTAAATGAAAAACTAGTCGAAGAACAAAAGTTAGCTAGAGAAAAAATTGCAGAGCTAAAGGTGGCGTTAGAGAAAGGAGAAATTACTCAAGGCGAATTAGATAAAGCAAATAGCCAAATTAATGAGCTAAAAACTTTTGTAAAAAACTATAATGATCAGGTTATCCAGCTTCAAAAAGACAATATTTTCCTCAAAAACAGCCGTGATAGTTTAGAAAATACGCTCAAAAACATGAGCAACAAAGCTTCGGGTTTAGAAAGTGAAAACGCTAACCTGAATGCAAAAGTTAAAACCGCAGCGGTATTAAAACTTCAAAGTGCTGATATTGTAGCTTTCAGAACAAAATCAAGTGGCAAAAAGGTTGAGGTTACCAAATCATCAACTGCCGAAAAACTAAGCGTTCGCTTTAATATTATTGCCAACGAATTGGCAGAAAAAGGTCACCACAACATCTATTTAAGGGTTTTCGATCCAGCGGGAAATTTACTTGCCGACGAAGGCAATAGGTTTGAAGCCGATGGACAAGAAATGCAGTTCAGCCACTCCATCTACATCAATTATAATAATGATGATAGCACTTATGTGATAGATTGGGCAAATCCAAAACCTTTTATCAAAGGGATTTACACTGTAATCTTATATGCTGACGGCAATACGATGGGTAAAGCCCAGGTAGATCTTCGTTAATATCCCTACAGTTCTAAGCCAGAGGAAACGCTAAATAAAATGTGGTTCCTACATTAATCACAGAGGTAAAACTAATTGTTCCGCCTGCATTTTCTACGGCTTGCTTTACAAACGCCAAGCCTAAGCCAGTTCCAGATGTTTTGGTAGTAAAGTTAGGCACGAAAATTTTATCATGTAACACCGCCGGAATCCCTTTTCCATTATCCTTAATTTCAATATAGGCGTATTCATCATCATGATATAGCACCGCTGTAATGCAACAGTGAGATTCATCATCAATGGCCTCAATTGCATTTTTGAAAAGATTATTAAACGTTCTTAATAATTGATCATGATCTGCAAGAATCCGGATACTATGTTCCGACTTATTAAGTACGTTTATTTCTACATTATCGCTGTTTTTATATACCTGACGAGCCTGTTCTATTACCGGCATTACATCCAATTTCTCTAAATTGGTATCTGGCATTTTTGCAAAATTCGAAAACTCTGATGCAATTTTAGATAGGCTATCTATTTGCTCAATGAAAGATTTGCTGAATTTATTAAACTTATGCTCGAAATTTGGATCATTCTCCTTCCATGATTTTTCCAGCAATTGAACACCCAGTTTTAAAGGTGTAAGTGGGTTTTTAATTTCATGGGCTACCTGCTTGGCCATTTCCCGCCAGGCACTTTCCCTTTCCGATCGGGCCAGTTTTGCTGCACTGGCCTCAAGTGCGGCAATCATTCCGTTATATTCTTTTATTAGAGAGCCGATCTCATCATGCCTGCGCCAAACAATGGGTTCATTGCGTTGTCCAATCCGCGTTCTACTAATACTCTCTTGAATAAAAGTTAGCGGACTGGTAATCTGGTTGGCTAAAAACACTGCTAAAACTCCAACAGCCACAAAAACCAAAGCATAAATATTGATAAGATTACTTACAAACAATGCTATTTTGTCTGAGTACTCCTCTTCGTTTGAATAATTTGGCAAACCGATGTAGGCAATTGTTTTGTTCTGTGCATTTCTAATCGGTGCGTAGGCTGCAGCATAGATCAAATCGCCAATTTTTTCATCAGGATTGATATATTCAGATCGTTTTAATTTATCTAGGTACGTATAAGCTAAAGGCTCCATCTTTCGACCTATCACTTTCGAGTTATAAAGTTTAGGGTAGGTCGTCATCAGTAGGTTTCCTTGCGTACTGTATAAATTAAGATCTACATTGTTTACATCAGCAAAATTCACAAAATCAGCAACCGCATCTTCATCTTCCACAATCCCTTTGCTAAAAACCTGTTTCTCATAATTCTGCTGTACCTTTCTAATTTTATCTTTTATGGAAATGGTTTGTTGGCCACGGTACTCATTATTCATATAATAATAGGTTACCCAGCCCACAATTAACAGCGTGGCTACTACAGATAGCACAATAGAAACCTGAATACGTGTTTTGTAAAGAATTTTATTGGCGTTAATCATCAACGATCTATTAATGCTAAACCAACCTACACGTTCATCATCCAGATTTTTAATTAACCAGATTAATCCATATAATACCAGTGAGAAAATGATAAACACCAAAAAGAAGAAGGATAACGCTGCTAATCGCTCTACATAGCCCACCTTTTGCTTACTTATTACCACCATTTTGCTTTCAGTAGGCTTATAAATTAAATGGCTATAATCTAATTCATTATCGTTACTCATGATAAAATCATCCTTTTTGCCATTAAAAATTTTACCATCCAATGGGTAAGTATAACTTCCGGATTGATTTAATAAGCGGTTATTACTGTATAATGCGATGGAGTATCCCTTAAAGTCTTCGTCTCTGATCAGTTTTTGATCGCCGAGCAAATCGGGTAATCTATTGTTGTAATTGTATGGTTTTGAACGGAGTTCGATAACCAAAGTACCCAATAAACTCCCCTTGTTTACCACCGATATGATGCCGAAGTAATCCTGATAGCCGAAAGTATTATTCACCTGATAGAAATAATTCGAGCCGTCGATTTTAACTGAGCCAGATTCTACCAGTCCTTTATACTTCCTAAAAGGCTGCCCATTGGGGTTGCTGATATCGATTCCGCTTTTATCGTAAGGATAAATCTGATAATCGTAGCGGCTTAAATAACCATCCAGATAATTTTTAAGGTGGTTTTTCAATACTGCATAGTTAGACTTTCCGCTTTCAGCAAAATATTTAACCAAGAATTGATCATTTAATAATTGCCCCTCCAAACTGCCCAAAGCTACAATCGCATTTGGATCTTCTGATGATTGTACCTTCCGGGCAAGCGGCTCGCGAAGGCTGCGCTCCGTAATATCTTTGTACTTAATGTATTTAATAGAACTATTAAAGGCAAGGCAAAAAAATACTATGGCGAATAAGCCGATAGAAAACTTTGCCTTTTCGACATAAATACTTCTACAAACAATTAAAAGGATAAGTGCAAAAACGATAAAAAAAGCAGTAAAATCTGTAGATAATTTATAAATGAAAACAATTGCAAAACCTGCTAAAAAGATGATTAATCTTTCCTTATTACTTACGTTTAATTGCTTGCTAACGGTTGCAGAAATGGTGGTGATTAAGTAAATCTGAAACCAAACCAGGCATAGGATTACAATACTTACCCAGCTAGAGCCACTCAGCTTTAGAATATTAATAATTTCAAAATTGATTTTTGAATTGTAAATTAATCCGAAAAAAACCTCATCGCTAAAATAAGCTATTGTGGCAATAAAAGCCAAAAATACAATGTGAATAATAATGCCTAAAATTTTGCTTTTCCTGATCCATTCGGCAAATTTATATTGCTCTTTGTGGTTGTACATAAAGAGCAATAACCAGGTAAGCGTAATTACGTTCAATAAAAAATCGCCCAATGATGGCATGAGAAAACTTTCGGAATAGATCCTTGGATCGAAAAGATCGAGTGGAAACCGGTGGTTAAACCATCCATAATACAAATCCGAAAGCCTAAACGTTAAAAAGAACACCATCAATAAACAGGTACCCCAAACAATATGTCCTTTTCTTGCAATGAAGGAGCTTAATGAATTGAAAAACATACAAATGCTTATCAATCCTGCCACGAAAAGCCATAACTGAGTAACAGAATAATAATCTTCTATATAGCCCGGTTTTACCTTTAGGCCGAACAAAAACTTATTGTCAATACTTTTAATACTGTAAACCTCTTTATCAGTAAACGATGCCAGTGTAAGTAGTTTGGAATTTGATAGCAGTGGATCTAAATCATTTTTAAAATACTGCGTTTCTTTAAATGGATATTGAGATTGTATCGCGATGAGGAAAACCAAACTAAAATTGCCTTTTGTACTCTTAATTACCTCGTACCATCCATTGGAAAAAAAAAGCACGGAGCTTCCTTCTCTTATCGTCCGTGGATCGATATCTGTAACGCGGTAGGTACTCCAGAATTTTAACTGATTGTTTTGAAAAGTGAGGAGGTTAATTCCTTTTATCTTTCGATAAGTATTTAAAAAATCTATAGCATCATTTGGATTTACATGGAGCTGTTTTGCTTTCGCTACCTCTGCTTTATTGGCTAAAAATGCAGCAACTTCCCTTTCTTTTACCAAGAGGTTCTGTTGAACCTCGTGAGCATCGCGTTCCAACAAATCACTTTTGGTAGTAAATCTGCTCAACGAAATAGATGTTGCAATGAGACAGCAACCTAAAACCAGCAGTAGAAATCTAATTTTTACACCAAAGCTCAATTTCATCGATTTTGATAAAGATATTAAATATTGACAAAAAACAACGCCATAAACGGTTTGTTTATGGCGCTGAAAATAATTTATAGAATAAAGGTGTTAAGCAATGGCAGCACTAATGGTTTGTACCTCACGACTAACCTTTTTAACTAAACCTTGCAAAACATTACCTGGCCCAACTTCTACAAATTCAGTTGCACCATCGGCCAGCATATTCTCAACAGTTTGAGTCCAACGTACCGCACCTGTTAATTGTTTAATTAAATTTTCTTTTATCTGAGCTGGATCAGTATAAGGCTTGGCATCTACGTTTTGATAAACGGGGCATATTGGCGCCGAGATAGCTGTAGCCTCAATTGCTGCCTGCAATTCAATTTTTGCTGGCTCCATTAACGGCGAATGGAACGCACCACCTACATTTAACTTTAGGGCTCTTTTTGCACCCGCCTCTGTTAATTTAGCACAAGCCAAATCAATTCCTTCAATGCTACCAGAAATAACCAATTGGCCCGGACAGTTATAATTTGCCGGAACCACTACTGCATCAACTTCAGCACAAATTCTTTCTACTACATCATCAGCTAGGCCTAAAATAGCCGCCATAGTAGAAGGTTGCGCCTCACAAGCTTTTTGCATGGCGTTTGCACGGGCAATAACCAATTTCAGGCCGTCTTCAAAACTCAAAGCATTGGCAGCTACCAATGATGAAAATTCGCCTAAAGAATGACCAGCAACCATATCAGGTTTGAAATCATCACCTAAAACCTTTGCCAAAATAACCGAGTGTAAGAAAATTGCTGGCTGGGTTACATTGGTTTGTTTCAATTCCTCATCTGTTCCACCGAACATGATATCGCTAATGCGGAAACCGATAATTTCGTTTGCTTTTTCAAATAATGCTGCAGCCTGTGGGTTTTCATAAAGATCTTTACCCATGCCTACAAATTGTGCTCCTTGTCCAGGAAAAATATATGCTTTCATACCTCTTAATCCCCTAAAGGGGAAATTAAAATGTTTATAAATTATTTATAACGCTCCCTGCTCCCCTTTAGGGGCCGGGGGTTTAATCTAAACTTGCCGTAATTAATCTTAAAAATTCAGCCCTGGTTTTATCATTGCTTAAAAAACTACCTGTAAAAGCTGAAGTGGTGGTTACAGAATTTTGTTTTTGTACGCCACGCATCGCCATACAAAGGTGTTTACATTCGATTACAACTGCAACGCCCTTCGGATTTAAAGTATTTTGAATGCAATCTCTGATTTCATTTGTTAAACGCTCCTGCACTTGTAAACGGCGAGCAAACGCATCAACCACTCTCGGGATTTTGCTTAACCCAACAATATGTCCGTTTGGAATGTAAGCAATGTGAGCTTTTCCAAAGAAAGGCAACATGTGGTGTTCGCACATTGAATACACTTCAATGTCTTTAACCACAACCATTTGGCTATAATCTTCTTCAAACATTGCCGATTTCAGAATCTCATCCGGCTTTAAATCATAACCATGAGTTAGATATTGAAGTGCTTTAGCCACTCGCTCAGGCGTTTTTAACAAACCTTCACGCTCCGGGTTTTCACCTAGTTGACCAAGAATATCTTTGTAATGTGTAGCGACAGCTTCGATTTTCTCGTCGTTATAACGGTCTATTTTTACATAGCCATCAATCGATTCGTCTTTTAATACGTTTTTAGTGCTCATTAATTTAGATGGTTTTAACCAAAGTATTCAACAAAATTATTTTCAGTTTCGTAAATTTTTACACAATGTAAAATCGCTCCGCTTTCTGCAATCGGCGCTTCCAATTGCTTCCAAATTTCGATAGCTAAATTTTCTGTAGAAGCCAGTTTTCCTTTCATAAAATCTACATCAAGATTTAAGTTTTTATGGTCAACTTTATCAACTACATAAATATTCATTACATCCTTAAGCCACTTCAAATCCACAAGAAAACCCGTTTCTGGATTTACTTCGCCCTTAACCGTTACATATAACCAATAGTTATGACCATGCCAATTTGGGTTGGCGCATTTACCATAAACTTCGGCATTTTTATCATCATCCCAATCAGGTCTGGCAAGTTTGTGTGCCGCATTAAATGATGCTTTTCTCGTTATATAAATCATTACAATAAAATAAAAGGTCAAATATACTGATAAAGCTTTAAGCCAAAGGGCCAAAGCTTAAAGAAAGACATTTTAATGAAAAGAATGCCTTAAATTTACCTCATGAAAACTCTTGTAGTAGCCGCTACCAAAGCCGAGGTTACATTTTTTTATCAGCATTTCAATTTGCCCGAAGGGGATTTTATCGAAAGTAAAAACTTCGATTTATTGATAACGGGAGTTGGGATGGTTGCTACCGCTTTTTCTTTAGGACAGTTTTTAAATGCCAACAAATACCGTTTAGTTTTGAATGTGGGCATTGCTGGCTGTTTTGATCGGAATGTGGAGTTAGGGAGTGTTTTAAATGTGACCGAAGACATTTTCGCTGAACTTGGAGCCGAAAATGGAGATGAATTTTTAACAATCACCGACCTCGGTTTCGGCGAAAATCATTTTAAATCGAGGTATAAAAAAAATATTGATTTACCACCAGTAACCGGAATTACCGTAAACTGTGTTACCGGAAATGAAAGAAGCATTAAAAACCTTAAAAGGAGGCTTAATCCAACCACCGAAAGCATGGAGGGTGCGGCAGTTTTCTATGCCTGTAAACAAGAAATTATTGATTGTTTGCAAGTGAGAAGTGTATCAAATTATGTAGAACCCCGAAACAAAGACAACTGGAAAATGGGTTTAGCTATTAAAAACTTAAATGATTGGCTTATTTCTTTTATATCAGAAATGAACTGATTATGACGGATTAGTTTTTTGCAGTAGTTAATTTTGAAAACATGAAGCTTACACTTGGTTTTTCGCCCTGCCCAAACGATACATTTATCTTCGATGCGCTAATCCACCATAAAATTGATACCGAAGGTTTAGAATTTGAAGTAACCTATGATGATGTGGAAACGCTTAACCAGAAGGCGTTGAAAGGACAGCTCGACATCACTAAATTAAGTTTTCATGCTTTTGCTTATGTGGCTAATCAATATGCTTTATTGGATGCCGGTAGCGCTTTGGGCTTTGGTGTTGGACCGCTTTTAATTAGTAAAAATCCTTTCGATGAAAATGATTCTCGGCTTCAAATGCCGAATTCGGAGTTAAGAATTGGAATTCCTGGAAAGTACACCACTGCGAACTTCTTGCTTGGAATTGCCTATCCGCAATTGCAAAATAAGCAGGAAATGGTATTCTCTGAAATTGAATCAGCTTTGCTGGAAGACAAAATAGATTTGGGTTTGATTATCCATGAAAACAGATTTACCTACCAAGATAAAGGCTTGAATAAAATTGTTGATTTGGGTGATTATTGGGAAAAACTGACAGGCTGCGCTATTCCTTTAGGCGGCATTGTAATCAACAGAAATCTGGATAGAGAGGTTCAGCTTAAGGTAAACCGCTTGATTCGTCAATCGGTAGAATTTGCATTTGCCCATCCTAAATCGGGCATCGATTTTATCCGAGAACATGCGCAAGCTATGGATGAAGCCGTGATGTACAAACACATTGAGCTTTACGTAAACAAATACAGCATAAATTTGGGTGAAGAAGGGAGAAAAGCGGTTGATACTCTTTTTAAGTTAGCACAAGAAAGAAACATCATTCCGCCAATTCAACAAAATTTGTATTTGTAAACTGGTCAAAGCAATATTCCAATCACTTTTTATGCTAGTAGTTGGTGTCCACACCGACCATTGAAAATTGGGCAATAAAACTAGAGAATCTTCTGCATAGATTTCGGTTGGTGAGACACCAACCGACAGGTAAAAGCCATTTCAGCAACCAAGACATTTATGCTGGTAGTTGGTGTCCACACCGACCACATTAGAGAATTACAACAATCCAACGTTTGAACGCTTTACCTAGCTCACCAACAATTTATAGCCCTTGCCATGAACGTTAATAATCTCAACGCTCGAATCTCCCCGAAGGTATTTACGTAATTTGCTCAAAAACACATCCATACTTCGTCCATTGAAGTAGTTATCGTCGTGCCAAATGCTTAATAATGCCTCTTCTCTGGTTAAAACTGTATTTTTTTTCAAGCAAAGCAAACGGAGTAACTCTGCTTCTTTGGTAGAAAGTTTCTGCTGCTGATCGCCGTTTGTAATGATTTGAGTAGTATAATCGAAAATATAACTTCCAATATTAAACTGTGTTTCAGGTGCCTCTTCTGCCCCATCGCTTTTGCTCGATATGCGTTTAAACATCGCATTGATACGCAGTAATAGTTCTTCTATACGAAAAGGTTTGGTGATATAATCATCTCCACCTAAATCGTAAGCGGCAGATTTATCTTCCAGCATGGTTTTTGCCGTTGCAAAAATGATAGGCACTTGTGCATTCACTTTGCGAATGTCTTTACCCAAAGTAAATCCATCTTTTTTAGGCATCATCACATCTAAAATACACAGGTCGAAGTTTTGTTTATTAAAAGCCCGCAAACCTTCTTCTCCGTCTGTACAAAGCACCACATCAAATTTGCCCTTTAGCTGCAAATAATCTTGTAGTAATAAACCTAAATTTGGATCGTCTTCTACCAGAAGTATTTTTTTCATTTTCGTTATTTTATTGACATAGGTAGCATTCTACCGTAAATGTTTGATTCTGTACTTGGACAACGGTTTATTTGTTAATTTATCCGCTATAATAACTCCAGTTTAAACGCAGTTACACAAAGTATCGACCAATGCCGTTTTTTCTGCCGATGTTTAGCTTTGATATAAAGGTAACGATATTTCGAACTTTGTTCCTTTATCTTTTTCGCTACTCACTTTGATGCTGCCATTAACCTGTTTTATAATATCCTGAACATAATTTAAGCCAAGACCGAATCCCTTAACATCATGCAAGTTACCAGTTGGCACCCTGTAAAACTGATCAAAGATTCGTTTAGATTGTTCTTTGGTCATTCCGATGCCTTTATCAGCAATTTCTATGATCAATTTATTATTGGCATTTCTGGTTGTGATTGTAATTTCCGGTGTTTCGGAGCTATATTTATTGGCATTATCAATTAGGTTATAAAGCACATTTGATAAATGAAGTTCATCGCCAAAAACGGTAGATTTTTCGGCATCTGTGTGGATATCCAAAATCGCATTTCTTTTTTGCAATTGAAGACTCATGCTGTCCAGAACAATTACAATCAAATCGTTCATATCCACTTCGGTGTTCTCCATTTTCAGCTCTCCTTTTTCTAACCGGGCGATACTCAAAACACGTTCGATATGGCTGCCCAAACGAACGTTTTCATCGTAAATAATATTAGCCAGGCGTTTCAATCGGGTTTTATCTTCAGTAACTTCCGGATCTTTTAGTGCCTCACTTGCAATCATAATGGTTGCAACCGGAGTTTTAAATTCATGCGTCATGTTATTAATGAAGTCGGTTTTCATTTCAGAAATTTTCTTCTGCCTTAAAATGGCATAAAGCGTATAAGAGAAAATAAAAACCAGCACCAGTAATAAACCTACAGATGTAGCAAGGGTAAAACTTAAGTTGGCCAAAATTGCCGAGTTTTTATTTGGGAAAGTGACAATTAAAGTACCGGGATCGCGGAATAAATCGTTTCCAAAAAGAGGCGTTTTATAGGTGTTTTCAGGTAGAAACTCTCCTTTAGCGTTCGAGGCTTCGATAAACAAAACCGAATCTTTTTTGGCCAACGAAACTTTATAATAGGGTTTTTGAGTAATATTATGTGTTAACAATTCAGCTTTTAAAACATCGCCCAACGCCTCGAAGTTTATACGTTTATAGATAGGAATGTTCGATTCTTCCAGTTCTTTGGAAACATCTTCTACTAAACTCATTCTAGAATAAGGCAAAGTATCCTTTCCCAAAGCAGCAATTTTTACTTCCAGCTTTTTCCTGGCGATTTCATCCTCACGTTTAAATTTTTTCTCCAGTTCATCAGAAACCTTTGGTACACTTACGGTAAGTGGCTTGGCATTTATAGGATCATAAACCAAATAACGTAAAGTATCTGGCAAGCTTTGCAAACTTTTAAATTCGAATGTTTTAGGTGCTGGAGCATAGGGCTTAGTTCGCATGCTATAGCCTTTTAAAATTAAGCTTCGCATATCCACAAAAGCGTCCATCTGTAAATCAAGGCTCTTTCCGTTCAGAGAGGATAAGGATACAAAGTCGCGTTCAGATATTACATTTGGCGCACGAAAAGATGCCCTAATAATACTATCCTGTTGATTTAGATAATTTTCGATTAAATTTTCGCGTTCGGCAAATCTCAATTCCGATTCCTGAACATATTGCTGCCTTAAATCTTTAATATCCAGCGCCCTTTGTCGAGCATCCTGAATACGCTTTAATTTGTTTTCGGCGTCTTTCCTGTTGATGTGGTTGGCCACATTTAGTCGTTCTACCTTTTTAACTACAGTAGCTAAAGTTTGATTTACCTGTTCGTCAAACAGTTGAGATTTTAGGTTATAGGCTTCCTTGATGTAATACAACTGCATCACAAAAACGCCCAGCAAAGCCAACGTCATCAGCACCGTAATAAACCAAAAACTCCTTTTTTTCATTGATGTGATTTGTGCCGAAAAGTGTTTGTATGAACACTTTATAACCTAATAGCAAACAAAAATACTCAATAGCTAAGTTACCAGAATGTTTTTAACATATTTTAACACGGCTTATTGAGCTGGAAATGAAGATTTAAGCTTAAGTAAATGCCACAAAAAATGCCGAGGCAAAAGCCTCGGCATGGTTCAAAATTGTTTGCTTAAAAAGATTCTTTATTTATTTCTTGCCAAATATTTCTACTTTAGGTAAAAACTAAAAAACGCAACCATTTTAGGTCATTAATAAATCCTTTTAACCTCTTCTATCAGAATCTTTTTATTTGGGTTATTTATCCATTTAAGAAACTCTTCCTCAGCCATTTCAGCTAACTTCTTGCTTGTGTAGAAATGTAGAGATATTAGCAAAGCTTGCTTACCTTCTGCAGGTTGAGCTACTCGACCTTTCCTACTTTCGAAATTTTTATTAATAAGGTTGACGAGGTAGTCTGTTCCTCTCTTTATAGATCTCTGATGCAAGGTTTTAAAAAATGGATTATAAAAAGATTTGTCGGCCTTCATAATACTAGATGATAATTCTGAATTATCAAGACCTCTCAAAAACCCAGAAAATACAACAGACTCTTTATATTGAGCAATCCATTCTTGTTTATTATCGTTGCCTTGAGAAAATGATGAAAAAGCAATGGCTAATAAAATGTAAAATATTAAAATGTATTTCATATCGTTAATATAGTTTCCATAAAGTTATTTTATTTACACCACCTTTTGCATCAAAATAATAGTGAGTCATTTCAGGATATGTATGAATACCTGCGTGACCAGAGGCTCCAAAATATGCAAAACCTGGATAATTCGGAAGCATTATATAGATACCTTTTGAGCCTGCCATAGCATTAGCAAATCCCGCCCCATGGGGTCCTGAGTCTGATCCATTCAATATAATGCTATTGAAGGGCGTAGGTGGGAATGCTTTTGTCATCCAAGCATACAAGGACGCTGCAGATAGAAAATAATTTTTACCATCGCCTCCTTTATATGTACCAGAAACTTCTGGAATGGCTACACCTGAATAATTTAAAGCCCTAGATACACGTAGAGCACAAGCATTGCTATAAGTATTGTCATTGTCGCTATTATTATCATTGAGACTAGCATCTCTTAGCGTTTTTGGAGTTCCACCTACTAAATTAAAGACACTTGCAGCATCCAATTCAAATCCCGTAGAATTTTTAGGATAAGCTAGGTAAAAATCTGTATAACTAGTCAATACTTTATGCGCTATGATGAGATTTGGATCGTTCCAATAGCTTATGTCAAAATCATTAAGACCATCAGAACCGTCTGCCGTTTTATAGAAAAATCGATTTTTAAATGTTTCTAAACTTACAGTTGGATTCTCCATTAAATACCACACCGCCCAATCTACAAATTCTTTAGTCTCTGTAGTTGTGCCGTTTGTTACTAGATAATCACTCAATGCAAGATAGATCTCATTATGCGTCAATAAGAAATTTTGCTTATCAACATCTGTGATACCCATCCAATTTATTATATTACTCAATATAGATGATGTAGGTATTGGCGTGACTGGTATAGGGACTGAACCAGGCCCACTACATGGCAATATCCATTCAGTACCCAGAGGAAGAGGAATAGATGGAACAACATAATTAGGATTGGGGTTACAACTCGGAGGATAGTTTCCGTTAGATGATCCGCCACCGCCAGAACCCCCGCTACCTAAACCCACTCCATAAATTCAATTGTAAACAAATAGCAGTAACACGACTTTCTATTGTAAACTTATTCCAGTATAGGACAAGCATAAAACACGTTGAAGAAGACCTATCCCTTCAGACGGGGTTTCGACACAGTTGGTACGGAGTTAGTTCGGGGTTGTGACAATTCTATCCGACTCAAGTCTGACGTAAAACTGAATAAAATTGGTGTTAAAGGTTAACTTATTGTACGCTGAATATAACTTAGTAGTTATGGGTACATGCCAAAATGTACTTCCACAAAAAATGCCGAGACAAAAGCCTCGGCATGGTTCAAAATTGTTTGCTTAAAAAGATTCTTTATTTAGAAAGGCAAATCATCATCTTCACCTGTTGTGTTGCTCACATCAACCGGAGCTGCATAAGCTGGAGTAGCTGCTGCCGGAGCGCCTGCCGCAATCGCATTGATTCTCCAAATCACCAAACTATTAAAATATGATGTTTTTCCTGTTTTATCTGTCCAAGGGCGGCCACGTAAATTAAAGAAAACCTCAACCTCATCACCCGCTTTAAATGTATCTAATAATGCAGTTTTATCTTGTAAAGCCTCAAAACGGATATATTCTGGGTATGTTGGATTTTCTGCGTATTCTACTATTAAATCACGTTTTTTAAACGTTTCACTTACCTGCTGCGTTGCACCTACTTCGTGTACTTTTCCTTTAATTTCCATAACTAATACTAATATTGTACCTTAAAGAATCAAATCTCTATAATTTTATTGATAACTTCGCATATATTATGATGCAAGTTTTCCACAATAAAAGCAAGGTAATTATTACCTGCAATAAGCGCCTTTCTCCGTATTTACAAGATGAAGTTACGGCACTGGGTTATAAAATAGAAAGAGCCTTTCCAACTGGTGTTGAGCTAAATATCAACCTTACAGAGTGTATCAAGCTAAATTTAAACTTGCGTTGCGCCAGTCAGATTTTATATGCGATTAAAAGTTTTAAGGCCATTACTCCTGATGACTTATATAATGAAATTAAGAATATTGAATGGGAAGAATTGATCGATTTTGCAGGATATTTTTCCGTAACTTCCAATGTGGATAATCCAAATATCACTACGCCATTATTTGCCAATTTAAAGGTTAAAGATGCGATTGTCGATCGCATGAAAGAGAAAAAAGGCATCCGCCCGAACTCCGGCTCTGATGCCAACAAAGCAGTAGTGCATTTGTACTGGAAAGATGCAGATGCCGACGTTTTTATGGATACCTCTGGCGAAACCTTGGCCAAACATGGTTACCGTAAAATTCCGGGGAAAGCGCCAATGCTTGAAGCCCTGGCTGCAGGAGCTATTTATGCTACCAAATGGGATAGAAAATCGCCTTTCATTAACCCGATGTGTGGTTCAGGAACATTAGCTATCGAAGCTGCATTAATTGCAACCAATCGTGCGCCTGGCTTATACCGTATGAATTATGGCTTCATGCACATTTTAGGCTATGATGAACAGGAATTTTTCACTGAAAGAAGAATTTTGAAAGATCAGGTCATTAAAAATATAGATTTAAAAATTATTGCTTCTGATATTTCGGAAGATGCCGTTGAGGTTACGCGTAGAAACGCACAGACAGCCGGTGTTGATACTTTAATCGAATTTGAGGTTTGCGATTTCGAGCTTACTCCTGTGCCAGAAGGCGGACAAGGCGTAGTCGTTTTCAATCCTGAATATGGCGAACGTTTGGGCGTTCACAGCAAATTGGAATTAACCTATAAACGCATGGGCGATTTTATGAAAACTAAATGCAAAGGTTATTCAGGCTATATTTTCACTGGAAATCCAGATTTGGCTAAAAAAATCGGATTGAAAGCTTCCCGGAAAATCGAATTCTATAATGGAAAATTAGACTGTAGAATGCTTGAATATGAGTTGTATGATGGATCACGAAGAGCTCCCTTAATTCAGACTGAAGAGGCAAATTAATTCTATATTTATTGGAGCCTGGTAGCTATTTGTGAATTGCCAGGTTTCTCTTCTATCCCCTCAATTTACATTAATCAACAAAAAATTTATCCCAAAGGCTACTGTAAATGCTGTAGCGTTTCGCTATTATACACTTCTGCTCCCTTATATTCAACGCTTGATTTTGTAATGGCCTAATTCATCAATGCCTTACCTTATTTGAGGTTTTCGCCAAAGGTTTTATTAGTCTTATGTGATGTCAATAAACAATCAAGGCTTAACTACAATACCTTTCCCCATCACGTTGACCATGAATGGCAACAAAGAATTCATTAAACTTTTAAGTTATTGGCTTGTTAGTACATAGTTATGTTTCTCGGTATTTGCGTGATTCAATTATTTGAAGAAGAATAATTCCTATAAAATCTAAGCCGTTCAGAATTTCGTAAATAATTCAAACATTAAAAAAATTATCCCTTTTTTATGGAAGATGTATTAGCTTTAAAGACAAAGAATGTTGCTGGGAATATCAGAAAAATTAGAGAATACAGAGATTATACTCAGGATTATTTGGCAGCAAAATTAAAAATTTCTCAAAACGCCTACAGTAAAATTGAGTTAGGTTATAGTAAATTGACTGTTGATCGTTTATTTCAGATCTCTACAATTCTAGAAGTTGAGGTAACTCACTTACTTACTTTAAATCACAATGATTTAATAAAAATTATTGCTGAAGATGAGAGCAGAACAGCAGCGGTAAGTTAAAAACTTCCGCTGTTGAAATCATTTCTGCCCGCCTGCATAAATTTCCAATATCTTTGAGAAAAATTCTTTTTATGCATTCATCCATTCAAAAAACCATCGATTTTGTTAAGAAAACATTAGCTAATGCCGAAGCAGGGCACGATTGGTTTCATATAGAGCGGGTTTATAAAACTGCTCAAAATATCAACAAAAAAGAAAATGGCGATGAGTTAGTGGTAGCTTTTGCCGCACTCCTTCATGATATTGCAGATCCAAAGTTTAATGATGGTGATGAAACGCTGGGACCAAAAATGGCTGCAGCATTCCTAAAATCCATTCATGTCGATCAGGCCGTTATTGATCATGTAAAATTGATTATTGAAAATATGTCGTTCAAAAATAGCTTTGACCAAAAGGCATTTACCTCCAAAGAAATGCAAATTGTTCAGGATGCTGATAGATTAGACGCAATCGGAGCCATTGGAATTGCAAGAGCATTTACTTATGGAGGTTTTAAAAATCGCGTGCTTTATGATCCTGCTATCAAACCTGAACAACATTTATCAAAAGAAACCTATAAAAATACAACCGCTCCTACCATTAATCATTTTTACGAGAAACTACTGTTGTTAAAAGATTTGATGAATACCGCAGCAGGGAAAACTATTGCAGAGGAACGCCACCAGTTTATGCTACTTTACTTAGCACATTTTTACAGCGAGTGGGAAGGCAACTAGCCTTTTGATTTAAATACCGTCAAATTACTTATATTTCAGTATTGGATAGAAAGACATTCTGCGATAACTTAGTAAAAGTATATGTAATGAATGTCTTTCAACTTCAATATCATAAGAGCAGCGTGCTTGTTGCTACACTTGCTGGCGTACCCACAATCGGTGCCCTATTAATGTTTATTATGCTCTACCATTTGCCAATTAACACCTCTTTTTGGCTTATTTCTATGCTCATCACCACTTTCTTATTAATCATGATTTTGGTTTTACGATGGATAATAAAAACACAGATTTTTGTTCCATGTACCGTAAGTATAGAGCAAGAGCAGATGAAGCTGGAGATTACTGAAAACAACTTATTCTATAACAAAAGAAATTTTTCAGCGCTATGGGAAAATATTTTATCCATCGAAGAAAAGTTTAGTATTCAGCATGGGAATTACTCTTATACTGTAATTTTTACTGCCCCCTACTTTAAAGCAAATTTTAGTATGAAAGAGCATTATGAAGATGAGGCGGAGAACTTTTTCAGCCTATTGCGTTCTTATCAGGAAAATAAAAAAATCTCCAACATTCATCAGCAAAAGCAAATTACCAAAGATTTTCACGATCGCTTGGCGAGCAACTAATATTCTCCAAAAGAGTAAATTTTTACTAATATTTTTAGTTTTTAAAACTATATTTGTTAGTAAAAAATTTACTATGTCATTCGATCGGATTCGTGAAAAGTTAAATATTCTTGCTGATGCTGCTAAATATGATGTGTCTTGTTCATCTAGTGGTGGCACCAGAAAAAACAATAATAAAGGACTAGGCGATAGTCATTCGTCAGGCATATGCCATACCTATACGGAAGACGGCCGGTGTGTTTCATTACTTAAAATTTTGTTAACCAACCATTGCATTTACGATTGTCTTTTTTGTGTATCGCGGAAAAGTAACGATGTAAAACGTGCTGCATTTACTGTAGATGAAGTAGTGGAACTCACCATGAATTTTTATCGCCGCAATTATATAGAAGGTCTTTTTTTAAGTTCAGGGATTTTTAAGAATGCAGATTTTACGATGGAACGTTTGCTTTTGGTTTGCAAGAAACTCCGGTTAGAGCAAAATTACAATGGTTACATTCATTTGAAAACTATTCCTGGTGCTAGCGATGAACTCATTAAAGAAGCAGGTTTATATGCAGATAGGATGAGTATAAACCTTGAAATGCCCACTGAGGCAGGTTTAAAACTTTTAGCTCCAGAGAAAAGCCATGCCGATGTGATTAAGCCTTTGGATTTTGTACAGAAAAACATCGCTCAATTTTCTGCCGATAAAAAGTTAATCAAACATGTTCCAA
Source organism: Pedobacter sp. Leaf41 (assembly GCF_001422545.1). Lineage (GTDB taxonomy): Bacteria > Bacteroidota > Bacteroidia > Sphingobacteriales > Sphingobacteriaceae > Pedobacter. The sequence goes on along the minus strand of NZ_LMLE01000008.1, from coordinate 344,545 downwards.
AATTTGTTCCGGCAGGGCAAAGTACTCAAATGGTAATTGGAGCAACGCCAGAAAGCGACAAAGATATTATGTATACGGCCAATACATTTTATAAAAATTTTTCGCTAAAAAGGGTTTATTATTCTGGCTATGTACCTATTAGTGATGACACCCGAATGCCAGTACTTGGCACTCAACCTCCCCTTTTAAGAGAAAACAGGCTGTATCAGACTGATTGGCTAATGCGATTTTATGGTTTCAAAGTACAGGAAATATTAAACGATGCCAATCCAAATCTGGATATTGATATTGACCCAAAACTTAGCTGGGCGATCAGAAATATGCAGCATTTTCCAGTTGACATCAACAAGGCTGACTATAAAATGATTTTGCGCATCCCCGGCATCGGTGTGATGTCGGCTCAGAAAATAGTACAAGCAAGGAAGTTTGGAAAATTGAGGATTGATCAGCTTAAAAAGATGGGCGTTGCTTATAACCGAGCGAAACATTTTATCACCTGTGTGGATACGCCTTATCAAATAAAAGATTATCAGGGTACTCAAATTAAGGCCTTTATCTTAGCCGAAAGTCAGAGCAAATATTTAAAAACCGACAGCAATCAATTGATTTTATTTTAATGATTTACGTTTTCGATGGATCCTTGCCCGGACTTTTAACTGCTGTTTTTGAATGGTTTGAACGAAAACCAGGTTTCGTTTCGTTAAAATCTATGGAGATTTTCCAGCCGGAGGCGTTTACAGAAGTAATGGTTATAGATACCAATGCCGAGAAAGCAGATCGCGTTTGGGCTGGACTTCAGAAAAAAATTAAAAAAACCTGGTTGCGTAATTTCTATTGCAGTTATTTATCAGAAATTCCTGAGGCCTATCAACACCTGTTTCAATTTACTATTTATATATTTCAAAATCCGGTTGGCGCCGAAACGAATTATGGTAATGAGCATGTAATGGCACTATCTAAATATGCCAAAAGCGTTGAACGGGAGAAGCACAGAATGGAAGCTTTTATTCGCTTTCAAAAAACTGGCGATGGCATGTTTTACGCCTCCATTGATCCAGATTTTAATGTGCTTCCATTAATTAATAACCATTTTAAAAATAGATATGCCGATCAGCAATGGATTATTTACGATTTAAAAAGAAAATATGGCCTTCATTATGATTTAAACACTGTTGAAGAAATCATCATCGATTTTACAACAGAAGCAAATAAGAAAAATCCCCCGACAATATTGATGGATGAAAAGGAGGAGCTTTACTCCCTTCTTTGGAAAGATTACTTTAAAAGCGCCAATATTGTAGCCCGCAAAAACACAAAACTTCATGTTAAACATGTGCCGAAAAGATATTGGAAATATTTAACCGAAAAGCAATTGGGTTAAAATATTTCATTAATTTGGTAATAAAAAACTAAAATGTCTTTAAGATACGTCCTGATTCTTTTGCTCTCACTTCCCATAAGTAGTGCTATTGCTCAAATCGCAGGCAAGTTTGTCTATTCTGCCGGAGTAGATGCCGGAAGCAGAACACTAACATTCAAGGGTTCAAATTTTTCCGATCAATATACAGGGCATGTGAGCGAAAAATATGGTCAAGGCAGCTTCTCGTTAAAAAACAATGAGTTATATTTAAATTATCATGCCTTAAATGATAAGGATTCATCAGCTTATAAAATTTCTGCCCAAAATGACCCCTCTAATTTAACACGGCTCTACGTTCAAATATTTGACAACAAAACACCTGTTAATGGTGCTTGGGTGGCCATGAGAGATAAAAACTTCGAAATATTATTTTCTGTTACGACATTGGAAAATGGAACTGCATCGCTAACCATCAGAAAACTGCTCGACATACACTACATTACGTTTGATTTCATTGGATTTAATTCGGTTACCATTCCATTTGATCGGCTTAAAAATCAAGCGAACGATATATTTGTTGATTTCAAGCCGCAAAAAACAATGATAATGCCGAAAAAAACAGTTGTATATAAGGTTTTAAAGTCAGACTCAAACACACTAATTCTATCCGACTCAAACAGAACTAAATTGTTATTTAAAAGCGCAAAATAGATGGTTCAAAAATGGCTTGTTAACATTCCTTTAACATAAAAAGCTTTAAATTGCACCATGAAATTAAGTGTGCTGGTTTTAATTACTGCGCTTGCCGTTGCGCTTTCCATCGGGATGGTTAACTTCTATTTTGAGCGCAGCTGGTATTATTTCGGAATATCTTTCGGCGTTTCATTTCTCTCCAGCTTTCTGGTTTTTTACTACTTACTGGAAAAATACATTTACAACAAAATCAAACTCATCTATAAACTTATCCATAACTTAAAATTGGGTAAAGATTTAAAAGATGCGCTTGGCGAATATGTAAGCTCCGATCCGATTAACGATGTAGAACAGGAAGTTAAGGAATGGGCAGGGGCTAAAAAAAGGGAAATTGATTTGCTGAAAAAACAGGAACAATTTCGACGGGAATTTTTATCAAACGTTTCTCACGAATTTAAGACGCCACTATTTGCCATCCAGGGATACATCGAAACGCTGCAAGATTGCATCGTTGACGATCCCGACATGGCTGTTAAATTCCTGAAAAAAGCTGAAAATAATGTGGAACGTTTGAGTTATCTGATTAACGATTTAGACGCCATTTCCAAACTCGAAACAGGCGAGTCACCTATAAATTATCAAAAATTTGATTTTGTTACTCTGGCGAAGGAGGTGATGGAAAATCTGGACGACCGGGCAAAAGCCAAACATATTAAACTGTTTTTCAAAGATAAATATACCGCCGTTACCCTTGTAAATGCTGATCGGGAGAAAATCAGGCAAGTGCTCATCAATCTCATTGTAAACAGCATTAAATATGGCGTAGAAAACGGGGAAACAGCCATTAAAATATTTGAACTGCATGATCAGTTTTTGATCGAAGTAACCGATAACGGCATCGGGATAGAGGAGAAACACCTCCTTCGTTTATTTGAGCGTTTCTATCGTATTGATACACACCGGGCGAGAGAAGTAGGCGGAACGGGTCTCGGTTTGGCCATTGTAAAGCATATCTTAGAAGCCCATCAGCAAACCATTTCGGTAAGAAGCACGCCAGGAATAGGAACCACTTTCGCTTTCACCCTCCAAAAAATCGGATAAGATTTGAGGCCCAAATTATTACTGGCTAAGCTGGAATTACCATTTCCAATTCTTTTGTAAACATTCAAACTAAACGTGCCAATTTGTCACTTTTAAATATATTTGTGTATTTTTGCAATCCCCAAAATCTTTTTAAAGAATGATCGATTTACAAATACCAGATAAAACGCATGACGAAGCACGACAAGGAGAAGCACTAATTTTAGATGTTCCTGTAAAAGCTAACGCACGCAAATTATATATTGAAAGCTATGGCTGTGCCATGAACTTCGCCGACAGCGAAATTGTTGCCTCCATTCTTTCAGAAACCGGATTTGAAACCACTGGCGATTATCACCAAGCTGATGTTATTTTTATAAATACATGTTCTATTCGTGAAAACGCAGAAACCAGGGTTAGAAATCGTCTTTCGCAGTTTGGGGTAGAAAAACGCCGCAATCCAAAATTAATTGTTGGTGTTTTGGGCTGTATGGCCGAGCGTTTAAAATCTAAATTTTTAGAAGAGGAGCGTTTGGTAGATGTAGTGGTTGGGCCAGATGCTTACCGTGATTTGCCAAATTTAATTGAGCAGGTAGAAAGTGGCCACAAAGCTGTTAATGTACTGTTATCTCGTGAGGAAACTTATGCAGACATTAGTCCGGTGCGCCTGAATAGCAACGGAATAACTGCCTTTATTTCCATTACCCGAGGTTGTAACAATATGTGTTCGTTTTGTGTTGTGCCTTTTACCCGTGGCCGCGAACGTAGCCGCGATGCACATTCCATTATCGAAGAAGCAAAATCATTATTTGAGGCTGGCTATCGCGAGGTAACACTTCTAGGTCAAAACGTAGATTCTTACACCTGGACTTCAGAGGATGGGACTGAAACGGTAAACTTTGCTCAACTTTTAGAACACACTGCTCTGGTAAATCCTGACTTAAGGGTTCGGTTTTCTACTTCTCACCCAAAAGATATTACTGATGAAGTACTCTACACTATTGCCAAACACGACAACATTTGCAACTATATTCACCTGCCTGTTCAATCGGGTAATACACGTGTATTGGAATTGATGAACAGAACTTACACCCGAGAATGGTACATTAATCGTATCGATGCGATTAAAAAAATTATTCCAGGTTGTGCAATTTCTACTGATATTATTGCGGGTTTCTGTACAGAAACAGAAGAAGAGCATCAGGAAACATTAAGCATGATGGATTACGTGGAGTATGACTTTGCCTACAACTTTACCTACTCGGAACGCCCAGGAACTTTAGCTGCCCGTAAGCTAGCAGACGATATTCCGGAAGAAGTAAAAAAACGCAGATTGGCAGAAATTTTAGCCAAGCAGCAGGCACACTCATTAATGCGTTTACAGGCATGGGTTGGTAAAACGATCCGGGTTTTGATCGAAGGAACTTCTAAAAAATCTGACCTGGATTACTGCGGACGCGGAGATAGCGGTGCAATGGCTATTTTTCCAGCTATTGAAGGTGTTAAACCTGGGCAATATGCAAACGTTTATATCGAAAGATGTACTTCAGCTACGCTGATTGGAAGAATTGTTTAATAGAATAAGGAACAAGGATAAAGGAACAAAGACGATGTCTAAGTACTTTATACTAACTACTAAGTACTAAATGGATACACAAAATATTAAACAACGATTTGGCATTATAGGTAATTCACCCTTGCTTAATCGTGCTATAGATATTGCAAGCCAGGTGGCGCCAACAGATATGTCGGTATTAATTACGGGCGAAAGTGGAAGCGGTAAAGAGGTTTTTTCGCAGATTATCCATCAAATGAGCGCCCGCAAACATGGCGCATTCATTGCGGTAAACTGTGGTGCCATTCCCGAAGGAACTATTGATTCAGAACTTTTTGGCCATGAGAAGGGATCGTTTACAGGAGCACACGAGGCCCGCAAAGGTTATTTCGAAGTAGCCAATGGCGGAACCATTTTTCTGGATGAAGTTGCTGAATTGCCGCTGGGTACTCAAGCCCGCTTATTAAGAATTTTAGAGAGTGGCGAATATCTTCGCGTAGGTTCATCGAAGGTACAAAAAACAGATGTTCGAATTATTGCCGCCACCAATGTTGATGTTTACAATCGCGTAAAAAACGGTAAATTCCGTGAGGATTTGTACTACCGTTTAAACACAGTGCCTTTGCGTATTCCTGCGCTTCAAGAGCGTAAAGAAGATATTTATCTTTTATTTAGAAAGTTCGCTGCCGATTTTAGTGATAAATACCGTAGTCCGGCTTTACACTTAGAACCCGATGCCGTGCAGATTTTAACCAATTACAGTTGGCCAGGAAATGTTCGCCAGCTGAAAAATATTGCAGAACAAATTTGCGTTTTAGAGAAGGATAGAAATGTAACCGGACAAGCCATTTTAAACTATATCCCAAATGAGGCCGGAAGCAACTTACCAATGGCGATTAATTCTCAATCGAAAGAAGATTTTACAGAAAGAGATATTCTGTACAAAGTGCTTTTCGATATGAAAAAAGATATGGTTGAACTCAAAAAGTTAGTGGCTGAAATTATTCAGCATGGTGGCAATACGGCAACCGTTTTAGCTGATAATCCTCAGTACATCAACCAACTTTACCGGGATGTGGAGCTCCCATCGGGGCAGGAACATGGCTTTACCATCCAACAACCTACACAAAGTAATAATAACAACGGAAGCAATAATAATAATGGCGATTATTTTGCCCACGAAGCGGAAGAAGTTGAAGAATCGTTATCACTAGTAGATAAAGAATCTGATTTGATAAAGAAAGCGTTGAAAAAACACAAAGGAAAGCGCAAGTTCGCCGCCCAAGAGTTAGGCATATCAGAAAGAACTTTATATAGAAAAATTAAAGAGTTGAACTTATAAAAGCTTAAACCAACTTAAATCTTCATTTTAATGAAAATCAAAATATTTGCCATCCTTCTCATTGCTGTTTTAAGCTCGTGCTCCTATAAGTTTAGTGGCGCATCAACCGAAGGTTTAAAAACGGTTATTGTGCGTACTTTTGAAAATAATGCGCCACTTGTTGTTCCAAATTTAAATAATCAGTTAACTGAAGCCCTAAAAACAAGAATTCGGAACCAAACAAACCTAAGTGTTTCCACTACTGAAGCTGATGCTGTTTTTGAAGGACGAATTACAGGTTACGATATTAAGCCGGTTGCATTGCAATCAAGTTCTACACCAACTGCAGGCGCTAACCGATTAACCGTAACGGTATCCATCAAGTATGTAAATAATGTAGCTGGAAAGGAAAAAGAAAGTTTTGAAGAAAGCTTTACCAAATTTTTCGATTTTCCTTTAAATGGGGCTTCCATTCAAGCTGCTTTACCAAATGCACTTGATCAGATTAACAAACAATTGACCGAAGATATTTTTAACAGAGCTTTTGCACAGTGGTAAATATCCAATTACACAGCGTAATCTTTTCTTAAAAACCGCTTACATTTTTTAACTTAGCGACAAACCTCAACAATGGATAACAAACAACTACTGGCAGATTTACTTGCTCAACCCGGAAAGGTTGGGTTAGCGCATGTGCCAATGTTGAAAGAAATGGCAGCACGGTTTCCCTATGCACAGCCGATCCACTTGTTACTGGCCAAGGCAGAAGCATCATTTGTTCCTAAAGCGGCTCTGTATACTAAAGGGCATACCTTATTCCATATATTGAATATAGTACCAATTACCGAAGCAGAAGAAGAGATCATTGGGAAAGAAATTGTTGAAGAACAATTAATTTCTGAAGAGATTAAAGATGAAAATGCAGCAGCAGCTGAGATTGCTCCACCTTCGGAAATAGAAACGCCGAAAAATTTACCTGGAATAGATAGCCATTTACTAGACTTGCCTGCGGATGAAAACAACTTTATTGAAAGCGTAGCTGCAACTGATTTCTTTGCTTTTGAACAGAAACTAAGTACTGATGTTGTTCCTGAGCCGCCACAAATCGAAACCGTTACTCCCGATGAACCGGAAATTCACCGTGTTTCTAAGTACGATGATGACCAACTTCCTTATACGTTTCTATGGTGGTTGGCCAAAACAAGAAAAGAGCACGAACAGATATTTCAGCCTTACGCACAACCACGGCCAGGTTTAGCGCACAAACAGCAGCAAACTAACCAGCAGCAAGAAAGAGCAGAATTTCAGCAGCAATATGTAGAGCACATCTTTCACATTCAAACCCCTTTCGAAGTAGCAGATCATTTAGCAGAATACCCTACACCCGAAGTTAAAGATGCAAAGGGCGCTGAAATTATTGAGAAATTTTTGAAGGAAGACCCTACAATTAAACCACCAAAGCCAGAGCAAATCGATAACGAAAACAAGGCAAAAAAGAGTGCAGAAGATAACTACGACCTCGTTTCGGAAACTTTGGCGAAAATTTACATCGAGCAAATGCTTTACCACAAAGCCATAGATACTTATAAAAAATTAAGTTTGAAATATCCAGAAAAAAGCCGTTACTTTGCCGACCTTATCCAATCTATAGAAAAGAAATTTTAAAATATAATATTACCATGGTAACCTTTTTAATCATTTTATTAATTGTTGTGTGTATAGCTTTAGGTTTATTTGTATTGATACAAAACCCTAAAGGTGGTGGTTTAGCAACGGGTGGCGGCACAAGCAACATGTTTGGCGTTCAACGTACGGGCGATGTTTTAGAAAAAGGATCGTGGGTTTTATTAGCTGCCATTGTGATTTTAACCTTAGGCATTACTACGATTACTAAAAATGGCGGTGGTGCTACAGCTGTAGGAAACTCTGCTATTCAAGAGCGTTTGGATAAAACTCCGGCTCCATCTCCACTTGGTGGATCATTAAACAACACTACTCCGGCAAAACCTGCAACAGCTGATACGACTAAAAAATAATTAATTTAATAAAGCATTTTTGAAAGCTTTCCTCCAAAGGGAAAGCTTTTTTTATTGTATAAATTTCTATTTGAATACTACAATACACAATTGAATTTTTAAAACTTATTGCTATATTCGTTTACCTCATCTCTCAAATAATCATTAATTATAAATCTAAATTAGCAAATAAGAAAAAAGCTATTAAAGCAATTGGTTCTTGTCTTATTACTCTTTATTGCTAACGCCTGCAAAAAGAGCGTTGAAACCACAATAATAGATCAACAGAAACTAGAGGAATGGTATAATAAGAATGTGTCTGTAAAGAATATTCCATTCAATGATCTCAAACCAATATGGAAATCAGTTACGACTAAGGAAGACGTTAATAAGATAATTGTTTACGAGGTTGAACTTTCTAACCCTAAACAGGTTTATCAAAAGCTGAGTACCAGTATTAATAATAAAGAAGCCCAATTGAGGAATAGTATTCACTTACTAATCTTTAAGGATCAAACTACGAATAAGTTTATAACCGGGTGTTATATGTCTGTATTAAATGAGGGTAAAGAAATAATAAAGTTAAACAACGTACATTATAAACAAGCTGTTGGTCTGAGTGGTAAAATTATGTTTTTTAATATGAATGGCGATTTACAGAATGGCTGGGAGTATGATAAAGGCGTTATTACAAAAAGGATTAATGGAAGCTTGGAAGGATATTATTATGGAAATAAAAATGCTTTGTCTGATTTGAAAGACCCAGCCCTAGTAGAGCGTAAAGACGTTGGGATGAACAAACTCATGATCTATATTCCGCCCGCATGTGCATTCCCACAACCTGACTATAAAACAGCCTGTGTTGGCGTTGAAGGATATATGGAGTGTTCAACATATTTTTCAGGTTACATTTGTGCTGATGGAGCAGAAAGTGGAGGTGGTGGAGGTTATGTACCCACGCCCATTGGCGGTGGAAACGAAGGTGGAGGAGGTTCACCGCAAGCGCCTAAAGTGGTTGATGTAGATCCAGATGCCAGACAATGTTTAAAAGATATCAAAGCTGCACTCGAAGGATTAGGCATGAAAAATACTGCAACAGGATCTGGGTTAATTTCAAGTGTATTGAATAAATTGAATTTAGGAACTGGTGCTAATTTCAATGCAATTATTACAGAAGAGACAATTGCTCCAGGTTCAATTGCTGAAACTACATTGATAACAAATCCTAATAGCTGGGGTACTCAAGGTTATGTATCTAAAATTAATTTTAATTCTAGTTATTTAAATAAGGCATCAGAACTTGCAACGGTAAGGACTATGATGCATGAATATTTGCATGCGTATTTTGATTGGAATATGTATTTAATCAGATCTGGACAAAAAGGTTCAGATCATGAGTTTGAAACCGCCTATACTTTGTTGTTCGATGAAAGTGGAGCTCCACTTCCTGACTCATATGGAAATGTTGCCCAGCATGAACAAATTGCTAAAACTTTTACTTCCGAAATTTCATCAATGTTAAAAAACTATGCTATTACACACAATATTCCAACACCGGCTGACCCCCTATATTTTGATAAAATGGCATGGGGTGGCCTACAGAAAACTTCTTTGCACAAATTTGCACCTGATGGTGCAATATACACCAACAGTGCTGAGCAGGGAAATGGATCATATACAATTACTACAGCCCTAAAATGTAAAAACTAATGAAATATATATATATGATTATTATAGTATTTTATAGCATTTCTTTATTTGCTCAAATTAATATTTCTAAACAGTATGTTATTGTAGATATTGATAGTACTGCTGGTAAATATTCTGGTTGTAATGCTATAATAGCTTCAGATAATAGTGGTAGGGAGATTTATGCTTTAAATGTTCGTTTCAAATTAAATCAAATTAAGCGAAGTAGGATTAATGATAATGCTGATTTCATGTTTACATTTTACATCATACCACAAAAAAAGATAGTGCTCAAGGAAGTGCTAAGTACTGATGCGTTAAAAAAAATAACAATTAATATGGATGAAATCAAAGAAAAATTGCTTTCATCTGGATATTATGATTTTTTTGATTTTCAACCGATTATAAAAAGTAAGGATAAATATTACACTTTCGAAAAATGCAAGATAGTTGGGCAAGCATTTGATTTACAAGAAGATTTGAAATATTTCCCAGAATATGGAGGGAAATCATATAAATTTAAATTAAATTTATTATCCAAACCATATACAAAAGAAAATATAGATTCATTGCGAAGAGTTATCATGAAAGACTCAACTGCTTTAAAGCCATTTGATACATGGATTGATGATTTTTACGACAAATGGTTTATATCAAATATTGATGATAAAAATAAGACGGTAGATTTTTGGATTGATTTAAAACCTATTCATGATGCAGAATATTCATTTGGCAGAATAACAACAGAAATAAAATACAAAATAGGATTAGGAATAACTGATTTTAAGATAATTCCACATTATTCAATATCGGAGGTTTTTTTTAAAGATGATTTTTATCCAGTACCCTTCCACTATAAAAAATCTTTTAATCTACAAACACTTTTAAATGATTAATTTTTAAAACCTTCCTTCCCGGAAGGTTTTTTTTGACCTAAATTTTTGAATTAACTTTTAAAAAAATGAGCGCAATTTAAAGTAATATTGAATCTCATCCGTTTTCTGGTTTATAAACCCAATTAATTTTGCCAACAAACGAATCTCAAAATATTATTTCTACGGTTTCCAACTACGGAAAACGCTTATTCAGTTTCATCCGCGGGCGAGTGAGTACGGATGAGGATGCGGAAGATATTTTGCAGGATGTTTGGTACCAGTTAAGCAATCAGCCTGAAGCTGGTGCCATAGAGCAAATTAGTGGCTGGCTTTATCGCGTCGCCCGGAATAAAATCACCGATAAATACCGAAAGCAAAAAGAAGATCATTTGGAAGATTTTACTTTCGAAGGCGAGGACGGGGAAATCAATTTTAAAGAGATTTTATTGGCTGACGCCTATTCTCCTGAGCAAGAAGGTTTGAAAAAGCTTTTCTGGGATCAGCTATTTTTGGCACTGGAAGAACTGCCGGAAAACCAGCGTTATGTTTTTGTTCAGAATGAATTGGAAGAACGTACTTTTCAAGAACTGGCTGATGAAACCGGTGAAAACATCAAGACTTTAATATCAAGAAAGGGCTATGCAGTGAAACATTTGCGCAGCCGTTTGCAAAATTTATATCAAGAATTTATTAACTATTAATTGAATAGGAAATGAGAAATAAAAAGTTTAGTAAAGGCAAGAAATTCATTTTCTTTATCCCTGTTGTAGCACTAATCGCAGCGGCCTTAGGCTACGTTGTCATGTTTTTATGGAACTGGATTTTACCAGAAGTAGTCCACGCCGGTAAATTAAATTTCTGGCAGGCATTAGGTTTGCTGGTACTTTGCCGCTTGTTGTTTGGCAATTTCAACAAAGGTGGGGGCAACAACCGATTTCGCGAAAAAGCCAGAGAAATGCGCTCGAAATGGGAAGGAATGAACGAGGAAGAACGGGCAAAGTTTAAAGAAGAATACCGCCGCCGTTGTGGAGGATGGGGACATCGAAACAAAGAATAATATGAAGCCAGCTGAAAAGCTGGCTTTTTGTGTTTTAAACTCTTGCCCGTCTTTGTCTAAAAGGGATTGCTATGCAGCGAGGAGCTTTCCAATTCTTCATTAATGACCGTATTAGGTGTTGTTTAGCCAAGCCAACACAAATCATGGCATGAAATAATTTTTTTCAAATTATTTAAAGTAAAAATAAATCACCGCCGTCTACCCTATTAAATAATCAAAAAATGAAACAAATATTTAAAGCTATAGCATTCGGAATCTTACTTGGCGCAGCCGTATTTTTCGTGCCCTTCATATTTAAGTTTATATTGGGATTGATGGTTATCGGTCTGTTCCTCAAAATGATTTTCGGCCGCCGTCGTCGTCACTTCGCAAATCGATTCGAAGAGTTTAACTCAAATTACTCGCCAATTGTACCTATTGATAATCAATGGTACAAACCCACCATTCAAGGAAACGGCCCAACAAATCACATCAACATTAATTACTAAGCCATGAAAGCATTTAGAATATTATTAGCCATGGTTGTAGCAGGTGCAACCTTTTACAGCTTGAATGTGTTGGCCATTCAAAACGGATATCCGGATCGGTTAGATCTCAAGAACAGGAATTACCGGGAAAACGATTGTGATTCACACCACGAAAACCACGGTTTTAGCCATCACAACCGGAAGGCAGTTGATAGCGTAATCATTCCAATTGATAGTTTAAACCAGTAAGCAGATGTCTCAGGTTTTAGTTTTAAGCAGTCCTTCGCAAAATGATGTTAATCCTATTTTAGGTTTTGCAAGCGAGTTGATTACCAAAGGAGAAAAAGTTACTTTTTTCGGTGCTCAGGAATTTAAGTCGCCAATTGAAAATATTGGAGCAGATTTTAAAGCCTATAATGAAGATTTAGATATCTTCAAACAACATTCGGAAGATGAAAAACCTAAATCTGGTTTGATAAGTGCGTTGCTTGAGCCAATGAAGTTTATTGATGACATCGTGGTGCAAATACGCGGATTAAAATTCGATTACGCCGTTTTTTCTCCATCGTATCCTTATGCCAACATCATTACACAATTACTGGGTATTTCGAGAACCCAGCAAATGATCTCGAACTGATCACAATTAATTTTAATAACATGTACAACGAAAATAGATGCCACACCGGCAAAATGAATAACAGCTGCGGAACAACACACGCAAGATTTGGCAGACATCACAATGGAAGATTTGCCCACCATGCACACGAAATGTTTGGGAATGGTACCCGACGTGTACCGGCGAACATTGAAGAAACTGATGAGAAGTTCACTATCTACGTTTTTGCTCCTGCCTTGGAAAAAGAATACCTGAAAGTATTAACTAAAGACGATGTTTTAACCATTTCTTACACCCCGAAAGAAGAACCGGCAGAAAGCGAAAAAAAATTCAGTAGAAGAGAATTTAGCAATGGTGCTTTTGAAAGAGCATTTGCTTTAAATGGCAAAGCCCTCGTTGATCAGATCACAGCGAAATATGCCGATGGCATTTTAACAATCATTCTGCCTAAAAATCCTGAAACGAATATGCCTGCAAAAGATATCGCAGTAAACTAAGTTTCGTCTATTATAATTTCGAAAACCCTGATTGTTTTTACAATCGGGGTTTATTTCTTTAAGGATTTTTCGCCTCCATAAATTGAACATGTTTGCTAGGATCAAACCTTTATCTTCCCAACAATTAAGTTGCTAAAATTTGTGGCAGCCATTTTGCTTTAAAAAGCCAAACACACACGATGAAAAGAATCAATATTTTAACTGCATCCCTAGCATTAATATTATTTTCCAATTTTAACGCCAAAGCACAGATTAAGTTAAGCGACATTTTTAAAAAAATTACTGAAAAACAAGCAAATACAACAAGCGCAACTGGCACACCAAGTACGTTCGAGATTGGCCAGGGCATTAAAGAAGCTTTGCAAATTGGGGTTTCTGCGGGTGCCGATAGATTATCGGTGAAGGACGGTTTCTTAGGAAATTTAGCGGTAAAAATTCTAATGCCTCCCGAAGCACAAAAGGTAGAGAAAACCTTGCGTGGAATTGGCCTGAACAAACTTTGTGATAACGTAATCACTAGTTTGAATCGTGCTGCTGAAGATGCGGCTACTGAAGCAAAACCAATTTTTATAAATGCTATAAAACAAATGACATTGGCAGACGCTTCTAATATTTTATTAGGAAACAACGACGCGGCGACCACTTATTTCAAACGTGTGACCACGGCACAATTGATGCAAAAATTTAGTCCGATAGTAACAACGAGCTTAAACAAGGTTAATGCTACAAAATACTATTCTGATTTAACCTCGCAATATAACCGGCTCCCTTTAGTAAAACCGGTAAATACAAACCTCACAGAATACGTTACGCAAAAAGCGATTGATGGTTTATTCATTGAAGTTGCAAAAGAAGAACTTAAAATAAGAGGTAATTTAAGCTCACGTAGCACAACTTTACTACAAAAGGTGTTTGGATACGCTGATAGAAAGAAGATTTAAGTCTGAACAAAATCATAAAAGGCAGCAGGCCCGGGTTTTGAAAAAACTCGGGCCTGCTTTATTTAAAACAATTCGTAAAATTGTACATGATAACATTCAAATCGCGTTTTGCAGCCGTTACTATCTTTTGTCTAGCTATTTTCGCGTCATGCAACTCAAATAAAAATGAAGAGTCAAAATCAACAGCAATGTTGGATAGCATTTCTTTAAGCAGTAAAAATTTCGCTTTGGCTTACCAGGATGGAGAAAAAATTGTGGCCACAAGTATTGATACGATGAAACAAATCTCCTTTGGGGGCGCTATGGACCCAGCTATTTCGCCAGATGGGAACAAGCTAGCCTACACGGTGAATAATACAACAGGCAACCGGACGATTTGGGTTGCCGATTTAGAAAACAAAAGTCAGCTGCAGTTACATGTGAATAGTAGCAATTATTACCAAGCCATGTGGTCGCCGAATGGAAATGCAATTGCTTTTAACATTTTTAATAGTAAAAACCTTTGGAAGGTTGGGGTAATTAAAGCAGATAATACGGGTTATTTGATTTTGGATAGCGCCTCGGCGATAAACGTTTATTCGCCAACATGGAAAAACGAAAAGGAATTGGTGGCGCATGATTTAAAAAACCTTTATACGTTTAACGTTGATGGAAAATTAGTCGAATCCAGAGTGATTGCGGATTTGATTGGAAAGGATTTTATGATCGCCAGCGGCAATCACTTCTTTTATTCTGAAGATGGCACAAAACTCATTTTCAATGCAGGAAACTCAGACGCTCCTGATGGCCTAACGGGGCCAAGCGAAGCGGCTTACATCTTGAATATTGCCAGCAAAAAGATCGAGAGACTTTCGCCAAAAGGAGTTAATGTTCCCTACATTTTCGTAACCGCAGATGACCGGATTTTTTATAGCGGCAGCGAAAAGCCATATACCCAAAGCAAAATTTACGTTTCGGATCTGAAGGGAAACATCAAAACTCTAGTAGATAAGGGTTTGAATCCAACAGGAGCATTGAAGTAGATTTTCTTAATTTAAGCGTATAGCATACCTCGGCTAGATGCAGCTTATAAAACATTTGAAGGTGGCTGGTATTCTTCCTCCCTGCCAAGCTGACACCAAATATTCTCAATTTGTTTATATTTTGACAGGACGAGTGAAAATTTGTCCCTCAAAAGCACTTGGCATAAAAAGTGTTAATTGTATGCTTAGTTAAAAAACTCAAATCAAAATAAAAAATAATAAAAAGTTATGGCGTTAAACCTTAAACCAATTGCTGGCAGTTCGAACAGAGTAATTGTAGAACCAGCTGCCGCAGAAGAGAAAACTGCATCGGGTTTGTATATCCCTGATACCGCTAAAGAAAAACCATCTAAAGGAACTGTAGTATCTGTTTCTGAAGAAGATGCTGAAGGTAAAAAAGCAACCGTAAAAGTTGGGGATGTTGTTATTTATGGTAAATACGGCGGTACTGAACTTCCTTACGAAGGTAAAGACTATCTAATTATGCGTGAAACTGATATCTACGCTGTAGTAGGATAATTTAAGTTAAAAGTAGAAAGTTAAAAGTCATAAGTAAATGCGATTTAATAGATCGTAAATCGTAATTCTAAAATCTTAAATCAAAATGTCAAAACAAGTAAAATATAACGTAGAAGCTCGTGATGCCCTGAAAAGAGGCGTTGATATTCTAGCGAATGCAGTAAAAGTAACGTTGGGCCCAAAAGGACGTAACGTAATTATCGATAAAAAATTCGGTTCTCCAGCGATCACTAAAGATGGTGTTACAGTTGCTAAAGAAATCGAATTGAAAGATGCGGTTGAAAACATGGGCGCTCAAATGGTGAAAGAAGTAGCTTCTAAAACAGCTGATATTGCGGGTGATGGAACAACTACTGCTACTGTTTTAGCTCAGGCCATTATTACTACTGGTATTAAAAACGTTGCTGCTGGTGCAAATCCAATGGATTTGAAACGTGGTATTGATAAAGCTGTTGCTGCTGTTGTGGCTAATTTAAGAGAGCAATCTCAAACTGTTGGTGAAGACAATAACAAAATTAAACAAGTTGCATCTATCTCAGCTAATAATGATGAGGTGATCGGCGCTCTAATTGCCGAGGCAATGGGCAAAGTTGGTAAAGATGGTGTAATTACTGTTGAAGAAGCAAAAGGTACTGAAACTGAAGTTAAAACAGTGGAAGGTATGCAGTTTGATAGAGGTTATTTATCTCCATACTTTGTTACCAATGCAGATAAAATGGAAGCTGAATTAGATAATCCTTACATTTTAATCTACGACAAAAAAATCAGCAACATGAAAGAATTGTTGCCAGTTTTAGAAAAAACTGTTCAAACTGGTAAACCATTGGTGATCATTTCTGAGGATTTAGATGGTGAAGCTTTAGCGACTTTGGTAGTAAATAAAATCCGTGGTTCATTAAAAGTTGTAGCAGTTAAAGCTCCAGGTTTTGGCGATAGAAGAAAAGCAATGTTAGAAGACATCGCAATTTTAACTGGCGGTATTGTTGTTTCAGAAGAAAGAGGTTACAAATTAGAAAATGCTGATTTAACTTACTTAGGTTCTGCTGAAAAAGTGGTAGTTGATAAAGACAACACTACAGTTATTAACGGTGCTGGTAACTCTGAAGATATTAAATCTCGCGTAAGCCAGATTAAAGCTCAAATTGAAACCACTACATCAGATTACGATAAAGAAAAATTACAAGAGCGTTTAGCTAAACTAGCTGGCGGTGTTGCTGTTCTTTACGTTGGTGCTGCAAGTGAAGTAGAAATGAAAGAGAAAAAAGACCGTGTTGATGATGCTTTACATGCAACCCGTGCGGCTGTAGAAGAAGGTATTGTTGCAGGTGGTGGTGTTGCTTTCATTCGTGCAGTTGCATCAATTGCTGATTTAAAAGGAGCAAACGAGGATGAGAATACTGGTATTCAGATCATCCGTCGTGCTATTGAAGAACCATTACGTCAGATTTGTGAGAACGCAGGTATCGAAGGTTCTATCGTAGTACAAAAAGTTAAAGAAGGAACAGCAGATTACGGTTACAATGCCCGTACTGATGTTTATGAAAACTTAATTGGTGCTGGTGTTATCGATCCAACTAAAGTTTCTCGTGTAGCACTAGAAAATGCAGCATCAATTGCAGCAATGCTATTAACAACCGAAGTTGTATTGGCAGACGAACCTGAAGAAGGTGGTGCTCCAATGCCTCCTATGGGTGGTGGTGGCATGGGTGGCATGATGTAATCATAAACCCATATCACGAAAATTTTTCGTGTAAAAATATGCCCTCAAGGTTTTCATCCCTTGAGGGTTTTTTTATGCCCTCACGATATCAAAAAAGGCATTTTTACTTTCATAAATCACTCTTCAGAAGCTGTTTGGTGTAAATATTTGTGAGTGTAACTTAGAATTTACCTTATTTGTACTTGAATATTTAAGAAAGCGTAGCATTACTTATTACACAAATGTAAGTAAGACAATCAGGCCACACACTGATTACCGCAACTAAATCATTCCCCCGTGTTAGAGATTTCTTAATGTAGACCTGTTTGAAAAGGAAATGGCTTTTGTATGCCCTTATTTTAGGGTTATTATTTAGTACTAAAATAACATTTGCTCAAATCACTATTGGGCCAGTAAATGCAGGACCATATACGCCTGGAAGTACTATTGCTGCAACATTTAAATTGCCCACAGAATGCTTCGGGCAAAACAATGTTTTTCAGCTTTACCTATCTGATGAAAACGGAAATTTCGGAACCGAAAAATTAATTGGCAGCTATACTGCTTTTTACAGCACCTATGTAAATGGCATTATTCCCGCAACAGGAATCCTTCCGGGAACAAATTATAAATTGAGGGTTAAGTCTACCAATCCAGCTATTATTAGTACCGAATCAACAGCTTTCGAAATAAAATCCGGAGCAGCCACCGAGGCGAAATTAATCTCAAACTACCTCAACCCAAACAATACCGAAACATTTGGTATCTGCACCAGCCGACCTAATAATCAATTTATTATTTCCAATGAATCTACTGCCGCTTCTGTAGTTACAGCAACTGTTACCAATGAGCTAACTGGTAATGTATCGCCATTGAATTTTACCACAAAGCTGCAACAGTTTACTGCCGACCAGGCGCACTACACAATATTAACTAAGGCGGTAAATCCAGATGGAACCGTGGCCACCAAAGCGTATTTTCTAATCAATAACAAAACAGTTACCGCATTTGGAAACTCGGGTAACAACATCGTTTGTTTGCCTTTGGGCGCTTTGGAGTTTAGCGTGGATTATACCTCACCTGGCGGAATACAAAATAATTTTCCCGGCGACAAATACACCATCACCTGGGGTGATAATTCAACATCTGTTTACACTTTCTGCGATATTGCCGCACTGCAGGGTAAGGTAAAACATAATTATCTCCGCTCATCCTGCGGAAGCACTTCCGTATCAAGCGCTGGTACTATCTTCAATGCTTTTGATGTAACCATAAAAGTCTCAAACGTATTTTGTGGCGATTTGGGAACACCAGTTTCTTCATCGGCAAAGGTTGTAGCGCAGCCGGTAAATAATTTCACTTTCACCAATCCTGGCTGTACCAACACCAATATCACTTTTATTAATACCTCAACCGCGGGAGAAAATCCGAATACCAACTCCTCTGGCTGTACAGAAAATGTAGTAACCTATAACTGGTATGTTGATGGAGTTCTGGTGGAGGCAAACAAACCCCGCTCGTATGATTTTGTATATAAATTCTTAACACACGGTGAACACAAGATCAGACTGGAGTCGAACAGTTCGGGTGCTTGCCAGGCTGAGGTTGTAGAAAAAATTATCTGTATTCAGGATCCTCCAAAACCAGATTTTGTTTTAGCTACCAAAACAACATGTGCAGGTGGATCGATAAAAGTTACTGATAAATCGGTGATCGATCAGATCTGCAATGCAGCCAATTCTTATTTTTGGGTAATATCGCCAGCGGCGAACTTTATTAGTGGCACAAATGCACAAAGTAAAGAGCCAGAATTTTTGTTCAATACTGCCGGCGTTTATACCATTACCCTAAACATTACAACACCATCTTGTGGTTTGGTTTCATCTACACCGCAAACCGTTGTGGTTAATAAATCGCCAATTGTTACTTTATCTCCAAACATTACCCTTTGTAACCTCGCCACCTACGATTTTAACCCGACAACAGTTGGCCCCACAAAAACTTTGATTGATGGAACACTGCTCGATGAAGCTGATACGTATACCTGGACGGTAACCGCTACTGGTGCCGGAACATATAGTTTTGCAAACGGAACTACTTCAAATACAAAGTATCCGTCAATCAAATTTGACAACTATGATGAATATACGATTAGCGTAACGCAGAAAAATAATTGTGGTACTATCACTAAAACTCAAAAAATTACTTTTTCTACTGCTCCGGTAATTAATGCAGGTACCGATCAAAGTATTTGTTTCAACGAGCCTTCTTTCCCATTGGCAGCAACTATCACCGGATCCACAACTTCTCAATCCTGGATTGGTGGAAATGGTCTTTTCACGCCAAGCAGAAATGCATTAAACGCAGTATATACGCCGACGCTTGCCGAAAAAAATAGCGGCAGCGTGACCTTGCGCCTGAGAGTAACAACCGCTTTGGCCGCCCCATGTAATCAAATTGATGATGATGTAGTACTCACGATTAAACCGAATATTGATATTACAAGTGCAGCAGCAAAAGTAATTTGTACAGGCAAAAACGTGGATTACACCCCAACTTCGGCTGTTGCCGGAACCGTTTTTAACTGGACAGCAACTGGTAGCACAAATGCAACAGGCTTTGCAGCAAGCGGAAGTGGAAAGATAGACGATGTGTTAACCAATACCGATTTGACCACTGATGCAATTGTTACCTATGTAATTACTCCAACTTTGGACGGCTGTTTTGGTACTCCCTTTACATTTAAAGTTACGGTAAATCCAAGTCCTTTGGTAAATGCAACCGCTCCAACCCTTAATATTTGCAATAAAACGAGTGCAGCTATAAGTTTATCATCGGTAATGACCAATGTAAAATACATTTACAGCAGCGTGATTAGTGGAGAAATTACAGGAAATAGCAACCAAAGTGTTGCATCATCTAGCACCGTAATTAATGATATTTTAACCAATTCAGGTTCAACGCCTGCAACAGTAACTTATACCATAACCCCAGTTTCGGCAGGTAATTGTGCCGGTGCACCAACCACAATTACCATTACCGTTAACCCGAGTGCAACATTGGCAAATGCCGGTGCAGATGCAGCCCTTTGTAATGTAAACACCTATATGCTTCAAGCCAATGAAGCTTTGGTTGGTTCAGGTAAATGGACAATTGTAACTGCCCCTACTACAATTTCTTTTGCTAATGATACCAAATACAACACTGAACTCTCTGGCTTGCAGGCTGGCAATACCTATGTTTTAAAGTGGACAATAAGCGATAGCGCTTGTTCGACAACAAGTGATGAGGTACAAATTACTGTAAGCCCGGAAAGTATTGGAGGGACCACTTCTGGCAGCAATACCTTGTGTGCGGGTACTAACGGAGGAGATATCACGCTATCTGGGCAGGTTGGCAGCATCATCAGATGGGAACGCTCTATTGATAATGGACAAAACTGGTCGGTGATAAACTCCAATGCAAATCCATTGGTTTATGCTAATTTGAGCATAACAACACAATACCGGGCGTTTGTTAAAAGTGGAAGTTGCGCCGAAGCCATTTCATCGGTTTCTACTATTACCGTTAATCCTTTAACAGTTACCGCCAATGCAGGTATCGATCAAAATTTATGTAGTGGGAACGGTGTAACTTTAAATGGAAATAATCCGGCTCCGAACAATGGCTTGTGGACACTCAGCTCCAATCAAACAGGAGTAACAATAGCTGATGCTACTATATTTAATACAAATGTAACTGGTTTAATTCCCGGAGAAGTTTACAAGTTTAAATGGACAATTACAGGTTTTACGGGCTGTCCGCCATCCTCATCGGAGGTAACAATCACATACTTCTCCCCTATTTCGAATAACATTAATAGCGCCGCGACATCAGTTTGTTCTGGTCAGCAGGTTACTATTCTAGGCAATGTTCCAACAGGCGGTTCAGGAAGTTTCAATTATCAATGGCAAAGCAGTACCGATGGAAGCACATGGGTAAATATTCCTTCGTCAATTGATAAGGATTTAACGGTTAGTCCGCCCGCTTCCTTATTTTACAGAAGATTGGTTAACAGCACCATCTGCACTTCGGTAAGTAATGTAGTAGAAATAAATGTATTGCCAGATCTGGCAAATAACACCATTTCTGCAGATCAACAACTGTGTATAGGTTCAGCAGCAGCTCCATTAACTGGATCTATACCAACGGGTGGCGATGGCAATTTTAATTATCAGTGGCAGTCTAGTTTAAATGGAACAGTTTGGAGCGATGTAATTGGGGCAAATACGTCAAATTTTACACCACCATTGCCAACGGTAACCATTTACTACCGCCGTAGAGTAACCAGCGGTTCGTGCTCGATTAACATGAGTAACTCAATAAAGCTCACTGTAAATCTTCCTGCGAAAGCAGAAATTACTTTTAATGAAGACAAAGGCTGCGCTCCGTTTAAACTTACAAGTACTAATGTGTCAGCTGTTTTGTATCCAGATCGAAATGCTACTTATACCTGGTTTGCAAATGGAGTAGAAATTGGAACAGGAGCAACTTTTCCTGGTTATACCATCCTCAATCAAAATGAAAGCGTAATTATTAAACTTGCGGTAACCAGTAGTAATGGCTGTGATAACGATGAGATTACACATACATTCACCACCCGGCAAGATGTTACTGCAGCGTTTACACAGAATACAACAAGCGGCTGTGGGCCTTTGAACGTTACGTTTACCAATACCTCTACGTCACTAACCGCAGCTACCTTCAAATGGGATTTCGGGAATGGAACAACTTCCGATTTGCCACAACCCGCCGCGGTAACCTATCAGGCTGACCCCACAGGAAAAGACCTTACTTACATTATTACACTAACTGCTACTACACCTTGCGGCACAACCACCAAAACTGCTGAAGTTTTAGTAAAAGCCAAACCAGTTTCTATATTCTCGCCAGATAAAACAGCCGGGTGCTCGCCATTTAAAGTAACTTTTAGCAATACATCACCCGGCAATTCTACCAGTTATACTTACGATTTTGGCGATGGAGAGACAGTTACTACTACCGACAAAGCCAGTGTTTCTCATACTTACAACACTCTTGTAGTTAAAGATTACGTAGTAAAAATGCTTGCTACAAATGAATGTGGTTCAACCGAATCTCAATACACCATCCGGGTTTCGCCAAATTCTATTGTTCCTGAATTGGTTGTAAACAGTAACCAACTTAGGGGTTGTGCACCATTTAAGGTAGATTTTTACAACAATACAAAAGGGGCAAGTACATTTGTTTACGACTTTGCCGATGGAAGTACAGCCATTACCCATTCTGCTCCAGAGGTAGTTTCGCATACTTTTACCAAACCAGGCAAATACAAGATAATACTTTACGCTTCCAATGGATGTTCCGATGCCTCAACCACAGAAGAAATTGAAGTTTTAGAACAACCTACAGTAAGTTTTACGGCCGACAAAACTATTGGATGCGATGGTGTAGTTGTAAAGTTTAAAAACAATAGTCAGGATGCGATTGGTTATGTTTGGGATTTTGGCGATGGCACTACTTCAACTAATGTTGAGCCAACACATACTTTTACCGGATCGGGCAAAAGCTTTAACATAACCCTGACCGCAACAAATATTTTGGGCTGTAAAAATACAGTAAGCATTCCGGGATATATCAAAACGGCAAATCCACCTGTGGCCGCGTTTACTGTTAGCCCTGGCAATGAATTGTCCATTCCAAACTTCACTTTCGGTTTTAAAGATATTAGTAGCGATGCGGTTAGCTGGGAATGGCTTTTTGGAGATGGATCAAGATCAACACTACAAAATCCAACTCATACTTATGCAAATGAAGGGGTGTATCCAGTTACCTTAAAAGTTTTAAATAAAGAAGGTTGTCCGGCTACCATCACCCAATCGGTTAGAATTATCGGCGTACCAGGAAACTTAAATTTACCCAACTCATTTATGCCTGCAAGTGCCAAAAACGAAATTAAAACTTTCAGGGCAAAGGGCCAGGGAATTCAAGACTGGAAAATGAGCGTTTTTAATAAATGGGGGCAACTGATTTGGGAAACCACAAAATTGGATGATGGTGCGCCAGCAGAAGGATGGGACGGTACATTTAAAGGGCAAGACCAACCACAGGGCGTTTACTATTGGAAAATAGAGGTAAAATTTATAAATGGAAGTGACTGGAAAGGGATGACTTATGATTCTGCTCCGCCACGGAAAACAGGCGTAATATACTTAATAAGATGATGGGGAGAAAGATACTATTATTGATGCTTGCTTTGCTGTTGCCGATCTTGATGATGGCTCAAGATCATATTTATTCACAGTTCTATAATTCACCAATTTACCTCAACCCTGCACTCACCGGGCAGTTTGAGGGCGATATTCGGTTCAATGCCTTATACCGAAATCAGTGGTCGGGTTTGGCCAGCGATTATTCTTACATGAGCGCCTCGGGCGATTTAAACCTGGAAAGGATAAACAGTGGTGTGGGCATAATTTTTAACAGAAGTACAGAAGGAACCGCCTATCTGGTAAAAAATAATATCGCCGCCAGTTATTCATATATCATAAATGGCGATGATTTTGCACTTTCTTTTGGCTTACAGGCCGGAATAACCAACCAAAAGTTAAATTGGGACAAATTGGTTTTTGGCGATCAGATTGGTATCGGAACGGGCTACATACCGGGTAGTATTTCTGGTGCTGAAAGACCGAGTATTGATAGCCGCTTTTATCTTGATGCCAACGCAGGAACCAATCTGGTTTACGGTAAATTTATGCTTGGTGTAGCAGCTCACCACATCAATCGTCCTGATGAATCTCTATCAGGCTTTCAGGCTAAATTGCCCATGCGCATTTCAGGAAATATGAGTTACAAACTCACGCTAATTCCCGATCAATACGATCGTGATGGAAGTTATCTTATTCCTTCCATCGTGGTTTACAAGCAGCAAAATATCACTTCATATAGCGCAGGGATGCAATACAAATACGCTGGCATAAATGCTGGAATTTGGTACCGAGGTGGAAGTAATGCCGGAGGAAACGATGCAATTGTATTATCGGTAATCTTTGACATTTTTAACCGAAGAACCAATGGCGAGAAATTTAGGGTAGGTATTAGTCATGATGCCACCTCTTCGAAAATCAATTATTCCAACACCAGTGGAACATCAGAAATTGGTTTGGGCTACGAAAAGTATTTTCAAAATAGTTCAAATGGTGGGCGGGCGAATGGCTTAAGATGTTACGATTTTTATTAATTTGGCTTTGTTAATTCAAAGCGATGAACGAGATTTTAGACAATAGCCATTTCATCACGCAAAGTGAGGTTAATAAATTTTTATTAGCCACTTTGTTATGTGGCTTAATTGGTGCAGAACGCGAATACAGAAGTAAATCTGCAGGTTTAAAAACCATGATGATGATTGGCTTAGGTGCCACGCTATTCACCATATTATCCGTTAAAATCGGACCAACAAGTCAGGACAGAATTGCCTCTAATATTGTTACCGGTATTGGTTTTCTAGGTGCTGGCGTAATTTTTAAGGAAGAAAACAGAGTTAAAGGATTAACTACCGCTTGTATTATCTGGATTGTAGCCGCCATTGGTATGGCCATTGGTGGCGGGTATTATGAACAGGCCATTGGCGTAACAGGTGTTGTACTGTTGGCTTTAATTATTTTTCCGTTTGTAGAAGAAATTGGCGATCGTCGTTTTACGAAAAGAATTTATCGCATCGTTAAAAAGCAACATACCCAGGGTGATTTAGAAAGTTATGAGGAAGCTTTTAGAGAAAATAAACTTAAGCCCCAGCGTGGAAAACATCAGTTAGCAAATAATATCATCACTGGGAACTGGACAGCCACCGGCACGCCGCAAAACCATCGGAAATTTGTAGAGCAAATGTTAAAGGATAAAGATATTATTGAATTCGATTTTTAGGGTTTTATATGATCAGTAATTTCTCTTATTAACTTTGCCTTTTCTTTTGAAATTTTAGTGACACTTAACCATTTAAAAAACAAATCGTAGCCCCAACCTGAAATTGATTTTTTATTTTCTCTGATAAAATCCAGCAATTCATATTTGCTTTTTAGGTTATATGTATTATTGCCAATTTCTGCTGAAGCTTTTAAATAACGTAGCAAAGTTTTGTGTTGAATGGATTTAAATTCTCTTTCAAGTTCAATGGCATAAGTTATTGCCCTACTAAAATCTTCCTTAATTACCATTAGCTCCAATAAACTCAACTGATGCATCTCAGTAGGTTGTTTGGTTTTCCTGAAGTGATCAATCTGTTCTTTATATTTCTTAATACCGCTCTCAAATGCACTATCAGCATCTTTTTGCTTTCCAATGTTTTTGTAAAGTATGCCTACATCACCCCAGCTGTCACTAAAATTTTTTGCTAAAGTTTGATAATCTTTTATGGCATTTAGCGTATCTCCAATTTTAAGATAGCTTTTCGCTCTAAATTCAAAATCAGGGATGACAAAATTCATTATTCGAATACCTCCTGAGGTATCTTGTTTGATTGCTTTAATTAAATAGTCTATTGCTGTTTTATAATTTCCAACCTGATAATTAGACTCTCCAACATTTCCTAAAAATATTCTGCTCATGGCTAAGCTATCATTTATAGCAATTGCTGCATTCGTTAACTCAACAGCCGCTTTAAATTCCTTACGGTAGTAGTGATTGTCGCCTTTGCTTAATAATGCCAAAACCATCGAATCTGTTTTTGGCAAATCATCTTTGGTAATCATTCCTAAATCAACAAACCACAAAGCCTTTTCAAACCGATTGGCAGTATATTGATTTAGATTGTTTGGAGAAGTTTTAAGCTTATTTCTGTTCAAGTTAATCTCTGACAAATAGGGTGCTTTTACAATTTCATGAGGAATTTCTGCAATCTTATTATCTCGAAGATCAAGTGATTTTACAAAGAAATTTTGCCAACCACTTTTGGGCAACTCCCCTATGCCACAATTTTCTAATTCAAGTGTATAAGCTTTTGATGGTATAGAAAATATAGCTTTCATTAATTGTATTGTGTTGATTTCGGTATTGTTGTTTAGATTCAGCAGTTTGATTGCTTTCCACCCGTTCAAATTATCAGGAAAGGATGTTATGTTGTTTCTTGTGATATTACGCTTAGGGTTGGGATCGTCTTTTCTATAAATTCCTCGGCCATTGTCATGGCTTTTTTCAGCTATATCTGCGCTATTAAGATATAGCTCTTGAAGAGAGTCTAGCAAACCAATTTGATCTGGTATACTATTTAGATCATTAGAGCTTAAACCTATTTTTTTTAGGGATTGCATATTGGCAATACTCGTTGGAATCCGTTTGATATTATTATAGTTTAATTGTAGGTCCTGTAATAAAGTAAGATCTCCAATATTTTTGGGTAATTCATTCAATTGGTTGTAGGAAAAGTTTAATGATTTTAGGTTTTTTAAATCGGTAATCGCATTTGGTAACTGTATAATAAAATTGTCATTAAAGTCTAGCGTAGTTAATTTTTTTAAGTTCTCAATATTTGCAAATACATCATTTAAATTGCAATGTTGCGCTTCCAAAACTTTTAAATTCGTTAAATTACCTAATGTGGAAGGCAAACATTCAATTGGATTAGCACTGATTTTGAGTTCGATTAATGAAAGGCATTTTCCAATATTTGGGTTTAATTTTTTGAATCTGTTTGCGCTTAGCTCTAAATACTTTAGGTTTTTCAGTTCTCCAATTTCGTCTGGTAGAAAACTTAAGGAATTGTAATTCAAGTATAAATTGGTTAATCTTTTCAGCTTACCAATGGTTGTTGGAATTTCTTCAACTTTACTTTCAATATCTAAAGAAAGGAGCCGACTTAAATTTCCGACTTCTTTAGATAGTACAATTTTACTTTGACCACTTATTTTTAAATGCTCTAAGCTTTTTAGTTTGCTAATATTTGGAGAAATGGCAGTTAATTTAACGTTGAACAATGCGAGGTGTTTAAGGTTTTTACTCGCTGATATCGCATCAAAAAAGTCTTGTTCATTTTCTACTTTTCCACTAGTTAACTGTAGCTCGGCAAGCTGTTTGTTTTTTAAAGGGGTTGTTAGTCTACCTATAATTTGAAGGTCGTCTATCCAAAGTTGGTTCAAATTTGGTAATGATGAAAGAATCTTGAAAGCTTTATTGTAATCCATTTTATATGATTGTAACCTTAAAGATTTAAGTGATTTCATTTGTGAAAACCATTTTGGCAAGGTTTCTAATTGTCCTCCAATCTGTAGCAGTTCCAGATTATCTAAGTATATCAACTCCTTTGGTACTTCATGAAGCGGCACATAGATTAAAATCAATTGCTTTAATTGAGGTAGCTTGGCTAAAGTGGATAGAGCTTCATTAAGTTTAAGTTTGCTATTCCCATAAAAACGTATTGAATTAATTTTGTTCAGTTTCAAGATTTCATCCGGAAGCTTAAAGGCTGGAACCGTACTTTTTTCGGCATACGGAGGATAGCCATTAAATTGAATTGTTTCTAAATTTGAAAATCTAGTGGCGGTTTGTAATAATGCTTTTAACTCATCTTCATTATTAAACTCGAACTCCAAATAATTGATGGAGGATAATTTTTGCTCATACTTATCCAGTTCCTTTATATCATTTACAGACAACTTAAGCCCCACAGTTGGGCTTTGCATATTATTATATTGTAAAATCGACACTTCATCTGCGAAAAGGTCTCGAGTTGAATATGGAAATTTGAAAAATTGTGCATGAAGTAGTTCTACAGAACTGAGAAATAAAAATAAGAGAAGCGTTCTTTTCATGTATAAGTCTATTATTTGTAAATATAGTTTTCTTTATAATATCTCTAAACAAATCATAGCTTTGTATAACTAACTATCTTCATGATTAAGGAACAGATTTCAGTTTTCGATATTTTTAAAATAGGCATTGGCCCATCGAGTTCGCATACACTTGGTCCGTGGAGAGCTGCCCAACAGTTTACAGCATCGCTAACCCAACAAGGTTTACTTTCTGATGTAGAAATGGTAAAGATATTACTTTATGGCTCTCTTGCTAAAACAGGCAAAGGCCACGGAACTGATGTAGCCATTTTGCTAGGCTTAACGGGTGCAGATCCCGTAACATTTGATGTTGATGCCGTTACGCCAACCTTTGAAACTATCCAGAAAGAAAAAAAACTTAATCTTGCTGGCCAAGCCATAATTGATTTTGATTACAACAATGATCTATTGTTCCTCTTTGCAGAAAGCCTCCCCTTTCACCCCAACGCGGTTACCTTCCAGGCTTTTTTAAAAAATGGCAAAGCTTTTTCCGAAACCTATTATTCCATTGGTGGGGGGTTTGTAGTAAAAGAAGGCGAAGACAATAGCCAGAAACCTCAGGTCGATTTACCCTTTCCTGTAGAAAAAGCGAAAGAACTTTTGCACTGGTGTTTATCAACAGGATTAAAAGTGAGCGAAATCGTGATGGAAAATGAACTGGCCTGGCGACCAGAAGCGGCCACCAAAGCTGGCATTCTTCAGCACTTTGCGGTAATGAAAGATTGTATTTATCGTGGCTGCCACACTACAGGTTTTTTACCTGGCGGATTGGATGTTGCCCGAAGAGCATTCCCATTGAACAAACGATTAATCGGCAAAGCCGAATATACCGGCTATCACTCCTGGCTAGATGCCATCAAAAAAGGCGGTAACGGTTTCAACTATATTTTAGATTGGGTAAGTTGCTTTGCTTTGGCGGTAAACGAGGAAAACGCATCATTCGGACGAGTAGTAACTGCACCAACAAATGGTGCAGCTGGCGTTATTCCAGCAGTTTTACAATATTTTATAACTTTTTGCGATGGTTACTCGGAAGAGAAAATCATTCAATTCATTGCCTGCGCATCTGAAATAGGAAGCATTTTCAAGAAAGGTGCTACCATTTCCGCAGCGATGGGTGGTTGTCAGGCAGAAATTGGGGTTTCATCGGCAATGGCAGCAGCAGCACTTACAGAATGTTTAGGTGGTTCGCAAAGGCAGGTTTTAATGGCCGCAGAAATTGCGATGGAACATCATTTGGGCTTAACCTGCGACCCAATCGGTGGATTGGTTCAAATTCCTTGCATCGAAAGAAATACAATGGGTGCCATTAAGGCCATAACAGCAAGTCAGCTGGCGCTACAAAGTAATCCTGATAAGGCAAAAGTAAGTTTAGATGCCGTGGTAAATACCATGTGGGAAACTGCACTGGATATGAACGCCAAATACAAAGAAACATCAGATGGTGGCCTCGCGACCAATATTCCTATTAGTTTGCCCGAGTGTTAAAACCTCACCCTATGAACGGTCGTGGGTTGGGTTATTTTCTGCTTTCCCTCTCCTTGAAGAGAGGGTTATAAAGTACAGCAATATAATCTTGTGATTTAAGTCTTCGCGATCTTTTGTGCCTTTGGGGCCAAAACCTCTGCATCCACTTATATTTTCTTACATACCTTATATGATAAAAAAACCTTGCTTGTTTGCAATTACCTAAACTAAGCCCGAATAGTGAAGCACTAGCCACCAAATACCAGTGGTAATAAACGACAGCAATATCCCGATACCCACCACCAAATTAGAAACTTTGGGATTTAGATTATATTGATCTGCCACCACGCCGGCAGTTAGTAAGGTTGGCATGGCCATTTCGAAGATGGTTATTTTCGCTATCATCCCGCTCATTCCCAATAGCAAAGCAATAACGAAAACTACAAGCGGTGCCAATATCAACTTATAGAACAATGCAAAGCTGACGTGTTTAATTTCGCTAAACCAACCACCAAATTTCAGCTGAAGGCCAATGGAAAATAATGCCAGCGGACCAACAGTTCCAGCTAGTTTATCGAATAGAATATCCAATGATGATAAGTCTAAATAGTGGGGTAATATTAATGCCAATACGCAACCGATCAATGGCGGAAACGTGAGCACTTTTTTGAGCACCAGTTTTGCACTTAGTTTCTGTTGTTGAGAAGAACGAATGGCAACAATGATCCCAATGGTTGATAACAAAGTGAAGGTAATCTGATCACAAATAATGGCAATAGCCAATTCCTTTTCGCTGAAGTAGGCAATAATTAACGGAAAGCCAATAAATGAAGTATTACTTAACGAACTCACCAATTTTAAGCCACCAGAAGTTGCCCGACTTACATGCGTAATTTTTGCGTAAAAGGTAATAAATACCCATCCAATAAGCCAGACACATATAGGCGCTAAAGCCGGAAATAGCAGATCTTTTGTCCACACGATGTGCGGAAGGTACTTGAAAGAAACTGCCGGCAATGCAATATAGATAATCCATGCATTAATGCCTTTATGTGCATCTTTAGGGAGTGATTTACTTTTCCTGAAAAGAATACCTGCAACAATACATAAGCCGATTAGAATGAAATTTGCCATGATTAGCGCAAATATAAGATAAAAGAAAACGCCAAATAGTTTTGTCTAAATGGCGTTCTTGATATTTATGTTGCAGGATTACTGGGCTTCGGCTTTTTCTTATGCCAAACCTTTTTCTTCCCATTATTTCTTGGGTGCTGTGGGCGCTTTTCTTCCACGTGCGTAATCTCCATTGTTGAAATGTGTTCCGGTAAAGGCATACGTGGAACTTCTTTTTCAATCAGTTTTTCAATATTGTCAAATTTGCGCTTATCTCTACCGTTCACTAAAGTTATCGCTGTACCTTTTGTAGCTGCACGAGCAGTTCTTCCAATTCGGTGAACGTAATCGGCCGGATCGCCAGGAACATCGTAATTGATTACCAAGTCAATTCCTTCTACATCAATACCACGAGATAAAACATCGGTACCAATTAAAATTGGAAGCCTTCTGTTTTTGAAAGCGAGCAAAATATCCTCCCGTTCTGTTTGCGTCAAATCAGAGTGAAAAGCGGCTGCCTTAATGCCCAAGCCTTTAAATGCTTTGTATAAAGCTTTAACCTTCTCTTTGGTTGAAGCGAAAATAATGCTGCTTTTGTAAGTGCCGTCTTTAAAAAGATCGGTTAACAAAGCCTGCTTCTGCTGATCGTGAATGTTATAAGCTTGCTGATCGATGCCTTCGGCTGGTTTAGCAATAGAAATGGTAATCTGCTGAGGATCATTTAAGATGCTGCCTGCCATTTTCCTAATTTTCGGCGCCATGGTTGCCGAAAAAAGAAGCGTTTGTCTTTTCTTCGGCAAGTAACTTACAATGCGCATAATATCATCATAAAAACCCATATCAAGCATTCTATCAGCCTCATCTAAAATTAAATGCTGCAAATGTTCCAGTTTCAACAAACCTGATGACAAGTGTGCCATTAACCTGCCTGGTGTGGCAATAATTATATCCACTCCTTCACGCATTGAGCGCTTTTGTTGTTCATAGGCAATTCCATCGCCACCACCATAAACCGCCAGCGAACTGATGTTGGTAAAGTAAGCCAAAGCTTCTACCTGCAAATCTATTTGTTGAGCAAGCTCTCTTGTTGGCGCTAAAATGAGGGTGTTATTGTGCCTGTCTTTAGCGCGAGCAATTTTATCCATTACCGGTAAAAGGTAACTGGCCGTTTTTCCAGTACCCGTTTGCGCACATGCAATCAGATCATGATCGGCCAAAATTACCGGAATTGCTTGTTGTTGTATTGGAGTAGCGCTTTTATACCCCATAGCCATTAGGCCTTCGTGTAAATCGGGGTTAAAGTTAAAGTCGTTAAAATTCAATCTGTTGTGTTTATGTATTTTAGCAAAAGTACCTCAAATTAAAACGAATAGCAAACGCCAATACCGCTTGAACTTTTAAAAATTAGGTTGTCTGTTTTTTCATCCTTTAATTGATTTGAAAATGAACGTTTTGAAGCTCTTGGTTACAGCAGTCCCGCCCTCTGCTATAGCCCCTGCCAAAAAGCTCGGAGCTGTCGCTTCGTCGCCTGCCAGCCGCAAGAAGGGGTTTAAATACACAGGTTAATACATAAAAGGTTAACCGCTAATGCTACACTATGGTCTGAAAACCTAAAAAAAAGCACAGAATTTTTATTAATAGCCCCGGTTGAAGCGGTTACCCTGCAGCGAAGGAAGCATGACGAAGCGAAGCCTGCCTACCACAGGCAGGCGTAAAAGCGGAAAACGGGAACAAACTTTAATATTAGTTCTGTCTTTGCGCTTCAAAAAAAGATGATGAACTATAAACTGAAAAGCATTTTACCTTATTGGCGCCCTTACTGAAAAATATTTTTTATACTTGAAAGATATTTAAATAGCTACCCATTTTTTGAAGTTTATAAAAAACATAGCTGGTATTAACCAGAAAGATGATGCAGATTTAATTGCTGAGTATAAAAGTACTGGCGATTTAGATGCGTTGGGTACGCTATACAATAAATATATGCACCTGGTTTTCGGGGTTTGCCTCAACTATTTTAAAGATGAAGAGCTAAGCAAAGATGCCGTGATGCAGATTTTCGAAGAGCTGGTTAAG
Source organism: Pedobacter sp. Leaf41 (assembly GCF_001422545.1). Classification (GTDB taxonomy): domain Bacteria; phylum Bacteroidota; class Bacteroidia; order Sphingobacteriales; family Sphingobacteriaceae; genus Pedobacter. The sequence continues at coordinate 311,639 of NZ_LMLE01000008.1, read as the reverse complement.
AAGCTTAAAATTCATGAAGTACAGAATTTTAAAAGCTGGCTTCACGTACTCACCCGAAACCATTGTTTAATGGCATTGAGGAAATCTTCGAAGCAAAATAATGTATCTATTGATGATACTTTTGTGGAAAACAGCGAATTTGTGCATCTGGATATTGACGACACAAAAGAAACGCAGCTTACCATAATGGAAAAGTGCATGGAAACCCTGCCCGAAGAACAGCGGAAAAGCGTAGATTTATTTTACTTACAAGAAAAATGTTATAAGGAGGTATCTGATATAACAGGGTACGACATGTTGAAGGTGAAAAGCTACATCCAAAATGGTAAGCGGAATTTAAAGATTTGTATAGAAAAAAATAGTAGTGAATAACGATTGGTTAGATATTGATGTTTTGGAAGATTACCTTGATGGTAAACTTGATGCTAAAGCGATGCACTTTGTAGAGCGCCAGGCATTGGAAGATCCTTTCGTAGCCGAAGCTTTGGAAGGCTTGAAACAATCGCCAAAGCGCAAGCAAACGCTATCTATTTTACAAAAACAACTGTACGACCGGATTTCGGAGAAGCCCGCTAAACGTAAAATGTGGGGCATAACCACCCATCGTTTAAGTATTGCAGCAACAGCTACGGTAGCTTTTATTGCCGTTAGCATTTTGTTTTTTATGCGGGAAACCAGCCGTAAAAATGCAGAAATTGCTGCCAGGAAAGAAAAAGGCGTTATCGTTAATTTAGATACTACAACTTCACTTGCCAATACAAAACCAGTTAAAAAAGATACCATTAATGCCAATACAACATCAGCCTTAATTGATAAAGCAATCGTAGATGCTAAGACAGGCGATTTAGCAAAAAACACTAAAAAAACGCCAAATCTTGCTAAGCACGAGCCAGCATTAATAGCTGAGCAGAAAAAAGCGGTAATGGCTTCAGCTAGAGAAAAAACAGAGGTTGCACCTGCGCTGAGCAAAGCTAAACAGGCTTATGCTGCTAGCGAAGTGGCCATTGCAGCGGCACCAAATGTGGGTGCCAACCATGTTGTTTTTAGTGGCAACGTAATCGACCAAAGTAATGGCAAACCCGTTGAGGGTGCTGTGGTTAAGCTTGCCGGATCGAATAACGTAACAGCTACCGATGCTAAAGGTTATTTTGCCCTACCAGCAGACAGTGTTCCAAAAGACAAAGATTTGATTATTAATGCTGTTGGTTTTAGAGAACGGCCAATTACCAATGTGAACGACCCGAATGCGATTAGGAACGCGATGACGGGCGATAAATCAATTAATGAAATTGCTGCCATAATGGGCTCAAACGGTCGTAAAAAGGAGAATATTGCTGCGCCAAAAATTATGTTGAAAGCAGAGCAAAATCTCGACGGCAAGACATTAACGGAAATCACGAAACCTGTTCCTGTATCGATAATTAACTATAGCCAATATTTAGAAACCAATAACAAACTATACAACGTAAAAGGTCCTGAACAATTTGTTATTGTAAGTTTTAAGGTTAAGAAAAACGGTCGCCCGACAAATGTTAAAGTTATTAAGTCGTTAAACCCTAAAGCCGATGCCGAGGCAAAGCGCCTCATTCAAACCGGACCAGACTGGGTTTTACCTAAAAACGGTAACGATATGGTAGAAATGAGTGTAAGGTTTTAGTATGGTATTGAGTTTTATTCACTCAAGTAATTTAGAGAAGACCATAAAAGCTATGTGTCCTATTCCTATATAGCCCGTAGTAACTCCCGATTATTCAACCATATAGAGATAGAGAAAATATAGAAACCCATAAATACTATATGGTCCATATCCCTATATGGTTCACAGCAACTCCCAATTATTCAACCATATAGACGTAGAGAAAATATAGAAAACCATAAATACTATATGGTCTATATCCCTATATGGCTCACAGCAAATCGCGATTATTTTAACCATATAGACATAGCGAAAATACAGGAAACCATAAAAGCTATATGGGCTATATTCCTATATTGTTCACCGCAATTCCTAATTATTTTAGCCATATAGACACAAAGAAAATTTAGAAAACCCTAAATACTATATGTTCTATATCCCTATATGTTTCATAGCTAATTCACAAGTAAGATACTTATATAAAGCCTCCCATATCTTCTTAGATAACAAACTCTCTCCAAAAGCCTATCAAACAAAAAAGACCAAAGCAAGTGCTTTAGTCTTTTCAAAACATCTCTTTAATATTCTATTTGAAATAATAAATCGCTCCGTAAATAAGGGCGGCCAAGGTTGCTGAAACCGGAATGGTTAAAACCCAAGCCCAAATCAGGTTAATGGTTACACCCCAACGAACTGCAGAAACGCTTTTTACAACACCCACACCTACAATTGAACCTGTAATAGTATGCGTTGTAGAAACCGGGATACCAAAGTGCTCAGTAATACCCAAGGTAATGGCACCTGCACCTTCAGCAGCAACACCTTCTAATGCTGTTACTTTGGTGATTTTTGATCCCATTGTTTTAACAATCTTCCAACCACCGCTCATAGTTCCCAATGAAATGGCCGAATAACAAGCAATTGGAACCCAAGCTGGCATAGAATCAAAATCAGGAATCACTTTAGCAGCGATTAATGCCGTCGCAATAATACCCATTACCTTTTGCGCATCGTTACCACCATGAAAGAAACTTAAAGCGGCAGATGATAATAACTGCAAACGCTTAAACCACTTTTCAGCTGTTGAAGGCTTAGCGTAGCGACAAATATTAATGATAATCAAGGTTAGTACTACTGAAATGACCAAACCAATTATTGGAGCCAAAACAATAAAGGATACAATTTTAATTACATAGCCCATGTTCACTGCATCCATCGGACTAGCGCCGATAAGCAAGGCATGCGTCATACCTGCACCAGCGAAACCACCGATTAAAGTATGCGATGAACTCGAAGGGATACCGTACCACCAGGTTAGCAAATTCCAAATAATGGCAGCTACTAAACCAGCCAGAATTACCTCTAATGTAATATAATTTTCAATTACCGTTTTAGCTACCGTGTTGGCAACCTTATGATCGGTAAAATAAAAGTAAGCTGCGAAATTAAAAAGCGCAGCCCATAAAACCGCCTGAAAAGGCGTAAGAACTTTTGTAGAAACAACTGTTGCAATCGAATTAGCGGCATCGTGAAAACCGTTAATGTAATCGAAAGCAATAGCCAGAATTACAACAACAACCAATAAGGTAGTTACCATGTTTGTTTATTATTAAGCGTTTTTAACTAAGATAGTTTCAAGCACATTTGCTACATCCTCACACTTATCTGTCGCTTTTTCTATCGTTTGTAAAACCTCTTTTTGTTTAATTAATTCAATTGCATTGGTTTCGTATTCAAATAAACGGGCAACCGCCAATGTAAATACATAATCTGCCTGGTTTTCGCCGCTATTAATACGGATACAAGCATCAGCAATTACACGTATGTTTTTGAAACTGCGTAACTCTTTAATTGCTTTATCAATATCAGTACACATTTCTACTAAAAGTTCTGCAATTTTAACAATTGGTTCGCTAATCGTATTCATGTTATACATTTGCATGCGGTTGGCTGTACCATAAATATAATCGGCAACGTCATCAACAGCTGTGGCCAATTGGTGAATATCTTCCCTATCAAACGGTGTAATGAAGTTCCTGCTCAATTCAAGAAAAATCGAATGCGTAATATCGTCTCCTACATGCTCTAAGCGTTCAATTTCCTTAAAAATTGTTTTTCTGCTTTCAGCATCAGCAGTGCTAACCATCTCTAATAATGCTTCAGCAATTTTTAATGCGTTGCTACCAGCTTGCTCAAAAAGAGGATGAAATTTTCTGTCTTGAGGTGTAAAGAACTTAAAAATATTGTTCATGTTAATTTCTAATATGTTGCAAAGCTACAAGCTCAATGTTAAGTTAATGTTAATTCACTAATTATATTAACGAATTGTTTCTTATTGAAGCCCTATTCTAAACAATTAGAAGTGATGATGTTAGCCGAAACGCTGCTCGTTATCATTTAGTAAAGCAATGGGTGTGAATCTTTGGTAACACCTGCCCCGCTTTATGCTACAATCTTTTTAATAGTGAAAGCCAATGGGAACACCAAATCAATGCAATTAAAAAGTATTTACGCGTCAATCGGGTTTATTAACTAGGGTTTGTACAATCGCAAAACGCAGCAAAACAAACCTTTCTACGAATCAACTGTTCTATAGCGATAAACCAAAAAAATGACAGCTCAAAACAGGAACAACCTTTGGATTTGGATAGGTAGTATTGCTGGTGGATTAATCCTCATTTTAGCCTTTGGGGCAATGTTTATTAGTGCCCGCTGGAAGCCAATTTTAACCGAAAAAATTAAGGAAGGGGTTTATAATGGATCTAGTCATCTTTATAAGATAGATTTCAAAAGTATTAATTTAAACGTAATTACGGGGAGTTTAGCACTTCGCGATGTAACCCTCAAGGCAGACTCTTCGGTTTTCGATTCTTTAAAGCAACAAAGATTAGCCCCAGCCCATACTTTCGAAATAAAGCTTAAAAAACTTCAAATCACAAGGGTGAGCATTCTGACTGCATATTTCAAAAAACGATTGAACATTAACGAAATAATGCTCGATCGTCCATCCATCAAAGTAACTTTTAATAAGGTTCCTAAAAAAATAGATACCAGTAAGGTTCAAAAATCCCTATACGACCAGATTTCAAAGAACTTTAAATCTGCAGCTATAAAATCTATTAAAATCATAGATGCAGATTTCGATTATATTAACAAGAGCACTTCTATTAAAACGAAAAACAGCGTTAAACACCTTGATGTTACGGTAAAAGATTTTCTTTTAGATTCATTATCCGGAAAAGACACTTCCAGATTTTATTATACAAAAGATATTTCTTTTCAGGTTGCCGGCTATAAATCCAATACGAAAGATAGAATGTACACCGTGAAAATCGATACGATTAGTGGCTCCTATTCATCAAAAAAACTCAGTATTAAAGGCCTTACATTGAAACCACTTTATCCTGAACTGGAATTTTCAAGAAAATACAAGGTCCAGAAGGATCGGTATGACTTAAGTTTTAGCAACATAGAATTTAACGGAATAGACTTTATAAAACTGAATACTGATCAAAAAATCGAAGCAAATTCCATTAAAATCGGACCCGCCAATGTTGCCGTATTCATGAGCAGAGAATCGCCCCCTCCCCCAGGCCTTGATAAAGGAAAAAACTATCCGCACCTGGCTTTGAAGCGGTTAAACATTCCAATTATTATCGACACGGTAAAGCTAAGAGATGTAAATGTTAGGTATTCAGAGTTTAACCCTGCAAGTAAAAAAACTGGTTCAGTTGAATTTAAATCGTTGAAAGGAAATATATACAACATTACCAATGATAGTTTACGTTTGGTTAAAAAAAATCATGCAATTGCCGATTTGAATACCATGTTAATGGGCACAGGAAAATTGAATGTAAAAATTGATTTTAATCTTACGGCTAATGATGGTGCGTTCAGCTATAGTGGTAGCCTGGGGAAATTCGATTTGAAAAATCTCAATTCATTATCAAAAAACTTAGGTTTAATTGAGGTGGAAAGCGGAAATATCCAAAATATAACATTTAAAGCAAATGGAAACCTACGAGCCGCCTCCGGCTCGATGACCATGTTGTATAACAATTTAAAAGTTAAGTTACTTTCTGATAATATTGACGGCGAAGGCACAAAAGAAAAAGGATTGTTGTCGTTTCTCGCCAATACCATTCTAGTTAAAGATGAGAACCCAAGTAAGGGCGACCCTGCACGAACCGCTAACATGAGTACAACGAGAATCAATTCGGGATCGTTCTTCAATTTGATGTGGAAAAACCTATTTGTGGGAATAAAAGATATTGTTGGTGTAGGTATTGTGCCTGAGAAAAATCCTGTTCAACAGCAAAAAGTAATCGCAAAAAAAATAAGAGAACAGAAAAGGGCAGATAGAAAAGAAGCACGGAAAGCCAGAAGGGAGAAAAATTAGGCAACATTTTTTACAATACGATTATAAATGTATATTGCTATGAAAACAAGTCCCTTCGTTAAATGCCTGATACAAAATCAAACAGATATAAGCTTTTAAAATGGATTGCCGCAATACTACTGATTATCCTTATCCTACTTGCAGGATTAGCCTGGTTTTTAAATGTAAAATCGCAACCGCTGCTTTCCAGCCGCATCAAAACGCTTTTATATAAATCGACCGATAGCCTTTATAACATTAGTTTTTCTAAAGTTACCACCAATATTTTAACTGGTAGCGCTACCCTTTATAATGTAAAAATTACGCCTGATACCAACCGTTTCAACCAACTGATCATTTTAAAAAGAGCGCCAAACAATCTTTACACTGTTACCCTCAAAAAACTTCAGGTTAAACATTTTCATCCTATTACGCTTTACAGGCATCAGAAACTTCAACTCGAAGAGGTGATTTTCGACAAACCCGAGGTTAGTATGATGAACCGTCAATTTGAATTTAATGAGAACCGGCCACCCAGACCTATAAAATCTCCTTATGCAATGATTTCGCAAAACTTAAAGGAGTTCCGTATAGATAACATTCTCTTCAGAGATGCAAGCTTTAAATATGTCAATAAGAATATCCCAAATTCAGTACCTTTTATTATTGATGATTTGAATATTACGCTTAAAGATTTGTTGGTCGATTCAACCTCCGCGGAAGATCCCGATCGCTTTTACCTGCTTAAGGATGTAATCATCAACCTGAAAGATTATACCTATCCCACTCCTGATCAGATGTATCATATCAAACTGAATCAACTTGATTTTAAAGCATCGACTGGAAGTTTAAGGATAAATAAATTTGAGGTTAAACCGCTTCATGATGAAATGAAGTTTGGGAAAGTTGCGGGTTATTCTAAAGATCGGTTTCATGTAGAAATGAGCAATATTTCAATCAAAGGAATCGACTTACCGGTATACATCAGTAAACAAGAATTCAGAGCCAAGGAAATGAATATAGCAAATGGTTTTGTTTCCGTTTTTAACGATAATAGCATTTGCATCAACCAGAACCCAGCAGATAGCGTTCAAAAACGAGTAGGAAGGTTTCCTCATCAACTGTTGCAATCAATGGGCGTCCCCGTACTTGTTCAAAAAATCAACTTAAAAGATGTTGATGTAAGTTATGCCATTTATAATGCAGAGAGCCAGCAGCGGGGTAAAATTTCTTTCGAGAAAACAGCGGGTACTTTTAAAAATGTGACTAATCTCGATAGAATAAAAGCGATAAACCCGAACATGGAGGTGAAGCTAAAAACTTATCTACTTGGCCAGGGAGAACTTGATTTGGATTTCAACTTCGATCTGATTGCCAAAAACGGGGCATTTACATGTAAAGGGCAACTACAGACCTTTAATGCCAGAGTTTTAAACCAGATTACAAAACCTTTAGGACTTGTGCGCATCAACAGAGGAATTGTGGATAAGCTTAACTTTAATTTCAAAGCGAATAATGATGGCGCAAAGGGCAATGTTAATTTCTATTATTATGATTTATCAGTAGCGCTAATGAAAAACGATCCTTCAAAAGATCATTTAGTTACCCGTGGGTTGCTTTCTATTTTAGCCAATGCGTTGGTTATTAACTCAGAAAACCCGGATAGGAATGGAAAATTCACCTCAGCGAAAGTAAATTATGAAAGAGTAGAAAACACTTCATTTTTTAACCTGATTTGGAAAAGCCTTTTTTTAGGCATTAAAAACAGCGTTGGAATTACTGAAGAAAAGCAACAGGAAATTAAGAAACACATCAAAAATTTTAATGAGATGCGAGAAAATCATCGCATTAGAAAACAAAAAAGGTTACAACGAAGACAACAAAGGGAAAAGGAAGCCCTTAAAAACGACTGGCGCTAAATAGAAAAAATGCCGAACGTTTTTATATCTTTAAATATCTAAACCAAAAAACTAAATCATGATTATCGCAATTATTCTCGTTATCTTAATCATTATCGGCATTTTCTTTTACAATTCGCTAATTGGTAAAAAGAATCAGGTTTCTAATGCTTTTTCTGCAATCGATGTAATGCTCAAAAAACGGTTCGACCTAATTCCCAACTTAGTGGAAGTGGTAAAGCAATACACCAATTACGAGTCGGAAACCCTTTCGAAAATTGTAGAACTTAGAACCCGGGCTGCTGCCGGTAATATCAGCGATGCGGAAAAGGCACAAATTGACAGTCAGCTGAGCACAAGCGTTAAGGGATTGATGGTTAATGTAGAAAATTATCCTGATCTGAAGGCCAATACCAATTTTATAAATCTTCAAAGTACCTGGACGGAAAGTGAAGAACAAATTGCGGCTGCCAGAAGATCTTATAATGCTGCTGTTACCGATTACAACAATTCTATAATGATGTTTCCAGGAAGTTTATTTGCCGGAATGCTGAACTTTCATCCCGTTCCAGTGCTTGAAACTGCCGTGGAAGAACGAAAAAATATCAGCGCAAAAGATCTATTTAACAATTAATGCAATTTTCTAGTTTAGCAGGAAATGTAGCCCTTCAAAACATTTTGGCTACCATGGAAGTGGAGCGCAAAAAAATTGCTTCCACCCAAAAAAAAGGCTATTACTTTATTGGAGGCGGTATTTTATTAGGCATAATCGGTTCGGTTTTAGGCTTTCCTATGCCATCGATAATAGCGGGTTTGGCTCCCATCATTTACGGTGGAATTGTGCTTTTTAAAATTAATGACGAATTACAGGCTTACAAACATGCTTATAAACGTGATGTAATTGGTGAAGCACTTCGGTTTCTAGATTCGAGCCTGATTATTGCTCCACAAAATGGAATTGTAGCACATGAGTTTATCCATTCTCAGCTTTTTACAACTGAACCCGATCGATACAAAACTGAAGATTTAGTAAGTGGAAAAGCAGAAAAAACTGCCTTTTACTTTGCGGAAGTGCATGCTGAATATAAAACCGTTACACAAACCAAAAACGGGACAAAAACAGAATGGCATGATATATTTAAAGGAATTATCTTTGTAGCCGATTTTAACAAAAATTTTAATGGCTCAACCATTGTTCGGCCTAAAGATTTTGGTAGCGCAATCGGCGCCTGGTTTTCTACAAATTTATTTTCTTTTAGTGATCAGGATGTGATCAAACTCGAAAACGTAGACTTTGATAAGGCATTTATTACGTATGGCACAGATCAGGTTGAATCTCGTTATTTATTAACACCAGCGATGATGGAACGCATTTTAAAACTAAATAGCAACTCCAAATACTCCATCTCGCTGTCGTTTATTCAATCTAGAATGTACATCGGTTTTCCCTTGGATCGAAACTATTTTGAGGCGCCCATCTTTAAATCTCTACTTAATCCAGATCTATTAAATGACGATATCTATACGATCAAATTCATGTATGATATTGTAAAAGAGCTCGATTTGAATACGAGAATTTGGGGAAGAAATTAACTCAAATGTTTTTTTACAATCCCTTCTAAAGCTTCGATATCAAAAGGCTTGGATAGATAGCTATCTGCACCAGCTTCATCAGCCAAGGCTGATATATCGTTATTTGCCGAAAAATAAATCACAGGAATGTGTTTCAAATCAGGATTATTTTTGATGGCCTTTGTTGCCTGTATGCCCCCCAAATCGGGTAGCCAATTATCCATAAAAATAATATCTGGCATGTAGGAGGCCACTTGGCTTTCAATATCATTTGCCGTTTCGGAAGTTTTAATTTCATAGCCCGCATCTTCCAAAATGAAAGTACAAAGATCTAAAATATCTCTGTTATCATCAAACACGAACACTTTTTTTGCATCAGCCATAAGTTATCTCCTAAAGGCAGTTAATTTTAATTATTTAGTTTGTTTATAAACGCAGCCATCTCAAAACTATTCAAAACAAGAGCTGTTTTTATCTCATTTAAGGCTTGCTGTGGCATATACGGCATTATAGCGGTATCCGGATTTTGGATAATCACTCTTCCACCCCATTTTTCTACTATCTTTAATCCTTCTACCCCATCTGCGTTTGATCCTGACAGTAAAATGCATACCAGTTCATCTTTGAAAACTTCAGCTGCCGATTGAAAAGTAACGTCAATCGATGGTCGTGAATAGTTCACTTTTTCTGAGTAATCTAAAGAAATAGTAATTTCTTCTTCGATTAGCAGATGGTAATCGCCAGGCGTAATGTACACGTTTCCTCGCAAAATTGGCTGTTTTTCTTCCGCCTCATTTACAATCAAATGGGTTCTGCTTTTCAATAAATCAGTTAGCAGTGAATCGTTCCCTGATTTTCGGTGTGTGACCAAAATAATAGGAAAACTCAAATTACTTTTTAAATCAGGAAAAATTTCCAGTAACACATCCAAACTGCCTGCAGATCCACCAATAACCAAAGCACTGCACTTTTTGTCTGCTATAGTTTGCGCCATATTTTTTCTAATTTAACGCGTTTATACTCTTTTGCCTTGGGCCAAAAATCTAAACTTTCTTTACTGCCCAAAGCCAAATATCCTAGCTTTTCTAAACTGTTATCAAAAAGTTGAAACACTTTATGCTGCAATTCTTTATCAAAATAAATGAGTACGTTTCTACATAAAATAAACTGAAATTCATTAAACGAATGATCAGAAACCAAGTTATGTGTACTAAAAATCATTTTACTGCTTAAAGATTCATCAAACTTTGCCAAAGAATAATTTGCGGTATAGTACGAAGAAAAATCCTTAGTGCCATCAGAGGCTACATAATTCTCCGAATAACCCTTCAAATAATTCAAAGGAAACATTCCTTTCTTGGCCTTTTCCAAAACTGAGGGATTGATATCGGTAGCATAGATCAACGATTTCTGCAACAAATTTAATTCTTTCAGCAGAATTGCCAGTGAATAGGCTTCTTCGCCTGTGGAACAGCCCGCTACCCAGATTCTAATGAACGGATACGTGCCTAAAACAGGTAAAACATCATGTCTCAGCGATCTGTAAAAGCCAGGATCACGGAACATTTCAGTCACGTTTACTGTAATTTCCTCTAGAAACCGTTTGAAATATTGCTTATCACTTTTAACGGCATACCTAAACTCGGCGAAGCTTACAAAATTATCAAGGGTATACAACCTGGTTATTCTCCGCTTGATGGATGCATGAGAATACTCCAAAAAATCGTAGCCATGAACTTCCAATACATCGCTTAACAATGCATCAATTTGTTCATTATCTATCGCCTCGCTGATCACTTATTGTGTTACTTTTTCTATTTGAGTTAATAATTCGTCTACGTTTATAGGTTTAGATACGTAGCCAGCTGCACCGGCAGCCAGGCACCGCTCTTTGTCGCCTACCATTGCTTGTGCGGTAACCGCTAAAACCGGTATATTTTGCATTTTCTCTGATTTTTTGATCACAGATATGGCCTGATAACCATCCATTTCTGGCATCATCATGTCCATTAATACCACAGCGACATTTTTATTTTCTTCCATAATGGAAAAACCTTCCTGGGCGCTTGTGGCAGACAAACAATCGAAACCTTTGGCCTTTAAAACAGCTTTTAAAGCGAAAATGTTTCTATTATCATCATCAATAATGAGAATTAATTTCTGAGGCATATTTATTAAAAAGGTTTAAGCTTTGTGATGATTTTCGTATAACCAAACTCGTAAAAGAGATACCAACTGATCCATATCTACAGGTTTGCTTATATAATCTGAAGCACCTGCAGCTATACATTTTTCTCTATCGCCCATCATGGCTTTTGCTGTAACCGCTAAAATTGGCAGATTACGGTATTTTATATCTTGCCGAATGGCCGTTGTAGTTTCGTAACCGTCTAACTCGGGCATCATCATATCCATTAAAACAACATCTACTTTGGGGTTTTCCTCAAGCAACTTTAAGGCTTCCTTACCATCTATCGCCGCCAAAACCTTCATTTGATGTTGCTCCAATACTTTTGTTAAAGAGAAAATGTTCCTCACATCATCATCGGCAACCAACACCGTTTTGTCTTTCAGTACATCCTGAAGTTCGGTAAATGCTTTTGGTGTTTTAGTTTTTTCGCGGCTTTTTTCTTCCACCAAATGCAAAAATAATCCTGCTTCATCTAAAATTCTCTGGTAAGAATGTGCCGTTTTCACCACAATCGAATCGGCATATTGCTTGATCCGATTTTCTTCACCCTTGGATAAGTTTTTACCCGTAAAAATGATGATGGGTAAATTTTCCAATCCAGGTGTTTTCTTTACCACTTCCAGTGTATCATAGGCATGTTTATCAGGGATACCCATATCTAAAATTACGCAGTTTACATCTGATTTGTGCAAGGCAGAAACACCTTCACTCACCTGGTTAACAATTTCCGTTTGAATACTAAAATTGCTTAAAAAGTAGCTCAATGCTTTGGCATGCTGTTCATTTTCCTCCACAATTAATACTTTCTTTGGATGTCTGCTTAGTGCATGCTCCAACTTGGAAAATATTTCCTGCATGTGCTCAAAAGCGAAAGGCTTGTTAATAAAATCGACAGCGCCTTTTAATAAACTTTCTTTTTTAACCTGCAGTGATGACATAATATGCACTGGAATAGGTCTCGTTGTTGGGTCGGATTTTAGCTCTTCCATCACTTGCCAGCCATCTTTAACAGGCAATTGAATATCCAATAAAATAGCTTGCGGCTTATACGCTTTTGCCATTTCAATTCCAACATCGCCGCGTACGGCCACTAATCCTTTATAATTTCGCTTCCGTGTAAAATCAAGCAGGGTTTTAGCAAATGGCGTATCATCTTCCACAATTAAAATCACCTTATCGTCTGGCGTAATATTATCACGATCATCGTCAATTTCCTGTGGAATATTAGTTACCGTTAAATGCTGAATTTTCGGTACTTCTGGCAAAACGGTAACAGGTTTTTTCCACGGATCTTTTAAATCTTCAAAACCCTTATTCTTATCAATAGGTAAAACCAAAATGAACTCACTTCCTTCATTTTCTTTACTTTTCAATTCAATGTAACCACCCAAAAGCTTGGCCAGTTCACGACTAATAGATAAACCCAAACCCGTGCCACCAAACTTACGTCGGGTAGAACCATCGGCTTGCTGAAAGGCTTCGAACACCATGCCCTGCTTTTCGGGCGCTATGCCCACACCGGTATCTTTAACCTTAAAAATCAGCGCGTTTAAATGTTCATCTTTTTCGATATTAAATTTAACCGAACCTATTGAGGTAAACTTGATGGCGTTTGATAATAAATTCTTTAAAATCTGCTCCAAACGCATTTTATCGGTATTGAAAAATTCGGGTAGATTGCTAGCCCTTTCAATAAACAGTTCTAAAGCTTTATCTTTTGCTAGTGGATTAAAGAGTGATTGCATGTTCTGTGCAATTTCCTCAATCTTCACATTTGAACGGTCAAGCTCCATTTTTCCGGCCTCGATTTTTGAAAGATCTAAAATCTCATCTATCAAACTCAATAAACCTTGTCCTGAGCTTTGGATTACAGAAGCATATTCCTGATGTTCTTTGTCCATGGCATCATTTTCAGCCATTAATCTTGACAATAAGAGAATGGAATTTAATGGAGTACGCAACTCATGAGACATATTTGCCAAAAATTCCGATTTATATCTTGTGCTCAGTTCTAAAGCCTCGGCCTTTTGCTGAATTTCTGCATTCCTCTCTTCAATCAGTTCATTCTTCTCTTCCAGCAAACTGCTTCGTTCTTCTAATTCCTGGTTGCTTTGAAGCAATTCTTCTTGCTGTACCCTAAGTTCTTCTTCTGATGCCTGAAGCTTCTGTGCCTGTGCTTCCAATTCAGCATTCATACCTTCCAACTCTCCATGCTGAACTTGTAACTCTTCAGATTGAGCCTGTGTTTCTTCTAATAATTGTTGTAGCTTTTGCCTGTTTTGAGCACCCAACAATGCAGTACCAATATCAGAAAGTACTGAATTTAGAAATTGCAGTTGCAAATGACTAAATGCCGTAATGGTACCCAACTCCAATCCACCTATTGAAATTCCATTTCTAACAATAGGCAACACCAACAATTGGGCTGGTTTAATATTTCCTGTGGCGTGTGTAATGGTTAATTCAGTTTGGGGTACATCTTCCAGCAAAATGCTTTTGCCCGATTTTACAGCTTGTCCGATCAACCCTTGTCCAAGCTCTAAAACTTCAACCAGGTTTTGCCCTTCTAAAGCGTATTTTCCCTTTAAGTGAAGATAACCATCATCTTTAAATAAATAAATTGCACCGATTTGGCTTTTGGTATAAGAAGCCAATAACTCAATAATATCATCAGCCAAATGGAAAACATCCTTTTCACCAACCATTTTAACATTTAAGTTAGCTACGCCAGTTTGCAGCCATTCGTTTTCTGCCAATGTATCGAACGATTTTTTCAGCGATGAAGACATCGTATTGAGCGATTCGGAGAGTTCTCCGATATCATCCTGACTTTGGCTATCAAGCTTAACGCCATAATTGCCATTTGATATTTGAGATGCAATTTCTTTGATAGCTGCAATTCGCTTCTCCATCTCGTATTTTTTGCTTTCGATTTCCTCTTGCAACTTCACTCGCTCATCAAAATCAACTGACACTTTTCTATAAAAAAATAAGGTGATTAAAATGGCCAAAGCGGCTGCTATCAAAATTAAAATAGGCGTGTAAGAAGTGAGTTTGTTCAGCTCTACAGTGCGTTCCTCTAGTAACCTGCGTTCTTCTTTAACCATGGCGTTCACAGTTTCCCGTGCCTCATCCATGTAAACCTTTCCTTGAAACAAAACTGTAGCGTCTACCGCTCCACCAAGCCCTTTAATTTCAATGGTAGATTTAATAATCCCCATTCTTTTAGTTAAAATATTGCGAAGTCCGGCAACGTTTTTTTGCTGTACAGGGTTATCTTCGGTTGCACTCTCTACCTTTTTCAGTATCGCTGCAGCAGAATCACTGGCACCATAATAAGGTGTTAAAAAAATCTTGTTTCCGGTAAGTAAATATCCTCTTTGCCCGGTTTCAGCATCTTTTAAGTATGAAATAATGTTTTCAGCATCCAATATTACCTGATCACTATGCTTCACCAACTCCGTACTTTTTATCAGGTTGCTAATGCTCACATACGAAGCTAAAGAACTGATAAAAAGAATAATAAGCGACAAGCCAAGACCTAAACGTAAATTATTTTTAAGGGTAGTTTTCATTCTATAATTTGGAGATGATTAGATTTGATTTTGCAGAATTTCTTCTTCAGTTGTTGGAATAATGAAATAAAATTCCGAGCCCTCATCTGGCACACTATTTACTCCAATAGTACCACCATGGCGCTTAATTATTTCTGCACAAATGTACAAACCAATACCTAAGCCGTTAAAACGATGACTATTTTCCTCAACGCGGTAAAATTTATCAAAAATCTTTTCTTGTTGCTCGCTGGAAATTCCAATTCCAAAATCTTTAACGGCCAGGTAGAGCTTCCCATCTTTAATATTAATGGTTACGTTTACCTGGTTAGTGCCTGGAGCATATTTAATAGCGTTGGTTATAAAATTGATGACCACCTGTTCCAACCGCATTTCATCGCCAAAAATATTCTCGCTGGTTTGGCCAAGCTTGGTAATTTTAAAATCAGGATTGGATTGTTGCAACATCTCAATGGCATTGTTAACCATATTATCGGCACAGAAGCTTTGCATGTTAAACTTCATTTTGCCACTTTCAATCTTCGAAATATCTAATAAATCAACAATCAATTCGTTTAGCTTTTCGAGCTGAATGCTGGCTTTTTCCAAATGGTTTTGAGCTATTTCTTTGTTATCCTTATTTAAGCTCCGTTGCAAAAGCTGTATATAACCTTTAACGCTGGTGAGTGGGGTTTTTAACTCATGGCTGGCAATACTGATGAATTCGTCCTTTTTTTGTTCAGCTTGTTTTCTAAATTCTATTTCTTTTAACAATTCTTCCTGAACCTCGTTTAGCTTTCTACTCTGCTCATAAATGCGGTAAAAAGTCTTTATCTTAAGTAAAAGAATATTGATATCAACCGGCTTGATGATGTAATCTAATCCCCCACTTAAATATCCTTTAGTTATAAATTTAAGTTCGGTGTTTACTGCCGATAAAAATATGATTGCAGTATCTTTTGCCTTGCTAAAGCCCGAAATGGCTTCGGCAACTTCAAAACCATCCATATCTGGCATTTGAACATCCAGAATGATGAGCACATAATTGTTTTTTAAAACCTTTTTTAATGCTTCTTCTCCAGATGATGCCGTGTCTACCTCAAAATTATGAGCTTGTAGTACTTTCTGCAACGAAATAAGGTTTTCTGGTCTGTCATCAACTATAAGGATCATCGTTATTAAAACAAATAGGAAGCTAGGATAATTATGTTTGGTCTGGAGACAACATCTCCTAAACTAGATACAAACAGCAAAGTTTTAAAAAGGTTTTGGGTTTTGAAATTTTTTTTCGAAACTGTTTTGAAGTATTACAATTAAGGCTTAGTTCTGTTCTTCATTTCAAGTCCAGATTGAAAAAAACGGGCGCTTTTTATTACGATCAGGTTTAGGTGGCCAATAATTTCAACTATTAAAGTTTCCTCTGCCAATAGCCTTAGAGCTGACTAAAAGTATCCCCTTGCTTAAAATCACCTGTTTCGAAACCTTTTTTAAACCAAAACATACGTTGTTGTGAAGTTCCATGAGTAAAAGAATCTGGCTGAACATCACCAGTGGCTTGCTTCTGTAATTTATCGTCGCCAATGGCATTAGCTGCTGTAAGGGCTTCTTCAATATCCCCTTCTTCCAGTTTAAAGTCTTTAAGGTTTTGAGCATGATGTGCCCATAAACCGGCAAAAAAATCGGCCTGTAATTCTAATTTTACTGATAAACGGTTATATTCTTTTTCGCTAACCTGACCGCGGGCTTCATCAAGCTTTGCAGAAATGCCCAGCAAATTTTGCACGTGATGGCCGACCTCATGCGCAATTACATAAGCTTGAGCGAAATCGCCGGCAGCACCGAAACGGTTTTTTAAATCATCATAAAATGATAAATCGATGTACACTTTCTGATCACCAGGACAGTAAAACGGACCCACGTTCGAACTTGCATTTCCACATGCAGTTTGCACACCCTCTCTAAACAACCTCAGCTTTGGATATTCGTATTGTTTGCCCATGGCCTGAAATTCTTTATCCCATACCTGCTCGGTAGATTCTAAAACACCAGAAACAAAAACCGCCTGTGGATCATTTGCCGGAACGCCTTGCTTAACTTCTTCTGTACCTTGTGACGTTGGAAGCTGACTCACTACACCACTTAAGTCCTTCCCGAAAATTAAACCGAGTATAACCACAACGATACCGATACCTCCGCCAAGAATGGTTTTACCACCACCTCCGCTTCTACCATCTTCCATGTTGCTGCTACCTTTTCCGAACCACTGCATATTTTTAAATTTTGATATTATGAATAACCGTAAACCGTAGTTAATTGTTAGACTAAAGTAGAAATTATTTTCCTGATTTATTCTTTTAGGTTTTGATGGAATAAAAAAAGCCAGAAATTTCTTCCTGGCTTACACATCGTATCTTTTAATCTAGTTACTAAACACAGCAATTGCTTTTGCAATTCTAGCCTTAGTTTCTTCGACACCTAATAGTACAGCAATATCAAAAACACCAGGCCCAAATTTGCCACCAACCAACATCACGCGGAATGGCAACATTAGCTCGCCAGGCTTAAAACCTTTTTCTTCAGCCAATGCTTTAAAAGCTACTTCTTCACTAGCAGCATCAGTTAAAGCCAATTTTTCTGCAAAAGCATTAAAAAATTCGGCTTTTTCTAGCGTCCATTTTGGTTTAACTGCTTGCTCCTCGTATTGGCTAGGGGAGGCAAAAAAGTATCCGCTTTGCGCCACAAAATCAGGCAAAAGTGTACAACGATCTTTAATTAAATCGATAATCGTATTTAAAAAATGATCATCCGCAACTTCAATTCCTGCTTTTTGCAGTTCAGCTTTAACTGGTAACTGTAATCTGGTCATCGGCGATTGCTTGATCCATTCGTGATTGTACCATTTGGCCTTTTCGAAATCGAACTTCGCCCCTGCTTTACTTATTCTTTCTATCGAAAATTTTTCTTCCAATTCTTTTAACGAGAAAAGCTCCTGATCTGTGCCATCATTCCAGCCTAATAAAGCCAGCATATTAACGAAAGCCTCAGGCAGGAAACCCATCTCTTTAAAACCTTTGGTAACATCGCCAGTTTTAGGATCCGTCCAATTCATAGCATACACCGGGAAACCTAAACGGTCGCCATCACGTTTGCTTAATTTTCCATGTCCATCCGGCTTAAGGATTAAAGGTAAATGTGCCCAGGCTGGCATATCAGCTTCCCAACCTAAATATTTCCACAGCAAAATATGAATTGGTGCCGATGGCAACCATTCTTCTCCACGAAAAGCGTGAGAAATTTCCATCGCTTTATCATCTACCACAACCGCCAGATGATACGTCGGCATACCATCTGCTTTTAATAAAACTTTATCATCAACCAATGAAGTTTCAAAACTTACATCACCCCGAATTAAATCATTAAAATGAACAATTTCATCTTCAGGCACCTTTAGTCTGATCACGTGAGGCGTTTTTGAAGCCAATAGATCTTCAACCTCACTAATGGTTAATGTTAATGAATTACGCATTTGCATCCGGGTAGCCTGGCCGTATTGAAAGTTTGGAAGTTCTTTCCTTTTCGCATCCAGTTCTTCAGGAGTATCAAAGGCGTAGTAGGCATAACCATCGCTAATCAATTGTTCGGCAAACTTTCTATAGCTTGGTTTGCGCTCGCTCTGGCGGTAAGGCCCGTAAACTCCAGGATTCTGTGGACTTTCATCTGGGGAAATGCCACACCAGTTCAAACAATCTACAATATACTGTTCTGCACCTTCTACAAAACGATTCTGATCGGTATCTTCTACCCGAAGTACGAAGGTTCCATTATTCTTTTTTGCGAACAAATAATTAAACAACGCCGTACGTACACCGCCTAAATGCAGTCCTCCGGTTGGGCTTGGGGCAAATCTTACTCTAACTTTCTTATCCATAATTGGCTTGTTGAGCGGTTGGCGTTAAGCGATTAGCGGTTCAACCGCCTATCGCCATGCGCAACACGCAAGACGGTACAAAGATATAGTTTTTATGATTTTTTCGTTTTGTTATTGTAATTTGCCCATCTAAAGCATGAACCCTTATCAAAAGAAACGCCGCTGGAAGTTTTTCCTCCTCATATTTGCCATTCTAATCGGCATAGCTTCAGTATTTTATACCGATTCTTTCGTAAAAAAAATGGAGCGTGAGGAAGCGGCACAGTTTCAGCTCTGGGTGAAGATTACAGAAAGATCGATGCTTTTGTATGATAATGATAACTTCACAAGTGTTGTAGAAGATGTTAGGGAGAATACCAAAATGCCCGTTATTGTAGTGAATGATGATGGCACAATCCTTTCTTCAAGCGGGTTAGACAGTACCAAAACCTGGTACCCCGACAATGAAAAATTGGTTTACGATAGTCTTTACTTTGTTCGGGAACTTTCTACAATGAAAAAGCAACATCGCCCTGTGGTGATGAATATCATGGGGCAGGAAAAACTTGCCTACTATAAAGATTCATTTATCCTTACCCAACTTCGTTATTTTCCGTACATCCAAATGGGTGTAATTTTTCTTTTTCTGTTAACCGCTTACACCGCCTTTAGTTCTGCTCGAAAAGATGAACAAGATCATGTTTGGGTGGGTTTGGCCAAGGAAACAGCGCATCAACTAGGCACCCCGATATCCTCGCTCATGGCCTGGGTAGAGCTGATGAAATCCAAATTTGATGCCGAGGACGACCCGCTCATTGCCGAGATGGAAAACGATATCAAACGATTGGAAATTATTACCGACCGTTTCTCAAAAATTGGATCGAAACCAATATTAGAAGACCATACGGTTTACATTGTAATCAGCGACTTTATCAGGTATTTCAAAGTCAGAACATCCGATAAAGTGAAATTTAGCATTACCGGCGATGAACAAGTAAGAGCCTTATTAAATGTGCCACTATTTGATTGGGTGATTGAAAACCTTTTGAAAAACGCAGCAAATGCCATTGAAAATGAAGGATCGATTTCAGTAAATATAATTGAGAATCTGGCAAAAGAGCAGGTTTTTATCGATGTTACTGATAGTGGAAAAGGTATCCCACGGTCGAAATTTGATGCCGTTTTCCAACCGGGTTATACCACCCGTAAACGTGGCTGGGGACTTGGTTTATCACTTACTAAAAGGATTGTTGAGAATTACCATAGCGGTGAAATTTTCGTAAAAGAATCTGAGCTCGGCAAAGGAACAACCTTCAGAATTATTTTAAAAAGCAGCTTAAGATATGAACCGACCACAACCTAACGAATACCCTGCCTGGGGCGAAACCTATATCAGCAAAGTGAATGGCGATATTATTGAAGTTTTAGAAGAACAGGTTTTCACCATACCAGCTTTGTTCGAACGAAATAAAAACAAGGAAAACTTTGCTTACGCGGATGGCAAGTGGACGTTAAAAGAAATGCTTGGCCATATTATAGATTGCGAAAGGATTTTTGCTTACCGGATGACCGCTTTCGCCAGAAATGAACCGCAGCAATTACCTGGTTTTGACGAAGATGAATACGTAGCAAATGCCCGCTTCGATGAACGCAACTATGAAGACATGATCGAAGAGTTTTCCGCGTTAAGAAAAGCGAACCTTTACTTTTTCAAAAGCCTCAATGATACAGAATTGAACAGAAAAGGAATTGCCTCGAACAGAGAAATCAGTGTAAAATCGATCTTATTTATAGCTGCCGGTCATATTATTCATCATGTTGGAGTTTTAGCAGAACGTTATGAAGTGGTTTAAAGATTTTACCGTTGAGGAACTGAATGGCCGACCAAAAAACCATATTGGTGCATTGTTGGGTATTGAATTTACCAAAATTGGCGATGATTTTATTGAGGGCACGATGCCTGTTGACGAACGCACACACCAGCCTGCAGGAATTTTACATGGTGGAGCATCGGTTGTTTTGGCAGAAACATTAGGAAGTATCGCATCTTACATGCTCATTGATCCTGAAAAGTACGTTGCCGTGGGATTAGAGGTAAATGCAAATCACTTGCGCCCTGTAAAAAGTGGCTTGGTTAAAGGTATTTGTACACCCATACACATTGGCGCCAAAACCCACATCTGGGATATTAAGCTTTTTAACGATCGCGGTAAAATGAGCTGTATCAGCAGACTTACTGTTGCGGTAATAAATAAACCGACTTAGTTAATCAGTTTCCTGTAAATAATTATTTGGAAACAGGCTTGCAGCAGCTTCGGCTTATGCTGTTTGCTATAAATAGATTTGTAGTACTTCCTCGGAAATTATTGCAAGAAAAATATGCGAAAATCCGTGTAATCTGCGGGAGAGAAATATATGGCTTAAGATATTGCTGCAAAAAAATCACCCGCAGATTTCACAGATTTGAGCAGAACAAAATCTGCAAAAGTCAGCGTATCTACGGGAGAACAACCTTTAGCAACAACTTATTTCAAACCTTCCTGATCTAACCATTTCTTCTCGATAACATATGAGATGATCAAACCTAAGCCGCCGAAGATTCCGATGCAACCAAAATAAACGGCTACTGACTGGCTGATTTCACCATTTGTCATATCGCTGCCGAAAACGCCTCTAACAGTGAATAAAGCAACTAATAATCCTACACCTAAACCCATAAAAAGCAAACCAAATTTTAAACTCAAAAATGGTTTTGGGGTGGCTCGTTGTACTCCTGGATCGATTCCTCTTTCGATCATGGCCATTTTTTCTTTGTTTGATAAATAGCGGATTCCGAATATCATCGCGAATGCGCCTAAAAAAAGCGAAATTGGAACTAATATACCTAGCATGGTGTTGTATTTTAAATGTTAATAATTTATTTATCTTTTACTGAACCGTGTTCTGTGTATTATGACTACATAAATTTTAATCAGGTTACAGGCCTGCTCAAAAAAAATTATAGCTTTATTTAATTACTTCACAATTTGCAAGAGAAATTAAAAAATACCGAGTTATTTACTGCATTGGGCGATGATGCTTTATCCTTGCTGGCTAATTATTTCAAGGTAGTCAATCACAAAAAAGGCACTATTTTAATCCACGCTGAAAAAGTTGAACCTTACTTTTACATCTTAGAAACTGGTATTGCCAGAGCTTACTCTATTGGGGAAAACCAGCAAATTACTTTTTGGTTTGGGCAAGCTGGCGATGTGTTGCTTTCTTACAACAGTTACATTAACAATAAACCTGGCTATGAAAATATCGAACTTTTAGAGGATTCGGTCTTATATCAAATTCATCTCCGCGATTTATTTGAGCTTTATAACGAACATTTACCGCTTGCTAATTGGGGTAGAAAAATTGCTGAAAGAGAATTAATTGCTACTGAGAAAAGATTAATCGACCGTTCGTTTAAGGATGCCACAGAAAGATATCGTGATTTTATTGTTCAATCTCCTGATCTTATTAAAAGAGTAGCTTTGAAACATATTGCTTCTTACTTAGGCGTAACACAGGTTACTTTAAGCAGAATTAGAGCGGCCTGCAAATAAATCTATTTTTTAACATTTGTAAAATGTGGGCCAAGCAAGGTATTGTACTTTTGCCGAAACAATCATTACGTTATGAACTGGATCATTTTAATTATTGCCGGCCTTTTCGAAGTTGGCTTCACTACCTGCTTAAAGCTTTCTAATAATTTTTCGAATATTAAATGGAGTATCGCTTTCTTCGTTTGTATTACTTTAAGTTTTGTTTTGCTTAATAAAGCCACTCAAACGCTACCTATGGGCACGGCGTATGCGGTTTGGACCGGAATCGGCGCTGTCGGAACGGTACTTATTGGCATTATTTATTTCAATGAGCCTGCAACCTTCTGGCGAATATTTTTTATTTGTACCTTAATTGGATCTATCGCAGGGTTGAAGTTTTTCGCATCGCATTAATCGGTTACCTGTTACCTGTGTTACCGGGCTGGGTGTTTATCGGTTGAAAATTGAATGTTAAAAGTTAAATGGCTGGGTAAATAGTTGGGTGGGTATGCGTTGAGCGTTGAATGTTAAAAGTTATATGGCTGGATGCAAAGACTTTTAAAAGCAATAACCTTTGCGCCCAAACTTGCAACCCGCAACTTATAACTGGTAAATGATAACCGGTAACTGATAATTCATAACTTTTTCTGCAGCCCTGTAACCTCCGAATCACGAATGTAGTCTTACATTCAAATATGGAGCAAACACTTACAGATTTGGTGCTGATTCAAAATGTGTTGAACGGAGATTCCGCTCAATATGCTTTGTTGGTCAAAAGGCATCAACGATTCGTGTTTACGCTTGCTTTACGATTTGCAAAAAACAGGGAAGATGCAGAAGAAATTGCCCAGGATTGTTTTATTAAAGCCTATAAAGCACTGGGAACCTTTAAGCAAACAGCAAAGTTTAGCACCTGGCTGTACACTATTACTTATACCACAGCCATGACTTTCTTGCGCAAAAAGCGATTGGATACTTCGTCCATTAACGATGAAGAAACCTTTTTGCAACTCGAAAACCATACCTCGAGCTTCAATGCAAATGGATACGAAAAGCAAGACAGTCATAAATTTTTGAACCAGGCGATACAATTGCTGATGCCCGATGATGCGGCAATTATAACGATGTTTTACCAAGGAGAACAAAGTTTGGAGGAGATTGGCAAAGCTTTAAATAGGGAGTCTAATACAATCAAAGTGAAATTGCATCGGGCGAGGCAAAGGCTTAAAGAAAAATTACAATATTTGTTACATGATGAAGTAAAAGAGTTACTATGAACACAATAGAACAACAGCTTTGGGATTACATCGATGGTAATTTGGATGCTGCGGAAGCCAAATCCATTGAAGAAAAGATTAATACAAATGCCGAAATCAAACTTCAATATGAAGAATTATTAAGTTTGAATATAGCTTTTGGCAAAATAGAGCTTGACGAACCTTCCATGTCATTTACCAGGAATGTGATGGAAAGTATATCCTTAGCCCCGGCTCCGGTTGCCCTAAAAACGAAAGTGAACACCCGTATTATTTACGGTATTGGGGGGTTCTTTATTTTATCCTTGGTGACGCTATTGGGTTATGCGCTTTTTAATATAGACTTTACAACCACTGACTTCGACTTGAAATTAAATGCTGATTTTAACTGGGAGAAGTACATTAGTCCAACAGTCCTTTATAGTTTTCTTTTTGCTGACTTAGTAATTGGGTTGATTTTTATTGATTATTTGTTGAGGAAACAGATGACTCATAAATAATATCTGCTTCGCAGAAATCGAATGTTCTAAGCAGCAATATGCTGGCTGGATCTGTAGAACTCTGCGAGAGCTGCGTTAGGCTAATCTTTTCAAAATTTCTAGTCCTTCGGGCCATTCGCCAAAGCCAGAAACCGCATTGATATGACCTGCTTTTCCAATATTGATAAATTCGCTGTCCCATTGCGCCGCAAAAAACTGAGCCCTTTCCAGGCTTACCCATTCATCATTTGAACTGGCCACCACAATGGTTTTGAAATTTATTTTACCTAACGGAACACGATCAAAACCCACCGTTGGGAAATTGTAGCGTGATGCCTCAAGATCGCTCGGCGCAACCAGCAAAGCTCCTTTAATTACTTTTTTATACTCTTTGGCCCAATTGGCAATGGCGGTACAACCAAGACTATGACCAATTAAAACCACAGTAGATAAATCGTATTTTGATAGCGTTGATTCAATTTTTTCAATCCAGTCTTTCGCAGCCGGCGCATCCCATTCTTTCTGGTTAATCCGACAAAAATTACTGCCCGAATTTTCGAAATGCGTTTGCCAGTGATCAGGGCCAGAATTGCCCAAATCAGGGATAATAAAGTAATTCGTCATCATGTAGATTAGTCAGAAAGAAATCCTAAAGTTTCAAAATAAAAAAAGCCCCGATTTATGCAATCAGGGCTTCATTGTAAATATGATAGTTAATTAAATTACTTTCACATTAACGGCATTTAAGCCTTTTTTACCGTTAGCAACTTCGTACTGTACTTTGTCGTTTTCACGGATTTCGTCGATAAGACCTGTTGAATGAACAAAAATTTCGCTATCGCCATTCGCAGGTACGATAAAGCCAAAACCTTTAGTTACATTGAAGAATTTTACTGTGCCTTCTTGCATTGTATTAAATATTAAAATTAAGTCTGCAAGGTAAGTTTTAATTTTTAAAATCAAAATAAATTTTAACATTTTTTTAACGTTAAAATTTTGTAAACAGCAGATTACTAAGGCTTTTTAATTGCTTTCCCAACAATCATCACTGTAATTTCGCTATTGTGCGGAATTCCAAGCGTTGTTCCCGGAGCCACATCAAACAGATTTCTGATGTAGATATCTGCCACGCCCTGCATCATTCTTTTCTTAGGTTCTGCCGCTTCGGGTAGCACCCCGTTTACCGACAAAATTTTTAGGGTTCCGGTATAATCCACCAGTGCCAAACACTCATAAGCAAAATCCTTATAAGCCCGATTGATCTCTATCCTATACCTTGGAAAAATATAATCATAAGCAGAAGTCCTCTTTTGTAATTTATCTACGCTGCTAAACTTTTCTACCTTAACAATTTTACTTTTGGGCAGAAACTGAACCGGCTCTGTCGCCGCGAATGCAGTTGTATCAGTGCGGTTTACTTCTGCAGCTCTTTTTTCGATATATATTGTATCTGCCTTTGTAGGCCGTTGCAGAATTTCCGCGGTGGTTTTAAGCTTATTTTTGATGTAACTCTGCGCATAAAAAGTCATGTTTACATCTGATCGAATATCATCAGCGATTACCTTTCCATCTACCTGTACCCGTTGGAACACCAAACTATCTTTACTGATGTGTTTTACTTTGAAAAATTCTTCTGCGAAGTTGTACACATTGCCGTGATCGTATTGTAAGTAAAAGTTTTGCATCCGCTGTTTTTGCGGGCTCCAGGCCGACATCGTATCTTCAGAAACTACCTCAATAATCCAGGAAGGTTTTTGCATAAATCCCTGTTCATTAAACGATAATCCGTTACTAAAACGGCGTTTTACTTCCTCATAACGAATTCCCTTTACGGGCGCAAATTCAAAATCCCTCAAACTGGCATCATTTTTTTTGTTTCTATTGCTACAAGCAGATAGTATCAATATTAAAAAAAAGACTTGTATCGTGTTCTTAATCATGTAAAGGCTAAAATAACTATTTCTTTTTTACTAAAACCACGTTGGCTACTTTACGCTGGCCTTCATGGTCCCACTTCTTATTATCAGTTGGATAATTGATCACACCGCCATCTAGCATTCCAGCTACCCATAAAGTTGTAGATCCTCCACCATCAAAATTGATGGCACTTTTGCAACCCAACCATTTCATCAGTTTACGTAATTCAGGCAAACTCATGCCGGCCGATTTTTCGTTACGCCCATCTACTGTTAACAAAATTATTCTTCCGTTCGGTTTAACACCCAAACAGGTACGTGGGTGGCGCAAACGGGTAAACGAAGTCGTATCTAAAAGCTCATCAACATCATTATAAGTTAATAATGGTCCATTGAGCATGATGTTTTGTTCCATTAATTTTGTTTCCCAATCTGCGGTTCCATCCCATTTTTTAATTGAAATTTTCCCATTATCAATCACCACGGCTGCTTGCTGATGCCGTGCCCTATTCCCGTCTTTATCTAAACGATTGGTGTTGATAATATTACCGTTTACTTTAACAAAATCTACTGAACCTCCGTTTTTCACATCGAAAAAATTTCCATTTAATGCTGCAATCGCGGTATCACGAATGCCAAAATTACTGGTGGTAATCAATTCCTTTTCTTCAGCACCTAAAGCAAAAACGGCTTTTCTTCCTGTATTTTTAATCTCAAGAAATGAAATATTTTCATTTGCTGCAAACAGGTTTTTTTGATCAAAATGATGGCGAAACAATCGAACCTGTTTGGCAACCCGTGTTTTTTGCCATTTGGTTTTTACAACCGTTATCGAATCGAGATTTTGTGCGTAACTAAAAGATGCGATTGATGTGATCAGGATGAGAGGAAATAGTTTTTTAAGCATGGGTTTTGGATTTGCTATAAAATTAAAAAAAACGGAGTATACCTTAATAGGCTTACTCCGTTTTTAAATTTAGAGAATGGTTTGAATGACTAAGTGTTCAGATGATCGGCTTGAAGCCTTTTAACTTTTAAAGATCTTAACACTCCAACCCTTCTAATTATTTCTTGGGATCTAAAATATCTTTAATTCTAACCGTAAGGTCATCGTAATGCGCTTTTGCAATTGCATCTCCAGCTACTGAGCGAGCTTTTGTTGTAGCCTGCAAAGCTTTTAATTCTGCTCTCACTAAGGGGCGAATATCTGATAAACTCACATTGATTGGCGTTAACCCATAACTTGCAGCAGATTCAACTGGGAAACCTGGAGGCAATTCCGATTCAGTTGTCATTAAATAGCCTAAACGATCTACATATGCTCTTTGTAAGTTACGTTTAAATGCATCTGGTCTGCTTGGGGCGAAAACAGAAGTTTTAATATCTTTAAATAACTCAGGTAAAGTATAAGCTTTTGCAGTGCCGTTTTTAGTTTCGTTATCCAATAAACGGGCAATTCGTGGTGCCGCTAAAAGATTAACCAAAGTGTTGGCCTGCACTGCTTTGATTCTATTTAAAAGTGTACCGTTATCAAATTTACTCAATTGATCATTGTTAATTAACCAAAGCGGGGTAGTAAACAATTGTTGATTAAAAAATGAAACGGCTTCTTTTTGTTTTGCTTTTGATAAGTAACTATAAACCGGACCAGTTTGATCATAGGTTTTGAAGTTTTCGCTCATCCCACCAACATTGGTAAGTACGTGGCCCATGTAGCGGTTATATTGACCAACAATTTCAGTATAGATTTCTTTCAAATCGCTGTAGTCTTTACCTTTTTGGTAGGTCCATTTTTCTACGTTTGGAAGAATGCGCTTTAAGTTTGCAATACCATAAGTACTTGCTTTCATCGCATTATCACCCAAATCTTCGCTTTGCAAACGAGGATCTAGCGATGTACCTTGTCTTCCGTAAAAATAAAGTGGGTTACCAGCATTTTTTAAAGTCCATTGGTTTAAGATTTCCTTTTCCTGCTCGGCAGTTTTGTTCCCAGGAATCCAAGAGTAGCCCCATTTAACTGACCACTTATCGTATTCACCAATTTGTGGGTGCATTTTGGTTACGCCATCAATAGGTTGCGCAATGTAATTGAAACGGGCATAATCCATAATAGAAGGTGCAGTTCCATGTTTATCGGTAAATGCTTTCGAACGTAACGAATCTACAGGATAGGCATAGCTAGAACCGAAGTTATGTGGCAAACCTAGTGTATGGCCAATTTCATGTGAAGAAACGAAGCGAATTAATTCTCCCATTTGCACATCAGAAAACTTGGCTTTACGCACTTCAGGGTTAATGGCTGCAGTTTGAACGAAGTACCAGTTGCGCAATAAGCTCATTACGTTGTGATACCAACCAATGTGTGTTTCCAAAATTTGGCCAGTACGCGGATCGCTTACATGTGGCCCATAAGCGTTTGGAATATCAGAAGCAAAGTAACGAACTACCGAATAACGGGAATCTTCTACACTAAACTGTGGATCTTCTTGAGGTGTTGGGGCTTGTTTACCAAAAATGGCGTTTTTGAAACCTGCTGCTTCAAAAGCTACTTGCCAATCGTTAATTCCCTGGATTAAAAATGGAACCCATTTTTTCGGCGTAGCCGGATCAATATAAATGATAATAGGTTTAACAGGCTCCACTAATTCTCCTCTTTTATAAGCTGCGGTATCCTTCGGAACCAAATTCCAACGGTGAATGTAAGCCGTACGTTCTGCCTTTTGTGCATCGGTACCGTAGTCAATTTGAGATTGACCAAAGTAGCCCACCCGACTATCCATGATTCTAGCTTTCACAGGAATTTTCGGCAACAATAACATCGAAGTATTAAATTCGAAAGTTACCGCTCCGTTGCTGTTATCTGTTGGAGATTCTGCAGCACGATAAGTTTTCGCGGTCTTAACTTCGATATTTATCGGAAAAGTTTTTACGGTATCGATATAAGAACGAGTGGCATCATAAGTAATTACTTTGTAAGCTTTACGGATTTGATCGGTAGCACCAATCGCCATAATATCGCCGTTATAAAAGTCAGTTACATCGATTACGATACCCGAAGTATCTTTATTATATGCCTTGATTTCGAAGCTCGCAAGAATCTGCGCAAGATTAGAGTTTTGCACCGACTCGTACATATCACTAGTAGAATCTGCTTTAGTAGCATAACTTGGTACACGGATGTAAACCTGTTTGCCTCTACGTTCCCATTTCCAAACCTGCTCGTTTAATTCTTCACCACCATATTGCTGGTTGCCCACTTTAATACCTACAGGCGCTTTTGCCAATCGCGTAACTACCAGCATTTCACGGTTGATAATAGAATCTGGTATTTCGAAATACCATTTATCATCCACTTTGTGTGTTTTGAATAATCCGTTAGTCGTTTTGGCTTTTGATGTAATCACCTCTGAGTAGGGCTTAATTCCTTCTTTTTTTGGTGCCGCCGCTGCTGCTGTTGCTGGAGTTGCAGGACTAGTTGTGCCCTTTTTCGTTTTTTTTTGTGCTTGTGCTGAATCAATGCCAGCTAAACCAAGCACCATAATACCAGCTAATGCCAGTACTTTCACTTGTTTCTTCATTTATATGTTTATAAGATCTTTATGATAATAAGAGCCCGAAGTTATAGCCTTGTTACCTGATTAACATTGTGTAACTATAAAATTACTAATAGGTTAAATCCTTTTTTCAAGCCTGACTACTTTAAAGAAAACTTTGCTGTCGCGATAAACCTCCAATATAACTGTTTTATCAGCTTTTGATTTGAACATCTCCGTCAGATCATTTAAAGTATAGGCACTGATAGATTTAAAATTTACGCCAATAATTTCATCGTACGGGCATAGTCCTGCTTTTTCGGCTGGCGATCCTTCGTCAATTTCGCCAACGATTACCCTCTTATACTCTGCCTGATCCAGATAAATTACCATACCCACCATATCATGTTGGAAAGGAACTCTAGCCAGGCTATTTGGTTTCAGGTACATAACCTGATCCTGGTAATTTAGCTGTACATCAAATTTTCTTAGCATTTCGGCGCCCAGGTTTCCATTGCGAAAAGTTAAGTCAATCTTTTTTGCAATGGATTCAAAGTCCGGGAAACCCGATACTACGTCATTAAAAATATGTCCCCCCAAATAAAAAGTGCTAATCCTGCCCATATAACCCTTTATTTGTCCGCTCAGGCTCATCCCTAAATTCGCCCTGATAGTTTTCTCAGGAAGCGGGAAAGCATCTCCGTTTAACATTTCCATTGATAAAGCATGGCTGGCCCCTGTATCCATCAGTAACCGTGTGCTTACTTTCCCCTTATTAGGAATGTCTACTTGAACATCCACATAAGGCTTTAAGTTCTCAATAAATATCGGCACCTTGGTTCCTCGATATTTTATCCTCCTGCTTACATCGCTAAATATGATTCTATTCTCGCTGTAACGAATGTCAACGATAAAACTATTGAAGAAACTGAACCCAATTAAACCGTAAATTTTAATCCCTAAATGACCAGATAGATTGAACAAATCTTCTTTAAGTATAGCTGTGGGGATATGATTTACTTTGGCGCTTCCTATTTTAGCCGTAATATTTTGCGATACATAAGCGTCAACCGTTTCCAAACCCAAGCCCGACAATTTAATTTTTCGCATTAAACCAAAATTTAACGTATCAATAATTGATGGATCTGTGATGATCATTGGACCTACACCGGTATCCAGCACGAAATTATAGGGTCCTTTCTCATTTACAAAAACCGGAATGATCATTAAGTTTTTGATACACTTAAAATGAATAGATTGCTTTTGTTTATTTCCTGGAAAGGTAAATTCTTGCGCCTTTGAATACAAACCGAACAAAATAAATGCTACACAAATGGCGAATTTGCGGATATCAAAGTAGATAACAGAAGCATATTTGGTTAACATTAAATTAAATTTAATAAATTAGTTGGTAATTATCATTTCTAAACTTTCAGCATGCCTATTTATAAAATCCATTCTCAGCTTCTTACACTTTCTCTTGCATGTGTATTAGTAATTTCCAGTTGCTCTACCAATAAAATGATTTCCAAAAAGGTAGCTAAAGAATTCAAAAATTCGACGGTGATAAAGCAGTACCAAGTGGGCTTTGCGCTTTATAACATGGACGATAAAAAGATGATTTTTGAGAAAGACGCAGAAAAGTACTTCTCGCCAGCATCTAATACCAAGCTTTATACTTTTTTTGCCAGTTTAAAAATGTTGCCAGAGCAAATGCCAGCTTTGAAATACATCGAACGTAACGATTCTTTAATTTTCTGGGGCACCGGCGATCCGTCGTTTTTACAATTTGCAGTTAAAGATAAATCAGCCTATAATTTCCTTCACGCATCAAACAGAAAACTATTTTTTGCACCAGGAAGGTATTCAGGTGCGTTTTTTGGTGATGGCTGGAGTTGGGATGACTACGATTATTATTATCAGCCCGAGATTACCGAGATGCCTATAATGGATAATATGGTTACTTCCACCTATCAATCTCCAGGTAAAATTAATATTTCGCCAAAAGTTTTTGCACATTGCTTTGAGGTAGATTCGAGCAAAACAACTGGCGGCTTCCAGGTAACCAGAGATTTTTTAACCAATCATTTTCGCTATCCTTTAGTTGCAGTGAAGCCCAATTACAATCAGCAAAACCCTTACAAAACCAGCGTTCAAACAACTTTAGAAGTACTTTCAGATACACTACATAAAAGTGTTGGTGTTGTAAAAATGAAAATCCCTGTCAATGCTAAAACACTTCCAGGTGCCAAACGCGATTCCGTTTTAAAGCACATGATGTTGCCAAGCGATAATTTTATTGCCGAACATTTACTATTGGTTTGCTCCAATCAAATTAGTGACACGTTAAGCACCACAAAAGCCATTCAGCATATCACTAAAAATTATTTATCTTTTTTGCCCGATAAAGTAAAATGGGCTGATGGATCTGGCCTGTCCCGTCAGAATTTGTTTACCCCACGAGATAATATTTATTTACTTGATTCTATTTATCACCTGGTAAATAACAGAGAAAAACTTTTTGATATGCTCCCGGCTGGAGGAAAAAGCGGAACGCTCAGAAATGCCTATCCTAAAACGAATCAGCCTTTTGTCTATGGCAAAACCGGATCACTAGGTGGGGTTCACAATCAAAGTGGTTATGTGCTTACTAAAAAAGGCAAAACGTATATTTATTCTTTCATGAATAATAATTTCATTAACCCCACCAGCGAAGTAAGAGCCGAAATGGTAAGAATAATGACTTACATCCATGAAAACTTCTGATGAAAAGCCTAAAAAATTTAATTGGTGCTGAATACAAGCCTAAGTAAACCCTTAAATCTATGAGAAAAACCTACTTATTGCTAAGCATCGCATTGTTGCTTGGAATTAGCTCCTGCAAAAAAAGTGAGGGTGTTGTAGAACCGCCTCCACCTGTAGATCCCACCGTCCCTACAACACCTTATGTTGCTGACAACAGTTTTAAGGTTGTAGCCTATTTTCCAAGCTACCGCGATCCAAATGGAGTTGCCGATGCAAAATATAAAATGATTACGCATTTGTTTTATGCTTTCCTAAATCCAAATACGGATGGATCTCTAGCTAGCCTCGAACAACCCTCACGGTTTTCGGCGGTAATGCAGAAAGCAAAAGCAAATGGTGTTAAAACAGGCATTTCGGTATCGGGCACCCGCAGCATTTTCATTGAAATGGCTGCTTCAGCAACAGCAAGAAAGCTTTTTGTAAAGAATGTTGTAGCTTTTGCCCGAACCAATAATCTTGATGGCGTAGACATGGATTGGGAATATCCAAGTACCGCAGATGGATCGGCAGATAATTATGTGCTCCTGATGAAAGAACTTTCAGATTCGCTGCACAAATATAACAAGTTTTTAAGCGCTGCCATAACTCCCGGAGTTTATGCCGGCAGCATTCGGGATGGATTAAAAAGCGAAATTTTTCCTGCTGTTGATTTCTTTAATATCATGGTTTATGACGGCATAGGATGGGATAAGAATGAACCCATTCAACATGCTTCTTACAATATGGCGGTGGCCAGCTTAAATTATTGGATGGGCACACGTGGTATGCCAAAAGAAAAGGCAGTTTTAGGAATTCCTGCCTATGGAAAAAACGCTTCGAATGCTTCAAAAGCCTACCGGGATTTTGTAGCCGCCAATGCTGATGTTAATTTGGATTATGCAACAATTGACGGTGTTCAGTATTATTACAACGGCCTAATGACTACGAAGAAAAAAGCCAAACTTGCAAAAGAAACTGCCAATGGCATCATGTTTTGGGAATTCTATCATGATGATAACGGTAACAAATCAATCATTAGGGCAGCCAATGATGAACTAGGCAGAAATTACAATTAATAAATGAACACCAATTTCAGATCATATAAGGGGCCATTCTCTAATAAAATTACCATTGATGGAGAATCCTATCTTTATTTCGGTGGAACTGCTTATCTCGGCATTCCCCAAAATCAGGATTTTATCGATTTATATATCGAAGGAATTAAGAAATTCGGTTTGAATAACGGCACTAGCCGGAGTAATAATATTCAATTTGGCATTTATGAAGAAGGGGAATGTGAAGCTGCCCGGCGATTTTATGCTGAAGACGCCTTAATTACTTCCAGCGGTTATTTGGCTGCACAACTTACCGTTAAAACTTTAGCCACATTTGGAAAGGTGGTTTATGCTCCGTCCACTCATCCAGCATTGTGGATCAACGAATCGCCAGAGGTGTTGTCATCGTCTTTTTCGGAATGGAAAACAGCGGTTGTTGCGCTAATTAATATGGATGAGCAGCGAAACTGGGTGCTCATCAGCAATTCTATAAATAATCTTTTCCCTGAAATGTATGATTTTGATTTTCTGAGAGAAATCGCACCTGAGAAAAATATAATATTGATTGTTGATGATTCTCATGGAATTGGGGTAAACAACGCTGGCTTAGGCGCCTTTGCTAGCTTACCGAAACTTGAAAATTTAACTTGCGTAGTCGTTGCGTCTATGGCAAAAGCTCTTGGGGTAGATGCAGGAATAGTGCTCGGCGATAAAAAAATAATCAGGCAACTTAAAAACAGCAATATATTTGTTGGCGCCTCTCCGCCTGCCGCAGCTGGAATTTATGCATTTATCCATGCCGAAGAAATTTATCGTCACGCTTGGAAAAAGCTTCAGGAGAATATATACAGGTTTAGAAATTCCTTAAATCTAACTTGGAAGTTTGAGCAAGATTTTCCTGCTTACTTTCTCAATTACCCAACGTTAAGCGATGATTTGTTAAGAAAAAAAATCCTGATCTCTTCTTTTCCTTACCCAAACGCAGACAGTGACCCCATAAACAGGATTGTGCTGAGTAGCTGGCATGAGCTGGAGGATATTGAAACTTTAATAAGAGCAGTGGTTTAAGGCTAAGTAACACAAGTATGGCACAAACCAATAAATTTTCTAATCTTTATAAAATGAAACGATTGATTTTTTTCTTCTCGCTATGTCTGCTATTGTCAACTGCTGTTTTAGCGCAAAATACCGAAGTGTGGGTAGTTCGCCATGCTGAAAAAGACAAATCAAACCCTGAAGATAAAGATCCAAACCTTTCGGATGAAGGCAGAATTAGAGCGGGTGACTTAGCTACGTTTTTGAAGAATGTGAAGTTTGATGTAGGATACAGCACAGCATATAAAAGAACGCATCAAACATTAGATTCGTTAATTATCCCAAAGGTTATTAATTACACTGACCCGAAATCGTTGGCAGACTCCGTTAAAAAAAATTATAGCGGTAAAACCGTAATTGTTGCCGCTCACTCGAACACCGTTTTAGAAATTATTGAAGCTTTTGGTGGAAAACGACCAATGGAAATGCTTACTGATGACGATTACGATTATATTTTTCGATTGACCGTGAAAGATGATAAGGCCAAGGTGAAAAAAGATCAGTACGGAAGACCTCACCATCTGTAGTTGGGAGTTGTCGGTTTGGAATTGAAAGCTTGTTTACAAACATTTTAAAACGAATGGCAATCGCATAAATGACTAATGAACAAATGAACTAACCGGCCTTTTAAAGTTTCTCAAACGGAATATCCATCAGATCATATTGTTGCCAGCCAGAAAAATCATAATGCCACCATTCGTTATCTAACACATTCAATTGAAATTTCTTCATGGTGGTAATTAACAAATCACGGTTTTTTTTAACTGCTGCCGGCACCTGCTCGTAGTTGGCTGCAGCTGCTGCCGAAAAACTATCGTAAGGGGTTGCCATTGCCACCTCTTTTCCCGTTTTTAAATCAATTAACGTCAAATCTACGGCACAACCCCTATTGTGTTTTGAACCTTTTGCAGGGTTCGCCACAAAGTTTTTATCGCTGGCCTTTTTATAAAACTCAACAGTGATAGCATAAGGGCGGTAACCATCGAAAATCTTTAGTCCGTAACCTTTTTTATTTAATTCCCTCTGGATTTTTTTTAGCGATTCTACAACCGGTTTGCGGGCAAAGGCTCTCGCCTGTTTGTACATCACCTGTTTCATAAAATTATTCTTCGTAGCATAACGAATGTCTAACTTGATGTTAGGGATTGCTTTTTTAATCTCTATCAATTCATTATTCGGATTGGTTTTTATAGATGCCAGATATTGGTTGTACGAACTCACTACAACCAGTTTCGAGGGCGAACTTTTTTGAGCGAAAGTTGCGAATGAAAAGGTCAGAAATAAGAAAAGGAGTTTGATTTTCATGTTAACGGGTATTATACTTAGGTCGTCATTGCGAGGCACGAAGCAATCTTACTTTCGAAATAGATCGCTTCGTGCCTCGCAATGATGGGTATATGATTATTGATTCGAAACCACTAGCAACTCCAAATCTTTAAATGGCAAATTAAACATATCGGCCAGATCTTTATTGGTACAATTTCCCTGGTAAATGTAAAGTGCTTCGCGGATTCCTGGGTTATTCCAAACCATATTCATCAATCCTCCAAACTCACCAATATCCAGTAAAATTGGAGCAAAAATATTCGTCAATGCGTAAGATGCAGTTCTCGGAACACGGGATGCGATATTCGGAACGCAATAATGAATCACATCATACTTTCTAAAAATGGGATTGGTGTGGTTAGTTACTTCCGAAGTTTCAAAACAACCGCCCTGATCAATGCTAATATCAATCACCACCGAATGTGGTTTCATTTTAGCCACTGTTTCTTCCATTACCACACAAGGACTTCTACCATGACTGGCACGGATGGCACCAATTACTACATCGCAAGTTACAATGGCTTTATTTAAAACAATCGGCTGCATCACTGATGTAAAAACACGACTCCCTAAATTGTTTTGTAAACGGCGTAAACGATAAATCGAGCTATCGAAAACCTTTACTTCGGCACCAAGTGCCAATGCTGTTCTGGCGGCATATTCTCCTACCGTTCCAGCGCCTAAAATTACGATCTCTGTCGGCGGAACCCCTGTAAAACCACCTAACATCAACCCTTTTCCACCGGTAACATTGCTTAAATATTCTGCAGCAATTAAAATTGAAGTAGAGCCTACAATTTCACTCATTGCCCGCACTACACTCAACACATTCCCCTCATCACGCAAGTTTTCGAAACACAAAGCATTAATCTTTTTCTGCATTAATGCTTTCAAATAATCTTGCTTTAAAGTTCCGGTTTGCAATGAAGAAATCAAGGTCTGCCCTTTGTGCATCATCTCAATTTCTTCCAGCATGGGTGGTGCAATTTTCACCAGGATATCAGAATCGAAAACTTCTTTTTTATCATAAGCGATTTTTGCTCCTTGCTCAGCATATTCTGAATCAGAAAAATTTGCAGCTGTTCCTGCGCCACTTTCTAATATTACCCTATGGCCATTGTTAACCAGCAACGCAACCGAAAGTGGTGTTAGTGCAATTCGATTTTCCTGAAAAGAGATTTCTTTTGGTATTCCAATGTTCAGGCTATTTTTCCTGTTTCTGGTTTCTAGTGTCGCCTCTTGTGTTTGCAATAAACCCTGACGAGCGATATCGGCCATTCCTTCGCGTAATCCTGTAGCCATGATGCTTAAAAATATGTTAGTTTTAGGTTGTTCAAGGTACGGAAATTCTATTAATTATTGGAAAACTAAATGTTATACCTTACTGAAACTGAATACTCTCCGATTCTCATCAACAATAGCTATCTCAACTTTTAAAAGATGATCTGGCAATAACTCGGCTACTCTTTCAGGCCATTCAATCAAACAAATGCCTCCACCATAAAAGTACTCTTCGTAGCCTAAATCGTATGCTTCCTGAATATCTTTGATGCGGTAAAAATCAAAATGAAATACCGAACCGTTAGGACTTTCGTATTCATTGACGATAGAATAAGTTGGGCTCGAGACTACATCCTCTACGCCTAACGTTTTGCAAAAAGTTTTAATAAAAGTAGTTTTGCCTGCGCCCATTTCTCCATCGAAAATGAAAATTTTTTCCCCCCTAGAAAATTCTAAAAGTTGTTGCGCTACCTGAGGTAAATCTGATAAACGGTTAATTGCTATCTCCATTTTAAATTAATAAAGGCAAAAGTAATACATAAATGCATTGCTTTTGCCTCCTTGTAACGCTTTAGGATTTGGATATTATCTCGGCGAATACGTTACCACCGGAATAATCATTTCTTCCAACGAAATTCCTCCATGCTGGAAAGTTTCATTGTAATAATTTACAAATTGGTTATAGTTATTCGGATAAACGAAATAGCTATCCTCGCGGGCAAAAATATAACTGCTGCTAATGTTGATTTTTGGCAGCAAAGCATCATGAGGGTTTTTAATTAGAAAAACCTCTTTAGCATTAAAATTCAGGTTTCTACCTTGTTTGTATCTTAAATTTGTGTTTGTTGCCCTATCGCCGATAACCTTAACCGGTTTTTTAACACGAATAGTTCCATGATCGGTGGTGATGATTACTTTCACTTGCTTCTGCGAAATTTTCTTTAACAAATCCCAAAGTGGAGAGTGTTCAAACCATGATAATGTTAGCGAACGGTAAGCCGCATCATCGTTCGCCAATTCACGGATCATCTGCATGTCGGTACGGGCATGACTTAACATATCAACAAAATTGAAAACAATTGCATTGAAATCATTCTGAAGCAGGTTATTGGTTTGCTCAACCAAATCTTTCCCTTGCTCAAATGTTAAAATTTTATTGTAACTGAATTTGCAATCCTTTCTTAAGCTACGCTTGATGTTGTCGGCCAGGAAAGCCTCTTCATGCATATTTTTCCCGCCTTCATCATCATCATTTTGCCAAAGCTGCGGAAAACGCTTTTCCATATCTAAAGGCATTAAACCAGAAAAAATTGCATTACGGGCATATTGGGTTGCTGTTGGCAAAATACTGGTGTACATATCCTCCTCATCAATTCTAAAATATTCAGAAATTAAAGGGTTAATAATTTTCCATTGATCATAACGCAAATTATCAATCAGAATAAAAAATACAGGCGTGGTATCATTAATATGTGGGAAAGCTTTTTTCTTCAACAACTCATTAGAAAGTAACGGCGCCTGGTCCTTGTTTTTAATCCAGTCGAGATAGTTTTCCTCAATAAATTTGGTAAACTGAGTATTCGCTTCCTGTTTCTGCATGGTTAAAATCTCATGCATCTGCGGGTCGTCAAGCTTCTCCAGTTCCAGTTCCCAGAAAACTATTTTTTTGTAAACATCTACCCACTCTTCATAATTCAATCTATCGCCAAGGGTCATCCCCAAACGGCGAAAATCCTGCTGGTAAGCCATTGATGTTTTCTCGCTTACTAAACGCTTGTTATCAATCAGCTTTTTAATCGTTAATAGAACCTGTTTTGGGTTTACCGGTTTAATTAAATAGTCATCAATTTTACTTCCAATTGCATCCTCCATCAGGTTTTCTTCTTCACTTTTGGTGATGAGTACAACAGGCACATCTGGATTAAGATTTTTGATAGCAGAAAGGGTTTCAATGCCACTCATTCCGGGCATATTTTCATCTAAAAAAACAAGGTCGAAATGGGTTTTACCGAAAGCTTCGAGCGCATCGTTACCATTGGTAAAAGTGGTTACTGCGTAACCTTTATCATTTAATAAAAGTATATGTGGTTTTAACAGGTCGATTTCGTCATCGGCCCACAATATTTTAGTTTCTTGCATGTTTTTGTAAAAATAGGTACGTATTGCCTTTTTATTTTGGCGGGTAAATCAATCTATAAATAAAAATAGCAATTTTTGTACCGTATCTATCTATTTAACTATTTTTAACGATTGAATAAGAAGAAAATAATAAACGATCCGGTTTACGGTTTCATCAACATTCCCTCAGAACTGGTTTACGATGTCATTTCGCATCCCTATTTCCAGCGTTTACGTTATATAAAACAACTTGGAATGACGCATTTGGTATATCCAGGTGCTTTACATACCCGTTTTCATCATGCTTTAGGCGCAATGCACCTCATGGGCTTAGCTATCGAAGTTTTAAGAAGTAAAGGCCATACGATAACCGAGGGCGAGGAAGAAGCGGCTATACTGGCTATTTTACTACACGATATTGGTCACGGACCATTTTCGCATGCCTTAGAACACTCGCTGGTTACAGGCATTAAGCACGAAGATATTTCAGCAAAGCTGATGCATGACTTGAATGATCATTTTGGCGGCAAACTAACACATGCAATTGAGGTATTCAACGGAACTTACCCGAAAAGATTTCTTCATCAATTAATTTCCGGGCAACTGGATTTAGACAGGATGGATTACCTGAACCGCGATAGCTTTTTTACCGGAGTGAGTGAAGGGGTAATTAGTTTTGATCGGATTATCAAAATGTTTAATGTATTTGATGATGATTTAGTGATCGAAGAAAAAGGAATTTATTCAATTGAAAAATTTCTGATTGCCCGCCGTTTAATGTATTGGCAGGTTTATTTGCACAAAACGGTTATCGCCGGGGAGATGATTCTGGTGAAATTGCTGGAACGGGCAAAGGAATTATCCGCCGCAGGCGAAGATTTATTCGCAGCACCTTCATTAAAATATTTTTTCGATCACGATATCAGCGAAACTAACTTCTTTTCGCAACACGAAAATCTCGAGCATTTTACCAATCTGGATGATCAGGATATATATGCGGCAGTGAAGGTTTGGGTAAAACATCATGATAAAATACTATCAACGCTTTGCCAGATGCTTACCTCAAGAAATTTATATAAAGTAGAAATGAGCAATGAAAGGGCGCCTTTAGATCGGGTAAATTTTTTAAAAGACGCCACCGTTGCTTTACTTGGAATTAAGCCTGAAGAAGCCAGATATTTTGTGTTTACCGATGCCATACAAAACCGGGCTTACAATGCTGGGGTTGGAAACATCAAGATTTTAATGAAAAATAACGATATTGTTGATATTGCCAAAGCTTCGGATTTATCGAACCTGGAATCCTTGCAGAAAACAGTAGAGAAATATATTCTCTGCTACCCAAGAGGGATTTAAGATTAATTAACAAAATATTTAACTTTTACTGCCGTTTTAAGTCTTACTATTGTGTAAAATATACACGGTTTAACCTTGATAGGTTTTTTTGTTCATATCAATTTAACATTTACCTTTGTACGATGCAATTTACTGCAAAGCAGATAAGCGAGTTTTTAAACGGTTCCATCGATGGTAACCCCGATGCAGCTGTTACCGAACTTTCTAAAATAGAAGATGGTAAAGAAGGCTCCTTGTCTTTTCTTTCTAACCCGAAGTATGAAAACTTCCTGTATTCTACACAGGCTTCGGTAGTGATCGTATCAAAGGATTTCGCCCCTACACAACCCTATACAAGCACATTAATTCGTGTTGATAATCCATATAGTTCATTTACGGTTTTATTGGATAAATACAACGAAGCGGTAAACGCACAAGCGACTCAATCTGGTATTGATAAGTTAGCTTTTGTACATCCAACGGCTAAAATTGGTAAAGATGTTTTTATTGATGCCTTTGCCTATGTTGCCGAAAATGTGGTAATAGGCGATGGAACTAGATTAAATGCACAAACATTTGTTGGAGCAAATTCAAAGGTTGGCGAAAACAGCACTTTTTTCCCCGGTGTAAAAATTTATCACAACTCTATTGTTGGCAATCGGGTAATCATTCATTCCAATACCGTAATTGGAAGTGATGGTTTTGGATTCGCTCCGCAAAAAGACGGAACGTACAACAAGATTCCTCAGATTGGAAATGTTATTATAGAAGATGATGTCGAAATCGGTGCAAATACAACTGTAGATCGTGCTACAATGGGTTCGACTATTGTAAAAAAAGGCGCAAAAATCGATAACCTGATTCAGATTGCCCACAATGTGGAAATTGGCGAAAACACCGTTTTAGCGGCTCAATCTGGCATATCTGGAAGCACGAAAATCGGCCCGAACAGTGTTGTTGGCGGTCAGGTTGGTATTGCAGGGCATT
This sequence comes from Pedobacter sp. Leaf41, assembly GCF_001422545.1. Lineage (GTDB taxonomy): Bacteria > Bacteroidota > Bacteroidia > Sphingobacteriales > Sphingobacteriaceae > Pedobacter. The sequence goes on along the minus strand of NZ_LMLE01000008.1, from coordinate 269,766 downwards.
TAACTTTAGCTAAAGGTACCCAAATTGGAGCACAGGCCGGAATTAATTTTAACATCACCGAAGAAAATAAACAATGGCATGGTAGTCCGGCTCAACCCTTACGTAACTGGATGCGTGCCTCGGTAATTTTTAAGCATCTACCCGATGTGGAAAAAAGAATAAACGCTCTAGAAAAAGAATTGGAAAGGCTTACCGCCGAATTGGAAAAGAATACAATACACAATGAACGTTAGACAAAAGACGATTAAACAAGAAATATCAGCTGCAGGTGTTGGTTTACACACAGGCGCTAATGTTACCCTTACTTTTTGCCCTGCGCCTGAAAATCATGGCTTCAAATTTCAACGTATTGATTTAGATGGACAACCGATTATTGATGCTGATGCAGATAATGTAACCGATACTTCTCGTGGAACAACCATTACACAAAATGGTGCAAGCGTGAGTACTGTTGAACATGTAATGGCCTCGCTTGTAGGAATGGACTTAGACAACGTTTTAATTAAACTTGACGGGCCGGAAACTCCAATTATGGATGGTAGTTCCATCCAATTCATTGATTTATTGGAAGAAGTAGGCTTGGTTGAACAAAATGCCGACCGTGAATATTTTACCATTCCTCATAACATCACCTATACAGAAGAAGATAGAAAAGTAGAAATCGTGGCTATGCCTTTAGATGACTACCGTTTTACTTGTATGATTGATTATAACTCGCCGGTTTTGGGCAGCCAACACGCTGGGATCAACACCATTGCCGAGTTTAAAAAAGAAATTGCTTCTTGCCGTACTTTCTGTTTCTTACATGAATTAGAATATCAACTTTCTCATAACTTGATTAAGGGAGGAGATTTAAATAACGCCATAGTCATTGTTGATAAAGAAGTTACGAAAGACGAGTTAAGCCATTTAGCTAAACTTTTTAACCGTGCCGATATTGATGTGGCTCCACAAGGTATTTTAAATAATATGGAGTTGCGCTATCAAAACGAGCCTGCCCGCCATAAATTATTGGATATGATTGGCGATTTAGCTTTGGTAGGTATGCACCTAAAAGGCCACATTATGGCAGCTCGCCCAGGCCATGCCGCTAACGTTGCTTTTGCTAAAAAAATAAAAGCCGCTATTAAAAAGGAAAAGAACAAAAAAATTCAGAAAGTGTACGATCCAAGTGCTAAGCCGTTGTACGATGTTGTACAGATTATGGAAATTTTGCCTCATCGGCAGCCATTTTTATTTGTAGATAAAATTCTGGAGCTTTCTAAAAACCATGTTGTGGGCGTTAAAAACGTAACCATGAATGAAGAGTTTTTTAAAGGGCATTTCCCTGGCGCACCGGTATTTCCTGGTGTAATTCAAATTGAGGCGATGGCACAAGTGGGTGGGATTTTAGTTTTAAGTACCGTTCCGGATCCAAGTAATTACCTTACCTATTTTTTAAAAATCGATAACGTTCGCTTTAGAGCTCAGGTTCTTCCAGGCGATACGATAATTTTCCGCTGCGACTTGCTTGAACCAATCAGAAGAGGTATTGCTCAGATGAAAGGTGTTGGTATGGTTGGCGAAAAAATCGTTGTAGAAGCCGAGATGATGGCTCAAATTTCAAAAGTTAAACAAGCAGAACCAACCCAATAATGATACAACCTTTAGCATACATACATCCTCAAGCCAAAATTGCTGAAAATGTGGTAATTGAACCTTTTGTAGTGATACATAAAGACGTTGTTATTGGAGAAGGAACCTGGATCGGCTCGAATGTAACGATTATGGACGGTGCTCGTATTGGCAAAAACTGCCGAATTTTTCCAGGAGCAGTAATTTCCGGAGAACCGCAGGATTTGAAATTCGCGGGTGAGGTTACTACGGCGGAAATTGGTGATAACACTACTATTCGTGAGTGCGTAACTATAAACCGTGGTACAAAAGATAAATGGAAAACAACCATTGGCAGCAACTGCTTAATCCAGGCTTATTCGCATATCGCACATGATTGCGAGGTAGGCAACAATTGTATTTTCTCAAACAGCACCACTCTTGCCGGGCACATTACTATTGGAAACAATGTTGTTCTCGCTGGCTTGGTGGCTATTCACCAATTTGTTAAAGTGGGTTCTTACGCATTTGTAACTGGCGGTTCATTGGTTCGTAAAGATGTCCCTCCTTATGTTAAGGCTGCTCGTGAGCCGCTTTCTTATGCTGGCATTAACTCTGTTGGCTTGCGTAGAAGAGGTTTTACCAACGAACAGATTGATGAGATTCAGGAAATTTACCGTGTTCTTTTTGTAAAACACAATAACGTAACCAAGGCCTTAGATATGATCGAGGCGGAATTCAAACCAACAGAAATTCGTGATGAAATTGTAGATTTCATTCGCAATTCTAACCGTGGTGTGATGAAAGGTTTCGGAATGGGCAGCTAAGCCTCAAGAAAAAAGACCAAAGCTTAAAGCAATTATTCATGAGTAAGCTAACACTAATCAGAACCAATTCAGACAACCCTGATTTTCGAGAACTGGTTATTTTGTTAGATAAAGATTTAGCCATTAGAGATGGTGATGAACATGCCTTTTACGCTCAATTTAATAAAGTAGATGCGATTAAGGAAGTTGTTGTTGCTTTTGAAAACGAAACCCCTGTTGCTTGCGGCGCAATAAAACCCTTCTCTGGAACAGCAGCCGAAGTCAAACGCATGTTTGTTCATCCTGATTATAGAAAGCAAGGTATTGCAGCCAAAGTTTTATCTGAACTGGAAAATTGGGCTGCAGAATTAGGTTTTAGCCAAGCGGTTTTAGAAACAGGCAAAAAGCAACCAGAAGCCATTGCTTTATACCAGAAAAGTAACTACAAGGTTACACCGAACTATGGTCAGTATATTGGTGTAGACAATAGTATTTGCATGTCCAAATCGCTAAATGTTTAATCCTAATCGCAAAACGCTTAATGAAAATCGTTTTAAATAATGTTGGCAGAAGATTTAATAAGGAATGGATTTTTAGAAATCTCAGCACCGAATTTAGCACTGGTAACAGTTATGCTATTTTAGGCCCCAATGGTTCAGGGAAATCTACTTTATTGAGTGTTTTAACTGGAAGTTTAACACTATCGGAGGGAACGCTCTTGTTTTCGGATGATAGAGAAATTGCCGTAGAGGATATTTACACACACATCAGTTTAGCTGCGCCTTACTTGGAACTGGTAGAAACTTTTACTCTGAAAGAGATAATTAATTTCCATTTCAAGTTTAAAAATTTCGCAGCCGGAGTTGATGCTAAATCTTTGATTTCCATTTTGGGTTTAGAAAAATCAGCTAACAAAGAAATCAAGTACTTTTCATCGGGAATGAAACAACGAACTAAATTGGCTTTGGCCTGCTGTTCTAATTCGCCAATATTATTTTTGGATGAACCCACGAGTAATTTAGACGTTCAGGGGATAACCTGGTACCGAGAATTAATTGAAAACTTCACAAAAGATAGGCTGACAATAATTGGTTCAAACCAAATTCAGGAATATGATTTCTGCACAAAACAGATTCAAATAGCTGATTTTAAATAGCTTACACTCGAAATTCATTCGGAAGAAATTCCTTCTTTTGTCATCATTTTGTATTATAAATTAATTTTAATAAAAATGTTTTGTAATTGATAAATAGTTTCTACCTTTGCACCACCAAAAAGAGAAATAATTATTAATTTATCTCTTCGAGGAAAATGATCATATTCTCCGTAATACGGAAACAAAATATAAGGCTTTAAAAAGCGAAAAATTTTTTCATAGTTTAGTTTGAGGTTTAGGTTGATTATGCCTTTGGAGTGGTTCCCAAAGGCATTTCTTTTACACGAAGGCTTTCTTTTCCGTTGGCTAAGGCAAAACGGGAATGAATGCCAATGGATGTTTTTATTTAGCAAACATTACGGGAACAAGCTTTTGTTTCTCTCTCATGCCCGGCTTGTCTAAATCCGATTCCATGAAAATACGCTTATGGGAAACTTCGTTGGTTTAAAAATCCACAAGGTTTATTTTCCAAAAATATTTAATGATAAATGGGAATGCAGTACCTATAATCAGAGGTTTTGTTCGGAAGGAATTCCTTTGGAACTTTCCAAATCAAAATTGGTTTTTTTAACTTTGATATTCAAAAATTAGCAAAACAAGATTTCATTATAAAATGGCAAAGGCATCAGAAGTAAAAAGCGGAAACGTGCTTCGTTTTAACGGGGAGTTAACAAGTGTAGAAGAATATATTCATCGTACGCCAGGCAATTTGAGGGCGTTTTATCAAGCCCGCATGCGCAACATTAAAACCGGAAAGATTGTTGAATATCGCTTCCGCACCGATGAAGAAGTGACCATTTGCCGTGTTGAAACCAATGATTATCAGTATTTATACGAAGATGGCGATTATCTTGTAGTAATGGATAATAATACTTTTGAGCAGTATAACATCCCGAAATTACTTTTCGGAAGCTCAATTAAATTTCTGAAAGAAGGTATGAATGTAACCATTGCTTTTGAAAGTGACGAGCCGATTGTTGCGCAATTGCCGAACAGTGTGGAGCTGGAAATAACCTACACAGAGCCAGCCGTTAAAGGCGACACATCTACAAGTGCTCAGAAATATGCTACTGTAGAAACTGGCGCCGAAATAAGGGTTCCATTATTTATTAACCAGGGCGACAAAGTAAAAGTAGACACCAAAACAGGCGACTACATGGAGCGGGTGAAGTAGAAAATTTAAGCTCGAAATTTCGCTAAACCTTAAGCCTTATCCCTTAATCGTTTATAGGTTTTTACTAAAATAATTTTACCTTTGCCGACACAAAAAACTGAAACATAAATCCAATTAGGATCACATCATATGGCTAAAGCATCAGAAATTAAAAACGGTAACATCTTACGTGTAAATGGCGAGTTAGTTACTGTTGACGAATGGAATCACCGTACACCAGGTAAAGGCGGTGCTTTTTACACCGGTAAATTCCGTAATATTAAATCGGGCAGAATTGTTGAGGCTCGTATGGGTACAGACGAGGCTGTTGAAATTTGCCGTGTTGAAACTAGCGATTATCAATATCTTTACGAAGATGGAGATTATTTGGTAGTGATGGACAATAATACTTACGAGCAATACAACGTAGAGAAAACTTTGTTTGGTTCTGCAATCAAATTTTTAAAAGAAGGCATGAGCGTTATCGTTTCAATGGAAAGCGATGAAGCGATTATGGGTCAATTGCCAAACTTTGCAGAGTTCGAAATTACCTATTCTGAGCCTGCAGTTAAAGGCGATACTTCTACTAACGCATTAAAAGCGGCAACACTTGAAAATGGTGTGGAGGTTAAAGTACCTATGTTCGTAAATCAAGGTGATAAAATTAAAGTTGATACGCGTACAGGTGAGTATGTAGAGCGTGTAAAATAGATCATAAAATATTAAAACGAGCCCTTGGATTTATTTTCAAGGGCTTTTTTGTTTTAAAAAGACATCGATGAAAAGAAGTTAAATATTTTGAATGTGTGTTTTTCTTTTGCTTTAAGATCCCCAGTCAAGCTGAGGATGACGACGGTTCATAGTTGGTGTTTTATATAGGATCTCATACATGATATTTTAGCATATCTCCTTACAAATCCGTCATTCCCACGCAGGTGGGAATCTTAAAGCGTTCGCTAATTCAACTCGTGTATCTTTGCTTTTTATCGAAAACACCCGAAATTTCAAATGTTTATATTTATCTAAATTTGAACTATGTTAAAATCCGAAATCAGAAAACAAGCTTTAAAAGATAGATTAGCGATTAGCGATATGGAATATGAATCGCTAAATATTGGATTGCTAAATCAATTCATTAAGCTGGATCTTAGAGAAGTGAAGACGCTGCATATATTTTTACCCATCATCGAAAAAAGAGAACCCAATACTTTCTTGATCGTTGAATGGCTGGCGGAAAAACATCCTGAAATCAAAATCATTGTTCCGAAGGCTGATTTTGAAAACGCTTTAATGACCAATCATGAATATCTGGGTGTGGATGATTTACAGAAAAATTTGTATAACATTTTAGAACCGCAAAAAGGCATCGTCCATAACGGTGAAATAGATATGGTTCTAATCCCACTATTGGCTTTTGATAGGTGGGGATATCGCGTAGGGTATGGCAAAGGCTTTTATGACCGTTTTCTCCAAAATATAAATGCTCAAAAAATAGGGCTATCTTTGTTGTCTGCAATTGATAAAATTGATGATGTGAATGAACACGACATCGCTTTAGATTTTTGCATCACACCAACAGAAACTATCAAATTTTAAGCTTTTAATCATGGCACAGGAAATCGTTATCAAAACCGAAAAACAGTATGAAGAGAACATGGTTGCGGTATTTGAATTGCAGGAAAAAGAAGAGCTTACCGCTGAGGATTTGGAGCAAATTGAGCTGATGTTGAAAGCTGGCGAGAAATACGAGGAAGAGCATTTATAGGAATTTTTCTATTTAAATCTTGGTCAATTATTTGTCCGCTTCGGACGATTTAACCTTTCTACTTAGCTATTCATATCAGGGTAAATTCCCGAAACCCGCGGGAATGATTTCAACTCACGACAGCTTTATAGCAGGCCGATCGTTTATTGCCTTTTAAGCTCCTGCAGATTACGCTGATTTTCGCAGAAACAAATTTCTCGAAAATTGACAAACATGGTCCCTTAAATTTCAAATTGACCGAGTATAAAAACATCTTCTCCCTCTAAAAGCGATTCCGCTAGATATTTAAGGAGTTGGTTACCTGTTCTTCAAGCTGTGATGAGTTAAGCGAATTAAAATCCTGACTTGTTACCGACAGATTTATTCCAATTCCAATAAAACAGGGCAGTGATCAGAGTGGATGGCATCAGGCAAAATCCTCACATTTTTCAGCCTACTTTCGAGAGACTTTGTGGCCAGGTGATAATCGATGCGCCAACCCAGGTTCTTCCCTCTCGAACCCGCACGATAGCTCCACCAGGTGTAATGGTGTGGATCTTTATTAAAATGACGGAAAGTATCTATGAAACCATTTTCGAGAAATAACTGCATCCATTCACGTTCTTCGGGCAAAAATCCTGATGAATTGGCATTCGATTTTGGATTATGAATATCAATGGAAGTATGGCAAATGTTATAATCCCCACTTACAATTAAATTAGGTATTTCGTTCCGCAATTCGCCAATGTATCCATCGAAAAAGCGCATGAACTCGTATTTTTTTACTTGCCGTTCGTCGCCGCTCGAACCTGACGGCATGTACAAACTCATGAGGGAAAAATCATCAAAATCAGCTCTTATAACTCGACCTTCTTTATCAATCCATTCCTCTCCACATCCATACTCTACATGACTAGGCTTTATTTTGGTTAGAATCGCCACACCACTATATCCCTTTTTTTCAGCTGGATACCAATAATGATGGTAACCGAGTTGCTCAATTAAAGCTATAATTTCTGGAATTTGTACAGGCAATGCTTTCACTTCCTGCAGGCAAACTATATCAGCATTGGTAGCTTGCAACCAGCCGAAAAAGTTTTTGGTACTTGCTGCTCGAATTCCGTTAACGTTATAAGAGATGATTTTCATCAATGCTTTGTTATCATTTTATCTTTTAAAGAATCCTGCAACAGTTTTTTTTCCAATTTCTTCGCTTCCCTCTTTTTCAAAATGCTAATATCCATTTTAACATCTTGTTTAGGGCGATTATTTTTATCGGTTTGTAGCATAGCGATTTTATCAACCATATCTAAGCCAACCACAATTTCGCCAAAAACGGTGTAATTTCTATCTAAATGCGGTGTACCGCCGATGGTTTTATAAACCTGCCTCTGATATTCCGGTAATTTAAACTTCAATCGTTTTTCTTCGAGAGCATTCAACTGCTCATCAGTAAAAACCTTGCCTTGCACTAAATAAAACTGACTTCCGCTAGATTCTTTTTTGGGGTTAACCATATCGCCCTCTCTTGCAGCAGCCAGAACGCCTTTCTTATGAAATAAACTGTCTCTAAATTCGGCTGGAATGGTATACTTCGGGCCGCCTTCTCCAAGTAAAGAGTCTGGCTTAGCATTTCTCGAATCCGGATCACCGCCCTGAATCATGAAATCCTTTATCACTCTGTGAAATAACGTTCCGTTGTAATAACCATCTTTTGCAAGTTTCAAAAAATTTTCCCGATGTAAAGGGGTTTCATTATAAAGTTTTACAATGCATTCTCCAAACTCCGTTTTTATTCTGATATATTGATTTTTAGGCTTCGCAGCAAAGGCCGAAAACATCGAAAAAGCGCAAACGAATAATAATAATTTCTTCATTTATTTGTGTTTAAGGCTAAATTAAACTAAAAAATGAATTTCAATAAATAATGAGTGTCATTATTCAATTTTTTTTGCCATATCTTTGTATAAATGAAGTTGAAACAAAAAATAGCACTTTCTTTGGCCGTATTCTATGCGGTTAGTGTTATGGGTTTGGCTTTAAGTTTGCATTTTTGCGGCGGCAAACTAGAGAATGTTAAACTGTTTAGCAACGAAATTTCTTGTAAGTTTTGTGCAGATATTCCTGCTGAAAAAATTAAGGATGATGGTTGTTGTAAAAACACGCAGGTAACTGTTAAAGTTAAGGACAGTCACCAAACTGAGGCACAAACACAAATGCCAAAGTTATTTTCTATTCAACTGTTTCTACATCCGCCAGTTTTAGAATTTCTTTCAAATATTACCCCCCCATATTTTAGCAAAATCAGCAATAAAGCACCTCCACTTTCTTTAGGGGTTGCTTTGCATGTTTTCAATTGCATTTTCAGGAATTAGGATTTTTCTTCACGTCTGTTACCTCGAAAGAAGTATAACGGAGTGAGAGAGATCTATATGAATTAGATTTCTCCGTCGTGAATCACTCAGTCGAAATGGCGAGTAATTAAAAATTCTAATTTCAAAAATCATGAAAACAATAAAATTATTCAGCATTATTATGCTAATCTTCGCCGCACAGGTTTCGGCACAACAAATATCAACAGCCGATTTACAGGTAACTGGTTTAACCTGTTCAATGTGTTCCAACGCCACTCAAAAATCTTTAGAAACTTTGGGTTTCATCAACTCTGTTAAACCAGATTTAAACAAAAACATCTTCGTTTTAAATTTCAAGAAAGGCGCTGATATCAACTTAGATATGGTGCGCAAAAAAGTACAGGATGCTGGCTTTTCGGTTGGTGGTTTAACCGCGGACTTCACTTTTAATCAGGTAAAAATAGATGATAAAGGTCAGGCAATTGTTGACGGTAATGTTTATCGTTTTGTAAATGCCAAAAACAAAACTTTAAACGGAACGGTCAAAGCCTCGGTTATTGATAAGAATTTCATTTCTGGTTCTGCATTTAAAAAACAATCGGCTACCGTAAATTCTGATGCGTATGCAAACGGAACCGCTGTTGTAAACGGTAAAAAAATGCGTGTTTATCACCTGGTTCTTTCTTAAAATGAAAAGGATTTTTTTAACGGCGCTGATTTTGATTGGCGCTGCTGGTATGGCTTTTAGTCAGGAGTTGTACGTTTTCACTGAGCCAGCAAGCAATATGTCTACCAAATCAATTGGTGTTCGTATTACCAATGAGGGCATGTTTAACAATCCTGGTTTTGTGAGCAGAACTATTCCAGAAGTCATGTTTGGTTTCAACAAAAACCTGATGATGCATGCACAAGGTTTTCTGTCAGATTTTGACGGTCGTTTTCGTGTGGAGGGTGGAAGTTTATATGCGAAATATCGTTTTTTATCAATTGATGAAAGCCAAAGTCATTTCAGGGCTGCTGCGTTTGGTAGAATAAGTACAAGCAAAAGGCCGGGATTTAGCAGGGATATTAATTTAGAAGGGGATAATAGTGGTTGGCAAGCGGGGTTAATATTTACGCAGCTGTTGCATAAACTGGCAATTTCAGCAACATTAGGTTATTCGAATGCTTTTGAAAAAAACGATAAGGTGCTAAGATTGAATACGCCACAACCTGATCAGATGCTTTCTTATAGTTTATCCTCCGGATATCTGGTTTTGCCTTTCGTGTACAAAGATTACAAGCAACCTAATTTTAATTTGTATTTTGAAATATTGGGCAAGACAGATCCAAACTCAGGCGAATCGTATTTGGATTTAGCCCCTGCCTTTCAGGTTATTTTGAATAGCACAACCAGAATCGATTTGGGCTACCGGTTTCAGGCGACAGGAAATATGGCCAATAGATATACCAAAAACATGTATCTGCTGAGAGCAGAATTTAACTTTTTTAATGCTTTAAAATAAATTAAAGTTGAACGTGAATTAAGCAACTAAAATTAATTTGTTGATTATACAAGCTTCAGCGCAAACAAAACAATATACTCAAGATGAAAAAAATAATGATCATGATGGCTATTATCGCCATTGCAACAACGAAATTAACTTTCGCACAAAGTAAAACTGATGCTGCTTTTAACCAAGCCTTAACGGCTTATTATGATGTGAAGAATGCGCTAGCAACCGATAAGAAAGATGTAGCAGCAGAAAAAGTGAAAGCATTATCAGCAAAAGTAGAGGCCATCCCCCACAACGATTTGCCGGCCACACAACACACATTGTGGATGGAACAGGCAAAAATAATTAAGGCAAAAGCAACTGAATTGGCTACAGGGAAAGATATCAAAGCACAAAGAAAATCTTTTGAAGGAATTTCTTCAGCGATGATTAAAACCGTACGTAACATCAAATTTAACAATGCTACGGTTTACGTTCAACACTGCCCAATGGCGAAAGCAAGCTGGTTAAATGAAAAAGAAAGCATCGAAAACCCGTATTATGGAAGCATGATGTTTGAGTGTGGCGATGTTTCTGAAACGATAAAATCAAACTAGTGAAACTGCATATCGTAAACATGATGTGCAACCCTTGAAAAATCAAAGTAAAAGCCGACCTCAAAAAGCCCGGCTTTTACTTTTAAATAGGAATTTTTATCTCTCGCTTACACCATTCGGCCACCATCAACCACAGTAGCTTATCAGGCACCTTTGTTTTCATTGTCTCTAACTTAGTTTACGGATCAAATGCAAGAAGTTGGCTAACCCTTTTTCCTAACATACATCAAGCTGTAGGAAGATGGAATAAAGTAACTTTAAAGATAATTTAAACATCATGTCAACATTATCACAATTTAGAAGCTTTACCCAACGTTTGCCGCAAACCGATTTAATGCCAACGATTTTTATTGGCCATGGCTCGCCGATGAACGGCATTGAAAACAATGAGTTTAGCCAAAGTTGGGCAGATTTGGCAAAAAACATTCCGGTACCAAAAGCGGTATTGGTGGTTTCTGCACATTGGTATACCCATGGAACTTTTGTTACCGCGATGGATTTTCCTTCAACCATTCATGATTTTGGGGGATTTCCGCAAGCACTTTTCGATGTTCAATATCCTGCACCGGGTGATGCCAAACTGGCCACTGAAATTCCAACATTAGTTCATTCTACACCAATTGGCTTAGACCACGATTGGGGTTTGGATCATGGTACCTGGACTGTTGTAAAACACATGTATCCCGAAGCTAACATTCCAGTTCTTCAGTTGAGTATAGATTATACAAAATCTCCAGAGCAACATTATGAAATTGCTAAAGAGATTTATGCGCTACGCAAGAAGGGTGTTCTGGTTATCGGCAGCGGAAACATGGTGCATAATCTCCGCATGATAAGTTGGGAAATGATTAATGGAGGCGGATACGATTGGGCAAATGAAATGAATGAGAAATTCAAAAATCTTATCGCAAATGGCGATCACCAACCACTCATTAATTACAGGAATTTAGGCACCGATGCCATGTTGGCTATTCCTACGCCAGAGCATTATCTGCCATTGATCTATAATTTAGGATTGAAAAATGATAAAGAAGAGGTGTCTTTCTTTAACGATAAAGCGGTTGGTGGTTCATTAACCATGACATCGCTTTTGGTGGGATAAGAAACCACTGTCATACCGAGGCACGAAGCGTCTGCTGCCGCTTAAAAAAATTCTTCGCTGCGTTCAGAATAGCAAATTAAAATACTGCTCTAAAATTCTATACCATTCAATTATTACTCGCATGCTTGCCGCATGGCTTGTGCTATGTAGATGGCAATTTATCATAGAAGATTAGGGGTTATGTTTTGGAACATGGTATTTGTAATATGTGCTAAATGGTGTTTTCCATGCCATGCGTACATGCCCAACATATTGCCCAAAGTAAATTCTTCCCCATGTTCCGGGTGAATGTATTTTCGCTGATAATCTTCCAATTTTAGCGTTTTTAAAAAAGCCGCCCAGCGCTGATGCAAACCTTTCAAAAGAATAATGGACATCTCAATATCGTCATTTTTCGCCTCTTCTGTTTCTGCCCAGCGTTCTTCATAATAAGGCCTGATGATTGGTATATCCTCTGTTATAATTTGTTTGAAACGAATGTAGGCATTCATGTGGCTATCCGGAAGGTGATGAACAACTTGCCTTAATGTCCATCCTTCGGGGCGATAAGCTTGGTTTAGTTGCTCTTTGCTTAAATTGTCAGTTGCTTTTTTGATTATTTCTGGCAAAGCCTCGATTTCAGCAATCCAGATTTTAGCCTGCCTATCATCAAAAATTTCAGGCATATTAAACTGCCCGACTGGGTATTTAAGTTGTTCTAAATCCATAAAAGCAAATTGTGCTTTTTCAATGAATTTTATAAAATGTTTAGAAATTTACCATTTAAGGTAGGCAAGAAAATGTAAGTTTATTGAACGATATGAAATCTTCGTGTCTTATATGGTCAATCGGATGTATTGTCTTTCTGTTTAAATTTAGTTATAATCAATTCATTTAATTAAAAATTCATTCATTTAAAGCATATTGCAATTAATTTTAGACACCACCAATGAAGAAGTTGTTTTTTACCTTTGCATTTTTAATTCCCTTAATTATTCATGCTCAAACCATTAAAACAGATGTGCTTATTTTAGGTAATTCCAATGCCGCTTTTGCCGCAGGCGTTCAGGCTACGGAGTCGGGTGTAAATGCAATTGTTTTAACACAGCGTGATGGTTTCAACTTAAGCGGTTTCAAAAATTTATCTCAAAATGGCGTTGTGAGGGCCCTCGAAAAGAGAGCCAGAAAATCCTTAAAACTTGCCGATAGTGTTTCGTTACCTGAAATGACCACCCAAATCGTAAACGCAGTAATCAAAAACTGGGCTGATAGCTCAAAACTTCTTGATATCATTAACAATACGCCATACTATGATATTAAACGTTCTGGAAGTGGTTGGGAAGCGAAATTAACCAAAGAAAAAAGTATTAAAGCAAAGGTATTGGTGATAACTGACCAGGTGGAAAAGATACTTCCAGCGTTGAAAATGGAAGCTTTAAAACCAGCAGAAACAAATACTATTAATTATGCGGAAAACTTATATCGTACAACAATTGCTGGCATAAATGTAACATCAGACTATCTTTCACTTTATAATTTGCTGATTCCAAACCAGGAAAACATTTTGTACATCAAACCTGATAATTTTGAAATCGGACAGGCGGCTGGTGCCACCGCAGCGTATGCAGCATTTTACAAAACCAAAACAAGCTTATCAAACTTAAAAAGAGTTCAAGGTGAATTATTAGCTTACAAATTGTCGTTAATGCCTTTTGATGATGTTAAAATTGTTGATTCAAACTGGCTGGCAATCCAAAAAGTGGGCATTACCGGAATTTTAAAAGCGGATATAGAAAAGGGAAAGGTTTATTTTGAACCTGAAAAAGCAGTTACTTACGATGAAATAAAGCAGCCCCTAAAAGATTACTATTACAAAGCTCAAATTTGGTTTGATGATCATCAAAACATTCCAATCGATCTAGATAATACCATTTCAATGGTCTGTTATGTTGGGAATAAAGCCGTTGATGCCACCAGAACTGAAATTGAGAAGAAGTGGAACAAGACTTATAAATTTTCTTCAAAATACGATCTGAAAAAGGTTTTAACACGACGGGAGTTTTCAGTGATCATCAACGAGTATTTAAAGCCTTTTGATTTGATTAACGTGGATAGAACAGGGCGAGTGATTCGATAAGCCTCACGCTGTGAAAGTTTGTGGCTGTAGCCTAGGCACTGCATCCCTCTCCTGAAAGAGAGGGAAAGTTCGTTTGTGTTTTAAACCCATCGATTTTACTCATATTATGAAAATCCCTCTCTTTCAGGAGAGGGGGCGCACAATAGAAGCCAAAGCAAAAAACGTTAACAGGGTGAGGTTGTAACATTTCCATTTCCTTAACACTTTAATTCGAGCATTATCTAAATTGCAGCATCCAAACAAAAATTCATGAAGAAATATATACTTTTCCTATTGCTTTGCTCAAGCGAGTACACTTTCGCACAACAAATTGGTCCATTAACGGTAGAAAAAATTATGCGAGACCCAAAATGGATGGGAAGTTCGCCTACAAATTTCCGCTGGACGGCAGATAGCAAAACTTTATACTTTAACTGGAATCCTGAAAACAAAGCAAAAGAAGCATTATATAAAATATCAACTTCAAATTCAAAACCAGTTAAAGCCGTTGATCAGGAAGATGAAAAATTACTCCACGTAAATTATGTTTACAACAAAGATAAATCGTTGGGTTTGGTAGAAAAGAGCGGCGATATTTATCTTCAAAATTTAAAAACAAAGAAAGAAACTCGGTTAACCAATACGCTGGAGAGGGAAAGTAGCCCTGTTTTTTTAAGCAATGGAGATGTAGTTTACCAATTAGGTGAAAATTTATTTCAGCTTAATCGGGCTACAGCTGAAACTAAACAAATAACCAATTTCGTTAAGGGTAAAGCTCCTGTAAAAACAGGTTCCAAGCCTGCTACGGAACAAGATGGCTGGCTAAAGGCTCAGCAAACAGAGCTATTCGATATCATTAAAAAAAGAAATACAGAAACTCGTGGTGGTACAGGTCGTGGAGGCAGAATTCGCTTCGGAGTACAATCTGGCGATACAAAATCTTTAAAACCGCTTTACACTGATGATCGGTTTTTGAACAACGTCGTCATTAGCCCTAATGGTCGTTTTGTAACCTACAAATTAACGGCACCGGCTCAAAATAACCATAACACCATCGTACCAAATTATGTAACGGCATCTGGTTATACGGAAGATATTCCCGGCAGAACCAAAGTTGGTGAAAACGAAAGTGTATCTCAAGGTTTTATTTACGATAAGCAAAGGGATTCGATATATGCCATTCAAACCGCTACCATTCCAGGGATTAAAGATATTCCTGATTTTTATAAGGAATACCCAAAGGTACTGGATTCGTTAAAAAAGAAAAATGCTGACAGGTTGGTTAATTTTTTCGGTCCGTTGTGGAATGAGAATGGAAGTGCTGCAGTTATGGTAGCAACTTCTACCGACAATAAGGACCGCTGGATTTTAAACTTAGATGCTTCGACAGGCAAATTTAATTTAATAGATCGTCAGCATGATGAGGCTTGGATTGGTGGCCCTGGCATTAGCGGTTTTTTTCAAGGAAGCACGGGTTGGGTAGATAACAACCATTTCTATTATCAAAGCGAGGCCACCGGTTATTCACACCTGTATGTTGCGGATATTTCAACCGGCGCTAAAAAGCAACTCACCTCTGGTAAATGGGAAGTTCAGTCGGTTCAGTTAGCGAAAGACAAACGAAACTTTTATTTTAAATCGAATAAGGAACATCCAGGCATTACAAATTTCTTTAGCATTGGTGTAAACGGTGGTGAGTTAGTTCAAATTACAACCATGAAAGGTTTGAATGACATCACACTCTCGCCCGATGAAAAGTATCTTGCCATCAATTATTCTTATCTAAATAAACCTGGAGAGCTATATATTCAACCGAACAAAATTGGGGCAAAAGCAGTAAAAGTTACGGAGTCTACAACCCAAGAATTTAACTCTTATAAATGGCGTGAACCTGATATGGTTTCGTTTAAAAATCGCTATGGTGCCGATGTTTACGCAAGAGTTTATAAGTCTGATAAGCCGCATCCAAACCATCCGGCAGTCGTTTTCGTTCATGGAGCTGGTTATCTACAAAATGTACACTTCGGTTGGAGTACCTATTTTAGGGAGTTTATGTTCAACAATTTGCTGGCCGACAACGGCTACACGGTAATCGACATAGATTACACTGCAAGTTCAGGTTACGGTCGTGATCACAGAACAGGCATTTACCGCCACATGGGTGGAAAAGATTTAACAGACCAGGTTGATGGTGTGAAGTTTTTGGCAGAAAATTATGGAGTTGATCTTAAACATGTGGGTTTATATGGTGGTTCTTACGGTGGCTTTATTACGCTAATGGCGATGTTTAATGAATCGAACGTTTTTACCAGCGGCGCTGCTTTGCGTTCGGTTACCGATTGGGCACATTACAATCATGGCTACACTTCCAATATTTTAAACGAACCTTTTAACGACCCAATTGCCTATAAACAAAGCTCGCCAATTTACTTTGCTGATAAATTAAAAGGCAATTTATTAATGGCACATGGAATGGTTGATGTGAATGTTCATTTTCAGGATATTGTTAGGATTACACAGCGCTTTATCGAACTTGGAAAAGACAATTGGGAACTGGCTGTTTATCCAGTTGAAGACCATGGCTTCATAGAGCCGAGCAGCTGGACTGATGAATATAAAAGGATATTCAAATTGTATGAAAATACATTGAAGAAATAGGCTTCGGACTATTAAATAAACCATCCCCAACCCCTTCTTGAAAATAAGGAGGGGAGCTGGATATTGCGCTATAAAAATGTTGCCTAATTTATTAGCGGTAGGTTTAACATATTGAACTAAAATTAACGGAAAATTTGCCTAAGCAGTAACAACTCCCCTCCTGTTTTAGAAGGGGCAAGGGGGTGGTAACTTAGCAACCTACATTAATGTTATCTCAAGACCTGCAGGTTTCTATTAGGTAAACCTAACAGAAGCGAAAACTCTTTTAATAAGCAGTGACCCTAAATGCCCTGTCATTGCAAGGTAAGAAGCGATCCTATAACAATCGCTATTAATCTGGCGCTTTAAGATCGCTTCGTTCCTCGCAATGACGTCTACATTAAAACCATATATTCAAAATTTATATTTATTTTAATCATTATAGTTTTTGACTATACCGTCATCGATAAATACAATTAACAAATACCAGATCCAGGTTGATTTGGAGTTGTTTTCGCCGTACCTTTGCGCTATAAAATTAAGACAAAAATTATGGCAATAGTAGGTAAAAAATTTCCGAGTGTTAGTATTGATGCAATGTCAGACATGGGTGATGACTTGAAAATCAATGTATTTGAAGAGGCTGTAAATAAGAATAGCAAGGTGTTATTGTTCTGGTATCCAAAAGATTTTACTTTTGTTTGCCCTACAGAATTACATGCTTTCCAAGCTGCTTTACCTGAGTTCGAAAAAAGAAATACAATTGTAATTGGTGCATCTTGCGATACTAACGAAGTTCACTTCGCATGGTTAAATACACCGAAAGATAACGGCGGAATTGAAGGTGTTACATACCCGATTTTAGCTGATACCCACAGACAATTATCAGGAATTTTAGATATTTTAGATCAGGAAGTTAACTACGATGAAGAAGGAAATGAATCATTCTCTGGCTCAAATGTTTCTTTCAGAGCAACTTACTTAATCGACGAAACTGGTAAAGTTTTCCACGAAAGTGTTAACGATATGCCATTAGGCAGAAACGTGAAAGAATATTTGCGTTTAATTGACGCTTATGCGCACGTTCAAAAACACGGCGAAGTTTGTCCTGCAAACTGGGAAGAAGGAAAAGAAGCAATGAACGCAAACAGAACCGGCGTTGCTGAATATTTAGCTGCTAACTAATTAAATAAAACGTTATGTTTTTAGAATTGACAGAAGATAATCTTCAACAGTATTTGTCCGATAACTCGAAAGTTATGGTTCAGTATGCTGCATCTTGGTGCGGTAACTGCAGAATCATGAAACCGAAGTTTAAAAAACTGGCTGCTGAAAATGAAGACGTAGCTTTCTTAATTGTTGATGCCGAAAAACTTCCAAATTCACGCAAATTTGCAAACGTTGATAATTTACCAACTTTTGCAGCTTTCGAAGGCGGTAATTTGGTAGATCAGGTACAAACCAACAAAGCGGAAGGTTTAATTGAACTTTTTAACAAGATTAAGTAATGAAAATTCCGGTTATAAGACAATTATTTCAAAATACCACTACTGCTCAATTGGAAACCACTTTAGAAGTTTTAGAGGCTTTCTGTGAGTTTAGAGGGGTTAGCGAGCACGAAGTTGATGTTGCTGGCGAAATGATTACCAATATTTGTGGTGCGCTTGAGGTACACCAGATGGTAAGCGATGGTGCGGCTGAAAAAGATGCACTTAACGCTTTCGGTCAAAAAGTAATGGGCTCGATTGATAGATAGTTTTCTAATCAGGCTCTTTAAAATATCAAACCCTTTGTGTTTTCGCAAAGGGTTTTTTTGTTTTTGGGCGCAACGCCCTTGCTTGATTTTCTTCACCTACTCCGTCATGCTTTCCCGGAAATTCGCGATCAGAATCTTCCCGGCTTTGCCGCTTTGCCATTAAGACCCCGAAAGAAGTTCAGGGTGACGACCGTTCATATTTATATCAATTTGAGTTGCATGGGGAATCTCTTACCATAATTGTGTGATCGCTGAACGTTACTTTTCTTCAACTATTTTAGGGATTCTTCACTGCGTTCAGAATGACAAGTTCAAAAAAAGGTCTGTGAAAGACACAGACCTTGCTAACTAAAACTTATATTTCCTTAAATGCCTTATATGTTAAGCAAATTTGCTTCAAAATCTACGAGGTTTACAAAATCTCTTAAGCCAAATTCCTACCGGCATTTACAATACCGAAAACCGTTCTAACCGCTAATTTTTCCAAAGCTGTTTGGTCCTTTTCATTTTGATCATGCTGCAATTTTTCCAAAGCGAAATGTTGAATTAAAACCAACGGTAAAATGATTTTCTCGCGGGTAGCGATAGATTTTTTATCCACAGGATAATTTGCCATTAAAGTTTCTTGCCCTGATAGTTTTAAAAGCATCTCTTTGGTTAATTCAAATTCATGATGTAGTTGAGCCCAGAAAGCGCCAAAAGTTTTATCATTGGCTAAATGAGCTGTAATAACGAAGTCTGATTTGCTCATGCTCATCATGCAGTTATCCACAATGGTTTTTAAATAATCAGAATCTTCGTAAACCTTAACTACTTTACTCCAATTGCCCGCTTTCTCCTGGTTTTTCATAGCTGTTCCCATTCCGTAAAAGCCAGGAACATTTTGCTTCAGCATACTCCAGGCGGTAACAAAACTAATCGCTCTCAAATCTTCGAGCTTCATTTCCCCGCCACCGTTTCTTTTAACTGGTCGGCTGCTAATATTTGCCTGTGAAAGTAGTTTCAAAGGGGAAAGTTTTTCGAGATAACTCACAAAAAGCGGATGCTCACGTAGATCGACGAAAGCCTTGTATCCATCATCGGCCATTTCATCAAGCAAGGCCTTATTTTCAGGATCTAACAAAACATTGTGTTTCTCTTTTAATCCAGACGAAATACCCGCATTGATTAATTGTTCGATATTAAATTCTGCACTTTCAATTGAACCATACTGCGAACTGATGGTTTGTCCCTGAACGGTTAACTGTATGTTTTTATTGGCAATTTCTTTTCCCATTGAAGCGTAGAAACGGTGCGTTTTACCCCCACCACGAGAAGGCGGACCACCGCGACCATCAAAGAATGCCAGCTGAATATTATGTTTTTTAGAAACCTCAGAAAGTGAAGTTTTACCATTGAAAATTGACCAATTTGCCATTAGATAACCACCGTCTTTGGTACTGTCAGAATAACCGAGCATAATGTCTTGCTTATTTCCACGGTTAGCCAAATGCGCTTTGTAAAACGGGTTGCTATACAGCGTATCCATAATTACTGCAGCACCTTTCAAATCGTTAACGGTTTCAAAGAGTGGCACAAAATCAATGGTGAGGTTGTCTTTGCTCCAGCCATTCCAAAGGAAAAGCTCAATCAACTGTAAAATGTCGCTGGCTTGCTGGCAATTACTAATGATAAATCGATGGCAAGCTTTTTCTCCATTCCGTCTCTGAATGCCCTTAATTTCTTTGATGGTTTGAATGGTATCTTCAATCAAAGCATCTCCTTCACTAGCATAAACAGGCTTTGCTTCTTTAAAAGAGATAAGTTTTAGTTTTTCGATCTCTGATAATTGATCGTAATTTTTAGGGTATAAAGATGATATTGGCTTATTTTGACGGCAATAAGCATGAACGCTTCTCAATACCCTGCTATCCTGACGAATGTCTAATGAGGCAAAATAATTACCGTATAAATCAATTTTGCGGATTAAATCGTTAACTAAATCAACAAATAAACCTTCGTGCTCTTGCAAAAGCGTATCCTTAATTTTATTTAGGTTTTCGCGTAACTCATCAGAAATATCATGCAGTTCGCAGCTTTGATCAAAAGCATTCTGATAAAGCACATCATGTAATTTCGAAATATTTTCTTCTACACCTCTAAAGGTAATGCGGCGTTTAATTACTCTAAAATCACGATAGTAACAACGGAACAGGATTTGCCGCAACATCTTGGAAACCTCCAGCGTCGTATCAGCATGGATGTTTGGATTGCCATCTCTATCCCCGCCTGGCCAGAACCCTAGCTCCAAAATCTTCTTAGTTTCAAGATTATATTCGTCTAAATTTTGGTCGATCTCCTCTTGAATGTTTGCCGCAGCGAAGTAAAAGGTATTTTCTAAAAACCAGGCAAGATTTAGAGCTTCATCAACCGGAGTTGGCGATTTCTTATTGAAAAATGGTGTCTTACCGAGTTGTTGCAGCAAAGAATTCATTGCCGTAATATCGTTATCACGAATAGCTTTGGTTAAGTCAGTAATAATTGCCAGAACATTACCAGGATAAAATTGAGTGGGGTGAGCCGTTAAAACCAAACGTAGCGATAACTCATCGATAAGCTTTTCAATTTTGGCCAACATGGGCTTATTGTCCGCATTCTTTTTTAAAATGAAAGCGAGCGTACTTTGCTCATCTGTAGTGTTTAACTTCGTAAATGAGGCATCTTCAACGGCATCAAAAAGCACAACCTGGCGCTCTATGTATTGAATAAAGCGGAATAGTAAATCGATAATGTCTTTCCTATCCGTATAACTTGTAAACTTGGCGAAAAACTCTTCGATAATTTGAGCTGGCTTCTGGCCGTTTTCTATCCCTTCTTCGCAACTTTTAAAAAATAGGGGCAATAATGTTCCGGTATCCTTTATTTTATAAAATGGAAGGGTTAAAAACAAACTATTAAAGAGTTCGAATTTTGAGATAACCTCATTATTAAAAATTGATTCTCGTTGTGTTGTTAAACGAAGTTTTGGCATAGCTTAAACAATAGTTTTGTATACGGTAATACTACAAAAAATGCATAAGGTATTAAAATTCTAGGGCTTACAATTTGGATAATTATAGAATAATTTTTAATTTTAGAATCTTATTTGGCTACTATGTAGCCATGTAAGAACATTTGCAATGTTTAAGGGCATTGCATTGATTGTTAATTTTTTGGGTTAAAACAGCCGATGTAATAAAATACACCGGCTGTTTTTGTTTTCTGACATTTTTTACGCCACTTGTTTGCCAATTTTAGTGTGCATCGGTAACAATATTTGCGTTTTTCTTAAATTTTTGCAGATATAAGAGTGGGATCGAGAACAACATAATTAATCCTGCAACCCAGTAAGCATCATTATAAGTGAGCAACATCGTCTGTTTAATCACGGTTCCTTCAATTGCTTTCATTGCCATCAATTTAGCATCAATGAAGGATGAGCCTTTGGCCATAAAACCACTCGTTAAGGCATTCAATTTTTGAATAAATGCAGGGTTATATTCGTTAATGTTGGCAAGTAAAGTACTTCTATGAAAACCAGAACGAATGTGGATTAATGTTGTTAAAGCAGCAATACCGAATGATCCACCTAATTGCCTGCTCATGTTATTCAAGCCCGATCCTTGTCCAATTTCAGCACCAGATAAATCCTGCATCGCCAGGGTGGTTAATGGAACGAATAACAAGGCCATTCCAAATCCTCTGATTACCAGTGGCCAGAAAAAATCTCCTGTTCCTGATGCCAGGGTAGAATTGCTCAACATCCAACAGAAAACGAAGAATAAAAACATTCCTCCTGTTGCCATAAATTGTGCTGGTACACCTTTTTTAAGCATAATACCAATAAAAGGCATCATGGCAATGGTACAAATACCGCCAGCAATGAAAAGCTTTCCGGTTTGTAAAGGGGTAAACCCTAACAAGTTTTGGGCAAAAACTGGAAACACGAAAACGGAACCATATAAACCAAATCCTAAAATAAAGGATGTGAACATCCCGATGGAGAAACTTCGCTTTTTCATAATCCGAAGATTCACAATAGGGTGATCGGTGGCAGTTTCACGCCAGATGAATAATAATAACCCAAAAACCGATACTACCGCTAATGCTGTTATGTATGGAGTAGAAAACCAATCTTCACTTTCGCCTTTTTCCAATACGGTTTGTAAACTACCTACCGCTACGGCGAGTAAGGCTATTCCCCACCAATCGACTGGTTTACCCTGCCCATCTTTCGGCGTCTCTCGAATAAATGTGTAGGTACAGTAGGCGGCGAGTATCCCGACAGGAATATTTACGTAGAAAATCCAAGGCCAATCGGCAATTTCTAAAATGTAACCACCAATGGTTGGGCCAACGGTTGGACCAACAACAGCTCCTAAGCCAAACAAGGCCGTTGCAATACCCACATCTTCGCGAGGCCAGGTTTCTATCAAAATGGCTTGTGCGGTTGAAATTAAACCTCCCCCGGCTACACCTTGTAAAATCCTAAATAAAATTAGCTCATTTAATGATGTGGCATTACCGCACAAAAATGAAACGAGTGTAAAAACAATGATAGAGGTTAAGAAATAATTTTTACGCCCAAAACGGCTTCCCAACCAACCCGACATGGGTAGGATGATTACATTCGCAACGGCGTAACCAGTAGATAGCCAGGCGATATCCTCCAGGGTAGCGCCCAAGTTTCCCTGTATTTGTGGGATGGCCACATTCACAATGGTTGTATCAATCAGCTCCAGTA
Organism: Pedobacter sp. Leaf41; assembly: GCF_001422545.1. GTDB lineage: Bacteria > Bacteroidota > Bacteroidia > Sphingobacteriales > Sphingobacteriaceae > Pedobacter. Next base: position 246,516 of record NZ_LMLE01000008.1, on the reverse strand, counting down.
AAGAAGCGGTGATCACTGTGAATGTGATAATCCATTTTTTTAAACCTACTTCGGCCATTTTGATATTAATTAGTAGAAACCGAAGCTTTAACGCTCATTCCTGGGCGTAGTTTAGCTAACATTTCTTTTGATGGATGAATTTTAATTTTTACCGGAATACGCTGAACAACTTTTACAAAGTTACCTGTAGCATTGTCAGGAGGCAATAACGAACCTTTTGCGCCAGTAATTGGTGAAAAATTATAAACCTCCCCTTCAATTTTCTCTTCTGGATAGGCATCAACTTCAATCTCAACTTTTGATCCTGTTTTAATTTTCTCCAACTGCGTTTCTTTAAAGTTTGCCGTTACATAAATACTTCCATCGTTTACTACAGCAAATAACGACTGCCCTGGCTGAATAAGCTGTCCTTTTTGAACATTCTTTTTAGATACAATACCGCTTGCAGGCGCTTTGATATCAGTATATGATAGTTGTAGTTTTGCAAAATCAATATCACTTTGGCGCTGACTAATTACATTGCTGCTTACCGCTAATTGCGATTGAGTAGTTCCAACCTGTTTAACCGCAGCCTGATATTGATCTACCGCAGCACGATAAGCTGCCTGAGCAGATTCTTGAGTCGCTTTAGCTTGATCAAATGCCTGTTGCGTAATGGAACCATCTTTTACCAAATTTGCATAACGGGCAAAATCTTTGTTTGCTAAGTTCAATTTCACTTTCGCTGCATCAACATTTGCTTTTGCAGTACTTGTATTTGCCTGTGTTGCGATAATTTGCGATTGAGCAACACCTACCCCGGCATTAGCGCCTTTCTGTCCCGCTTGTGCCTGTTCTAATTTAACTTTGTAATCGGCATCATCAAGTTTAACCAGAATTTGCCCTTCTGTAACATGAGTGTTTTCTTCAAAATTGATATCCTTTACATAACCGCCAACGCGGGCAACAACAGGACTGATATCTCCGTCTATTTGGGCATCGTCGGTATCAACGTGTTTGCTAAAATAAGTCCATTCTTTGATACCAAATATGATACCTATAACTAGTAAAACACCTAAAATAATAGGTACTACTAAATTCTTTTTTTTCTTCTCAGTTGTCATTGCTGTATTTATTGCGTTATTTTTCCTGTTGATTTTAGTAAAGTATAGTAAGCCAAGCCAGCGTCGGCTTTTGCTATTTCTAAGTTTATTTTTGCCTGATATAATAAAGTTTCAGCATCAATTCTATCGGTAACTGAAGCCACATTATTTTTATATTTCGAAGCCAATAACTTATCGTTTTCGGTAGCTTGAGCAATAGAGGTTTCCAACACCTGAATCTTGTTCATTGCTACCTGATAGTTTTGAAAGTTTTTATTGATGTCTGTTTTTACATTGTCTGATAAAATATCTTTCTGGATAGAAATTTCGCTCTGCTGAATTTTAGCTTCACTCACTTTATTTCTGTTTGTCCATAGGCTACCAATATTCCATGAAACGGTTGCACCCACAGTTACTGGTAACAAATATTGATTTACTGGCGGGATAAAACTGCCACTCGGATTGATGTAATACAAATTCGCACCTACGCCAACGGTTGGTAAAGTATTGGCTTTAATGGTTTTGATGTTATAATCGGCTACTTTATTCTGAACATCAAGTTGTTTTAACTCCTGGCGATTTGCCATAGCCAGATTAATGTAATCGGCCAGCGAACTTGCTGTTTTCAAACCTGCTGATGGATCTACAATTTTAACTTCAGTATCTTCAGGCAAGCCCAACAAAATATCGAGATTATAGTTAATTACCTTGCGATTGCTTTCTATGTCCATTTGCGTAAGCGTTACATTTGCCTGTTGCAACTGGAAACGCAATACATCGTTTTTAGTCACAATGCCCTGCTCAAAGAAACGTTGCGCCTGTTTAATTTGTGCTGCAATTGATTCTAAATTTTGCTGAACCACTTTTTTGCTTTGCTCAATTTTGTACAGGTTATAGTAAGTGTTAATTACCGCATAAGTAATCTCCTCTTTGCTTTTATCAGCATCCAAACGGGCAACATCGGCTAATAATTTGGTCGATTCTTTTGCGTATTTTAGCTTTCCGCCTCCATATACCAGCTCCTGTACGGCTGCAGTACCTACAAACGCATCGGCTCTGCGGGGTAAATTAAAGGCAGTTGTACCTTCTCCTAAACTAAAAGTATGCGTTGGTATTTCGGCATGATTGTACATAAAGCTGGCATTGGCCGTTGGAAGTACATTGTCTTTTACCACTTCCAATTGCGCTACCGCCTGGTCTATTTTGTTTTGGGAAAGTTTTAGGTTTTTACTATTGGCAATGCCAAGTTCAATAGCTTGATTGATGGTTAACTCCTTTGAGCTTTGAGCAAATAAGGCCGCAGGAATTAATGATGCCGCAAGCATTAATCTAATCGATTTGGGTATCATTTTTTTGATGTTAAATAAACTGTTACAAGGTTTTGCAAATGGGCGATTACTCGCTCTTTAATAATTTTGTTCTCTTTCGGGTTAGATAAGTCAATGGCTTTATCTTTAGAAATTTTATGTGGAGCAATAACAACGTTTGTTAAGGTTCCCATAATGGTGGCAATAATCATCCTTACATCAACATTGCCGAAACTTCCATCCTCAATTCCATCTATAATAATCCTGTCCAGAAGCGACATGTTTCTACTCATCGCATTTTTAATCTTATCATACATATCTGGCCGTTGAGTAAGGGAAAGCTCTCTATGCATCATTTTGTGAAATGCAATGTTCGAAAATATCCTGTTTGCATAACCTTCAATCACTTTGTGCAATTTTTCTAAGGCCGATATTTTATCTTCATTAATAATCTTTAATTGAGAGGCGAAACCCTCAATGCGATTATTCATTATTTCTATAAAAACTCCTTCTTTCGACCCGAAATAATAATTGATCATTGCCATGTTGGCTCCAGATTCCTTCGAAATCTGCCTGGTTGACGTGCCCTCATATCCTGTTTCGCAAAACAGTTTTTCGGCTGCATCCAGAATGGCTTGTTTTTTATCTACTTTTTCTGTCTTCATCTTTTGATGGCACAAAATTAATCAATCGTTTGATTAACTTCCAAATGTAATGCTACTTCTTTTACATTATCTTGATAAAAGCTTAATTTTAAGGCTATAAAAATGCGCTATGAGAAAAAAGACATCCCTGCTTGTTTTAATGTTGTTTATTATTTTTTCATTATTCTCCTTTCGGGATAAAAATCCGGAGCAAAGCTGGATCAGGATTAACCTGCTCGGTTATCCGGTAAACGGATCAAAGGTGGCGGTTTGGGCTAGTAAATCCGATCAAACTCCTGCCTTGTTTGAGTTGATAGATGAAAAAACTAAAAAGGTTGTTTACACCTCGCTTAACGTTAAACCGTTTGGCGCCTATGGTCCTTTCAAACAAACGGCACGAATTAATTTTTCTGGCTTTGATAAACCAGGGAGGTTTTACATCAAAGCCGATGGCGTTTTATCACCGCTAGTTATTATTAATGATGATGTTTACAAAGGGGCGGCCGATTTTTGTCTTCGTTACATGCGCCAGCAAAGGAGTGGCTTTAATCCCTATTTAAAAGATAGCTGCCATACCCACGATGGTTTTTCGCTATATGGCGCTAAAGCTGGAATAAAAGATAGTACCCATTTCGATGCTTCTGGCGGCTGGCATGATGCGAGTGATTATCTCCAATATTCCACCACTTCGGCCAATGCCACTTATCATTTACTGATGGCCTATCGGGATTTTCCTGCTGTTTTTACCGATGAAAAACAGGCCAATGGTTTAGATGGAAAAAACGGCAAAGCCGATGTTTTGGACGAGGCAAAATGGGGATTGGATTGGCTGTTAAAAATGCATCCAAAGAAAAAAGTAATGTTTAACCAGTTGGCTGATGACCGTGACCATATTTCGATGAGGATTCCGAAAGAAGATAGCCAATACGGAAAGGGCTTTGAACGCCCGCTATATTTCATCAATGGTGAACCGCAGCAACGTGGCAAATTTTTGAATGCCACAACGGGAACAAGTTCTACCGCAGCAAAGTTCGCCAGCGCTTTCAATTTAGGCGCAAAGTTATTCAAGGGTACCGATCAGAAATACTCGGTTCTGCTTGCCAGGAAGGCGAACTCGGCATTGAGTTTCGCATTGCAAAAACCTGGTGTTACACAAACTGCATCTGTTAAATCGCCTTATATTTATGCGGAAGACAATTGGGTTGACGATATGGAACTGGCTTTGGCTTCAGTTGGCTTTGCAAAGTCAGATTTAAAAGCATCTAAGTCGGCCTTAGCTTACGCCGACCGCGAAAAAGTAACACCCTGGTTAGCTAAAGATACTGCAGCACATTATCAATATTATCCTTTCGTCAACCTCGGTCATTATGAACTTGCGAAACAACTCACCGGTGCAGAAAGACAGAAAATTGAAAGCTATTATAAGGAAGGAATCGAGCAAGTTTGGGCAAGGGCAAAAACAAATGCCTTTTATCGGGGCGTCCCTTTTATCTGGTGTAGCAATAATTTAACCGTGGCCTTTGCCATGCAATGTAAATGGTATGAAGAATTAACGGGAGATAATGAGTTTACTACACTGGAACAAGCTAACTTCGATTGGATTTTTGGTTGTAATCCATGGGGAACAAGCATGGTTTATGGTTTACCCAACTGGGGTGATACACCAGCAGACCCACATTCGGCATTTACCCTTTTAAAAAATTATCCTATCGACGGAGGTTTAGTTGATGGCCCGGTTTACACCAACATCTATAATAGTTTAATTGGCATCAAATTATCAGAGGCTGATGAATATGCCGAATTTCAAAGCGACTTAGCTGTTTACCACGACGATTATGGTGATTACAGTACCAATGAACCCACCATGGATGGTACGGCTTCGTTAATTTACCTGCTGGCGGCAAAAGAAACTCAGGCGAAAACAGCCAGCAACAAAACCTATAGCTTAGGGGCTAATGTTCGCGGAGATTCGACTTTGAAAAAGGTTTCGCTGGTGTTTACAGGTGATGAATTTGCTGATGGAGGAGAGAAAATACTCCAAACGCTAAAGGATGAAAATATAAAAGCATCGTTCTTTCTGACCGGAAATTTTTATAGAAACCCGAAGTTTAAATCACTAATAAAAAGATTAAAGTCTGCCGGGCATTATCTGGGAGCGCATTCGGATAAACATTTGCTTTATTGCGATTGGAAAAATCGCGACAGCCTACTTGTTACCAAAAAACAATTTGATGAAGATTTGGATGCAAATTACGCAGCCATGGCTAGTTTTGGGATTAAGGAAAGGGATGCATTGTATTTTCTTCCTCCATACGAATGGTACAATGAAAAGATAACCAGCTGGACCCGTTTAAAAGGCTTGCAGCTTGTCAACTTTACACCAGGAACGCGATCCAATGCAGATTACACCTTTCCTGAAATGAACTCAAGTTATCGTACAACAGAAGAGATCTATAAATCCATTACCAACTTCAATGAACAAAAGGCCAATGGATTAAACGGATTTTATTTGTTGTTACACATTGGCACTGTTGCCAAAAGAAAGGATAAGTTTTACGACCGCCTGCCCGACTTAATCCGCTATTTGAAAAAAGATGGCTACCAGTTAAGTAGAATTGACAATTAATTATGAATATTGATAATCATAGAAGAACCAAATTTTAAAATAAATATTAACTTTGCCTCCAAATAACAAAAAACATGAGTGTACAAGAAAACAGCAGCAATAATTTCAACTGGTTATATTATGCTTTAGGTTTATTCTTCGGAATTTTAACTGGAGCTGTAATTACGCAGAACTATATTTTCGCATTATTAGGTGGCGTTTTGGGTTTGTTAACTGCAGGCTTATTTTTAAATGCTATAGTAAAAGGCAGAAAATACTAATCCATCCCGAATTAGTTTAACATTACTAACTCATACAGCAAATGAAAAGAATATTCATTGTTGTTTTCGCTCTTTTGTGCTTCGGAGTAAAAGCTCAAGAAAGTTCCTCAAATGAGGTTAAGTTTCCGGCGGCAGATCCGAGTCCGGCAGATATAGTTTACTTTCCTTTAAATGCTCCAAAAGCGAAGGATGCCACTAAACCGGTAATCAAAATCGTTTATTCTCGCCCACAACGAAAAGGTCGTGATATTTTTGGTGTTTTAGAGCAGTACGGAAAGGTTTGGCGTTTCGGGGCTAATGAAAATACCGAAGTTCAATTTTTCAAAAAAGTAACTATTGGAGGTAAAAAAATAAAAGCTGGCACATATAGTTTGTTTGCGATTCCAAATAAAGACAGCTGGACAATTATTGTAAACAGCCAAACCGATAAATGGGGCGCTTTTTCTTATGATGAAACAAAGGATGTTGTAAGGACAAATGTACCTGTTAAGGCATTAGCAAAACCAATAGAATACTTTTCGTTAACTTTTATTGCAAAGGAAGGTGGCGCAAATCTAATTATCGGCTGGGATAAAACCCAGGCAGAGCTGCCAATAACGTTTTGGAATAAATATTGATAAAATATCAAAGCCCCGACTAAGATCGGGGCTTTTTTTTCAATCCGAATGAAGCTTTAAAAATTTACTTTTTTGCTGCACATCTAACCAAAATGAATATAATTCCTTTCCAAAACCATCAACCCTAAATGGGCGCTGTTTTTACGCATTACCCATGTAAGGATCACTTGTAGTAATTTGCCCGGTTTCTATCTTCCCTGAATAACGATGTTTAAAAATCGAATTGCCTATGTTGATGATGCTGAGATCGTACCAATTGCCATTTTTTGAAAGGTTAGATACCAAATTGGTGGTGGCTTTTGGCTTAAGCAAAACAGTTCTGGTGGCGGTCTTGTATTTGTTATCGATAATTTGAATGCTTACTGCGCTTGAACTTCTGTTTTCGATAGAAAAAATCAAATTACCGGTTAACTTTTTGCTCACCAATCCACTTTGTTCAGGCATTGCTTTTATCACTATCTGCGGGTTTTGTTTATTACCTGTAAAGTGCCTGTAAAAACCATTCGGACCAGTAATTCGGAAATCGTATACACCATTATCAAAGTCTTCAATATTAATTTTTTCTGATAATTTATCTCCTGATTTAACGGCGTAAGCCCAGACTTTTCCTTTAACGCCTTTGAAACTTTCGCTAGTAATCATTGTAAAAGGTACACCAACAGTTTCGGTTTCATTTCCAAAAAGCGATTTTGCAGATTGAAAAGTGAGCTCTACCTCACTGTTTACCAAAGAAGCATCTGCATTTATTTGATAAGGAAGTGCGCAAGCAGGTTTTGTTCCCTGTTCTTGCTTCGGCGCATGTATGGAAGTTTGGCTTGAAAAAGCTTCGAACTTGTTAATTTTCGCGATATCATTTTTGTTTAAAGCAGTTGGGCCAACTTGTGCCGGTTTATTTTTTGCATTACCAATCTTTGCGACTACGGCTTCGCGATTTAATGGTTCTGGCGATTTAATTTCCTCTCCATTGTAGGGCCGAAAAGCCGATGTTAAATCGCCACAAATGTTTCGCCTCCAATCGCTAATATTATTGCTTTTGATGTTTTTCCCTGTCTTTTTACTTAACCACTTCTCCATAAACATTAAAGAAGAGGTATGATCAAAAACCTGCGAATTTACAAATCCGCCTTTACTCCAGGGTGAGGCAATAACCATGGGCACACGGTAGCCCAAGCCAATCGGACTGCTTTTTCTTCCCTCAAAATCTGTTGCGTAATTTATCCCTTCAGATACCTTTCCGGTTGACTTGTCATCTGGATTTGGCACCACGAATGGAGGTTGATGATCAAAATAACCATCATTCTCATCATAGGTTAAAACGAAAATAGTTTTCTTCCACACTTCAGGGTTTTTGGTTAAAATATCCAGCGCTTCACTTACATACCAGGTGCCATAAAGCGGCGAACTCGTATGGTCTGAAAAACGCTGAGGCGCCACCAACCAGGAAACCGCAGGAAGTTTTCCGCTATCAACATCTTTTCTAAATTGATGAAAAATATCGCCTTTCGGAATATTTATCGTTTCAGATTTTCCTTCATCGTTAGTGAATGTGAATGGCACTAATTCCAAATAATCTTTCTTGTTAATGTTTGTTTGGAAAGCCTTATCAATCAGGTTTTTTTCCCGCTGGGATAATTTATCATATTTTGCCTGCACTTCTTCGGGAGTTAATGCCGGTGTAACCGTCTTATCGCCATTTTTTCTGAAATATGCAGAAAGCTTAACATTGTGCCTTTTTACATATTCAACAGGGTTATCGCCATAGTTGCCCAACCAGTCATCAACCTCACCCTCCGGAAGTTTTGAAGTCCAAAGTTCATTTTGATAGATACGCCAATCAACACCGTTATCTTCTAAAGTTTCCTGAAAGGTTGGCCAGTCTACAAATACGTTATTATGCGATTCCGCCTGGTCATTATTTACTACCGCCACGCGGTTTGCGCTTTTCTCTCCCCTAATTGTCCCTGTAAAAAAGAATAATCTATTAGGTGTTGTTCCTGTTAGAGATGAACAAAAATGTTGGTCGCAAACGGTAAATGCATCAGCCAAAGCATAGTAAAAAGGGATGTCATTTCTATCATAATAAGATAACGTCATCGCCGATTTAACAGGAAACCACTTATCATAACGCCCTCCGTTTCGGGCTGCAACCTGATCGTTCCAGGAGTGAGGTAAACCACCCTGCCAGGTAATTTTCGTTTTGTTGATATCAACGTGAAAAGGCGCATAAGTGTAACCTTGCCCGTCCTTTTGCAGCCAGACTTTATTACCATCGGGCTGGATGTGCGGATGAGGATCATTAAAGCCACGTACCCCTTTCATTTTACCAAACATGTGGTCGAAGGAACGGTTTTCCTGCATTAAAAATACGATGTGCTCGGCATCGTAAAAAGTACTACCAGGTTCGGCATTTATTGCCATAGCCTTTAACACCGAGCTGGGCAAGGCATCAGCCATACCCGTAGCCCCAGCGAACAATGCCGCCTTTTTTAAAAATTCTCTACGTGAGCCCATAAATTATACCAATATAGCTTAGATACTGCAAGTTATGAATAAGTAGCGAGTCTGTTAGCGGGAGTCTTAATTCTTGATGTAAAAAACTTATGAACGCAATTTGTGTAAATATTATTTAAAACCCTATTTCTGGTAAACCCTCACATAATCCACTTTCATCGTTGCTGGAAAAATAGCATCATCAACTCCGTTTTTTCCTCCCCAATTTCCGCCAACAGCTAAATTCAAAATCACATGAAAGTTTTGATCAAATGGCCAATCGGCAGGACCTTTACCTGTATTTTTGAAGGTTAAATATTTTTGATCATCTACAAAAAATTCAATTCTGTCTTTAAACCACTCTACCGCGTAAATATGATAAGCATTGTAAGGATTTATCTTTACGCCTTTGCCTACCTGAGTTTTAAGTACGTGATTAAATTTCTCAGTGTGTACCGTTCCATAAACACTATCGGGCTCATAACCTACATGCTCCATAATGTCTATTTCCCCACTTTTAGGCCAACCACCGTATTTCCAATCGGTAGGAAGTGCCCAAATAGCCGGCCACAAACCCCTTCCTTTTGGCAACATTGCCCGCACCTCTACCCTGCCATATTTGAAATCAAATTTATTTTTACTCACCAATCTGGCTGATGTGTATTTATTGGTTTCTTTATCTGCTTTAACTGCAGTGATGTTCAAACTTCCTTTAACATTTTTGGCGTTGGCAGTATCAGCCTCGGTATAGTATTGAAGCTCGTTATTTCCCCATCCTTTTCCACCAACGTCATAACCCCAATTTTTGCTTAGCGGCAAGCCTTTGTCATCAAATTCATCTGCCCACTTTAACTTCCAACCTAATGCAACTGGTGCTTTTTTTATTTCTTCAAAAGTCAATTCTGGCTCGTTTGTAGTTATATAATCAACATTGTGCGCCAATAACCATTGCATTTCTGGAGCAGTGTTTACTGTCCAGGCATTTACTGTTAAGCCTAATTTGTGTGCATTTTCTATCCAGCCATCTTTTTGATAGATGCTATAGTGGTAATCAACGCCAGTCAGTTTGTCGGCCTTCATTTGTTCAGCGCTGATCTCTCCTCTCAGGTAAGCTACTTTTGCTTTTGGAAGAACCTCCAGAATGCGTTTGCAATAATCATAGTCGAAACTAATATATTCTGTCCAATCTAAAACTCCTACTTTTTTAACCATATCGATACAGGCATTAGTAAGCTCAATACCTCGTTCTTTGCTAACTAGCGATGGTTTTATTTCTAGAATCAATTTGGTTGTTTTTTGTTTCTTACCTTCTTTTAGGTAAGCTTCTAAAGTTGGGATTTTCTCGCCATTGCTCATGGTTTTGGTTAAAAGTTCTTCATATTTAACCTTCTCAATTGTCAAACCTTGAAATTCACCATCGTGGTTTACAACAAGTACTTTATCGGCGGTCATCCATACATCGAATTCCGAACCATAACAACCTAATCTCACTGCTTCATTCAGGGATGCAATGGAATTTTCGGGAAATTTATTTTTTTTCCATGCACCGCGATGTGCAATCACCTGATTTTTATTCCAGTTAAATTTTTGGGCAAAAGAGGTGGTAAAAATAAATACCATGCTTGTTAAAATAAGTGCTCGTTTCATATTTGGGGTGATTGTACAAAAAATCAAAAGTAGATTTTTATTGGAATACCAGTTTAAAATCTATGTAACCTTTGTATTAATTATCCAAGATAAATATTTTTAGATTAATCGTGCCGATGGCTAAAGCCGAACGGAAATGAAAAACCACCCCTTCCCGCTCCTTGAAATAAGGAAGGGATTGAATTGTTCTTGTTAAATATTGAAACCAATATTTAAGTGGGTGGGTTAACCCATAAGGCCAATGATAGATTTAAAAATTGCCTTTGCAGATACCGCTCTCTTTCTAAAATAGAAGGGGTTTTGGGTGGATGTTACGCCAAAAGCAACAAACTTTATTAAATAAACCCGATTGCCGCGAATCCCGATTCTTCATCGAGAGCAGCAAAAAGCGGGACTGAAAACCTCCATGAAACACTACACATTGTTTTCCAAACCTTTATTATATCTTTCAAATAAACAATTTGAAATAAACGCGTTACCTTAATGGGGTTTCTTTTAATTGATGGGAACAATTTTTACATTTACGTTGATATGGTAAGCAATAATTACAACGATTTGTTGAGGAAGATAGATGAATTTATCCGTAAATTTTATTTAAATAAGATTTTACGTGGTGCCATTTATGCCGCCGCAATATTGCTCGGTTTGTATTTGCTTGTTTTCTTAAGTCTATATTATCTAAACCCAACTGCAGGCTTAAAAACTTTTATTTTCTTCGCTTACTTATTACTGGGCTTACTATTGATAGGTTTTTTAATTATAAAACCTCTGCTCTCGATGTTGAAATTAGGCAAACATCTGTCTTTCGACGAAGCTTCAGTAATTATTGGGAACCACTTTTCCGATATTAAGGACAAGCTTTTAAATACTTTACAACTCCATAAACTTTCCGAAAATTTGCCAGAAAATAATCAGTTAATTATGGCGAGCATCGATCAGAAAATTCTGGAGTTGAAACCCGTACCATTTTATACCGCCGTTCGGATAAACGATAATCGGAAATACTTGAAATACCTGTTCGTTCCGCTTTCTATTATTTTATTAATTGCCCTGATTGCACCTGCCATTCTTCGCGAGGGAACCAATAGTTTCTTCAAATATGATGAATACATTGCTCCGAATGCACCTTTTAGTTTCACGGTTTTGAACAAAAATCTAGCTGTTACGCAGGGCGATGATGTAACGATAAATTTGAAATTGGCTGGTAATGAATTGCCTGCCGAAGTCTATGTTGAAGATGGAAAAAACACTTATAAACTTAAGAAGGAAACCCTCAGCCAGTTCAATTACAACATTAAAAATATTCAGAGTGATAAAAAACTGATTTTTAAAGGCGGCGGATTTAGTTCTTCAGTTTTTATGGTGACCGTGAAGCCTCGTCCGGAGTTATTGAATGCATCGGCAACTTTAAATTATCCATCTTACTTAGGCAAAAAAGCTGAGGTGATTGCTAACGTTGGCGATATCCTTCTACCCGAAGGAACTCGTGTGACCTGGAGTTTCAAAACCGGCCAAAGCAATTCGCTGCTATTTACGCTAAATGGTAAAGAAATTGTGTTGAAGGTGGATGATGATGAATCAGCATTTAATGCCACGATCCGCAATAATTCAAAATATAGCATTAGCCCAAAAAATGATTTTGTAACGCTTTCGGATTCTCTATCTCATCAAATTACGGTAATTAAAGATCAATCTCCAGCTATTCAAATCGAGGAAAAGCCCGATTCAATTAGCAATAAAGCCATTTATTTCAGTGGACAGGTTACGGATGACTATGGTTTTAGTAGATTGAGTTTTAAGTATAACATTAGGGAAAACAATAAGGTAATTAGTACGGTCAGCAAAAATATCTCTATCAAAACCAATATAACTGAAAATAGATTTTTCTTCTTCTGGGATTTAAAATCGGCATTGGCAAAGCCTGGCCAAGAAATAGAATATTATTTTGAAGTAGCTGATAATGATGGTGTTAATGGCTCAAAAATTACCCGTTCGGAGATTAAAACATTTAAGCAGCCTACAAAAAAAGAAACAGCTGAGCAAGTAAGCGCTAACAGCCAGGCGTTAAAGCAAAAAGTACAATCGGCTATTCGTTTAGCCAATACTGTCGAAAAAGAGAGTAAAAAAGTTGCCGAAAGCTTAATCGATAAAAAGCAGATCTCATTTGAAGATAAAAAGCAAATTGAGGCTTTGCTGGATAAACAAAAACAACTGGATGAGGCAGTGAAACAAATTAAAGAGCAAAACGATAAAAATATTCAGCAGCAGGAAGACCAATTGCAAACAGAAGAGCTTTTGGAGAAGCAAAAGCAGATTAAGGATTTATTTGATCATGTATTGGATGAAAAAACAAAGGAGCTTTTGAAGAAACTTCAAAACCTAATGAATGAGAAAAATAAAGACCAAACGCAAAATGAACTTTCAAAGATGCAATTGGATAATAAAACGCTCAAAAATGAACTCGACAGAATTTTAGAACTTTACAAACAGCTAGAATTTGAGCAAAACTTGCAAAACGACATCGATCGTTTAAATGAATTGGCTAAAGAGCAAAAGGCACTGAGCAAGGAAACGGTTGATAAAAAGCAAGATAACGAATCGCTTAAACAAAAGCAGAATGCCTTAAATAAGGAAATGAAGGATTTAAAGGATGATTTGAAGAAACTGGAAGACAAAAATCAGTCGTTAGAAAAACCTAATCCCTTCGAAAACCCTGAAAAAGAGCTGCAGGATATTGAAAAAGATCAACAAGATAGTAAGGATGCGCTAGATAAAAAAGATTCGAAAGGCGCTAGTCAGAAGCAACAAAAAGCTGGTGAGCAGATGGAAAAACTTTCGAAAAAAATGAGCGAAATGCAGCAGCAAGGCGAGGAAATGGAAAACAACCTAAATGCGAAAGAGTTACGTAAGCTCCTTGAAAACTTGCTGAATACTTCTTTTGAGCAGGAAAAGGTGATGTTAACTTTAAAAAAAATGACTTCAGCTGATCCATCCTATATTGGCAACGTTCAAAAGCAACGCAGCATTAAAGATAACCTGAAAACCATCGCTGACAGTTTGTACGCGTTGAGTAAGCGTGTTCCTCAAATTGAATCGACGGTGAACGAGGAGATGAATAAGATTAATTTCAATGTTGATAAAAGTTTGGAAAGTCTTGGCGAGCGAAGAACTCCAGAGGCCAATCGCTATCAGCAGTATACCATGACATCAATTAACAATTTGAGTTTGATGTTGAGTGAGGCTTTGAATCAATTGCAGAACATGCAAAAAAACGCGAAGCCTGGAAGTGGCAAAAAACAGAAACAGGGTATGAAGCAGCTCTCGCAAATGCAGGAGCAGCTAAATAAAAGTATGCAAAAGGTTCGTGAGCAGATGCAAAAATCTGGGGGTAATCAAGGCAAGGCGGGCAAAGGCGAAATGAGCCAGGAGTTTGGAAAAATGGCACAGCAACAGCAGATGATTCGCCAGGCTTTGGAAAAAATCAACCGTGAAGAAAATAAAAACGGTTCGGGAAAAATGGGCAATCTAAATGAGGCCATTAAGGAAATGAAGCAAACAGAAAGCGACTTGGTGAATAAACGTTTACAGCAAGAAACCTTAAATAGACAGAAAGACTTGTTAACCAAGCTTTTGGAAGCAGAAAAAGCAGAACGCGACCAGGAAGAGGATTCAAAACGAGAGAGTAAAGCAGCGAAGGAATTTCCACCATCTTACCAAAAAATGGTTGATGACTTTAAAAAGCAACAACAAAATGGAAACGATATGTTGCAGAAATTGCCTCCTGGTTTGAATTATTATTATAAAAATAAAATCGCCGAATATTTGAAATCATTGAATATGGTGAGGTAGGATAAATCAATCCCTCATGTTTAATTCATTTCAGCATCGAAATGTAGAAAGACCCTGAAATGAATTCAGTATGACAGCCTCATGCATAACTTCTATTCTCCCCTAATTTTTATTTCTTAAATTTGCGGCTTTAAACATATCCACATGCCTGCAATTTCATTTTTTACAGAATCGGTTACTTACAATCTTCCTCAAAAACTTAAGGTTAAGAAATGGATTAAAGCAACGATTGAAAAGGAGGGCTTTAGATTACAGGAACTCAATTTCATTTTCTGCAGCGATGAATATTTACTAGGTATTAACCAACAGTATTTAAATCACGACACTTATACTGATATTATTACTTTCGACAACTCTGATGAGGAAAAGTTGATTGTCAGTGATATTTTCATCAGCATTGAACGTGTAAAAGAAAATGCAAAAACTTTCAAAACAACAGAATTTGATGAAGTTTGCCGCATCATGATCCATGGAACTTTGCACTTACTGGGCTATAAAGACAAGGGTAAAGCAGCAAAAACGCTAATGACACAAAAAGAAAATGAATATTTAAGCTTCAGAGTAGATTTAAATTTTCTATAAATAACAATACCAAAGGAGAATCACTTTTTTGTACCAGGATTTTGGCAGAGTTTCCTCCATATTTATTGATGCTAACTCCTGTACAATCCACGTCAAATGATTTACCTTTCCAGGCTCTTGATGTAACCTTGTAACAGCTCGAACTTGCATCTTCTATCAAATACGGAAATATGGTCTACGGCCATTTAGCTCCATTAAATACCAAATATTTTGTTGGTTGAGGTAGATCTACCATATCCATCATTTGATATACTTTATCTTCAAACCTAGTAGCCGTGTAAATTTTATCAACTTGAGCATGTTGAAGGTATGCCGTATCAAAGCTTAGGTTTTTATATTCGAATGATTTCAGCTTTTTAATCTGGCCAACAACTAATTTACCAAGTACAAATCTATAGACCTTATTCCCGTCTCTATCGGCGTCAAAAATTAGTGTATTATTTTTAAAATTTACTGGATGTGCCCTTCTTCCTTGAACTTTATCCATTGTGGCAAATATTTGGGAGCCATTTTTTACAAAATATAGTATTCTAAGGCTGTTACTTCATTAACTATGATCGTAGAATAAACTCGTAAAAGCTCTCCGGGCTTTATAAATTTTGATGGTCGGTTCATAATATGATAGTTGTTGGTTTTTACAATTTACCGAAAATTTAGAATAAAATAAACATCTACTGTTGGCCCAGGAAAGAAGCGTGAAGACGCACTCCCTTTTTGACAGCAACCATTTTCAAATAATTTTTTCTGTTCGTCTGATAGTTAACAGTGTTGGTCGATAAATTACCCATGCTGGTATATTTCTGGCTATTCAGCTGCAACAATACAATCAGAATGTAGTCTTATATTAAAATGAAAGCTCAGGATTTTCAATATAAAATATAAGATAAGGAATTAATCCTTTCAAAAGATAAAGTTTAGTTTTAGTTAATGATTGAAGCAGCGGCGGAGCGATTCCAGTCGCTGTTTTCGTTTTTTGCAATTCATGTAGCAACTCCTTTATGATCTCTTATTTCATCGGTTTGCAATTCACCAGCTAATTACATATCAATATTTTGCCATTTTTGATTGATACATAGCTGCTTTGAGATATCTATACAACCTACCAAATATTTTATCCTTACTTTTGCACTAATTTTCCTTTATAAAACCGAAATACAAAAAAATTGAGCACACTAATTGCGGCAGAAGGCTTAGGTCATGGTTATCATGATGAATGGCTATTTAAAAATTTAACCCTTGGTATCAACTCTGGTCAGCGGGTAGCGTTGGTTGGAATTAACGGCGCTGGTAAGAGTACACTTTTAAAATTATTAGCAGAAAGGTTCCCTCCGCTCGAAGGCAAAATTGTTAAAAATAAAGCAGTTAAAATCGGCTTTTTGGATCAGGAACCACAGTTCACTGAAGGTTTCTCTATAAGCGACCATATTTTTTCTCTAGAAAATAAACAGCAACAGCTGATTAAGGAGTATGAGGAATTAATTGAGGATCCAAATCCCGACGAGAAAACGCTTAATCGTTTATATGAAGAACTGAGCGAACACAATGCCTGGGAATATGAACATGAAATAAAAACCATTTTGAATAGAATGGGGATTACTCATCTTCAACAAAAAATAGCAACTCTTTCTGGCGGACAAAAGAAACGTTTAGCTTTAGCAAAGCTATTAATTGAAGATCCTGAAATTTTAGTGTTAGATGAGCCAACCAATCATTTGGATATTGACACGATTGAATGGTTAGAAAAACTCCTAACTACAGGACAAAAAACCATCCTTCTGGTTACACACGATAGGTACTTTCTAGATAATGTGTGCAATACAATAGTCGAATTAGACCGGGGTAAGATTTTTAATTATAATGGGAATTATGCTTACTATCTGGAGAAGAAATCAGAAAGAGAAGCGCTTGATGCTACTGTTCAACATAAGAATCAGCAGCTATTGAAGAAAGAATTAGAGTGGATGAGACGCATGCCACAGGCTCGTGCAACGAAGTCTAACGCTAGGATTAATGCTTTTTATGATTTGGAGGAAAAAACAAAGAAAAAGTCTGACAATCAGACTATTAACCTCCAAATGAAAATGTCTCGTCAGGGTGGTAAAATTATCGAGATCGATCACATAGCTAAGTCTTTCGATGGTCGTCCAATTATTAATGATTTTAGCTATACCTTTAAAAAAGGAGACAGAATCGGTTTAGCAGGTAAAAACGGCACTGGAAAATCTACTTTATTAAATATAATTACTAGCCAATTAGCACCAGATGCAGGAACAGTTGATACTGGTGAAACGACAGTTTTTGGTTATTACAAACAAGGAGGTTTAGCTTTCGATCCTAAAGAACGGGTAATTGATATTGTGAAATCAGACGCTGAGTATATTAAGATGGCTGATGGATCTGTTATTACTGCTTCTGCCCTACTAACGCTTTTCCTCTTCCCGCCTAAGAAACAACATGGCATGGTTGAAAAATTAAGTGGTGGTGAGAAGAAGCGTTTGAACTTGATGAAGGTTTTAATGCAAAATCCTAACTTCTTAATTTTGGATGAACCAACAAACGATCTGGATATTGATACTCTAAATGTACTTGAGGAATTTTTAGAAAACTTTCCTGGTATTCTAATGCTAGTTTCTCATGATAGATACTTGTTAGACAAGATGAGTGATCAGCTATTTATTATGGAAGGTGAAGGGGTAGTAAAAATATATAATGGCAACTATTCTGAGTATCGTTTAAGTTTAGAACAACCTAAAACAAAAATCGAAGTCAAAAAAACCTCCAGCCCTATCGCTGCTGAAGTTCCACTTAAAAGCGTCAAAAAATTGAGTTTCAAAGAACAAAAGGAACTTGATGAATGCGAAAAAGGGATGGCAGATGCAGAAATTAAAATAGCTGAATTGACAAAAAGTTTACTAAAAATAACTGCTTCAGATTATGTTAAAATTCAGGAAATTTCGGATGAAATTGAAAAGCTAAAAATTAAGCAAGATGGTTATACAATGCGTTGGTTAGAATTATCAGAGTAAAAAAGATAATTTTATAGTCGTTCCTTCAGTATGTTTCACGTGGAACATTTTGATCGCTGCTGATACGATAATGGTTAATTCTTCATGGGAATTCTTGAATAGATTTAACATACCAGATGAATAATACAACTGTTCCACGTGGAACATAATAGAAAAAGAAAATGTTTTCAAAATACGATTTGATTGTTGTTGGCGCTGGACATGCAGGATGCGAAGCTGCTGCCGCTGCCGCCAACCTGGGCTCATCAGTTTTATTAATCACAATGAATATGGGTACCATAGCCCAGATGAGTTGTAACCCAGCAATGGGTGGGGTAGCGAAAGGACAGATTGTTCGCGAGGTAGATGCAATGGGTGGCTATTCAGGAATTATATCTGATAAATCAACCATTCAATTCAGAATGTTAAACAAGTCAAAAGGTCCGGCAATGTGGAGCCCAAGAGCACAAATTGACAGGATGCGCTTTGCAGAAGAATGGCGTTTAGCTTTAGAAAGAACGCCTAATGTAGATCTATGGCAAGATAGTGTTGTTGGTTTACTAGTTAAAGATAATACCGTCTACGGCGTAAAAACATCATTAGGAATAGAAATTGAAAGTACAGCAGTAGTGCTCACAAATGGAACCTTCCTAAATGGTGTGATGCATATAGGCGAAAAGAAGTTTGGTGGAGGCAGAACGGCAGAAAGAGCATCAACTGGCATTACAGAACAATTGGTGGAACTAGGCATGGAGGCCGGTAGAATGAAAACAGGTACGCCTCCACGAGTGGACGGAAGAAGTTTAGACTATACAAAAATGGAAGAGCAATGGGGAGATGAAAACCCCAGTAAATTTTCTTTCACAGATACCGAGGTTTCAACAGACCAACGTTGCTGTTGGATTACTTATACTAACGGAGATGTACATGAAACACTTAAAGAAGGCTTCGAAAAATCACCAATGTTTACAGGCAGGATTAAAGGTTTAGGCCCAAGATATTGTCCTTCCATTGAAGACAAAATTAACCGTTTTGCTGAACGCGACAGGCACCAAATTTTTGTAGAGCCTGAAGGATTGAACACTTGTGAAATTTACGTGAATGGTTTTTCAACTTCTCTTCCAGAAGATGTACAGCAAAGAGCTCTTCGATTGATTCCAGGTTTTGAGAATGCAAAAATGTTCAGACCTGGCTATGCTATCGAGTACGATTTCTTCCCCCCTACTCAATTATCACTTACCCTGGAAACTAAATTAATAAATAATTTATTTTTAGCAGGTCAGATTAATGGAACCACAGGTTATGAAGAAGCAGCTTGCCAGGGTTTCATGGCCGGTATCAATGCGCATCAAAAAATTAATGACAAACACGAGCTGATTATGAAAAGATCAGACAGTTATATAGGTGTTTTGATTGATGATTTAGTAACCAAAGGAACTGACGAACCTTATCGAATGTTTACCTCCAGAGCAGAACATCGTTTATTGTTGAGACAGGATAATGCAGACATTCGCTTATCTCCTATCGGACATGAATTAGGTTTGATATCTGATGAACGCTTAGAAAAGGTTAAACATAAAGTTGAAGCAGCAGAAGCTTTAGTTAAATTTACCAGAAGTCAAGGAATAGAAATGGCTGATGCTAATCCTATGTTAGAAAGCTTAGGTTCGAGTATCTTAAATCAAAATGTAAAACTTCATAGTTTAGCTGGTCGTCCACATGTGGGTTTACAAGATCTTATAAAAGTAAGTAAACCATTGGCTAAAGCCACCAAAGATTTAGATAATGAAACCATAGAACAAGCAGAAATCAAAATTAAATATGAGAGTTATTTTGAAAAAGAAAATGAGATAGTAGCTAAAATGTTGAAAATGGAAGACAAGGAAATCAAACCTGATTTCGACTACAATAAAATTGTTTCCATCTCAAAAGAAGCCCGTGAAAAGTTATTCAAAATAAAACCACGCACATTAGGCCAGGCATCAAGAATTTCCGGTGTATCACCATCAGATATTTCAGTTTTAATGGTCTACATTGGTAAGTAATTGATTATCAATAATTTAAGTAAAAATATATCTGCTTAAAATAAAGCGATATAAAAGCGTAAAAACTTTTTTTAATATCAGATTTCCAAAAACATCAAAAATTCGTCATAACGTTTAAAATATGCCAAATTTAAAAGCTCAGTATTTTAACAAAAAAATTTTAGCAGTTGTTATTATCTCTATCCTATTTATGGGTTGTGCAAGTATGCAAACACCACAGGGTGGACCGAAAGATTCTACTCCACCTAAAATTTTAAATATGACGCCAAAAAATCAAACTCGTAATTTTAATGCAAAAAAAATTACAATTGAGTTTGATGAATATTTTAAGCTTGTGGATGAATCAAAAGAATTTAGTATTTCACCAGAGCAGGAACGAGCGCCTATTTTAAAAATTCGTTCCAAGCGGCTAGAAATTGAACTTCAGGATACATTAGAGAAAAATACAACCTACACCCTAAATTTTGGAAAGGCAGTGGCCGATATCAATGAGAGCAATGTGGTCAAAAATTTATCTTATGTATTTTCTACAGGAAATGAAATTGATTCCTTATCTGTGAGTGGAAATGTAAAAAGCTCGCTAAACGATGAATTTGAGAAAGACGTGACTGTTTTCATCTTACCATTAGCACGTGACACACTTTTTGGAAAGAAAAGGCCATCAATATATACCTTGACTGATAGTTCTGGAAATTATAAGCTTAACAATCTAAGAGCTGGTCAATATAAAATTTATGCTCTTAAAGAAGGTAGTGGTGGTGGAGATAAAATATATCAACAGGTATCTGATGAAGTTGGCTTTTTGAAAGATCCAATCACGATTGATAAGAACCTGGATAATATCAATATGCAGGTGTTCAAAGAGCTGGCGACAGATTTTCGTGTTACAGATCGTAAACTTGCTAATGATGGCATCATTACCATTACAACAAACAAACAACTTAAAGAACCGAAAATCACTATTACGGATCCTCCGAAAGTAGATGTAGGTAAGTTTGTTCACTTTAATAAAACTAACGATACCGCCAAAGTATGGCTTACTGATTTAAGCTTCGACTCTGTTAAGGTAGCCATTCAAGATGAAGGCAAGGTTTTACAAACCCTTAATTTTAGCAAAGGAAAAAAGGATAATTACGTTCGCGATGTAAATATTAATGATAACGCAAGTGGTGGTAAACTTAATCCCTACCAAACCTACACCTTAACTTTTCCTTTCCCAATAACAGCAGCAGATGCTTCTAAGATTACTTTATTAGAGGATTCTGTTAAAAGAACAACCTTTCAACTGATAAAAGATAGTACTGATTTCTTGAAATACTACATCAGGTATCCATGGAAACAAAAACGAACCTATGATATAAAATATGCTGCAGGAGCTTTCACAGCAATTTTCAATGCTAAAAATAAGGAAATCAATAAAACCTTTAAGCTGGATCCAACAGATAATTATACCACATTAATATATAATGTAACTGTACCAGATTCAAGTAAAAACTATATTGTTCAATTTTTGACAGAGAAAAAGGATCTAATCAAATCATTTCCGATAAAAGGAAATACGAAGCTTCGTTTCGCAAATTATCCCGCCGGAAAATACATGATTAGAGTAATTTATGACGAAAACAGAAACGCAATCTGGGATACTGGAAATGTAAAAGCAGGTACTCAACCGGAGAAAGTATGGTACCTTAAAGCACTTTTGGATCTTAAACCGAATTGGGAAAGAGAAGATCCCTTAGCTATCCCAGCCCCACCGAAAGATTAATTATGGATTTGTAAACCAGCTGGAATACATAATATAATTATCTGGTAACTTATTTAATAAAGCCCTTTGCTCATCAGTAATGGGCTTTATTTTTTTTGCTGGGGTGCCGGCGTACAAATAACCTGTTTCACAAACCATGTTCTCTAACACTACTGATCCAGCAGCGATGATACAATACTCTTCAATAACGGCATGATCCATTACAATTGCACCCATACCTACCAAAACATGATCTTGAACTGTACAACCATGAACAATTGCATTGTGACCGACAGATACTCTATTTCCAATGTTTGTTGAGGCTTTTAAATACGTAGCATGAATTACAGCGCCATCCTGGATATTGGATTCATTTCCAATTGTAATAGCGTTTACATCGCCTCTAATCACCGCATTAAACCAAACCGAACAATTATTCCCTATAGTAACATCGCCCACAATTGTAGCGTTTTCAGCGATGAAGTTATCTTTTCCTATTTCAGGATATTTGTTTTTTACTGGAAGTATTAGTGCCATAGCTATATTTTCACATACTCCTGAATCTAAATCAGGTTTTTAGGGTAATCGTTTATCTCTTTTCTATATACTGAAATAAGTTCAGAAAAAACACAGCATCAGTTTAAAAAACAGTATCAATTAGTTCTTTAGCGTGATCAGGGTAATCAGTCGTAAAATGCAAACCTCTACTCTCTTTACGCTTCATGGCCGATTTTATGACCAAATAAGCAGTCTGAATTACATTCCTCAGTTCGCAAAGCTTCACCGAAACCTTGTTCTTTTTATAGAACTCCTCTGTTTCCTGATAAATTAAAAACAGTCTTCGGTGCGCCCTTTCTAAACGAAAATCAGAACGAACTATACCAACATAATCGCCCATCACTTTCTGCAATTCTCTTAAATTGTGGGTAACCAGAACGTCTTCATTGCTTTGCGTAACCCCTTGCGAATCCCATTCTGGAATATTTTCTGGAATCACATTATTTTTGAAGTTCTCAACAGCATCCTGATAAATGCGATGTGCAAAAACAGTAGCCTCAAGTAAAGAGTTAGAAGCCAAGCGGTTAGCACCATGCAAACCAGTTGAAGAAACCTCACCACAGGCATAAAGGTTTTTGATAGAAGATCTTCCGTATTCATCAACTAAAATTCCTCCGCACATATAATGGGATGCCGGCGTAACTGGTATATAATCCTTCGTCATATCAATACCAATAGATAAACATTTAGCATATATATTGGGAAAGTGTTTTAGAATATCAGCCTTCTTACGCATCGTGATGTCTAGATAAACAAACTCATCACCCGATTTTTTCATTTCATTATCAACTGCCCGAGCAACAATATCACGGGGCGCTAATGATTTACGCTCATCGTATTCATGCATAAACTCTTCACCATTTTTACGGCGAAGAACACCACCAAAACCACGAACAGCTTCAGAAATTAGGAAAGAAGGATACTCTCCGGGATGGTATAAAGCGGTGGGGTGAAACTGAATAAACTCCATATTCCTTACCTTTCCCTTTGCCCGGTAAACCATCGCCATACCATCACCTGTAGCAATTACCGGGTTTGTTGTGGCAGAATATACATGTCCGGCACCGCCCGAAGCCATAACCGTAACGTTTGCCACAATCTTTTCCACATCGTTAAGCTCTGTGTTAAAGGCATATATCCCATAACAGTTAATATCTTCAGTACGTTTATCAACAAACTCACCCAGGTGATGCTGAGTGATTAACTCCAGTGCAAAGTAATGTGTTAATATCTCTATGTTCGGATTCTCATGAATTTCCTTCAGGAGTACCCGCTCAATTTCATATCCGGTGATGTCTTTATAGTGTAGAACACGGTGTTCGGAGTGCCCGCCCTCTTTGGCTAAATCATAGAAGCCAGAGTTATCTTTATCGAAATTTATACCATAGTCAATAATCTCCTGAATGCGTTGAGGTCCCTCTTTTACAACGATTTCCACAATTTTTTCATCGCATAAACCGTCGCCGGCAATTAAGGTATCATGTATATGTTTCTCGAAAGAATCGTCTTTATCAACAACAACTGCGACACCACCTTGCGCATATTTTGTATTCGATTCATCTTCATTTGATTTAGTAACAATTAAAACCTTACCAAATTTGGCCGCCTTAAGTGCAAAACTTAAACCCGCTATCCCTGAACCAATTACCAGAAAATCTACTTTTCTCATCTAAAAAACATTTACTTTATCAACGCTGTTGATAACTATAGAACAACTGTTAGCTTTATGTAGAAATAAGACTAACAAATAAATTTGAATGTTTAAAGCTACTCTAAAAAGACAATTTGCCACAATCTTTTACTCAATTTTTAAGCACCTTTGTACGAGTAATTAACTTTTCACACACTTATAAACAATTAACATTCCAATATGGAGAAAAATTAACCAGTTTTTCGATAGTGCTGAAAATCAATCTTATCATATTACAAAAATGTAATCTAAATGTTAGTAAACGATTAACAACTTACATTAAAGAACGTTTTTAATAAACTTACCAACGTTACCAACACACTAATAAACAAACAAGATTTATTTATTTAAAATAACTTATTAATTATTGAGACGTGGAAAGCTTTATCTTTGACCAACGTCAAAATTCAAAAAAGGAAAATTTAAAAATGAACATAGATGTCTTAGAAGAAATAAACAAAAAAGGTTACGTAGAAGAAGAAATTGACCCTACACTTGACCTCTTTGTTGAAATCGAAAAACTGAAGAAGGAAAAGAATGCAATTATACTAGCACATTATTACCAAGAACCTGATATACAAGATATTGCAGATTATATTGGTGATAGTTTAGGCTTATCTCAGGAAGCAGCAAAAACTGATGCTGAGGTAATTGTTTTTGCAGGAGTACACT
This sequence comes from Pedobacter sp. Leaf41, assembly GCF_001422545.1. Classification (GTDB taxonomy): domain Bacteria; phylum Bacteroidota; class Bacteroidia; order Sphingobacteriales; family Sphingobacteriaceae; genus Pedobacter. The sequence continues at coordinate 221,698 of NZ_LMLE01000008.1, read as the reverse complement.
TTATGGCCGAAACTGCCAAGATTTTATCTCCAACAAAAAAAGTTCTATTACCAGATGTAAAAGCAGGCTGTTCTTTGGCTGATAGCTGTCCACCACATTTGTTTAGAAAATTTAAGGAAAAATATCCCGATCATTTGGTCATCACTTATGTGAATTGCACAGCTGAGTTGAAAGCCTTAAGCGATATTGTTTGTACTTCTACAAATGCTGTTCAAATTGTAGAAAGTTTGCCAAAAGATCAAAAAATAATTTTTGGTCCGGATAGGAATTTAGGCGCCTGGGTTGCCAAAAAGACTGGTAGAGATTTAGTGCTTTGGAATGGCGCCTGCATGGTACATGAGATTTTTTCGAAAGAAAAAATTACGAAGCTTAAAGAACGCCATCCTAACGCCAGGTTTATTGCACATCCGGAATGTGAAGAAGCCGTTTTACAAATGGCCGATTATATTGGTTCTACCACAGGGCTTTTGAAGTATGCCATCTCCAATCCAGCAACAGAATTCATTGTAGCTACAGAAAGTGGAATTATCCACCAAATGGAAAAAGCTTGCCCAGATAAAACATTTATTCCAGCGCCACCTAATAATAGTTGCGCTTGCAATGATTGTCCTTACATGAAGAGAAATACTTTAGAAAAACTATATTTATGTCTCAAAAATAGTTCCCCAGAAGTAACTGTTCCAGAGCATATTATCGAGCAGGCACGTAAACCTATTCAAAGAATGTTAGATATTTCTGCAGAACTGGGGCTCTAGAAAAATTGTCATGATGAGGTACGAAGCAATCTATTTTTTTTTGAGATTGCTTCGTACCTCGCAATGACAGATAAATGATCAGAATGAGAACAACTAATATCTTAAAAAATTACTCAGGCTTGCTTTGGCTACTCGCAGGGATTACTGCTGGAAGCATTATTGGGCTAATTTTTGGACAAAAGGTTGAAAGTATAAAACCCCTGGGTGATATATTTTTAAATTTGTTGTTTACTGCCGTTATTCCATTGGTGTTTTTTGCAGTGTCTTCGGCCATTGCAAACATAGATCGAACAAAAAAGTTGGGGAAACTACTAACCATTATGGTATTGGTTTTTTTATCGACTATCCTTATTGCAGCAATTCTAACCTTGGCTGCCACATGGGTTTTTCCTATTCACCAGGCGTTGGGCAATAATCCAATTCCAACTGAACCCAAAAAAATTCAATCGTTCGGAGAGCAAATGACACAGCTCTTAACCGTTGGAGAATTTTACGAGATTGGCAGTAGAAAAAATATGCTGGCGCTCATTATTTTCTCCGTTCTAGTAGGATTTTCTACCTTATACTCGGGAAAAGAAGGTGATGGATTTAAGAACTTTTTGGTGTCGGGTAATGAAGTGATGAAAAAACTCATCATCTTAATTATGAAACTTGGACCGATAGGGTTAGGTGCCTATTTTGCTTATCAGGTTGGTGTTTTCGGGCCGCAACTTTTTGGTACTTATGCCAAAGCATTGGGGTTATACTATGGAGTCGGGGCATTCTATTTCATTGTATTTTTTACATTATATGCTTTTATTGCGGGTGGTTTTAAAGCAATAAAAGTATTCTGGAAAAATAACATTGTACCGTCCTTAACTTCTATTGGAACCTGCAGCAGCATAGCAACAATTCCTGCGAATTTAGCGGGAACAAATAAAATGGGTGTTCCGGCTTACATTACCAATGTGACTATTCCATTAGGTTCAACATTACACAAGGATGGCTCGAGCATTAGTTCTATAATTAAAATAGCAGTAGTATTTGCTATTTTTGGAAAGGATTTGGTTCATGTAGATACCATCATTTTGGCATTGGGTATTACCGTTTTAGTGAGTATTGTAGAAGGTGGAATTCCCAATGGGGGTTATATTGGAGAGTTATTAATGATTTCAGCTTATCAATTGCCACCAGAAGCTTTACCTCCGGCGATGATTATAGGAACTTTGGTAGATCCAATGGCGACACTTCTAAATGCTACTGGAGATAATGTCGCGGCAATGCTGATTGCAAGGTTTACTGAAGGCAAAAATTGGATGGAGAGTAAGGGTTTGACATCCTGAGCATGCTGTCATCCTGACGAATGAAGAATTTGTTTGCTAAGAAGCACTGATTTGAAGTTAGGCAAATGGATCTTCTCTATACCTGGCATGACAAATTATTTTAAAAATAAAAAATAGGGGTTTTTGCCCTTTAGAAATGTATAATTATTAATAAAAGACCCTTAAGGGGTTTCGGATGGATATGTTTGAAAATAAAGAGCGTACAGATATTAACGAATTAGGTGAGTTTGGTTTAATCAAACACTTAACAACCAATTTTAAAATTAGAAACGATTACTCGGTAAAAGGTGTTGGTGATGATGCTGCTGTTTTGGATGCTAAAGGCAAACAAATATTGGTTTCTACTGATTTACTTTTGGAGGGGATCCATTTCGATTTGGCTTATGTGCCTTTGATGCATTTGGGTTATAAAGCAGTTCAGGTTAATTTGAGTGATATTTACGCCATGAATGGCAAAGCAAGTCAGATTACCGTTTCATTAGGATTGTCAAGCAAATTTCCGCTGGAAGCTGTAGAAGAAATTTATAAAGGAATTGAATTGGCTTGCAACAAGTTTAATATCGACCTGATTGGTGGGGATACTTCATCAAGCAAACAAGGTTTGGTGATTAGCATTACGAGTATTGGTTATGCTGATGCAGATAAAGTTACTTATAGAAATGGCGCTCAGGAAAATGATTTACTTTGTGTTTCAGGCGATTTGGGTGGCGCTTATGTTGGTCTTCAGATCTTAGAAAGAGAGAAGCTGATTTATTTGGAGAATCCACAAATTCAACCGGATTTGGAAGGAAAAGATTATATCATCGAACGACAATTGAAGCCTGAAGCACGCATGGATATTGTGGCACTTTTGGAAGATATGGATATTAAACCTACATCAATGATCGATGTTTCGGACGGATTGGCTTCTGAAATTCTTCATCTTGCTGAACAATCTGATAAGGGTGTTACCATTTATGAGGAGAAAATTCCATTAGATCCAATGACTTATGAAACAGCTCGTGAATTAGGTATCGACCCTACAGTTTGTGCCTTAAGTGGTGGTGAAGATTATGAGTTATTGTTTACAATCAGCCAGGAAGATTATAAGAAACTAAAACACGACGTAGATATTACCGTTATTGGTCACGTTACTGACAAAAATTCTGGATGTAAAATGGTTTCAAAATCAAACAATGTTCATGAATTGAAAGCACAAGGTTGGAACGCTTTTAATAAATAAAATATTGAAATCAACCATCCTAACCGTAGCAATATTTATAATTGTTTCAAGCTGCTATGGACGGGAAGCAACTTCATCAAAAAAGTTCGAAGATATTGCTCTAGTCAATAAAATAGACTTCTTCGATAGTAAATTCAATCAAATGAAATTAGGTTGCGGATTTTTACTGAAATTTAATCAAGATACCTTCGCAGTTACAGCAAAACATTTAATCAAATTCATAAAGTCTGATGAAATGGAAGGCGTCTCATTAGATAATGGAATCAAAAACTGGATGCTATTTAATTTAAACAAACCATCAGAAAATGTTGTGGTTGATAAATTATTGAATGAAAACAAGAACGAATAAATAGCTGAAAGAGCATTTTATGAAGATGACTTGTTAGTAATTAAGCAAAACAAAACACAAGTTACAGCCCTTGAAATTAGAGATACACCACTTAATGAGGGAGAAAAACTTTACGTTGTGTGTTGGACTAGAAAAATTGAAAGTGGTTTGCAGCGAGTTTATGAATTCGAATATTTTAAAACAGTCGGCAAACGAATTTTATTAAAAGACGTTATTGTTCCAGATCAATTTGGCGGTTTGAGTGGGGCACCTGTTATTGATGAAAATGCAAAGGTTGTTGGGATTGTATCTGGTAGAACAGCTGACGCAGATTCTAAAAAAACTTATTTTTCCCCAAGTTCTATCATTGAATTAAAGTCATTTTTAGATAAATTGGAGATTAATAAATAATTGAAATATTATCCTATCGATTGATATCACACCACCGATAAGCCTACTCCTCATCCAAATACTTAATATCGATCTGTTTATTATTTTTCACTTTGGCACCTAATTTTTTAAGGTTCTCAATTTTAGAAATCATATTTCCTGAACCCTCCTTTAATTTATTAAAAGCGCCATCATAAGCCTTTTGTGTCGATCCGATATGTCTTCCAATATCTTCCATATCCTTAAGAAAGCCAACAAATTTTTCGTAAAGAAAGCCCGCTTGCTCAGCGATTTCAAATACATTTCGGTTTTGCCTTTCCTGTTTCCACATACTGGCAATGGTGCGCAAAGTGGCCAACAAAGTTGATGGACTTACGATAACCACTCGCCTATCCCAGGCAAAATTAAACAGCTCTGCATCTTTTTGTACGGCAATACTAAATGATGATTCTATCGGCACAAACAATAAAACGAAGTCTGGAGAATTGATCTTATATAAATCCTGATAGTTTTTTGCCGATAATTCCTGAATATGATTTTTTATGGAGGTCAAATGCGCTTTTACATAGCCTTCACGCTCTTCTTCTGTTTCTGCCGATATGGAGCGCTCATAAGCTACCAAACTTACCTTAGCGTCGACTACAAGATGTTTATCATCTGGTAAATCAATTACCACATCTGGCTGAAATCGACCGCCTTCGGCGGATACTAGCGAGGCCTGAATGCGATATTCCTGATCTCTAACCAAACCAGAACGCTCCAAAACCTTTTCTAAAATAACTTCCCCCCAATTTCCCTGTTTTTTACTGTCACCTTTTAACGCCTTTGTAAGGTTGTTAGCATCTTCCTGAATCATTTTACTTTGGATCTGTAATTCAGAAATTACTCCTTTCAAAATATTCCGTTCATCAGATTCTGCCTTGTAAACCTTTTCTACTTTATCCTCAAAAGCCTTGATATTCTCTTTTAAAGGATTTAAAATCAAATCGAGGTTTGTTCTGTTCTGTTCTACAAACCGAGAAGATTTTTCCTCTAAAATTTTATTCGCAATCAATTCAAAATCTTTATTTAATTTTTCCTGAGATTGTTCGTAGCTTAATTTCTGTTCGGCTAATTTTTCCTTTTCTGCAAGATAAAAAGAGCGTGTACTTTCCAATTCACGATTGGCATCAGCCAGGCGATCGCGTTCAGCCTGAAGCTCGTCTATTAAACGTTGTTGCTCTTGTTGCAGCAATATCGTGATGTGCTCTTTTTCCGTAGATAAGTTAGCAACCCTTTCCTCAACTCTCGCCAGTGCAATTTTTAGCGAATCGTTTTCCGCTTTGGTTTTCTCAAAATCTTCTATCGAAATTAATGCAACAGATGGTTGCGGCTTTTTAAAGAAAAGTAATACCAAAACCAATAAAATAATAACGAGAAGGCCAATTGCAGCATATTCCATCAAGATAAAAATTTTAGTAAAAATCGGTATTAAAAAGAGATTTACCAAAATAATTTGCTTTTTCTAGCCGCTAAAGTTTTGGTCAGACATTGTTAGAAAGAACTAGTAATCTATCTTATCTGTGAATGTGCGGCTCACTTTTTCTTAAAGATAGCTGCTATTGCAATTTATTCTACCCATCTGCAAATCAAATTTCTTATCATTGAACTTTAAATACATTCAATGAACGAATTAACAATTCTCATCTCCTGCCCCGATCAAGTTGGTTTGGTAGCCAATATTACTCGTGTTTTAGCCAGTCAACAGCTCAATATTGTTGCGATGAGGGAATTTGTGGATGCAGCCAATAAAGCTTTTTTTACCCGAATAGCATGTACCGGAAGCATCGATAACAAGAATCAACTGGAGCAAAAACTATTGGAAACGTTGCCCAACGATGCCGAAGTAAATGTGATTGCCCAGCAAGAAAAGCAGATTGCTGTTTTGGTGACAAAGGAATACCATTGTCTGGCCGAAATCCTGATCAAAAATCAGTTTAAAACACTCGGAGCTAATGTTAAATGTGTCATCGGCAACTATGAATCGCTTCGCGATTTTAGTGAAAAATTAGGTATTCCATATTTCTTTGTGGATCATCTTGGAAAAGAGAAGGCACAATTTGAAGCAGAAATAAAAGAGGTTTTAAATCAATTTGATTTAGATTATCTGGTTTTAGCCAAATTTATGCGAATTCTTTCTGCCGATTTTGTTAAGGACTATGCCGGCAAAGTGATTAACATACATCATTCATTTTTACCCGCTTTTATTGGTGCGAATCCCTATCGGCAAGCCTTTGAGCGAGGCGTGAAAATTATTGGTGCAACCGCTCATTTCGTAACTGATAACCTTGACGAAGGACCAATTATTACACAGCACACTACCCATATCGACCATAACTTTGGCGTAAAAGAAATGGTGCGGGCCGGAAAAGAAATAGAGAAAAAAGTGCTATTGGAAGCGCTTGAGTTTATTTTTGAGGATCGTGTTTTTGTAAGTGGCAATAAAACTGTTATCTTTAAATAACACACAAAATTCCTATTATGAAACTATTATTGTGCCTCCTTATGCTCTGTTCTTTTGGAGCAAAGGCTCAAACTGATCTCAAATTCGATAAGTTTTTGGTTGATTGTGAAGACAAATGGATCGCTATCCAAATTGACTCTTTGCAATATTATTACGGTTATGTTTATATGGATAATTCAGCTGGATTAACATTCAGTCTCGATGGTGCATTTTCCATTAATTTTGCATCCAATTACGTAAAAATGAAAGTTAATAAGCTTAAAGTTAGGATAGCACCAAATAAGGTGATGGCAGCAGAAATTCCAAAAGATAGATATAAAGAATTGGCAATTATACCGGTACCGGATTGGTTGAAGTTTTATAGAACCGACGATCAAAATATAGATCGCTTATTTAGATGGGGACATACATACAACAAGTGGGGCAATGCAGAAAAAGCTTTGAAATTTCTAAAAATGGTAAAAAGCAAAGATAAAAAGTACCCGGGTTTAGATAGAGAATTCTACTATGCTTATAATGGCAAAAAACGTGAACTCCTGGCTAGTTTTTATCTAGGCGAAGCCCTTGCAGATGTATCTGAAGCCAGACAAACCAATTGTGAATTATATAAATCTTTAGTATTTAAACAAACCAATGCAAACGAATTAAAACAGGCTGAAGAAATGTATTACTATGCGATAAAGGAATGTACAGACGAAACGGCGAAGGCGGATATGGCCTATAATATTGCTTTTAAATACTATAAACTTTTAAATAAGAAAAAGCTCCAGCAGTGGAAAAATGAAGTTTTTAGATGGATTGTTCCGAATGACAGTTATGCGGAAAGAGTAGAAAAAATGACTAGCTCCTTAAATTAAATTCCGGATTGAAGCAGCAGTTCTGCTACATCCTCTCCGGTTTGCGATCCGATGGCGATGCCCATCCCGTTACACCTTGTTGCATAGAAAATATTTTCGGTTTCCTGTTTAATTAATGGTTCAAGCTGTTCGCCAAATGCCATTACCCCGCTCCACCTTAAATCTATTTCAAAATGTTGGTATGGTAAAATAACGGTTTTTAGCAATTCTTCCAAAGCGTTTTGAACAACCTTCGTTTCGCCAAATGCCGTGGTTTCTTCCGTCTTGAAGTCTATATTTCTTCCACCACCCAGCAAAACACGATCGCCAATATTTCTGAAATAATAGTATCCCTTATCATAATGAAAAGTTCCATTTATTTTTAGGCCTACAATAGGTTTAGTTACTAAAACCTGTCCGCGTCCGGGTAATAAATCAACCGTTGGTATTAATGATTTGATAAATGCGTTGGTGGCAACAATCAGCTTTTTACAAAAGAAACTACCATGAGGCGTAATAAGAATATTACCATTGCTTTCTTGTTGAATAGCATTTACACTGCAATTATTAAAAATCATAATACCCAAAGCCTGTGCATATTTTATTAAGCCAACCATCATCTTGCCGGTATCAATTTGAGCTTCATATCGGTTTGTTATGAGGTTACTTATTCCTTCAAGGCCAAATACATCGATTTTATTATTGTTTAAGGAAAATGCGTTCTTTCCTACAATGTCACCAATCAAAATGTTAAAATGTTCAATTTTTGATACACAGCTATTGATCAATTGGTGATCAGTACTTTTAAATAATTCGAAGCCGCCCAATGGCCTGTAATCAATTACATTATCACCTAATAACGAACGCATATTCAGCAATCCCTTCCAACGTTTTTCTATAATTCTATGTAGGCCTTCGGCAGTACTTGTTTTTTCTTGTTCAATCAGTTCGGAAACGCTTCCAAAACATGCAAAACCAGCGTTTTTAGTACTGGCACCAGATGGTAGAAATCCACGCTCTAAAACGGCAATATTCAAATTTGGAGATGATTTTTTTAGGTGAATGGCTGCATTTAAGCCAACGATTCCGCTACCAATTATAATTGCATCATAGTTAAAAAAGCTGCTTTGCTCCCAATAAGAAAAGTTATCTGCCATACCATAAATGTACTATAAAATGTATTGCAAATATTATGGGAACGCTTTTTGATATACTGCAAATTGAAAAACATACAGAAAAGAAATGGGAGTTTATTTAGTAATAATCATCCCGGTATTATTGCTGAGCATGTTTGTACAGTGGCGTTTCAGAAACAAGTTTTCTCGATATGCAGAAATGCAACTTAGCTCAGGTTTATCGGGCAAAGAGGTAGCAGAAAGAATGCTACATGATAACGGAATATACGATGTGAAAGTGATGAGCACAGAAGGACAATTAACAGATCATTACAATCCAACAGATAGAACCGTAAATTTAAGTACAGATGTATATTATAGTAGAAGTGTAGCAGCGGCGGCAGTGGCTGCGCATGAATGCGGGCATGCGGTACAACATGCAAAATCGTACTCATGGCTTAATCTTCGAAGCACGATGGTGCCTGTAGTAAGCATTTCATCAAATCTGCTGCAGTGGGTTTTACTCATTGGAGTGATGTTATTGGTTTTCGCAGTGACGCCGATTGTTTTAGCTATTGGTGTAGTCGGACTAGCTTTGGTTACCATCTTTAGCATCATCACGTTACCAGTAGAATTTGATGCTAGCAACAGAGCATTGGCCTGGTTAAAAAATAACCCGGGTGTAATGCAAACGCAAGAAGAAAATAGCCAGGCTAAAGATGCACTTTGGTGGGCTGCAATGACCTATGTAGTAGCTGCAGTTGGTGCATTGGCAAACTTGCTTTACTACGCATCAATGCTATTTGGAAGAGGCAGAGATTAAAATACTTACTTAAGAAAAACAACAAAGCGGTTCAGAATTTTCCTGACCGCTTTTTTTTTAAAATGAGTGTGAAGATTGAAGTCGAAGATTAATTTCCCGCAGATTAAAATAGCCAAGAACAGAAGATATTTTTATAGAGGTTATCAATCAAACCGTAAAATCATTTTAAATCTGCGATATTTATTTGCGTGATCAGCGGGGAAAATGATTACCTTCTTGGCACCTAAAAAATTAAGCGATTAATTTAATTTATATGGTGCCACCAATTGAAACTGGGGAATATCAACCTCAAATTCAGCTTCATCCATTAAACGTTTCATTAAATAAGCACCTCTCATACTGCCCATGTCAGTTTTAAGATTACAACCAGAAACATAAACATGTGTTTCACCAGGTTGGATAATGGGTTGTAAACCTACAACACCTTCGCCTTCAACTTCTCTGCGGCTACTGTTAGAATCAAAAATAAACCATTGACGGCGCATCAACTGCACAGCATAATCAGAAAGATTAGAAATCTCTACGCGATAAGCAAACATAAAATGCTCATTAACCGGATTTGAATATTCTGGCTGGTAAACAGTTTCAACTGAAACTTTAACCCCATCTGTAATTGCAGTAACCATGATCGTGACGAATGTATAAAAATCAATTCAAAAATCAAGCCATTACTTTTGTAGCTTCGTAGCTGGCAAATTTTTCTGACACTTCTTCCAAAATGCTATAAATATTATTGATATCTGGCTCTGCTACTAAACGCATTCTGTAGGGCTTAAAATCTGGTAGGCCTTTAAAGTAGTTGGCGTAATGTCTCCGCATCTCGAAAATACCAGTTTTAGGTCCCTTCCATTCCAACGATTTATCCAAATGGGTGCGGCAAACGTTTATGCGCTCTTCAATAGTTGGTCCGGGTAAATGTTCTCCGGTTTTAAAGAAGTGCTTCACCTCTCTAAAAATCCAAGGGTAGCCTATTGCCGCTCGTCCGATCATAATGCCATCAACTTCATATTCCATGCGCCAGTTGGCAGCTTTTTCCGGACTATCAACGTCGCCATTTCCAAAAATGGGGATTTTAATACGGGGATTGCGCTTAATTTCTCGAATTAAACTCCAATCAGCTTCACCTTTATATAATTGCGCCCTTGTTCTGCCGTGAATTGTTAAGGCTTGAATGCCAACATCTTGAAGTCTTTCTGCTACTTCATAAACGTTTTTACTATCATCATCCCAACCTAGGCGGGTTTTTACTGTTACGGGCAAATGTGAAGCTTTAACAACTGCTTCTGTCATTTTTACCATTTTATCAATATCGCGAAGTAAACTAGAACCCGCACCTTTACAAACTACATTTTTTACCGGGCAGCCGTAGTTAATATCAACTAAATCTGGTCCGGCAGCAGATGCAATTTCAGATGCTTCACGCATATGCTCGATATCTCCACCAAAAATTTGGATGCCTATCGGTCTTTCGTATTCAAAAATGTCTAGCTTTTGAAGACTTTTTGCTGCGTCGCGAATCAACCCTTCAGACGAAATAAACTCGGTGTACATCAAATCAGCACCATTCTGCTTACAAACGTAACGGAACGGCGGATCGCTCACATCTTCCATCGGGGCAAGCAACAATGGGAACTCACCTAAATCTATATTTCCTATCTTTACAGACATTCTTTATCTTCAAACAATTTATAAAACACACAAAGGTACAAATAATGATTTTTGTAAAACCTAACAAGGAGGAAATCAATCCTTTCTTACAACTACTTTTACTTTTATTTTACGCTTTGCTCGGTGGTTTTGTGTTCGGTCTTTTGGCTATCGTAATTATTTTAATAATTAATGGTTTAGGGATGGTTAGCAATTTGGAGCTACTTTTAACAGGCAACCCTAAATTTATTACCGAATTTAAAATTATCCAGATTCTAAGTTCTATAGGCACATTTATTTTACCTCCTATCGCCTTGGCGCTTACTGAAGGCAAAAAAGTTACTCAGTTCTACAGCTTTAAAAAGCCTCAAACTTTATTAATTTTTCTGGTTTTAATGATTATGATCGTGAGCATGCCTTTTATGGAGTGGACGGTACTGATTAACCAGAAGATGGTATTGCCAGATTATTTGAAGGCTGTAGAGCAATGGATGAAAGAAAAAGAGGATGCGGCAATGAAAATTACCATTCAGCTCATTACGGTTCGCAGCAACTTCGATTTTATTATAAACTTGATTATGATTGCCGTTTTACCAGCAATTGGCGAAGAGCTTATGTTTCGTGGTGGTGTGCAACGGTCGCTAACAAAAGCCTTCAATAGCCCTCATTTAGCAATCTGGCTTACTGCCATTATATTCAGTGCCATCCACGTTCAGTTTTACGGCTTTATACCACGTATGCTTTTAGGCGCTGGTTTTGGTTATTTATATTTTTATAGCGGAAGCCTTTGGTACGCCATGTTGGCTCATTTTATTAATAATGCTTACGCCGTTTGTGCGGCGTTCTACATGCAAAAACATAATATGCCTCTAAATAAAGCAGATGAGCCGATTGGTTTTCCATGGTATGGCTATTTAATTAGTGCAATAATTACCATAGCTTTGTTTAAATTTTTTAAAGATAGCGCAGAACGTGAGCGAAAATTGGATTAAAGTATACACCACCAGCAACCCATTTGCTGCAGAGGTTTTAAAGCAGGGTTTAACAGAAGCTGGAATTCCTGCGGTTACTATGAATAAGCAATTATCGGCTTACAACATTGGCGAAATAAATGTTTTGGTTAATAAATCGGATTTCGATAAAGCCATAGAATACATTGTAGAAAATGAAATTGAATAATAGGTTTTCGATTTTCCAGACTTCATTTTCCCACTTACCTTTTTCAATATGAAAACCAGGGCAATAACCGCTTTCTTTTTTACCATTGTGATGCTGGGCTCCATTTTTTTGGGGAGCTACGCTTTTACTATATTTTATCTCGTATTAAGCATTTTATCGCTTTTTGAGTTTTACAAATTGATCAAAAATTCAGGCATCCGGCCTCACCGTAACATAGGTTTGGTAGCCGGGGCACTTATCTTTTTGATGGCTGCCGGCTTGCATTATTTGCAGTATGATGTTAAATATCTACTGCTTTGTATCCCCTTAATTTTTTCGGTTTTTATTACCGAGTTATATAAGAAAAACAAAATTCCTTTTGCCAACATTTCCTATACATTTGTCGGCTTTGTGTATGTAACTATTCCATTTTGCTTTTTCCATGCCTTAGGTTTTTTAAGAGACTGGAACGAATATAACTTCCATTTACCGCTTGCTTTTTTATTGATGCTTTGGGCAAATGATACGGGCGCTTATCTTTTTGGCGTAAAGTATGGCAAGCGTAAACTTTTTGAGCGCCACTCGCCAAAGAAAAGTTGGGAAGGCTTTTTTGGAGGGATGTTCACCAGCGTTTTGGTTTCATTTGGATTATCGTTTCTTTTTAAGGAAAACCAAGCCTGGGTTTGGGCCGGAATGGCGGTGCTTATTGCCTGTTTTGGCACATTAGGCGACTTGGTAGAGTCGATGTTGAAACGTAGTTTGGATACAAAAGACAGTGGCGGCCTATTGCCTGGGCACGGTGGCCTACTCGACCGTTTTGATGGTTTGTTGCTGGCAGCTCCCGTTGTTTACGCTTACCTGTACCTAATTTTGTCATAGGTATTTTCGGTAATTAACCGGCTGCAAAATAGAATTCGATCAAATAAAGTTCAAATCTTTTTGTAGCGCAGAGCCTGTACACATCACTCAATTATTTCCCGTGTTACGCTTATACGCTTCGCATCGTCGGTACCCTCCTTGCTGCAGGGTATCGCTTCACCCGGGGCTAGTTGGCCAAAAATGGTGCTGTTATTTAATGTTGTGTCGTCAGTAATAAACTATCCGATACCACAATCCTGCTTATTCAAGAGAACTTACTCTTCCGTTATTCGTAGCGTGTTCTATTTGCTTGCCGAAACCACATAATAATCTCGTTCTACCATAAACCCCAAACTACTTTTAATTTGCTCTGTTTTTTTAATCGATACGCCAATGTTAAATCCAGCTTCTTGCAACAAAGCAATAATCGCATCCAAATCGTACAGGATAAAACCATATTTAGTAAAAGGGAGTTTTTCCATGAAACTTTTATCAGCGAAACACAAAACAAAACTTCCGCCAGGTTTTAATACACGCTTTATATCCAACAGGTATGCGGCAGGATTTTCCCAAAAATAAATAGTGTTTACCGAAAAAATTTTGTCGAACTGGGCGTCTGAAAAGGGTAAACTAATGCCGTTTGTTAATTTAAAATCTACCTGACCAATAAAATCCGTATTGATTCTCTTAGCTTCAGTAATGATGGTTTCCGAAATGTCGGCACCAACATATTTTAAATCCAGTGCTTTACTCAGTAAATTTGCAATGTGCCCTCCATTTCCATGGCCGATTTCCAATACGGTTTCTTCGTCGCATAGATTTAAAGCATCAATAGCAGAATTAGTCATTTCGATATTGCTCACATTCATCATTTCGCCGGTTTTTATACCGTGTTCACCTTCAGGCTGACGCAATTGCCTTGCGATATTTCGTAGTTCTTCTTCAGAAGGTTGATGTGACATAAATCAAAGCTAAAATGATTGACCTGAAATAAATGCTAATAATTATTTGATCACCTGAATTGGCTTTTTATTTTCATCGATGGCAACAAAAGTAAAATCGCCATGAACCGCAAGTGCCCTGCCTTCGGCATACATTTGCTCTATGTAAATTTCTACATTAACCTTTAAACTGGTATTGCCCACATGGCTTACTTTACCAATCAGTTCCACAATAGTTCCTGCTGGAATGGGTTTTTTAAAATCAATTCTATCGGTGCTAACGGTTACCATAATTTGCCTGCTAAAACGCGTAGCTGTAATAAAAGCCACTTCATCCATCATGTGCATGGCGGTTCCGCCGAATAAAGTATCGTAATGGTTGGTAGTATTTGGAAAAACAGCTTTAAAAATACTGGTTGTCGAATTCTGAATTCTCTCGTCTAAGGTCATGATGATGATTTAGTCGGCAAATTTAGTTAAGCATGTTCGAAAAGCCTAGCTTGTAACAAATTTAGAGCATGCAAAAAATCGATAAGTTTCTACATTATATTTGATCATCCAACAAACAACCTTAACTATGACTAAATTTTACTTTAAAAAGTTCTGTTTTGCCTTTTTGATATTGAGCAGCAGTGCCATGGCGCAAGATGTTCCTACACCAAAATCTCACTTTGGCTTCACCATCGGCGATGATTATCAACTGGCCAATTACACGCAAACGGAAGCTTATTTCAAAAAGCTTGCAGAAACATCCAAGCGGGTGAAACTTGTAGATATTGGTAAAACTGAGGAGGGAAGATCGCAATACATGTTAATTGTTTCGTCGCCTGCTAACCTTGAAAAACTAGCCAGGTACAAAGAAATTTCGCAGCAATTGGCACATGCAGAGCTTTCGCCTACGCAAGCAAAAGCTTTGTCGCAAGAAGGTAAAGCAGTAGTTTGGATTGATGGTGGATTACACGCCAATGAAACCGTAGGCGCACACCAGTTAATCCAGACTGCCTATGAATTTGCTTCGAAAACAGATCCGGAAACGATGAAGATTTTGGATAACGTGATCATTTTATTTACCCACGCCAATCCAGATGGGCAAGAGTTGGTGGCTAATTGGTATATGCGGGAGAAGGACCCTAAAAAACGAGTGCTTTCGGGTTGGCCAACCTTATATGAAAAGTACGCCGGGCATGATAACAACCGCGACTTTTTTATGTTGAACCTGAAAGAAACACAAAACATGGGTCGCCAGCTTTTTGTAGAGTGGATTCCTCAAATCATGTACAACCACCATCAGGCTGGTCCGGCAGGAACGGTGGTTGCAGGCCCGCCTTATCGCGATCCGTTTAACTACGTTTTCGATCCTACACTATTAACGAGTTTAGATGCTGTTGGTGCCGCAATGCACACCAGATTGAATGTTGAGGCAAAGCCAGGATATACGCAAAGAGGCGGTTCGGTATTTTCTACCTGGTACAATGGCGGATTAAGAACTACCACCTATTTTCACAATATGATTGGTCTACTTACGGAAATTGTAGGTAGCCCTACACCATCAGAAATTCCGCTTGTACCATCGCGGTTGTTGCCAAATAGCGATTCACCAAATCCCGTTACGCCACGCAAATGGTATTTCAAAAATTCGATCGATTACTCCGTATCCTTAAATTATGCGGTGTTGAACTACGCACAGCGCCATGCTGATGAGTTGTTGTTTAACATTTATCAAATGGGAAAAAACTCCATTGATAGAGGCAAAAAAGATACCTGGTCTTTCTCTCCAAAGAAAATTGAAGCCATTAACGCAGCTGCGCAAAAAGGAGGCTCAGGTGCTGCTGATATGGGTGATAGTGAGTTTGGCGCCAGAAGGGCAATGAATGTTAAGTATTTTGATACGGTGATGAATGCTCCGGTAAATCGAGATCCCCGTGGTTATATTTTATCGGCAGATCAGCCGGATTTCAATTCTGCCATCAAGTTTTTAAATGCATTGATTAGGACAGGAATAGTGGTGAATAAGGCTACCTCCGCGTTTACGGTAGCAGGAAAAAAATATCCGGCAGGAAGTTATGTGGTTAAGACGGATCAAGCATTCCGTCCGCACGTTTTGGATATGTTCGAGGCACAAGATCACCCGAATGACTTTAAATACGAAGGCGGTGCACCTATTCCTCCTTACGATGCTGCGGGCTGGACTTTGGCTTATTTAATGGATGTGAAATTTGACCGCATTCAAGATGATTTCACCGGACCGTTTGAGAAAAATCCTTATGGCAACTTATTGGCTTCAGAGAATAAAATTGTAGGTTCTAATTATGTTTTAAGTGCCGCACAGAACGATTCTTATACAGCAGTTAACGATTTGTTGAAGAACAGGGTAGAAGTTTACCGATCGAATGAGAACGGTGATTTTTATGTTCCTGCTGCCGGCAAATCAGTGCTAGAAAAAGCCAATGTTAAATTAAAAACGGGTGCGGCTCCTAAAGATAAATCTAAAGTGTCTGCTGCGAGAATCGCCCTTTGGGATACTTACGGTGGGTCAATGGCTTCTGGCTGGATGCGTTTTATTATGGAGCAGTATCATTATGATGCTAAAGTTATTTATCCTCAAGATATTGATGCTGGGAATTTAAAGTCGAAATACGATGTGATTATTTTTGTTGGTGGTGCCATTCCTGCTGTTCAGGCTGGTGGGTTTAGCTCAAGAAACTTTGGACCAAAAGCCGAAGATATTCCCGAAGAGTTTAGAAACCGATTGGGTAGAATATCAGCAGATAAATCCATTCCACAGTTGAAGAAATTTTTAGAAGATGGAGGAAACATTGTAACGATTGGCAGCAGTACAAATTTAGCTTATCACTTAAAACTTCCTGTACGCAATGCGATGATGGAAATTGTAAACGGAGAGGAAAAAAGATTACCTGCAGAAAAATATTATGTGCCTGGTAGTGTTTTAAATGTTGCTGTTGATACTAAGCAACCGGCGGTTTGGGGAATGGAAAAGAAAGCTGATATTTACTTTGATAACAGTCCTGTTTTTAAATTAACCGGCGATGCAATTACTGCAGGAAAAATTAAACCTTTAATGTGGTTTGAATCTGCTACGCCTTTACGCAGCGGGTGGGCATGGGGACAAGCTTATTTGCAAGATGGTGTAACTGCTTTCGAAGCAAATGTTGGCAAAGGTAAATTATACGCTTTTGGGCCAGAGATTGCCTTTAGGGCGCAAACCCACGGAACTTTTAAAATGATATTTAACCAATTGTATAAATAAAAATAAACGGAAGCTAACTTAAAAGTTGGCTTCCGTTTGCTAAAGTTTATTTAGAGTATGGAAAATTTCTCGACACTTTTCTCATCATTCGTTCTACCAGTACATCGGTAGAAGACATTACGTTATCATCCATAGTTTTAAAAAAACGCCAAAGCAAATCGCCAGATGCGCCACTATTTAATGTTAGTGTTAAGGATCCAGTTCCGGTTTTACCCCCAAGGCCACCAAATAACACTGCTGATGCTATTGCGCCTGCCTCACTTTTGGTTTGTTCCGTTTCAAATTTTCCTCCTAAAACGGCATCAACTCCTAAAATTTTAGCAATTTCATCTTTAGTAGTTTCATCCAGCTTATCTGCAACACCCGCTTTTTTCAGGAGAATATTTGTTTTATCTGGGTCTTGAAATTCAACCGTATAATCTGTTGATTTTCGCAACAAGAATGTGTACATGCTGGATTGGATAGATTTAGACATAGTTTTTTCCTGATCGCGATTTGCTTCGGCACTAAAGCCTTTTGGCTGTTTCTTGTAAGAAATTTTAGTACTAAAAGGTAAAATGGCCACCAGTTTGTGTGTAGCCTTTTCTGTGTTAAGTTTTGGGCTTTCAAAAACTTGCTTTGAACCTTCAAATTGAGCCTTCGCAGTAAAGCAGGCGCTCGAAACCAAGAGCATTAAAATTAATTTTTTCATTGTGAAATATTTATTTGGTAACTCAAACATATAAAATTTTATACAATCTTTACGGTTAATATAGTTTGATCTTTTTACTTTAGAACAACGATCCTTTGCCATTTAGGATTTATTTTTACATCATGAAAGTCGAAATCTGGTCGGATGTGATGTGTCCGTTTTGCTATATTGGTAAGCGTCATTTTGAACAAGCAATTGAAAAACTGCCTTTTAAAGAAGAAATTGAGGTAAATTGGAAAAGCTATCAGCTTAACCCCGATTACCATAATACCAATAATGAGACCATTTACGGTTATCTGAGCCGAAGCAAAGGCATGCCTATTGAACAAGCCAAACAAATGACGCAACAAGTGGTAGATATGGCCTCAAATGCTGGTTTAAAAATCGATTTCGACACCAACATCCCTGCAAATACTTTTAATGCACACCGTTTAATCCATTTAGCTGCGGAGCATAATTTACAAGATTTAGCAAAAGAAAAGCTTTTTGAAGCACATTTCGTAAACAGCCGCAATATTGGTGATAATGACGTTTTGATTGATCTTGCTGTAGAAATTGGTTTAAATCGAGTAGAGGCTGAAGAAGTTTTAAGCGGAGATCAATTTGCTGAGGCAGTTCGTTATGACATTTACGAAAGTCAGAATTTAGGGATTAGAGGCGTTCCCTATTTTGTAATGGATAGAAAGTACGGCATTTCTGGGGCACAACCTGTACAAGCTTTTACTGATGCGTTAACACAAAGCTTTACAGAGTGGAAAGAAAACCAGCCAAAATCAACTTTAACTTCGTTAAATAAAAATGATGATGCCATTTGCGATGAAAATGGTTGTGAGATTTAATCTGTTTCCGGCAGATTACGCCAAGAGCGCAGATTTATCTGCGTAATCATCTTAATCTGCGGGAGCTGTTTTGAAAAATCGAATATTCATAGTTAGCTGTTATTCAAACCTTGAATCAATTTTAGCATTTTTACTTATGCTGATTTTTCAATGGCGTTAACAAATATTCCAATCCGTTAACGCGAATCTCAAACATGGTGGCCATTAAATCGCCCAATTTACCCTTCGGGAAGCCTTTATCTTTATACCAAAGCAAATAGCTTTCAGGGATATTGCAAATTAAGTAGCCCTTATACTTTCCATAAGGCATTTGCATTTTCACTAAATCGAGTAATAAGGTTGGGTCCATTAATTAAATTATTTAAGCAATTATCTAAGTTGTAGGCACAAGAGAAAAGCAATGAGTGGTCTAGGAAAGACACAAACCATGGGTAAAGTCATTTCTACATTTGATATTATGTGCCTCGGTCGGTGTCCACACACACCGAAATAAACAAATCTGTACTTAGCTAATCAATCAGCTCTAAAGTTTGAATAGCTTCTTCAACAGTGGTTACATTATCAAAAGCGATGCGCAAGGTGTTTTTAACCTCTTTTAAATTGCACATCCGGGGATGATTTTGGGCGAAAGTTAAAATCTTCGTAAAAGTATTCGAATCGAAATAAGCAGATTGTTTATCACTCAAGAAATAACCTCGTAAACTATTTTTCTTGAAGCTGATCTTCTCAAAACCCAACTTTTTGCCTAACCACTGCAATCTGACCACACTTAACATCGTTTTCACCTGTGGCGGAACCGGACCAAAACGATCTGCTAAATGCTTTTCAAAAACAGCCAGTTCTGTTTCATTTTCCAGCTTGGAAAGTTCGGTATATAAATTATAACGTTCGGTGATGTTGGTAATGTAGGCATCAGGAATGTAAAGTTCCAAATCGGTATCAACCTGCGTAAACCCGACATAAGCACGAGCAGGCTCATTCTCAAATAAACCTTTAAATTCTGCTTCTTTCAGTTCTTGAATGGCTTCATCTAAAATTTTGTGATACATTTCAAAACCAATTTCAGCGATAAAACCACTTTGCTCTGCGCCCAATAAATTTCCGCTTCCGCGGATGTCTAAATCCCGCATCGCCACATTGAAACCGCTTCCTAAATCAGAAAATTCTTCGATAGCACTTAAGCGTTTCCTGGCTTCTGAGGTTAAGGTAGAAAGTGGTGGCGACAATAAATAACAGAAGGCTTTTTTGTTGCTCCGCCCTACTCGACCACGCATTTGGTGTAAATCGCTCAGGCCAAACATATGTGCATGATTGATGATGATTGTATTGGCATTCGGAATATCCAAACCAGCCTCAATAATGGTGGTAGCCACTAAAACATCTTTTTCGCCGTTAATAAAATCAAGCATCACATCCTCTAGCTGATCACCATCTAACTGGCCATGGGCAATACCAATGCGGGCTTTAGGAACCAATTTCTGAATCAATCCGCCCAACTGCATTAAATCATTCACACGGTTGTGGATGAAGAAAACCTGTCCGCCACGATCCAATTCGAATTGAACAGCCTCCTGGATCAGTTTATCATTAAAAACATGTAATTCAGTACTTACCGGTTGTCGATTTGGCGGTGGCGTACTGATGATTGATAAATCCCGGGCACCCATTAACGAGAAATGCAACGTTCTTGGAATCGGTGTCGCAGTAAGCGTTAACGTATCTACATTTACACGAACAGCTTTAAGCCTTTCTTTTGCCGTTACGCCAAACTTCTGTTCCTCATCAATAATCATGATGCCCAGATCTTTAAATTTCACATCTTTACTCAACAAACGGTGTGTACCGATGAGAATATCAACTTTCCCGGCAGCAGCTTCAGCCAAAGTATCTTTAATCTGCTTGTTGGTTTTAAAGCGATTAATATAATCTACTGTAACCGGAAAATCTTTTAAACGGGAAGAAAATGTTTTGAAATGCTGTAAAGCTAAAATGGTCGTTGGAACCAGAATTGCAGCCTGTTTTCCTTCGGCAACGGCTTTAAAAGCAGCACGAACAGCAATTTCCGTTTTACCAAAACCCACATCACCACAAACCAAACGATCCATTGGGTGTGGTGCTTCCATATCCCTTTTCACATCCTGCGTTGCTTTCAGCTGATCTGGCGTATCTTCATAAATGAAAGAAGCTTCGAGTTCGGTCTGCAAATAACCATCGGGAGAAAAAGCCGTTCCTGCCTGAGTTTTGCGTAAAGCGTAAAGCTTAATCAAATCACGGGCAATGTCTTTAACTTTTTTTTTTGTGGTTTTTTTGAGTTTATCCCAGGCGTCGGTACCTAGTTTATTCATTTTCGGTACGCCGCTTTCCTTGCCGCTGTATTTCGCAATGCGATTTAAAGAATTAATGTTTACGTACAGCAAATCATTATCGGCATAAATCAGGCGAATCATTTCCTGCGTTTTGCCGTTTACCTCAACCTTTTCCAATCCGGCATATTTCCCAATACCATGATCAATGTGGGTTACATAATCTCCGGATTTCAACTCACGAAGATCTTTCAGCGTAATCGCCTGACTTTTTTGATAGCCTTTCTTTAGCTTGTATTTGTAGTAACGATCAAATATCTGGTGGTCGGTATAAAAGGCAGTTTGAATTTTTGGATCTACAAAACCTTCACGCAACATGCTGTTGATGGGTGTAAACTTGGCCGTTTTGTCTATATCTTCCAAAATGGCGTATAAACGCTCAATCTGTTTTGGCGAATCGGTAAAAATAAAATTTACAATTCCCTCTTTTTCATTTTCTTTTAGATTGTGAATTAAGAGATTAAAATCTTTATTGAACGATGGTTGCGGTTTGGTTTCAAATTCGAAACGATTGTCGGTTTTATAAAAGAATTGTTTTCCAAATTCAACCAAAGGAAAATCATGTAAATGATCACCTAATAGTTTTTCATCGCTGAAAGCAAATTTCGGATCAATCCAATCCGGGTTTTTGTTTTTATCATCAAGAGAAAGTGCTTTCCATAATTCGACAGCTTTTTTGTAGCCTGCTTTAACAATGTCAAGGGTAAATTCTACATCCTTAAACCATAACTGCGTATCCTGGTCAATATAATCGAGAATGCTGATGTTACTTTCGGTTAAGAACTTGGCTTGTACATTGGGTACAATCGTAAGCGTTTTTACATCGGCCACCGAAAGCTGACTTTCAATTTCAAAACTTCTGATGCTTTCTACTTCATCGCCAAAAAATTCGATGCGGTAAGGTAAATCAGAAGAGAAAGAAAATATATCTACAATACCGCCACGAATGGAGAACTGCCCAGGCTCGTAAACGAAATCCCGTCTATCGAAATCATAATCAATTAAAAATTCATTAATAAAATCGATACCCAGTTTAGCACCAAGGCTTATTTCTAAAGTATTTTTTTCTAATGCAGAACGATCAATCACCTTCTCGGCAATCGCTTCGGGGTAGGAAACCACGATTTTCCCATATTCCGAATCGTGGTTCAGCTCATTTAAAACTTCCGCTCTGGCCAGTACATTTGCGGTATCAACCTGCGTAAAATCAAATGATTTGCGGTAAGAAGATGGAAAAAGCAACACCTGTGTATCTAAAACGCTTTCCAAATCTGATTGAAAATAGGCTGCTTCTTCCCGATCTGGAAGTACAAAAAGTATAGGCTTATGGAGTAAAAAATAAGAGGAAAGTGCTACAATAGCATCGGCAGAACCCACCAATCCCTTCAATTGTATCTTTGGGTTTTTAGTAGAGTTTAACGCTTTGGTAAATTCAGTTACCCTCTCGTCGTTTTTGTAACGGGTTATTAAATCACGAATGTTCAAGGCACAAAAATAAGCTTATCTTTTATATTTAACCGCAAACTTTGTTAAAGGTTTTTTAAGTTTGTTCGTTATTCTTCGGGTGTTAATCGTAATTCGTCGGTTTATATTTACGGTTGGTCGAATAAACGGCTATCCCTGTAACAAAGCACGGCTCAAATCCTCTAAAATATATAAATTGAAAGCATGAAACACATTAAAAACTTTCCAGTGGAACTTGTGTTTTGGCTGACAGCTTTAGTGTTATTGGCAACAGCTAATGGTCATGAGCATCACTTTACACTTTGTCCGCTGGCAAATTTAGGCTACGAAGGTTGGTGTCCGGGATGCGGTTTAGGAAGGTCGATAAGTCATATTTTTCATGGCGAGTTTACCAAAAGCTTCTCCCAGCATTGGTTTGGCTTTCCAGCACTTTTGATTATACTTTATAGAGTTTATACATTGATAAAAAATAGAAATAAATTTAAAATTCAAACAACAAATACATAGAAACCATGGATATATATCAATCACCTTTAATGTCGTTACCAGGTATAACGCCAGAAGAATATGCTTACTTACAACAAGCAACAACAGGTTTAAACGAGCAGCAATTACGCAATTTCTTAATGATTTATGGTAGCCGCAGAAAACAACCGTCAGAAATTTTATTACTAGCCTTAATCGGTTTCCTTGGCTTCGCCGGAATACACAGGTTTGTAATTGGCCAGATTGGAATGGGTATTTTATACTTTTTCACTGGCGGGCTATGTATGATCGGAACGATAGTCGACGTAATCAATCATAAAAGCCTTGCTTTTGAATACAATCAGAAAGCAGTTTTTGAAAGTTTGCAAATGGTAAGAATGGGCAGCGGATTTCAATAATTAGTAAAACATTAATCATTTGAAAAGCAAGGACAGAAACCTTTTTTAGATTAGTCACGCTATACACTATAAGTCCGCACCCGAAGAAAAATCGGGTTTGCGGGCTTTTTGTTTCTATCGGGTTTAGATGGGAAAGATTTATACTGCTTTGCTTCGTTTTACCACCCCTGCCCCAACTAAAAAAGTAGGCGATTAGACAGTACTAAAGATCATTTATTGTTTAAATTGATTAATATATTTTTTTACCACTAAAACCAAATATCCCTCCATTCACAGTTTTCCACTATCCAACTCTCCTCCTTAATTTCAAGGAGGGGCCAGGGGGTAGTTTTAACGTTTATTCTCTTCCCAAAAAACCCCAAATTATATATCTTTATACCATGAGATTATCAGAATTAACAAATTATCTGGAAAGCATTGCGCCATTGAATTATCAGGAAGACTACGATAATTCTGGTTTAATTGTTGGCGATCCAAAAATGGAAATCAGGGCGGCATTAGTTGCTTTAGATTGTATTGAATCAGTTGTTGATGAAGCCATTTCCACTGGCTGTAACCTCATTATCACGCATCACCCCATCGTATTTAAAGGATTAAAAAAACTTAATGGTAAAAACTATGTAGAACGGGTAGTGCTGAAAGCCATAAAAAACAACATTGCTTTATACGCCATACATACTAACCTAGATAGCGTTCATACTGGTGTAAATGCCAAAATCTGCGAACGGTTAGGTTTAACAGGTACAAAAGTATTGGTTCCAAAACCAGGCTTATTAAAAAAACTGGTTACTTATTGTCCTCAGGCACAAGCAGAGCAACTCCGTTCGGCTTTATTTTATGCTGGCGCAGGCAATATTGGCAACTATAGCGAATGCAGTTTCAATGCTGAAGGTTTTGGTACTTTTAAAGGGAACGAAGATTCTGATCCTTTTGTTGGTGAAAAAGGTGTTCGGCATAGAGAATCTGAAGTACGGATTGAAGTGGTTTATCCTACCCAGGCAGAACGGAAAATTTTGGTGGCTTTGTTCGAAAACCATCCTTATGAAGAAGTAGCTTACGATATTTATAAATTGGAAAATAAACATCAACTGGTAGGATCTGGCATGATGGGCTGGCTGGAATACGATATGGATGCTTATGATTTTTTACACTTGGTAAAAGATAGAATGCAGGCCAAGGTGGTAAGACATACGGGCGTGATTGCGAAAAGAATAAAAAAAGTAGCCGTTTGTGGAGGTTCTGGTAGTTTTCTGCTGAAAGATGCAATCGCCGCAGGAGCAGATGCTTTTATTACCGCAGATTTTAAGTATCATGAGTTTTTTGATGCGGAAGAAAAAATCATCATCGCCGACATCGGACACTTTGAAACTGAACAATTTACATCTAATTTATTGCTTGAAATTATTCAGAAAAAATTTACTAACTTTGCAATCCGTTTAACGGAGCAAAATACAAACCCCATAAATTACTTGTTTTGATGGAAGCGCCTAATAGCGCTCCAAACCGTTAAAAAACCGATTCTTAATCCATTTTTATTCATTGAATAGTCCCTAATTGAGTCCCTGTTTTATATCTTTGTTTAAGCAAATTTACATATGGATACAGCAGCAATATTGAACCCCCACTGTAACATTCCTTTTCTTTCCAAGGAGAAACATAGATGGTGCATCAGATTCTATTATCATGTCGATGGGGCAAGAAGATCTAAAAAGCAACACTTCGACCTCAATTCTAGTCGATATATACAGAAAACCTCAACCCAGTACAAGGAGATCAATAAGATTGAACGTAAAGCATATGCCGAAATTCTATTGAGCCAAGTGAAAGAAAGTTTGCGTTTAGATTACTTCAATCCTTATACGCTGGAGTTTGAATGTTCTGATTTGTCAGAAAAGCCATTTCTAGAATATCTAGATAAATTTATAGACCACAATCCGCATTTGGAGCGTAGTGATTCGACCAAAAGGCTATATCGTTCTTATAATAGTATTATAAAAGCATATTTTATTAAAAAAGGATATTCTAGCATCAAATTGAATCAGGTTACACGAAAGCATATTGAAACGTTTCTGATTGATCGCAAGTCGGATTCTGGCAGCACAGTCCAGCGGGATAATTATGTTACTTATCTAAGGAGCTTCTTCAACTATTGTGTAGATTATGAAGAGTTATTGCCCAAGAACCCATTAAAGTTGCTTCATCGCATTAATGCTAACACAAGTAAAACCAATAAAGCTTATCCGCGTGAATTGTTAGTTAAAGTCTTTGAGGAGGCTGAGAAGCTGGATGAATGTTTCTTTTTACTCCTTAAATTAATTTATTATACCTTACGTAGACCACAGGAATTATTGAACGTTAGATATAGGGATATTGATTTTCAAGCAAGAACCATTGACTTTGATAGTGATATCATTAAAACCAACAAAAAGCAATACAGTAAAGTTCGTCAGGAACTATTAGGTCGTATAATGTCAGGTATTCCTAAGGGAACAAAGCCTAATCACTTTTTATTTGGTACGGTTAATGAGAAAGTCACGAAAACAGAACACAGAGTAAAAAGTATCTTTGGTGCGTTTCAAACTCCACTTCATCACTTCCAGGATAAATTTAAAACTTTAAAACAGCGTTTGGGCTTAGAAGATGGTTACACTTTATACAGCATGAAACATAGTGGAGTGGTTTACCTAATCGAAGTTGCGAAATGGACTGACAAACAAATAATGGATTATACTGGGCACACAAACGTTGCGATCTTAGGAAGATATGCAAGGGATGCAAAACGGTCTCGTGAGGATCATCCTGATACTATTTAATATTAATGCCCTGGGCGATTAGCCCAAGGCATTTCTTTTACATCATACATTCATCAGCAAAACTAAAATAATTATGATTGGTAACGATGATATGATCACATACTTCAATATCCAACAGCTTACCACCCTCTTTCAGTTTCTGTGTCAACCTTTTATCAGCTTCACTCGGTTTTAGATTTCCGCTTGGGTGATTATGGCTAAGTATTAATTTACTGCTGTTCGTTTTTAATGCAACAGCAAAGATAATTTTTGGATCAGCCATAGTACCTGATACACCACCCACTGATATATCAACGATTCCTAAAACTCGGTTGTTAGTATTTAGTAGAATTACTTTAAACTCTTCCAAATGCTCAATACTTCCTAATCTCCAATGTTGAATCAGAATTTGATAGGCGTTCCGAGAGCTGTTAATCTGCGGACGTTCTGTAATGTTGTAGTTTGATTTGTAGCTTACTTCAACTTCGGCCACTTTAAATGAGTTTTGTTCTTGTACCATAAGATTAATTAATTATGGTACGATGGCAAGCTTTAAGATCAACTAAACAAAGGAGGAACGGAATAAATAGGCTGTGCGGTTGCCACGTGAGCGTTTATGCCGTAGTTCCTTTAAGTGTGTTGAGATTAGAAGCTTATATTTGTATGATGATTAATATAATAATTAATCGCTGTATCGCCAATTAATACTCATAATCGGTAAACTTTCCGATGTCAAGTTGTTTAAACCAACCCAAAAGCTTAGCATTACTCATTATATCGTTTTCTTCATCGGATGAAAATGGTCGTTCATAGTTTGCATAACCACATTTTAAATATCCAAGACCATTTGTTCCACCAATAAGTATATACTCCTTGACTTTATATCTAGTGTAAACAGCAAAACTATCCATTGCCAAATTGCATAAATCATTAACCATCTCTTGCGGCATATCCTTCGAATGATAGAAGAAAACGAAAGCTTTGTCCTCGATTTCATTATAACCCCTCGCAAACAGCAGTTTCCCTCCTCGCTCCTCATATTTCTTAAGGAAGTTAAAAAACTGGCCAGATATCATACGTCTTTCCATTCTGCTTAGAGTCATTAACTTTAATGCGATTATTTCGCCTTGTAAACTATTAAGCACTTCTCTCTTAACCAACTCATCAATAAAGTAACTTTGCTTGTCTTTATTCTTTTTATCCTTAACTTCAGGTCTTTGGATGAATCTATCCCATTTGCCATCAAGTTGTAACATAAGGCCTTGATAATCTTCCTTTTTAATGTCGTCTGGATAGCTGTTATGATTTAGTATATATTCGGCTAATAAATCATTCTCCTTTCCTGAAATTATAACTTGTCCTTTCTCAAGATCAGTGGACTTCATCGCATACTCTATAAACTGTAAAGAGGTCGATTGATCAAAATCGTGTTCTTCTCCAGGTAACATTAATACTGGTCGACTTTTAAATAACGCTTCTCTGGCATCAAGATAATTCGTGAAATCTATAATGGTATCCATTTCTTGCAATATACCTTGCCAAGAATCTTTCTCCATTATAGTAACGTGTTTGCCATTCTTTGTATAGTGTGATGGATTATAAAACTTCAACCCTAGACCGAGGTTAACAATTATTCTATAAACCCTTTTATATCTTTCTCGTTGAAACAATTCAATTTGTCGATCCGGATGCTTTATAGATATAGATTCAGCTCGAAATAGCTTACGTTCTGCTCCATAAAGCTGGCTAAGAGCTTTATCTGTAGTATTACGGAAGTACCTTTCGTACTGACCTTTAAATTCGTAATTCTTTACAGAGATAATGATTACGATGTCGTTAAATAAAATTAATAGGTCGCTAATTTCCTTCCTATCCCCCAATTCATCTTTAGGACTAGGATAGCACCAATATTTAAGAAAACTGTTTGAGGCAACGTCATTGACGAATTTCTCACCTATTTCACCTTTATCATTGATATCCATATAATGATTTGTATAAAAAGATAGTTTATCATAGGCTCTTGTTTAACGAACGGCTCCATTCTATCTCTAAACTATTAAACGTGATAAATTCGGTTCAGATCCCATCAATATATTACTTGCTTAAGTATCTAATATAACTATCACCAACCCTTTCTTTTAGCTTTGCAAATGTAATGTTCCTTGCCTCGTTATGATATCTAGTGATATTAACGGATAATGCAGAAGTACCATGCGAACAAATTATGCTGCCATTGTAAAGGGAAACCTATATTATTGTTTCTTTTTAAGGTTGTAACCATATGGCGAGCCCCTTTAACATCATTCCATGTTGATTGGGATTCCCAAAATCGGCCAACTTTATAGTGAGTGTGTTTTATGTTATCTAAACCCAAACTTCGGGCGATCTTATCTGACTTCTCAAAATTGTAACCAATACGGCCACCACCAACAGCTCCGAATACTGTGGTAATTACTGCTATTATTGGGAATAGGTCAGAACGTTGGCTCTTCTTAATGTTCATGGTCATAAATCCAAATGAAGAAATGAAACCTAATATTGCTCCCATTATTGAACCCGATAGTGCATTCATCGCTTATTAATTTAACGTTTAAACGATATCTTAGGACTTCTTTTTAAAGGTATAATCAATTCCAAACTTCTGCTTTTCCTGTTCTTTCAAATCATATCCCGCTTTGCTCATAAAGTTTAGGAAATCTGTAGGTGTCTTAAATTCAAGTTCTTTACCTTGTTCATCAACGATTTTAAAGAACTCTGTCTTAAATTCTTCGCCAATTTTAGGTTTTAGAAGTTGTTTGCCTGCAACATAAAATTCCCCATTGCTAACGGATGATAGTTTGACTTCAAAGTATTCTGATTCGACAGTAATAGTGGTGTCTTTTCTTATCTGTTTTTCATCCATTCCAACAACATTGGTTGTAAGGATATGTATAGGTTTTTCTTTATTATTACAGGATGTAAATGTTAATAGCGCGACAATTAATAGTATGGCTGTTGATATTAAGGGAGTTATTTTCATATGAAAGGTTAATTTGTTACTAAAGTATATAGTTACAGGTAATTAACCATACGGGAAACCGTAAATACTCATATTTGAGTATATGAAATCAAAAGTTGACAGGGTGTGTAGGAAAATATATAACCACTGTTTCAATAGAGGTTTTATGTAGGAATTCTTTGAGGGTGTTGAGATTACAAGCTTAAATTTGAACAGTAATTACTTAAATCAATTATATTTGTATAAACCAGCTAAAATCAACAAAAAGAACTCTTGAAAGACGTCACGCACTTAAAATTATTATCACTTTGTGATAAATTGAATAGCATATTAATAAGACTCGAAAAACCACTTTTATGGTCAATCAAAGTTGATGGTGATCTAGTAACATTGGTGCAAATGAACACAAAATCGGATTTGACTCAAAGGATTTTAGTAGATTCAACATCTATTGCATGCCACTCCTTTTTAATGGGCTATTATTTAGCAGTCAGAAACCTATCAATGATTGTCTAAATTTCATGCTCTAGTAAATATATTCTTAGTATAGATATATATCCTTTACAATATCTAACTTATTGATTCTTGCAATGGTGGATAACTTAGTTTGGAAAAGTGGTAATCATGTAATAGATTTGCATACTATAAATAGCATATATGGAAAGCGTAATTCTTGGAGACTGTACAGAATCATTA
Organism: Pedobacter sp. Leaf41; assembly: GCF_001422545.1. Classification (GTDB taxonomy): domain Bacteria; phylum Bacteroidota; class Bacteroidia; order Sphingobacteriales; family Sphingobacteriaceae; genus Pedobacter. Next base: position 191,805 of record NZ_LMLE01000008.1, on the reverse strand, counting down.
AAAAAGTTAGAATCATCGACTGTTGATTTAGTAATTGCAGATCCTCCATATTGGAATGTTGTAAATGAAAAGTGGGATAGGCAATGGAGAACGGAGCATGATTATGTTAAATGGTCGCTGGAATGGATTAGTGAAATATCAAGAGTCTTAAGACTCGGAGGATCATTCTATCTCTTTGGGTATTTCAGGACACTAGCGCATCTGGTACCGCATTTCGAAAGTTTAGGATTAGATGTTAGACAACAAATTATAGTTGACAAAGGAATGAGATCAGTATCTGGCAGAGCGACAAAGAACTATCGCTTATTCCCTAATGTTACAGAAAGTATATTGTTTATAACCAAAGATAATAAACAGTTTATAAAACCATATTTAAAAGAGCATCAAGCGTTGCAAGGACTGTCATCTAAACAGATAAACGAAGGTCTTGGTGTCAAAAGCAATGGTGGAGGTATGTGGAGTATATATACAGGTAAGAATATCTGTGAGCAGTTTCCAACAAAGGAATTGTGGGAAAAGCTGAAAAGTATTCTCAAGTTTGATCTTGAATACAAAGATATCGCTCAGACATTCAATGCTCAAATGGGAATCACAGATGTATGGCGAGATATCGATTTCTATCGTGAAACCAGAGTTCATCCGACACAAAAGCCTTTGACGTTAATAAGTAGATTAATTGCTGCTAGCAGCAATGAAAATAATTTAGTACTAGATCCTTTTGGTGGCAGCGGATCGACAGCAATTGCCGCACTCCAAATGAATCGTCGCTTTATAACCATTGAATCTGATCTTAATTATTATAATGAGATTATTAATAGAATAGATGTTGTTAAGAATCCTCTTGGTAGTCAGCTCACCTCCTCAAGTATGGTGTTTTAGCGACTGATATTTTATCGGTATCCCTAAGCGACAGACATGTTCTTGTAGATTCATCGATGTACGGTAACGCTTTCTTTATTTCTCTTATATCTTTACTTTGGCCAGAGTTCATGAGGGTGACAAGGCCATCATAATCAAATCCTTCTATTAACTGGGTATTAATATCATCAGGTGAATTGCTTAAAATAACAGAATATAGTTCTTCCGGATTTAAAATGGAGGTTGGCATCATTTCGGAGGCAATGTCAGACCGATCAACGTGTGGCTCGATATAATGAGTTATGTCGATAATGGGTTTGGTATTAGCATCAGTAACCACACATTCAAATACTTTAACTGGATTACATAAAAAGAACTGATAGGAATAAGGCCAGAAGTTCTTAGGAGCAGGGGTTTTATTAGCACTTAATTTTTTGTGCTCTAGGAACATCTTAAGATAATAATTAGTCATCAGTGAGGCGAAATGTTTGTGTCGAGGATCACTGTTCCATATCTCAAAAGCCTGAAATCTTATTGTATCATAGTTGCCAGAAGAGAAGCGGGGATAGTCTGCGATCGTTAAAAATATACGGTCAACAGTTTTAGTAAGTAAAGCTAACTCATCTTCAGATCTAATGGAAAATAGCCATTTGCTGTCATCCATTCTTCTTATATCCTCAGAGCCACACACAGAACATACTTTTTCCACTCTTAATACCTTTTCCTTACAAGCTTTACAAGTATCAAGCTGATCAACACGGCTGCATGACTTAACTTCAGTTCCGTCACGTAAATCATCACCCCTTGCGCCAGTGCGTGAACCTTCTATTCCAGTTATCAATGAAGCCAAGTGCTGTCCAGGGTATCCAACCTTCATATTAGGAGTTTGTTTGGTAACATTTGACCAACCCAGAGCCTTAAGTCTTGGATCTAGGACAAGCTCTTTCAATAATATAGATATTTTAGCTTTGTTATCGTCTATAGTTATTAACTTAGGGTTTGGTTTCATTAAATAGGTCTGAGAGTGTTACGTTAAATGCATTTGCAATTTTCTGTACATTAACTAAAGTGATATTCTTTTCTCCTCTCTCTATCATTCCTATGTAGGTGCGATGAAGATTGGCTTTAAAGGAAAGTTCTTCTTGAGAAATGCCAATTGACTTTCTTAATTCTCGAACCTTGTTACCAAATGCAATCAGTACTTGATGTGATGCCATAATGCAAAATGTAAAGCTAATGATAGTATGCAAGGCGTGCCACAGACTATAGTTAGCATTTCTAGTTTTCCCTATTGAAACTAGCCATCTGTTGATAAGATCACAATACGCGTACCGTAAACGCGTATGGAACGAAGGTCGTTGCAGTAAAGTTCGCAGAACGATGCAACGTTATGTTTTATGCAACTAAATACGAAGACCCGAACTAAAATTCATTGTGTGATCTATTTCATAAATAAATACTGCCTATAAAGCCTCGGGTATTGTTATTGATATGTATTTCTGCTATCTTTTGCATCTATAAAACATGAAACAATACTTAATAACCATTGTGTTGGTATCAGCATATATTCTAGGAGATGCTCAAACACAACTGAACGACAGTAATATTGCAAAGACAATGCAAAAGCTATCAGATACAACGGTAATTATACAGTATCCAAGTGTATGGTCTCATGAGCCCTTTCTTCTTTTCTTAAGCAAGACAGGAGATACAATAACTGCTTATGAATATAGAAGACCAGAGATTCGTAAAGTCAAAGGTTTAGTACCCTCTGCGATCCGTAAAGCAATGTATTATAAGGATTTAACAGAATATATGAATGAACCTGTATCGGTTAACCGTTATTTCGTTGAAAAGGATATTGCAGTCGATACCTTGAGAGATCTTTGGATTGATATACTTAGTTTAAAACTATGGTTTATGAAAGATGATGCTATCGAAGGTTCAGGATGCCCAACGGTTAAAGGATCAAACGTAAGCATTGATGATGCTGGAGGCATATATATATTACTGATAAGCAAAGCTGAAATTAAGCCGTTAAACTTTTACGCTCCAAAGGAGTTTGAAAGGATCTGTCCAGGACGGAAAGGGAGACAAACCGCTATTAAATTATCTAGTTTAATAGGTAAAGTATTCAAAGGGCATTGATTCCTAATTTTAACTATTATCGTTGGTTTTGCAATGATCGAAATTTGCTCACCGCTTGCGAACTGAGAAAATGTGTGAGAACTGGTAATTGCGTAGCAATGAGGTTCGATCTATGTTTTAACACAAGCGATTGGCGAGATACTTGTATCAAGTATCATGACGATCGTGCAGCATTTTCGATTGCGCAGGTGAGCTGAAGAGTGGAATGCGATTAGCTTTATCCAGGATGCAGCGAAGCAAAATCCTAGATAAAGATAGAGAAAGCATTCATGAGGCAACCGCTTCGCCAAAATTAAAACCATGACAGAAACGTAGTGAATGGCGTGTGTTTTAAGTGGCGTTAGTCTTGCCGAATACCGATCTTCCTAATCGGGTATGCACTGGCTCAACCGATGCACCACTGACTAAAAGTAACCGCAGAAACTTAAAAGATAGCTGATCGTTGCTAAACCATTGCAATAAAGACTAGACCAATCCCATTCCCGCTGTAAGCAGCAAAGTTGGGAAGGGATTGGTTTTAGGATGGGTTGACCTCTAACATGAATAAGAAATCTAAGTCGGAATGAAAAGAATTTTAAACGGTATGCATGAGTGAATCTGGATTGAAACAGAGATAATCTTGCATAAACTAAGCATAAGAGCGCAATCTATATACCGCAAATCCTGCAAAAGGGAGAAATAAGAAACAATAATTATCAATCGGGCAATTAATCGGATTATACGTTACTGTTTGGCCATACTGAAATGTAGTTTGCCCAGGGCCATTATTGTTGAAGTTAGTAGTAAATCCGCAATGTTGCGTTATCACATATGGATTAAGATTGGTTACAACGGCAATTCGTATTTGACTATTGATTGGGCATCCCGCCATTACGGGTAATGTGAATGAAGCAGATTGGTCATACTGTGGTCTGTTACCAAGTAATCCTCCATAAACTGGACCTATATAACGTGTATACACTGTTGTTCCGACTAAACATCCTTCAGCAGCGTATAGTCGTTTGAAAAAGAAACAAATGCTGAATAACATGTAAACTGCAAGATTTTTTACCATGACCTGATCTTCGATTCAATAATTTAATTCGAGAGCTTGAGCGGTTTTGGTAAAATTAATCCATAAGTATTAGCTTCTAGCGGTTCATTTTGTTCATTGACGGTTATACATTAGCTGATAACCGTCATTATAAAATCAATTTGCTTTTTTTCCGATTTGCTTATCACGACATAGCCAGCTCTGCCTGCCAAATGATCCCATGATTTCTGAGGACTTTGCCAATAAACGAATAGAAGATCGCCAATAGGGTATTCCTTCCGAATATATGAATCTGAAGATGAGTCGTAATCATCTTGGGTTGTATATGTTCCATGTCGTATGAATTGAGCAATGTCTTTAGGATCGACTAGTTCTGAAGATAATAAATCATTCCATGGCGCATATTGATCGCCTCGTAAGTCTTGGAGTAGATGCCAATACAAGGGGCAGTATGTTTCGTTTTGTAAAGGTGTTTTAATTGATTTACTTTTAATCATGTAAATCAATACTGAAAGAAAGAAAATTATAAGTGATATTCCGATAGCTAACATAAGGAGTTTTTTAAACTAAATGAACGGTGTGTAGATTTTATAGTTGGCTTCTTGCCCAACTTTAATTATCTAGTTATTCATTATTTATCGAGTCTTGAATCGGTATACTGGTGTAAATATATCTATCACCAGGACACATCAATCTCCCCTGCGATGGATCCAGCACCTGTTGAGTTAACTCAAATCGAGTCCTTGATAGCTCAACGAACTGTCCTTTTATGACATATTCCTCGTAATTTGTAACTTCATCCTCTTTGCCTTGATCAACAATGGAACTCCACGGTCCATATTGCTTTTGTAAAGCTTCGAAAACGTCACTGTTACCAGTCCGCAACTTGCTTGCATCATTACTATCATCCACAGAATCATCATATGGAGGAAGCGTAATTATTATCCTCGCTAGTACCTTTTTATAATAAATGAACCTAACATCTTCCGCCTTCCTTCCTTGGATATAATATTGTTGAGGAAATATAGCTGTAGTATATGTCAAATACTTTTTCCCTTTTATTATTGTTGGTAATTTTTGGTAGCAGAACTTATCTATGTCTTCAAATGTTGATCCAAGCTTTATATTCCCTAAGCCATTATCACGATCAATCTTTAAGGTTGATTTTAGTACTGCTTGGGCTAATATCTCGGCTACTGTAGATTCGGTTTGTAATGGTACAGTGGTTTGCGATTTCGGAATAATATCAGCGTTTATAATTTTGTTTGATGTATCAGGTTTTTTATCAAGTAAAGTGATCATTTTAAATATTGCATATTCCCGATTCCAATCAGCAAATGTCTCATATTTATTTGATTCAGCAACGCTAATGCTGCCTATGTTAAGCCATGTACCTGATGAATCTTTTCCATATTTGTCCTTATAAACGTGCCTAATTCTGATATCAACATATTCTTTCGACCAGTTACTTTCTATCCAAGATTGAATTCCTTTGTCTCTTATTAGATTAAATATGGTTAAGTCAACCTTCTCAAATGAAAAGTCAGTTGGGTAACTTGCTGTATTAAATCCTTCAATTCCATATTTAGGAATTGGAAAGTTATCAATATTGATCTCGCCCTTATCCTTCAATGGGGAGATTACAGTCGTTCCAACTTTTACATTCTGGCATGATATAAATATCGATGTGAAGACTAACAAGTAAAAGAAATTTGAAAAGAAGGTAAAGCGATTGGCGTATGCCTTAAAATTGAAGAGCATCATAGTGAATTTATTTGAGTCCATAAAGAGTTATAAAAGTAATAAATACTTAGTTATTGCTAAGTGACAGGTCGTAAAATAATTTATTCTTTAGCATGTGGCTAAAGAAGCGGTAAAATCAGAGATTGAATTGTTTGTGATCAGTAAAGCGAAAGCATTACGAGAGCACTCTAATCTCAGTCAATCTGAACTTGCTTTTAAGCTGGATGTGTCAAATGGCTTTATCGGGCAAGTAGAAAGTAGTAATTCTCCTTCCAAGTACAATTTAGACCATATAGATAAGCTTGCAGTTATATTCAACTGCTCTCCTAAAGACTTTCTTCCTGATACCAATGTGAACAAGTAGGTTTGATCCCTTTCGTTTCAAAGCTAATCCAACCAACTGATTTTAACTTACGGGAAACCGTAAACTGAGAAATAAATAAAGCGCATTGCTGCGCTCTATTTTTATGATTCCAGTTTGTCAACTGTAGCAATCGAAACGTAATTGTTTTCTCCTTCGGCAACCCTGCGGTAAAAGAAGTTATGATGCTGATCAGCTTCCTTAAAGTTGATCCGTAGTGCATATTCAATACCACCAGTATTATCATGCGATTGGGTAATTTCATATGCTTTACGAAGGAAAATATTCGTTAAACCTGAGCCAAAGCGTTCTAGGGCTTCCCCACCAAGGTCTATAAATATGAATGATCGGCCATCCTTGCTGTTTGATAAGGTAATGTTCCAGAAATAATTTAAATGCTCCGAAATCATGTTGCTTTTGTATTCGTTCTTTACATGGTCAACCGTTGCATAGGTTCTGTACTTTGCTAAATCAAACTTTCGTAATTGTTCGGTTGCAGCATCAACGATCAGGTTGTATGCTTTTTGTACTTCTTGGTTTACCAATACTTGTTGTTCATTTATAACAACGAATTGTGTTTTTGGCTGAGTAGCCTTTTGCGTTCTTGCTTGCGCTTTCATCTTAATAGAATTTTAAATGTGAAACTTGGTTAAATGAAAAATGCCTCCGAATGGAAGCATCTGTTTGTAGATTGGTATATAATAGAAATGCACCGTTTTTAAGCGGTGCATTGTGTTAGATTCGATTTTAATGTGATTGTATTGTCGAAGATTATTGATCGATTTTGGTCAATCTAAATCTTGTTAAACGGCAAATGTCGAGTCGGTTTAATAGTCTGTAATGGAAATTTATAAAGTAGAAATTGGTAATCTATGAGGTAAAAGTGGTGGTTTCAGACAGCCTTCTTGTTTAAGTTATAGATATAAATTTTCAGTTGGAGAGTTGCAATTCTTTGTATGTCCCGCTAGAGTCGATGCGGGGGTCTGATATGATAGAGGGGGGGTGTTCAATACACACAAGTTATTTTTAGCCAGCTATTTAAAAATAGAAAAATATTTTATTGATTATCGACTTAAAGCCGGTGTGGTTGTATTGACTGGTGAATGGCATAAATTTCTTATGAACGACTCTCTTTTATATAAAAGCTTGAAGTAGAAAATAAATTTATACCATTCTATAGTCTGTTATGCAGCAATGCTGATAAGATATTTCTTAGCCTCGATTTCGAACGCTTGCTGTCTTTTACCTCCATCCCCATCTATTTTACATTCTTTCAAATGAAATAGTTCAAAATCTTCTAGGTCGGTTGCCTTTGCATTCTTGATCCTTCCATTAGTTCCGATAATGTTAAATTCCTTATAAAGTTCCTGAAGCTTATTCTTGATATATTTCCTAGAGTATCTAATACCAATCTTAAATTCTTCAATTAGAGCAACTATAAGTTTTCCTCGTTGGTTAGCGTTGCTTTGGTTGATTAATGCTTGTTTCATTTTGTCGTTGTGATAGTCTGTTTCTTTTAATTGTGTGTCGTTTAAGATATCTATTGCCTGGAAAAGGATGGAGTATTTGCCTTTTAGAGTCTTAAAAGCTTTTTTGGCATTTCCATAGCTGAACTGTAGTAGATTGTTTCTGTATTCCATTATCAATTGGTGCACCTCCCTATTTATCTCGTTTTGTTGCTTACCTTTCACTTCTACTGTTGGTAATTCCCATAAATACACTCCTGTTTCATACCTTGCGTTAACCCAACATTCTTTAATCGTATCGATGTTATTGTATGTATTTCGAGTAAATTCCTCATACAATTCTTGGTTGGACTTCATATGGCAATATTCTGCCCACTCATCAATTATATTGGCGAACGGTCCCACTAGGTCTAATAACCTTTTGGAAATTGGTCTGAATTCCATCAATGCTTTTTTACGATATTGGTTATAATAGGTAACATGTTCGCGTCCCTCCATTTCAACTTGCCATTGAATTTGTTTTATACTCTTGTTGTATTTGTCAGGTTTGTTAAAAGAATTGGTTATATGGTAAGCATTTAATGGCTTTAGGTTTCTTAATCTCCCCATACTTTGAACGCCCTTAATTCCAATATTCATTATGCTGTGGCTAACTTTTACATCTGTAACAAAAATCATAGTTGTGTCTTCATCATCGAACATATCCCACCCCTCAATATAACGACAGCTATAAAAGTTAAACTTTGCGTATTTGCCTTGAATAGGTCTATCAATTATCTTATCGCCAAACTCATGTAAGTTTGCTTTGTTTCTTTCTGAATCAACACAGTAAATATTAAAATCTTTTATTCCAGTAGTTCTAACCACATTTCCACATGAAGTTACCGTATTAAAGAAAATGTGAACATTACCCTTGAATTCCCATCCCTGAAGCATGTTCGCCAATATATCTTGCGGTTTCTCTCCGTATATTATGCTCATCTTTCCAAGCAAATCCTTGTACATTATCTTGTATTTCTGTAATGCCACTATTCTTGGGTCAGTATATGGAAAAGGTGTAGCTGAACCCATGGCCTTGTTCTGAAACTTAAAGAAATGATTAAAAGGTCTTAAAATACCATTGCGAAACTTTTCGCTAGCAAAGCAATGTGATTCGTCTAGCAGGCAGAAGAATTCGTTATACAATTTCTGCTCTAGACCAGATTTAATTGCTGCTGTAATAATTAATGGAAAGCTTTCGGGCGTAACGAATATTTTCTTTTTAGGAAGGTCGCTTAATAAAAACTCTTCAATTCCCTTACCCTCTCCAGTATAAATGGCATGGACATTAATCTTTTCTGTTGTGCAGAATGCCTGTTTGTCACCGATAGTATTTACTTGTGGATTTACGATAATACTATGTCTATCTGCTAAAAGCTCTGCGGTCGTTAAACCGTTGCCTGTTTTACCCTTATCTATGTCACTGTTGTTTGGTATTAAACCGTCTGGGAAAACACTTTTTAGTTTTGCGTTTTCATTAATTTCAATTTGAATTGTGTTGTGCACTGTATAAGCAATTACTCTTTATTAATTTCATATCTGAATAACTCGAAGCAACTGCATTATTGTAGAAATCTAGATTAAGCAAATTGGAGATTTATGACATGTTATTGAAAGTAAAAGGCCTCTTTTGATAGGCCTTTATCCTTTAATTAACATTTAGTTTGCTTATAACTTGTTAGTTACAAATTTCGTCAATATTAGTAAGAATTGAAAATTCCTATTAATAAATCTATATAAGATGATAAGCCTAAGATCTATTAAAATGTCAGAATAGTGTACTAATTATGATTAAAATTATCCTTTTCAGCAATAGATGTTGTTAGTAAAATCAAAAATATCCATATTTGCATCGATTCAAGAAATCAATTGTATGATTTAGTGAATATCCGTCAAGTGTTTTATTAAAATCATGGATATGATTTTGGTTCATAGTGTAAATAATTGCTTCGTATCGTCATAATGTGGCGTTAAAGCTAAACTTTTGTTTAATGGGATTATTCCCGAATCTATACATTATGGATAGTAATGAAATTTATGGCGGCTCTCAAGCTGTCTTGGTTCCCTCTAAAGGTAGAGCCGAAGAAACTACTAATTCAATTGCAGTTTCCCACCAGAATTTGTTAGATGGTAACTTCTTTCCGCAACATATTAAGTTGCTGAATGAGAATGATCTGACCCCAATCCAAGAAGAAAGACTTATTGTATTAGAAGAGTTTTACACAACTTCAAAGTCGCTTCAAATAATTAGTGCATTAACTGTACGTGGTACAAATGCTTGGAAACCCTTGATGGAGAGGGTTTATTCATTTTCGGTTGCGTCAACAGATGATGCTAAATATAATGAAGCTTTGGAGGCTAAACTAGAACTCGGAAAGAGGTATACAACACGCGACATTATGAGAGTAGTAAATGGTGAACGAAGAATTTTAGGATCGAAGCCACATCTAGTTGATATTTTGAATAGCTGTTTATCTGATGTTTCGAAAATATTCATGGTTCATATTGATTATGAGGAGCGAGCTGATTCAAAGGTCAACTTCCCTGTGTATGTTACTCCATTTATCAATTTAAGTGCACAATTGTAGAATCTATGCCCCGTCTAATTATTGATGGGGCAACTTAACCTATACCGAAATGGAAAGAGATAATTCAAGAAGTAATGGTCATGTAGATTCACTAAATACTCAAATGCTTATTGAAGCTATTGGGATATTAAAGAAATTGGAGGAAGTATTCTATCCTAAGAAATCAAACTATATAACCAAGAAACAGCAACTGGAGGCAAGAGCCAAACAACAGATATATAGCAATCTATATGCAAAGAAAAGATAATAATTCATTATCTTTGCAAGCTTACATAAGGACTGGGACAATTTGGGATTACGAGAAGATGATTCAATGAGGCCCAAATTGAGCCCCTTTACAAAAGAGAGCCATCCTAAGTGACTGATATTAAGAAGATTATAATTATACCCATAAATTACTTGTTTTAATGGAACAAACCGTAGAACAAAAGCTAAAGGCTTTATACGAATTACAAAATATCCACACCAAAATTGATAAAATTCGCCAGGTACGTGGTGAGTTACCAATGGAAGTTGCCGATTTAGAAGACGATGTTTTAGGATTAGAAACTAGAATCTCAAAAATTAAAGGTGAACTTGATGATCTTGAGGATTCGATCGTAAACCGTAAAAATACAATCAAAGATGCTCAGGCAGCAATCAAAAGATACGATACTCAATTAAAAGAAGTTAAAAACAACCGTGAATACGATGCTTTAACTAAAGAAATTGAGATTCAAGGATTAGACATTCAGGTTTCTGAAAAGAAAATCAAAGAGCATGGTTTCGAAATCACTTCTAAAACCGAAATCTATGAAGCTGCTAAAGCTGAATTAGAAGGTAGAAAAAAAGATTTAGATATTAAAAAAGGCGAGTTAGATGTAATTACTGCTGAAACTGAAAAGGAAGAGCAAGATTTACAAAAGAAAGCTGATAAAGCAGAGCCAACTATTGATGAGAGATTATTGATCGCTTATAAACGTTTGCGCAAAAACGCTATTAACGGCCTGGCTGTTGTAACGATCGATCGTGATTCTTGTTCAGGTTGTTTTAACCAGATTCCACCTCAACGTCAATTAGATATTCGTCAGCGTAAAAAAATCATCGTTTGCGAGCATTGTGGTCGTATTTTGGTTGATGAGGCTTTAACTCACGAAGTAGCAGAAGCTTAATTTCTTCTCCAAAAAATTTTAAAGAACGTCTTGATGAAAATCAGGACGTTTTTTGTTTCTACACAAAACAAGAATGATATTTATGCGTTAAATTAAATATTTGTTTTCAATTGAAATTCCTTTGCTGTGCAATAATAACAAGACTATCCCAAATGATTAAATTTTTGCGCTTACTTACCTTATCAACTTTACTGGTTTTTCCACTTTCGCTTTTCGCCAATTTTGATTTTAATGCCAATTGCTTAAATGCCTACAAAAGTATATTTGAACTTAAGCTGGGCAATGCAAGAGCGTATATCTCTACAGAAAAAAAGCAACATCCAAATAATTCCATCATTCCCCTTTTGGAAAACTATGTTGATTATTTTATTATTTTAACATCCGAAAGCAAAGCAGATTTCGATCGTTTAAAAGGAAATAAATCATCGCGGTTGGATCAAATAAGTGATGATGATAAAAGCTCTCCGTACTATTTATACGCACAGGCCGAAATCAATTTACAATGGGCTTTAATTCGCGGTCGCTTTGGGGAATATTTCAACGCCGCGATGGAAATAAAAAAAGCCAATGGATTGCTTCAGGATAACATCAAAAAGTTTCCAAACTTCCACCTGAACATGAAAGGTTTAGGCTTAATTAATGCTGTTCTGGGAAATCTTCCTGATGGCGCACTAAAAAGTACTTTATCAACTTTTGGGATAAGAGGAAATCTTCAAACGGGCTTAAATATGTTCGAAAAGCTGGCTGATAATTTGCCAAAGTCATCTTATGAACCGTTTTATGAAGAAGTGGTTTTTTACTATGCTTATGTATTAACTGATGTTGCCCATAGCAGTTCGGCTTATTCAAAGACAATGAAATATACGGATCGAATAGCAGATACAAGTCTATTAAAAAGCTATTTACGAAGCTATGTTTGCATCAAGAACGCACACAATGATGAAGCCATTGCCATTCTCGCAAAAAAACCGGAGGGCTCGCTTTACCAACCCTTTCCTTATTTGGATTATTTAGAGGGATTAGCGCACCTAAATAAGCTAGATCTATCTGCAGCTACCTATTTCAACCGCTTTTTAAGCAGCAATAAGGGCGTAAATTATATTAAAGATACCTATTTACATTTGGGCTGGATTGCGTTATTAAAAGGTGACAAAAATGGTTACTCCGCATTTGTGGCTAAAGCCATTAACAATGGTTACACCTATAATGAGAAAGATAAGCAAGCAAAAAATGAAGCGTTATCTCCACAACCAGCCATCGATTTGTTAAAAGCAAGGTTGTTGTTTGATGGCGGCTATTTAACCAGGGCATTGCAAATTTTAGGCGATAAAAAAACTGCAGATTTTTCTTCTGAGAAGGATAAAACAGAATTTAATTACCGTTTGGGTAGAATTTATGATGATTTAGGAAAAGACGAAGATGCCTTAGATGCTTATCAGGCCACAATCAACCTTGGTAAAAATTCAAAATATTATTTTGCTGCAAATGCTGCTTTGCAAATGGGCAAAGTTTATGAAAAGCGTAAGAACATTGCGAAAGCAAAAGAGGCTTTCAATAATGCCGTTTCCATGAAAAACCACGAATATGAAAGCAGTATTGAAAGCCAGGCTAAAGCGGGTTTGAAAAGGCTTAACTAAAAACGGTAAATAAAGGCGTTGATGTGCATTCCAGCACCAACAGAAGCAAAAACGGCTACATCACCAGGCTTCACTTTATAACCTTTCACTTGTTCTTTCAATACCAGATCTAACAAAGTTGGTACTGTTGCAACCGAACTATTACCCAACCAGGAGATCGTCATCGGTACCAGATTTTCTGGAACAGTATCTTTACCGTAAAGCTTAAACAATCGCTTCATAATCGCGGTATCCATTTTACCATTGGCCTGGTGAACGAATACAATATTAACATCTTCTACACTTAGTTCGGCCTTATCGAGTGCTTTTTTAATTACCTGAGGCACTTGTACCACGGCAAACTCATAGAGCTTACGCCCATTCATTTTCAGGTAATAGTTGCCACTGGTTTCTTCCGGGTTAGAGCCTTTACCCATGATGAGTAAATTACCATAATTAACCGCGTGAGTCTCAGTTTTATGGGCTAAAATTCCTTTCTTCTCCGAATCTTCTTCTTTTGCCTCATAAATTACTGCTCCTGCTCCATCAGAAAATATCATGCTATCGCGATCATGCGGATCGATAATTCTGCTTAAGGTTTCGGCTCCAATCACCATCACTCTTTTAGCGTCACCACTCTTAATGTAATAATCTGCCTGGATTGAACCCTGCACCCAACCCGGACAACCAAAGATGATATCATAAGCTACGCAATCGGGATTTGAAATGCCCAACTGCTGCTTAACTTTCGCGGCCAGTGAAGGTAAAATATCTGTACGATTACTTCCCAAGGGAATGTCTCCAAAATTATGACAGAAGATGATATAATCTAATGTTTCTTTATCAATACCAGCATCATCGATTGCTTTTTCAGCTGCTTTAGCGCCAATATGGTTACTCAATTGTTCTGGACAAACATACCGCCTTTCTACAATTTCGGTAATTTCAGAAAACTTGTGTATAATTTCGGAATTCTCCTTTTCTAGTCGATTCCCATTCTCAAAAAAAGTTGAATTTAGGAATTTGTTACCAGAGATAATATTTTCAGGAATATAACTTCCAGTGCCGGTGATAACCGTATTTATTACTTTGCTCATAATTATAATACCGCATACTAAAACGGTATGTAGTATAAAAATATGGTTAATAAATAAGAAATAGAAATTTTTTAACTAAAATCGTCAATTAAAAACACAAACAATTCTTTTGGCCCATGCGCACCTAATACCAATGTTTTCTCAATATCCGCCGTTCTACTTGGTCCGGTAATATTGCTGATCATCGATGGAATTTGATTTCCGTATTTATTTTTAAGCAGCTGGAAGGCATCTTTTAAATCTAAAACCAGTTGACTCGTTCTGGCAATCACAATGTGGTGATGCGGGAAAATGCTTAGCCTTCTGCCGGCTGCACTTTGGTTGGTAACCATTACGCTTCCGTTTCTGGCAACCAATGCTTCGCACAAGGTGATGCCCACTTCAGCTTGCTCAAAATCTTTATCTGTTTGGTAAAAAGGAAATTCATACTTAGCCAGAAATTCCTGAAGTTCAGGTTCCCAGCAGTAAATTTTGCGCCATTTAAACTTATCTGCCAATTGAAGCATGTTTTCAAAAAAATCGATGCCATCTTCACAAAAGATAAAATTTCCGGAAATAGCAGTCAACTGTTCGGCAAATAGTACCTCAAGTTCTTGCGTGTTTTTTTTGTAAAGAGGACTTTCCTCCGCATTAGGATATGGATTTTCTCGCTTCTCCAAAAGCGCTTTCCTTATCTTTTTTAGTATTTGTTCTTTAGCGGTGGTATTATCCTTCATTTTTTTGTACTTGCTTTTGTTAAGATGCAAAACAAGTTCTGTGTCTTGTAGTTGATTTGTTAATCAATGTATCTAAACAAATGAAACCCTGAACTTTTAAGGTTCAAGGTTTCAAACTTATGTATAATTGTGTTTATATGCAATGGAGCATATCTATTTACTCTTTCTCAGAAGAGGGATTTAAACCAGATACTTCTTTGTTAATATCTGTATCGCTAACGCCATCGTGAAGCAATCCTTCTGCTGCCGGAGTCTGATCTCCAGTTCCATTCACGAATTCATCGTATGTGGTTCTGGTATCAAAAGGACGTTTGCCTAAGATTTCCTCCAAATCTGCCTGGAATAAGATTTCTTTTTCCAATAATTTTTGAGCTAATTTTTCTAACCCATCCTGTTTATCCAACAACAATTGTTTGGTTTTGATGTACACATCTCCAATCAGTTTACGAACTTCAACATCAATTAATTCAGATGTTTTTTCAGAATATGGCTTGTTAAAATTGTATTCGTTCTGAGGATCGTGAAACGAAACGTTACCTACAGCCTCGTTCATACCATAAATACTCACCATGGCATAAGAAAGTTTGGTAATGCGCTCCAAATCGTTTTGAGCCCCGGTTGAAATTTTACCGAAAGTAATGTCTTCAGCAACACGTCCTCCCATTGTCATACACATTCCGTCGATTAACTGCTCCGTTGTATATAAAAACTGTTCTTTTGGTAAGTATTGGGCATAACCCAAGGCTGCAACTCCACGTGGAACAATAGAAACTTTAACCAATGGGTCTGCATGTTCCAGGAACCAACCTGCAATAGCGTGCCCAGCTTCATGATAAGCAACGATTCGTTTTTCTTCTGGCGAAATGATTTTATTTTTCTTTTCTAATCCACCAATTACCCGGTCAATTGCATCTTGGAAATCTTGCATATCAACCTGCTCTTTGTTTCTACGTGCTGCGATTAATGCTGCTTCGTTACAAACATTGGCAATTTCTGCACCTGCGAAACCTGGGGTTTGAGCAGATAGTTTTTTTGCATCAACTTCCTGCGCTGTTTTAATAGGCTTCAAGTGAACATTAAAAATATGCTCACGACCCACTAAATCTGGTTTATCAATAGAAATTTGTCTATCGAAACGACCGGGGCGCAATAAAGCAGAGTCCAATACATCAGGACGGTTGGTTGCCGCTAAAATGATAATACCTGAATCCGTTCCGAAACCATCCATCTCTACCAATAATTGGTTTAATGTGTTTTCACGCTCATCGTTTCCACCCATTACGCTGTTTTTTCCACGAGCACGACCAATTGCATCCACCTCATCAATAAAGATGATACACGGCGCCTTGTCTTTTGCTTGCTTAAATAAGTCCCTCACACGTGACGCACCTACCCCTACAAACATTTCCACGAAATCAGAACCTGATAAAGAGAAGAATGGAACTTGCGCTTCACCGGCAACAGCTTTAGCCAACAAAGTTTTACCAGTACCTGGCGAACCAACAAGCAATGCACCTTTTGGAATTTTACCTCCAAGGTTGGTATATTTTTTAGGGTTTTTAAGGAAATCTACAATCTCCATTACCTCTTGTTTTGCTTCTTCTAAGCCCGCAACATCATTAAACGTAATGTTAACCTGACTTTCTTTATCAAAAAGTGTTGCTTTTGATTTACCAATGCTGAAAATTTGACCGCCACCGGCACCACCGCCGCCCATTCTACGCATCATAAAAATCCAGAAACCGATTAATAAAAGCAATGGCAAACCGATGTTAACCAACAAACCTAAGAATGGATTACTACGGCTATCTTTTTCAGCCAAAATTCTTGGTTGATCAGCAGGAAGGTTTTTTTGCGACTCTGCCAACTGCTTATCCAGGCCATCCATTGTACCAGCATTGAAGTATACAATTGGGCCACTATTGGCAGTAGAAAACTTACTTGTGCTTTTATATTTCTCGTATTCTGGTTTATCTAAAGCAGATTTTTTAATATAAACTTCCACTTTAACTAAATCTTCGCTTTTATAAGCGACCAATTTTTCAACGTCTCCAGTCAAAAGCATTTTGCTTTCGAATTCTGGATAATCAACTTTCTTACCGCCATCTCCAGAAAATAAAACCTGAGCAGCTATGATAGCAACTATAATTGCAGCATAAACCCAGAAAATATTAAACTTTGGTCCTTTTTGTGGTTTTTTCGGGATATTAGGAATTCTCTTTCCCGGTTTTTTGTTTTCGTTTGTATTTTGATTATCGTTCATTTGTCTTGTTCAAAATGGTTCCAGAGGTTATGCGCTTTTGTAATTTGTACTCTCAGCATCTCCCCACAATTCTTCTATGCCATAAAAATGGCGTTTTTCAGTTTTAAAAATGTGCACAACCACATCAAAATAATCAAGAATAATCCAATCTGCCGATTCGAAACCTTCCTTATGTCTTGGGTCGGTTTGAGTCGCTTTATAGATTTCTTTTTCTACACTATCGGCAATTGCTTTCACCTGAGTACTAGAATTTGCACTCGTTATTATAAAATAATCTGCTACAGATGTATGAATATTTTTTAGATCTAACCGCACTATATCTTCTCCTTTTTTCTCTTGAATGCCATGAACGGCCAACTCAGAAAGGTATGTAGAAAGGGCTACTATTTTCTTTTTTACCATTAAAATGCTTTAATTTTGGAATTACAATATTATAAATTCAACCCTTGCAAAATAACACTTTTTCGACACTATTTGTTGGTCAAAATTTAATCAAATTAAAAGAGGTTGATTCTACGAATAACTTTTTGAAAGAACTGGTGTCAAAATCCGAGCCATTACCGGAAGGAACTGTAATTATGGCAGATAATCAATTCGCTGGTAGAGGGCAACAGAATAGCGTTTGGCAAACGCAGGTGGGTAAAAACATCAGTTTGAGTATCTATCTTAAACCCTCATTCTTGCCTCTTGATAAACAGTTTTATCTCAATATGGCGGTTAGTTTGGCCATTAGTGAAACTTTATCATATTTTATCACAAGCGGAATAAGTATTAAATGGCCAAATGATATGTACTATTTAGATAAGAAACTGGGTGGCGTTTTAATAGAAAACGCACTGACAGGTACAATCATAAAATCATCCGTTATTGGCATTGGTTTAAATATTAATCAAACAGATTTCCCCGAAGAAATAACGCAGCGTGCCAGCTCTGTCTTTCAGATTTTACAAAAAGAGTTTCAGCTGGAAGTAATTATGGAGAAATTATTCGTCTTTATGGAGAAATACTACCTAGTTTTGAAATCAGGAAAATTTGAAAGCCTTAAAAATCGATACCTCGAAAAGTTATACGCCATAAATAAACTGGCATATTATAAAGAAGATGGACGGGTTTTTGAAGGTGAGATTATAGGTGTTGAAGATGAGGGGCGATTAATCATGAAGGTAGGTAATGATCAAAAATCTTTTAACTTTAAACAAATTGAATTTACACACACAAAATAAACACACAATGAAAAAAATCACACTGGCGTTATCAATGGTATTGTTTACTGTTGTTGCGGCATTTGCTCAAATCGAAAAGCCAGTTACCTGGTCTTACGCAGCAAAAAAGGTTAGTAAAACTGAAGCTGTTTTATATTTAAAAGCAACAATTGACGATAGATGGCACATCTACTCTCAAAATGTTAAAGACGGAGGTCCGGTAAAAACAACTTTTACTTTCTCCCCTTCGAAAGATTTTTCATTAGTGGGTAAAACTGCTGAGCCAAAAGCCATTACAAAATACGAAGACACCTTTAAAATGAATGTAAGTTATTTTGAGAAATCGGTAATCTTCACGCAAAAAGTTAAATTGAATAAAGCCGCAACAACTGTTAAAGGCAAAGTAGAGTTTATGGTTTGTAACGATAGACAATGCTTGCCGCCGGAAGAAGTTGAGTTTAGTATCCCGGTTAAATAATTGATATTAAAAGTATTACCTAACAGTCCCGAATTTTTCGGGACTGTTTCTTTTTAAAGTAAAATCTGAGGTCCATTCGGCATTAGCGGGATGTCTTTATGAAATTATTCTTAATTTCACGCCTCAAACACAAAACACACAAATGAAAAAGGTTTTTTTATTGTTATTAATAGCATTAACGTTTCTGGCGTTACCTGCTCTTAAAAGTTACGCTACTGTAACACAAGATACTACGAGCACGGCTCCGCCCGACGATATCGTTTTTACAGAGGTAGGCTCTGCACAAGATAGCGCAGCAAATAAAATTATTGCAGATACCGTTAAAAAAGATAAACCAATTAGCCAAAACAACGTCGAGAAGCCTTCGTCTTCAACTGATGGAGCCGAAAAACTAACCCTTTGGCAAACCTTTATCAAAGGTCTTTTCGGTGGCTTTCTAGCTTTTTTAATGCCCTGCATCTTCCCCATGGTACCACTAACAATTAGTTATTTTACTAAAAAAGCGGGCAGTAGAAAAAAAGGCATCGGACAAGCCATCATCTATGGAATTTCGATCATTGTTATTTATGTGGTATTTGGCTTACTCATTACCGTTCTTTTCGGTTCAAGTAAGCTAAATGAATTAAGTAGTAGTGGCTGGTTCAACTTTGCATTCTTTATTCTGCTTGTTGTATTCGCCATTTCTTTCTTTGGCGCTTTCGAAATTACCTTGCCTAGTTCGTTTGTAAACAAGATCGATCAGAAAGCAGATACCAGTAAAGGTTTAGGAGGCATATTTTTTATGGCGGCCTCTTTAGCTTTAGTTTCATTTTCGTGTACAGGCCCAATAATTGGAACCTTGTTGGTAGAAGCAAGTTCAAAAGGCAATGTGCTCGGTCCGGCGGTAGGCATGTTCGGTTTCGCCCTTGCTCTGGCTCTGCCTTTTACTTTATCTGCTATTTTTCCAGGCTTTTTAAACAGCATGCCTAAATCTGGCGGATGGTTAAACAGCGTAAAAGTATGTTTAGGCTTTCTCGAATTGGCTTTAGCACTTAAATTTTTATCAGCTGCAGATTTGGTATGGCATTGGGAGTGGTTCGATAGAGAAGTTTTCCTTTGCCTTTGGATTGTGATTTTCGTGTTGATGGGAATATATCTTTTAGGGAAAATCAAATTCTCACACGACAGTGATTTACCTTATGTTTCTGTACCTAGGCTGTTTTTAGCTATTCTTTCCTTTTCATTTGCTGTATATATTTTACCTGGATTATGGGGTGCTCCAGTGAGCACATTAAGCGGTTTAGCCCCGCCAATGAATACTCAGGATTTTGTTTTAGGAGGAAATGCTCAAGCTTCAACGCCGCCTACAGGTTTTCCTGCCAAAGTGAAATATGCTGAGAAATTGCACCCACCCCGTGGCTTTAATGCGTTTTTCGACTTAAATGAAGGACTTGCTTATGCTAAAGAAGTTAAAAAACCTTTATTAATTGATTTTACTGGCCATGCTTGTGTAAACTGCAGGAGAATGGAAGATCAGGTATGGATTGATCCGGAAGTTGGCCGATTGATCAGAGAAGAGTTTGTTCTTATTCAGCTTTATGTTGATGAGCGATCAATAGAAGTGCCAGCTAATCAGGTGCATTATTCAGAAATCCTTCGTAAACAAACCAAAGATTTAGGCGCCTGGAATGCAGATTTTCAGGCAACTACCTATAATTCCAATTCTCAGCCATTTTATGTATTGGCTGGTCATGATTTGAAAACCCTTGTGGCTCCTCAAGGCGCAATATTCGATGCAAAAGAATATGCGCTATATTTGCAGAGTGCCTTGGATATTTTCAATGGAAAGAAATAATTAAATGAAAAAGATAAAGAACATTGGCGTTTTAACCTCTGGTGGAGATTCGCCAGGCATGAACGCTGCCATTAGGGCCGTAGTTAGGGCCTCAATTTATTATGATATTCAAGTAACAGGTTTTATCCGCGGTTATGAAGGGCTTATCAGTAATGATTTCATCGCCATGGAGCGGAAATCTGTTGCGAACATCATTCAACGTGGAGGAACGATTTTAAAAACCGCCAGAAGTGAGGCTTTTAGAACCAAAGAAGGCCGACAGATTGCCTACAATAATTTAAAAGAAAAAAATATAGATGCCCTAATTGTGATTGGTGGAGATGGAACCTTTACTGGTGCCAACATTTTTGCACAGGAGTTCGATTTTCCGATCATTGGCCTGCCAGGAACAATAGATAACGATCTCGCTGGTACCGATTTTACCATTGGTTATGATTCTGCGATTAACACCGTTATTGATGCGGTTGACAAGATTAGAGACACTGCAGAATCTCATGACAGGCTTTTTATTGTCGAAGTAATGGGCCGCGATTCTGGTCTGATTGCTTTGCGAAGCGGCATCGGCGTAGGCGCCGAAGCGATTATGATCCCTGAAGCGAACATGAACGCAGATGATATTTTACATAAATTAGAACATAGTAGAAAAGATAAAGCATCGAAAATTATCATTGTTGCAGAAGGCGACGATACCGGAGGTGCATTTAAAGTAGGCGAAATTCTGCAGGAAAAATACCCGCATTATGATACCAAAGTTTCTGTTTTAGGGCACATTCAACGGGGCGGAAAACCCACCTGTATGGATCGCGTATTGGCGAGTCAATTGGGGGTTGCTGCGGTAGAAGGTTTAATCAATGGGGAAAGCTGTGTAATGGCCGGTCAGGTTAACCGGGAAATTACCTTTACCCCTTTCGATCATGCGATTAAGCACATAGATGCAGAAAAAGTAAGCTCTAAATGGCTGAAATTGATTGATATTTTATCTTTCTAAAAATTTTGAATAAAATAGAAAAGTCTTTCCCGCACCGGAAAGACTTTCTTTTTTTGCTTAGTTTTCGCCTTAAGCAATATTTTAACCCTCTAAAATAACCGCAGTGCCATTAGCGCTAACCATAAGCATGCTACCGCCGCTACCTACCGTTTCATAATCCAAATCGATTCCAACTATTGCATTTGCCCCTAAAGCAGCTGCATATTGCTGCATTTCGTTCAAAGCCGTATCTTTTCCTTCTCTCAAAACGCGTTCGTACGAGCTCGACCTGCCACCAACAATATCTGTTATCCCGGCAAATAAATCTTTAAAAATATTTGCACCGATAATGGTCTCTCCAGTAACCAGACCAACATATTTTACAATTTTTCTGCCCTCAACCGAAGGCGTTGTGGTTAATAACATAATTTCAGTTTTTATAATTAGAAGCAAATTTTATTTAATTGTTACATTTTTCTGGAAAAGCATAGCCTGTATCCTTTTGGTTGCTGCAGTCCCGCTTTCACTTCAATCTTTTAATTGAAAAATTAAAAGTATTTATGCTCAATCGGGTTTATTTCACGGGGGTTTCTGCTCCTATTTCGCAGCGCCGGCCTGGGGTCGAAAAAATAAATTTATGTAATAGCGAAATATTCTGCATCACTATTAAAAATCAAAGTCATGCAAATATCTAAATACCTACTCATTGTCCCACTATTCTTCATTGCCATTTTTGTAAAAGCACAAATGCCTGTTTTAAAGGTCCAGCAACCCAGTAGCGATGCTGAAAAATCGGCGGTAAAAATGAGCAAACTTAATATCGATGTACAGATTACGGGAAACATTGCCACCACGGTAATGACAATGACTTTCCATAACAATAGCAACAGCATATTAGAGGGAGAACTTACTTTTCCAATGCCTGAAGGCGTTACGGTTAGCCGCTACGCATTAGATATTAATGGCAAAATGCGTGAAGCCGTTCCTGTTGAAAAAGCAAAGGCAACGGAGGTTTTCGAGAGTATTGAAAGGAGACGTGTAGATCCTGGTTTGTTAGAGAAAGTAGAAGGAAATAACTTCCGTACCAGAATTTATCCATTGCCAGCTAACGGAAGTAGAACAATCATCGTAGGTTATGAGGAAGAGCTGAGTTTTAACAAAGGAGCCTCACTTAAATATCATTTACCACTCGATTATAATGAAAAGATTGAAGATTTTTCTCTTAAAACTACAGTTTTTGAAAGTGTGCTCAAACCAGAATTAAGCGAACAGCCCGATGGTAATTTTGACATGCAGGCAAATGGCAATACTTATGTTGGCGAAATCAAAAAAACAAACTATCAACCTAAAAACGGCTTAACCATTAATCTTCCAAAACGAAATGATTTGCCTGAAGTGCAAATGCAAAAAGCTTCAAATGGATATTATTTCTTGGTGAACGTTTTTCCCAACATTGAAATCAGGCCAAGACAATGGGCAAATCAAATTGGTTTGATTTGGGATGTTTCTTTGAGCGGATTACAGCGGGATACTAAAAAAGAGATTGAGCTTTTAGGTTTAATCATCGCCCAAAAACAGAATTTGACAGTTCAATTGGGCTTGCTTAACAATGAATTTAAAAAGGAAGGCTCATATGTAATTGTGAATGGTAACTGGTCTGCCTTAAAGGCAAAACTCGAAAGCCTGGTTTATGATGGCGGGACAAACTTCAGCGCAGTAAACTCGAGATTGCTTCCTGCTGAGGAATATCTTCTTTTCACCGACGGCTTATCAACTTTCGGGAAAAATACCATTGCATTAAATAAACCTGTTCATGGTATCAATAGTGCTTTGAAAGCAGACTATAGCACTTTAAAATACATTAGTTTAAAAACAGGCGGACAATTTATCAATCTGAATGCAACAACTGTAACAAATGCATTTAAACAATTAAGCCAGGAAAATCTGCAGTTTTTAGGGATTAAAAACGCAACGGATATTCGTCAAACCTATCCATCAATGCATGTAAATGTAAACGGACATTTATCTGTAGCCGGGATTTTGAACGGTTTAAATACCGAATTTGTATTGCAATTTGGCTATGGAAATATAGTGGTAGCAGAGCAGGTAGTTCGTTTAAATGCAACGGAACATGCTTTAAGTAGCATAGATGTAAGTCGTGTTTGGGCGCAAAAAAAGATTGCCGAAATGGATATTCAGTATGAGGCGAACAAAGACGACATCAGTTTATTAAGCAAACAATTTGGTATTGTGACACGAAACACCAGCTTAATTGTGTTAGAAAATTTAGATGATTATTTGCGTTACGACATTGCACCGCCAGCAGAATTGCGTCAGGCTTACGATGCCGTTTTAAAACAACGTAGAATGGATATTCAGGAACGTAAAACAAATTTGTTAAACGCTGCGGTAGTGATGACAAAAGATTTAAAGACCTGGTGGAATACCGATTTCTATTACAAAGAACCCGCGAAACATAAGGAGCAATATCCTACACCAGATAACAGAATCGCTCGTGGAGCGCCAGCTCCACCTGTAGTTGTTGCTACTCCTGTTGGAGATGCACAGAGATCGAGACCCCAAGCTACTCAAGCAGCGCCACCAAGGGTTGATGCGGTAAGAATGCCGCCGCCTCCGGTTGCAGCACAGCCGGAAGCAAAGGCAGATGATCGTCAGGCTTTACAAGAAATAATGGTTGTTGGTAATGCGGCACAAGCTAAGCGAATGGAAACGGCGAGTGCAACCACAATAATCAGATCTCAGGCAACTGCAAGCTCCTCTTTACAAGGCCGGGTTGCTGGAGTAAGTGTAACCAACAGTGTGGCTAGGGTTGTAGAAACACAGCCGGCAATCATTATCCCAGAATTTAAAAGTGATAAAGATTACATGAAAAAATTGATAGGCAAACCAGATAGCGCTTATCAATCTTATTTGAAAATGCGCCCAGATTACATCACCACACCCATGTTTTATTTCGATGTGGCCAATTGGTTTTTCCAGCAAAAAGACAGCGTTAGGGCTTTAACAATTTTAAGCAGCATTGCCGATCTGGATCTGGAAAATGCTGATTTATATAAAACCCTTGCCTACAAATTGAAGCAAACCGGCAATTATCAGGAAGAAATTTTTATTACCAGTAAGGTTTTGCAATGGCGCCCGATGGATGCACAAAGTTACCGCGATTACGCATTGGCTTTGGCCGATGCTGGTCAATATCAGATGGCTTTGGATAATTTGTACAAAGTTTTAACGCAAAGTTATAATTCACAAATAGCCGATCGCGACCAGGGCATTGAGGAAATAATCATTCCGGAAATCAATAACCTGATCAGTAAACACGGAGATAAATTAAATATTAGAAAAATAGACAAGCGTTTAATTTCGGCGTTGCCAGTTGATGTTCGTGTCGTGTTAAATTGGAATAAAAATGATACCGATATCGATTTGTGGTTAACAGATCCGACTGGAGAAAAGGGTTATTACGGAAACAACCGGACAAAAATTGGCGGCAGAATTAGTAACGATTTTACATCAGGATATGGCCCAGAGCAGTTTATGATCAAAAAGGCTATAAAAGGGAAATATAAAATAGAGGTGAATTATTATGGCGATAGGCAGATCAACATCAGCGGACCTACAACCGTAACCGCGGAGATTTACACCCGTTATGCAACAGGCAAGCAGCAAAGAAAAGTAATTGTGCTACCAATGGCCGCCGATAATCGAAATGGCAATTTGGTTGGAGAATTTAATTTTTAAAATGGAATTACGGTAGAATTGACCATATAAGGCATTTAAGATTTCATATAAGCTCAGTTGCCATATGTTTTCTTAAATTTCTTATATGGTTTTTCAGGTTTCTTCATTCGAATGCAGTGGAGAAATCTTTAAAAAGAATGGAGAAAGATCTCTCCGTTTCGCTGTGCTTTGGTAGTGATGACGGTTTAACTTATTAAAGCAATAAGCCCGCAACTTCCTCCCATGTATTTACGCGTTCGTATTCAGTAACTAATAAATTATGTGGCGAAGTAAATAACAATGACCTGCCAGGAAAATTGACGAAGTTTTTAATCCTATCGTCAATCATAATATCGGTACTCACAATTTTTTGTCCACAAAAAATAATGTGTTGCCAGTCGATAAAAGGGAAATGGTCTGTTAGCCAATCGTATTTATCTTTTAAGCAGTTTGGAAATTCCATTGCGGCAGAAACAATAAATACATCGTACTTTTCTTGCAACGCTTTAAGTACCCTTTGGCTATCTGGAATAACCTCGAGGTCGCGGAAAAAACCAGGTTCGTTGATGTATTCAAACCATTTTCGTTCCACATCCTTCGGCACATGGTGATAAATTTCATTGCCGGCATCGATTTTCAAATCCAATGGAACATTATAATCGCGGTTGTAAAGCTGAATAAATTTCTTAATCGGATCGGCAATTACCTCATCCATATCAATGGCTATTTTCATAAAGGTAAAGATAAATGAACAAGGATGAAGGAACAAGGATAAAAGATCAAATCCTATTTTAGGCCACCTAATTATCTTCGAGACTTTACTCCTTGTTCTTTAATCATTTTTCAATTTGCAAAGTATCAATTCATTACTTATCTTTGCAGCCCCGCAGCATGTAGCTCCGGGAACTATGTTGAATACATAAATACGAAAAGAAATGGCAACTAAAATCAGATTGCAAAGATTCGGTAAAAAAGGAAAACCTTTTTTCCACGTTGTGGTAGCAGATTCTCGCTCTCCACGTGATGGTAAATTTATTGAGCGTTTAGGTTCATACAACCCAAACACCAATCCTGCTACTATCGAAATTAACTTCGAAAAAACTTTAGCTTGGGTTAACAGTGGTGCACAACCAACTGATACAGCTCGTGCTATTCTATCTTACAAAGGCGTTTTATACAAAAAACACTTAGAAGGTGGTGTTAAAAAAGGTGCTTTAACACAAGAACAAGCTGACGAAAAATTCACTGCTTGGGTTGATGCTAAAGCTGGTAAAATCTCTGGTAAAACAGAAGGTTTAGCTACTTCTAAAGCAGATGTGCGTAAAGCAGCATTAGCAGCAGAAGCTAAGAAAAAAGAAGACAGAGCAGCAGCAATCGCAGCTAAAAATGCACCAGTTGCAGAAGAAGTTGTTGAAGAAGAAACTCCAGCTGCTGAGGCAACTGAAGAAGCTCCTGCAGCAGAAGCTACTAAAGAAGAAGGAGCAGAATAATTTTAATTGTTTTGTTCAAAGAAATAGCGTTTCGAGTTTCGGAACGCTATTTTTATATAAGCGGCTTTTTATTCGGTATCGTCATTACGAGAAACGAAGTAATCTCATTTTTGAAGATGGCGTAAATCAGATTGCCGGCTTACATTAGGCAGTTTTCTTCTGATGAAAACAGGTTCTCAATGACGATAATATATTAGGTTTGGGGTTATGAA
Organism: Pedobacter sp. Leaf41; assembly: GCF_001422545.1. Taxonomy (GTDB): domain Bacteria; phylum Bacteroidota; class Bacteroidia; order Sphingobacteriales; family Sphingobacteriaceae; genus Pedobacter. Next base: position 164,805 of record NZ_LMLE01000008.1, on the reverse strand, counting down.
ACACGAAGAAGCATTTTACGTAGGTTACGTTACAAAAACAAGGGGTTTAAAAGGAGAAGTTCAAATCTTTTTTGAATTTGATGAATACGAGCAGCTTACATTTGATGTCATGTTTGCAGATATGAATGGAAAGCTTGTGCCTTACTTCGTGGCCGATGCGAAGCTACAGGCAAATAAAACGGGTTACTTCAATTTCGATGACGTTAATCATATCGATAAGGCACAACCATTGTTAAAGAAAAAGCTCTATTTGCCGTTAAACCTCATGCCAGAACGTGATGAGAACGAATTCTTCTATACAGACCTCAAGGGTTTTACTGCCGTTGACAAAAGCCTTGGTGAGCTTGGTGAAATTCTGGAGGTAAATGAATATCCCCAACAATTTATTGCCACCGTTTTGTACCAGCAAACTGAAATTCTTTTTCCGCTTAATGAAGATTTTATTGTGGAGATAGATGATGAGAAAAAGATTTTGACCCTGGATTTGCCGGAAGGCTTACTTGATATTTATCTGGAGAATTAATCTCTATCAGATAAACCTTTTTCGTGTATTTTTCGTTTAACAATCATGAAAGGTTTATTCATTTCTTTTTTGATGCTGCTAATCTTTGCAAGCTGTAATCAAACCAAAAAGCCTGAAAATAATTCAGCAGGGGCTGAAGTTATCAAGCAAAAATCCCAGCAAGATTCTATTAATGCTGTTGCTGTTAAAGCACTCAAAGCTTTAAAAGAAAAGAACTACCAGGCATTTGCGTCATATTTTCACCCCATTGATGGCGTTCGTTTTTCTCCTTACGGATTTATCGATCCTACACACAAACATGTTTTAGCGAAAGATTTTTTAGAAGCCATAGATAAAAACTGGACGCTCACCTGGGGCCACTTTGATGGTAGTGGCGAGGCAATAAAGATGAAGGTTAAGCCCTATATAGAAAGGTTTGTTTACAATGCAGACTATTTAAACGCAAAAAGGAAAAGCTATGACGAGTTTATCGGCCAAGGCAATACCATCAATAATTTAAAGGAAAGTTATCCTCAGCTCCATTTTACTGAATACTATTTTAAAGGAAATAACGAAAAATATAAAGGGCTTGACTGGAATAGCCTTCGTTTCGTTTTTAAAAAGCATGAGCAAGCCTATTATCTGGTAGCAGTAATTCACGATCAATGGACGATTTGATTCCCTCTTTCTCCAAAATATCACCTGGATTAGTTTTATGGAATAGCAGATTATAAATTTCGATTAGCAAAATTTGTATAGAAAATGATGATTATGCTACTGGTGATGTGTTTCTGTTAAGCCATTGGATGCAACGCTTATCGCCAAACGCCAAACTATTCTTACCTTTGCTCCATGCGTTTTGATATTATAACGGTTCTTCCGGCTTTGTTAGAAAGCCCTTTTGCACATTCCATTTTGCAGCGTGCTCAAAAAAAAGGTATTGCCGAAATTGTGGTTCATAATCTTCGTGATTATGCGACTAACAAACAAAAGAGTGTAGATGACTATCAGTACGGTGGAGGAAGCGGGATGGTAATGAGTATTGAGCCCTTTGCGGCCTGTATCGAAAAGCTTCAGGCAGAAAGGGAATATGACGAGATCATTTTCATGAGTCCGGATGGGGTTACGCTAAATCAAAGCACAGCCAATGAGCTTTCCATTAAAAAAAATATCATTATTCTGTGTGGCCACTATAAGGGAATAGATCAACGGATCCGCGATATTTTTGTTACCCGTGAGATCTCTGTAGGCGATTACGTATTAAGTGGAGGAGAATTACCTGCGGCAATTGTAGTTGATGCCGTGGTGCGGTTAATTCCCGGTGTTTTGAATGATGAAACTTCTGCCCTTTCTGATAGCTTTCAGGGAGAGTTGCTGGATGCACCTGTTTACACCCGGCCGGCTGATTGGAGAGGCCATAAAGTGCCTGATGTTTTATTGAGCGGACATGAAGCAAAAGTGAATGAATGGAGGCATGAACAGGCATTGGAGCGTACTAAAACCCGCCGTCCTGATCTTTTGGAATAGAAGCATTTAACATGTAACAATGTGGATTTCTAAAAGATTGTGGAAAAAATAAAATTAGTTTTTATAATTAAAAAAAAATCCCTAATATTGCAATCCGAATTTCACGGGTTGAAATATCGATTTAATAGCTTAAAATCATGGATTTAGTAAAATTTGTTGAAGAGCAGGCCATCGCGAAAAAAGATTTTCCTGCGTTCAAGTCTGGCGATACAGTGAGCGTACACTATAAAATTCGCGAAGGTAATAAAGAACGTATTCAAATTTACCAAGGTGTTGTAATTCAACGCAACAGTGCAGGTGCTAACGAAACTTTCACAGTTCGTAAAATTAGTAACAGTATTGGTGTTGAGCGTATTTTCCCTGTTAATTCTCCAAACATCGAGAAGATAGAAGTAAATAGCTATGGTAAAGTTCGTAGAGCGAAATTATTCTACTTACGTGCTTTAACTGGTAAAGCTGCTCGTATCAAATCTTTGAGAAAATAATATTCTTTATTGAAAGATATAGCCTTCACGATTAATTTCGTGGAGGTTTTTTTGTTTATACCTTTACCTATATGTTAGATTCCGCATTTTTCGAACAGGTTTTTTGGGGCAATACCGTAAAAGCCTATTCCCTTTTTGGAGGAATACTTTTGTTCGGTTTGATTTTCAAGCGCATATTTTCCAAATTGTTGAGCAAACTTTTGTTTAGATTGTTCAGAAGTTTCTCTCAACAATCGCACGATGCAGCCTTTGTTTCACTGCTGGTGAAGCCGATCGAAACCTTCATCCTGCTCGCTACACTTTATCTTTCCATTAATCAGCTTAAACACCCATTAGAGGCGGCCGTTTTCCATTACAGCAAATTGGTAGGCAAAACGAAAGAAGTTATTCCGGTAAGCATTGGTGATTGTGTAGACAGGATATTCCTATTCATGATTATCCTGTCGGTTTTCTGGATCATCCTGAGGATTATCGATTTCATCAGTCATGTTTTATTATTTAAAGCCTCACTAACTCAGAATAAATCTGATGATCAATTGGTTCCGTTTCTTAAGGAACTTTTTAAAACGCTGGTGATTTTTATCGGCTTTTTTACTTTGCTGGGCTTTGTTTTCGAGGTGAATGTATTAACACTGATCACAGGTTTAGGTATTGGTGGTATTGCTATTGCGCTTGCTGCTAAGGAGAGTTTAGAAAATTTGATTGGCTCTTTTACCATCTTTTTAGATAAGCCTTTTGTGGTTGGCGATTTGGTTAAGGTTGATGGTGTTGAAGGTACGGTAGAGAAAGTGGGCTTTAGAAGCACCAGAATTCGTACGGCCGAAAAAACGATGGCCACTATCCCTAACCGCGGTATGATTGATGGCGTTTTGGAAAACCTTTCGTTACGTGATTCGAGAAAAGTGAATTTTATAATTGGATTAACTTACGAAACAACTGCAGAATCTGTTAAAAATATTATATCAGAAATCGAGGCATATATCAACCAAAAGCCAGGAACGGTTGATGTACATGCATCTTTTAAAAGCTTTGGTGATTCAGCTTTAAATATTGAAATTAACTATTTCATTACCAACCTTGATTTTAATGAATTTTTAAGAATCAGGCAGGAAATAAATCTTGAAATTATGGATATCGTGATGCGAAATAGATCTGATTTTGCCTATCCAACGCAACGCTTAATTAGCGACAGACCGATTAATAATGATCATGAAAAGGAAGTGGGAAATGATGCAATTGATTAAGCACTGAAATCCAATTAAAATATTTGGTTAAAAGAAAAGCCGATTTGGAAATCCCAAATCGGCTTTTTAATGCGGTATATTGGTGCTTAACTTAAAGTTGCCAGAGTAGTAATTCCACCTTTTACCACCTGATTAAGCTCTACGTTTACTTTTGTTCCAACAGGTAAAAAAACGTCTACTCTTGAGCCGAATTTAATAAACCCGAACTGTTCGGTTTGTTTTACCTGATCTCCTTCTTTAACATACCATACAATTCTACGGGCTAAAGCACCTGCAATTTGGCGGAACAATACAGGCGTTCCATTTGCATGTTGAACTACAGTAGTGGTACGCTCATTTTCAGTAGATGATTTCGGGTTCCAGGCTGCTAAATATTTTCCTGGGTGATATTTGAAAAACTTAACAACACCAGAAATTGGATTACGGTTGATGTGGACGTTTACCGGCGACATAAATATAGAAACCTGTAAGCGCTTGTCTTTAAAATATTCACCTTCTTCTGTTTCTTCAATTACAACTACTTTACCGTCTGCAGGGCAAATTACCAGGTCTTCTCCGGCAGAAAAACTGCGGCTGGGATTACGGAAAAACTGGAGTACAATGATGAATAACGCGGCCGAAAAGATATAAATGAACCAACGCAACCAGGTCATATCGTAATATTTATAATCCACAACAGCGTTGATGACGAAAATAAGTAAAATAGTTATCGCTATGGTGGTATAGCCTTCTTTGTGTATGGTCATTACATTAAAAATTATTGCACAAAGGTGCGAAAAATAAATTAATCAGTCCGAAAAATTATCCTTCAGTCGCCCTGTAAATATCGTTTAAGTTTCTGCCCAGGCCATTGTAATCTAAACCATAGCCAACTACAAATTCATTTGGTATTTCAAAACCAACATAGGCTAACTCTTCCACATCGTATTGCAAAGCGCTGGGTTTTACCAGGAGCGAACTAACTTTAACCGAAGCCGGATTTTTCTCTTTTAACGTTTTAATGATGTGGTTAATGGTTAATCCGGTATCTACAATGTCTTCTACAATAATGATGTCTCTGCCTTCAATATCGTCAGGTAAACCAATAAGTTCTTTTACCTTACCGCTGCTGGATGTTCCTTCATATGAAGCCACACGCATAAAAGCGACTTCGCAAGGCACATCAATCTCTTTTATCAAATCAGCCATAAAAAGAAAACTTCCATTCAGCACGCCAATAAAAAGTGGACATTTCCCTTCATAATCCAAATTAATCTGGATGCCCAGCAGACGAATCCTTTTATTTAAATTATCGTTCTCTAGAAAAATCTCGAATTCCTTATCGTCTACCTTAATTTTGTGCATTTATGTTTTTTGTTGAAATGTTGTAATGTTGTAATTTTGAAATTTTTGACAAGCTTCGGTATATAATTATTTAGTTCTAAAGAGATAAAACATGAAGTGTAAACCGCAAACTGACTACCCGCCTTCTTCCTGCTCTTTTTCCTTTCGCCGTTGTTCTCTCCGTTCCTGTCTAAGCTGTTTTTTAGTTTTTGCGGTATCGGCAGGTTTAGCGGTTACGGTATCTTTTTTATTTCCGCCCCCAAAAATCCTGTCGAATAAATTTTTGTTTTTGTCCTGCATCATTACGGGCGGCATTCCCTCTTCATCATCTTCAAAAACATTGGTGTCAATTTCTACAGTGTCTGGTGCCAGATAACGGCGCAAACCTTCACGCAAACGAACATTATAAAAACCATAACCCGACGTATCTCCAGGAGTTAAGCCTCTTCTCGCCATAATGTTTCCCATAAACCTGAAATAGTTGAACATATAAGGTTTCAAGCTTCCATCGGCCATAAACTTGTACATCGATGCCTTAGGTTTTGGAACAATACTGGCCAGGAACAAGCCATCGCCAATGGTTAAATCTGCTGGCTGCTTTCCGAAATAATACCTCGATGCTTCACCAATACCATAAATGTTTTGACCAAGCTCCATAATATTAAAATATACCTCCAGCATGCGTTGTTTGCTCACTAAATGATTGTGTTCAATGAGCCACACAATTAATATTTCTTCCGCTTTGCGGGCTAAAGTTTTCTGGCGACTTAAATATATATTTTTAACCAGCTGCATGCTGATCGTACTTCCGCCCCGTTTAAATTTCTTCTCCTTGTAATTTACTGCAATCGATTTTCGAATTGATTCTTCCACAAAACCATTGTGGGTATAAAATGATGGATCTTCGGCAGTTAAAACCGCGTTGATGAAATTCTTAGAAATCGCACTTAAAGGAGTAAAATTTGGGTTTGATGGGCCAATGGTGATATCACGCATCGGTTTTCCATACTCATATGGCGTGTAAATAAATGGAGCATTAATTTTTTGAAGATTGGTTTTTCCCCATCTTAAAATCTTGAAATTTACGGGAGTTAAGGTAGAGCTGAATTTTACACTGTCTGGCACTTTGGTGTCCAGATAGAAATTAAGATTGTATTTTACTTTTCCTTCCACTTTCAAACCATCTAATGATTCGAACAAACCTTGAGGGAAACCATCTAAAATCGCCTGCGCATCTTGTTCTTCGGCATTTATTTTAAGCTCGTAAATTTTGTTTTTACCTAACGTGTATTTAACGTATGGATGAATTTGGGCATTTTTAAGATAAGCAGTCGATGAACTGTCCAAAGCAACAAAATTGGGTCCAACTAAAACATCAGCATCAAGTTTTGCACTTTGAACAACAATGTCATTACTCGCTATTCTCGCCTGGTTAAGCAACATATTTTTAACCGACCATGAACCCGATATTTTGTAGTCGTCGCCACTGTATCCCGCATCTTTTAGCTCGGTTTCAAGCGTATCGAAACTTACTTTTGCATGGAGCTTATTATTCAAATAAGGTAATTCCAGTTTTTTTCCATCAGCATAGGCCATAAATTTTAAGCGCTTACTACCTGGGTTTACAAGTCCGTCGACGTGCCAGGTAGATTCACCTTCATTTACATTGATAGTAGATTTTAAATCACCATCATCTATTGTCGCTGTGGTAGCAAAACTCAATTTTGCGGTATCGTGATCGTTGAACTTGAAAACCATATTTTTCATGTCCATATCATCAGGAATTTTATACAAAACCTGGTTCAATAAATTATTGGCAATCTCGGGTAAGTTGGCCTTTCCTTTATTCTCGGTACTGTCTTTTTTCTTTCTTTTAAGGATGAAATCGATATTACTGATCGAATCTTTGAATACTACATTCACAAAGCCATCGCTTAGTTCTACTTCAGCTAGCTTAACGTTTCCAAAAATCAATGGAAATAACTTTACACCAACACTCAATTCACCGATATTGGAAAGCGTGTCTCGATCTTTCGGAACCACCGAAATATTGGTCATTTTTACTGTGCTCATCCCTGCAAAGCCTGCAGATCCAATTTTCACTTCTAAACCATAATCTTTATCGGCTTTTGCAATGGCTTTGGCCACCATTTTTTTTAGCAGCGCTTCCCTTTTACTATAAGCATAAGCGCCAATAGCAAGGAAAGCAATTAAAAAAACACCTAAAATCCACGCTCCAATTTTTAAATATTTTTTACGGATTTTAATTTTCGGTATGCGCATATAGTCGTTAAAATGGTTAATTGCTTAAACGTAACAATTAAATGTTTATTTCGTGTTAAAATTACAGTTTAAAACCCTAAATAAAAGTATTTATGGCTATGTTTTGTTAATTTTGAATTTAAATTAATACCATGCCAATTAGCCCGCAACAAGTTTTAGATGCTTTAAAAAATGTAGAGGATCCCGATCTTAAAAAAGATTTAGTGACGTTAAACATGATTAAGGATTTACATATAGATAACAACCAGGTAAACTTTACACTAGAGCTTACTACGCCTGCTTGCCCGATGAAGGACATGCTGAAAAATGCCTGTACAAATGCCGTTAAGCATTTTGTATCTGCAGATGCTGAAGTAAATATCAATGTAACTTCCAGGGTAACCCAACCAACAAATTCATCTTCACTAGATAACATTAAGAACATCATTTTAGTTTCATCTGGAAAAGGTGGTGTTGGCAAATCTACTGTATCGAGTAATTTGGCGGTAACCCTGGCGAAGGATGGTGCAAAAGTGGGTTTAATAGATGCCGATATTTATGGCCCTTCGGTACCTACCATGTTTGATTTGGTTGATGCCAAACCTGGTGCAGAAGAAACAGCTGATGGAAAAACTAAGATTATCCCGATTGAAAAGTACGGGATAAAGTTGTTATCGCTTGGCTTTTTTGCAGATCCTGGTCAGCCAGTCCCGTGGCGTGGGCCAATGGCTTCTAACGCGGTAAAACAATTATTTAACGACACCAATTGGGGTGAACTGGATTATCTAATTGTCGATCTTCCACCGGGCACCGGCGATATTCACATCACCATTACCCAAAGCTTCCCAATTTCTGGAGCTGTTGTGGTGACTACGCCGCAGCAAGTAGCCTTGGCTGATACCCATAAAGGTTTGGCCATGTTCCGTATGCCAGGAATTAATATCCCTATTTTAGGAGTGGTAGAAAACATGTCGTACTTTACGCCAGAAGAATTGCCTGATAACAAATACTATATTTTTGGAAAAGGTGGAGGAACTATTTTAGCAGAGCGATTTGATGTTCCATTTTTAGGTGAAATTCCGATAATACAGAGCATTGCTGAGGCCGGAGACAATGGTAAGCCGGTAGTGCTAAACCAAAATCCGCTTTTGGATGTTATCTTTGGAGATATTGCAAGCAAAATTGCGCAGCAGATATCCATTAATAATGCACAAATGGCTAATTGCTAAAAAATTACTATTTTTATATTTTAAAATACACATAATGAATTTAACAGAGCAAGTAGAACAGGCATTAGAAACTATCAGACCCTATTTGAAGGCTGATGGAGGGGATGTTTCTGTTGAAGAAATTACATCAGAAGGAATGGTAAAGCTTAAACTTTTAGGCAGCTGCGGTTCTTGTCCGATGAGTTTCATGACTATGAAATCGGGCATTGAACAGGCAATTATGAAAGCCGTACCTCAAATTACTTCAGTAGTGGCCGTTAACATGGCAGAGCAAGTTTAGCTTTAACAATATTTAACAAGGAAGTTTTATTTTTTAAAATTACTTTTGTCTTAATGAGATATTGTATTGCCCTAATTTGCCTTCTTTTTTCTACCGCTGCTTTTTCACAACAAAGATCAGCAGAAGAAAAACTTATACAATTTTCTGGGATCATTACTGATATCGATAGTACAAACGTAATTCCTTACGTTACCATTACCAATCTTTCTGCAAATGGTAAACGTGTAGCCGCCGATTATAGGGGTTATTTTACTTTTATTGTTAATCCTGGTGATACCATTCTTTTTACGGCCATAGGTTATAAAAAATTCTCAACAGTTATACCAACCGGAACACCTGATAGTAAGTACACGATTATGGTTAAGCTGAAAGCTAATGTAATCGATTTGCCTTCGGTAAGGGTTTTTCCATGGGCTACTACGGAAGAGTTTACCCGCGAGTTTCTATCCATGAAATTAGCGGATGATGATATGGCGATAGCGAAGAAAAACCTCTCCAGATCATCGATTAATGGCTTAATTCAAACGCTACCGCGTGATGGACAGGAAATCGGAAGTCAGAATTATCGTTATAATTTTGACAGGATGATTAACAAGAACATGGTGCAAACCAACCCTCTTTTAAATCCTTTTGCCTGGGGTAAGCTGATGCAGCAAATCTTCGATGGGGATAAGAAAAGAAATGAAAATTAAGTCGGGAGTTTTTAGTGTCTGAGTCAAAAAGTCCTAGATGCCTAACTTAGCCATGGGCACAAAAAAAGGGATAACGTTTCCGTTTTCCCTCCAAAATCTTCCGGTAAAAACCTATCGTTTTTTACTTTTATTCGGAAACTTCATTTTATAATCTGTTTTGATGTTTCCTTTTGAAATGGCATCTAATTTACTCTTTAACATTGTTTTACGTAAAATGCTAACTTTATCGGTAAAGAGTTTACCTTCGATATGATCGTACTCATGTTGAATTACCCGAGCAGGTAAGCCATCAACATCTTCAGTATGTTCTACCCAGTTTTCATCAAAATAATTCACTTTAATGTTGGGTTTGCGCATAATGTTTTCCCGAATATCCGGAATGCTTAAACAACCTTCATTAAAGCTCCAGGGTTCTCCGGTTTCTTCTACAATCCTGGCATTTATAAATACTCTTTTATAGCCTGGCGTTCCATCTTCCTCTTCCCCTGTATCCACTATAAATAAACGAATGGGTAAGCCAATTTGGGGTGCAGCCAAACCAACGCCATTTGCATAGTACATGGTATCAAACATGTTTGCAATCAACTCTTTTAATTCAGGGTAATCTTCATCAATATCGGTTCCTACCTTTTTTAAAACAGGATCTCCGTAAGCTACTATTGGTAATTTCATTGTGTAATATATTTTTTCAGACAATAAGCCTGAGACTAAATTCCAAAGGTTTGTCAGTCTGAGCCTGTCGAAGACTCTCCGATTGCTCCTTCGACGAGCTCAGGATGACAATCTACCACTTTACAAAAATAGCAATTATTCCAGTATCGGACTGAATGTAAAAATATTCAATTGCTCTGGTGCTAAAACGTCATCTACAATTTGAGCCATTTCTGTCGTGCTCACTTTATTAATTCGCTCAAAAACCTGCGCCAACGAATCAATTCTATCATGATCAATCAGGCTTTTTGCCATTGAAATAATTAAGCCGATCCTGTTCTCTTCACTTAAAGCAATCTGGCCGATAAATTTATTTTTTGCTTTTTGTAACTGCAACTCATTCAAAGGGTGATCCTTTAACTTTTTCATCTCTTTAAAAATTAAAGTTAATGCCTTCGTATGTTTTTCTTTATCCGTACCGAAATAGATCGAAAAAATTCCGGTATCGCTTAGCGGCGAAAAATTAGATTCGATGGTGTAGGCAATGCCGTATTTTTCTCTGATTTGAAGATTCAACACCGAACTCATTCCGTTGCCCCCGAAATAGTTATTCAGTAACATTAAACCTGCCTTATTTTTGTGGTGAGTGGAATACGTTTGCCCACCAACAATACAATGCGATTGCATAATAGGCTTATAAATGTCGGTCGAAGTCGGATTTAAAATAGCAGGTTTTTTTCGGTTTAGCGAAGGGGAGTTTTCTTCTACATCACTAAAATATTTTGTGCCCTTTTTTACCACGCTATTAAAACTGTAATCGCCCAAAACAGCTACTGCAATTTCATTTGTTCGATAATTTGCTTTGCGGAAATTGATCACATCCTCACGGGTAAAATTGCTTACGCTTTCTACGGTGCCGAGGATGTTATTACCCAAAGCATTTCCTGCAAAAAGCATGTCTTCAAAATCATCATTAATGGCTTCTTCCGGTTGATCGAGATAAGAAGCAATTTCATCAAGAATTACGCTTTTTTCTTTATCCATTTCTTCCTCAGGGAAAGTAGAATGGAAAATGATATCGTTAAAAAGATCAAGGGTTCGATCTAAATAAGGATTCAAAAATGAAGCATGGATGCAGGTATATTCTTTGGTTGTATAGGCATTTAAATCTGCGCCCACACTTTCCAAACGGTTTAAAATCTGATTCGTACTGCGTTTCTCTGTTCGCTTAAAAATTAAATGTTCGATAAAATGGGCCAAACCTGCTTTGCCTTCGGGTTCATCACGAGAACCGGTATTGATAATGATGCAGGCATGAGATATAGTAGAAGCCGAGGGCACATGCAACAAGCGGATGCCGTTCGGTAAAGTATGAACATTGTATTCCATTGGCGGGCAAAGATACGGCTATTTGGTTACAAAGCCTCGGTATCTGGGTATTGCAATTGTAAAGCAGAAATCAATTTATCTTTAGTAGGATGCTTCAAGGCCAGAAAAATAAAATTTGCAGCGGCGAACAGCAGGAAAAAAGAATTGTGTGTAATGAAGAAGCCGACAACATTAAAAAGTGCCCCTCCTTCTAAAAGAGCAGCGCTAATGATAAAGGCACTTTGAAACAAATTGATTTTCGTTTCTGCTTTTTCCGTTTTATCAATTTTAGCGATCAGGTTTTTAAAGAAAAAAATGCTTGCTGAAATGGTGATCAGCCCCATAATTGGGAAAATCGGGTTGAATGGTGCGGTAGTTGCTGGGTTAGCATCAAAAAACATGATTTCGCGGTTTAAAAAAATTGTTACTAAAACGAAAAGTAAAACGCCGCTGCATAAAGCAAGGTGAATAATTTGGAGTGTTTTTAATTTGGTATTCATTATGGATTTATAATATGTAGGATTAGATAGATTGTCATATTGAGCCTGTCGAAACACTATCTTGATGTTCTTCGACAGGCCCAGAATGACAACGAAGATGAAATTATTTAGTGATACCTTCCAACGAAAATAAAAATGCCCATCTCAAAGCTACGTCTTTCAAATAATCGAACCGGCCTGATGCGCCTCCATGTCCAAATTCCATATTGGTTTTTAGCAACAGAACGTTTTTATCCGTTTTGTTTGCCCTAAGCTTGGCTACCCATTTTGCAGGCTCAAAATATTGAACCTGGCTATCGTGTAAACCCGTGGTAACAAGCATATTTGGGTAGGCTTTTTTCTCTACATTTTCATACGGCGAGTAGCTTTTCATATAATCGTAGGCATCCTTTTTCTTTGGATTTCCCCACTCATCGAATTCATTTGTAGTTAATGGAATGCTTTCATCGAGCATGGTATTTACCACATCAACAAAAGGAACATCTGCAATAACACCGTTCCATAAATCTGGAGCCAAATTTACAACTGCACCCATTAACAACCCACCAGCACTGCCACCATTGGCATACAAATGCGCTTTCGAAGTGTAATTTTGTTCCACCAGGTATTCTCCGGCAGCAATAAAATCGGTAAAAGTATTTTTCTTTTTCATCAATTTACCATCCTCATACCACTGGCGCCCCATTTCTTGTCCGCCACGAATATTTGCAATGGCAAACGCGAAACCACGATCAAGCAAACTTAAACGCTGGGACGAAAACGACGCCTCGGTACTCGAACCGTAAGAGCCGTAAGAATAAAGCAGCAACGGCGCTTTCCCGTTTTTATCAAAGCCTTTCTTATAAACGATGGCAATAGGAATTTTGGTTCCGTCTTTAGCCTTGGCAAACAAACGTTCGGTAACGTAATTTTTTGGATCGTAGCCACCCACAACCTCCTGTTGCTTCATTAACTTTTTTTCTTTTTTCTGCAAATCATAATCATAAACAGAATTCGGCGTAGTTAAAGAAGTGTAGTTGTATTGAAGCGTTTTGCCGGTATATTCGGGGTTCGATCCAATGCCTGCTGCATAGACTGGCTCGTCAAATTTGATGTAATAATCTTTGCCGTCTGTCTTCAATACATGCATTTCGGTTAAACCGTTTTTGCGTTCAGATAGCACTAAGAAATCCTTAAATTCATCACCATATTCTAACAAAACATCTTTCCGGTTTGGAATCACTTCTTTCCAGTTTTCTTTTTCCGTCTTATCTAAATCGCATTCCATCAGGCGAAAATTCTTTGCATTCCAATTGGTAATGATGTAGAATTTATCATCAATAGGCAAAACATCGTATAGCACATCTTTAGATCGTGGCGAGAAAATTTTAAAAGCAGCCTTTGGATGATCAGCATCAATCATTCTAAATTCATTCGTAAGTGTCCCTGCAGATGAAATCATAATGTAACGACCGTTTTTCGATTTTCCTACGCCGATATAATTGGTATTGTCTTTCTCATCATAAACTACCATATCAGCCTTTTCATCCGTTCCAAGCACATGTTTTTTGATTTTTTCGCTCAGCAACGTGACCGCATTTTTCGAAGTATAAAACAATGTTTTATTATCATTAGCCCAGGCTACCCCACCCTCCGTATTTGCAATCGCATCCTTATAAATTTCTCCGGTTTCGAGGTTTTTAACCTGAATGGTGTATTGCCTACGCGAAACCTTATCTACACCAAAAGCCAGTAATTTATTATCAGGACTCACACTAAAACCGGTTGCGCTATAATATGAGTGTCCTTTTGCCAATGCATCAACATCTAGTAAAACCTCTTCTGTTGCGCTTAAACTTCCCTTCTTCCTGCAATATTTATAATACTGCCGGCCATCTTCGGTCCGCGTATAGTAGAAATACCCATTCCTAAAAACCGGAACTGATTCGTCTTTTTCCTTAATCCTACCCTTCATTTCCTTAAACAAATCAGCCTGAAACTTTTCGGTACCCTTCATCATGGTTTCCAGGTAAGCATTCTCGGCTTTCAAATAATCGACAACCTTTGTACTGTCTGGTCCTTTTTTAAAATAATCAATCATCCAGTAGTAATTATCTACCACGGTATCGCCATGAATAACTCTTTTATGTGGAATAATCTCTGCAACAGGCGGTTTGGCATCAGGCCATTTTATAGGTTTCATTTCTTTTTGTTTGGGATTGTTGCATGCTACAACTGTACTCAGTAAAAGCATGCCGGGTAAAATACGTTTCATCATGTTGGTTTGGTTCAGGTTGATGCAATTTAACGATTTTTTAGGTTAGATTTTGATCTGAAAAAGAACGGTCTGGTTTTTCATGGAGGAATGCAGTCCCGCCATCCGCTCTTTGGTTAGATTAATTAACCACAGATAAAAAGGATACACACATATAAAAGCGGTTTAAAAACCAAAATCTGTGTTTATCTGCCTGCATCTGTGGTTAAAACCCCACCCAACTATTATCATTTTCGCAAAAATCTGCCCTGATCTTAATATTCATTCCAATTGAAAAAAATAGATGCTAAATTGCCACATCAATTTTCTAAAATGCCCTCCCTCCTGGGGAGGGTTGGGAGGGGCTAATGAAATTAGGGTACAAAAAAATTATTGTTAAAGTAGGTTCCAATGTCATCACGCAGGCGAATGGCTTACCTGATGAATCTCGAATTCAGCATTTGGTAAACCAATTGGCCGAGATAAAACAACAAGGGATCGAAGTTATTCTGGTTTCATCGGGTGCAGTGGCTTCTGGCAGAAGTTTAATTAAGGTTTCAGAGAAGCAAGATGCCGTTACTACCCGCCAACTTTTAGCGGCCATTGGTCAGGTAAAACTGATCAATACTTACGCCAATTTCTTCGATCCGCATAAAATAAAATGTGCCCAGGTTTTAGTAACCAAAGAAGATTTTAGAGATAGGGCGCATTACCTCAACATGAAAAACTGCCTGCAAATTTTGCTGCAAAATGACGTAATCCCTGTTGTAAATGAGAACGATGTGGTTTCAGTTACCGAACTTATGTTTACAGATAATGATGAATTGGCAGGTTTAATTGCTTCAATGTTAAATGCCGATGCCTTGATTATTCTTTCGAATGTAAATGGAATTTATAATGGCGACCCGAAACTTGCAGGATCAGAAGTGATAGAAGAAATTACTGGTTCGGTTTCAAATTTGGCCTCTTTCATTCAAACAGGAAAGTCGCAGTTTGGCCGGGGCGGAATGGTTACCAAATCGACCATGGCACAAAAAGTGGCGAAACTTGGTATTGCGGTTCACATTGCAAACGGAACAACTGATCATGTTTTAACAGGCCTACTTAACAATGAAATTGTACATACCCGATTCGTTCCAGAGAAGACAAAATCAGGAAAGAAAAAATGGATTGCACATTCTGAAACTGCTGCAAAAGGAGTGGTTAAATTAAATGATGGGGCAAAAAATGTATTAACCTCTGGCAAGGCTACAAGTTTGTTGCCCATCGGGATTATGGAAATACAAACTGATTTTTTAAAGGGCGATATTATTAAAATTATCGATGAGCAAAATCAGCTCATCGGTTTAGGAATTGCAGAATACGGTTCGGATAAGGCAAAAGAAAGAATCGGACAGAAAAAACAAAAGCCGCTGGTGCATTATGATTATTTTTACTCAGCTATTTAAGTCATCAGAAGTTTTATATACCATCGTCATTGCGAGGTACGAAGCAATCTGAAAGTTTAACTATAATTTACAATATCTGGTCATTATACTAATAAAATGAACTACAAACATTACTTCGAAAAGGCAAAATACGCAACCCGCACAATGGTTGGATTGAGTAAAGAAATCATTAATGAAGTGTTGGCCGATTTAGCTGAGGCATTGGTTTTAAATACGGTTGAAATCATTGCCGAAAATGCAAAAGATTTGACCAGGATGCCTGCTGAAGATCCTAAATACGACAGACTAAAACTGACTGATCAGCGCATCGCAGATATTGGAAATGATATTAAAAGTGTTATCGCATTAGGGAGCCCTCTCGGTGAAATTCTTTCAGATAAGACATTAGAAAATAAACTTCAAATTCAAAAAGTTCGGGTGGCGCTTGGCGTGATCGGCGTAATTTACGAGGCTCGGCCGAACGTTACCGCAGATGTATTTTCGCTTTGCTTTAAAACGGGTAACGTAGCTGTTTTAAAAGGAGGAAGTGATGCTGAATTTTCCAATTTAGCCATTGCTAAAATAATTCATAGCGTTTTAGCCAAGCATGAAATAAATGCTGATGTTTTAACCTTATTACCCGCTGAACGGGCAGCAACCGAAGCGTTGCTGAATGCCAGAGGTTTCGTTGATGTACTCATTCCCCGTGGAAGCCAGTCGTTGATTAATTACGTTCGCGAAAATAGCAAAATTCCAGTTATAGAAACTGGCGCAGGGATTGTGCATACCTATTTTGATGAATCGGGCGATTTGGATAAAGGCAAAGCTATTATTTTCAACGCTAAAACAAGACGGGTTAGCGTTTGCAATTCGTTAGATTGTGTGTTAATTAACCAAAAGAGATTAGCAGATTTACCAGCACTTTTATCGCCTTTGGCCGATGGGCAAGTGGAAATTTTTGCTGATGAGCAAAGCTATGAAATCCTTAAATCTACTTATCCTGAAGCACTTTTAAACCAAGCCACCGAAGAACATTTTGGAACGGAGTTTCTGTCTTTAAAAATTGCAATTAAAACAGTTGATGATTTTGATGCGGCATTAAACCACATTGCCGATTACAGTTCAAAACACAGTGAAGCGATTATCTCTGAAGATTCCGAAAATATCACTAGATTTTTAAATGAGGTCGATGCGGCTGCCGTTTATGCCAATGCTTCAACAGGGTTTACAGATGGTGGGCAATTTGGTTTAGGCGCCGAAATTGGCATCAGTACACAAAAACTTCATGCCCGTGGACCAATGGCATTGGAGGAATTGACGAGTTATAAATGGGTGGTTCGTGGTGATGGGCAAGTGAGGAAGTAAGCTCTTTTGCTGTCATTCTGAGCGCAGCAAAGAATCTGAAAGCGATGGAAAACTGACACACCATCATTGCTCGGGCAGGAAGAAATCCGCAACAATGGGCTTATGCAAGCGGATTAAGATTGCTTCGTGCCTCGCAATGACGTGATGTTCAGAATTATTCGTCCGCTGAACTAATGACTATTGAACCAATGAACTAAATTTCAAAAACTTCTCCTCTTTCTGGTGCAACCACATTAAAACCATCTTCCAGTAAAGTAGCTGCCAGTGTTTTTAAACTTTTATCTTCGCCGTGTACCAGAAAAACCTGTTTTGGGTGGCCGGTTTCCTTTACCGTTCGTACTAAATCATCATGATCTCCGTGGCCGCTCAATAAATCGGTTTGGCGGATGGTAGCGTAAACCATCATTTCGCGGTCTTTAATTCTAACGATCGGCGCACCACTTAAAAGTTTATAGCCAAGCGTTCCTTTGGCGCAATAGCCAATAAAAAGAATGGTGCAATAATAATTTTGAATATTGTAGTAGAGGTGATCTTGAATACGTCCCCCCTCCAACATCCCAGCCGACGAAATGATGATGCAGGGATCGAAATAATTGGAAACATCCTTGCTTTCTTTCATGGTTTGAACGTAAGCCAAATGCTCAAATTCAAATTCATCACCCATGGTTTTATAAAAATCTTTGGCCTCCTGGTTAACTAAATTATGGTGTTTCCGATAAACGTCTGTTGCCTGGATTGCCATTGGGCTATCCACAAAAATTTGCACAGGTGGTAACAGTTTTTTTGTGAAAATTTGATTCAAGGCAAAAACCAGCGATTGCGTTCTGCCGATGCTGAAGGCAGGGATAATTAATCGCCCCGGGGTTTTGATACAGGCCTCTTCAATTTCCTTTACCAATCGCTCTTCCAATGTTTGGTCTTTGGTGTGGTAGCGGCCGCCATAAGTAGATTCGCAAACAAAATAATCAACTTCGGGGATGGGCTCGGGCTTTACCAGAACGGGATAATTATCTCGACCAATGTCGCCAGAAAAGGCAATTTTTTTCTCTTCCCCGTTATCATTTATGGTTAAAACTGCTGCGGCGGCACCCAACAAATGGCCAACGGGAATAAAAGTTAAACTGATATCTCCATTTATTTTAAATGGTTTGTTAAATGCAATGGTTACGAAACGGTCAATTGTATCCATTACGTGTTTATGCAGGTACAAAGGTTTTGGTCCGCTAAAATTTCCCCGTTTGGTGCGGGGCTTCCGACTTTGTTTTCTTAAAAAAAGCTCAACAGAATCGAACAATAAAATGGAAGCTAAATCTGCTGTTGGTGGTGTACAAAGCACTTGGCCATCAAAACCAAGGCGTACTAAAGTGGGCAAATTGCCCGAATGATCGATGTGAGCATGGGTTAAAATAACCAGATTTATATCAGCGGGATCGAAGGGGAATTGTTGGTTGTCTTCCTGATAAGTTTCCTTTTCGTAATCTAAACCGCAATCTATCAGTATTTTATAATGCCCAACCTCGAGCAGGTGCATACTTCCTGTAACTTGTTGTGCAGCGCCCCAAAACGTTAACTTCATCTTCTATTCTCTCCGTAATTGTTTGGTGTAAAGTAGTACAATTGATGCAATTTTTAAACAATAGGAAGTAATTTTTTGGTTAAGGGCATTCCTGAATATTTCGATTTTAAGGAATTGAAGGTGAAAATTATTTTTTGGAAAGCAATTGCCGTAGCTTTTTCTGCTTTTGTTGAAGCACCTGCCAGCCGGTCAGGCAGGAAAAGCGGGGCTGCAAGTCTTCATCAAAACCGAAGCTTTCATTTCCAAATCTTAAATGAAAAATCCTTTAAACCGTTATCTTTGCAGAAAAAACATCAACAATGCAAGAACCGTTTGATATAGAAATAGGGAAGACAAATTATTCTGTTTTTCCTGAAGGAAATGATTCATATACCATTTTTAAAGATGGCAAAGAGTATATCCAGATACAGAAAGATACCTCATCGATTTGGTTAAAAATGGATTATAAAACCGAACTTCCAATTTTTGAGGAAGACGAAGAAGTAAATGCAATTGGGCAAGCTATTGAGAAATATGTACCCGAAGAAGATGAAGACGATGATGCCTTTATCGTTTAAATAGCAAACTGCAGGACGCATGGAGCGTTGAAACTTTTTGCATCTTGCAGTTTAACTTTATTAGATTAGTTTCAGCAGTTCTTCTGCAACTTTTTCTGATGAAGCTGGGTTTTGTCCTGTAATCAGCAATCCATCTACCACCGCATAAGGGTTCCAATCTTCGATTTTTGTGTAAAGCCCACCATTTCTTTTAAGCACATCTTCTACTAAAAAAGGTACCACGTTGGTAAGCTGAACGGCTTCTTCTTCAGTGTTGGTAAAACCGGTAACGTTTTTCCCTTTCACCAAATATTCTCCATTTATTTTTACTTCCTTTAACACACCTGGTGCATGGCATACAAAGGCAACAGGTTTATTGGCTTCATAAAAATCTACAATTAACTTTTGCGAGGCGCCGCTTTCTGCTAAATCCCATAACGGACCATGACCGCCTGGATAAAATACAGCATCATAGTCTTCCATTTTTACTTCCGCCAAAGGGCTTGTATTTTTCAATTTTTCTAAAAGAACAGTGTCTTTATCCATCCTTCTGGTGGTATCAGTTTGAAAAGATGGATCTTCGCTTTTAGGATCAATTGGCGGTTGGCCTCCTTTTACAGATGCTAATACTACCTCAACATTTTTATCTGTTAAAGCGTAATATGGAGCAGCCAGTTCTTCCGACCAAAAACCTGTTTTTAAACCTGTATTTCCTAATTCGTCGTGGCTCGTAAGCACGAATAAAACTTTCTTGTTCATCATCTATTATTTAATTGTAGAACAAATTTAGCTGAATGCTTAAACCCTTTAAAGGACCAGAATCACTAATTTTATGTGCGTTGAATCACAATTTGCCTGAAAGTCTGCTTAACGTTTCGCGGGAAATACCCAAATACGCGGCGATGATGGTTTTAGAAACTCTTTGTAAAAGCTGCGGATATTGCTTTGTAAATTGTTCGAATCTTTCTTTTGGACTGGTAGTGAGCAGTGATAAAATTCTTTGTTGTAAAGCGACATAGCCAGAGCTGTTTTTTACCCTGAAAAAATGTTCCATCTTATGGCTTTCGCTGCAAATTTGATCTAAATTTTCTTTAGCAATGGAAAGTAATTCTACGTTTTCTAAACAGCTGATGTTGGTAATTGATTTTACGTTATTATAAAAGGCCTGGAAGTCAGAAATCCACCAGTTTTCCATTGCAAATTGAATGATATATTCTTTGCCATTGATGTCGGTGTAGGTTGCTTTAAGCAATCCCTTTACAACAAAATAGATGTTTTTAACAGCCTCATCTTCCTGAATTAAATACTGGTGTTTTTTTAGGCTTTTGGATTTAAAATGGCTGTTGATGATTTCAAATTCCTTATTGTTTAGGGGTACGATCTCTTCAATATGCTTTCTTAACTCAACACTCATTTGGTAAAGCTAGCTAAAAACAAAGGGCAAAAAAAATCCTGACCTAAGTCAGGATTTTTATTCTTTATGCAATTATCTGGTGGCGTTCGCCGTCCAATTGCCATTCGAATTGGCCACACCGATCTTCAAAGTGCTGGCATCTATTGTAATCCCAATAACCCCGGTACCCACACTAATGTAGGTATTTCCGCTCTCTTGGAATTTAACTCCAGTGATATCGGGAATGTTGTTACCAAAGAAGAAGCTGTAGGTATCATCAACTTTTGTAACGGTAACTTTGCCATCTGTACTGGTTATCCGTGTATCGCCTTTACTGTAGGTAACGGTTCCTCTGTAGGTACCTACAAAAAAATCTCTATCTGCCGGATCTGTATCCTTTTTACACGAAACCATTACTGTTAATGCTATTAAAAGCATGCTGAAAATTTGAACTGTCTTTTTCATAATTATGTTTTTCAAGTTTGAATTTGCCGCGGTATACAACAAATTCGGTTAGTAAAATGTAACAGCTGGTTTACAATGGTTGTGCCAAAATGTTGAAAGCCTAATCAAACAACAGTGTGTTGAGCAATTTTTTGCAAAAAATTTACAATCGTAAAGTGTTGATTAATAAATATTTAATTGTTTATCCGAAGTAAGTTCAATTCGTTGGCAAGTTGATGTTCACGAAAATGAAACAGAAGCAATTAGAATCTAAGATAGTATACATCTTTCGGGATAAGCTTCGAAAATTTACAGAATTTGATATAAGCCGTCGCTCGGTAAGTGTAGGTATTTTTTGCCCGCAATTTCTAATGTTGTTGGGTGAGTCATATCATCGCATTTGAATTTTAGATCGCCAAATTGGTAATAAGCCAAATAATCCGGGCTAGGCAGTTTCCCATTTTTCCAGCCGATTAATACATCTTCATCAAATTTTGGCACGTATGTTTTAGTTTTTTCAAATTCATTTTTAAAAAGCGCTGTTTGTCTCACAACCAATGTATTATTAATGATCTTGAAAACATTGCATCCAGCTGTATTGGCAATCGAATTTTCACATTTTCGTAAGCTATACTGTTTAAGCAAACTGATTTCGTATTTGTCAACGGCTTTCCATCTTAACGAATCTGTTAGGTTTTGCAAATTCTCCGATTTTTTATCCAAACTGTCTTGCACAACAACAGTTTTAAATGGCTCCGATTTATTATAGTCTGGGAAATAATATTTCGCTCTATCAAAATATAAATTTCCTGCTCTATCAACATAGAAAGGAAGTTTCCAATCAAACTTTTTCTCTATTACTAACTTATTGTTAATATCAATTATTTTAAAAGGAAGATTACTATTGTTAGGTTTGAGAAGTAAGCGATCACTTTTTAAAACGAGAATTTCACTTGATCCATCCATGCCCACAATTTTCTTAAACTTCGTTTTGTCTTTCAACAGATTGCTAAGCAGCGGCACTTCAGGATGTGCATCTTTTTTTGGAAATGGATTACATCCAAGTAGGCAAATAAAGCAAACGAAAATTAAATATCTCATCATTTATCTTTTGTATAATTAGATTTCCCATCAATATCAACAATTTGTCCTAAATACCTGGGTTTTCGGTGGCGCAATACATCCAATGTTGCTTTTGCAATGGAAAAGTTTTCTCTAAAGGCATAATATTTATAGCCCCTATAAATCCCGGTGTTGGCACTAAAACCATAACATTTTACACCGAGTTTCTCGCCAATGTAGATGCAACGATTTAAATGATATTGCTGTGTAACTAAAATTGCTGTATCCACCTTAAAAACATGCTTTGCTCGATACATGGTTGAGTAGCTATCAAAACCTGCATAATCGACGTAAATTTTATTGGTATCAACTCCATTTACGTAGCAATATAATTTCATTACCGTTAGTTCATCATATTCATCTCTGCCATTATCGCCTGAGAGTAAAATTTTATCAACTTTATTATTTTTGTATAAGGAAATGCCGGCATCCAGCCTATCTTTTAAATACTTGCTAGGTTTGTTATTGCGTACACCTGCACCAAAAATAATGGCCACTTTCGTTTTAGGAACAGCATTTAAGTCCGAGTAAATTTTATTTTCCGATTTATCTTTTACCAAGTAACTTGAGGCAAAGACAAACAAAATCCCGATTAGAATAGCAATTAATATCAACTTTAAGAAGGTTTTAATTTTGAGCCGTCTCATCATAATTTAAAAGATAAAAAAAGTGATACCAAAACAAGCACGACTCCGATAAATAGCATCACCAAAGCAGATTTTTTTAATTTTACCTGGCACCTTTTGCTAAATTTTAGGTATTCAAAAAAAATGAAGATGCTGAAAAACAAGGTATATACCAGGCTCAAACCAATGATTAAGTCTAATTCACCAACAAAAGAAAACTGATCTTCCTGAATATTTTTTGGCAGTAAGTAAAAAGCGAAATGATACAAAAGCCAAAGTCCAGCTGCTAGAAACAGCAACCTTATGAGAAGATATTTGGAGATTTGATTTTTCATTTATCGAACGGATAATTTGTATATCTCTTAATCTTGCCTGTTTCGGTGTTAATTTTAACAATATCGATGTAATCTCTTTTTGATTCCCTCTCTTCACCGAAAATATAATAACTAGCTTCTGGTCCAACTTCAATTCCGTATGTAAGCATAGAGTAAAGATGTTCGTTTTTTCGATTGTTAATGAAGATCTGTTCAGCCTCTTTTAACTTAATTTTACATTTGGCAGCGAAGGCTTCGTATTCTGCTGCAACAGGCTGAATTGTACGGATATGCTTTGATTTTTCCGGATCTAACCAACCATCAAATTTCTCTATTATTCCAGTTGATACCACATTGTTTATCACGCAGTTTTCAGAAAAACGGCAATCGCTTGAGCCTACATAGCCAAACATTCCGTAGTGTAGATAGGCGTAATGGCCATAACCAGACACGTAATATTTAAGCTGGCTTTGCAGCGTTAAAATAATGGTATCCGTTTTTAGAAATTTTTTGTATGGAAAGTTGATCTTCAAATTTTCCTTGTCTTTAAATGCTGTTTTAACCGAAGTATCGTTGGTTATTTTGCCATCTCTTAAAATTTGAAACCGTAGGGTTTGAAGCTCTGTTGGCGTAAATTTTAAGAATGTTAATTGTGGATTTTCGGTAATGTATTTAGCCGTATCACAAGCTTTTGATAGTGCTTCGGCATCGCTTTCTGCATTTGCCTTACTACGCTGCATAGACCACCAAACTAATCCAACAAATATAGCTGCTAGTAGTACCAATACACCAACTGCTATGAGGGATCCTTTAAAAAATCGTTTCATTTCTTAAATTTTCCCTTCTGTTTTAAATAGCCTATTTATATTCCATTCCATTGTATTTCAGTTTCCTTGTCTTAATTGAAACGGTTTTTTTTTCTTCGCATTCGTCATTAACTACCTTGCCTATGGTTTTGGTAATCTTATCCTTAACGATTAAGCCGTTAAAATTTTTGCTTTTATTCTTATTGTCGATAATAATTGTGGAGTTCACTTCCTCAAATTCTCCTACACACTTCATATCCCACTCCCCACCAAATTTTTGTATGGTAAAATTGTTAAGCACTTTTTTTAACGACTTATTGTTTTTGATAAAAAGCGACAAATCGGTATGATGGTGTGGGTTTGGCTGGCTGCTGCCCGAATAATGTGCCTCAATGCCGAAAGCTCGGGTTTCGCTGTTCAAAGTGAAAATTCCTGTATCTACATTGATGCTCGTTAGCCGAATGGCATCAGATATAAGGGCTTCTTCTTCGAAATGTTTATACAAAATTTTGCCTGTTGTATTGTTAACAATTAACACATAAACATCATACTCTGAATAGAAATTGCCATAGCCATCGGGTTCATTTTTATGGTATTTAGCCACCACCACTGCGGCTTGTGTTTTAGCATTTGGTAAAACTTTCTCTGCATACAATTGCGTGTTAATATCTTCGTTCTTTAGGCCCAATTGCTGTAATACCCTTGGCAGCAAAATACTATCATCGGCTTGCGTTTCTTGTGCGAAAAGGTTACCAAAAGAACAAACTAACAAAGTGATAAAAAGTAGTGCTCTAATCTTTAGCATAATTTAATGTCCATATTTTTTTAAAAATAATTTAAAATCCATCGATTGATATTTATCCTTTAAACAGAACCTAAATTTTCTGTTTTTATCTGGTTCATCATCGATGTTGCAAAATAGAAATGGCACCACTTCTTTACCAGTATTATCGATTATTCCGTAGAAGTAATTGCTGCCATCTGCAGTTCTTGTTCCCGCTATATAGTATCCGCTTATTTCAAAAAAAGGATCAATAAATTCGTATTTAAAAGGGGTTAATATCTGGATATCTTCATTAACTAAAGCTTTTTTATTATTTCCGTCTTCAGCCACAAAAAGTTTGGGATATTTTAGATCAGATGCAACAAACTCATCAATTGCAGTAATTTGTTTTATGCCTTTGTTGGGCAGTTTTTTCAAATTAAGATCATATAGTTCATCTTCTCCAGTATATTTGTGGGCAATGATGAACTTGTCATACTTTTCAAATCGTGAATATTCAAAAGGCAAAATTACCTTCTCTCGATTAAGCACAACACCATAAGCTGTTCTATCTCCAACTGTTTTTTCAAAAACATCGTAACCAGGTTTCAGTGTTTGATCAAAACCTTGAAATTGCTTTAAAGAGACCATTTTTTTATCATTAACATTTAGCCAGAATAATTCCTCATTGATTAGGAAATAAGTATTGCTTAACTGTTGGAGTTGTTCATATCGAGCTTCGATTATTTTATCTCCTTTTTGATTAGATATGCCATATTTGTGCCCCTCTCCTGCTGTAAAAGCCGTGTAAACGATGTTGGGGTTTGCCGTGTCGAAAAATTTTCTGTCGAGACGATGATTAATGAATTTTACCATCTTATTGTTTTTGAGGTCACGGTATTTTGTCGCCACAAATATTTCAATGGTTTTGATGTCATCGGGAAATTCAAGAATCACAAATTGATGTGCAGGCTCAATCACCTTTCGACCGACTTCTGCAATCTTGTTATATAAATCAATATCGCCCATTGCTTGGCTTTGCTCTTTGTTTTGAGCGAGCCCAGTGACGAAATTCTTAAATTCGACCATGTCGGTTCTTGCATCCAAATGATTTTGATTGATATTATTGAGCACTTCTTTGGCTTTCTTTTCGTCACCCTCTTGAAGTACCCTGGTGAAAATATCAAACAAATCATTTAAACCGTTTTTCACTCCGGCTTTTATTTCAAGGATTGGATTGGAACTAAAGGCACTGGTATTCATCCGAATATTTTGAGTGTTGAAGGCTTGATATCCGATTATATTACTGTACAATATTGATGGGATTTTTAACTCAGTGACATTACTTTTAACACGCTTCACAATAATATTTTCATCTTGAAAAACGAAATTTTTAGCTGATTTCGAAAACTTAAATTTCTCAAATTCCAATGGCATTTTTAAGCTGATATCTGTTTCGATGCTATCAACCCGTTTCAAGCCAATTTGCTTTTTGGGGATACTCTTTCCATTGAAATAGTATGCTTTTTCGCCTATAGCTATATTTGAAATATAGGGCTTAAACAGACTATCTTTTTGTTCTAAAATATGATTATTTTCGGTTAAGTTGTAGCGACTTTCGAATTCAAATTCGGTTTGGCTATCTTCGCTAAAATCTTGATTAAAAAATAGTTGCTTGCAATAATCATTAAATAGCTGCGCAATTTTTTCGGTATCAGTGTTTATTGAAAATTCGGCTACAGGTTTTTCTGCTTTTGATTTTTGACCAGGGGAGATATGTGAAGTTAATTGAGTTTCGAATGTTGCCGTTTTGATAAGTTGGTTAAGTTCGGCGGTATCTGCTTTTAATTGATGTTTTAACTCATCAAAGTTCATGGCCTGTAATTTGGCAATGAACTTTTTTGCCGATTCGCTTTGCGGTACCTTTTGGCCATTACAGGCGCATAAAAAAAATGCAAAAAAAAGCAGGAGATTTATCTTCATCTAAGGGTTATAAAAGGTATTCCACTTAAATATAAAAAGGAATTACTTTAAATATCCAGATGATTATCATTCGTAGGGTTTGAATTATTATTCGCAGTAAATACGAAATTATCTAACAAATATGTATGCTATTGCTGTTTGCAGAATTAATATTTGCCCATAGATTCATTTTGGCTAATCGGAATGTTTAAGTATACAACTGTGCCGCCAGTGGTTGTTTTGTTTTGAGTAATTCCGGCATTTTGATTGCGTTCCCTGCCTAAAAATTGCAATCTTTCCTTGCTAATGATACCTGAAAGCGATTGATGATTCTGAGGTTTGTTTTCACTAATAGTTTTACCGCTATCGGTGATGGTGACGGTTAAATTTTGGTCAGAAATGGAGAAATTCACATTTACAAAGCCATTTATATCGTTCAAATTAATGCCATGTAAAATCGAATTTTCTACAAAAGGCTGTATCAGCATCGGCGGAAGCATAATCATTTCCAAATCTTCATTTTCCGGGATATTAATCTCGAAATTGAAAATGTTATTGTAGCGCATTTGCTGTAAACTCAAATAATTTTCTAGCGTTTCTATCTCCTGGCTTAATGGCACCAACTTTTCTCTACTCAACTCAAGGCTACTTCTCAATAACCTGCTAAATTGATTGAGGTATTTAATTGCTTCGTCCTTCTCATCCAATCGAATAAAACTTTGCAATGCAGATAAGGTATTGAAAATAAAATGAGGTTCCATTTGCGTCCGCAGTAATTGTTGCTGCAACTGTACATTTTCTTTCTCCTGTTTTAGCTTTCGTTGTTTATATATGCTATAGAACAAGAAGATAACAATGAGCAAAATCAAAATAATAAGGGCTGTAATTACCAAGGTTAATTTATTTCGCTCTAGTTTCAAGGTATTTATTTTGATATCTTCGTTCAGTCGGTCTATCGAATTATCCTTCGCTTGAATTTGATAAAGTGCTCCCATCTCGGCCACTGCCTGCGTATTTTCTATCTCATAATTCTCTTTCTGGAGCGCTATGACTTCTGTCGCGGTTTGGAGCGCCTTATCTTTTTGACCAATTGCGGCATAATAACTTGAGCTTGCCTCGCCTCCTCTTATTAAATCTTCGTACTCTAATAGCCTGCCACTTTGCTTAAATACTTCATTTGCTTTTTTCAGGTAGCGTGCTGCATCGGGGTAATTTTTAGCCTTTACATAATTAGTTACAATATTGGTATAGGTAGTGTAAATGTTGCCCGCCGCGGTAGGTTCAGTTGGGTTTTGGCCATAAATTTGTTCATCAATTTCTGCATTTAGCAAAGAGTATTTTAAAACAGAATCGACGTTACTGGCCTTATCGAAATAAAGCAATTTACTATCATATAAAAACCTCGGGTTAAAATCATCAGGGTACGTAGCTTGCAATTTTTCTAGTTTTGCGAGGTAGTTCTCCACATTTTTTCTGGGAAAGTTTGCGGTGTAAATTAATGAAATTAACTGTGTTAAAACCCGCTGTTGGTTGGTAATATTTGGAGGCAGTTGTGGCATTAATTTTAATGCTGCCAAATTCATTTTTAATGCCAAACTATATTGCTGTAAACTTTTGTTGCTTTGTGCTGCGGCCAGTAAAATAATAGCCTTGGCCATCGGTTTCAAGGTTAAGGTCGTGTCTGAAAGTACAATCATCGCCGCTTTGTTGTAATAATAATTGGCCTGGTGTTCAGACGGTTCTGCATTGGCCAGATTTCCCATCCCGTTATAGAGATTAGCCTTAATTTCTAAAAACTTGTTACCTGGCTCAACCAAATCAAGGCCTTGCTGTAAAAACATTTTAGAACTATCAGGATTTTTTCGGGCAAACATTTTACCCAGGTTGTATTTGGTTTTGGTATTTAAATCGGTGTCGGCCAGTACAATTGGGTTACTGTTGTACTGATTCCATGCCTGCACAATAGAATCTGCATTTGCTTTATTTGGCTGTTTTGCCAAGAGTAATGAAACCTCTTCCTTGTACTTTAAAAGTTGCTCATTTTTAGCAACAGTTGGTTTTTGCCTGCATGAAAGAATAAGCAAGATTGCCAGGCAAAAATAAAGAAAAGGTTGTTTCATTTGATGACGGGTAGAGCAGTAAGCATTTGATTTCAAGTAAACAGATATAATGTTACATTTTTTTACAGAAATAAGCTTAAGTTTTGAGAAATATTTAAATTTTCGACTTAGTATCTATACTCTTATTGTAGACATTTCAGGCTCAATCGACTGCATTTTTAGCCAAGCTTTGGTTGCTTATCTTTAACAATTTCTATTTAATCCCAGCGATTAACCTGGAAGGGAATCATTGTCACTAGCACAAATAATTAATAGTTACCCTTTCCTTTACTTCCCAAAATTAGTGATCGCATACGCATCGAATCGGGTTAATTCTAAATCGGTTTTATTGTTTGGAATATGAAAATATAAATTCAAAATTTGGAAGGTTTTGCCATGCTTAGATCTCGGATTTGAGGAAATTGCTGATGGTGAAATGATCGAACCGTCTTTTTTAACTAAGGTGGCAATTTT
This sequence comes from Pedobacter sp. Leaf41, assembly GCF_001422545.1. GTDB lineage: Bacteria > Bacteroidota > Bacteroidia > Sphingobacteriales > Sphingobacteriaceae > Pedobacter. Next base: position 135,602 of record NZ_LMLE01000008.1, on the reverse strand, counting down.
TCCATCACCGTAAAGGTTTAGTTTACAACTATCTTTTGGCAGCAACTTCCAGGTATTAGAAAATAACGCTTCCCGCTCCTCTAAAATCCACTCCTTTTTAGCGCCTCTCAGCTGAGCAGTTTCGTATTCAGCAACTTTCATTTTTTCAATGGCATCGCCTTTGTCCGAAGCATTTAAATCTGATTGCAGCTCTTCGTATGCTTCATATAGCTGATTGAAAAGCACATCATTGGCCGTTAATTTTTTTGAATTTTTCCAGCTATCTAAGTCAGTACGAACTTCTTTTGCTTCAAAAGAAAAGGATTTGGTGATGTAACCATTTTTAATATCCTGGGCAGTTACGTCTTTTCCAGTCAGTACATAGTGCACCAGTACATCTTCTTCATCGTTTATCGATGGCATTGAAATGTCACCACTGTAATAAATCGCCACGAAAAGAATAGGCTGATCACTTACTGTAGGGTTAAAATTCTTCAGATCCAAAGTAACTTTAGCTGTTTGGCGGCCTTTCTTCTGTAAGCCAATATCGGCAACATAATACATTTGATGGCCAAAAAAGGCGAGGCCTCTACCTACTGGATAGTCGTTGATGGTAATCTCTACAGGATACAGGTTCGTTCCTGCTATTTGATACATCTCTTTATTCGGATCGTATTTCAAATTCTCAAGCAATTCGGCATGATCATTTATTTGAGATTTGCAAGAAGATAAACTAAACATCATCAGGATAAGAAGGGTGTAAATTTTCATCATTTTATTCTGTTAAACGGCAGCGTGTAGATGTCGTTATTGAGTATAGTTTTAAGCACGTTTTCTGGTGAAGAGTAAATGTTGGCATCGCTGGTTTGAAAAACGAAGTTCTTTTCCCCAGAAATTTTTGCAATTCGCTCCTGTTCGTTTTTGCTCAATCCTAAGAAAAAAACTGATTTAAACCCTTTCGAATACATATAGCCGTTTTCTTTACCCTCTCGGTTTTCAGAAAATTGAACATTTTTGATAAGCTTTTCAAAGTTATCTCTCTTGTTTTGGTCAGCAAGTAGCAAATCATTGTGTTTGCTTGTATAGGCTTTGGGAAAGCTCCAGGCCACTATCGGGCTTACCATTATTTTACTAAAAACTTTGCTCACTAAAAACCGGCTGCTTAAATCCGGATAGAATAAAAAAACTTTTGAAAACGAAAGACTCTCATATAAATATGCCTGCAAACCGGCCATCCCTCCACTGCCATCAGCAATTATTCTAACTTCTTCCATGTATTGGCCTTCAGCATTTAAAATTTCTTTTACGGCTGTGCCTGATGCATAGTCAGCCATTTTGCCGAACTCCTTTTCTTCTTGTTGAAACAAGGAATTTTTTTGATCGGATTTCTTGAAACTGGTGTTTCCAAAACCAATTCTATCTACGGCAATAATATGGAACTTAGTATTAAGTGCCTTGTTCTTAAAATAGTCTAGAAAATAACCTGCATTTTTATCGCTGTTATGTAGCAAAACTAAATAGGGTTTCTTCTTGCCAAACTGATCGCCTTTTTCGCTGAAATTCTTTTTATTGCTAATATATTTTATGCTGTATCCGCGTATGTAAACCGAATCATATAGCGGTGCTTGCATTTTTAAAACTGCGAATTCTTTATTTATTTCTTCTTGGCTAATCGCCTTGTTAAAGAAATGGAATTTGCACCAAATGAAAACGTACCAGCCAACTACTAATACAACGGCAAGAAATGAGGCTTTTTTTCTTTTCAAATTGAAACAGTTACACTAAAACAGTGAATTATTTAATAAAGCAAATTGCTAAAGCCTACCTAATAAAAGGCACTATGGTATTGAATGGCTGGTTGGTAACGCTCCCGTAAAGCGATAATAAAAACAACAAACCAATGATAAGTAAGAAAATAGGTTTGTATCTAAATTCTGTGCCTTTTTTTACAGTGTGTCTGTAATAAAAATAAGTTCCGGCCAGGTAAATTGTAGTAAAGGCCAACATCATATAAGTAACTGTCATTTTTGATGATATTTAGGTTTAACTTAAACTGAAAGACCCATTCAAAATTATTTGAGGGCCTTTTGTAATGCTATATTAATCATTATTATAGAATTGATTAATGCACAATTGATAAACGCAGTTAATGATTTATAATTCGCTGAACTTTAATTATAATTCGCTTTTTTAAATAGGAAATGAGGATTGCAAAAACGCTGGTCTTTATTATTTTTGAGCAGAGAAAATCAATTCCTATTGATATATTAATTATCTCCCTTGAAAATGAGTGAAAATAAGTTTGCGGAAATGAGCAACAAGCAGTTACAAAAAAGCGAAAAGGTAGCTAAAGCATCCACCTCTACTCTTGTTGTAATGTTAGTGCTTCTGTTTGCGCTGAGCATGTATTTGAATTTCAAAAAAGGATTTACCCCCTTAACTGTAATACCAATCAGTTTATTGCCTATAGTTATTTCAAATCTTAGCAACATCAAACAGATGCAGGAAGAGCTTAAGTCGAGAAATTTATAACACCTTTTTATTGCTCCAATATAGCTGTTGTATCTGGCTCTGCTCCTTCTGATTCTCCCTCGTCTGTTTCTTCATTTGCACTTTTTATATCTTCATTGGTATATTGATAGTATTCATCAAAGGTTTTAGTTTGCCGATTGTAGATGAGCACATATTTAGCGCTTTTTGTTTGTTTAATTATTCCATCACTTGGAGCGGGTGTAAGTTCCATTTTATCCATGAAAATTAGCGCACCCTTTTTAAAGCTTTTTATGGTGGGTAATTCTCCACTTAGTGCTTTCCAATACAATATATTTCCTTTTTGGGGGATGATGTAAATTGCGCTACTGGCAAAATCTGATTTTTCGAGCAAAAACGCCATTTCTTTTTCCCCTTGACCGGTAAAATCGCCATAGGCAATAACACGATAAGCACGATCTTTAATTTTGGTGAAAAAGTATAATTCGTTGTTCTCTTTGCTGAAATAGTTATTATCCATAAAGATTTTAACAATTCCCCGTTGAAAAGCAACTGGTACATCATCGTACTGCGGGATGGTAAATGTAGCATTTCTCCATGTGGCGAAATCTTCAGGTGATGCCCAACCATCAACAAAAACGCTGTCTGCCGGATAAGTGGTATCATCACCATCGACATTATAAATATCTTGTCGCATTCTATAGCCACCATATAAATAGGCAAAACCGGTTGCGCCCGCCACAACAATTATGGCCACGATCATCCAAATAATGGTTTTAGCTTTATTTTTACGCTTTGGTTGAGGGATAATCTCTGCTTGTTGGATCGGCTCGATATTAAAATTAGAATTTTCCATGGTAAAATAATTTTAGTAGATAGTGTGCCTAATTTATTCAGCCTCTTCCCGGCTAATATCATATTGACCAGTTGGATCGTTAAAGTATTTTTTATCTGTAGAGTTTAATAGAAACACATCTTTAAATGTCGATTTTTTATCAAGCTGCAACTCTTCCAGTGTAAGATATTTGCCATTGTACAATACTTTATCGCCAAATTCATATATGTGTGCATTATGAACTTGCTCTTTTTTATCATTGGCAATAATGAGTAAATCAAAGCGAAGGTATTCTCCTGATTTTGCATCACTATCAGTGCTAAAGTTGGCGCTAAAACCCTTAGAAGTTTCCAACTGAATGGTTCGATCTTTTAAAGCCCATTCGTAAGAAGATTGACTAAAATGATGAGAAATGAAAATGGAATATTTTGGAGCCCCATACTTTTCTTTCATTTTAGCAAGAAAAGCTTTTTTGGCTTTAAGGTCGTAAATTTCGCCCTCGGCATGATAAGCTACGGGTTTCTTATTTTTGTCAGTGAGGATATTCAGGTTGCTAAAATAATAGCCATTAAATTTGGCCAAACTATCTGAAGTATGGCTTTGATATAAATAGCCAAAATCTTTTTGAGGAACCGTGATTTTCATTGCATCCAGCAGCGAATTACTAATCTTATATTTTAACAATTCATCGGTAAGTTTCCCGTTTTCGGCACTGTCGTAGCGCATACCATCGCTAAGAATTACATTGTTTCCGTAAAGCTTAGCAACACCCTCTTGAAAATTGACCTTTTCAAGATCAAAGCCTCCCTTTGCCTCGAGTATTTCGGGTTGCTTATCTTTGGTATTGCAAGAAAAAAATGTTACCAACGCAATTAAATAGATAAAAGTTAAGTTCTTCATGAGATTTTTAAGGGTAGATTTCGGTTTAATACTATTGTGTTCAATCTTCTGTACTGTCTTGTTGGCAATACAACATGGTTTTTGTAGCCCCGCTTGATTTTGTGGAAACACTTTTAGCAGGTGCTTCAAAAACATAGTCGATTTTAACCTCGTTTACCGTAGCCGTTTTGTTAGGAAAAATAACTAAATCACGGTGGTCATCTTCTTTTTGATCGCTGCCGTAATATAAATATTCGAAGCCAAGGGTTTGTTTAGAATGGTTGAATATATAATTTTTTCTACCGTACGATATTGATATCCCTTCTTTTTCTGTAGGAAACAATACCACTTCTTTGGTAAATTGATTACAATCTGTAATCGTCAAAATAGTTGGCGTATACCAATTAATAGGCAATAGGAGTATAATCAATAAAAACATCCAATCGTCTTTTTTGCCTTGCTTCTTTACCAACTTGGTATAAAGTGGTTTTAAGGAAATCAAGACAAGAATTGCAACGAGTATTATCGTGTAGGTTTGAGCTGTAACAATCATTTTTATCGATTTTTATTTAAAAATAACACTGCTAAAGCTAAAAGATGGGCTGGTTTATTATTCGTTAAAATTTAATTCTTATTTGTAGAGAATGAATTATTATTTGAAAAAAAATCCTCGCCTACGTGGGCGAGGATTGGAATTTTGCGTATCAAACGCGATTTATATAAGTTTGATTAAGCAATTATGCAGCATATTCAATCATCCATTCGATACCGAATTTATCTCTAAACATTCCAAAGTATGATCCCCAAGGACTATCGCCCAGCGGAAATTCTACAGTTCCACCAGCTGATAAAATGTTGAATATTTTATTAGCTTCTTCTTTGCTTTCTGCGCTAATAGAAATTTTTGATCGATTTTCATTTTCATTAACCTGTCCAAGATAAGTGGGCACATCATTACCCATCAGCGTATTTGGGCCAATTGGCAAAGCGATGTACATAATTTTTTCTGCATCGTTTTCTTCAACAGGAAATTCGTCGCTTGCCATGTCTTTCATGCGCACTATCGATGTAAAAGCTCCACCGAATGCCGATTTGTAAAAATTGAAAGCTTCTTCGGCATTGCCGTTGAAATTAATGTGTGGGTTAATAAGTGCCATAGCTGGTTGTTTATAGGTCTTACTTGGTTATTTAATAGGGACTTTATTTTTGATAAAGCCGAACGAATCTTTGTTAAGTTAAATTGCTGTTGCGCTGTAACTCTTTTGTGGTTGCTTTAAGAAACCCTTCTTTATCTTTTTTCACCTCCGTTATTATCGCCAGGCGATCTTTGGGTAGGCTAAAATATTTCTCGGCCCATAAATTTATCTCAACCATCAGCGGAAGCAAGTCAATTCCTTTCTGTGTGAGTTTATACAATACTTTTGCCTTGCTATCCGGGTGTTCTAATTTCGTGATTATTCCGTTCTCTTCCAACATCTGAAGCCTGGAGGCCAATATATTGGTCGCGATTTTTTCTGCTGATTTTAAAAAGTCGCCATAAGTGCATTGCTTGGCAAACATTAAATCTCTAACAATGAGTAGCGACCACTTATCTCCCCAAATATCAAGGGATGAACTTACTGGACAACTGGATCTTTTTTTTAATTCTGACATAAATAAAATTTATTCACTTGCATTTTGCAAGTTTATTATATGTTTGCACTTTCATTTTGAAAGCGAAAATACGAAATTCAACATAGAAAATGGAACTGAGAGGAAAACAATACTGATTACTGGAGGCAGTGCAGGCATAGGGCTTGAAGCAGCAAAACAGTTTTTGGCATTAGTGCAAAAGTGATCATTACTGGCCGCGATCAGAATAAATTGACGTCGGCTAAGAAATTGTATCCCAGCTTAGTTACTATTAAAAGTGATGTGGCTGATGAAACGGACGCTGTTTCGCTATTTTATGATGTGAAAGCGCTTGGTGGAATCGACATCCTTTACAATAATGCCGGTGTTGGTGTTAAGCCTTCAAACCTTGGAATATCCGGCAGCAAACATTTAGAAAATGCGATTTATGAGACGAACATTAATTATTTTGGTGTAATCCGATTGAACAATCTTTTTTTAGATATGCTAAAATCTCGTCCTGAGGGTGCAATTATTAACACTACATCCTTATTAAGCTATGTTCCATCTTTACAAGAGGCAAGCTATTCGGCTACAAAAACGGCTTTGGCATTTTACACCAGATCGTTAAGAGAACATCTGAGAATAATTAAAAGTACCTTGAAAGTATTTGAATTGCTACCACCCTTGGTTGCAACGGAACTCACAGCGGGCAGAGATGAGAAGAAAATGAGTACGGAGGTTTTATTTAAAGGTTGAATTAACGGGCCTCAAAAAACACCAATTAACCATTCGCATTGGCGATTCAAAAGTGCTTTACATGATAAATCTTTTTTTCCAGAAACTTGCCTTTAAATTGGTTAATCCAAAAAAAGCAGAATCCTTTTTACAGTAATAATCACTCTAAAATAATGAAAGCATACACCATAAAAAGTTATAGTAAAAAAGAAAAGCTAAAGGTTGTTGAAATATCAATTCCCGAGCCTAAAGCAGATGAAGTTTTAGTGGATCTATGCAACTAGTATTAACCGGCTAGATAACAAGATTAAAAACGGAGAATTTAAGTTGTTAATGCCTTACAAATTGCCATTAATTTTGGGACATAATGTAGCTGGGGTGGTGGTAAAAATAGGATCGACAGTTACGCGATTTAAAATAGGCGATAAAGTATTTGCTCGTCCGGCTGATTTTAGTATAGGAGCATTTGCAGAATACATTGCAATGAATGAAAGAGATGTAGCCCTGAAACCCAAAAACATTTCGATGGAGGAAGCAGCCTCTATACCGCTTGTTGCCTTAACAGTTTGGCAAGCTTTTGTTGAAAAGGCGAAACTTAAAAAGGCCAATGCGTGTTTATTCAAGCAGGTTCGGGCAGTGTAGGCACAATTGCTATTCAATTCGCTAAGCATTTGGGGGTCACTGTGGCTACTACTACAAGTGCGCAAAATGCAGATTTAGTAAAGAAATTGGTTGCTGATTTAGTGATTGATTACAAAACTCAGGATTTTGAAAGCATCCTAAATCAGTATGATTTGGTACTAAACAGCCAGGATGAAAAAACACTCAGCAAATCCTTAAAAAGACTTAGTCGGGGAGGTAAAGTAATCTCTGTTTCCGGTCCTCCACATCCAGCCTTTGCGAAGGAAAGTAGCTTATCATGGTTCATGAAATTAGCCCTATACTTTTTGAGTAGAAAACCATTAATCAAGCCAAGAAGCTCGGTGTTGATTATTCGTTTTTATTTATGAAAGCCAATGGCAAGCAGTTAGCGGAAATAGGAAAATTAATTGATCAAGGTATAATAACTCCCGTATTAGATAAAGTTTTTCCTTTCGAGGAGCTGAACCAGGCAATGGATTATGTTAATAGTGGAAGGGCGAAAGGCAAAGTTGTCGTTAAAATAAAATAATAATTTGTTGCATCAGATTAGTGAAATTTTAATTTAATTCTTCGAATTTTTCAGCAGTTTGATAAATGCATCGTTTTTATTATTATCATCGAGCTTTTGATGGGCAAGCAAAATGGATTCTTCTTTGGTTTTTAAATTCAGTTTAACGAGCCCAGCTTTACTATAAAATAAAACTTCATTTTTGCTCAAAAACTCGAGGTTAGAAAGGGGAAGATTAGCCAATTGTACCTCACTCCTTTTATCACCAGTTTTAAGATCTAATTCAAAAAGTAATCCTTTTTCGGTGTAACCCCAAATGGCATCGGATTTATCAAGCAAATAAGCGATTGACGCATTGAAGTTGGTTTTCCAAAGTTTTTCACCATTCGCTGTGCTCAATGCGTACACAGATGCTTCAGTGGATGAGGTTGTGCCAAAGTAAATTTTACCGTCTTTCGTAAATATTTTTTCCTTGATATTGTATTGTCCTTTTTCCAGCTTGAACTCCCATAAAATCGATAGGTTGTCTGGATTTAGCGCAAACAATGTTTCACTTTCATCAGGGATAAAAACGTTTTTGCCATCGGTAACAGGTTTTCCATACATAGCCTTTTTGAAACCTCTTTTGTAAAGTGCCTGGCCTGTTTTAGCATCAAAACTTAAAAGGTAGGGAGCATTCTGTGCGAAAACTTTATTTCCGAAAGTAAGGGTTGGAAGGTGGTTGTAAGGATAATCCAACTTATAGTTCCAAATCAGTTTGCCGTTTTTGGCGTCTATTGAATAAATATTTTGATTCCTGCTTTGAGCACTCAATGAAATTGCGCCATTAACCACTTGTGCCGATTGCCCTTTAAGTATTATTTCGTCTTTTATAATTCCCAACCTCGATTTCCAATAAATTTTACCGTTTTGATTGTTTAAAGCAAAGATTTCGCCATTGATAAAGGGAATATATACCGTTCCATTTTCTATATAAAATTTATTATTTCCGCTAATGTGCCGGTCAGCATCCGATGCTTTTACTTCCCAGTTTATTTTTTTGGTTTTCAAGTTCATCGATTTTAGAATGCCATCTGTGTTGTATATCAGAATGCTGTTTGTATCTAAGGCTGTAGCTTTAATTGATGAAATCAATTGGTCGAAGACCATATCATCCATGGTAAGGATATTATTGTTAGAGAAACTTTTGTCTTTGTTTTTTGATACTGATATGGTAGGAGGCTGTGCGACTGCTACTTTTATTATGCAACATAAAATGATGGACAATTGAAGTGTTAATCTCATATTTTAGAAAGGATATTTTAAACGAAATTTAACTAAATACATTGAAGAAGTTATTTTTCCTGCTTGTTCTCTACCTTTTTATCCATTAAGTTTTCACCAGAAATGGTCATTTTGAAAGCATACAAAATAATTCCCTGGTTACCTGTACTCATCCCATACATCCAGGTATCGTTGCCACGTACAAAGGTAGTTGCATAGGCCTCTTTCACAATTTGCTCCGTTTTATTAGCTGTATAAGTACCATCAGTTTCTGGCGCATTATAAATCATCTTTTTAAATATTTTGGTGTTACCTAACTGAATAAAATCTTCGATATACGTTTTAACGTACTCCCGCATATCATCACTCGGTTTTTTAGTGTTTTTATCTCGCAAAGCGGATAAATTTATCTTATCATTTTCGAAGGTGTAGCGAGCCGGGAAAATATCCAATTCAGGGTTTTGGTTTGATAGAAATATCGCAATTCCCAGATTATCTTTTTTGAGATAGTCGGGGTTTAATTTTTTCGCACTTTCGAAAGCAGTAACTAATTTTTTTAGAACTGGATAGTTAGCATTTTGTGCCGAATAACTCAAAACCGCTGCTTTAACATCCTTTTGAATTTCCGAATAACTTGATTGCGAAAATGCGATTGTTCCACTCGCCAGACAAAAAACTAAAATGAGTATCTTTTTCATTCTTTGAGTATTAGTATGATTAAATAAAGGAAATTAAAGAGTTTGATGAGGAGGCGTAAAACACAGTACATACTGGATATAGATACTGAAATTTTACGCCGCCTGTACCATCAAATGAGAGACGTTACATTCCTAAAACCAAACAGCTGTTAACAGAACCAAAAACTATAAATTCAACATTTATTCCTCAGAGATTAAGGATGTTTTTGTTTAACAATGCTAAACTAAGCAAACTGTGTTATCAAATTAGACCCGTTTATTATTCGTTAATGCTCATCCATTATTTGTTGCAGATAAACAATTATCTGACTTGCCAGATTGAGTTAATAATAGAAGAATTGCTTAGAGTTAGGGATTTTGATTTCAGTTCTTCCAGGTGTAAATCCATCCATTTTCGGGACGGATTTAAAAGGATATTTAAATAATTTTTCTGTTGCAGGGTATAATTGAACAGAATCTTCGCAATCTTCGTTATCATAACTAACATGTACCTTCTTTGTCGAAAAATTGATATCGTAAGTATGATGAAAACCGCAATTATAATCGTCGTTATATGTTGACCCAATTAAAAACCAATCATTATTCTGGTAACGATAAATGTTTTTGTGCTTGCTGGTATGCCTTGTATTGTGCCAAAACGTTTGCTCAATAATGAGGGTATTATTCTTTATTTTAATGGATAAGTCAATCCCGTTATCGGTACAAAAACCACAATCCTCACTGTTCCATAAAACAGATGTGTTTTTCTTCCAAAGTTTTAAAGTGCCATCAATTACTTTACAAATAAATAATTCTCTGGTATAACCTGTTCGGTCTATTTTTTTAGTGGTATTGAAAGCCAATACCACCTCATCAATACCATCTTTGTCTAAGTCGCCCTTAGTTTCAAAAACTTTTGTTCGTCCGGCTGGTACCACGAAGTTTGGCAAAACTTGTGCTGTAGATTCTAATGATAGTAAAACGAAAAACAAAAATAAATACCTCATATTTAATTAGTTATTGATTGCAAATCTTCAACATGTGTTCATCAATTTCAAGGCCCATTTTTGCGGCGGTAAGTATATCAACACAAAAATCTTTATGTCCCAAAATCTCTTTAATAGATCCTCTAACGTAGTAGGCAAAACCTAAACCTTTATCCAGCTCGATAGCCTTGTTACAATCTGCTAAAGCAAGAAGTAATGCATCTTGCGATTTCTTAATGGATGATTTATCGTTTACTATCCAACCAAAACTTGCCGGTTGATTGGCTATTTTTGCCGCTACACGATGAGTAGATTTTTTTACATTATCAGTAAGGCTTACGCGAGCTATAGCCCGATTGACGTAAGCAAGTGCATAATCATTTTTTAACTCAATACTTTTATTAAAATCACTCCATGCCAGCTTATATTTTTCAGTAGCTAAGTAGATATTTCCACGGCGGTTGAAATAAGTTTCTTTCTCAAAACCCTTAACATCTGCCGCTAAAGATAATGCGGTGTTTATCGCGTTGAGTGCTTCTTCTACGGCTCCGGCATTTAAATAGCAATCAGATAAACCGGAATAAATAGATGCTAAAGACGAATTGTAATAGCGATAGATGTCAGCATTTGTGGCCGTAGCAAAACGAGGGTTTATTTCGATTTCATGAAGAAGATTTTCCTTGTTCTCTAATGATGCTTTGTAATTTGCAGTAGCATTTTTATAGTCGGACAGCGCCAGATAAGCATTGCCTTTAAAGGATAACATCATGGCATTTTTAGGGAATTTTTCCAATCCCTTAGCGTATTGGGCTAAAGCTTTATCATACTGTTTTAGGTTATAATGAGCGATGCCCCTTTGATAATAATAGCTTGGCTTGGTTTCATCGCAGAAATCGGCGGAAGATTCGGAAATCGTTTTTAATAATTCAGGATCGTAATTTTTTTTACTGATTACTATTGCCTTAGCCGCTAAATAATCTGTACAGGCAGCATCTAAATCTTCTAATTCATAATAAATTTTCGCCCTATTTAAATATCCAGTGTAGGTTAAGGGATCTAATTTTATGGATTTGGTGTAATCATCTAGTGCTTTGTCGAACTGCCCTATGTTTGCATAAATTGATGCTCTTCCATTGTAGAAATGTGCTTGCTTGTCGTTTAAAACAATGGCTTTATTGATGTCGCTCAAAGCATTCTCCACTTGGTTTTGATTGTAATAAACACCTCCACGGTAAAAATAGGCGTCGTAGCCTTCAGGTGACAGAACAATTGCTTTATTAAGATCGGTAAGGGCTAAAGCATGATAACCATTGCCAGCATTGTAGGCCCCACGGGCGGTGTAGTATTCAGCATTATCGGGCGCTAGTTCAATTGCCTTGTTATAATCTGCAAGGGCACCAAATTTATCGTTAAATTGAGCCTTAGTGTTTGCTCGTGTCAAAAATAGTAATGCATCTTTTGAGTCGAGCGAAATAGCTTTGTCTATTGATGACAAAGCTTCCGCTCCATCATTTTTTATGGCTTGTATACGGCCAATGTTTAAATAACATCTGGCGCATTTAGGATTAATTAATAATGCATTTCGATAATACTTTTCACCAACCACTAAATTATTGTTTCGAAGATGGTAAAATCCTAATAATCGCAAAAGCGGCTCACTTTTGGGTGCGAGTTTTAATTCCTTCTCCAAGTAAGGAATCACCTTTTCTTCCTGACCAATTTTAGTTAGCGAATCTGCCTTATTTTCAAAATAAGTTTTTGATTGTGCAACCGTGAAATTTGCAACAAACAGACTTATTAGTATTAATGGAATAATTAACTTCAATCTCATATAATAAAGCAATACCAACTAATTAAGATTTTTAATGTTCTTTAATATACTCAAGAACCAGAAAACAGTTTTAAAACTTTATTAATTGCCCACCGAAAAAATGGTATTGTAGCGGTTGCATTATTATTCGTTCTAATGATGCCACGACCTTAATTGCTACTTTATGCCAATCCACCAAGGCTTAAAAATTTGGTTGGGTTTTTTAAGGTAAACAAACTCGCCAATCATCGGCGTTACCAATGGGGTTTTGGTGACTTTATTTAGTTCTGTAATTTTTACTAACGGTTCATCCCAGGGATGATTTGCGAGTACAAATTTCGATGAATGCACAGGGAAAAGACGTTTGGCATTTAAATCTTGCGCTGCTTTTAATACCTCTGTAGGCTGCAAGTGAATGTATTTCCACTTAACATCATACTGGCCATCTTCTAAAATTGCTAAATCTATTGGGCCGAACTTTTTGCCGATGTTGGCAAAGTGGGTGTCGTAGCCGCTATCCCCACCTATATAAATCTTCATAGTCGGGCTTTGAAAAACATACGACATCCATAACGTATTATTTCTTGTAAAACCCCTGCCCGAAAAGTGCCTTGTAGGTGTCGTGTGTATAAAAAAACCATCCCCCAAATCAATGGTTTCATCCCAATCTTTCTCGTAGATGTCTTCAACATTATATCCCCAGTCTTCAAAATCGGCACCTACTCCCAAACCGCAGAACACCTTTTTTATTTTCGATTTGAGCTTGATTAGCGTTTCATAATCTGTATGGTCGTAATGATCATGTGAGATGATTAAATAATCGATGTTTGGCAAATCTTCTACTTTGTAACGATCGGTGCCTTTAAATGCTACAACTGTACCTGGAATTGGGGAAGCATTTCCACTAAAAACAGGATCAACTAATATGCGCTTACCATCCAGTTGAATAAAATAAGAGGAATGACCAAACCAAACTAAAATGTTCGAATCAATGGGTAAATGCAGCAAATCTACCTTCGTCGATGGAATACTATCTACGGGAGTTAATCGCGGGTGATCTCCAAAAAGTTTATCATAAATAATGCCTATGGTGCTATAACCTTCTGTAAGTTCAGGTGTACGATTGAGGTTATGGAACACGCCATCTTTAAAATGCGGCGATTTTTTCATTCGTTCAAGCCTTACGCCTTTGGCGGCCTTACCAAAAAGTGGCTTTTTCATGTATAAATAAGTAACAGCTGATAGTATCAAAATCAATGAAACTAAAATAATGAATATCCATTTGAAGATTTTTAATACTTTATGTTTCATGATTGAGAGACTTATTGCAGTTCTTTATTCGATGTGGTTAATGTGTTGTAAAATGTAATCTTTTCTACGCCCTGAAACGGGGATTTCGGTTTTATCTTTCAATACAATTGTACCGGATTTTAGAAATTTATCAACGTATAAAACATTTACTAAATAAGATTGATGGGGACGTAGAAACCACTTCTCGGGCAAAAGCTCGTCATAAAATTTAAGTGGTTTAGAGATCATAATCCTTCGGCCTTCGGTTAGGAAAAAGTTGGTGTAACCCCCTTCACTCTGGCAATAGATAATTTCACGAAGTTGCAAAACCTGCAAAAATTCTAAGGTGTGTAATACAATTCTACTGTCTAAATTACTTTCTCCATAGCCGGATTGTGATTTTAAAATAGAAATCTGTTGCTTTTGCTGTGTAATATTGGTTTCATCATTCGTAGCAATTTTAGCTAACGCAGCTTTAAATTCTGCATCATCCAAGGGCTTTAGAAGATAATCCAGGGCGCCAAATTTTATCGCCTTAACAGCAAAGTGATTATATGCGGTGATGAATATAATGCGAAAAGGTATTTCATTCAACTGGTCTAAGATATCGAAAGCTGTGCCATCTGTAAGCTGGATATCCATTAAAATTAATTCGGGATTTGTTGCTTTAATGAGCACTAAACTTTCAGCTACGCTTGTTGCATAACCAATTAAATTAAACTGTGTTTCTTGTTGCAAAAGCCATTCAATTTCCTTGCGGATGGCAGGTTCGTCTTCAATTATAAGCGTTCTAATCATTCGGGGCGTTTAATCTTCTAAAAATCGGTAAAAATCATTGATATATGTCTTTTGTCCATCACTAAAAATATTAACACAGTTAAAATTAATGATCAAACCTTGCGGGGCTTCTAACAATTTCATGTAGGTTATTATCTGTGCTTCAAAAATGGGTTCTATAGTTTTGAATGCCTTTATTTCAACAGCTAAGCAATTTTCTACAAATAGATCACATCTTAAATTGGTTGCTACTTCTATTTCTTTGTATCGAACCGGCATGGAGATTTCTGTTAGAAAATATATTTTTCGGAGGCTAAGCTCATGTTTCATACATTCATGGTAGACACTTTCTAACAAACCAGGGCCAAGAGATTTATGTATTTCTATAGCGGCACCAATTACATTGTAAGTAATTTCCTTTAGATATTTTTCGGTCATCATCTCCGTTTTTACATTTTAGATTTTTCTATTCATTTGAAACATAGAAATATAGGATATATAGGCTCTATGGTGTTTGCTCCTCACTATATAATCTATATCCCTATATGGTTATTACTTTGCGATTAATTTTGAACCATAAAGAAATATAGGATATATAGGCTCTATGGTGTTTGCTCCTCACTATATAATCTATATCCCTATATGGTTGATTACTTTGCAATTAATTTTGAACCATAAAGAAATATAGGATATATAGGCTTTATGGTTTTTACTTATCACTATATGATCTATATCACTATATGGTTATTTTTCTATTAATTTAGATCACTAAAATTGTATTGGTTCATCACTCTATTGAAATTAAGCAAACACTTCACTCTTTGTCCATTATTGAAATTATCCTGCCCAACCATCTCTGTCTAAACTTCTATAGTTTATTGATTCTGCTAAATGTTCCAATTCTACATTTTCACTCCCATCTAAATCTGCAATGGTTCTAGCCACCTTTAAAATTCGGTCGTAAGCCCTGGCAGATAACCCCAACCGCTCCATCGCCGATTTAAGGAGCGTGGTACCGGCCTCGCTGATCGCACAAACTTTCCGCACCATTTTTGGGCTCATTTGCGCATTATAATGTAAATCTGCTTTATCCGCAAAGCGATGATCTTGAATTTCTCTCGCTTTAATCACACGGGCTCTAATAAGTTCGCTTTTTTCGGCTTCGCGGGATGAAGCCAGTTCTGAAAAATTAACAGGTGTAACTTCTACATGTAAATCAATACGATCTAAAAGTGGCCCCGATATTTTGCTCAAATACTTTTGAACCACTCCAGGTGCACAAACGCATTCCTTTTCCGGGTGGTTGTAAAAACCGCAAGGACAAGGATTCATTGATGCCACCAACATAAAACTAGCAGGATATTCAACAGAGAAACGAGCCCTGGAAATAGCCACTTTCCGATCTTCCAAAGGCTGACGCATTACCTCCAAAACCGTTCTTTTAAATTCTGGCAACTCATCCAAAAACAATACCCCATTATGGGCTAATGAAATTTCTCCTGGAGCAGGATTCATTCCTCCGCCAACCAAAGCAACATCCGAAATGGTATGGTGCGGCGATCTATACGGTCGAACGGTCATTAATGCATCTGCGGCAGATAATTTGCCTGCAACGGAATGGATTTTGGTAGTTTCTAAAGCCTCATATAAATTTAACGGAGGCAAAATGGTAGGTAAACGTTTTGCCAGCATGGTTTTGCCTGCACCTGGCGGACCAATTAAAATCACATTATGCCCACCTGCGGCAGCAATTTCCAAAGCTCTTTTTATGTTTTCCTGCCCTTTCACATCAGCGAAATCATGTTCATAATTGCCAATATTTTTAAGAAATTCTTCTTTTGTATTTACTTTAACCTGTTCAAGCGCTTCGCTTTTGTTAAAGAAGGCAATCACCTGTGCCAAAGTTTCTACACCGTAAGCAATCAAACCATCAACAATTGCCGCTTCACGAACGTTTTGTTTGGGAAGGATGAAACCTTTAAAGCCATCTTCCTGTGCTTGGATGGCGATGGGTAATGCACCTTTAATAGGCTGAATACTTCCATCCAATGAAAGTTCGCCCATAATAAAATAGTTTGCTAAATCCTCACTGGGAATTTGTCCGGATGCCGCGAGTATGCCAATCGCAATAGGCAAATCATAAGATGAACCCTCTTTTTTAATGTCAGCTGGGGCCAGATTTACTACAATTTTCTGTTTAGGCATCCTAAAACCCGCCACATTTATGGCGCTTGCCACACGTTGCAGGCTCTCCTTTACGGCATTATCAGGCAGGCCAACCATGTAATATTTTGTACCAGCACTTATGCTTACCTCAATAGTAATCGTTAAGGCATTTACACCATAAACGGCACTCCCGTATGTTTTTACAAGCATTAATGAATCTTGAAAATTGAAAGGGATGTTATGTTTTTAGGGGATGGAGATTGTTATTCTAATATATAAAGAATTATCTAATTCCATCGTTTAAAAACTAAGGCAATGAAATGTAAAGTGTTTTGTTACGACTAGTTAAAATCGAGGATGGATACTACTGCCTTGTGTCGATTTCATTGCAGTCTGCTTTAGTTCACTGTTTTTAATTGAGCAATTAGGGCTAAAGCCAAACGGATGAAAGAACCATTGTTCGTCGGTTAAAACCGACGGCAATGAAATGTAAAGTACTTTGTTACGAGTAGTTAAATAGAGGATGGATACTACTTCCTTGTGTCGATTTCATTGCAGTCTGCTTTGGCTCACTGTTTTTAATAAATAAATTAAGGATTTAGCCAAAAAAATAGAGCAAACAAAAAAATCCCAATAATTTCTGATTGGGATTTACATATTAAGCCTCGCTATTTTGACTTTTAACTTTTGAGAACCCTACCTTCTGCCCATTGGCATTTTAGGCATACCTTTCATCATCGCTGCTGCGGCTGCCGGATTCGAAAATTGTTTCATCATTTTACGCATATCCTCAAACTGTTTAATCAGCTTAGTTACCTCTTCTACTTTGCTACCCGAACCTTTGGCAATACGTAAACGACGGCTTTGTTGAATTGAATCTGGATTTTCTTTTTCAAACGGCGTCATCGAATTAATAATTGCCTCGATCGATTTAAACGCGTCATCCTGAATATCCACATTCTTCATCATCTTACCCACACCCGGAATCATGCCCATCAAATCTTTCATGTTACCCATCTTCTTAATTTGTTGAATCTGGCTATAGAAATCGTTGAAATCGAATTTATTTTTGCGGATTTTCTTTTGCAATTCTGCGGCTTCCTTCTCATCAAACTGCATTTGTGCCCGTTCAACAAGCGAAACCACATCACCCATGCCTAAAATACGCGATGCCATACGTTCTGGATAGAAGACATCCAAAGCTTCCATTTTCTCGCCCGTACCAATAAATTTAATTGGTTTGTTCACTACCGATTTAATCGAAAGCGCCGCTCCACCACGGGTATCACCATCTAATTTGGTTAAAACCACACCCGTAAAATCAAGGCGATCGTTAAAAACTTTGGCCGTGTTTACCGCATCCTGACCCGTCATCGAATCCACAACAAATAAAATTTCGTGTGGCTGTGTTTTGGCTTTAACTTCCGAAATCTCGTTCATCAAAGATTCGTCGATCGCTAAACGACCTGCAGTATCAATAATGATAACGTTATTTCCGTTTTGTTTACCATGGGCAATACCTTCAAGGGCAATGCCAACAGGATCGTTCGATTCGCGGTTTGCGTAAACCGATACACCAACCGAAGTTCCTAAAACCTCCAGCTGATCTACTGCCGCAGGGCGATACATATCACCGGCAACCAATAAAGGCTTTTTGCCCTTACCTTTTAAGTGTAAAGCCAGTTTACCAGCGAAAGTAGTTTTACCCGCACCGTTTAAACCCGCAATCAAAATAATGGTTGGGTTGGCTTTAGTTTCCAATTCCGTAACCTCGCCGCCCATTAAGGCCGCAAGCTCATCATTCATTATTTTGGTTAGCAATTGGCCTGGTGAAACCGAAGTTAATACGTTCTGGCCCAAAGCTTTTTGCCTTACCTCATCCGTAAAGGTTTTGGCTGTTTTATAGTTAACATCGGCATCTAATAATGCTTTACGAATCTCTTTCATGGTTTCTGCCACGTTGATTTCCGTAATGCTGCCTTGTCCTTTTAATACTTTAAATGCTCTGTCTAGCTTGTCCTGTAAATTATCAAACATGTTTTTTTAAGCTAAAAAGCTAATCGTAGTTAACGAAAAGCCACTGTTTTTAATAAAAGGCAAATGTATCAAATTTTGATTGTAAATCGCTGCACCACAAAGTCAAAAATCTTTTTTTGGAAATGAAAGTTCAGTATTATTTAAGAGACATCAGTCCTGCCATACACTTCGATCTTTTTAATTTAAACCTCGTAGGTTTTGAAAACCTATGAGGTTTATAAAAAGTATCTCCGTTTCTGTCACGTTTAGAAACAATGGCTTGCTGCCCAACATTATCACAAAAAGCAAATCCTGCAAGCTAACTTTAAGTAAAGTGCTATCCAAATGTGTTTAAAACCCCTTGCGCTTCAATTTGTTAGCCAATATTAATTCGATATTTCTTTTCATGTGCAACTTTTTTAACATTAGCTAGTCTTATACATAACTAACCTAAACAAATGAAACGCTGGGCAACTCTTATCTTTATATTCATGTATTCGTATTGTGCTGCCCAAGATCCTGCTAAACAAAAGGAACTTAAAGCGGCGAGAACTGTGGAAACTCCTAAAATTGATGGTGTTTTAGATGATGCCTGCTGGGTAAACGTACCAATTGCTACTGATTTTTTCGAAATAAGACCCGTACCTGGTAGAGTGGAAACGAAAGATCGACGCACGGAAATGAAAGTGCTGTAAGATGATGTGGCCATTTACGTTTACGCCCGGATGTACGATGATAAGGATAGCGTTTCACACGAGTTGGTTTCGAGGGACAACATTGGTAATGCCGATTTTATTTCAATCATTGTCGACCCGTTTTACGATAAAATGAATGGTAATGGCTTTTTCGTTACTGCTGCAGGTGTTCAGTTTGATGCTAAATACTCGCAAGTTGGGGATGAAGACCCGAATTGGAACGCCGTTTGGGAAAGTGCCGTAAAACTAGATGATTTAGGCTGGACCTGCGAAATGAAAATTCCTTATTCGGCCTTACGTTTCTCAGGTAAGGAAATTCAAAATTGGGGTTTAAATTTTAGTCGCCGAATTCAACGAACCAATATCCAAACCTTTTGGAATTTTGTTGATCCAAAGGTTAATGGTTTCATCAATCAGGAAGGGCTTTTAACAGGCTTAAAAGACATTAAACCACCACTTCGTTTGTCGTTCTCCCCCTACGTTTCTGCTTATGTGAATCACTATCCAGCAAATATTCCCGGAGTAAAAAATACCACCTCTCGCTTCAATGGCGGTATGGATGTAAAATATGGCATCAACAACAGCTTTACGTTAGATATGACCCTAGTACCCGATTTTGGGCAGGTGCAATCTGACAATCGCATTTTAAACCTCACGCCGTTTGAGGTAAAATTTAACGAAAACCGGCAATTTTTTACCGAAGGAACAGAACTTTTTAATAAGGGTGATCTGTTTTATTCCAAACGAATTGGCTCTATTCCCGCCTACTCTAACTATTCTGGCGTAACGGAAAGCGACAAAATTATTAGAGATCAAACCGAAGCAAAAGTATTAAATGCAACCAAAATATCTGGGCGTACGGCAAAGGGTTTAGGCATTGGTATTTTTAACGCCATTACTAACAGTATGCAAACCGAAGTAGAAGATGCAGCAGGAAATGTTCGGAACGTAGAAACACAACCGCTTACCAACTATAACATTTTGGTTTTCGATCAATCGTTAAAAAACAACAGTTCCGCAACATTTATCAACACTAATGTCTTGCGCCGGGGCAGTGCTTATGATGCCAATGTGAGTGCTTTGCTTTTTAACTTAAACAATGAAAACAACAAATATTTTATTAATGGCGGAGCTAAAATGAGCTACTTACGTGGCGAGGAAAGCAGCACAGGCTATAGTTATACTTTGCGTTTGGGGAAACAAAGCGGCAATTTTACCTGGAATTATAATCAGGTTTATGCCGACAATCAATTTGATCCTTCAGATCTGGGTTTCTTTACCAACAATAATTTTTTAGATCAAAAAATAGGGCTTGGTTACAATATCTTTAAGCCGAGTAAGTGGTTTAATGAAATGCAAAGTTGGCTAAATGTTACCTATTCAAGAAGGGTAAATCCCGGCGATTACCAAAATACGATAGCAAATGGAGGTGCTTATGTACGTTTCAAAAATTTATGGTCGGCAGAGATAGATATGAGCTATAATGCGAAGGGTAACGATTTCTATGAAGCACGGAACGGACAAATTTATAAAGCACCAGAAAGTTATGGTATAGGACTATATATTAATCCAAATCGGGCTAAAGCGTATAATTTTGGTGGAAATGTTCGCTTTTTCGAACAACAACTTTTCGGGGGCAAAGAGTATAACTTCTACCTGTTTCAAAATTTCCGTCTAAATGATAAAATCGCCTTTGGTTTGGATTTGAATTTCAACCCAAATTATAACTATGTAAACTGGGTAACATCACAAGGTAGCCAGGCAATTTTTTCTAAATATGATAGACGTACAGTAGAAAACTCTTTTGATGCAAAGTACACCTTTACTAACTTAATGGGGGTTACCGTGGTGTTAAGGCATTATTGGAGCGACAGAAGAAACAAAGAATTTTACTTATTAAAGCCAGATGGTAATTTAACCGATTACCAGGGCCCCGCTTTAACGGGGACGGACAGAAACTATAATGTTTTTAATATCGACTTAATTTATACCTGGCAGTTCGCCCCAGGCAGTACATTATCACTTTCGTATAAAGATGCAGCCGAAACCTACGATTCGTATTTTACGCAACGTTACAACCGCAATTTGGCCGGTATTCTTGCTGCACCTCAAAACAATAGTTTATCTGTTAAAGTATTGTACTTTGTAGATTATCTGGATCTTAAGAAAAAAAGAAAAAAGGTTTAATATATTATCTCGCCTTGCCTGGGCTTACGCCAAATTTTTTACTAAAAGCGTTACTGAAATGTTGAACTGAAGAGTAACCAAGATCATTTGCAATGTGCTTAATATCTTTTGATTTATCCGATAAAAGATCTTTTGCTTTTGATAACCGATAATCGCTTAAATGGCCAAATACAGTATCGTTAAATACTTCTTTAAAGCCCTGCTTCAATTTAAATTCATTTATTCCGGCAACTTTCGCAAGTTCGGGTAGCGATGGGGGGCAACTGGCATGCTGAATCAAATATTCTCTTGCATAGTAAATCCGATCCTGATCATAAACTGTCTTTAGTTTTGGTTTCTCTACTTTTTTCGCCGCAATTTCAAATGCTTGTGCCTGCATAGCCAGCAGTTCCACACATTTAGATTGTAAAAACAGCAATTTCAACCCTCCCGAAAACTGACAGTTCATAATATCCTTAATACAGTTATGCATGGCAAAACTGATTGGTAAATGTTCTTCCGATAACTCTACAGATTTATTGTTCATAATATTCTCTGCAAAGTTTTTCAATAAAGTACTGCTGTCGCTAGTCAAATCTACAAAGCGTTCTTTCTGAAAATGAATTTCAAAAAACTTATACTTACCTGTTTCATCGAAGTCGGCTGTTCCATCAAAATTAGGAGTGTAAAGGATGTTATGATGATTTGATTTTATGCTGATGCTCCTATTTGTAATGTGGTTATTCATAATGCCATTACCACTTATCGAAAAGTGTAATTCTACCAAATCCGGTTCATCCAACGATTTAATCTTTAATCGATTTTCTTTCATCACCATATCACCATAAACAATTGATATCCCAGAAAAAATGATCTGTACCATTTCTGCATCGCCAAATGGAAAACTTAACTTTTCGCGGGTTTCTCTAACTAAGGGTTGGTTGAATTCAATTTCATTGAAGACGTTACCTACAATGTAATGACGATCTGAGCTATCATAAATGTTTAAGGCCATAAAAAAATCCTTTTAATATAAATTTTTCTCCTTTTGATGTAAAAGGAAGCATTTTTTAGACCATTACTTTTGCTCAAAGTTACTAAACAAATTTAAACAATGCCGAAGTTACCATCATGGCTGGCTAATACAGTAGAGAAATTAATCAGCAATAAAATAGTTCAGGTTGAGGTTTTAGAAGCCAAAATGTTAAGCCACAATATCAAAAGCGTAACCTTTAAAGGAGATTTTTATGAAACTGAATTTATTCCGGGAATGGAAATTCTTTTCAGGGTAAATGCCAACGAATACAGGCATTATACGGTCTCAAGATTTAACAGGGAAGATCAAACCTGTGAAGTGATTTTTTATTTAAACAGGCGTGGACCAGGCAATACCTTTGCTGAAAATATACAGTGCGGAGATCAGTTAAAACTAATTATAGATAAAGCGAGGGTGAAGTATAATAATGGTTCAAGTCAGCATTTCTTTTTTGGTGATGAAACCAGCATCGGTTTGTATGAATCGCTCGGAAAAAAAGCAGTTGAAATGGATGAAGAATATTTTGGGATCCTGGAACTTGATGAAGAAAAC
Source organism: Pedobacter sp. Leaf41 (assembly GCF_001422545.1). Lineage (GTDB taxonomy): Bacteria > Bacteroidota > Bacteroidia > Sphingobacteriales > Sphingobacteriaceae > Pedobacter. The sequence continues at coordinate 112,486 of NZ_LMLE01000008.1, read as the reverse complement.
TTCGAAGCCTTGAATTGCATCAAGCTTTTGATAGACGCTGTGCCAGTAGATAAAAATACCCCTGCCGAAAGAGCCATTCAATGGATGGAAAACATGCATCCGAAATGTTGGGAAATGTGGCAGTATGCAACCTTTTATTTAACTGGCCGGGCAAAATCGGTTCAGCAGTTTAAAAAATACCTGAAACAAAGAGGCGTAGGTTTCAATCAGATTGTTACCATGCCCTACTGGGAAATTGGTAAAATAGGTGGTGCTTAATTACCTTGGGAAAACAAAAGCAAAACCAAGCGCTAAAGTTTGGCTGGCCTGAACTTTAGCATCCGTATCAGTATCATACAAAATTACGCCTGTTAAACTGGTATTCATGAAACGGTTAATTTTTGCGGTTAAAGCTACATCTAATCTATGGTCGATGCGTTTTACTGCAATATCCTCGTAAGGAATAAACATGGCATAACGAGCCTTAAGGTTGGTGTTTTTGAAAATGTCTTTATCAAAAGCACTTACTACCTGAAAAGCAAGTTCGTTTCTGAAATGTTTGCCTTTATCTACCCCGAAAACGTTCGCTTTGTTATCATATACGGCAGTATCTAACACAAAAGTTTGACGGGCTGTACCCGTACCAATTCTAGTTGAAAAATATTTATTTGGCTTGTACTCAAAACCGATTGATTCAGTTAAGTAACCAGGAGACATAAATCTGGAGATTAACACTTGCTGTTCTTCGCCATTTCCATCTCTGAAGTAACGATACCCACTATCAAATTGTGATTCAAAGTTAACAGATCCGAAAAAGAACCAGTTTTTTGATAACTGAAACGAGGCCTTGTTATCCCAGAAAATACGGTCGTTGGTTTTCTTTTGCAGCTGATCTTTATTTTTGATTTTACCGTACTGCAAAATTACCTCACTTACATAACTGTAGTTGTTTTTATTGTATTCGGCTTTCCAGTTCAGTAATCCGCCTACGGCTACGGAATTTACACCCCCACCTTTCCAGTTATCACTAAATTGCGCCTGATTTACGTTAATACCAACAGCTGTTTTGGTTTTCCAATAATTAACCTTTGCATTTACAATAAATGGAGGAATTTTTACGGGCTCGAAATTTAACGGTCCCTGTCTGCTAGGTAGCGGACTACGTTTAAGCTTAATGTTCAGGTCTTTGGTATTGATCGGAACGGTATCAATTACCTGTGCAAATAATTTTGTAGAGCAGATACTTAGAATAAGGATTAGGGCGGCTAAACAATTCTTCATGGGTTACAAAGAAAAACAAAAATTCTATAGATAAAAAGGTTTTACCAAAATGAATGTCTGGTAGACAATTATGAAACGACTAAAAATGAAGCGTTATTACCATTTAATCCAACCATACCAGCTATTGTTTTTAAGGTATTTTAAATCTGCATCATGCCGGTAGGCTTCCTGTTCAAATATGATTTTGCGGTAAGCCAAATCATGCTTTTTATAAATAATTAAATTAAACAGGTAATTGATTAAATAAAGAATGTAAAACGGTAAAATCAATAGTTCCAGCTGTTGCCTTAAATGAATTTTCTCATGGTTGATGATTTCCATATCGGACTTAAGTTTTTCCGACTTCAGCAAAATGAAGGGAAAAATTGCCATTCCTGCTGCAGGCAAATGCTTAACAATCAAGATTGGTGCTTTCACAATTTCTCGATAGTTAATTTAGGCAGTGGTGGTAACTGTAATGCTTTGGGGTTCATCCGATAGCTTCTGTAAGCATTGCGGATGAAGATGTTAAACGCATAGTCATCCGCATCGAGCACGAATTGATAAGTTGGGCGATATTGTTGCATAAACTCTTCCAATTCCGTATCCTTTATGCCTAGAACCTGTTGAACCAGAGATGCTTTAAAACGATAATCTATTAAATCTTCCCGATAATCTTTTTCCAGTATTTTTTGTAGATGGCGGGCATTTCTTCCTTGCCGGCTCAATAAATTATAAATCGCATCAATGCCCAAACCAACTCCGCCGGTGCCTAAATTCAAAAGGTCTTTACTACTGCCCTTCATGGTTTGGTAGCGGAATTCTTTTATCGATTTTTCGTATTGCTGCTGAGGGGTTAATCTCTTTTGGGCAATTACCACATCTCGAAGTCTGATTCCCAGCGATTTCAGCTGAAAGTAAGCTGCAGTTTGCCCTTTGAAGATAATTGTATCTACTCCGTAGCCCGAAAGTGCAGCTACTAGTGTATCGCCGGGATTGGCATAGGTGCTAAATTCACCTTTAGTGTTGTTATACAAACCCTCTTTACTGCGCACATTGTAAATGTAAACTTTGGCTAATCGCTGCTTGGTTTCCTTATCAATAACAATACCCTGCACCGGTTTAGTTTGTGCATGTAGTACAATTGTGAAGCAAAAAAGAAAAGCAAGCGTTGCAAAAAGTTTCATGTGTTTACAAAACTACAAATATCTGTTGCGCAATGTTTAGTATTAACATTATTTAACCTTAAGCACCTGACCAAGTTTAATGCCATCTGTAGTCATTTCGTTCAGCATTTTCAGTTCATCAACCGATAGATTGAAACGTTTAGCAATATTATAAAGCGTATCGCCTTTTACAACCGTGTAAGTTCCGTCGGCAATAATTGGTTTCGCTCCTGGCGGCGGGGTATCAACAGGTGTAAATTTCTTTTTTTCCTGCGGGATATTTTGGTTGATTTCTGCAAAAACGCGATCCTCACGAGCTATTTTCTGCTTCTCGCTTTCTGATTGATCGTATTGATAAAGCTGATATTTTTCGATCATGTTAATCAGCAGGTCAGGATATTTTGGATTGGTGGCGTAGCCAGCAGTCTTTAAACCTTGAGCCCAGCTTTTGTAATCATTTTTATCCAGTTGGAACAAGAAACTATAACGCTTACGCTTCAAAAATTCAGAGTGATCTCTGAAAGATTCGCGGGCATCTTTATAAACTCTGAAACAATCATTTTTTTGATCGTCATCACGAAAATAATTTTTTCCTCTCCAGTCTGAAGTGCATTTTATCCCGAAGTGATTATTTGCATATTTCGCTAAATCGCTGTTTCCGCTACCCGATTCCAGAATTCCCTGTGCTAAAGTAATACTCGCTGGAATACCGTCCGAATTCATTTCCTCAATGGCTACTGCTTTAAACTCATCGATATAGCTTAAAGTGTTGTAGCTTTTGTAACTATTGTTATTGGCTTTGTTAGCGGCTTTTTCAATTTGCTTGTTGTTTTTCGAAAACTTCCGCGAACTGCAAGAACTAGCCAAAACGATGAGGAGAAATAGAAACGATAAGCGATAGGATGAATGCATTATATGGTAAATTGTTGAAATTATTTAATCGATTAATTGAAATGGAATTATTGGCATCTAAATACTTAAAACTTAATTCGCTGCCCGGGTTTTAAGTTCGCTCTTTTCATCCCATTTTTTTTCATCAGTGTTTTTACTGTTGTACCTTTCTTTTTTGCAATGGCACCAAGGTTGTCGCCGGCTTTTACAATATAAATTCTTGAGGTAGATCTTTTTTTGCGATGATAAACTGGTGCTTTATATACAGGCGCTACATAATCTTCAGGTCGTTCATCATATTGATAAAGATCGTATTTATCTACCATGGCAATAACCTGGCTTGCCCAAGTTCGGCTTTGGGCATAGCCCGATCTCTGTATTCCTCTAGCCCAGCCTTTATAATCGTATTGATCGTATTTTCCAAATAAGCCGTTAAAAGGCGCTCGGGTTTCCATCAATTCTACAAAGTGATTATAAGATTCTTCGTCGCTTTCATAATCGCGGTAGGCAGAACGAATATCAGCGTTATTATTTGGCCCTTTAACGCCAAAATGGTTATTTAGATGCTGAGCAATCCGGCTGTTTCCAGCAGCAGATTCATGGATGGCAACCGCTAAAATAATGCTCGCCGGAATTTTATGATCACGCATTAACTCTTGCGCAACTTCTACATGTTCGGCAATATAATCTTCCGTGTCTTGTGCTTTGGTGGTAATTACACTTAAAAGTAAAAGGCAAAAAGTAAATATATTTTTCATCAGTGTATAATTTGTTTTTATGGGCGATGAAGCTATCATGATTTTATTCATTTGATCTGATTTGGAAAAATCATAATGGTTTCAATTTTTTCATTTTTTCGTCATTGCGAGGCACGAAGCAATCTCATTCAACGGATTGCTTCGTGCCTCGCAATGACGAGTTTATTTTTTCCGAATCACAAACAATCCATCTCTAACCGGTAAAATTAATTTCTCAACCCGTTCATCTGCAGCAATTTTATCATTAAAACTAGTAATATTCCTGGTGTCTTTGTCTTGTTTCTCCTGAAGTACTTTTCCACTCCATAGCACATTATCAACAATGATAATTCCGCCTAGGCGAACGCGATCGAAAATCAAATCGTAATAGGTACCGTTGTTTTTCTTATCCGCATCAATAAAAACGATATCAAAAACTTCATCCAGTTGATTTACTGTTTCGGTTGCATCACCTATAATATATTGGATCTTATCATTTAGCGGCGATTTGGCAAAATTGTTTCTAACCAGATCTTCCAATTCGGCATTAATATCCAGGGTGTAAATCAAGCCTTCGGGCGTTAATCCTTCTGCCAAACAAAGCGTAGCATAACCCGTAAAAGTTCCTATTTCTAAAATACTTTTTGGAGATACCATTTTACTCAACATACTCAAAACCCGGCCTTGGTAGTGGCCAGAAAGCATTCTTGGCATTAAAACTTTAAGATTGGTTTCGCGATCAATGTGTTGAAGCAACTCACTTTCGGGTTCGCAATAATTAAAAAGTAGTTGTTGTAAATCGTCGTTTATTAAGCTCATGTATTCGGTTATAAACGGTTGGTTTCCATAAAATATTGTAAAATAATGGTGGCGGCGATGGTATCAACCCGATCCTTATCTCTCCGGTCCATCTTTTTTAAGCCGCTTTGCATAATGGCTTGTTGTGCCATTTTGGAAGTAAAACGCTCATCAACCCAATGCTGGGGTACAGTTGGAAAAGATTTCTTAAGTAGCGTAGAAAAGCCTTTAACATATTGTTTTGATTCAGAGTCTGACCCGTCCATTTGCTTTGGATCTCCTAAAACAAATGCCTCCACCTGCTCTGCTAACATATATTTTTTGATATAGTTGATAATGTCTTTTGGATGAACGGTGTCCAAGCCTGTAGCAATAATCTGAAAGGGATCGGTTACGGCAATGCCGATACGTTTGGTTCCATAATCAAAAGCGAGAATTCTTGCCATATAGTGTTTTGCCTGTGGCGCAATGCTTTCACCATTGCGAAAATTAAAAGCCCCAAAGGTAAGGTTTTTTGGTAAATGGGTTTTTGGGGCGAAAAAGCGACCTCACTTGCTCTCTAAACCCTATTGCAGCGGCATTACCAAATTGGTACAATTTGGGAGAAAGCGGAAAGAGGGACCGAACGGAACAAAAGCGTTACCGGAGCTTGCTTTTCTAATCAAAAAAATGTCGTTTTAATTTAAAAAATGCAGCTCCTGAAAGAAGATCAGAATAACAAAGCTTCAATTCTCATATCTATTTCTTATTTTGCACCAAATGCAGTTTAAAGAAATCATCGGACAAGGCAAAATTAAGCAACAATTGGTGCAAACGGTTAAGGAAAACCGGGTGAGCCATGCGCAGCTTTTTTTATCGCCGGTTGGTTCTGGCGCTGTGCCACTGGCAATTGCCTATGCGCAATATATTAACTGCCAAAATAAAATGGAAAATGATAGCTGCGGAGAATGCTCAAGCTGTCGAAAGTATGAGCGGCTGATTCACCCCGACTTACATTTTTCTTATCCATTTTTTGCATCTGCCAGTACAAAAACCGCCGTAGATGTGCTGGAAGAATGGCGCAGTATGGTGGTGCATGATCCGTATTTTGATATGGATATCTGGCGATCGAAACTCGATGCTGCCAACAAACAAGCCAACATTCCAATTGCTGAATGCCACGATATTATTAAAAAACTAAGCTATAAAGCTTTCGAAGCCGAAACAAAGGTTTTGATTATGTGGCTGCCCGAGTATTTGGATAAAGCTGGAAATGCTTTGCTGAAACTGATTGAAGAACCGCCTGCAAATACACTGTTTATTTTGATTGCACAAAGTCAGGATCAAATTTTAACTACCATATTATCGAGAACGCAAATTGTTAAAATACCAAAACTTACCGGAACAGAAGTTACTGGTTATTTGCTGAATTCAGGAAGTTTAACTGAACATCAGGCGATAGACTACGCTTTTTTGGCGGATGGAAATTTAATTGAGGCTAAAGCCTTAGCCGCCGATACGCAAAATGATAGCTCGGGTACGTTTACCAGTTGGCTTAGAAATGGTTTTAGTAACAAAGTGCCCGAATTGATAGATTTCACCGACGAAGCGGCCAAGTGGGGAAGGGAAAATCAAAAGAATTTTTTAAAGTACGGTGTAAATTATTTACGCGAATGTTGCCTAATTTTAAGTGGAGCGGAAGACCTGGTAAAACTGCCTCCGTTAACGCTTGAAACCGCAAAAAAGCTCAGCACACATGTACTTACGTTACCAATGGCCGAAGCAATAATTGGTGAGTTGGAGAAAGCACATTACCATATCGAAAGGAATGCAAATCCTAAAATTCTGTTTTTAGATGTATCTTTACAGTTGGTAAAAATTATAAAGTTTAAAACGCTCCCTCAGGGGACTCAATATATATACAATTAGATTATGGGATGTGGAAGTTGTTCAACAGGTGGTGGTTGCACCCCTAATGGATGCAAAAGTAATGGCTCATGCGGTACCGGTGGGTGCCAGACAATGGAAGTTCACGATTGGCTATCCAACCTGGATATGCCCTCAAGTTATAAACCTTTTCAGGTTACAGAAATAAAATTTAAAGGTTCAAGAAAAGAATTTTTCCTTAATACGGATAATATTTATTTGGAAATTGGCGAGCTTGTTGCCGTTGAAGGACCAACCGGAGGTTTTGATGTTGGTCATGTTTCATTAACAGGCGAATTGGTTCGTGTGCAAATGAAACGACGAAAAACTTCGTTAGATCAGGTAGTCAAAAAAATCTATCGCAAAGCAACTGAAGCGGATGTAGAAAAATGGAATGCCGCCAAAGAGATGGAATGGGAAACCATGCACAAAGCCCGTAAACTGGCTTTAGATCTTCGTTTGCAAATGAAAATTAGTGATGTGGATTACCAGGCGGATAAAACAAAAGCAACTTTCTTTTATACTGCTGATGGTCGTGTTGATTTTCGCGAGCTGATTAAAAAAATGGCTGAGAGTTTCCGGATTCGGATTGAAATGCGCCAAATTGGAATGCGCCAGGAAGCGGGTCGTTTAGGTGGAATTGGTTCATGCGGACGCGAATTGTGCTGTTCTACCTGGTTAACCAATTTTAAAACGGTTTCTACAGCTGCTGCCCGTTATCAAAACCTTTCTTTAAATACATTGAAACTTGCCGGCCAGTGCGGCAAATTGAAATGTTGTTTAAATTATGAGCTGGATACTTATTTAGATGCGCTGAAGGATATTCCTGATCGCATTGAGAATTTAGATACTGAAGCGGGTTATGCCCGTCACCAGAAAACCGATATTTTCAAAAAAATAATGTGGTTTAGTTATCAGGGTGATGAAAACTGGATTCCGGTTAAAGCCGCTCGTGTTAAAGAAATCATGGTGATGAACAAGGCTGGTAAAAAAGCGCCAAACCTTAAAGAAGAAGCTGTTCAAATTGCGGCTCCGGTAGTGGTTGAAAAATCATTCGATTACGAAAACGTGGTTGGCCAGGATAGTTTAACCCGTTTGGATGAACGTTCGAGAGGGAAAAACAATCCAAATAGAAATTCGAAAAACCGCAATAATAAAAACGATAACAGAAGAGAGCGTGTTCCGGTTGGCGAAAAAAGTAATGAACCTAGCAATAGGTCGCAGCAGAATGCTCAGAAACCTCAGCAAGGTGCTAGGCCTCAAAATGCGGGTGCAAAACCTCAGCATGCCAATCAAAAAAACCAACAGCAAGCGGTGCCAAAACCTGCTCATGTTAACGGACCAAAACCCCAAAATGCCGGGCCGAAACCTCAGCAGCAGAAACCCGTAGTGAAGGCAGAAGGGACTCAAAGTGTTGAAGGTGCAAAGCCTGAGCAAAGTAAAAACAAGAACAGAAATAACCGTAGAAAAAATAATAACCGCCGAAACAATACAAATGGCTCAGAGAATAAACCTGCTTCTGAATAAAACAGCTTTTTTATTGAGCTTTCTTTTGGTCGCATCGTTTTTTACAGGATGTACGTCGAGTGTTATTGATAGCAATGTAGAAATTCCTGATCGCAAATGGACTTATCGCAATCATATTACTACAGCATTTGAAATAAAAGATAATACAAAAGCCTATAATGTTTATTTTAAGTTGAGGCATACCGCTGAGTATAAATATTCGAACATTTTTATTTTGGCTCATTTTAAAGATGGAAAAGCAATGGTCAATCAACGGTTTGAATTTCAATTGGCTAAAAAAGATGGCGAATGGTTAGGTAGTGGATCGGGAAATCTATTCAATTACACTTTACCATTGCTAGAAAACCATCGTTTCCCGAGAAATGGAAAGTTTGAAATTGAAATCGAACAAAATATGCGTGATAACCCCTTAGTGGAAGTTAGCGACGTTGGGATTTTGGTGGAGGAGGCTCAGAAATAAAAAACATCTGTAAGCTTATTGCCTAATGGTAAGCTAAGTGATTAATATACGCTAGGCGAAGCCTTATGTTTTAGCATTAATTTAATTCGAAGTTGAGACGGACTTTAGTCGGCTCCAATTGTCACAGGTCCGAACAAAGTCCGAAGCAAATGCGTCTTACGTCCATCGCAATAGTTAGCATTTCAACATCTTTTCTTCTCTCCAATATGAGTATCTACTAAATTATATTCGGATGGTTTCCTAAATAAATAATCTGCCGGCCAACGACGTTATTTGATGAGTTTGGCAGAAGTTTAGTCAATTTTGTGGAACTGCGAATGTGATTACTTAAAATATTATCCTTAGACAAAAAATTCTTCCCGGGCTTTAATCTAAAAATATTGTAATAAGCTTTCTAGTTTCATTCCTCTTGAACCTTTTAATAATACGAGATTATCCTCAATTGCGTTTTCCTGTAAATAAAGAGATGCTTCAACTGGAGTTTCAAAGAAGATTCCTTTAAACTGATCTTTGAAAGCATAAAAATGGCGGCCTATAAAAATAACCTTGTTTAAACCGCTTTGAGTAGCTTGTTTTGCAACTAATTCGTGTTGTATAGCAGATTCTGGCCCAAGCTCAAACATATCTCCTAAAATAGCTGTCTTCTGATCAGCAGATAATACAGAAATATTATTTAAAGCCGCCATCATACTGCTTGGGTTTGCATTGTAAAAATCACAAATCACGGTATTGCTATCGGTTTTCGTTAACTGAGAGCGGTTATTTTTCGGCTGATAGTTGGCAAGCCCACAATTAATATCTTCAGGACTCATGTCAAAAAAATCGCCAATGCAAATTGCAGCCAGAATGTTCTCAAAATTATAACTGCCGGTTAAATTGGTTTTTACTGCCGTTGATACATCGTGATTGGTCCATTCCACTTCAATTAAAGGATCACTGCTTTTTAAGATTCCTTTTATGGTGTTGCCATTTTCAGTGCCATAATAAATCAGTTTGCTTAAGCCTGCTTGAGCACTCATTTCTAGTAAATAAGTATTATCTCTATTAATAAAAGTGTAGCCATTGTTTTCTTTAAGGTAAGCATAAAGTTCTGCTTTGCCTTTCTTTACGCCTTCAAAACCGCCAAACCCATCTAAATGCGCCATGCCTACGTTAGTAATAATGCCGTGAGTAGGTTGGGCAATGGTACAAAGCAATTCTATTTCTTTTTGATGGTTTGCACCCATTTCTATCACCGCAATTTCAACGTCGTTGGTAATGGCTAAGATGGAAAGTGGAACGCCAATGTGGTTATTTAGATTGCCATATGTTGCAAAAGTTTTATATTGCTCTGCTAAAACAGCATTAACCAACTCCTTACTTGTTGTTTTTCCGTTGCTCCCAGTTAAACCAATTACTGGAATGTTTAATTGTTTGCGGTGATACCGAGCTAAATCCTGTAAGGTGAGAAGAACATCATCAACTAATAAGCAGCTTTGATTTACAGCAAACTCTTTCTCGTCTACTACAGCAAAAGAAGCACCTTTCTCAATAGCTTGTGCTGAAAAAGTATTGGCATTAAAATTATCGCCTTTCAAAGCAAAGAAGATGCAGCCATCAGAAATATTTCTGGTATCAGTTGAGATAAGCGGATTGTTAAGGAAGTGCTGGTATAATTCGGCTGTTGTAATCATCTTTATTGTTAATAATTATGCTGTAAAATTAAGGTTTAGCAATAACAAAAAGCAAAATTACTACATTAGATAAAATTTAATTGTTTTATGAAAAAAAGCATAACATTCTGTCTGGTTTTTATGGCTTCTGTTTTGGTTTTGAATGCCCAAATCAAATCACCTGATGAGTTTTTAGGATATGAGCTTGGTACGCATTTTACACCACATTATAAAGTAGCCGATTACTTTAAACAGACTGCTGTTGCTTCTCCAAAAAACATTAAATTAATCGAATACGGAAAAACAAATGAAGGTAGACCGCTATTGGTTGCCATAATATCGGCGCCTGAAAACATTGCCCGATTAGAGCAAATTAGAACCAACAACTTAAAGTTGGGTACGGGTGCAGATCAAACAGTTGATATAAAAGCACAACCTGCCATCGTTTGGCTGAGCTACAATGTGCATGGAAATGAAGCAAATTCTACTGAAACTTCGATGAAAATGCTTTATACGCTTTCATCGGGCAAAAATGTGGAAGCCAATAATTGGCTAAAAAATACAGTTGTAGTGATAGATCCGTGCTTAAATCCTGATGGGAGAGACCGTTATGTAAATTACTTTAATAGTGTAGTTGGCAAAACGCCTAATTCCGATCCCGCTTCCCGAGAGCACATTGAGCCATGGCCAGGTGGAAGGCCAAATCATTATTACTTTGACTTAAACCGAGATTGGGCCTGGCAAACCCAACTGGAAAGTAAACAGCGTTTAGCACTTTACAATGAGTGGATGCCTCAGGTTCATGTCGATTTTCATGAACAGAGCTATAACGAACCTTACTATTTTGCGCCAGCGGCCGAACCCGTTCATCAGGATATTACCCCCTGGCAAAGAAGTTTTCAGGTAGTTGTAGGAAAAAATAATGCTAAGTACTTCGATGCTGAAGGTTGGCAGTATTTTACCAAAGAGCGGTTCGACTTACTTTACCCATCTTACGGCGATACTTACCCCTTGTATAACGGCTCAATCGGTATGACTTATGAGCAAGGCGGGATTAGGGCGGGTTTATCTGTGGTTACAAATGATGGTGATACGCTTACATTGAAAGACAGAATTGCCCATCATTTCGCAACTGGCATGTCAACAGTCGAAGTATCTTCTCAAAATCAGGCGAAGTTAATGGAGGAATATAAAAAATACTTCCAGCAAGAATTGATAGCAGCTCCGGGAGCTTACAAAACCTATATCATTAAGGCAAGTAATGTTTCCAGATTAAAAAAATTGGCGGAACTGTTAAGTAAAAATAAAATTCAGTTTGCTTATGGCGCAGACAAATCGGGTAGAGGATATGACTACGATACCCAAAAAGAGGAGAATTTCTCGATCGATCGAAACGACTTAATCGTAAATATTCAACAGCCTAGAGCAGTACTGGCCAATGTGTTGCTGGAGCCCCAAACTTTTGTTACCGACTCAAACACCTATGATATAACAGCCTGGGCGCTTCCCTATGTATACGGTTTAAAGGCTTATGCCAGTAAAGAAAGTTTTAAGGGGAAATATGCTGATCTATCTGTCGCCGACCCAACATCTAACGACATAGACAAACCCCTAGCTTGGTTATTTTCCTGGGGATCAGCCGAAGATGCTGGTGTTTTAATTAATTTACAGAAAGAAAATATAAAAGTGAGGCAATCAGATCAAGGCTTCACGGTAGCTGGTAGAGATTATCCTGCCGGAACATTAATTGTTTTAAGAACTGAAAACGAAAAGACGGTTAAAGGTTTAAAAGATAAGGTCGTAGCGGTGGCAAAGCAGTTTGATAAACCCATAAGAGGCATAACCAGTGGTTTTGTAGAAAAAGGTAAAGACTTTGGTTCGAATGTTTATCCTATTTTAAAACAGCCTAAAATTGCAATTGCATCAGGAAATGAAGTTTCCTCTTTAGCTTTTGGCGAGGCATGGTTTTATTTGGAGCATGATTTAAATCTTTCGCCAAGTATTATTAACGCGAAGGATATCAATAATTTAGATATTAATAAGGTAAATACTTTGATTCTTCCTGATGGAAGTTATGGTTCTTTTATAGGGGACGGCTTAACCGCCTGGTTAAATAAAGGAGGAAAATTGATTTTAATGGAAGATGCGATAGAGAGCGTTCTGGAGAAAAAAGGTTTTGATATCAAAAAGAAGGAAGCGGTGGTTAAAAAGGATGAAAAGCCGGAACCAAGTAAACTTCTGTTTAAAAACAAAGACAAAGATGATTTTGAATTTGCCATTCCAGGGGCAATCTATAAAGTAAATTTAGATGCATCTCACCCCTTCTCCTACGGTTTGGGTAAATTTTACTATACGCTAAAAACAGATCGCAGAATTTATGAGCCTTTTACAAAAGGCTGGAATGTTGGCCAGGTAAATGATAAAAGTTTAATGGCGGGTGTAGTCGGTAAAAAGGTAAGAGAGGAGTTAAAATCAGGTTTGCTGATTGGCGTTCAGGATTTTGGTAAAGGCCAGGTAGTTTATTTAGCAAACGATCCGCTTTTTAGAAACTTTTGGGAAGGTGGCAAGACACTTTTCGGTAATATTCTATTTTGTAGTTATTAGTAATATGATCAATTGCAGTTAGTTACATTCTTATCTAATTACTAGTGTTCTTATCTTGATTTTTATCAACGATAGGGAAAAATTCGCTCATAATTGACTGCTAAATTCTGATAATACTGGTTTATTTTGATCCCATAAGTGAAATTAGCCAACACAAAACTCGTAAATCTATTCATTGATTACAGGTGGGTCAAATTGTAATATCTTGATTATTAATTTCTTATGATTGTTTCGGTTCTTTTATTAGAGCAAGATTAATACTATGTTAAAATATGTTAAGAAAAATTTTCTAACGTGCTCAACAACTCTTAAATTAGGCCAATCATTAATCATTAACTAACTTATTTCGTAAAAATGAAAAAACTTCTACAAAGTTTGTTCATCTTGATGTTCATTTCAGTAACTGCAATGGCTCAAGACCGAACAATCACAGGAACAGTTACTTCCTCGGATGACAAGCAGCCTATCCCAGGGGTAAGTGTAAAAATCCTAGGTGCAGCCGGTGGCACGGTAACAGGTGCTGATGGTAAGTACTCTCTAAGAGTTCCAAGTACTGCGACTTCGCTTGAATTCAGCTATATTGGCTATGTAAAGCAGACAAAATCACTTGGTTCGGCTTCAATAATTAATATTAGTCTGATTTCAGACGCCAAAGTTCTTAATGAAGTGGTTGTAACCGCTGTCGGTATAGAAAAAGATAGAGCGTCACTAGGTTATTCTGCTGATGTTGTTAAGGCACAGGACTTAACAAATGGTAGACAGACCAACTTAATAAATGGATTAACCGGTAAAACTGCTGGAGTTCAAATTGGTCGTTCGAGTGGTGGTGTTAACACTGCAACACGTATTACTATGAGAGGTATCAGGTCTTTACAGGGCGAACAACAGCCATTATTTGTGATTGACGGAGTTCCTATTGATAACGGTGCTAGACAGCCTTCTTCAACATCAGCAAATCAAGTTGACGTTGGAAACCGGGTAGGTGATATTAATCCTGATGACATTGAATCTGTGACGGTTTTAAAAGGAGCGAATGCTGCCGCATTATACGGTTCTCAAGGTGTAAATGGAGCGATAATCATAACAACAAAAACAGGAAAGGATGCAGCTTCTAGAAATAAAAAAATGGAAATCAATGTTGTTTCAACTTTCCAAATAGATAACGTTCAAAAATTACCAAAAGTTCAAAACGAGTACGGTTCTGGTTATGAAACGGGTATTGTTAATGGTGTGTCTGTTACAGAATATGATCCAATCGAGAACACAAACTGGGGCCCAAAATTAGACGGTTCTATCGTTCAGTCTGGTCCTACTCTTGCTAATGGTAATAAACTAATGATTCCTTACAGTGCTGTTGAAGATAACATCAAAAACTTCTTCGATACAGGAACAAATTTTCAGAATTCAGTTTCATTTCAAGGTGGAAGTGAAAAAGGCTCATTTTATGCCTCACTTTCTGACAACGAAGTTAAAGGTGTTGTTCCTGGCGACAAGTTTAGAAGAAACACATTCAAATTATCTGGAGCTACTAAGTTGGCTAATAATTTCAACGTAAGTGCTAACATCAGTTACAATAAGAACCTAACTAATACCTCTTTCGTTGGTGGTGGAAATAATAGTGTTATGGATGCTGTTTTGAATACCAGTCGTCAGATCAATCTTGAAGACTTCAAAGATTGGAAAAACTATGAGTTTGCTACTACACAGGGATATTTCAATGGATATCAGCCTAACCCTTACTACAATATAGCTAACAATAGATATGCTGATAATCTAGATCGTTTTCTAGGTAGTTTCCAAGTAGGTTACGATCCAACTAAATGGTTGAATGTTACCTGGAGATTGGGAACTGATTATGCTTCTAGCAGAACGAAATCAACATTTGAAAAAACAACCTTTGGTGCAGGACAACGTCCAACTGCAACTCCAGGCGCAATAACTGAAAATGCATTTTCAAACAGGATTATGAACTCAGACTTATTGCTAACATTTAAAAAGGATTTGAATAAAGATTTCAATGCTACATTAATTCTATTGAACAACGTTCGCCAGGTAGATACTCGGAATTTAACTGCTTCAGCAAGTGCGCTTTCTACACCAGGTTTTTTCAATCTCTCTAATAGAGTAGGAGAATTAGGAGGTAGTGAAAGCATTAATAAGAAGCGTTTAATCGGATGGGCAGGAGATTTAACCGTAGGATATAGGAATTATTTATTCTTAAACGGAACTTTAAGAAATGATATTTCTTCTACTCTTCCTGAAGATAATAATTCATATTTCTATCCTTCTGTAAATTTAAGTTTCATTCCTACTTCAGCAATAGAGTCATTAAAAGATAATGACGTGTTATCTTATGCGAAAATTAGAGCAAGTTATTCTAAAGTAGGGTCTGATGCCGCTGCATATAGCTTGCAGCCAACATTTGGTCCAGCTACCAACTTCCCTTATAGCTCACTTGCAGCTTTCTCGTTATCTAATACAACGCCAAATCCAAACTTGAAACCTGAATTTACAAAGGCATTTGAGGTTGGAGCTGAATTGTCATTTTTGAAAGATAAGTTAGGTTTAGACTTTACTTATTACAATACTAAAACGGATGGTCAAATCATTAACATTGGTGTGGCATCATCAACAGGTTTCACCGCTGCAACTGTTAATGCTGGTTTAGTTACAAACAAAGGTATTGAGGTGGCGTTGAAAGGTAACCCTTTCGCAAACCGCGATGGTTTTTCTTGGAATTTTAGTTTTACTTATACAAACAATAAAAATATAGTTGAGTCATTATATCAGGATTCTAAGCAGTTATCGCTTGGTGGTGGTGATCCTGTTCCTACAGCAATTGTTGGACAACCAATCTCGTTGGTTGGGGGAGCATATTTAAGAGATTCAGAAGGTAGGGTTGTTGTAGATGCAACCACTGGTTTTATTAGAAAAGATCCAACGTTGAGAAATTTAGGACAAGTTAATCCTAAACATATTTTAGGATTTAACAATACAATCTCTTATAAAGCGTTTTCTCTTTCCACAACTTTGGATTTTCGTTCAGGAAATGTACTTTTTTCAGGAACAAAAAGCCAACTTACCTTTACAGGCTCGAGCTTAGAAACTGTTGAATATGGCCGTCAGCCATTTGTTTACCCTAATTCAGTAATAGAATCTCCGTTAAATTCTGGTAATTTTATCCCGAATACTTCAGTAAAAACACGTAGCGGTAGTTATGATTTTTGGTACGGAAATTATGCCCAAATTGCAGAATCCAATATTATCGACGCAGCATTCTTGAAGTTAAGAGATATCTCTTTAACATATAGACTACCTGCTAATTTATTAAATAAAACTCCTTTTGGAAGAGTAAGCGTTGCTGTATCTGGTGCAAATATTTTATTATGGACTCCAAAATCAAATATTTATGTAGATCCTGAGGCAAGTATTTTCGGTACCAACAATTCACAAGGAAGAGAATTTACTAGTATACCTTCTACACGTACCTTTGGTATTACCTTAAGTGCTAGTTTTTAGTTATAATAAAATCTAAGAAAATGAAAATCAAAAATATCATAAAGGGAGTAGCCTTTTTATCATTAGCAGTCTCGCTAAGTGGTTGTGAAAAAAACTTTTTGGATATTAATAGTAATCCAAATACACCAACAACTACTACTCCAGAACTTGTACTGCCTGCGGCCTTAGCTTCGACAGGGACTGTTGTAAACAACAACTTTAATATACTGGGTAATTTGTTAGCTGGGAATTGGGCTCAGTCTCCTGACTTTGCATTCTACCAACCACAGGAAACGTATGCCTTCACATCATCTACATATGATGGAGTATGGACAACACTTTACGCAGACGCATTAAACGACCTAAAATATGTAGAGACTCAATCAACAATTAACGGAAAAGTAAATGCCCAGGCAATTGCAAAAATTATGCAGGCTTATAATTTTCAATTGTTAGTTGATACTTGGGGAGATGTTCCTTACAAGGACGCTTTGAAGGGTACAGATTTATTATCTGCAAAATATGATAAAGCTGAAGATATATATGATGGAATACTTTCTACTATTGATGCAAGTATTGCCATTATCAATACTACAGCAACAGGCGATAATCCTTCTACATCAAGTGACATCATTTTTGGTAATGGTTCAATCACAACAGCTCCAACCGTTGCAATGAATAAATGGATAAGATTTGCTAATACATTAAAGCTTCGTGTTCTTTTAAGACAATCTTTGATTCAGTCTAGAGCAACCAAGGTAGCTGCGGGATTTGCGACTTTAGCAGGTAAGTCTTTTCTGGCTGCGGGAGAGAATGTAGGCGTTAATCCGGGCTATTTTAATCAGGCCGGGAAGTATAATCCATTATATGGTGCAATTGGCTTCCAAGTTAATGGTGCAGAAACATCAAGTTATCAAGCAACCAGAGGTAATAAGTACGCAGTTGACTTTTTGTTAGCTAATAATGATCCACGTGTAGGCTTGCTTTACAGACCTGCAGTTACACCGGTAGCACCAGGAGCTATCTATGTTGGAGTATATCCAGGAACAACAGCAACAACGACCACTAAAAAAGATAACTATTCGGCGGTTGGTGCTGGGGTATTACCTTCAAGTGCTAATAGCGGCTTTTCTAAACCAGCGTATTTAATGACTGCAGCGGAAGGCTTTTTTCTACAAGCTGAAGCTATGTTGAAAGGCTACCTTCCAGGAGGAAACGCAGGTGCTCAAGCAGCATATCAAGCCGGAATTCAAGAGTCTTTCAAGATTTTAGGCTCTACAGCGGCAGCAGCTACAACCTATTACACCACTTCTACACAGCCGTTAGTTAATTGGGCTGTTGCTGGAACTCCAGATAAACAATTTGAAGCGATTATCACTCAAAAGTGGATTGCAAACAATGGCTTCAATGGCCACGAGGCATGGACAGAATATCGTCGGACTGGGTTTCCTTCCAACTTGCCTGTTGGTATTAATAATGCTAGTGGAGGTAAATTACCGTTACGTATCCCCTATCCTCAAAATGAGCTAGCAAACAACGGTGCCAATGTGCCTATTATTGACATTTTTACCAATAAGATTTTTTGGGAAAAATAATGTTATAAAATTCTAGTACAATGTAATGCCTCTATAAAGTTATCAGCTTTTTAGAGGCATTTTTTTTAACTTCCAAAATTTAAGGTAAATGATTCACCAACTCTGATAGGTGAAACTTCCCGTTCTCTTCGAAAAGCGGATTGATGTAGCTAACTAATCTCAGAAAAAGTGCTACATAATATCAAATATCACTCTAGATTTCTAGTTATCCATACACAATTTTAATATCAGGAAACTGTAATTAATATGTTATACCTTTTCCCATAGCAACGTCCCCTGAACGGCTCAAAGCAATATATAACTCACTCTTTATGTAGTTGACTAATACGGTTTTAATGTAAGCGTTTTTTAAATGTCATAATTATATTGTAGATCTAAGCAGTCACAATTCTATGGGGTTTATGTTACATTATATATATTGTTTTTTTAACTTAGCCTCTTAAATATTTTATTCTTTAACAAAAATTTTATGAAAAAACTTCTACAAAGTTTGTTCTTATTGATGTTATTTGCATTGTCTGCAATGGCGCAAAATAGAACGATCACTGGTACAGTTACGTCTCAGGAAGACAAGTTGCCTATACCTGGGGTCACAATCAAAGTGAAAGGTACACAATTTGGAACAGTAACTGATTCCAATGGAAAGTATTCTTTAAACGTGCCTTCGGGTTCAAACACTTTGGAATTTAGTTTTATCGGCTATCTTTTAAAAGAGCAGGTTTTAGGCGCAAGCAATTCAATTAATGTCTCTTTAGTTACAGATGCAAAAACACTTACTGATGTTGTTGTTGTTGGCTATGGTCAACAAAGCAAAGCTTTAACAACTCAAATCACAACAACGGTAAATGCAGATGCGTTCAAGAATATGCCTATCCAAACTCCACAGCAGGCACTTCAAGGCCAAGCAGCAGGGGTTAATATGGTAAATTCTTCAGGTGTACTTGGTTCTGAAGCACAAATTACGGTGAGGGGCGGTTCTTCACTAAGTGCTGGCGGTAGGCCACTATATGTTGTTGATGGTGTTCCGCTTAACTCAGCAGGTGCTGAGTACACCCAAACACAAGGAGCTTCATCGGGATTGAATCCTTTACTAAACATTAGTGCGAACGATATAGAAAGCATGACAGTTTTGAAGGATGCGTCGGCAGTTGCTATTTACGGTTCTCGTGGATCAAACGGAGTAATACTTATTACTACCAAAAAAGGAGCTTCTGGCAAAACAAGAATAACTGCTGATTATCAAAATGGATTCTCGTCTCCAACATCTCTAGAGCAAATGATGAATGCGGATCAATTTAGACAATTTAGGTCTGATTATCTTCGTGCTAACAATGGAACTGTGCCAGCTTATCCTACAGATAGTTATGACTGGATTGATGCAGTTGTAAAAACGGGAAAGATCAACACTGCTAATTTAAGCGCAGCTGGTGGAGATGCGAAAACACAATTCTTTGTTGGCGGAACTTATGGCGATGAAAGTAGCTATACTCTTGGTAACGATTTGCAACGTTTATCAGGCCGATTAAATTTAACGCATAAATTATCTGATAAAATCAATTTCGGTTTAAACTATAGTCTGTCAAGAGTAGATATGAACCGAATTGGCGCTGAAAATAGTACTTCTGCTCCATTAACAGCTGCCTATCTTCAAATTCCTTATATAACCCCCTACGGTCCAGATGGGCAATTCCAAAGTACTGGTTTTGTAGCCAATGTTGTTGCAATGAATGCTACTGGAATAAATAAGAATTTTTCTAACAGAAGCGTTGGTAATGCATTTGCAGAATGGAAGATATTAGACGGCTTAAAGTTGAAAACGGATTTTGGTATTGACAACTTTAGTATTGATGAGAAATATAGAGATGCCGACATTATTACTCCTGGAGGATATGGATATAGAACCCACAATACTGATGAGAAATGGCTAACTACAAATACCTTAAACTACAATAAGGTCTTCGGAAAACATTCATTTGGTGCATTATTAGGATATAGTTTTGAAACCGCCACACTTACACAAATGTTAGTAGAAGGTTCTGGCTTTGCGAGTGATGCGTTGCCAAATGTTGGGTCAGCTTCAACTCCTATAACAGCTTCTGAGGAAGTATATGATTGGGCATTAGAGTCTCAGTTTGCGAGATTGAATTATGATTTCGATAAAAAATATGTTTTTGAAGGATCATTCAGAAGAGATGGATCATCAAGATTCGGCCCAAATAAAAAGTATGGTAATTTCTATGCTATTTCTGGAGGATGGTTGATTTCCAACGAAAGCTTCTTCAACAAAGAAAATAAAATTGCGCAAAATCTAAAACTAACGGCAAGTTATGGTACGGCTGGTAATGACAATATTGGTTTTTACCAGTATGTTGGAACATTTGTTTCAGGTGCTAATTATCTTGGTGAAGCAGGATTATCTCCCAGCGTTGTGCCTAATCCCAATTTGAGTTGGGAAGAAACAGCACAACTAGACATTGGCGTTTCTGCACGTTTTTTTAATGCCATAGATTTGCAAGTAAACTACTACAATAAAAATACTACTGGATTATTGGTAAATGTTCCATTTCCATTTACAACCGGATTTCCGTCTAGCTCACAAAATGTCGGAGAAGTAAGAAATAGAGGGATTGAAATTTCAATCAATTCTGATAACATCACTTCACGCGACTTTACCTGGAAGACCTCATTTAATATAGCGTTTAATAAAAATAAGGTTTTAGCTCTTCCTAAAAATCCTGATGAAGAAGGACGGGACTTTTTACAAGGTGGAGCAGTTCAGCGAGCGATAACTGGTTATTCTAAAAACTCATTCTATCTAATCAGGTATAATGGTATCAATCCGCAAACAGGAAATGCGGAGTGGTTGAAAAAAGATGGTACTGTAACGACTACCCCTACAGCTGCCGACCGTGTAATTGCCGGGAAAGGTGACCCTGATTTTCAGGGTGGTATCACTAATACCTTTACATACAAAAATTTTGACCTATCAGCATTCTTTAACTTTACGTACGGAAACGACGTTTATCTTGACGGATTGACTTTCACTGATAATTTCGCATCAGCATCTTATAACAAGAGTATTAAAATGCTAGATTATTGGAAGCAACCAGGGCAAAATGCTTTTGCGCCGGCTTTAAATAGCCCTACCAGAACAACTTATGCGCAAGCTTCTACAGCTCAGTTACAGGATGGCTCGTACCTCCGATTAAAGAACCTAACTGTCGGCTATAGTTTACCAAAAGCATTCTTAGATAAAACCAAAATTTTTTCTAGTGCAAGAGTATATTTCCTTGCTCAGAACATTTGGACAATCAAAAACAAAGACTTTAGAGGAGATCCTGAAATTTCGGCAAATGGCGCTTCTAACTTAGTTGTTGGTCAAAGCTTCTTCGCTTTACCACAAGCTAAATCATTCATATTTGGTGTCAATATTGGCCTTTAAACTTAAAGAAATGAAATTAAAATATTATATCTTAGTCTCAGCCTTTGCCTTTACGGTAATAGGTTGTCAAAAAAAATTGGAATTGCTTCCTCAGCAAGCATTATCAGACCAAATCGTATTCAATTCTCCATCAACAGCTCTAAGTGCACTAAGAGGTGTTTACAGTACTGCTCAGGCATTTGATTTCTACGGTAGCTTACCGCAAGTAATCGGTGATTATATGGGTAATAACGTAGATTTTGTTGGTACGTTTCCCACATTACAAGAGTTGAATAACTTCTCTGGTGTATCAACAAATACGAACGTATCGGGTTTGTGGCAAGTTCACTATCAAGTTATCGCCCGGGCAAATACAATCGTTTCTAAAATCGAAAATGTTGAAGGGTTAGGTGCATCTGAAAAATCGCAATATGCAGCGGAAGCGAAATTTTTAAGAGCATTGGCATATTTTCAACTTGCAAATCTTTTCGCTCAGCCTTATCAGGTAAGTTCAGGGTCGAATTTGGCAGTACCACTGGTCACAGCTGATTTTACTGGAGCCATCGAATATCCTTCTAGGAGTACACTTAACCAAATTCATGCACAAATCGTAAGCGATTTAAATGATGCGGCAACTGCGCTTCCGTTACAATATACAGATGCAGCTGAAACACGTGGACGTGCAACAAAAGGTGCTGCATTCGCTTTACTATCAAGATTATATCTGTATAGAGAAGAATGGGCAAAGGCAGAGAGTGCAGCAAGAAGTGTATTGTCTCAGGGTATTTATGCCACAGCAACTGATTACAGCTTCTACAATGGAAATACATCGGAAGATGTATTTACTATACAAAATAGCGCTATAGACAATGGAAGAACAGGTAACGGTGGATGGGCCGCCTATTATAACCCCGCTTCATTAGGAGGGCGTGGAGATGCACCTTTCTCTCAAGACTTGGTCACAGCTTTTGAATCAGAACCTAATGATAAAAGATATAGCGCTAAAATTTCGGGAAGAGCCACTGATGGGTTAACCCATTTCTTTACCACAAAATTCCCAGATGCTGTAAATAACTCTGACAATGCTCCTGTAATAAGAACTACAGAGGTATATTTAAACTTGGCAGAAGCTTTAGCTCATCAAAGTGCTACACCAAGTGCTGAGGCGATCACTATTTTGAATACAAGGATTAGAAATCGTGCTGGATTACTAGCAAAAACTGTCGCTACCCAGCAAGCGCTTATTGCTGCTCTTTTAATTGAAAGACGTAAAGAACTTGCTTTTGAAGGACATAGCAGAATGGATTTGCTTCGTAATAAACAGCCATTAAGAAGTGGAAATGCAGCAGCTGCATTTGGTGGTGTGAAAACCATACTTCCTATTCCTCAACGTGAGATAGATAATAATGTTGGCTTGCAAGGGCAGCAAAATGCCGGTTACTAAGCCGTTTTTTTAAAAAAAGGAACGCCAACTGTATTTAGGTTGGCGTTTTTTATTTTCAATGAAAGCTCTTTATTGTCACATTATAGTAAAAAAATCAGAATTAGATATCTTGTCCGAAATTGAACGTAATAAAGACGTTGCATTATAATAGAATATCTGCTAAATTGCGAGTTAATAAATCTTTAACCAAACAACTAATTTAAATTCATGAAAAAACTTCTACAAAGTTTGTTCGTGCTTTTGTTTTTTGCATTTAATGCAATGGCTCAAGAGCGAACAATTACTGGAACAGTAACGTCTACCGAAGAAGGTATTCCCCTTCCGGGCGTTAGTGTAAAATTAATCGGCTCACAAGGTGTAGTCGCCACAAGTGCTGATGGTAAATATTCTGTTCGCATCACATCGAACACTACTTCGATTCAATTCTCTTATCTGGGATATGTTACCAAAACTGTGAATATTGGCGCCTCAAATGTGATAAATGCAGCCCTTGCAACAGATTCAAAAACCCTAAGTGATGTGGTAGTTGTTGCTTACGGTACACAGAAGAAAGAAGCTATTACGGGATCAGTATCAAACCTTACTTCAAAGGATTTAGAAACAAGAACTGTAACTAACGTAGTTGCTGCGCTTCAAGGCTCAGCTCCTGGTATTAGTGTAGGTGCATCTAATGGTCAACCAGGTGCTACTCCAACTATTAGGATCCGTGGCTTTGGTTCATTTTCTGCATCAAATACACCTTTGTATGTTGTAGACGGATCTGTTTATGATGGTAGTATAGGTGATATTAACCAAAATGACATCGAAAGTATTTCGGTATTAAAAGATGCATCTTCCTCTGCATTATATGGTTCAAGAGGTGCAAACGGTGTAATAATCATAACTACAAAAAAAGGTAAGTCATTGCAGCCCACAGTAAATGCAAGCATAATTCAAGGTTTTTCTGAAAGAGGTATCCCTGAGTATGATCGCGTAAACGCTTATGAGTATTATCCCTTAGTTTGGCAAGGAATTAAGAACAACTTGATGTATAATGCCTCTCCTGGTTTATCTGAAGCTGCTGCATCTACAAGAGCATCCGCTGATGTTTTTACCAACTTAGTGTATAACCCATTTAACGTTCCTGGTGGACAAATCGTGGGTACTGACGGTAAAATCAATCCTAATGCATCACTGTTGTATGATAACTTTGATTGGTATGATGCTATTGCCAGACAAGGAAAAAGAACCGATGCAAATTTAAATTTCTCTGGAAGGACTGAAAAATCTGACTTCTTCGTTTCAATGGGTTATTTGGATGATAAAGGATTTAATATTAAATCTGACTTTCAGCGTTTCAATGCTCGTATAAATGTTAATTCTCAAATTAAATCTTGGTTAAAAACTGGTCTAAACCTTTCCGGTTCAATGACAACAGCCAATACTGCTAACGACTCTTTTACCGGGAATGCAGCCAGTTTTGTTAA
The DNA here is from genome assembly GCF_001422545.1 of Pedobacter sp. Leaf41. Classification (GTDB taxonomy): domain Bacteria; phylum Bacteroidota; class Bacteroidia; order Sphingobacteriales; family Sphingobacteriaceae; genus Pedobacter. Next base: position 88,083 of record NZ_LMLE01000008.1, on the reverse strand, counting down.
CGCCTTCAATTTTACAAGGGGTATTGGGCCAATCTATCCAGTACGTGCATTCAATGCAGCTGGTCAACCAATTATGAACAGCTTAACAGGCGAACAGTGGTACGATTATGGAAATCATCCAGGTGCAGTGGCTCGTCCACAAGGTGCATCTCCTGGCAGACACGTTGTTTATGAAACATTATTAAATGAGTATTTAACAAGAAGAAGTCAAGTAAGCGCAAGAAGTTACGTAGAAATTAAGTTTTTAAAAGACTTCACGTTTGTTCCAACTTTTAGTATTGATCTACGGAATAATAATGGTAGTACTTATCAGAATCCAACTGTTGGCGATGGCGCTACACAGAATGGTTATAAATCACAAAGTAATAATACAATCAGATCATATACCTTTAATCAGATACTAAACTACAACAAGTCATTTGGAGATCATAACGTAACGGCTTTAATTGGACATGAAAATTACGATTATAACTATCGTACTTTTAATGCAAGTAGAACGGGTATAATTTTGCAGGGTAATACTGAATTTGCAAACTTTGTAACGGCCAATAGTTCAGGAGGTCAAGCCGATAATGATCGTATAGAGTCATTTTTTTCAAAAGCAGGCTATAACTACAAAGAGAAATATTTCTTTGATGCCTCTTTAAGACGTGACGGTTCATCAAGATTCAGTCCTGATTCTCGCTGGGGGACATTCTTTTCATTGGGTGCTTCATGGTCAATTAATAAAGATTTCTTAACTGACGTAAACTGGATAGATGATTTAAGATTGAAAGCATCTTATGGTCAGGTTGGAAACAATGCTATTCTGTCTGGTGGTAATAGTGAATACTACGCTGATAGAGCTTTTTATGACTTAGGTTGGAATAATGGTACGGAACCAGGAGCATTACTTTCATCAGCTGCAAATCCTTTGCTAAGATGGGAATCTCAAAATACTTTTAATACAGGTCTTAATTTTTCACTGTTCAAAAGAAGACTATACGGTGAAGTAGAGTTCTTTAAAAAAAATGTAAATAACCTTTTATTTAGTGTACCACAGCCAGTATCAGATCCTGTAACATCAATCAATCAGAATGTTGGCGCCATGTACAATGCTGGTGTGGAGATTTTGTTGGGTGCAGACGTTGTAAGGACACAAGATTTTACATGGAACTTAGTGACAAACTGGACCTTCTTAAAAAATCGAGTTACAAAATTACCTGCTGAAACCCCTCAAATTGTAAGTGGTACAAAAAGAAGAGAAGTAGGATATGACTATTACCAATTCTGGTTAAGACAATATGCTGGTGTTGACCCAACTGATGGAGCTGCATTATATATCCCTGATCCAACTCAAACAATTGCAGCAGCAAATAAGAGAATCGTAAATGGTGTAGAATACACCATCAACCAGTCGAATGCAATATTTGATCGTTCTGGATCTGCTATTCCTGATTTGTTAGGCTCTTTTACCAATTCATTTTCTTATAAAAATCTGACTTTGTCAGTCTTGGTTAATTACCAGATAGGCGGTAAGTTTTATGATAGCAACTATCAGGGTTTAATGAGTACCGGTAACTACGGCTCTGCATTGCATAAAGATTTGCTAGGTGCCTGGACACAGTCAAATACAACAAGTAGCATTCCAAGAGCAGATTTTGGTAACTCTGCAAACATTAATGCAACTTCAAGCAGGTGGTTAATTGATGCTTCTTACCTTGCCATTCGTAATGTTAATTTATCTTATAGCTTGCCACAAAACTGGCTTAAGAAAATTGATGTAACTAATGCTAGATTATTCGTAACCGGGGAAAACTTACATTTATTCTCAAAAAGGAAAGGTTTAAATCCATCAGAAGCATTTGACGGGGTTAACACTACAGTATATCCTCAGGCAAGAATACTAAGCGTAGGTTTAAATGCATCTTTCTAAAATCTTAATAAATATCTAAACAGAGATGAAAAAAATAATTTACTCAGCGATATTGGCCTCGATGATTTTAGGCGGGTCGGGCTGTAAAAAAGAATATCTACAAACAACACCAACAGATAGAGTTGATAACACTTCAATATTTTCAACTACAGCTAATGCAAGTGTGGCATTAAATGGTATCTATCGTTATATGTTCGAAAGAACAACTACAACAACAAGTAATGCGCAAGGAAAACCCGGTGTAGCTGGAATTCTTTTAGGCATCGACTTTATGGGCGAGGATTTACATCAGGCAGCAGCAACTTGGTTTACTTCAACAGGTGAAGGTAACTATATTGCCGCTCGTACCGATAATGCAGCAAGTAATCTATATTATTACCGTACGTTTTTTAGAATGATTGGTAATGCAAACTACATTATAGATAACATTGACGCAGCTGAAGGAACTCCTGCTGAAAAATCAAGAATCAAGGCTGAAGCATTAACGTTAAGGGCTTATTCTTATTCTTATCTAGTTCAGTTTTACGGAACCCGATACAATGCAGCAGCCAAACCAAATAATCAATTAGCAGTACCGCTTTTACTTAAATCTACGGATACAAAAATGCCTAGAGTAAGTGTTGAAGCTATCTATGCCGCGATTGTTGCAGATTTGGATGCTGCTATTGCTTTGAATGCGACAACTGTTCCTAACAAAACACATGCAGGAGTATGGGTGTCTAAAGGGTTAAGAGCTAGAGTGGCATTAACGATGCAGGATTATCCAACGGCAATAAAATATGCTAAAGAGGTAATTGATGGCAATTCATTTCCTTTGATGAGTCAGGCTGATTATCAAACAGGATTCAATAATATTAACTTATCAGAGTATATGTGGGGTTCAAATCCTACTACGGAGCAAGGTGATTCATTTGGATCTTTTTATGCTCAAATTGCTTACAATGCAAACTCAAGTTATCAAAGAGGTACGCCAAAAATGATCAATTCAGCTTTGTATGATCAAATTTCTGCAACCGATGTGAGAAAGAAAATGTGGGAGCCAGCTCCAACTGCAGCAAACTTCCCTTTGCCTCTTGCTACATTTGTAAGAAGAGCATATATGACAAGAAAGTTTTCGGTAAAAGCTGTGGGTGATCCCTCGTTAGGTGATGTGCCTTGGATGAGGTCTGCTGAAATGCATTTAATCTTGGCAGAAGCTTATGCAAGAAGTACACAAGATGCTTTAGCGCAAACAGCATTATTTGCTTTAGTTTCCAAAAGAGATTTAAGTGCTGTGAAAAGCACTAAAACAGGAGATGCATTAATTGCTGAAATTATGGTGAACCGCAGAGTTGAGCTTTGGGGTGAAGGTTTTAGGTATTTAGATTTAAAACGCTTGAATTTACCGTTAGATAGAACTGCTGCAAATGTTCCTAACTTTGTTCCAACTTCTGTTGCCAACGTTTTACAAATTCCAGCTGGCGATCCAAGATTCTTATTTTTAATTCCGAGAGATGAATTTAATGGAAATCCAAATATCGGTCCTCAAAACCCATAACTAACATTATTTTTACACTTAACAAGAAGAGGTTGCCATTCGGCAGCCTTTTTTTGTTTACTACTTATCTGTGAAAAGAGTTACTGGTGTCAAAATCCTTATGATGTATTTCAAGTAATGTCGAAATAGATTATAAATTCTATTGAAATCTTTTTTGTAAACCTTAAATATTTAATCTTCTTACACAAGTAAAAAAAATTCAACTCTTATTTGTAGGAAAATTATTGTTACTGTAAGTTTAATTCGATTATAGTATCATTTTTAGATCATATATTAATGGAGTTAGGCTAATTTATGGCTTTCTTGGGCTTTTTACACGGCTTTACGTAGTTTTTTAGGTTTTTAACGCTTATTTTTTATTATGTAATATTTGCATTACAGGTTGTTAAATTTTATATTTAAAAAATCATTAACTAAACCAAACAAAATTTTATGAAAAAACTTCTACAAAGTTTGTTCATTCTATTGTTTATAGCAGGAAGTGCTATAGCTCAAGATAGAACAATCACTGGTACAGTTACAGGAAAGGAAGACGGCTTGCCGCTCCCTGGAGTAAGTGTAAAAATTAAAGGTGCTGCAGGCGGAACCACAACAGCTGCAGATGGTAAATATTCAATCAGAATCACCTCACAAGCCTCAGCATTAGAATTTTCTTTCATCGGCTTTTCAACTCAAACACGACCAATCGGCTCGGGGAACGTGCTTAATGTTACATTATCCGGTGATTCAAAAACGCTATCTGACGTAGTTGTAACAGGCTACACCACGCAGGCAAAAAGAGATGTTACAGGATCTATAGCCAGCATTAGTGCTGAGCAGCTTAAAAATGTTCCGGTGCAGAGTTTTGAACAGGCATTGGCAGGTAAAGCAGCCGGGGTTAACATTATTCAACCAAACGGTGTATTAAACAATCCACCAGTTTTTAGGGTTCGCGGAATCAACTCCATCTCTTTAAGTTCTTATCCTTTGATCATTGTGGATGGTGTTCCTGTTTTTACAGGTGATCAATCGTCAAACAGTGCTGCAGGAAATGCATTAGGTGATATTAATCCTGCTGATATTGAGTCTATCGATGTTTTAAAAGACGCAGCTTCTTCAGCAATTTATGGATCAAGAGCCGCCAATGGCGTTGTGGTAATTACGACTAAAAAAGGTAAGCAAGGTGCCACCAAAGTGAATTACGAAGGATGGGTGGGCTCATCTAAAGCTCAAAATTTGAATCCTTTGTTAAATGCAGCAGAATACGTGTTGATTAAAAATGAAGCAAGAACCAACATCGGTTTAGCACCAGCATTTTTCTTACAAACCAGATCTGATGGCACACAGGTAGAAACCAATTGGTACGATTATGCCTATAGAACGGCTACTTCTCAAAACCATGCTTTAAATTTTTCGGGCGCAAATGAGAAAACCTCTTATTTCGTTTCATTGGGTTACAGTAATCAGGAAGGATTTATTATCAACAACTCTTTTGAAAGAAAAAATGGCCGTGTAAATATCGATCACAAATTATTTAAAGGCGTGAATGTGGGTGCAAATTTTGCTTATAGCAATACATTGAATAGAGCACCAAACACTGGCTCGCTTCCTGGATCAGCATTTAATACGGGTGGTTTAGGTCGACTGGCCTTTGTGTTGCCGCCAAACGTTTCTCCTTATAACGAAGATGGCTCATATAATGTTGCAGGTTCAGCAATAGGCTTAGGTGCAAATTTAATTGCTTCAAATTATCCTAACGCTGCTGCTCTGGTAAACTTAGATAAAAATACTTCTGAGAGTGATCGCTTAATTTCAAATGCTTATGTTTCCGTTCAGCTTTTAAAAGGCTTAACATTTAAAACAAATTACAGCATTGATAATTTAAAACTGGATAACAATGTTTTTGTAAACCGCCTTCAAGGGGATGGATTTTCTTACAATGGCGGTGCAACCAGTAATTTCTTAAAAAATAGCCGTTGGAATTGGTCAAATACCTTAAACTATTCAGCAACATTTGGCGATCACAGTATTGGTGCATTAGTTGGTGTAGAAGATCAATACACTAAAGCTTATGGTTACGGCGCTACCCGTCAAAATGTTATTGATCCGTTCATCGAAGTTTATCAAGGTGCTTTCGGTGCCATTACACCAGCAAACCTAGTTCAGTTTAATAATGCTTTCCGTTCATTCTTTAGTAATGTAACCTACGATTATAAGAAAAAGTACTATGTAACTGGTTCATTCCGTCGTGATGGTTTATCTGCATTATCTGCCGATAATAAATACGGTAATTTTGGTGGAGCATCAGCTGGTTGGGCAATTTCTGAAGAAGGTTTCTATAAAGAAAGCAACTTAAGTAAAATATTAACCAGAGTGAAAATCCATGGTAGTTATGGTTTGGTAGGTAATAGTGCCGTGGGTAACTATCCTGCCTTATACCTTTACAATCCAGGTTTATATGGTTCTGATCCGGCTTTATCATTTTCTCAGGCAGGTAATCCTGATTTGAAATGGGAGACGAGTAAAAAAGCCGATGTTGGAATTAATTTCGAATTCTTAAATGGCCGTTTCTCATTAGATGTTGATTACTACCATAACAATATCGATGGCTTAATCCAAAATGCGCCACAGGCACCATCAAAAGGTATTCCGGGCAACTCAATCTTAGCCAATGTTGGTAAGATGAATAACAAAGGTTTTGAGTTTACCATCAACTCTAAAAACTTCGAAGGTGACGATTTCAGCTGGAACACCAGTTTTACTTTGAGTACTTTGAAAAATACAGTAACTGAATTGGGAAATAATAATGCCGATTTATTTGGTGTTACCCAATTGGAAACGGCCAATATCACTAGAGTTGGTTACCCTATTGGTTCACTTTATACGGTACCGACCGCAGGTGTTGACCCAGCTACAGGTGAAAGAATTTTTATCAACAGATTCGGACAAAAAGTTAGATTTAGTTTCCAAAGAGCAACAGCTGCCCGTTATCAATATTTGGAAGGACCAAATGCCGGGCAGAATGCGCCAGCGATTGATGCCGCACTTGATGCAACAATTACTGGTCAGGCTATTCCAAAATGGTTTGGTGGTTTAGATAATAACTTCCGTTACAAAGCATTCGATTTAACCCTAGGATTAACTTTCTCAGGAGGTAATAAGGTTTATTATGGATCGCTTGCAGGTCTTCGTGATCAACGTTTCTGGAATAACGAGGCCGGAATGATGGATAGATGGACTACTCCAGGTCAGATTACCGATATTCCCCGTTTGGTATATGGCGATAACGTATCCAATGGTTCTGCATTTGCGCAATCACAAAATGTGTTCTCTGGTAACTTCTTAAAAGTTCGTAACCTGGCCTTAGGTTATACATTGCCTAAGGAATTTTTGAATAAATATGGAATTTCGAATGTAAGAGTTTACGCACAATCGAGCAACCTTTGGATTATTTCTAACTACCCAGGGCCAGATCCTGAGGTTTCTGTTAACGGAAACTCTACAGGGGCCTCAAATAGTGGAAACTTAGCTCCTGGAGTAGATAGAAACTCAGTGCCATCGGCAAGAACATTTACTTTCGGTGTTAATGTTGGATTTTAAAATAAGAGAATCATGAAAATTAAAATAAACAATAATATAAAATATCTTTTTGTTGCAGCACCCCTTCTGTTTGCAACATCTTGTAAAAAAGATTTCCTTAATACGGCGCCTGATACCACGCTGCCGATTGAGGCTGCATTTTCTACTCCTGCCCGAATATTGTCGCAGGTTAACGGCGTATATGCGGGTGTAAAGGCAGGCAACTTCTATGGCGGCCGCTACCTGATCTATAACGATATTCGTGGAGAAGAATTCATCGTAAATAAACCGAACGGTGTTACCAATCTCGATACATGGCGTTTTAATGTCACCTCAAACACCAGTGAAGTAAATAACCTATGGGGAGCAGCTTATGCTGCAATTAACAGAGCAAACCTGGTAATTGAAGGTGTAAATGCAAACGCAGCTTTAATTACCCCGGCACTTTCGAAACAGTATATTGCAGAAGCTAAATTTTTAAGAGCACTGTGTTACTACAGTCTTTTGCAACTTTATGCTAAACCATATATTACGGATAACGGCGCCAGTTTAGGTTTGCCATTAAGGTTAAAAGCGGAAAAGGATTTAACAGGTAATGATTTAAAAAGAAGTACTGTTGCAGAAGTTTATACGCAAATTTTAAAAGATTTGAACGAAGCAGAGCCAGATTTGGCTTTAACCCTGGCAGCAACCAGAGCCTCGAGAAATACGGCAATCGCGTTAAAAACACGCGTGTATTTATCAATGGGCAATTTAGCATCAGTGGTAACAGAGGCAAACAAGATTGTAAGTGCAACGGCACCATTTTCGGCAACAACCGGAGTAGCCAACAAATTGGAGACGAGCATTGCAACTGTATTTGGGGGAAGTTATGTAGGCACAGAGGCCTTGTTAAGCTTCCCAATGACAGATTTAGATGCGCCAGGTACGCAGAATCAATTGGCTTATTACTACAATTTAGAAAGTTTAGGTGGAAACCAGGAGTATTTCTTAAATGTATCGGGCATTTTTGGTAATGCTGCATTTGCTGCAGCTTCACCTGATGCCAGAAAAACGCTAACGACAGCGGTAGGTACCAACACTTATTTAACCAAGTTCAAAAAACCATCACCATATACTGATTATGTTCCTGTAATTAGATATGCTGAAGTATTATTAAACTTGGCAGAAGCGACTGTGGTTAGTGATCCAACCCGTTCTATCGCCTTATTAACAGCGGTTAGACAGCGTTCAAATCCTGGGTATGTATTTCCAGCGACAGATTTGTTGCCAGCTAATTTAAAGAATACCATTCTTACCGAAAGAAGAATTGAGTTGTTGGGTGAAGGTTTCAGGTCTCCTGATGTTATGAGATTAGGACTTGGCTTCGTAGCCAAAAGTGGTTCGCAAGGAACAGCTCCAGCAATTCCTTTCAATACAGCAGGTTATATATGGCCAATTTCAGCTACTGAGGTGCAAAATAATAAGCTTATTGTTCAGAATTAACAGCACAGTTTTTAAACGCAAAAAGCCAGCATTCGCTGGCTTTTTGCGTTAATCAAAAATAACCTATTTCTTATCTACACTATATTTTCCAGGGCCGATAAAAATCAAGCTGAAAAATATAATACCCAACTCTATTGCATGGCTTGCACCTTTCAGGCCGTCGCCTTTGCCAAAATGAACCAAAGCAGCAATAGCCATTGTAAAAACCAATAACATACAAGCAGGGCGAAAAAATAACCCCACAATTAGCAAGAAGCCGCCAAAGGTTTCAGCTACAGCAGCCATAAAGCCCCAAAACATGGGTAAGAAATCAATGCCTACAACTTTCATGCTGCCGCCTAAACCTGCCCAGCCAGAAGGACCACCAGCCAATTTTGGGAAACCATGAATAATAAACATCATCCCTAAACCAATGCGGAGAATCAATAGGCCAGTGTTGCGATACTTACCCAAACTATCAAAAATTGCCATGTTATAAATATTTAAATTGAACGTCGTTTTTTTCTACTTTTAATTCTACTTCAGCCCCCAAAACCATACATAAATTATTGTCAATATGTCCGGTGGGGAAATGGAAACAAACAGGATAATCATAATCTTTCACGATATCCCAAATTACCTGCTCTGCCGTTTGTCCGAAAGAGATCTTCTCTTCAGCTATTTCATTAAATGCTCCGATAATTAAGCCTCGAAGGTTTTTTAGCTTTCCGGCACGCTTCAGCATCCTCAACATTCTATCAATACTATACTCTTGCTCACCAACATCTTCAAGAAATAAAATTTTATCATCAAAATCCATCTCCGAAACTGATCCTTGCATCATGACAAGCAATGTTAAATTTCCACCTATTAAAACGCCTGTTCCAACACCCGGTTGGTTATTAAATTCGCTGCTATAATGATAAGTTTGCCGCTCGCCAAAAATTACCTTTTTTAATGACGCCAAAGCTTCAGGAGTAGATTCATCGAAAGTATAAGGCATTTGCGCATGTAAACATTGAATCTGGGTTTGCGCTATAATGTGCGAAAGTAAAATCGTCACATCACTAAATCCAATAAACCATTTCGGGTTCTGCTTAAACTTTGTAAAATCGAGTTCGTCGATAATTCGGATGGTTCCATAACCCCCGCGACCGCAAATAATCGCTTTTATGGTTTCATCATCCAAAAAATGCTGAATATCGTGGGTTCTCAATTCATCTGTACCGGCAAACTGATGGTGACTTGCATATACACTTTCGCCAATAATAACTTCTAAGCCCCAATTTTCCAGAATGGAAATTGCACTATCAATGGATTTAGGTAATTTCTTTGCCGGACAAACGATGGCAATCTTATCTCCTTTTTTTAAATACGGGGGCTGCTTAATCATCTTTAAAACACTTATCTTTGCCAAATTAATAAAAATTGTTTTGGATAATAGTAAAATAAAAAGATATACCGTAACGGCAGCGCTTCCATATACCAATGGACCCGTACATATTGGGCACCTTGCGGGTGTTTACATTCCTGCTGATATATATGCCCGCTACCTTCGGTCGAATAAACGCGATGTGAAGTTCATCTGCGGGTCGGATGAAAACGGTGTGCCCATTACTTTGAAGGCAAAACGCGAAGGAATTACTCCTCAGGAAGTAGTAGATAAATACCATAAAATAATCGGCGATTCCTTTAAAGAGTTTGGGGTTTCTTTCGACATTTATCACCGTACCTCTTCTCAAACCCATCATCAAACGGCTTCAGATTTTTTTAAAACCCTTTATGATAAAGGTGTATTCACCGAAGAAATTACCGAGCAATATTACGATCCTACGGCGAAACAATTTTTAGCCGACCGATATATCACAGGTACTTGCCCAAAATGTGGCAATGAGAACGCCTATGGCGATCAGTGTGAAAACTGCGGTTCTACCTTAAACGCTACCGATTTAATTAATCCAAAATCTACGCTTTCGGGAGATAAACCCATCTTAAAGGAAACTAAAAACTGGTTCTTGCCTTTAGATCAATACGAAGATCGCCTGCGGACTTATATTGAAAGCCATAAAGAGTGGCGACCAAATGTTTACGGGCAGTGCCAAAGCTGGTTGAATGCTGGGTTACAGCCCCGGGCCATGACCCGCGATTTAGATTGGGGCGTACGTGTTCCGCTTCGCGATGCCGAAGGTAAAGTATTATATGTGTGGTTCGATGCTCCAATTGGCTATATCTCTGCCACCAAAGAACTTTGTAACTATGCCAAACTGGATGTTTGGAATCCAAAAGCCGAAGAATATTACATCAGTAATTACGAAGCGGGTAAATGTGGTTGGGAGGAATATTGGAAAAGTGATGAAACCAAATTGGTACATTTCATTGGCAAGGATAATATTGTTTTTCACTGCATCATTTTTCCGGCCATGTTAATGGCGCATGGCGAATACACCCTGGCCGATAATGTACCAGCCAATGAGTTTCTAAACCTCGAAGGACAGAAGATCTCTACCTCTAAAAACTGGGCAGTTTGGTTAAACGAATACCTGCGTGAGTTTGAAGGCAAACAAGATGTGTTGCGTTATGTACTTACCGCAACAGCACCAGAAACAAAGGATAACGATTTTACCTGGAAAGATTTTCAGGCCAGAAATAATAACGAGCTTGTCGCTATACTTGGCAATTTTGTAAACCGCGTAGTGGTACTTACACATAAATATTTCAATGGGATTGTGCCCACCTGCATGGAAATTACTGAAGTTGATCAAGCTGTAATTGATGAGCTGGCGGGTTATCCGGCAAAAATATCGGCATCAATAGAGAATTATCGTTTTAGAGAGGCTTTATCCGAAGTGATGAATGTTGCCCGTTTGGGAAATAAATATTTAGCAGAAACGGAACCCTGGAAGCTGATTAAAACAGATGAAGACCGCGTAAGAACCATTTTGCACTTGTCGCTCCAAATCGCAGCAAATATTCAAATCTTAATTGAGCCTTTTCTACCGTTTACAGCAGAGAAGTTAATGAAGATGCTGGTGAATGGTGGTCACGATTGGGATGATGCGGGAAGTGTGAGTTTGCTTAAACGCGGTCATCAGATTGGAGAAGGCGTATTGCTTTTCGAGAAAATTGAAGATGCTGAAATTGATTTTCAGATTGAAAAACTGAATCAAAGTAAAGCAACCAATGCCGCGAGTGCTGTTGTGGCTACTCCTGCTAAAGAGAATATTAATTTCGATGATTTTTCTGCAATGGATATCCGTGTGGCAACCATCGTAGCGGCCGAAAAGGTAGAAAAAACTAAAAAGTTATTAAAACTAACCGTAAATACCGGTATCGATGAACGAACGGTAGTTTCAGGTATTGCAGAATATTATAAGCCAGAAGATATTATCGGCAAGCAAGTGAGCATGATTGTTAATCTTGCTCCCCGTGAAATTAAAGGGATTTTATCACAGGGAATGATTTTGATGGCCGAGAACTCGGAAGGTAAATTAACCTTTGTTGCTCCGGTTGAAAAGTTTCAAGAAGGTAGTATTATTCGATAATATATCATTAGGATTTGCATCAAGCCCCGGAGTTATTCGGGGCTTTTTTTGTGCCTGATTAATGAGGCTATCCCAAAGGATAGCACTACCCTTTGGGATAGTAGGGAGGTTTGCTCAGGTGTTAAGGCTAAATTTGTCTGGTAAATTTAGAAACAGGAAACCATCACGATTTTTTGAAACCACATAGTGGAATGAATCAATCTGATCGCTTCATCACCCTAAAAAATATATACAGATGAAAAATATCCTTCATATTATGTCAAGTCCTCGTGGAGAGGCCTCTATGAGCATTAAACTAGGTAATGCCATTATCGATAAAATTCAGTCGAAATACCCAGGATCAAAGGTTAAGGAAAGTAATCTTATCAACAAGCATTTCCCTCACCTGGAGGAAGCGCATCTTAATGCTTTTTATACGCCTGTAGAACAGAGAAGTCCTGAAAATCGACTTGCTGTACAACATTCTGATGAGGCGATTCAGGAAATAAAAGATGCTGATATTTTAGTCATTGGTGTACCTTTTTACAATTTCGGCATCCATTCTACGCTTAAAGCATGGATTGATCACATCGCCAGAGCTGGCGTTACCTTTCAATACGGAGCAAGCGGACCTGAAGGTTTAGTTAAAGGAAAAAAAGTTTATCTGGCCATTGCCTCTGGTGGCGTATATTCTGATGGACCGATGCAGGCCTATGATTTTGCCGCACCTTATTTAAAAGCTGTTCTCGGCTTTCTGGGAATGACAGATGTTACTGTTTTCAGAGTAGAAGGCGTAAATATGCCTGATCTAAAAGAAACTGCTTTAGAAAAGGGGATAGAAAATATTGAAATAGCGTATTAATTCTTACACTGAAAAAAATAAAGAGTTTGATTTCAAACTAAACCTGCCTAGCCATAAGCCACAGTAGCAGCTGCGACCGATTGGCTTGGCAGGTTAAATTATAGATGTAAAGGTTAAAATTTCCTTTCAAACCTATCTCCCGTTAACTGGTATACTCCGCTTGGGTTTGCGCCGCCGAACCACAATTCGCCTTGAGGGGTTTTGTAGATTGTCCAGATGTGTTGGCTCTCCAGTCCATCTGCTTTAGTAAAATTCTTCATCAACTTTCCATCATATCGCCATACACCAGATCCTACGGTTCCAAACCATATATTTCCGGACTGATCTTCGGCAAGTGCAAAAACTTTTTCTAACGAATTCCCCCCGGTGTCGGCTTTTCTAAGTTTTTGTTCAACAGTAAAATTAACAACCTTGTTGCCGTCGTATCTCAATACACCTATCCCGTTGTTGCCAATCCAAAGGTTGCCTTTACGATCTTCCATGATGGCTCTGGTGTGGAGATGCCCGGTTTTGTCGCTCAAACCCAGAGTCGAATCGTTCAGAATTTTAAAATTGTTTCCGTTATAGCCCAGTACTGCGCCATAGGAGCTAAACCAAAGTCTGCCATTTTTGCCCTTCGCAAAAGCCGTTGATATCGAATAGTGATTTTCATGCCCTACTCTGGAACGAATGGGAAATGTGCGGTAGGAGAGGTTTTTTCCATCATATTCGTACACGCCGGGGTTGCCTTCAAGCTGATTATAGGCTTCCATCTCATTTCCCTTAAACCAAATACTATTCTTGTTGAGCTTCCAGTCGTTTTTTTTATGGTAATCCTTCTGGGTATAAACCGCCATTTTACCATCTTGATATCGGCTTAAGCCCCTGCCGCACTCAAACCAAACCCCACCATTTTTATCTTCATAAATGTTCCGTACCTGATGATCAATTAAACCATTCGACTTATTAAAATATTCAAATTTCCCTTCATGAAGCAGCGCAACACCCTCCTGGTGACTGCCAAACCAAATATCTCCTTTGCTATCTGCAAAAATAGAGCGGATCCCAGTGGTGTATTTCAACATTAAAGGGTTGATATCTTTTTGGCTGTAACGATTTTTGTCAGTAAATCCGTTAATCCCTTTTCCAGCATTTGGGTCGATCATTGCTACAACGATAAAGGCGACTGATAAGCCGCCAAAAAGTAGCAGGTAAAGCCAAACCGCCTTCGCCTTCATCATCAAATACCGATTAAACAGATACTGGTTTCCTGCAGGTGCGATCATTTGTTCTATCAAAAATTATTTCCGTTTACTAAACAGCCATTTTGGAATCTCCTCAGTTAATAAAAACGGAATTACAATGTTGTTGTGATTTAGATTGGTGAAGGTTGTGAAAACGAGATTTTTGTTGGAAGCCAATCGATCAAATAAAGCCAAACTACTCTGGTATGGGTTTTCGTCGTCTTTTTCGCCATGGATGAGCCAAATGTTTTTTAGCCTTATCTTTTGAAGGTTAGAGAAATCTGAAACGGCTGCGATAGAAACGGTTGCTGCAAATTTATCTGGCGCCAGGTTCAGTAGATTTTGTGCAGTAGAGGCGCCCATGGAGTAGCCGATCAGGTAAATTCTATTTCGATCGATATCAGGATATTCCTCTACCAATTGGGCAATCAATTTCAATAAAGCAGAAACATCCGCAGAGGGTTTTGAAATTGCAGTACCCACCTCATCATTCGCATAGTTGGAAGATCGACTGTTGAATTGTGGTGCCACCACATAGCATGGATAGTCATTATAAATTTCAGGTCGGAGCCAGATTTTTGCCAGTGGCTCCAGTTGCTGCTCATTGTCGGTGCCTATTCTGGTGGAATTATGAAAAGTTATCACCAAAGGGTAACTTTTCTTTACGGATTTAGGCGCTTTAGGTAAAAGCAGGCGATACGGAATTTGGATGCTATCAAGAATGAAATCCCTCTTGAGCCATACATTTGTATTCAAACTATTTACTATCTTTCTGTTTTGGGTAAAAGTCAAACTATCAACAATGGTTTCCTTTACAAGCTTTTTTTGCGCAAAAGCAAGATTTGTATTTACATTTAATAGGAAAAAAAGAGCAATTAAAATAGGGTGGAATATTTGTTGGAGCATGTGTGTGATTAGCTTACTGGAGGCACTTAAATTCGAAACGTTGACAGCAGCAAGTTAGCTTATTTAAGCGATATTCACGTTTGTTCATCCGAAACCAATAAGCGCAATCGAAGCATGCTGAAAATCAATGAATAATATAAATAGGAATATCTTTTTTAAAACTAGCCTTGCTGAGAATTCGTATTTAGCATGTACATCTGGAACTAACTGATGTATAATTTAGGTTAAACACAAGTGAATCGCTCGTGTATTTAAACGTTACCTCAAGCACTTTAGACACACAAGTTAAAAAGTGATCACATCAGCAGATGCACAAATTGCATCTGCTGATTTTTTATACGATAATGTAGGTTAGCCTTTAGAAACTCTGTTCAAAGGTTTTGTCGAAAGTAAACTTCAAGTTAAGATGGCCAATAAAGCACGTTAAACTTATGTCCGTCTGGGTCCGAAAAGCCAAAGGTGTAACCTTTTTGATAATTTTCTTTCCCGGCGTAAATAGCGGCTCCAGCAGCCTTCGTCTTTTCAAACCAGGCATCAACTTCTTCGCGGCTTTCTGCTGAGAGACTAAATATAATTTCAGTTCCGGTGTGAAGCGCCGTGCTTTCTAACTTTGCTGCATTGGTAAATTGCTGTTCCGTAAAGAAATGAATAATAAAATGATTATTGCCAAAAGAAAAGCTCACCAGATCGGCAGTTCGCGCTCCATTTTGTTTAAAGCCAAGCGCATTGTAAAATTCAGCAGTTCGTGCCAGGTCTTTCACGGCAAGATTAGCCCAGATCATTTTCGTTTCCATAACAAAAATATGAGGTGAATATTTAATGCAACAGATAACATCCGCTATTGTTTAGGATAGCCTCTTCGAAGGATATCATCCCAAACATTAAGTTCACACATTTAGCCTCAAAACTTTTATTATATTTGCGGCATAAATGGTCCCGTAGTTCAACGGATAGAATAGAAGTTTCCTAAACTTTAGATATGAGTTCGATTCTCGTCGGGACCACTTTTTAACATTCATTAAAATTCAAAGGGGTTCAAAAAACCCCTTTTTTGTATCTTTAAAGGCGGTTTTTGTTTATAATTGAAAAAATAAGGTACCACGAAATTCAATGAAAATAGAAAAAAGGTACCACGAAAAGTACCACCAAATTTTCCTTTTTTGACATCAGTTTCGTAACTTTCAGTAGGGTGTACAGATCAAACTCCTATGTCTCGATGTGATGATTGTTTATTTTATTGTTTAAACCAGGGATACTGGAATTTCACAGTATGCCCAGGCGTTCGACCTGTTAGATTAGATTGATTTGGAATATAACGGATATATATTATCTCTTGAAATTGAAAAAAAGGATGGTGCTTCGCACTATCCTTTTAATATTCCGAGTTTACAAAATTTAGAATCATTGGAATTCCATCCTGCTGTCACGTTTTTTACTGGAGACAATGGAGTAGGGAAGTCTACGTTAATTGAAGCTATTGCAGTAAACTTAGGCTTTAATGCTGAAGGTGGAAGTAAAAATTTCAATTTTAGTACAAAGGAAACTCACTCTGACCTTCATTCAAGAATGAAAATCACCAAAAGCTTCAAACAAGTAAAAGATGGATTTTTCTTACGTAGTGAAAGCTTTTACAATCTTGCAACCGTAATAGATAGTTACGATCGTGCCTTGTTGAATTCATACGGTGGGGTTTCCCTTCATGAGCAGTCACATGGTGAGTCGTTTTGGGCTATCTTTAAAAATCGGTTTAAAGGGAATGGCTTATATATATTAGATGAACCTGAGTCTGCGTTATCTGCTACTCGACAACTCGCAATGCTTTCTCAGTTAGACAGTTTAGTTCAGAGACAGTCTCAGTTTATTATTGTCACACATTCACCTCTCCTACTCTCTTTCCCAAATGCCGTAATTTATGAGATATCGGAAGATGGTTTAAATAAAGTTGCCTACAAAGAGACTGAAGTTTACAGAGTTTATAAAAGTTTTCTTGATTCCCCTGAAAGAGCGTTCTCATTATTGTTCTAAAGTAATTATGCGTTGCTTTGAAAAAATTTTATCCATTTTAGAGGTGACAATACTATCAGTTTTGTTAATGCTATTTTTATCAACCTTAATCACCCAAAAAAATTCTTTCATAAATTTCGAAGAGTTTACAATTTGTTGCGCCTTACCTTTCATAATTCTGGTTATAATCTGCAACCGATTCGCGTTCAAGCTTAATACAAGTTTTTTTTTTTTGATTGCATGCATAATTTTTGCAATACTTATTACTCGAAGTGGCGATGGCGAAAATTACATTAGGATATTCAATTTGACAATTTGCTTCGTTTTCTTTCTCGCATTTACGAATAAACATGGGCTCGATCAAACCATTAAAGTTTCCAGTATTGCATTTTTAGTTGTAGGTATACTACTCTGTTGTGACAAAATATTTATGAGCGAGTTGTTCTACGGCGATTCGGGCTTGAACATAAACCCAGGCATTCAGGGTATTTTTTCAACTGTATTAATACCATATCTTGTCGGCACTATATTTCGATTAAAGAGTAAATTTTGGAGCACCGTTAATAGTATTAACATTTTTTTATTTCTTTTAGTGCTGATGAACAGTGGTTCTAGAACTGCAATTATAAGTTTAATGCTAGCTTTAAGCATTTTTCTGTTTATTAACATTTACTCCAAAAATTCAATCGTGGCGCCGAAGATTAGAGGTTACTGGAAAATAGTTGTTGTAAGCCTCTCATTAATAATAATATTGTTCTCGTTTGTCTATCTCTATGAAAAAAACCCAACATCCGTTGTCGGCAGGCTGTTGATATATAGGGTTAGCTTAAATATAATATTTGATCATCCTTTTATGGGGGTTGGAATTGGCAATTTTAAGAAAGTTTACAACCTTTATCAATCTGATTATTTTGAAAACAAAAGTTTTGAATTTATTGACCTTTTGGCAAAAGATACATATTATGCATTCAATGATTTTTTACAGTATGCAGTAGAAACAGGCCTAATAATTTTTTCTCTAACGATAGTTGCAATATTATTTCTTTCTAAAAAGCTCATTTTGAAGATTAAGAATTGTAATTGTCAGTTTCTGAATGGAACTGTCTGCGCAATCCTGGCTTTATTAGTATGCAGTCAATTTTCCTACCCTTTACATATTATTTCTATTCAGGTTATCTTTATATTTCTGATTTCAATAATTATATCTCGTACTTTGAAAGTAGTATCGATTAGTTATCAAAATATTGCTGTCAGAACCTCTATTTTAATTTTCTGTTTGTTTTGCTCACTTATACTGTTGCTTGATAGATGCAGAACATTAAAAGCTGAGTATTATTGGAAAAAAGCATCTCTTTTAGCTGTGAAAGGTTATTTTACGGAAGCACAAAAATTTTATGCGAAATGCAAACCTGAATTGATAGAAAATCCAGTATTCTTACAAAATTATGGAACGGAAATGGCTATTCATGGAGACTTTGAAAATGCGCTTATCACATTAAAGGATGCCAGTAGTTATTTTTCAAATAGTGACCTCGCTATGTATACTGCATTTTGTTATGATTTCATAAATGAAAAGCAGTTAGCGGAAAATCAGTATATGTTAGCAATGTACATGGTTCCAAGTTCTTTTGTAAAAAAAGGTGAGCTATTAAGATTTTATATAGCAAAGAAGGAAAATGCAAAAGCGATAAAGTTGGCTGAAATAATTACTAGGCAACCAGTAAAAATCTGGTCTAATGATATAGGAAAGATTCAAAAATATGCTATGTTAGTATTAACCAAATTAAAAAATTAACACTAAAAATTATGATAAATCCATCTTTTGAGATTGCTATTAACGGAGTAAAATTAACTACAGCAAATGTAGATGCGGAATTTGGCGTTTTATCTGCGATGATTACTTGGGTAAAGAGAGCTGACGGCAGTGAAAGTTTACAGCTATCAACAACTGGACTCGATTCTGAACAATCAAAATTGTCACACTGGCCAAAACAAAACTTAAATATGGGAGATGTGGTGACAATATCAATATCCGAAGATAAAGCTGTTACTGAACCATTGAAGACCAAAAAACCTTCTAATTTAGAGAATATGCTACGTACATATAACTACCTCAAAGAAGAGTTAAAAGACCACATAATTTAAGATGCATACTTTCAATAAGTTGATTAGGCTTTCCTCTCTTGTAAGCATAATTATTCTGCTTTGTGGATGTAAGGAGGTGAATAAAGGAAATAGAACCCTTTTGAAGAAATATAGGGGTAATCCTACGGACAGCCTTAAGCTATTGTCGGCTTCATTTCTTTATAAAAATATGTCTGGACTTACTTCACAAACCTCTTTTGTTATTGATCCAAATCTACATGGAACTCGGTTAATTCTATCAAATTTTAAGTCCGAAGAAGGACTTTTTAAAAACTTAGAGCGAAATCATTCATATCTTAAAACAAAATTCATTGCAGATTCCACAGTAATTGATGATAATCGTTTAGAGGATGAGATAAATATAGCAATAGGAGACTGGAAGCAATATCCATGGAACAAAACAGTTGCTAAGGATTTGTTTTTAGACTATGTTTTACCTTATAAAGTACATGGGGAATATCCAGATGAGTGGAGAAAGCTTCTGAGAATGAAGCTGAAAAAAACTTTAACTACTTACGCCAAGAATAATTCTACCACTTCGGAGGACATCTATGATAACTTAATTGTAAATGGTTCAGACAAGTGGTTTAAGTATTCTACTAATTTTACAGCACTAACCGGCTATCCGTCCTTCAATGAAATGAATCTTATAAAAAAAGGTGACTGCTTAAGGTTGGCGTATCTACACGTATATCTACTAAGAACGGCGGGAATACCAGCTACTGTCGATTTGGTTCCATATTGGGGGAATAGAAATGGGGGGCATGCTGTTGATGTTTATCATCATGCTAGCAAGTTGCATAACGGAACAATCCGGTCTTTACTTCCCTCAAAAAATCAATTTCTTGATCACCCACCAAAGGTTTTTAGGATAACTTTTAGAAAGACTAATATGTGGACGGACTCTATTCAACCCCTAATTAAAAAAGACCCATTTTGTATTGAGCATCTATATAAAAACGATAATTTAATCGACGTAACCAGTAATTATACTAATGTAAAGAATATTAGATATACTATGGAAAACGGAACGTCGAAAAAATTGGGATATATATGTGTTTATAATTATTGTGAATGGAAGCCTATTTACTATGGAAAAATTTCTAATCAAACGATATCGTTTCCAAACATGGCCACAAATATGCTCTATAGAATAGCCTTACCTACTGAGAGCGGATTGAAGTTTATTGGAAAGCCTTTTATATTTAATAACGATGGAAGTTGTATGTTCTTCGATAAGCAGTCAAAGTCGAGAAGCGATATAACGCTTGGACGGTCTTCCGATGAGTTTTCATGGATCAGAAAGAAGGAAATCTATACGTTATCTGTATTAAACAATAAAGGCTATTGGACTATGCATTCAAAAGTAGAGGCGAAAAGAGATTCTTCAATCACCTTTCTTAGGGTACGTAAAGATCATTTATACAAACTGACTGGGAATTCAAGGATAGATAAATGTTCAAGACCTTTCATTTATAACAATGGTGTACAGTTATGGTATTAGTAAACACCAGGGATTCTTACTATTCAAACTTTGAGTATCTTAAAACGGGCATATTTTAACTCTGGCCCAATTCAAGCAGACTCAGTATAACATCGCTAAATAGTTTACCCCTGATTAACATCAAATTCTAAACATTCATCTCTCCGTTTTGTTAAATGAAATTTTGACCTGCCATTCCTGATCAATCCAATCTTTAAACTCTTTCACATCATTGTCCTCATCATATATTTTCTGAAATGACGTAATACATTGTTCTGGAAATTCCTTTTTTATTCTCCACAAATTGCTTTGTCGTATGTGAGGAAACGCTGGAATGTCAATACCAAATTTCAAACCGTAATCATAATCTATCATCGAAGTTGGATATTTCAGAAGGTATAATGTAATTAGACTTCCCTTGGAAATCCAGTAACGGCAAAAAAATCATTTACACAATTATTCAGCACGCCAAGGATAGTCCGTATTTTTCTTATGCTCACGATAACTTAATCGGTAGCGTTAAAACAGCTTAATTGATATGATGATCCTGTTTTACCTCTTTTTAAAAATTATATTCCTAAAAATAATTTTCATCCCGCTTTTTCGAGAGCTTCAATCCGCAAATTAAATTTGCTCTTTGGTAGAAACCCTGGCATATCCGATCTTCATTATTGTATCAATAAAGCGTTCTTCTGTAAATTTATTAACTATGTTTTGTGATTGTGATACCATTTTTTTAAAAAATTAGTCCCATTAGACTTAATGTAGTTTCCTACGAATCTAATAATCTCATAGTACCACCAATAAAATGAACTTACTATAAATAATGATAGTATCCCAAAGTTTATCCTAGTGAACATTGTGCAATTCAATTACAGAAGGTATGGCACAAATTTTAACAAGTTATTCGGATTCAGAATTCAAGGAAGTTCTTTCCGAGCAAGTAAGAGAAGTTTTTGGTGAACTCTTTAAAAATACCAGTTCTTCCCGAGAAGACCCAGAAGAAAAAATCCGGTATAAAACGCGAGAGGAAACAAGACGTCTTTTAAATGTGTCCCTTACAACACTCTATTACTGGGAAAAGGCTGGTATTCTCATCCCCAATCGAATTGGTAGGCGAGTATTATATTCTATTGAAGCAGTAGAGGCTGCCGTTGAAAAACAAAAAGGATCTTCTATATGAAAAATTCAGCAGGAATAAACAACCTTTCTGTTCATAGGAACGATATTCTTATTGCTAACAAGAGTCAATTAATAGATAACGCAGAAATAGGCGGTGTTTTCTCCGGTGCTGATCTCTTTCGGCGAAATATTCTGGAATTACCAAAAATGCTTGGTGACTTGTTACCAAAAGTTGGCCTAGTTTTACTCGCAGGTAGTTCAGATACCGGAAAGTCAATTTTCGCAAGGGATCTTATCCTCTCCCTGGTGTTAAACAAAAGTCAGTTTATAGGTTTTCCTTTTTCAGAGCAACTTTCCCGTAAGGCAATTATTGTATGTACTGAAGATGATGATCTTGCCATCAGTTATTTAATACGGAAACAGCTTAAAGGTGAACCAGAGGATTTAATTATCCGGTCTTTGGAAAACCTTTACTTCATTTTCGATGCAGATAACCTCATTGGCAAATTAGAGAATATTTTGGTTTGCCAGCAAATAGACATCATCAAGATTGATACGCTTGGTGATTTGGTTAATGATATCAAAGACAATGGAGAGGTAAGGCATGTACTTAGCTGTATGAAGCGGCTTGCCACAACCTATCAATGTTTGATATTGCTGATGCATCATACCAATAAGCGGACAGAATCTCTTATCCCAAACAAGAGCAATGTGCAGGGAGCAGGTGGACTTGAGCAGAAGTGCAGATTGGTACTGGAATTAAGGAATGATGTCTTCAATGGTAACTTGAAGCACCTCTCCGTACGCAAGGGTAATTATCTTGGATTAGAGTTTAAAGGTTCAAGTTTCGTATTGGAGTGCGACCCTTTAACGCTGACTTTTTCTAATACCGGTAGAAGGGTTTTATTCGATGATCTTATTCATTCACGGGATAGCCAGGTAAGCGAATCAAAGAAAGTCCTTCAAAATTATGATGCAATAGATAAGGATTTGCTGAAAGCTATTCTCAAATCCATCTTTGTGAAATTTGGTAATGGACTCCTCCGCTCACAACTAAAACCCTTGCTGGCGAAAGGACTTAGAAATTCATTTGATCTGGATCAGAGTCCAGGCCTGAATAAGGTCAGTGATTTGATTACCAGATTGCAAATTGACAAGATCCTTTCCAATCCGGAAGAGGAAAGCCTTCGCGGAAAGGCAGCGATAATTAACCTGAATCCAGATACTGAACTAAACTGAATGGCTACCTAAAGGTAGAGCCATTTCAGTTTAGTTCATAAAGTAAACTGGAACGGCAAGTGGAAGGGCCATTCTATTTCAGTTCCAAAACTCTTTTTATGAGAAGTTTGAAAACAGCTTGGTGCAGTATTTTCGAGAATAAATACAGTACCTCCCCAAAATCAATTACATTGTTTGATGCTTTGTCAACCTCTCGGCAAACTGATATTTTAAACGAAATCCGACAATGTGAATACAAGTGTTCTAGGCAGCAATACTTAAAAGGAAAATTGCTTGCAATTACCCCGTGTAGTCAGCAAATCGGTGGACGAGGTGAGCGCTTTCATCAAAGCCATAGTGGTTATCTTGCTTTTGATGTTGACGGTCTTGGCGAGAGGCTCGATAATATATTCAAGAGGATTATTGCAATCCCTTACGTGGCCTATTGCGGTAAATCAGCAAGCGGAAATGGATTATGGGGTTTGATTCCTATTGAGTTTGTTGAATCTCACAAGGAGCATTTTGACGCCATGGTTCAGTATTTTTATAATTGGGATATTTCCCTGGATACTGCGCCGAGAAACGTGGCCTCATATCGTTTTCTGTCCTTTGATCCTGATGCTTTTTTTGATGACGAGGCAGTCCTTTTTAAGGAAAGACTTTTTCTCGAGACTGTAGTTAGTAGGCCATTAACTGGTCAGCTTAGTTCTAGTATGAATGGAAATATTTGGCAAGATTTTAACAGGCAAGCCGATCCGGATATTATCAATACCATCCCATTGAATGCAGGTTGGAAATGCCACAGCCATAAAGGTCCAAGGATTCGGTACACCAGGCCCGGAAAGGAGATTAGGAATGGACTCAGTGCAGAATACCATACCATTTTAAGAACATTTTTTGTATTCAGTAGTGAAGCTCCTGCTGCACAATTTTTCATCAATAAAAAAGGTGGATCTCCCTGCGATATTCTTATTCATTATGCTGCTTATGGAGATCGGAAAAGGGCATATCAGATTTTAAAATTATTAATTAAACAGTAGAATTTTAGGCGGCGATCGACTGGGCATTATGAGGGAGCAAGTTTATGTTTTTGCTATACAAAAACCTTTTTCGCTCTGGCGAAAAAGAACTTGCCTTTTTACTCCCGATGGTCGCAAAAAGTAGGTGAAGAAAAATTAAGGAACATTTTGGAAGAACGATTAAATGCAGGAAAGTCCAAGGGAGGCAGGCCGGTAAAGAAGATAAAACGAGAAAAGATTATTATGGTGAGATTGAGCAAAACAGATCATTTTATGATTGAGGGAAAAGCAAATAAGGCTGGAATTAAAATCAGTGAATGGTTTCGCCAGGCGGCTAAAGCAGGAAAGGTTTCACCAAGAATAAGTCCTGAGGATTTGAAGGTATTCAGGATACTTGCAGGAATGGCAAACAACCTGAACCAGCTTACCAAGCTTTCTCATGAGCAAGGACTACTGGTGTTCCAGAAAAAGTGCAGGGAGTTGATAGGTGAGATACATGAATTGATTGCTAAGTATTTCAGGGAATGATAGGAAAAGTTGTAATTGGAAAAAGCTTCGGTGGTTGTGTTCGCTATGTGGTAAATAAGAAGGATGCAGAGATTCTTCATGGGGATGGGATCAGGATGGATAATCCATCCCTCATTGTAAGGGATTTTGATTTCCAAAGAAAGATGAATCCGGAACTTTCAAAAGCGGTAGCCCACATTTCCCTTAGCTGGAGTGAACTTGATAGAGATAAATTGAGTAGTGAAAATATGTTGGCAATGGCAATGGAATATTTGAAACTCATGGTCATAAAAAATACGCAGTTGCTTGTTGTCCGGCATAATGATAACCATCACCCCCATTTACACATAATTTATAATCGGGTGGACAATGATGGTAAGACAATCTCTGACCAGTTCCAGTTTAAAAAAAATGTTTCGGCCTGCAAAGAAATAACCGTAAAGCATGGGTTATTTATGGCAAAGGATCGAGACAAAGTTAACAGAAAGGCCCTCAAAGGGAGCGATAAGATCCGTTACCAGCTTTTTGACCAAATCAAATCAGCACAAAATAGCAGTAAAGACTGGGACAGCTTTGGAAATAAACTATCCAATGCCGGCATTGAAATGTTTTTCAAATATAAGAATGGTAAAAACGAAATACAGGGCGTTTCATTTAAGAGCGAAGAATATACTTTTAAAGGTTCGGAAATTGACAGGTCGCTAAGTTATGGTAAACTCAATGCCTTTTTCGAGGATATATCTGTTCAACAGGATTCTACCAAAACAGGCTTGCCAGAAAAGGAATTTGGTGAAAGTTCTCCTGGCAAGGGGACGTTTAGTGAATCCTCTAAATTGGCTGAAGTATTGGAGATTCTGTTTACGCCGACGTTCTCGCCGATTCAAGCTGAACCGGAGCCCAGAAAAAAGAAAAAAAGAGGAACCGGTTATGATGAAGAACAAAGTCAGGGAAGAGGCAGGTAATTACAAATTAAATACAATCTAATGGAAAAGATAAATGAAAAATTAGAAAATATAGAAGAGATCATGGATCTGCTTATTGGTCAGATGAGATCCCAGGATGAAAAGCTATCGATTATTATTGAGCAGCAGCATTCGCAGGCGGATGAGGAGATTGCAATAACTACGTTAGATGGAGGAATCATGCCTTCTATTGAGGAGCTTAATAGATTTGCCGTTTCGATGAATGAGTTAAAGAAAAAAATAGAGCAGTTACCTGAAGCGTTTAAGGTAAAGCACCAACATCACTATGAGATAAGATCAAAGTTCTATTTTGTTGGTGCAATAATTATTTTTCTTGTTGTTGCAATTTCTTTGGGGAGTTCCATTTCTTTAATCTTAAGGAACAGTGAGCTCAAAACCGAATCAGATAAATTTAAGGTCATACGCGGTGCCTACCCTGAGCTAGCCATTGAAATTGACGGGCATTACCTGAAAGACAAAGAAAACCTGATGAAAAATGCTGATCTCCAAATCCATCAGCATCAGTTATTAATCGAGGCAAGCTTAAAGGAAGCCAAGGCAAAGAAAGATTATGAAACCGCACGGAAATCAAAAAAGAATTTAAAGGATAAGCAGAAAAAAGCTAATTGATAATTACCCACTACGCATTTGTGGCCTGCAAACCTTGCCGCTCAATATCCACCCCAGGCTTGCTTTTTACATCCGCGAAAAAAATCCTGCCCATTCTAAAATTCCAGAATGGACAGGCATTTGGTGTAGGACTATCTTTGGGTTATGCTATATGTTTGCTCAATCTGTAGGACAAAGGTCTTCAAGTGGGTATCATAATGTTTCTTTAGTACCGGCAACCGAAAACTTATTTTTGAGAAATAAGATACGATTTCAGCATCAGCCAGCGAGCCTAACAAGTAAAACTTCATCGGCTCCTTTTCTGCAGCAGCAAAAAAGAACATGTTAAAGATTGGCGGAAAATTGAAGAGCCTGCCATTCACCATAAATTTCAGGTCAAGAAAATAGTATTCTCCTTTGTCAATAAGAAAAAATTTCAGTTGAGGTATATCACTGGCAACCTGACAGAATCGAATATCTTTTTTTGTCGGCTTTCCTTTTATATATCTTAATCCATAAATCCATTGATAGCACATGAACCGTTCATTCACAAGTTGTGGAAGTGCACTTTTCCAAAGATCAAACTGTAATTTTTTCCTTTCGGAAAAAGTTCTGCTATGATTGTCGTCTTTATGGTTTTTCATTTTAAAATAGTAAGAATTCTCCCACATTTCTTCACAAATGTCGTTCAGATTAAGCTGCGCTGAATTTAGCTCCGGATCGTCTGATATTGTTTTACTGTTTAAGTATGTCAATAATGATTTAAAATTTATTTTGTCATTATTTAGGGTTGCTGTAAAAGGAATGAGTAAAGGCAATTCTTTTTCTTCATTGTATTTCTCGTGTAGGTTTAAGGGATCTAAAATACAATATGCGATAACTGGTGTGTCATTTTCTGATGAATCCGATAATTGTGGTTCAAGAAAAATATTTATTCTTGCCTCATTTTTTAGCGGAATAATGGGAAGCGAAACGCCTGGTTTAAAAAGATTCCTAAATGATTCTTTGAGTTTAATGGATAGCCCTTTACTATTGCTCACGATTTTCAAATATTTTGATGTCCCTTTATAAGCATCAAAGAAATCCGGATAGTAATAATCTTCAAAACTTTTTTCATGATAAAACCATAAATATTTATTTAGAAAAAAGTAGGCATATCTGCTTAAATAAAATTCATCTGTATCGACGCTGCAACTGATAAGTAAATGATCCTGCGTTACTTTCAGGTATACCATTTCGATATCTTCTTTTTCGATACTTATAGAGGCGATAAGTATCTCGTTAACAAAACCCAAATTTTTTACGCTAACAGATAGGTAGCTGCGTTTTGGTGACCTAAATTCTGATAATGAATCCAGTGTTTTCCGTTCCAGCAATCGCGTTCCATTTTTGAAGGGAAGTTTAAAAAACCTGTAGAAAGGTATATCGGGAGTTAAATTATTCAAAACCTACCTCCATTTCTATTTGCTTTTCGTTTTGCAGTTTAAACTCAGATATTTTATTAGTGCAAATTTCTTTAGTGAGTTCAAAGAATTTATATGCTTTTGATACAAGTTTATCGGCG
The DNA here is from genome assembly GCF_001422545.1 of Pedobacter sp. Leaf41. Lineage (GTDB taxonomy): Bacteria > Bacteroidota > Bacteroidia > Sphingobacteriales > Sphingobacteriaceae > Pedobacter. The sequence continues at coordinate 60,464 of NZ_LMLE01000008.1, read as the reverse complement.
TCATCCGAATCAACTTTAAAAGTATCCTTATATCTTGCCTGGGAATAGCTTCGTAGTAAAATTTCAAATAATGAAAGATCATCTTTTGTAGTTCTAAAAAGCTTAGAAGGCTCTTCTGAAAAGCAACAGCAGAGATCAAGTTGACGGCCTAAGTGATGAATATCCGACCTGTAAGCGAGATTTACCCTGATCAATGCAATGGTACATTGTTCGATGACCTGGTGGGTCAAAAAAACGGCAATGGCATAATGTTGATTAGCATAACTATCTGCTGCCGCGTCCAAAAAACCTTGAGCCAATTTTATCCGATGTTCAAAATGCTTTTTTGCCTTTTCAAAGTTTTGGCTGGGGTCAAATTTGATTTCGGTTTCCTGCGCCAGGATTCCAGTATTATTATAGAGAAGCCTCCCTTGGTTTAATATCGTAATGAAAAACCTATTGTTTTTTTGGATACACTCCTTGATCGTTTCAAAGCCATGCGAAAGAATAGTGATTTTAACTTCATTAAAATGTGAACGACAAAAGTCTTGGGCTTCATGTTCATTCCTGGTTGAGCTTTCCATTATCATTAGCAGAAAGTAGTGTGGCTCGTCTTTCTCTATACAAGTTATAAAGCAACCTGTTCGATTATTGGATTTTATAATTCTGCAAAATGAATAAATTTTGAGGGGCTCAAATTTCTTTACCAGTATTTCAATAAATACATTTAGTCCATCAGAAATTGATAGTGCGGGTGTTAAGGTTATTCCTCTCATGGCTTATATGATTTGTTTTCCCTAATGTCAAGATTGATATGACAGTACCGAACCATACCAAACTGTTTAATACAACAGACTGATTGTTTTTTACCAAAGAAAATTTAGATATATTTGGAATATGGAAACCTCAGAAAAAACAACTCGCATGCATTTAGGACGGAAAATTTCTAGAATTCGCGAATTGCGAGGAATGAAACAGGAAATGCTTGCAACTGAATTAGGTATTAGTCAACAATCAATAAGTAAGCTGGAGCAAAGTGAGGAAATTGAAGAGTCTACCCTGAATAAAATTGCTGAAGTTTTAGGCGTTTCGGCTGACGCGATAAAAAATTATTCTGATGAAGCCACAATTAGTTTCATAGCTAATGTTTATAACGATCAATCAGCGTCATATGGACATTACTATAACTTTAGTCCCATTGAAAAAATAGTGAATCTTTACGATGAAAAGATCGCTTTACTTGAAAGATTACTAGCAAGTGAAAAGGAAAAAGTAGAAATGCTGAAGTCAAAATAATACCTAAAATCATTTAAAGCCAAAATTTCTCATTTGCAAGTGTTTGTCCATGTCTAAATGTTAAGGTCTATTTTATTTGTTTTATTTTCTAAATCTAGACGAAATATAATTTTGGCAATTCCAATATAAGTATCGTACCCACTGAAACAGCTCATTGTATAATATTTGAGTTTTTTGTATTGAGAATCTTTAAAAAAATGCATTTTTGTTCTAAATGATAAATCTATCTGAGATATTAACATGGAAGAAGAAATTTGGTCTTCTACCTATTAAACTTAAACCAACTGATGAGACTACTTATATTCTTCTAAATGGAGGATATGGTGATTTCTGCCTTCAAACTATAGATGAGGAAAAAGAACTAGGAGATTATTTTTCGAAATCTTGGTCGAGCAGTACCAAAAATTTTGTTGTATTAGATGATAATAAATTAAAAATATTCAACTGGTCTAAACAAAACAGCATTCCTGAAGAGATATCCTTAAAGAATGTTTTAGAAAACTTTGATAAATTCTATACATATTTACTTTCCAAAAGCTACAAATCTGAAAAAGATGTCGTACCATTTATAATTGACATATTTCGGCAATTACGAAATTTAACGCAAGAAAGGACCAATCCTGTTGAAGCACTTAACCTACTTTTCGTTTTGTTGACAAGCATAGAAGAAGATTCCACGAAGCTTGATACTGAAAAATGGAATCTTCAACAAATTAATATTCCAGATAATTTCAACTTCTTTAGTGATAAAATGAGAAACGGGATTGATTCTATTAAGCCTGAACTTGAATTAATTCTGCGACACTCTGCAGGTATACTATTCCAAGAAGCCCAAAAAGAGGTGCTATTTTTCAATCCTCAGAGAGATCTTTTCGGAGGAGTCTCTAGCTTACTCGAGACGAAAGTAAATCTTTACTCAAGTATTCATTACACACCACCGTATTTGGCAAGAACCATAGTCGAGAATGCATTACGAAAAGTCGACCTTAATTTATCAAGTATAAAAATTTTTGACCCAGCATGTGGATCATGCGAATTTCTTATCGAAGTATTAAAACAACTTAAAGAGTTAAATTATGCGGGAGAAATTAGGTTAGTTGGATGGGATTCTTCAGAAACAGCTATTAACACATCAAACTTTTTGCTTAAGTATGAGCAGAGAACGGTGTGGAATGATAAACTAGATTTTCAAGTTAAATTAGTCAATGACTCATTATCAGAAATATGGGATAACGATTTTGATTTAATTCTAATGAATCCTCCATTTGTCTCTTGGGAACTTTTGGATAAACAATCAAAAGATGTAGTAAAAAACACTTTAGATAATGTCTTTGTTGGTAAACCAAATCAAGCCAGTGCATTTTTTTATAAATGTATTCAAAATTTAAATGATGGTGGGATTATTGGTTGTGTTGTTCCCTCTTCATTATTGTCGTTAGATGCCTACAAAAAACTTAGAATGGAGGCATTTGATTTAATTTCGATAAGTCTGATAGGTAAACTTGGAAATTTTGTTTTTGAGGATGCCTTAACTGATGTTAGCTTATTAATTGGTCATAGACCTAAAGTGAATATACTTACAACAGTTCTCTGGGCAAGGAATGAAAAAGGAGTTGCCCAAGAAGCCCTCAGAGATTTGAGAAAGATGTACTATTCTAATGCACTGACTATAGACGAAAGAAATTACAGTATTTTTCAACCAATTGACTTTCCTATAATTCAAGGCAGTTGGAAACCAATTTCACTCGATGAGAATAAGCTGTTTAAAAATATTGAACGGTATGTTCTTGAGAAAAGATTAGTAAGGGTTGAAGATGTTTTTGGTGTTCAACAAGGAATTAGGACCGGTAAGAATAAAGTTTTTATTATAAGTAGTTCCGAGTTTGAAAATTTGCCAGAAAAGGAAAAAATATATTTTCGACCTAGTGCAGATAATGAATCAATAAGAAATGGTAGTGTTAAGATCATTAATTACGTATGGTATCCTTACAATGAAAAAGGGACGTTGATTAAGACCGAAGAGGAATTTGAGAAAGAAGCGCCAACTTTCTTTCTTAAGTTGTTCCCTTTGAAAGATATGTTAGCCGACCGTGCAAGGAAAAGTGAAAATAGTTGGTGGCTTCTAAGTGAGCCAAGAGCATGGTTAAGAGAGAACAAATCTCGTTTGATTTCTTCTGAATTTGGAAAATCTGATTCATTCGCATTTGATAAAACAGGTAGGTTTGCGGTTGAAAGAGGTAATGCTTGGCTTCCGAAAAAAGCTTTCACGAATTCTGATTACTACTTTTACTTAGCTATATTTTCAAGTCCATTATTTGATAGTTTGCTGTCAATCTATTCGAAACAACTTCTGTCAGGATGGGACTTAGGTAGGAAATACACAAAAGATATACCGCTTCCTGATGTGAAGAATAGTGACGTAAGAAATTCGCTTGGATATGACGGTCTTGTACAAATTGGATTAGGGTTATCTGAGGGAAATCAATATATGAAGCTACTCATAAATGAGGTTCTTTTTAAATATTTCTATCCTGACTAGATTATGCTCGATCAAAAAAAGATAATCGATGGGATTAATACCGCATGTAAAGTTTTTTTTACGGAATCCATCTTCTTCTTAAAGCCAAGCAGAGCAAATCGATTTAGTGTTGAGGGTGATATTATGTCGAAAGCTATAAATAATTACAACAACTCCTCATATGAAGTAAATGTACTAAAGTGGTTTTCGGATTTTTGGATATATGTAGACATTCGGTTTGAGGATAAAAATACATTTATTTCACTGTCAATATTTCAGGGTTTAGCAGACGACGCATTTAAGCATCAATTATTTCGGGCTGAATGGGACGATTATAATAAGATCGACGAAAGTCATCCTCAGCCTCATTGGCATATAACGTCTAATCAAGTTATTGAAAAGACGTTTATGGAACTGGCAAATATGGATAAGAATTCTGATACTTTTATAGGCTTATTAGCTGAAGAAAAGTCTAAAATTATTGATTTAACTAAAATGCATTTTGCAATGAGCGGTAACTGGATTAATAACCAAACTCATGTACATAACTTAAATGACGAAAACCAAATAATTAAGTGGTTTATAGGATTATTTTCTCACATGAAACAGCAATTGTTATATGTTTCATGATCGTATTTCAAATTTAACTGGTTTGTTTGATCTGAGATGCTGGAGAAAAAGAGAGATATTAGGCGAAGTTTAATGCGGCCGAGTCATGGAGGAAAGTCATAGATTTCAATTTTGAATACCAAAACTTCTTAATTGTATTAACAATTTATAATCTTCGATATATTTGTTTTTAACAATGCACTCTTAATAAATATTTAATGGAAGAAAATAAGGATAAAGCTGAAGGCAATTTACATCTAAACGACGTGGAGAAGCCTGTCAAAAGAGCAAATGCTTACGAAAACCTTTCACGTGGGTTGACGGTAGATGAGCTTGCTCAAACAGGTACGCAAAAGCTAATCCTAAACGATTTATCAAAAGCTGAAAGAACAATTGAATTACTGGAACCATTTCGTGATATGTATTATACAGAAACAACTGAAAAAAGGGTTTTGGAGGAAAAGTTAACCAAAACAAAAAGAGCAGAAATTTTGTACTCTTTCTCGACGGCTTCTGGTGGGGTAATCTTAGGAATGGGTAAAATGTACTTAGAAACTAAAGGAAACCTAGCATTTTTCATGATGGGTATTGGTATTCTACTAATACTTGGGGGGGTTGCCTTTAAAATATCTTTTAAGAAATGAAATTAGAAATTAGAAATGTAAGTGATAGGGGCACCAAAGAGGAAAGAGTGGTATTATTAGCAAAAGAAGATTGCGATATTGGTAAATATCTTGTTTTTATCACTAGAAAAAATGGAGAAAGTGTAATTTATACATCCTTAAAAGAACCTTATTGGTTTCCTGATAAAGTTGTGAGTAGAGGCGACTTAGTAATATTATACACAAAGAAAGGAACATCTTCTTTCAAAGAAAATAAAGATAATAGTAAGTCTCATTTCTATTACAGAAATTTAGACACTGCACTACTAACAGCTAGTAATTTTGCGTTCATTATTGAGGCAAATACATGGCAAATTGAGAAAAAACCAACTCCTTAAATTTTATTTCTAATAAATTAAGCTTCGTTATTCTGTTGCTAATTTTGTTTGGGGGTGGAGAAATATGAAAAACGACTAGGATAGGAACTTACAGGGCATAAATTAATTTTGTTTAATTAAAAAAAATCAAATAGCAGAAAGGGACCACCAAAAGTACCACGAAATAGATAAAATCACCGTTCATTGACTTTTAAAGTGGTATTTATAAGTCTCGTCGGGACCACTTTTTATATTAGCCCTTAGGCCTTAGAGACCACCTTTAAGGCTTTTTTTATGAGTGCCCTGAAAAGAAAACGGGAATCATCCAGTTTGGACAATTCCCGTTTAATCTAAATTAACGCTCTCGTATATAATACGATCAGGTACGCTGTTTATTGTGCGCCGTTTAATTTAAATCATCGCTAACTTCTTTCGCAACCTGGAAACCAAGATTACCCAAGCCAGGAATATCCCACCGGCTACCGCAAGCCAAAGCCAAATGGCTGAACTCCAACCTGATTTTTTGAGATGTTCGTCCAATTGAGTCTTTTTTATTTTTGTGGCCTGTGTTTGCCGGTGATTAACGCCAATAAGTTGATTCTCCTTGCGCTTCATCTGGGTTTGTTGCTGTAACTTTCCTTTCCACACCAATTGGCTGGCCATGCCTTTGTATCCGTTAAAGGCATCATAAGTAAAAACACCAAGCGGTGAAATCTCTACCAGGTAATCCTGCCGGGAACTGTCGGTAATTACTTCATTGGTAGTGGTGCCGATCGATAAATTCGAATTCATTTCAATGGCTTCCGCTTCGGAGGTACTTGCTTTCAGAAGCTGTTTATCTTTAATACTCCCACAAGCACTGGTGAGGCTGATGATCATCAACAGCAGACTAAAATTTCTCATGCTTTGCTTCCTCCTTCCCTTGGGTCCAATCGGCAAAGTACCGGATGGAATTTACCAATCTTCGTTTCCGATACACCCCGTCACCTTCTCGATTTCCGGCAACGTTTGTATTGCCTTCAATGGTGATGATCCAGTGCCCATCCAGGCGCTCTACAAAACCACAATGGGCGATCCTTTTTAAAGCAGGAAAATAAATGCCAAATACAGTTGCAGGTTGAATGTCAGTCGTTCGTTTCTGAAGCGGAAACAGCGAAGGGCTCCAGGCGGTTTTAGGCTGACCGAAACCTGCCCTTCCAAATACCCAGCTTACAAAGGCGGCACACCAGGGCGCTCCCTTCTGCTCTCTGGTATAGGCAAGGTATTGCGCTACGTTTAAACCGTCGTTTTTGCCTGTAGCCTCCCGCACACCGATCTGAGATTGTGCTATGGCGATAATGGCATTTTTAACCGCACAAGAGGCTGCCTTTTTGGAAATAAGATGCCGAGGCTTTGCTTTTATGTAAGCCACACTAAAGGCTGGCCACTTCTTGTTAGCAACTGCCGGCTCCATATTTCCGGCTCCAAACTCAGCCCAGCCTACAAAACCGCTGCCAGGCAGCCCACTCCAGCCAAAAGCAGCAAGGCAAATGATGCCCAGTAAAATCCTAATTGTTGCCATAACGCTAAATTTTTAAACTGTGAAACCATATTTGATAATTCAACAAGACCCAGCCGCTGCCAAAAATGATGGGTTAAATGCCAGGCAATAATTAACCAGCCTATAAATATCAATACCGCTAATAGGAGTAACTGCCAAATACCTGCATCCAGCAGTGCAACAGTAACATCGAGCTTCGTTAATATTTTGGTGAATGTTTGCCAGCCTAATACCATGATGGTTATCAGCATGATCGGTTCGAGTACTTTTTGGAATTTTGCCGTAGCAAATTTTAAGATTAATGTTTTCATGATTTTTTTGATTAGGAAAGCCATTTGATGCAGCATACCTGCTCTGGTTTTACCAGCATAATACACCACCGTCAAACGGCTTTCCGGTTAATAATTAAGGCATGGTAAAGGATCCGAGATACTGGCTGTTGCCAACGATGTCTCCTTCACGCTTCATGGAAAATGCCCACGCATCATAAACATCTCCCGAGAAATCGTTTCCGATCTCAATGGTGTAAGTGAGGTCGGCCCGCGTTATTTCCTCATAAATCTGATACATCATTTTGGTCTCGTTGAACAAGACCACCATAAGGGTATCATCTGTAAAAGCATTATACCTGTTCAGGATGCTCTTCCAGGTAAGTACAATATCTTCTCCCTGTAAATTGGCACCCAGGCCATGAAATACAGATAGAGATCCCTTGCTCAATACCATTTTGGAAAAATCGATGCTGAAGGCAGGATAATCCCCTGTAACTACGTCATTTAAGAACAGTCTCACCGCAGCATTATAACCCGTAAGCTTGTTGAGGTTTTTATCGCCAAAGCCAATGTTGAGAATGTCTTTTATTGGCCTGAGGTAAAGCGGTGCCAGTGCAAATTTTGCCCTTTGTGCCAACTGGTCGGCTGTGGGCTCCTTTTTGCTTTTCTTAGGCAAACTTCTTAAATAATCAATACTGCGCCAGCTGGTGCCAACAACGCTACCAACTTTTCCGGAGAATGTGCCATTGGCACCTTTTGAATACGCTCCCATAATTTCTAAATTTTAAATTGTGATCATTGTTTAAATGGATGTTGAATACCGGTATATTTTGAAATCCATGACCAAACATAGTTCACATTATTAGGCTGAGATGCATTATAGGCTGTATTGGGACGAGATGATCTATTATGGGCTGAAGTGAACCATAGACGATGCAATTCTCTTTTACGGATCGAAATCGTTTAGGTTTTGAACCCTATAGGCATCTAAAACATGTATTTTTTTTCCTTCATCATTTGCCAGACTGGATACCCATTCCAAACCTCATTCCACAATACCTTATATCATTGCCTGCGGTAGGAGGGCGAAGGAGTATTTCACGCTTGCGGCAATCTTCTCGTTTATACGATGTTTACGTTCAGCAAATCCCTCCAGCCAATCCCATCCAACCAATCCGTCATCACGACCGTTGTGGAGAGATCTTTTAAGCTGAATCTCATCCGTTGTCATCCTGAGCGTAGTCGAAGGATCTCTTTTCAATCATTCCTTTCGCCTCATCGGCGGCGGCCTTTTACCTTTTTCTTGATAAAAAGGTAACCAAAAATNTGTCATCCTGAGCGTAGTCGAAGGATCTCTTTTCAATCATTCCTTTCGCCTCATCGGCGGCGGCCTTTTACCTTTTTCTTGATAAAAAGGTAACCAAAAATCAAGGCTTGCATCTGATGTCGGGTAAATTCGTCAAAGCTCTTACTGCGGCATCACAAGCTGCGATGAAGAATCGCAGAATACGCGATGCCTTGGTTTGTGGTTTTTGAAAGTTGCTACATAAGCTTTAACGTTTTCCCCTTCCATNGGCATCACAAGCTGCGATGAAGAATCGCAGAATACGCGATGCCTTGGTTTGTGGTTTTTGAAAGTTGCTACATAAGCTTTAACGTTTTCCCCTTCCATCAGCTCCTATGCCGGAGAGCAGGGCGGCTATAGCGAGCGCCTGTTTTAGGGGTGGTCATCTCGAGTGCAGCGGAGAGATCTTTTAAGCTAGGTATTAATCTCGCATCCTGTCATCCTGANGGGCGGCTATAGCGAGCGCCTGTTTTAGGGGTGGTCATCTCGAGTGCAGCGGAGAGATCTTTTAAGCTAGGTATTAATCTCGCATCCTGTCATCCTGAGCGTAGTCGAAGGATCTCTTTCGCCTCATCGGCGGCGGCCTTTTACCTTTTTCTTGATAAAAAGGTAACCAAAAATCAAGGCTTGGAGCTGATGTCGGATAAATTCGTCAAAGCTCTTATTGCGGCATCACAAGCTGCGATGAAGAATCGCAGAATACGCGATGCCTTGGTTTGTGGTTTTTGAAAGTTGCTACATAAGCTTTAACGTTTTCCCCTTCCATCATCTCCTAGGCCGGATAGCAGGGCGGCTATAGCGAGCACCTATTTTTGGGCATCGTCATTTCGAGCGCAGCGAGCAATCTTTGTACCTAATTGCGTATAAACCTTAGGATAACTTAAACTCGCCGTCGCTTAAAGCTTGAAGAACTAGAATTTTATCTTCTATATTTTTGATTCAGAAATACACAACCGCCTGCAATTTCGACTTTGTTTTTCCACCTAATAAGGCCAACGCAGAACATCTCCGTTAACCTTCAATCCGGCTTGACAAATTCTTGGGGATGCACGGTAAAGGCCTAAGCAGAAACTTGAATACAAAAACGGCGTAGCCCTCATGAATACCAATAAAAARATAAATATCAATGAATAATTTTAAGCCGGTGTTTTTTGTTGCTTTTTGACATCAAAAAGCAAAAAGCCTGTCCGGCCAGGACAAATGAAGTCTAACCTGATATCCGGGATGCACGGTAAAGGCCTAAGCAGAAACTTGAATACAAAAACGGCGTAGCCCTCATGAATACCAATAAAAAGATAAATATCAATGAATAATTTTAAGTCGGTGTTTTTTGTTGCTTTTTGACATCAAAAAGCAAAAAGCCTGTCCGGCCAGGACAAATGAAGCCTAATTTCCCGTTTGATAGCCTTAGAATCCTAAACACCCTCAACAAATCCGTCATCCTCGCGTAGGCAGGGATCTTAAAGCGTAAAATAAATAATCAAAACCTTGAATTTTTCTTTCGCCTCATCGGCGGCGGCCTCCTACTTTTCTCTTGATAGAAAAGTAGCAAAACCGAGCCCTTCAGCGAGCTCATTAATGCCTTTAAAAAACAATAACAAATTATTAATACCTCAAGGCTTGCATCTGATGTTGGCTATCCTCGTAGAAACTTCCATTGCGGCAACGCAAGTATTCCGACGAAGGGTCGGAACAGAACACGTTGCCTTGTTCCTGCTAATTGAACGTTAGTGCAAAAGTTTCAACGGGCTATCCTTCCATCATCTGCTAGGCCGGAGAGCAGGGCGGCTATAGCGAGCGCCTGTTTTAGGGGTGGTCATCTCGAGTGCAGCGGAGAGATCTTTTAAGCTGAATCTTGTCCGTGTCATCCTAAGCCTGTTAAAGGATCTCTTTTCAATCATTCCTTTCGCGTCATCGGCGGCGGCCTCTTACCTTTTTTCAGTAGTTTTTATCCCTCTCCCGAAGGAGTGGGAGCCATGGCGCTTATAGCGATGCGTAGTACATTTTTCGGCAACCTCTTCCGATAATCACCCACAATCAACTATCAGTGTCACATCGCGAGAATCTTAAAACAATGTATTATCTCCTTTTTTTGCTTGATTTTTGAAATTATGCTGTCTGTTGCAGTTCCCCTAACAGGCAATAACGCTACTGTTTTATTACCCTTTGTTTACCCCATGTTTACTGTTTGGGTAAGCAATGGGTTAACAATAGGTACAGAATGGGTTAACAAAGGGTATAGAAAGGGTTAACAATGGGTTAACAAAGCCTAAGGAAATCTGCAATAAAGGGTAAACAATCAGGTACGGCCACGGCGATGACTCTCATTAAAAGCCGCCAGTAATTCGTGTTTGTAAAAACGATCACCTCCAGGCATTTTGATCGGCCTTAATGTGCCGTCTTTTACCTTGCGTTTGTAGGTACTTTCGCTAATTTTTAGGTAATCTTTTACCTCCTGGCGGGTCATTTGCTGGCTATCATCATACTGTAGCGGTAGCGCAGCAAGTAAATTTGGATGATCTTTTAACAAAAGATAAATGTTGTAGAGAATTTTAATCAGGGTATCGATCTTTTTCATGATGCAAATCTTTAGTTCTGGTAGCACCCATCCGAAAGCTGATTCGGTTGAAGCTAACTTGATGATTAACTATTATGTTGCATTGATCGATAACTAAATTTACAAAAACAGATGGGTTAAAATGAATAGTATTTTTAAATAATTATGCACAAAGGTGATCTTTTGAACATCTTGCCATTCCTCTTTTTACTGATTTTCCACGTAAGCTTTAAATGAATCTTTAAAGTTCTGGTATCGGTCTCTGCTAATCAACGTCGACCCCTGGAAGTCAATCTCTTCTTTGAAAAGCACATTGCCTGTTTTGCCATTATTTTTATAGTTCCTTATGGTGTCAAAGCCTATAATTGATTTATGATTAATCCTGAAAAAACGTGCAGGATTTAACATTTTTTCGAGTGTTTCGGTATTAGCGTCTATCATCCAGGTGCTATTATCCTTGAGCAATGCCAGACTAATCCTGCCCCGGCGCTCAAAACAGCTCAAGTCCCTGACCTGGAACAACCTGTTATGAACACCCATTGTTCCCTGAAAAACTAAGTTTGGATGGTATAAAGACGCACTGCTAGCCTCAAGTTCGGCTGCTTCACGCTTTAAATTCTCAGCTTCCTCTACTGCCTCTAATTCTTTTTCTTGTGCTGCTATTTTTTTTAAGCGCTCGGCTTCGATCTGGTCTGCTGCTTGTTGGTGTTGGAGATACAGCTGATAGTACCATCCATTGAGTACGTAAATTAACAGTTTTGCTAAGGGAAGTTCTGAGGTTTCATAGCGGCTCTGAACATAATCAAGTTTAAAAAGCCAAAAAAAGCCTTTGACGAGAAAGATGTCTAAAGCAATGGGAACGAGTATGCAAAGGATCAGTTGATATAATAAACGTTTTCTATACTCCAGTTTCCAGTTGTAAGTCCTGTCCAGTAGTTGCGTAATCCAATGAATGATACAGATTAAGATCAAAGCAATACCAATTGAACAGATAATAGTAATCCAGACATTCGGATCAGAAAGAGATTTCCAAATTGGAGCCTGGTGACACTCCGTTACAATATAGATTGCCACAAAAACAGAAAGCCATAATCGGGTGGTAAGGGAAAAATATAGCGGATATTTCGATTGAATGAGCATGCGTTGAAATTGGGTTTGGCTTGTTTGGAAGCAGAAGATATAAAAAAAAATATTTCCATTTAAAACAAGCGTTGAAATGGATAGGGGATTTGCATTCCTGTACTAATTTTCAAGAATTAAACTGAACGGCATCACCGCAATTTAGGGCAGTTTTAAAAAGAAATGAGACATTATTCGACAAAAAATGGGCAATATGCACTATGGATACCGTTTGGGCCTATTCAAGAGCGGAAGTGTTTAATAAATTTGGTTAGCACAATGGTGTGCAAGATAAAATATAACATTATGGATAAACATGAATTTAGTCCTGAAGGATTATCCGAACTCTTGAGGCAACTTTACCAATTGCCCGATCCTCAACTCCGGCAGGAGGCAGCAGCAGTGAGCGCCGATTTTAGGGGCTGGCTAAAGAGTAATTTTAACCTGGCCGAGAGCCAGATCATTTTCCTCGATGCCTTGAGCAACGAATTTATCGCTATGGCGGCAGTAAAAAGCGGTTACTTTATTCAAAACCGGCTGCCGATTGTACTCATCAAAGCAACCACAGCGGGTGCCCGTTCCGAAACCCAAGATAAAGTGGTGGTGGTGCACCAAGATACCAAAGGTAAATATTCAGAAAAAGAAGGCTTTAATGAAGAACAAGCCCTTAGTTTTACCATTGAATATCAGTAAAAAAAAAGCAAAGCATGAAATCCGCAATGCATTGATCGATACTTGATTGCGGAATGTGGAACACAGCCCTATGTGTTAGGTCACATCCCCTGTACAGTTTGGAACTAATGAATCCCAAAGATGATAAATCTGTTCGAAAAATTTACGCAGCACCTCAGTCAATACCATCCTTTATCTGAAGGGTTGACCGAATACCTCGAAGAAAGTGTTACCGAAAAAGTATTGCCCAAAAACTACAAGCTATTGGAGACCGGTAAAATCCCAAAACACATTTGGTATCTGCCATCAGGTTCGGCAAGGGTGCACCGTGTAGATGAGCATACCGCAGAAGATTTGACCTTGTGGTACTGGCAGAGTGAGTTGATTTTGCCACTGGATGGCCTTTTTAGCCAAACCCCAGCCAGAACCACTATCTCACTCGATCAGCAAAGTACGGTAATTGCCCTATCGTATATTCATCTCAAGCACCTCAATCACCTTTTTCCGGAATATTATTATATCAGCCAGGGCTATCTGGAGCGCATCAATCAAAAACTGAGCGAACATCTTGATTTGATCCAACATGCTGAAAGTGCCGCCCGCTACGCTTTCCTAATGAAATATCATTCCTCTCTGTTACTCCATGCCAGTTTGAAAGATATTGCTTCCTTTCTGGGCATGAGCATCAGCACCATCAAACATTTGCGATACGGCTAAAGCCTGCGCATACAGCTGAAGCCAATATCCCCCATTGTAAATCATCTATCAGATGAATTAACTCAACCGCCCAAAGCCGAATTGATTACAAGCGCTGCAAATTAAGCTTGCATTCGGTGCAATTCTAACCTTTTTTACTCCTCCTTATCCAGCTAGCTTTATTCTATTCAAAATGAAGGATATGAAAAGCAGATTGATCATCGGTAATCTTTTAAATACAGCAGGGTTGATGCTGCTCATTACTTTGTGGACTTATGCCTTTTTTATCAAAATCATCGATTTTAATCATTACCAGAATCAAATGGCTGATCAGCCTTTTCCCATCTTTTTCCAGGGTATATTAACTTACGGATTATTGATTACCGAGGCCATAGCCGCAATCCTTTTAATTATAGGGAAAAAGCTAAGTGGCCTGATTCTCTCCTTAATGCTTTTGATAGCGTTTACCATTTATATTTTGCTGATTCTTAATGGGGCTTTCCCCGAAAGACCTTGCAGCTGCGGGGGCTTCATTTCCAAAATGAGCTGGAAAAATCATTTAAAATTCAATCTGGTTTTAATCGCCATCAATAGTTTTTGTCTTTACACCATGAGCAAAAAAGGAAGGAGGTTAGCCGTTACAGCATAAATTATTTTATAAACGGGGCGAAAGCCCAAACCTTAAACTAAACTTTTTCACTGCTTTTTCAAATGCAAACAAGCAGTATTAAAACATGAATACAAACATTAAAAATTTAAGCAAAGGCCTGTTGGCCGCCGCTTTCGGATTAACATTGGTTTTTACAGGATCTGCCTTTAAAACAGAAAGCAATGCAAAGAGAATCCAGTACACCTTTCGTTTCAACGATTCCAATCATAGCGAAGCTAACGTAGAAGATGAAAGTAAATGGGTTTATGATGCAACAGCAGGAGATTGTGATCAGGAGCAGGAACAGGCCTGTTTAATAAAAGTGGATGCTACCTATGTAAATGCAGGTGCTACCCCTACATTGAAATCTACACTCAATCTAAATGCGAGCGCCATTTCATCAGCTAATGCGTATGTGGCAGGAAGTGCAGATGCCAGCATGGAAATTCAAAACCGTAGTATTCAATAGTACATCACTTTGATAAAACGGCAAAGGGCAGATAATTTTTTATCTGCCCTTTTTTTTAGTTTTGTGGCATACCCGAAGCCTCAATGATATCTGTAGGGATCGGTAATGCATAATAGCTTGCATTTGGCAAAAGTGTATAGGTTTTGCCGTTCACTAATCTTTTCAGGATAATGTTTGCACCCTCCTTGTTATATCGCTTCAGATCACCGAAGCGTAAGCCACGCATTAAAAGCTCTTTTCTCCGCTCTAATCTGATTTTATCCAAAGCATCAATTCTGCTAACTGCCGTTAATGGTACAAAAGCTACTGAGTTTTTCCACCTGCTTTTCAATAAAGTGTTTAAATCGGCCATTGCGCCAGGCAAATCATTAAGATAGGCCTTACACTCTGCGCTATTTAAATAAAGCTCGTCAGTTGCAAACCCAGAGAAATAAACCGTTGCGCTTCCGGTATAGTTCCCTTTAAATTGCTGGTACGGAGCGGCGGCCTTAAAAAATGCCGTTTTCCTCAAATCATTCGTGCCATAACTGGCATATAAATTTGAATCAATTCTTATTCTGGCAGTAGTGGTTACACCAAAACTGGTTGATAATTCTGCATACCAAATGGTTTCTTTATTGAATTTTTTAACAGGCACAGCGTTACTCAATGCTAAAAGGTCGTTATCACCATTAAAATTCATCAGCTTGTTATTGAATTTAAGCGCTTCACCAGCATATTTCAAAGCCAGATCATACTGATGCATATACAGATAACATCTGGAAAGCAAGGCTGCTGCCGCCCCTTTTGATGGACGCATAACATGTTGCGGATAGTCGGGTAATAAATCGATTGCTTTGCCGGCATCATCAATCACCTGTTGATAGCCCCCAAGCACACTTGCCCTTACAGATGGACTGTTGAAGTCGGTGCTTAGGCGCAGCGGGATACCTAAGTCTGAAACTGATGACTGATCATAGGCTAAACCAAACTGGCTGTTCAGCATCAGAAAATAATAGGCCCTGAAGAATAAAGCGCTCCCCTTAACCTGATCCCATGCCGCAGCATTTGCCGTATTACGTGTGATATCGTTCAATAGCTCCAGGCTTAAATTGCTATTGTAAACGGCAAGGTAGCCCATGCTCCAATCATTTTGATATCGGTAAGGGGTAGGCTGCCAGGTATAAGCTTCCTGCCCTCGGCTAAGAATAGCGTTGTAGCTGGCCGGCGGAAGAAAAAAGTCATCGCTCGAAGCCTCGCCAAATGATGGCGTGGTTCTCAGGTTCATTAAAGTGGCGTCATCCAGTAAGCCCTGCGCATCGGTGAGTGTTTTAGGGATCACAAGCTTTGCATCGGATTTCATTTCCAGGTATTTTTTACAGCCAAGTATGGCAATTGTGGTATATAGCCCAACAATAATGGCTATCGTATATTTCTTTTTCATCGTTTTCTAGATTAAAATGAGCCCCTAATTCCGAAAGTGAGTTGACGGCCTGGCGGAATAACATTGGTGTAATCGGGATCGTAATCATCATGATTGGCTTTCCATAAAATGCCAACATTTTGCAGTCCCGTATATACTTCGAGATTGCGAAAAGGAAACTTCCAGGTTGCTGTACTAAAAGTATAAGCCAAACGGATATAATCCAGCCGGATGTGATCGCCAGACATGATGTTGGCAGTTGCCCCTGCATAAAAAGCATCACGGTTACCATTAACGGGATAAACGAAAGCAGGTACATTGCTAGCAGATTCATCCCCTGGTTTTTGCCACCTACTGGCAAACTCCCTGTTTCCGATCCCATTGCTGATCAGCTGACTGTACGACAAGGCAGGTTTACGCACCTGGTAACCCAGTTTATAATTGATATTGAATGATAAGCTTATTCCTTTCCACCCAAAAGTATTGATCACTGATCCAAAATAGGTGGGGCTGGCAGTGCCTTTATATTCCAGGTTGGCACCAGTTTGCCCAGCTTCTTCAGCGATGGCATTGTAATCAGTACTCAATTGCCCCTTCAGATAGCCCTGTGGATTTCCCTGCGCATCTAGTCCGCCCCACCTGTAGCCTGCAATCGAGTAAAGTGGATAACCTGCCACGGGGGTGATAAATGTGCCTCCTGATAGGAGATTGACGATATTACCACCGTATTGACTGTAATATTCGGTTGTTTCACTTTGGTTATAGCTGAGGTATAAGTCTGTATTCCAGTTGAAACGACCGGCTTGGATGTTTTTGCTGTGTAAATCCAAATCGAAACCATAACCTTTCATGTTGGCTATATTCCTTACCAAATCATCTCTGCCGCCCCAGCTGGTATAATCGTAAGGTGAATTGCCGTACAGATCAGATCCTTTTTTAAGGTACCAGGAAAACGACCCGGTTAAGCGCTGTCTTTTGAGCTCAAAATCTACCTTCAGGTTCAGTTGCGATAATTGCTCCCATCGCAAACTGGGGTTGCCAATGGTGTTTACCCTGGTAATTGGAAAACCAGTTACGGTGTTGCTGGCATATCCGGCAATTGCCGATGCGCTTCTGCTTAAATCTACGTTGCCACTATAGCCGAAGGTGCTGGTTAAAGTGAATACCGGTAGCCAATCCAGGTTGTAAAAACTTTCTTCCGCCAGTTTCCATCCTAGCCCTGCGCTCCATAAGGGCTTCCATTTATCGTTGGTATTGGCTCCAAATATATTAGAGCCATCACGGCGAACACTGCTGCTTATGGTATAACGCCCTTTATAACTGTAGGCAATATTCGCATATAAGCTTACAAACCTGTAATCGGTTTGCGTTAAAGTATTGTTTCCAGCCAGCTGACTGTAATTACCTGTTAAGATTTCGGAATAAGCGGTCAATTCATCAACTGCACTAAAATAGAGTGGATCAGCCTGATAACCCAAACGCCTGCTGGCATTTCCACTGGTGCTGGCCGAACGCATTTCAGCACCTAAAATGGCGTTGATGGTATGAAGGCCGAATATTTTATTATAATTCAACTGTGCCCGCCCTGTATGAGAATACACTTCAGTATGATCCATATTCAGGATGCCGCCCTTTGGTACAATGTATTTGATCAAGCCTGTACTTTGATCATATTGGCTAAAGGTATTTACCAGATTACGGGCAGCGTAGCTCTGTACATCGGCGGTTTGGGTATATGTTGTATTTTGTTTCTGGTATTGGTAGCTCAACTGTATATTTAAACCGCTCATGATCTGATAGCGTAAACCTGCATTGGCAAAAAATTCCTGCGTTTTTCTTCTATAAACGTCGTGCTTGTAATCATCAAGCGGATAGTAAGCCCAATCCAATAGTTTGCCTCTTGCCAAAGTATCGGTATAAGCCGAACGATATTGGTATGCCAGCTTATCGCCAGATGCAAAATCGAGATAGGCGGGAAAACGACCGCCAACGGCTAAACTGTTGTATGCAGGCCTGCCGCTATTTGCCGTACTATTGGTGTAATACATGTTGGTGCTTAAATCGAGGTTTTTAACAATTTTAAAATCGTTTGCAAAATGAAGGTTCAGTTTGTCGTTTGTTGTATAGGTTTCTCCTTTAGCACGATCGTAAGCAATTCCGAATAAATAACTGTTCCTTTCACCGCCACCTTTCAGATTCAGATTGTATTGTTGGGTGAGTGGATGGGTATAGAAGTTATCCAGATACGATTGGCGGGTGTCTTGTTTGCTCAGGGCTTCCAGCTCACTCGCGCCTCCCACTCCGCTCAGTTTGCCACTCCGCATGGCCAGCAGAATTTCTACCGCTGGCGTAAGCGCATAAAAAGGCGTGGTGGTGATCCGGTCGTTAAAATAACCCGCATCAAATAATTGCCGCTCCACCATGATGTAATCACGGGCTTCCAGCTGATTCATTTCTTTCAGCTTAGGTAATGCCTGTAAAAAATAACTGGCTCCAAAAGTGATCTGCATGGCCTGATTTAATTTCCCACGTTTGCTGGTGAGCACAATCACTCCGTTGCCTGCCCTGGCACCCCAGATGGATGCAGCGGCAGCATCCTTCAAAATCGATACACTTTCTACGTCGTTCGGATTGATATTGTTAATGTCGCCTTCATAAATGAAGCCATCCAATACAATGAGGGGATCCAGTGGGCCGTTAATGGTGCCCAGGCCTCTTATGCTCAGGTTAGTCGTATTTTGAGGATTACCATTGCTTTTGCCGGTTTGCAGCATCAATCCGCTGCTTTGACCGATAATCCGATCGAGGATATTCGTGCCTACACGGGTTTGAAGTGCCTGCTCATTAATGAGCGAAACAGTGCCATTTATTTCGTTAGGCTTTACCGTCTGATAACCGGTTTGCGCCACTACATCTTCCAGCTGTTTAATTTCTTCTGTCATTTTGATGGCGAGAAAATCGCCCTCACGGCGGTAAATTTTGGTCAGGGCGGTATATCCCAGCGCGGTAAAGCGTATGGTATCGCCAGGTTTGACAGATGGGATTGTAAACTCGCCATTTTTGCCATCGGCAAGCAGCATTCCTCCTTTAAACCTGACACTCGCCCCAACCGGGCGGCCATCTAAATCTGTTACCTTACCTGAAATTTTTGATGGGTTTTGAGCGTAGGCCGAAAAAAATGCCAGCATCGATAAGATGATCACCGTGCTGATAATCATGAAGTTCCACTTCATTTTTTTAGCGTTAAAATGATTGTCATTCATGGCTAGTCTTTTTTAAGTTTGAGGTTAAGCGACAAGCCAGCAATGAGCCGTTCGATGTTTGCAGGCTTAACCTGATCTGCCCGGGTAATGGCTTTAATGCGGCCATCCGCGCCGACCCAGATGTAGTGTGGCATACTTTTAATTGGAAAAACCCCTTTAATGGCTTCACTATGTTGCACCAGTGGCATCGAAAAGCCACTGTCGGCACGCAGTCTTTCTTTTAAAAATGCCTGTAACACTGCTTTCGTGTCTTTCGTGTAGGCATCCATTAAAATGATCTGCAGGTTTTTAGCATACTGGCGTTGCAGGGAATCCATTTTTGGAAACTCCTTTAAGCAGGCTGTACAATAGGTTGCCCAGAAATCAAGGATGACCGCTTTTCCTCTTAGTTGTGAAAGCTGAATGGTGCTGTCTTTATAATTAAGTACTGTTGAGAATGCTATATTTGGTACTTTGTCGCCAATGATCAGGCGTTCCTGGGCCTGTGCGCCCGCCCAAAAATTTAGGCATAGCAAAGCCATTACAGTAAAAAGTATTATTTTTTTCATGTTAGTTTGTTTGGTTTAAAAAGCCCCACCCTAACCCTCCCCAGAAGGGAGGGAACGCAGGGCGGCTATAGTGTTGTATTGTAAAAGCCCCACCCTAACCCTCCCCAGAAGGGAGGGAATGCAGGGTGGCTATAGCATGTTGTCATAATCCTTAAAATAATCCCATCCAACCAGTCCGTCATCTCGACCGTAGCGGAGAGATCTTTTAAAGCAGGTATTAATCTCACCAGTTGTCATCCTGAGCTTGTCGAAGTATCTCTTTCGCAATTTCTCTTTCGCCTCATCGGCGGCGGCCTTTTACCTTTTTCTTGATAAAAAGGTAACCAAAAATCAAGGCTGGCATCTGATGTCGGCTATCCTCGTCGAAACTTTCTCTTCGCCAATCCCATTTCACCAAACCGTCATCGTTTCGCAGGCGGGGATCTTAAAGCGATACACAATTAAGCGGATGTGAAAGCAAAACCCTGCCCGCTCCTTAAACAATTATTAAATCACCAAATTTTATGGAAAACAGGAGCGGAACAGGGTTCGCTCCTGCGCTAAACCGGTCCTTTTGGCTTTAAAGCAAAGAGCCTGTTAAATGGATACTGGCTAAATGATTTCATTCTACATTTGGTTAATTATTGGATTGTTGATAAAAATCAAAGCAATAAACAGCCCCGAGCATACATTTCTGTATACTTTACGGTAAACCGTAATAAACAATAGGAAAAAGATGCTTACCTTGGAATCGCGAAACACCCTAGTTTGCACCTGTGCCTAATCATCACGGGGCTGGTACCAGTTTAAATTAACCCCTCCTCAAATCGGGTATGCGATCGCCCGCATACTCCCTTTTTATTCAGGGCGCTTTTTTACCTGGAATTTCTGGCAAACATTAGGATGGAGAACAAATAACGTTCTTTAACAAATTTTGGAGGGAATGATTTTGTGCTACTTCTGTAAAGAAGCAGTAGGGTTTGATGGCGTTTAATTGGTTCGTTTTCATAAACGGTTAATTTTATGTAAAACGATGTGAACTCAGTAAAAGTAATGAGGAAACCAGATTGGCTGAAAGCCAATAAGGCGAACCTCAATGCTTTTGGCAGTGGTACCGTCAAGAACCATTCAGATGAATCTGAATTCCACAAAAGACTAACATGAAGTCCGCCGTATTGAATAAGATATCACGAAGATAGCAAAACTCAATAAGTACGGCGAACTCACGAACATCTCATGTGGGAAGTTTGACGGTTTCTGCCATGAGTGACATCGTTAAAGCCAGGTTGCCCCAACTCTATTTGTCGCTATAAATAACTGATAACAAATATAGTAAAGTTGATATTAAATATCAACTATTATTTTAAAATATTTATGATCAATAGGATTGCGGAAGTTTTAAAAGAAAAAGGTGCAGGCAATAAAGACTTAGTTGAGTTTCTGGAAATAGAAAAAGAAACTGTTTCCAGATGGGTAAATAATAAACATCAACCTACTGTAACAACTTTAAATAAAATAGCGGAATTTTTAAGAGTTGATATTAGGGAGCTACTGCATCCGAGTGATTGGAGTAAGAGTGAGGTACAAGAATTTATAGCTAAAAAATAAATATTATGATTATAAGCTTTGATTTTCCTGACGCTGAGTTTAATAGATTAAGAGACCTATTTAAGAGTAATCTAAACTTGGACATTGCGGTGACTGATCCTGAAATCAATGATAAGTTAAATGATCTGGCAAGGTCAGCATTTTATGAATATATTACTATGATTACGGATTCTGGAATGCCCTCAAAAACATTAGATGTATTGAATTCAAGAATCCTTTTACTTATCGAACATTATTTTGGCAAATTCCCAACAGACAATGATATTGCGTTATTATTTAATGTAACTCAATTAAAAAGCAGAGCTTTATTAAATAATTTGAAGGCCACGCATAGAAATAAATTAAGGCAGAAGTTGCAAGATGAAATTATAGTATTTCTTCAATCTGGAGATGATTTAGGGGATGATAGGTGGGAGTTCAACATAACTTCAAAACCTATTATTCATGAACTAAATGAAATAATGACAGTCGAAAAACCTGGATTAGAGTTATTTAAACAAAAAATAAATAGCGGAGGAAAAGTAATCCTTCAAACAGACTCTTACAATCACTTGAAGAATAAATATGGAATCTAAAGATTTAACAGACATTTATTCAGCAATTTCAATAATCTTAGTTTTTATCACTATCATTTTAGATTTAATTATTCGAGAAACTCAGATATTTGATCAGAAAAAAAAACCAGATAGCTCAAAAGCAACAGAAATTACCCTCTATAATAGAGAAAGAATTAGATTGCTTTTTAAAATTGCCTCTGTCTTTTTGTTCTATCTATTCACTTTCTATCTTTTATTACCAAATTCTATAAAAATTTTTAATGTATCCACAATTAGTTTTTGGGAGTTTGACCTTCTAAGTACTTTTTATCTTTTCATTAACATTTCATTATTAGTTTTTATTTACATTATTATAGTGAATTTTATCAAAATATACAGAAAGCGTTAATAGCCTGTTAATCTAACATCTTCGTGAATTCAACACCAACATACAAATCAAATAAAGGAATATTAATCCAAGGCAACTCAATTGACTTATTAGCCAATGGCGCCGAACTCGATTATTTAAAAGGAAAAGTGAACTTGATTGTAACTTCTCCGCCATTTCCATTAAACAATAAAAAACAATATGGTAATGAGAAAGGTGAAGAGTATAAAGAATGGTTTATTAAACTCGCTCCAATATTTTCAGAGCTATTAGCTGATGATGGTTCATTAGTTATAGAAATCGGCAATGCGTGGGAACCAGAAAGGCCTGTTCAATCCTTACTACATCTCGAATGTCTCTTTGGGCTTGTAAAACACCCTACAGCCAATTTAAGATTAATACAAGAATTTATTTGCTACAATCCTTCAAAACTTCCATCTCCAGCACAATGGGTTACTGTAAATAGATTTAGAACGGTAGATAGCTATACACATGTATGGTGGATTGCAAAAAGCGACCTACCAAAAGCTGACAATAGTAAGGTATTACGTCCTTACAGTAAGAGTATGCTAAAGTTATTGAAAACACAGAAGTATAATGCTGGTAAAAGACCCTCAGAGCACCAAATAAGTGAAAAAGGTTTTTTAAAAGATAACGGTGGCAGCATTTCTCACAATTTCTTTGAAATGGAAAATCTGGATGAAAAACGAGACGTCAGATTACCTCACAGCGTATTGAGTTTCTCAAATACCAACTCTAACGACTATTTTCTCAAAACATGTCGAGGTAAAGGTATAACACCACATCCTGCACGTATGTCTGGCGGACTAATTAACTTTTTCACTCAATTCTTAACAGATGAAAATGATTTGGTCTTAGATCCATTTTCTGGCAGCAATACGACTGGTTACTGTGCAGAAAAGCTAAATCGCAAGTGGGTATCTTTTGAAATCAAAGATGAATATGTAGAACAGGCGATTCTCAGATTTAGCGAACCCAATTTCAAATCTCCATTAAAACCGTTATAATCATGGAAAACTTAAGAGACGAATTTGAAAAAATTGCTAAGACAGATATTTTTGAAGTCGCAAAAGACTCCAATAATTTTGTAGGTAATCCATTCAAAATAGATTACAACAAAATAAGTCTACTTACTTGTGATAATTGGAAATATAATGTTGGAGGAATTGCCCAAGGTTGTTTTCTGTTGGCATTCTATGAAAATGACTTTGGAGAAGAAACCGTTCACGAAGCATTATTATTAAGAGCACTGAGACCTTGTTCTATTCCAAGTGATAATAGCGTAATTAGTTCTAGAATAGAATATTTCAAAGAGGAACTTAAGACGGCGGGAAAGAACAGGCAAATTGATCAATTTACCAGATTTGAGTTTAGTTGCTCGGGTATGGAATGTTCTATACTTGGGACGTTCTATAAAACATCTGGCGGAAAAGTAGAGTTTGGTGCTGATTTAGAAAATTTTTATTCCCCACATTTATATAAAGTGTATAAACCGTCAGGTCAATATCTTCAATATATTGTAAATCTTAGAGATAATGATGGTCCGTTAAAACCAGATTCTAATTTTCAGATAGGGACTGTTCGTTACAGTTCAAGTAGAAAAAACTATTCTGAAAATACTAGTACTGATGAAAAGGTTTATATGCATACCAAAGATATATTAGGAAAAAGGACGGCATTGTTTGGTATGACCAGAACAGGTAAATCAAATACGGTTAAAAAATTAATTGAGGCTACCCAAGAACTCTCAAATAAAGCAACAACTACCTCAACAAGCAACTTTCAAGAAGATATAAATCCATATCATGAAAATGAAATTCCTAAAGAAAAAGTAGGACAAATCATTTTTGATATTAATGGTGAGTATGCAAATAAAAACTTGCAAGATGGAACTGCGATTTTCGAAAAATATATAAAAGATGTAACTCGATATAGCGTATTAGAAAAGGATGATTTTGAGGTGTTAAAAATTAACTTTTATAAAGATATTTCAGCCGGACAGGAATTAATGCGAGGATATTTTAAGCAGTTTGGGAAACAATCTGATTATGTAGAAGATTTTCTAGGTGTTAATTTAGAAAAAGAAGGAGAATTACAAGGAGGGGAAAAAATTAGATACGACCGAAAGATGACAGCTTATAAATGCTGTTTGAAATTAGCTGGATTTACTTTAGCAGGAAGCAATAAACTTTACTTTGAAGGATGTAAAGAAATTAATGAACAGGTAAAAGAGGGCGGTATAGACCCCAAAAAAGGGATTACTTATGATGAAGCAATAACCTGGTTCAGCCAAGTTTGGAAAAATTATAACGAGTGGGATTATTTAAAAAATTATGAGTCAAAAAAAGGAAAACCTTGGGCAGATAATGACTTAAAAGCCATTTTAAGATTTTTATCTCAATATAGAAGTCCAGGGGAAAGAGGTCCAGTAAATAGCTTCATAAAATTACGTCCACTAATAAAATACCATACAACTTCTGAAACAGAGTTGTTTGAAGACAATATTTGCAAACTCGTTAAAGTTGGAAAAATAGTAATTGTAGATTTATCTCAAGGAGATCCTGAAATTCAAAATTTATATTCTGAAAAGATTTGTCGAGCTATTTTTAATTCATCCATGAATAATTTCATTGATGCTAAGCCTAATAATTTTATACAGTTTTACTTTGAAGAAGCACACAACCTTTTCCCTAAGAAAGATGACAAAGATTTAAGTCAGATTTATAATAGAATTGCCAAAGAAGGTGCTAAACTTAACTTGGGGATGGTGTATGCCACACAAGAAGTTAGTTCAATCAGTTCAAACATTCTGAAAAATACACAGAACTGGTTCATAGCCCACTTAAACAATGAAGATGAAGTAAAGGAGCTACGTAAATTCTATGACTTTAGTGATTTTGCAGATGCTTTAATTAAGTTTAGTGCGAAGAATGACAAAGGATTTGTTCGAATGAAAACTTATTCCAATCCTTTTGTGGTTCCTGTGCAAATCGGACTTTTTAAATAACGGAATATGTCAAACGAATACACAAATAATAGTTTCGAACGAGGTAGCCGAATTTCTCATAGTTACATTATTAACGATGAGGAAGTAAAACAATATTTAAACAATTGTGAGATTCCTGTTAAAGAGGAAGATGTAGAGTTGAATGATGCTCTTAAGTATGATATTATTTATCCAGAGAAAAATACCATTGAATTTATTGTAGCTGTTGACGGAGAAAGCACAACCATTCCAGTAAAAAAGAGCTTTCCTTCTTCCTTAATTACTTTCTTTCAGTTTGGTTCTCTTCTTATCAAAGGTTCCGATTTGGATGAGATGGAAAAGAAGCCGTTTGTATCACCTTCTGATATTAATAAACTGAAGAAGATAGAGCGAGAAAAATTTGTATTGCCTACAAAGAATGTTGCATTAAAAAAAGATATTGATTTTCGAACTACAGTTAGAGAAGCAATTCACGAATTTTTCAAAAAGAAGCATTCTGGTACAACATCTATTCTTGAAACATTATATTGGTTCATATTTGAGCAATATAACCCTTCTTCAACCAAGAGCAACTACAAACTTTCTCAGTGTCCTCATTGTGGAACTAATAACATAGTTTTAGAGAAAGACAAAATAGAATTTAAAAATTACTCTTGGACATGTACACACGATAAGTGTAATAAAGAAATATTTATTACTGATGTCTTCAGGTTATTTGAGAAAGTTGATAATGATGCTGGAGCGTCTGGCATTATTACCTACCTGGAAAGTGTTACAGGAAGCTTTTTTATAATTCATACTATCAAAAGTCTAATGGAAATTGAAGATGGTTTAGTAGATCGCTTTTTGCTTGTAAAAGATGGCCCTTTAAGTTTTGGTGGTGAAACAGCCAATATGCATAAACCAATGCAGGTTTTGCTTACATATCTTAACAAAAACAATAAGATTAATTTGATCGGAGTTGAAACTTCTGGGGCTTTTGTAGATCACGCAAGACAAATCAAAGATAAACTGAATCCGGGTCAGGTTTTTCTATTAAATAATGAGCATATATATACTTATATACAGGTAGGTAATCACAAAGAACAGCAGTATGGTAGTACTTCATATTACAGTGGGAAGTTTATTTATAAAGCGTTCGACGGAAGAGTTTATGTTTTAACAATACCTGTCGAAAACCACAATACATATTACAACCAGCCCGAATTGGCCGATTTAAAGAATATTCAAGAGATACTTATGAATATCGATAAATTAAGATGCGATATTTATGAAAATGCATTGATTCCTGTTGCAATTGCTAACAAGTTAATCTCACTAACAAATCACCCAAGTTATAATATATTGGAACGATTCGCAAAAAAAACTATGGGAATATGATTAGGATAGAAAAACAAAATGCTCCTAAATATTTAAGCTCATCGATCGTTGATTTAGCTATTGAGAAAATGGAGGAGTTTTTTGCCTCTAAAAACAGAAGCCAAAAAAGATATGATTGGCCTTTTAACAAAGAAATAGATAATGAGCTTAAAAAAAATTTACATGTTGTATTTCATGGAAAATGTGGTTACTGTGAAACCAAAATTGAATCCCCTGAAATAGGAACTGTAGATAGGTATAGGCCCAATAATGGAGTAAGGGATAAAAATGAATATCACCAAGATTTGTATTGGTGGTTAACGTTTGACTGGGAAAATCTTGTTTATTGCTGTAAAGAATGTAATCAATATAAAGCAAGCTATTTCCCAATAAAAGGCATAAGAGCAACAGACGAAAAATCAGATTTAGCGACTGAAAAAAGAATGCTTCTGAATCCCTACCAAGATATTCCAAATCAGCATTTTCTTTATAACGTGTCTGGCGAAATTATCCCAATAACTGAAAACGGTCTACAAACAATCGAACTACTTCGACTAAACAGATCTGATTTAATCCGTTTAAGGCTCGAAGCAAAAAGAGAAACTGAACATATTATATATAACATACTAGAAGAAGTTAATGAAAATAACAGAACCTTATTAGAGGAACTTAAAAGAATTTATTATGAAGAGAGTCCAGATGTTGGCTTTAGCTCCTATAAAAAATGGGTTATCGAAAATGAAGCTGATACAGATTCACGTGTTGCTAGGCTTTTAGATTTTGAAATTTATAATGAGCCTGGATTTAGAGATGTTGACGAAGCCAAAAGGTTCATAAGTGGAAAGTTGTATAAAAACATTATTCGTAATGACTATTTTCCTATTGAATATATCCAAATAAGAAATTTTAAATCGATAGACGAGTTAAGAGTTGATTTTAAAGAAGATGATTCTGAAAAAAAATCTTGGCTAATTCTATTAGGAGAAAATGGCGTAGGTAAAAGCTCTATTCTTCAAGCGATTTCTATTGGCTTGAAAGTAGATAAGAAAGTTATTAATGAAGACATAATTCGTTCTTTAATCAAGAAAAGGAAACAAACTGCTGAAATTATAATTAAAGAGAGAAATAGCAAAAATATCATCTATACGAAGCTAACACGTAAAACTGGGACTATTGAGCAGGATGGTGATTTTAACTCCTATTTAATCGGTTACGGCTCACTTAGGCTTTCAATAGAGGAAACCGAAATCATTTCAGAAAAAGACACCTCAAAAGTTAGTTATGAAAATCTATTTAGACCTACTAAAGCCTTAAATAATGTAACCAAATGGCTTAAATCTATACACAAAAACGATATTACTTATTTTAATAGCATCGCTTATTCCATAAAACAATTATTACCCGATGATAAATCAGATACCGAACTTGCTATAAAGAATGGTGAAATAGTTCTTGGTGATTCCGAAAAGTTATTTTCAGAATTAAGCGATGGTTACAAAAGCACCATCACTTTGGCAATCGACATTATGATGAAGCTTTCTGATGTACAATCTGATATGGAAAAAATGGCGGGCATTGTATTAATTGATGAACTAGGAAATCAATTGCACCCTAGATGGCAAATGAAGATTGTAAGCCAGTTGAGACATGTGTTTCCCAATATTAACTTTATCATTTCTACACACCATCCACTTTGTTTAAGGGGTGCAGAAAAAAAAGAAATTTTGTTGCTTAGGAATTTAGATGATCAAGTTGTAATTACTACGGAGTTACCCGACCCTGCGTCCTTAAGAGTTGACCAAATCTTAGCTTCTGAATTTTTTGGTTTGAATAGTCTTATTGATCCCGAGATAGAAGCTAAGTTTAATAGATACTACACACTTTTGGCTAAAAACAAAGGCATTAGTCTAAATGAAATCAGAGAAATTGATGAATTGAAAGACTTTCTTAGGAATAAAAAACAATTAGGAGCTTCGTTGAGAGAAGAATTAATGTACACAGTCATAGATAGATTATTAGCAGAAAAGGTAGTATTCAATAAAAACACTTTTAGCCGAGATAGTTTAAAAGAGGAAGCTGTGAAAAGAGTAAAAGAAGTATGGAAAAATCTAAATCTTAATACAGATGATTAATGTTAAAAGGTCAGATTGCCCAGACATACTTAAAATAAGTTCAACTCCTCAAAGTTCTGGTGAATGGGAAACAAGAGACGCAATCGAATATTATCGGGATATTGCTAATCATCCAGAAAAATACAAAAAAACTGGAGCAAATGGAGCAAGAATTCAACAAGCGTATTCAATTTATTCAGATAAAAGTGTAAGGAGGATACTTTTAAATATGTTTAATGGAAAGTGCGCTTATTGTGAAAGTAAAATAACAGCAATTTATAATGGAGATATAGAGCATTTCAGGCCCAAGGGAAAAATTCAGAATGCCAATCCTTCCAGACCAGGTTATTTTTGGCTAGCTTCTGAATGGGAAAATTTATTGTTCGCGTGTCCTTTCTGTAATCAAACAAATACCCATGAATTCAGACATGGAAATAATATTGAAGAAGCAGTTTTCGGCAAACTTGATCAGTTTCCATTAGAAACAGAAATACATCGTTTAAAATATACTCATGGAATTATATATTTTACAGATAGCTTAACATACAACCAAGCCTTTGATTTAGAAGAATCTGTAAGGCTCTTGCTTAATCCTTGCAAGGATGATAATATTGAAAAATATTTCAAATTTAATGATGATGGTGCTATTATTTCAAATGACGGACTGACCACTTTTGAGGGAAAGAAAGCGCAAATATCAATCCTCACATACGCATTACACAGGCTTCCTCTTACAATAGCTCGTGAAGAGAAAATTATTCAAATAAAGGCTCAAATCCGGAGAGTCGAAATCGCTGTAATAAATTATAATAAATATTTTGATAAATCAGATGAAGAGAAGGTTTGGTTTGAAGGAATAATGAGGGATGAAATGGCGATATTGAAAAAATTTAAAGACGCTGATCAAGAATACTCTGGCTTGGCTAGGTATATTATAAATAAATACTTTGCTCACCCAAATTTATCATGAACGGAAAGCATTTAATTAAGCTTTTGTCAATCACTGCTCTCCATTCTTTATATCGAGAAGATGGAAAATGGTATCATCATCTTAAAAAATTCCCGGGTGTTCTATTTGATAAAAATGGCTATATAATCTTTGCTACTAAAGAAGATTATGAAAACAATGCATTTTTGATAAGACAAAAAGATTTGCACATTACAAATGGGATATCCTCATTAGTTGAGTATAAACATTTCAGCTTAGATGAGCTAAAAAAAGTTAAAAGCTTTGATAATAGCAACAACAAACTAGAAGTATCAGAAAAGGCTTGGGAAGTTTTAATTTCAATAGCAGCACAAGCTCAAAAAAACAAAGAGGTATTTAAGTCGCCCATTCATAGAAAGGATTATTTTGTAGAAGCTGTAGCTGAAGGGAAAATCTTTATAAAAAAAGAAAGCAGTAAGAAATCTGAAATTGGAAAGAAGTTCTTTCTAAGAGTACTAGAAGAGATAAATAATAGTAGCGGGAGAATTGAACGTAAAAAAATAGGCGGCCATGTCGCAAAAATTAGTGCCATTGTTTATTTACATCCTCAATTAGAATGGGCAGACAATTTTGAAACTATTTTAGCAATAAACAACACCTCAAAGACAAAATTACTTGAGATAGTAAAGTCAGATATCGATGCTTTCGAAGAAGAAAACTCTGACAATTTTGAAGGCAAGCCGAGTAAGCGGTTGGTTAACTATTATGAAAGAAAGCCTCATCTACGTGCTAAAGCAATTCTGCTACATGGTACAACCTGTAAGATTTGCAAATTCAATTTTGAAAAACATTATGGTGAGTATGGGGAAGATTATATAGAAGTTCACCACTTAGTTCCTATCTCCAAATTAATAGATCCAACTGAAATTAATCCCGAAACAGACATGACTGTGCTATGTGCAAATTGCCATAGAATGGCACACCGAAGCAGAAGCACGCCTTTATCTGTTGAAGAATTAAGGGGGATTTGGGAAGAGGCGAAGGATAAAATATCACCAAGCGACAGCAAATTAGATATAGATAATTAATTTTAGTTTATGCATAATTTCTTCTAAACTTATCAACGTTCTATTTATCTTAACCAAGAATTTAACCTCTCGATGAAAACAAAGCAATATCGTTCACTCCTGAAAAGCAAAGGCATACATATAGCTCAGGTTGAGTTATATTTATCATCAAAACTCGGAGAGTTTGACAAGTTTTTTATGAAAAAATCTGCAGAATTTGGAACTTACGTGAACAAAATCGGTAGTTTTCAAAAGGGACGTAATTCAAAGATTAAAGATATCGACCAAACTGAAAGAAATTTAAATGAAAACATCGAAGGTCTGCTTGCTGGAGATATAGAAGCAATTGAATCAACAGACAAGTTAATGGCAGACTATGAAGCTGCCATTATGGATAGCTGGACAGAAAAAGACAAAGCTGCGTTCAAAGACATTAATGATGATTATCTAAAGATCACTCTAAAGAACAATATGGCTTTCAAGATTGCGTTGCTGGTTGGAAAGAACCAGTTTATGAGTTATGCTATAGAATTTGCCTTATTCTGTCTGAGTTATTGGCTTGCCTACCCTATAAAAAAAATACTCCTACCACTTTTATTTCCAAGTCAAGGCGAAATAATAGATCAGTTTATTTATGCGATCATCATCTATTTTTCTGCCAGGATAATTATTGATTTCCTAAAAAAAGCCCTTTTGCACTGGCGGGTAAAACAACTGCACAAATCCTTTCTGAGATTATTGCCACTCATCGAAAGTGCGAAACAAAAAATGGAGAAAAAATAAATCGTTTAAAAGTTCAAATGGGTATAAACCTGCCAGTTGATCAAATACAGGGCAAATAACGGCTGACTAGTTAAGAACTATTTCATGCCTAGCGGAGCGAAAAATTTTTCTAAAACTAATGTTATTTTATTAGCCAAACGATAGTAACCTCAGCACTATGTCAGGCTTATTTTTAAATAATTAAGCAGCTTTTTCTATAGCCAAAATTGGTTAGTAAGATCTATATATAATAGCCTTTACTAACCGCACCTCAAAGTTGCGTGTAGCATCTCAAAAATTTACCTTACTTTAGAAAAGTAAACATTACTAATGATCGAAGTTACCTGCGCCATTATTTTTAAGAATAACCAGGTGTTGATTGCCCAACGCGGCGTCAACATGAAATTACCTTTGAAATGGGAATTTCCTGGAGGAAAGGTAGAGCATGGCGAAAGTAAAGTAGCTTCCCTGGTAAGGGAAATTAAAGAAGAATTAAATCTGGAAATCAGCATCAGCAAAGGCTTAACAGATGTGTTGCACCATTACCCAGATTTTTCGTTGCGCCTGTATCCTTTTATTTGTAAATACCAAGGTGGTGAGCTTAATGCAGTGGAGCATGCGCAAGTAAAGTGGGAAAAGATAACCAACCTAATGGCGTACGATTGGGCAGCGGCAGATGTACCAGTGGTGAAAGAGCTAATGGAACTATATCAATGAATTTAGGCATATACGAACAATTAATTACAGGCGTACTTAAGGCGAAACTAGACAGCTTAGACAGGCAATCGTTTTATATCAACACCGCCCCTATAGACAAAGAGGAAGCCTCAAGAATACTGGCCCAGCATTTAAGTTCGGCCATGCAGCAGGCTTTTAGTTTAATTAAAAAAGATGTTACTAAGCAGATTGAAATTGCCAACAAAATTATTGTCCTTTTACAGCAGGAGATAGCACAATACGATTTCAAAGAAGATATTATTGATGCAGAGGCAACAATCTTAAGGGCTGTTTTCACCACGATAGACAATCACTATAGCGATTTAGACCTGCGCTTAAAAGAAATTACACCACAAACCAGACTCACACAAAGTGAACTTTTTACTGGTGGCAATGTAGGTTTGTCATTAGAAAGCGAACTCAAAAAAGAAATAGCCTCTGCTAACCGCATTGATCTATTGGTGTCCTTCATCAAATGGAAAGCTATCGTCATTTTAAAATCGGCATTTGAAGATTTTACTGCCAATGGTGGCCAATTAAGGGTAATTACCACCACTTATATGGGCGCTACCGATGCAAAGGCAATTAGAGAATTAGCCAAACTACCGAACACCGAAATTAAGGTGTCGTATAATGTAGATAAAGAAAGACTCCATGCAAAGGCTTATCTGTTCTACAGGGATTCTGGATTTCATACCGGTTATATTGGCTCTTCCAACTTTTCGAGGTCTGCGCTAACAGATGGCTTAGAATGGAATGTTAAGATTACGACTAAGGAAATCCCGCACATCATCGCAAAGTTTCAGAAGACTTTTGAATCTTACTGGCAGCA
Source organism: Pedobacter sp. Leaf41 (assembly GCF_001422545.1). GTDB lineage: Bacteria > Bacteroidota > Bacteroidia > Sphingobacteriales > Sphingobacteriaceae > Pedobacter. The sequence goes on along the minus strand of NZ_LMLE01000008.1, from coordinate 27,257 downwards.
TGCAGAGTTTGAGCTTTACGATGATCAGCGCCATTATGAAAAGCTAAGTGGCGCCATTAAAAACAACCGGATTGGAAAAGCAGAAGAGGGTATTATTAATTTTTTTGATATTAAACCCTACCATTACCAATTGGAGGTATTGGAAAAACTGCAGGTAGAGCGTCATATTCATGGCAGGTTTAAAAACCTAATTGTAGCAGCAACAGGTACCGGAAAGACGATGATCTCAGCTTTTGATTTTAAGCGTTTTAGACAGCAAAATCCTCAGTCAACTTTTCTTTTCATTGCCCATCGAAAAGAAATACTGACGCAAGCCCGCCATACTTTTAGAAATATTTTAAGAGATTCTAGCTTTGCTGAACTCTGGGTAGATGGGTTAGAGATTACGGATAAAAGACACGTTTTTGCCTCTGTACAAACGCTCAATAATCAGTTGGAAGCGATGAAGGTAAGGCCAGAGTATTACGATTACATTATTATAGATGAAGGACACCACGCTACCGCTAATAGCTATAGAAAGGCACTTAGCTATTTTAGACCGCAAATTCTTTTAGGTCTTACCGCCACGCCAGAGCGCATGGATGGCCAAAGTATCTTACCTTATTTCGATAACCATATTGCTGCAGAAATACGCTTGCCAGAGGCACTAAACCAGAAACTGCTCACCCCTTTTCAATATTTTGCTATTGCTGATAGTACCGACCTATCTCAGGTAAGATGGGAAAAAGGCAGATATGTAGCCAGTGAGCTGAGCAAGGTGTATACTGCGAATCATAGGCGTGTGGGTGAGATTATCAGAAATCTAGAACAGTACACAAAGGATTTTGAGGATTTGATTGCGATAGGTTTTTGTGTAACAAAAGATCATGCGCTGTTCATGAGCGAACGGTTTAATAAGGCCGGATTGAAGTCTAAAGCATTAACCAGTGATACGAGTAGCGAAGAACGTAGCTTAGCTTTAATGCAGTTGCGCACCAAGCAGATTAACTACTTATTTGTAGTTGATATTTTAAATGAAGGCATAGATATTCCTGAAATAGATACCCTATTGTTTTTAAGGCCTACAGAAAGCTTAACCATTTTTCTACAACAACTGGGAAGAGGCCTTAGATTACATGATGGAAAGGATGTACTTACTGTATTGGATTTTGTTGGTAATGCCAATGCCGAATACGATTTTGAAGGAAAATTTAGGGCACTGATTGGCAAAACTAATACTACAATACAAAAAGAGATAGAGAATGACTTTCCACATTTGCCTTTGGGCTGCGCCATCGTTTTAGAGAAGCAAGCAAAGGAGACCATTTTAGCCAATATTAAACGGGCTACTAATTTGAGTAGAAAAAATCTGATCCATAAGATTAGGGCCTATGCGCAACATACCAACTTGCCGTTGACTTTAGCTAATTTCTTGCACATCTATAACCTGGATATCAATTTAATCTACGCGAGAAACAGCTGGTCGAAATTGTGTGATGAAGCCGGTGTAATAGCAGACTATAATCCATTAAACGAAAAGTTATACACGGCTATGTTGAAGAACAAGTGGTTAAGCACCAGTTCGCATAGCTATTTTTCTTTTCTACTTAATTTGGCAAAAGCAAATTTTGTGATCAGCGACAAACAATTCTCTGAAACGGAGAAACTCATGTTGGTGATGTTGCACTATGACTTTTGGCAAAAACCTACAGACAGCAGTCTTATTGAAAGCATTGAAGAAATAGGGAGAAATAGAATTTATGTAGCGGAAATCATTTCGTTTTTAACCTACCGTTTGGCTCAAACCGATTTTGAGGAATATGATTTAACAAACCTATCATATGCACAGCCTTTGAAGCTCCACGCGAGGTATACAAGAGAACAGGTATTGGTTGCTTTCAGATTAAGTACTTTAGCTAGTCAATCTAGCAATCGCGAGGGCGTAGCAGAAAACAAAGATTTAAATACCGAATTACTTTTTATAGACCTGACTAAGTCGGAAGAGGATTTCTCTCCTACTACCCTATATGATGATTATGCCATTAATGAGATCTTATTTCATTGGCAATCTCAAAATCAAACCCGTAGTGATAGCGGCAAAGGCTTAACGTATATTAATCACCAGAAGTTAGGTAAAAAGATATTGCTTTTTGTACGGGAGGCCAAAAGTAACCAATATGGCAATACCCAAGGTTACGTTTTTGTTGGAGACGCTAACTTTATTAAATATGAAGGTTCTAAACCGATGTCTATCACTTGGGAGTTGCAAGAGCCGATTCCAAATTACTTGTGGAAGGATTCAGCTAAATTGGTGAGTGGGTAGTAATCTGATTATCTAGCTTCATAAGCGCTTGATGCTTCATTGTGCATTTAAGTTTAATATGGAAGAGTAGCCATTCGTAGCTTTCTCTTATGATTTAGGAAAGTGCTGAACAGAGCGATAGGCTGTTGTTCATTTTCTGTTCATTCCATGCTATGCAAATCCTGCCTTTTATCAATTCCGTTGATAAAATGATGAAGGTAATATTTACAATTTTATTGATTCTAATTAGCAGCAACCTGTTCGCTCAAACCTACGGTTGCTTAGTTGGCAGCACGACTAGCGGTACTGTTTATATAAACCACTTAGGTGCCTTGTATGATATAAATGGAAATAATTATAAAACTACCGCACCAGCCTGCCCCAGGGTTGCTTTAAGTGCAAGAAGTGGAAATTGCTATTTCGATTTATTTGGCACCGCTTACCCAAGGTATGTTTACACACTGGTTACAACAACAAGTTCGCCTATTGCCTGTGACATTGATCATTATGCCATTTTTGCTCTGGGGTTGATAGGAATTTTCTGTTTTATAAAACGAAGGGCTATATATGACGAAGCTTTAGCATTGTAGTTTAGGGTGGTACATCACCCTATTAAACTTTTTTGTTGTCGTTGATCATATCATTGCAAAAATACATCGGCGTAAATTTGTTTGATGTTAATAAGAATAGATATCTTGCAATTGAATGATCCCTGTTCAAGAATATCTTCCTGTTAATCTTTTAGCCGCCAGTTTTAACAATACTGCTGCGGCCTATAAATTCTATTGGTTTCTATCCATTTTAGAGGAGGTTGAGCAGGGGGAGTGCCATATCCCCAAGCAAAGATTATTTGCCGGAATGGTGGCTGCCAGCTGGTACACCATTAATTACTTTAAAATCAGCTTTGGCAAACAGGATCAGTTACACGAAAAGGTAAAAGAAATAGCAGCACTTGAGAGTATCAGCATTGATGCGGATAGGGCGCATATTAAACATCGGATAAGCCAGAGTAATCTTCTGCTTACGCAAAAACTGTTGTGGCATTTTGATAAGCAGGTGCCTCATCGTTTTTTAAGTCCGTGGTTTCCGGCGATAGCGGAAAAACGTAATGAAGTGCAAATCACTTCGCAGCAATTTGAAAACGATTGTTTGTATGCACTGGAACAAACCCATATTACCATTAACCCGATCTGGATTGATTATCTCCGTGCCAATGCGGGCGTTTTGAAAAGCTTTTGTTACTGGAAACTGAGTTTATACCTTCAGAAGCACAATCCCAATGTACCAGATATTCCCAATAAACTGATTAAACCCGCTAAAAGAAATGGTTTGACGAGGCAACGGAAAGTATGGGATCTGGTGATTGAGGAATTAGATGGCGTAGATTGTATTTATACCAACACCAGGCTTTACAAAAGCGCTTATGCGGTTGAGCACTTTATCCCCTATGCTTTTGTATCGCATGATCTGTTCTGGAACCTGATCCCTGCAAATACCGCTTTTAATAGTTCTAAATCAGACAAGCTTCCACGCATGGAAAAATATTTTGATGCTTTTTACAATTTACAGAAAACAGCGGTCGAAATTATTAAATATAAGCTGCCGAAAGAAAAGCTTTTGGAGGATTACTTAAGTATATTTCCGGATTTGGAAAGTGTGAAGGAATTGCCTGGTGAATACAAATATAAGTTTAAAACAACTATAGAGCCTTTGATTACGATAGCGGGGAATAATGGCTTTGAGTTTATGCTATAAATTAACATTGATCTACTATAACAACAACCCTGCCTTGAGATTCTTTGTGCCATTTAGGGGATAATTATTTTGATAAATCAATAGGATTCTCTAAATTGAGCTATCCTATTGTTGTAGTTCATATTTCATTTTGTTGTGGCTGGGGTTCGAATCCCTGCCAGGGTACAGCAAAAACATCTCTTTTGTTTCCTGATCATCCCATGATTTACGGTAATTATTATTTTATTCTACTAATCAAACGAGAAAATGGATTATTTAGCAGATTTAGAGATTTTTTTTGAAGACATAAGCGCCGGTATAAAGGAAGCGAGGATACTTTCTGCTTCAGGAAATGCTGATCAATCGGAAAGGATGAAAGCAAGGGTGAAGTTTGTAGCCTTAAGAAGTAAGGTCTTAATAGACAAGATTATGGAGGAGCCGAACATTACATTGTTAGAAACTAAAATGGCCCTTTTGCCATTACCTACACGTACTATAAAAGTACTCCATGCTTATAATGTGATCACCATGGCCGATTTGCTTAGGCTGAGTTTGCAGGAAGTTACCAATATACCAGGTGTTGGCAGGCAATCTATTATTGCCCTACAAGATATTGTTAAAGCGAATAATTTACCATGGGAGTTGCTAAAAAGCCCGGGAATAGACGATTAGACAGAGATGGGTACTTACTAAAATACAGAAGGAAATCGATAAATCGATTATGGCTTAGTTTTATTGTTAACTACTTTTTCCAATAAAGGGTGAGCCTTATTCGCTGCGTTCCGGCAGAAAAAATAAGGTTTAGATCAGCATGGAGCTCATCAGTCTCCCAAAGTGTATTCTGGTTAAGATAACTTTGTCCTTCATCATTCACTGTTTTTGGCTTTTCATCAGCCTGATCAGGTTTGCCAAATGATTTAATGAGCTGCTGTCTGATCCGTTCATATTCTTTGAAATAGATTTCCGATTTCCCAGCCTGTTCTTTGCGGCTCTCCAGCATATCTTTCAGGTCAGCATAACGCCCTTTTTCCCAATCGTAAGAAACCAGGCGCAATAGCGAATCCTTTGGCGTATAAAAATATTCTGCGTAAACCGGGAGCACACCAACCGGCTTACGCTGTACAATAACGGGGTTTACAGTCTTGTAATGATCTGCAAGGGGATAGTATTCCGTGGAAAGCGATACATTCTGAGAAAGGAATTTTGCATCTGGATCAAGTTTCTTTTCAAAATCGATCACCTCAGCAATTTTACGTTGTTTCGTCCAGATACTTTCCTGAGAAAAGCCTGCCTGACTACAAAAGAGCAATGCGAGCGCTAAAAAGATTATTTTCATGTTGTGAAGTTACCATATTGTACGGAGATAACTTTCTGGTATGAAGTGTAAAGATTCAAGCGTTGAGGTATTAATAATTTGTTACTGTTTTTTTAAAGGTATTAATGAGCTCGCTGAAGGGCTCGGTCCTGCTTATTTGTTATCAAGAACAAAGAAGGAGGCTGCCGCCGATGAGGCAAAAGAAAAATTGAACAGAGACCCTTCGACTACGCTCAGGGTGACAAGCTACGAGGTCAAAAAATTGGCTTAAAAGCTCTTTCCGCTGCGGTCGAGATGAGATGACGATACCCTAAAACAGGCGCTCGCTATAGCCGCCCTGCTCTCTGGCATAGGAGATGATGGAAGGATATACCGTTGAAACTTTTGCACTAACGTTCAATTACCAGGAACAAGGCAACGCGTCCTGTTCCGACCCTTCGTCGGAATACTTGTGTTGCCGCAATGGAAGTTTCGACGAGGATAGCCAACATCAGCTCCAAGCCTTGATTGTTTGCTTCTTTGTTATCAAGAACAAAGAAGAAGGCCGCCGCCGATGAGGCGAAAGAGAAATTCAAGGTATTGATAAAATTTATTTTATGCTTTTAGATCCCCAGTCAGGCTGAGGATGACGGATCTGTTGAGTATGTTTAAGCTTTCTGTTTATAAAGGATATCAGGTTAGACTTTATTTGTCCTGGCCGGACAGGTTTGTTGCTTTTTGATGTCAAAAAGCAACAAAAAACACCGGCTTAAAATTATTCATTGATATTTATCTTTTTATTGGCATTCATGAGGGCTACGCCGTTTTTGTATTCAAGTTTCTGCTTAGGCCTTTACCGTGTATCCCCAAGAATTTGTCAGGCCGTATGGAAGGTGAACGGAGATGTTTTGCGTTGGCCTTAGGAGGTATTAAGCGAGGCGGAGTTACAAGTGTTCAAAATCCCCATGTTATACACATTGAAATCGCTAACAAATTGTTATTCTGTTAAAGCAGCCCAAAACTTACATATTGTACAAACCTGGGTTGATCAGAACGGTTCGGGCTGGCTGCATGAGGTAGTGCTTCGAGCCATACAATTAAATCGCCTTTTTTGCCGGCAACGGCAATCTGTCGGTTTTCTTCCCTCAGTTTTTCGATGGCTACATCCTGATGGGCGTGTTTAGAGAGGAACATGTCAATTTCGTGGTGGAAGCCAGGGATCAATGTCAATGCGCCTCTTTCTGCAGGAACATCGTTAAGGTAAACCAGGCCTTGAATGTGGTACTGAATGCCCCTGCTAAAATCAATGTCCCAATGAAGCGGACTTCCGGCAAAGCGGTAGTGAGTATTTTCTGGCGGATTATAGCTTAGTTTTTCGGCATTCGGAACGATATTTTTACCGCCATAGAGTTGCATGAATACTGCTTTGAGCTTGGGGTTGTGGCGGATTTTATCGATACAAGCCGCCTGATAGCGTTGGAACATCATGCCTTGTAATAATTCATGAGGCTGATACCAGGTTTTGGGATCATCCCGCCGTATGCGTAAACTGCGTTTCATAAAATACACCACTTCTTCGCAATCCTGCCCAGGTACCAGTCCGGAGATTTTGAGATATCCGTTTTTCCTCCAGAAATCCATATTCTCTTCATCAAGTAGCTGGGGAAGAGTCATATCGTTTTCTGATATACCAGAATAGAGCCATTTATTGAAATCATACATTGATTTTAAATGCGTTTCCAATCCTTTTAATCCGATCAGCCATTCCTTAAAATGTGCAACATCTCTGCACTCCTGATATAGGAATTGATAAGTTTCAAAAATTCCGATCTGGAAGAAAGACAGGAACATTTTCTCTTTCAGGATCAGCGCTTCATCTTGCGGTGCCGGGGCTACATTCGGGCGGTGATTTTCATAGTATGTGCCAATAAAGGGGCAATCTGGACTTGTGTTATTTTTTAATTGATGTTCAGGAAGCTGGTACATGGGTTACATTGATGGGGGATTGCAAATACATGAAGTTGCAAAATAATTTGCTTAAGGACAAACCGTTTGCTAACATTACCATCAAATCCCAAACCAGTGTTAAATTATATCCAGTTTAAGCATCATTATGATGTGGAACAGCTCCAGGCAGAACTTTCCATTTGTTTACAGCAGGAATGGGGCGATCATTTTAATCAAAAAGACTATCAGGGCTGCTGGCAGAGTATTTCCTTGCGTTCGGGCAGTGGCCGGGAAGCAGATATTTATGCCAATTACGGCATTTCAACCTATCGCGATACGCTATTGCTCGATCGCTTACCTTATTTCAAATCGGTGATCGATTCGTGGGCATGTGATAAGGAAAGCATCCGTTTACTGGCTTTGCATCCCGGAAGTGAAATTAAGCCCCACCGCGATTTAGGCTGTAATTATCAGGAGGGTCATTTTCGGATTCATATTCCCGTTCAAACCCATGCGCAAGTAGTTTTTAAAGTGGCGGAGGAGCGCCTTACGCTAAAGGAAGGCAGTTGCTGGTACATTGATTTTAGCCAGACGCATAGCATTAAAAATGAGGGAAACGAGGTTCGGGTTCATCTGGTGATGGATGGGATCAGGAATGGGTGGACAGATTCTCTTTTCGCTGCGCATGGTTATGATTTCGCCTCGGAACATGTAGTTGAAAAATATGATGCAACAACCAATGATCAGATTATCGCTGAGCTGGAACGGATGAATACAGATACGGCCCGGGCATTGATTGAAAAGTTAAGTGCGGGGAGATGAAGGCGCAATTAAAAAACTGGATCCCTTATCAACTGGCTTGGGTGGAGCAGGAATGGAAGGTAAATTGGCTGGATTTGGGTGATCATCACATTCAGGAACCTTTTTTCGATGAAACCATATCGATTTGCAGGGCACGCATGCGCATGCGCTCCCGCTTCCATTCGCAAAGCGATCTAGCCTTTTTGCTGCAAGCTGCCACCGGCGTGGAAAGTCTGGCACCAACGGCCTTTATTTTTCATGTATCCAGATGCGGGTCCACTTTGTTATCGCAGGCGCTTGCCGCAGCTCAGGATCATATCGTGATTGCGGAAGCACCTTTGCTTGATCAGGTGTTGCGGATGCAGGAAAAGGATGTCTCTTTAACGGAGCAGGATCTAAAGGGTGTTTTCTTAGCGGCTATTCAGCTGATGGGTAAACAAAGAACAGGAGAAGAAGAACATTACTTTATTAAACTGGATAGCTGGCACCTGCACTTTTATGCTTTACTGAGAGAATGGTTCCCCGATACCCCCTTTTATTTTTTATCCCGTGAACCTGTTGCGGTGCTGACGTCGCATTACAAAAGAAGAGGCATCCATAGTATTCCGGGTTATATTTTACCTGCTGTGTTTGCCATCGAACTTAAAGCGGCTCACTTCGAGGATTTCAATTTATATACAGCAACAGTACTAGGCGGATATTATGATCGATTGAAACGTTACCATGCTTTAAATTTTCCATACAATCATTTTTATGATTACGGTTGGGGAATGCAGGGAATGGTGCCTCATTTCCAGCGGGCTATCGGGCTCGAATTTTTAAAGCCGGCCATGATCGATAGGATTGCTTTTCACAGCAAGTATCCAGACAGGCCCTTTCAAACGGAGATAAGCCCGGATGCATCTTTTCGTTATGAGATTGCAGAAACGGCCTATTCGGAGTATTATAAAACCTTGCGTATTCATGGCTAGAATTTTCCAGTTTACTGGTTTATCCGGAGCAGGAAAAACCACATTAGCCCATGCGCTCGAAGTAGCACTAAGCCTTGAAGGATACCGGGTGGCGGTGATTGACGGCGACGTATACCGTGGGAAGCTGTGCAAGGATTTGGGCTTTAGCCGGGAAGACCGCATAGAAAACGTCAGGCGCCTGGGTGCCGTGGCGGAAGAGATGAATCCGTATTACGATGTAATCATCATTTCGGCCATTAATCCCTATCAGGAATCAAGAACCTTATTAAAAAACAACTACGACGCACTTTTGGTACATATAGATTGTGATATCACTACTTTGCGATTAAGGGATACGAAGGGATTGTATCAACGAGCCTTTCTACCCGACCAGCATGAGGATAAAATCTATAACTTGACGGGAGTAAATGATAATTTCGACGAGCCTGTATCTGCAGATTTTCGGTTGCATACTGGAAAAACGCCTATCAATTTGTCTGTCTGGAGGCTGAGAAAATACATGTTATCAGCTATACAGAAAAAGTAGTGTGTATAATTGCGTATACAAAAAATGCTGATAATTTAATTTTTCTAGAATTTTTTATGTCGATATTTCGACTAATTGTGCCGTTAAATCTACTTGGGATAAATGTTTATCGATAATTCATGACATTTGTCAAACTCTTGTAAATAAGGCTATTTTGACTAATAATTTTATTACATCTTTGTAAGAATTAATCCTCCTTACAAACGCTTTTATGAATACAGATAGAAGATCTTTCCTTCGGAAAAATCTCTTCGTCGGCAGTAGCTTGCTACTGGCAAATTCGCTTGATGCCCTTGCAGGCGTTGCGAAATCTATTAATACCCGTGGGGTAAACCAATCGCAGCTGAAAATGATGTACACTAACGACCTTCTTGGGAAGGTTAATGCAGCTTACCGGGATTTTGGGGGGCTTCGCCAGTTGCATAACACGATTAATAACGAAGAGGTTTCGGCTTTATTGTTTGATGCCGGTGGTTTTCTAAATGCCAGCCACGATAAGAATGATCAGTTGCGAGGCATCGATATTATGAATAAGATCCATTACCATGGTGTAAACCTGAGCGCTGCTGATTTATTACAAGGTATAGAATCGTTTAAATCGCTAATTCCTTATATCAATTTTCCATTACTGAGCTGTAATTATCATTTTGAAGACCCCCTTTTAAGAGAAACGGTTAAGTCCTATCAAATTCTACAGTATGGTAAATTTAGGGTGGGTGTAACTGCAGTAGGTGAAAAGGCTACTATTGCTGGTCTGGTGGTGAGCCATCCACAAACGACTTTAAACAGAGTTAGCCATTTGCTGAAAAAAAAGCACCACTGTGATGTAGTAATTTGCCTGGCACACCTGGGTTTTAACGAAAAAGCGAGAATCAATAATAAAATCCTGGCGCAGTCTTCCATTGGCGTGGATTGTGTAATTGGCGGAAATGCGAATGAAGGCAAAAGCCAATTATGGATCGTTAAAAATGCTCAAAAGGAAGAGGTAATGTTGAGTAGTAACCATCATGAAGGTTTATCAACTGCCACGCTTACCATCGCTTTTAATGAAGAAAAAGAAAGGGCTGGCCTCGCTTTTAAACGACACGTACCGGGAGCAAACAAAATTCAAAGTAAACAAAAATTGCTGTCATTGATGGCGGCCCGAAATAATAACATAAACAACTACAATTTTAATATCTAAATTATGGACGAATATATTGCGATAATAAAGCTATTTGCCGGGAATTTTGCCATGAGGGGTTATGCTTTTTGCGACGGTCGGACGATGGGCATAGCACAAAACCAAGCAGTTTTTGCATTGGTCGGTACAACTTATGGGGGTAATGGTCAAACTACGTTTAATCTGCCTGATTTACGGGGGAGAGTGGCTATTGGATCAACTCAGGGAGTAAATTTGCCAGGTGTGGGAAGTTATCAGTTAGGGCAAGTAGCGGGAACTACAAACGTGACGATTTTGGTTAATAACATACCTGCTCACACGCACACGGCTGTGGTAACTCCAGGTACCCCTGGAGTTATTGCAGATAATAGTGTAGCCAATACGTCTAATCCTTCTGGAAATAGGTTGGCAATAAGTCCGAAAACAGGTTCAGGGCCGAATGCAAGTACCTTAAATACTTATACAACTGCATCAGCCAACCCTGTATCATTAGGTTCAGCAGACGCACAACCGACAATTACAATTGGTACAACAGGCGGTAATCAGCCAATATCTGTTCTGCAGCCTTATAACGTTCTAAATTATATTTTTTGCCTTGAGGGCCTTTTTCCTTCCAGAAACTAAAAATTGAACAGACCGCTCAAAGTTGGCTTTTTGATGCCCTATTCGGGCATTTATCCTTACTATGCACAACATGTGATGGCAGGGATTTTTTGTGCGGCTGCGAAAATGAAGTTCAGTCAGCAAGACTTTGCTTTTGTGCCGGTTTATGTTGGTCAGGGTGGTACAAAAGCTATCCTGGAAGCCATGCAGAAACTGCTTTTCTTTGAGGCCGTGGATGTGGTGACAGGTATGGTGAACATCAAAGTTTTAAATGAAATCCGGCCATTGCTGGAAAATCACAACAAGCTGGGTTTGTTTTTCGACATGGGCGAACTTGCACCGTCACTTGCGGGTTACGGACCGAATATCGGTTTGATTTCCATGAATTTCTGGCAAGCTCAATATGCGTTGGGCCAATGGGCGGTAAAAGAATTTGGCAAAGATGGCCAGATCATAGCCCCCATTTATGAAGCTGGCTTTAATTTAAACGCAGCTTTCGTGAATGGTGCCGGTGCTGCCGGAGCGGAAAAGCTCCACAGTATGGTATTGCCTGAAGATTTGGCCAATAAAGATGGATTGCACCTGGACGGCTTTTTTGCCGCTCTGGAAAAAGATCCGCCCCATTTTGTACACGCGATTTTTACGGGAAAAATGGGTAATCACTTTTTGCAACAATGGCGCAGCAGTAAGTTTTACGACACTATTCCCTTGGTGCTGGTCGAAAATATGGCCTATGAAGATATGCTTGATGATGTGAAACACCTCGGCATGAAAGTTTATTCAAGCTCCAGCTGGAACCGAAAAGATGAAAGCGTTTACAACCAGAACTTTGTAAAGGATTTTGAGGATTTCGGCAAACAGCAATCCAATTTTTTTGGCATGATTGGCTATGAAATCGGCCTTTCACTTTCTACTATGATGCCTTTAATTAAAAAGGGCGAGACAGCTAATGCCTTACAAAGTCTAAAAAACCAGGGCGTGACTGGCCCAAGAGGTGTTTTAGATGTAGATGCCGATGGCAGGCAGCGGCCAAACATAGACATTACCAGAATCATTACGAATAACCAACATATACACCAAACAATCATTGCACAAACATCAGCAGTAGGCTATGATACTTCTTTTTTGTATCAGGAAACTGTGAGTGGCTGGCAAAACCCCTATTTATCCGTTTAGTACACGCTCCAAAATGAAGAAATTCTTTACAAAATCAGGTATTGTCTTATCGGCTATACTGTTTTTTCTGTCCCTGGCCTTTCCAGCACTGGCGCAATACAATGAAACCACGCTTGAACAGAACGGGCTTTACAGTGCACTGGCAAAAGATGCCGCTAACAATATTTATGTCACCCGTGTAAAAAGCGGCACTAACGGGCAAACCTATGAGGTGGTAAAGTATACCAATCCTTTAACCAATCCTGGTGCAACACCTGTGGTGGTGTACACTGGCCTTACACATGGTACACAGGAGTTTCCATGGGGCCTTGCGGTAGCTTCCAATGGAGATGTGTACATTTCAACGGATTTCACCGACACGAATAAAAACGGAGAAATTATTAAGGTTTCGGCAGCAAGTAATTATGCTACATCGTCTTCCTATCTCACCGGAAAGTATTTTACAGCACTCACCATTGCCAATGATCAGCTTTACACAGCGCAATATAATTCCACTACCTCAAAATATGATATTGTAAGATATGCCACAGGAGCTTCGGCAGGTACCGGCACAGTGATTCGTGCGGGGCTGGGTAGTTCGGGTTATTCGTACATTACAGGATTGGCTGTTGATGGCAACGGAACTACATACATCGCTGCACCATTTGATGGGGTAGATAAGGGCAACATTATTAAAATTACGTCATCAGGAACCGAATCTGTTATATCTGCCGGCGGCTACCCTTCGGCATTAGCTGTTGATGCACAAAATAACTTGTATGCCAGTGAATTTAGCGGCACGTCTAATCAGTATAAATTAACGAAATACAGCGCAGCTGGTGGATCGACAATTATTAAAAGCAACCTGAGCCAGAATGGATTTTATTACCCATGGGGAATAGCGGAAACCAATTCTTCCCTATTCGTTGTGGATGGAGATGATGGAACAAATGGAGGCAAGGTGATTATCCTCAAGCCAATCATTCCGGCGCCCTCCACACCAGTATTGGCGGCAGGCAGCGATTCCGGGATCTCCAATTCAGATCAAATTACCAACGCAGTAAATCCGGTACTTACCGGAACTGCAGAGGCGAACGCTACAGTTAAACTATATGAGGGCACAACGTTTTTGGGTTCAACTTTAGCTAACAATGGTACGTGGTCGATCACGCTGAGCACTGCTTTAACTGCAGGGGTTCATAAATTTACGGCTACTGCAACCAACTCGAGCAACATAACCAGTGCACTTTCGGGCGAGCTAAGCATTACCGTTGATCTAACATCGCCATCTGTTACCATTTCAAGCAATATTACAGCTTTAAAAGCTGGAGAAACCGCCAACATTACTTTTGCATTTAGCGAAAATCCGGGAAACACCTTTACCTGGGACGGTTCTTCTGGTGATATAACCGTATCGGGTGGTACATTGAGTGCGCTATCAGGTGCTGGATTAATCAGAACAGCTATTTTTACGCCTGCTGCGAATACAAACAATGGGGTGGCCGGTATTTCGGTTGCAGCCGCTAGTTACACAGATATTGCAGGAAATGCAGGAGCTGCCGCACCTAACCAGACCATAACTTTCGATACACAAGCGCCTGCGGCAACATCAGTGCCGTTTTTAAGGTCATCCAGCGATAGTGGGCAGTCGAATGTTGATGGAATTACCAATGTAACCACACCGATTTTTACGGGCACAGCTGAATCTGGTACTACTATAACCTTATATGATAACGGCAGTACAATAATTGGTTCTATAGTGGCAACAGGAGGCGTCTGGTTAATTACCAGTACATCGCTAAGCACTGGAGCGCATAATATTACCGCATCAGCAAGAGACGCTGCGGGCAATACCGGGCCAGTATCTGGGGCGCTGTCTATCATAATTGATAACGTGGCTCCTGTAGCACCGTCTCAAGCAGCTCTTACCGGGGCAAGCGACAGCGGTATTTCTACTACTGATGGGATTACCAATATCACAAAACCCACTTTCACCGGAACGGCAGAAGCTGGAGCTACTGTAAGACTTTATGATACAGATGGCACAACAGAACTGGGGAGTGGAGTATCGAACCTCGGTTTATGGTCGATCACTATAATTTCGCCACTGGCAGCTGGTACCCATACCATCAGGGCCAAAGCTACTGATGTGGCCGGGAATACCAGTATTGCTTCTAATGGACTCACCATTACCATTGATTTAACGCCGCCTGTAGTAAGTGGGGTAATAAATAATAGCATCAATACTGCACCTGTTTCTTTGAACATCTCTATTAACGAAGGTACCGCAACGCTCAATGGGAATCCTTTTCCAAATAATACCAATTTGAGTGCGGTGGGTACCTATGAACTAATTGCCACTGACCTTGCAGGAAATTCCACTATTGTTAATTTCCGTATCGATAAAGCGACCCCGGTCATTACCTGGGCAAACCCTGGCGATATTACTTATGGCACGGCACTAACAGCTACGCAGTTAAATGCAACAACAAGTGTTCCGGGTACATTGACTTACCTGCCAGTTTCTGGTACGGTGCTGAATGCAGGGGCTAATCAAACCTTAAATGTGAATTTTGTTCCGACGGATGCGGCGAACTATAATTCAGTCAGTAAAACAGTAAGCATTAATGTAGGTAAAGCTACACCGCTAATTACCTGGGCGAACCCGGCAGATATTACGTATGGCACTGCACTAACAGCAACCCAATTGAATGCTACAGCAAACGTTGCCGGAACCTTTACCTACCTGCCGGTTTCAGGTACCGTGTTGAATGCAGGTGCAAACCAGAACTTAAAAGTAGATTTCGTGCCGACAGATGCGGCGAACTATGCTTCGACAAGTAAAACGGTAACGATTAATGTAAGCAAGGCAACTCCGATAATTACATGGGCTAATCCTGCCAATATCACGTATGGCACGGCGCTAACAGTGGCGCAGTTAAACGCAACGGCTAGTATTCCCGGCACCTTTACTTACGTGCCGGTTTCTGGTACGGTGCTGAATGCAGGTGCAAACCAGAACTTAAAAGTAGATTTCGTGCCTACGGATGCGGTGAACTATGCTTCGATAAGTAAAACGGTAACGATTAACGTGAACAAGGCAACGCCGTTAATTACGTGGGCAAATCCTGCCGATATTATTTATGGTGCGCCATTAACGGCTACCCAACTGAATGCAACGGCTGGTATTCCCGGCACCTTTACTTACGTGCCGGTTTCTGGTACGGTGCTGAATGCAGGTGCAAACCAGAACTTAAAAGTAGATTTCGTACCTACGGATGCGGCGAACTATGCTTCTACAAGCAAAACGGTAACGATCAACGTGAGCAAAGCTACACCGATAATTACATGGGCAAATCCTGCCGATATTACGTATGGCACGGCACTAACAGCTACGCAGTTAAATGCAACAACAAGTGTTCCGGGTACACTGACTTACACCCCTAATTTAACCACGGTTTTAAGTGCAGGTGCAAACCAGAACTTAAAAGTAGATTTCGTGCCGACAGATGCAATTAACTATGCTTCGATAAGTAAAACAGTAAGCATTAATGTAGGTAAGGCTACACCAGTAATCACCTGGGCAAATCCTAACGATATTACGTATGGCACGGCACTAACAGCTACGCAGTTAAATGCAACAGCAAGTGTTCCGGGTACACTGACTTACACCCCTAATTTAACCACGGTTTTAAGTGCAGGTGCAAATCAAAACTTAAAAGTAGATTTCGTGCCGACAGATGCAGTTAACTATGCTTCGACAAGTAAAACAGTAAGCATTAATGTAGGTAAGGCTACACCAGTAATTACCTGGGCGAACCCGGCAGATATTACGTATGGCACAGCAATAACAGCAACCCAATTGAATGCAACGGCTAGTGTGCCGGGTACACTGACTTATACCCCTAATTTAAACACGGTTTTAAGTGCAGGTGCAAACCAAAACATAAAAGTAGACTTCGTGCCGGCGGATGCAGTTAACTATGCTTCGACAAGTAAAACGGTAACGATCAACGTGAGCAAAGCTACACCGTTAATTACCTGGGCAAATCCTGCCGATATGGTTTATGGAGCGCCATTAACGGCTACCCAACTGAATGCAACGGCTGGTATTCCCGGCACATTTACTTACCTGCCGGTTTCTGGTACGGTACTAAATGCCGGTGCAAACCAAAGCTTAAAAGTAGATTTCGTGCCTACAGATGCGGCGAACTATGCTTCGACAAGTAAAACGGTAACGATCAACGTGAGCAAAGCTACACCGTTAATTACCTGGGCAAATCCTGCCGATATTATTTATGGTGCGCCATTAACGGCTACCCAACTGAATGCAACGGCTGGTATTCCCGGCACATTTACTTACCTGCCGGTTTCTGGTACGGTACTGAATACCGGTGCAAACCAAAGCTTAAAAGTAGATTTCGTGCCGACAGATGCAGTTAACTATACCTCGACAAGTAAAACAGTAAGCATTAATGTAGGTAAGGCTACACCAGTAATCACCTGGGCAAATCCGGCAGATATTACGTATGGCACAGCACTAACAGCAACTCAATTGAATGCAACAGCTAGTGTGCCAGGTACACTGACTTACACCCCTAATTTAACGACGGTTTTAAGTGTAGGTGCAAATCAAAACTTAAAGGTAGATTTCGTGCCCACGGATGCAGTTAACTATGCTTCGACAAGTAAAATGGTAATCATTAACGTGGGTAAAGCTACACCAGTAATTACCTGGGCGAACCCGACAGACATTACGTACGGCACGGCGCTAACAGCTACGCAGTTAAACGCAACAACAAGTGTTGCAGGGACACTGACTTACACCCCTAATTTAAACACGGTTTTAAGTGCAGGTGCAAATCAAAACATAAAAGTAGACTTCGTGCCGGCGGATGCAGTTAACTATGCTTCGACAAGTAAAACGGTAACGATCAACGTGAGCAAGGCTACACCGATAATTACATGGGCTAATCCTGCCGATATTATGTATGGCACGGCGTTAACAGCGACGCAGTTAAGCGCAACAGCAAGTGTTGCTGGCAGCTTTACTTACCTGCCGGTTTCTGGTACGGTACTGAATGCAGGTGCAAACCAAAGCTTAAAAGTGGATTTCGTTCCGACGGACGTAACCAATTATACAAGCATAAGTAAAACAGTAACCATTAATGTAAGCAAGGCAATTCCAGTAATTACCTGGGCCGATCCGTCGGATATTAATGACGGTACGGCATTAACGGCGGCCCAATTAAATGCGACAGTCAATGTGCCCGGCACGTTAACTTACTTACCAGTAGTCGGAACGGTATTGAATACAGGCGCAAACCAAAGCTTAAAAGTAGATTTTGCTCCGATGGATGCTGCAAATTATACAGTTGTTAGTAAAACAGTGAAAATTAATGTAGGCAAAGTAACACCGGTAATTACCTGGGCTAATCCTGCTGACATCACATTCGGCACCGCATTGACGGCTACGCAACTAAATGCAACTGCAAGCGTTCCTGGCACACTAACTTATTCGCCGATTACTGGTACAGTCTTGGATGCGGGTGCAGCCCAAACATTAAAAGTAGATTTCATTCCGGCAGATGCAGCTGGTTATACTACCGTCAGCAAAACCGTAACGATCAATGTAGGCAAAGCGACACCAGTAATTACCTGGGCGAATCCAGCCGATATCATTTTCGGTACGACATTAAGCGCAACTCAACTGAATGCAACGGCCAGTGTTCCCGGAACATTCACTTATTCCCCATCTTTGGGTACGATCTTGAATGCAGGAGCAAACCAAACTTTAAAAGTAGAATTTGTTCCCACTGATGCAGCCAATTATACTGCTATCACTAAAACGGTAACGATCAATGTAGGCAAAGCAGCGCCAGTAGTTACCTGGGCAAATCCTGCCGATATTATTTATGGTGTGCCATTAACGGCTACCCAACTGAATGCGGCGGCCAGTATTCCCGGAACATTCACTTATTTACCAGCTTCGGGTACGATCTTGAATGCAGGAGCTAACCAAACTTTAAAAGTAGATTTCGTTCCGATAGATGCGGCTAATTATACCTCAACAAGCAAAGCAGTAACCATTAATGTAGTTAAACCAACGCCAATCATTGCGTGGACAAATCCTGCAGACATTACTTTCGGGACAGCATTAACCGTATCGCAGTTAAATGCTACGGCTAATGTTCCTGGCACATTCACCTACTCCCCAAACTTAAATACGGTTTTAAATGCAGGTGCAAACCAAAGCTTGAAAGTGGATTTTGTTCCGACAGATGCGGCGAACTATGCTTCAATAAGCAAAACGGTAACCATCAATGTAGCCAAAGCCACGTCGGTAATTACCTGGGCCAATCCGGCAGACATCATTTTCGGTACTGCATTAAGCGCAACCCAACTGAATGCAACGGCCAGTGTTCCCGGAACATTAACTTATTCCCCAGCTTCAGGTACGATCTTGAGTGCAGGAGCTAACCAAATTTTAAAAGTAGATTTTGTCCCGGCGGATGCAGCCAATTATACTACTGCGAGTAAGATAGTAAGCTTGGATGTAAATAGAAGGCCGGTTAATGGAAACATCATCTTCGCAAACAAGATTTACGATGGCAACAACTCAGCTATGGTTGCAAGTATTGCCTTAAATGGTGTACTGGCTGCTGATCTTGCCGATGTCGTGTTGACGGGATTTACAGCAACATTTGCAGATAAAAACGCAGGTTTAGCCAAATCCATCTCAACGGCAGGCGCAACACTTAGCGGTGCAAAAGCCAATAACTATACCTTATCGGGTGTGGTTTCTGGTACCGCTGCTATTACTGCAAAACCAATAATAATTACTGCAGATGCTAAAAGTAAAATCTATGGCGATATGGATCCGTTACTGACCTATACGCTTTCGCCGGGCGCTTTACTTGCCGGAGATGCTTTGAGCGGAATATTATCCAGACTAGCGGGAGAAAATAGCGGTAGTTACCTCATCAATCAGAATAATTTAACAGCTGGTGCGAATTATACCATTACTTTCAATAGCAATAACTTAGTCATCAACAGAAAAAACCTGGTAATCACATTAGACAATAAAACAAAGGCTTACCTTGCACCAAACCCATTGCTTACTGCAAGTTATAGTGGTTTTGTAGGCTCGGAAAACAGTAACGTTTTAACAACATCTGTAAATATTACTACTACTGCAACCGCTGCTTCACCTTCTGGCATCTATCCGATTACAGGTAGTGGAGCTATAGCAGCAAACTACGCAATAAGTTATGTGACAGGTACCCTAACCGTTCTTTCCAGTCCGCAAACAATTACGTTTGATGTACTGGCGAATAAATTGTCGACAGATCCAGTATTTAATTTAACTGCCACTTCAAGCGCTGGATTAACAGTTAGTTACACCAGCAGCAATAGCAATATTGCTCGTATTGTGAATGGTAATCAGGTTGAGATTTTGAATCCAGGTACCGTAGTGATTACCGCTAGTCAGGCTGGTGACGCAAACTATGCAGCCGCCGTTCCGGTATCGCAAAGCCTAACCGTTATTAACAACCCGGCGCCGCTCATCAGTATTGTGAGTAATAAAGGTGCAAGTGTAAGCAAAGGCGAAACAGCCAACCTTGCTGCAAGCGGAGCGGTTACCTATCAATGGAGTAATTCAAATGGAATCCTGAGCGGGCAAAATACATCCACATTAACCGTGAGGCCAAATGCCAATACAACTTATACGGTTACAGGTTTCAATCAGTTTGGAAGAAGCAGTACCCAGAGTTTCACTTTAGAAGTAAGGGCTGATTTCCAGGTATTGAACATTATGAATGTACTCACGCCAAACGGCGACGGTAAAAATGATACCTGGATTATTGAGAACATCGATATGTATCCTAATAACCTGGTTAAAGTATTTGACAGAGCAGGAAAATCCGTTTTTGAAATGAAAGGATATAATAATACCTGGGATGGTACTTTCAAAGGAAATGTATTACCCGAGGGTAGTTACTATTACATCATTGATTTCGGTCAGGGAATTGGCATTAGAAAAGGTTTTATTTCAATCATCGGACAATAACAAAAATTAATCCGGTCGTTACACCAGATAACGGCCGGAAATAAAAATATCAAACATGAAAAAATTATTATTCCCATTACTTTGGCTGGTGAGTCTCACAGCTTATAGCCAGCTAAATCCTATGGGCTCCATGTATTATCAAAATCAATATTTAAACAATCCGGCAATGGCTGGAATAGCACAGGGATGGGAAGCTAATGCCGCTTACAAAGCGCAGTGGACATCTGTAGATGGGGCTCCATCCATGCAGGCTGTAACAGCTACTTATGGTTCTGAAAACAGTAAAATCGGTGCCGGGCTTTCATTTTATAATGAAACATCGGGGGTGATTCAACGTACGAACATCAAAGGTAGTTTTGCTTATCACTTGCCGTTAAACAATAGCGGCAGTTATATCGATTTCGGCTTGTCTGCCGGCGTGATGAATGAGTGGATTGATTTCAGCAAGGTTAGAGGTGATCAAAGCGACATGAGCCTGAATAATTTTAATCAGCGTAAGCTTTATTTCGATGGAGATTTTGGAATCGCTTTCAGAACGAATCGTTTAACCATTCAGGGTTCATTACCTAATATGAAACGCTTTTTTAACCGTGATCTGGTTAGGACTGTAGTAGACCGTTCCAGTTATTTTGGTGCAATTTCCTACAAATTCTTAAATCCAAATGGTGTGCTAAATGTGCTTGAACCTAAGTTAACCTATAGGGGAATTGATAATTACCGGGATATCGTAGACCTAGGTTTGAACACCCAGTTTTGGGGAAATAAGTTGCTTTTGAGTTCCATTTACCACACCACTAATAGTGTTACTGTTGGCGCTGGAACAACTTATCAAAATCAATTTTCAATTCTGTTATTTTACACCAGCAATACCTCTGATTTACAAAATTATACTAATGGAGAGTTTGAGATCGGTTTAAAGTATCACTTCAAATAGCAATTGCACTAAAAATACTTATACATTAATAACACCAAGCCAATTTTCTGATTTTGATTAGAGCAATATTGCGATGACCAATCCAACGAAAGTAATCCTTGAATTTCTTGATGAAATTGGTATCGACTATCAACTTCAACCTATTTGTGGATCGACCTTTTTGCCAGGGCTTAAAATGAGCAAAGGCAGGTTGTTAATTGATCCTGATCAATTACTTTATCCTGGCGACATATTACATGAGGCCGGCCATTTGGCATGTATGCCTCCTGAAATAAGGAAGGATATGAGTGACAATTTACCCAATGGTAATCTACATGCTGGGGGCGAATTAATGGCTATTGGATGGTCTTATGCCGCCTGCATTTATTTAAATTTGGATAGCAGCGTCGTTTTTCATGATCATGGTTACAAAGATGGTTCGGAATCTTTGCTCGAAAATTTCAGACAATCCCGTTATATCGGGGTTCCTGTTTTACAATGGGTGGGTATGACTTTGGATGAGCGAAATGCAGAAATGCTTGGATTGAAACCTTATCCCGTAATGCAAAAATGGCTTTGTGCCGAGCGTCCTGATTAACGCTAGGCTGGTGACGAGGAGGCAAATTTGTTCTATAAGTTATAAAAAAATGTTGGCATGGCGGATGTTACTACTGCTCCGTCGCGTTAAAAAACAAAGCGGGCATTCTCACTAATTTTGCATTGGAGTTCCAATGTATTTTACTGTTGTTTATTCAACTTTAAGTGGTCATCAGCGTTAAAGAGATAACATTTAATCGATTTTTAAATCCCCAGTCAGGCTGAGGATGACGGATTTGCTGGGTATGTTTAGGCTTTCTGTCTATAAAGGATATCAGGTTAGACTTTAATTTGACCTGGCCGGACAGGCTTGTTGCTTTTTGATGTCAAAAAGCAACAAAAAACACCGGCTTAAAATTATTCATTGATATTTATTTTTTTATTGGTATTCATGAGGGCTACGCCGTTTTTGTATTCAAGTTTCTGCTTAGGCCTTTACCGTGCATCCCCAAGAATTTGTCAGGCCGGATTGAAGATTAACGGAGATGTTCTGCATTGGCCTTGCTAGGTGGAAAAACAAAGTCGAAATTGCAGGCGGTTGGGTTTTTATGAATCAAAATATAGAAGAAAATTCTAGTTCTTCAAGCTTTAAGCGACGGCGAGTTTAAGTTATCCTGAGGTTTATACGCAATTAAAGACAAAGATTTCTCGGCTGCGCTCGAGATGACAATGCTTTAAAATAGGCGCTCGCTATAGCCGCCCTGCTATCCGGCATAGGAAACAATGGAAGGAGAAAACGTTAAAGCTTTTGCAATAACGTTCAAAAACCACAGCCCAAGGCATCGCGTTCTTCCCGACCCTTCGTCGGAATACTTGTGTTGCCGCAATGGAAGTTTCGACGAGGATAGCCGACATCAGGTGCAACCCTTCATTGTTTGGTCCTTTATCATCAAGGATAAAGGACTAGGCCGCCGCCGATAGGCGAAAGAAAAATTCAAGGTCTTGATTAAATTTATTTTATGCTTTAAGATCCCCAGTCAAGCTGAGGATGACGGATTTGTGGAAGGGGTTGATTGGAAAGACTTGCTGAATGGAAATGCGGCGTAAAAGAGGAGATTGCTTCGGCTCGCTCTACCCCAACCTCGCCCGCCTACCTCAGGCAGGCAATGACGTAGGGTATCTTGGAATTATGGAATAGGTTGGACCTAAGAGAAAAACACCTATATGT
Source organism: Pedobacter sp. Leaf41 (assembly GCF_001422545.1). GTDB lineage: Bacteria > Bacteroidota > Bacteroidia > Sphingobacteriales > Sphingobacteriaceae > Pedobacter. The sequence goes on along the minus strand of NZ_LMLE01000008.1, from coordinate 4,034 downwards.
TCTGTATACCTATATGGTTAATTAAAATTTATATTGTCCTCGTGCTTTTGATCCCCAGTGAAATTGAGGATGAGGGATTGGTTGAATGGTTTACCGACAGAAGACGAAATTTATAGCACCTACAAATCGGTTGAATAAACCAAAACCATTTACCTGAGGTGATGTTTAAAAGATGGGTAAAATTGTTTATCCCTTTTAACTCTTAAACATGAATTCAGGAAATATAACTTATTTAAATCTTAGAGAATTAGCCCATGAGGATTACGTGATTACAGATGGACAGGCAGATATTACAGGTTGGCCTGTGGTTGATGAAAGCCAAACACCTGTCGGAAAAGTGCGGGATTTGCTGTTTGATCCGGAGCAAAATGCGGTTCGTTATATCATTGTTGACCTTAATGATCAACACACTGCAATAGAAGATAAAGCTATCCTGATCCCGATTGGGTTTGCCAACCTGGGCGAGGATAAAAAGGAGGTGGTGATCCCGGTTCTGCATGAAGATCAGTACAATGCCATGCCCCGCTACATTATTGGAGAGGTGACGAGAGATACCGAAATGCAAATCAGATCAGCCATTGGAAGTCCGGCAGCTCTACGCATAGAAGAAGAAATTCATGAGCTTGATCCTGCAGATTTTTATGCGCATCATCATTTCGATCGTGGCAATGTGATCTCGAGAAGGCAGGAAACTTCGCCATCTGGAGTAATTTCTGATGCGGCCATTGAAAACCGTGAAGAAGAACGACACACTATTCATCAGTTGATAGAGCATGCGGAGGAAAATAAAGTGGAGCAAGACGAATTGAAAACCGCTGCTGTATCAGAACATGCAGATTTTACGGTAACCGCCGGGCAAGGGATTTACACCATTTCGCCACAGGAGAACGGTACCTACCGCATTTTTCAGGGCGAAAACAAAATTGGCGTAATCTATGCTGAACCGGGTCATGAAGGTACAAAGTGGCGTACGATGGATCACCTGGATGAAAACCTGGTAAGCAGTTTAGGTCAATCCATTGCGGCGCACAACGGTTCAAATACTGGTCAATAAAAATAATAGCGGGTATCAAAGAGATCAGTCTTTGGTGATCTGCTAATTAAAAGAACTCATCAATCATTATTGGTGAGTTCTTTGCGTTTCAGTGGATTTAACTCCTCAGTAGTTACGGTCCGTAATCCGTCGTTACCTGTGCGCCTGTTGATCAACGCCATTGAAGGGTTTGACCAGCCTATAAATGCTTTAGGTATTCCATGTATAATGCTACGCCTTTAGCGATATGGCTTTCATCAACCTGATGATCCATTCCATAAAAAGCAAACGGGGGCTGATAATCAGCTTTAACATACTCGAAACTGAGTTCAAAAGGTCTAATCAGTTCGCTTAGCGGATATTTATAGATTCCAGAGGAACTTAACTCACTTTCTTCTACGCCTAATGATATCGCCAAAGCAATCTTTTTTCCTTTCATTCGGTATCCACTTTTGCTACCATAGGCCCAGCCATGGGTGAGTACCTCATCCAGCCATTTCTTTAACAGCGCAGGGCAATTAAACCAATAATAGGGGAACTGAAATACAATCTGATCATACTGTTCAACCAGGCGTTGCTCTGCCAAAACATCTATTTTTCCATCTGGATAAACCTGATGCAATTGATGAATGGTGTAACTTTCAGGATATTTAGAGATCTCCTCAATCCATCTTTTGTTGATGATAGATTCTGCAATATTGGGATGAGTGACGATGATTAATGTTTTCATTTCTTTCATTTTTTATGATGCTACAAAGTTATTGCCTAACCATGTGTTTTGTATATTGCCTGCCAATTGTTAGGTACTATATAAAATGTAAGTAATGAGTGAGATCAAAGAAACATCAACCAACTTTGCCAATAAAATTGCTCTGGCGGATGAATGTCCGGAAGCCTATGCCTCGAATATCATCGGCGGCCAGTGGACTTTAGTGATTTGCTCCTGGTTATTAAGCGGAAAAATGAGGTTCGGCGAACTTCGGAAGAAATTACCCAACATTACTGAACGGATGTTAACCTTACAACTTCGAAAGCTGGAGGAGCATAAGATCATCAGCAGAACAATTTATGCCGAGGTTCCGCCCCGTGTAGAATATGAACTTACTCCAATAGGTTATGCGCTAAAACCGGTGATCAAAGCCCTGGAAAGTTGGGGCGAAGAACATAGAGAATTGGTAAAAAATCAACGGTAGCTCGCTATTTATTGCTACTAAGAATCGTAGGCAAGCAATGAGGGGAAATTGAAGACATCAATGGTAGGATGTTGGGTTGATATTTCTGCACATCGCCATGGCCGCTCTGCTTTCCGGCATAGGAGCTGATGGAAGGATATACCGTTGAAACTTTTGCACTAATGTTCAATTACCAGGAACAAGGCAACGCGTACGGATTTGCTGAGTATGTTTAGGCTTTCAATTTTATATAAGGATATCAGGTTAGACTTCATTTGTCCTGGCCGGACAGGCTTTTTGCTTTTTGATGTCAAAAACAAACCAAGGCATCGCGTATTCTGCGATTCTTCATCGCAGCTTGTGATGCCGCAATAAGAGCTTTGACGAATTTATCCGACATCAGCTCCAAGCCTTGAGGTATTAATAATTTGTTATTGTTTTTTAAAGGCATTAATGAGCTCGCTGGAGGGCTCGGTTTTGCTTCTTTGTTATCAAGAACAAAGAAGAAGGCCGCCGCCGATGAGCCGAAAGAAAAATTCAAGGTTTTGATTAAATTTATTTTACGCTTTAAGATCTTCGCCTACGCGAGGATGACGGATTTGCTGAGTATGTTTAGGCTTTCAAGTGTATAAAGGATATCAGGTTAGRCTTYATTTGTCCTGGCCGGACAGGCTTTTTGCTTTTTGATGTCAAAAAGCAACAAAAAACACCGGCTTAAAATTATTCATTGATATTTATTTTTTTATTGGTATTCATGAGGGCTACGCCGTTTTTGTTTACCGTGCATCCCCAAGAATTTGTCAGGCCGGATTGAAGGTTAACGGTGATGTTCTTCGTTGGCCTTATTAGGTGGAAAAGCAAAGTCGAAATTGCAGGCGGTTGTGTTTTTCTGAATCAAAAATATAGAAGACGAAATTCTAGTTCTTCAAGCTTTAAGCGACGTCGAGTTTAAGTTATCCTGAGTTTTATACGCAATTATGTACAAAGCTTGTGTTTTTCTGAATCAAAAATATAGAAGACGAAATTCTAGTTCTTCAAGCTTTAAGCGACGTCGAGTTTAAGTTATCCTGAGTTTTATACGCAATTATGTACAAAGATTTCTCGCTGCGCTCGAGATGACAATGCTTTAAAATAGGCGCTCGCTATAGCCGCYCTGCTCTCCGGCATAGGGGCTGATGGAAGGGGAAAACGTTAAAGCTTTAGCTGCAACGTTCAAAAACCACAAACCAAGGCATCGCGTATTCTGCGATTCTTCATCGCAGCTTGTGATGCCGCAATAAGAGCTTTGACGAATTTACCCAACATCAGCTCCAAGCCTTGATTGTTTGGTCCTTTATCATCAAGGATAAAGGACTAGGCCGCCGCCGATGAGCCGAAAGAAAAATTCAAGGTTTTGATTAAATTTATTTTACGCTTTAAGATCCCCGCCTACGCGAGGATGACGGATTTGCTGAGTATGTTTAGGCTTTCAATTTTATATAAGGATATCAGGTTAGACTTCATTTGTCCTGGCCGGACAGGCTTTTTGCTTTTTGATGTCAAAAA
>NZ_LMLE01000008.1:0-277 GCF_001422545.1 Pedobacter sp. Leaf41 | reverse complement strand
ATTTATTTTTTTATTGGTATTCATGAGGGCTACGCCGTTTTTGTATTCAAGTTTCTGCTTAGGCYTTTACCGTGCATCCCCAAGAATTTGTCAGGCCGSATTGAAGGTTAACGGACATGTTCTKCGTTGGCCTTATTAGGTGGAAAAGCAAAGTCGAAATTGCAGGCGSTTGTGTTTTTCTGAATCAAAAATATAGAAGACGAAATTCTAGTTCTTCAAGCTTTAAGCGACGTCGAGTTTAAGTTATCCTGAGTTTTATACGCAATTATGTACAAAG
>NZ_LMLE01000007.1 GCF_001422545.1 Pedobacter sp. Leaf41 | reverse complement strand
CGGTAGTGAAAAATACTTTCCCTTCTATTATGGACGTGTTGAGGGCTGGRGGGATTTTGTAATTWGCGATTAAATCGCATTGCTATTTGTGCGCTCGTTAGAAACGAGCGCAGGCGTAAAACCATCTTGGCCCGGTAGTGAAAAATACTTTCCCTTCTATTATGGACGTGTTGAGGGCTGGRGGGATTTTGTAATTTGCGATTAAATCGCTTTGTTATTTATGCGCATCTTATAATTAGCGATTAAATCGCATTGCTATTTGTGCGCTCGTTAGAAACGAGCGCAGGCGTAAATCTTATAATTAGCGATTAAATCGCATTGCTATTTGTGCGCTCGTTAGAAACGAGCGCAGGCTTACATTTTTGCCTCGCCCTGAATTCATTTCAGGGTCTCAATAGCAGGAAAGATGCTGAAATAAATTCAGCATGAAATTCATAGTTAGCGATTCAATCGCTTTGCTATTTATGCGCTCGTTAGAAACGAACGCAGGCAGGTTAAAGAAAACGACGAATGCTCATTTAAACTAATAATTACTCAAAATCCAGCTCATCAACTATCGCTTTAACGCGTTTTAAATACCTTCCATAGTAATACCATGCCCATAGTTCGGTAATTACGCCAATAATTAAGATGGTAATAAAGCAATTCAACACAATATACGTTGAAGAAATTTTTGCAAAAACATTGTCTATTGCCCATGTTTTTGCAATTAATAGATAGACTGCCAGAAAGCCTACCCAAATAAAAACAATAATGTAGGTCAATGCCTTGTAAAGTTCAACGTTTAACTTCATTTCGTAAAAAAACCACATGATGTTTTTACGGCTATCTAAACTCAGATCGTAAGAATTTTTATAGAAAGTGTAGAATTTCCAAAAGTAGTAAGTTGTAAATCCGCAAGTGATGCCAAAAAACACCATGTAAATAAATTTCATATTATCGGCTAAGCCGAAAAGAAAAGGGACGGCCCCCATGAATATTAAAGCCATCATCTGATAAAAAAACTCAATTTTCATTTTCCTTCTAATGATGTCGATCAGTGTGTGTGCTTCGTTCATTTTAAGCATATCTTCCGAGATGTTGTTTTCTTCAGCTCCGTCTGCATTCCAGTCGTTTTTCAAATCGTCAAAATTCATAGCCATTCTTCTTTATGATGAATTGTAATTTTTCTTTGGTTCTATTGAGCTTTACCCTTGCATTAACTTCCGTTATTCCCAGGTCGTGGGCAATTTCTCTGTGTGATTGGTTTTCAAGGAAAAGAAAAATCAAAGCCTTTTCTACCGCATTTAATTCTTGAACTGCCTTATATAAGTAGGCCAGTTTTTCTTCTTTTAATTCACTTTCATTCACATCAACAATGTCGATGTTTTCATCTAGAGGCGTTTTATCTACTTTTCGATTGTCCTTTTTAAAGTAAACCAAAGCCGTGTTTAATGCAACCCGATACATCCAGGTGGAAAATTTGCTGTTCCCTTTAAAAGATGGGTAAGCTTTCCACAGCTGCATTACTATTTCTTGAAAAAGATCACGTTGCAGCTCTACATCGTTCATATACATTTTCGAAACTTTATGTATAATCGCTTTATGCTGATTAATCAGGGTCAGAAATGTCGTTTCAGTTTCCTTCATTAATGGCATTCTATTTTTACTAAATGAACAGAATTAGTGAGGAATTCAAAAAACTTTTCATCATAAGAAAATATACCAATCGAGTTTTCATTTATATTTATTTACTCCATTGGTAGCGGATTTTTCAAAACGTTACATTTTTTTATCGGAAAATTGAGTTGTCAGAACGACTATAAAAACCCTAAAGCCTCTTTGGGTACAAATGGACTTACATCGCCATGATTCCTTAAAATATCGCGGACGATGGTTGAGCTGATGGCTGAGTATTCTGGTTTACTCAAAAGTAGAATGGTTTCTACTTCTGGCATCATGGTCTGATTAATTTGAGCAATCGCTCTTTCGTATTCAAAATCTGAAGCCGAGCGAATACCACGAACCATATAAGTTGCATTTATTTTGCGGCAAAAATCTACAGTTAAACCTTCGTAAGTTTGGATTTCGATGTTTTGATAACCCGCAAAAACTGTTTCTAAAATTTGAAGTCGCTGCTCAGCAGTAAGAAAATTTTGCTTGGAACTATTTAAACCAATGCCGATCACTATCTTATCAAAAAGGGGAGTAGCACGTTGCAAAATGTTAACGTGAGCGATGGTAATGGGGTCAAAAGAACCTGGAAATAGCGCTATCTTCATATTTCAAATATAGACAAATCTGGAAAAAGCGTCCGCAGATTTGCAGATTTCTTTTTAATGAATTGCTTGAAGTAATAATTAAATTATCTAAGAAATCTGTGGCAAACTATTTAAACGAACTCAAAAAAACTGAAAGAAGAATTTCCATATTTTCTGGTTTCGGTGTAGCCAGGCTGGCTATTTAGTTTCATATTACTTTGATGTTCCACAACCAAAAGTCCATCAGGCTTAAGTAGCTTTTGCGCTGCAACCAACACAGGTATTTGGGGAATGTTCGGCATGTTATACGGTGGGTCGGCAAAGATGATATCGTACGAACCCGTCATTTGATTCAGCAATTTGAAAACATCTCCTTTGCGTACTTCAATTTGATCGAATTCGTGTTTTCTTGCTGTATTTTTTACCCAGTTTACGCAACCGTAATCCATGTCGATTGCTAAAATTTTTTCTGCATTGCGGGAAGCAAATTCAAATGTCAGGTTTCCCGTACCACTGAATAAATCCAAAATGGTACAGCTTTCAAAATCAAAATGATTATTTAAAATATTGAAAAGCGCCTCTTTGGCCATATCCGTTGTTGGGCGGACAGGTAGATTTGCAGGAGGCTGCAAACGAATCCCCTTTAGTTTGCCTCCAATTATTCGCATAAATCTAAAGCAAGTAATCCGCTAAAATAATGTTTAGGCATATCGGCCAACAACTCACTACTTTGTTTTCCTGCGGGAAGAAAAAAGTAAAGGTTGTTGAAATATTTTAGAAGCGTGTTGTAAAAATCGTCGTCTTCATTGATGATACCCTGCAAGTAAACCGGAATAGCATCCGTTAAACCCAATTGCTCGATAATCAATAATAAAAAGTAGTTAAACTCTTCCGGATTCTCTGCTTCGTAATGGTTTTGAAAGTTAACTTTTTTATCTTTTACAAAAAGCACATTGAATGAAGATGCCGTAAAATCAATCAATAGCGCATCAGCTGATAAATGACTGAACAACGCTAATAAAGGTGAAGACTGAGGGTAAAATTTAGTGTTTTCAGGAAGTTTTTTTTCAACTTGTTCATCTAATGAGAAAAGTGTATTGAAGCCTAGTTCATTATGCTGTTTGGCGTATATTTTTCCGTCACCACCTAAAAATTTCGAGTAAACGGATAGATTAGCAGCATCAAACCATTCGTTAGGAATAAAAATGAAATTTGAGGTATGAATAGCAGCTTTTATTGCCTTATAGTTTTGAGTTAGATAAACATCAGTTTCGAAGGCAGATTTCAAATCTTTTTCCAAATCTTCGCAGCCTTGCTTATCAAAAATAATACTAACCTCATCAGAATCTTTGTTAATCACCGCATAAGAAAAGCTGTCATTCGTTATTTTTAACAATAAATGGCAGTTTACCGAGGCATCAGTTTTAATATTCGGATCGACTAATAAGAGACTGTTTTTACTCATTGAAACAAAAATAGAGTTTTTTAAGGATTAACCGCAAAGCTCGCTAAGTTTTTCGCAAAGGGCGCAAAGTTGCTGGGTTTTTAGGCGGTCGTGTTATTCCTAAAATTATTTCGAAATGACATAATGCTTCGTCTGCCGCGAAAATACAGATTTACGCGAAAATTTAATTTAGGTTTTCCTTTATGTGGCGTCAGTGATTCTGCTGCAAATACTTTACTCAAAATTTTCATCTCATATTCTGCACACAACTTTGTGTTCTTTGCGGCTTTTGTGGTTAACAAAATCTTTGCACTCTTTGCGGTAAAAGTCCTCGTAAATCTTTTTACCAAAATCAAACCTTTCGCTTATTTAGAATCTGAAATATTCAACCTAAATTCGGAACATGAGTTACAAGCCTACTTATAAAGCTGCCAATACTGTTTCTGCTAAAATTGAGCAACATTTTATTAAACTGCATGCAAATGCAGCTGCCCAAGGTGAACTTGATCTGGCCACCCAGCCTAATCGAAAAATTATCGAGGCATTGATTGATGTCGCTTTTTGGAGTAGCTTAAGAAAAGAAGAAGGACATTCGCCACGTATTTCTATTGCTTTTCTACCACCATCACAAACCTCCAAACCTTTAAAATTTGCTAAGCCGCTACCACTTAACGCGAATACAATAACTAAAGTTGCGCCTGGTGTAGAACGTTCGGGTATTCACCTCGGAGTATGGGAGGAGGAAGGCGAACTCTATATTTGGGGAACAACTTTAAATATTCCCAATTTCTGTTTCGTTGTTGATGTTTCGGAGCCCGGACTTATTGTGATTAAGCACCGCAGAATTTACGGAATAGGCAAGTACACCAATGTTGCTGTTTTGAAAGGCGAGCAGATTAGAATTGTAGACGATACTTCCTGCTCAAACCGGGATTGCCCACCAATTTTGAAAGCATTATTGGATTTAACGGTATTGGCGAGCTGGAACGATCCGATTAATATTTTGATCCAATTTTCGGTTTCGATGCGGAGCCACGGAAGGGGCGGCGCTCTCTTAATTGTACCGAAGAACGATACCAAGTGGCAGGACTCGATTATTCATCCTATACAATATCTGATAGAACCACCATTTTGTGGTCTATCGAATCTGGCTAAACAAAGTGGAAATCAAACGGAAATTTTTTCTCAAGGCGCCTTGCGTCGCGAAGTGGAACATTTAGCTGGATTAACCGCAGTTGATGGTGCTACCATAATAAATGAAGCTTTCGATTTGATTGCTTTCGGCGCAAAGATTGGCCGGGCGAAGGGTAAACCCACCGTAGAACAAATTGCTTTTTCAGAACCGATTGTTAGGGGTGAAGATGCAATTTTGTATCCAGGGCAATTAGGGGGAACCCGGCATTTTTCGGTCGCACAGTTTGTTAATGATCAACCCCAGGCGATTGGTTTAGTGGCCTCGCAGGATGGACATTTTACTATTTTTAGCTGGAGTAAGCAGCAGAATATGGTGATGGCGCATCGAATTGAAACGTTGTTGTTGTAAGTGAAAAGTCGTCATTGAAAGGTACGAAGCAATCTTAATCAATTTTGTTCAAGCCGGCAATTTTCCTATTTAAGTTAATGGTTTGGCTTTTATGCATTTCGCCGGGACTTACATTGAAAATACCTCTATATTTGCCACCTAAACCGTATTGCAGTGGCATCTTTCTTGTTTCCGTACTTCGACAGGCTCAGTATGAAATTCACAAAAAATACAGCACCCTCCTGCCGGACGGGCAGGAAAAGACGGACTGCAGCAACCGATTAGCAAAATTATTGCTTTCCAAATCACTAAGTCGAATGATTTTTTAAATTAGAGTTGACAACTTTTTAATGCTATCGAAAGAAAGTTGTCCCTCTCGAAATGTAAACAATTACCCAGTTAAAACCATTAAACAACATCAATGTATCTCGATAAAAGTGAACTCATTGCCCAAGCTTACCCGCATACGCCAACCAAAGAACAGTTGCTTTTTTGCGAGCGGATGTCGAAATTTCTGCAGGAAGACGATGAGTACAGGTGTTTTGTGTTGAAAGGTTATGCCGGAACCGGTAAAACGACCTCCGTGGCCGCGTTGGTAAAAGTATTGGCGAAGTTTAATTTGAGGAGCGAATTATTGGCTCCAACCGGGCGGGCAGCCAAAGTAATGAGCCAGTATTCTTATCGCAAAGCATTAACCATGCATAAAAGAATTTACAGAAAACGTTCAGCGGCATCACCTGAAATGCAGTTTCAATTGGCGCCAAATCTATCAGAGAATACTCTTTTTATTATTGATGAGGCTTCAATGATCGCTGATGAATTCAATGAAACCGGGTCTTCAATTTTGAGAGATTTACTCGAGTTTGTGTACAATACCAAAAACTGTTTCCTGCTTTTTGTGGGTGATACGGCACAATTGCCCCCTGTTGGAAGTTTGGAAAGTCCTGCTTTAAACGAGCAATATTTGAAAGATAAATTTGCATTGACGGTAACTTCAGTAGAATTGAAAGAAGTGGTTCGGCAGGAAAAAAAATCGGGCATTTTAGCCAATGCAACCATGTTGAGAAACCAGATTTCGAAAAATCCTGAAAATCCTTTGCCAAAATTTTTAACAAAAAATTATAAAGATATCTACAACATGGCAGGCGCCCGGTTGGTTGAAGGCTTGGAATATGCTTACCGAAAATTTGGGATGGAAAATACGCTGGTGGTTTGCCGCTCTAATAAATCTGCTAATGTTTACAATCAGCAAATCAGGGCCAGGTTGTTGTATCGCGAAGAGGAACTAACTGGTGGTGACCAGATTATGGTAGTTAGAAACAATTATTTCTGGCTCCCTGAAAACGAAGAAACAGCTTTTATTGCCAACGGCGACATGGCCAAAGTAATTAGAGTAAGGGGAGAAGAAGAGCGTTATGGTTTTAGATTTGCCGATGCTACGTTGGAATTTATGGATTTCCCTGCTGCCGGGCAAATAAGTTGCAAAGTAATGCTGGACACTTTGAATCTAGAATCGGCAAATCTACCTTATGAGCAAAATAAAAAGCTTTTTGATGGTTTGAATGAAGATTATGAACATATAGCAAATAAAAGGGAGCGGATGCTGGCTATCAAGGCCGATCCGTTTTATAATGCTTTGCAGATTAAGTTTGCCTATGCGGTTACTTGTCATAAAGCTCAAGGCGGCCAATGGGATGCTGTTTTTGCCGACCAGGGCTATTTGACAGAAGAAATGATTGATTTGGATTTCCTGCGTTGGTTGTATACGGCAGTTACCAGGGCCAAAAAGGAGTTGTATCTGGTTAATTTTGCCCCACAGCTTTTTGCGAAAACTGCACAGGAAGATTATTTTTAGAAGATGATCGCACAGATTTACTTGCCCTAATAAAATATTAACCACGGATGGACAAGATAAAAAAAGATAGATTGCCTTTATAGCAGATTAAAATATTGACATAAGATACATTTAAGAACATGTTGTATTAATTGTTCTTATGGTTAGAAATGATATCTTTTGCAGTTATTACGCTTTAATTCTTACCTTGACTCGCTAACCAAATCTATACTATGAAATTCGCATTTAGCCTTAAAAACAAACTGAAGATAGCTTTCTTATTGTTTTGCATTATGTGCTGCACTTTGCTCATTCGTTTTTTGGAAGACAAAAGTGTAAATAAGATTAATGAATCTTTTATCTCAATGTATAACGACAGATTGGTGCCAGCGACCGATTTATACTTTGTTGCAGAAAATCTTTATCATAAAAATACCATTCTACAGGATGCTTTGGTGAACAATGAAAGTCATTCCTCAAATAACCAGTTACAGATTAAAAAACACAATCAAAAAATCGATTCCGTTATTAATAAATACGAATTAACCTTACTGGTAAAACAAGAAAAAGCTTTTCTTAAAGATTTAAAAGTTGCGCTAAATATTCAAGAGCAATTGGAAAGTAAGATTCTTGCGCTTACAGGTAATGAACGAAAACAAATCTACGAGTCAATTGGGAAAAGTGCTACTGCTCAAACGCTAACAAAACTTTCAGCCTTAATTAAAATTCAGTCAAAAGTGGGGGACGAGCTGATTCGGGATTCTAAAATCTTTGTTTCAGGAACGAAAATTTATTCAACCTTTCAAGGTATTTTGGCCGTTTTTATTGGAATTATGATTGTGTCGATTATCTCCGCCTCGAACATGGTAAAAATCCAGAATGATAAGTTTAATTTGAATTAAATTTTGCCGCATGATTCGCAGATTATCTCAATTGATGATGAAAATATAATCTGCAAATCTGTGGCTAAAAGTCTACTTATTCTGCATCATCATCAGTGAGTAACCGAATCGAATCATCCGAAAGTACAATTAAACGCTCTTTATAAAGTGAACCAATTGTTTTCTTAAAAGCACTTTTGCTAATCTGGAAACGGTGGTAAATTTCTTCGGGAGAACTCTTATCGCCCAGTTCAATGATACCGCCACTTTTCTTTAATTGGGCTAAAATCATTTCTTTCGAATCCAGAATATGACCATAGCCGCTCGGTTGTAAAGTCAAATCTATTTTGCCCTCTACACGGATCTTTTTGATCCAGCCTTTACGCTGCTCTCCAACCTGAATATTATCAAAAACTTCATTATGGTACAGCAAGCCAATGTAAGTGTTATTAATAATCGCGTTGAAACCCAAATCTGTTTCTTCAGTAATTAACAAGCTCACTTCATCGCCCTCTTCGAAATCGAAATCTTCCTCTTCAATAAAATCGTATAATTTTGAAGAAGCCAAAAGGCGTTCGTTATTTTCATCCAGATACAAATAAACCACATATTTATAGCCTTTTTGCATCGGCCGTTTTTGTTCTTTGGTCGGTACATAAACATCCTTATCAATTCCTAAATCGATATAAGTGCCATCTTCTCCATCCGAAACAACTTTTAGAAAAGCAAAATCGCCTACTTCGGCATAAGCTTTTTGGGTAGTTCCCGTCAGCCGGCCATCCTTTTGGATATAAACAAAAACGTTTACATTATCGCCAATTTCCAAGCCTTTTGGTACATATTGGTAAGGCAGAATGACCAATTTATCGCCGTCTGTTAAGTTTAAACCAGCTTCTGTTTTGCTTAAAACCCTTAATTCGTTATATTTTCCTATTTCAATCATAATATGGAAACCATTTTCTTCAATGGTTGTGCCGTAAAGGTAGCAATGTTTGCTTGTATATGTTTTAAAATTATTTGGAAAGGTGCTGAAGTATTTCATCGGGTTTGCAGCCGGGCTGTTCGCTAAATCTTTTTGTAAAAAGAGTTAACAACTTTCTTTCTACAGCGCTATTAAAGTTGTCAACTCTCAAAAAGGATACTGCTGCCATCCCGTTTAGGAACAAAGGATGGAACAACGCGATGCCGTTCTGCCTTACCAAGATTCCCGCATCTATTAGAATGAAGGTAGATTGGGTTACCAGGTATTAACTTCAATAATTTAAATTAAACATACACCTATTCAGATAATTGGGTTAAATTTGAATTTTACAAAAGTTCGTATCCCAACATGGCAAAACCCAAAGAGGCTAAAAAACCCAGTGTTTTTAGTTTGCTTGCATCATATAAAGGCTTAATTTTTCTGCTGATCTTATTCGCATTATTAAGTAATGGAATTAATTTATTGCTGCCGAAAATTATCGCTCATGGAATTGATTCTTACACCAACAACACGTTTAATTTAAATTCGATATTACTTCAATTTGCCCTGGCAATTGTGTTGGTTTTTATCTTCACTTACTTGCAAAGTATTGTACAAACTTATGCCTCCGAGAAGGTAGCAAGAGATCTGAGAACTAAACTTTCCGACCAGATTTCGCGTCAAAGTCATGCTTATATTCTTCAGGCAAATCCTTCAAAATTGCTTACAAACCTTACTTCCGATGCCGATTCGATTAAGATGTTTGTTTCGCAGGCCATCGTTTCGCTTGCCTCATCAATATTTTTAATTGTTGGAGCCAGTATTTTACTACTGATGATAAATTGGAAGCTTGCCCTTTGTGTTATTGCGATTGTACCTATTATTGGCGGCGCTTTCTTTTTTGTGCTAAAAAAGGTGAGGGTATTGTTTATAAAAAGTCGCGAGGTAATCGATTGGCTAAACAAGGTCATTAGCGAAAGTATTTTAGGCTCGGCACTTATTCGGGTAATTAATTCCCAGCAACTTGAGTACAATAAATTTCTCGATGCCAATGCAAAAGCCAGAGATTTAGGTTTGTCCATTCTTCGTTTATTTGCAGGTTTAATTCCTATAATCGTCTTTGTTGCGAACTTATCAGGCTTGACTATTTTAGTACTGGGTGGGCACTTCGTGATTAACAATAGCATGAGTTTGGGGGAATTTGCGGCTTTCAACAGTTATTTAGCGCTCATCATTTTTCCTATTTTAGTAATTGGTTTTATGAGTAATGTAATTGCTCAGGCAACAGCATCTTATCAACGTATTGAGGGTGTTTTAAATGCGCCAGAAATTAAGCATCCGGGTTTGTTAACAGCACCGATTATTGGTAACGTAGAAGCCAAAAACATTTCTCTTACCATCGGACAAAAACCAATCCTGAAAGCGATTTCATTTAGTGCCAATGCAGGTTCTAGAACGGCTATAATAGGACCAACGGCTGCAGGGAAAACGCAATTGCTTTACATTTTAACAGGATTAATTAGTCCAAACTCTGGCGAAATACTGTTTGATAACAAAGAGCTGAATCAATATGATCAGGAGAATTTCCATAAACAGGTTGGTTTTGTCTTTCAAGATAGTATTATGTTTAATATGAGTATTCGCGAAAATATTGCTTTCAGCGATACCGTAACCGATGAATCTTTAGCGAAAGCAATTCAAACTGCCGAACTGAAAGAGTTTATAGAAAGTCTTCCAGAGAAGTTAGATACCATCGTTTCCGAGCGCGGCAATAGCCTTTCTGGTGGGCAAAAGCAGCGTATTATGTTGGCAAGGGCATTGGCGGTAAATCCGAAAATTTTATTGCTTGATGATTTTACTGCAAGGGTAGATACCAACACCGAAAAACGGATTTTAGAAAATATCCAACAAAATTATCCCGGTATAACCTTGTTATCCGTTACTCAGAAAATAGCCTCCGTCGAAAATTACGATCAAGTTATTCTGCTGATGCAAGGCGAAATTATTGCGTCAGGAACCCATCAGGAACTGCTAAAAACCAGTCCTGAATATGTTCAAATTTATAATTCACAACAGAGCACCAGTAATTATGAAATACAATCTTAACCAGCTGCAATCACAGCAGGAAAAGCAATCCACCTACCAGGCGCTTAAAAGATTGCTCCAATTCATTTCTGGCGAGCATAAAAATCTTTGGTTGGCTTTAATTGCCATTTTGGTAAATTCGGGGTTGTTACTGCTCGGACCGCTTTTAGTTGGACATACCATCGATGCGTACATCAGGACAAAGCAGTTTCATGGTGTGTTGGTTTTTGGTGGAATTTTATTGTTAATGTACCTCATCGCCATGGTTACGGGCTATACGCAGACGAAATTAATGGGTGGAATTGGGCAGAGGATGCTATTTACGCTTCGTAATGCTATCTTTAATAAACTCCAGGAATTACCAGTTTCGTTTTTTAATGAGAACAAAGCTGGTGATTTAATTTCGAGGGTGAACAGCGATACCGACAAGCTTAATCAGTTTTTCTCGCAATCGTTAATGCAGTTTGTAAGCAGCATTATCACCATGATTGGTGCTGGTATTTTCCTTTTGTCCATTCATTTTGAACTGGGTGCTGCGGCTCTTTCGCCAGCAGTTCTTATCGTTATTTTTACTATGGCTTTATCTCCATGGGTAAAAAGTAAAAATGCAAAAAATCTAAAAAGTGTTGGCGGTTTAAGTGCCGAAATTCAGGAAAGCTTAAACAATTTCAAGGTTATTATTGCTTTTAACCGTCGCGATTATTTTAGAAAACGTTTTGACGAGGCAAATAAAGAAAACTATAAAACAGCTATTGGAGCCGGATTAGCCAATAATATTTTTGTTCCGGTTTATGGATTACTCTCTAGCTCGGCACAATTAATTGTTTTGCTATTTGGTATTTATTTAATTTCTATTGGTCATTTCTCTCTGGGTTTGCTGGTAAGTTACCTCTCTTACTGCACTAATTTTTATAACCCTTTAAGGCAATTAGCAGCACTGTGGACTAGTTTTCAGGTAGCGATGGCAAGTTGGGATAGAGTTTCGCAAATCCTGTTTTTACAAACAAATTTGGAGCAGATTGAAGATTCGAAAGCCACTACATCTGATGCTTTGTTGGAATTTAAGAATGTTCATTTCTCTTACGATGATTCGAAAGAGATTTTGCATAACATCAACTTGAAATTCGAGAAAGGCAAAACTTATGCTTTAATCGGACCCACAGGAGGAGGGAAAACGACTACTGCTTCATTGATTTCACGCTTGTATGATGCCACAAAGGGAACAGTACTACTCAATGGCAAAGATATTCGATCATTTAGTGCAGAACAACGTACAAAAAAAATAGGTTTCATATTGCAGGAGCCGTTTTTGTTCACCGGAACCGTGAAAGACAATATCCTTTATGGCAACAGCCAATACCAACACGTGAGTGATGATGAACTGAAAAAACTTATTCATGATGCAAACCTAGACGCCCTTCTGGCTATTTTTGATGAAGGATTAAATACACCAATTACTTCTGGCGCTGATAGTATTAGTTTAGGACAAAAACAATTAATTGCCTTTATGAGGGCCGTTTTACGCAACCCGGAATTGTTGATTTTAGACGAAGCCACTGCGAATATTGATACTATTACCGAACAACTGCTGGGGAGCATTCTAGCAAAATTATCAAAAGAGACTACCTTAGTGATCATTGCGCACCGCTTAAATACGATCGAAAACGCCGATGAAATTTATTTTGTAAACGAAGGCGAAGTGCAAAAGGCTGGAACGCTCAATGATGCGCTTGATATGTTACTCAAAGGAAAACGAGTAAGTTAACTACTATGTTTATTACACTCGTCATTGCGAGGCACGAAGCAATCTTACTATTATGTTTTTTTTTAGGCTAGCACATCCATATTGCTTCATGCAAGGAAGATTAAGTCTAACACAACATTTTTACTTGCATCGCAAGAGATAAATCGGCATTTTGCCCAACAAAATATCAACCCATGAAAAAATATTTTTCCCTTTCTTTTCTAATCTCACTTACTTTATTTTCATATGCACAATTTCCAAAGCCAATCTTTGTTCAAGATAGCCTGAAGCTTATATCTTCTCAGTTCAAATTTACCGAGGGTGCTTCAGTAGATAAGCAAGGAAATGTATTTTTTACCGACCAGCCTAATGATAAAATATGGAAATATGATACTAATGGAAAGCTAAGTTTATTTATGGATAAATCGGGGAGGGCTAACGGCACTTATTTTGATAAAAAAGGAAACCTGATTATTTGTGCTGACGAAAATAATGAAATCTGGTCTATCGATAAAAACAAAAAAATAACGGTTTTATTTTCCGATTTTGAGGGTAAAAAAGTTAACGGACCGAACGATATTTGGCTGGATAACAAGGGGGGAATTTACTTTACCGATCCCTATTATCAACGCAATTACTGGAAAAGGCAAAAACCGGAACTTGAAAAACAACGCGTTTATTATATTCCAAAAGGCAAGAAAACGGCCATCATTGTTGCGGATGATTTACAAAAACCAAATGGAATAGTTGGAACAGCTGACGGGAAATTCCTATACGTTGCTGACATGGCTGCCAATAAAACCTATCGATATAAAATTAATGGTGATGCATCTCTAAGTGATAGAGAGATTATCCTCAATCAAAATTCTGATGGTATGACTTTGGATAGCAATGGAAATATCTATGTAACAGGAAAAGGCGTGAATATCTATAAGCCCACTGGCGAACAGATTGGTCATATTAACATTCCCGAAGAATGGTGTGGTAATCTTTGTTTTGGAGGAAAAAATAAAAATATCTTATTTATCACTGCGTCAAAATCCCTTTACAAAATAGTAACTACGGTGAAAGGCATTGAGTAAGTGTGCAACTAGTTATTGCTTTTCTTGAGGAATTCTAATTGATATTTTATTTTCAGTATATTTTGAAAGTTTGAGATATTAATTTATGTTTGCTTAAAGATTAACGCAATGAATCCATCAAATAAAAAGATTTTAGGTTTCATCATTCCAAACCTGATCATCCTATCTATCATAGGTAATAATAAAATGCTTAACCCATCAAGTGGGGGTGTATTGGTATTTTCCGAATTTGTTATTCTACCAATGCTAATGGGAATTATGAGCGCCTGGTTTTGGAAAGACTATAAATTAACTAACAAAACCCTGATATGGAACTCTATTTTAAATGGTTTTATCGCAATATTATTGAGTTATTTTTTTCTGGGAGAAGGTACAATTTGTTTGATAATCGTATCTCCATTAATATTTGCATTTGTAGTTACCGGAGCATTTATTGGAAAGGTGATGTTTAAAAGGCGTGACCAGAAAATGAACATCAGCTTTGTTTCCCTTCTTTTATTCATTTTTATTGCTGATTCGGTATCCGATCACCATTATGAGAATATGGTTTCGGACGAGATCGTCATTAAAGCAACACCAGATAAAATATGGAAGAATGTTGTTGCATTTGAAAAAATTAAGCAGCCAAATCAATATTGGTTATTCAAGCTAGGCATGCCGAGTCCGATGCAAACCACAGTTACAGCAAATAAACTTGGCGCCGGTAGAAAATGTATTTTCAGTAATGGATACACTTTCGACGAGAAAATAGTTGCTTTTGAAGTGAATAAAAACCTAACTTTTGATATTGTCAATCAACCTCAAGATCCAGAGATTATGGGGCATATCGATATTGATAAAGGACAATTTATTTTAAAAGACAATGGCGATGGAACCACAACACTTATCGGGAATAGTTGGTATAAACTTCATGTTTTTCCAATATGGTATTATGATATTTGGGCAGAAAGCATTACCAGAAATGTACATTTAAGAGTTATGGATCATATCAAACTATTGAGCGAGAAATGATATTTCGCTTTGTTGTGAAATATTTAGGTTTTTTAAAATCTATCCCGTTCTTCGGTTTGATTTACGATAGTCTAATAAAAATATGGCTATGCATTTCAAATCCGCAAATGCTTTCTTGGTTCGATGAAATCGAAGAAGAAGTATTGAATTGGGATGGTACGTCTATCTCTTTACACAGATTCGGTGGCACCCAATTTAACTATCAACGAAAAGAATTAGGGCATTTGCACAGCAATGGTATTCTTGACATACGTTTTAGTTTACAGATAAAAAAGGCACTTATTGCCGATGGAATTGCAAGAGAGCATCACATGTTTGCAAAATCGGGTTGGGTAAGTCTTTATATTAAAAACCAGACTGATGTAGAAAATGCGCTTTCGTTGTTAAGTTTAGCTTATAGTAGAAGGCAGAAACTCCAAATCATTTCAATAGATAAATAATTCTGTTCAGTTTATTCATACCGCAAAATTATTAATCATGTTAGTTAATTTTGTTCTTCCTAGAATATAGGGATAGACAACAAAAAAAGCCCTTTCAGGATTGAGGGGCTTTTTTTATTTTTTTAAAAAATCAGCATTAACTTGGCTGTTTAAAATAATCTTCAATTAAATGATGGGTATCCTTTGACAGGGGATGATGAGTATAATTCATTAATTTATGTTGAGATGAATTATATTTCTCAATAAAAGTTGCTTCGGTGTTACTAAATTTCAAATAACCCTGCTCAAAAAATCTTTCCTCTATTTCTGCTGATGAATCCATGGACCTAAACCATAATTTAACCATTGAAGAGGTTAGCTTATCCAGGTAGAGCCAGTGATAAACTTGTGCGATATCGGTACCTTCAGGCAGATCAGTACGCTTTACTTCCATGATCAGGGTTTCAGCGTTTTCAAAAAGATATAGTATTTTATAGTTGGACAACATTGTAGGCAAAAGTAATACATCCTTTATTACTTATGGGATGATGTTTTCAACAATTAAACAAATTTATTGTATAAATAATGGTTCATCTATGGATTTCGATGATGAAAACTAAAATCTTTCATATGTTAATAATTCGATCTTAATTATAAGGCATTAATAGAATGACTGAATATGGTAAATTCCATCTTCTTTAAGTACCTCCAAATATCCATTGGTATACTGAGAAAAATCTACGCCCATAACTGTTTCGCCCAATGCAAAACTTTGTCCGGGATTTAACCCAGAGCCATTATAGGTTACTGGTACCTTCGGATTGATGCTGCCTTCTACAACATCAAATATTTCTGAAAAGCTTACTTTCATATTATTTTTTTAGTAATTAACCAAAAAACTGACTGAAGGTTTTGATGAAATTGCTGGTTAAACTTTATTGAAATGATATTCGATCGATAAATTTAGAACAATTCTGAGATAAAAAGATTTTCTCAAGCTATGGTATGTATATTTTTGGCTTGCTTTTTGTATATTTGTAGTCCTGTTTACAGTTGGTTTGATGTTATGTTAGATAATTGAGAACTACAAATTGAAAACTGAACTGGGGCCGTTCTTGGATTTGACAGGGTGGCGAAGGTTATGTTAGCATGCAGTGCGTTGTACGGAGAGCACTTAAAAGAGAACGTTCACATTTTAGTTGGCGAAAATACTTACGCCTTAGCTGCTTAGTTTAGAACTAATTAGCTTTTGTCCCTCTAACTGCTGCATTGTTGGGTTAGAATCTGGGGCATCGAAACAACAAAGCTGGCTTCAAAGAGATGCGATTTGAAGTGAGATAAAGCATCTAAGGATTTAAATAAGGTCGGTTTTCAGCCCGTTTATTTCCCGAAAATTAATTGAAAAATAAGCATGTAGAAGGTATAAGTTATCTCACAACTGGACAAGGGTTCGACTCCCTTCGGCTCCACCGAAAAAAACTCACATCGTTAATGATGTGAGTTTTTTGTTTAAATAGAGCTTCTTTATATTTTCCTTCCTGGGTATTGTTGTAGTGCAACTTCCAGACAGTCCATTGCTGTATTTAAATCAGCAGTGTTTAACACGTAGGCCATACGGACTTCATTTTTGCCAGAACCGGGCGTAGAGTAAAAGCCAGTAGCTGGTGCCATCATCACGGTTTGATTTTCATAACTGAAATCTTCTAAAATCCACTGACAAAATTTATCAGCATCATCAATCGGAAATTTTGCAACCACATAAAATGCACCCCCAGGGTTGGGACAAAAAACACCCTCAATGTTATTTAAACGGTTAACTAAAGTATCTCTACGTAAAGTATATTCAGTATTTACCTTTTCAAAATAACTATCAGGCGTATCAACAGCTGCTGCACCAGCAATCTGTTCAACCATACCCGGACTTAATCTCGCTTGCGCAAATTTCAGTCCCGAAGCAATAACATCTTTGTTTTTAGTAATTAAACAGCCTAACCGAGCACCGCAAGCGCTATAACGTTTCGACACGGTATCCATAATCACCACGTTTTCATCTAATCCATCCAAATGCATCGGCGAGATAAATTCCCGGCCATCATAGCAAAATTCGCGGTAAGCTTCGTCAGAGAATAAAAACAAATCATATTTTACACACAATGTTTTTAAAGCTTCTAATTCTTCCCTCGAGTATAAATATCCTGTTGGATTGTTAGGATTACAGATGATAATCGCCTTAGTTTTCTCGGTAATTAGCTTCTCAAATTCGGCAATTGGGGGCAATGCAAAACCATTTTCGATATATGATAAAATTGGTTTTACAACCACATTGCTCATACAGGCAAAACCATTGTAATTAGCATAAAAGGGTTCCGGAATAATGATTTCATCACCCTCGTTAACGCAAGTTTGCATGGCTATGGTAATGGCTTCTGAGCCACCAACAGTTACCAAGATATTTTCTGGCGTAATATTGTAGCCTAGTTTATTATAATATTCTGTTAATTTCAAACGATAAGCCAATGTACCTTCTGAGGGGGTATATGCCCAAACATTAAAATCGATGTTTTTTATAGCATTTAACATTCCCTCAGGCGTTTCGATATCTGGCTGGCCTATATTGAGGTGAAAAACTTTTTTTCCATCCTGTTTTGCTCTATCCGCGAATGGAGTTAATTTTCTGATTGGCGAAGCAGGCATCTGCAGGCCTTTTTGTGAAATTTTTGGCATGGCACAAAAATAAAAAAGTCCCGATGAAAATCGGGACTTTTAACTATAATTTAATTTAAATATTATTTAGATGTAGCTGCAACAGTTTCACCTTTAATGTAAAGCACTTTAATAGGTGTTTTAGCATTTGAAGAAATCGTTACTGCTTTTGAAAACGGTGATGGACCTGCAGCTGCGTTAAAAGTAACAGAGATCACACCTGATTCACCTTTCTTAATAGGTGTAGTTGTATATTTTGGAACTGTGCAACCACAGCTTGCCTCTGCTTTTGAAATAATTAACGGCTCTTCACCCACGTTTGTATATTTGAAATCAAAGGTAACAGGCTTATTTAGAGCAATTTTTCCGAAATCGTGAGTTTCAGATTCAAATTTAAATTCAGCTGGTTTAGCCTGGGCATTCGCCGCTATACCAAAACCTAAAACAAAAGCGAATAATACTAAGATCTTTTTCATGTTATGTTGAAATTATTTTTCAATTTTTATTAAAACAAATTTAATGTTTTCAGATTAAAACAAAAACTATTCCAGTTATATTTTCTCCTCCCATATATAATTTTACAATTCAAGATAAAGGCAAACTTTTAATTTTGTATATATTTGCCGCAACCAATATTTGATTATGATGCAGAATGAAAAATTTATAACCAACTCTATTGACCGTTCCGAATTAAGTTTTAACGATTTTAAAAGTATCGTTATTAATGATTACAAAATCGCCTTTGAAAGCAGACAAGCTAGTGTTTTAGGGCGTAGGGAAGTGTTAACAGGGAAGGCTAAATTTGGCATTTTTGGCGATGGTAAAGAAGTACCGCAGGTGGCAATGGCTAAAGCTTTTAAAAACGGCGATTGGCGTTCCGGGTATTACCGCGATCAAACATTTGCGTTTGCTACGGGTATATCTACCATCAAGCAATTCTTTGCCCAGTTATACGCAAACCCAACTGATGGGGCAGATCCGTTTTCCGGCGGAAGACAAATGAATTGTCACTTTGCTACCAAATCTATCAATGAAGACGGAAGCTGGAATGATTTAACTCAAATTAAAAATTGCTCATCAGATATTTCTCCAACTGGGGGTCAAATGGCCCGCCTAGTAGGTTTGGCTTATGCGTCTAAACTTTTTAGAAATAACAACGAACTTGACTATCTCAAAAATTTCTCGGTAAATGGAAATGAGGTGGCTTTTGGTACTATAGGCAATGCCTCAACATCAGAAGGTGTGTTCTTTGAAGCCATAAATGCTGCCGGAGTATTGCAAATTCCCATGGCTATTTCAATTTGGGATGATGCCTATGGCATTTCAGTTCCGGCTAAATATCAAACTACAAAGGAAGATATTTCTGAGGTTTTAAAAGGATTTCAAAGAGATGCAAAACAACCTGGTTACGAAATTTTTAAAGTAAAAGGATGGGATTATCCGGCTTTATGCGAAGTTTATGAGAAAGCTATTGCCGTTTGTAGAGAGGAGCACGTACCTGTTTTAATCCATGTTACTGAGCTTACGCAACCACAAGGACATTCTACTTCCGGTTCTCACGAAAGATACAAATCCAAAGACCGATTGGCTTGGGAAAATGAGCACGATTGCATATTAAAAATGCGTGAATGGATGCTTGATTCGGCTGTGGCATCCGAAGAAGAAATTTTGGAAATAGAAAAAAATGCAAAAATATTCGTTCGCAATGCACAAAAAGAAGCATGGAACGAATTTCTCGATAGTATAAAACCAGAGCAAAAAAAGGTTGTCGACCTTGTAAATGGAATGGTTAAACACCAACCAGAATTGGCAAAGATCGCCGCTCAATTGACGGCAACGGCAGATGCGCAGCGCCGCGAAGTGTTTACTTCTGCCAGGAAAGCTATTCGCTTATCAACAAAGTTTCCATCAGCAGAAAGAGATGAACTGCTAAAATGGTATAAAGCACAAGAGTTATTGAATCAGGAGAGATACAATTCCAAACTCCATACAGATGGTAAAGAAAGTCCCGACCAAATTGAAATCATAAATCCAGTTTACGACGATCAATCTAAAATGGTTGATGGTAGGGAAGTGCTGAATGCTTGTTTCAATGAAAATTTTGCTCGCGATCAGCGACTGGTTGCGTTTGGGGAAGATTTAGGAAACATTGGTGATGTAAATCAAGGTTTTGCCGGCTTACAAGCCAAGTATGGTGAATTGAGAATTACCGACACCGGTATTCGCGAAATGACTATCATGGGGCAGGGAATAGGTTTGGCCATGAGGGGATTAAAACCCATCGCTGAAATTCAATACCTGGATTATTTAATATTTGCACTGAATGTTTTAAGTGATGATTTAGCATCATTATCTTACCGAACAAAAGGAATTCAAAAAGCACCGGTAATTGTACGTACCCGAGGACATCGTTTAGAAGGGGTTTGGCATTCGGGTTCGCCAATAAGCATGCTGTTAGGTTCTTTAAGAGGAATGCATCTGTGTGTTCCTCGTAACATGACTCAGGCTGCAGGGATGTATAATACCCTTTTTAGAGCTGATGAACCTGCAGTAGTTATCGAGTGCCTTAATGGTTATCGTTTAAAAGAAAACCTGCCCAATAATGTGGGCGAATTTACCATTCCGCTTGGTATTGCCGAAGTTTTAGAAGAAGGAACAGATATCACCGTAATTTCTTACGGTTCATCCTTAAGATTGGTTCAGGAGGCAGCAGAAGAATTGGCAACGATGGGTATCTCGGTCGAAATCATTGATCCACAAACATTATTGCCTTTTGATAAAACTAATATTTGTGCAAACTCCTTAGCAAAAACAAACAAGTTATTAATTGTAGATGAGGACGTGCCAGGTGGCGCCTCGGCTTATATTTTACAGAAGATATTAGAGGGTCAGAAAGGATATTTTAGCTTGGATGGCCAACCTAAAACATTGACGGCAAAGGCTCACAGGCCACCATTTGGGTCAGATGGAGATTATTTTAGTAAACCGTCGGTTGATGATATTATTGAAACCATATATGAGATGATGCATGATGCGAACCCATCAAAATATCCTTCGATCTACTAATTTTTGTTAAAAAAAACTTAATATCCGCAGATTCGGGAGGCAATTATAGAATATTATTGATAATTCGGTTACTTTTGTGATAAAACAGTTATATTACGTAGTTAAAAGTCTATCATCCCTATACTATGCTTCCTATTTTTCAACTGCGCATCATTGATGCTATAAATTCTTCCTACACTTATCTTTCTTAATGTATCATTATTTTGAGGAAGTTAACAACATATTCTAGCGGGAAGCGATTTCGTACGCCTACTGGTAGCAAGCTTTTGTTATTTACACTGTGTATTATCTGGGCAGTCTTGTTCCCGCTATTTTCAATAGGGCAAAATGCAGATCAGTACAAAAGACTGGATAGCTTACTGGCTAAAAATCAGAATTATAATCAGTTTGACAGCACTAAAGTTAAAATACTTACCGAAGTATATCGACAATACATGCGCATGAAAGATGTAGATCGCATGGAAGATTATGCCGATCGTACAATACAGCTGGCACAACAATTAAAACTTAGAAAGTTTGTTGCCATTACCTATTATCGAAGAGGTTTGTTTTATCATGGTCGAGCCAATTATGGTAAAGCTGAATCAAATTATCTATTCGCGATAGCTGAATATAATCAGCTCAAAAATTTAGATATGATTGCGGGTACCTACTTAAACTTAGGAGCCATGTATGCCGGCATACCAGATTATGCCAAATCACTCGAGGTAAACCAAAAAGCGATAGCCATTTACGAAAAAATGGGCAACGAATCAGATATGGCGAGTTGTTACACCAACATCGCCAGTATCTATCAGAATCTTGGAAAAGCCAGTCAATCGCTAATTTATCTCCAAATGGCCCTTAAGGTTTTTATGAAAGATGATGAAAGTGTGAGAGGTGTTTCTGTGGTGTATAATTTAATGGGCTCTGCCTATTTCGATGCTTCTAAGGAAGAATTAAATAAGATGGGCAACACAGATAAAGAACGTTTGCAAATTGCTCTTTTCAACTTTGAAAAATCTCTGGCCCTCGCCGAATCATTAAAAGATAATGGACTAATCGCATCTAATAAACGTAACATTGGGAACGTTTACAATGAAATGGGTGAAAATGATCTGGCGTTAAAATCTTATCAAAAAGCTATCCAAATAAGTCAGGTTGGTGACGATAAGAATATGCATGCAGAATGTTTGTATGCGCTAGGCCATTTCTACCGCAAGCAGAAAGATTTTGATAATGCAATAGTGCTTTATTCGAGCAGTTTCGCGATAGCGAAAGAAAATAATTTTTTGGAAACAAAGAAAAACGCGGCGCTAGGTTTAAGCGATGTTTATGAAGTTTTGAATAATTATGATGAATCTTTGGCATTTTACAAGGAATATATTTTAGTAAGGGATCAGATTTTTAACAAAGAAAAGGAACGGGAAATTACCCGCAGGCAAATGCAGATCGACTTCGGTTTTAAAGAAAAGGACTATCAGTTTAAACAAAAGATAACCGATATTGAGTTACAAAAACAGGTTTTATTAGCCAGGCAACAACAACAGGAGCTATTTTTAAGAAAGCAGCAACTGATATTGAGTGATAAGGAAAAAACTCTACAACGTTTTACCTTTTTGAAGAAACAAGCTGATCTGGAGATGGATCGGCAATTGCAAAAGAACAAGTTTGAAAGAGCAAAGCTGCAATCAAAGTATGAAACTTCGCTACGCGATAAGCAAATAATCAAGCAAGAACAGCAAATCAACTTTGATTGGCGGGTAAAAATATTTTTGACAGTTGCAATTACGCTAGTGCTTCTAACTGCATTTCTTATCTGGTTAAATCAGAGGAAGACCACTAGATTGAATATCATTATTAATACCCAAAAAAGGCAGTTAGAACAATTAAATAGAGTAAAAGATCGGATATTCAGTGTGGTGAGTCATGATATGCGAACACCTATAAATTCACTCATATCATTTATACAACTCCTGGAAGGTGGAAATATAGAACAGGAGAAACTAACAAAATATGCTTCATCTTTAAAAAATAACTTAAGTTATACTTCAACGATGATGGAAAACCTATTGAATTGGGCAGCTAGCCAAATGCAAGGCTTTAATCCACATTTGGAGGTGCTCAAACTTCAAGATTTAGTGGTTGAGGTGATCAAATCAATGCAAGATCATGCTCATCAAAAAAATATTTCCATAGCAAATCATATAAAAGAAAAAGTGGAGTGTAAAGCAGATGCAAATATGCTGACGCTCGTCATCCGGAACCTTTTAACAAATGCAGTTAAATTTACACCTCAAGGTGGTGAAATTACGTTGAGTTCCATATCAAATGCGAATAATATCGAAATAAAAGTTGCTGATAATGGTGTTGGACTAAGTTCTGGCCAGATCAATCATTTCAACAAATCAGAATACCTGGCGACTGGTGAGAGTAGTTTAGGCACCAACAATGAAAAGGGGACTGGACTGGGATTAATGCTTTGCCGAACGTTTATAACCTTAATGGAGGGCCAGATAAGAGTAGAGCCAAATGAGGGTAGAGGAACGACCTTTACAATAACCTTACCTAAATAATTGGGTTGGCTGTTAGGCAAATCTACTTCTATCTGGTTAACAGAAAGAATCAGCAACTTATTTAGTAAATCTGGATAGTATTTTTTTATCTATTGAATTTTCCATCAATTCTTGTCTATTTGCCGAACTGATTGGAACTACGAAATTGAAATCTAAATGAACCTCATGGTTGGTTAATGTGGCAATATGGTTTATATTGATGATATATTGCTTGTGCACACGTGCGAAGATTTCTTTCGGAAGCTGCTTTTCCAGATTTTTCAGGCTAACTAAGATAATGTGTTTATCGCTGCTGGTAAACAGTTTCGAAAAGTCTCCCATACTTTCGATATAGATTACGTCATCATATTTTAGCTTGCTTATGCCTTTGGTTTCCTTAAAATAGAAAAAATCTTTTTGATCATTTTTAGATTGGCTATGATCGGTTCCATCATTAATGAATTGCTTTTTTAACTCGAGATATTCAATTGCTTTGTTGGTCGCTTTTAAAACTCTCTCAAATGTGGCTGGTTTCACTACAAAATCAATCGCATCTAAATCGTAGCTCTCTACCGCATATTCACTATGCGAGGTAATGAAAATAAATAAGGGCTTTTGTTTAATAATTTTTAAAAGGGCAGTTCCAGATAGCTCAGGCATGTCAATGTCGGAGAACACAATGTCGATATCAGTATTGGATAATATGCTAGCTGCTTCAATAGCGTTTGTACAAATCTTTACGATTTCTAATGATGGAATTTTTTTGAGGTGCATTTCGAGCGCATCTCGCTCAATTTCATTATCGTCAACGATAATACATTTATACAACATTGTTGGATTTATTAAATTTATAATAATACAGGCTTAACACCGTATTGTTTTAAATATACTTCAAAATAATGTCGATTGATATTAAATTTTTTTAATAGCCCTATTCCTTATTATTACTGTTCTTATTTCTTACGTTTTCCTGTAAATTTTTTTTCTCCTGCTTTTATTGCTAATTCCAGATTGTTCTCTTCTGGAGGGACCGGGCAGCGATAACCATCGCTATAAGCACAATAAGGATTGTAAGCTTTATTAAAGTCCACCTCTATTTTGTTACCATTAATTTCTTTGGAACTCAGGTCGATATATCGGCCGCCGCCGTAAGTTTCTACATTATTCGTTTCGTCAGTAAAGGGCAGAAAAAGTAAATCTTTATAAGCTGGGTTACTGGCCAAAGCAATGCTTTTGTATAAAGTCATCGTTATGGCTCTATCATTTAAATTGAAGTTAATCTTTGCACAGCGATAAAATTCCTTGCTCGTTCCATCGTAGGTCGGCATTTTGAAAACCTTCTCATTTGTTAGCATCTCCACATCGGCTAAAATTTTATAATTGCTGTCTGCATCATAAAAGTGAAGATTTTGCAAATCGTTTTCTTTCAAGGGAGAATTGGATTCTTTTAGAAAATCTTGTTTATATTTTTCGCGGTGTGTGCTAATTTGCTCAGAATAGGATTGAGCGAAAGAGTGTAAACCAAAGAAAAGAAATAGGATAGGGAGGAGTTTTATCATGATCTATCGTTAATATATGTTGTCAGTCTGAGGGGTATCTATTTCATAAAAATCAATATTAATGACGTTAAGAAGGGTCGTCATTGCGAGGCACGAAGCAATCTCCTTTAATAAAATAGTATTACAAATAAGATTGCTTCTCCCGATAAAATCGGGAGAAGCAATGACGGAAAGTTAAAAACGTCAATGGTAGCTTGTTGAAGACTTTTTAGGTGCTTTCGGGTTGAGTGTTAAGAAAGGAAAAAATCCTAAAAATCAAGTTATTATCCACAAGATTTCTCCACTGCGGTCGAAATGACGGCTTTAAGCTAGATCACACTCGCTTTATTTCTCAAAAACTGGTCTGCCAATACTAATGCTGCCATAGCTTCAACAATTACAACGGCTCTTGGTACCACACAAGGATCGTGGCGGCCTTTCCCTTTAATTTCAGAAACCTCACCGGCTGCATTTATTGTTTGCTGATTGTGCATAATGGTAGCAACAGGTTTAAAAGCTGCTTTGAAAGTAATATCCATTCCATTGGAAATACCTCCCAGAATGCCACCAGCGAAATTCGTAGTCGTTTTAAATACTTTCGAATCAGCAGCTTTAGCTTGAGGAATATCGTTGTGTTGAGAGCCTCTTAATTCACTTCCGGCGAAGCCAGATCCATATTCAAAACCATGTACGGCATTGATGCTTAATATCGCTTTGCCTAAATCGGCATGTAGCTTGTCAAAAACAGGTTCACCTAAACCAGCCGGACACCCTTTAATCACACAGCCAATTTTACCGCCAACGGTGTCACCATCTTTTCTAACGGAGTCGATAAATTCAATCATTTCATGAGCCGTAGCAGGATCTGCACAACGAACGATATTTTCTTCCCGAATCTTTAACAACGCTGATAAATCGTTGCTTTCTAAATTTGGAGCCTCGATGGTTCCAACTGAAGTAACGTGAGCAAAAATTTCGACCCCTTGTTGCTTTAAAAACAATTTGGCAATTGCGCCTGCGGCAACTCTGGCAGCTGTTTCGCGGGCAGATGAACGTCCTCCACCTCGATGGTCGCGAATGCCATATTTTGCATCATACACATAATCTGCATGGCTCGGGCGGTAAACATCAACATTATGGCCATAATCTTTCGACCGCTGATCTTCATTTGGAATTAACAAAGCAATCGGCGTTCCTGTGCTTTTCCCTTCGAAAATACCAGATAGAATTTGAACAGTATCACTTTCTTTCCTTTGCGTAGTAATTTTCGATTGACCTGGCCTGCGTTTATCCAGTTCAGATTGGATAAAATCCATGTCGATATCCAATTGCGCCGGACAGCCATCAATTATTACCCCAATAGCTACGCCATGGGATTCGCCAAAGGTGGTGATGCGAAATAGTTGTCCGAATGAGTTGCCTGCCATATTATTTTAGATGTTAGATTTGAGATATTAGATTTGAGATTTCCCCTCAAAGTATATCTAAATTTGGTTGATTTCTTTTATTGTTATTTGAGTCTCACATCTAGTGTCTCAATTCTTATTTTTCTTTCACGTCGAATCCGGCTTTTTTCAAATCCTCCCAAAAGTAAGGATAAGATTTTTCTACAACTTGCATTTCTTCAATTTCTACTTCATCAATTAATAATGCGAGAGGTGCAAAAGCCATCGCCATTCTATGGTCTTCATAAGTTGCAATGGTGATCTTATTAGGAAAATGAAGTTCGTCGGTATTAAGTGTGTAAACCAGGTTGTTTTCAGTAAGCGTAACGCCGATTTTAGCAAGCTCATTCTGTAATGCCGCTATACGATCAGTTTCCTTAATCTTTAAGGTTTCCAAACCTGTAAACAACATATTTTTGCCTAAGGCTGCTGCGATGACAATAATGGTTTGCGCTAAATCAGGGCAGGTTTTTAAATCTAGAACCTGCGTTGTTTCCAACGATAAGCCTAAGTTGCTGATGGAGATTCCCTTTTCAGTTTTATCGGTAGCAATCCCGAAAATTTTCATTATTTTCTGGATTTGGCTATCGCCCTGTAAACTTTTCTCTTTTAGGGCAGGCAAATCGATTTCAGCTTCATCAGCCAAAGCCGCAATGCTATACCAATAAGAAGCTGCACTCCAATCTGGTTCAACAACTAGTGTTCCTGGTTTGAATGACTGTGGTTTTATTGTAATAGAATTGCCATTCCATGAGTGTTCAATACCAACTTCAGCCAGCATATCCAAGGTCATATCTACATATGGCTTTGAGGTAAGTTCACCTTCTATTTCTAAAGTTAAACCCTGAGGCAGAATAGGAGCAATCATCAACAAAGCTGAAATATATTGGCTACTGATATCACCTTTGATTTTTACCTCTGCTGTCTTTTGATGCAATGGACCAACAATGTTTAATGGCGGAAAGCCGTCGTTTTCTGCATAAGAAATATCCGCACCCAAAGTTTTCAAAGCTTCTGCTAAGATTCCGATTGGGCGTTGTTTCATACGCTCGGTTCCGGTTAATAAAAAGTTTCCATTCTTGGCAGAAAGATAAGCGGAAAGAAAACGCATCGCTGTTCCCGCAGGACCAACATCTACTGTTTTAGATTCCTGGATTTCTACCTCTAACTCTTCTTCAAGATTATTAAGAATGCCATTAAGTGTTACTGTATCAGCTGCGTTTGATAAGTTTTCTACCTTAACCAATTTTTTGCTTAAAGCGCTTATAATCAAGGCTCTGTTGCATTCGCTTTTCGAGCCTGTTAACTGGATTTCGGTATTAATATTCTTGGTTCCCTTAAAAGAAACTAAGGCATTTTTAGACATTTTATTGTGGTTTTAGCTCCACCCAACCCTCTCCAGAAGGGAGGGCTTTACAAGGAGCTTAGTACTTTCAAATTTATGAGTCATCATTGTGAGGATTGAAACAGTTAAAATGAGATTGCTTCGTGCCTCGCAACGACGTGGTGCTTTTTGCTTTGGTCTTTCAGCTTTAATCTTTAAGCTTTTACTTCTGTATGTTGCTCAGCAGCAATTCCTTTTGCAGCTTTGCCAGCATTCATAATTTCAGTTTGTTTACGAATTGATTCACCATGCATCAATTCCAGGAATTTCTCTGTAAAGTTTAAATCTAATTTCAAAGCCTTTGCGAAAGCATGACCTTTTTTAATGATAGCATCCCAACGGTTAACCTGTAAGATAGTTACTTGATTATCGCGTTTGTATTCACCAATTTTCTCTACAATAGCCATACGTTCAGCTAGTTTTTGCAATAATATATCGTCAATTTTGTCGATGTTTTTACGCAGATCGGCAAGTTTATCAGCGAAAGCTTCATTCGGTGCTTCTGGCTCCCGAACGGTTAAACGATCTACTAATTCAGCAAGTGCTGCTGGTGTAACTTGTTGTTTAGCATCTGTCCAGGCTACAGATGGATCAACGTGCGACTCAATCATCAAGCCTTGCATATCCAAATCCAACGCTTTTTGTGAGATATATGGGATTAATTCACGGTTTCCGCAAATGTGACTTGGATCATTGATGATCGGTAAATCCGGGCATAATGTTTTTAATTGAATAGCCAATTCCCACATTGGTTCGTTACGGAAAGAACTTTTTTCGAATGAAGAGAAACCACGGTGGATTGCTCCAATCTTGGTAATGCCAGCTCCGTTGATTCGCTCAATAGCACCAATCCATAATTGTAAATCAGGGTTTACCGGGTTTTTAATTAAAACCGGAACATCGTGACCTTTCAAAGCATCAGCAATTTCCTGAACCGTGAAAGGGTTTACTGTAGAACGTGCTCCAATCCAAAGAATATCAACACCAGCTGCTAAAGCTTCTTCAACGTGTTTTGCATTGGCAACTTCAACAGCGGTTGGTAAACCAGTTTCGGCTTTAGCACGTTTTAACCACTCTAAACCAATGCTTCCAATACCTTCAAATTCTCCCGGGCGTGTACGTGGTTTCCAGATACCAGCTCTTAAAACGGATACTTTGCCAGTTGCAGCCAACAAGTGTGCTGTGGTGAGTAATTGTTCTTCAGTTTCTGCACTGCATGGTCCCGAGATGATTAATGGTTCGTTGTTAACGTTTAACCAGGTGTTTAATGGTTGGATGTTTAAATTAAGTTTCATGATTTATGGGTTGTTTTTTAGTCCGGATTCTGAAGTCCGAAGATATATTTTAATAGCTTTTTATTTTTTTAATCGTAATTCGTAAATCTAAAATCTTTACGTTTCTACACTTTATCGTTCTTTTGATATTCGCCTAGAATATTAAAGTTTGAAGTATATTTTAATACTTTCCGAACTGCTTTGTCGTACTTTTCAGTACTGGGCCATTCTAAATCAACGTAAAAATAGTATTCGTTTCTTTTCCCTAACACCGGCATAGATTGTATTTTTGTTAAGCTTACCTCTTGTTCTGCAAATATGTTTAATACAGTTGCCAACGAGCCAGCTTTGTGGCCAACCTGAAAACAGATAGATGCCTTGTTTATTTTTTTACCCTCATCGGTTTTGTCTTTCTTAAGAATCAGAAAACGGGTATAGTTTTTTTTGTTTGATTCAACCCTTCTTTCTAAAATATTAAGGCCATATAATTCTGCAGCTAAACTATTTGCAATGGCCATTGTATCTGTTAATTTTTCCTCCTGGATACGTTTTGCGCAAGCTGCGGTGTCATTACTTTCAACGATTTTAATATGTGGATAATCGTAGAAGAAATCAATGCATTGGCGGATGGCGATAGGGTGTGAGGTGACGATTTTAATCTCTTCGAATTTTACGCCAGGCAAGGCCATTAAATGTAATTGGATAGGCAAATAAACCTCCCCAACTACAGAGAAGCCATAATCTCTGATTAAAGTGTAGTTTGGTAAAAGACTGCCGGCAATTGAGTTTTCGATAGCCATTACTACGAAGTCGGCCTCATTTTTCTCTAACTTATCGCAGGTTTCTTTAAAGGAATTACATTCTACCGTTTCAATGTTTTTACCAAAGAACTTGTAGGCTGCTTCTTCATGAAAAGATGCTTTAATACCTTGAATTGCTACTCGTTTTGTCGTTTCCATTTTTGCGTAAAACAAAAAAGTCCCGGCTGCTTGCCGGGACTTTTTTATACATTTTAATATTGTTATCTATCATTTTGCATATTAGCCCCGGCTCTTACTAAAATAGTAAAAGTAACCAAAGTAATATGTGTTGAATAATTTCATTTTCGTTTTTGAATGAGCCAAATGTAATAACAAAATTTAATTTGTCAATAGGAAAGTTAAAATATTTTTAATAAAATTTAATTTTTTTTGATTTAGACTGTTTTGTAGATGGGTATGAAATCGTTGATCCTGGGATTTTAATTGTAGTCGCCGTTACTTGAAAGCAACGGTAAGATATAAGTTGTTTAGAAAATATTCTGTTAGGGATCGGTAATTGTTGCCATGTTGATAGTAGTTTTGGCTGTCGATTATCGAAATAAAAGGATTTTACTTCGATTACAATATAAAATTTGCTTATAACTTTTTTTTGAAAGGTTTTTGATGAATATAACATGATAAAATTGCAGCAACCCTGAATGTTGTGTCATTCTGGGGGCACGAAGAATCTGCAACCTATGAAACATGTACCTGCGGCACACAGACTTTTGTCGTGTTAAGAATGACAAAAGTTTTTTAAACAATTGAACAACAGCACTCAATAAGCCAAAAGTACCGAGCATTCATTTCCAACATCTCTCAAACAAAAAACGATCTGTAAGATACAGACCGTTCAAATATTATCCTGTTGAGCTCAGTGTTCGCTGTTTTTCATCAAAATCTTTAATATTATTGGTTGCTAATGCTTCGGCGTCGTGTAATTCTTGCTGCATAATTTTCGCAATTTTGGTGCTTCCATCATGGCTCCAACCCGGAGGATTAAAAATATATTTTACCTTATCCATAAAAGTAGGAGCCTTTTTAACATCAGCAGAAAGGGCAATAAACTCGTGGAAAATAATATTGACGGGGCCAGTATCTTTTGGCTGAGTGGTTAAGCCATATTTGATTTTATCTTCAGGCAGTTCGGCTTGGAAAGTGCCAAACATTCTGTCCCAAAGGATTAAAACCATTCCCATGTTTTTATCCAGGTATCGCACATTACTGGCGTGATGAACTCGGTGATGTGATGGCGTTACAAAAATATATTCGTACCATTTAGGGAAATTGATTTTATACTGCGTGTGAACCAGGTTTCCGTAAATCTGCGTTACCAGATAAGCGAAAAGGATATCCATTGCTGTAAAACCCATAAAAGCTAGGGGCAAATAAAAGAATACCCTATAAAGCGGCTCAAAAACCGTAGATCTGAAACCTGTAGTTAAATTAAAATGCTCTGACGAATGATGCGTAACATGCATTGCCCAAAAGAAGCGAACATAATGGCCAACGGTATGCAGAAACCAATAAAGAAAATCCTGTGTCAAAATAAGGACTAACCAATAGATCCAAATATTAGAGATTTCAAAAAGACGGAATTGATAGCAATATTCCAGGAGGAAAAATGTTGCGGTTTTCATGCCGAGGTTAATTACCACGGCAACAATCATCAGATAAATATTTGTCCAGGTATCGCGTTTGGTGTATAGCTTTTTATCGTGAGCGTAGCTGAAATACATCTCCACCAGGGTGAGTACAATCACAAAGCCAAACAAACCTCCAACCGATACGTCGCTTCCGGTAAACTTCATTTTATAAACTATTATAGTACGCTAAACTGCTTAAAATATCGGCTGTGCTTACACGGCAGTTGAACGTGCATTTGCCTGTTGTTTCTAATAGGGAGAATAAAATATTTCCATCCTCGTTCTTCTTGTCGCTTTTCATCAGCTCTAAAAGCGTTTCGAAACTTTCATTTTTGATCTGATATTTAGGATATAACGATAAAATATAATCGCTGATATCTTTCAATTCTTCCTTTGCTAACCCGCTGTTTTTAACAGATAAAGCGGCCTCACAAACGAAACCAATAGCAATTGCCTCGCCGTGTGTAAGTGGATTTTCGTCATTAGCCAGTGAATAG
The DNA here is from genome assembly GCF_001422545.1 of Pedobacter sp. Leaf41. Lineage (GTDB taxonomy): Bacteria > Bacteroidota > Bacteroidia > Sphingobacteriales > Sphingobacteriaceae > Pedobacter. Next base: position 407,070 of record NZ_LMLE01000007.1, on the reverse strand, counting down.
CTTTCTACGGCATGCCCGATAGTATGACCGAAATTCAGGATCTTCCGCAGATTTTTTTCGTGTGGATCAATCGTTACCACTTCGTTTTTAATTTCAACTGACCGATAGATATCTTCGGCAGATGGTATTAAATAATCAGTAGTTTTTAACTTCTCATAATAGGGTTTGTCGTAGATTAAACCGTGTTTTATCATTTCGGCAAAGCCTGATAGCAATTCGCGTTTGGGCAGGGTTTTTAAAAATTCAGTTTCGATAAAAACCATTTGTGGTAGGGTGAAGGTACCTACCATGTTTTTTACATTATCGATATCAATGCCGGTTTTACCACCAACAGAAGCATCAACCTGCGAAAGTAGGGTAGTGGGAACGTTGATAAAATCAATGCCGCGTTTGTAGGTTGAGGCAATAAAACCACCCATATCTGTAATTACGCCACCACCTAAATTTATCATCAAACTTTTACGGTCGGCTTCAAAATCCAAAAGCGTTTTCCAGATACCAATACAAAAATCGATGTTTTTGTTTTCCTCTCCTGCAGAAGTTTCAATCAAGTCGAACTCCGCAAAATCATCCATCATCGATTGAAAAACGGGCAAGCAAATTTCGCTGGTATGTTCATCAGCAAGAATAAAAACCTTGCTGTATTTATTGCTTTCAAGAAGTGTTTTTAAGGCATCTAACTTACTTTCGAAGTAAAGCGAATGACCTGCGCTGGTTAAAGTTTCCATTATATTACCTCAATTTTATCTTGTTCAAAAGAGATGATATCGCCAACTCTCACTTTGTAGCGTTTGCGAAATTCTACTTCGCCGTTGCATTTTACAAGACCATCCATCACAGCCGCCTGAGCGTCTCCACCAGTACCAACTAATCCAGTCGCTTTTAACAATTGGATAAGTGGAATAAATTCGCCTTCTAATTTGAATTGTATCATTTTGCTGCAAAAATACGATTATTTCGAGGTTTTACGTTCGTAGAATGGATGCTTTTTATAATTTTGCATCTAGCTGACTTATTATATAACAAATGATTGAATCATCACCCAATAAACAACCCAATTTCGACAATACAGAAGTAGCCTTTCGTCAAAAAAGCAATGCTGAGCTAAAAAAAGCGTTTTGGTTGTTTAAAATGATTGGGAGCAACTTTTTAACTAAAGTTGGCCCACCGATCACTAATTTCTTTCTTAATATAGGTTTACCTATTCAAGGAGCCATTAAAGCCACTATTTTTCAACAGTTCTGTGGGGGAGAAACCATTGCCGAATGCGATAAAGCTATTGAACAACTGGCTAAAGGTGGTGTTGGAACGATCCTGGATTATTCTGTTGAAGGTGAGGAAGAAGAGGTGGTTTTTGATGAAACATGCCAGGAAATTATTCGTACTATCTTAAGGGCTGATGGCGATAAAAATATCCCGATAACAGTTTTCAAAATTACAGGAATTGGTCGCTTTGCTTTGTTAGAGAAATTAGATGCGAAACAAGCTCTAACTACAGATGAAAATGCAGAGTTTGAAAAGGTGAAATTACGTTGTGAAATGATTTGTCGCACAGCTTTTGATAAAGGCGTGCCGGTAATGATTGATGCAGAGGAAACCTGGATTCAGAATACGATTGATGAATTAGCGCTGGATATGATGCGTAAATTTAATAAGGAGCGCATAATTGTTTACAATACTTACCAAATGTACCGCCATGATAAACTAGCAGATATGAAGGCAGATCACTTGATTGCTAAAGCTGCTGGCTTCATTTTGGGGGTGAAAATGGTTCGTGGTGCCTACATGGAAAAAGAACGCAAACGTGCTGCAGAGATGGGTTACCCTTCTCCAATTCAGCCAGATAAAGCTTCTTCAGATAGAGATTACAATGAGTCTTTACGTTATTGTGTAGATCATATTGAGGAAATTGCCATCGTTTGCGGAACGCATAATGAAGATAGCAGTCGGCTATTAACCTACCTTTTAGATGAGAAGAAAATAGCGCATAATCATCACCATGTTTATTTTGCACAGCTTTTAGGGATGAGTGATAACTTAAGCTTTAATCTTGCAGATGCCAACTATAATGTAGCCAAATACGTCCCTTACGGACCAATAAAAGCGGTAATGCCCTATTTATTTAGAAGAGCACAGGAAAATACTTCTGTTGCCGGACAAACGGGTAGGGAATTAGGCCTAATTGAAAGGGAATTGAAAAGGAGAAAGCTTTAATTGTATTTCAGGGATGATGTTGATGATTAGGAAATGAGCCTTCAGTAGTTTTTCGGATAATTCAGTCCCGCTTTTTGCTTCAATCTTTTTGTCATTGTCAGCCTAAGCTTGTTGAAGATGTGCATTAAAAAGTATTTACGCTACAATCGGGTTTAAATACCCTAAGTTAGTTGAATAATCCGCACTTATCCATTTTTCCGGGTATTCTGTGTTTCCGTGGCAAAATTTTTTTAACTATGGAATAAAACCTCTGAACCGCTTTAACGATAATACCCTAAGGTAAATTCGTGGTGACAACCTGTAAAGAACTTCGAATAAAAATCAAAATGATAAATTATTTCCTAACCACAAATCCCTGTTTTCCTGTTAGCAGATTATAAAAAAGAATAAAATCGCTGGCTAAACTATAACCTGGATATTGAAATGTAGCAGGTTTGTTTTTCTCGAAAAAGAAATGTCCCACCCAGGCAAAGCCATAACCCAAAACCGGCATTGCCAAGAAGAAACGCCAATCGTGGAATAAAAAGCCTGTAAAAAACGCCAACACTACTAGGCCTGTTCCAACAAAATGAAGTATTCTGGATGTTGTGTTGCTATGTTCACTTAAATAGTGAGGATAAAATTCTTTAAGTGATTTGAATTTCTGTTCTATCATTGTTCAATTACAAAATGCCATTTTTCCTCAAGAAATTCTCAAGTTGCGCGGGTTTTTCGGTCATCAACAGGGTGCTTAATCCCACCTTTTTCGCACCTTCAATATGTTGAGGACTGTCGTCGATAAACAAAGTTTCGGCTGGATCCAGATTATTTTCTTTCAAAACCTGTTCGAAAATGTTTGTATTTGGCTTGCGCAATTTCATGTGTTGAGAAAAGTAAGCTCTCTCAAAATAGTCATCGTAATTATTTAGCTCAAAGGTAGTTTTTAAATAATTTATGATCCAATCGTAATGAATTTCATTGTTATTACTTAACAAAAATGTACGGTATTTCTTTTTTACTTCTAATAATAAAGCATGGTTTTCCTGAATTGTTCCGACTAATAAACTATTCCAGGCTTCATCAATTTGCGCATCGGTTAGGTCTGGTTTATTTGCAGCATTTCTGATACCAGCTCTAAACTCGGCGGGAGAAATTGCGCCTGTTTCAAAATCATCAAACAATTGATTATGTGCTTTATGCGCAAAGAAATTTTCTATATCAGTTATGCCAAGCTTTTGAAACGAAGCTTGAGCGATTTTAAAATCAATATCGAAAATTACGTTGCCGTAATCAAAAATGATGTTTTTAATGTGTTCCATGAGTAGTTAAACTTTTTGCAAATATCTCCAAATATTTAATAATATAGGTAGAAAACTGAAAAACACTGTTTCCACTCGAAATTATTTAATTACTAGAATCGTTCCATCATCTTTGATTTTATAATAGTATTGTTTCTCTTTTTTTCGATCAAGTATTTCAATTTGTTCAACTTCACCTTTTTTTCCAGTATCATCTTTGATCAAATCTCCTTCTTTAACATCATCAAGCACTTTCGATGACGTTTTTTTATTTACATTTTTCATGATAGGAATATTTTTTCTGTTATATAGTATTAAACATTTCTTAACGATTATAAGTTTTTTTAGGTGCCAAAGCTTTGCTCGCTTTAAGTAATCAACTTTTAATCATTTAAAATCTATTATTTGCAATTGCATGTCTACTACATCGCATTCATTAATTCTAATTTAATAGTTTTACACAAACGCTCAATTAACTAAACTATGAACGGTGTAATTACAGCTTACAATAAGCAAAGAGGTTTTGGATTAATTTCCCAGGAATTAGTAATAAAAAGTATCTATTTTGATATCGTAGATTGTAAAGCAAAAGGTCTCTTCATTGGTAGCGCAGTAGAATTCGACCTTGCTATAACTAAAAAAGGAACAGTCGCCAAAAACATTATGGGCGTCTCCAAAGAGGTTGGAGTATAAACGACTTATTGGTCCTTAGAAGATCGCTAAACCTTTCTTTAATCAACGATTGTGTGAAAACCAAAACTATAGGTTGTATTTCGCATAAATCATTTGAATGTCATCGAAAATATTGTAGATTACATGAATGGACGACAAATTGAACTTTATCTTAGGGCTTGTATTTATTTTGAGCGGAATTTCTGTTTTCTGGGTAATTTTTGCAAGTAAGAAAATATAACTAAGCCAGCCATAAGTATCGCAAAATTAAAAGATTGCAATTATCATAAGTCTTCATGATTTTAGTTTTATCCAACTAAATTCTGGTTTAGCAGGTTCCTCTGTTTCAATTTCCTTTCCAATCCATTAAGTTTTTCAAACTTTATCTATTTTGATATGTTTATTAATCTAAAATGTTCAAAATAAATGCAAGGCACAGTTAAATTTTACAATGAATCAAAAGGTTTTGGTTTCATTAAAGCTGAAAACGGAGAAGAAATCTTCGTTCACATTACGGGATTGGTTGATAAAATCAACCAAGATGATCAGGTAGAGTTTGAGGTTACCCAAGGAAAAAAAGGATTAAATGCTGTGAACGTTAAATTGGTTTAAGTGATGCGGTTAGGAACAGTAAAATTTTATGATGATGAAAAGGGATTCGGCTTAATAACGCCTTCAAACGGTGGGAAAGATTTGGTTGTTTCCGCTCAAGGATTGGTAGATAAAATTAAAACAAAAAATATTGTGGTTTTTGATTTGAATTTTTCTAATAGCAACGTGGAGGTGATTAAAGTATCGGTATTAAAATCTTAAGTCATCATCTATTAATAATATGTAAAAAGCGAACTAAGATTAGTTTGCTTTTTTTTTGAGTCAAATTTGGCGTTCGGATGCATTTACATGCTATAATTCTGGTCTCAAAATGAATGACCATTTGGTAAAAAGGCAGCGCTAACTCTTCTATGGATTGTGGTTCAAAAGATATCTTCTTAAAATTTACTGCATTGCGAAGACTATAAAATTATAAAAACTTAATATATTGTAACCTAATATCTAAATCACTGTCTCATATATAATGCGAACGAAATCCTTAAAAAAAGCTTAATACCTCTATGATACAGCTGGAGGTTATCACTGGACATTACAAAAGTGAAATGGCGTTGCCGGCCAATTTCCCAATGAGAATATTGGTTGTAAAAGAGGCTCGCGGATATTTGCGCATGAATTCTGGAGATTACGATCTGTTAAATGGAAGAATATTTTTCATCCCTGAGGAAGGTTTAGTTCGGTTGGATGGAGAAGTAATAATAGGCTATTGGTTAACTTTTAGTAGTGTTTTATATGCCGAATTCCTCCTTCAACACCTCGATCCGTTGGCAAAAAATCTTTTTCTCAAACTCTCATACCAAGATTTAGATGAGAACGGGTCGAAAAAGACTTTTAGTTTGCTCAAACAACTGCAAAAAGAGATTGATGCGCAAAAAGATGCTGCCTACCTCTCACAATATTTGTCGTTATTTTTAGGTTACACCGCAAATTTAGATGGCTATCTGGCTGCACTAAGCCTAGATGAACTTCAACAAGTTTTACGCTTTAGGGCAATCTTAGAGCAGTTTTATAAGCAAGAACGTTCTATTAAATTTTATGCCGAAGGCATGGGGATAAGTCCAAGGAAACTCAATTTATTTTTGGACCATGTTTTAGGCAAAAGTCTATCAGCACTAATTAAGGATAGAATAATGAGAGAGGCAGAAGAACTTCTGTTACATTCTGATTATTCGGTACATGAAATTGCAGCTATTTTGGGTTTTGAAAGAACTTCTAACTTTACAACAAACTTTAGAAGATACAAGGGTATTTCGGTAAATCAATTTACGCTTCAAGAATTAAAAATTAATGCTGCTGTTAAGAAATAGATCTGATTAGATTTAATTTCTTGCAAGAAACAGGTTTTATTACCTCACCACATATCTTGCCTCGGCGCCATACGCGTAAAGTAGTCTGGCTGTTTCTATTCAGCCGCATTAATTTCAAGCTAAATTAAAAATTCTATTTTAAAAACAAGATATTAATCTAAATTAAATGTCAATAATGAGCCAAAGTTGATGATATGTACTAGTCCTCAAACAAATAGCCACTATAGGCTAGTCCTTTCGCCACGCTTTTAAAGTTATCACCAGAATTTAGCGGAATATGGGGAAATTTAGTTCTAAATAAATTTTGTACTGCAGAAACCATCGATGTTCCTCCAGTTAAAAATAAACAATCGATCTCATTGGCGTTTATTTTATAAGTTTCCATAAATTGATTGAGGTAAACTTCTATCTTATTTACATCCTTTTCGATAATGTCATTGTATTGATTTAATGAAATATTCTCGTCGATTTCAATATCCATGTTAGAATACTTAAAGCCGGAAGCAGGAAGGTCAGACAACTCTATTTTTGTTTTTTCTATCGATCTGAATAAAGAGTAGCCGAGGTTATTTTCTATCAGTGTAATTAAATTTTTAAACTTCGGATCATTTCCTGAATAATAATAATACTCCTCAATCTCTTTTTGAATCTTTAAACCATTAAAGAAATTCATTTTATCCCAAGTACAAATGTTGGCAAATAGCGATTTAGGAACATTTAATATTTTGCCTGGTGTAGCTTCATAGGTAGTATTTTTTCCAAAGTATGGTGTTCCTCTATCCCACATAAATGCAGAGTCCAAACTATCGCCACCAATGTAAATGCCTCCCGACGCGATCATATCATTCTTCCTGTCTTTGCTGCCAACTTTTTGAGGATCTAGAATTAAATAGGTGAAATCTGTTGTTCCTCCCCCTAAGTCGGCTACCAACACCCTTTCTTTCTTAGTAATCGTTTTTTCATAGGCAAACGCGGCGCCGATCGGTTCAAATTGGAAACGGACATCTGTAAAGCCCGCATTTTCTGCGGCTTTCTTTAATCGGCTCTGCGCCAGACTATCTTTTTGGGTGTTATCATCATCAAAAAACACCGGACGTCCGATTACTGCCTTTTTGCATTCCCCGCCAGTAATTTTATCGGCTTTTGCTTTTAAATCTTGCAAAATCAACGTTACCAAATCGGCTGCGGTGTATCTTTTGTTGTGGATTCTGGTTTCGGTAAAGGTTGTTCTTGATAGAATTTGCTTAATAGATTTGATAAATCTTCCTTTCATTCCATCATTCAAATAGGCTTCGATTGCCTTTTCGCCAACAATATGACTTTCGCCATTTACAAAGCTTTTCGCTTCTGTAAAATAAATTAAAGATGGTATGGAGATGGTTTCCACAATCACTTTTTTTTCTTCATCATATATAGATAGCGCCGAATTGGTTGTCCCAAAGTCGATACCGTACAGAAACTTACTCATGGTTAACGAATTTTTGTATGTATTTAAGAAATCCTTATTTTAAGCAGGATCTATATTCAGCTACGCTGAAATGATATGATAAAACTAATTAAGCAAAACCTAAGAACTGCTTTCGCGTAATAATTTAAGGCGCAAATGTTGCAAAAAATTGCTAAATAAATAACAATATTGAAATTTATTTTAAAGCGATAAAATAAGCGCCTGAAAACCAAAGTATATCATATTACGTTCATATCTTTACACGTCATCCAATTGAGGATGTCATCTTGATGAACTCGGAGTATCGCCCCTGTACAGCGGGTAGGTAAAACGAGAAAAATGAAAATCATCACCAAATTTCCTTCAGCAGGTTGTAACAGTTTTTATTCAGAAGTTAGGCAAAGGGTAAATCAGGGTTTTATAAATCGCGGTTTAACAATTAATGCTGATGGATTTATGTGGCTGAAAACAATTATATTTCTAAGCATTTTCTGCGTCCTGTATTTTACTATTTTATTTTCGGATGTAAAGTTTATTTATTTGACGCTGCTCACTTTGAGCCTGGGCGTTACCTGTGCATTTATAGGTTTTAATGTTTGCCATGATGCCATTCATGGTTCATTTTCTGCAAATAAAAAAGTAAATAAAGCGTTAGGGATGATCTTCCACTTGCTTGGTGCCAGTCCGTATGTTTGGAATATTACACACAATGTGGTTCACCATACTTACACTAATATTCCTGGTCATGATGAAGATATTGAAATTGCGCCAGGACTCATTCGAATTTGTAAGGAAGATGAACTAAAGCCGCATCAACGTTTTCAGCAGTGGTACGCTTTTCCATTATACGGCTTAGCCTCGATCTCGTGGGCATTGCGAAAAGATTATAAAAAATTCTTTCAGAAGCGGGTTGGTGCTAGGGAAAATGTTCATCCCAAAATCGAATATTTTAATCTGTTTTTTTATAAGTTTCTATATTATTTTTTATTTATTGCGGTTCCAATTTTGGTGATGGATGCTGCCTGGTGGCAGGTGTTAATTGGTTTTGTGATCTTGCATATTGCGCAAGGGGTAACAATGGGGTTAGTTTTTCAATTGGCACACGTAGTTGAGGGAACGGCCTTTCCAGTTCCGGATGCCGTTGGAAATATGGAAGAAGTTTGGGCGGAACATCAAATGCATACCACAGCAAATTTCGCTACAAACAGTCCTGCTGCTGCTTTTTTTCTTGGCGGATTAAACAGGCAAATTGAACATCACCTTTTTCCGAAAATATGCCATGTTCATTATGGCTGGATATCAGGAATAGTAAAAGCAACAGCATCCGAATTCGGGTTGCCTTATCATGAAAACCCTACTTTCTTAAAAGCCTTGGCTTCCCATTATCGCATGCTTAAAAAAATGGGTACTAGCGAAGTTTAATTTCTATAATAGTCGGTCTACCATTTATTGACTTTTAAAAATGATCATTTAGGAAGATCAAACTTGTACTATTTGTTATAAATTGGCATTTCTTAAAATTTATTTATGGCAAAATTAGAAGTTTGGCAGAGAGGACTATTACAGGACCTCGAACCTCTGTTGCAGCCTGTTGGTCATGCGATTTTACAGGCGCAAGAAGAGTTACATGAATATTTGCACGATTTTCCTGCTGCTCTTTTGTGGCAAAAGCCTGCCGGTATGGCATCTGTAGGCTTTCATCTGCAGCATCTTTCAGGCGTGTTGGACCGTGTTTTTACTTACGCCAGAAATGAAAGTTTAACACCATTTCAGTTTAAGCAACTGGAAGAAGAGGGGTTTGACAGTGAAAATGGATACACTGTTCAATCATTGATGGAGAGGTTTGATGGGCAAATTATTATCGCCATGAAGCAACTTAGAGAAACTGACGTAAATACCCTGACTGAATTTAGAGGGATTGGGAGAGCGGGTTTACCTTCTACCGTAATGGGTTTACTTTTTCATGGAGCCGAGCATACCATGAGGCATTTAGGGCAATTAATGGTTACAGCGGCTGTAGTAAAGCAAAACCATACAAATCAATAGTTCATATTTAAAGCAATTACATCTTCGGCTATAATGCCATGCTTGGTTTCTATTTGTCTTTTGGCTTTGTCAAGCTGATTTACCTCATCAGAAATTTGTTTTAAAAACAGATCTGCTTGCTTATAGGCCAAATAATTTCCTATTTTTTGAATGATGGTATCAGCGAAAAATATTTGGATAGCTAGAAAGGAAACTAAAAATATATAATGAGAAAAAATAATTTGTTTTGTCCCATTTAAGCCTAATCGATAAGCCAAATAATCTAAAATAATTGGAATAATTAGTATGGGAAGAAACGAATAAAGCTTGGATTGAAGCTGTATCTTTTTTTCAGTTTCTTCAACCTGTAATAGTTGTCTTTCTAATTTCGCTTTTAAAGGCAAATCTCGATTGGATCTTGATTGGTCGATTTCCGCTAATTGTTTCCCAAACGCAACGTCTATTTGGCTCATGCTTTCCAGCAGTGAAAGCTCATCATCATTAAGTTTTTCCTGATCGGCAACAATCGCTTCCTGCTCGGTGATTAGACGCTCCATTTCATCCAGATCTTCAGGAATCCCTAAATAGAGTTTCTGTTCAACAACTAAAATCCTATCGTCTATTGTTTGTCTGATATCTTTAAGTTTTTGGTGCTGCTTCCTTAATGCTTCTTTTTGTAAATCATAATTGCCTTGAACCTGCAATAAGTTTACTGCAAATTCCAATTTTTCCAATTCGGTTTCATTAACAGATACACGTTTGTAAATTTCTCTGATTAATTCAAATTTATCTTTGGTGGAGGATAATTGTACAAGCTGCTTATCGTAGTTTGAAAGGTCTTTTGGCGAAAGAGAAAGGATTGGCATTAATGATTAATGTTAGGCAGTAAAATTATAAAATTTATTTAACGACACGTGTTTAAATAACGCCATATTTCATGATATGGTTTTTTTAGTTTCAGCTGTTTAGATGAAAAAAAGATTGCTCAAATTTTTTGGAATACCGAACGATGAGTTTTAATAAAACTCCATTTCTGCTCCTTTGATGGATATTTTCCAAAGCAGAAGCTACATTTGTTATAGATTTAGAAACAATTTTTATACCGCTTTATAGCGCAAAGCATTAACATTGCTATTGTTAAATCTCTTTTCGATTTGACAAACTAACCGATATAAACTTATTTCTAAATGATGAAAAAAAGCCGAACATCTTTGCTTAAAATCTGTCGTATAACAGACGGATATCTACGTCTCTCAACAAAACAAAACCAAATGTAAACATTATGAAAAAAAGAAATTTACTCAATTTATTTCATGTTCATCAGGTTGGTAACTTCAAGCGCTTAGTTGCTTTGCCCTTGGTAATGGCAGCGATTATTACGCCGGGTTATGCCTCATCAACAAATAAAAATGCTCTAGAGATTAAAGCTTTTAAAGCCGACATTCAAATTTCAGGAACGGTAAAAGATGCCAGCGGTGAAACGCTGCCTGGAGTTTCTGTTAGCGTTAAAGGCGGTGGCAAAACAGTTGTTACTGATGCAATGGGAAAGTACATCATTACTGTACCGGAAAATGCTACACTAGTTTTTAATTATATCGGCTTCAGCGCAAAAGAAGTTGTTGTCGGTTCAAATCCTGTAATTAATGTAACCTTAGAATCGTCTAATACTGCTTTAGATGATGTTGTGGTCATCGGTTACCAAACCATCAGAAGAAAAGATTTAACCGGCGCAACGGGTTCTGTTAATACAGGAAATACTGAAAAATTAGTCTCCCGTTCACTTCCTGAGGCACTTCAGGGTCAAACTCCTGGTGTTTCTGTTCGGAATGGTGGAGCACCAGGACAAGAGGCTGTAGTTAATATTCGTGGTTTAGCCACGTTTGGTAATGCAAGTCCGCTTTATGTTATTGATGGAATGATTGCAGACCCGAATACTACCGTTAATCCAAATGATGTAGAAGATATTCAAATTTTGAAAGATGCGTCTGCAGCTGCCATTTATGGTTCTAGGGCAGGTAATGGAGTTATCTTAATCACTACGAAAAAAGGTAAAGAAGGACCGGCCAAAATCAGCATTTCAACCAGATATAGTGTTTCTCAGGTTCCTAAAACTTATGATATGATGGATGCTGCAGAATATGCGGCGACAAACACCCGTGCTTATCAGGCATCAGGAATGGCTATTCAACCTGGTGTGGCAAACTACAATGGTAGAATTAATACTGATTGGGTGGATGAAACATTAAGAACAGGTTCTGTTCAGGATTACAATGCCAGTATCTCTGGTGGTGGTAATGGTTCAAAATACCTTATTTCTGGTGGTTATTTCAAAGATAAAGGCGTATTAATTGCCCGTGAATTCGAACGTGCATCCTTCCGTGTCAATACCGAAACAACTAAAGGTCGCTTCAAATTTGGCGAAAACCTTGCTTTCTCTTCTTCTACCTCCAAAGCGCCGTTTCAAGGTGGCGCCTTTGCTGGCAACCCATGGTACGATATGTTTTCAAGTGTTCCATTAATTCCGGTTCAGGACAATGCTTTAATCAGTACTGCAAATCCAGGAGGGTGGGGTTATGGTTCAAATGCGAACATCAACACTTTTTCGCGTAATCAGGTTGCCATTGCCAATATTACTTCTGTTAGATCTAATTTTGCAAAGTTAATCGGTAACGCTTACGTCGATTTCAAAATTATCGAAGGCTTAAATTATAAGTTTAATGCCGGTATAGAAACCAGTTTCGATAAAAGTAAATCGGTTAGGAAAGATGGTTCGTGGTATCAAAATCAGTCGCCTGAACTTAGTCAACTAGGCGAACGTCGCTCTCAGTTTTTAAGTTATTTGTTAGAGCACACGTTAAACTACAATTACAATATCGGTAAACACAGCATTAATGGTGTTGTTGGTTACACGCAGCAAACTACACAAACCGACTTTATTTCGGGTAATGCTAACAATCTTACTCAACTTAATGGCGAATATTTTACTACACTAGTTTCTAGTCCAACGGCCAGCAGAACATCTTCTGGTGACTTGTATAAAAGTTTATTGGATTCTTATTTAGGCAGACTAAACTATACTTATGATGAAAAATACTTAGCCACTTTTACCTTTAGAGCGGATAAGGATTCTCGTTTCTCTCCTCAATTTAGAACAGGTTATTTCCCATCTGGTGCTTTAGGATGGAGAATTTCCAAGGAAGATTTCTTTAAAGTTGATTGGGTTTCTGATTTGAAATTACGTGGCTCTTATGGTGTGCTGGGCGTAAATACATTGAGTCCGTTTCAATTTATCGGTTTCTTAAACCAGGCGCCAGATGTAGTATTAGGGCCAAACCAAGTAACTACCGCAGGTGCGATACAAGCAAAACTTGCTTCTGGAGATTTAAGATGGGAAAAGAAAAAAACAACCAATTTAGGTTTTGATGCTTCTCTTTTCAAAGATCAGTTTACTATCAACTTCGATGTGTTTAGATCAGTTTCTGAAGATGTATTGCTAAGCCAGCCGTTACCAAGATATTTAGGCAATTTACAGGGAGATCCTATTGTTAATATTGGTTCCATTCAAAATAAAGGGGTAGAACTTAATTTAGGTTATCGCCCAAAATCAGATGGTGCATTTAAATGGGATATTGCTGGTAACATTAGTATCGTAAGAAACAAAGTATTATCGTTAGGTAATTTAGGTATCGATACAGAAACAGGTTTACCGAAAGACTACATCCAGTCTGGCAATACCAGAACGCAGGTTGGTCGCTCAATTGGAGAGTACTTCGTTTTAAAAACTGATGGCATTTTCCAGAATCAGGCAGAGATTAATGCCCACCGGGCACAAAGTGCTTATGCAAAACCTGGTGATATTCGCTATCAAAATACTGTGGATGGTGGAACAAATGATGATATAAATGATAAAGACCGCGTTTATGCAGGATCAGCATTTCCGAAATTTACAAGCGGTTTGCAATTTAATTCCAGATATAAAGATTTCACCCTTTCTATCCAGTTATATGGCGCTTTCGGACAGAAATTATATAACGATGTATTGAGAGATTTAGACAGCTACGGTAACTCAAATTACAGAAGAGATATTAATCCATGGACACCGAATAATACTGATACGACTTTCCCTAGATTGGGTTATCAGTTTGCTGCAAACGATAGAGGGATTAATGAAAACGCAAGAGGAAATAGCGATAGATGGGTTGAAAATGGTTCGTTCTTAAGATTACGTAATGTAGAATTGGGTTATAGTTTCCCGCAGAAATTAATCTCTAAAGCAAACATCAGCAGCGCAAGATTGTACGTGAGCGGACAAAATTTGTTCACCATTACAAAATACAGTGGTTTAGATCCTGATGTGGTAGGCGCAAATCCAAACCTTGAGCCAGGAGTAGATAACGGAAATTATCCATCCTCAAGAATCATTTCATTTGGTTTAAGTGTAGGTTTTTAATTTTAATAAATAAAATCATGAAAAAATATATAGTCATATTAACTGTTGCGATTATTGCTTTAGCAGGCTGTAAGAGAGATTTTGATGCAGTTAACCCAAATGCACCAACAATTGCGAGTTTCTGGAAAAACGAAACCGATGCAACAAAAGGAATTAATGCAGTTTATGGTACTTTTTACCGTACCGCAAGTTTATATTCCCGATGGATTTATTACCATGGAATTTTGAAATCTGATGAAGGTTTCGGATCTGGTGGAGATGGTGGATTGAATAATCTAATGCGTTTTAATCAAACCAATTACAATGATGGGCTTACAGCCGATACCTGGCAAACACTCTATGTTGGTGTTTTCAGAGCTAACCAAGTAATTGCAAATGTGCCTAACATTACAATGAATGAAACGACCAAGAAAAGAATAATTGCTGAGGCTAAATTTTTAAGAGCACTATTCTATTTCAATTTGACGCTTTATTATGGTCGGCCGCCGTTAATGTTGGCGCCTTCGCAACCGAAAGATGTTCCGAGAAATGCCACTACAACGGAAGCTTATGCTCAGGTAGCAAAAGATTTAACTGAAGCCATTGTTGATTTACCGGTAAGTTATCCGGCAGTTGATTTAGGCAGGGCTACAAGAGGTGCGGCTTATGCACTTTTAGGTAAAACTTATCTTCAGCAAAGGATGTACCAGCAAGCAGCCGATGCCTTTGCGTACTTGGTTACTGGTGCAGGTGCTTCAACTTATACTTTAACAGCCGATTATCGCGACAATTTTATCATCACGAAAGAAAACAACAGCGAATCTATTTTTGAGATTCAGTTTAACGAAAATGTAAACGAGAATACGGATGATGATGTAAACGAAGGTGCGATTAACAATACCGGAACATCAATTGCACAATTTTTTGCGCCTCCAGGGGTAGGTTTCTCTGATGGTGGTGCCCGCAGATGGGTAGTTGACGAGTTTTTGCAGGAAAGAACCGTAGCCAATGCGCAAGATCCACGTTTAGCAGCATCGTTCATTTTTAATAATGCAAATCCAGCTGGCCCAACTGCAACAATCGTTTATGGCCAAACCTTTCAAAGTCGTTATGGGAATGGACCTGATGCGAACGGCGTTTGGTTTCGTAAATTGTTAAATGATCACTGGAAAAATCAGGAAGGTTTCCGCTCGCCAAATAATTACCGTTTAATTCGATATGCAGATGTTTTGCTGATGTATGCAGAAGCATTAAATGGCTTAAACAGAACTGCCGAGGCTTATCCTTATGTAGATAGAGTCCGCCAGAGAGCTGGATTAGCCACCTTAACAGCAGCAAAACCAGGTTTAAACCAGGCTCAATTTTTAACACAATTGAAACATGAGCGTGTAACGGAATTGGCTGGAGAAGGCTGGCGCTGGGCAGATTTGCAACGTTGGGGCGATTTAAGTCCGGCGTTAGCAAGCAGAGATGCTGATTTTACCGGGTTTATTGTTGGCAAACACGAAGTTTATCCAATACCACAAGGTGATATTGATTTGAATTCTAATTTGACGCAAAATCCTAAATATTAATTATACTAAGGTTAGCGGTATAGCTGCTAACCTTTTTAACATCACCTATATGAATATTTCAATATCAAAAGGATTAAATTTTTACCTGCTTTGGTTGGGGATTGCGGTCTCACTGGGCCTATCCTGCGGAAAAACGAATAATCCAACACCTATCGATCCTGAACCACCGGTAGCGGTTAGTACATTCTCCAATCCTTTAATGAACGGTGCCGATCCCTCGGTATTTCAAAAGGATGGTGTGTATTATTATCTGCAAACTAATGGCGTTTCTATTAATTTATGGAGCACCACAGCCATGTCTAAACTAAGTTCAGCTGTACCAAAAACCGTATTTACGCCAGTTGCTGGTGCTGCAAACTCCAGAAATGTATGGGCACCAGAATTGTTTTTCTTTGATGGCAAATGGTACATTTATTACACTGCAGGAAACGGTGCAGACCTGAGTCAACGGACATGGGTATTGGAAAACAGTAGTCCAGATCCAACAACGGGAACCTGGGTAGATAAAGGCAAAATTTTCAGTCCAAGTGCTGACTTTTGGGCCATTGACGGCTCTGTTCTTGAAGTGAATGGCAACAGGTATTTCGTTTGGTGCGGGCGTCCTGATGTAACGAATGTGAATTTGACACAAAATATTTACATCGCTAGAATGACCAATCCGTTTACCTTAGAGGGTACGGCAACAAAGTTAACCGAGCCAGAATTTGCCTGGGAAAAAAATGGATTTGGGGTTAATGAAGGGCCGCAGGCACTTCTAGGGCCAGATAGCAAAGCCTTTATCATTTATTCTGCCAGCTATTGCGGAACGGACGATTATGCGTTGGGTCAGCTCAGTTTAAAAGCGGGAGGAAATCCTTTGGTAAAAGCCGACTGGACAAAATCTACCACTCCGGTTTTTAGTAAACAACCCGGCAGCAATGCATTTGGCCCAGGGCATAATTCGTTTTTTAAATCTCCGGATGGGAAGGAAAACTGGCTCATTTATCATGCTAACTCTGCAACCAACCAGGGCTGTGCCGATTTAAGAAATGTGAGGATGCAAAAATTTACGTTTAAAGCAGATGGAAGTCCGGATTTTGGTACTCCTGTAGCAACAGGATTACAAATTGCCAGACCATCAGGAGAAAAGTAATATGAATAAAAAATTTAGAATATATAAAGTTGCCCTTACGGTTTGTATCCTTCTCGTTGCAAAACTAGGTTTGGCGCAAACCTTCACTAATCCTTTGCTTCCTTCTGGTGCCGATCCGTGGAGCATTTACAAAGATGGCTATTACTATTATACCCATTCCATGCAGAACAAGCTGGTCATTTGGAAAACCAAAAATCTGGCTGACTTAAAAACGGCTGAAAAGAAAACCATCTTTATTCCACCGCCAAATACGGCATATTCTAAAGAACTTTGGGCACCAGAAATTCATTTTATTGTGGGCAAATGGTACGTGTATTTTGCTGCTGATGATGGGAACAACAATAACCACCGGATGTATGTGCTTGAAAACTCATCAAAAGATCCGCTAAAAGGAGAATGGATTTTTAAAGGAAAAGTGGGCGATGCAACCAATAAGTGGGCTATCGATGGTTCTGTTTTTACCTACAAAAAACAGTTGTATATGGTTTGGGCTGGCTGGGAGGGAGACATCAACCAGAAACAAGAAATATATATTGCAAAAATGAAAAACCCCTGGACAATTGATGGCGCAAGACATAAAATTTCTACACCACAGTTTGAATGGGAAAAACATGGCGATTTAAACGATCCTGGCAATCCGCCACATGTTGATGTAAATGAAGGACCACAAATTTTGTTCAACAAAGACAAGGTTTTCTTAATTTATTCGGCGAGTGGCTGTTGGACTGATTTTTATGCTTTGGGGATGCTCACATTGAAAGGAAAAGATCTTTTGGATGTTTCATCCTGGGAAAAAAGCAAGCAACCAGTGTTCAAGCAATCACCAGAAAATGGCGTTTACGCTCCGGGGCATAATTCGTTTTTTAAATCTCCTGATGGAAAAGAAGACTGGATTTTATATCATGCAAACTCGGCACCCGGACAAGGCTGCGGCGGACAACGATCGCCAAGGGCACAAAAGTTTACCTGGAATGTCGATGGTTCGCCAAATTTCGGGGTTCCTGTAAAAAGCGGCCAGGAATTGCAAATTCCATCACAAACTAAATAATCAATAGGGCTTAAAAGTCCTGCTAAAATTTACATCATGAAAAAATATTTCAGTTACTTATTAATAGCTTTTTTGGGTATCAGCACTTTGGCTAATGCTCAGGAAACTACACCAGTTGTTGGAAAGGTATGGTCGATAGAAAAGGCAAATGCCTGGTACAAACAATATAAATGGATTAACGGAGCAGATTTTTTGCCAAGCACAGCCATCAATCAGTTGGAAATGTGGCAGGCAGATACTTTCGATGCGGCAACCATTGATAAGGAATTGGGATGGGCAGAAAGCATCGGGTTTAATACCATGAGGGTATATTTACACAGCCTGGCCTGGAAACAGGATAAAGAAGGCTTCAAAAAGCGAATGGATCAATATCTCAGCATTGCTGATAAGCACAAGATCAAAACCATTTTTGTGTTTTTTGATGATTGCTGGAACAAGCAGGCGAAAATCGGCAAGCAACCTGCCCCAAAACCGGGTATTCACAATTCGGGATGGGTTCAGGATCCAGGCGACCCAGATTCAAAAAATGAGGCAAACTTTCCGGCTTTAGAGAAATATGTAAAAGATGTTATGACCCGTTTTAAAACTGATAAACGCATTTTGCTGTGGGATTTGTACAACGAGCCAGGAAACTCAGGTAAGCTGACCACCTCATATCCCTTACTAAAGGCGGTGTTTACATGGGCACGAGCAGTAAATCCGGAGCAGCCAATTAGTGCCGGACTTTGGGCCTGGGATTACAGAGAGCTGAACGCCTTCCAGGCCTTAAACTCTGATGTAATTACTTACCACGACTATGAAGAACCACAATGGCATCAACGCGTTATCGACATGTTAAAATCTCATGGCAGGCCGATGATTTGTACCGAATACATGGCTCGTACAAGAGGTAGTCGCTTTGAAACGGTGATGCCAATGTTGAAAAAGGAAAATATCGGCGCCATTAACTGGGGTTTGGTGGATGGTAAATCAAATACCAAATATGCCTGGGATACGCCACTACCAAATGGCGAAGAACCTAAAGAATGGTTTCATGAAGTTTTTAGAAAAGACGGAACACCTTACAAAAAGGAAGAGGTTGAGGTAATCAAAAAACTTAATGATATAAAATAGTGCTTCTGCACAGCAAAGATCGCTATATTGTGTGCTCTATCTAGCCATTATATGAAATTCAAAAAACTAAGCAGGGCGATAGCCCTGCTACTTTTTTTTAGTTTTTTTCTGACCGAAAATGGATTTGCCCAAAAGATTTTTTTTCGGCATTATACCGTTAGTGATGGACTGTGTGCCAATACCATTTGGGATATTGAGCAAGATGATCAGGGTTATATGTGGTTTGGAACCAAATATGGTTTAAGCAGGTTCGATGGCTACGATTTCAAGTCTTTTCAATACCAAAAAGGGATTCCGGGCACGATAGGAAATAACTTCATCAGAAAAATTTTCAAATACGATTCAAAAATATTTTGGATTGGAACAGATGAAGGTATTTATGTTTTCAATTTAGAAACTGAGAAATTTACGCTCTTTAAACCACTCAAAAATTTTTTCATAAACGATATCATGCGCTCCAAAGATGGAAAAATTTGGATTGCGACCAAGGAGAATGGCATCTACTGTTACACGCCGAAAACACGGGGATTACTCAATTTCTCCACTTCCTCAGCTGTTAAAATTTCATCGAACGAAGTGCCAAAAATTTTGCAGGACAATACCGGCGACATCTGGCTGGGGACCTATGGAAAGGGGATCGATGTTTTAAACCCCAAAACACTCCAAGTTCGCCATTACACCACTTCTTCAACATCAAAGTTATCCAGCAACGTAATTCTTGATTTGTATAAAGATGCCAACGGCGATATCTGGATCGGTACGATGGCAGGCGGTCTAAACCTATGGAATCATCAAACCAATCAGTTTACCATTTATCAAAAATCTGCCGGAAACTCGATTAGCGACAATATTGTTCGCACGATTTATGAACCCAAGCCTGGCTACATTTGTCTGGGCACCGAAAAAGGCCTAAACATCTTCGACCGAAAAAATAATCGCTTTACGGTTTATCAAAACAAAAATAACGATCCATTCAGTATCAACGACGACGCCGTTTACAACGTTTTTAAAGATAAAGAAGGTGGTATTTGGGTAGGAACCTATTTCGGCGGATTAAATTATTACCACGAGGGAAGCTCAGGTTTTGAATTCTATTATCCATCGGGAGTTAGAAATTCGCTATCTGGAAATGCGGTAAGTGCATTTTTAGAAACTAAGCCCGGCCAGATGTGGATCGGAACTGAAGATGGTGGCTTGAACTTTTTTAATAGTGCTGATAAAACTTTCAAGAAATTCCCGTTTTCGGCAGGGCAAGACAGTCTATCATACCACAACATTCATGCACTTTACAAAAGCAAATCTGGAAATATCTGGATTGGGATGTACACGGGCGGTTTAAATATCTTAAATCCAGCAACGGGGAAGATAAAAAGATACAAAAGCGATCCGAATAATGCTAACACCTTAAGTGATAACAGTGTTTATTCGATAGAAGAAGATCGGCAAGGTAGAATCTGGGTGTCCACCATTTCAGGTTTGAATCTTTATGATGAAAAAAATGACAGATTCATCAGAATAAAAGGAAAGAACCTGGAAAAGAGCTGTATTTATCAGGTTTATCAGGATACAGACAATATTATATGGATTGCCACTTACGATAATGGATTGATTCGAATGGATCCGAATAATCAACTTACGCAGTATGCTTACTCGAAAAATCCAGGCGCTATAAGTTCTAACAAGGTAATTTGTATCCTGGATGATGGAGAAGGTAATCTTTGGTTGGGAACTGATGGAAGCGGCCTTAATGTACTGAACAAGAAAACGGGTAAGTTTAAATCGTACGATGATGAAAACTGGATAAAAAGTGCTGTAATTTATGGCATCGTAAAGGACAATTTCGGTAAAATGTGGTTTTCTACCAACAATGGGGTGTTTGAATTTGATCCTAAAACGAAGGCAAAAAAGAGCTTTGGTAAATGGGATAATCTTCAAAGTCAGCAATATAATTACAAGGCGTATTACAAAGATTCATCGGGCAAATTATACTTTGGCGGTATAAATGGTTTTAATGCTTTTTATCCCAACCAGGTTCAAAGTAGTACTGCTACGCCGAAAGTTTCATTTACTAACTTTCAATTATTTAACAAAGATTTGGATTTAAATGATGAAAACAGTCCGCTAAAACGTTCCATTAATTATACGGATGAGGTGGTGTTAAACCACAATCAATCGGTTTTGAGTATCGAATATGCCTCTTTGAGTTTCATAGCGCCTAACAAATTGCAATACGCATTTAAAATGGAGGGTTTTGATAAGGGTTGGAATAACGTTGGCAGTCAGCGTAAGGCAACTTATACCAATCTTCCAGCGGGTGAATATAGTTTTCAGGTGAAAGTAATTGATGATTTAGGCGCAGATACGGGAAAGATTTCCAGTATTAAAATTACCATTCTGCCACCATTTTATAAAACCATACCGGCTTACATCTTTTATTTTCTGATCCTTATTTCGGGTGCTTTTTGGCTGCGAAGATATGTTTATGCGAAAGCACGTAAGCGCAATGAAATTAAACTTGAGCGACTTAAAAATAAAAATGAGCAGGATTTTTATAAACAAAAAATCGAGTTTTTCACGGCTATGGCCCATGAAATCCGTACGCCATTATCGTTAATTATCGCTCCGCTAGAAAGGCTTTTATCCCGAAAGGAAAAAGACGCTGAAAGCTTGAGCCAGTTACAGGTGATGGAAGAAAATTCAGACCGGTTGCTCACGTTAGTTAATCAACTATTGGATTTCAGGCGGATTGAAAGTGATATTTTCGAAATCCACCCAGAACCCATTGAAATCATTTATTTGATAAACAGCATTCGCGATCGCTTTGCGCCAATTGCTACCAAACGCGAATTAGCGTTTTCTGTACAAAGCCATTTCAAAACATTAGAAGTAAACGCCGACCCTGAAGCTTTGATGAAGATATTGAGCAATTTATTAATCAATGCGTTTAAATTTGCAAGAGAGAAACTGGAAATAAAAGTTAACGATTTGTACACGAGTGAAAAGGGCGTACAAATGATTTCCATTAGTGTGGAGGATGATGGAATTGGGATTCCGAGAGCCCAATTGGACTCAATTTTCAAGAAATTTTTCAAGGTTTCTACAGCAGAACATCAATATACAAACTTAGGCGGAACAGGGATTGGCCTTGCTTTAGCAAAATCATTAACGGAAAAGCATGGCGGCAGGTTGGAAGTGCAAAGCTCGGAAGGTGTAAAAACAACTTTCACCGTTTTGATCCCGTTTATTCAAAACAAAATAAGCATCACTGATGACTTGGACACTTTAAATGACGACCGGGAGGGCAAACAAACAGTGTTGGTAGTGGAAGATGATCCATCATTGTTAGATTTTCTGGTAAAAAGTTTTATTGCTGAAGGTTATCATACTTTAAAAGCGAAAAATGGCAAAGAGGGGCTAAAACAACTGGATAATCATCAGGTCGATTTAGTTATTTCTGACGTGATGATGCCGGTGATGGACGGGATTGAGCTCTGTAAAATAATAAAAAATGATATTGATTACAGCCATTTGCCCGTAGTGCTGCTAACGGCTAAAACCAATACTGATGCAGAAATACAGGGATTGGAAAGTGGGGCAGATGCTTATATCTCAAAACCATTCAAGTGGAAACAGCTTTCTTTAGTCATCAAGAATCTGTTGGAGCTGCAATCGAATTTGAGACAACGCTTTGCTCAAAGCCCCTTGGAAGGAACTGAAATTTTAATCAGTGGCAATAGGGATAAAAAATTCCTTGAGAAAATTACGCAGATAATAGAAGCCAGGATTTCCGACCCACAATTATCAGTAGAAGATTTAGGTAGGGAAGTGGGTTTAAGCCGATCGAGCTTATACAAGAAAATTAAAGCTAAAACTGGCCACGTACCGAATGAGTTCGTCAGGTTGATAAGGCTAAAAACAGCTGCAAAGTTATTGGTAGAGCAAGAATATACGATCTCAGAAATTGGTTACATGGTAGGGTTCAACTCCCATTCGTATTTTAGTAAATGCTTTTTTACACAATTTGAACTCACGCCAACAGAGTTTGCTGAAAAATATAAACGGGATATACCTGTAGATTAACTATTGGAATATCCCGAAATAAACCTGGTTGTTTTAATTTTGTAGCTGTCTTGTACCTGCTTTGTAGTAAAGCTCGGCTATCGTTTTTTGGTAACTCGAAATCATACTTTCTTGTTTAATTTTCATGTCGATTAACTTTGTTTCTCTACTGTTAATTAAAAACAAGTTACTTTCCCCGAGTGTAAATTTTTGGTTTTCGCCGCTAACCAAAATTTGCTGATTCTCTATACTTTTTTGTTGAAGAGCCAATTGAGCGGAGTAGGCAGCAACGTCATTGTATGATGCTACGATGTTATTTCTAATTTCCCTTCCAAATTGCTGTACTTCAAAATTTAGCTCTTGCTGTTTTATTTTTACTTCTCTAAGCTTACCACGTTCAGATCGTAAAAATAACGGGAAAGCAAATTCGATCCCTAACTTATAATTGCTCCAGTTAAAATCATAGTAACCCGGAATATTACTGTTAAAACTGGTTCTGTTTGAAATTAAATTACCAATAACATTTAGTTTAGGTTTCAGCAATTCCTGGCGGTAACTTCGTTCAATGGCTAATTGAGCACCTTTTGTGCGCAACTTTACCAATTCTGGATGTTGGTTTGCTGATTGACCCAATAGCGAATCCAAAATTAATGGGTTTAGTTTAGCAGGGATTTCGGTTGCATTTTGCGGAATAGCGTCCGCAGGTAATTCCAATGGATTTCCATCTTCATTCCAAAGGTGATTTGATAAAACCAATCGGGCGTTTTGCAGCTCTATTGCTGATTTGGCCCGCTGGATCATCCTTTCCTGCACGGTGATATAAGCTTCTACTGAATCAATAGCAGGTTTATCTCCCAATATGGTTTGCGTACCTAATGCCTTAAACCGTCGGTCGGCTAAATCAAGTCCTTCCTCAATCAACTCATATTGCTTATAAGCATAATACCAGTTCCAATAATCTTTGGCCACGGCATACCAAACACTATTTATTTGTTTCAGTTGATCAGCTTCTGCATATTCCACCATAATTTTCGATTGGCGCAAGGTATTTCGACGGGCATCAATAATTAAACCTTGTCCTAGTGGAATGCTGATGCCAATTGCCGATAAACCCTGTGAATTGGTTTGACTCTCCGGATTAACGTAAGTTCCAACGTTGCGGTCGTAACCAACTTTTAAATCCGCACCGGCCAACCATAAAGGAATTTTAAGCTCGCTATCCCATTTATTATAATACTCAGTGTTTCCAAACAACTTTCTGGCGAAGCCTGCTTTTAGTGTAGGGTCAAAATAGCCCAGCGACTGCAAAACATTAGCCCGTGCAGCCTCACTTAATAATGCCGCTTGTTTAATAATTGGATGGTATTTAAATACCAGCATTTGTAAATCTTCCAAAGAGAAAACACGGGCGGTATCGTAACTTTTTTTAACAACCACATTCGGCTTTAGCTGTGCAACACTAATTTGGCTTATTAACAAAAACCATATTAAGCAGACAGAAAAGCTTTTCAATTTTATGTTCATCTTACTGCTTCTTTATTTTGTATCTGTCAAACTTTTTGGAGGTTCTCTTTCTAAACTTGGAGGGAAACCATTAAGTTGCCGCCAGATTTCATACCATAATGGAACAGATCGAAGAATGATGCGACCGAAAACACCAGATCCCTGTCGTAATTGCGGTGGCCAGGGCTCATCATTTATAGGTACAGGATTGGTTTGGCTAATTAAAACACGATATTTTCCGTCAGGACTGCTCACTTTATCAATGGAGAATATTTGGCCAGCGAAGGTACCCACAGCAACAGATGGCCAGCCCGAAAATTGAACAGATGGCCAACCTTCAAATTGCAAACGCACATTGCTGGTATCTAGAATAAGTGGAACATCCATGGCGCTCACGTATAATTCTGCTGCTACCATAGGCGATTTTGGTTGCAAGGTGGCTACTGATTCTCCTTCTTTTATATTTTCGCCAATACCCGCCTTAAGTGTTTTTACTACATATCCGTTTTGTGGTGCACGAACAACGTATAAACTTCTCCTTACATTAATGTTGGAAATATCGTTTCTCAATTTGGCAATTTCACCCTGCGCACTTGCCCTGCTAGAAATGGCCGAACTCATATCTGACTGTGCTTTTGCTAATGATTCTTGATACTTCGCCCTGATATTATCCAGTTCGATTATCGAATTCAATAGATTTTGGCGGGAGTTACCCAACTTATTTTGCTGGCTGATGACTTTTGCATTGTCTTCTTGTAATTTTAATCTACGGGTTTCGATATCTGTTAAAGAGAACAGCCCATTTTTGTAACCTGCTTCATATCGTTCTAAACGAGCTTTTGCAGTTTCATAAAATTTTTGAACAGCTAAAAGATCTGCACTATCTATGCTTAAGTAGTTCCTGGCCTGAAGAACCTTGTTTTCTGCAGCTTTCATTTGAAAACGCAAGCCATCGCTCAATGCATCAATTTGAGATCTGGTGGCGTCCATTTTTTGTGCCGCTGCTGTTTCGCTTCCGCGTTTTGCATCTAATTGCTCATTTAAGCGGGTGGGTAATTCTGGGTCGAAGTACGACTGGCTCGTTTCCGAGATCACTAAAATGGTATCTCCTTTTTTTACTTCCTGGCCTTCTCTCACTGCCCAATGTTCAATTCTTCCTCCAATCTGATTCTGTACGGTTTGAGGTCTGTCTTCAGGCCGCAAAGCGGTAACTGTACCTCGTCCAGGTATCGTTTGCCGGTATGGAAGAAATAGAAGGATGATGAAGAAAACAAGTACAAACAGTGCAACTTTCCCTAAGCGTTTCGAGCCTTTGGCATCAATAATTCTGCTATTTGCATGCGTTGAAAGCTCTTCCCAATTTTTAATCTGAGCCAAATTGTTGCTAATTTTACCCATGGTTCAAGTCTCCTTCCTCTAATTCTAAATCGGTTACTACGGCTAATTTTTCACTTCCGGTAACCATATCAAATACCGTATTTAAATTGGTCATTAACTTCTCAATTGCATAACTAATTTGTACGATAATCACTTCTGCGGCCACAAACTGGCCAAAAGTGATTTGTCGTTCTACTACAAAATAAGATCCCATTAGTAGTAGTGCTCCCATTAAAACGGTACGCAATGCCACTGCGCTCATAAAAAAGTTTCTTAAAACGGTGAAATGATCGTTACGGGCTTGGATATAATTTGCGGTAATTTCATCAGTGCGATCTATAATTTCCTTTCTTTTCGAACTGCTTTGGCGATAAGTGTCTAAATCTCCGGCAATCTCTTCCAAATAAGCTACCACCTCATATTTATAGCTCGATTCTTCCATGCTGGTTTGTACACCACGACGATAATATAGCACCAACACCAAAACAATTACAAACAATACAAATGTCCCGAAGGCCATAAAAACAGGATGATAGAACGATAACAAAATTACGCTAAAGAATATCTGGACTCCAGCCGCAATAATGTCCACCAGTAATTTTGTTAAGCCTTTTTGAATGGTTAAAATATCGAAGAAACGATTAATTAATTCGGAGGGGTTCTCACCTTCCAGCGCTTTCTTTTTTATCCTAGGTAAACGAAATGCAAATTCTAATGCCGCCTTCGTAAAAATCTTTTGCTCTAAAAATTCTACCAACGTAAGTTGACCAATTAATAAAATTCCACCGATTACAATGCCCACCAGGATTACTGCGATAAGAATATAGGTTGAACTGTAAACAGCTCCATTAGATAGTAAGTTAAAAACTGCACTCGTTCCCAGAGGTAGAGATAATCCAATTAAGCCTATCAGTAACGCATATACATAGATGTAATTGATGGTTTTTCGCTCCAAATGGAGCATGCGTACTAGGCGTTGCCAGGGCGTTGGTGCACCGGCAATATGTTGATTTTTCATTTATATTAACGATTAAAAATAGTTTAAATGCTTTGCAGAAAACTGAGGGAGATAGCAGGATGTAATATGAAACTTAATCAGGTTCATTAGTCATCCTTAAAATAGATCAAATGGATTATATCAAAAAGTCGGGAGGCGGTGTTGGAACATTTCGGGGCGGAAAAATATGCAGCTTCATTTTTTGTATTTGAGCGGGAAGTAAAATTCGATTAATGTAATGCAAATTTTCCTTATGAGTTGCTGAAGATTCGTAAAGCTGAAGTTTCTTTTTTGCTTTCTCAAAAGACTCTTCATCTTTATCTTGATTATCTTCTGTGCCTTTTTCGGTGGAATATGAGTTATTTGATGATGCGAATGTAGAAATAGAATAAGAAAAGAATTTTAACATCAGCATGCTCAGCAGCAAAAAGCTAAAGGTGCTTTTGGTAAAATTATTTCTCAGGTGCTTCATCATCATCGCTTATATACAAAGATAGGGGCGAAAATGTTTGTATCGGATGTTAAGCTTCATGCAAAAGTCAATTTCATAAAGTTTGATGGTTTGATAACTTAAATGTTATACTAGTATTAAAACAGGATTAGAAAAAGGAGTGAGTGGAAATTATAGACTAACTAGAGTCGCTCAATGTTAACGAATTTGCCCTGAAAATCAGCGAATAATAATTGGAGGAGATTTTAATATACGAGGTTGTTATTTTTAACGACAGAAATTGTAACCTTATACATTATATTAAATGATATGGCAGAGCATACAGCAGCACCATCTAAAAAACTAAGCACCGGCGGTATTTTAGTTCTCTTATTCGTTGTTCTGGCTTTCGTTGGCTACGGCTATTACGAGTTAGTTTGGAAAGCGAAAATAAACGGTTCTACTTTAATTGATAATCCTACGAACAAAGCTCTAGTGGTTACCATCGACGATCAGCAATACGAAGTTCCAGCAAATACATTTTTAAAAGTCGATTTAGAAATTGGTCATCATAAAATTGACTGTAAGGATTATAACATAGCTGGCGAGGATTTATATCTAGATCCGACAGAATACGGTGTAATAAATCCAACAAAATCAAAGTATGTAATTTATAATATCATCTACACCAAAAAAGATTTAAAAAGTCAGTTTAAAGCTTATGCAGTAGAAGGCCGGGAAATTTATTCGCTTTTAGGTAAACCTGAAGTGACCACCAATTTATTTATTCCTGACAGAACAATGGGCAAAGGTAATATTGACGATGAAGAGCCGGATTTTGAAAATTATAATCGCATTAATCAAGATTATTCTTACCTCACAAAAATTTTTAGATTGAACGACTTTTTCAAGTTTTATGATAAAAACAATTAATAGAATTCTCTTTATTCTTTAGCTAACTGAAAAACATCTTGAGGCACCCGCTGTTAGCAATATATAAATTACTTGTTATCGATGATGCTTTTTTAATGCCAGTTTACATCCTTACACTCAGAATAGATCAAAAAAGCCAAGTTTTTTTTGATCAGCAACGCAAAGCCTATTTTCCTAAAGAAAGAAATTTACTTAATGCTCACCTAACGCTTTTCCATCATTTGGTTGATTACGATGATATTGTGAATTTTTTGAAAAGCCTGGTTGTCAAACAATTTGATTTGGAAGTAAACTCTCTGCGTTTTTTAGGCAATGGCGTAGCTTATAAAATTGAAAGTGAGGAATTAAACACACTAAGATCAAAAATTGCGCAACATTTTTGGAATAACCTAACGGCACAAGACAGGCAAGGTTATAGGCCTCATATTACTGTTCAAAATAAAGTTAAGGCAGAAGAGGCAAAAGAACTTTACCATACACTCTCCGGAAATTTTGTTCCATTCGCTTGCTATGCATTAGGTTTGGATCTGTGGGAATACCTTGGCGGACCTTGGAAGCATGTTGATTATTTTCCACTTGCTTAAAATTTATTGCTGAAATACAATGTTTTAAATATTTATCCAATAATTTTTTTCAAAAAGATTTGCCAATATTCGAAGCAAATTTGTAACATTGCACTCTCAAAAAAAACGAAAGTTTTTTGGGCCTATAGCTCAGCTGGTTAGAGTAGAAGACTCATAATCTTTTGGTCCCTGGTTCGAGCCCAGGTGGGCCCACATGCAAAAAGTCGCCCTTCAGTTTATTCTGAAGGGCTTTTTTGTGATTTGTTCATACTTGCATTTTAATATGAGATTACTCAATCTCCTCAACTGTAACCGCTCCATCTACACAATAAATTAATGCTTTAGTATCATCACGTTTATCATTTACCAAAACTTTGGTATTGATAATGCACAATTTGGCTGCAAGTTCATCAGATATTTCCGACCATTCTTGGCTTACTCTTTCTAAGTGCGCCATTTTACGCTCCCGTTCTGCGTAATTAGTCACATATTTTTCTGCTTCATCCGCAGAGATATAATCTTCCTCGGAGAGATCTTTCAATGGCGTTTCATCAATATTTTTCTTTGCTAATTCAACCTCCAATATAATATCTTGGTATTGATCGAAAAGTTGTTGTATGCTTAGTCCATTCATGGAGATATAACCAATTAAAGTTTATTAGGTTTTAATTTTTGCAATCAATTGTTCCGCAAAGTGCTAATGGCAACAACAATTACCTCGAAATAGATGTTGAATAGTAGCTTATGAACGACATCAACACTGAAAAATATTATCTCGGAACAAGTGGTTTGCTTTTGCCAGTACCAAATAAATCTTTCTATCCTACAGAATTTCAGGACAAATCGAGGCTATTTTACTACAGCAGTTTAATGAATAGTATAGAAATTAACAGTTCTTTTTATAAAATTCCGCAACCATCAACAGTAAGCAAATGGCGGGAAGAAGTTGGAGAAGACTTTAAGTTTAGTTTTAAACTGTTCAAGGGAATTACCCATCAAAAAAAACTGGCGTTTGATCCTGCAGAAATCTCACAATTTTTCAACGTAATCAACTGTGTTGAGGATAAAAAAGGTTGCCTGTTGGTTCAGCTACCGCCCAGTATTCGCCTTGGCGATTTCTCGCAGCTCCGAAGCTTAATGGAAAATTTACACAGTTACAATATTGGTAATAAATGGAAGATTGCGGTAGAGTTTCGGCACCCATCTCTTTATGTGGAAGAAATTAGCGAATTGTTAACCGAATTTAGTTTCGCTTCTGTTATTCATGATAAGTCCTTCAGTGCTAGTCCGATGGATTTTAATGATGTTTCATTTTTGTACTTGCGGTTTCATGGACCTGGCGGAAATTACAAAGGGAGCTATGATGAGGCGTTTCTTTCTGAATACGCTAGCTATGTAAAAGATTGGATGATGGAAGGAAAGGAAGTTTTCATTTACTTCAACAACACAATGGGTAATGCACATGGGAACATCAGCACACTTCAAACTACGATTAAAGAACTAAGCAATATCGGCGAATACTAAAACCAAATGTAAGTGAAAGATCATTCAGCAAAAGAAAAATTATCCACGCCGTCCTATCTCAACTTTGACGTTTCTAAATATGCCTGGAAGCCAGATGTCGATTATAGGGAAAATCCAGAAAAGTACAAGGTTGGAAAAGGTGAACAAGGCGTTTTAATCTGCGAGCCTTATAAATCAGAAATCGGTCCTTTTTGGCGATTTAAAAATCCAGAAATCGCAAAGGAAAGCGCTGAAAAAATCTATCAATTATTTGAAACTTATTTATCAAATAACGAATTTGTTGGTGCTGATCTAGCCAGAAAATACCTGCAAATGGGTTATACCCGGGCAAGGAGATATGCAAATTATAAAGGCGGCAAAAAGTACAATGCGAACAACGGTTACTCACCTCTTGAGCGTGGCACTGGTGAGGAGGAGAAGGCAAAAGCTGCCGATATATTTTATGGGTTTTGGAAAAGGGCAGAGAATGATCCGGATTATCGAAGTCAGAAACAGCAATGGAAAATTGAATTGGGTTAGCTTAAATATAAGTTTCAATCTGGGGATTAATTTCTTAATATGGAGGGTAGAAAAACTTAATTTGATAAAACAAAGCCTCTAAATAAATGATTGTGTTATTAATTGGATAGTTAAAACTGATAACATTTATCGCAATGGAAAGAGAAATTATCGGAAAAGATCATGTTCCAGTACATCAAAGTGGAGCTGAAACAGATGCTGTAGAAAATGTTGAATTCGAAAGCGAGCAAGAAGCTACCGCATTTTATCAAGTTGTTAAGCATCGGTTATCGGATGTAAATAATTGGGGTTCGTTATCCAGCATTCCATTATCATCTTTCAAACTTTTTGATCATGCTGGCCGTGCCTGCGATCGTGAAGTGGAGGAGGGTGACTACATCCGAATTGATATTCCCGGACCGGGAACGCGATTAGGAAAGGGTTACGATTGGGTACATGTAGAAGCAGTATTTTCTGAAGTAGATTTCGATCAGGACATTTTTACTATTCGGGTTCGTCCATCATCTCATCCACTCGAGCCAGATGGAAAAATCGCTCACTTTTTAACGTCACGAGCCACCTCGACATTTCAAATTAAACGAATAAAAAACTTTGTGTATGCAGAAGAACATGCCCGAAACGAATCGCCAAATTTTGAAACTGGTAATGGATTAGATAACTTTCGAAATGCTATAGTAGGTACAGCCGCCAGAATTGGGTTTTCATATCCGCAATGGAAAAGCCTTGTTAAAGGTTTACTGAAATCGAATTAAGAAATTAATATTACAGAGAGGATAAATAGACAAACTATTTATCCTCTCTGTTTCAATATTTATCCCTCATTAATATGGCGATGTACGTATTCTTCAACGTTAATTAAATCGTGATCAACCTGCTCTTTCGCTGTTGCCGAATCGTAATGGAGTGAGTCCTCGGCAAATTCGCTTAGTAAGGTGATTTTTAAATCTTTCTTATCATCTGATGCATGCGATTCATTACTGCGGCCTACTACCGTGAATATTCCTTCTACACTATCATGTAAAAAACTATATTTCACTTCAAACCGATCGCTATCTTCGGTTGGTACTTCTGCAATTTCGGTGTATTCACGTTCTTCAACAGTTTCTAACCCTTGCTTTAACAATTTTATTGCTTGTTGTTTTTTTTCTTCAGTCATAATATCGAATATTTTTAAAACAAACACTTCTTCCTTCACAAGGTTTTAACAGGCCTTATATTATCTACCTAATTGTTCGCGTGTGCGGGGGCATTTGTTGTAGAATCTGCCATGTTGTTTGCATTGGTACTGTCTTTTGTCGTCGTATCCAAGGATGTTGAATCAGTATATTGATTCATTTTATCGGCATTTTCCTGATCGGCTTGTTTGCCATTACACGCTGCAAAAGATGCACAAATAGCTAAGCCAATAATTAATAATTTGGTTTTCATGATTGATCTGTTTTAGTTAATGTATTTACTCAGCGGCTGAAACGGATTCACTCAAAGCGCCAACATATTCGAATGTGGCAAAAGCATTTCCGTGTTTTGTACGTACAATTCCTCTAAAGCTTGATGGGTAATCTCCAACAGATTCCCAAACCAGTTTTGCCGCATTGGCATAAACAACCAAATCGGTATTATCTTTTACAATAATGGTCATCGTGTTGTCTCCTTCAACTCCGCCCCGAAAACTATCTATAAATTGGGTTCTGTAATAATCGTTGGGAATTAATAATCCCTCGTCACTTATTTTCGTCATAAAATTTTTAAATGTATTAAGCGCAACCGAACTGAATTGGCCTAGTAACTTAACATGATCTTTTTAAATAAGTTTGGAAAATTGAATCATTGAAATGAAAAATCATTATTTAATTCCTCTTGTTGGATCATCATGATATTCGACAAGGCGTTAAGCTATCCTACAACTTTAATGTTTGTAAACAAACTTTAGAGGTCTCATTTTGTTTAGTTGGTAAATCATTCACTTTGGAAAATTCTCGCCCAATTGATCTTGCTTTATTAGTTCAGCACAAACTTCGTCTCACCAGAAGTAAACAATTGCTTCCAGAATTAGCCGTGTTAGAAACTTTGTTCGATTGTCTCTTTTACTCTAGTATGTGTAAAGAGGAAAGTGATTTGACCCGGGTTACAGTTACGTTAATCAATCCCGATAATCCCGATCCTGCTCCGCCAGCAAACTTAGTTCCAGAGCGCTGGAGTTGTATTGCTTTTGATCGAAAAATCCCCATGACGACCAAATCATTGGCCAAACTATCGAAAGCAGCCGACCCTTCGAGCACTTCTTTGGCAGTATATTTTGACGATAAAGGGCGCCTTTATGTTTGGGGAATGATTGATCAGGCCATGCACTATCAAAATTTTCTCAACTACGAATCTGATATGTATTCTGAACAACCAGGGTTATTTCAGGTTGCTGTGAGCGATATTGGAACACTACATGTGTTTTTTGATTATGAACTTTTAGCTACACTTAAACAAAATGTTTTGGTTAAAAGGTACCTGGACGTACTTACCATCGGACCTATATCTAAAATGATTAAGAAAAATGCTGACTTTTTGAAAGTTGCATTAAGAACTTATATCGATCAGGTTCATCCAACGGAACAATATACGGAGTGGGAAGAGTTTTTGGATGGTTTATGGATTCAAACCTTTTCACGACTGTTGTTGAAAATTCAAAACTATCAGCACGGTGGCGCAATTTTAATCGCTCCAGACACAATCGATTTAGATGTTAAATATAAAATCCATTACGATCGGCTCGCACAGGCCTTGATTGCACATGCAAAGGCATCCATAGACCAGTATGTAGTTGAAAATAGAATTTACAGTGATTTTAAAAAAGGACGAAGATCGGTTGCTCGCAATACCTATCAAAAAGAAACAGAGCTCTTCTTCCATAAAAAAGGCACAGCCGATGAAATTAAGGGTGCTATTAGTTTTATAGCATCGCAAAGTTGCGTAGATGGAGTGATATTATTTAATGAAAGCATGGTTGCAAATGGTTTTGGAGCGGTTTTAAGATCGAAGAAAATGCCCCGAAAAATCTTTGTTTCCAATACTTCTACAGCGACTCCGAAATCGCTTGTACCGCATGATCCTAAACATTATGGAACCAGACATAGGTCTATGATTTCCTACTGTTGGAATCATCCTTCGGCGCTTGGTTTTGTAATTTCGCAAGATGGAGAAATTAGAGCCTTTTCTAAAATTGAAGATAAATTAATTATGTGGGAGAATATAAAAACACAGCAGTATAAAACAAGCCGCTCGGGCAGGCGAAACCAACAGTAGATATTTTAAATCGTTCACAATCAATAATAGCATTGTAAAATATAGAGCTGATTACAAGTCTAAATCTTCCTGCATCACTTTTGTAAAATTTAGCGTAATTTTATATTTAATATTGGCAAACAATTTTAGCCTTAAAGTATTTAAAGAAAATGCATTTCTCCCGAACAAATAAATTAGTACAATTAGAATCTATTCATGAGCTATAAACAATTGCAGGAAAACGTAGAAAAGTACGTAAGCGATTATTTTCGCAACCACAGCGATCCGCGATTGGTTTATCATAATTTTGAGCATACTGAAGAGGTTGTAAAGGCCGCTCAGCAAATCGCAAACCACTACCAGCTTAGTGATCAGGATTTTTTTACGGTCACTGTCGCTGCCTACTTCCACGATACAGGTTATTATGATGATGCTTTAAATCATGAAGTTAAAGGAGCCGAGCTTGCAGATAAATTTTTGGTTGAGCAAAATGTGGAAACTGAAATTAGGGGCCAGGTAAAAAGTGCTATTATGGCTACAAAAATACCTCAATCTCCTAAAAATCAAATCGATAAAATTGTTTGTGATGCAGATTTGTTTCACCTTGGATTACCTGATTTTCGAAAGAAAGGAAAGCTAATGCACAAGGAGGCCGAGCTCATCCATAAAAAAGACATTAGTAAGTTGGAATGGCGAAAAAAAGATATTCAGTTTATGGAATCTCACCGCTATCAAACTGATTATGCCATTCTTTTACTTAACGACCAAAAGCAAGCCAATATTAGCAAGCTGAAAAGCAAGTTAACGCCTCAGGAGGTCATTAATACCGAATTGCAAGAGCCGAAAAACTTTGCGCCCGCAATAGATTTGTCAAAGGTTAAAAAGAAAGGTAAAGATGATCGTCCAGACAAAGGTATTGAAACGATGTTTAGGATTACGGCAACGAATAACCAGCGTTTAAGTGATATGGCTGATAATAAAGCCCACATCCTGATTACTGTAAATTCTATTATGCTTTCCTTAATTGTGAGTTTATTGCTAAGAAGGTTAGAAGATCATGGAAACTTAATTATTCCAACGTTTATTCTGCTTATTGTTAGTTTAACCTGTGTTGTGGTTTCTATTTTATCAACCAGGCCGTCCATCCCTAAAGGAGAATTTACGCAGCAAGATATGGATGATAAAAAGGTTAATTTGCTGTTCTTTGGTAATTTTTACAAAATGAGTTTGCCTAGTTATACCGAGGGTATGATAAAAGTAATGAACGACAAAGATTTTCTTTATGGAACTTTGATAACAGATGTTTATTCGCAAGGGGTAGTATTGGGGAGGAAGTATAAACTGATTCGTTTAGCCTATAATATTTTCATGTGGGGGTTAATTGCTGCGGTTTTTGCATTTGTAATTGCTTATGCGGCTTACGGTAAACTTTAATGGCTGCAATGATCGAAACCTCTTTTTTTAACCGCGATTTAAGCTGGCTGAAATTTAATGAACGTGTGCTAATGGAAGCCGAACGCGAATCGGTTCCATTGCTGGAAAGAATTAAATTTTTATCAATTTTTTCATCTAATCTTGATGAGTTTTATCGGGTACGCATGCCGGTACTTTTAGCTTTGGAAAAATTGAGCAGCAGAAAGGATAACGATATCCATATCGATGAAAATCTGCTAAAAAGAGCCAATCAATTAATTTCTGATCAGCAACAGCGCTTCGGGAAAATATTAAAAGGCAGTATCATTCCAGCCCTTAAATCAAATAAAATAAATCTGGTTTATGGGGAGATTTATCCAGAAGAAATTCAAAAACCAATCACCCAATATTTTTTAAGTCAGGTTTTAGCTTTTTTGCAGCCAGTTTTTATCGATGAGAAAACCAAATTCTTTCCAGCTAATAATGAGCTGTACTTCTTAATTACACTAAAAAAAGATTCAGATACTAAGGCTGTTATTTTAAATATTCCCTCAAATGAGTTGCCTCGTTTCTATAAAGTAGAATCGGCGAGTGAAACCTTTGTTGTTTTTTTGGATGATATTATTCGTTTTCATTTAAATCGCATTTTTCCGCACGATGAAATTACGGGATGTTTTAGTTTTAAAATAACGAGAGACGCGGAGATTGACCTCAAGGATGAATACTCCGGAAGTTTGTCGGAGCAGTTAGAGAAGCAATTGCAAAAACGCGATTTAGGTTTAGCTACCCGTTTTCTCCACCAGCCTGGAATTCCAATTAATGTATTGGTTTTAGTTAAGAAAATCTTCAATCTAAAAAAAGCCAACAATATAGAGGGAGGTCAATACCACAACCTGAAAGATCTGATGTCTTTTCCTGTAAAATCGGATAAGCTTTCCAATGGTTCCTGGCCGAAAATATGCAATACCGATCTTATTGATGGTTCTTTAACCGAGGCTATTTACAAAAGCGACATCATTGTACACACCCCTTACCAGAGTTACGATAGTGTTTTACGTTTCTTTAATGAAGCAGCCATTGACGAAACTGTACAGGAGATTTATGTTACGCTCTATCGCGTAGCAAGCGACTCGAAAATTGTAAATGCCTTAATCAGCGCTGCAAAAAACGGAAAAAAAGTAACTGTTTTAGTAGAGCTTAAAGCCCGTTTCGATGAAGCAAACAATATTAAATGGGCAAAAAAAATGAAAGCGGTTGGGGTAGATATCATCTACAGTGTTACCGCTTTAAAAGTACATGCAAAAGTTGCCTTGGTTAAGCGCAAAGTTGAGGGTAGAATGCGGTACGTAGGCTTATTTGCTACTGGCAATTTTAATGAAACTACCGCTGGTTTTTATACAGATCATATTTTGATGACGGCCAATAAGGAGATGTTACGCGAAGTAGAACTGCTTTTTATTTTTCTGGCCAAACGGGTTAAACCAAGCGCAAATAATTTTATCGAATTTGATGAGTTATTGGTAGCGCAGTTTAATTTGCAACAAACATTTATCTCACTTATTGAGCGTGAAATTCAGCATGCGCAACAAGGGAAAGCTGCCGCGATTACCATAAAAATGAATAACCTCGAAGAAAAGGTTTTAATTAACAAATTATATGAGGCGTCTGTCGCAGGTGTGCAAATTGAAATGATTATTCGCGGCATTTGCAGGCTGATTCCTGGCGTAGCGGGCATGAGTGAAAATATTAAAGTTATCCGAATCGTCGACCGTTATCTGGAACATGGTCGGGTTTTTGTTTTTCATAATCTCGGCTCAGAAGATGTTTATATGGGCTCAGCCGATTGGATGAACCGGAACATTTACCGTAGGATAGAGGTTTGCTTTCCTATCAATGATCAAAACATAAAGCAAGAATTATTAGATATTATCAACCTTCAAAAACAGGATAATGTGCAAGCTGTTTTTATAGATGAAAACATGGATAACGTATTAGTCAAAAACGATCAATTTCAGGTTTCATCGCAACATGCTATTTATCAATATTTAAAAAATAAAAATTAATTTTCTTCCAATGAATAAAATAAGATCTAAGACAGCAATGTCTATTGCGTTAATGGCCATCGCTTTTATTGGTGTTTCTTGTGTAAACGAAAAACGCGACGACAATTCGAAAACGACTGAAACTTCTCAAAATAGCGAGGCAAAATCCAACCTGCCTTATGATTTAGAAAACCCCGTTAAATACAATATGCCACAAAATCTTTTTGAAATTTCTGGTATTGTTTTTCACAAAGGCGACCCAAGTAAGGTTTTTGCTATTCAGGATGAAGATGGAGATTTGTTCTATCTGGGCTTGAGTGATAAGGAATCAAAGTTTACCAAATTTGGAGGAAAAGGCGATTATGAAGACGTAGCGATTGTAAAGGATAATGTGATTGTTTTAAAAAGTAATGGCGAACTGCATACTTTTCCCATTTCAGAAATTAATAAGCCTGAAGCAGCAAACGTGGAGAAAACGAAAGACTTGGTTCCAAAAGCAGAATATGAAGGCTTAGCAGCCGATGAAAGTACAGGAATGGTATATGTTTTAACTAAAGAGGTTAAAAAAGAAAAGAAAGACGCAACTGATATTTTTGCTTTTAAATTCGAGGGAGGGAAATTTACCCCTGCCGGAACTTTCTCCTTACCATATAAAGAAATAGCTGATTTGGCAGGTGAATCAAAACTCAAATTCCGTCCTTCGGCTTTGGCTAAAAATACTTCAACAGGCGAATGGTATGTTCTTTCTTCAGTTAACAAGTTATTGGTAATTACCGATGCTGACTTTAAAGTGAAGGCAACCTATCCATTAAAGGGTACTTCATTCAATCAGCCAGAAGGAATCGCTTTTGATCGGGATAATAATCTTTATATCTCAAACGAAGGTGGTGACTTATCTGCCGGAAATATTTTAATGTTTAAGCTGAAAAAGTAAGCAGTTTAAATTATCCTATCTTTATACAAACGCCTGGCTATGATTAAAAGATTTACCCTTTTAGCAATCTTATTTTTAACCAAACTTATTGCCTTTGCGCAAAGCGATGTAAAATATCGTGTTATTCTTTTCGGCGATGCCGGCGAGATGAATGCCGCTCAAATGCAGGATTTAAAAAATGCTGCAAAACAGATCATTCCTAAAAAAACTACGGTGGTTTATTTGGGCGATAATATTTATCCAACGGGTATGGGTTTGCCAGGAAGTTTGGAAGAGGAAGATACCAAGAAAATTTTGCGCTCTCAGTTTGAGCCTATGCGCTCAATGGGTGCTACGGTTTATTTTATTCCCGGTAATCACGATTGGGATAAATCTGGTCCAAAAGGCTTGGCAAAAATTAAAGCACAAGATGATTTTTTAAAGGCTCAGGGCGATCCTCTTTTAAAATTAATTCCTGATAATGGTTGTCCCGATCCGGTAGCTATTAAATTAACAGATAAATTAACCATTATTGCTTATGATAGCGAATGGTGGCTGTTTCCTTACAATAAAGCCAATGCGGCCAGTGAGTGCAATTGCAATACAAAGGATGAGGTTTTAGTGAGAATGGAGGAATTGTTGGAGCAAAATAAAGACAAAGTAATTTTGTTGGCTTCGCACCATCCATTTCAAAGTTATGGCCCTCATGGCGGCTACTTTAATCTAAGAAATCACCTGTTTCCCTTAACTTCTCTTAACAAAAACCTTTACATCCCAATGCCGGTTTTAGGATCGGTTTATCCTTTTCTAAGGTCAACGCTTTTAAGCCCTGAAGATCTAAATCATCCAGCGTATAAAGATATGATCAGATCGGTAAACGGAGTATTTGGCGATTATCCAAATGTAACTTATGTAGCTGGTCATGAACATGGTTTACAGTTAATTAAAGGAAAGCAGCTTCAGATTGTGAGTGGTTCAGGTTCAAAAACCTCTCCAAATAAACAAGGTAAAACCTCTCTTTTTCATGCGATGGAGCAAGGTTATGTCGTTGCCGATCAGTTGATGAATAACGATATGCGTTACGAGTATTATGTTTATTCTGATACCAGTGTTAAAAAAGTATATAGCTATATCAAAAAGTTCGAAACCATTCCTTCAAAGGTTCGTAACCGCGATAAACCGATTACCGCTGATAGTATTTTTGTGAAAATTAAACCTGAATACGATAGTGTTGGGCGTTTTCATCGCTATGTTTTTGGGGAAAATTACAGAAAGGAATATGCTGAGCGAACCAAAGTTCCGGTACTTCATGTTTCAAAAATGATGGGTGGCTTAAAAGCAACTCAGCGTGGAGGTGGTAATCAATCACGGTCTTTACGTTTAGAAGATAAAAACGGAAAGGAATATGTTTTACGCAGTGTAGAAAAATTTCCCGAAGTATTGCTCCCAGAAGGCTTAAGAAATACTTTTGCGAAAGACATTATTAAAGATAACATGTCTGCACAACATCCTTTTTCTGCATTGGTAGTGCCAGAATTGGCTAAAGCTGCAAACATACCGCATTCAAATCCGATAATTGGCTGGGTTTCACCAGATGATGGTTTAGGTGAGTTTGAATCTGCTTTCGCCAATACATTATGCTTGTTCGAAGAGCGTGAACCTGTTGGAGAATCAGACAGTTCGCCAAAAATGGATAAGAAATTAACTGAAGATAATGATAACAAATTAGATGGTCCGGCTTGGGTGAAAGCAAGAGCATTGGATGTTTTACTTGGCGATTGGGACAGGCATGAAGACCAATGGCGTTGGAAGGAAACAAAAACAAAAGAGGGCTCAACCTATTCTCCGGTTCCCCGCGATCGGGATCAGGTTTTCTTTCGTGGCGATGGAAAATTACAACGATTTACGCAATCCTCTTCATTATTACCTATGATGCAGGGCTACGAACGCCCGATTCAAAATATCAATTGGTTTTTATGGGAAGGAAGGGAAATTAGCAGCCGTTGGACGGCCAATATAAACGAGGAAGAATTTAACAAGATTATTAAAGATTTTTGCGCAAATTATAATGATGAAGTTTTCGAAAAAGCATTAAAAAAACTGCCAGAACCTAGTTATTCCCTTCATCACGATGCATTTTTAACTACACTGCGTGAGCGAGTAGCTAACTTGCCAAAAATGATGAATGATTATTACCATTTCTTCAATCGCATTGTCGATATCGAAATGACCGATAAACACGAACTTATTAAAGTTACAGATACCGAGCAGGATGGTTTAAGGGTTAAAATTAATAAGATATCAAAAGAAGGAAATATCAAAGATGAGCTGTTTGATCGCAAGTTCGATCCTAACGTAACAAAGGAGCTCAGGATTTACATGCACAATGGTAACGATAGTTTGCTTTTGGATAATAAAAATTCTAAGATTAAAATTCGCATCATAGGGGGTAAGGGAAATAAGTTTTATGATTTCGCCAATAGCAATAGCACTGTAAGGCTGTACGGAAGAACCGATAAAGCAACTTATCAAGGTGAATCCCAAGATAAAATCAAAAAAATAATTTCTAATGATACGGCCAATTTTAGCTACATCCCAAAAGATATGTACGTTCGGAAATCGTACAATCTTAATGCAGGTTACAACAGAGATGATGGAATTTTATTGGGCTTGGTTTACAAACAAACCAATCCTGGCTTTAGGAAACAACCTTGGGGAAACTCGCAGACTGTTTCGTTTTTGCATTCATTTTCTACCAAAGCATTCCGTTTTAATTACAAAGGGGAGTGGCTAAAGGCTTTGGGTAAAGGCGATTTGCTGGTTAATGCCAATGCTTATGCTCCGAACAATACGCAAAACTTTTTCGGTTTAGGTAATGACACCCGTTTTGATGAACATGGAGATGATATCAGGTATTATCGTGCTCGATTTAATCTTTACCAGGTTGATGCTGCCATTCGCTGGAGAAGACCGAAGTCTACTCTTTCTATTGGTCCATCTTATCAATATTATAAATTTAACAAAGAGGACAACGATGGGCGTTTTATTTTAAATCCCGGTCAGCTCCATTCAGCTGACAGTTTGACGGTTAGAAACGAAAAAATGTTTGCGGGGGCGATTGTAAATTTTGTAAATAATACACGTGATAATGATTTGCTGCCAACATTAGGAAGTTATGTAGATTTCAAATTGCTTGCGTATAAGGGTGTAAACAAGTATTCCAATTCTATTGGTCAGCTTACCGCCAGTGTATCGTTGTACAAAAACTTAGATGGAAGAAAAAATTTCATCTTGGCTGATCGTTTCGGGGGAGGAGTAACGGTAGGACAACCTGCTTTTTACCAGGCCTTATATCTTGGCGGACAAGGCAACCTTCAGGGTTATCGCCAGTTCAGATTCGCTGGAGAGCACATTTTTTATAACAACTTAGAGTTAAGAGCAAGACTTGGTGATTTAGTCAGTTATGTTTTACCGGGACAAGTTGGCTTACTTGGCTTTTATGATGTGGGTAGGGTTTGGAAACGTAATGAAATTTCAACAACATGGCACCATGGCGTTGGGGGAGGCGTTTACTTCGCTCCGGCATCACTCACGGTTGTAAGATTTGTGATGGGACATTCGTCTGATGGCTGGTATCCATACCTATCATTAAATTTTAGGTACTAAATTTGTGTAACATCCTTATAGATACTAAATCCAAGTATTACGTTTCAAAGACGATTTTGCTTTAACCAGTGCTTACCTTTGCAACGGATTAATAATTAATTAGATAACTATAAAATTTACACTATAGAAAAACTTATACAATGAATACCAACGTAATAAAAATACATAAAAATGAATGTATAGGTTGCCAGGTAGAATCTTCTCTGTCTTTCCGCCCCCTTGTGGAGTACTTAAAAGATAGATTAAAAACAGAAAAATCAGTTAAATCTGAATTTTACAGATTTTTACTCGAAAAAATTGAGAAAGATAAAGTGCTCTTAACTAGCATCAGCGCTGAAGAATTATCTAAATACAAAGATACATTAGAGTTAATTTTCACCATCCTTACCCCATTAATGGGTGATGAAGATGATTTGTTCTGGGCTTTAAGTACGCCAATACCCGATCAGATTTTCTTTAGTACTAACGCCTTTTATAAATTTTTCAAAGATCACGATCCTAAAAATAAAGTAACAAAAGATAGTGAGCCGGTTGAAAAGAAACAGCTTAAGTTTATTTATAATATCATTTTAAGCCGTTTTTATAACTTCACTTACGTACTTAAAAATGAAATTATTTACGGACATGTTAATGAAGAGTCGAAGCTTACTCAGTATTATAATATTCAAACCGATACCAAATTTGTAGATATTAAACACAAAGGCGATTTGCCTAAAATTAATTTTGAGGAATTAGGGCGCTATTTTCAGGAAGATAATGAGCTGGAATATTTGATTACGCATTTGCCACTGCAAAACTTCTGCTTCGAAGGTTTTAGTATCATCTCCATTACCGATGTTACTTTGCAAAACTCAATAGATGGTATTCGTGATGCTTTGGTAAATCACAACTATCAAACCGAGGCTTATACCCATGTTATTCAGGCTTTAAAAAGTTTAAGTGGTAATGGAGATTTAGAATTTGGGCTGATGCCTTTTCTAACTGTAAATAATAAACTGGTTTTCGATAATAAAGAGTTTTCTCAAAGTATGCTGATCAATTCGGCAAAGGCGGCAAACCTCGAGGAGGAAGTATTTTATTCATTAGTTGATAAATATAAGGAAAATCCAAAGGCGATATTTGTAAGCGCTATTAATGATGATCAAATTTCGAAAGATCCATTTTTGAGGGTATTAAAAGCAGCCGGAGTTTGTTCTTATTCTGTTTTACCCGTGTACTACAATAACCAGCTAGCTGGTGTATTAGAAGTTTATTCTAACCATGAAGTTTTAGTTGATGATAAATTGCTTTCCAGGTTACGGCCCGCAATGCCATTAATTGGCCAACTTTTTCAATATAGCATTGAAGAGTTTGATGCTAAAATGGATGAGGTATTAATGGATAAGTTTACTGCCTTGCAACCATCAGTTCAATGGAAATTTAATGAAGCGGTATGGCACTTTCTTCAAAGTCAAAATACAAATAGTAAAGTAAAGGAAATAGAAACCGTTACTTTTAAGCATATGTACCCATTATTTGGTGCAATTGATATTAGAAATTCGACAACAGAACGCAACAAGGCACTTAAAGATGATTTAAACGTACTGCTAAATCATTTAATGGATGCACTAAAGGCCATAAAAAAAACAGTTAAACTTGATCTGATTGATAAGCTTTTATTCAATTGTAAGGATTGGATTAAACAAATAGGAAGTTTTGCTTCATCGAATGAAGAAAATCGTTTAAGAGAATTCTTGGAGATGGAAGTCTATCCATTCTTATCTATTATCAAAACAAATCATCCGGAAACTGCAGAAATTGTTGATGAGTACTTTACTGTAATTGTACCCGAAACCGGAGCTGCCTATGCGAATCGCCGGCAGTTGGAAATTTCGATGCAGTTGATCAATACGGAAGTAAGTCAATACTTAGAAAAATCGCAGGCTAATTTGCAGGCATCTTATCCTTGTTATTTCGCCAAGTTTAGAACTGATGGGGTAGAATATGATATTTATATCGGACAGGAAATTGCTCCAGAAAAACCATTCGATATTTTATACCTAAAAAATATCCGATTATGGCAATTGACTTCAATGGTTGATATTGCCCGTTTATCGAAAAGCCTAATTGGCGAAATGCCGCGGCCTTTAGAAACAACACAGTTGATATTTATCCATTCAAACGCCATTGATATCAGTTTCAGAAATGACGAACGACGTTTCGATGTAGAGGGCGCTTATAATATCCGCTATGAAGTTGTTAAAAAGCGAATAGATAAGGTTTTGATTAAGGGTACTAGCGAACGTTTGACGCAACCACATAAAATTTCGATGGTTTATTTTAACCAGGAAGAAGCAAGGGAATATCTTGAATACATTAAATACATGCAGGTTCAAGGCTATTTAACCAATGATGTTGAATTACTCGATTTAGATGAATTACAAGGTGTTTCAGGATTAAAAGCGCTGCGTGTAGGTGTGAAGTATCTAGATGACAAACGCGATGCTGCCAAGAAGCTAAAGCCAAGAGAACTTAAATCAATTGAAAAA
This sequence comes from Pedobacter sp. Leaf41, assembly GCF_001422545.1. Classification (GTDB taxonomy): domain Bacteria; phylum Bacteroidota; class Bacteroidia; order Sphingobacteriales; family Sphingobacteriaceae; genus Pedobacter. The sequence continues at coordinate 362,483 of NZ_LMLE01000007.1, read as the reverse complement.
GAGATAGCTAAAATGCTCCAGAATTAGCATTATAAAATATTTGATCTCCTAATTAAGGGATCGTGTTGAAGATTGTAAAGAAATATATAGATTTTAGATTATCTTCAACATTATTTTAGCGATAAATTAAAAAGGGCTTTCTGATCACCTCAGAAAGCCCTTCGTTTTATTTGTGTGTGTGAACTATTAGTTTATTGAAGCAATTTCCTTTTCGATAGCAACTGTTTCTACCGAGCTCATGTTCGTGTTCAAAGCTGCAAATTTATCGATAGTTAGTTTTTGAGTCTTGCCCATTACCAATGTGTGGCTATCGGTAGAACCGCTTAATTTCAAATCGGCATTATCTTTAATTACCGTGTATAAACCTTCGGTGCTGGTGTTGATATCTGCATGTGCGTTCCCATTCAAGAAAATTTGTAAAAATTTGGTAGTTAATTTACCTTCAGTTTTAACAATGGCATTTTCCGATGCTTCTATCCTAAAAATATCATTAACATAAACGATTATTTTGGTTAGGCCTTTATCCGATGATGAGATTTTTAAGTTATTTCCGTCTTGAAAAACTTTTGCACTTCCAATATTGTCATCTGCATAGGTTACTCCAGCTTTTGATCTTTGAATCAAAGTAATTTCAACATTTCCTTTTACCGAAATTCTTTTAAAATCACTAACTCTCGAAACTTTTACTGGTACAACTTCGGTAGCCGAAATGCTGGAAGAAAATAGAGTTGTAGATAAAACGATTGCTGCAAATGAAGATTTGATCAGGGTTTTGATTGAGGTTTTCATAATGTTTTTTATTTAATAATTAAATGTTAATTAATTGTTATTGAATTGTTTAAGTAATTTTGTTTCTGTTTTGTAGATAAGACGCTTCCAAATCGAAAACGTTGCAAGCGTTCTGTCTGTATTATACAAGTCTCATATAATTCTCGACCAACGGGCATAAATTCAAGACGAAAACATGAAACTTTCTAGAAGTTTTTGAACCACGTTATCTAGAAACTTCAAGCATACACTGTTGTTGACACGTAAAAAAAATAATAGTATATCTTGCAGCTATTCTTTTTGCTATATTTATGGATTAATATTCCTATTTAGTTTATGAAGAAAAAGGTTGTACTTGTTCAGGATAATAAAGATATTCTTGATATAATGGACCAAGTGTTAGATGAGGAGGGTTTTGATGTTACGCCATCTTTAACCACCGAACCTATTGAGAATATAGAAGAAATTGATCCTGACTTAGTGATAGTAGATGATCATATCAAAGGAAAAGTTAAAGGATCTGAGATCATAAAGGCATTAAAATCCGATCCGGAGACGGAGGATGTTTCTGCAGTACTCACATCAACTTCTGCCGATTTGCCAAAAACCGCGGAAGAGTGTAAAGCTGACGATTACATTGAAAAGCCATTTGATATAGATCATATGGTTGACGTAGTAAAGAAAAACGCTTAACGTTAAGCTGCTATTTAACTTCTCACGCGAATTCTGATGAAAAATATTCCTTACTGTATCTTAATTTCCGTGATGATTTTGCTCCTTATTTCTTGCAAAAAAGATCAGCCAATAGGAAAATGGAAAGATAATATTAAATTATCTCAGAAAGCGGCGACATTAAACGCCAATTTAAATTCGATGACCATTAATACCGAATCAACTAGTTGGTGGCTAAATAACATCATGCTTAACAAAGTTGATGTTGATTTGTCGACAGTAAAAAAGACAGATAAAAATTTCGTTGTCAATCATACTGATTTCAGAGTGGAAAGAATAAATGGCAATACAATAGTTATTACCATGAATCGAAATATAACCGGCTTTGATAGATTGCTAACCATAGGTTTGCAAAACGGAAATTATTTCGATGGAATAGCGATTACGCAGCAAAAATAAAATCTAAATTTGGTAGGAAAGTCTGAAACTACCTATTAAGCGTTGGCTCGTAAGTATCCGTGCTAACCGTAGCCTGTAGCTCATGCAGAATTTGATAAAGCCCAAAATTTGTTCTGTTTACATAGATAAAATGCTTCACGCCTCTAGCTTGTTTAAACTCAGGCATTCGAGATATTTTTTCGCCGTAAGCATATAATTGATCAAAAAACTCAGGTTTACTAAAGTCAAATATCTTGTTGATATAGGGCTTAGCAAAAAGACTGATCATTTCTTTATAAGCTTTATAATAAAATTCGACTTTATTTTCCGTATCATCATTGTGAATCATATCAAGCTTTCTAAAAGCATCAATGGTTTTTTGTTTATCGTTGATTACATCAGTAGAAATTAATGAGAAAAATGGATAGTAGAAATCATTTGGCAATTCTTTAATACAACCAAAATCAATTACACCTAAATCTTCATTTGGCGTAATCATAAAATTTCCGGGATGTGGGTCGGCATGTACAGCTCTTAACTCATGTTGTTGAAAATTATAAAAATCCCACAAAGCCTGGCCAATTTTATTTCTTAGCTCCTGCGATGGATTAGTTCTCAAAAACTCTTTTAAATGCAAACCCTCAAGCCAATCCATTGTGATAATACGCTTACCGGAAAGTTCGGGATAGTACTTTGGAAAAACAACATGATCCAGGTTCTGGCAATCCTCTGAAAACTGAATAGATCTTCTGACTTCCAATTCATAATCGGTTTCTTCCAATAGCCTCTCTTCAACTTCTTTAATATAGATGTTAAGTTCTCTTTCTGACATGCCCAATAACCGAAATGCAAAAGGTTTAACCAGTTTTAAGTCAGATGAGATACTATCTCCAACACCAGGATATTGAATTTTTACAGCGAGTTTTTTGCCATTTAAAGTAGCTTGATGCACTTGTCCGATTGAAGCAGCATTGCTTGAGTTAAGGTTAAAGGTATCGAAAATCTGATCAGGCGTTTTACCGAAATTTTTGGTAAAAGTTCTCACAATGAGTGGCCCGGAAAGGGGAGGAGCATTATATTGCGATTGCGTAAACTTATCTACATAAGATTTAGGCATGATATTCTTATCCATACTCAGCATCTGAGCAATTTTTAATGCACTGCCCTTTAGCTCGCTTAACGATTTGTAAATATCGGTGGCATTGTCTTCATTAAGCTGTTCCCTATCCATGTCGGGATTGAACAATTTTTTCGAATAATGTTTAATGTAATTGCCCCCAATTTGAAAACCGGTTTTAACAAATTTTGCTGAACGTTCTACTTTTGTTGTCGGAATACTGTCTTGTGCCTTCATCAATTCTAAAATCCCATCTTTTCTTTAAACTTTCCGTTACGCGATAAAAACTTTCCGTAATCAATCAAATTATCTATAGGAGAATGTTGAAAGAGATCGAAAGTTACATTAATGCCTTTTTCAATGGCTTCGTCGCTTTTTTCAAAGCCATCGCTGTCATCATTGATCCAAAAATTAACTATAAATGCAAATTGAACCCAGAGCGCATCTTTATATCTTTTAGTTAAAAATTTGCGTTCCGCTAATTCCCCGCTATCGAGCCCTTCATCAATAATTTCTTGAGCAAAGTTTTCAAAAATAGGTTTCACTCCTGCCAAAACATTAGGTGTAGAAAATTTACCCTGATAATTTTTAAGGCTATAAATTACAAAGCTACGTTCGCTTTTTAAATTCTCCAGGTAGCTGTAGAAAAAGGATAGCATTTTCTCTCTGGATGTATACTGGGGCCAAACTTCCTGATCTTTGATTTTACTAATCGTTTCAAAGGTAAGATCGAACCATATAGTCTTCTCTATACTTTCAAATGAAGAGTAGAACTGATAAAATTCTGCCTCAGTAATTTTTAATTTTTTAGCAAAACTATATACCGTTTTTGGTTTCTCATTGTTGGTTAAAACAAAATCAATATATGCAGTTCTAATTTGTTGAGCGGTAGCCATATTATTCCTTTTTACAATGATAACGTTAAATATTAAACCTTGTTTTCTGATGTTAGTAATTGTTAATCATGCAATTGTAATAATAGCTTTCAAAATAATTGAAAGTTAGTTTTTAGCCTAATAAATTTAGCAATTACAATGTTAATGTGGAAATAAAAAATTTCATAAAACTAAAAATATTAGTAATATTGAGCTCGATTTAATCTCTGATAATATGATCCAGCTAAACGACTTTTTATATGGTAAAATGGAATTTCCACAAGTATTTTCTGACCTGCTAAATACTGAAGCTTTAAAACGTTTAGCTGGAATTCATCAAAGCGGCGCTATTTTTTTGGTAAATCCCGACATTTGTCATTCACGACTGGAGCATGCAATAGGGGTAACCATGCTAATCAAAAAGTTAGGAGGATCGGAATTGGAGCAAATAGCTGGTTTATTACATGATGTTTCGCATACCGCTTTTTCTCACGTTGGCGATTATGTGTTTGAGCACCTGGATGAAGATTACCACGAGAAGGTTTTTGCTGAGGTAATTTATAAATCGGAAATTCCTGATGTTCTGCTGAACTATGGTTATGATGTTAATCAAATTCTTTACGGAAAGTTTAACATTTTAGAACAACCGTTGCCATCACTTTGTGCGGATAGATTAGATTACACTTTAAGGGATGGTGTACATGGAGGGATTATATCGCGGCAAAGAGCTCGTGAGTTTCTTGGTACTATTGTAATCAATGAAGGTAAAATTGCTGTGAATGATAGTGCTCAGGTAAATTGGATAAATGACGTTTTTGAAAAATTGAACAATGAGTTTTTTAAGCTTCCGCTACACTTGTATGCTAATGGCAAAATGGCCGAGTTAATAAGAAGTTTCATTAATAAAGGTATTTTAAAAGAGAGCGATATGTTTAAAACGGATACACTGCTGCTAAATAAAATTAGAACTACCTACGCAGGTTACGAAGCAATTAAATCCATTAAGCAGCTTCGTGGGTTTGCAGAATATATTCGACATGGAGATTTGCCTAAAATAAAACCCAGAACCTTAAAAGCTTTGCTTGTTTAATTAAGTTCGAAATAGAAACAATGATATTTCTTTGCTGTATATTAGACAAAATTATATGATATGTCTGTAATAGAAATTATTTTAATAGGTGTAGTTGTAGTATTAATTTTTGGTGGCAAGAAACTGCCAGAGTTAATGCGTGGAATTGGAAAAAGCGTTAAAGAATTTAAAAGTGCAAAGGAGGAAGGTCCAAGTAAATAATTTTTATTTATCATTAATACCTTTCCAATAATTAGATCACTATTCAAACTTTAAGTTAACTTTTGTGTTTTCTTTTAAACGCAGAAAACATGGAAAATCAGAGTCAAGAAAAATCAAAGAAAAATACGAGCGAAATAATTGAGAAAGATTCTACTAAGGGTTTGAATGATTGGAACGATCGTTTAGAGGAAAATCTTGAACCTAAAGATCATAACGATACTGCCGCCGACATTAAGGCAAAGGAATACTCTGAGAAGTTTGAAGGTAAAGCGGATCAATGAATATATATAGTTTAAGTACTTTGAGTCAGTTTTCCGTAGTGGTCATCATTTAATGGAGTGTCCAAATCGTATGAGGAAAATATCATGTTGCTGAAAGACACAATTTCCTCTATTTCTTTAGTATCATATAAAGCGCCATCCAGGTTTTTAATAGTAGCTTCAAGTTGATCTTTGTCCTGTCGTCTAACTGATTTTTGATTAATCCGAAACCATCTTTTATTGCGTTATTAATATTTCTCTTAAAAAAGAAAAACTCATTTATATAGCTCAAAAATAGAGATTCGTCTTTTTTAGAAGCATCTTCTAGTCTGAAATGCGCTTTTTCTACCTCTTTATAGAGTTCCGAATCTGCCCCGTCGTTCGCTCTCGCAGGATAAATTTTTTTTTATTAAGTAATGTAGGAATTAATTAGCTTTTTCCATCTTATACAATCTTAAATTGATAAATGGGATGAATGCTGTTGTATAGGAATAATTATTTCAAACGGCTTAGAACGCGATTTGTTATTTTTAATATGTTTTTTTTACATCAACCCCTTAGATTATTACACGAAATGGTTATTTTGCCCTATTAAAAATTTATAAATCTTTATAACCTATTCTTCTTATATTGTATAAATAGTATATTGCATCTCTATAACTTTCCAAATGAATTACCTTTCTAATTAGCTAATACCAATGAAGCGAGCTGGATTATTAGCTTTACTAATATTTTTATTGGTTTCAATGCGCTCTCGTGCTCAAAACGTTTCCAACGAAGGGACAGATTTTTGGGCAGTTTTCCCCACGCATGTACCTAGCCAAAATAGCTTAGCCAACATTGCAGTTTTTGTAACTTCCAAATTCAATACAGAGGTTACGGTTAGTTGCGGCACATGGTCGTTAAAAAAAACAATTCCAGCCAACCAAGCTATACGATTCGATGTACCTAGAGCATCGGCTTATATCGAAGAATCAGAATCAAATACAGTTTTATTAGATAGGGCAATACGTATCCGCGTAACCGATGGTTTACCCAAAGTTTCTGCATATACCCACATCTGGGGCAGAGCTAGATCAGCTGCTTCGTTGATACTTCCTTTCGAAACACTTGGCCAAACCTATTATTCCATGAACTACACTCAATCTGCAGGTGGAAAAAATTACTTGGCCATAGTAGCTGCAGAAGATAATACAAGTGTTATTATTCATGTGAAAGGTGGCAGTACTCTACCAGTTACTTTGGCCAAAGCAGGCGATGTATACGAATACATCGCCGGTTCGGGTGATTTAACCGGAGTTTATGTGGAAACAGATAAAACAAAATCATCTTGCAAACGATTTGCTGCTTTTTCTGGCTCATCTGTAATTGTAATAGGCCCATGTACTGGTTCTCAAGATCCGCTATATCAACAACTTTATCCTACGGTAAGCTGGGGAAGAAACTATGGCGTTGTTCCATTCAAAGATAGGCGGTACATCTTAAGAATCTTAGCTCAAGAAGACAATACGAAAATCACTCTAGACGGTACGAACATTACTTTGAATAAGGGTGAATTCTATGAAAGTAGCATTTTAAACCAATCTACGTTTATCGCTGCAGATAAATTAATTAGTGTTGCCCAATATTCACTTACTCAAAATTGTTCTTCAGCTTCGGGTGCTGCTATCATTGGAGATCCGGAAATGGTTATTCTTAATCCAGTTGAATTCAGCATTAAAACCGTTACTGTGTTTTCATCCGACTTGGAATCAATAGTGGATAAGTACATCAACGTTCTAATTAGAACAAATAAAGTAAACAGCTTTAAAATTAATGGAATAGCTCCCACAGCATCATGGAGTACACTTATTGGCAATTCTAGTTATTCGTTTGCCCAGATTCCTGTTACAGCAAGCAGTTTAACGTTGACAGCTGATGATGGATTTAATGCGATTGCTTATGGATTTGGCAATGCCGAATCATATTCCTATTCAGCAGGGACTAATTTATCATCAAATAATTATTTAACGGTTATTGATGAAACCCGAAATGAGGAAAGTCCCAATGGTTGTATTGGACAAACTGTTGATTTTAAAGTCAATTTGCCTTATAAACCAGATCGCATCACCTGGACTTTGGAAGGTGGGGTGCCAGAAACAGTTTCAAATCCTTTACCTGAAACAAAGGTTGTAAACGGACAGACTATCTATGTGTACCGTTATCCTGTAAGTAAAACCTACACTCAAACCGGTGAATACCATTTAGAAGTAGTTGCACACATACCAACAAATGCAAATAATTGTATCACAGGCGACATTACAACCAACTATGTTTTTAATATCTACGATTTGCCTATTACTGATTTTGAAGCCAAGTTGACAGGTTGTGCTAATACTGAAGTTCAGTTTACAGATAAAAGTGATTCTAAAACAACGGATTTTGCGATTACAAATTGGCTCTGGGATTTTAGAGATGGCACAACATCAACCGATCAAAACCCAAAACATACTTTTTTAAAAGAAGGTAAATACAAGGTTTTATTAACTGTAAAATCTGGAACAGGCTGTTATTCTGAACCTGTTGAAAAAGAAATAGAAATTTACCCACAGCCAGTTTCAAATTTTAAAGCTCCTGCTGAAACTTGCACCAATACCGAATTTACAATTCAAGACTCATCAACCATCAGCAATGATATATCTGTAAATACCATTAAAAGCTGGGCCTGGAATTTTGATGACGGAACAGCAGTTTCAACTGATCAAAATCCAAGACATAAATATACTAAAACAGGAAAGTATACCATTTCGCTGGTAACCACGTCATCGAATAATTGCGTAAGCGAAGCAAAGAAATGGGAAATCAATGTTACAGAGCTACCAAAAGCAGGTTTTGAAATGCCCGATATCTGTTTGAAAGATGCTGTTGCTAATTTCACCAATACAGCAGTAAATGTAGACGGTACGGCTGATGGATTAACTTATAAATGGGATTTTGGAGACAAATATTTATCGGCAGCTGATTTGGTAAAAAACACATCAAATGCGAAAGACGGTTCACATACTTACACCGTAGCCGATAATTACGATGTTACCCTGACCATTACTAACACAAACGGATGTACAGATATTGTTAAACAACAGTTTACCGTCAACGGATCTGTTCCTAAGGCCAACTTTGAACCCTTGGTTACCAATAATTATTGCAGCAATACGGTAATCTCACTTAAAAATACATCAACGGTAGATTTTGGAAAGGTAACCAAGATTGAGGTTTACAAAGATTTAGATAACCAGCCAGAGCGCATGGAAACTTTTAATTTTCCAATACCAGATCAAATAGATTTGAATTATGTACCTTTTGGTTCCCCGCTAACTAAAGATGTTCAGATTAAAGTAGTTGCCTATTCAGGAGGCCAATGTTCTGATTTTATTATTAAAACTATTACCTTGAACGCATCTCCAATAATAACAGTTGATGAAATTTTGCCTGTGTGTGAGAATGATGGTAATGTTGTTATCAATCAATTTCATGAAACCAACGGAATTTCCGGCATTGGGGTTTATAGCAGCGATGGAAACGGTTTGAAACCTGATGGAACATTTAATCCGAAACTGGCAGGACTTGGGCCTCATAATATCACCTATACTTTCACAGCAGATAATAGTTGTAGTGCTGCGGTTACAAAATCAATTTTTGTAAATAAATCACCAGTGGTTGATGGCGGCTCGATTATTTATATCTTAGCAGGAGGAGAAATACAAATTCCTGCTGTAGCAACAGGCGAAGGATTGAAATATGAGTGGTTACCGGCTGCAGGGTTGAATAATAACAAAATCTTGAATCCAATTGCCTCACCGGAAGAAGATACTGACTATACCTTAACTGTAACTACCAGTCCGGAGCAATGCACTGCAGTATTACGGGTATCGGTTAAGGTTTTACAGGCTGTTAATCCTCCGAGTAGTTTCACTCCAAATGGTGATGGAATTAATGATGTATGGAATATCAAGTATTTGGAAAGTTATCCAAAGGCAACTGTAGAAGTCTTTAACCGGAATGGGAGCCGAATATTTTTTAGTGCTGGATATAGAACCCCATTTGATGGGAATTATCAAAATGAACAACTTCCGGTTGGTGTTTATTACTACATCATAAATCCACGAAATGGAAGGAAAAACGTTACCGGACCGCTCACAATAATCAGATAAATTTTGAAAAAGTATATCCTTATATTTGCCTTACTTGTTTCTACCAAAGCTTTTTCTCAGCAAAAGCCACAATACACTCAGTACATTTTTAATCAATATTTGCTTAACCCGGCACTTTCTGGGATAGAAAATTATATTGATTTTAAAGCAGGTTATCGGAAACAATGGGCTGGAATTAACGATGCGCCACAAACCTCTTTCGTGTCAGCACATTGGGCGTTGGGTGATAATCAGTTGTGGAGTAATGCACTCACTTCATTTCCCGAAGAAACAGGCAATCCAATGGATCGGAATTATATGCAGAATTATACTTCATCACCGCCACATCATGGCATGGGTGTTACCGCAGTTTTGGATAAAACAGGCCCGATAAAAAGATTGGATGCCAATGTAACCTACGCCTATCATTTGCAATTGAGCAATAACTTTAATTTATCTGCAGGTGTTGCAGCAGGTTTATCTAGCATTTCATTAGATATAAATGCATTGACATTCGAAAATCCTTATGAACCATCACTCAATAGAGCAATTACCAACCAACTACGTCCAGATTTAAGCGTTGGCGTTTGGTTATACGGTGCAAGAATGTTTGCAGGAGTCTCAGCTCAACAGATATTGTCTCAAAAATTAAGTTTTTCTGGAGATGAAGCCTATAATCAAGGAAAAGCGGTTCCACATTTCTTTGGTACAGTGGGGTATAAATTTTTTCTTGATGATGAAATTGCTGCAATTCCTTCCGTTATGGTTAAATATGTGCAGCCAGCGCCAGTATCGGTAGATCTAAATATGAAAATAGCTTTTAGAGATAAGTTGTGGCTTGGAGGAAGTTATCGCAAGGATGATTCATTTTCGGCAATGGCCGGTTTCAATATTGGAAAGATGTTGAATCTAACCTACTCTTACGATTTTACCACTTCTGATTTGAATCAGGTAAGCAATGGTAGCCATGAAATTGTTTTGGGATTACTACTTAACAACATTTATAAAGTACCTTCTTATATCCGAATGTGGTAAAGCAGTAAACGCAAGTTATCTTAAGTTCAAACGCACATCCAAATGAACCAAATACTGATTAATATCAACTGAAAACTGAAAATCTCCCGCGGCCTAAAGTTCCTTTCTTAACCTTGCCACCGGGATATTCATTTGCTCTCTGTATTTAGCAACAGTTCTACGGGCAATGTTATAACCCCTTTCTTTTAAAATATCGGTCAATTTCTCGTCGGCAAGAGGCTTGCGTTTATCCTCATTTCCAATACAATCTTCCAGTATTTTTTTTACTTCTTTGTTCGATACCTCTTCTCCATTTTCTGTCTGAATGGCTTCTGAGAAGAAAGATTTTAATAAAAAGGTGCCAAATTCAGTTTGCACATACTTCGAATTGGCTACACGAGATACGGTAGAAATATCCATGTCGATTTTATCAGCAATATCTTTTAATATCATTGGACGCATTTTGCGTTCATCAGCTGTTAAAAAATATTCGTACTGATAATGCATAATTGCATTCATCGTTTTCAACAAAGTTTGTTGCCTTTGTTTAATGGCATCGATAAACCACTTAGCCGAATCTAATTTTTGCTTCACAAACTGAACAGCTTCTTTAAGCTTTTTATCTTTTGATGAAGCCTTATCGTAATGCTCAAACATTTCCTGATAAGAGCGGCTTACTTTTAACTCAGGAGCATTTTTAGAGTTCAGCGTTAAAATTAAAATTCCATCATTATTACTAATATGAAAATCCGGAATGATTTGCATTTGTTTGGTTGTTACCTGATTTGCATCACCTGGTTTTGGATTTAAACGCAAAATCTCGTTGACTACCTCTTTAAGTTCTTCGCTATCTAATCCTAAGCTTTTTTCGAGTTTGTCGTAATGTTTTCTCGTAAATTCGTCCAAATAGTTTTCTACAACATTCATTGCTTTAACTATTATTGGATTATTAGGGTCTTTTCTTTTTAATTGAATCAATAAACACTCTTTCAAGTCTCTTGCGCCAATGCCTGGAGGATCGAAACTCTGTATCAGTTTTAACATTTCCAATACATCTTCTTCCTCAACCATTACATTTTGAGAAAAAGCCAAATCGTCAATCATAGAACCCAATGGACGGCGTAGATAACCATCATCATCCAAACTTCCGATAATTTGTTTACCGATAATAAAATCCTGGTCTGATAGAGGAATAAGATCTAATTGCTCTTGTAAACTTTCAAAGAAGGTGCTTTCAATGGCGATTGGAGTTTCTTTTTTCTCTTCGTCATCATCACCATTGTTGTAATTAGTACTATAATCGTTGGTATTGTCATCTTGCAGATAATCATCTACATTAAACTCATCCATGCTGGTATCTTCAGATGGTCCATCGAAGTCCTCAGGGCTGTCGTTTAAATCATCATATTCGCTTTTAGGCTCATCCTGTGTCATCAAACTAGGGTCTTCTAAAGCAGGATTATCTTCTAATTCTTCTTTTACACGCGTATCTAAAGCAACCGTTGGCACCTGTAACAACTTTATAAACTGAATTTGTTGGGGTGATAACTTTTGTAATAATTTTTGTTGTAGATGTTGCTTTAGCATATTTTGTATTCAGGATTGCAGCAAAAATAAACAAATCATTTCAGATATTCTTTCGAATTAATGTAAATGCTTTTGAATGTTTGGTTTAATTGTTTGCTAAACATTTGGATTCAGTTGAATGTTTGCTATTTTCGTATATAAATCATCTAAGCTTAAAAAATATGGGTTTTGTTAAAGAATTTAAAGACTTCGCGGTTAAAGGGAACGTTCTCGACCTAGCCGTCGGTGTTATCATTGGTGCTGCATTTGGAAAAATTGTAAGCTCACTAGTGGAGGATATTATTACGCCTGCAGTGCTAGGCCCGGCATTGAAAGCAGCCGGATTAGAAGATTTAAGCCAACTCACTATTGCTGGAACAGCAATAAAGTACGGAAATTTCCTATCGCAAGTAATTACATTTATTATTGTGGCTTTGGTGTTATTTGTGATTATTAAAGGTGCCAATAACCTTAAGAAAAAGGAAGTTGCGGCTCCTGCGGCTCCAGCACTACCAACAAAAGAAGAAGTTCTTTTAGCAGAAATAAGGGATTTGCTTAAAGCAAAAGCGTAAAAAAACAAAGATCTGCTTAAGGGCGGATCTTTGTTTTTAAAAACTTCTTTTCACTTTCGGATCCGTTATTATAATATAATCGCCCAGGTTTTTATGTTTTTCCCAATTCGGATTCTCAAAATTTTCATCACTAAATGATGAAATATTAAGAATTTTTAGTGTTGGAGCATATTTTTGAAGTTTGGCCAACGTTCCAAGCTTTTCATCACTGTGAAAGCGGCCATTTAGTTGTAGAATTTTAATTCCTTTATTTGCTTTCGCAAACTTAGCGATTGACCAAGCCATGGTAGCATCCCAAAAATTTTGAGTTTGATAGACTTTCATCGAGCCCATGCTATGCCCTCCCAGTAGTTCGGTAAATTTTTCCAGATATCTTCCAGTAGCGGTATCAATAGGGAGAGGTGGCAAATTGCTTAGTGATGACTTAGGAAAGCCACTTAAAACAGTCAATCCATTTTTAGTCACTGCATTGCTATAGCGAGTGGCGGCGTTGCCGGCAATTACAGCAAGCTTGTTTGTTTTAGCATATTCAATTAAGGGTTTATAGTCTTTGTAATTTGACCACGCCCTTCCTTCTTTGATAAAATTCTTTTCTGATATTAAGTCGGCTAGATATTCATCTACTACGGGTTGAACATCAGTGTGGAACATTTCTAAACTAAGAGCGGTTTTTTCAGGGAATTGTTCAGCTAATTTTTTGAAAATAGTAAATTCCAAAATATGCCCTATAGAATCGTTATGCTCTTCTCCAAAAAACAAAACATCAGCCTGATGCATGTCGGTAATTAATTCATCTAAAGGAATTACTTTTTGCTTTTTAACGTCATAAACTTTGTAGTGTGATGGCAAATCTTGTGCAAATACATCAAAATTGAAAATAATGAAAGAGATAAATAGTAAATATTTCATGTGCTCAAAATAAGAAAATATTTTTCGCCGATGAAATGATACTACTTACCGCCATTTTGCCGATACTGGAGAAAACAACAGTTATTAACTTTTAATTTATAAATACTTTTGGGTATTAAATAAATGAACACATGGAAAATGTAAATGAAAATAATCACATCAAAAACTCTGGTAGAGTTTGGAGTGGTTCCATCATATTAATTATTGGGCTAGCATTTTTATTAGATAATCTGGGTTTAAATATTCCGGGTTGGGTATTTAGCTTTTGGACATTTCTAATTGCACTTGGCGTGTTTATTGGTGTAAGGAAAAATTTTAAAGGGGTTTGGTGGCTTGTTCTTATTTTGTTTGGTGTATATCAAACGGTAGATGATATGGGCTTCGATTTCGACATATCTAAATACGCCCTGGGCATAGGTTTAGTAATTGTTGGTGGCTTTTTAATTTTTAAACCAAAGGATACGCTGAAAAGGAAAAAATCATTTAAAGGTGCACTTAAGAATGAATTTGGTGTAAATGATGAGATAGATCTTGATGACGAAGCAGATAAGAAAGCAAACAGAAATGACATAATTGATGTTGCAGCCGTTTTTGGCGGATCAAATCAAACCGTTTATTCTAAAAACTTTAAAGGTGGAGACGTGACTGCAGTTTTCGGCGGCTCGGATATTATAATGACGCAAGCTGACTTTACGGATTATGTAGTGATTGATGTTACTGCAGTTTTTGGAGGTATCAAATTAATTGTACCACCAAATTGGGCAATACAATCTAATGTTACAGCTATATTTGGTAGTGTAGAAGACAAGAGGGGGCACATGCTGCCGATAGATCAAATGCAGAAAACCTTAGTTTTAGATGGAACCGTACTTTTCGGGGGGATTGAAATCAAAAGTTTTTAAAACTATAATCAAAAGTAAATGATCAGAGATTTTCTGGTCGTTTACTTCGTTTATTATTACCTAAACAAACAACGCTTTGACAACTAGACCTCTATCCATCCCACAAATTCAAAAAAACTCTGCAGCTATAGCTATCGCTTGGTTTATTCTATGTGCCGTTGGCCTACATTATGTGGTGAATTTTTCTTGGTTAATTTCATTTGCAGATAGTTTTTTGAGTAATTTCTTACTGGTGATGGCCTGTATTGCCATAAGTAATATGCTGGGCTACTATCAGCCAAAAAACGAACGAATATTGTATGTGCTCATCATTACATTGGCACTTACGTTTGTAATTATTTATGCTGCAAAATATGCGATGTTATACATATTTTCAGATTTTAAGGAGTATTTAGATTTCTATAATTTCTCTTTTGCCTTCCGTGGCTTAATTTCCTTTATGTGTTTGGCCTGGTGTGCATTGGCCAATATTTTATGGTACAGGCTGGAGGAACAATCGGAAACACACGAAAGGCTTTCGGCGGCAAAAAGTTTGGCAAAAGAAGCGGAGCTAAACAAGCTTCGTCACCAATTGCAACCCCACTTTTTGTTCAATAGTTTAAATTCGGTATTTGCGCTTACAATGGTAAACCCTAAAGAGGCAGGCGTGATGATTACCAAGTTGGCTTCTTTTCTTCGCGGAACCTTAAAACGCGATGACGAATTGTGGGTTTCTGTAGAAGAAGAAATGGAATACATCCAGCTTTACCTTGATATTGAAAAGGTACGTTTTAGCCATCGCTTAAATATTGAGGTAAATGTAGCCGATGATACTTTGAATTTATGTTTGCCGGGAACTTTACTACAGCCGATTGTAGAAAATGCTATTAAGTTTGGTTTGTACAATACATCTGCCGGTATAACTATTAAGGTTGATGTAACAGTTGATCGTAATATTCTGGAGCTGCGGGTGCAAAATCCTTTCGATCCGGAAATGAAAGCCGCAGGAGGAACAGGATTCGGTTTAACAGCTATTAAACGTAGATTATATTTGTTATTTGCAAATCCGCATTTGCTGCAAACTGAAATTGAGGCAAATAATTTATATATTACCACTCTAAAAATCCCACAGAAAAATGATCAGAACGATATTAATTGATGATGAACCTTTAGCGAGAGATATTGTTAAATTTTATCTTACCGATCATCCCGAAATTGAAGTTGTTGCTGAATGTTGCGATGGTTTCGAGGGATTAAAAGCCATCACTTTACATAAGCCAGATTTAATATTTCTTGATATTCAAATGCCAAAAATTAGTGGCTTCGAAATGTTGGAATTAGTTGAAGATAAGCCCGCCGTAATTTTTACAACTGCTTTTGATGAATATGCCATTAAAGCTTTTGAAGTTAATGCAGTAGATTATTTGCTCAAACCAATAGATAAGGCACGTTTTGATGCTGCCATCAAAAAGCTGCCTTCCAGATTAAATCAAACAGAAAATACGGAAGCTGTTTTGGATGCCGCTGCTTTGAGTCCGGCCCAAAATAATAGGGTAGTAGTTAAAAAGGATGGCGTAATTAAAATTATTCCAACCGGAGATATCAATTACCTGGAGGCTGATGATGATTATGTTAAATTAAGTACAGCAGACGGTGTTTTCTATAAAAATAAAACCATGGCTTACTTTGAACAAACTCTTGATTCCGGCCAATTTATCCGTATTCATCGCTCTTATATCATTAACCTTGCTCAGGTTACAAAAATCGAATTAAAAGAGAAAGATAGTTACGTGGTGCTGCTTAAATCAGATATCTGGCTGCCAGTGAGTAAAACAGGATACATAAAATTGAAAGCAGCTTTGGGCTTGTAATCAGTAAGCTCCTTATGTTTTCCTAAATGGCAATAGATTGATTATTGATATAAGTTTTCAGATTTGAGACAATTACATCCCCGTCCCGTAGGGATGTATCCTCGGTAGCAAAAAATTGTTTTGCAATCGTTTCTTCCGTAGGAACGTTTTATGAATTGTTTGCATGTAGGGTATCCTTACATAATTGTAGTGGCCAGTATGAAATAAACCCGACCGAAGCGAGATGCTGGCTTTTTCTGCCAGCAGAAGCGGGGGCGGGACTGAATTTTAAAAAGAATTACTACATTTGCTTTTCAAATAAAAAATAAAACTAAACAGACTTGCATTTATAGAGAAATCGCTTTATATTTGCACCTCTTAATTTTGAAATTATAATAAGATAATATACAGTCATGAAAAGAACATACCAACCTTCGCAAAGAAAGAGAAGAAACAAACACGGCTTCCGCGAAAGAATGGCAACAGCTAACGGCAGACGAGTATTAGCATCACGTCGTGCTAAAGGAAGAAAAAGATTAACAGTTTCTGACGAACGCAAGCATAAAGCATAATTTTTGATTGCTTTTCCGATTAATCGGAATCGGCAGATCAAAATCTGCAATTATCAATCAAAATATATGTACACATTCAGAAAAGAAGAACGGTTATGCAGCAGAAAACATTTAGATCTGCTGTTTAAAAACGGTTCTTCTTTTTTATTATATCCTTTTCGTATTTCTTACCTGTTTATTAATGAAGCTGCTCATGTTCCGGCTCAGGTGGTCATTAATGTTCCTAAAAAGAGATATAAACGAGCTGTAGATCGCAACCTGCTCAAGCGCCGCATTCGCGAAGCTTACCGCCTAAATAAACAAGAAGAGTTTTATAGTCAATTACCTGATGATAGAGGATTATTGCTTTTTTCCATCCAATTTGTGGGGAAAGAGAAGTATGAATTTACTTTTATTCAAAAAAAATTGGTGTCAACTTTTAAGCGCTTTAAAACTTTAATTCAGCCAAATGAAGTTCATTAATAAGATATTTGCTTCGCTTTTTTTAGGGTTGATAAGGATTTACCAATATGCCATTTCGCCTATGCTTGGCGCAAATTGTAGGTTTACCCCAACTTGCTCGCAATATGGAATTGAAGCTATTCGGAAATTTGGCCCATTTAAAGGTGGATGGATGGCCTTGAAGCGTATAGGTCGCTGCCATCCATGGGGCGCACATGGTCACGACCCTGTTCCATAATTTTAGTTATCAGTTGCGAGTTACAAGTATGGATACAAAAATTATTGAGCGTCGTGGATTTTGATGCAGAACAAAACAGTCAACTTATTAAACTTCGGGGCAAAATAATTATAAACGCATAACTCAAGTAAAATGGCTAAAATACTTCAAATAGAAACAGCTACACAGGTTTGTTCGGTAGCTTTATCAATTGACGGGGAAACAGTTTATACCAAAGAAGAGATTGGTCAAAACTTGCACGCCAGTAATCTTACTTTATTTATTGATGAGGTGATTAAGTCTTCTCACGTCACTTACAATGATTTAGACGCCATTGCGGTTAGCAAAGGGCCAGGATCTTATACGGGCTTGAGGATAGGCGTATCTACAGCAAAGGGACTCTGTTATGCATTAGAAAAGCCATTGATTGCTGTTGAAACGCTAGAAATGATGGCCAATGGTTTTATGACTGAAACCCCGATATACGCTGGACTAATTTGCCCTATGATTGACGCCCGAAGAATGGAGGTTTATAGTGCTGTTTTTGATAGCAATTTGAGTGTCTTGGAGTCAACCTCTGCCAAAATAATCGATGAAAATAGTTATTCGGAATTGCTCCAGAAAAATGAAATCACTTTTTTAGGAGATGGAGCTGCAAAATGTAAGGAAACTCTAAATCACCAAAATGCGTTTTTCAACTATAATAATTTTAACTCCGCAAAGTATATTTCAGCTTTAGCATACAAGGCATTTCAAGTGCAAGATTTTGAAGATCTAGCCTATTTCGAACCTTTTTATTTAAAAGATTTCGTAGTTACCCAACCAAAAAAGAAAGTTTAGGTTATTTCCGTTTAAAAATTGAAAATAGATTTTTAAAGAAACTGCCCCCTTCATTGTCATTTATACCAGGCATCACATCACTAAACTGCGGGTGATTGACAACATTTCCAAATTTAATCCCTATACCCATATATACTGAAGCGCCGACTCCGTTAGTAGCAGATCCGGTACTTCCATTGCTGGATATTATGCCCTTAGTGGTATAGGCAGTAGAAACTAAATTGTCTGATCCAAGGAAAATTTCGAAGTTTGGCGTTTGATATTTACCTTGTAAACCAACCATAAAAATATTGTTAAGGTTGTAAAGCGGAGTAATACTTCCGGAGAAATTTTTATAATTAAAGCTGTTAACCAAAGCAATATCCCCACCCTTGTAAAAAAGATTTTTCGACACAATAAACGAAGGTTTGTAGAAGCCATATATTTTTGAAACATATAGATCAATCTTTGCATTTGTTGGTGCAAGGAATTTCTTGCTTTCCTGAGCTTCAGTAAATATATCGGTAATGCTATTATTAATGTTGTTTCGATTTGCGAAAGTATTTATCGTAATATTCGATGAGTTGACGATTGTTTCCTGAGTACTTTTTCTCCACCAAATGAAACCCAAATCTTTAATATTTGCCATCAACAGTAAACCTTTTTTTGTGGTATAATTCGTTCCAAAGCTTAACGATAATCCAGGATTTTTGAATGGAAGCAATGTTTTTTTTCTGAGTTCTCTTCCCTCTGTAAAATTACTTCTATAGTTGGCTGCCAACCCTAAATTGAGGGTATTTGATTCTGGGTCTGAATATAAGTACGAATCAGTGATATCGATTTTATTGTATAAAATACCGCTTAATAAGCTGGCTTTTAAACCAAACGCTAATCGCTTATTGTAATTTTCGCGGTAGCTTATACTAAATTGATGATAGGATTGTTGATATCCGGATGAATTGAAAATTCCACGTAACGGAGTATTGATTGGAAATTTATTGGGAGAATCAAAAATTGCAAGAGTTTCATTGGTGTAGTCAATTTGCGCATCAGAACGAATTTGCCACGCAAGACCAATTTCTTTTTGGTATTTGTATGAATGAAACAACCTAAAAGTGGCAACATAAATATTGCTGTTTTGGTAGAAGTGGTTTACATCCCCATTCAATAGGGGTAAGCCCTCCGTATCGAGATATCCGGTTTGAGCAAGTCTCCTGATTACGTTGTTTGCTTCACCCTTGTTTGCAGCGTTAATGCCAAAATAGGGCAAGAAAAAATTAGAGGAGAATTTGCGAGAGGAATCTAATGTGAACGATTTCTGAGAAGGATTCTCAAAAGCATCGAACATAGTTCTCGTGCCAAAAAGGGCGTATTGCTGAGCTTTTGCAACCTTAAAACTAGCAACTATAAGTAAAGCAAGTAAAAGTTTCTTCATAAATCTATTGGTTTTTAGGCTGTTTTTCTTATTAACGGATACTTAGCGAATCTGGTATTGGTTGTTGTACATATTTGTTTAATAGTACATTAGAGATGAATTTATTCTTATCGGCTATCAGTTGGTAGCAGAAAGTATCAAAGGTTTTCAGGCCACTATCTGCCATAAAATGTTTGTAGTATTTTGATGAAAGATTATCTCTCAAAATATTCTGAGATTTTCGAAGATCAACATAATAGCTGATATTTGAAGTAGTAGCGATTTGATTCATGGCATCCATGTAAATAGGATTTTGGATCATTAACCTATTGTTTTTATAACTGATTAAAAAGGATGCTACTGTACTTGCATTGTTAGCCACAATTAAATAATTATCTATGATGGCATAAAATGGTTTGCTAAAATTTTTAAAAGCCTCTCCAAAGTATACTTGAAGAATGTTTGCAGACTTAAAAACTTTAATTTCATCACTGTAATCTGTACTTACGTCAAATAATAATTGTTTCACTTTCTCTCCATTAGTAAGTTGTATCGCTCCCAGTTTTTCACTGGTGCTTAATTGAAATGTTGCAAATTGATTTTTAGCATACAATGGAAATATTAAATTTAAATCTGTTCTATAATCATTTTTGATTGAACTAATCGTTTGGTCTGCCTGTGTAATTTGATTGGCTTTAATCCGTATAGTCTTCAGGCTTTTAAACCAGGTTTTATAATCATCAAATGCGTAGATCGCATAATTTGCCGTGTTATCAGGTAAGATATTTTGAATATTTGTAACCTGTGCTGCGCTTTGTTCAAATAATTTGAGGTAGCTAGAATCATCTTTTAACGTAGTGCTGCCGTTAAAAAGAATACGCTCTTTGCTAAAATTATAACTTAAAGAGGCAAATGCATTTTGCCTGTTTAAAACTTCAATACTTCCATTTAATTTACCAACCAAAATGTTCTTTAGCACAAGTGGTACATGATTATAGTTGATATAGATTTGTGCCAGGGCACTTCTGCTAACAGCATTATTCTCTTTTATATAATCAGTGAAAGGATTTTCAGCTAATCGAATAGCAGCATCGTTAATAAGTTTTAGCGAGGTTGACAGGGTTATTACTCTATCATTGAGATTTGCGTAAGCAGAAACACTATCTTGAAGCTTCAAGGAATATTGCCCGTTCTGTAATGGGGTAATATAGTTTTTTGATTTGATTACCTGATTAAATTTATTTAGGTCTTCATCTGCCTTAAGTTGAACAGTAATTAAAAAATTTAGGTTTTTATTGGTGTCTGGAAGTACGCTAACATAAATATATTGATCTTGAATAAATTTATTTAGCGCATTATCGTTAATAATTAAATCCTTAAGCTGAATCAGCAATTGAATTTTATCTTCGCCTAATACCTGCTGAATAAGGTTTTGCGCTTGAATAATTTCATAAAATCCCTTATCATTTTGAAATGAAAATACTATTGCAGCATTATTCGTTGCAGATTGCAATGCTAAATCTTTTGCGTTATTTTCATTGCCCAATTTTGAGAAATACAGATATGCCATCCCTGCAATACCAAAAAATAATGCAATAGTTAAAATGATAATTTTTTTCATGTGCGTGCAACAAATTTAATTTATTACATTGATTACAGCGAAGTTCTATGTCATTTTATTAATTTAGCGATTGCTTCAAGCAATAACTATGAATAAACGAATTATACTTACTGCTTCTTTTTTTGGCGTAGTGGCTGTTTTACTTGGCGCTTTCGGTGCTCATGGTTTAAAGGCCGTAATAGATCAACCTTCAATAGAAATTTGGCAGAAAGGGGTAGAATATCAATTTTATCACACTTTTGCGCTTTTGTACCTTTCAACTTTTGCAAGGTATAGAAACAAGTTAATTAATATTGCCTATTTCTGCTTTACATTCGGAATTGTTCTCTTCTCGGGATCTTTGTATTTATTGGCAACCCGAAGTATATTAAAGTTGGATTTTATCAATCTAATTGGTCCAATTACGCCTATTGGTGGTCTCTTGTTTGTTTTAGGTTGGATAATGCTGTTCTTCGCTGCATTTAAGGATAAATAATGGATAGCTTTGGAAACGATATTTTTGCTGAAAGAGAAACACTTTTTGTCGAAGTTATCTTGCCTTTGTCTTTGGCAATAAACTATACCTATAGGGTACCATTTGATTTAAATGATCAGGTTGCGATTGGGAAAAGAGTTGTTGTTCAATTTGGTAAGCATAAAATCTACACTGCTTTAATTAGTGCCATTTCTAAGAATCCTCCTGGAGTTTATGAGGCGAAATATATTATCGATATAATTGACAGTGAGCCGGTGGTAACCCCCACCCAATTAAAGTTCTGGAGTTGGATGACGAATTACTATATGTGTAATGAAGGAGATGTGATGTCTGCGGCGTTACCCGCTAGTTTGAAACTTGCCAGCGAAACCATACTCGTTCTTCGCGATGATTTTACGGATGAGATTGTACTTACCGAAAAAGAGGAGATAATTATTTCAGCGCTAAAAAAGCAAGAAAAACTGACAGTAAATGATGTTTCAAAATTGTTAGGTCAAAAAACAATTTATCCAATCATCAATCATTTATTAGAAAAAGAGCTGATTCTAGTTGCAGAGGAAGTGGTGCAAAAGTACAAACCTCTTTTGAAATCGTTCGTGACTTTAAATGATTTCTATACTGATGAAGAAAATTTAAAGGAACTTTTTAACGTTCTGGAGAAAGCACCAAAACAACTTGATGCGTTGCTTGCCTATCTGAAACTGCAAAAATTAAATCTTCCCATCTCTAAAGAACAGCTTTTAGAAGAGAGCAACTGTGGTGTAAGTGCTTTAAAATCACTAACGGATAAAGAGATTTTTAAGGTGATGAAACGTCCTGTAAGCAGGTTAGCTAATCATGATGAAGAATTTAGTGTTAATTTTCAATTAAATACCGGACAACAGACCGCTTTAAATCTGATCAATCAATCATTCGAAGAAAAGGATGTTGTTTTACTTCACGGAGTAACTGCTTCTGGTAAAACACAGGTTTATATTAAATTAATTGAAGAAATTATTCAAAACACTGATGGGCAAGTTCTTTTTTTATTACCAGAAATAGCTTTAACTACTCAAATTGTTGAACGCATTAAACGTTATTTTGGAAATGCAATTGGAGTTTATCATTCCAAATTTAATAATAGCGAGAGGGTTGAAATTTGGAATAAGGTAAGAACAGGCGCTTATAAGGTAATACTTGGGGCAAGGTCAGCCGTATTTCTACCATTTCAACACTTAAAATTAATTGTGGTAGATGAAGAACATGAGCCATCTTACAAACAATATGATCCCGCTCCTAGATATCAAGCGAGAGATGCCTCCATTTATCTTGCTCATTTGCATCAGGCGAAGGTTATTTTGGGTTCTGCAACTCCATCACTAGAAAGTTACTATAATGCGCTGCAAGGAAAATATGGGTTAGTTGAGATGAAAGAGCGCTTTGGCGGTGTGCAATTACCGAACCAACAAGTGGTCAGTATCGCGGAGGAAACCAAGCGGAAAACCATGGTTTCGTATTTCTCTAGCGTGTTAATTAAAGATATTGATCTTGCCTTGTCAAAAAAGGAGCAAGTTGTTCTTTTTCAAAATCGAAGAGGCTATGCAACCATTTTAATTTGTGCTACTTGTGGCTATACTCCAAAATGTGTGAATTGCGATGTAAGCTTAACCTATCATAAAAGTAGTGGTAAACTGCATTGCCACTATTGCGGTTTTCAACAAAGCAGCGTTAATATTTGTCCAGCATGTGGCTCTGTTCATGTAGAGCAGAAAGGCTTTGGAACGGAGCGTATCGAAGAGGAGCTAAAATTACTATATCCAGATATCACTATTGCCCGTTTGGATATGGACAGCACCCGGACAAAAAATGGTTTGCAACAAATCTTAACTGATTTCCAGGAAAAGAAAACGGATATTCTGATCGGTACGCAGATGGTTGCTAAAGGCTTAGATTTCGATAACTTAAATTTGATTGGCGTTATTAATGCAGATACACTTTTGGGTTATCCCGATTTTAGGGCTTATGAACGAAGTTTTCAACTGTTAGCGCAGGTTGCAGGAAGGGCTGGGAGACGAGCTGACCAAGGAAATGTTTGCATTCAAACTTATGATGCTGATAATAGGATTATTAAACAAGTTGTTAATAACGATTATGAAGGCATGTACAATGATGAAATAGCAGAACGTGAAAAATTTCTGTATCCGCCATTTTCTCGGATGATATTTCTTTACGTCAAAAATAAAGATTCTCATATATTAGATCATGCAGCACTTACATTGGCAAATATTCTTAAAGCTAAATTCGGTAAACGTGTATTGGGGCCGGAGCAGCCATTAATCAGCCGTGTACGTAATCTGTACATCAAACAAATTATCATTAAAGCCGACAAGCATACCGCCATTCAAAAAGTTAAAGATGCACTTCGAGAAACACTAACACAATTCAATGCCACTAAAGATTTTAAAGGCGTTTTTACCCAAATTGATGTAGATCCGTATTAATTTTTGCTATTGAAATTAAATTGAATACCTGCAGAAACGGGGTTTAATAAAAACTCCCATTTGTTATACGTATTTACAGTTCTGGCAGTAAGATTCGGCTGTGTAATATCTTGCTTTTCATACGAATAGTTGAAATCCAGGCTGCTTTCTGCAAATATTGATAAGTTTGGAATGATGTTGATTTTGAAGCCTAATGTTGGAGACATTACCAGACCATTCTTACTCGCATCAGCCGACTGATTTGTTGAGCCAACCAATGCGTTTTGTGGTGCTATAACACCTGTAAATTTATTAGAGCGATATCCAATATCAAAAGCGAAATAGGGTTGAACTCTTGAGTAATTGAAGTTTTTTTCAAAACCAATCTTAAAAGAGTAATCTGTTACTTTTCCGCTAGCCATTTCACAGGTTTCGCAAGTGTTTTGAAATCGCACATCATTATTGCGGAAATAATTTCCACTGATTCGATAACTTATCTGGTTGTCGTTGAACTTCAAAATCACCCCATTACCATACATCTTTGTATAATCCTGGGTATTTGTTTGATTCAATATTTTCGGTAGTTGCATGAGGCTAAAACCTCTTGCTGCAATTGAATAATTATAATCAGCACTAGTTTGTGCAAGTATATTAAATGTGATGCAAGTGCATAATATGAATATGCTTATTAGTCCTTTTTTCATGTAAGAGTAGACAGTTGAGGTAATTTATATAAGTCTTCAAAAGTAGAAATAATTCCTTAATACACACAATTAATGTTTTACACTAACGAAAATCCCATTATTTTGATTTACTGTAAGTTATATTAATGTTGATTTCTTTATCTTGTATCACCGCTTTAAAAAGCTAATTTTGAGACTTCATGGCCTATAAATTTGTTGATAATTACCGAGAGCGTGGTGCGAGAAAGAAGTTGGTTGAACTCCTAAAATCTCGCGGAATTGAAGATGAAAACGTACTAAAAGCAATTGGCAAAGTACCACGTCATTTCTTTTTCGATGAGACTTTTTGGAATCAGGCTTACAAAGATATCGCCTTCCCAATCGGTGATGGACAGACCATTTCGCAACCCTACACTGTTGCCTATCAAAGTGAGTTACTACACATTAAGAAGGGTGATAAAGTTTTAGAGATTGGAACAGGTTCCGGATACCAGACTTGCATTTTAATGGAACTTGGTGCAAATGTTTTTACCATCGAAAGACAAGAGAATATTTACAACAGAACGATTCAGGTATTGCCTGGTATGGGCTACAGACCCACATTTTACTGTGGAGATGGTTCAAAGGGAATTGCAAAACATGCTCCTTACGATAAAATAATTGTTACCGCTGGTGCCCCACTTGTTCCAGAAATTTTATTGAAACAATTAAAAATTGGAGGTATTTTGGTTATTCCCGTTGGAGATGAAAGCACGCAAAAAATGGTTACCGTTATTAGAGTAAGTGACACCGATTACGATAAAATAACATTAGATACGTTTAGATTTGTGCCTTTGGTTGGCGATCAAGCATGGTAAACAAGCTGCGAGTGATGAGTTGAGAGTTCGGAGTACTCAAAACTACAAACCCTAAACTCCTAACTCAGTTATCTCTTCAATGCTCTATCTAACTCACGTTTAGTATCTCTATCCTTAATGCTATCACGTTTATCAAATTCCTTTTTACCTTGCGCCAATGCAATTTCCATTTTAGCGAAACCTCTTTCGTTAATGAAAATCCTTAAAGGCACTATGGTATAACCCTTTTCTTCACCCTTAAGACGAAGTTTTCTGATTTCTTTTTTCTGAAGTAGCAATGCTCGATCCCTTTTTATATCATGATGATAAAAAGAGCTATGGCTATATTCAGAAACATGAAGATTTCGGACATACAAAATTCCGCCTATGAACATACAAAATGCGTCCGTCATATTGGCTTTACCTTGTCTAATAGCTTTTATTTCTGTTCCTAAAAGTGCGATACCTGCCACATATTTATCAAGTAAATTATAGTCAAAGTAAGCTCTTTTGTTTTTTATATTGATATCGTTTTTCAAAGTTAATTTGTATTTCTGGGTAGATGTGCTTCTACATTTAAAAAACAGCAAACTGCTGGGTTGCAAATATCTTAAAATTTGATGTTATAATTTCGTTTTTATTTATTTCGTTGCCAGCTATTAATAACACTCCTTTATCTTCATCTGTTTGTAAAAGCTGAAGGTTATCTCTATTGCTTACAAAAATTATTATTTATGTTTGATTTTTAAAAGCTATTTATGAAATTTCGAATCCTTTTTTTAGCATTATCTTTTCTCTTCTTCTCTCATCTAAAAGCACAGCAACCTACAATTTTACCACAATTCACATTTTTTAAATTGGATGGTAAAGCATTTTCGAACAAAAATCTTATTCCAGGCAAACAGAACCTGTTTATGCTTTTTGATGTTACCTGCGAGCATTGCCAAAGAGAAACTAAGCTACTCGGTGCTAATTATGCCCAATTTAAAAACGTAAATATATACATGATTACCTTGGATGAGGCTTATATCATTCCACAGTTTTTTAATACTTATGCTAAAGGTTTGAATACAAAACCAAACGTTACCATTCTTCAAGATAAAAATAAACTTTTCATTCCGTTGTTTTTGCCAAAGATGTATCCTGCTATGTATTTGTATTCTCCAGCAGGAAAACTTTTACTTCATCACTCGGGTGATGGAGGAATTAAAAACTTAATGAAGGTTATTAAAAATTAGTTATCTAATAATTAATACGGGAATATTCACTTTGTGCCTCACCGAATCTACTGTTGTACCAAAGATTAAATCTTTAAGTCCTTTGTGACCATGAGCACCCATTACTAAAAGTTCCAGTTCGTTTTTATTACTAATATCTGCGATTTCTTTAGCTGTGCTTCCAAAACCTATAAATGGCGTTGAATCATAACCCAAGTCTTCTAAATTAGCTTTGTATTTTTCAAGGTTTTCCCGGTCACTCTGGGTTTCGTGGTCCATAACTTCTTGGCCGTGATATCTGGCGGCTGCTGTTTCTACTACGTGGATTAGGTGATAGTGAGCATCTTTTCCACCTTGAATAAGTGCGTGTCGGATGGTATTCCGGTCATTTTTAGAAAAATCTACCGCAATACCAATTTTGGAATAGCTAATCTTATCAATTTTCCCAATGTCCAAAGCATTACCATGCGGAACCATTTGCCTGTTTCTATTTTTTTCTTCGATCATCGGATGAAAAAACACATAAAGTAGTAGAAACACAATAAATATTAAGGCTGGAACAATAATTACATAAATCCACCAGGTATTGGCTTCTTTGGTCCAGCCGCTTATTTCTTCGACTACTAGTTTGACATTTAAGGCAATGATAGCTAATGCACTCGTCCAAGCCAATACCTTGACCCATGTTTTTATCGCAAAATCTTTCATCAGTTTCTTGTCTGATGTAAAATGGATTAAAGGTATAATCGCAAAACCCAGCTGCAAACTTAACACCACCTGACTCAAAACCAGAAGGCCACCCAGAGCATCATCGCCATAATGAAGAATAGTAAAAAATGCTGGAATGATTGCCAATAATCGGGTAATCAATCTTCGTAACCAGGGCTGAATTCTTAGATTGATATGTCCTTCCATAATAATCTGACCAGCCAAAGTACCCGTAACAGTAGAGCTTTGCCCTGCGGCAATTAAAGCAATTGCGAAAAGAGCTGGCGCAACATCACCAAAAATATTTGATAATAATTTGTGGGCGTCTTGAATTTCTGCAACTTCGTGTAATCCATTCTTATAAAAAGCAGCTGCAGCCAATATCAAAATCGCCGCATTTACGAAAAAAGCGAGGTTCAGTGCAACTGTAGTATCGATTAAATTAAATTTTAAGGCTTCTTTAATGCCTTTATTTGTCCGTTCGATTTTTCTGGTTTGAACCAGTGAAGAGTGTAGATATAGGTTGTGTGGCATTACCGTAGCGCCAATAATGCCAATAGCAATGTATAAAGCATCGCCCCCTAAAATAGAAGGTTCGAAACCTCTAACAACTTCTTTTAATGAGGGTTCAACAATAAACATTTCCACCAAAAACGATATTCCAACGATAAAAACCATTGAAACGATAAAACCTTCCATTGCTCGCATTCCTTTGTTAAGAAGAAATAAAAGCAATATGGTATCAAATATGGTAATTGAGATTCCCCAAATTAATGGTAAACCAAAAAGTAATTGTAAACCAATTGCCATTCCAATAATTTCAGCTAAATCGCAGGCAATGATAGCGGTCTGCGCTAATCCAAATAAAGGTATATTTGCCCAGCGTGGGTAAGCATGTTTAGAGGCCTGTGCCAAATCTAATCCTCTAACAATGCCTAAACGAGCACTTAACGATTGAAGTAAAAGTGCTATAAGATTTGACATGAGCAATACCCATATCAGTTGATAGCCAAATTTACTACCACCTGCTAAATCTGTGGCCCAGTTTCCTGGGTCCATATAG
The DNA here is from genome assembly GCF_001422545.1 of Pedobacter sp. Leaf41. Taxonomy (GTDB): domain Bacteria; phylum Bacteroidota; class Bacteroidia; order Sphingobacteriales; family Sphingobacteriaceae; genus Pedobacter. The sequence goes on along the minus strand of NZ_LMLE01000007.1, from coordinate 333,576 downwards.
CCAACGCTTATTAAATAAGCTGGGCCAATAAAAGCTAAAATGCGACGCCAACCTTTTCTTTTGTCTGTGCTTACACTTTGGTGTACCTCACTAAGCGATTCAGTTTTTGCCATTACTGCTAATTAAAATATGCTTTGCCACTTCTCTACTAATATTAATTTGTTTGTCTAAAATCAAAATTTCTACAGAACCATCGAAATCGGTAACATCATTAATTTGAATTTGTTTGCCCAAGGTTAATCCCAGTTTTTCAAGATGTTTAAGAAATGCCGAACTGTGTTGACTAACACCAGTAATTGTTCCTGAATCACCGATTTTCAATTCGATCAGTTTTGTAAACTGAGTTTTTGCAAACCTTCCATTTTTATCTGGAATAGGGTCGCCATGAGGATCTGATTTCGGGAAACCAAGAAATTCATCTAACCGTTCGATTAATGCAGTTGATTTAATGTGTTCTAGTTCCTCGGCAACATCGTGCACTTCATCCCATTTGAAATTAAGCTTATCAACTAAGAAAACCTCCCAAAGCCGGTGTTTGCGCACAATATCAATAGCGGCGTTCCTTCCTTTTTCTGTCATGGTAACGCCTTGATATTTAACATAATCTATAAACCCCTTGTCTGCAAGTTTCTTAATCATATCCGTTACGGATGCGGGTTTAGTCTGCATTTGCTCGGCAATGGCATTGGTTTGTACATTATTGGTATTTTCTGCTAAATGATAAATGATTTTAAGATAATTCTCTTCGGTAAAACTTTGCATTTATATTTATCTAATTAAATTTTTAGGTAAATCTAAAAAAAATATTTTAAAATATATTAGATAAATTTTGTTAAAATTTAGAATATAATTTGGTTATGTTTGTGTTCTCAATACCTTTGAACTAATATGGCATCAGAATTAGATAAGATCGATTTTAAAATTTTAAGAATCTTACAAGAAAACGGTAGAATTACCAACTTGCTTTTATCACAAGAAATTGGTTTATCGCCGGCACCAACTTTGGAGCGTGTTCGTAAATTAGAAATGGCTGGTTTTATTAAAAGCTACCATGCTTTAGTAGACGAAGAAAAATTGGGTTTAGGGATTAAGACTTTTATTCAAATTCAACTTGATTTCCATAAAAACAATACCATTCAGATTTTTCTTGATGAAGTAAACCAAATTAAAGAAATTACTGAGTGTCACCACGTAACGGGCCAGGCAGATTTCCTTTTAAAAGTTTATGTTAAAGACATTAAATCTTATGAACGATTGATTATGGAAAAAATCAGCAAAATTTCTGTGGTTAAAACTTTTCAAACCATGATGATTATGTCGACAACAAAGAAAGAGCCTATAGTTCCTTTGGAATATTAATCTCAAAACCCTGGAGGAGTTTTTCTAGCCATTGTCATCTCTATTTTGATTTTTATCTGGACGGGACAATCTTATGCGTTGATGATTAATTTATTGATGATCTCCGAAATTTCGGCTGCATTTTGATAAACCATCAAGTGGGTTCCGTTTTCAATTACAAAATCGGGGTTAGATTTTCTTGAATACAAAATTTTATCTTTCGTGCCGTGAATGTGGTATAATCGTTCAGGTATTAAATCGTTTCTCCAGCTTAAAATACTTCCAATTGCCCATTTTAGGAATCGTCTATCGGTATCGTTAATAATCTTTGTTAATAATTTCGCTTCAGCATTTGATTGCGTACCAAAAAAGAAGTTCTGGGTAAGCCTATTTGACGACTTTATCAACCATGACGGAATTATTTCAACCAACTTTAGCTTACTTGCAAACTTATAAAGAGGAGGTAACGTATTACTTTGAATGGTACTCGAGATTACAATTGTAAGAACCGGATTTAGAATTTTAGCGATCTCAACCGCAATCATTCCGCCAAAGGAAACGCCAACCAATGCAAATTTTTCCGAAGTATCTATTATTTCGCTTAACCTTTTGGCATATTCAGACAGCAATTCTTTCCTTAACGGATTGATCCATTCAACATGGATGATATTAATGCTTCGGTGTAATTTTAAACGAGAAAATATACGTTTGTCGGCGCCTAATCCGCTAATGAAATAGGTATTCATTAAGTAGGCAAATTCCAGTCGATTGGTTTCAGATTATTCTGAATCAGCAGCTGGTTTGTTTTTGAGAATGGCCGGGAACCCAAAAAGCCAGTATGTGCTGAAAAAGGAGAGGGGTGAGCAGAAGTTAAAACATAATGTTTTTTTTGATCAATTAGAGTTGCCTTTTGTTGCGCATATTTCCCCCAGAGTAAGAAAACCACATGTTCTAGTTTCTGAGAAATGGCCTTGATAATTTCATCTGTAAAAACTTCCCATCCACGATTCTGGTGTGATCCTGGTGTAGATGCTCTGACCGTTAATGTCGAATTCAATAGTAAAACACCCTGTTCGGCCCAGTGGGTTAGATGACCATGATTAGGAGCCTTGAACCCTTCGATATCGTTTTCCAGTTCCTTATAAATATTTTTTAAAGATGGAGGAACAGATACGCCTCGCTGAACAGAAAATGATAAACCATGGGCCTGGCCTGCTCCGTGATACGGATCCTGACCCAGGATCACCACCTTTACCTTATCGAATGGAGTGGTGTTCAGCGCATTAAAAATATCTGCGTTTTTAGGATAAATGTTAACACCCGCGTCCTTTTCAGCTTTGAGGAAAGACTTAAGATTTATCATATACTCTTTTTCAAATTCCTGCTCTAAAACAGATAACCAACCAGGTTCGAGTGCTGCAGACATGTATTATTATTAAATTTTTAAGAGTTAGTAATTGCGTTATTGGAGGTAAAACCAAAACCCGCACGCAAAAGTTTTATGATTTCTTTTTATAGATTTCCAGCAAATCTGCTTCAAGTGTTGTTTTAGGATGTTCAACTATTCTACCCAATTCTTTTCCTTTCTTATCAAAAACGATAAACGTAGGTACTCTTTGGATATCTAACCCGTCAATAATACCGTTTTCTGCTTTCTTGTTTCCATCAACAGCAATTATTTCTACATTCTTTTCTTTGAAGTGAAGCGCATCTAAAACTTTGAAAAAATTAGGAACATTTACTTTGCTATCTCCACACCAGGTACCAAAAACAATTTTGATCTTCTCGTTCTTAACCAGCTTTTTTAATTCAATCAGTGTAGCCGCGTCAGGAACATAAGCCGCATAAATTGGATCGTACATTTCCTTAAATTCTGGGAATGTGGTAATACCTTCCCTTGTACACACATTTATTAATACATCTTTATTTTTAGCTTGATCGTGAATTTTTTTGTTAATTTCTTGAGCTGAAACGTTCATGGCAAGTGCGATTAGGGTTATAGATAAGAGAATTTTCATATTAATTTGAAGAATTGTTTAGACTGTGAAATTTTTAATGAAATTATCGTTTTAAAATCTAAATTATGCCATTTAAAAACGATATTTGCAAAAAAAAAATAATTAGAATAAATTTTATGCCAAATATTATCAGATTAATTGCGGGGGTTGCTTTACTGGGTGGCGCAGTAGCTTTATTTATTTTCGGTTTTTGGCCATGGGGAATTGTGGCTATTTTATTAGGGCTAATTATATTGGTAACCTTCTTTTTTAACGAAAACATGCTTTTAGCACAGTGGTTTTTAAGAAAAGACAATATGCCAAAGGCAAAGGCTTACTTAGATAGAATTACAAATTATGAAAAGCAGTTGATTAGGGTGCAACATGGTTATTATAATTTACTTGTTGGTTTAATTGAAAGCAGAACTGCTCCATTAAAATCAGAAAAATATTTTAAAACTGCTTTGAACCTGGGTATGCAGATGGAACATAATGTTGCCTTGGCAAAGTTAAGTTTAGCTGGAATCGCAATGGCTAAACGCAATAAACGTGAAGCGACAATGTATTTAGCAGAGGCTAAGAAAGCCGATAAAAATAAATTATTAGCCGATCAGATAAAACAAATGAAAGATCAGATGGGGATGATGGACAAACAACAGCAAGTTCGTTATAGATAAATTCCCGATATTGAAATAAATCAAAGCCGATGAAAATCGGCTTTTTTTGTGCTTAAAAATACAGCAAGTAAAGTCATAATCTAAAAAGTAATTTAGGTTAGTCGAAATTATTTGATATTTTGGAGAGAGTATTATCAAATGGATGAGGGTCCGCACGAACCGCTATTGGTAGGGATAACGTACTTTGTAGTGGTATTGTAGCTTATTGTACAGCGATTAATAGTAGGTGAACTGGCTAAGAAGGTTCTTTCTGTCGAAGAGGTTTAGCCTCCTTTTGCAAGGCCTGCTTTCAGAATTTGAGTGGCTGAAATCAGGTTTGTGTTCGCTAAACCTGGAAAGAACGGTTATACTTTTGTTGCACAAATTTTAAATAAACGATAGCCGCTCGCAAAAAGATATTAGTGATAGCAGGGCGAACGTTGATAGTAGCAATTACATTGCTTTGCAAAATTTAAAACTAAACTTGCATTCTTATTGTAGTAAAGAGAAAAATCTATACTATGGCAACATCACAAGAAGGAAGTACTAACAATACTCAGGAAGAAGATAATATTAAAGATTTAGGTGGCAAAGAAGCAGTTGAAAAATTACGCAGCCTTGCTGAAAAGGCAGAAAGTTGCTTTTTTTGCACCAATATTAAAACCGGAGTTCCTCTATCAGTAAGGCCAATGGCTATTCAGCAGGTTGATGATGAAGGAAATATTTGGTTTATGAGTATGAAAGACAGCCATAAAAACGACGAAATAGCTACCGATCCGTTTACACACTTACTATTCCAGGCGGGTGCACATTCGGGCTTTGTAAACATTTATGGCATTTCTGAAATCAGCAGAGATCAGGCTAAGATTGATGAGCTGTGGAGTCCATTTATTAAAACCTGGTTTCAGGGTGGGAAAGAAGATCCAAATATCACCTTGATAAAAGTGATCCCATCTGAAGGTTATTATTGGGACACTAAAAACGGAACAGCCGTGGCATTTTTAAAGATGGCAGCCTCTGTTATTACAGGCAAAACCATGGATGATTCGGTGGAAGGTACGTTGGATATTGATTAGTAGGGTTAAAAGTGAAGGTTAAACGTTGAAAGTGTCTGAAGCCATTAATAACGCAGAACCTGTAACTCGTAACAGGTAAATCATCAGCTATTTATCGTCTAAACTATCATATCCTTCTAGTTCTTCTCTTTGAGATCTTTTACTCAAAATATCATCTTCTTCATTTTGAATTTTAGAGAAGAATAGGGCTTCGGCTTGTATTCTTTTGATTAATTGGCGGACAAGGGTTAAATCAAATGCATCTTTACTCAGTTTTATGCAGTACTCTCTTTCGTTGATTTCTAAGCTTGAAGTATTCATAAGGCAATCTTTTTCTATTGATTGCTGTAAATATAGAAAAGGCTTGCTAAACAATTGTTAGCAAGCCTTTTAAGTTTTTGTTATGTTTATGTTAAGGTTTTTATTTATGCGATAAAAACAAACCTTCGTCGGTTTTAGTAACTTTTAAAACTCCTTTACCAGTGAGACCTTTAAGGGTGGTATCCCACTTTTTGTTGCTCCAGTCTGTAAGTTTAGTCTTAACATCTGTCAATAAGACTTGTTCATCTTCTTTTACCAAGGCAAATAATTCAGTTTCTTCCGGAGATAATTCAATCTTCTTTTTCTCAGGGCGCATTTGTGGGAAGAATAATACTTCCTGAATGGTGCTTTGGTTGGTCATTAACATTACAATTCTGTCGATACCGAAACCTAAACCTGATGTTGGCGGCATACCATATTCTAAAGCACGAACAAAATCTTCATCCATGGCCATTGCTTCATCATCACCACGATCTGCTAGCGTTAATTGATCTTCAAAACGTTCTTTTTGATCGATAGGATCATTTAACTCTGAATAAGCATTTCCGATTTCTTTACCATTTACAAAGATTTCAAAACGTTCTACTAAACCAGGAGCAGAGCGGTGCTTTTTTGCTAACGGAGTCATTTCGATAGGATAATCTGTGATGAAAGTAGGCTGAATGAGATTAGCTTCTACTTTTTCACTAAAAATCTCGTCTACTAATTTACCACGACCCATGGTAGAATCTGTTTGAATGCCCAAAGTTGCACAGGTTTGAAGCAGCGCTTCTTCATCCATTGAAGAAACGTCAATTCCTGTATATTTCTGAATTGACTCGTACATGGTTAATTTCTCATACGGTCCTTCGAAATTGATATCGTTGTCGCCCACTTTAACCACCGCTGAGCCGTTGGTTGCAATCGCTACTTTCTCTAAACATTCTTCAACCATAGCCATCATCCAGATATAATCTTTATAGGCAACATATATCTCCATTGAAGTAAATTCGGGGTTATGGGTACGGTCCATTCCTTCATTACGGAACATTTTACCGAATTCATAAACCCCATCGAAACCGGCAACTATTAGTCTTTTTAAGTACAACTCATTTGCAATTCGCAAATAAAGCGGCATGTCTAAAGTATTATGATGGGTAGCAAAAGGACGAGCGGCTGCACCTCCGTGAATTGGTTGAAGAATAGGCGTTTCTACTTCCATCCAGCCTTGCTCATCAAAATAGTTGCGCATGGAGTTAATTACTTTACTCCGTTTGATGAAAATTTGTTTGTAATCTGGATTGACGGTTAAATCAACATAGCGCATTCTATAACGCAATTCCGGATTCGTAAATCCATCGTAAACATTGCCCTCATCATCTCGTTTAACGATAGGAAGGGGACGAAGTGATTTCGCTAATACTTTAAATTCGGTAACGTGGATAGAAATTTCACCAGTTTGAGTAGTGAAAACATAGCCTTTAATTCCAATGAAATCGCCAATATCCAAAAGTTTTTTGAATACCGTATTGTATAATGTTTTGTCTTCGCCTGGGCAAAGTTCGTCTCTTTTTAAATAGACCTGAATACGGGCAGTAGAATCTTGAATTTCGGCAAAAGAAGCAGCGCCCATGATGTTACGCCCCATAATACGACCAGCCAAACTAACCGTCTTATAAGCAGTTTTATCCTTTTCGTAGTTCTTCAATATATCAGCAGCACTTACATTTACATCATAAGATTCTGCAGGATAAGGCTCGATGCCTAACGCTCGTAATTGTTTTAGCGACTCACGTCGTAATATTTCTTGTTCTGATAATCCTATACTCATTTCAGGTATTTTTTGCAAAAGTAACAATTTTGCAAGATGTTTAATAATAGTATTTACCTCTCCTAGAGCAGAAAAGATTTATACCTTTTTATTCTTCCTGTTGGAGTTGCTTTTAATTGAAATGATAAAGAAAAACCACATTTCCGGTATAGGCTGTTTTGGTTTGGCCTTTAATATCAAGATTCGCTTCGATTACCACTTTTGTAATGCCTCTTAAATCAGATATTGCAATCAATTTCGCCCTTAATTGAACTTCATCATTTACTAAAACAGGTTTGTTAAATTTAAATTTTTCAATCCCGTAGTTAACTTCCATCTTAACATTTTGAATGTCAGCGATTTGTTTCCATAAATAAGGAATAAGAGACAAAGTTAAATAGCCATGAGCAATAGTAGAACCGAATGGTCCTTCATCCTTAGCTTTCCGCTCATCACAATGGATCCATTGAAAATCTAAAGTTGCCTCGGCAAATTTTGTGATTTGTTGCTGATCTATTTTGTGCCACTGAGAGCTGCCAATTTCTTTTCCCAAAAATGATTCGTACTCTTTAAAACTATTGATTATAACCATATTCACTTCCGTCGCATTTACAAGAGTGATGTGAATTACATTACTCTGACAGTTGAAAGGTAGCTAATTTTTCAAGATTTTGGAGAAAATTTAACTTTTAACATGTTTTATTTATATCATTGATATAAAATCTAAGTTGATACTCTTTGGGTTATTGATTCTATCGCTCAATATTTACGGACAATCTGGAAGTAGAAAAGAAATTGTTTCCTATATCAATAAAATTCTTACTCAAGGTGTGAATATAAAGTTTAACTCAAGCGAGGATCGATCTCCCATTACAAACGTTAAATTCATCGACAGGAAAAATCTCGTAATTTTAGCTCTTTATGAATTTGATGATTCAGAAAATAGCCGTGGAATATTGTTTCAATTTAATCCTTCTGAAATCTTGTCGGTTGAAAATGTTTTGGGATCGAGTCAAACCCAATGCGTATCATACGCCTGGTTTTCCCAAGTAGTGCTGTTAAGTACAGCTATTCCTGGAGAGTCAAAAAAAAGCAGGATTGGTTCTTTATGTTAACAGAATGTGTTGAAGTTCCTTATCTCTGGGTTGATGAGATGCAGTACAACAATTTAGTGCAGGCTTTCAAAAATCTCCAGATAGATTATAGAAACGCAAAAAATAAAAGTTAATTAAGTTACCACATGCTCAGTCGTCAAGTGTTCCATAAGAATAGTAGAAGAACGAATGCAACCACTCTTCTAGATTTAGAATAATAATCTTTAGATTAAAATGATTTATAAGAACTTTAAAAACGATATCAAGATTCTGCCTCGATCCCTTCTTCATACATTGCATCGATCGTATCACTATATTTCTTTTCTACAATTCTACGTTTAACCTTCATGGTAGGTGTAATCTCACCTTCATCAATACTGAATGGATTGCGTTTAATTTTGAAATTCTTGATGCGTTCGAATTTGGCAAGTTCGTTTGAGATTTTCTTGATGTCTTGCTCCATCCAATCAATTATTTCCTGTTCGCGTATAAATGGATCGGCATCTTCGAAATAAGACGATTTTAGGTTGAATGTTTCTTCTAATGTTTCTTTATTTGGAATTATGATAGCGGTAATAAATTCTCGTTTATCTCCTATTAAAAATAACTGATCGATCTTCGGGCTTTTTAGATAGATATTTTCTACAGGAGTAGGGTAAACGTTTTTGCCATAAGCATTAACGATCATGTTTTTGAGTCGATCTGTAATTTGTAAGTTGCCTTTATAAAATCGACCAATATCACCAGTGTGGAACCACATGTCCTGATCGATTGCTTCAGCCGTTTCTGCTGGTTTATTGAAATATCCTTTCATTACACAATGGCCCCGAACAATTACCTCGCCTTCAGCACACTCAAAATCTTCGTTAAAAGTATGATGCGTTTGGATGTTAATAATTTCTTTGCTTTCTACATCTTGAATTCCCACTTCAATACCTGGAATAACACGACCCACAGTACCATAAACCTGGCGATGGTATTCGGTTACAGACATTACCGGCGAAGTTTCGGTTAAGCCAAAACCTTCCAATATTTTAATCCCTAAATCACCGAAAAACTCACCCACATTTTTCGGTAAGGCAGCCCCACCAGATATCATAAATTTTAAGCGGCCTCCGGTTTTCTCCTTAATTTTACTAAAAACTAATTTCTCGGCAATTGCTTTTTTAGTCGAAAGAATGAATCCAGGATTTTCACCTGCCTCTTTTTTTATACGATATTTCTTGCCAGTTTCCAGCGCCCAAATAAAAATTTTAGCCTTAGTACCTCCGCCAGCTGTACCAGATTTAATTGCTTTATCATGTATCCGTTCCAATAATCTAGGTACGCAACTCATTACCGTCGGCCTAACTTCGCCCATATTTTTCGCCAGTAGTTCTAAGCTTTGAGCGAAAGCAATTTTACAGCCTTGAGTGCAACAGACATGATAGGTGGCTGTGCGCTCGAACACATGCGACAGAGGTAAAAATGAAAGGAAAGTTTCGGTTTGATCGATTACCGGGATTTGTTGCAGACACACCTCCACATTTTTAACAAAATTATGGTGTGTAAGCATAACCCCTTTTGGCGTTCCTGTGGTACCAGAGGTATAAATCAAAGATGATACATCCTCAGGAAGCACTAAACTTCTGCATTGATCTATTTCTGCTTTTTCTGCCGCTGTAATTTGATGCTTCAAGGCTAAGATGTCGGAAAAAGATATAATTTCTACATCAACATCTGATGGCACTTTTACTTTCTCAAAATCTTTAAATGCAGGAATGATATATTTTATGTCTTTACAGTTTGAAGCAACTTTAAGTACTTTTCTAAAAAGAAAACTATTACCAACTAATATTCCTTTAATGCCAGAATCGTTAATGATGTAGGCTACTTCTTGTTCTGATAGCGTTGGGTAAATAGAAACATTTATTACGCCAATTTGCTGAATGCCTTGATCATAATAGACATATTCGGGCGAATTTTCGATCATTAATCCTAACCGATCGCCTTTCTTTATTCCTTTTTCGAGAAAGAAAGCGGAAACTGCGTCAGCTCTTTTTAAAGTATCTTCAAATGATATCTCCAACCATTCAGCACCTTGTTTATGTATTAAAAAAGTTTCTTCGGGTTTGTGAATGTTTTTTACAACATTTCTTAAAAGAGTAGGGATGGTTGAAAATTCGTTAATTAATGGCATCGCTCGTTATTTGGTAGTCAATATAATTAACAATAATAATGCTTTTTGGTTTAAAAAAGCAAATTGATGTACGCTCGCTGCTTTTGATTTGAATATGTTTTTCCGCAGATCAAAAAAATCTTTGAATTAAACATGAGTTATAAATTCAAAATCTAAGCTAAGAAATCATTTTTAATCTGCGAGATCTGCGTTAATCAGCGGAAGAAGATATAAGTGTAATTGCAAGCTTGATTTGAATTATGTTGATAAAAATTTATATCCCGCAGATTAACAGGATTTACGCAGACTATATTATAATCGTCATTGCGAGAAAAAAGTAATCTCCTTTTATTCTTTGAAGTAAGATTGTTCTATTGGCAACGAGTAAGTTCTTTAAACGCAAAAAGGCCTCGAAAAATCGAGACCTTTAAATATTATTTATGATGAATTTTAAACGGAGAAACTCTCGCCACAACCACAACTGCGACTGGCATTTGGATTGATAAAGTTGAAACCTTTTCCATTCAATCCATCAGTAAAATCTAACTCCGTACCCGCCAGGTAAAGGAAAGATTTCATATCTAATGCGATTTTAATTCCTCTGTCTTCAAAAAACTGATCGCCTTTTTGTTCTTCGTTATCAAAATCCAGGTTATACGATAAGCCAGAACAACCGCCACCTTTTACGGAAACACGTAAGAAATAATCAGAACCCATTTCTGAATCCTGCATTAAATGTGTGATTTTTTCTTTTGCTTTATCTGTTATAGTAATCATATTGATTTACGATTTTAGATTTACGATTTTAGATTAAATACGAAAAATCGTAAATCTAAAATCTAAATTTTTACTAGTGATGTGATTTTTCCAATACAATTGCCTCTAAGCCATTTTTAACGCGGTAATCGTTAATGGCAGATTTAATTGCATCTTCTGCCAACACCGAGCAGTGAATTTTTACTGGAGGTAAAGCCAATTCTTCAACAATATCCATGTTATCGATAGATAAAGCTTCATCGATTGTTTTTCCTTTTAACCATTCTGTAGCTAAAGACGAAGATGCGATAGCCGAACCACAACCGAATGTTTTAAATTTAGCATCGGTGATTACGTTATCTTCTCCAACCTCAATTTGTAAACGCATTACGTCACCACACTCAGGTGCGCCAACTAAACCAGTTCCTACAAATTTGCTGTCTTTATTTAATGTACCCACGTTACGTGGGTTATTGTAATGGTCAATTACTTTTTCTGAATATGCCATGATTTCTATTTCTTTAAATCCCTTGTGGGATGGTTTAATTTTTGTTATATGTTTCGAGTTGCATGTTGCAGGTCAGGTGTTATAAATTAGTTGCTTATGCTCCAGACTTAAAACTAATAACTTACAACTCTTAACTCATTAATTTGCTTCGCCAATTAATGTTCTGCCCACTCAATTTTACTCAAGTCAATTCCTTCTTTAAACATTTCCCAAAGTGGAGAAAGTTCTCTTAAGTGATTCACGGCTTTTTGAGTAACTGCAATCGCCTGGTCAATTTCTTCTTCGGTAGTAAATCTTCCTAAGCCATAACGGATAGAAGAGTGTGCCAAATCATCAGATAAACCTAAGCTCTTTAATACATAAGATGGCTCTAAAGATGCCGAAGTACAAGCTGAACCCGAAGATACCGCTAAATCGCTCATGGCCATCATTAAACCTTCACCCTCAACGTATTTAAAAGAGATGTTTGCTACATGTGGTAAACGGTGTTGTGTATTACCATTAACATAACTTTCTTCCATTTGGTTTAAAGTCGATTCTAATTTATCGCGTAAACCAGATAAACGAATTGCTTCGCTTTCCATCTCTAAACGACAAAGTTCGCATGCTTTACCCAAACCAACAATACCAGGAACGTTCAATGTACCAGAACGCATGCCGCGTTCGTGGCCTCCGCCATCCATTTGTGAAGTAACTTTAACTCTCGGGTTTTTTCTACGAACGTAAAGTGCACCAACGCCTTTCGGCCCGTACATTTTATGTGCTGAAAACGCCATTAAGTCGATTCCGTCTGCATTAACATCAACTGGAATTTTACCAACTGCCTGCGTAGCATCAGTCATAAATAAAGCACCATGTTTGTGTGCAATTGCCGAAATTTCTTTAACCGGTTGGATCACGCCAATTTCGTTGTTACCGTACATAATCGAAACTAAGATCGTTTCAGGAGTCATTGCAGCTTCTAATTCAGCCAAATCAATTAAACCATCTTCTTTAACTCCTAAGTATGTCACTCTAGCACCGTTTTTCTCCAGGTGTTTACAAGTATCTAAAACGGCTTTGTGCTCTGTAACCGCAGTAATAATGTGATTACCCTTATCTTTATACATTTCGAACACACCTTTAATAGCCAAGTTATCAGCTTCGGTTGCGCCCGATGTAAAAATTACTTCTTTTTCAGTACAGCCGATTAATTTGGCTACCTGCTCACGAGCATAATCTACTCCCTCTTCAGCCACCCATCCAAAAGCGTGATTTCGGCTTGCGGCATTTCCAAATTTTTCAGTAAAGTAAGGTAGCATCGCTTCCAACACTCTAGGGTCTAAAGGTGTTGTTGCGTTATTATCTAAATATATCGGCTGTTTCATCTCTATTCTGTTAATTATGATCACAAAGATACAAAAAAACTTTTCGAACAATTATAATTAATAGCTATGACCTTATAGATAAAACACGCATTTTTACATTCAACCAACCTTTTTAAACGATGAACAAGATAGAACATATCGGTATTGCCGTAAACAACCTCAATAAATCAGTTCCACTTTACGAACTCTTATTAAATACCTCCTGTTATAAAACGGAAATTGTTGCATCAGAACACGTTAACACTGCATTTCTAAAAGCAGGCGAAAATAAAGTTGAACTTTTAGAAGCAACTGCCGACGATAGTGCAATAGCGAAATTTTTGCAGAAAAAAGGAGAGGGGATTCACCATATTGCCTTTGCGGTTGATGACATTATTGAGGAAATGGAGCGACTAAAAGCCAATGGTTTTACACTGCTTAACGACGTTCCAAAAAAAGGTGCCGATAATAAAATGGTATGCTTTGTACATCCAAAAGATACAAACGGAGTTTTAATAGAGCTTTGCCAGGAAATTAAGTGGGTGTAAAAGGTAGAGACTGGAAAATGGGAAATGAGAAATTGAAGGTGATTGCAGAACGTGTTTTCTTAATTTAATATTTGAAAACGAACGATTTTGATTTTATCGCTTACAGCAGCCCTGCTAACCGCTGTAGTCCCGATGAAGAATCGGGAGCTGTCGCTATTATCAGGTTTATTTAACTCCATGCAGTAATTCAAATTCAACAAATAAATCAACTTGATCTTAAAACCTTTCAATCCAAAAAAACTCGTTCCATGTCACTAATTAAAATTATCAATAAAGATTTTGATCTTCCTGATGAACTTTCCGAAAGTCAACTTCGGGAAACATTGGTTGAAGCATTTGCTTACTTAGTGGATAATGACTTTCCTAAACTCGTTCAAATTTTATATAAAGCAGATGTTGATCAGTACAAGTTGAAAGAATTGTTAGAAAATATTGAGGGAAAAAGTTCGGCGGAAGTAATTGCAGATGCCTATCTCGCCAGACAAATGGCAAAAATTGAAACCTGGAAAAAATATAGTAAGTAGTTGCCGACAAATTTATTACAGTCTAATCATTTGTGTTTTAATACCTTTAAGTAATGAGTTGCCGTTTCCTGATCACCTTACTTTTTCCTGTTTTCGTTTTTGCTCAAAGAAATTCGAATTCCGAACTTGAAGAAAACGATCAGGATTTGGCAATGGAAACAATTTTACAGTTTACGGAAAGGTTAAATCTGTTCGTGGTAGCGATTTTGCTATGTTTGGAATAATTATCTCTGGTGAGAAAGATGGAACACAACTCAGAAATATTCGCTATGGCTTAATTAATATTGATAACTCAAAAGGGGAACATCGTTTATTAAACAAGGTGAGGCAAGGGTAGTTTTTGATACAGATCAAGTTTCGCCAACTATTTCGGTGTTTTAAAATATTTCTTGAAGGCTCTTGTAAATCAAAAATAAAATTTGGATATTTGCATCCTCTAAAATAGAGGTTAGAAAAGACTAATAGAGATTATCATAAGCGTTGTTGCCAGCAAATTGCAAGAATGTTCTTGATGCTTTCACACAAATAACTTTAAATAATATCCAAATGAAACCATCGAAGCGTTAGCGAGATAGCTTCATCACAATTAAAAGAAAATAAAAATACGATGAAAAAAGATTTGCACCCTACAAGCTACAGACCAGTTGTTTTCAAAGATATGTCTAACGAATATGCTTTCTTAACAAAATCTTGTGTAGATACTAAAGAAACTATTAAATGGGAAGATGGTAATGAGTATCCTCTTTATAAATTAGAGATCTCTCATACCTCACACCCTTTTTATACTGGTAAAATGAAATTGGTTGATACTGCAGGACGTATCGATAAATTCAAAAACCGTTACGCTAAAAAATAATTTTAGCTGTAAAAAGCATTTTTTGAAGTCCCTTTGCCAAAAGCATCGGGACTTTTTTTATTTTTGTTGCTTATGACAATCAATTTATTTGATGATGCTTGCTGGGCGTCTCTCCGTCCGCTTACGTTTACCAGGCCCGTTGCTGATTTGCGAATTGGTATTTTAACCATTGCAGAAAAATGGGCGAAATACTTAAATGCCGACTTCGGTTTCCAAACTCAAGAATATCTTTCTATAAAATATGCAGTCAAGAAGAACGCTAGTCTTTTTATAAATGGCTCAATTTGTCCTGATCAAAATTTGCTCGATGCAATTTCAGGAACTAAAGAAGGAGAATTTCTCGTAGCAAAAGGTGTTGTTATCGCCTTCAACTGTAATGAAGAATTGACTTATAAGCAAGCTGAACAGCAATTAAAACCCATCAATTATGAGTTTGAGTTCGTTAAAATAACTTATCCGGAAAATATTTTCGCAAATAACCCAGCTGAAATTAGGAAAGATTTTGAGTTGTTAACCAAAGGCCGGACTTCTGCAAAAATTAGTAGTACCAATCAATTGATGGGCGATGATATTTTTTTTGAAGAAGGTGCAAAAGCCGAATGCAGCGTTTTAAATACCGGTTATGGACCAATTTATGTTGGGAAAAATGCTGAGATTTGGGAAGGAAGTTTAATACGGGGATCTTTTGCCCTTTGCGAAAATTCATCAATTAAAATGGGTGCGAAGATTTATTCAGGTACTACCATCGGACCGAATAGCCGTGCAGGTGGCGAAATTAATAATTCGGTAATTTGGGGCAATTCTGCGAAAGGACATGATGGATATTTGGGCAACTCGGTACTTGGTGAATGGGTTAACATTGGTGCCGATACCAATAACTCGAACTTGAAGAACAATTATGCTGAAGTAAAGCTTTACAATTACGAAACTAAAAAAATGCGTAATACTAATTTGCAGTTTTGCGGTTTGATTATGGCCGATCATGCTAAATCGGGCATTAACACGATGTTTAATACGGGCAGTATTGTAGGCGTGAGTGCAAATATTTTTGGTGGTGGCTTGCCTCCAAATCATATCCCAGATTTTAGCTGGGGTGGAGCAGATGGCTTTTTGGATTACAAACTGAATAAAATGTTCGAAACAACAGAGAAAGTATTCGCGAGAAAAAATGTTATTTTCGACGATACAGAAAAAGATATTCTAACAAAGGTTTTTGAATTAACGGCGCCTCACAGATACTTTTAATATTTAACCATGATTTCGATAGAAATCACCAATTAACAAAATAAAACACAATGAGAAAACAAATAGTAGCCGGAAACTGGAAAATGAATTTAGATTATAACGAAGGTATTTCGTTATTCAGTGAGATTGTAAATATGGTGAAGGATGAATGTAAGGGTAATCAATTAGCTGTTATTTGTGCTCCTTTTATTCATTTAAATAGTTTGGCAAAGTTGGGTGGAAGTGATGTTAAAATAGGGGCTCAAAATATTCACGACAAAGAAAGCGGCGCTTACACAGGCGAAATTTCTGCAAAGATGATCAAATCTGTTGGCGTGGAGTACGTAATTTTAGGTCACTCTGAGCGCAGACAATATCAGGCTGAAAGTGATGAGCTTTTGGCTGCAAAAACCAAAACTGCTTTGGCCCACGGGTTAACACCAATTTTTTGCATCGGCGAAACTTTAGATGAACGTGAAAACGGGAGCTATTATGAAGTATTAAAGAAACAATTAGTTGAAGGTATTTTCAGTTTAAGCGATACCGATTTTTCAAAGATTGTAATTGCTTACGAACCAGTTTGGGCGATTGGTACAGGTTTAACAGCATCACCAGAACAAGCACAAGATATTCACGCATTCATCCGTTCTGAAATAGAGGCTAACTATGGTTTCAATATCGCAGACGATACCACAATTCTTTATGGCGGAAGTTGTAATCCAGGAAATGCAGCTAGTTTATTCGCTCAAAAAGATATTGATGGTGGTTTAATTGGTGGTGCATCATTAAAATCTCGTGATTTCACAGATATTATTAAAGCATTAAATAGCTAAATGCAGTACGTAAAAGCAATATTTAAATTCGAAAATATCGAAGACTATCAACAGGATCTACTCATCAGCGATCTTGCTGATTTAGGGTTTGATACATTTGAGGATAGTGAGAATGGGTTCACTGCTTTTGTAATGAAAGATAATTTCAGTGAGCATGCATTGAAAGAACTGCTTGCTCATTATACCGATGATTTTGTAACAAATTATACTTTAGAAGATGTTGCCGACGAAAACTGGAATGCAGAGTGGGAAAAGAATTTCAATCCGTTGATTATTGATGATGTATGTTACGTGAGAGCAACTTTCCATGAGCCACAACCATCTTATCCTTATGAGATTGTGATAGATCCGAAAATGTCCTTCGGAACAGGTCACCATCAAACTACATCAATGATGATGCAGTATATTCTAGCTGCAGATTTAAAAGATAAAACTGTATTGGATATGGGTTGCGGAACCGCAATCCTCGCAATTCTTGCCGCTAAACTTGGTGCAAAGAATTTGGTAGCGATAGATTATGATAACGTATGTTACGAAAGTACCATCGAAAATGCTGTGTTAAATAACATCTCTAATCTGAAAGCGCTTTGTGGCAGTAAAGAAGTTATTCCAAACGAAGAATATGATGTGATTTTTGCCAACATCAACAGAAATATTTTGCTTGATCAAATTCATCGTTATGCGGACGTGCTTCAATCAGGTGGAAAAATCTTTTTTAGTGGTTTTTATTTGGATCCCGATTTAGGCATGATCACTGCTGAGTGTGCTAAATATGGTATTCAATACCTTGATCACAAACAAAATGGTGATTGGGTTGCTGCCCAGTTTGAGAAAAAATAAATGGAGCAAAGAGCAGGGATAAAAGAGCAAAGAATAAAATAACAAAGCTAAAATGGTTAGCATTAGGCCACTAAATCTTTAATCATTGCTCTTTTATCTTTAATCGAAAAAAAAATATGCGTATACATTTTATTGCAATTGGCGGAAGTGCGATGCACAACCTGGCCATTGCACTTCATAAAAAAGGTTATCAAATTTCCGGTTCTGATGATGTGATATTTGAACCAGCAAAATCTCGTTTGGAAAAATATGGTTTATTGTCGTCAGAAATGGGATGGGATGAAAATCGAATCTCTAATAACCTTGAAGCTGTTATTTTGGGTATGCATGCTCGTATTGACAATCCTGAGCTAATTAAAGCGCAAGAGCTGGGTATTAAAATTTATTCTTATCCAGAATACGTCTATGAGCAAAGTAAAAACAAACTGCGTGTAGTAATTGGCGGCAGTCATGGTAAAACGACCATCACAAGTATGATTTTACATGTGCTCAATCATTACAATCGTGATTTTGATTATTTGGTTGGAGCACAACTCGCTGGTTTCGAAACGATGGTAAAAATTACAGATGAGGCACCGGTTATGATTATCGAAGGCGATGAGTATTTATCGTCACCAATTGATAGACGGCCAAAATTTCATCTTTACAAAGCAAATGTAGCAGTGATCAGTGGCATCGCCTGGGATCATATCAATGTTTTTCCTACTTACGCAGATTATACTTTGCAGTTCGATAAGTTTATCGATACCATTGAGGAAAACGGAACATTAATATATTGTGAAGCAGACCAAGATTTAAATGAAATTGCTTTAAAATCAAAAGCAAAGATTCACAAGATAGGTTATGCCATTCCTGAACACGACATCAAAAATGGAATAACCTACTTATTGCCAGAGAAAACTGCTCTAAAAATATTTGGCGACCATAACCTAATGAATTTAAATGCAGCTAAATTAGTTTGTGAACAGTTAGATATAAACCAAAACGATTTTGATACCGCAATTGCCTCATTCACTGGAGCTGCAAAGCGTTTAGAAGTAATCTCAGCTGATGACTCTACCAATGTTTATAAGGATTTTGCCCATTCTCCATCGAAACTAAAAGCTACTATTGAAGCTGTCAAAGCACAGTTCACAGATCGCAGATTGGTTGCTTGTATCGAATTACACACCTTTAGTAGCTTAAATAAGGACTTTTTAAAAGAATATGCTGGCGCAATGGACAAAGCTGATGAAGCAATCGTCTTTATTGATCTTAAAAGTTTTGAGCAAAAAAGAATGGAGCCATTTTCAGAAGAAGATGTTCAACAGGCTTTTGCCAACCCGAAGCTAAAATTCTTTAACGATGCAGCTCAACTGAAAGCCTATTTGTTAAGCTTGAACTATAAGAATGCAAATCTTTTAATGATGAGTTCTGGAAACTATGCAGGCTTTGATTTGCCTGAACTAGCTGCAGCTTTACCAAAATAATAATTAGTCTGTAAATGAAGGTTTTAGGAGATCGTATTAAGCAGAGTAGGGTAGCGCTGGGTTTAAATCAAGCGGAAGCTGCTAGAATGCTTAATATTTCTACTCCCGCATTTTGTAAAATAGAAACCGGGCAAACAGATTTAAACATCTCACGCTTATTGCAAATTTCCAAAGTATTTGAGGTATCGATCAGTAAATTAATCACCGGAGAAGAGGAGTCATCAAATTCATCAGAAGAACTAGTTGACCTTAAAGAACAACTTCTGGAAAAAGATGAAGAGATCAATAAACTTCGCAAGAAGGTTATTGATCTTTATGATAAATTGGGGATGTAGGTAACAGGTATAAAGATGAAAGAGCAAAGAATAGTAAGGCCAATTAATCTAGGCTACTTAATCTTTATTCCTTATTCTTTGATCACTGACGCTTGCCCTGCTTAAAACACTTTTCGCATCGTTAAATGCTTCTTACCAAACGTAGCGCCGGTAGCTTTATGTATGGCAATCATCTGCTCGTTAAAATCGCCAACCCAACTCAATTCCAGTTCTTTGTATTGATTTTTTGGCAACACATATTCACCTAGCCTGATAAAGAGAACTGATTCTAAGCCATGTTTCTGGAATTTTGGTTTTGTGCCCATCACGATAGCTCTCATACGTTTAACACCCACCCATCGGCGATAAGCAAATTTAAGCTTCTCTAATAAACCAAGTTTTCCATTAAAACCTTTAATCATCTGGTTGGCATCAGGAATTAAAACCACAAATGAAGCAGGCTCACCATTAAAATAAGCAAATTGAATCAAGTGCTCATCCATAATGGGTTCCATACTTTTGAAGCTTTCTTCGAGAGTTTCCTTTTTTATCGGAACGAAGTTTTCAAAATCCTGCCAGCCATCATTATAAATTTCCATCAAATCCGCAATGTACTTTTCGGCGTTTGCTTTGCTAAAATATTCGAAAGTGTACCCAGGCTTGTTCCTTACCCAATTGGCTATCTTAGTAAATCGCTCTGGAAAAGGAATGGTTAAATTAATATGGTTGGTTAATTGTTCATATTCGGTTACGAATCCGTAAGCATCAAAAAATTTCTGGTAGTATGGAAAATTATAATTCATTCCAAATGATGGAGGAGTGAAACCTTCAACTAACAAACCCCAAAATGAATCATTTTCGCCAAAGTTTATGGGTCCATCCATTGCTTTCATTCCATTTTCGATAAGCCATTCCTTTGCGGTATCAAAGAGTAAAAAGGCAGCTTTTTCATCTTCAATGCATTCAAAAAAGCCCATCCCGCCGGTTGGCTGATCATAATTGAATGCTTTTTTTTCGTTAATGAAAGCAGCAACCCGACCGATTAAATTTCCAGCATCATCTTTCAAAACCCAACGGGTACATTTTCCGTGACTGAAAAAACTATTCTTCTCAGGGTTGAAAACATTTTCAACTTCACTATCTAGAGGACAAATGAAATTTTTGTCGTTTTTATAGAGGATTTTTGGAACCGTTAAGAAGTCTTTTTTTAGTGATGAATTGCTTACTGATACAACTTGCATGGGTAGATTTTAAAATTAAAAAGCACCCAGCCTAATGGCAGGATGCTTTTTCAAATATATAGTTTTTTAATGATTAGTAATCGTCATCGTCATCATCGAAGTTGTCGAAATTATCAAGGTCATCTAATGGCAAATCAAAATCGTCTTCATCTTCATCTTGAGGCTTTTTTTTCGTGGTTTGAATATCGTCATCTTCAAGATCATCGTCTTCATCTACCTGTTTTTTGGTAGTCGGCTTAGTAGGGAGTTTCTTCGGCGCTTTCATATCACAAAAATAAAAATTGCTTTTCTACTTTAAAAATACAAAAAAACTTTTTCTAATAACAACCTGAAAACAAATAAATTAATTTCTGCTATTCCGCATTTTCACCTACCGTATTTTCCTCCTTCGTAATATCTTTTAGCTGTGGAAGCTGGTTTAAATTGTTTAAACCAAAATAGTCCATGAAAATATTACTAGTGCTGTAAAGAATTGGTCTGCCCGGAGTTTCAGCTTTGCCATCAATACTTATAAGTTCTTTTTCCAGCAATCGCTGAACAGAATAATCAGAATTTACACCTCTAATTTGTTCAATTTCTAATTTTGTAATCGGCTGGCGGTATGCGATAATGGCTAAGGTTTCCATAGCAGCCTGACTCAGCTTTTTCTTTGAGCGATGCAATTGAAGTTGATTTACCGTTTCATGATAATCCTTTTTTGTTAGAAACTGATATCCTTTATTTAGGTTTACCAATTCGATTGCGAAATCATGATGTTTATACTTTTCTTGAATAAGATCTAAGCTTTCAAAAATCTGTGTTTCAATAAACTCTGCTTCGAAAACCGCATTTAAAGCTAAGATGATTTCTTGAACGGTAATACTTTGAACAGAAGAGAATATGAGCGCTTCTATGTGCCTGGTAATATCGGTTTGGGACATATACAAAAATATAATTTTTGGACATAAAAAAAGCGGTCTCGCTTTTTAAAAAACAAGACCGCTTTCAACACACAAATGAAACCTGAATTAAGATATAGTTTTAGGTTAGGTTATTAAATATCTATATCAATTCTATAAGAACGTTTTGATAAACACTATCGTTTATTTCTAACACAAGTTTAAGGCTAAACGAGATTCGGTGTAAGTTCTATTTAGTGAATGGTATTAATAATTGAGTAAACGGTAAAAAATCTATTTTAACGGTATAGATATAGAAACGATTGTACCATTTGTGGCCTTTTGTTTAACACTGAGGTGTATAGGTTTTGCTGCAATCTGTCCTAACAAATGCAATCTTTCTTTGGTAAGTTGCATACCTTTGCTAATGTGTGTTTCTTTTTTCTCCCTCAAAGAATTGTCAATACCAACACCATCATCAATTATCTCGATGTTTAAATACTCTGGAACATCAATTTTAATATTAATTTGTATTTCGCCACCCGTTTCTTTTGGCATAATGCCATGCCAAATTGCATTCTCTACGTAAGGCTGTAATAGCATCGATGGGATTAAAGTTTCTTCCTTATCTATTTGATCATCAATTGCAAAGGAGTATTGTAACTTATCTCCGAATCTATTTTTCTCGAGCTTTAAATACAAATTCAAATATTCAAGTTCTTCTTCCAGAGAGATATAGCTTTTGGTACAAATTTCCAGGTTTTTTCTTATTAACCGAGCAAACCCGGTTAATACCCGATTAGCTGATGCCGTGTTCTGCGTATTAATATAATGCTGTATAGAATTCATCACATTGAATACAAAATGTGGATTCATCATTGCCTGTAAAGCCTGCTGCTCTAACATCAACACCTTGTTTTTTAGCAAAAGCTGCTCTTGTTCCTTATCCTTTTGTTTTCTGGTGATGTAAACCGCAACTTTGTAAAAAATGTAGGCCACCAAAAGGATTAAGATGGATAAAAACCATAAGCTTTGCCAAAAATGCTTGGTAATGGTAAATGAAATTTTTGCGGATGGCCCCCAGTTTCCGTTTTGGCTTTTGGCCGAAACTTCGAAATTATATTCTCCGGATTGAAGCGATGAAAAATCTAAACGGCGGGTTCTGGTTTCTACCCAGGCAGAATTTTCACTTAACCGATAACGATAAGTAATGTCGCTTGTGGTAAAATCTACTGCACTAAAAGTGAATAAAATGGTATTATTTCCTGTTTCGAAGGTGAAATTTTTTTGATTTACGGGCAATCTATCCTTGTCTTTGATGATAGAGGTTACATAAACCTTCGGTAAATTTCTGCTGATGTTTTTATTGTTGTACTTGAAAAGAATCAGCCCTTTATTGGTAGCGAAATACGCCGTGCTGTCATCAATAAATAAACTGTTGATATCATCACTCAATAAATCTTTCCCGTAATCGAAATTGGCAACGCTAAGCTTTTGCGGATAATTGGCAATTTTATTAACGCCCTTGTTGGTGAGTACCCATATCTCGTTATTTTTTACGAATATTTTAGTACAAATATTATTGGTTAAGCCATCTTTTTGAGTGATCTGTTTTACAATTTGGTCATTTTTGTAAAAAAGCAATCCATATCCGTCTGTAGCCAAAATCAATGTGCCATCAGCCAATTGTTGAATATCATTAATTCTTTTAGTGAGTAGGGGATGTTTTTCAAAATGCTTAATGAGTTTTCCGTTTACAAACTGAGATAAACCATTGATATTTGAAAACCACAAATTACCTGTCCGATCGTAAAACACATGGTAAGAGCGATCTTTGAAGAAATCTTCCTTCTCCCGATATTTCAAGGAATTGAATTCAAAATTGTTTATTCTATCAGATAAAAAAACAACCCCAGAAGAAAGTGCCAGGGCTAAACGATTGCTTTTTTCATCAACGCTAAAATGTTTAATTACAAACATGGAATTATTAGCTTCCTTTAAGTAGTTTACTGCATTTGTGGTGCTGTAGATATTTTTAAAAACACCCATCCCATAATCTGAAGAAAAATATATCGATTGATTTTTTTGGTCGAAGTTTAGTTGTTTTATGGTTTTGTATTTCTTAAAATCATCTAACCCAATTTCATTTACCTGATAGTTATCGATGGTTAAAACATCAATAACGGCATCGTCTGTGCCGAGCCAAAGCCTGTTTTTACCATCTTTGGTAATGCTTTTGATGACATTACTGCTCAAGCCAGATTCTGCATCAATAATGGATAAACGATTGCTTGCATTTGGTAACATATAGATTCCAACATTGGTGGCAAACCACATGTTCTTGTTGCTATCTTTTATTACCTGGTTTACGGGAATATCCTGAAGATACTGAACTGTTTTTCCATTTTTATCCAAAGCAAACGAACCATTTGCATTGGCAATCCAAACCTCTTTAGCTGCGCTATCATAGTAGAAATAACCAGACATGTTTTTAATCAGGTTTTGGGGAATGGAAATTAAGCTATTGATATTCCCTTTGCTCAATTCTTTTAGTCCACTTTTATCCAGATAAATTAACGACTTTGATTTAGTGTTGCTCGCTGTCATGTAAGAAAGCGGCTGAACATTAGATTTTAAGATCGAAAAAGTAGCGCCGTTAAATTTCTGAACACTTAGATCGCTATACGAATAGATGTTGCCATTTTCGTCTTCGTGAATAAACGCATTGATGAATTTATCTTTCGGATTTGGAGAAACGTACTTTCTAATTCGTTTTCCATCCCAACAAACAATTAAATTTGAGTTTGTACCTAACCAAATTCTGCCTTGCTTATCCATCAAAAAAGAAACAATAACAGTGTTTAGGCTAAGTTGCTTTAATAATTGACTGTTATCCTGGTTATAAAATTTTCCATCTTGCAGATAACTTAATTGCCCGTTTAATGCAAAAAACCAAATTCTTCCAAATTGGTCTTCTTTCATTTGAAGGATTTGCGTGTCGGGCAAACCATCTTCAATGGTGAAATTTTGGAAGTTTGTACCATCGAAACGGCTGATTCCATTATCGGTTGCTATCCAGATAAAGCCCTTCTGATCTTGCAAAATGTAATAGCAATTGTTGCTGGCTAAACCATTTTTAGAGGTGTAATGTGGCAGATAGGTCATTTGTGCCACAGCATTTGATCCGTTAACCAAGAAGAAAATCAGAAGTAAAAAAGCAATTGAAAAACCTTTCTTAAAAATAAGAAGTAAAGCCTTTGAGACTAAATTAGATTCTATTTTCGATGAATTAATAATCACTTCCAGCTTTTGTAAATGATTTTATTTTGTCGAAAAAATCGCTTGCCCTTCTTCTGGAGATGTTAATGCTTTCGCCATTTTTTAAAAAAACCTGCAAACCATTTTTCGAATTGTATTCTTTTAAGTGATTTAAATTGATAATGTTCGATTTATGTACCCTAACAAATTGTTCGGTAGGTAACAATTCTTCGAATTCTCTCAATACCTTCGAAACAGTAATTTTTTCTTGGTTGCTTAAATGAACTATAGAATAGTTGCTATCGGCCTCAATGTAAATAATATCATCTACATCTATCATTTTAAAGCCCTGGCCATAAGGGAGGGTAAGTTTTCTAATATCCGATCTGGAAGTTAATGTAGAAGCCAGATTAGTAATCCGTTCATCATTCTCATTTCGATTTTTAAAAAGCTTAACATGTTGCGATACCTTATCAACGGCAGTCTTAAGTTCGTCGATATCTATAGGCTTCAACAAATAATCAAGGGCATTCGCCTTGATGGCTTTTAGAGCATACTGATCGTATGCAGTAGTAAAAATAACAGCAGCATTCTGCTTTTGTGCAGCGGGGATTAGATCGAAACCATTGCCACCTGGCATGGCGATATCTAGAAAAATTAGATCGATATTATGATTTGCCAAAATATCGTGTGCTTCGGCTACAGATCTAGCAATCCCGGTAATTTCTACCTCGGCACAATTTTGCTGAAGCAAAAAAAACAGTGAAGAACGTGCAAACTCCTCATCATCAACAATAATGGCTTTTAGTACTGTCATAATTATAGGTTTGTGAATGTATCAAAATCGATCAATAAAAAAAAATGTAAAAAGAAAAAACCGAGGATAGAATTGTCACGTATGTATCATCAACGAATTTAAAAAACCCTAAACATAGTCACTATGAAAAACAATGAACTAGAAACAAAAAGTGAACTTCAAGAGGAAAGTTTATTAAAAAGCACTGTTGGTAGGAGAGGTTTCCTTCAATATGCTGGTGCAAGTGCAGCAGCCTTAGCTTTAGTAGCTGCTGGCTGTAGAAAAGACCGTAACTACACGAATCCTGTAGCAGGTGTAACCCTTGATTTTAAAGATGATTTTGGTGTATTAAATTATGCTTACGCTTTAGAGCAATTAGAGGCTGCGTTTTACATCCAGGTAGCGAACTCAAATCCATCAGGTTTTACTGCAGCACAGAAAGCATATTTTCAAGATGTACAATTCCATGAAATTGCACACAGAGAATTCTTTAAAAAAGCACTTAGTACAGCGGCAATTGGTAGTTTAGAAGTAAACTTCTCGGCTGTTGACTTTACAAGTGGTGCTAGTGTTTTAGCTACAGCAAAAACATTTGAAGATTTAGGCGTAGCAGCATATAACGGTGCTGGAGTAAGATTAAAAGATACTGGTTTCTTAGTAATTGCTGGTCAGATTGTTTCAGTCGAAGCTCGCCACGCGGCATACGTAAGAGATCAGATTTCTAACGGTACTTTTGCTGATTTAGGTACATTAACCGCATTCGGCGCTGTAGATGCAAACGGATTAGATGGAGCATTAACTCCAGATAAAGTATTGCCATTAGCTGCTCCATTCATTAAAACAAAAATTAACGTTATCAACCTATAATCTTAAACTCAGAAATCATGAATATCATAAATATATTAGACGAAATTGAAAAAGTTGATGGAGAGATCTATGAAAGATTAAATCCACGTAGAGCAGCAATGAAGAGTTTCTTCAACGTTGGAAAGAAAATTTCTTTGGCAGCTTTACCATTGGCTTTAGGTTCTATGTTTCAAAAAGCTTACGGTCAATCAAACCCAGCAAATGTTACAGAAGTATTAAACTTTGCTTTGGCTTTAGAGCATTTAGAATATAATTTTTACAACAGAGCATTGTTAAGTACTGGTTTAATTCCGGCGGGTGCCGCAACAGGTGCAATTACAACCATTCGTGCTCATGAGTTAGCTCACGTTAACTTGTTAAAAAGCGCAATTACTGGTGCTGGTGGTACGCCTATCGCCTTAACAGAAGCTAACTTCGATTTTACAGCTGGAAATACTTTCGGTGATGTTTTCACAAATTATGGAACATTCTTAAAAGTTGCAACAGCTTTCGAAGATACAGGTGTTAGAGCTTATAAAGGTCAGGCGCCGGTGTTGAAAGGCATGCCGGTATTAACAACAGCACTACAAATCCACTCAGTAGAGGCTCGTCACGCTTCTCACTTACGTCAAATGACAGCAGCATTTTTAAATGTTCCGTTGAAACCATGGGTAGGTTTAGGTGCTAACGGTGTTTCAAACGATACAGGTGTTTCTCAGGTAGATCCGGTTTATGCTCGTGAAAACAACACTATTCAGGCAAACATCGAAATTACAGGTATTAATGGTACCGCTGTAACAAGAGCTGCAGCAGCAGAATCGTTCGATGAGTTTTTAACAGGTGCTGAAGTTAAACAAATTGCAAACTTGTTCCTAAGAACAGGTTCGAAATTAACGTAAGCCAAATAGAATTTACATTATTGATTAGGTAATGTTTAGTTTAAGGTAGGGAGGCAGAACTGAGTTCTGTTTCCCTTTGTTTTTGATCAGGTTTTTTGATGATTTAAGGATGATAAGATCAATTCTGCTCAAGACCGGTCAGCTAAAATTCCGAGTCATAGGTGCTTGTCAGGCTATAGATTTCTATCGCCGTAAGATGACAATTACTCAGCTAGTGTTTAAAGATGGGATAATTTATCAATTTACCGATTAGCTCGTTTACTAATCCTCACATCCGCCAATTCATCCTAGTAAGTGATTACCTGTTCTTCCAAGTGTTCTGGTAAATCCCGGTAATTATATTTTTGTCCTCGTAATTGCGGTTCAAAACCTGCAGCCTTTATTGATTGCTGAATGCCATTTGCCGTAAAACGGTGCGGTGCACCAGCAGCAGAAACTACATTTTCTTCAATCATAATTGAACCAAAGTCGTTTGCGCCGGCATGTAAACAAAGTTGTGCAGTTGCTTTACCCACCGTTAACCAGCTTGCCTGAATATTTTTAACGTTTGGCAACATGATTCTGCTTAAAGCAATCATCCGGATATATTCATCGGCAGTTACATTATTGCTTATGCCACGTAAACGTTTCAATAAAGTTCCATCATCCTGGAATGGCCATGGAATGAATGCCAGAAAACCATTGGCATCAGCAGGTTTTTCACTCTGTACCTGGCGAATCCAAACCAAATGCTCAAAGCGCTCTTCAATGGTTTCGACATGTCCGAACATCATCGTTGCCGATGTGGTTATATCCAACTGATGGCAAGCCCTCATCACATCAAGCCATTCCTGGCCACCGCATTTTCCTTTAGAAATTAACCTGCGTACACGGTCATTTAAAATTTCAGCGCCCGCACCTGGGAGTGAATCCATCCCAGCATCTTTTAAAGTTTGCAAAACCTCGGTGTGCGAAATGCCTTCCAGTTTTGCAACGTGTGCAATCTCCGGCGGGCCCAATGCATGAAGTTTTAAATCAGGGTATAATTCTTTTAACTTTCTGAAAAGATCAGCATAGAACGCTAATCCTAAATCAGGGTGATGCCCACCTTGCAGCAGCAGTTGATCGCCACCTAAGCGGAAAGTTTCCTCAATCTTAACTTTATACGTTTCGATGTCGGTAATGTAGCTCTCCTCATGACCAGGCCTGCGAAAGAAATTACAAAATTTACAGTTAGCAATACAAACATTAGTGGTGTTTACATTACGATCTATTTGCCAGGTAACTTTACCACTCGGAACTTGAATTTTTCTTAGCTCATTTGCTACAAACATCAACGATGCAGTATCGGCATTATGGTATAAAAAAACACCTTCCTCTTGGCTTAAAAAATCAAAATGCAAGGCCCTTTGCAGTAAATCGGCTGTATTCATAGCACAAAGATAGTCAAAAGTCCTAAGTCGAAAGTCGAAAGTCGTCAGTCTTTAGTCAAAGATTTTAAGGTCGAAATAAACTATGGTTAATCCCTTTAACATTATGTCTTCCATCTTACATTTTCCATCTTACATTTTACCCTAAAAGTATATCTTTACGATTCTAAAAAATTATATGGTAGATTTTAATCGTTTTACACTTGCTAATGGGTTAAAGGTTTTGGTTCATGAAGATCCAACAACTCCAATGGCAGTCCTAAATATTTTATATGATGTTGGGGCTCGTGATGAAAGTCCTGAAAAAACTGGTTTTGCACACTTATTTGAGCATTTGATGTTCGGCGGTTCCATCAATATTCCGAATTATGATGAGCCTTTGCAGAGGGTAGGAGGTGAGAATAATGCTTTCACCAGTAACGACATTACCAATTATTACATCACTTTGCCGGCTGAAAATATTGAAACTGCTTTTTGGCTGGAGAGCGACCGTATGTTAAGCCTGGCTTTTTCAGAAAAGAGCTTAGATACGCAGCGTAACGTAGTGAGTGAAGAATTTAAACAGCGTTATTTAAACCAGCCTTATGGCGATGTTTGGCTAAAACTTCGTCCACTGGCTTATAAAAAACATTCGTATCGTTGGGCAACTATAGGAAAGGATCTTTCGCACATCGAAAATGCTACGATGGAAGATGTTAAGGCATTTTTTAAGAAACATTATACGCCACAGAATGCCATTTTAGTTGTTGGTGGAAATGTGAAAACCGAAGATGTTAAAAAACTAGCCGAAAAATGGTTTGAGCCCATCCCGGCAGGAGAAAAATATGAGCGTGATTTAGTTCAAGAAGATCCGCAAAGGGAAGAAAGAACTGAAACCGTTAAGGCAAATGTGCCTTTGAATGCTATCTACATGGCGTTTAAAATGCCCGGTCGTTTAGATCCCGATTACTATGCCTTCGATTTGTTATCAGATATTATGTCTAGGGGGCAATCTTCACGATTGTACAATAGCTTATTAAAAGAGCAAAAGTTATTCAGCGATATCAATGCTTATATATCAAGCAGTCTTGATCCTGGTTTATTTGTTGTGGAAGGGAAATTGGTTGAAGGCATCACAACTGAACAGGCAGAACAGGCAATTTGGGAAGAGCTCAATCAGTTAAAGGCAGGAATGGTAACTGATAACGAACTTACTAAAGTGAAAAATAAGGTAGAGTCTGTCCTTGTATTTTCGGAGATGAGTTTATTGGATAAAGCGATGAATCTTGCTTACTATGAACTGCTTGGAGATGCAGCTTTATTGAATAAAGAAGCTGGGGAATTCTTGAAAGTTACCGCTGAGGATATCCAACGTATTTCGAATAATACCTTCAAAAAAGAATCATCATCTACTTTATACTATTTAACAGAAAATAATGCTTAACAGACAACAGGCGCCTGATTTTAAGCAGGTATCTACCATAAATATTATCCAGCCACAACAGAAAAAGCTGCAGAATGATGTTCCGGTTTACATCGTATATTCGGGCGAACAAGATTTAGTACGTATTGAATTTATATTTAACAATGTAAATTGGAATGTGGAAAAACCATTGCAGGCCATTGCTGTAAGTGCGATGCTTAATAACGGAACCAGCAAGCTTTCATCAAAAGAAATAGCCGAACAAATTGATTTTTATGGTGCATTTTTTCAAACCGAATATGCTCAGGATCAATCTACGGTAACACTTTATACCTTAAACAAGCACTTGGCTTCGGTTCTTCCAATTGTTAAAGATGTATTGAGTGATAGTCAATTTCCGCAAAAAGAACTTGATATTTATATTCAAAACCAAAAGCAAAAAATGCAGGTAAACTTGCAGAAGAACGATATTTTATCGCGGAAGGAATTTGCTCACGCCCTATTTGGAGACACTGCTTATGGTGTCGATATCCAGGCAAAACATTATGACGAGCTGAAAAGAGATAGTCTAGTCGAGTACTTCAAAGCTTCATATACGCCAAATAATTGCACCATAGTGGTATCAGGAAAGTTTGATGAGGCGAGTTTCGATTTGCTGAATCAGCAATTTGGAAATAACTGGGATAAAAGTGATTCGCTTCCAAATAATTTTAAATTTACGGCTTCAAATACTCAACCGGTTTACCGGGAAAGACCTGAAGCTATCCAATCGGCTATTCGGATTGGTAAAATAGCAGTTAACCGTACGCATGAAGATTTCCCTGGTTTACAGATTTTAAACACAGTTTTGGGAGGATACTTCGGTTCTCGTTTAATGAACAACATTAGGGAGGATAAGGGTTATACGTATGGCATCGGATCAGGAATATCATCTTTACAGGATGCCGGATACTTTTTCATCGCGACAGAAGTTGGTGCTGAGGTTTGTGCAGATGCATTGGTAGAAATTTATAAAGAGATAGATTTGCTAAAAAATGAGTTGATTGGAGATGAGGAACTTAATCTGGTTAAGAACTACATGCTGGGCTCTATGCTGGGCAGTTTAGAGAATATTTTTTCTCATGCGGATAAGTTTAAGAATATTTACTTCTTTGGTTTAGATTACGATTATTATGATCGCTACATTGCAAAAGTGAAAAGTATAACTGCCGAAGAAATAAAAGATTTAGCTAACAAATACCTCAATACCAGCGAATTTACCGAGGTCGTAATTGGAAAGAAATAATTATCAAAAAAGGAAGTCAGGTTTTGTTAGCTGACTTCTTTTTTTTATCGATACTGACAAAGGTAGGCGGTTTGAACAAGTGTTTTAACAGAAAATGAAGAGTTGGCCGGAACAGTGAAACGCGAACCTTTCTCAAAAGTTTTCCATTCGGTGTTGTGAGGTAATAGTACAGTTAATGTTCCCTCAATAACATGCATTATTTCTAACTGTGCGGTACCAAATGTATATTCACCGGCGTCGATTACTCCAACGGTTGATTTTCCTTCTCCGGTTTCATAACCTAAAGATTTTACATTTCCTTCAAAATAGGTATTTTCTATTATCATATTTGGGGCTTTAGAATATTATACAAGTATAATAAAGCGATTGAACAAACTGTAAATCTCCAGAAAAATTTCATTTGTCACCCCAGCTCAATATTTACCGATTTCTATTTTTACCCTTTGATTTACCTGGCATTTTTGTATCTTTGCCTGGCAAATAATAAATCGTAATTTATTTGCTATGCAACTCGACTCCACAAAATTTATTGCTACAGGTTTGACTTATGACGACGTACTTTTGGTACCCGCATATTCCGAAATTCTGCCTCGTGATGTTAATACAGCCACTTTCTTAACTAAAAAAATTAAACTTAATGTTCCATTGATTTCTGCAGCCATGGATACGGTGACAGAAGCTGAACTTGCCATTGCCATTGCGCAAAATGGGGGTATTGGTATGTTGCATAAAAACATGACGATCGACAGACAAGCGGAAGAAGTGAGAAAAGTTAAAAGATCGGAAAGCGGAATGATTCAAGATCCGGTTACGTTATTGGAAACTGCGGTAGTTGCTGATGCTTTCAAAATCATGAAAGAACACAAAATTGGTGGCATACCGGTAGTAAGTAGCGATAATAAATTGGTAGGCATTATTACTAATCGCGATTTACGCTTTCAGAAAGACATGGCAAGACCAATTGCCGAGGTGATGACCAAAGAAAATCTAATTACTGCTCCGGAAGGAACAAATTTGGTTCAGGCTGAGGAAATTCTTCAAAATTATAAAATCGAGAAACTACCCGTTGTTTCAAAAGATGGTTACTTGAGTGGATTAATTACTTTCAAGGATATTTCAAAAGTTAAAAACTATCCTGCTGCTTGTAAAGATGATCGCGGCCGCTTACGTGTTGGTGCTGCGGTTGGCGTAACAGCCGATACCTTACAACGCGTTGATGCATTAGTTCACGCTGGTGTTGATGTGATTACAATTGATACGGCTCATGGCCACTCTAAAGGTGTAGTTGATAAACTAAAAGAAGTTAAAGCAAAATATCCTGATTTACAGGTTATTGTTGGTAATATTGCAACGGGTGCTGCTGCTAAATTCTTAGCTGATGCTGGTGCGGATGCTGTTAAAGTTGGTATTGGTCCGGGTTCTATTTGTACCACCAGAATCATTGCCGGTGTTGGTGTTCCGCAGTTATACGCAGTTTACGAATGTGCAAAAGCATTAAAAGGTACAGGAGTTCCGGTTATCGCCGATGGTGGTATTAAACACACAGGTGATATCGCCAAAGCAATTGCATCAGGCGCAAGTACGGTAATGGCAGGTTCGTTATTCGCAGGAGTAGAAGAAAGCCCCGGCGAAACCATTATTTATGAAGGACGTAAGTTTAAATCTTACCGTGGAATGGGTTCTATCGAAGCAATGGAACAGGGTTCGAAAGATCGTTATTTTCAGGATGTGGAAGATGATATTAAAAAACTCGTTCCTGAAGGAATTGTTGGTCGCGTACCATTTAAGGGAACTTTAGCTGAAGTGATGTATCAATACATCGGCGGTTTACGTGCGAGTATGGGTTACTGTGGTGCAGCAAGTATCGAAGCTTTACAAGAAGCACAATTTGTTCAAATTACAGCAGCAGGTATGCGTGAAAGTCACCCACATGATATCACCATTACTAAGGAAGCACCGAATTATACTAGGTAGTTTTTTAGTCCGGAGTCTTTAGTCCGGAGTCGAAAGTTAAGAACCTATAAACAAAATACAAAGCAGGGCGTCGTTTACGATAGCCCTGTTTTTTTTTGATGCTTATATGGAAATTGCTAGTCATTGTTAGGGTTAATTTTTCAAAAAAACATATCTACGTAAACGGGGTGGTTTGTTGGCTGCTTAGTTTTTTCGCACATTGCGTCATTTCGAAATGAGCCCTTCGCGATTGAGAAATCTTTCTTCGGGATGAATTTGTTGGATGAGATTGCCACAGCCATGAAAAACGGCTTCGCTTCTCGGTTAAAAATCTTTCTTATTAAAATGCCTTTTACAATAGCTGTACATATTTTACAAGAAGAGTCGTTATTGCGAAGCTGAACTTGTGCGAAGTGAAGCATCTTTCTAGCTAAATAGATTGCTTGTCCCGATTTTTCGGGACAAGCAATCTTAAAGCACTAAATATTAAGATTAGATTTAAATTTCTGTTAACATCGGCTTCTCTGAATTTATTTTTCTAGCCGAAATAATTGAAATTAATACTCCAAAACCAAGGAAGAAAAAGCTTTGATCTAATGGGCATTCGATCGAGTCAACTAAGAATCCAGGTAAGTCAGATGAACTTTTACCGTGCAGTTATTACTCCCTGGAGTATATGTAAAATAACATACTGAAGCTAATGTTTGACTTGGTGTATCGTCAAAATTTCTACTCATACCGCTTCGTGAGGTATGTAATGTTCCTCCAACTACTCACCCAATTTGTGCCGTAGAATTATCGAAAACACAACAAAAAAGCAATAATAAAAGGACGTATTTTCCCACAATTTAAATGATTTGCGGGATGCGAAAACAATAGGATTTGACTTTAAATGTACAAGATTTTAAGCAGTTCGCCTAAACTTCCCCTACTTAAATAAATAAACGAAATAAAATTTGGCAAATACATTTTTTTAATATATTTGTCTACTAAATCTATAGGATTTATATATTTTAATATGAAGCAAGCGAAAAGCACTAAATGTAACCGTTGTTGTAGCCACAAAAAAATCACATTCAACTATTTCCGAAAGGATAATTAAACAATAAAATCTAACCCAAAACACATTAATACAATCATGAAACGAAGTTTACTACTCATTTTTTCTTTAATACTTTCAGCTTCCGCTGTACTCGCTCAAAATACAGTAAAAGGAATTGTAAAAGGAGGCAACGGTACTACAATACCTGGAGCTACTATTACAGTACGTGGTACTAAAATTGCCACGGTTACAGATACAAATGGTGCTTTTACAATCGATGCCAAACAACAACCTCCGTTTTATATCCGAGTAAGTTATGTGGGTTACAAACCTCAGGATTTTCAAATTTTGCAGCTGCAGGAAACGCCAATTGAGCTGATTTTGGTTGAAGATACCCAGCTTGACGAAATTGTGGTAACCTCCAGACGGCGCTCGGAAGTTTTACAGGATGTGCCGATTCCAATTACGGTTATTGGCGGTCAGGCAGCAGAAAATGCTGGTGCTTTCAACGTCAACCGCTTAAAAGAGTTGGTTCCATCAGTTCAATTGTATGCTTCAAATGCCCGTAATACCACATTAAATATTCGTGGTTTAGGTTCAACTTTTGGCTTAACCAACGATGGTATCGACCCAGGTGTAGGCTTTTATGTTGATGGTGTTTACCATGCCCGTCCGGCTGCAACCTCAACAGATTTCCTTGATATTGAACAAATTGAAGTAATCCGCGGTACACAGGGTACTTTGTTTGGTAAGAACACCACTGCAGGTGCTTTTAATATTACAACAACTAAACCCACACAAACCCCAACAGCTAAAGTGGAAATGAGTGTAGGTAATTATAATTTTATTCAGGCAAAGACATCTGTTTCTGGTGGCGTGGCGAAAAATCTTGCTGCAAAAATCTCCATTTCTGGAACACAACGCGATGGTACGATTTGGAATTCCAGAGAAGAACGGCGTTACAGCGGACAAAATAACCTCGGTTTTAAAGGGCAGCTTTATTTTACACCATCAGATCGGTTGAAAATTCTTTTAAGTGGCGATGTGAGTGTTCAGCATCCGGCAGGCTATCCATTGGTAATTGCTGGTGTTACGCCAACCGAAAGAAGCGCTTACCGTCAGTACGCCCGAATAGTTTCTGATTTAGGCTACCAACAACCCAAAATAGATCCCTTTTCAAGAGAAATAAATACCAATACACCATGGAGACATAATCAATCGATAGGTGGAATCTCCTTAAACGTAGATTACAAAATTGGCGGCGGAACTTTAACTTCCACCACAGCATGGAGATTCTGGAACTGGGATCCAACAAATGATAGAGATTTTTCTGAATTATCAGCCTTGACAAAATCACAAGGAAATTCGCGTCACGATCAGTATTCGCAAGAAATTAGATATGCCGGTAACATTACAGAAAAATTAAGTGGAGTAGTTGGCGTATTTTTATTGGGCCAAAACTTACAAGGGTTGGGCCAAACAGAAGAAGTTGGTAAAGACCAATGGAGATTTGTACAAACTGCCAGTACAGGCGCACAGGCACTCTATTCTACACCTGGATTGTTAGATGGTTTTGGAATCAGAACAAACTCGACCATCAAATCTTTAAGTGCAGCGGTCTTCGGTCAGGTGGATTGGGAAGTGCTTAAAAATCTGCATGTTTTACCGGGGTTGAGATTCACCTACGATAAAAAAGATGTTGACTATGATAGAAATACTTATGGTGGTTTGCAGACAAATGATGCCGCTTTGTTAGCACTGAAATCAGCAGTTTACAGCAATCAGCAATTTAATACCAGTACCAATAACAACAATTTGTCTGGAAATATTACAGTTTCCTATCGCCCTACACCAAAATTAAATGTTTACGGAACTTTTTCTACCGCTTACAAACCAGTAGGGGTAAATGTGGGTGGCTTGCCAACAGCTTCCAACGGTCAGGCCGATTTGAGTTTAGCGGTAGTTAAACCTGAATATGTGGAACACTACGAACTGGGCCTGAAAACAAAGCCATTTAAAGGTGCAATTTTAAATGTAACAGCTTTCAACACCGACATAAAAGATTATCAAACCAATGTCCAATCACCGCAGTTGGGGGTAAACAGAGGATATTTAGCTAATGCTGAAAAAGTAAATGTTAAAGGTTTGGAGATTGATGGAACCTATCAGTTAGAAAGATTTTTAACTTTAAACGCTGCATTGGCATACCTAGATGGTAAATATGTAAGTTTCACCAATGCGCCACTACCTTTAGAAGAAACCGGCCACACCGAAACGATAAATGGTGTTGCTACACAGGTTGCATTTAAAGATGCATCTGGTGGCAGGTTGCCAGGAATCTCCAAATGGAATGTTTCTGGTGGTGCAGAGTTGAGTACGCCGGGTAATTTGGCTACTAAAGCTGGTCGCTATTTTATTGCTGGCGATGCAAGTTACCGCTCCACCTATTCCTCAAATCCAACACCTTCAAGTGTGTTAAACGTTCAGGGATATTCATTACTTAACGCCAGGTTAGGATTTAGATCAGAAAAATTTTCAATGTTTGTGTGGAGTAGAAACATTGCTAATAAAAATTACTTCGAGCAATTGCAGGCTGCGGCAGGTAACTCTGGTTTATACGCTGGGGTGCTAGGCGACCCAAGAACTTACGGCGCAACTTTCCGGTATAGCTTCTAATTATTCACGCTTATATTTGGTTGAAGGCGTCGGCATTGTCCGGCGCTTTTTCTGTTTGGAGAGCAGGCTTCGGTACTTTTCGGTTACGGCTATCCTGCTGTACGTTCAATCTTTTTGTGATGCCGTCGTGCTGATGCATGAAGTATCTGTTTCATCGGTTGCAGATGCTTCGTGCCTCAGCATGACAGAAAATTCAAGGTTGCTGCTAACAAAAAGTATTTCACTTCCATCAGGTCTATTTTGCACCAGTCATTATTCCTTTTGCCAGCCAAAGTGACTAAACTTATAAAGCGGAAAGCGCACAGCCCCGATTTTTTTTCGGGGCGAGGACTCGAAGCGATAGAAGGGCGAGCTTTAAAATAAACTTCTGCAACTGCTTTCCAAATCTTTTAAAAAATGAATGTTAACCATCTTGTGCAGAATTAAAATTTACAGAAAGCCGATAAAATCTTAACTTCGAAAAATTTTAAACCAAATGAATAAGCTTAAAGCAGTTTGCGTGTATTGTGGCTCAAACTTTAATGGCGATCTGGAATTACGGAACGCGATAAAACAACTGGCGGATGTTTTGGTGAAACAAGATATTAAGTTGGTTTACGGTGGTGGGAGCGTAGGTGTAATGGGTGTAATAGCAGATGATGTATTACAATCAGGTGGGTCAGTTACGGGAGTTATTCCTCAATTTTTGATGGATAAAGAAGTTGGACATAAGGGCGTAACGGAAATGATTATTACAGAAAATATGCATCAGCGCAAACAAAAAATGGCTGATTTAAGTGATGGATTTATCATCTTACCAGGTGGATTTGGTACGCTTGAAGAATTTTTTGAAGTTTTAACCTGGTTACAGTTAGGCCTACACAATAAACCCATTGGCGTTTTAAATGTAGGTGGTTTTTACGATCCATTATTTGCGCAAATGGAAATGATGGTGAAAAGCAAATTTTTAAAACCAGCAAACCGCGATTTGGTTTTTAACGAAGCAGACGCAGAAACTCTGGTTAATAAAATGGACGAATTTTCTGCTGTTCCGGATGAAGTTTGGTTTAAAGACAGAAACTTAACTTAAGGAAATTATAACATACATTAAACAATTTTGAACCGCTCTCGCTAAAACGCAGGGCTAAAATATTTTCCAATGCAAATCATTACTTCACACGCAGAGTTTGAACAACACTTAGGTCAAGAGCTCGGTGTATCATCCTGGCATGTCATTACCCAAGACCATATTAACAAGTTCGCCGATGCTACTTTAGATTATCAATGGATTCACACCGATGAAGAGAAAGCAAAAAATGAAGGTCCGTTTGGAGGTACCATTGCACATGGATATTTAACACTTTCATTAATCCCATTTCTATGGAAAGAGATTGTTGATATCCAAAATTTAAAAATGGAAATTAATTATGGCATCGAAAGTTTAAAATTTGCACAACCGGTATTGGTGAATAGTAAAATCCGGTTAAAAGCTAAATTAGCTTCAATTGTTAATTTACGAGGAGTTACAAAAGTGCATATGGGAATAGAGATGGAAATAGAAGGGCAAAAAAAACCTGCTTTTACAGGCGAAGTTGTTTTCTTATATCATTTTATTACTGTGTAGGCAGTAATAAAATGATATCTAATGGCCGCTTTCTTATTTCTCCCTCATTCAATCTTTCTTAAATTTCTTTTTGATCAATCCACCTAGAGATTCGCCTTCTAGATTTTCCAACGTGCTAAGTTCGAGTTCGAGCGCTTTTGTGCTGATTTGGATTTCGATTAAAGAAATAATCAACGATATCATGAAGAATATCAAGCTTAAAGCAAAAAGAATTTCTGCAACAATATTCCATTCGAGATAAATAAAGAACATGCAAAAAAGGCAAAGACAAAAACTTAAAACACCAAAAGCCTGCATGTTTTTAATAAGCTTTAATCGGTAGCGCAAATTTTTGATTTGGTTTTGCAAACCGATATTTTTCTCACTTTCTTCGTATTTTGCTTTTAAACTTCTAACCAGGGCAGCCAGCGCTAAAAAGCGATTGGTGTACGCTAACATAATTAAGCTAATGGCAGGAAATAATAATGCCGGGATATTTACGGTGAGTTCCATTTATTGAGATTTATCCAAAAATATTATTTTAATTGGATATCTGTTTGTTTAACCGCAAAGGGCACAAAGTTTTTCGCAAAGAACACAAGTCCAATTGCCAAAGGCCATTGTTTCCCTTTCTTAAAGGAGAGGGATTGGTATACCAGAACAATTATTACTGACTTTGATAGGGTGAGGTTTTATATTTCGAGGTCAATATTTTCTCGGTGGGATATATATTTATTTAACCACAAAGGGCGCAAAGTTTTCGCGAAGAACACAAGAGTATTTATTTGGTTAAGAATGAACCACCAAACACACAGAGTTCTTACGAGAAAACAGCTTTAGATAAATATTTTCTCTGTTCTCTCTGTTATTTTTCTCTGTGTACTCTGTGGTTAAAACTGTCTTTGTTTCCCTCTCTTCAAGGAGAGGAACGGTAATAAAAGAACAATACTACCAACTTTAATAGGGTGAGGTTTTATATTTAAAGGTCAATATTTTCTTCGTACCACTCTATGCTTTCTTTGTGAATTCCGTATTTAATGTTCCCCCCGATAGACTAGAAACCATTTCAGTCTTCTCTATATTTCTGAAAATAAATTTAAATTGCCAACATGGATATCGAATTCAACAAAAACGAGGATGTTAATAAACAGCTGGTTTACGAGCTTAAAACCAAACTCAAAAAGATTTATCAGGGTGGTGGCGAAAAAAATGCGGCTAAACAAAAAGAGAAAGGGAAGTTATTGGCCCGGGAGCGCATTACTTATCTTATTGATAAAGATTCTAATTTCCTGGAAGTTGGCGCTTTCACTGCTGATGGAATGTATCAGGAGCAAGGCGGTTGTCCATCTGCCGGGGTTGTTTGCGGTATTGGTTATGTAAGCGGTCGCCAATGTATGATTGTTGCTAACGATGCGACGGTTAAAGCAGGCGCCTGGTTCCCGATGACAGCTAAAAAGAATCTTCGGGCTCAGGAAATTGCCATGGAAAATCGTTTGCCGGTTATCTACTTGGTAGATAGTGCGGGTGTGTATTTGCCCATGCAAGATGAAATTTTTCCTGATAAAGAACACTTCGGAAGAATGTTCCGAAATAATGCGATGATGTCGGCCGAAGGTATTGTCCAAATCTCCGCCATTATGGGTGCTTGTGTGGCGGGTGGGGCATACCTACCCATTATGAGCGATGAAGCCATGATTGTCGATAAAACCGGATCGGTATTTTTGGCTGGATCTTATTTGGTTAAATCTGCTATAGGAGAAGAGGTTGATAATGAAACCTTAGGCGGTGCGACCACACACTGCGAAATTTCTGGGGTTACCGATTATAAACACCCTAACGATCAGGCCTGTTTGGATAGTATCCGAAACATTGTGAGCATGTTAGGTGCGCCCCAGAATGCTGGTTTCGATAGGATTAAGCCTGCTAAACCGAAAGCCAAAGAAGAAGAGTTGTATGGGATTATTCCTGAAAATAGAGATAAGCAGTATGAGATCATGGATATTATCAACCGTTTGGTTGATGATTCTAAATTTGAAGAATATAAGCAGGGCTACGGACAAAGCATTGTTTGCGGTTTGGGCCGTATTGATGGTTGGGCAGTTGGAATAGTAGCCAATCAGCGCAAGGTTGTCAAATCTAAAAAAGGAGA
This sequence comes from Pedobacter sp. Leaf41, assembly GCF_001422545.1. Lineage (GTDB taxonomy): Bacteria > Bacteroidota > Bacteroidia > Sphingobacteriales > Sphingobacteriaceae > Pedobacter. The sequence goes on along the minus strand of NZ_LMLE01000007.1, from coordinate 292,534 downwards.
GATGCAGTTTGGGGGCGTAATTTATTCTGACAGTGCAGATAAGGCAAGCCGCTTTATCATGAATTGTAACCAAAAGAAAATTCCACTGGTTTTTCTACAGGATGTAACCGGCTTCATGGTTGGAAGTCGATCAGAGCATGGAGGTATTATTAAAGACGGTGCTAAAATGGTAAATGCAGTGGCAAATTCGATTGTGCCAAAATTTACTATCGTAATGGGCAATTCTTATGGAGCTGGCAATTACGCCATGTGTGGAAAAGCCTACGATCCAAGATTAATTTATGCCTGGCCGACGGCCAAGATAGCAGTAATGGGCGGTGCACAGGCAGCCAAAACTTTGTTGCAAATTCAGGAGGCCTCTTTAAAAGCAAAAGGCGAAGTAATTACACCTGAACGAGAGGCGGAGATGTTAAAAGAAATTACTGATAAATATGATAGTCAAACTACACCCTACTACGCCGCATCCCGACTTTGGGTAGATGGGATTATCGATCCTTTAGAAACCAGGAAAGTGATATCAATGGGTATTGAAGCTGCAAATCAGTCGCCGATAACAAAACGTTTCAACGTTGGTGTGATCCAAACATAATATTCGTATGGTATGATATTTGGTGAGGATAAAGGAAATTAATCCAACCAAATATGAAAAATCTAAGGAAGATTGCCTGGCTATTTGTGCTTACGTTTTTATGTACAATACCTCTAATTTCGCAAGCACAGACGACCAATAAGGAAACATCGGAAACGATAAATGTTGTCGGTAGCGGTATCACCAAAACAGTTGAAGCTACAGGAAATGAAAATATCAATATTTCTGGTAGTGACATCAATGTAACCATCATTGGGGCATGTAATACCATTACGGTTACTGGTGCAGCCATCAAAGTAAGGGCGCAAAGTGTAAGAACCATTAGGGTTCAAGGTGCAGATTCGGGAGTGGCGTATAAATCAAGTCCAAATAAAAATGGAAAGGCAATTTCAAGTGTAACCGGGGCTGATGCTTACGTCACTAAAATTAAATAGCAAAATTAAGATTAGGCATTTGAATGATTAAAAGTTCAAATGCTTAATTTTAATTTATGAAAACCGTTTATTTCATTCTCTTTTTTGTGTTGCTTCAAAGCAAAATCCTAGCACAAGTTTCAAATCAAATCCACCAGGAAGCCATCGTAATTGATACCCATGGTGATATTCTTTTCAATCAAATTAAATCAGGAATTGATATTGGTAAACTCCAGTCGAAAGGGAATTTTGATCTTATCCGTGCAAAAGACGGAGGTTTGGATGTTCAGTTTTTTTCTATTTGGTGTGATGAAACCGGGGGTTATGCACTCGCTAATCAGGAAATAGATTCGCTTTACAGTTTAATTAAAAGATATCCGGAGAAAATTCAATTGGTTAACACTGCCACAGATTTGGAAGCATCGGTGAAGCAACAAAAAATGGCTGCAATGATCGGCGTGGAAGGCGGACACATGATTGAAAACAATTTAGATTATATCGATAACTTGGCCAAACGTGGAATGACTTATTTAACCCTAACATGGAACAATAGTACACCATGGGCAAGCTCAGCAGCAGAAGAAACATCTGGAAAAGTGAAACAAAAAAATGCTAGATTGAATGCTTTTGGTAAGCAGGTAGTGAAAAGGTTAAACAAACTTGGTGTAATGGTTGACTTATCACATGTAGGCGAGAGAACTTTCTATGATGCCATCGCCGCCAGTTCAAAGCCCGTAATTGTTTCACATAGTTGTGCCTATAGTTTAAATCCCGTTCCACGAAATTTGAAAGATGCACAAATTAAGGCTGTTGGAAAAAACGGAGGCGTGATCTGCATTAATTTCTACAGCGGATTTTTAGACTCTACATTTAGTAAAAAACAAAAGCTATTTTTAGCAAAATACGATCAGGAATTAAGAATCCTTTCCGATAAATATGGAAGGAGCAGTGCTATCGATACACTAATTTCAAACCATCGGGCTGATGCCGAAGCTATCCGGCCGCCGATTGCTTTAGTGGTGAAACACATCAACCATATTGTGAAATTAATAGGAGTAGATCATGTAGGTTTAGGTGCTGATTTTGATGGGGCAGAATCTTTTCCGTTAGGGATGAATAGTGTTGCCGACTATCCTAAAATTACTTCAGAGCTCATTAAAAATGGTTATTCGGAAAGTGAAATTAAGAAAATCCTTGGTGGAAATGTGATTCGATTAATTAGGGAGAACAAGGGAAGTTAGGGAGCGATTTACTCATAAGAGCACTAATATTGCTTCTTGCCTCGCAACAAGGACAGATCTTATGTTAATAAGTAAACTATGTTGACAATGCGCATTTGCTAACGATTATTTAATGCGTTAAATTTGCAATACAATTAATGAATTTCAAACACACCATATAATGTCACAAGAAAACGAACACGTTCAGTGTTTAATTATAGGTTCTGGTCCGGCAGGATATACAGCAGCGATTTACGCAGCTAGAGCAGATTTAAAACCAATTATGTATACCGGTATGCAAGCCGGCGGTCAGTTAACGCAAACCACTGATGTAGAAAATTTCCCTGGCTATCCGCAAGGAATTATGGGTCCGGAAATGATGGAAGATTTTCGCAAGCAGGCGGAGCGGTTTGGTACTGATATCCGTTTCGGTTATGTAAGTTCTGTTGATTTTTCTTCTGCTCCACACAAGGTCGTAATTGATGAAATTAAAACCATCACTGCCGATACCGTAATTATTGCTACAGGGGCAACTGCAAAATGGCTGGGTTTACCTAGTGAGCAACAATATAATGGATTTGGGGTTTCAGCTTGTGCCGTTTGCGATGGTTTCTTTTTCAAAGGCCAGGATGTTGCAATTGTAGGCGCCGGAGATACGGCTGCTGAAGAAGCTACATACTTAGCTAAACTTTGTAAAACCGTCCATCTATTGGTGCGTCGCGATGAGTTCAGAGCTTCAAAAACAATGGTGAGCCGCGTGTTGGCAACTCCAAATATCGTAGTACATTATAATGCCGAAACTCAAGAAATTTTGGGCAATGGTAAAAATGTAACCGCTGTAAAAGTGCTTAATAATCAAACCAGCGTAACTACAGAAATTCCTGTTGAAGGTTTCTTCGTGGCCATTGGGCACAAACCAAATACCGATATTTTTAAAGGTCAGTTGGAAATGGACGAAACGGGTTACTTATTAACTAAACCAGGTTCTACATTAACTAATATTGAAGGTGTTTTCGCTTGTGGTGATGTTCAGGATATGTATTATCGCCAGGCAGTAACCGCTGCGGGTTCGGGCTGTATGGCTGCCCTGGATGCCGAGCGCTATCTTGCTTCTAAAGAACATCCGGTTGAGGCATAAAAACTCATTTGACAATATTTTAAATCTCCTTAACATTTTGAGGAGATTTTTTTTGTCTTAAATTTCGCAAAACAAACGTTTGATTAAGATTGTAACAAAAAAGTGAGCTATACATTGTTTTCGTAATCTATATCTTAGGTAAGATTTAAAAACTATTTTTCTAAACCAAAACCAATCATGAACAAAGCATTATCGATTTTTATTGGAGTATTAATCAGTACAAGTGCATTTGCGCAGGGCGATCCAAACCTCGGGATAATTCCTGCACCAGTATCCATTACCCGAGCGAGTGGTAACTTCATTCTCGACAAAACAACTTTATTAATTAATCAAAGTGTCGATGGCGCAAAATCGGCCGATTTATTAAATGCCTTCATTGTAAACAAAGCTGGTTTCGCATTGCGAGAAAGTAAATTACCTCAACCAAACCAAAAGAGTATTTTACTAACATCAGCTGGAGCAGATAAATTACCAGCAGAAGGATATACAATTAAGGTTAGTCCAACTCAGATTGTAATTACTGGAAAAGGTGCGGGTTTATTTTACGGGGTAGAGTCTGCCATGCAAATGATACCAGAAAAAATCGGAGAGAAAATAACTATTCCGGCGGTGATGATCAATGATTATCCTCGTTTCGGTTATCGTGGCGCAATGTTGGATGTTTGCCGCCACTATTTTCCAGTTTCATTTATCAAAAAATATATCGATCAGTTGGCTTACTATAAAATAAACACTTTTCACTGGCATTTAACTGATGATCAGGGATGGCGGTTGGAAATTAAAAAATATCCAAAGCTTACTCAGATCGGTTCTACCAGACCTGGTACAATCATTGGCAATTATCCTGGCAATGGCAATTATTTAACCGAAGTAAAGGGTTTTTACACACAAGATGAAGCTAAAGATATTGTAAAATATGCCGCAGAGCGATACATCACCGTGATACCCGAAATTGAATTGCCTGGCCATGCATCAGCAGCAATTGCGGCTTATCCAGAATTAAGCACATTCCCAAACCGTGATACATTTATAAGTGATAAAACACCTTGGGCAGGAGCAAGAAAAGGAAAATTAGTTCAGCAAACCTGGGGAGTTTTTGATGATATTTTCACCCCAACAGATAATACGTTTACCTTTTTAGAAAATGTGCTGGATGAGGTAATTGCAATTTTCCCTTCCAAATATATCCATATTGGAGGAGATGAAGCACCAAAAACGTATTGGAAAGAATCGCCGTTTTGCCAGGCTTTGATGAAAGAAAAGGGCTTGAAGGATGAACATGAACTACAAAGCTATTTTATACAACGAATTGAAAAATATGTAAATGGCAAAGGACGTTCGATTATTGGCTGGGATGAAATTTTAGAAGGTGGTTTAGCGCCAAATGCAACGGTTATGAGTTGGAGAGGTGAAGCGGGGGGAATTGCGGCGGCTCAGCAAAATCACGATGTAATTATGACTCCAGGTTCGATGGGGCTATACATCGACCATAAACAATCGAATTCTCCTGATGAACCTGTTACCATCGGTGGTTTTGCACCTTACCAAAAAATTTATGCTTACGATCCGATTCCGAAAGTTTTAACAGCCGATCAGCGAAAATACATTAAAGGAGTGCAGGCTAACATGTGGACTGAATACATTAAAACACCCGAAAAAGCAGAAAATCATGCCTTTCCACGCTTATTGGCGCTATCAGAAATTGCCTGGAGTCCGGTTGAACGCAAAGACTTAAAGAATTTCTCGGAGGAGCGTTTACCGAAACATTTAGCTCGTTTAGATAAAATGAATATTAACCTTTGGGTGCCAACACCTATTGGTCAAAGTGATAAACCTCTAACTGGTGGCGATTTTACAATTGATCTAAAAGTTCCGATTACTGGCGGAAAAATTTACTATTCACTAGACGGTTCAAGACCGTCGGAAAATGCATTTTTGTATACTTCGCCAATTAAAGTAACTGTTCCACAAGGCGAAAAACGGGTGTTAACTACAATCGTTGTTGCGCCAAGCGGAAAAAGAAGTGTTACTACAAAAACAATTTTAGACAATGGAGCTCCAGCTGAAAAAGCTGAAGCGAAGAAATAGGGATCTGCGAATTAATAAAGAGTCAGGATTTTAAAACACATCATTGTAGAAGCTTTTAAAGCAGCATCTCTAGCTATTTGCAGAGATGCTGCTTTGTTTTAATATGCTATTTAGTAAATTGCGAAATGCAAGAAAATCGCAAATTCTCAGTAATAGACAGAATTAAAAGCTTTAAATATGCTTTTAATGGATTGCGGTTATTTTTTATTAATGATCATAATGGCAGAATTCATCTATTTGCAGCGCTAATCACCATTGGCTTATCGTTCTACCTACAGCTTTCTGCATCGGAGTGGATTGCAATTTCGGCTGTCATTACTTCGGTAATTGTAGCTGAAATAATCAATGCGTCGATAGAGAAATTAGCCGATGTTGTTTCTCCAGAATATCATCCTAAAATTAAAGTTGTTAAAGATTTAGCCGCTGCTGCGGTGTTAATGGCTGCTTTGTTGGCAGTGGTTGTTGGATTAATCATCTTCCTACCGAAATTATCGCGAATCATTGGCTAGGGTAGCAGCTCGAGATTCGGCCATTTTATCTTCAATAATTTTATCCCAACGTGCCTGCATTTTATGATTGCTACCGTGTTCGGTTTCCTCATCATAATTGCGTTGCATAGTGTCGAAATAATTGCTTAGTTCGTTCGCTAACTGAGAAATTTGAGCCTTATAATTTTTTATTGAATAGTTTCTGTTTTTTAGAACACGCTCCGCCTCTGAAAGTAAAATATATTGAATATTAACATGTCCTTGTTCGTGGTGAAGCAAGCTGGCACTCACATTCGGATCATTAATTTTATCCCACTTTACCCATGAGCGGTCTTTATCAATGCTTATTTCATTTTTAAGATTGATAGCTACTCGATTTCTATAGATGGTAGATTCGTAACTGTATTTCCACGTCATTGCCGTTAATGCAAAAAATGGGGAACGCGTATCAGGCTTTCCTTTAAAATAAGTTTCCCAATCCAGCTGAACGGGCTGGGTAAAATCTTGCTTAAAACCGAAAGTAAACGGTAGTATGAGTATAAGCAGTAAAATTGCAAGACGTGTTTTCATCACAAAATTGAATTGAAAAAACCGTGCCTAAAATGTTATTGCATTGAAATTTGTGCACTTATTCTTTCAAATTTTTCAATTAGTAGAGAGATACGCTCCTTTTCGCGTTTTATAACCGCATTTCTAAGAATTGTAGAGCAGAACAGAATCCAAAGAAATGTGAAACTAACCGCTACAATCGTCATGGTAATACTTAAGTGTGCAAGTATTTCGATGAAATAGAAAATCAGTCCAAGTGAGAGTGCGACAGTATAAAACCAATAAAGGGAATTGTATAGTTTATATCTATTCAACTGATATACTCTTAAATCACTGAGATATTCATTGGGGTGAAGGGTATAATCGCTTTTTGAAATTAACCGATGATCCCGGTATAAAATTAAAATATATACGCCTATCGCTAGCAAAGTAATGCTAATTCCTATATGTGTGGTCCACGATTCGAAATGAAAGAACACCCATAAAACGGCGATTGCAATAAACGATGCAAGCATGCCAAGGATATTTAAAGCAGATTTTAACTTCAAACCATTCACTTCTTTCTTTACTTGCTGTAGCATTTCATCAGCAGAAACCTTAACTTCTACATCGTGTTTTTGCCACAACTCTTGTATTTGATCAAACGCTTGCATACTGGTTATATAGTTCTGTTAATTTTTGTTTAATACGATGAATTTTAACCCTCAAATTGCCTTCACTTATTCCAGAGATGTCGGCAATTTCGTGGTATGGAAGCTCATCAAGCACCATGGTAATAATTAAACGGTCGTTTTCTTCAAGTTTCGATATGCATTTATAAAGCAGGGCTACCTGTTCATTCTTTTCTGAAAACTCTTCAATTTTGTTTTCAATAATGTTCTCTGTCAACTCGTCTTTTGCTTGTCTTTTTTCCGATCTGAGATAGGTAAGGCAAGTGTTGACGGCAATTCTATAAATCCAGGTTGATATTAATGATTTGTTTCTAAACTTGTCCAGATTCTGCCAAACCTTTAAAAAGGTTTCCTGTAGAAGATCATTAGCAGCATCGGTATCGCCCGTGTAACCATAACATAAATGGAAGATCTTTTTGGAATTCGAGTCGAAGATTTCTTTAAATAGCTTGTCTTTTTGTTCCATTTATGGGTTTGTAGATGTTTTTTAGATGGAGGTTATCGTTTTTTGTTACAGCGAAATTAGAAAATTAAATAATTTTTAAACACCCTGGCGATCAAAATTTGTTAGCCACGGTAAATATCGTAGTTTTACCAAATTAACAGAGCCACAAACTTTTTATATTCATGAAGAAAAACAAACTCACGCTGTTCATTTTTATAGCGCTGATTGCCGGAGTTGCATTAGGCTATATTCTGAACGTTAATTCGATTGATGTTTACAATCAGAAAATCCTAAACGCTGATGCGCAGGTAAAAAGCATAGAGGTAGCCATTAAAAAAACTACCGATACAACATCTGCAACTTTTACCCAGCTTAAAGCCGAAAGAAAAGCGAATGCTCAAATTAAAAAGGAGAATGAAGATATCCGGGAAAAGAAGCTTGAATATTTCACGCTTTTGAGTGATATTTTTCTTCGCTTGATAAAAATGATTGTGGCGCCCTTGGTTTTTACAACTTTGGTGGTAGGTGTGGCTAAAGTTGGCGATATTAAAGCTGTAGGCCGCATTGGCGGTAAAACTTTAGGATGGTTCATGGCGATGTCGCTAATGTCTTTAGTACTTGGATTAATTTTAGTTAACCTGTTCGAGCCTGGAAAACACATGCAGTTAACCTTGCCAGATCAAATGGTAAATACCGGCATCCAAAAGGCTGCTATGAGCGTAAAAGATTTTATCGCCCACGTTTTTCCTAAAAGTATTGCCGAATCTATGGCCACCAATGAAATTCTTCAAATCGTTGTATTTTCTTTGTTTTTTGGTGTAGCCACAGCTGCCATTGGCGACTTAGGCCAGGTAGTAATTAAAGCGTTCGACGCCATTGCGCATGTGATTTTGAAAATGACGGGTTATGTGATGAACTTTGCTCCATTAGCAGTTTTTGGTGCGATGACAGCCATAGTAGCCAAGCAAGGACTAAATGTGCTTAATACCTATGCTATTTTTATTGGAGAGTTTTACCTGGGTTTAGGTATTTTATGGGCAATGCTGATTTTTATCGGCTTTTTAATCCTTAAAAAACGAGTTTTCAAGCTAGTAAGCGATATGAAAGAGCCGGCAATTTTGGCTTTCAGTACAGCCAGCAGCGAGGCTGCTTACCCCAAAACCATGATGTTGCTAGAACGTTTTGGCTGCAAAGATAAAATTGTGAGTTTCGTATTGCCGTTGGGCTATTCGTTCAATTTGGATGGCTCCATGATGTACATGACTTTTGCATCGCTTTTTATAGCGCAAGCTTATGGCATTCATTTAGGTTTCGAACAGCAAATTTCAATGTTATTGATTTTAATGTTAACCAGTAAAGGTATTGCGGGTGTACCGAGAGCTTCATTGGTAGTAATTGCAGGAACCATTGCCAGTTTCAATATTCCCGAGGCAGGTTTAGCCCTACTGATTGGTATCGATCCGCTATTGGATATGGGCCGCTCTGCAACTAATGTTGTTGGTAACAGTATCGCAACTGCAGTAGTAAGTAAATGGGAAGGGGAGTTGAAAGATTCGTAATTGCGAGTTCTAGTCATCCATCAGACGTTTTTAGTTTAGTATGTATTTAATAAATGATTTTGGGATGTTTCGATGTTCACTAAATTTTCTAAACTTTGCATCGTTTTGGATTAACTCAAAATTTGATAGTCCAATAATTCAGTCATTCAAAATTCAATAATTAACTCAAGTGTCAAGTAGAGGAAAAAAAATATTCTTAGCCATTACCATCATCGTACCGATGATTATTTACTGCTATATCTATTACAAGCCCATTATTCAGAATGCACCATTTCGCAAGGCTGATTTTGTTTCCATGCAATTTAGCTACGGATTAAAAGATAACTTAGAAAATAAGTATGATTCAAAAACGGGTGTTTATCAATATGTAAACAATAGAGACTCGGTGATTACCAAGAAAGTTTTCTTAAAAAGCGACGATATTTTGTACATGCACAGAAAGGCGAATGAGATTGGTCTTTGGAATTTTCCCGATACGATTGGTCAAAAAAGTGCTAAATCGAAAGCAGTTCCACGTTACGATATCACCTTCAATTACAAAGAAAAATCGAAACATGTAGTGATATATGGCGATTTTGATGGAAACCCAAAGTTGTTGGATGCTGCCGTTCAAATGCGTAAAGTAATTCAGGAAACTTTAAACCAGGCTGAAATAAGATCTGGAAAGTAATTTTATTACAGAAAATATTAAAAGGCTTGATTGTAAACCTAAAATTTAGGGTTGCAATTAAGCCGTTTTTTTTAGGATGATTTCGTATATTTACGATATATTCGTAATTGATGGAGAAATTAACATTACAAGAAGAGGAAGCAATGCTTGCGGTTTGGCAAGTTGGCAAAGGTTTTATCAAAGATTTTATGGACACAATGCCTGAGCCTAAACCTCCGTACACCACATTGGCGTCGACCATCAAAAATCTGGAGAAAAAGGGTTATTTGATTAGTGAGCGCTTCGCCAACGCCAATCGTTACAGCGCAAAAGTAAAAGAGGTTGAGTACAAAAAGCGCTTCATGAATGGTTTTGTAAACAATTATTTTCAAAGTTCGTATAAAGAGCTGGTCGCTTTTTTTGCAAAAGATAAAAAGATAAGTGCCGAAGAATTGAAGGAAATTATCAACTTGATCGAAAACCCTGAAAAGTAATGTCATGCCACAATTTTTCCTTGTACTATTGAAAATTAATCTAGTGCTGATCTTATTTTCTGCTACCTATTATCTTGTGCTTAGAAGATTGACGTTTTATTCCTTAAATCGTGTTTTTCTTGTCTTTGGAATCGTTTTTTCATCAGCCTATCCGTTTATCAATTTAACAGATTTCTTTTCTGGAAAACAACCAATTCCTGGTTTCATTCCACAATTAAATCAAAATCTCAATCAAATTATTCAGGAAGACTCAGTTTCAGTCTTCTGGTATTCTTTAAGTGTACTTTTTTATATAGGCTTTTTTTTGATGGCAATAAGGCTATTGATTCAGTTTGTTTCACTACGCCAGATGCATAAAAAATCTGCTGTTGGTAAACTAAAAGATTTCAATGTTAGGATTTTGAATGAGGAAGTAAGTCCCTTTACTTTTTGGCAGACAATTTATATCAATCCAGCATTACACCAAGCTCAGGATTTGAACAACATTCTAGAGCATGAAAAAGTACACGTTGAGGAATGGCACACTTTGGATATCATTCTTGCAGAAGTTTGCGTGGTTTTTTATTGGTTTAATCCTGGTGTTTGGTTGATGAAAAAGGCTGTTAGAGAGAACATCGAATTCATTACTGATGCCAAAATATTGAAAAAAGGTATTGATAAAAAAGCCTATCAATATAGTTTATTAAATGTGGGTAGCTTACAGCCGTCTATCACGATTGTGAATAATTTTAATCTGTCAGACCTTAAAAAGCGAATTAAGATGATGAATGCTAAACGTTCGTCAAAAGTTGATCTTTCGCGTTATTTATTGGTTCTACCAGTTTTACTTTGCGTTACACTGGCCTTTACCATAGATGAGAAAAATGTTCAGAAAAAGATGGCGCCGCTGACTACAATAATTAAGAATGCTTTGCCAAAGCGTGATATTCAAGTGATCATCGAGAAGCCAGAGAAAATCAAACGAAAGGTTGATATTAAATCTACTCATGAGTTAAAGAAAGGAGTTGACTCCGTTGAAAAAATGACCTTCGTTTTTAAAACGCATTTTGAAACTACCGATACGAGCTATCAATCTATTTCAAGCGAGTTGGGTAGGCTTGTTGGCAAAGTGACTGATCTGCGAGCAACTGAAGGGGCAAAAACAAAAACAATGTTGCAGCATTTCACTTTTAAAGATAGCTCAAGAATTGATCCGAATATAATGGGTGTCTTTTTGCGAGATGTTGATGCACCAAATACTAACAAATCAATAAAAGCCACTGTTAATAAAGTTGTGCTAATAAAAACCCTCAGCAAAGTTTCAAATGTTCAAAATGGAACAGAAATAACGCCCAAATCTGTTGAGGAAACAGATTACTACATTAACGGGGCCAAAGCTACTCATGAAGATTTTAAAGGTATTGACCCCAATAATATTTTAGCTATTAAAGTTTTGAAGGGCAATAACCCGGCAATACAAATTACAACTAAGCCATAAAATTTTAATAAACTTTTCTCATTTTTTATCATGGTGAGTCTGTCTATATGCTTTAGATCAATTTATAATTTTCTTTTTGACAATCTCCATTGATATTTATTCTCCTTGCTAACCATCATTTTTAGCGAGCTCCAAAAAATTTTCGGACTTCTATTAGTTTAGTGATTTTTCCCTGGCTAATTTTGATAGCGATTTATCTAACGGTTAATCTTTTTGATTTAAACCAATTGCATCTATTTAAAAGCTGAATGTCGCTTTTAGCATCGCCACCCTTCCAGGGATAAGAAAAGTTCCTGTAGTTAAAGAATTTGCTGAAAGATAAATAGCGTCGAATCGTTTAATGTTTGCCAAATTCGTTACCCCAAATTCAAAATCTGTTTTAAACTTCATTATTTTGTATTTTACATTCGCATCGGCAAATAAATAATTCAGATTTGGTTGGCTGGCCTGGTGTGTAAATAAATGTTCAGCAGATAAATTCAGGTAAACATTACTAACGGTGGCGATGGCCACCGATGTTTGTTGCCTTAATTGCTGAAAATTGGTAGTGATTGCATTTGCAACCTCAGCTTTGTTATTGGTAACAGAGTAAATAGCATTGTACGACCAGTTCATAAACTTCGTCAACTTAGCTTCAATTCCTGCTTTGTACGATATTGTTTGGGTATTGAATGGTAAAAGTTCATTATTTTGCAGTTGACTATATCTACTTTCTGAATAGTTAAGGCTGGCATTAGCTGTGCTTTTCAAAGCGAAAATATATTTACTTGCGTTTGCAGTAATAAAGAGGTTTTTTACATGATTTTGTAGCGGTAATACCATTCGCTGTTGAATATTATTACTTAAGCTGTAAGAAGAAATTGTATTGAGTTTAGTGTTGTTGTAACCTGCAGAGGCGTTAAAGAAAAACATCTGCATGGCTCTCCTAAAGTTAAATTCGCCACGAAAGCTATGTGTCTCTGCTTCAGAAATGGGTGCGTTATTTGCAAATAACGAGCGATAATTTTTTAAAACTGTGCCACGGTATACGTCATCAATTCCCCCGAGATCGTTTTTATAGAAATAGTTTGCAGAAAAATAGTTTTCGATCCCTGTTTGGTATTTAATATTCAGGGATGGATTTAGAAAAAGTTTAGTCAAACTACTATTCAAGGAATTTACAGGATCGTTGTAATTGATATGGTTATAGCTAACAGGTAAGCTCAATCCCGCCTTTAGTTTATCATTGGTGTATTCGTAAGTGGCATCGGCATATGCTCGGCCTTTAAACCACTTCAAATCATTTACTGTATTCTGCGAAACGAGTTCGGAAGTTTGATCGTTCTGGATACGATAGAGTTCAGAGTTTAAATTCTGCTGCTGGAGATTAAAACCTACCTTGTAAGTTTGAGCGAAACCACCCTTAACAAAAGCAAATGAAAGGTAATTGTTAGTGTACCAAGTGGGCAATTTGACATATTGATTCAATCCAAGATAACTATTTCCATTATTAAGGATGTCGGCATTTAAACCTTGCGAAATATTCAAAGTTTCTGGTTGCGAGGTATTGTTTAAATAGGAGTAAAGGTTAATTACATTTTCGGATTTTAATTTCTTGCGGTAATTGAGCTCATTCGAAATATCGAAGGTTTTTTGCGATAAATATTGGTTCGCAGCCACATTATTGATAGAGAAAGCCGAAGTGGTTTTAAATGGCAGGTAATCTAAAGATAAATTATTGTTGAAGTAATCATTCTCTGCGTTCTTATTCAAATTAAACTGCGCTCTTAATTTCTGTGGGTTAATCTTGTTGTTCTGAAACTCGGTATAACTAATAATTTGATCTTCTAAATAAGTCTCCGAAAATTGATTGTATTGTTGCCTGCGGTTATCGTAGAGGTAAGAAATGTTTGCCCTTAACTGTAAATCCTGATTAAACTTATATAAATTGTTCAGGTTTACAACACCAGCCTTGTTGAACAGATATCTGCTTTGAGGCAATGAAGGCACTCCGGCTGCGCCGGTAGATAGTAAGCCATTTGGTTTGGTATTATCTAAACGCTTCTGGTAGTCAGAAAAATTGTGTGAGGTTAATTCTATACCTGGGTCAATGCCAATGTTGTTGCCCTTAATGTTGTTAATAAACTTCAATCTCTTGTTGAACAACATCGCGGTTAAGTTTTCATCAAAGCGATTCGGTGCTCCAGCACCTACGGTAGCGTCGCCCATTACCCTTAGTTTCGCCTCATCTTTAAGTACGAGGTTTAGTGCAACATCATCACTCATATTATTTTTTCGCATCATTTTAATCGGTTGATCATTTTGGATCACCTGTACTTTATCAACCGCATCTTGCGGGATACTTTTTGTGCCAATGTTATACTTGTCGTCAAGCAAGTTGTCGCCATCTACATACAAATTAGAGATGGATTTGCCATTATAGCTGATTTTTCCATTTTCTGCCACTTCAATACCTGGCATCTTTTTAAGTACATCGCCAATAGTTCGGTCTTGCTTATCCGCAAAATCGGATGTTTTATAGTTTAGTGTATCTCCTTTAGTTGTTAACAGCGGACGGTTTTTGACTGTGACCGTTTCTAAATTAGTTTCGCTTGCTTGTAAAACCAGATCCTGATTCCTATTAATATCTTTAATAGCAATGCTTTGTTTTTTATAGCCGATACTCGATGCTTCAATGCGATAACCAATAATCTGCTCACTTTTAACGGCTAGGTTAAACTCACCGTTTTTATTTGTTCTGGTAAAAATGATTATATTTCCTTCATTATCTTTTAGGTTCACATTTACAGATTCGATAGCCTTGCCTGTATGATCTTTCACACTTCCTTTGATGGTTTTTTGAGCAAAAGCTACTGCTACTCCAGAAAAATACATCAGTGTAATCAAAATGACCGCTCTCATTTTTTGTCAGGGATTTCTATAGGATTATTGATTTCAGCTTTAATTATTGGTTGACCCGTGGGCGTAGATACGCTTTTTTTAAAGGCTCCTTGAATGCCATTTGCAGCCATTTGAGCTTGCATAAATCCTTCAGGGTCCTTGTCGCGGGCCGCCTTTAGTTTGTCAAGTTCCTTTCGCGTTGTTTTTATCGCATTGGCAGGCAGTTTAATTTCCGACCCTAAGTAAGCGGTATTAGTTTCTATTCCTGCAATTCTCAGCGTTCCTGTTGAACCATTCGGCATGGTAATTTTCTGATCTCCATATGAAGCATTTTTCGCATCATCTGCGATTACGTTTTCAAGTCCGGCAAATTCAAATTTTACTTCTTTCTTTTCATCATAAGCCTCAATTATTAAACCTGGTAAACCATTTAGTTTCCACGGACCGCTTTGAAAAGGAATATCAGTAGCGTACCAGGCAATCCAGTTTCTGCCTTTAAAATTAGCCATGGCTTTTTGGCAAGGGATACCCGAAAAACTCATGGTATCTTTTGTTATCTTCCAATCTATTTGTGGCGCCGTTTCTTCAATCAAATAATGATTAAGCAGTTTTTCTTTGCTAAACATTTTACCTTCGTTGGCAAAAAAGAAATAATCTACAGCGGTGGTCGGCGACTTCGTTTCACTTTTGATTTCGATTTTCATGCTATTGCTGCCTGTTTGGTTTTTAATCTGCTCTTCAATTTGCTTTTTCGCATTTAAAGCTTGATTCAGTTTATCATAACTTGTATACACAGAAGCGTTTTTTCCAGTAACCAGTAACATGTTTTCTTTGTGCGGCTTGTCTTTTTGTGTGGTGTCTTGAATATGGGTATAGGTGTATCTCACTCTGGCAAGTGCCTTATCGGGATTTTGAGCAAATGTTGAAACGGCAAATAATGTCATCACTGAGGAAATGAGGGTGCTTTTCATAAATTTTGTGTTGTTAAGTTTTATTTAATTTTCGTAAATCTACGAAACTTTCGTAATAAAGAAAGTGGTTTAACATTTTTTAACTAATAGCAAGTTTTTAGTTTAAGCGTTTGATTTGAAAATGAATGTTTGGTTGTCTATTGCGGTATTCAATCCCGCTTTCACTGCAATCTTTTTAAACAACTTTTTTCATGCTGAGGCACGAAGCATTTGTTTATAGGTTGCAGATGCTTCGTGCCTATCATTGACGTTTTTAACTTTCCGTTATTGCCTGCCTGCGGCAGGCAGGCGATCCCGATTCTTTATCGGAGAAGCAATCTCATTTTTGTATTATTCTATTAAAAGAGATTGCTTCGTGCCTCGCAATGACGACCGTTCTTAACGTCATCTATATTGATTTTTATGAAATAAATTAACCCTCAGCATAACAAAAATATTTAAGGTAATGCAATAAAAAGTATTTTCGTTCAATTGGGTTTATAAACAAAGGCATGTTTTCTATAGCAGCGCATTTAATAAAATTGTTTGTAAAGTTTGAGGGTTGCTAACAACAGTTTGAAATACCGGCCTGGGTAAAATAAACCTAATGGTAATGAAAAGCCCGAAGCGCAGCGAGGACTTGTAATAAACAGCAGGGCAGATGTAACCTAATATATTCAGGTTTTGCTTTCCAAATCGGATCAAAAACATATTGTAACTCGATCTTAAAATCTGGTAATCCTATAAATCTTGGTTCCGGAGGATTATAGTTAAAATATTTTCGATATGTGTTTGTGTGTTAATTGAATTTGTTCTATATTTGCACCTCGTTAAATAAAAATTAAAAAACTAATATTTAAACAATGTACGCAATAGTAAATATAGCAGGGCAGCAATTTAAAGTTGCTAAAGACCAGCACCTTTTTGTACACAGATTGCAAGGAGATGAAGGCGCTAGTATTGAATTTGATAATGTATTGTTGGTTGATAATGGTGGTGCAATCACTGTAGGAGCTCCTGCGGTTAAAGGTGCTAAAGTTTCAGCTACTATCGTATCTCATTTAAAAGGTGATAAAGTAATCGTTTTCCACAAAAAACGTAGAAAAGGTTACAAAAAGAAAAATGGTCACCGCCAGTTTTTCACAAAGATTCAGATTTCTGATATCACGTTATAATTCATTAGTTAACCAATAATTCGCTTCTAGCGAGTTAAAAAATATAAAATCATGGCACACAAAAAAGGAGCCGGTAGTTCGAAAAACGGACGTGAATCGCATAGTAAGCGTTTAGGTATTAAAATTTTCGGTGGTCAGTTAGCTATCGCTGGAAACATTTTAGTACGTCAACGTGGTACAAAACACCATCCAGATAAAAATGTTGGTTTAGGAAAAGACCATACATTATTCGCTTTGATTGATGGTACTGTAGTTTTCAGAAAGAAGCAAGATAACAAATCTTATGTATCTGTTCTTCCTATCTCTGATGCTGAAATCGAAGAAGCATTAGCTAAAAAACCAGCTGTTAAAAAAGAAGTTGCTGCTGTAGAAGTTCCTGCTGAAGCTGCTGCTAAAAAAGCACCTGCTAAAAAAGTTAAAAAAGACGAAGCTACTGAAGAAGCTGCTGTTGCAGAATAATTAGTATTAATCGATATTTGAAGAGTCCTGATGAAAATCAGGACTTTTTCTGTTTATGGGATCATGTACAACTTATCATCTGCTACAATTAATTTTTATGAAATAAGTTAACCCTCAGCCTGACTGCGCATCTTATTACATGAAAGAGCATTTCTGTCTTCTATTCGCATTACGACTCCCGTTTTCACGGGAGTTACGATTTATGAAGTATTATTTTCTCTATTGAAATATAAAATTATTTTGCAATAAGCTCTTTTTAAACGAAGCGTTATATGTGTTAGTATTCTCTAGCCATTAGCTGATTAGTTAATGTGAGCAGATTGTTTTTTTGCTCAGTGCTCACATTAATTTGCTCAAAAAAGTTTAATGCCTTATCCAGGTAGTTATTCATCGTTTGTTTAGCAATATTTTGAATATCCAAAGTATTGTAAACGGAGGTTACTGTTGCGACTTTTTCCTTGATGTCGAAATCTTTATAACCCGTCCAGGTATCTAAAGACTCCTTGATATCACCTTCTGCCAGTTCAAATGCTTTTAGTAGTAAGAATGTCTTCTTGTTTGCGATGATATCGCCACCAACCTGTTTTCCAAACTTCTCAGGATCAGCATAAACATCCAGAATATCATCCTGTAATTGAAAAGCAATTCCGATGTTTTCTCCAAACTGGTAGATCAAATCAGCATCTTTTTCTGAAGCCCCTGCGATGATCGCACCTAACTTTAAAGCGCCACCCAGCAGAACTGCCGTTTTTAACCTGATCATGTTGATGTATTCTTCAATACTTACATCATCACGGCTTTCAAATTCCATATCGAGTTGCTGTCCTTCGCAAACGCCTTGAGCTGTTGCGTTAAAAGTATCTAGAACATCTTTCAGGAAGATTGGATTAACCTTGGCTAGGTTTTTATTTGCCTCAACCATCATCACATCTCCACTTAAAATAGCCGTATTGGTGCTCCATTTCTCATGTACGGTTGCTTTACCCCGGCGCAGA
Organism: Pedobacter sp. Leaf41; assembly: GCF_001422545.1. Taxonomy (GTDB): domain Bacteria; phylum Bacteroidota; class Bacteroidia; order Sphingobacteriales; family Sphingobacteriaceae; genus Pedobacter. The sequence goes on along the minus strand of NZ_LMLE01000007.1, from coordinate 274,295 downwards.
GGTGCATTATCCATTATGTCATCATGCACTAACGTAAAGTTGTGAAAAACTTCAATTGCCATGGCTGCATGGATGGAGTCGTGGGCATCCTTACCAAATAGTTCGGTTGCCATTAAAACCAGAAGTGGCCTAACGCGTTTTCCCCCCAGGTTAATGATATAAGTAATCGGATCGTAAAGCTGTTTAGGCTGATCAGGAAACTTTAAATTTTTTATTGCTGTATCTAAGATTTGTTGTAGTTGTTCTGTTGTATGCATCTTTTACGTAAACACGGTGTCTTTGGGCACGAATGTCTTATTTTAATCAGGAATAAGGGTGAAATCAATTTGGCGTTTAGAAAGGTCGACTTTCTTTACCCGAATCATCACTTCATCACCAAGTTGATATTTTTTCTTTTTTCTTTGGCCAACAATGCAATAATTTTTTTCATCGAGTACATAAAAATCGTCAGAAATATCACGCAAACGAATCATTCCCTCACATTTATTTTCTTCGATCTCAACATACATACCCCATTCGGTAACTCCAGAAATAATCCCTTTGTATTCAGTACCAATATTATTTTCGAGGTATTCGGCTTGTTTGTATTTAATTGATGCTCTTTCTGCATCGGCGGCACGTTTTTCCATTGCAGAAGAATGAGCGCATGCTACTTCGTAAAATTCTGCATCAGCAGATTTACCACCAGCTAAATAGGTTTGGAGCAGCCTGTGTGCCATTACATCGGGGTAACGACGAATTGGCGAGGTAAAGTGGGTGTAGTATTCAAAAGCCAAGCCATAATGACTCGTCTTTTTAGTTGAATAAATTGCTTTAGCCATTGAGCGGATGGCCAGTGAAGTTAATATATTCTGTTCTTTCTTACCTTCTACATCGGCCATTAAATGGTTCAGTGATTTGGCAATTTCCTTATCCGATTTAGTATTGATTTTATAACCGAAACGGGAAGCAAATGTGGCGAAAGAAGTAAGATTTTCCATATTGGGCGAATCGTGAACCCGGTAAACGAAAGTTAGTTTCTTCTCACCCTTTTGCTTTTTAGCCACAAATTCTGCCACTTTTCGGTTGGCTAGAAGCATATAATCTTCAATTAATTTGTGTGCATCTTTCCGCTCTTTTACATAAACTCCAATTGGTTTGCCAGATTCATCAAGCTTAAACTTTACCTCGGTACTTTCAAAACTAATGGCACCATTTTTAAATTTACGATCACGCAAAATATAAGCAAGCTCATTAAGTTTTAGAATTTCTGTGGCGTAATCACCAGCTTTATTTTCTATTACTTGCTGCGCCTCTTCATAGCTAAAACGTCTATCAGAATGAATGATAGTCCGCCCGTACCATTCAGCTTGAATATTGGCCTGCTCATCGAGTTCAAACACTGCAGCAAAACACAATTTGTCTTCATTTGGACGAAGCGAGCAAACACCATTACTTAAACGTTCTGGCAACATCGGGATTACGCGATCAACCAAATATACTGATGTAGCACGGCTATAAGCCTCCTTATCTAAATCGGTTCCCTGAATAACATAATGAGAAACATCAGCAATATGAACCCCAATTTCATGGTTTCCATTCGGAAGTTTCTGATAGGAAATGGCGTCATCGAAATCTTTAGCGTCTGCAGGATCGATGGTGAAAGTAAGTATATTCCTAAAATCTTTACGCTTTGCAATTTCTTCCGCGGGAATTTCCTCAGGGATTGCATTAGCCTCTTTTTCTACCTGCGGTGGAAATTCTAAGGGGAAACCATATTGAGCCAAAATGGCGTTCATTTCGGTGTTGTTTTCACCTTGGTTTCCTAATACATGTTTTACAATACCGATAGGATTCTTAGCGCTTTCCGGCCAATCAGATAAGGTTACCAAAACCCGTTGACCGTTTTTTGCATCCAACGTATCAGCCAATGGTACGAAAATGTCATGCATCATCTTTTTATCGTCAGCGATAACAAATGCAAATCGATCGGATATTTTAATTACACCAGTAAAATCTGACTTGGCCCGTTTCAGGATTTCTACAACCTCGCCTTCGTTTTTTCGTCCACTTTTTTTAGCAAAAACATAAGCTTTGACGGTATCGCCATGTAATGCATTTTTCAATTTTCTAGGAGCTACGAAGACGTCTTTCTCAAATTCGTCTTCCGGAACGATATAGGCAGAACCATCAGCGGTCATATCAACAGTTCCGATTATGAAATTTTGAAGATCTTTAAGCTTGAATTTTCCTTTTTCTGGTTCAAGGAAAATACCGGCGCCTTTGCCTTCTTTTAATATTTCCAGGATGGTTTCTCTTGATTCCTGATCGTTCAGATTTAATTTAGCCGAAACCTGTTTATAGTTAAGAACCTGATTGTTGTTTTTTTCAAATACATCACTAACCAATTGATTTAGAACCAATTTTATATTTGCCGATTTCTTCTTTGCCATACGCTAAAACTGAATTTACCGAAGATACAGAAAAGATATAAACGATGGTTAATGTGTGGTGTAAAATGGATGACGAATGACGTAAATAAACACGAAATTTAAGATAGATTAGGTGGGATTAATAAGGTTACGGTATAGCCGTTATTTATCTCACATCATTACATTTTCCATCTTGAGCCGAGGCAAATGCACTAAGATAATTTTATCTTGCCCAGACAGGCCTTCCACTTTTTCTTGATGAAAAGTGGAGCAAAAAACAAGGCTTGCCATTACTTCGGTAAAAATTCGTCAAACCACAACGAAAATAATCTGAAGCCTGCCTCTGCTTTTATGCCGCCACACGGCTAAAAATTATTTTGGACACTACAGTTTGAACGGTTTTGAAAGTGGTTTCAACGTTTCCTCAAAATAATGGCTAGGCCAATGCGCTTTTGGTTGTTGCAGAGATATTATCTAAGTACATCAATACCTAACGCTCAGTTGTAATACGTTCGCCCCTGCATCAAGAGCCCGGTATCGCCTCAATTAATTTTTTGGTGTAAGCTGCCTTTGGTGCATAGAAGATTTGTTCCGGAAAACCTTCCTCTTCAATTTTACCTTTATTCATTACTAAAATACGATCTGATATATGTTTCACCACCGCTAAATCATGTGAAATGAAAATGTATGTCAAACCGAATTCGCGTTGAAGATCTCTAATTAAGTTCAGTACCTGCGCTTGTACAGAAACATCCAATGCCGAAACGGATTCATCACAAATAATGAATTTTGGTTCTAAAGCCAAAGCTCTTGCAATGACCACACGCTGCCGCTGCCCGCCGCTAAATTCATGCGGGTAACGGTTAAAATGCTCCTCTTTCAAGCCTACCTTACTCAATAGTTCCAGCACTTTTTGCTTTCTTTCTGCATCATTTTTATACAACCGATGTACTTGCAAAGGTTCTAAAATTGATTGGCCAATGCTAAGTTTTGGGTTTAAAGAGGCGTATGGATCCTGAAAAATAATCTGAATATCTTTTCTTAATTTCCTCAATTCAGATCTGCTGATGTTTGTGATATCTTGACCGCTGAATATGATACTTCCTGATGTAGGTTGAATCAATCGTAAAATTGTTCTGCCAAGAGTTGTTTTACCACAACCAGATTCGCCGACCAAGCCTAAAGTTTCTCCGGGAAAAACCTCAAAATTAATCTGGTCTACTGCTTTCACGTAATCGGTGGTTTTGCCAAACAAACCATTGTGAATGGAATACCAGGTGCAAAGTTCTTTAACCTGAAGCAAAGGTTTTTTAGCGTAAAGTAATGCTCTACGTGAGACAATTTCTTCTTCCGTTAACTGGTTAGATGCATTCAAGTGTGCATTTGCATCGGCAATTTTTCCGGTTAAAAAATCGGCTACAACCGGCAGTTTCTTCAATTGCAGGCTAGGAGAAGGGCGACAAGCTAGCAAGCCTTTAGTGTAAGGGTGTTGAGGATTTTCAAATATTGACTTTGCAGGCCCTTGCTCTACAATTTCGCCTTTGTACATTACAGCAACCTCATCGGCGATTTCATTTACCACACCTAAATCATGCGAGATAAAAATCATGCCCATGTGTCGCTCTTCTTTCAGCTTTAAAAGCAGTTGAAGAATGGTTTTTTGAACAGTAACATCGAGTGCAGTTGTAGGTTCATCAGCAATTAAAAGTTTTGGGTTGCAGCTTAAAGCCATCGCAATCATCACCCTTTGTTTTTGTCCACCAGAAATTTGATGCGGGTAACTATCAAATATCTTCTCTGGTCGCGGCAATTGAACCTCATTAAAAAGGTCGATAGTTTTTTCTTTAGCCGTTTGTTTATCAACTTTTTGGTGAAGTATGATGGCTTCTGCCACTTGCTCGCCACAGGTAAAAACAGGATTCAATGAAGTCATGGGTTCCTGGAAAATCATTGAAATTTGATTTCCCCTTATCTGACGGATTTCATTTGAACTTAAGTTGAGCAAACTAACGTCTTCAAAATCAATATCGCCGGTAATTTTAGCTGAACGTTCGTCGTGCAAACGCATAATGGAAAAAGAAGTTACGGATTTGCCCGATCCAGATTCTCCAACAATACCCAAAACAGTTCCTTTTTTAACATTGAAACTGATTGTTTTAACTGCCTTAAACCAGGTTTTTTCTTCTTGATTGTAGAAGTCGATATTTAGATTTTCAACGTTTAGCATCAGGATACAATGGTAATGTTTTCTGCTGAAATAATATCCATTCCTTTAAATTTTAGTAACACTTGAGCGGTAGTCACTACATCTTTTTGACAATAGGTTACAATTCTATCCAGATTTTGCTCTTCATAATAAACCTGCCTAACCTGGCTTCCATCAATGTCGTCTTTTGGCGTAGGGATATTCAAAATTGTCGCTAATAAATTCAAGGAAGTGAAATGTTTATGGTCGCCAAACTTCCACATCTCCATAGTATCCAGGTGGTTAATTTCCCAGGGTTTCTTACCAGAGATATCTAGCTGAGTTGGAATTTCTAAGCCATTGATCAGCAATCGTCTGCAGATATAAGGATAATCAAATTCTTTTCCATTATGGGCGCAAAATGCCAATGTAGGCACTTGCCTGTTAATTAGCTTCGAAAATTCTGTTAAAATTTCTTTTTCGTCATGGCCATAAAATGATTTCAAACGTAAAGAATACGATTTATTTTGATAGCTGAAAATCCCTAAACTGATACAGATGATCTTTCCAAATTCGGCTAAGATGCCAGCTCGTTCGTAAAATTCGTCTGCGCTTTGATCTGTCGTCCGTTGAAAATGTGTTTTCTGCTCCCAAAGCTGTTGTAAATGCGGCGGAACTTCACTGAAGGTTGGATATTGAGGAACTGTTTCAATATCTAATACTACAACCTGACTTAAATCGAGCTTTTTTAGCATGAAACAAGATACTAATTTTATGATTAACCAAAAAGCAATACCGAATTTTCAGTGGGAACATCTTCAATTAATCAATCTAACAATCCGATAATATTTTTTAAGTTTGATTATGGCAAAAGGTAAATTTGAGCAATCGCTAGCAGATGGTGCTCACCAGAAACTAAAAAACATCGTCGGCAGTTGGAAAGGAACTGCCAAAACCTGGTTTGAAAGAGATGTTTTAGCAGATGAGTCTCCTGCCGAAGCTGAAATAACTTCGATTTTGGATGGGCGTTTCATTTCATACGATTATCAAAGTAGTTTAGACGGAAAGCCTTTGGAAGGCAAGATGATTATTGGTTTTGATATTCCATACCAGAAATTTACCTTCAGTTGGATCGATAGCTTCCACATGGGTACACAGATTATGCAAGCAACAGGCCAAGCAACTGAAAAAGGCTTTTCTATTTTAGGCTCATGGGGAAACCCCGAATATGGTGACCAACTTTTTGGCTGGCGTACAGAACTGGAAATTGTTAGTAAAGATGAAATTGTTTTTTCAGCGTATAATATTATGCCAGGAGAAGAAGAGGCGAAAGCAATTGAAGCGGTATACAAACGAGTTTAATACTCTTTCAGGAATGCTGTTTTATACAAGATTTTGTCGAATGATTTCAAGCAAATCATTCGATAAAATCTTAATATATTAGAATAATGTTGGGCCTGGAGTGTTGCCATTTCCCATTGTGGGTATTTTTAAATCTGTTGCTATAGTCTTATTTAGTTTTTCAATAAAATAAGCAGACAATAAAGGCGAAGCTAGTTCGATATTTTGGTGTACAAAGAAATACAAGTTTTGCAAACCTTGTTCTTTCCATTTAGCTATTTTTTCTACCCATTCATCTAACCGGGTATAATCACTTTCATGGTTTGCACCCACATAACGAATAAAAGCGGTTGGCGTTGTCAACCTCATGTGCAGCATGTCTCTTCTACCAGCGGTATCTACAATGATATTGGCCACTCCATTATCTTCGAAAAGTGTAGCAAACTCGCTGGCAATAGTCGGGTTAGAAAACCACTCTGCATTTCTTACTTCAACACCTAACGGAATTACCTTTGGAAACTCTTTCACCACAATTTTCAGTCGCTCAAAATCTTTCGGCTTGAAATTATCATGTAGTTGAAGAAAAGCCATGCCCAGTTTGTCTTCAAAGTTACTGATCGCATCAGCAAATTGTTCAACAGGTTCTTTAACGTTAATTAGCCTTTTGAAATGACTCACCGTATTGGTTAATTTAGGGAAAAATTTAAAGTCAGCAGGTGTTTTTTCCTTCCAGGTAATCACCTGTTCACTGCTTGGCATTCCATAGAATGTAGCGTTTAATTCAATCGAATTGAATTGTGTAGCATAATAGGTTAACTCATCTTTTGTTCCCTTCGGATAAAATCCTTTTAAATCTGCTTTATTCCATTTGGCGCAACCCACATAAGCCTGAAAATTTTGTTGAGGTTTATTTATTGCTAAGATTCCTGCTGTTTCAGGGGCATCTGCGGGGAGGGTGAAATCTATAATCGAAGGGTCGTCTACTTTACCGAATTGCATAATCTGTTGTGGGTTACAAGTTGTGTTTACCAGTTTGGCAATTTGTAAAATTAGAATATCCTTATGAATAAAAAAACTCGAAGCATATTTACTTCGAGTTTTAATTATGAATTTAAGATTTATAACCCGAAACAGGCAACCTATTTAATAACCCAATATTTTCAAAACCTGCTTGCTATTCTGTTCTTCACCAAAAACTTCGAAGTTGAAGCTTTCATCGCGGTTTCTGCGAATAAGCACATGTTTCGGACTAGGCAACAAACAATGATGTATACCGCCGTAACCGCTTAATACCTCTTGATAAGCTCCGGTGTGAAAGAAACCAAGGTATTGCACTTTACGTGTTTTAGGCATGAATACACTGTTCATGTGCGCCTCCTGATTATAATAATCCTGTCCGTCGCAAGTGATGCCGCCTAAGTTAACACGCTCATATTCAGCATCCCAGTTGTTAATTGGAAGCAAAATGTATTTTTGATTCAATGCCCAAACATCCGGTAAATTGGTAATAAAAGAACCATCCAACATCAACCAGCGCTCACGATCATTTTGTTGTTTTCTACCTAAAACTTTGTATAAAATTCCTGATGCTTCTGCAACCGTGTATTTACCAAATTCAGTAATAATATCTGGTTCCATCACATCATGAATGGCACAAATTTCTTTAATCCTTTTTACAATTTCGTTTACCATGTACTCGTAATCGAAATCGAAAACCAATGAATCTTTAAATGGCATACCGCCACCAATATCCAGGGTATCTAAATCAGGATTAATCTTTTTAAACTTACAATAAAGCGTTACGTATTTCTCTAATTCGTTCCAATAATATGGCGAATCCGTGATACCAGAATTAATGAAAAAGTGCAACAACTTCACGCGGAAATTAGGATTATGAACGATTTTGTTGTTATAAAAATCGATAATATCTTCCATCCGCACCCCTAAACGCGAAGTATAAAACTGCGAATCAGGCTGCTCTTCAGCTGCGATACGGATACCAAGATTACATGGCGTATCAATGTCAACCTCATCATCAAATAGGTTAAATTCCTCCTTATTATCTAAAACGGGGATGATATTGGTATAACCATCATGCAACATATCAATAATATATTGCTTGTACTGGTAGGTTTTAAAACCGTTGCAAATAATGGTTGTATCCTTAGTTAAATGACCTTTTTTCTCCAAAGCATCAACCATAGGCATATCAAATGCAGATGAAGTTTCAAGGTGAATATTATTCTTCAATGCCTCCTCTACAATGTGGCGGAAATGCGAACTTTTTGTACAGTAGCAATACTTATAGTCACCACGATAATTGTTTTTTAAAATGGCAGTTTGGAAAAGAATTTTCGCTTGCTGAATCTTCTTAGTTACCATCGGTAAGTAGGTGAAACGTAGGGGAGTACCGTAAGTTTCAATCATTTCCATCAGGTTTAAATCCTGAAAATATAATTCATCATCTATCACATCAAAGCCTTCTTGTGGAAAGCCAACGCTTAGATCGAGAAATTCTGAGTAACTCTGCATTTACTTTTAAATAATTTTTGCAAAAATGTAATTTTAAATCGAGAATTAATCCTTATTAAAAATATTTTTACTGTAGAGAAACGCTTTAGTTTTATACAGAATATTTCGGCAGTGAGTTTTTAAAATATGATTTTGAGAAATGTGTTCGGTTATTTTTCATAAGAGCTAATATTTTCCAGAAGATTGAGAGGATTTACGCAGATTTTAACTCATTTATTTTGCGAGAATTATTTTAAATCTACGTTAGTGAGCTTTTTTTGATTTGGAAAGCAAGACCTGATTTAATTTTAATCTTAGTCCAGCTTTCCGTTTTACTCTTCCGATAGAAGAATCAGGATTCGTGTTCACTTCAATCGGGTTTAGCACCAATCCGATTGTACAACTATTCAACTATGAAGGGGTTTTGCCAAGGAAAATCAAGGTATCAATCTAAGTATTGTACCATATTGTTTTTCCTTTATTTCAGTCTCAGATAAAATTTCGAAATTAAATTTCATCTGATCAGTGCTTATTTTTAGATTCTTGCCATTAATTTTATACGTACCCCTATAAATTACATCCCCACCTGGTGCAATATCAACTACACCATCAGGTTTTAATGTTACTCCCCAACCTCCATCATAAGGATTTGAAGGGGCAGGTTTGAAACCCACTTCCGCAAACCGCTTCTCTTCATTTATTGTTAACTGATCCTTTTTGCAGCCACAGAAGAATATAGATAACGTTAAAATGAAAGCTGCGATGGGCAATATAGTGATTGAGAAAAATTTAGATTTCATGATTTTAGGTTTAATTCATAATTAAAACGATCACTATCGTGTGAATGCTACATTCTTTGTGAGATTAATTTTAAGTGCCATGGAATCAACAAATTGAAATTATTTACATTTATTTTAAAGTAATTCTAATTCTCATTCGTCTCTAATCCTGAAAACCTAAAATTTTACTTAAGAAATTGCCCTATGATCTCGATTTTTAAAACGAATATTCAAACAGGAGTTGAACTCAATAAAATTGCCCAGCATCTAAATAACTTACTCTCTGGAGCAACCTGGAGTGTTGATCTATCAGACGCTGATAAAATCCTTAGAATAGATTCAAGCATTGATAAAATTGGAGATGCGGTGTCTCTACTTACCAAATTCGGTTATGATTGCGAAAACTTGCAAAACTTTTATGCCCCGCCGGTTTGGTAATAATCAATCAGCCATTATTTTTTCCATGTGATCAAATAAGCTGTAATCCATAACCGTTTTACCGGCATCATTGTGGTAATGCATAACCTTAAATTTTGCATTCCATTCAATGTCTTCATCCTGATAGCTGGTACGGGTATGGATTGTTTGCGCAAAAGTATCGTCGAATGCTCTTAAAATCACAAAAATTTCCACTTCGGCTAGTTTTAGTTCATCTAATTTTTTTTCAAAAATGGGGCTGTCTTCATTTATAGGATGTACCAAAGTCCAGTTCAACGAAAGAAAAGCAATTTTACTGCGCTCCAGTTCTAATGGATAAAAGCTACGTTTGAGTTTTCCATCAACGGTTTCATTAAAAGTCATAAACATTTGCGCTTCTACATCTATTAAAGAATTCTTTCTGAGGTTGGCAAGCCGACACATTAAACCTAGACCGTTTTGGTAAGGTGCGATAACCATTTTTTTACTAAAAGTTACTTTCGAAGTAGGCCTACTAAAACGGCCGTAAAGCAATCCGGTAGCCAGTGCGAAAGCCAACAAACCCAACATACTTTCGAAAGCAGCCAGAACGCTGGTAATAAAACCTTGCGGAGAAATATGTCCATAACCGACCGTAGAAATGGTTTGTGCGGAAAAGAAGAAGGCATCAAAGAATTGATCGCGGAGGGTTTTGCCATTTGCTCCATTCAAATTTTCGATTCCAATAACGTTGTAAGCAACAGCGAATAAAGTATTTACAATAAGATAGGCAATGAGTATCACCAGAAAAAAACGAGGCCAACTCATGGTAACTAACCGAGTATACGTATCATCAAATTTAAACCAGGGCAAACCTGTACGTTCAATATTCGGCGTACCATCGGTATTTAGGACGCGTTGATTTTTGATTACGGGGCTCGAGCCAAAACCCAAATCATCATTAAACTGTACTTTTCGCTTAAAAAATGCCATAGATTGTTAAAAAGGTTTTGGAAATATAAAAAAGTATATCAATATTTGTTCTATATAAACATGATAATTAAAAACTTAAATAACAATTGGTGGTGGCATAACGAAATTCGTTAGGCAAATTCTGTTGTTATATATTTTAAAATATTTTATAAACGATAAAAAGGATTGCCCAAAAAGCAATCCTTTTTTTATGGGCTTTCGTCATGCTGAGTTTATTTCAGCATCTGATAAAAAAAGATTCTGAACCAAGTTCAGAATGACGAACGAGGGAAAAAATAAAAAATGAAAAAGATCTTAAATCATTTATTCGACAATAAAAGTTTCAGTAGGGAAGAGGCAAAAAATATACTCATTTCCATTACACAAGGTGAATTTAATTCTTCGCAAATTGCCGCTTTTATTACTGCTTATGCCATGCGTAATATCACGGTTGATGAACTTCAGGGTTTCCGTGATGCCATGTTGGATTTGGGTATTAAAACAGATTTTTCTGAATATGAATTAATTGATCTTTGCGGTACCGGTGGAGATGGAAAAGATACCTTTAACATTTCTACGCTTTCCTCTTTTGTGGTAGCTGGTGCGGGGCATAAAGTAGCAAAACATGGTAATTATGGCGTTTCTTCAGGTTGTGGTTCATCAAACGTAATGGAATATTTGGGCTATAATTTCACCAATAATCAGGATATTTTGAAACGAAATCTTGATGCCGCTGGAATATGTTTTTTACACGCTCCTTTATTTAATCCAGCAATGAAGATTGTGGCACCGATACGGAAAGATTTGGGCATCAAAACCTTCTTTAATATGCTGGGGCCAATGGTTAATCCATCACAACCCAAATATCAAATGGTTGGGGTTTTTAGTTTGGAACTCGCCCGTTTGTATAATTATTTATATCAGGATACTACCAAAAATTACACAATTGTGCATGCGCTTGAGGGATATGACGAGATCTCGCTCACCTGCGATGTGAAAACTTTCAATAACAAAGGTGAAAGTATTTTGACATTAAACGAGATGGGTTTTGAAAAGGTTGCAGTAAATGACATAAAGGGTGGAGATACGGTAGAATCATCTGCAAAAATATTTATGAATGTACTAAATGGTGAGGCTACTGATGTACAAAATAATGTGGTGCTCTGTAATTCGGCATTAGCCATCAAAACAATCAAACCAACCGCCAGCTTTGCAGATTGTTTTTACGAAGCCGAAGAATCATTGTTGAGCAAAAAGGCTTTGGAAAGTTTTAAAAAACTAGTAGCCTGATGAGAAGTTTAAAGCTAAAGGTTTGCGGGATGAAGTTTGCAGCGAACATTGCTTCTGTCGCTGCACTACAACCAGATTATTTGGGCTTCATATTTTATGAGCAGTCGCCGAGATTTATTTCTGATGTATCTGCCGAATTGATAAAATATGTGCCTCCTCAAATTAATACTGTTGGCGTTTTTGTAAACGAAGAACTGGAAATTGTTAAGAAAAAAGTAAATCTTTATCAGTTAAAAGCTGTTCAGTTACATGGCAATGAATCAGCTAAATACTGTGCCGAACTGAAAGAGTCATTTAATAGTTTGGAAGTAATTAAAGCTTTCGGTGTAGAGGAAGAGTTTGATTTTTCTGTTTTGAATGTTTATGAAGATGTAGTCGATTTCTTTTTATTCGATACAAAAACAAAAGCGCATGGTGGTTCAGGGAAAACTTTCGATTGGAAGATTTTGGAGAATTATAAGTTAAATAAGCCTTATTTTTTAAGTGGAGGAATAGATTTAGAACATGCAGCAGCGATATCAAAAATTGAGGATTCGAGATTATATGCTTTAGATATTAATAGTCGGTTTGAGATTGAGGCAGGAGTTAAGGATGTACAGAAGATTGGAGAGTTTTTTGTAAAACTCGGCCATTAGTTTTTCCTTATGCTATCCGTTTGGAGTGGATTGTGTTTTGTCCTAGCCGGACGGGCTCTTTTCTTCTTGATGTCAAAAAGACCTGCGAAGCAAGCTTGAACACCGATAAAAAATATAAAATTGTGAAAAACAAAAAACACCGGCTTAAAATTTTTCTATTAAAGTTAGTGGTTTGGCTCGGATAATGCATTCCGAGAAATTTGTTAGGCCGGATTAGAGTGAAACGGAGATGTAGTGGCAAGGCTTTGCAGGATGGAATAATAAGTGACGAAGAAATAAAAGATTGAAAATTCATTCCGTCGGTTTTAACCGACGCAATATTGATTAAAGATATTATGAAATACAAAGTAAACGAAAAAGGATATTACGGAGATTTTGGTGGAGCATACATTCCGGAAATGCTCTATCCAAACGTGGAAGAATTGCGTCAAAACTACTTGAAAATTATCGATGATGCCGATTTTCAAAAGGAATTTCATCAACTTATGAAGGATTATGTGGGTCGCCCGTCACCATTGTATTTGGCAAATCGTTTATCAGCAAGATATGGGGCGAATATTTTCTTAAAAAGAGAAGACCTGAATCATACTGGTGCACACAAAATCAACAACACCATTGGTCAAATTTTACTGGCCGAAAAGCTTGGAAAGAAGCGAATCATCGCCGAAACAGGTGCTGGTCAGCATGGCGTTGCAACGGCTACTGTATGTGCCCTGCGCAATTTGGAATGTGTAATTTATATGGGCGAAGTCGATATCGAACGTCAGGCACCAAACGTTGCCCGGATGAAAATGTTGGGCGCTAAGGTAGTACCGGCAAGTTCTGGAAGTAAGACACTTAAAGATGCTACTAATGAAGCCATGCGAGACTGGATCAATAATCCGGTTGATACCCATTACATCATTGGCTCGGTGGTTGGGCCACATCCTTACCCGGATATGGTTGCCATTTTCCAGTCTATTATCTCTGAGGAAACTAAAAAACAGTTAATTGAGCAAACCGGAAATGATCAACCAGATTATGTTTTGGCTTGTGTTGGTGGTGGAAGTAATGCAATGGGGATGTTTTATCATTTTATGGATGATGAAAATGTGAAATTAATTGCCGTTGAAGCGGCTGGAAAAGGTGTTTCAAGCGGTTTTTCTGCAGCAACAACCTATCTCGGGAAAGAAGGAGTTTTACATGGAAGCCGGAGTATTTTAATGCAAACAGATGATGGCCAGGTGGTGGAGCCACATTCGGTTTCTGCTGGTTTGGATTATCCAGGTATCGGTCCACAACATGCCCATTTATTCAAAACTGGTCGCGGGAAATACGTCTCCATCACTGATGAGGAAAGTTTGGATGCTGGCTTATTACTAACACAATTGGAAGGCATCATTCCGGCTATTGAGAGTGCCCATGCTTTGGCCTATTTAGAGAAAATGGAATTTAAAGGTGGCGAAAATGTGGTGGTTTGTTTGTCGGGCCGGGGCGATAAGGACTTAGATACTTACATTAAATATTTTAAATTATAAAGTTAAGTCGTCATTTCGAGATACGAAGAAATCTTAATGCTTTGGGTTATAAACCTTACTATCATTTTAGGATTGCTTCGTTCCTCGCAATGACGAAAAGTTGAAAACAATGAACAGAATCAAACAACTCTTCGAAGAGAAAAAAAATATATTGTCAATTTATTATACCGCTGGTTTTCCAAATATTGGCGATACGATTCAAATTGCTGAAGCTTTAGAAAAATCTGGTGCTGATATGCTAGAGATTGGATTCCCGTATTCAGATCCTGTTGCTGATGGTCCGGTAATTCAGGCCAGTAGTAAAAAGTCGCTAGATCAAGGGATGAACTTGAAGCTACTGTTTGAGCAACTTAAGGATTTGCGTAAGAACGTGACTATTCCTGTTTTGTTAATGGGTTATGTAAATCCTGTTTTGCAATTCGGTGTAGAGAACTTTTGTAAAGCTTGTGCTGAAGTAGGAGTAGATGGTTGCATTGTACCCGATTTGCCCATGGTAGAATACGAAGAATTTTACAAAGGCTGTTTCGAAGAACACAATCTGAGCAATGTATTTCTGATTACTCCACAAACTGCTGATGAGCGTATTCATAAAATTGATGGCTTAACAAACGGGTTCATTTATCTGCTTTCTTCGTCAGCAACGACGGGTAAAAATCTTGAAGTAGGCGATACCACGGAAAATTACTTTAGCAGGATTAAAAACATGAATTTAAAAAATCCAACTATGATCGGATTTGGTATTAGCGATAAGCAAACTTTTGATAAAGCCTGTTCTTATGCAAATGGGGCAATAATCGGCACTGCCTTTGTGAAAGCTATCGAGAATGGGGATATCGAAGAGAATGTGAGTGAGTTTATGAAGAAGTTTAAAGGTTAACGTTTTTGACCAATTCTGGTCGTAGCGTCTCGCTACGATCTTTTGTTTTTTTGTCCTGCCAGGACTGGCTTTTTTCTTTTGACCGCAAAAGAAACAAAACTCCCGGCTGAAAATTTTTCTTTTAAAGTTAGTGGTTTGGCTTGGATCTGCTAACCCGAAAAATTTGTTAGGCCGGATTAAAGTAGAACGGGGATGATGTGGTAAGGCTTAGCTGGATGGGAGGATGAGTTGTATAAGCAGATTTTGATAAATAGTCTTTTCGACCACAGGGGAGAAATCTTTCAAATGAGTCGGTGGAAGATTCAAAGATTTCTCAATTGCGCTGTGCTTCACTCGAAATGACGATAAGTTGCTTTCCAAAAAGAAAAACGTCTGCTTGTCACGATTTTTGTGAGCTACTAAAATTCTTCAATAAAATTAATTACTTCTAAAATCCTTGCTTAAACTATCTGCAGGCAATAGTTACCATGTCCAAATTTCATTTGACAATTCAATGATTGTCAATTTCTGAAATGGTTTTACATTTGCTTAACGGTGTTAGATTATTTACACTTAATAAATTCCAGTCATGGGAAGCAAAGAAAGAATTTTACGTTTAAAAGAAGAAACCAGAACCAGTATTCTGGATGCAGCCTTGAACATTGTTCAAACGGAAGGTTGGCAAGCTTTGAGTATGCGTAAAATTGCCGACCAGATTGAATATACAGCGCCGATCATTTATGAATATTTTCCTAATAAAGAAGGTATTTTACTTGAATTAACAAGAAGAGGTTATCAGATTTTGGGTAAAGCGATTCGTGAAGCCCGTGATGATCACGAAAAGCCTGAAGATAAAATGGAAGCCATGTGGGTAGCCTATTGGAACTTCGCTTTTTCTCACAAAGAATTTTACCAGTTAATGTACGGTGTTGATATGGTTTGTTGCACCGTGAAAAATTCCATGCAAGAAGCTGAACAAGTTTCTGCCATGCTAGGCGATGTGATTGAATCTCTATTTAAAAACAAACCAGTAACTGAAGATGATATCTGCATGAAGTATTACACCTATTGGTCAATTATTCACGGCCTAATCTCTATTAACCTTGTGCGCCCAAATGGAAGAACTACAGACGAACTTAACCAACAAATTTTAAAAGACGCCATTAAAGGCATTACGCTATCCATTAATAGCTAAAAATTTTTTAATCTATCATTTAACACTGTTAGATTATTTATACACCTTAAATCCACAATAAATTATATTTCATATGAATGCTATCCATCGCCTATTTATCCTTCTTAACACTGTTAAACAGCTTAATGATGTTAAGTCAATGTTGATTTTATTTACACTATCTGTAGCTTTAGTAAGTTGCAAGTCATCGCCTAATCAAGCTGCAGCTGTACCACCACCCCCTGTTTTGCCTGTAAGCATGGTTAATGAAAGTACCGAAACTACTTTCATCGAATACCCAGCATCTATTCAAGGTGCTGTTGATATTGATGTTAGACCACAAGTTAGTGGCTATTTACAAAGTGTTTTGGTTAACGAAGGCGCCTTTGTTTCTGTTGGGCAAACGCTTTTTAAAATCAATGAAAACCCTTACCGTGAAGCACTAAACAATGCAAAAGCAAGTTTGCATGCAGCGGAAGCTGCCATTCTTAATGCGCAATTGGAAGTTGATAAGCTAACACCACTTGTTCAGAATAAAGTTGTTTCTGATTTCCAATTAAAAACGGCTAAAACGGCTTATAAAATTGCTCAGGCAAATGCCGAGCAAGCTAGAGCAAGCGTTGCTTCAGCCAAAATTAACTTGGGTTACACCAATGTTAAAGCAACTGTGAGTGGTTACATCGGCCGCATACCTAAAAAGCAAGGAAGTTTGGTATCGCCAACCGATCAAACTGCTTTAACACAATTATCTGATATCCACGAAGTACATGTTTACTTCGCCCTTGCAGAAAATGATTTCAACAGTTTCAATACAAATTATCCGGGTAAATCTCCTGCAGATAGAATTAAACATCTGCCAGCAGTTGAGTTGGTTCTTGCCGACAATTCTATCTATCCGATCAAAGGAAAGATTGATATGATTGATGGTCAGTTTGATAAAAATACTGGTGCAATTACCTTAAGAGCAAGTTTTCCAAATGCCAGTGGAACTTTACGTTCGGGCAATACAGGCAAACTTCGCCTCGGTTTGAAACACGATGATGCCATTTTAATCCCCCAGTCGGCTACTGTAGAAATGCAGGATAAAGTTTTCGTGTTCGCTTTGAACAAAGGCAACAAGGTGAGCAAAATGCCTATTACTGTTATCGGTAAGAGTGGAAACAACTACCTGATCAAGGACGGCGTAAAATCTGGCGACCAGATAGTGTTAAGTGGCTTAGATCGTTTGCAGGAAGGACAGGTGATTACCCCTGAAAAAGCTACTGACAAAGCAGCGAGCTTAAAAAAATAGTCTTGAGTCGAAAGGCTTGAGTAGGGAGTTTGGAAGAAAATCTCTTGATTTCGAGACAAAAAACTTAAAGCATACAATAAGAACAAAAAAATAAATAAAAAACAATGTTCAAGATATTTATACAAAGGCCGGTACTGGCAACCGTAATCTCCATTTTATTGGTGATATTAGGTGTACTTGGTCTCACTAAGTTGCCTTTGCAACAATTCCCTGATATTGCGCCGCCATCGGTTTTGGTTACGGCTGTATATCCGGGTGCGAATGCCGAAACGGTTTTGCGTTCGGTTGCACCATCGTTAGAAGAATCTATCAACGGGGTAGAAAACATGACTTATATGAGTTCTACTGCAAGTAACGATGGCTCTTTAGCCATTACCGTTTTCTTTAAATTGGGTACAAATGCAGATCAGGCTGCGGTAAATGTTCAAAACCGTGTGGCCCAGGCTACCAGTCAGTTGCCGACCGAAGTGGTACAACAAGGGGTAACCACCGCAAAACAGCAAAACAGTTTTATCATGGCCATTGGTTTATACACTGATGACGAGAAAAAATATGATCAGACTTTCATTGCCAACTATGCCCAAATCAATATCATTCCTGAGATCAAACGTATCCCTGGGGTAGGTTCGGCCGCTATTTTTGGCGGGGTAAAAGATTATTCGATGCGAGTTTGGTTAAATCCAACCCAAATGGCTACTTATAAAGTTACGCCAAACGAAATTATGAAAGCCATTCAGGATAAAAGTTTAGAGGCAGCTCCAGGAAAATTTGGCGAAAAAAGTAAAGAGGTTTTTGAGTATGTAATAAAGTATAAAGGTAAACTAACTAAACCCGAAGAATATGAAAATATAGCTATACGTGCAAATGCCGATGGTTCTATTTTGCACCTTAAAGATGTAGCGAGGATAGAACTTGGGGCTTATTCTTACAACAGTATTACCCGCATCAACGGTAAAAAAGCGATCGTAATGGGGATTATCCAGTTGGCGGGTTCCAACTCGAACGATATTCAGGTTGCGATTAACAAGCTGATGGATAAACAGGAGAAAAGTTTTCCAGCCGGAATTAAAAAGAATATTTTCTACAGTACTAAAGTTTCTTTAGATCAATCTATTGAGCAGGTAGAGCACACCCTTGTTGAAGCCTTTATATTGGTATTTATCGTGGTATTCCTGTTTCTGCAAGATTTCCGCTCAACCCTGATCCCAGCCATTGCTGTTCCGGTGGCCATTTTAGGTACTTTCTTTTTTATGCAGTTGTTTGGATTCTCCATCAATCTGTTAACCCTTTTCGCCCTCATTCTGGCCATTGGTATTGTGGTTGATGATGCGATTGTAGTGGTGGAAGCGGTGCATGCGAAGATGGAACACAAACATTTAGGGCCGAAGGCGGCTACTCATGAAGCGATGCATGAAATTACTGGTGCCATCATTTCCATTACTTTGGTTATGGCAGCAGTATTTTTGCCGGTCGGTTTTATGGAGGGTTCAACAGGTGTATTTTACAGGCAATTTGCCTTTACCATGGCGATCGCCATTGTAATTTCTGCAGTAAATGCGTTGACGTTAAGTCCGGCATTAGCGGCCTTGTTTCTAAAAGATAATCATTCTAACCATAGTGACAAGCCAGCTGTTAAACTAAACTTTAAGCAAAGGTTTTTCAACGGGTTTAACCACAGTTTTAACTCCTTAACTAACCGTTATGTTGGCGGATTGAAGTTTTTGGTTCGACACAAATGGTTGAGCATGGGCGGTTTAGCGTTAATAACACTTGTAACGGTTTTCATGGTTAAAACTACTCCTGGGGGCTTTATTCCAACAGAAGATCAAGGTTTTATTGCCATTGCAGTGAATACGCCTTCGGGAACATCATTGGATGGAACGCAGAAAGTAATGACACAAGCAGAGGATTTGTTGAGCAAGCTTGACGCCTCAAGAGATGTTACCGCCATTTCCGGCTTCAACCTTTTAACTAATTCTACCAGTCCATCATCGGCTGTAGTGTTTGTACTCTTGAAACCAAATGAAGAACGGGGTGCTGTAAAAAATATTGAAGAGATTATGAACCAGGTTCGTGGTCAATTAGGTGCCATATCTGGTGGAAGTTTCTTTGTATTTAGTTTCCCAACGGTACCAGGATTTAGTAATGTTGAAGCGCTGGATATGGTGCTTCAGGATAAAACAGGCGGTAAACTGGATAAGTTTAGCGGCATTTCGCAAGAGTTTATTGGCGAGTTGATGAAACGTCCGGAGATTGCTGTAGCTTTTACCAGTTTTAAAGCAGATTATCCACAATTACAACTGGATATTAATGATGAAAAAGCTGATCAGTTGGGCGTGAATGTGAAAGATATTCTGCAAACGATGCAAACCTATTTCGGGAGTGCACAGGCATCAGATTTCAACCGTTTTGGTAAGTATTATCGTGTAGTTGTTCAGGCTGATGTTCAGGACAGGGCAGACCCATCGACCATTGACAGGGTATTTGTGAAAAGTAACCGGGGCGAAATGGTACCGATTAACACGCTGGTGAAATTGAGCCGTATTTATGGTTCTGAAACTGCGTCGAGATATAATTTGTTCAACTCTATCTCTATCAATGCCATTCCAAAACCAGGCTTTAGTTCAGGACAAGCGATTAAAGCTATTGAAGAAGTTGCAGAGAAACAATTGCCTGCCGGTTACAGCTATGAATTTTCAGGACAAACCCGTGAAGAGATTTCTTCAGGCGGACAATCTACCGTGATATTCCTGTTGTGTCTGGTATTTATTTACTTCCTGCTTTCAGCACAGTATGAGAGTTATATTTTACCATTGGCGGTAATTTTATCTATTCCTGCCGGAATATTTGGAGTATTTGTTGCGATTGGGTTGACAGGAATCCAAAATAACATTTATGTACAGGTAGCATTGATTATGTTGATTGGATTGCTCGCCAAAAATGCCATTTTAATTGTGGAGTTTGGTGTTCAACGAAGGAGGGCAGGACAGCCATTAGTGGCTGCGGCTTTAGAGGCTGCAAAATCGAGGCTACGTCCGATTATTATGACTTCACTGGCTTTTATTGTTGGTTTAATACCGATGATGGGGGCAACTGGCCCATCGGCGCAGGGTAACCATTCGATTAGTATCGGCGCTGCCGGAGGTATGGTTTCGGGAGTAATCTTAGGTCTGTTTATCATTCCAGTACTCTTCGTCATCTTCCAGGCCATCCAGGAAAAATTTTCAAAAAAATCACAAGAGGAGGTTCCACATTATTATGAAGAAGCTCCTATAAATCATGAATTATATGAAACGGTTTAATATTCTTACCGTCCTGCTCCTTGCTTTAATCTGGAGCGGATGTTCAGTTTCCAAAGATGTTTCCTTGCCAAATGTTGTGCCGGGGTTATTTAGAAACGCCATACAAAAAGACTCTTCCAGCGTCGGAGATTTGCCTTTGAAAAGCTTCATTAACGACCTTACGGTTCAAAATTTAATTGATACTGCTTTGGTTAAAAATGTTGATATGCAACTTGCTTTGAAAAACATCGATGCTGCAGAAGTTTTGTTCAAACAGTCGAAGCTGGGTTATTTACCCGAATTGAAGTTGCAGGTTGCCGCGAGTTCAAGTCGCCCATCTGATAATAGTTTGAACGGATTAAGCTTGAACCAGTTTACCGGCTCAACCCATATTGAAGACTATACGGCCAACCTTGGCGTACTTTGGGAAGCCGATATCTGGGGTAAAATCCGCAATCAAAAAGCTGGCGCTTTAGCCAATTTTTTGCAAACCGAAGAAGCCCGTAAAGCGGTTCAAACCAGATTAGTAGCCAATGTTGCACAAGGCTATTATAATTTGTTGATGTTGGATGCGCAACTGGAAATCGCCAGGAAAAATTTAAAACTAAACGATAGTACTTTGCGGATTATCAATTTACAGTTTGATGCCGGGCAGGTGACTTCACTGGCCATTCAGCAGGCAGAGGCGCAACAGTTAAATGCAGCGCAGCTGATTCCAAGATTGGAGCAAAATGTTACTTTACAGGAGAATGCTTTGAGTGTTTTGATTGGCACCTTGCCAAAGGCGATAGATCGTACGAGCCGTTTGGATAAAATGGCTATTCCACAGGATTTGAATGCGGGCTTTCCATCCTCACTGTTAAGCCGCAGACCCGATATTAAATCTGCTGAGCTGGCGCTGAATGTGGCCAATGCCAAGGTTGGGGTGGCTACTGCGAGCTTATATCCTTCTTTAGTGATCAGCGCAAGTGGTGGGGTGAATTCTTTCAAAGCAAGCAATTGGTTTAGTATGCCGGCATCTTTGTTCGGTTTGGTTTCCGGAGGAATTACACAGCCGATTTTCCAACGGGGACAGCTGAAATCTAACCTGAAACTGGCAAAGATTGATCGCGAAAAAACGGTTATTCAATTCCGCCAGTCGGTCATTATTGCGGTAGGTGAGGTTTCTGATGAGTTAACAAAAGTAGAAAAGCTGAAAGCACAATACAGCATTGCAGCGAAAAGAGCACAAACCCTTCAACAAGCTTCGAAAAATGCGAGCTTATTGTTTAAAAGCGGTATGGCCAACTACCTGGAGGTAATCACCGCCCAGGGAAATTTATTGCAAAGCGAACTGGAGTTGACCACCATTAAAACAGAGCAGTTAAATGCCGTGGTGGGGTTATACAGAAGTTTAGGCGGAGGTTGGAATTAGTCCCCATCCTCCCTGCGGCACCTTCCCCCTGAAAGGGGAAGAATAGCATGATTTAGAACAGTGAGCTAGAGGGATTGTATGTTGATATTGGCTATATCCTAGAAGAAATTAAACACTCTATTTCTCACTTATCAACAAAGAATAAAAGCACAGCGAATGCTGATTATTATGATCAGTTTCTCTGTGCTTTTTTGTAAAATGTAAGTTTCAAGTGTCTCTAATATTTTAAACTGACTTACATTTTTTTAACCAAAGCATTGCTTCATCTGCAGAATGGAAGAATTCAATTTCTGAAGTTTTTTCTTCATTATCCACACTTTTTTGTGCTGATAATTGGCTGAAGACACTGGCAGAGAAGATCCAGGCGAAGAATTCCAAGCCTGCAAGTTCTATTTCTGGCAACCAGGTTTCTGCGGCCCAATCAGATGCTTCAGACCAGGTTCCTAAAACCAGGCGATTGTCGTTAAATACTTTTGAACGGGGATTCGCTTTTAAGTATTCAATCATCAATGCGCCTCCATGTTTAACCGAGCGCATGTCTTGATGGCCCACCCATTCGACGTACATGATGTCATCATTTTCGGGGCAGGAGATGGTCAGGTATTGGTCTTTATAATGATTTGAATTTTTGATTTCCGGTACAATCGGGCGGCCAGGGTCTAAGGGTAATTTAAAGGAGAAAACAGAACCTTTTCCTAGCTCGCTTTCTATCCAAAAACTTCCACCATGACGTTTGATGATTTCTGCAGAAATAAAAAGGCCTAAACCCAAACCATCGAAACGGGCAGAAGAATTGTCGGCCCGATAATAGCGATCGAATAATTTACCCAGGTGTGCTGTTTCGATGCCTATCCCGAAATCGGTTACGGAAACGATCACATTTCCGTCTTTTAAAGCTGTGTTGACCATCACGCGATCTGCATCAGGTGAATATTTTACCGCGTTGGATAGAAAATTCTGTACCACTTGTTCTAAGCGGTAATGATCGCCCTCAAACTGAAGATCGAGCTGGTTATCCAGAATAATCTTGTGATTTGGCGAAAGTTGCTGCATGGCGGTAATGGCTTCCTGCAACATCAGCGAAAAATTGAAACTTTCGATATTCAAGAGCATTTTTCCCGCATTTATTTTACTCACATCCAGCAGATCTTTAATCAATTTTTCAAGTCTGCTCAGCTGCCCTTCGGTACGCAA
Organism: Pedobacter sp. Leaf41; assembly: GCF_001422545.1. Lineage (GTDB taxonomy): Bacteria > Bacteroidota > Bacteroidia > Sphingobacteriales > Sphingobacteriaceae > Pedobacter. The sequence goes on along the minus strand of NZ_LMLE01000007.1, from coordinate 251,048 downwards.
AAGGTAGGCTTTAATGGCTTCGTCTTCCACTTTGCGAAGCAACATCTGGTTATAACCTTTTATGGAAGTGAGCGGCGTTTTGAGTTCGTGGCTAGCAATAGAAATAAATTCATCCTTGCGGAATTCGATGTTTTTATGGTCTTGTATGTTGGTATTGGTACCCACCCAAATGTTGGCTTTGCCTTCGCGTTTTACCAGTACGGCCCTGGCCAGGTGCCAATAATAGTGGCCATCGGCAAATAGCAAACGGAATTCTGTGGTATATTCTTTTTCTGTTTTGAGCGATTCGTGCCAGATGTGTAAGCTTTCCGGAAGATCTTCGGGATGTAAAAATGATTCCCAACCGCTTTCGATGATGGTAGATTGTGCATGACCAAAATCACGACAAATGGTATCATTTACATAATTGATGATACCCTCGGCATTTGCTGTCCAAACCTGTTGCGGAAGCGCATTCAGGAGCAGCAGTGAAGTGAGGTCGTCCCCATTTGGATTGAAGTTTTCGGGGAATTTTTGCGCCTCATCCGGTATATCACCAATGTTTTTCATCTTCAAATTTAACGAAAGGGCTAAAAATAAATGTTTCTTAATTAAAAAAATATAGTGTGGCTATAAATTACTATTTTAATGAAGGCAGTGTATTTATGCTTCTGATCTGGTTTTGAAAACATGGATCTATTTAATTTCTTCCGCAGGATGCATCTGGTTCATTGAGCGAAAGAGGAGGAGAAAAGCGAAAAAATTACCCTTTACCCACTTTATCTTGTTTAAATAGCTTTATTTTTGCGGTTCGAAAAGGAAACATGAATAATCAAGATACCATTATTGCTTTATCTACCCCATCCGGATCGGGCGCCATTGGCGTAATCCGCTTATCTGGACCGGATGCGATTGAGCTTACCAATGCTGTTTTTGCCGGTAAAAACCTGGCGGAACAGGCTTCGCACACTTTGCATTTTGGTTTAATTAAAGATGGCGATCATATTGTTGATGAGGTGGTAGCTGGGTTATTCGTTGCGCCGAAATCGTATACTAAGGAAAATGTGGTCGAAATATCCTGCCATGGTTCCAATTATATTATTCAGCAAATTATCAACCTCTTGATTGCCAAAGGCGCAAGAGCAGCTAAACCGGGCGAATTCACTTTGCGGGCCTTTTTGAACGGCGCTTTTGATCTAAGTCAGGCAGAAGCCGTAGCCGATTTGATTGCCTCGAATTCGAAAGCTTCACATGATGTGGCCATGCAACAGATGCGTGGTGGTTTTGCCAATGAGTTGAAAGCTTTGCGGGAACAATTGATTCATTTTGCTTCGATGATTGAGCTTGAGCTGGATTTTGCTGAAGAAGATGTAGAATTTGCCAACCGGGAACAGCTTACCACATTGGTCAATAAAATCAACCATGTTCTGAGGCGTTTGATTTCTTCGTTCGAGATGGGGAATGTAATCAAAAACGGTGTTCCGATTGTGATTGCCGGTAAGCCTAATGTAGGCAAATCGACCCTTTTGAATGCCTTATTGAATGAAGAGCGGGCCATCGTTTCGGACATTGCAGGTACTACCCGAGATACTATTGAAGATGAATTGACAATAGGTGGCATTGTTTTCCGCTTTATCGATACTGCCGGCATCCGGGATACTGCCGACATTATTGAGGCTTTGGGCGTAGAAAGGACGCTGGAGAAAATGAAGCAGGCGAAGCTGATTATATATATGGCCGACGCTGCCCAAAGCATTGCAGAAATTGAAGAGCAGGTGAGGGGACTTATCCAATTGGAGATTCCCTATCTGGTTCTGGTTAACAAGGCCGATTTAATCAGCGACGATCAGCGAAAAGGCTATGGGGATATGAATGTTGTTTTTATCTCAGCTAAAGAAAAGCAAGGGATAGACGAGTTGAAAAACACTTTGTTGGAGCAGGTTAATCTGCATCATATCAACACGAGTGAAACTTTAGTGACTAATATCCGCCATGTAGAAGCTTTAAAACAAACTGAAAATGCTTTGCAACGTGTGCTGAACAATGTAGATAATCCGGTTACCTCTGACTTCTTGGCTATGGATATTAAACAGGCTTTACATTATTTAGGAGAAATTACGGGTACGGTTACTACGGATGATTTGCTGGAGAATATTTTTACTAAGTTTTGTATCGGAAAGTAACCATTTTAATTACTTCCTTCATTTTCAAGCCTACCTTCATTTCTTCTTATCCTTTACTTGAATCGTTTTGCGGAGATTAATTTAGTATTCTCCGCAAATTATGCGTAGAACACTAAATTATTTTATGCGGAGAATAGCTTAAATTTGATTTATTTATATCCATCAACTTAACCAGTGGCCTAACTTTGCTTGGGATACGTCGACTTTAGCATTGTTGCTTAGCGAAGTACACCTTAAGCAAGGTAAGTTGTTGGGTTAAATGGAACAGTTAGGTTTCGATCTGCAAAATGAAGCCGTGTTGCAAACACTAACCAAGGATGTAGTCAAAACTAGTGAGATTGAAGGGGAAAAGCTAGATAATGACCAAGTGAGATCCTCTATTGCCAGATGGTTGGGAATTGAGATAGGTGGCTTAAGACCATCTGATCGAAATGTTGACGGTATTGTGGAGATGATGTTTGATGCTACACAAAATTACAATGACAGCACATGTAGCGTTTCCTATTGCGAATAATACATTAAAAAGATGCATTACTTATTATTCTGATTTTATAGAATATTACCCGTTTATCACTATAATGCACTTTCGCATCAAATAAACCGCCTAAACCCTTTCTTTCTTCCGCGTCTTTACGTTGCCCTGCCACATTTACTCCTTATTCTTCTCCGCTACAGGTTCCTGCATTTTTTCCATTTGCGCTGCCTGCATACTGTCAGGCGTGATGTTACCCATGGCTACCGTCATTTTGTTTTTGAAACCTGAAACCACCATATCCTGGCCAGCGAGCAGGGCTTCGTAACCATCTTTTGCCACTTTTGCAGCATCATCTAGATTACCCTCTTGCACAATTTTGGATTCAAGCATGTCGGCTTTGTTGAAGAAATCTGTATCAGTTGGGCCAGGTAGCAATGAAGTAACAGTTACGCCGGTATCTTTTAATTCTCTTCTTATCGATTCACTGAAAGAATGTACAAATGCTTTTGTACCATGATAAACCGCCTGATATGGCCCTGGCGCCTTACTCGCAATTGAGGCTACGTTCAAGATTTTGCCAGTTCCACGGGCAACCATGTCTGTTGCATAATATTTGGTAAGGGTAACCAGCGATGAAATGTTGAGTTGTACAATGTCTAATTCGCGTTCCAGATCATTCTCAATGAACTTTCCATAAACTCCCTGGCCGGCATCATTGACTAATACATCCACCTCATATCCTTTTTGTTTAATTTCTTTGTATAAATCAGTCGCTGCATCTGGATGAAAAAGATCTTTACTAATACTCCAGACTTCGATACCATTTTGTTTTAGGAAGCTTTCAGCTGCGGCTAATTTCTCTTCTTCTCTTCCTACAATAATTAAATTTTGGCCATCTTTGGCAAATAGCTTTGCCAACTCTAAACCGATGCCGCTACTGGCTCCGGTAATTAGTGTGAAAAGTTTTGTGTATTCCATGTCTCGATTGTTGATATTAATTCAACATGGTGAAATAAAAAAAAGTTTTATCGGATTTTTTTGAGGAGATCAATGTCGGTAGCATCCAGCGGTAATCCTTGAACTTGACATTTGATTCAAAATGCATTTAAACCCGCAATTAGGGAGAAAGCTGCAATAAAACTATAATGCTTTAACCACACGGTGTCTGGCAATCATTGATTTTATTTTTGGCCAAATGTTATCGGCTATGATTTGATAACCTGCTGCCAGGGGATGAACCCCGTCAAACATATTGAGGTATTTTTTCCCTTCTACACCTTCCAATAAAAATGGGACCAATTCGCAATTATTTTCCGTTGCAAGTTCCTGATAAATGGTGCGGTAGCCTGGAGCACGGTCCTCCGGAATCCATGCTGGAAGCCTCATCCCTAAAATTAAAATGTCTGTATTGGGGGAGTTAGTTTTTACTTTCGTTAGGATTTGCTGCATATTGCCTTTCAGTATATTGGCTTGGTGACCTCTGAGTAAATCGTTGGCACCAAGCTCTAATATCAAAATGTCGATTTGTTGATTCAATACGGCGTTAATCCGGTTTAAACCGGTGGTGGAGGTATCGCCACTTAGTCCGGCATTGATAACCTGGAAATTCCAGTTTTCTGCGGCAATTTTCTCGCTGATCCGTGCGGGTAAAGATTCCCGCAGCGGATCTTTTAAGCCGTATCCAGCGGTTAAGCTATCGCCAAAAAATAAAATTACAGGCATTGTTTAACGTTTAGATTTATTCAGTAGCATAATTCCAGCAGTAAGGGCCAGTACACCGAGAGAGAGATATTTATGATGGGCTCGTGGTTTACCAGGTATTCCCCAGCCGCCATGTACAGCGTTGCCATATTTTACCGTATTAAAAATATTTCCACTAGTAGCTGGCAGCTCAGCCGCATTTTTTAAATATCTTGATATTACATAACCGGCTATTCCCCTTGTTAATCCTGGGGCGAGTGCATAGGCATAACGCAAAAGAATGGCTGTACTGCCCATCATCGTTGAAGGTTTCGGGTGGCGTGAAATTTTCAAAATGTCTGCAGCAATCCGGTTGGGATCGTACACTGGTGGTGCAGGTTTTAGCTGTCTGCCTGTATAATTTGCGGCATGCTGGATGCCTGGAGTATCAAGAAAGGCAGGGAAGGCATCACATATATGAATGTTTTTGAAAGCAGAAAGTTCCGCTTTCAGTGCGGCGCTAAATCCACGCAGGCCGAATTTACTGGCAGCGTAACCCACCCCATAAGGAACAGGTAAAAATCCACCTATTGAAATATTATTGATCAAGATGCCGTAACCTTGTTTTTTGAAGTAAGGGAGGATGGCATGTGCACCATTCATGTAGCCCAACAAGTTTGTTTTTATCACCTGCTCGGTTACTTCCATTGGAGTTTTATCAAATTCGCCCACGGCAAGCACGCCTGCGTTGTTAATCCAGACGTCAATCGTATCTCCAAAATCGGCCGCTGCCGCTGCCAGATTAATCACATCATGATATTGAGCGGTATCGGTTTGGATACATTTAACTTCGGCCCCAAGGGTTTCACATTCTTCCGCAAGCTCTTGTAAGGCAGCCATATTTCTTGAAGCCAGGATGAGTTGATCGCTATTCGCCGCGAAAGCAAGGGCAATAGCTCTCCCCGCACCAATTGATGCGCCGGTAATGACAACAGTTCTTTTTTTATCAGTCATATTATTACAACCAGTGGCCAATATAAATTGTTTAGAAAATGGCTGCTACGGCATCAAAAAGCAAGAATACTTTGTTTGATTGAAAGCTTTTGATGAGGGGAGATTAGCTTAATCCATCTATAGTGCGAGAAATATTATTGGCATTTTAAAGCAATAGCCCCATACATTTGTTGTCCATTTATGGTGATGCTATCAGAAATATCGAAAACCATCTTAGCTGAGGCGGATAAACGTGGACCAGATAAAAGTACCTGCCCTTCGGAAATTTCCCGGATGCTTTTTGGTGATGACTGGCGAAAGGAGATGGGAAAGGTGCGGGAAGTGGCCATTGGTTTGCATCGGGAAGGTAAGGTAGTGATCACACAGAAAGGAGTACCTATCGATGTGGACCATATCAAAGGGCCTGTACGCATCAAAATTAGCCAGAACGAAAATAGAAGCGACTAATGTTTGTTCGCGATTATTCTCTGCAAAAAGCAAAAGCTTCGTCCTTTCGGAGAAGCCTTTAATGGTTGAAAAACTATAGTAATCGGTTTTTTAATTAAAACCTATTACATTAATTCATCAAAGTGAATAGGTAACTTATAAATTCTTTTGCCAGTCGCATTAAAAATTGCATTTGAAATGGCTGCAGGCATTCCCACCAGACCAATCTCACCCACACCCTTGGTACCGATTTCGTTAATTAATTCATCTTTTTCTTCTACAAAAATCACCTCCAATTGGCCGATATCGGCATGTACAGGAATATGGTATTCGCCGAGATTAGTGTTCATATACTTGCCGAGATTATGGTCCATAAAGGTCTCTTCGTGCAGTGCTTTACTGATGCCCCAAACCATTGATCCAGAAATTTGACTGGCAGCAGTTTTTGGGTTAATTATCTTTCCGGCGGCTACCGCGGTTACCGCTCTGGTTACCATTACGGTGCCAAGATCCTGATCTACCTCTACCTCAACAAAAGAAGCGCTATGGGTAGCCAAACTGTATTTCCGAAGTTTTAACATGTGCGGTTTGCCCATGTTGGTAGTTTTAATGGGTTTGCTATTGTTAAAGGCAATAATGTTTTTTAGGGACACGAACACATTGGGATGATCTTTTAAATGCATGTTTCCTGCACTAAAAAATACCTCCGTATCTTCCAAATTTTTAAACCGAGAATCTGGCATTTTTGCCGCTTTTTTCAACAATTTTTTACGCAGTGCTTTTGCCGCTACCACGATGGCTACTCCCGTAGATGAGGTAATGGACGAACCACCCTGGAACATCGAGAATGGCTTTTGGCTGTCGCCATAGTTGAAATCTACTTCTTCCAGCGAAAGACCAAGCTCATCTGCTGCAATTTGAGTCATCACTGTTAGTGTACCTGTACCAATATCGGTTGTGGCATTGTTTAGCACCATTCTTCCCTCTTTGGTAATCATGGCTTCCACCCGGGCAGGAAACTGAAAGGCATCCCAGATTCCTGTAGCCATCCCATAACCTACCAATTTATTTCCACGCTTCGTAGATCGAGGTTCGGGATTTCGGTTGCTCCATCCAAATTTCTCTGCGGCCTGAAGATAGCAGTCGCGAAGGGCTTTGCTGGTGTAAGGTTTGTTGCTTGATGGATCGATCTCTGAATAATTAATTAAGCGAAGTTCTAAAGGATCAATTTTAAGCTTGTGGGCCAGTTCGTCCATAGTGCATTCGATGGCATGCATGCCTGTGCTTCCACCCGGTGCCCGCATGTCAAGCGGCGTATACACATCAAGGGGAACTACTTTATGATCGAAAAGCGTATTTGGAGCAGGGTAAAGTTTATGGCTCCAGTTGGCAATCGCTTCTGTATAGTCTTCAAAATTGGAGGTTTCAGAAAAAACGCTATGGCCCAGGGCGGTAACGTTACCTTCTACATCACTGGCGAAGCGCAGGTTTTGTTTTACCGGGGGGCGATGGCTAAAAAAGAACATTTGTTTACGCTCTAATACCACACGCACATTTCTTTTAAGGTGAAGGGCAGCCATTACACAAAGGAAAAGCTGGTATTGTGGACGAAGGCCTGAACCAAAACCACCACCAACGAACGGAGCCAATACCCTTACATCTTTATAGTGTAAACCGAAAATGTTGGCCACATAAAGTTGGTTATTGATAGTGCCCTGTGTTTTATCGTAGATCGTTAATTTCCCTTTTCCTTCGTATATCGTTGTTGTGGCAAACAGTTCGATGGGGTTGTGGTGCTCTGTACCATGCTGAAAAGTTGCAGCAACTTTTACAGGTGCCTGTTCAAAAGCAGTCTGGAAATCGCCTGTTGGTGGTGGTGGAGGCGGTTTCAAAGCTGTGGCAAATCCTTTTTTTGCAGAACGGCCATTTGGAATATTGCTTTCCAGATCGGTTTGGAAAGTTTCCTGCTCATACTCAAAAATAACTTGCGTGGAGGCGTATCTAGCCGTTTCGTAGCTCTCGGCCACTACCAAGGCAATAGGTTGTCCGTTGTAAAGAATATTTTCATCGGCAAGTGGCTTAAAAACAGTTCCTGGCGGCGCATCCATATCGGTATATTGCAAATCAAACCAGGCCAGTTTTGTACGGTTTTTATGTGAAAGCACATCTACCACACCGGGGATAGCCATTGCTTGAGTGATATCGATATTGATAATCTTCCCTTTGGTTATCGGGCTGCTCACTACATAACCATGAAGCAAGTTATCTGCTTCATATTCTGCGGCATATTTTGCCTGGCCCGTCACTTTTAGCTTTCCTTCTAAACGGCTAACGGGCTGACCAACATTTTTGTTAAAATCCATTTTTGTTCATTTGTAGTTTAAGCAGATGGTTTTGCTCCTGGAAGCTGCGATTGAGGGTTTAACGCCATGAGGCCATTGCGAATAATCGCTTTTTTAGCGAGGGCGATTTTAAAGTCGTTATGGCCATAACCTTTTGCATCTCGTAAAATAATATCAGCCGCGGCGGCAAAATTGAATTCATTTGCGCTTTTACCCATCAGGAAATTTTCTGCTTCTGTTGAACGCCAGGGTTTATGTGCTACACCACCAAGTGCGATTCTTGCGTCTTTTATCCTATCTCCATCCAATTCTAATGCGGTAGCAACTGAAACGAGAGCAAAGGCATAAGAATGTCTGTCGCGAAGTTTGAGGTAAGAATAGTTTTGAGCAAAACCTTTATCAGGAAGATCTATTGATGTGATGAGTTCGCCAGGTTCGAGGTTATTATCCAAATCCGGCCGATCAGCTGGCAGGCGATGGAAATTTGCGAAAGCAATGGTTCTTTTTCCTTCGGGTCCTTCTACATTAACCAACGCATCTAAGGCGGCGAGCGCTACGCACATATCCGATGGGAAAACCGCAATACAATGATCACTCGTTCCTAATATTGCATGGATTCTGTTGTATCCCTCTTTCGCAGGGCAGCCCGAACCGGGATTTCTTTTGTTACAAGGCACATCAGGATCGTAAAAATAGTAACAACGGGTGCGTTGCAATAAGTTACCACCATTACTTGCCATATTTCTGATTTGAGCAGATGCGCCGGCGAGAATAGCTTTAGAGAGTAGGGGATATTTGTTCTCAATAATGGGATGATAGGCGGTATCTGCATTTTTGAAATTGGCGCCAAGTCTAACTCCTCCATTCGGCAGTTCTTCAATCTCTGCGAGACCGTGAATGCGGTTGATGTCTACCAGTCCGCTTGGGTTGGTGATGTTATATTTCCAGAGGTCGAGTAAATTGGTGCCACCAGCTAAAAACTTTGTATTATCCTGTTTATTGATAAGGTTGACGGCTGTAGCAACATCTTCTGCTTGCTTGTATTCGAAGTTATTCATGGCCGCCTCCTGCTTTTACCTCCATAATGGCATCAATGATCCCAACGTTAGCACCACAGCGACAGAGATTTCCGCTCATCAGCTCTTTTACTTCCTCTCTGGTTTGTGCTTTTCCTTCTTTAATCAGTCCAATAGCGCTGCAAAGTTGGCCGGGAGTACAGTAACCACATTGAAAAGCATCATGATCGATAAATGCCTGTTGTATCGGATGCAAATCATCGCCATGGGCGATCCCTTCCACAGTAGTAATCTCGGAGCCGTTTTTCATTACAGCAAGGGTAAGACAGCTTAAGATTCGCTTATCATCGCATATAATTGTACATGCCCCGCATTGGCCGTGATCACAACCTTTTTTGGTCCCTGTTAAATTTAAATGGTCTCTCAAACCATCCAAAAGGCTTACCCAAGGTTGCACCTGAAGAATTTTTTGTTCACCGTTAACGGTCAGGTTTACCGTACAGTCGCCTTGCTTTAAATGGTTGAGGTTTTGCGTTTCGCTTCGCATCATGCTGAATTGTTAGTGGTAGGTACTCATTTGCTAACATTCAAAAACGCGGATAAGTTTGAGCTTTTTAAGTTTCTTTAACAATTGTATCCTTCCCAGGTAAATTCTTCGTATGAAAAAATTTTTTAAAGCAATTTATCTGGAGTAATCGGAAGTGAACGAACCCGTTTGGCAGTGGCATTAAAAACAGCATTTGCTACAGCAGCGGCTACCCCAACAATGCCCACTTCACCAATTCCTTTTACGCCCATTTTATTTGGAATGAAATCCTTCTCATTGATAAACATAGCGTCGAGATCACCAATATCAAGGTTAGTAGGCACGTGGTAATCGGCAAAAGAACGGGTTGCAAAATTTCCATATCGTGGATCGATGATGGATTCTTCGGTTAATGCCATACCAATCCCCCAAACAATACCGCCAATAATCTGCGATCGGGCAGTTTTAGGGTTCAAAATTTTTCCAGCACCTGTAACGGCTAAGAAACGCGTAACCTTCACCATCCCAGTCACGCTATTTACCCTTACCTCGGCGAAGTTGGCATTAAAGCTATGGGCAGAATACTTTTCTGCTTCGGCTGGTGCTTTTGAGTCTGACCGGGTTTGAAAATCGGCTATATTTTCTGAAATCATCAGCGCTGCTGCTGTCGGTCTTACAAAAAACTGTTTGCCAGATTTCGCCAATAATTCATCGGTAATTTTAGTGCAGGCATCGTTAACAGCGTTTGCAAAACTCGATGCTCCTACAGAACCTACCGATCCTGCTGCGGGCGGCAAATCAGAATCACCAAGTTTCACACTGATTTGCTTTACCGGCAAACCCAATCCATCGGCCGCGGTTTGTGCCAATATGGTATTGGTTCCTGTTCCTAAATCTGAGGCGGCAATTTCTATAGTTGCATACACTAATTTATTTTTTAAACTGAGTTTGATTACGGCTGAGCTATCCCTTTGCCTGGCCGGATAGGTACCGCAGGCTACGCCATAACCGATCAAATCATCACCAATTTTATTTGTACCGGGTTCAGATTTTCTTTTCGCCCATCCAAAGGCTTTTGCACCTTCCTGCAAACATTTTACGGTTGTTCTGGATGACCACGGTTTTCCGTTGGAAGGGTCTTTTGCGGGTTCATTTTTTATTCTCAATTCAATGGGATCCATCTTTAACGTGTACGCCAATTCGTCTATTGCCGATTCGAGCGCAAAGCTTCCTGTCGATTTTCCCGGGCCACGGGTATAAGTGGGCAAGATGAGGTTCATGGGAACCACGCGGTAACTGATTAAGCTGTTCGGAACTTCATACATCACTTTTGTACAATCTCCGCAGGGCTCGATATATTCACTATCTACCGCAGTGTGTGAAATTGTTTCGTGTGCGAGCGTGAGCAGCTTGCCTTCTTTGGTTGCACCTATGCTTAGTTGTTGTATGTTTCTTTGGCGTAAACCTACAGAGTTGAACATTTGTTGCCTGGTAAGCGCCAGTTTTACTGGCCGGCCAACCATTTTAGCGGCTACAGCTGTCAGCACTAAGTTTGCCCATTGTCCGCCTTTCGAACCAAAGCCGCCACCAATAAATGGCGAAATGATTCTTACCTGTTCTGGTTTGATATTTAATGTGGCTGCCGCAGCGGTTTGGGCACCGTTTATAATTTGCGATCCATTGTATAACGTTACTTGGTCGACGTCCCATACCGCCACTGTAGCATGTGGCTCCATCGGATGGTGGTGTTCAATTGGCGTTTCGTAGCTCGCCTCTATTTTAACTTCGGCATCTGCAAGTGCTGATTTTCCTGCCCCCCGTACTAAATCGGCCAATTCCTTCCCCTTAGGCATTTCAGGTTTTTTGGCAAGGTTATCAAAGTCGATTTTATCTTCCTTCTGATTGTATTCTACTGTAATTAAATGAGCAGCTGCAGTAGCCTGTTCAAAAGTTTCGGCTACTACTATTCCGATATGCTGGCCATGAAAAGTAATTTCTGGACTTTGCAACAGCGCACCACCCCGCAACCCTCCTTTGGTATTTAAGGGCAGAATATTCTCATGGGTAATTATTTTGATCACACCAGGATATTTCTGCGCTTTTGTACTCCCGATACTTTTTATTTTACCTGCAGCAATGGTACTTTTAAACAATACCGCGTAGGCCATATTCTTCTTGGGATAATCTGTGGCATAAGTGGCTTTACCTGTAATTTTCAAAATCCCGTCTATGCGGTTTATCCCTTTGCCAATGGATTTGTTGCTGTCTTCCATATTTTACAATTAAATATTTCCTTTGAAAGCTGTTTCCAGCGCATTGATTAAAGCTTTTTTACCCATTTCTATTTTAAACTTGTTGTGTGCTAAAGGCTGTGCCAATGCCATTTCGGCTTCGGCAGCTTTGGCAAAGTTGGCAGCAGTTGCTGCTTTGTCTTTTAAATAGGCTTCCGCATTTAGTGCTCTCCAGGGTTTATGTGCTACGCCACCCATTGCAATACTGGCGGCCTGGATCGTATTCCCATTTAATGTTAAACCTGCAGCAACGGAAACCAAAGCAAAAGCATATGAATTTCGATCGCGTATTTTAATGTAGGCTGAGTGTTCTGCGAAATCATTTTTCGGTAATTCAATAGCTGTAATAAGTTCACCATGTTGGAGGCTATTGTCTTTTTCGGGGTGGGCCCCTGGAAGGATATGAAAATCTTGAAAAGGAATAATGCGTTCCCTTTCACTGCTTAGCACTTTAACATTGGCGTTTAAAGCAGAAAGGGCAATGGACATATCTGAGGGATAGACTGCTACACATTCTCGTGTCCAACCAAAAATGGCATGCATCCTGTTAAATCCTTCAAGCGCAGCACAGCCGCTTCCTGGATTCCTTTTGTTACACGGCGTAGCGATATCATAAAAATAGCTGCAGCGGGTTCTTTGTAATAGATTCCCGCCATTCGTAGCCATATTTCTAATTTGCGCAGAAGCACCAGCGAGTATCGCCTTGCTGAGCATGGGAAAGTTTTTACGGATAAGCGGATGGTTTGCCGTCGCGGTATTTTTGGCTAAAGCACCCAAAGAAATCCCTGAAGCGGTTGCTTTAATTTCTTTTAGCGAGAGGTTTCCAATATCAATAATTTCATTTGGGAGGGCAACATGCTCTTTCATTAAATCGAGCAGATTGGTTCCTCCGCCCAAAAAAGCAGCATCGGTATTTTTGTTGATTAAGGTAATTGCCTCAGCGGGATTATTAACTGCACTAAATTTAAATGATTTCATAACTGCGTCGGATTAATCGGTAAATAGCCAGTTTTGCGGAACATTTTCGCCAGTTTGTGCTTCCTTTATTGCGGCAACAATGTTTGGATACGCACCACATCGGCAAATATTCCCCGACATACGCTCTGCAATTTCCTCGTCGGAGAGTATAATTGATTTTGGATCGGTACTTATATTTTTTGTTGCAAAGCTTGCCTGTCCTTCTTTAGCTTCTTTCATCAATGCTACGGCAGAGCAAATTTGTCCCGGTGTACAAAAGCCACATTGAAAACCATCGTGTTTAAGAAAGGCAGCTTGCATGGGGTTGAGTTCGTTATCTTTTGCAAGGCCTTCAATGGTAATTACGGATTTTCCCTGGCAGGTTGCAGCTAAAGTGAGGCATGACAGAACGCGTTGGCCATCTACAATTACCGTACATGCACCACACTGGCCATGATCGCAGCCTTTTTTTGAGCCGGTTAAACCTATTCGTTCCCGAAGTGTATCCAGCAAGGTCATTCGCGAATCGACAAGCACATTGCGGGCAGTTGAATTAACTTTGAAGTTTACCGTAACGCCATTTTCAATTGCTTCGGGTATCAAGTCAGGAATATCTTCCATTTCTACAGCCCTGGCAAAAAGTTGTTCGGCTCCAAGGGCATAACTTGCCAATAAACCAGCTGTGGCCATGCCCATTAGTTTTACAAAATGACGGCGGTTAAATCCGGAGTGAAGTACATCTTCTAACTCTTCGGGCATAAGGTCGCCAAAAAGTCGGTGCTCTTCGGGGGTTAGCTTTGTTTTGTTGTTTTTCATGTTGCTGTTTTCAGGTTAAAACAGTTGATATAGCGTTGATAAGACAACCCCATTGAAGTTTAAACAGCAGTGTTGGATTATGGTTTTACTTCCGATAAAAAATGTTCAGTACTCTTAAGGCTGAAGTAATGTTGATGCCTAACTCTGTGAAGAAATTAGCTGTGGTGCAAAATGCTGATAATAAGCAAGCAATGTAATGGAATAATATCATGCCATAACGGAATGAAGTTAGGTTTTATTCTTTTTGGATTATGTTATAACAGTTCAAAAAAAAACTCTTCTCACAACCTGGAATTTAACGGTTGCAAGAAGAGGTTCGAAACTTGAAAAGTTTAACTGGCTTTAAGGTTGCCCTCCGCCGCCCATAGCGCCGTAAATTTGGCCAGTCGAGTAACTTGCGCTATTATCAGCCAGCTGAACATAAATTGAAGCAAGCTCCGCTGGTTGCCCAGGTCTGCCCATTGGGGTTGCTTTTCCAAATTCCTTTAATTTTTCGTTGGTGGCGCCGCCTCCAACCTGTAATGGTGTCCATATTGGTCCGGGTGCTACACCATTTACCCGCACGCCTTTTGGAGTTAAAAATTTTGCTAATGAACGTACCGTACTGGTGTTGGCTGCTTTGGTTTGAGCATAGTCAAATAATTCTGGTGATGGATCATTTGCCTGTTCGGAGGTAGTTACGATGATACTTGATCCGGGTTTAAGATGTGGAATTGAAGCTTTAAGCAGCCAGAAAGGACCATAGATATTTGTCTTCATTGTAGCATCAAAATCTTCGGTACTAATATCCAGGATCGATGGTTTTGTTTGTTGGCGGGCGGCATTGCTCACTACAATGTCTAATCCGCCTAAGCGTTTTACACTGTCATCCACTAACTTTTTACAGAAAGATTCTTCTCTTAAATCGCCAGGAATGGCAAATCCTTTCCTGCCAGCTTTAGTAATTAGATCGATTACTTCTTTGGCATCTTCTTCCTCTGCGGGCAAATAATTAATCACTACATCTGCACCTTCGCGGGCAAAAGCAATGGCTGCGGCTCTACCCATCCCCGAATCGCCACCGGTAATGAGTGCTTTTCTTCCTGCTAAACGTCCTGAACCTTTGTATGATTCCTCGCCATGATCTGGCCTTGGATCCATTTTGCTGGCTAAACCTGGAAAAGGTTGCTGTTGTGGTTTAAAAGGCGGACGTGGATACTTTGTCGTCGGATCTTGAAGTGCAGCTGCTGCAGCGCCAGTTAAAGGAACTCCGTCGGCACCAAAGACTGGCGAAACGGCCAGTCCGGCTAAGCCAACGCCAAGACCGGTTACCGCCTGGCGCCTTGTTATTAATTCGTTTTTCATGTGATATGTTTTAGGTAGATGTTTATGTTTTCAAATAGATTTCTGTACACTTAATTTCTAAAATTTCATTGCATTGGATTTTATATTAATGACACCGACTAATTGAAAAAGGTTTTATAAATGAAGCTGTAATTCATTCCTGGTTGGAGTGTAAGGAGCTTTTAGCTATTTGCAGATTCAGATTAGCGTTGATTATTGCAGTGTTGGGAAAGCCTAATTAAAAGGTAAAGGTAATTTTTACGCAAACCATAGGAGGCTTTATTTGTTTGTTACCAAAATTACCTATGAAGAAAATCGACCTACCCAAATGGACAATTGCGCTCCCAATAATTAGTGTCATCGTATATTTATTTAGCGGTAACGATTCAAGTGTCTATCTAAAAGTCGCTTTGGCCGCATTGTTAATAGGTAGTGTTCTAGCATCAGTTCATCATGCAGAAGTAATCGCTCATAAAGTTGGCGAGCCCTTTGGTACCATCATACTTGCCCTGGCCATTACTACCATTGAGGTTGGCTTAATTGTTTCTTTAATGCTTGCCGGTGGCGAACAAACCCGCTCTTTAGCGAGAGATACCGTTTTTGCCGCCGTAATGATTATCCTTACCGCTATCGTGGGCATTTGCTTACTGCGAGGAGGAATCAAATTCAAAGAGCAACTTTACAAATTACAGGGTGTAAATGCCGCTTTAATTACGCTGGCGGCTATTTTAGTGCTCACCTTAATTCTTCCAAATTATACCATTAGTGGTGCAGTAGGAGAGTATACGGTAAGTCAGCTGGTGTTTGTTTCCATTGTTTCGCTCGTTTTATACGGTGGTTTTATTTTTATGCAAACCGTGAGACATCGGGATTATTTTTTACCCAAAAATACCAGCTCGGAAGATGAGCATGTGGAAGCGCCAAATGGGATCACCGCAGGTAGCAGTATGGTTTTA
This sequence comes from Pedobacter sp. Leaf41, assembly GCF_001422545.1. GTDB lineage: Bacteria > Bacteroidota > Bacteroidia > Sphingobacteriales > Sphingobacteriaceae > Pedobacter. The sequence continues at coordinate 235,064 of NZ_LMLE01000007.1, read as the reverse complement.
CTGGTGATAAGTCTGGTCGCCGTGGTTTTGCTGGCTAAATATTTATCGAAAGATATAGAAGTGATGGTCATTAGTTTAGGCGCTCCTCAATCTGTTGTCGGCGTAATTATTGCGGCAATTGTGCTTTTGCCAGAAGGAATGGCTGCTTATCGGGCAGTAAAATCTGATCGTTTGCAAACCAGTTTAAACCTGGCTTTGGGATCTGCCTTGGCGAGTATTGGCTTGACCATCCCTGCAGTAGCTACCGTTTCTATTGTATTCGGAATGCCCATTACCCTCGGTATCGACATGAGTTCGACGGTTTTACTTTTACTGGCCATGATTACCATTATGTTTTCGTTGGCTACCGGCAAAACCAATGCCCAGCAGGGTGTAGTGCTTTTGGTGATCTTTGCTTCCTATTTATTTTATACCATTGTTCCTTAGTTGTTGCTGTAAATGCATTATATTCATTTAGAGTAGGGATCCGTATTAATCAGGATAGAAATACGCAGAACTTTATCGTTTCCATCATGTTGTAAATCTGACACTAAGAATTTACACCCTTTATGGATTCCATACTTCATCTAAAGTCCGAACTCTGCTTTCCCGAATCTCCAAACCCGTCCTTGCGATTATCTGTAATCGTTCCGGCAAAAAACGAAGCACAATTCATTACTTCTACGCTTCATGCGCTTCGAAAACAATTCGACGATTTTGGAAATCCTGTTTCGCATCAGCTTTATGAAGTTTTGGTGTTGGCTAACAACTGCAGTGACGAAACATTCGAGATTTGCAAAAGGTATCAGCAGGATTTTCCAGGGTTTAATTTATATGTTCAATGCTTAAATTTGGATAAGGATATTGCTCATATTGGTACGGCAAGGCGGCTTCTGATGGATGCTGCATTTTCTCGTTTGAATCAGGTTGTCGGAAAAAAAGGCATCATCGTGTCAACTGATGCCGATAGTGAAGTTGACGGCTGTTGGATACATCATATCCTGACTGAAATGGAGCAAGGAGTAGATGTTGTAGGAGGACGAATTATTCCAAGCGATACACCCAGCTTATCAAAAATTCATCACTTGAGAGATGTAACCTATCGGTTTTTGAAAACGAGGCTGGAGGCAGAAATTGATCCTTGTGTTAAAAATCCCTGGCCAAGGCACTTCCAATGTTATGGTCCGAGCCTTGCCGTTACTTGCGATATTTATGAAAGGGCTGGCAGAATTCCGGCTATTCCCTTTTTGGAAGATGAAGAGTTTAGAAAGGCACTTAAAAATGTAGATGCCATTATGCGCCATTCGCCAAAAGTTCGCGTTTATACTTCTTCACGCTTGCAGGGCAGAGTAGATTTTGGGTTTTCCGTTCAGCTTCAGCAATGGGAAAATATGAGTTTAAAGAGAGAAGAACAAATGGTAGAATCGTTGGAAACGGTTATGACTAAGTTCTCCTTCAAAAAGGAATTAAGGCAATTGTGGGAAAGTGCCAAAGCGGATAGGCAGGTTATCCGTGATATTAATTTAATCGCTTTTAAACTTCATTTCGATAGCGACGCATTACTGGCATTGATTAATGAACATCAATACTTCGAATCACTCTGGGAGCTAATGGAACAGCATTTAACCGAAAATTTTCCCGATTTATTAGTGTTGATCCCGGTATCAGAAGCAATAGCAGATTGCAGAAATTATTTTGCAGCACAAAGCACTGTTGATGGTGAGGAAACTGAACTGAATGATATAGCCATGGCAGTTTAAAATGAGTATATCTGTTTTAACCATAGTAAAGGGCCGAGCCGGTGCGTTGAACAATTTGATTAAAGGATTGGCTGCGAATACCATTTTTCCTGACGAGCTTGTTGTTGTATTTATGAATGAGCCTGAGCGTAACCTTCCAGATGCGCCGTTTATTATTAAGCAGTTTTCTTTTTCACATTGTGAGGATTTGCCTTTGGCCGCGGCCAGAAATTTTGCGGCTAAAAATGCAGTAGGAGATAGGTTGATTTTTTTGGATGTGGATTGTATTCCTTCATCGTTCCTCGTAGAAACGTATCTCAAAAACTTTGAATCGGAATTTTTAGTAAATGGTGAAGTTCGTTATTTACAAAATGGCTTTGATAAGCATACAGATTGGTTTTCGGAGCTTGAGGCAAGCAGTGAACCAGACCCCATAAGGTTTGAAATGGCAATACTACCACACGAACTATTTTGGTCGCTTAATTTTGGATGTTTTGCAGCAGATTACTGGAAAATTGGGGGTTTTGATGAAAGGTTTGCAGGTTATGGAGCAGAAGATACTGACTTCGCCTTTACCGCCCGGGAACAGACAATTGGTATGAAATTAATAGCTGCAGTAGCGTATCACCAATATCATGAGCAGTACAAACCACCGCTTAATCATTTTGATGATATCGCTCGCAACGCAAAAGTATTTTTCGAAAAATGGAAAAAATGGCCCATGGAAGGGTGGCTGCGAAGCTTTGTTGATTTGGGACTCATCACTTGGGATAACGATGAACTTCACATCCTCAGAAAGCCTAATCAAAAAGAAATATTAAACGCTAGAAAAGTTTAAGATTTAAAGAATTTGTTCCCGGTGTTCACAATGGCTTTGGCCATATTATCGATGGCGTTTGGTAAAATTAGATCGCTCCAATCTGGTTCCTCTCGAATAATTTGTTCAAAAATATCCTGCCATTTTGTGCGCCACAAGTCATCTCTACAAACAATATAAATTCCTCGTCGCCCGGCTACTGCTTCTGCTTTTCGTTCTTGTTCTGCAAAAGGCCTCGATTCAGGAATGCCGATAAAGCGTTTATTTAAGGTAGCCACTTCCATCACAGTGTTGTGACCGGTATTGCCAATAATAATACTGACAGATTCCAATAACGTTTGTGGATGATCAACTCTGCCATGCCAGAAAATGTTGGCGTTTTCATCATTATGTATCTCGTCCCCAATAACATGGAAAATAAGAGTCGGAGATTGTTGAGCAATGTGTTTAATGAAATTGGCATTTATAGAAGTGCCGCCAGCCCCGATGAGAATGGCGATTTCATTTTCCTTCAATTCATGTCTTCCATCAGGAATAAACCTGGAAAATCCACCAGTGAAAAATGTTTTATCGTATACCCAATTCCGCTCACCAACATAAAGTGATTCAGAAAAAGGTGCGAGGATCAACGCAGCACTTTGAAATGCCATTAAGTGTGGCAAATCATTTCGGTTTCCATGCTGCGCCATTACGATAGTAGGGATGCCGCACAAACGGGCCAATAAAGTAATTTCTACGGAAACATCCACCACGAGTAGCATCGGTGATTCTCTTTCAAAAATGTTAGCCATTATGGCCATCCTAGTTTTTATACCTGGTACATTCAGTGGCGCATAGTGAAAGGTGTCGGGGATCGTATCTTCAAGCCCTTCGTCAATATTTACATCATTAAAATCTAGCGGTAAATGAATGAGCGTTACGTTTGGTAAACTAGCAAGATCTACCGTTTGTAGAGCGCTTCCAAACAAAATGATTTTATAATTAGGAAGTGCTTTTACAATTTGTAGGGTCCGCATCAAGTGGCCCGAGCCATGATGGTGAACATAAAATGCGATGGTGAAAGGCATTAGTTTAATTTTTTTAACACGTCTAATCGATAATCTTTTGTGGCGCTGTGGTGTAAGCGAGAAAATCCCTGGTCTATAAAGCAATTGTGTACTTCATCTCCAGTTAACGGATAATCGGCCACAAAATGGGTCCAGTGGACCAAAACCAGGATGCCATTCTGATTTAGGGCATTTGATATTTTTGCTCGGGTAAGGAGAAGATCTTCCATAGAGAGATAATAACCTACCTCACTCATTAAGATCAGATCGAAATTCCCTTGTGGAAAAGCTGTAGGGATGCCGCCCAATCGAAATTCGACATTAGAAGCAGATTTAAGGCGTTCTTTTGCTTGAGTTAAAGCCGTATTGCTGATATCAATTGCCACAAGATGGTTGCAGAATGTTGCAATTTTTCCGGTTAAAACACCAATAGAGCAGCCGATTTCTAATGCTTGATTATAATTGCCAACTGGAATAGCTGCAATGGTAGCATTATATTTATATTCTTCATATTTACTTGTTTCAAAATTCCATGGATCCCGATTTTTCGAATACAGCTCTTCAAAATAATTTTCGGATAAGGTGGCTTCCGGATTGATCTTTTTACGCTCCATGAAATACTCTCGCTCCGTTAAAAAATTGTCTATCACTTCTGGTAATAGGATAAAACCATTTGGATCGTCATCGATTAAGTGGCTTACCTGCGATTGGTGCGCATTGATACATTTCACTTTAAGCGGTAAATAATTGCTCACTTCAAGGGCTAATAATTCCCCTTTATCGAGCTTCGGTATGTCTTCCGCAATGGCATGTTCATAAAGCCAAATGGGATATTCCCAAATTCTGGGGCGACCGATTTTCGATTGTTCAAGCGCAGAAATAAGCAGTTGATGCGTTGCTCTATGGTCACAGTGTGGATCCAACTCATAAGGAACCAGGATCAGGTCGGGTTTAATTTGTATTAAATCTGCTCCTAACCGATCAACTAAGTCTACAAATCCGGGCATTCCTTTTCCGGGCATTGATGCATCTTCAGCACCATAGAACCGCCAGTTTTCTTCTTTTGTACCTAATAAATTTAAGGCATTTTTAAGCTCTGATAGCCTAAGTTCAGCCAGTTTTTCTGCTGGATATTTTTGTGAATTTGGATGCGACTTGCTTCCATCTGTGGTGAGTATAACAAAAACTTCAACATTGAGGTTAATCAAGGTAGCAATGAGTCCGGCGCAAGCTAAAGATTCATCATCGGGATGGGGAACCATGACCAGGCAAGTGGTATAGTTTTTTAAATCTTGTGGGGCTATGGAAATGGCAGTTTTCCAAAATTTTTGTTTATCGAACGGTTTATTCATGAAAAGCTGATGGATTATTGATGAAAAATTTTGCAACATTAAGTCGGGTCGCATCTGGTGCTGGCTGCCTTAAATAAAAGGTTAGGTCGCGGAAAATCCGACCTAGATTTCCAGTTTCCATCAAACCCCTTGCCCCAACACATCTGTTGCTGTTATCCATCACGGTGAGGCAAATTTCCTCCATATTTACCCTTGTCATGTTCGCAAAGGCGATCAGGTCTTCATCATGATTACCTTCGTTTACCCAGCTATCGAAATATTTACCAGCTTGCTGCAGCCACAAACGACCCGACATTACCGCTGACATGATGCATGAAAGTCGTAATTGCTGGAAAGGATCGTCGGTTCGATTTAACTCTTTGAGGTAGTTAGTGGTGTATTCCGCGATGGCTTCGGCTCCGCCCAGTTGTACGGCGGCAAAACGAATAGCTCCTCCATTAAAATAAGGCTGTTTTAAATAAACACCGGGTTCGCCCAATAGTTCCGAATCATCTAACTGGTATCCACTAAAATCTACGGTATAACTCCCCGAAGCTTTCATTCCAAGGGGTTTCCAACTCTCTTTATCTATTTGATCCTTGGAAATTCGATCCATATCAATAATAGCCATCTGCCAACCATCTCTTTCAACAGTCTTGATGTTGCCGGTAATAAGTGCTTTATTAACCAGCATTGCACCTGAGCAAAATGTCTTACTGCCTGCTATTTCCAGCTGGCTATTTGTTTCAGCGTACTGGATTCCATTCTGATTTTGCGTATTCCAAATGCCAAAAATATCGCCGTTTTCTATTACTCCGTTAAACCATTTATGGCGCTGCTTAGGAGTTGCATATAAGTGAATAAGGTACAAAGTATTGATATGACCTTCAAAAATTCGACCTACGGACAGGTTTGCTTTGCCAATATCATTTAGCAATTGCAATAAGGCTGGCGTATTTGTACGATTAAAATCCAGGGCATGATCTGGTAAAACCAGCTTCAGTGCACCGCAGTGATGTAACAACTGAAATTCTTTTACAGGGCCGTTGGGGTCATTTTCAGTTTCAGCCGCCATGGCTTCAATTTCGATGAGAACTTGTCTAAACCGTAACCAATCAAAAGTTTTATGTTCTGCTAGGGTATCATTCTCAAATTTCATCCGGCGTATTTTAGGTTTTTCTTTTTATCGGCTACTTTTTCCATAAAGCGCACATAATTTGCTATCATTTTATCGAAACTAAATTTTTCATTGGCATACTCATGAATGTACTTTCTATCTAGCTTCGTCACATTTTTTAGCGCTTCAGCTAATGCCTCAGTATCGCCAAAATCAACTAAAATGCCCGTTTCTGGAGCAACCAACTCAGGCAATGCGCCCATTTTAAAACCGGCAATAGGAGTACCACAGGCCATAGCTTCTGCAACTACAAAACCAAAGGGTTCTTCCCAACATGGCGTAATCAGGCAAGCGCTGGCCTGACAAATTTCTTTACTTAATTGCTCATGATTCAATAGTCCAAGCAATTTAATATCATCACCTAGAAGCGGCTTAATTTCTTTGTCGAAGTATTTTTGATCGGCGATGCCGCCTGCAACATGTAGTGGCATTCCGGCATTTCTCGCTGAGGCAATAGCCAGATGCAATCCCTTATCAGGATGGATTCTTCCGAACCAAAGTGCATGTTTTGCTATGGTGGTGCTCGGATTAAAAGGCCACTCAGTTAACTTAATTCCATTTAATATTACGGCACAGTCTGATACTACATCACTCCAATTTCGGGCATTTTGCTGCGATACGGTGATGTAATCAATTACTGGTTGGCGGCGCTCTGCTTCGATTGCCATTTTCAGTTCGTAAAAAGGTGGCGTGTGTAATACCGTTATCATCGGCGTTTCCAGCGTAGCAGCCATGGTGATGGGAATGTAGTGGAGGCTATTGTTAAAAATAACGTCGAGTTCATAATCATCGATATGCATCATCAGGTTAAAATAAGCGTGGTGTTCTGCTATATATTCTGATGGAAGATCCTTTTGCTTTTTTCTAACTTTAGTTTTTTTATCGTAATGTTCATCAGAATAGATGGGTTCTAAAGGCAAGGTTTGATCTGATGCATCGCTGGCAAAGAGTATAACTTCATGCCCCAGGGCTTGCAGGCTTTTGGTAACTTGATGGGTGAAAACTTCAAGGCCGCCAGCAAAGGGCGCAACAATAGGATGCTTGAGATGCGCAATGATTCCAATTTTCATAAATACAGGACACAGTTAATGTTTTGTATAAAGACTACATGAATAAAGAAAGAAAGTTTTCCATTTGGCACAATATCTTAGATACAAACATTTGAGGAATATATTGAAACTGTTTGTTTGGTATAAGTATCGTGTATTTTACTAACTGCAAATCAATTTTGCCATAAACGATGTTATATCGCTATGATGAACCCGATGATTTCGCAAAATAAACGCAATTTGCAATTTCAACCAGGCTTAGCTATACTTGAAGCGCTTTTTTATCATTACGGAGGTGAAATCAGTTCCATCCGGTTTCAATCGCCTAACCTTATTTCGCTTCATTTCAGATTCCTGATAGCACACGGAGTTGATGAGCACATAAAAAAAATTGTCTTCGACATGCAGTTGAAAGCAACAAATAACTTTACTTTCGCTATTTACCAGGCGGAGGTTTTTCGTTTTCAGTTTTCAATTAATAATTTTGGTGATTCGGTTTATGATTTCGATACTTATCTTCCCAAAACAACTTATTTTTAGGGGAGAAGAATGCGCATGTTAATTGATTCGCCTATTTATCAGTTGGAGAAAGCAGATTGGAATCCAAATTGGGAAAGCACCGTCAATACTGCTCTAAAATCGAGCACCAATAATCCTAAACTCCCCAAAGCCACGGTTGGATTATTGGTTTTTTTTGGCTTACTAAAATTTACGCTTCATGTATTCTTTCTTCCGCGGTACGGATTACATGCCGATGAGTTGTACTACATCCATTTAGGGAAAGATTTTCAATGGGGATTCCCAGATATTTCGCCATTGGTTACCTGGGTAGCGGGCCTATCGGCAAAATTATTTGGCGATAGTGTTGCGGCATGGCGCATTTTTCCCACGTTGTTTTCTAGTTTAACGGTAGTGCTCACTGGTTTAATAGCACATTACTTAGGTGCTAAAAGGCTAGGGATTATTGTCGCTTGTTTGGCAATAATCTGGTCGCCGTCTTTTTTAGCAACCTCTTATCTGTTACAACCCGTAGTTTTTGATGAATTTTTGTGGACGCTTTTTGCGTTTGTGCTTTTACGTTATTTCCAAACCCAAAAACCGACTTACTTATTACTCTCTGGTGCGGTAATTGGCATTGGGATGTTAAATAAGTACACCATCTTCATGTATTTGGTAACGCTTGGCTTAGCCTCACTGATGGTTTTTAAAGGGCGTTTAAAGGTGGGATTTCCTGCTCTGATTGGTGCGGCAATCCTTTTCCTGGTAATGATGATGCCCAATATTTTATGGCAGGCACAACATGGTTTTCCTGTTTTTAATTTTTTAGGCTTAGTTGGTCAACAGGCTTTTGCTTTAAACATCCCTGATTATTTATTTCAGCTCGTATTTTTTCATGGTGCCGGTGTCTCTGTGTGGATGGCGGGTTTTCTATACCTGCTGCTATCCAAAAAGGGTGGGCGGTATTTGTTAATCTGGCCTATATCAACATTGCTTCTTGTACTGGCTTTGGCCTTGTTAAAAGGCAAACTGTATTATGGCTTAGGCATGTTTCCTTTTCTATTTGCTGCGGGTGGATATTGCTGGGAAATCATGCTAACCAAGTTGAGCCGAGTGAAGAAGACCATCTTTTTGTTGATGATCTCATTATTTGGAATATTAAGTTTGCCTTTGGTCATTCCGATCTTATCGATGGGGAATTGCCGAACATATATTAGGCAAATGGTGGCATTAACCAGTTTTTCTCGGCCTATGACTTGGGAAGATGGTTCTCAGGGCTCGATACCACAATTTTTTGCTGACATGTCTGGCTGGGAAATCGCTGCAAATAAAGTAGGTTTAGCCGTAAATGAAATCGAAAATCAACCTGCAAAATATATCCTAACTGATGATTACGCTATTGCAGGCGCCTTGAAACGATATGTAAAGATCAATAACTTGCAGATTATTTCGGCCAGCAATAGTTTCATTTTAGAATCTCCACCCGAGTTGGTTGGCACTTCGTTGATTTACCTTTCTAAAGAACCCATTTCAAAAGTAAAGAAAATGGCCCAGAGGGTTAGTTTTATAGAAGCATTGGATGTGGAGAATTCACATTTGAAAGGGATTAATATTTACGTTCTAACTCGTGTAAACGAAAATTTTAATGAAGTTTACCAGCTGAAAAGAAATCAATTTTATCCTTATGCAGCTGGAAAAAGTACAAGCCTCTATAAGCCCAACCTTGGCTTTTGGTTTACGGTTAACAATTGGTTTACCGACTAATCGATTGTAAGTACCGATAGAGAAGCGTGGCGCAATGGCTCACTGTTGCAGAGATGATTTCTGATTTATTGCCGTCGAATTTTATTCGATCTGCAAAAATGCGCTCCCCCTGAAAACTACCATAGATAAACATGGTGCCTACCGGTTTACTTTCACTTTCGCTCCCACCAGGACAAGTTAGGCCTGTTACCCCAATATGAATGTCGGCTTTGATAATTTTACTTAAGCCATAGGTTATCGCTTTCGTAACCTCCATACTTTCTGGTGTAAATTTTTGAATAAGTTCGTGATCAACATGAAGCATGTCTTCTTTGATGCAGGCATCGTAACAAACTACACCACCTTTTAAAAATTTTCCAGCATCTTCAATTAGAGAAAAATCAGCTGATAATCTTCCGGCAGTGGCGCTTTCAGCAAATGCAATGGTAAAATCATGCGCTATTAACAGTTCGCCAATCTTCTCGTATAAATTTTTATTGTCCATTTTTAAGTCTGAAAATATTCTTTCAAATTAAAAATTAGTATTTCTTAACAGAATCGCGATTATCTAAATTGGTAGGTTTTTTGAACCGAATCTTTCTTAAGCGTATCCTCTGTATCTTTATAGTGATTTCCTTTCTCAGGCTTGTAGTTCGTGCAGGCTGTTAATATTGCTACTAAACACAAAGCTACTGTCGATTTTATTTTCGTTTTCATAGTCGTATAAGTTGTCTTTATAAAATCCCATTGGTTAAAACTTTGTTTTGTTTTTTTAAAATTATTGGATTTTTTGGCACTCAAACTTTAGCGGTTTTTTTCATAGGATGACATCATATCTGCTATCGCAAAAATGAATTAACTAAAACATTCTCTAAAATAGGAGGGTTGTTTTTGAGTAGGATTGATGAAACACCTCAGCTAAAGAAGATCATTTTATGAAACAAGTCATACTCGTTTTTACATTAATCACATCGGTAAATTTCACTTTACTAGCGCAGGTACCTACAGGAACCAGGCAACGAAGCACGAATGATACTTTGATAAAGAAACCTGTGCCTAAAGCAGGTAAGTATAATCCCAAAGCGACGAAGTGGCCAAAACGCGACAGCTTAAAAGCAATAGATAAACGGCAGGACTCTTTGAAACGTAAAGTGGCCAGAAAAGATTCAACTAAAATACGTCCTATTAAAAATTAATGCTGATGAGTGGAGGAAAACATCTTAAACACTTTGTCTTACTAAAATTCACGTCGTTGGTCTGGGCTATTATTTTGCTCTTTGGCGCCTGTAAGCAAGATCACAAAAAAATCTCAGCTGAAGTAGCACCAACATGGTACAGAAACAGTATTATTTACAACTTGGATATAGATATTTTTAAAGATAGTGATGGAAATGGTATTGGAGATTTCAAAGGCCTCACACAAAAGTTGCCTTACCTCGATTCTTTAGGAGTAGAAGTCATTTGGCTTTCGCCATTTCAGCCTACTCCGGATCATGATGATGGCTACGACGTTACAGATTATTATGGAATTGACCCAAGACTTGGTAACATGGCCGATTTTGAAGCTTTTATGGTCGCCGCCAGGCAACGCAATATCAAAATCGTGATGGATATGGTATTGAATCATACTTCAATTGAACATCCCTGGTATATCAAAGCCCGCACCGATAGCACAGGCAATTTTCGATCCAGATATGTATGGTCTGCAACTAAGCCCAAAGATTTTGATAAGGGTATGGTGTTCGAAGGTTTTCAATCTCAAACCTGGACTTATGACGAAATCGCAAAAAAGTACTACTTCCATCGTTTTTATGATTTTCAACCAGATTTAAACTATCAAAATAAGCAGGTTCAACAAGAAGCAATTAAAATTCTTCGCTATTGGTCGGCAAAAGGCATAAAGGGTTTTAGGTTAGATGCCGTACCCTTTATCATCGACGTACCTGAATCTGGGGCAGCAAAGCCAGCAAAAATGTTTGGTGTATTAGATTCGATTGTAACAGCAGCAAAATCTATAGACAAGGAAACGGTATTGTTAGGTGAGGCAAATGTTTCACCTAAAGAAAACATTGAATATTTCGGTGAGAAAGGCGACCGTTTACAAATGATGTTTCATTTTTATGCCAACCAACATTTGTTTTATGCAATGGCCGATGAAAATGTTTCGACGTTTAAAGATGCCTTACATGAAACCCGAATAAAGCCCGAGCCTTCACAATGGGCTTATTTTCTTCGTAATCATGATGAAATTGACTTGGGCAGATTAAGTAAAGCGGAACGGAACAAAGTATATGAAAAATTCGGGCCCGAACCCAACATGCAGCTTTATAACAGAGGCATTCGGCGACGACTGGCGCCAATGCTAGGTAAGCCAGAACAAATAAAAATGGCATATAGTGTATTGTACTCGCTTCCGGGGGCGCCAGTTATCCGCTCGGGAGAAGAGATAGGCATGGGCGATGATCTTACCCTTGCCGAGCGCCTTTCAGTAAGGACACCTATGCAATGGAACGCATTGAAGAATTCAGGATTTAGCACCGCTTCTAAGACAATAAGACCGGTAATTTCCTATGGAGATTATGCCTATCAAAAGGTAAATGTTGAAGATCAATCTAAAGACCCAAACTCGCTTTTAAACTTCATTAGGAATCTCATTTCGTTAAGGCGTTCACTACCCGAAATTGGCACCGCCGATTGGGAACTGTTGGAAGTAAAAAATAATTCGGTGCTGGGCATAAAATATGTTACTCCTGAAAGAGAAATCATTGTTTTACATAATTTCAGCAACAAAGCTCTAACCGCTTCTTTTCCACTAAAAGGCAATGAAAAGGCATTGATTGGTAATTTTAAGGTGGTCAGCAAAGACAAAATTCAATTCGCTCCCTATGCTCAGCTGTGGTTGAAGATAGAACGATAGGGAATTGATCCCTGGGTCAATTCTATTCATAGCCAAAGCTCATTCTAGGCTGTTGGTCGATTGCATAGGATCGAAAATGTAAAAAGTGATCTTTCAATAAAAAGGTTGCATTTATCTGCTTTCGTTTATCTTTGCAAAATCATTTAAAATTATAATTGTGATTAATGTAAATAACATTTCCGTTTCCTTTGGCGGAACAACTCTTTTTAGCGACGTTACTTTTTCTATCAACGAAAACGATAAAATTGCCCTAATGGGTAAAAATGGTGCAGGTAAATCGACCATTTTAAAAATCATTGCCGATGTTTCTAAACCTACTACTGGCAATGTGACTGGCCCGAAAGAAGCGGTAATCGCCTACTTACCACAACATTTGCTTACACAAGATAAGGTAACTGTTTTTGAAGAAACAATGAAAGCCTTTCAAGAGGTAAATCAGATGCAAAAAGAATTGGACGAGCTAAATGAGCAACTCACTATTCGCACCGATTATGAGAGCGATGATTACATGAAGCTTATTGAAAGGGTATCAGAATTAAGCGAAAAATTCTATTCCATTGAAGAGGTTAATTATGATGCGGAAGTAGAGAAAGTTTTAAAAGGATTGGGCTTTGAGCGTAAGGATTTTACGCGGCAAACTTCCGAATTTTCTGGAGGTTGGCGCATGCGGATCGAACTGGCAAAAATACTGTTGAAGAAGCCGGATTTGATTTTGCTTGATGAGCCTACCAATCACATGGATATAGAAAGTATTCAATGGTTGGAAGATTTTTTAATCAATTCGGCCAAAGCGGTAATGGTTATTTCGCACGATAGGGCCTTTGTAGATAACATTGCCAATCGGACCATTGAAGTAACCATGGGCAGGATTTATGATTATAAAGCTAAATATAGTCACTACCTCCAGCTAAGGGCTGATAGAAGGATTCATCAGTTGAAAGCTTATGAAGAACAGCAGCGTTTTATTGCAGATAATCAGGAATTTATTGATCGGTTTAGAGGCACCTATTCAAAAACGCTCCAAGTACAATCAAGGGTTAAAATGCTCGAGAAACTGGATGTTATTGAAATTGATGAGGTAGATACATCAGCTTTGCGATTGAAGTTTCCACCTTCACCGCGTTCAGGCCAATACCCTGTAATGGTAGAAGAGCTGACCAAAAAATATGGTGACCATGTGGTATTTGAAAAAGCATCGATGGTGATTGAAAGAGGCGAAAAGGTAGCTTTTGTAGGAAAGAACGGCGAAGGTAAATCAACCATGATTAAAGCAATTATGGGCGAAATTGATTTTGAAGGTTCTTTAAAAGTTGGGCACAATGCCAAAATCGGTTACTTCGCTCAAAACCAGGCCGCTTTGCTTGATGAAAGCTTAACTGTTTTTGAAACCATTGATCAGATTCCGCTAACGGATGGAACCATTAAAATTAAAGATTTATTGGGCGCATTTATGTTCAGTGGCGATGATACCACTAAAAAAGTAAAAGTGCTTAGTGGTGGGGAAAAAACACGTTTAGCCATGATTAAGTTATTGCTCGAGCCTGTAAATGTGTTAATTCTTGATGAGCCTACCAATCATTTGGATATGAAAACAAAAGACATTATTAAAGATGCTTTGAAAGATTTTGATGGCACTTTAATCTTAGTTTCCCATGATCGTGATTTCTTAGATGGATTGGCGACAAAAGTTTTCGAATTCGGAAATAAGCGGGTAAGAGAGCATTTCGAAGATATCAAAGGATTTTTAGCTAATAAAAAGATGAGCAGCTTGAAAGAAATTGAGCAACGCTAGACATAAGTTTGATTCAATGGGTTAAATTTTTCAAATCCATTGGATCCTCTCTTTAAAACCTCAACATCGTATTTTTGTTGCTCAGATCTTTCCGCCTTATTTATCGAAGTTAATAGAAAGCTGTTCTGTAGCTACGGCCCCATCTTTATAACATTCGTAAAACCAATTTCCTCTTTTCTTGAAAATGATACCCGTTGTGTTAACTGTATTGGCAATAAAAACATCTGTTAAAGAAGTTTTTAACAGGGTAAATATCTTTTTTGATGTGGCATCTAATAAATCGAAGCCAAGCGCATTGGCTTGAGGAATTAGCGTGGCCGCCGACGGTTTGTTTTCTTTGGCTATAGCTGGCGAGGCTTCCTCTTTTACTGCCTTTACAGGTTCCGTTATCACCACTGCTTTTACAGGTTCGGCTGGAGGTGCAGCGGCAATAGGTTGGGCCTCAGTTATTGGCATTTTGCTAAAATCAGGGAGCGATGCAAAAGCTGCGTTCAGCGCCTCAGTGTAAGAAACCTGGTAATCTTTTTCTCTGCTTTTCCCTTGCTTGCTTTTTAAAACTAAAGCGCCTTTACAATCTTTTAGTAAAAGGGTGAGGTTGGTAGAGAACATGCTGTTATTCTCTTCAATATCAATAGTTAAAGCCTTGCATTTATCGCTGGCAATTTCAGTTGGTAACTCTAAATTATCGTAATAAACGGTGAAACCTCGTTCTTCGAACAAGCTTTTCGTAAGTGCATTTAAATTGTATTGATTAACCTTTTTTAAGAAGCTAAACCTTTCAGGCACAATGATATATTTACAATTATTCATGAGGGTTTGTGCCTGCAAGGATAATGTGCTGGCTAAAAAAATGATTAGCAGAAATCTTTTCATAGGTTATAATACTTTAACACTGTTCTCAATTTATGCAAAGCAAATCAGAAAATCAAATTTGATGCATAAAGATTAATTATCCGGAAAATAGATCACTTGAAAGCGTTAATGTTGACCAATGGATTTTAAAAAACAATCAAATGACTACGAATTGTAATCGAAACCCAGCGAATTATAATTGGTGCTAGTTAAAACAGCAGATTATGGATATGTTTAATCCATAATCTATTCCATCATTTTACACAGAATAGCAATATGATAATCTTCGGAACAAGATCAAAAACTTTAACAGGTAGTAGTACCAAGGCGAATTGCCACAATTGTGGATCTACGCAAACTGTGAGCTTAGTTTTTGCGGTTAAATATTTTCACATCTTTTGGATTCCCATGTTTCCATATAGCAAAGTTGGGGCGAGCCAGTGCAGCCATTGCAAACAGGTTTTATATAATAACGAAATGCCTGATGGATTGAAAACGGTTTACGAGCAGGAAAAGTCCCGAGCAAAAACACCATGGGTATACCGCACCGGCTTAATTTTAATTGGTTTGTTTATGGCATTCGTTATTGGCGTTGTTGTTTTTGGTGGGGCTAGCAAAGCTGATATTGAAACACCCATTGTTAATGATGTTTATCAAGTAAAAGACGGAAATAGAAACTATGCTTTGTATAAAGTAATTGCCGTAAACGGTGATACGGTTACTGTTGTAAAGCACAATGAGGTTGCACGTAAGGCAAGTCAGCTTGATCAATTAATGAAGAATGAAGCTGATAATTATTCGAAGAATGAAACCAAATTTACAAAGAGTGAATTAGAGCAGATGATTAGCGATCGAAAACTGATCGATGTTGAAAAAGCTGAAAAATAATTTTTGAAATCATTTTATAAATAAAAATCAAGAACGATGTCAAACGTAACATTCTTTTTTGCCAATAAGGAGCGATTAAAATTCTTGCTTAAATGCATTGCTATTGGTATGCCGATATTATTGTTATCAGCCTGGGCTATAAATTCATTTGAGGATAAAGAAGCAGAAAAAGGGGAAGCCAATGATAAAGGTGGTATGAATTATTATTACCGCGAAGGTTCGGGGGCCGATAAATATCCCGAACCGGTGGCCAAACTATTACAAATGTATCCAGGTAGCCAGGCTACTTATATAAATGTATCAACCGATAAGAACAATGAATTGGAAGGAGATATCTATTCCTTTACAGCTGATGATATCAGTAAAGTTTATTCCTTTTATAAGAAGGGTGCAAAAGTTATTGATGATACTCCAGAACGGGTGGAATTGGAAAAGAACGGTCAGAATTTTGTGATTACCAAAGAAAAAGTTTTGGAAGACGACCCTATAAAAGGAGAAACAAAATTCGGTATTACTTTTTATAATAAGGCAACGGTAAATAAATATAAAACCAACTAATTGTAGGCAAGCAATATGACACGATTGATAGCCTTAATGGCAATAGTATTTATCGCATTTGGTTGTAAAAATAAACCTAAAACACAAGATACCGAACAGTTAAAAGCTGATACGCTAAAATCAATTGTGGCGCATGTTGATGAACCAAAGCAAATGGTAGATACAACTACTACGGCTACGCCAGTAACGGATAACGAAACAGTTGAAGCTAAGCCAAACTATTGGGATGCTATAAATTTTGAAAAATATGCTTTAGGAGCAGATAAAAACTTTACAAAAGCTCCCTTAAATTGGGCAGATTACCCAGAAGCGAAAGATTTTAAAACGAGAATTACCGAAGCCTATGAGCGAGATGAAGTTGATTTCGCAGGGCATTATATTTTAGCAACTTTTGGTTGTGGCACCAGTTGTATTATGGGTTTTATGATGGATGTACGGGATGGGAAAATTTACGATTTGCCTTTGGGCGAAGAAAACTCATGCCTTTTTGCCGAAGATCGTGTAGTTTGCAAATCTACCAGCCGGCTATTTGTTGCTGGTATTTGTAAGGAGAAAATGGATGACGAGGCTGTTTATTACAAATCGTATTTATGGGATGAAGAAGAAAAGGAATTCAAAACCATCGACGCAAAAGAGTTTTTAAAGAAGCCCTAAGTAAGTTCTACGGTTCTGTTTAAGGCTCAATAAACCTGAAAGCAGCTAACCCAAATTAGATTTACCGAGTTAAGCGAACGGTTTCGAAGGAGTGCGACTGGAGAAGCGTTATAGAAATCGTTAGAAAATGAATATTTATTTTAAATAAATCATAAAACATGCACATCAAATTAAAAACAGGCCTCATCCTATTTCTCGTTCTCGTTTTTAATATTTCGTTTGGACAAACGAGAAAGCTGGTTAAGCGTTTTAAGCTTGATAAGGTAAGTTATCAGTTGTTTGAACAGAAGGTGGCGGCGAAGCATCAAAAAGACACTACATTTTACCAGCTTTTTAGGGTTGGAAAATTGAAGCCAATAGCTAAAGAAATCAAGACGGTTTATGATAAAAGCAGTGGTGATACCATCGCATCAGCAAGCTTTAAAATCAATCCAAATTCTATTGTTTTTTATCAATCGGCATCAAATGCATTTTATCATAGAATTTATACCCAGCAAAAAAGTGGTTCACTAACCTTTAAAAATAATTTTATAAAAACAATTAGGGAAAAGCGATTTCTGCCAGCTGCCTTACCTTCACCTGTGTCTGGCCCTATTACAGACGGCTCTGATAAGCCTGATAATGTTGATTTTCCTGCAGAATTTCCTGGGGGGATAAATGCCTTACGGGCTTATATTGCCAACAATTTGCAGTATCCCGACGATGCAAGAGAAGAGGAAATTGAGGGAAAGGTATTTGCCTCATTTGTTGTGGCTAAAGACGGGGTAGTTACCAATATTCAAATCGATAGAAAATTAGGTCATGGTTGTGATGAAGAAGTGATTAGGGTTTTGAAGAGAATGCCAAAATGGACACCTGCCAAGTTACATGGCAAACCTGTAAATTATCGCTTCAGGATACCGGTAACATTCTCTTTGCAGTAACATCAACCCGAATACTATGGTTAAGAAGATTCTTAAAGTTGTACTTATTCTCGTCGGGATTGTGATAGCAATCTGTCTGTTATTGTTCGGGATGATCTGGGCTTCGATGGAATGGAATAGATATGCAAAAGCAAAGGAAAAAATTCGTTATCAAAAAGAGGTTTGCGATACCATTACGACTGTAAACGAAACACTTCAGTTGAAGATATTTGGCTTTAAAGAAAAGGAATTAAAAAAGGTTCATTTTTATTTACAGCAGGGAAAGTTATTAAAAAAAGATACCATAATGAAGGTAGATTTTAATCCGAAATATGCTGCACAAGATGTACTCCTTCCTTTTAAATATTTTGATAAAAAAGACCGCGTGATCGTAAAAGTAAGTGATAGATATTTTGTCTTATCTGGAATTAGGTACTATGCATCCTACAATTACGGAATGTTTGGTCCGGTTGGCAGCTGCGATTGTGGGATGGGGAATTTCGAATTCATCAATGGCAAAAAGGATAATTCTGCTATGCTGACAAAGGAACAAGGTTTACTGAATGATCCGCTTCCAACAAAATAATGAATGGTTTCAGCAGAGAAGCTTTTGGGAAATATTTATGATTAAAATGAAGATGCAATAGGGGGGATTTGAAAACAATGAAGACTAGAAAGCCTTTTTTAATTTTTTATATCCTAATTACTCTATCATTATTGGTAGATGTAATGATGGTGCAGAAATTTAAAATAAGTCTTGCGGGCTATTGGAGCGACAGGGTTTTATTTTGGTTTTGGGCAATAAGCACCGTGGCTTTTTTAGTTGTTTTTTGGAAAAATATATTCACGAAGATTTACTTCGGCTTGATTGTTTTAGGATTCATTATAAGCATAATAGCAATGATGTTGCCATTTTGGGCCATTAGTAGAAGTGATGTGGCAATTTCTGCTGATGGCAAATATAGGCTACAGGTGGTTAGAACCGTTATGACGAGACCTGCCTTAGAAATAATAGAAAACAATGGATTACTTGAAAAAGTTATCGCAAAAAATGATATTGAATTTCAAAGAAATGATCGGCTCAAAGTTGGTTATGAAACGATTAGTGAAGTTAAGTTTGTTAGCGAAACATCAGATAGTTTAACATTTGATGTACGAACACCCTGGCGCTCAAATCTGATTAGCTTTAAAAAGGGTGGGGATGAACAATAAATTGAAATTAGGCATTTGTTTTTTAGTAACTGCCTGGTTATTTACGGGCATAAAATGTGATGATGAGTTTTATGAATACAGCGTGTTTTTAAAGTATCGGCCAACTTTTCAGTATTATTTCGAATCGCGTTTGGGTATGCAAGATATGCCTGAAAACTACCCTAAAGAATTAGCAATAAAAGAAGCTCTTTACGATGAATTTATAAATGAAAAACATTGGAGCGTCAATAAATTTCTAGAGATAAGTGTGTGTGGGATCTTAATATTAGGCTCATTATATTTTTTAACCTCAGGACTGATTAAACAATTTAACCATGATAAATAAAGCACTAACGATAACCGGAGTTTTGGCTTTGGCTTTGTGTTCAATTTGCGCTTGCCGAAACGAAAAGAAACAGCAGACTATCGATACCATTTCGATCGTTAAGACTAAGGTTGACACCGTAAGCGTAAATACGAAACCTGATAATAAGCTAACATATCCGGAACCCGATTTTCCTACAAGTGGGAATAAAATCGAAGAGTTAATTCCCCAATATTTCGACATCGATATGGAAGCAAGTGGCGATTTAAATCATGATGGATTGGAAGATATGGTTCTTGTCTTAATTAATACGAGGGATACTACCGCACTTCGGCCAACTCTGGTGGTGTTAAAAGTAGGTGACGCTTACAGTGTTGATGCGAAATCTTTTGCGGTGATAGAGCCAAAGTATCGGGAAGATGGTTATCAGAATTACGATTTTGAAGACGTAACCATTGATAAAAACGGAGATATTCTTTTCTCCCAGCAAGCAACAGGACCTAACGGAACTTTAAATAGCACGTTTAAGTACATCAATAACGAGCTGGTTTTAACCGAGGTAAGCAGTTTTGCCATGGGTGCTGGCGGGCAAACAGCACTCAAATTAGATTTGCTGAAGGGTATTTTTGAACAAACCGATATCAATACCATGAAAGAGGATATGCCCAGCAAAACAACCACACAAAAATATAAGTTAGGTAAAGTTTTGTTTGCCGACAGCGATCCAAGGGAAATTATAATAAAAGCTTTTCAGGATAATGGCAAGTAGTTTTTTAATGCATAGCTTAATAATTGGTCAGATTATTCTTGAAAAATTTAGAACTTATGATCTATCAATGATTCGATCAGTTTTAAAAATCTGCGGCAGATGAATACAGAACAACATGCTTTTTTAGCGCATTTTATGAGGAAGAACCAATTTGTTAAAAAGCTCATATTAATTTGCTGCTTGGCAATTTGCATAATTGTTCCATTGGTTTTTTTTATTTATAGCGTTAACGAAACCAATGGCTTCGGAAAAGAATTATTGGGTGCTGAAAGATATAACGACCGCATGACAGATAGCTATTTATATGCTGCAGTAATGTTCATTGCTCTTTTGGTTGTGATTTTTCCATTTGCACTTTTGCTACATCAGTTTTTTAATCGATATCTGATCATTTTAAACTCACTTGAGGCTAAAGATGTTGATAGGCTCAAAAAACTAACGGCTAATGTTGGTATGATGGAAAAATATAATCCCTCTTGTATTTTTAGAAAAAATACAGTTACTTTTTTCACGCTCTTTAAAACACACACAGTTTCTTTTTTTGATATCAACCGGATAAATATCACCCGAGTAAGTTATAAAGGAATCAGTTATGTAATTGCCATTGAAACGGTATCTGGGAAGCTCAATTACAGGTTTGGCGATTTAATGTTAACAAGAAGTTTGATTGAAGAGGCTTGTTTGGCAAATCCAAGAATAGCCACCAATTCCTACAACAGTTGGAATTTTTAGCGGCGTAACTGTGCTTATTGGTATAAATAAACGATCACTCAAACCCAGCGACTTGCAAATTCTTTTATAGCGTTTAATTTAACAAAAGTACTTTCAGTATCAATAAAAAATATTGTAAAATCAGTCGTTGCAAATTCAAATATCACAGAGAAAGAACCATACACAATGAAAAATTATCTATTGATTTTAATCTTTTTAACTGCAACACCAGCATTCGCACAAATCGAAAATAATATGAAAAAAAATACTTCCGGCATGTACGGACAAGGGAGTCAAGGGGGCATTTACGTTTACGATGATGGTACTTTTGCGCTATTCGGTTATGCCACGCTCGTAATGGGAAAATATACGCTAACTGATAACCACATCAACTTCATTCCCGATATTCCAAAACAAGCATTCACCGTTTTGGGTAGAAAAAATCCAAATATCAAAAAGGGTGTAAAGTTTACTTTTACCCGAGCGTTTTTAGATGATGGCCCAACTTACCTCAAACTCGATAATGATAGTTTGATGAATACTTTTGAGGAAAATTATGATGGTGGAGCCTCAGATTATGTAAGCAACTTACCTTACCATCCGAAGACGATAAGCTTAGCACAAAACACGGTAAACCACTTATACAGATACAACACCAATAGCTTCAAGCTGGATAGCGCCCACAACGATTTTCTGCTTTTTTACCACCGAACGATTAGCGAGCAAAGGCCTTTTTCGGCAACCATTAAAACCGAAAAGGGTAAAACTGTACTTGAATCTCATTGGGGTGAATTTAGAAAATATGAATCGGGTAAGGATACAGAGTTCGAAACGTTTTTAAATAATT
Source organism: Pedobacter sp. Leaf41 (assembly GCF_001422545.1). Taxonomy (GTDB): domain Bacteria; phylum Bacteroidota; class Bacteroidia; order Sphingobacteriales; family Sphingobacteriaceae; genus Pedobacter. The sequence goes on along the minus strand of NZ_LMLE01000007.1, from coordinate 213,279 downwards.
ATAAAAAGCAAGCCCTTAAAGATAAGGATGTTAAAGTGTTTTACTTTAACGATCAGCTAAAAACAGCTAAAGGTTTCAATCACCTCTCAGAAGAATTTTCCATCTTCGATATTAATAATTATGTTTTAGATGAGGCTTCGAATAAATTTATCCGTAAGGATATTTATAAAAAAGGAACGGATTACAGCAATGCTTTGGTTAGCGATTATCATGACGAAAGTTACATCTTGAAATATGACAATATCGATGTAGATGAACAAACATTAACCGATTTTGGTAAAGTAAAAGTAGGTACGCAAGCACTTTTTAAAGTTGCTGATCAGAACAAACAAACAGATGAAAATGGATTGGATGAAAACGTTTCAGCGCCTAAACTGATGCAAACTACAGAAGTTCAAGGACAGCAACCCACAATAGTAGCACCTGCAAAAGTTGAAAAGCCAAAGTTGAAAAAGAAAAAGCAATCGAATAAATAGATAAGAAGCCATGAAACTTGAGAATGATACTATTTCAACCTCATCCAAATCATAAAACAGAATGGCGAATTGGCATTTTGACTTGTTATGAATAGCTTGGTGATTTATGGCTGATCAATTTCGTTATGGAAAGGTTAATAATTAAGTTGGGAAATAAATGAATCTGGGCTAAATAGCTTTACATTCATTAAGCTTATAAAACAATGGAGTTAAGAAGAGAAATTGAACCTGATTACGAAATAAAAGCTAACAAAAATTGTAAAGTGAAAGAAATTTTTTGCGATTTAAGACGAAGCCGATGAAAGCTTGCAATTACACCTAAAATAACATGCAAATTAAAGAAATAGGATTAAAAATTGGCTGTCTGTTTATCTTAGGCATTGGTTTGGTGTTATTTTTAGGTTTAACTTTTAGTCGCATTCTCATTCCGTTATTGCCCCCACTTATAAGTATTTTTATATGGTACGTTACCAAAACGCAACGCAAATTAGTACGAACGGAAACAACACCTATTTATCAGATTGCCGAAGGTTGGGTTAAAATACAAGGCAACGTGAGCGCAACCAAAACTTTCGTAACCCCATATTTTAAACAAGAATGTATCGCTTACACTTATGAAGAAGGAAATATAAGTTACGACAGTGAAAGTGGCTCGGAGCATGTTACCAAAACTTCGTCAAGAAAAGAATTTCAGGATTTCCATTTAAGCAACGGGACTGGTAAAATCAAAATCATAATAAAAGACTTAAATTTAACGCTTTTAGAAGCCAAATCGGATACAAAACATAGCATCAAGTATGCTGTTGATGATATTCGCTATACGGAGAGAACCTTAAAAAACGGCGATTTGATAAGTGTTTTGGGCTACGCAGTAAAAAATGGTAACTACGCTTACGAACTTACAGCGCAAGCCAATCAACCCTTAGTTATTGCCACTCCAGATTTCGAAGATAAAACCATTAAATCCTTCCGAGTTTTTAAATATTTGATGCCTTATTTGGTTCTGATGTATCTGTCTGTAAATTATTTTTTGTTTTTAGCACCCGCGAGGCCACATGAAGAACAAAATACAGCATTTGCACTTTTGAGCTTTTTTGGTATCCCTATTTTAGGCGTTTTGTTTGGCGTTATTGGCGCCAAACTTTCAGGTTTTGGCAAAGATTTTTTCTCTTGCCTTGGTGGCATTTGCTTCTTTGTTGCATTATTAAGCTTCCCCTTGCTTTGCCTTTTATACATGGTCGAAACTAACCAATCTACCATTATTCGAGTTTGGGCAAGTATTTTTATCTGTACTAGCTTGGCGATGGTACTAAATTACAGAAAGTTAGAAGGTGCTTTCGATAAAGATTAATCAATCTAGTTGCCTTTCATTTTTTGTTAGTTTGACTTAGCTTTTGTATTCGAAATCATTTCAATCTGCGTTACCTGCGTAATTTATCATCATAGAATCTACAATTACGAGTCCCTCATCTAGCCCGGCTAGACAAGCATCTCAAGAAAACCTTTCTCAAAAGCTGCCGAAACCAATTATATTGTTCCTTCCAAAATCGCAAAAAGTGGTTCTTCATCTACGAATTATAATTCATCCCCAGCGAATTATAATTGGTTCACTTTAATGTTATTCGCTAGCGCTATAATTGCAGATCAAACAATTAAACAGAAAATTTCATCTAAGAAAAAATTCAAGGGTTTTTCGGATTGCTTATTATCAATCAAAATATAACTAAATGAAAATATACATCAGCATTTTACTGCTATTGGCAATGGTGGGCAAAGTTAGCGCACAAGATACCGTAAAACTTGCCGAAAAGGATTTCTATAAAATGTCTACCACTGCTTTTAGTAACGCAATTGTGTATAGTCAAAACAATGTACAACTTAAAAAAGCAGGTAACTACAAAGCAAGCACTATGGATGGCGATTTTAGCTTCACGTTGAATAAAAACTTTTATGTTGATGGGCCTTCTTCGAGAGTTTATAAAAATGGAAACTCTTATAAAGAAACTTATAAAAATGGCATCTTAACTTCGTCTATCGGGATTAATTCTTATCGTACAGAAAGCAAAAAGGTTGATGTAAAAAAGGAGAAAAACGATTACCTGATTACCATAACCCAAACTTTTAGAAGAGAGAAACGAAACGACAGTACCATTATGGTTTACCTAAATGAAGAACCTTTGCTTAAAGAAAAATTTAGTGATGGAACATTGATTTTAAGGAATGATCGTAAAAAGGAAACGGTAAACATTTATGATAAATATGGCAATCTGGAAGAAAAGCATTTCGGCGATGTTGAAGAAAAATACCTAAGCAATGGCGAGGTTTATTTCAAGAAAATACTTCTTAAAAATAGAACAGAAGAATATCGGTCTGGTAAATTGAGCCGAACTTTTGATTTTGTTGATAAGCCAAATAGTAATGATTTAGATAAAATAATTGTGACCGACTACGACAAAGCTGGGAACAAAATTAAAGTTGAAGAAAGAATGCCTTGGGATGAAGTGGCGCCTGAATATATGATTTTTAAATTAAACAAAAATGAACTAGAAGGCTATAAGGCGATTGTTGATGTGGGAACTGTAAAGACTAAAGCTCAAAGATAAAATTCAAAACCCATCAAGTTTTTGATTCAAAGAAGTACCGTATTGATTATTGAAATGAGATAGCCTCAATTCGGAAATTGACAATAGAATATCATGATGTTTATTGATAAACGATGAAGCAAGCAAATAAATGGAAATGGTTTTGGCGTATTAACTATGCCATCAGTTTTTATATATTTTTAAGTTTGGTTTGCACTGGTTTGCAGTTGGGAGGTTTAGATACTAACTGGTTAAATGCCGTTTACAAAATTTTAAATCCAATTTGGATGCACTATTTTGGGCTTTACATTTTAACTTTCCAGCTGATTTTATCAGTCTTGCTTACCATTATTTTTAAAAGAGAACGAACCGATTTCTTCAACTATTTGTACATAAGTTTATTAGTCTTTACCGGGATATCACTCATTGGATTGAACATGATCCTTGGCGGTGTAGTAGGTTGACAAATGTTCAGTTTAGCAAATTTTTAGTAAAAGGCTCAAAAAAAATAGTTTTAAAGATTAAAATCGAAAAATGAATAGACTAATTGTAAGGTGTTTTTTATTTCTTGCATCATCAGCTTCGTATGCACAAGAAAAATTAGTCAAGGATTTAGATTTTGATGGCATTAAGGATACCGTTTATTTTGATACGGAGAAAAAGGTAATTATAGCGAAGCTTTCGTCCACAAAATTTAAAGTTATATCAAGCAAGCCGATAAATATTGAATATTCATCAGATTATGGCATTCGCAACAATCGAAATGGCTTCGAGTTTTTTATCAATTATAGTCGCTACGGTAGTGTAAGTCAGTTTAAATTCGAAAAGAAGACCAACATAATTAGGCTTATCGGTATGCGCCATCGCGAAAGCGGTTTAACAGAATACGATGCCAACGGAGAGGCGAGTGTAAATTTGCTTCTTGGAAATTACATTGGTAACTGGGCATATAATGATGTAAAAAAAGAAAACTATCTGATCGAGATTCCAACATTTAAGACAAAAATGCCTTTTAAGAAAATATATTTAACCGATTTCAGCGAGCGTATTTATGATAGCTTTTTGAGCAAATCTTCGGCCCTCTTTGTTAAGCATAAGGAAATTGCGATCAGTAAACAAAATTAGTTTTTATGAAAAAATACCTCATCATATTCGCGATTCTAGTTTCTTATAATTCAGCTTTTTCACAGCAGAAATTGGTTAAACACATCGATTTTGATGGCATTAAGGATACGGTTTATGTGGATGTGAAAACTTCAAAAATCGTTTGTCGATTATCCACTTTGAAATTCAAGAAAATTACAAGTAAAGGCAGCGAGACATCTACAGAAAATTCTATTATTGAACCTACAAAAAATGGCTTTGAGTACCGGGTCGATTGGATTCGTGCCGGTTATGCCAATCAATTTAGATACAATAAAAGCCTAAAAAGGGTACAGTTGATTGGCATGAGCCGATATGCTTTGGGTAATGCTGCTAATGATGGGAGCGGCGAAAGCAGTGTAAACCTGCTTACTGGAGATTACATTGGTGAGTGGAACTATTTTGACCCCTTAGCTAATAAGAAACGTGGTGCATTAATTAAACTACCAGCCATTAAAACGAAAATGAGTGACAATAAAATTTTTCTGGAAGACTTCAGTGATGCCATATATTATAGTTATGCAGATAAGTGTAGCGAATTATTTGGATTTGCTAGGGCAAAAAGAAAAAAGTTTAGAAATAATGGAAAATCCTAAACTTTACCTCATACTATCGATAGCCGCGGTAATTTTATCATGGCTTTCTTACTTTACTGAGCTTTCAGCTTTCAGTTTAACCTTATCCATTCTTGTTTTGGTGCTAACTAACAAAGAGTTAAAAAATGCAGGTGGAGCAGTTTACGCCGCAAGAATTTCAAAATCTAAAAACGGCCAAACGGTTATCTATTATTGGAATAGTGATTTCGTCGCTAATCATTATCTATCTACTAATCATATTAATTGTAATTACAATGGGCTTTTTTAGTTGGTGAAAATGCGTGTTTTTTAATTTGATCAGGTGGTTTTAAACGAATTATAATTTATCTCCAGCGAATATCAATCGGAACGATTTATATGTTACTTTTTACTCATATTTAGGGATGAAGGTTCTAATTTTTACCGTATTCATGATTTTAAGTAAATTGGTTTTCGCTCAAAATACCATCACAGTTAGTGGTGTTTTTAAAGAAAATTATCGGGCAGTTAGGCTTAGCAATGAAGTAAATAGGTTACTCTTTATCAAAACCAAAGGCCATTTAAAACTTCCAGAATATGGTAACGGTTATTTTCTTAATCTCACCAAAGAAGATGCGGCTAGAGTCGGTTTCGATGATATTTTGGTCATTCCTTTAAGATCAGAAATTTATCAAAGCGATAAAAATTTGGTGAAGCTAGATTTGGTGCAGTTAAGTGAAAATGAACCCTCGGTTTTTTATACCAAACAAAGTAAGGCTGATAGCGAGGCAACCTACGGGACTAAAATATTTGAAAATCCTTCGTTAAAAGATACTGTAGATTGGAATGAGATTACCCAAGCTGATTTGCTATATACCAAACAATGGATTGATAATCTAGATAATGAGAAGCAGGTAATGCTAAAAAGTTATATCCTTTACGATACCGATAAGGGCAGCGGTTCATCGGTACAATTCGCGAAAATAATGATGAAAGAATTAGCGAAAGAACGCTTACATCGTGTTAATAATTTATTTACCGGAGATAGACGAGAGTGGACTAAAAAGCAATGGCAAGTCTGGTTTCAGAAAACCATTAATTATCAAGAACCAACACTTAAAGACTGCAACCCAAACCAACACAGTATCAGCCAAATTTATAAATATAATGATGGTAATACCATGATATTTGGTACAGATCATAGTAGTGGTAAAATTATTGGGGCACAAATGTTATCCTATAATGTAGATCGATATCAAGGTAGACAAATGGTTGTGATTGATAGTTCAAAGGATGCTAAATATGATTATTACACAGGGCTACAGAAGCAGGTTTATAACATCAGAGCATTTGAAAGCGTAGATAAAAACTTATACTTTTTTGACTATTATGGGAATTGGAGCTTTTTTGAGTTCTATACTGTTGAAAATCATTATGTTTTTAAAGCGAAAAAAGAAATCTCCATTCCAGAAAGTGCAGGCAGAAGAGCCGATAGTTATGTCGAACAGCTACAAACTAGTGAGAAGTTAACTTATGCCATCACAAAAAATGACAAAACAAAGGAATTTTATGCCCTTGTTTTAAAAACACAAACCGGAGAAAACCTAATAACGAGGTCTTTGAAAGATATATTAGGCAATACTGCCATTAACTATAGGAAAAATTTTGAGCTGGTTGATCTGAAATATGGGTTAAAAAGCAGTAATGACTTTGTTTTCGGTATTAAGCAGGGCGATGAATATTATCTGGTAAAAACCGATGAAAAACTGGAAAATGTAAAATGCATTAAAACGACGAAAGCCTTGCGCCATTCTACTTTATTTGTTCATGATAAAACCATTGATTTATTGAAATCAGATCACAATAATTTGTTGAAGATATCCTTTGATAAAGGTTTAACAAATCAATTAAGCGAGCAACATAAATCGATAGAAAATTGGTATTATGATGAAGATGGTTTAGTGGTTTATGATGGTTCGAACTATAAATTGTTTGCGCCATTGAAGCTCGAACAACATTCTGGTATCGAACTGCTAACCTTAAGCAGTGATTTGGAGATTACAAATAAGCAGTGTGTTTATCAATTTCTTCCGCTAGAAGTACCTGAATATACCAACATGATGCACTTACAATATGCAGCAAAGGTGAATAATAATTGGTGGTTACTGTTTCGGCAGGAGAGTAGTTTGAAGTATGTAAAGATTAATTGAGATTGTTTTAAAGCTAATAAAAATGAAATTAAGGGTGATAAATTGGAAATTATATCTATTGATTGTTCCGGCAGTCGTAATTATTTCGTGTAATGAAAGAAAGAAATCAGAGCAAAAAACTGTTGTAGATACTTTAGAAAATAGGCCGAGAGTAAAGGAGAAGGGAGCTGCAAATTCGAAGAAAGATTTTAGCCGCATCAAAAAACAATCTTTTGCGATTAGTTGTGGCTCTGGTTGTGCAATGACTTATAATGTAAAAGATGTTTATCAACTTAATGCAACATCAATTAAGGTGGTATTTGAAGTTGATACCTACATCGATGAGGAGCAGACAGAAAATTTCGTAGAAACCTACATTTTCGACTATAACAATGAACATAACATAGAAAAAATTACCCGTGAGGGTGAAAATGAAAATGTTTTGGATAACTTAATTGGTGGTGCACAACAAACTTTCAAAGAGTTTGCGGCAGAACTAATTAAATAAAACTGGTAATGAAAGCGTTTAAAATTCTGCTCATATCTTATGCAGCCTTCCTGTTTCTTTTGCTGGGATTGTTTTGTTGGCTAATTGCACCAGAATATTTCGCATGCGAGAAAACAATGTTTGAAGGTGAGCAAGGGTTAACCATTTTTGGAGATAAGGTTGACTGCTCTGGTGAAAATCAAGCTTTTGGTGAAGCTATCTTTCAGGCATCGTTGCTCGTTTTGGTTATTGGGTTTTTATTTCTAATTGTTGGTTGGTACTTCTATTCAAAGGGGAAAAAGAAAATGCTGATTAGCAAGTCTTCTCCTACAAAACAAAGAAAATTACTAAGTCAAAGGCACCCATATTTGTATTTTTTGGCAACTTGGACAAGGCGATTAAAACGCCGTTTGGAATGGACTTTCGATGACAAAAAATATGCGAAAACGAAAACGGAAGATAAATTGCAATTCAGGATCAAAAAGCATCAATCGGTATTGCTAAAAAAGCTTGGTGAAAATAATGAGCAGTTGCAACTGAACAAAATTACCAACCTCAAAATTGCTGCTGCGCAAATCAACGGAATTGTCATTAAGCCTGGCGAAACATTCTCTTTTTGCAAGCTGGTGGGGCTACCTACAAAACGTAAGGGGTATTTGCCAGGAATGGAACTTTCATTCGGAGAAGCAAAAGCAGGTATTGGCGGTGGAATTTGCCAGATTTCCAACCTTATCCACTGGTTGGTTATCCATAGTCCGCTTACGGTTACAGAGCGACGCCATCATTCTTTCGACCCATTTCCAGATGATGGGAGAGTTTTACCTTTTGGCAGCGGAGCCACAGTTTTTTACAATTATCTAGATTACCAGTTTATCAACAACACAGAACAGATTTTTCAAATTAATTTATGGTTTAGCGATAAGTGTCTGGAGGGCGAATTACGCATCAATTCCGAATTAAACTATGCTTATCATGTCATGGAAAAAGAACATCGATTTTTGAAAATCGACGGTCAATTCTATCGGAAAAATGAAATTTGGAGAGATAAACTGATGAAGTTTGAGGGCGGTAAAATTGTTGAAACAGAATTGATAATGAAAAATTTTGCCCGTGTTACTTATGAACCAGAAAGCTATGAGGAGCATGAGAATGATGAGAAAATTCCGCATTGAACTGGCGCTAAAAAAAGAAAGGGCTTGTGAAAAAATATCTAATTACCTCAAAAATAGAAACAAATGGCAACAGACGGAGTAAGAATTATTAATAGTGATTTGGCTGAAGACCTATATGCTCACTTTATGAATAGTTTTCAAAAAGGCAGGAATGTTAACCAATTGAACAATCAATTTTTGTATAGCAAAGCTAAGTTTTCTGAGAACACGAAAGAGTATGAGATTTGTGTTACCGTTTATGGATTAGCTTTTTGGGAAATTGGCGCTTTAACAGAAATTACTCTTCAAGAAGTGGAAACGGTCATCAACCAAAAAAATACGGTTAATTATTGGGAAAAAGAAGTTGGAAAAGAAACTGCGGAAGCAAGACAAAAAGAACTAGATGAGCTTCTTGAAAAAATAAGTAAGCCCAATCTTAATCCAATTAAAAGGATAAAAAAGCAGCCGAAACCCAATCTGTTCAATATTGGTGACGTACTATCATTTCAACATCTTGATAGAAATTATGGAACAGCTTTTATAGTAGATATTTCTAAAATGTCTGGCTTCAGTCTTTACTCCATTTGCCGAACCTGTGATACCACAGTACATAAGCCAACCATGCAAGATTTTTTGCAGAGTACATTTTATGTATCAGGAACACCAACAGTAGATGATTTAGGTGCATTGACTACCAAACTATCCGTTTGGATAAATCAAGCTGAAAGAAAAGAGTTGGAAAAATTTTCCGGATGTTTCAGTAAGATTGGAAAAATTGATTTTCCGTTACCATGTGGGCAACCAATCATTACCAATGATTATCGAAAATTTTGTGATAATTCGATTTACGAATCACAAATTGCCTACTCAAATAGCTTAGGCAAAGCTGTAAATCAGTTTAAAATAGCTGAATATGCACAGGTTCTTGAGTAACAAACACCTTATTCAGATTTTTTCTTCCAGATTGCGGAACATACTCTAAAAACTTAACTTCAACTTATCAAAGTTTGCGCATACATCGCTTCGGTGCCAATAGCTGGCGACGTTAATTCAATCTATTTCTCAACGAATTATAATCCAAACCCAGCGAATTATAATTGGCGAAGATTTTTTTTCGACTAAATGGTATGTTTATATAAAACATCGCATTTTATGAAGACAAAAATATTTCTGTGGGCAGTTTTATTGTTTTCGGGTTTGATCAGCAAACTTAATGCACAAGATTTTTATCCAACAAATCTGACGGCTATCATTTATACCGATGAAAAAAATGTAATTAAGATCAATGATAACTACGTTAACCACAAAGGCTTTTTATGGTTAAATGATAGTACATATGCAAAAAAAGATTTGTCTGGAGTGATACAAGTGACAGCGAAAAACAGCGATAAATCTTTAGAAGTTCAGGTGAATTATTACCTCACAAACAACAATTTGGACCGCTTTGTAAAACGTGCCGCAAACAGTGCCCTAGATAAGACTGGTGTAGATAAATTCGAAAAAACCTATAAAGGGATTTATTATAAAATTGAGATTAAAAGAGCAGTCTCCTTCCAAAATAAAACATACAATTTAATCAGTTTTACACAGCGTAATGAGTCAGATTCTGCAAATCTAGATAAAAATCAAGAGCCTAGAAAAAGGTTTGAATATGTTGAGAGTTACCCATTCCAGAACACCGTATGGTATTTAGATACCAAAAAAACTGAGGTTAAGAATAAAAATGAAGATATAATTAAGTACGTAATCTCACTCACAGAAAATAAAACTACAGATGTTAAACTCGAGTTTCTGGATGATTTTAATATGAAATTAACCTACGGGCCTCCTCAAAAAAGACAGTATCTTTTAGGTACTTACCATTTTTATAGAAACTCGATTGGTCATGGTCTTTATGAAAACAAAGTGCAGTTTGAAATGGCACCTGCAGTTCAAAAAACAACCAAACCTGGTTATAAAGTGCCTGAGTTGGTAGGCATGGTTGAAACTGCTCCAAAAAATACAACAAATTATTTTAGATATTGGCTTAGTTCCTTTGATTATGAAGTTAAGTGGGGAAAAGGGAACAGCTTTAACCTGACTAGACAAGTGGATAATAATCCGCCAGTATATGCTGTTCCAGCTCCTAAAAACTAACAAACTAGTGATGAACTTACTCTTAAAATATTTCAGCGGATTAATGTTGCTACTCTCGCTTTCAAAAATGGCTTTGGCTAGCGAATGTTATAACAATGGTACCAGCCCCACCTTTAAAATTTTGAAAAAAAGTGATGGTATTTACTATCAGTTTACGGAAAAAGATCAAAATGGATTCAGCTATGTAAAACAGCAAAATGTGCTGCTGAAAGGGATTGATGCCTTAACATACAAGGCTACGGGCGAAGATGAACAAACGCTAATGTTTGGCGATAAAAATGGTTTTTATATTCTTCCGAAGAGAGAACAATACGATAAAAACACATCGGTTTATTTTAAAATTCTTGGTGCAAACCCCAATCACAAACATATAAATGGCAGGCTGTTTTTATTAAATGGAAAATGGACTTACCTGGATGCATGGGAAAAGAGCATCACTAAAATTGTGTTAAACGAGTTACCGCAAAACATCACTAACATTAAAAGTTATGCCTATGGTTTTTATGTTAAAAGCGATAAAAATGTTTTTGTAGTAAGTGTCGATCAAGCCTCGTCTCCAAAATACAAGGTGGCTATCGTTCCTGATTTAAACCCTGCAACAGCAGTTTATTATGCTTTTAACCCATTAAATAACGAAGATTTTCTTGCTGATGCGAGCCATCTTTATTCGATTAGGAGAGAGGGATCTGCAGATAACCTAACGCCTCAAATGCTGGCCTTGGGACTGAAAACCGATATGAATATACTTGCAATTATCGATGCTAATTTGCCAGCATGGTATTTAAATGGTCAACTGCTAAAAAAACGAGAGGGTACATCCACCACAGGTAGAGATCCAGTAGCAAATGAGGAAATCGATATTGATTACAGTTTTTCTTCAGGCAAAATTTTGCAGCCACTTTATGGTAACAGTAATTACTCGCTCTTTCGTGGTAAAATTTATCCTATTTGGGATGATCATTTTAGTCAGCCTTATGATGTGAAAACTAATGCAAAGAGCTTAAACCTAATTGAAGGGAAACTATTTAGAGGGGATGACTTTTATTATATCGAAGGGGATGACGATTTCAAAATCATCAGTACCAATATCTCAGCCGATGCAAAATTTTTTCCAAGCATTGGAAGCTATCTTAATTATTTGCCAAAAGCTTTAGTTGATGATAAATACATTTATTTTATTGGCGATAGGTTTAATATCCACATGGAAAATAAAAAGGCGCTAACCAGTAAAATTGTAAAGCAGTTGGGAATGTTTTATTTGTTTAACCACTCGCTATATGATGGAGAAAAATTGTATCCAATTACCGCTGATGAGGAAACCTTAACTTATTTAGGTTCATTTGTCGAAGTGATAAATGAGTGCGCTGACAGTATGCCCAATTCACCATCGGTTAAGGTTAACTACCATAATTTTTTTAAAGATGCCAATCATGTTTATTATTTCGACAATGAGAAAAATCACTTGCAAATTATACAGACTGCCGATGTAGAAAATACAAAAATAGATGACTACGAAACCCTCCAGTCACTTTATAAAATTAAGGATGTGAAAGGTTCGGTTAAAAAAAAAGTTAGCGAACCTTTGAACTATTATTTGATTGCTACCTGCGTGATGTTAGTGTTAGGAATTGGAGTTTATATCTTTAAAAGAAGAGATATTCATTAGAATGGATAGAAACAGCATATTTCACCTGCTAAAACGCATTCTTATTCCGATCATAACTTTCGGGATTTTGCTTGTTTTTATTTTGATTTTAAATCCAAATCTGTTCGATGTAAGCCCCAGACATAAACATGAACTTGTGCCTTCCAATACAAGTCTAATACTCAATTTATTGGCATTTTTTTATGTTCTATATTTGGCAGTAGAGATGGTTTTGCTTTTCGTGAAAAACAAGAAAACATTGGCAGTTTGCAATTTCTTCATCTTGGTGTTATTCGCAATTTCATCATTAATGTTCCTTAATTTTTAACCAGAATGGAAAACAGAAAATGGTTTTTAATTGCTTCTGGGATAACCTTGTTAGTAAGCCTTTGCGTTATTTTTCCAATAGAAAAAAAGAGTGAGTTTATTTCAGATCTGGTTTACACCTTTATAACATTAGGTATTGCAATGCTTCTAGGCATGTACGGCTTAATGGGAAAAAAAATCCTCGGCGGATTATTAATTCTTCTAATGAGCGTAATCATCAGTTTTATTAGTTGGTATATAGTTTTTTACAATGATTTTTGGGGGATAATACCTGCTATTTATGGAGGCATTCCATCAGGCATAGTTGCTGGGTTACTTTTTCTAATTACAGATGCTAATTTTTTAGCTGATGATAATAAATATAAACGCTTTATTAAACGACTTTCAACCTATTCGGTTCTTCTAATTATCATTTCCGTACTATTTGCAAAAGGTGGCGACTGGATTTTCGAGATTTCAGAATATTTTAAAAACAAAGCAGGGCGATGAAAAAACTAATTTACATAGCTTTCTTTTTAATTATTTGTGCAGCAAAAGTTTTTGCTCAAAAAACAGATAGCACAAAAATAAAATTGGTGGCTAATTGTTACAAATTAAATAAAGTACAAAAGGAAGTCGCTCAATTTTATTTAATGTCGTTAAGATTTTCGTTAACAGGGTTATATAGAAATTATACGGCAAGGCCACAACTGGTTGGCATTGGCAAAGATGGCGAATTGTACAGTTTTGAGCGATACAAAACCCTTTATGAGGATGCGAAAGAGTATCAAGAAGATTTCAGTATCAACCTGTTTTATATGGAAAATGTACGCACTAATGAAAAGGGCGAAATTTTACTTGCTTACACTTTGTTAGAACCCCATTGGGATGATGCCCCAGAAGTTAAAAGTTATATCGGTAGAATTGATTTTGGTATTGAAAACAATGATTTTGAAGATTTAAGACAAATACATCGCCCGCAAAAAGTGAAAAGGCTGGGTAAAACATTTATCTTCTTCTATTTTAATAATTATGATTAGGAAAGACCAACGTAGAGAAAAATTTAAATGATATGAGGAGTTCTAAAGTCTTACCTGTATCAATCGCAATATTACAGCTGCTGAGTTTGGCACATTTATATTATAGTTATAAGTACTGCAGCAGTCAATTCCCGGTAGCATTTATCGAGCTCAATATTTTGGCGTTGGTTAATCTACCTATATTAATTATGGCTTTGATTTATGCCAATAAGTCGAAGCAGAAATCGACAATATGGTTAATATCAGCAACGCTGGCTTTTATTGTGGTTTTGCTGCTTACTATTTGTTATATTGTATTGCTGGCAGATAAATACGATTAATCAGGATCCAATGCATAAAAAGATCATTGCAATATTAGCGGTTTCCCTGCTCTGTTTTATTTTAGCCGTTGTTCTGATGTTTTCTACCAGCTGTAGATATTACCAAACTTTCAGTCCGGATAGGCAGTATTCTGTTTATGCCTCCAAATACTTTTACGAACGTTTTTTATTTAAAATGCCTGGCGGCTCTGGCGATGCTTCGGGGAAAGTTTACCTATACGATGAGATAAAACAACAGGTGATTAGCAGTGCATCTGTAGCTATTATGTGGACCATAACCGATATCCAGTGGGAGGACAATAAAGCCTATTTTATAGGCGAAGATGCTCCAACCATATCAAATCCCTGGCTTTTGCCACGCCCTATAAAAATGCCTTACACCAAAACTGATGAGTCAGACACGATAAAAACAATAAAGGAATATAGTTCATTTGATAAATTACAGTCTATCACCATCCTTAAACCCATCAATTCTTGCTGGAAACCATTAAGTTATCAAGCATTCGATGATAGGGGTAATAAGCTCTCCAGCTGGGCAAAGCGTTATTTTCAATCATCAAATAGCACTTGCGATTTTACGCCATATTTTATGCATGCTTTAGAATCTGACAAAGGGGCATTGGTTAAAGAGTATTCGTACAATGCGGCATGCGATGATTGCGAAACCTCTCCCTGTGGCACAGAAAGTACTTGGGATCATGATGGAAAAGTGATTGCTAAAAAGGTTTACAAAGGTTGTGAGATATTGAAAAGCAAACCTTAATTAATCCTTTTCATTTAATGTATTCACGCATTATTTTCTTTCCGAATAACAGTCAAAAGCCAGCGAATTATCATTTAACTTAAGCGAATTCACATCAGCTAAAATACTTTAATGCTGAAACTTTATTTTTAGAATTAAATTGAAATTAGCGAATAAAAGAATGCAATCAGCTCATGTTAAAAAATCGAGAATAAAAAAAACACTAAAAATTGTTGGCCTATCTTTCATAGGTCTAGTTATTATCATTATTGGTATAGAATTTATGTACAAAGACAGTGTAGAAAGTCCGATGTATAAGGTACAGCAATATTTAACCTACAGTAAAGAAGATTGGGCTAATTACGAAAATATGAAGCGTATGCAGGCCGAAGCAAACACAAGGCCGGATATGGTAGATGTGTTGATAGAGGCACCTCAAAGTCCTGAAGATACAACGATTTGGACGAATGCCATCAAAAATAAGGATTTTATTCCTGAGGGTGTATTGGAGGATATCAATAGGTACAAAAAGCGAGATTTCTCTAAGCTCAAAATTGCCGAAGATAAACCAAGCGATGATGACGCACAACAGGCAATTGTTAGAAATTATCAGAATGAAGTGACAAGCTTACTCTCAAAATATAAAGCCCATATAAAAATTGGGGCTTGTTATGCTGCTCCTTTACAAAAACTGGATGGAGATACAGAAATAGCCAGGGTTACCGCAATGGTTTCGGCATTTAATAAAGAGCAGGGAAACCTGGGCAATATTCAGGCACCTTTAAATGTGATTTATGATTTTGTAAAGTATCAGTCAGACCCTACAACCTGGCACCTGGCCGATTTTAGCCAGAGCATTCCATATGATTATGTATTAAATAAAGATAAATGGTAAGATTTTCAATCCTTTCTTTGCTGATTTTGTCATCGCTTTCTTGCACTAAAAAAGAGCAGGATCAAGCCAAGAAAACCCTGTATTTAACCACCAGCGCAAATGATGTATATGCATTTAACCTGGCAGACAAGAAGTTGTTGTGGCATGCTGAAGCGTTTAATAAGGCAGAAAATGATGAGGTTAACTTTTTTACCGTTGACGAAAAACATTTGACCAAAGCTTATATCGACGGCTCAATTATACAATACGATAAAAAAACGGGCAAGAAAGTGTGGGAAATAAAAGATACTGATGGGCCAGACGCAAAGCTCTATAATTTTGATTTCAATGAGGTAGCATTTCGATTGTTTTACCAATACCCTTTAGTGGTTAACGGCAATATTATTTTTGCCAACAGCCACGGTGAAATAAAGTCGATCAGTATGGCGACTAAAAAAGTGAATTGGGTATATCACAATCCCAACATCATTTATTCGAGCCCTAAAGTGGTAAAAAACTTAGTATTAGTCAGCTTAAACGGGAGTATGATTGCCATTGATATCAAAACTGGCAAAAAGGTTTCATCCGTTAATTATGACGAAAACGAACCTGTTACCAATGAAATGGTGATCGATGGTGGCAATATTTTTACGCTTAGTCAGAACAATTTGTTATCATACTTCACACCTGAGTATAATTCTATTTGGGATTATAAAGCGGATAACACTTCGCAAAGTTCTACCCACAACATTTTAATTACCGATGATGCAGTGTATTTTGGAGGCTCCACTTTATTTGCCGTAGATAAAGAAAAAGGGGAGTTGCTTTGGAAAACAGAATTGTATAAAGATGACAATGCATTGCTTAGTGTATCCAAATGTGATGACGGCGTTATGGTGAGCACCCGAAAAGAGTTATTAAAGTTAGATGACGATGGTAAAATTATAGCTCGTAAAAAACTGGCTAGCGAAGCTTATGGCATCCTTTATCTAGCCAATAACAACTATTATTATGTTTGCCAAAACGGTGTAATATATAGCATTGATGCGGGCTTGCAGCATGAAGCGGTTTTTTACAAAGGCATTAATATAGATCCCGAACACAGGGTGGATAATACCTATATGTTTGCAGAATAGGATGCTGGAATTCTAACAGCCTAATTCAATTATAACAGATGAAAAACTATATTTTGATAATTGCCTTACATCTACCTACCTTTTGCAATGCCCAGGAAGGGCCTAAACTTACTCCAGCCGAAAAAAAGGAACTTCAGGACTTTTTTGGTGTAAAAGAAAATGTGAAGGAGGTAAATACTAGCATAGATGCCTTAACAACGCTGGGTAAAAGACAATTTACTACAACTACAACGTTTTACAAAAACGGAGCGCCAAAGGAAACCAACATGTTCGAAAATGGTAAATTGAAAAGCACTGAACCTTGGCGGGCGAGCAAAAAAAACGACGACAAAGGGTGGGAATTCATTGAGAAATTTGATGATAAAAAACGCGTAATAAAAACGATTAAATACAATTCTGGAAAGATTGTTTCTGAAATTGACTTTAAGTATGATGCCTCAGGAAATAACGTTGAAGAATTTGATAAAGTCAGTAATGTCAAAAAGAAACTTAGGTATAATAGTTTCCATAAGATAGCCGAGGAAGTAGAATATCAGCAGAACGGTGAGTGGTACTCGAGAAAAAAATACAACTACGACGCGAAAAAAGACAATGTCGAAACCTTTGTTTACTACTATCCTGAAGAAAAGGTGCCGAACGGCAGACTAGTTTATCAATATGACAAAAATGGCGACATGATTAAATGTGTTACCTACGATAAAAACAATGAAGTTATTGAAACTAAAATTCGAAAAATATCATATTATTAAGAGAATATTAGGGCAGGTTTGGGATGAGTTAAGTTTCAAATTAGTCTCTTTAAACCTGTATTATAAAATATCCCCAAAAACATATTTGAATTTGGGGATATAAAATCTATGCAGCATGTACTACTTCGAAGCCACCGTACATGGCCATCTCTGCAGAATGCTTAACGGTTAATCTTAGTTTCATTTTTTCTATCAATTCTTTAGCTGCGGTGATACTTCTGTGCACATCGTTATTGCCTCTTATTTCTATCCCTCTGCTCAATAACTTAAACTTACTTGGTTGAAATTTTTCAATAAATTGTTGAAGATCGTTTGGTGGAGTAGTTGTCTTTTGCATATTATTCGTTTTTAGATAACAGTTAAAGGACTTACCTTAACATTTGTTTGATTGATTTTTTCAACATCATCGGGTTTTTAACATTTAGATAAGAATGTGCTTGATTGCCTGTGATTTACTTCATTTGTATTTTTTCTATTTTATTTTTTGAAAACCTTATTCTTCCGAACACTGTTTTTTATTAAAAATCTATTGTTATGAATACAGATCCAAAAGACAAAAGTCAGCGTGGTGATCAGGATGATCAGCATAAAGAAACAGGCTATAAGCAAGAGACGAATGAAGACAACGATGTTCAGGAGGGGCTAACAGGCGAGACAGATGAGGATGAAGATGTAGCTGGAGATTTAGCTGGTAATGCAGCAGGAAATCCTGAAGACTAAATTTAATCTTCCATTATTTACAACGTTAGTAATATGAGAATAAAGTTAGCTATGGCTGTCAGTGCCTTGGCTGGCTTTATTAATTAGGCTCCAGGCAAATAGAGTCCAAATACAAATTACTGTACTAATTCCCAATTCAAAATCTGAAATCTTTTGTGAAACGAATACTGCAGCAGCAGATATCAGAGATGAAAATAAGAAAAATAGGAAATTTTTCATAATGATCTGATTTAGTTGCCGTTAATTATGGTGAATATAGCAAATTGACTTTTCTTTACAAAATATTTGATAATATATTTTATTAAGAACTAATTATTTAGCTATATTTTAGGCTAATTTCGAGAATTTTCACTGTTGTATTTTAATTTTATCTAATATCTACAGCTTTAGTGCAAAAAAAAGGTGCACCAGAATACTTTCTGTTGCACCGACTAAATAAGTTTTGGAATTTTTTGTTATTAAGATTTATCTATGCGATACAATCTTCCACCGTCAGTTATTGCATATAAGCTATTATCGCTACCTTGCGTAATATCCCTAAACCTTTGATTCTCGCTCGCCAGCAATCGCTCTTCGCCAATTACCCTATTATTTTCGATGACCAGACGGACGATATGCGTACCGCTTAAGGCAGCAATAAACAAACTATTTTGCCATTCAGCAATTCTATTGCCAGTGTAAAAAACCATACCGCTTGGAGAAATAACTGGATCCCAATAATAGATGGGTTGTTCCAGGCCGTTTTGCTGTTGTATGGCACCGCCAATAGCGGCTCCACTATATTCTATTCCATAAGTAATTGTTGGCCAGCCGTAATTTCGTCCGGCTTGCAACCTATTGATTTCATCACCACCACGCGGGCCATGTTCACTTTGCCAAATTTCTCCGGTAGTCGGATGAAGGGCCAACCCTTGAGGATTTCTATGTCCAATGCTGTACAGCTCTGGCAATGCTGCACTGTTCGAGAACGTTGGATTTCCAGATGCAGGTTGTCCACTGGTATTAATACGGATAATTTTACCAAGTCCTGCAGTTACAGACTGTGCAAGTGGTCTTGTTGCCAGGTCTGACCGTTCACCTGTACTTACAATCAAATTCCCTGTTCTATCGAAAAGGACTCTGCCTCCATAATGAAGAGTTCCGTTATAGGCTGGCCCAGCTCGATAAATTACTGTTGCGTTTTCGATTGACTGTTCATTCTGTGCAAGTCTTCCTTTTGCAACTGATGTTTGTGTGCCACCGGTAACATTTTCTGAAAATACCCAGTATACCATTCTGTTGCTGGCAAATTGAGGATCGATACATACCCCAAGCAATCCACCTTGCCCAGCTGGATTAACTGCTGGTATAACAGTGATGGGTCCGCTGAGCGTACCAGTTGTGGTTGCAATGCGCATCGTTCCGGCTTTTTGAGTGATTAATAATCTTCCGTCAGGAAGTGCTGCTATTCCCCAAGGGGCATTTAGTCCTGTGCTGATGGACGTGCCTTGAAATGCAACTGTTGTCCGCACAGCTTTTACTCTGGTTTGGCCTGCAAAAGCAGGAGAGTAGCTGGTGTTTGGAGCAGCAGTTTCAACACCCGGCCCATCGATAATATTAGGATCAACTGCTTCGAAATCTTCATTCTTCGTGCAACTAGATAAGATCAATAGGCAAAATCCTATAAAAATGGAGTTAATTGTGAATCTCATAAGTTTGTATTTAGTTTCCTGTTATGATTAACAGAGCAATAACTAATTGGTTTGCAAATATTTAAAAACTCCATTAACTGGTATATGTAGAAAGCTATTTTCACAAAAAAAAGATCAGGCTTGGGGAGTCCTGATCTTTTGCTGTAGGTTGATATCAATTTATACCGCGGTGTATCCACCATCAGTAATAATGTATGCACCTGTTGTAAACGATGATTTATCAGAACTTAAAAACACAACTAAATCGGCAACTTCCTGAACGGTTCCCAATCTATTGATGGCACTTTTTGCAGCTATCGCTTTTAAGCCTTCTTCATTCAAATTTGCAGTAAGTAAAGGGGTTTCTATATAGCCCGGGCCTACAGCGTTACACCGAATGTTTTTCTGGGCATATTCTATTGCAATATTTTTAGTTAAACCTACCACAGCATGTTTGGAAGCTGTGTAAGCTGGACTATTTGGTGCAGCTACTTGTCCGTGAATGGAAGCGATATTAACAATGGAACCACCTCCATTCTTTTCCATTTGAGCCAGTTGATATTTACAGGCATAAAATACACCATTCAAATTAAGATCAATTACCTGATCCCATTCCTCTGGCTCGTATTCAGCTGTTGGTTTAGCTGGTCCGCCCATGCCTGCGTTGTTACACGCAATATCCAGGCGACCGAACCTTTGAACGACCTCATCTATCAGCTTTTTGCTTTCTTCAGCTTTGGAAGAGTCTGCTTTTACTGCAATTGCTTCGCCGCCAGTATCTGTAATTAATTTGACGGTTTCAACTGCATGTTCCTCGTTGATATCAGCCACTACCACTTTCGCACCCTCTTGTGCATATGAAATGGCTATTGCTCTGCCAATTCCTGAGCCGGCGCCTGATACCAAAGCCACCTTGTTTTTTAGACTTGCCATCTTATTTTTATTATTATACAAAAATAACGGTTGTCTAAACTTTATGTTTGTCAGCAGAAAGTGTTTTATAAAATCTAATGGATAAATGATCGAATTATTTAAGATTCTAGATCCCTCAGCTTGAAATTATAGAAGTATTTTTCAATTAATAAAACATTAAATGAACGATGTTGTTGTAAATCCATCTACCAATTATAGAATCATAATTTACTATGGAAAATCAAGAAAAAACAGTTGAGGTATTAAATGACCTTATTCAAATTAACAACGACAGAGCAGATGGTTTTGATAAAGCATCGAAAGATTTAAGCGATGAGAACATCGATTTAAAAGCGACTTTTGATAAACTTTCTTCAGACAGTAGAGACAACGTGACCGAACTTGCAGGTCTTGTGGGTAGGAATAACGAAGATCCAGATACTGGAAACACTATCTTAGGTACATTGCACAGAGCTTGGATCGATATCAAAGCAAGCTTTGGTGGTGATGATCGCCATAGCATTTTAGCAGAATGCGAAAGAGGTGAAGATGCAATCAAAAAAGCTTATAGAGATGCACTTCAAGAAAACGAGTTGGGCGAAAATGTAAGAACTGTTTTGTTAAAACAACAAGACGGGATTAATATTAGCCATGATGCAATTAAAGCATTAAGAGATGCACATAAAGCATTATAAAATTTAATTTGAAAGCCCGCTGAAAGATCTTCAGCGGGCTTTTTTTTGTCCTCTTTTTTGGATGAGGGTTTCTAAGTTTACTCAGCGAACTTGATTCGCTGTAATAACAAAAATCTATCTCTCGTGGTGTCGCGTTCTATTTCGACTTTACTTGGCAAACCAATTCGAAGATATTCTTGTTTTGCCCCCACTTTTTGTTGCGGCCAATTCACAAGCGTTACCTCTTTGCTTCCTATATTTGGATTACTATTATGAATAAAATTTGAAAAATAAGCCTGCATTTGTTCCGAGACCTGATAGTCTGCCGGCTTCCATGCATAATTTTTTTGCACTTCTAAATTACCTAAAGCATATTCAATTTCAGCTGCGTGAAAAGCAGAACCTGTAATGGCTCTATTAATCAATTTTTTAAGCAGCACCTGAAAAACATTGCCATCTTTAATGGTTTTTGGTGTTAATCCAGGGTGGGGTTGATCAAATAAGTAACGATAAACAGGTGCTGTGCTCTTTGCATGAAGTTCTGCCAATCGCCAGGTGCCAAAATTAATAAGCCAATCGCTACCTACTTTTGCGCCTGCTATTTTTGCCTCTTTCTTCGTTTTTACTGGATAATATTTTAATACCTCGGCTGCATCTTCTCCATAAATTTTTCGCACTCTCTTATAAAAGTTTTCTGGTGTCGCCCTTTTTAACCTATAAAAAGCCAGGGAGGGTACTTCATCTGCATTCCAGCCCACAAGCAATGGAACTTTGGCTTGTTCACCAGCTTCGAAAACCTCCGTTGGGAATTTAGGTAGAAAGTAACCATCAACCGTTGGCTTAAAGCGCCGTGGATCTCCTTTAGATGCAAGCTTCAGCAAAGTTTTTTCGTCGATGGATCGCATTTCGGCAATGGAGGTACTTTTGGTGAAAGTGGCAAAGTCAGTTCCCAGCTTTTCTGATGCTTGTTTTGATCTGATTAGTCTTCTTGAATCGAGTAGAGAACTGCTTTGTGCGATGGCCGCAGAAAATAATCCTTTAGATAACGGCGAGGCCATATGAGCGCTTATGGATTGAGCGCCAACAGATTCGCCACCTATAGTGATGCGTTTCGGATCTCCACCAAAAGCACTAATATTTTCTTTTATCCACTTCAATGCAGCAACCTGATCCAGCAAACCATAATTGCCCGATGCACCAAATTGATTTTCTTTACCCAAATCAGGGTGCGCTAAAAACCCAAAAACACCTAATCGGTAATTGATGGAAATATAAACGATACCCTTTTTCGCCATGCTTTCGCCATCATAAGCGGGTTGAGATCCATCTCCATGAATAAATGAGCCACCATGGATAAACACATAAACCGGATGCGGCTTATCGTCACGTTTTGCAGTCGACCAGATATTAAGATAAAGACAATCCTCACTCATGGTTTCTGATCGAAACTCATATAAAATACCAGATTTTTGAACGGGACGGGCACTGAAATCTCTCGCTTTGCGTATGTCAGACCAGTGGGCTAGCCGTTGAGGTGCTTTCCAACGTAATGGCCCAACCGGTGGCGCAGCATAAGGCACACCTTTAAAAACAAATACACCGTTCTCAATTCTGCCCTGTAATTTTCCTTCATTAACCGTTACATAAGCAACAGATGAAGGTGAAGACTGAGCAAAAGATTTATTTAACGTAGTGACGAAAATGAGCAGGACGATACTTACTTTAAGTATATAATTGGGCTTGATGCGGTTATTCATTTGTATCACAAAGATAGATAAACTCACCCTCAGCAAGAGCGTAGAAACGCAACAATCTTATTATCAATTTGTAATCATTATCCATCTAAACTGAACCTGCCTCGCAACTTTTGCTCTTTGAAAACCGGTAGGCATACAACGGCAGTTGCACCTGTTAAATCTGCTCCAGATCGCAGCGTAAAGCTTGCACAATCATTATACTGTTTATTAATCATTTTGATTCTCTCTTTTATAGATGCCAGTCCTAATGATTGTTCTTTTATATCAGCAAATCTCGAAGGTTTTTCTTTGTAATTCAATCCTACTCCATTATCTGCTACCATAATACAAATCCCGTTTTCAATCTTTTTAATGTTTACAGATAAATGGCCATCTTTTTTATCACCTTGTATTAACCCATGTAAAATAGCATTCTCTATCAAAGGCTGAATAAGCATAGGTGGGAGGTAAGTTCTTTTTAACTGAATATTCTCATCAACTTCAAAAGCATAAGTAAACGCACCAGCATATCTCATGGCTTCCAATTCGGTATATAACATTAAGGCTTTCCATTCTTTATCTGCCGTGACTAAGCTTTTGGTCGAGTTTTCCAATATCAATCTGCTTAATGCAGCAAATTTTTGAATTAGGCGGGAAGCTGTTCTTTTATCATTTTCCATGATATAAGACTCTATGGAATTTAATACGTTGAAAATAAAATGCGGGTTCATTTGCGAACGAATTGATTTAAGTTCGCTCTCTGAAAGTTGGTATTGGTGCATTAAATTGAGCGCATTTTGTTCAGCTTGTTTTTGTTGTAAGGTGTTTTTATACCTCAACTGCCTAATGCGGTAGATGCTGAAAATAAAAATTATAATAGCAATTGAAGCAATTAATAAAATGAGAAAATTTCGTTCTTTTTGGCTGGTTTTTACGTTCGCAAGCACCAATTTTTGCTTATTGATAAATAAACTGTCTTGCTTCTGGCGTAGCTCGTATTTTGCACCCATCTCAGCAATGGCGTTACCAATACTTTTGGTATTGATTTTATCCTTCGTGATATTTTCTAAATTTTTGAAGTAATATGCCTTATCGAATTGTTGTTGTTTGCCATAGACGTAAGCAAAATTGTGGTATAAAACAGCTTTGTTTGCGTCGGTAATGTAAGGTGATAGATATTTCTCTGCCTTTGTTAAATTTTGAATACTCTCATCAAATTTATTCTGTTGCATTAGGCAATCGCCAATATTTGCGTAGGCAGCATATAGGCCGATACTATCTTTAGCCAATGCTAAGCCTTTAATGGCTTGCTTGTAATTGGCTAAAGCACTATTATAGTTCTTTTTTAAAGAATAAATATCAGCAGTAAATAGTAATGCCGTATTTTTAGAATTATTAAATTTCGACGGATCTTGCGTCACTTTGTTAAAGTAAAAAAGTGCACTATCGAGTTTATTTAAGCTTTTGAATGACAGCCCAATATTATTTAAGTTATCAAATAAGTAGGTGCTATCTTTTAAGATTTTGTCGTAATAGAGCTGTTTCTTAAAGTAGCTAATTGCAGTAGGATAACGCTTTGTAAAGCTTAATTCGATGTTGCCTAGCCGACTGGATAAAAATGATAACGCAGGATAATCTTTTTTGCTTTCACAAAATTTAATCGCTTCACCATAATAGAATACGCTCGAATCTATTTTGCTTAGCGATTCATAATTGTTTCCCAAATGCATGTTAATTCTTTCAGAGTAGTTTTTATCTATTCCTTTAAGTGCTTTGGCTTTAAATAAGAGGTTAATTGCATCTTGATATTTGCCACTTTGAGTATAGAACCTTGCAGAATCTACCAATAGCTTGTACTTACTTTGAGAAAACCCCAAGAAATGAATTAATAATAAACTGGCAACTAAATAATATCTCGGGGAAAGCATCGATAGCTAAAGTTTTATCTGATTAGCTTGTTTAAATTCAATCGTAGGGATAGGAGGTGGAGTTGGTTTTGGTTTCACTAGAATTACCTGCTCGCTTATAGGCACACCTTTCAAAAGAAACTTAGTGACAATATGATTACCCTTGAAGGTGATTCTAATTTCACAATCATTAAAATCTACATCTTTTCCTACTACAAACTGGATTTTTTTTGCCTGATTTAATTTCTCGAATAATTTTGGTTTCGCAGTTTTGCCAGCCACTGAAGATTTGCCAATGTTAGCGTTTTTTTTAGGTGCGTTCATCTGAATTTAGGTTAAATTTTTGTAGTAAATTATTGTTTCTTATCTCTGCAACTTTATACGTATAAAACTGTGCAGATTTATTTATACCTAAATTAGAATAATAAATGTAAAAAGGAATGAATGTTCAATCATTAATTCTCGTATTCCAATCATTTTAAATGCCCTTTTATCAGTAGGTTAGTATTGATGTTCCAATAAGGAAGCTAATTATGCGGTGGTAGGATATTATTTCTATGATTTGTGACTAGGAGATATAGCCCAAGTGAAAAGTGGAATTTAGTTTGCCACTGGGTTAATGAATGTAGCAATTAGGATTAAACGGGTTTTTACCCAGGTTTTCATATAAATCTCAAATCCCATACCTTTTACTTTGCACTTTTCCTTCTCGCATACTTAACTCTATTATTCAATTTTTTTCTTTACTCATTTTAAGCCTGTATTCACTCATCAACACTACTCCTGCAATCATTAACAGAAAATGTGAAGAATAAGGGTTATAGGTTTACAGAAAGGCATCTAGCGTATCAATCTCGGTCAGATTATCCGAATATGTTTAACTACCTTTCTATTAAATTTTGTTTACAAAAAATAAATGCCCGAAATTTAGCAAAAATGATAAATCGATGTTAAGAGCAGCAATTTTAGACGATGAAATTAGAGGAAGCAAGTTGCTTGCGCACAAGCTTGATGTTTTTGAAAGTGAATTGCATGTGGTTGGCGTATTTAATGATGCTACATTAGCTATTGATGCTATTGCTAAACTAGATTTAGATGTGCTCTTTTTGGATGTTGAAATGCCAGGAATGAACGGCTTCCAGGTTTTGGAACGTCTGGGTACATTCAGCTTTGAAGTAATTTTTACCACTGCTTATGATAGTTATACTTTGGAGGCGCTTCGTTTAAGCGCTGTTGATTATTTAATGAAGCCTGTTGATGAGGACGAGTTGAAAACGGCCATTAACCGACTTAAGAAAAGAGTATTCGAAAAAGCTTATAGCAAAGTTATTATACCAGAAAAAAAAACCAAGAATAAACTGGCCTTGCCCACTGCTGAAGGGATTTATTTAATTGATAAAGTAAATATAGTGCGGGTTGAAGCCATGAGTAATTATAGTGTTTTTATACTTGCTGATACCAAAAAAATTGTGGTCTCGAAAACATTGAAAGAATATGAACCTGTTTTGGATGATGCCCAATTTATGAGGGTAAACCGTTCGGTGATTGTTAATTTAGATTACGTGGTAAAATATCGAAAAGGAGATGGAGGGACACTAGAATTATCAGATGGGACAGAGATAGAGGTCTCAGTACAAAAAAAGGAAATGTTGATGCAAAAACTTTTTTAAGATTAATCTTCAGCATCGTTAGAAACTTCAAACCCAATATAAACCTTCTAAGCAGAATAAGATTTACCACCTTGTATCTTTCGATTTTTGTTTACATATGTCAATTTTCTGCTCTATAACTAAAACAATTTTGCATATTGGTGGTTTCACACAGTGAATACGCAATTGCAAACTATTTTTGACTTAGAATTATATGGGTAAGAAAATATGCCTGCTCGAGGATGATCAGGGTATTAAGGAGATTATTGAATTGATTTTAACTGAAGAGAATTATGAAGTTTTTGGATTTTCGAATGTAAAAGAGTTCATGGCCTTTGATGATAAAGGCTCTCAAGATTTATATTTGTTAGATGTAAAACTTCCGGATGGCAATGGAATTGATGTGTGCGAAATGCTTAAAAAAGATCCTGAAACTAAGAATATTCCCATTATGATGATGAGTGCACATGCTGCGCTTAGCGAAATGAAGAAACAATGCGGGGCGGAAGATTTTATAGCAAAACCATTCGATATATTCGATCTTTTGCAAAGAGTGGGAGGGTTTGTCGGTCAACATAATTAGCCAACCGACAATAAAAATTGCTAAGTTAAAGGCTATCAGATGCCATAACTTCCTTTATAATTTTTCAAGTACTTTTTAAGTTCTATACGTGCCTGATGAATGTGTGTTTTTACCGTTCCGATAGGTATCCCTAACTCTTCTGCGATTTCGTGGTATTTGTATCCCTCAAAATAACGTTGGAAAGGGATGCTGTAATTTTGCGGAATACTGGCGAGTGCTTTTTGAATATCACCCATGATAAACTTCCCTTCAGATGCGTTTTTGGAAGCACTTTTTAATAAATGGGCGCTTGAAATATCTTCTTCTGTCGTAATTAGTTCGTTCCTTTTCTGGTCTTTCCTGTAATTATTGATAAAAGTATTCCGCATGATTACGTATAGCCAACCTTTAATATTGGTGCCCTCGTCAAAATTATGGCAGAATCTAATTCCCTTCATCAGCGTGTCTTGTACCAGATCTTTGGCTTCATCTTCATCTTTGGTAAAACGTATCGCATGCGAATATAAGGATGTAGCATGCCGATCGGCATTGTGGCTAAATTCTATTTGATCCATATTATAAGGATTTGGTTAAATATCTTTATCAATCACATGATTGATAATTTTCTTTATCAAATATTATAACATGAATGTTAGAACATGGTTTGCGACTTGGTACCAGAAACAGCCGTATTGATATTAATTACGTAATAAATACGGTTAAATTTTGTGGTTAATACAACTGATTCTCTATTTTTTGGTTTAAAAGCTGCATTGACACACGTAAAAGTCTAAGCTGGGAATGAGAAATATTTTAAATTAACCGGTAGCTGAAAGCTGTTGATGATTATTTTCAATGGCTGTTAAATCGTATCTTTTATATTCGTAAGCTATAGCCGTTTTTCGAAGATCATCTATCTCTGAAGATAAAAATATCGACTGGATATTGGTGTTTTCAGAGAGTTGTTTAAGTCTTGCTATAACTTTTTTGTAGTCTTGGTCGTTTTTTATTTTGATCATTTGGTAGGTATTGAGTGGCTAATTTCCGGATGACAACAAGATACAAGGACAAAAAGTTTTCGATAAATATTAATAAACAGCAGCCTTGTAGCATCGAACTTTTTTCCAGCAAGAAGTTTAACTTAGAAACCTTTGCAACAGGAGTTTGTTATGGAAAGATGAAAAACAATACTTCAAAAAATATCGCCAGAATCATTTTAGGTACCGGATTGATTATTGCCGGCATTGGGCATTTAACTTTTGCCCGGAAAGAATTTCACGCACAAGTACCAGATTGGGTTCCGCTGAAAAAGGATGACACTGTTATTTATTCGGGCTTAGTTGAAATTGCAATGGGAACCGCATTGGTTTTTGCTCCAGTAAAATACAGAAGTACAGTTGGCCTTTTAGCAGCATCATTGTTTGTTGCCGTTTTTCCCGGTAATGTTTCTCAATACTTGAATAAACGTGATGGTTTTGGTTTGGATACTGATCAAAAACGATTGATGCGATTATTTTTTCAACCTGTACTTGTTTTTTGGGCAATAAAAAGTACAAAACAAAAGCGGTTAGTGGCTTTGTAATGTCGATGAATATTTTTATTTTCAATCTTACTTCGGAAATAAAACTCACGCTCCATGTTTAAAGACATTTTCTCTTTTTACGGTCGAATTCGCCGTACCGAATACTGCATTACTTTTCTTGCCTATTGGCTATGTCTTTTTATCATTAGCGCTCTGGCTGAAAGCCCAGGGACGGAATGGGCAGGTATATTTGTTCTTTTGCCAGTCTTTATTTTAATTTCTCAAGGAGCAAAAAGATGTCATGATTTAGGCAATTCTGGTTGGTATTTGCTTATCCCATTTTATATTTTCGTAATGCTGTTTGGTGCTGGTGATTACGGCGCTAACGAATATGGCGACAACCCCAAAGGTGAAAGGAATGAAAGGAATGTAGATCCTTTTGGTTATGATGTTACAACAGGAACCTTTGCTGAACAGCAAACCACTCCAGATCATTTTCTTTCGAAAAGTGATGATTCATTTACCAGCTAAAAGCGAAGCCCCTCAAACAATGAACCGCTTTCCTCGTTTTACTGCTGTAATCACTTAACATGAAACACTACGACGTCATTATCATTGGAGCCGGACAGGCGGGAATTCCGCTTGCTAAAAAACTAGCAAATGCTGGAATGAAAACAGCACTTGTTGAGAAAAGAATTGTGGGTGGTACCTGTATTAACGACGGTTGTACACCAACTAAAACAATGATTGCCTCAGCCCGGGCAGCATTCCAAGCCAAAAATGCCGAGAAACTTGGTGTTGTAATTGGAGACATTAAAGTCGATCTTAAAGAAATCAAAAAGCGGAAAGACGGAATTGTAAAATTATTTCAAGAGTCTGCTCAAAAAGGAATTGAATCAACGAAGGGTTTGAAGCTATATATGGGAGCCGCGACTTTCATAGGGAAAAAGGAACTCAAAGTGGAAATGAATGATGGAGGAAGCGAAAATTTATCGGCAGATTTAATTTTTATCAATACTGGTGCGAGTACGGTAATTCCAGAAATTAAAGGTTTGAATGAAGTGGAATATCTCACTTCAACTTCGATATTAGATTTAACTGAAATTCCAGAGCATCTTGTTATCATTGGTGGCAATTATATTGGTTTGGAGTTTGGCCAAATGTTTAGCCGCTTTGGCAGTAAAGTAACTATTCTCGAGAAATCATCCCATGTTTTAGCAAGAGAAGATCATGATGTTTCTGATGAGATTTGCAAAGTTTTAGGGAACGAAGACATTAAGTTCTTGACCTCAGTAGAAGTGTCTGAAATTAAGAAAGTGAAAAGCGGGTTAACAATTAGTCTAAAGCAAAAATCAGAAAATAAAAGCATTACTTGTACTCATATACTGGTTGCGGCCGGTAGAAAACCACAAACCGAAAATCTGGGTCTAAACTATTGTGGGGTAAAAACCAATGAGAAAGGTCATGTGATCGTGAATACGAAGTTAGAGACTAATGTTAAAGGTATTTATGCTTTGGGCGATGTTAACGGTGGTCCGGCATTTACACATATTGCTTATAACGACCATGTAATCATTTACCAAAACCTGGTAAAAAAGAAAAACATTTCTACAAAGGGGCGTCCGGTTCCGTACTGCATGTTTACTGATCCGCAACTGGCAAGGATAGGAATTTCGGAAAACGAAGCAAAGGAGCGAGGTTTAAATTACAAAGTTGCCCTGTTGCCAATGGCTAATGTTGCCCGTGGTATTGAAACCGGAGAAACATTTGGTTTGATGAAAGCTGTGGTTGACACTAAAACCAAGAAAATTTTAGGAGCTACAGTAATTGCTGCGGATGGGGGCGAAATTATGTCGGTTTTGCAAATGGCTATGCAAGGCGGTATCACCTATGATAAAATTCGATATGGCATTTTTGCCCACCCAACCTATACAGAATCATTGAACAATCTTTTTATGAGATTAGATGATTAGTGTTAATGGAATAAGTAAAAGTTTTGGCGGCAATGAAGCCGTTAAAAAGATTTCTTTTGAAGTATTGCCAGGAGAAAGCTTGATTCTGCTGGGCACAAGTGGCTGTGGTAAAACAACTACCCTTAAAATGATTAATCGACTGATTGCACCAGATTCGGGACAGATAAACATTAACGGCAAGAATATTGCGGGAGAAAAACCAGAGATTTTGCGTCGAAGCATTGGTTACGTGCTGCAGAATAATGGCTTGTTTCCACATTACACGGTGGCAGAAAACATTGCCATTGTACCCAAACTTCTGGGCTGGGATAATAAAAAAACGATATTACGAACTCAGGAAATTTTAGAAAAGCTCCATTTATCAGAACAGTATTTATCTATGTTTCCAAATGCATTAAGCGGTGGACAACAACAACGCGTTGGCTTAGCCAGGGCATTGGTAACCGATCCATCTATTTTATTGATGGATGAACCATTTGGCGCTCTTGATAATGTAACCCGAACCAGCATCAGAAAAGAATTTAAGGCTTTGGAAGAACTTAAACGGAAAACCATGGTGATGGTGACGCATGATATTCATGAAGCTTTTGAACTTGCAGACCGCATTTGTTTGATGGATAGAGGAAAAATTATCCAGATAGGAACACCAAAAGAATTACTTTTTAAGCCCGTAAATAAGTTTGCAAAGGATTTTTTGGCAGGCGAAAAGTTATCATTAGCTTTTAAAGCTGTTTCATTAGAAGATTTATGGGATTTTTTACCAACAACAGATACACAGACACCCAACGCTATTCCATCTACCGAAAGCATGTGGGATACAATGGAAAAGCTGCAAACACAAACCAGTGTTGAGGTTAAAAATAAATCCGGTAGTTATAAAAATATCGATTTCGATAAATTAACCGCGGCATTTAGTTTATATCAAAAAGGGAATCGCCATGAATGAGAACCAGCAAAGCCTGTGGCAATTTATGGCAGAACAGTCAGATAAGCTATTCAATCAAGCCCTCCAACACTTGGGATTAACTTTTATTTCGCTGTTTTTTGCGGTTTTGGTTGGTGTGCCTTTGGGCATCTTGATAGCCAGAAAACGGAAACTGTCAGGGTCGGTTTTGGCTTTTGCGGGTGTTTTGCAAACTATTCCGAGCATTGCCTTATTGGGATTTATGATTCCATTATTAGGAATTGGCGCGAAACCTGCTATTGTTGCGCTGCTCATCTATGCGCTTTTGCCTATTATCCGAAACACTTATACGGGCATTGTTGGCATAGATGCTAATGTACGTGAGGCTGCGAAGGCGATGGGAATGAGTGCGAAACAAATTCTGTTTAAAGTAGAGCTTCCGCTAGCTATGCCTGTAATTTTAGCTGGAATACGAACAGCTACCGTCATCAATGTGGGCGTCGCAACGCTGGCATCGTACATCGCTGCGGGTGGTTTGGGTGAATTTATTTTCGGCGGAATATCATTGAACAATACCAATATGATTCTCGCTGGTGCAATCCCGGCAGCAGTATTGGCCATTTTATTAGATGCCTTATTGGCGCTACTTCAAAACCTAAATATCAAGAAACTAAAGCGGGAATTAATCATTCTTCCTATTGTGATTTTAACTTTGAGTGGCTTTTATTTGCTGCCTAAAGCTTATGGAAGTTCGCTTACTGCTGGTTTTACGCCAGAGTTTATGGGTAGACAGGATGGCGATTTAGGGTTAAAATCCGTTTACGGTTTAAAAATCCATACGATTGTAATTAGTGATGCGGTAATGTACAAAGCAGCTTTTGAGAAAGAATTGGATGTAATTAGCGGATATTCTACCGATGGAAGATTGAAGGCATTCGACCTGATCATCTTAGAGGATGACAAAGGCATTTTTCCACCTTATTATGCAGCACCAATTGTTAGAACATCTTCCCTAAAAAAGTTTCCTGAATTAGAAAAAACACTAAATCTTCTTGAAGGCAAAATTAACGATTCAATTATGACTGATCTTAATTACAAAACGGATCAATTACACCAAAGTCCGGAGCGGGTTGCAAAGGAGTTCCTGATAAGTCAGAATTTGTATAAGTCGCCGCTAAATGCTAAGGGAAAAACGGTACGCATAGGTTCTAAAATTTTCGGCGAACAGTACATTCTTGCAGAAATGTATAAAATGCTTATCCAGGGAAATACCAATTATCAGGTGGCTACTAAAACGGGTTTGGGCGGCACAAAAATTTGCTTCGATGCATTAGTTAACGATCAAATAGATTTTTATCCTGAATATACAGGAACCGGATTGTTGGTTTTGCTAAAACCCAATGCAGATTTTGCAAAGAAAATTGCTCATGATAAAGATAAAACCTACGACTACGTTAAAGATGAATTCATCAAGAAGTTCGGAATTAAATGGTTAACTCCAATTGGTTTTAATAATTCTTATGCTTTAATGATGCGTAGAAAACAATCAAAAGAACTTGGTGTTTATTCTATCACAGATCTGAAGCAATATCTAGACAACAACAATAACAATAAATGAATTTAAGCGAAGAATACTTGCTAATTAGAAAGCATTCTGAAGAAATATGTGAGCCTTTGCAAACGGAGGATTATGTAGTTCAACCGATAGTTGACGTTAGCCCTCCAAAGTGGCATTTGGGCCATACCACCTGGTTTTTCGAAACCTTTATTTTGAAACCCTTCTCGCCAGAATACCAGGAGTTTAATCCAGATTATAATTACGTTTTTAACAGTTATTATGAAACCGTTGGCACAAGGGTAATCCGTACCGATCGTGGTAATTTAAGCCGGCCAAGCGTGAACGAAGTTTATCAATATCGTGCTTATGTAGATGAAGCCATGGCTAAATTACTTTCTTGCCCTGTTGATGAGAAGTTAACAGAATTGCTGCTTTTGGGTTTTAATCATGAGCAACAACATCAGGAACTCCTGCTAACCGATATCAAATATATTTTAGGTAATAATCCGTTGTTTCCAGTGTACGATATAAACTGGAAAGATAAAAGCTTACCGTCATCTGAACCACAAATGATAGCTGTTCCGGAAGGCGTTTATGAAGTTGGATACAGCGGTAATGGCTTTTGCTTTGATAATGAACTATCGAGACACAAAGTATATCTTCAGAATTTCGCCATAAGTACCGCTTTGGTAACGAACGGAGAATATTTGGATTTTATTGAAGCTGGTGGTTATAAAAATTTTAGCCTGTGGCACGCGGAAGGTTGGGATTGGGTAAACAACAATCAAATTGTAGCACCCATGTACTGGAGCAAGATAGATGATGCCTGGTTTAACTACACGCTTAATGGCTTGCAATCGATCGACCTCAAAGCACCCGTAACCCATGTAAGTTATTACGAAGCTTATGCCTTTGCCAGTTGGAAGGGTTTGCGTTTGCCTACCGAATTTGAGTGGGAAATAGCAGCACAGCAATTGAATTGGGGGGCAAGATGGGAGTGGACCGAAAGTGCTTATTTGCCGTATCCCGGTTTTAGTAAAGCACCAGGTGCACTCGGAGAGTATAACGGCAAATTTATGGTAAACCAAAAAGTGCTTCGTGGTGCATCGGTTGCCACACCTCAAGGACATGAACGCAGCACTTACCGCAATTTTTTTCATCCACATTTAAGGTGGCAATTTACAGGCATAAGATTAGCAAAGTAACCTATGGATTCTATTATTACCAATCAGATTGCGCCAGTTGGTACATCATTTTTAACTGATGTTTTACAAGGATTGCAAAGTAAACCTAAGTTTTTAAGCTCAAAATATTTCTATGATGAAAAAGGCGATCGCATATTTCAGCAAATCATGGATATGGATGAATACTACCTTACTGATGCAGAGATGGAGATTATGGAGCAACAATCTTCAGAATTAGCAAGATTTATTGCGGTTGATAATCAACCCTTTGATTTGATTGAGCTTGGAGCCGGCGATGCGACAAAATCTATTCATCTATTAAATGCCTTGTTAAAACAACAGCTTACCTTTACCTATTTTCCTATTGATATTTCAACGCATGTAATCAACGATCTGGAAGAAAATCTACCTAAAAAACTACCTCAGTTGAAAATGGAGGGACTTAATGGGGATTACTTTAAGATGCTTAAAAAAGCAAAGGAGATTTCTAGTCGCCGGAAAGTTGTTTTATTTATGGGCGCCAATATCGGTAATATGAACTTAACCGACGCCGAACAGTTTTGCTGTGATTTACGCAATGAGCTTTCCCAAAATGATTTGCTAATTATCGGATTTGATTTAAAGAAAAATCCGAAACAGATTTTGGCAGCTTATAATGATTCTGCGGGGATTACCCGCTCATTCAATTTGAATCTTCTGGATCGGATAAATAATGAATTAGATGGTGATTTTGATGTTTCAAAGTTCGATCATTACGCATCATACGATCCAGAAACCGGAGCTTGTAAAAGTTATTTAATCAGTTTGCAAGAGCAGTGGGTAAACGTAGGCGATGAAACCATTCACTTCGACGCAAACGAATTTATCTATATGGAGATCTCACAAAAATATTCTCTCGAAGATGTAGATGCGTTGGCTAAAAAATCTGGCTTTAACCCGATACATCGTTTTTTCGATCATCAGGAATATTTTACAGATGCCGTTTGGAAAGTAGATTAACTTTTGCCATCAAGCACATCAAGCAGTTTCTGTAAATCATCTTCAGTATTATAAAAATGAAACGAAAATCTCGTTCCAGCGCCCCTTGCTGAACATAGAATGTTAGCTCCAGCTAGTTTTTGCACTAATTTTTCCTCCAAAGGTAAGCTGATAATGGTTGATTGGCTTTCTCTTTCTGTCATCCAAACTGGGAGTAAGCCTCTCTTATAAAATTCTAATCTGGCCTTTTGGCAAAGCAACTGGTTGCTTTTTTCGATTTGCACAAACCCAGTAGATTGTAAGAAGTTAAGGCTGTGATAAAGCGAACCGAAATTTAAGGTATCTAAGTGGCCAGGTTCAAAACACATATCCAAATGACTTTTTCCGATTAAAAATGGCGCTGTTGGAAGTTTTTTATTCACCCGATCTTGATAGAGTTCGCCAATTAATTGTTCTGATAACAAAGTGAATCCATTTCCAAATCCAGAAAGCAACCATTTATAGCCGCTCGAAATGAGTGCATCTAAACCTGATTGTTTAAAGTTAAAGGGCGTTGTACCGCAAAACTGGGTTCCATCGGCCATCAACAAAATCTGGGGATAGGTTTGCTTGATTTTCTTGATGAAGTCTTCTGA
Organism: Pedobacter sp. Leaf41; assembly: GCF_001422545.1. GTDB lineage: Bacteria > Bacteroidota > Bacteroidia > Sphingobacteriales > Sphingobacteriaceae > Pedobacter. Next base: position 177,165 of record NZ_LMLE01000007.1, on the reverse strand, counting down.
TAATTTATAACCACTAATATATTGCACCATACTGAATGCAAAAGCCGTAGGTTTAAAATCTTCAATTGCTTTAATAATATTCTGTTCAAGGTTTATATCAATATCAACTTCTGTAAATTCAAAACCTAAAGTTTTTACTGGATAGGCAAGGGAAGGATAATCTTCTTTTAGAAGCAAAAATCGATGGTTTTGATCTAGCCCATTCAGCAAGGTATTAAAACCAAAAGAAAAGTTTGGGGTTAAAAAGATATTTTCTGCCTGATAAATTTCAGCAAGTTTCCTTCTTAAATCTTCGGTTATCGTAGCCTGGTTTACCCTAAAATTGCTTCCTTCATTTAGATACTCAACATCGTGTTTGTTGCGCCATTCTAATAGCGGTTTGCTTAGAATGCCAGAATAAGCAGTATTTAAGTAGGTGCTGTGATTTAAAACTGGAAATAAATCTTGAAAGTTCATGATCAAAAGTAATAGAAAATAACCACCCAAACCATAAGCTTTCTATTTTGTTAATTCTTTACTATACCCTTTACCACATGGAAAATCATACTTCAATTTTAATTAACGAACTTAAAAAATTATTAAAGGGCGGAGGAGCGCATGTAGGTTTGAAAGAAGCACTTGCAGATTTAACGATTGAGCAGGTTTCAAAAAAGCCTGATCTCCTGCCTTACAGCATCTGGCAATTGGCAGAACATATCCGTATAGCTCAATGGGATATGCTTGAATTTAGTAAAGATGGCAATCATCAATCTCCGAAATGGCCTGAGCAGTATTGGCCGGAAGAGGTTGCTCCAGAAAGCGAAGAAGCCTGGAATAAAACCATTGCCCGTATAGAAACTGACCTAAAAGAGTTTATTGAATTAATGGAATCGGCAGATCTTTACAGCCAAATTCCACATGGGCAGGGACAAACACTACTTCGCGAAGCGCTGCAAATTGCCGATCATAATGCCTATCACACTGCAGAAATAGTAGTAATAAGAAGATTAATCGGTGCCTGGAAGAGTTAACTGATACAAGCGCTCCAAATATTGTTTTACTATTTTTTATATCATCATGTTACAAACAAGCAAAACATTTAGTTCATTCTCTGTAAAGAACATTGAAGAGGCAAAAGCATTTTATGAGTTAATTGGTTTGAAAACCAAAGTGGGAGAGATGGGGATATTGGGGTTGGAACTGGAAGGAAATGAAAACATCATGCTCTACCCAAAAGATAATCATGAACCGGCAACTTTTACTGTATTAAATTTTCCTGTTAACAATATTGATGAAGCTGTAGATGATTTGATTGCTAAAGGAATAAAATTCGAACAATACGATTCAGAATATCTTAAAACTGATGAGAAAGGCATCTCGAGAGGGGAGCAAGGGCCGAAGATTGCCTGGTTCAAAGATCCATCAGGAAATATTCTATCGGTTTTGGAAGGGTGAAATTGAATCCATCAATCAGCTCAAAAAAGCTGATTGATGGATTTTTAATTAGGCCAATAGCCCAAAACATTGGTGGGCAATTTCGTATTCTTCATTGGTTGGGATCACCAGAATTTTCACTCTGGATTCATTGGTACTCACCTCTGCAATTCCGCCCGAATAATTTGAGTTACTTTCGGCATCCATTTCAATACCGAGATAATTCAGCTCATCGCAAACGGAAGCACGCATTAATTTGTCGTTTTCTCCAACACCGGCTGTAAATACGATAGCATCAAGGCCATTTAAAATTGCCGCATAAGCACCGATAAATTTTTTAATTCTGTAAGCATAAAGCTGGAGCGCTAAAATTGCACCATCACTACCTTCAGTAGCCAGCTTTCCAATGTCACGCATATCGCTCGAACCACCTACGCCCAACAATCCCGATTGTTTATTAAACAATGTACTCAACTGATCAAGGCTATAACCCGCATGTTCTATTAGATGAAAGATCACCGAAGGGTCGATATCGCCGGAACGCGTACCCATCATTAATCCACTTAAAGGGCCAAAACCCATACTGGTATCTATCGATTTTCCATTTTGAACGGCAGTCATGCTGCAGCCATTTCCCAGATGGATGGAGATGATTTTCGAATCTTTTTTATCCAGCCATTTAATCGCTTGCTCACTCACATACTTGTGGCTGGTTCCATGAAATCCATATACACGAATGCCGTGTTCCTTGTAGTACCGATTTGGAATAGCATACCGAAATGCTTCCTGTGGAATGGTTTGGTGAAAAGCGGTATCAAAAACCGCAATTTGTTTAGCTTTAGTAAAGGTTTGTTCGGCAACTTCTATGCATTTCAAATTAACAGGGTTATGGAGTGGGGCCAGAGAAAAAAGTTTTCTAATCTGCGCCTTCACTTCTTCTGTTATTAACGTAGGTCCAGTGAAGTGTTCACCTCCATGCACCACACGGTGCCCAACAGCAGCAATATCATCCGGACTAGCAATAACCGCTCGTTCGCCCTCGCTTAGCAAAGCCAAAACTTGATTCAAACCTTCGCCGTGATCGGTAATGAAACCATTTTTTTCGGTTACAAATTTCTCTCCGCCTGCGTAAACCGTATGTTTAATGAAAGAGCCTTCAATGCCAATGCGTTCAACCAATCCGCTACCAATTGGCGCTTTTTCAGGCATTTTAAAAAGTTGATACTTTAGGGAACTGCTCCCAGAATTTATAACTAAAATATTCATGTTATTTTTTTATAGGTCTTGACATTGTATCGCGGTAATTACTACCGTATTAAAAATATCATCAACAGTACAACCCCGACTGAGATCGTTGATAGGTTTATTTAATCCCTGCAACATTGGCCCAATGGCTAATGCCCCTGTTTCTCGTTGCACAGCTTTGTATGTGTTGTTTCCAGTATTTAAATCCGGGAAAATCAAAACACTTGCCCGGCCCGCAACTTCCGAATTCGGCATTTTTTGCTTGCCAACTATAGGATCTACAGCGGCATCATATTGGATCGGTCCTTCGATTTTAAGCTCAGGATATCTTTCCCTAACAATTGCGGTAGCTTCCCTCACGCGTTCCACATCTTCACCCTCTCCAGAAGTACCGGATGAATAAGATAGCATGGCAATTCTTGGTTCAATGCCAAATTTTGCGCTACTTTCTGCTGATGAAATAGCAATTTCTGCAAGTTGTTGTGCGGTTGGATTTGGGTTTACAGCGCAATCGCCAAAGATGGCTACCCGTTCGGGTAAACACATAAAAAATATTGATGACACTACGGAAACGCCTGGTCTGGTTTTCACAAACTGTAATGCCGGGCGGATAGTATGTTGAGTGGTGTGCACTGCGCCAGAAACCATTCCATCGGCATCGCCCTTATAAACCATCATCGTTCCAAAATAAGAAACATCTGTCATCATATCCCGAGCCATTTCCAGATTTACATTTTTAGCCTTTCTCAACTCGTGCAAAGTTTCTACATAGGAATCGTATTGCTCGGAAAGCGCAGGATTGTGGATATGAATGGTGTTCAGGTCCAGATTTAAGCCAAGTCGTTTGATAGAATTACTAATTTCCAATGGATCGCCCAGCAAAGTAATGTCAACAATATCCTGGGCAATCAATTTCTCAACTGCTTTCAAAATTCGCTCATCATTTCCTTCGGGAAGAACAATGTGTTTCTTTTCTCTTTTGGCCCATTTTACCAGTTGGTATTGAAACATGTGCGGGGTGATGCCCTGATAACTGAATGTGATAATTTTATCATCAAGCGCTTTTAAATCAACATGTTTTTCAAAAATATCTATGGCTAACTCAATTTTCTTCTTGTTATCTATCGTGATTTTAGAATGAATAGAACCAATGGTTGTAGTGGTTTCAAATGTTCCCTTTTGAACTGCAATAATTGGGATAATGGTTTGCAAACCTTCGATAAGTTTAATCATTGGTTCATCGGGTAAACTTCCTGCTGTAAGTACAATTCCGGCAATTTTAGGGTAGTTGGCAGATAAGTTGGCTTGTAACGATCCGATGATAATATCGCCCCGGTCACCAGGGGTTACAATGAGCAGATTATCTTTAATGTGCCTTAAAAAGTTCGGCAGCATCATCGCACCGGTTACAAAATTATCAACTTGATTATCAAGCAAATCGGCACCAAATAAAATATCAGCATCAAGCGCAGCTGCAATTTCTTTCATAGTTGGGCTTTGCAAACCACTTTCAATAGGAATTACGGCTATTAATAATTCTGGCGGTAATTGATTGGTTAAGGCCTGTTTAATACGTTCTGCTTCTTCAGGATTAACCATGTTGGCCACCACACCCAAAACCTGCACATCTCTTAACAAAAAGTTGCGGTAAATATTGATGGCGCTTTTAAATAACTGACTTGCCGTTTTTCCCTTTCCTGATACCACAATCAAAACCGGAGCACCCAGGTTTTTGGCCATCAACGCATTCGATTCAAATTCAAAGGCGCTGCCTTCGCCTAAAAAATCGCTTCCTTCAATTACAGTGAAATCGTAATTATCTTCTAATTTTTTATATTTACTGATGATCGTATTGATAATTGTGCCGCTATCTTCAGCCTGGTGAAGCATATCCTGTCGGGTAAAGGCAAAAGCATCTTCGTAACGAATCGGCAATGCGAAGTAGTCGAGCATAGCTTCTACGTGTTCGTCTTTTTGATTTGGATCTTCTTGAGCAATGATTGGCTTAAAATAACCTACTTTTTGGGTTTTAGCCAGCAGCATGTTTATCATTCCAAATGCAATCACTGATTTTCCGGTATAAGGCTCTGCAGATGCTATAAAGATGTTCTTCGTCATAAAAAAAAGGATAAGGCTGAATAGAATAACTAACTTTTGCCAATATAGTTGGAAATTTTTTAAATCTATATTAAAAAAGTAGCCGACCTAATTGCAGCAGAAAATTTGAAATTAAAAAGGCTAACAAAAAGATATTGATATATTGGTAAAATGAAACCTACAATCACCATTGAATATTGCCCGAAATGCGGATGGATGTTGCGTTCGGCCTATATGGCGCAAGAAATTTTGAACACTTTTACAGATGAAATTAAGGGCATAATGCTAGTTCCAAGCGAAACCGGTGGTAAATTTACCATTACTATTGATAAGCAAGTCATTTTTGATCGCGGCGTGATGGAACGTTTCCCCGAAATCAAGGAGCTTAAAAAATTAGTTCGAGATCATGTAAGTCCGGATAAGGATTTAGGGCATACCGATCGAAAATAACTGCTACGCGTTCGATTCGATAATTAATTTAAGGGTTTTAAGCCTATGGATAAGCGGCTGATTTACTTTGGATGTGAGGTTGGCCTTCAAAGGCTGGAAATGACTTTGCAAAAAATGATCGTAATCTGTAATCTCTGTTGCTTGGTTCAAAAAAATAGGCACAGGTTGTTTTCCTGCTTTTGTAAAAAAATCTTCTAGTTCCTGGAGCTCCTGCATTGTCATGCCACTAAGTTACAAATGAAAATTTAATAGATTTCAATATCACTGGTTCATTTTATTATTTCGCTATCACTCAATACCTTTTATTTTACGGGCAAGTTTTCAAAAGCTACCATAAAGGCTTAAAACGCCGTTAAGAAAATAAATAAAACCATATAGCATTATTTTGTGTTCATGAATTGCTTTTGATGCCTAATTAATACACCACCAAATGAAGGAGATAAGTACTGAATTATTTTATAGAATTGGGGAAAGTGCTGATGATGGATACTTCATCTACAATTTGCAAACTGAAGATTTTATTTATATTAATGCTGCGTTGGCCCATATTTGGGAAGTCGATAAAGAATCTCTTCTGCAGAAACCAAAATTATTTCTAGGCAAAGTTTACAGTGATGATGTAGAACATGTTATTTCCTGTTACGAAGAATGTTTGGAAGATATGGAACCTAAGAAATATGAATTTCGACTAGGTTTTGAAAATTCCAGAGAGAAATACGTAAAAGTGAGTTTGTATCCGATTAAAGATGAGGAAGTAATCATTTGTGGCATAGCCGAGGATATCACTGTAGAACGCCACAATAAGCTGCTTATCGATCAAATCAATTACAGGAAAAATATTACACTCGAAGTTTTATCACATGATTTAAAGGAACCTCTTGGCATGATGAAGTTAACCGCATCATCGATGGAGAAAGAGGTAGCCAAAATTGGTGATAAAAATCTGCAAAAGTCGTTAAGCTTTATCGTAGATATGTGTGATCGGAACACGCGATTAGTGCGTAGCGTCATCAATCACGAATTTATAAAGAGCAACATCATAGAAATTAATAAAGACAGGTTGGAATTGGTGTGGGAGCTAAAAGATGCCTTACGTTATTATAGACGATCAAGGTTGAGCAATGTTCGTAATTTTAAGTTCAGCAGCAATCAGGATAAAATTTACCTATCAATCGATGGAATGAAATTTCTACAAGTAATTAACAATTTAATTTCTAATTCGATAAAGTTTACTGATGAAAATGGTACCATTGGCGTAACCGTAAATGATGTAGGGAATGCGGTGGTGGTTTCAGTTTATGATAATGGCAGGGGAATACCTGAAGACATGAGGGAAGGTTTGTTTGAAAGGGCAGAGCAAGGATTTCGAGCTGGCTTAGTTGGCCGGGATTCTGGTGGCTTAGGAATGGGCATTATTTACAACATTGTAAAGTTGCACAACGGACGAATTTGGTTTGAAACCGAAACGGGAAAAGGGACCACTTTTTTTGTAGAATTACCCAAATAAATACTTGAATCGTTGCTTTTAGAGCCATATTCGCGACTACGCGAAATGCCCCATTTTCTGAATCAATTTCCTTCAATTATATTTGGTTTATGATCAAAATAATCCTGGTAGATGACCATCACTTGATGCGTGAGTCGCTTACCGCACTTATGGATAAATACGAATCGGTTGAAGTTGTAGCCGATGTTGCCAATGGAAGAGAACTACTTAATTTAATTGATACTGGCATTCAGGCTGATATCATTTTATCGGACGTAATGATGCCCGAAATGGACGGTATCGAAATGATTCCGCTGGTAAAAAAGAAATCTAAAAACCTAAAAATTGTATTGCTTAGTGTTCTGGAGGATGAAAAATATCCTTCTAACGCTTTTTTAGCTGGAGCGAACGGCTATTTATTAAAAAGTGTAGGTGCCGATGAATTGATGTTTTGCCTTCAACATGTAATGAAAGGCCATAAATATATCTCGTCGAGTTTATGTATTTCTATATTGGAAAGATATAATAGTCAGCTAGTTATGTTGTCTCCTGAGCAAAATCATCGTCTTCAGTTTTCAGAAAGGGAGTTAAGTGTTTTAAAGTTGATAGGTGAGGGAATGACCAATCAGGAAATGGCCGATAAACTCTTTCTAAGTAGAAGAACAGTTGAAGGTTTAAGGCAAGCGTTAATTGATAGAACAGGTTGCAAAAATACAGCAGCTTTAGTACGCTTTTCTATTTTGAACGGCTACGCTATCTAATCAAAAGACCAAATTTTCGAGCGGAAATTTGGCCTTTTTTAAAATGAGTATATTATCGCGTACTAATACTTTTAGGGGTTAGTCTGTTAGCCCTCTATCAAATCAAACGTTTATTGGTTTTGAGTGAATTTTTTAGCTGTAGCAATCACTTCATCAATTTCAAATGGCTTATAAATTATACCATCTGCTTTCGATTGGATCGTGTCGATTTGATTGGGCGACATCGCAGAAATTAATATGACGGGTAACTTTTTAGCGCCTAACTGATCCTTAATTTTATTGCATAATAATCTCCCGTCCTCGGCTCCTAAATGAATATCTAAAAAGAGAATATCAGGATTGAAAGTATTTATGATTTCGAAAACGTTCAATGCGGAATAAATGCACTTAGTTTGATAACCTTCTTGTTCCAGAATCATGCAGAGCACATCTCCATTAGAGGGGTCATCATCCAATACTAAAATTCGATTGTGCATAAATTTAACTGGTTAAAACGATAAAGTTAATCATTCACAGTTCAAACGAACCCGAATAAATACGTTAAAAATTACGTTTAATGGCTTTTAACGGCGTTCAATTAATCAGAAATACTTTGTAAAAAAGTTGTGGAGATGTAGTATTTTCTAGGTTAACTGGGATAGATTTTCTATTTTAAGACAATCAAATTCTTAATTATGGAAAGAAATTTAGAGTACATTAAGATTCCTAATTTCCTCAATCGTATTAGGAACGAATGGCCAGGAATGATTGAACGTTTCGAGTTTAAAACACCAACAGTGATCTACGTTCACTTGAAAGAAGGCATCTCAAGTATCGACTTTTTGGGGCGACTATCGAAGAAGGTAGAACGGATGATCGATTTCTCCATTCCAATCATTTTATACCACGTAGAACGTGACGGAATGAGTCTGCGATCTCATCCTATTAATTGGTATTCCACTATCGAAAATGCATAGTGCGAATAGAGAGCTCCAACAATTAATTCTTTGTTTCATTAAAAATAATAGTTTAAGTGAAACGGGAGTTGCAATGCTCCCAAAATATCCTTGGCGCTATCGCAATGCCCAGTTAAGCTGGGCATCACTTAGAAACTATTTCTTCTATCATTGAAAATATCGAATGATGAAATTCCTCCCTTTTTAATCTATTTTACCGACTGGTTTTTCGGCAAAGTAGCCTGGTAAATTATGGCTGCCGCCAATATAGAGGTTAAAAAAAATCCCTCCACAATATTTGCTTTTTTGCCCTTTTTTAGGCCTTGGTAAAAGCGATAAAGCGCTATTCCACCTAAACCGGCTAGTTCGAAAGTTAGTGGATTGGAAAATGCTTTCTCAGGGGAATGTGATAGTGTTTTATTAATGCTTGAATCAGCTAAATTTACACTTTTCGCTATTCTTTTTTCTATTGTTGGTCGCGGCAAATAAATTCCTAAACCCATGCCTATTGCACTAAGGCCATCAATGAGGAGATTGTAGGGTTTCTGTGTATCGCGTTTTGTCATCATTATTAACTTAGTATTAAAATAATATTAGAATATTTTCTGTTTGTAAAACATTCTCTGGGTTTAATTGTCTTTGATCTACTATCCCTATAATTTATTCTTGATTTAACATGGAACAAGGCAGGAGACCTGATCAAATGGAATTTAGCTCCAAAGCTAGTTTCTATTGTATTTTAGCAGCATTTGTATTGGCAATAATTTTCTCATTTGTTCAGCCTGCGTTGAAAAAAGGGTTTCCAGAAATGAGCATGATTATTAAAAATCGTTAAGGAGTATTTTATTGCCTTGGGTCATTTCCTTGACCTGTCTTCTGCTCTCTTAGCTCTTTCTCAAGTTTCTTGCTTTGTCCATATGTAACTTCCCACTTAGGTTTAGTAAGTGTTGCGAACGCCGCTATATCTGCATCTTTGGAAGTTGTTGCCTGTCCAAAACGATCTATTGTCTTTTGATATTCTTCAATAACCGACTGAAGAAAATATTCATTCCTATCTTCCTTTTCATAAGTCTCTAGTTTTTTTACGTTTTGAATTGGGGTTTGCGGCAGCGTTTGTGGCAATTGATAGCCCTTCTTCTTCGCTAAATTTTCCAATGAAACCTGATAGGCTTTATGATCGGAAACTAGTTTTTTTGCCAATGAAATTAGATCACTTTTCGCGTCCAGTTGAATAATTTTATTCGCGAATTCGATTGCCGTTAAATTACTTATCGCAACATTCTTTAAAAATTTTGTGTCGGTACTGTCTAATGTGATTGATTTGCTAATCTGGCTGATTCCGGTATCGGCAACTATAGTATCAGAAGCTAGTTTTTGACCGCTCTCGGATTTATTTTCTGAACTTGTACAGCTTGCTACAACCGTAAAACACAATGCCGCTAATATATAATGGGTATCTCTCATGTTAATCCTTTAAAAAATCAACACCATTAATATTTTAATGTTTTGAGAATTTGAAAATGGTGGCTTCCGAAAGTAGTAATTGATAGGTATCGACTGTGTTGACTAAAGCTGAAGCATTGATACGAGTTCCTATTGAAAGCGAATGAACTGCCGTTAGACAAAAAAAAATTAACACTGATTAAGCTGCTTGTTGCTCTGCAATAATGTTTTAAAATGAGCAGGAGGATAGGATTACAGATAACAAAAATTAAAAACTTCAAACTTTTAGCTATTAGATTGATTGTTTAATAAGAAATATCAAGCTTATGAACACGGACAATCAAAAAAAGGATCATCAAGAAAAGAATGAAGACAAAAAAGATAAATTAGGAGTGATACCTAATGAGGAGTTGGATGGCAGTGATGCTGATAAAGCTTATGATGAGAATGGTGATTTTAACCAGTTAGGAGATGTTAGCACGGATCAAAGTGGCTCTGATGCTGATGCAGATGAAAAATCAACCTAAATAAAAAACCCCGATTTTGAGTCGGGGCTTTTTATTATGGCCTGTAGTAGGCGTCTGTTTTATAATTTTTGAGGTTTTTCTTTAACTCAATTCTGGCCTGATGGATATGTGTTTTTACAGTACCAATAGGTAATCCTAATTCTTCTGCAATTTCATGATATTTGTAACCTTCGAAGTAGCGCACAAATGGATCGCGGTAAGCTTTCGGCAACCTATCCAATGCACCTTGAATATCATTCATCATGAACTTGTTCTCAGCCACATTTCTCGTGGCGCTATGACTTAAATTTGCATAAGTGATTTCCTCCTCTGTAGTAATCAAAGCATTTTTCTTAGCTGTTTTACGATAATCATTGATAAAAGTATTACGCATGATTACGAAGAGCCAGCCTTTTAAATTCGATCCTTCCTCAAATTTGTGAAAAAACCGGATAGCTTTCATCAATGTATCTTGAACAAGATCATTGGCGTCGTCCAGGTCTTTGGTAAATTGTAATGCATGAGAGCGGAGCGAGCTTGCATTGCTATTAACAATGCTGCTAAATTCTGTTTTATTCATGGGATAATGTTTTAAGGTGATTGTCTATCAATGGACAAACTTCATACCGCTAACATTAACTGTTATTTATTCGCGTATAACTACTCATGATGATTTCGCTAAATGCATTTTTATTTATAATAGCTTATTTGCCTTACGCTACCACTAGTTTCATTAAAAGTACTTTTAGTTGGATAAATACTGCAAAATCAATGATTGTAAAGGATTTGATATACAAGATGATAACTTTCATGGTGACTGTAGCACACTACAAAAACTGATAAAAAAATACACAATTTGTTGCCGTCAATGTATACTACCTACCTACTTTTGCTGTTAAAGGACGCATTTGTATCTTGAAGGTCATATAACAATTGAGAAGATGCAAGCCATGTTTTTTAAAGATATTTTTGTGCTTTAATTACAAAAAGCGCACATGAATATCACTTCATTAAAACATATTCCTTATTCCGTTCTCGATTTAGCTACCGTATTAGATGGATATACTGCAGCCGATACATTTAAAACAAGTTTAGAAATTGCCCAACAATCAGAAGCTCTTGGCTATACCCGTTATTGGTTTGCCGAACACCACAATATGGCAGGCGTGGCAAGTTCGGCAACAGCGGTATTGATAGGTTTTATTGCCGGAGGTACCAAAACTATTCGTGTTGGGTCGGGCGGGATTATGTTGCCAAATCATTCTCCTTTAATTGTAGCAGAGCAATTTGGAACACTGGCTTCACTTTATCCAAATCGAATAGATTTAGGTTTAGGCAGAGCGCCAGGAACAGATCAAATTACTGCAATGGCCATAAGGGGAGAAAACATGCATGCTGCACATAACTTTCCGAAAGATATTGAGCGGTTACAGCAACTTTTCTCTGCCGATAATCTTCATTCAAAAGTTCGTGCCATTCCAGGCGAAGGACTCGATATTCCAATTTGGGTATTAGGCTCTAGTACCGATAGTGCAAGATTAGCAGCAGAGAAAGGATTACCTTACGCTTTTGCCAGTCATTTTGCACCAGCATTATTTGAACAGGCAGTAGGTATCTATAAAAATAATTTTAAACCTTCTGCTTTTCTTGCCGAACCTTATGTTATAGCCTGCGTTAATGTGGTTGCGGCCGACACAGATGAGCAAGCTGAATTCTTATCGAGTTCGGTTAAGAAAATGTTTTTAGGTGTGATAACAGGAAGGAGAGAGCGACTTAAGCCACCTGTAGAAAATATCAATGCCCATTGGGATCAGCTGGAAAAAGAAGCCGTTGAGCAGATGTTATATTATTCGTTTATTGGCAGTAAAGATACCATTAAACTGAACTTAGCCGCATTTGTTTCCAAATTTGGGGTGAACGAAATTATGAGTACTTCTCATATTTACGATCATCAGGCGAAGCTTTATTCAAACAAATTGTTTGCTAGTATTTTTGAATAAAGTTGCTGTTACTTAACCCTGCAATTATGGAGGGCAGCTGCCCACTCGTCATGTTTACAATTTGGGCAAAGAAAAGTTGATTCTTCATTTACTTCTGCTACGTGTCCACAAAATGTACAGGCATAGTTGGTATTTGGTTGAAGTATTTTGGTTTTTTTAGCAAATAACTCTGGCAAGATGGGCAAGCCAGGTTTTACTTGATCATCTGTGTAAAAGAATACGCTCAGTGTACCAGATGTTTCAAGGATAGCAGTATCTATTTGCCCTAAATGAGAAATACTTTGCTGCCTTAGTTCTGAGAAAAACTCATCTTGTGCGAGTGTTTCTTTCTTAAACTCTTCAATATTGAACTGTCCGTTTTTGATTAGATAAACAGGTTTGCCTTCTATCAGATCATCTAGTTTTTCGCTTTTTGCAGTTAAAAATGTGGTGAGCCGATAGGCGCCAACAATAATAAAAAATATGATTACAGGGATTAAAAGCCCAACTTCTTTATAAAACATCGGATCTCCTGCAGCAGAACCTAAACTGATAATCACTACCAGTTCAAAAACAGAAAGCTGCCTCACGCCACGTTTTCCTAAAAGCCTTAACCCAACTAAAATTATAAAATACATAATAAAAGTTCGGAGTGCTATTTCTAACATAAACTCCCAGTTCTCCTCTCCAATGAAGAAATTTTTCCAGTCGATGTTTAAGATCATAGTAATATGCGGCAATAGATTAGAGCAGTTAGAGAAGAAATAATTTTGGGATTTTTAAAGATGTATTTGAAAAAATGTTAGATGCATAAGTGCATCTAACATTTATGGATTTTTAACTTTTGAGCGCTGCAGCTCCTGCACTTGCTACTTTATGGTCTTGCTCAACGCTTCCTCCAGAAACACCGATGGCGCCAATTACCTTACCTGATTCATCTTTCAAAACTACTCCACCTGGAAAGCTAATTAATCCTCCGTTTGAGTGTTCGATATTGTAAAGTGGTTGGCCAGGCTGTGATAACTTGCCGATTTCGCCAGAATCCATGTCGAAAAATCTTGACGTTTTTGCTTTTTTTATGGAAATATCAATAGATCCAAGCCAAGCATTATCCATTCTATGAAATGCTTTTAAGTTTGCACCTTCATCTACAACAGCAATATTCATGGGAACACCAATTTCAGTTGCCTTTGCTTTAGCGGCGGCTGATATTTTTTCTACTACTTCTAATGTTAAACTCATAATTTTTTAAATTGGTTTTTATGATAAAGTTAACATTCAGGACTTGTTATTGTTCTGATTGGAAAATATGTTTTAGAAATTTATTGAGTATCGGAACGATATTATAAAAAAAAGCCCAGACAAATCATCTGGGCTTTCAATTTATTTACCTCGGTGGTAATTTCCTTGTAGTATCTCTTTTCATTGTATCCCTTTTCATGGTATCTCTCTTTGAGGGATCTTTTTTATCTGGTTTCTTTTTAGGCCATTCAGTTTTCTTTTTAACGGTATCTGGCCGGGTTTGCGCAATAGTGCCCAAGCTAAAACTAGCAAGTAGCATTAAAATCATTAACTTTTTCATAGGAATAATTTTTGTTTTAACTACTTGTAAAACAGTGTCATTATTCTAAAGGTTTTGTCTTTTTTCCAAAAAAGACGGTTAAGAATGTATAGCCTCCAGATTAAGTTTTAAGAGTATCGAATTGGAAATAATAAAACGCCTATCTAAAGTCTAATCTTTTTTGCTTTTGTCTCGTTTTTTTCTGGTACTTGTATAGAAAGGATAAGATCAATACTTTCCGAATTTGTTTCGTAATCAGCAGCTATCTTTTCCCATTTCGATAACTCTTGTTTAAGGCTTTCGATTTCTTTGCCTAAAGATTCTATTTTACTTTGTATAGATTTTCTAACGTTCGTGTTTGCCATAACGCAAAATTATAATTTGAATGTGAAATTGAAGTATCCAAATTTCGATAAAGATAAAATCATGAGCTTTTCATCTGTTTATCAATTATTTAAATTGGGTAATAATTTTCAACATAGTCTATCATTCAATCAAATTTTGCTTTTCCTCATAAATGAGATTGGTCAGTTGATTTGAGGTCAAAAATATTTGTCTAAACTTAAACCGTAGGTGAAATTTAAATTCTCTCTTTCTGTGATATTCAATCTATTATAGTTCAGCGCAGTAGTGAGGCTAATCCACTTTCTGAGCTTTAAACCTATTGTTGTAGATGATCTGATAATATAGTCGCCACCTCTTGAAAAAGAATTTTGTAAAAAATGGCTTCCATCTAGGGTGATGATTTCTTTAACTGCAAAATGGAACTGTAACCGGAGCGAATTACGTAAGGTATTATAACGCTTGCCAACCACCAAACTACTTTGATCGAATAGAATGCCGTTACTCAAATTGATGTAGGAATTAGGTTCATCAAGAAAACTGTAGGCAATGCCACCGCCGGCAAGTAATTGATTTTTTAGCTTTAACGAATAGCTGGTGTTGTAATTGATCAAACCCCAATAATAAAAATGTTCTGGTCCTTTAAACAGGTTGAAGTTAAGCGTACTCGAGAAATCATTATTGCTTAAGTTGTTGTTTTGTTTTCCATAAAGCCAACTGGTGGTAGAGTTTAAAACGAAGGTTTCCTTCTTCATTCCGAAGTTTAAACCATTGTTTAATAAATAAGCACGCTGATCGTCTGTTCTGTTAATTGAGCCTGTAGAGGAAAGCACAAGATGGTAACTCGTACTGTCGCTATATTGTGCCGATGCATTAAGAAATACGAAGATGAAATTGAAAAAAAGTAGAAGTTTCTCCATACTCAGGTTAACAGATTTACAACGATTAATGTTTAGTAAGCAATTTACAAACAGTTTTTTTCCGCTCCATAGCCTGATCCGATAACTTGCTTCGCTCAATTGCTATCTCGGAAAATGTCTCTATTATTATACCAAATGATTATTTTTACTGCATGAAACCAACAACATCTAAGCATTGGCGTTTCCGTTTGCACGAGGTGATCTACGAGTCGAATACTCCTGCAGGCAAAGCTTTTGATGTGGGTTTACTCATTGCTATATTTACCAGTATCATAGTAGTAATGCTTGATAGTGTTGTTAGCATCCACAATAAATACGGTAAATTATTTTATCATGTGGAGTGGGTGTTTACCGGCTTATTTACCATAGAATACGTCTTGAGGTTGATCAGTATTAAAAAGCCAGTGAGGTATGTATTTAGTTTGCTGGGGATTATAGATCTTATTTCATTATTGCCGTCGTATTTAAGTATATTTTTTATTGGTGCACAATCGCTTTTGGCCTTCAGAGCATTAAGATTATTAAGGGTTTTTAGGATTTTTAAACTTGGAGAATTTCTTAGCGAAATTAATTTCCTTACGCAGGCGCTAAAAAACAGTTTTAGAAAAATTAGCATCTTCCTGCTTACCGTGTTAACGATCACCGTAATTTTAGGTTCAATCATGTATCTGGTAGAGCAGCGGGAAAATGGTTTTTCGAATATTCCAGAGAGTATTTATTGGGCAATAGTAACCATAACTACGGTAGGCTACGGCGATATCTCTCCAATCACCCCAATGGGAAAATTTGTTGCTTCGGTGGTTATGCTTATTGGATACGCCATTATCGCTGTACCTACAGGAATTATTACCCATGATATTGCTGTTGCTGCAAAATCTAAAAAGGAAATGCCCGAATCTTGCCCAAGTTGCAGCTTAGAAGGGCACGATTCGGATGCGCTTTTTTGTAAGCATTGTGGCTCGTCACTTTTTAGATAAACTAATTCGGTAAATAACGTTCCACACGACCTGCGAAATCATTCAAGTCGAATGGTTTGTTAATAAAATCTTCTGCCGTACATTTAGCTTTTACCGCGTTTAAGTGATTATTTGCGGACATCATCATCACCGGAATGTGATGTGTTTTGACATTGGCTTTCAATTGTGTACATATCTCAATGCCATTTCCATCAGGTAACATGATATCCAAAATCACCATGTCTGGAATATTTAGCCGCATTTGATTCCAAAAATCACTGATATTGCTGCAGGCTTTTACCTCATACAATTCCTCGGTGAGTAAGAACTCGATAATCTCTCTGATACTGGGATTATCTTCTACTACAAATATGCACTTTTTCATAAGCTTTACGTTGAGTAATATATGCTTAACGTCTTTCATTTTCAGATGTTTAAGTTAGTTGTTCACATTGCCTGAGTTATTAACTTCTTTTATTCACCGTCTATTTCAAATCAAATTTTGCGCAAACTTTTTTACGTTTTTTTAAGTTGATTAACTACATCAGCTATTAAAATTATGAGAAATCTTAAATCAAGCTTTGCATTTGTTATCGGCTTATCAATTGCAGCAAGCGCTAACGCATCAGAACGTATTACGCCTTCAGTAAATGTGATCATCCACGAACGAAAACAAAATGTTCTTCCGCCTGAAGTTTTTATGGCTCAAGCTATGCGGTATGGAATAAAAAGTTTACAGATGAGCGGATTAGCCGCTGAAATTTCTAAAGATCAAAAAATTAGAAGTTTTTCAACAAGCGTTCTCGACTTGCATACTAAGGCAAACCAGGAGCTTTTAAGCCTAGCAAAAACAAAAAACATAAGTTTACCAACGAGTAAATTGCCAGAAGGGCAAAGGCCCGATGGTAGAGTGGATTCGGCTCCTACAAATTTGCTGGATACCTCGCGAAATCAAAATCAAGGTGAAGCAGGAAATACGGGCCAGCCAAAAGGTGTTATGGTTGAAGGTTTTGCGATGCTTAGCGATGCCGATATGCAACAATCAATCACGAACCTTAACCAGTTGAAAGGCGAAAATTTTGACAACGCTTATCTTGCAACTAGCTTAAAGGATCATCAAAATGTTGTTGCACTTTTCGAGGCAGGGTCTAAATCATCGGATAAAGATGTGAAAAAATATGCCCTTAAATATTTACCGAAACTTAAAGCACATTTAGCTCAATTGAGTACAATGGTGAAATAAAAATAAGGAGGTAGCGATGAAATTAGCTACCTCCTGTAAAATTAATGCGAAGCGTTATTCTCAAAACCGAAAATCGTTAATCGAATTGGTTTCGAAGATACTTTATACTTTGCGGAAACGCTGAAAGTGTCGAGGTCAATTTGATGTACTTCACCAGATCCTGGTAGAGCGATATAGGCGAACTTTGCCGTCGCTTCTAAAACTGGCTTATAGGTGTCAGTGCTTAATGTTGCTGAAATTACAACACCTTCTTTTTTCAATGCCCCAGTCGCTAAATCATAAACACGAAGTTTTCCATCCAAGGTTAACACCAACAAATTTTTTCCTGCATAATCAACTTTGCATTGAAATGCATCAGAACCACTGTAAATAGGGGTGATCTTATCCCCAGCCAAATCAATTAAATAAGCCCCTTTGGTAGCCACATAACCAATAAATTTCTTCGCAGATTCTGCATAATAGATGCTGCCCAACCTAAATGCGCCAAACCCATCGGGATTTGGAATCATCCGTTGCTCACCGTTAGATTTCACCACCAAAACACCACCCACAGTTGCAGTTGCATTGGTAAAACCACCGAAAACAGCATGAGTGCCATCAGTTGCGTTACCATGGATCGCCCCAATGGCGAAGGTTGAAGGAAATACGGCTTTGCCGCTTTTATCGATGATTAAAACCCTGTTGGGCGAGGCTCCAGCTGTCGTTGTAGAAGTCACCGCATAGGTTCCGTTTGTAAATTGTGCCATTGCACCATGATGAGGCAATAAACCGGCAATCACAGTGGAAAATCTTGCTCCTGCAGTGTTAAAATCACTTTCCATAGCCCTGCTCAAAGTTCCATCGCCATCATTAAAAATTAAACTTTCATTAGCTTTTGATTTGAAGTGGGTAGGCTTTATGCCATTTGCAGTAATACTGGCCCATTTTGGATTGTGCAATACATCGATATGATCTACATGTGATAACAGACCGCTATCAAAAACCTCTGCTAAATTTTGCGTACCATAAAGCACTGCTGCATACCTACCAGAAGAAGTAGCATAAAGATTTGCCATTGGATATTTCGCATCGAAAGATGAAATAGCTGACGAAAATGGGTCAACTAAAGTTAACTTATTTGAAGTTTCATCTGATGTAAGTAAACGTACATATTTAAACTCCTTTGCAGCGTTTGTAGGTTCTTCTTCAGGTTGTTGATTGTCTTTTTTACAAGCGGTAAATGCTGCAGCAACGGCAAAAAGCAGGGCTACTTTCTTGAAATTGTTTTTGGATAACATTGGGTTTGATTTTAATTGATTAATTAATTTTTATGCTGATTCCTTTAATTGTTTGCCATCCGGCTTTATCGGTGATTCTGATCAAAAAATGGTAATCACCTGGATCTATATCTGCCGGTACATTGATGGTTGCTGTGGTTTCATAATTTTTTTGCCCTGCCGGAATATTGATTTCTCTGATGAGTAGATAGGGTTTTACGGGATTTTTAATCGCTTCCATATTGCAGCTGTTTACTTCAGTACTGTGCGAATGATGGTCGAAGTTATGGTGTATATCAATGCTCATGGAACCTAGTTCTACGTTATCACTTACCTGAGCCTTAAAAGTGAAAGATTCGCCACGTTTAATGATGCTACACTGTTGTGGAAAAGCGCTTGCACTCGCAAAAATTTCGGGATAGCTGGTATCAATTTCTTCGGTTTCTTTTTTGCAATTGCTCAGGAGGAAAACCATTGCGAGGCCTAAAATTAGATAGCCCGTTTTTTTTGGATTAAATTTATTTTTCATTTTCATCAGGTTTTATTTATTAAAATGTTCTTCAAATTCATTTTCTTTCCCCAGCTGATCGACTATTTTGAGGTGTACATGGTAATGGCCTTTTGGTGCTGCGGTAACATCAAGGTGTTTATGGAAATTGTAGTTGGTTAAACCAACCATCGAAACATCGGTGAACGAAAAGTCCTTCTCCCAGGCCGATCCATGCACTTCTACTTCAATTTTGGCAATTTTATTAATGGCAGAAATTGATACTTCTACATGCAAATCATTGCCAGCAGTATTTAATCCCACTTCAAAACCTGTCGCATTGGGCAGTGTTGGGTCGTATTTGATTTCCAAATCACTCACAACTGCTGTCGATTTACCTAATACGTCGGTGACGGTAACGGTTACCAGGTAGCTACCCAAAGCAGCAGTAGTTGGTACATCAATGTGTTTATGAAAACTTGCATTTTTAATGTTAGCAAAGCCCTCCGTATAGTTTTGACTAAAGTTCCAGCCCGAGCCAGATTTGGGCTTGATGGTTAACTGAACGCCGGCTAAATTTCTAGCCGAAAAAAGATCGGCCTCCAGGTGGATGTCCGTTCCTGGGTAAGCGGTTTTGTTGTTATTGGTGCCAATTTCTAGATTTGTGATGGATGGCGCATCTGAAATTACTTCTTCTTTTTTACAGGCAGTAAAAGTTGCTGCAATCATCAACAGACCTAAAAATGGCTTTGTAAATTTGTTCATAATGGGGTGTTTTAAGGGTTATAACTGATTATTTTATTTTGAAAAGGGGATTTTTACCGAGAGAATGAGGTTTCGACCTGCTTCAGGAAGCTCGATAAGGCGATAGAAACTAGTATGGTTGAGATATTTTGTGTCGAATAAATTCCGTGCCTGAATACTGACTTGAATTGGATTTTCGAAAAGTGATATTTTAGTTCCAACCTGAATATTCACCAGTTGGTAGCCAGTTGTTTTTTTCTCTGGAGGAACAATATTTTCTTGTTTACAGGTAATGCGGTAATCCACCGAGAAATAGGTATTGCTCAACTTGGTATCGAATTTAGGAGAGTAGGTGAGGTTAAACAGGGCAGAAGCAGGTGGAGAAAATGGCAGCGTAAATCCCTTTTTATCTCCAGATAATTGTTTCGCATGCAGTATTTCTCCTAAAAATTGAGTGCTTAGATTTTTAAAAATCTCATATTTAAATTCAATCTCTCCACCAAAGCGCTGTACGCGACTCTCTTCATACTCGAATATCTGATTGCCCGCACCATAAGAATAATCATGGCCAGAAGTCGGATTCAGGTAAATATAATTTGGAAAATAATTGTAAAAGGGACTAAGTTGAACCGACCATTTTGCATCACTCCAGCCGAGGGTTAGATCTACTTGATATGATTTTTCGGCCGAAAGATTCGGGTTCCCTTTTTCGTAGCTGAAGTAATGATAGTTTACGCCATTTGCACCAAGTTCTTTTGCAATTGGCATTCTGAAACTTTTGCCAACATTAGCCTTCAAACTGAAATTTGATAGATTGTAATTTAAGCCAGCAGACCATACCAAGCTGTTAAAGGTTCGATTTAAATTGGTAGCCCGTTGCAGATTCTGCTGTTCGAAATTGCCGTTTATATTTACTTGAGATGGAAACCAGTCCTTGTATTCAAGCATGTTAATTTGCGCTTTATCGTATCTTATCGCACCATGCAGCAACAGTTTTTCGTTGATTTTGAGTTTATCGTAAGCAAAAGCGCCAATTGTACTTTGGTTAAATGCCGGAACCAGAAAGCTCCACCCGTTGATGTTGTTATGCTGCGATTCTGCATTTATTCCCACGGTTAATTCGTGAGCATCAATTTTAACTCTATCTTTTAAATTTGCCGAGTAAACTGATTTATCGAACTCCCGTTCTAAATCGCTTTGAATGAATAGTGATGAAGGATAAACAGGTGGCATAAAGCCATGATTTACATACTGACTAAATTCCTGCCTGAAGTTTTTTTGATAACCTAATTCAGCTTCAATGTTGTGGTTTACTAATTGAAAGCTCGATCTGTTAATGATTTTAAAATGGTTAACCGATTGATACGGATGTAAAATATCCCGATCTGAATTATCGTGGAGCTGCTCATTAACACGTCTCGGCTCCAGTCCGTGAGCATTGGCAAAAAAACCACTTCTGGTATAGGTATTACTTAGATAAAATATCGATTTAAACTTATCTACAACAAAACCAGCGATGAAATGAATTCCAGTTTCTCTTCCTGCGGTATTTCTTAAGCGATTGTTATTTAAATTTACTTCGTAGTCATACACATAAACCTTGGTTGCAGGTACCCGGTAGTCAGCGTAATTTTGGTAAGTAAATCGTGAATCGAAAAACCATTTTTTGTTTCTGCCATAAAAACTTGTCGATGTTCCGTATAGATTGTTATTACTTTTTCCAATTAAATCTACCGACCCCCCAAGGCTATTTGACGATGGAATGGCAACCGGTAATATGTCAATTACGCCTCCAATGGCATCAGAGCCGTAAATAAATGAGGCAGAACCTTTAATTAATTCAATTTCTCCAGTGGCAAATTGGTCAATTTCCAATCCATGATCGGCTCCCCATTGTTGCCCTTCATGTTTAATACCCTTCTCAATAACAACAACTCTATTAAAGCCCAAGCCTCTAATTAGCGGTTTTGATTGTCCTGAGCCGATGCCGATGGTCTTAATTCCTGGCAAGCGCTCCAGGCTTTTCATTAGGCTTCCACCCAAATTGCGCTGGATGAAATCCTGGTTAACGACTTCTATATTCAACGATTCTTCTTTACGGCGATTTTCTACATGTTTATCTTTTATGATGATGTCAGCTAGCTGCTTGACCTCTTTTTGAAGAACCACATTTTTGATAACAGCCTGATCGCTTCCTTCAATTGTGATTATTGTTTTAGAAAAACCTACTGCACTAACAATCAGTTGATAAACTCCTTTTTTCAAAGCTGGAAATGTGAAGTTACCCCGATCATCTGTACGGGTTGAAATTGGCGACTTAACTAGCTGGACCGTAGCGTTTGAGATCGGTTTTAGCTCGTAAGAAACGGTTCCACTGAGTTGAAATTGTTGGGCATACACCTGCAAAGTTCCAACTAAGGAAAATATTAAAATTAAAAATTTACGCATTGCCGATGGCCTAAGCCAATAGTTAAAGGATTAGCATATGCAAAGCATTGGCGTACTAATCATGTTAAAAAAATTGAGAAAAATATTGAAGGTTAGAATACCGATTATAGCATTCTAGGCAGAAATAGGCGGGCCTTTATTGGTAAAGCCTTGAAGTATAAATTTGTAGTTGGCTAAAAATGTGCCTGTATTAAGCAGGTTTGCTTGTGGTAAAGGATATGAAATAGAAAAGGGTAGAGGCAACAAGATCTCTTTTCCGTGTTTATGTGCCAAATAATCGCACACCGAACATTTTTCGGTAAAAGAAATATTGTCTTTTTGATTACCCACCTGCTCAACATCATCAGTGTTGTGGTTGTGGATGGTTTGAACTACAGAAATAAACGAGAAAGTGAAAATGAGAAGTGCGCTCACCGCCTTCACTAAATCAATTCTTTTTTTTAGTTTCCTGTTATTCATTTACGCCACAAAGTTGCATTTATTTTTTAGAATAGCAATTGATTTTTCAAAAAAATAAATATCTTGGGCTTATTGGAGAGGTTAATTATTTCTAATCGTTTGATAGTTAAACTAAACGCTTAGATAGTGTTTGTAGAAGCCGTCTCAAAATTGCTAATTTAATATTTTCCAAGATAACTATTCAAGAAATCTTGATGCCTGGGAACAGCGATATTCAAGATTTTTTTTCTTTTTCATTGATTAACTTGATTTTGAGACAGCTTCAATTTAATTAAATCTGACTTGGTTCGTCATCCTCTGGCAACTCATCTTCTTCTAACTCATAATCTTCTAGTTCGTCACCTTGTAATTCGTCATCTTCAAGCTCATCATCTTCTAACGCCTCATCTCCTTCTTGCTCATCGATAGCTTCATCAAGCTGAGTTCCTTCTCCGTCAGCAAAAGGAATCTCATCTTCGGTGTAACTTTCATCATCATTTTCTTCTTCTGGGGCATGGCCTTCTGCAGCATTGCCGTTTGAGCGATCGACTTGAAATTGCGCTATGTTTGGAATTTCATCGTCTTTAATTGGTTCTTGATCTGGATTTTTCATAGTATGATTTTTATATAAACAACATTGATTTTTTAGCATAAGTTTTGATGAAAGATGATAACAACATGGAGGAATATCATTTTTACCTCTTCAAATGTGCTATTCTGGCTTATTTTGCAATAAAACTTTCTGTTTAAATTATTTTTTGCTTTCTTGCCGAATAATTCACGTTCACCTAAATGAAAAATCTCTCCATAAGTTTAACTCCAGCTAAATGTGAGCTTTTGGACAATATCCTTAACGAATTTGAGGAGGAAGTTTACATCAAATCCGATAGGGTACTTAAAATATTTAGAGGAAATGGTACGCTGGCTTCTGATTATCTGGATGTTTTAGTTCAAATGAATCTCGTTATTTTAGTGGGACAGGTAGATGGCGTTCCATTACCGGCAATGGTGGGTAAACAAGCAGGTGTAGATATGTTTATTAGTGAGGGTGGTTTTAAACGGCGCTACGCTTTAAACAAATTGGAAGAAGATACTGGAAAAAGCATTTTCGATCTTAAAACTGAAAATTTAGACCTCAAAGAGAAGGTGGAAAAGCAAGAAGTTTTACTCAAAAACCTCGAGAAAAATATCACTCAACAAGGCCAAAGTATCTTAAATAAATGGCTTGCTCGTGTGGGCTTTATGTTTATAGGGATTGTGTTAACAGTTTGCTATTTTCTATTTTTCAAGTAGTTGCAAAGGTTAAAATAATGTGCTGGCGCCCATAAAGCTGTTCACAATCTTCATAATCTCTTCTCCCAAATCAAGGGCGTTACCAATTCCTACTCCTCTGATGGCTGCGAGCTGATCGTTAGTTTTCGGTGGTTTTGATGCAATGTTCACCAAAGCTACATCAGAAAGGATAGTGTGTTCAGGAACGTTTCTTTTCTTACTTAAATCATTGCGCCAATTAAGTAAACGCTGATAAAGTTTTTGATTGGTGATTTCTTTAGGAATATCAACTTTAGCTACAAATGTTTTCCTGGGTGTAATCTCGTATTTATTACTGGCATCTAAAAAAGTTTTGGTGTAATCTGCAATCGAAAATTTTGCCCAAGGGAAACTAAATAAGGCCAGTTTCACATTTAAGGTATTTAAAATTGATATCAGCGTAATCACCGTTCTTTCCGACTTTTCATCAGCCAATAATTTTAGAGATGTAAACTTGGATATCTCTGCAATTACCTGATTTATTTTTGGTGTAAAATAGGTTGAAGCTTTACTTAATCGATCTAGAAATAGTTTCTCTTCAGCAACCTCGGTTTCCTTCGAAATTTTGGCAATTTCCTGACTTCTAAATTTTGTGCCCACTCTGATCAGTTGAGCACACAAAATTTCGGAAGTATTATTTAACATGTTTTTAAAGGCCGCATTCTCATCGAAAGCATTAAAACTAACACCTTTTATGTTGTCCCAGCTTTCGCTTAAAGAACTAAAGTCGAACAGGTCTTCAATCAAATCCCAGGTGTATTTTTTAACATAGAGCGCTAAATTTTGATCAGTTGGAACCTGGATCACTGCCTTTGATGTAAAACCGATAATTCTTTTATCGGTAATAATATTCTCCATCTTCACCGGGGTTTTCAAAATCAGGCCTGCCAAACTTTTGCACCTGCTTAACGCCACATAAGCCTGCCCATGGGTAAAGGATGCGCTAATATCAACAATCGCCTTTTCGAACGTTAAGCCCTGGCTTTTATGAATGGTAATTGCCCAAGCCAGTTTAAATGGATATTGAGAAAATGAGCCCGTGTTTACTTCTTCAATTTTATTTTCTTCCTGATCCAGGTTGTATTTCAAATTCTTCCATTCCTCTCGCTCCACTTCAAAATGAGCCGAATCATCTAAAAATTGCACTTTAATGGTATCATTGGAGATAGACACAATTTTTGCCGCCTTCCCATTGTAATACTGCTTTTTGCCAGACGAATCGTTTTTGATAAACATCACCTGAGCACCTACTTTAAGCTGCAATAGTTCATCAACAGGATAAGCATCTTTAGGGAAATCGCCGGCTATTTTTGCACTAAAGGTGTGTAGCTCACCATCTAATTTTTCCAGACAATCTTTGTTAATTTGGGTAACTAAATTATTGTGAGTGGTTAAGGTGATGTACTCATCTTTCCAATTATCTTCTAAACTTGGATCGTAATGTGAATTGAGTTTATCTAAAAGTTCTGGCGTTAAATCATTCTCTCTAATTCTATTCAAGATATCAATGAATAACGGATCAGACTGGCGATAAACTTTTTTTAACTCAAAGGTGGTTAATGAAATTGATTTGAGAATATGGCTATCAAAAAAGTAAGGACTTAGGTAATATTCTTTCAAAATATGCCATGCATCATGTGCAATCGGCGATAGTTGATATAAATCACCAATCATTAAAACTTGTACACCGCCAAATGGCATGCTAGAACCTTTTACTTTTTTTAAAGATTGATCAATAAAATCGAGCATGTCGGCCCGAACCATACTAATCTCATCAATAACTAAAAGTTCCAGGCATTTCAAGAGCTTTATCTTTTCTTCATTATATTTTACTTCTTTAAATTGCTGGTCATTGGCCACGGGAATAATTGGTCCAAATGGCATTTGAAAGAACGAATGAATGGTAACTCCACCAGCATTTATTGCCGCAACAGCAGTTGGCGCTATTACAGCGAAATTTTTCTGTGTAGTTTCTTTAATTTTTTTTAGTAGCGTAGTTTTTCCGGTTCCTGCTTTTCCAGTGAGAAAAATAGGTTGATTTGTAAACTTGATAAAATCGATAATAAGGCGGTTGTCGGGAGTAGATTGATTAGTATCGGTTTCGTTCATCTTATTCAGGGATCCTTCTTAAATTATCAAAATATTTATGCAAAGATGCACAGAATGTCACTAATGCTTTGCCTGATTACAAGCCGATTTATTCACATTTGTAGTTTAATCATGGCTTGATATTTTCATGATTTCAAATACAATTTAGACCAATATGATGATTAGCCTAACCTCCAAGGAGAACAATTTAAAAGTTAATCGCCTTTTGTTTGATTAATTTTTCTTCCATTATTAATTTTTATTCTTCTGTAAATCAATTGGTTTAAATTGATTGATGTTTAAGCGATAAAAATAACTGTTTATATTTTTGTTTGCTAATTATTTTAGTATAAATTTGTTTAATTCGCTGCTGGCGATTCATTAAACAATTAAGGAAGAAAGCTGTTTATAAGGCTTTCAAACGAAGAGGAGTGATATGACTGTTACAGTTTTAGCAATATTAGAAACAGATTTTAAACCAGATCTTTCTTTAGGGAAAATCATGAATGAGCGATTGAAAAACGCAGCCGACGACTTAAGAGATATTCATTTGCAGGCTTTACAATCTGTGGGACAACGTACTGATGATGTGGTCGTTTATATTAGCTATAACGCAAAGTATAAAATCCGTTGGCGCATAGTAAATGATGTACCCGATGAAGTGGAAGGATTTGTAGCAAAAGTTTGTGGCGATTTAGGATACATTCAATGGAAAACTGCCGTAATGAATATTTTTAAAGGCAACGAATAGTAACGTCAGTCATGCAGTTTGCGTTGTTAAAAGGAAATCGGGTTGAAGCTTTAAAAGGTAAAAGTGCTGTTTGTTTAGGTTGTGGGAAGAAAGTAATTGCAAAATGTGGTTCCATAAAAATTCATCATTGGGCACATGTTTCTCTTAGCCATTGCGATTCCTGGTGGGAAAGCGAAACTTTGTGGCATCGCCAATGGAAAGAAGTTTTTGCACCCGAATTTCGTGAAGTCAGCTTTTATGATGAGTCTTTGAAAGAATTTCATCGTGCAGATATCCATACGGCATCAGGTCTAACCATCGAACTTCAAAATTCGCCCATAACCACCGAAGAGCTTCAATCAAGAGAACGGTTTTATCCCAAGTTAATCTGGGTGGTAAATGGTTTGAAGTTTAAAGGTTTCAAAATCTTAAAATCCATTCCAAATCCGCTCAGCCCATTATTAGATTCATTTGAATTTTGCGCTTCTGAGCATTTATCGGTCATCCGTAAAATCGATGCTTTAGCTAAAAATCCTCAACCGGAAGTGCTAAATTTTTACCATAAGGAATTAAAATCAATCCCAGTCTCAGCTGATTTTTATTCTTTTAGCTGGCGCAATGCGCATAAAGCATGGCTAAATGCTTCGTGTCCAATTTTCATCGATTTTGGTGGCCATTTTTTATATCGACTAAGGAAGCGCCATCAAATCTCTATCGATTATAACTATTTACAGCTGATTAGTAAAACAGCATTTATCGATAAATACAGTGAATTCGGAAAGGATGTTAAATTAGAAACAGCATCCGGCAAGTCTTTCAATGATATTGTTGCACAATAAAAAGTTAAATCTTTGCACTTGTTAAACTAATATTTTGATCTTTAGGTATGAAAAGAATAGCTTCAAGTACATTCTTATTTTTAGCAATTATTGTATCAAAAACCATGGCTCAGAAACCAGCTGTAATTAATCACATCGCTGTTTATGTGAACGATTTAACGAAATCGACAAGCTTCTATCAAACCGTTTTTAGTCTAAAAGTAATTCCTGAACCATTTAAAGATGGCAAGCACACTTGGTTCTCATTGGGAAATGCTGGTGCGCTTCATTTAATTGAGGGGCAAAAGGCCAATCAAATCTTTGATAGAAATGATCATTTGTGTTTCAGCGTTACATCAATCGAAGAATTTATTGCCGCCTTGAATAATAAAAAGATTCCGTTTGAAGATTGGGCGGGTAAAGTGGGTGCAATCAACTTAAGGCTTGATGGAGTAAAACAGATTTATTTCAAAGATCCTGATGGTCATTGGCTGGAGGTAAACGACGCTAAATAAATATTTCTACGCTATTATAATTTCCAACTTATGATTAAAATTTCTTTAAAGATGATGTTCGTGTTGTTATTGATCAGCACGACTATTTATGCTCAAAATGAAAAGGCAGAAGCTGATTTTAAGGCTGTAATGCAAAAATTTAAAGCGGTAGGTGCTTCAGTGGCGGTAGTAAAAAACGGGAAAATAATTTATACACACTCTTTTGGACTAAAAGATTTAGACAAAAAAACGGAGCTCACCGATCGCGATATTTTCCGTATTGCTTCCATTTCAAAATCCTTTTCGGCAACGTCTATTATGCAGTTGGTAGAGGCGGGTAAACTGTCGCTAGATGACGATTTTGGGGATTTAGTAGGTTTTAAGATCAGAAACCCGAAATATCCAGATCAAAAAATAACCTTGAAAATGGCACTTTCGCACACTTCGAGTTTGAATGATTCCCAGGGATACTTAAACCTCGATTTGATTAATCCAGATAAAAATCCAAATTGGGCCAAATGTTACAACGATTATGCTCCAGGAAGCAAGTTCGATTACTGTAATTTGAATTTCAATATCATTGGAGCGATTATAGAGAAGAAATCTGGTGAGCGATTCGATAATTACGTTAAAAATCATGTTTTAAAGCCCTTGGGACTTTATGGCGGTTACTGTGTAGATTCATTAGATAGCACCCGATTTGTTAAGCTTTACGAATACAACTCGAAGACGAGCGAATTTACCAACGCAACAGCAGCATATGCGCCACGCAGAACTGAAATTAAAAATTACATTATGGGCTATTCTACACCCATATTCTCTCCAACAGGCGGAATGAAAATATCGGCAACAGATTTGGCAAAATACATGATGATGCATATGAATTATGGTCAATCAAATGGAGTAAGGCTTATCTCAAAAAAGCACTCGAAATTGATGCAAACTGCTATTACGCCTGATGAAGGTTACGGATTAGCAATCAGAAGTGCTGATAATTTTATTCCAAATGTGAAGTTAAAGGGTCATACCGGATCGGCTTACGGGCTTTATAGTACGATGTTTTTCAATCCAAAAGTAAAGTTTGGTTTCGTCATTATTACCAATGGAATAAATCCTACCTACACAGATGATTTTCCTGATTTCAGTCGCGATGCCATCAATAGCCTTTATCAAAACTTTGTTAAGTAGGGTATTCGCAATTTAGTTAGCTTTTTTGTCGATGATAAATTTTCAAAACATTTCATAAGTCAAACGGATTGTTAAATCAAAGACGAGTTTTGATTTACGCACGATCAGATTTATAGTATGGCTGAATATTTACAATTTCCGGGGGAAGCTTATCCTTTGGGCGCAACATGGGATGGAAACGGGGTAAATTTTGCGCTTTATGCCGAAAGCGCTACCGCTGTAGAGTTGTGTTTCTTCGATCATGAACATGCTGAAGAAGAAACGGTTAGGATTAATATTCAGGAAAGGTCGCACCAAATCTGGCATTGCTATATTCCTGATGTAAAGCCAGGGCAGTTATATGGTTATCGGGTATTCGGACCTTACCGCCCATCGCAAGGCCATCGTTTTAACGGCAACAAAGTGCTTCTAGATCCTTATGCTAAGGCCATTGCCGGCAATATAAAATGGAACGAAGCCCTTTTTGGATATCAGTTGGGATCAGAAGAAATGGATCTGAGCTTCAGCGAAGCGGACAGTGCAGCATACATACCAAAATCAGTTGTAATTGATTCAAGCTATGATTGGGAAGATGATAAGCATCCAAAAATTAATTATAATCAAACGGTTATCTATGAAATGCATGTTAAGGGTTTTACAAAAACCCACCCTGATATCCCCGAAAATTTGAGGGGAACTTACGCAGGGCTTGCTCATCCGGTATCAATCAGTTACTTAAAAAAACTAGGTGTAACGGCGGTCGAACTCATGCCTGTACATCAATTTATTTCTGATCATCATCTCGAAGAAAAGGGATTAACAAATTATTGGGGCTACAATAGCATCGGTTTTTTTGCCCCCGATTCTCGATATGCCTCTTCAGATATTCGTGGCGATCAGGTTCGCGAGTTTAAAGATATGGTAAAGGCCTTACACAAAGCAGGCATCGAAGTGATTCTAGACGTTGTATATAATCATACAGGAGAAGGAAATCACCTTGGCCCAACCTTATCATTTAAAGGGATCGATAACCACTGCTATTATAGATTGGAAAACGATAAAAGGTATTATACAGACTATACCGGCACTGGAAATACGCTAAATTCGATGTTACCGAACGTGCTCCGATTTATTATGGATAGTTTGAGGTATTGGATTTTGGAGATGCATATCGATGGTTTTCGATTTGATCTGGCCTCCACTTTAGCCAGAGAATTACATGAAGTTAACCGGTTAAGTGCATTTTTTGATATCATCCACCAAGATCCGGTAATTTCGCAAGCGAAGTTGATTGCCGAACCCTGGGATGTGGGCGAAGGAGGTTACCAGGTTGGAAAGTTTCCTCCCGGATGGGCAGAATGGAATGGCATGTATCGGGATGTAATGCGTGATTATTGGCGTGGCAATCCGAATATGCTTGGCGAATTTGCACAACGTTTTCTCGGAAGTCCGGATTTATACAAAGAAGATTATCGCCGCCCAACTGCGAGTATTAATTTTATTACGGCGCATGATGGTTTTACGCTTCATGATTTGGTTTCCTATAATCATAAACACAATGAAGCCAATTTAGATGATAACAATGATGGAGAAGACCATAACAAATCGTGGAATTGTGGGGTAGAAGGAGAAACCGATAACGAAGAAATTATCAACCTGCGACTGCAGCAAAAGCGTAATTTTTTAGCTACACTATTTTTATCACAGGGGATTCCTATGCTTGTTTCTGGCGATGAAATGGGGAAAACCCAACAAGGAAATAACAATACCTACTGTCAGGATAATGAGCTTTCATGGTTAGATTGGGCAAATGCCGATCAATCATTATTAAATTTTACACAAGAGTTGATTCAGTTGAGGCAAAATCACCCAAGCTTAAGAAGGAGAAAGTGGTTTATTGGTAAAGAAGTAGGGGAGGATGGCATAAACGATATTGCCTGGTTTACACCTGATGGAAATCCGATGAAAGGACATAACTGGGAAAAAGATTTCGCCCGTTCTATTGGAATTTACTTTCACGGTGAAGGAATACAAAGCAAAGGCCCGATGGGCGAAGATATTCTTGATAACCACTTTTTTATCATTTTCAACGCACATTACGAAGCTTTAGATTATAAACTTCCAAAGGAAGAATATGGGAAAAGCTGGAAGAAAGTTTTAGATACTGCGACTGGCGAAATTGCTAAAGATGGCTTCGGTTTACTTACTGCATCTGAAGGGTTAGAAGTTGCCGGAAGATCCGTAACCGTTCTCAAATCAGCATAAAAAAGAAAGCAGGTTTTAAGGAACCTGCTTAGCAGTTAAAGTAAATTTGATAAACCGTTTTTAGGATTAAAAACAGTCAATATTTTAATTGTTGCTTTTGGGTTCCGAACAGCATTATCATTAATTTTCTTAGAGAAAACGCTGGCTTGAGGGGGTAAATCAATCAAATGAGCACAATCTGTTATTAGGGCATCAGGTTCAACCTGATGTTTTCTAGTTTCAAATTTGTTATCCATTTCAAAATTTTAATGGTTAACGAAACGTTGATAAGTGCTTGCAGATTTAATTTTTTCTAAGCTTAAATAATCCTTTAATTTAGAAAATTCCATGCTTTGTACCGCTTTAACGGCAGACTTTAATTTCTCGCTGCTTACGCCTAGTCTTGTTGCCCAGTAGTTACGATCTTGCTCATCGGCAATTTCAACCACTTCTTTCCTCGCTGTTGTCGAAATGTTTTGGTGTATCATAGGTCTATAAATTGGTTAGTGATAATACAGTGAAAACACTATCTCTGTCGCTTTAGTTTTGAGAAATGAGTTTTTTATTTGAGAAGTGATTATTTATGTTTTTTAGATGATATAAATGTTTAATTGAGATAGAAAGCGGCTATATGCGTTTAAAACTTTTTGGTTTAAAGCACTGTTTAACTGTTATCTAATCAAAATTATTATGGATGATAAAACTAAGACAGGTGGTGCTGATCGCAGCAGAATCAACATCAACGAAGGTTATGAGCTAGATTATTGGTCTAACAAATTTGCAGTGAGCAAAGATAAGCTTAAGGCTGCAGTGGAAACGGTCGGCACATCAGTTACTGCCGTTGAAAATTTTTTGAAAAAGTAAAATAATAATTATGAGCCTGGAAAAGTATGTAGCTAAACGAGATTTCTCAAAAACAACCGAACCGAAATCGGGTAGGAGTAAGAGTAGAACCAAATTGATGTTTGTGATTCAAAAACACGATGCATCTCGTTTACACTATGATTTTAGGTTGGAAATGGATGGTGTATTAAAAAGTTGGGCAGTCCCAAAAGGTCCTTCAACAGATCCAAAAAATAAACGATTGGCGATGATGGTTGAAGATCATCCCTTTGATTATAGAAATTTCGAGGGTATTATTCCACAGGGAGAATACGGGGGCGGAACAGTAATTGTTTGGGATGAAGGTACTTATGAGCCTATTGAAGAGATCAAGAGCAAAAAAGCACAGGAGAAACATTTACTCAAGCAATTGGAGGCTGGTTCGGTTAAAATAAAATTGAACGGCGAAAAGTTGAAGGGTGAATTTGCCTTAGTTAAAACCCATGGAATGGGCGAAAACGGTTGGTTATTGATTAAACATAAAGACGATTTTGCTTCAACGAAAGACATTACAAAACAAGACAAATCGGTTTTATCTGGTAAAACCATTGAAGGAATGGAAAAATCTTCTGAAAAGGTTTGGAAAGATGGCAAGGAACAGACACTAAAGCCTGAGAAAAAAAAACCTGTAAAATCTAAAAAAAAGGAGACTAAAGAAGTCGGTGAAACTGTAGCGCTAGATCCGAAGGAAATCTTAAAAAAGGCACCAAAAACAGCAATCCCCAAAAATATAAAGCCCATGCTGGCCACACTGGTTGATGAACCTTTTGATGATGAGGACTGGCAATACGAAGTAAAATGGGATGGTTATCGTGCTTTGGCGTTTATCAACAAGAAGCAGGTGAATCTTGTTTCCCGAAATAACAAATCGTTCAACGAAAAATTTTACCCAATATACGACCTGCTTCAAGAATGGAGCATCAATGCTGTTTTGGATGGCGAAATTTTAGTATTGAATGAAAAAGGGATTTCGAACTTCGGATCTTTACAAAACTGGAGAAGCGAGGCTGACGGGGAGCTTGTATTTTACGTATTCGACTTGCTTTGGTGTGAGGGTAAAAATTTAATGGAGTTACCACTTTATCAACGGCAGGCTATTTTAAACGAGGTTTTGCCAATTGACGATGATCGGGTTCGCCTTGGTAAGGTTTTTAAGGCCAGCGGAACAGATTTTTTCGCTGCTGCCGAGAAAATGGGTTTGGAAGGTATCATTGCAAAGAAAATTAAAAGTACTTATGTGGCCGATCGCCGATCAAAAGATTGGTTGAAAATCAAAGTGCATAAACGCCAGGAAGTAATTATTGCAGGCTACACCAAAAATGAAGATACCTCTAAATCCTTTAGCTCTTTGCTCCTCGGTGTTTATGAAAATAGAAAGCTTCAATATGTAGGTAAAGTTGGGACAGGTTTTTCGGATAAACTGCAAAAAGAGTTAGTGAAGCAGTTCGACAAACTTATTATTGGTAAAAGCCCTTTTGATGAATTGCCTGATGTAAACAAACCATCTAGGTTTCGCCCAAATCCTCCAAAAGCAAAAGCTACCTGGCTAAAACCAGAACTTGTTTGCGAAGTGGCATTTACTGAAATTACGGATGATGGTGTTTTTCGTCACCCGTCTTTTCAAGGCATGCGTGAGGATAAAAAAGCGGCGGATGTGGTTAGGGAAACAGAAGTTCCTACTGAAGAGATCATAGATCAAGCATTAGATCAAAAAGAAACACATTCGGAAGCCATCAATCCACCAAAAGGAAAAGATAAAAAAACGCTGCTTAATCCGAAAGATGAAACACAAGTGCGGAAGATTAAAGGGCACGAGCTAAAATTTACCAACTTAAGTAAAATTTACTGGCCCGAAGATAAGGTAACGAAAAGGGACATGTTTAATTATTATTACCAGGTCGCCGAATACATTCTTCCTTACTTGAAAGATCGGCCACAGTCGCTAAATCGTTTCCCAGGGGGTATTCATGGCAAAAGTTTCTACCAAAAAGATGTTAAGGGAAAAGCGCCAGATTGGGCAAAAACTTTTCCTTATGAAAATGGCGAAGGAGAGAAGAAAGAATATCTGGTGGGCACTGATGAAGCTTCCTTGCTTTGGATGGCCAGTTTAGGTTGCATAGAAATGAATCCATGGTTTAGCCGCGTTCAAAGCCCCGAAAATCCAGATTATTGCGTAATTGATCTTGATCCGGATAAGCATTCTTTTGATCAGGTGGTAGAAGCTGCATTAGAAACAAAAAAGGTATTGGATGCGATAGACGTACCGAGTTTTTGCAAAACCTCAGGGTCAACGGGCATGCATATTTACATTCCGCTAAACGCAAAGTACAGTTACGATCAAAGCCAGATGTTTGCCAAAATTATTGTTAACCTGGTGCATGATCAAATACCGGAATATACTTCTTTAGAACGCATGATCTCGGCCAGAAAAGGTAAAATGTACTTAGACTTTTTGCAAAACAGGCCAGGAGCTACCATTGCGGGGCCATATTCCCTCCGACCAAAAGTTGGGGCAACCGTTTCTATGCCGTTGCATTGGGATGAGGTTAAGCCAGGATTGAAGATGCAAGATTTCAATATTTTTAATGCAATAGATCGGTTAAAAGTAGAAGGCGATCTTTTTAAAGGCGTTTTAGGAAAAGGAATTGATTTAAAGAAAGCCATTAGCAAGGCTAAAAGTGTTTTTGGCTAAGTATGATGATCATTCTGCAATTTATTATATTTGGGAAAAAAATAGAAAATAATGATATCCCACCACGTTTTATTTTGGCTTAAAGCCGATACCACCGAAGAACAGAAAGCTGCATTCCGTAAAAGTTTACAAACATTAGAGAATATTGAAGTGATTAAAAACTTCCACGTAGGTACGCCTGCACCTATCGAAAGGGCTGTTGTAGATACTACTTATACATTCAGTTTGATTTTGTTTTTCGAAAATTTAGCTGCACATGATGTTTACCAGGTTCACCCGTTGCATAAAGCATTTCTAGATGAGTTCAAAATCTTCTTCGATAAAGTGATCATTTACGACGCACATTAAAATTTATAAAGGTTGTATTGCAATTACCAATTCAGTATTTAATTTAACATTTAATTTGCAATTCTGTTATGCCCAGCTTGACTGGGCATCCTAATTTATTAAAAAGACTTTTCACTTTTCATGATATATTAAGATTCTCGCTTTCGCGGGACTGACGCTTTTTTCAGGTTATCTTATTTATTGAACTAAAAAATTGATTTTGTTGGATCCTATTTTTTGTGACTAATAAGTCTTTAGCGAATTAAAATCTATCCAATTTTAAGATTGAATTTTACTTATAATCACAGTTTTGGAGCAATTCCATTTCATCTGTTTATCCCGAAGTTATAATCGCGACAAGTATTTTTACATAAATATCGATTCTTGTAATATTACCCCTACTCAATAATAGTTAAACTTTAGTTCCACAAATCCATATTACTTCGCTCAACGTAAATATTGAAAAGGGCAATCATGGATAAATTAAAACTCCTAAAACGAGCTTCAATAAACATTTTGCAGCTTGAAAATATCAAGATAGGTGATCTTATTGCTGATGAATTTGGTCATAGCGGAAAGGTTATAGAGATAGAAAAGATTAGCTGTAACAAGCAGTTTCACTACTATTTTTATCTTCACAAACAACATACTATTTTGATGATTGTGTAAGGGATAAAATATTCAAATCCTTTTACATCAGTTTCGTAAAATTATCTCACTATATTGGTTTTATGATAACAACTGATCAGGATCATTTTTATTCCAATCTTCAAATTCACAAAACTCCTCTGCATCAACTTTTGTTGAGAAAGGATTTATTTAAAGAAGTTCCAATTGACTGGCACATTATCATTACTGATATTAAAAGTTCTACACAAGCAGTTAATGCTGGCTTGCACGAAAATGTAAACCTTATTGCAACAGGAAGCATTGTTACTGTGCTCAATATTGCTTTTAAAGCAAATATTGCCATACCATTTTTCTTTGGTGGAGATGGCGCAACTTTTATCGTTCCTGCACTTATTGTAGATAAAGCAATGAGCGCCTTGCAGGTTTACAGAAGAAATACCTTGCAAAATTTCAATTTAGATCTTCGTGCGGGGATAGTTCCGGTTAAAGAAATATACGAATTAGGCCATCTATTAAATATTAGTCGCTACAGCATTTCGAAAGTTTTCTCCATTCCTATCATTCTAGGAAACGGATTGGATTATGCAGAAAAAATTATAAAAGGAGAAAACTATCTATTTGCCAAGGACGATACTTTCGATGAAGAACTGGATTTGAGTGGGATGCAATGTCGCTGGGATAAAATTCAACCACCTGAAAATAGTGAGGAGGTAGTTACTTTGATCGCCGTAGCACGAAACTTTAACCGGCAAGCGGAAGTATTAAGTCATGTGATAAGACAGCTGGATATCATTTATGGTACCCCGGAAAAGCGCCAACCCATTTCTATTCCTAAGCTGATTTTTAGAACAAGTTTCAACAATCTGGGTAGAGAAATGCGGCATCGGCTTGGTAAAATAAAGTTTTTCGAACTTATTAAAACCTGGTTCATCAACGCATATGGATACATTTATTTTCGAACGGAAAGCGGCAAGAAGTATTTAAATCAAATGGTCGAAATGTCGGATACGTTGGTGATCGACGGAAGGCTAAATACAGTGATTACAGGTACTAAGCTGCAACGGACCAAGCTTGAAAAGGCATTAGACCTCCTGGAGAAAAATGGCGAAATTTTATACGGAGTCTATGTCAGCGGCGAATCGGTAATGTCATGCTACGTACGCGATTTAGAAGATGATCATATCCACTTTGTTGATGGCGCAGAAGGTGGTTACACCAAGGCAGCAGCAGTTTTGAAGGCGAAAATTAAAGACATGCAATAATCTTTGTCTCGATAAAAAGGATCTTTCCAAACGAGAAAGAAAAATTATCGAACACAATTTTTTGTACTTGGTTGTTAGAATTATAAGGGCTGAAATCATGTTAGTTTTTTTGCCTGATGTTATAGCAGTTTAAAACCTGCCGAATTGCAATCAAATATTCATATTAAATAGCAACCTATGAAAGCGATTAGAATCCATGAATTTGGTGGTCCGGAAGTTTTATCTATTGATGATGTTGACATCCCAAAGCCAGGTAAAGACGAAGTACTAGTTAAAATTCATGCTACAAGTGTTAATCCTGTTGATTGGAAAATCAGGGCCGGTTTAAGGAAAGAAAAATTTCCTTCAACCTTTCCGCTAACCATTGGCTGGGATTTTTCTGGAGTAGTAGAAGAATTGGGCGAAAAAGTGAGTACATTTAGAAAAGGAGATGAGGTTTATGGTCGGCCAGATTTGACAAAAAATGGAACCTACGCGGAATATGCTGTTGTCAAAGCCAATACCATTTGCATAAAGCCCTTAAGTATTGGCCACACCGAGGCAGCAGCAGTTCCGCTGGCTGGTTTAACTGCCTGGCAAGGCCTGTTTGATCACGGTTTATTAAAAGAAGGACAAAAAGTTTTAATCCATGCGGCTGCTGGCGGTGTTGGAACCTATGCGGTTCAATTTGCTAAAGCGATAGGGGCGTACGTCATTGGGACATCTTCTGATTATAATATCGATTTTTTAAAACGTTTGGGCGCCGATGAGGTGATCGATTATAACATGGACGACTTTGAAAAAGTGTTAAGCGATATCGATCTTGTTTTCGATACGATTGGCGGAGAAACGCAACTGAAATCTCTCGATGTTTTAAAAGAAGGCGGCAGATTAATTACTGTTTTGGCACCCGAGTACGTGGCTGAAGCGAAGGCAAAAAAAGTGCATCTCATTGGTTTTACTGCTCAAGCTAAGGCCAATCAATTGAAGGAGATTGGTGAAATGATAGACAATGGAAAAGTGAAGCCAATTGTCGAAACCATTTATACGTTAAGCGATGCTAGAAAAGCACATATCGAAAGTAAAACTGGGCATACCAGAGGTAAAATAGTTTTGCAGGTGATTTAAAATAAAAAACCTAAAACATAAAAAAGCACCAAATTGATTCAATCATTTGGTGCTTTTTCGTTAAAGTTATTTCAAAATCTCATCAATTAATTTAATCTCTTCATCGCTAAATCTAGTGTTGTCCAAAGCTTTAATTGAATCTGTAATTTGTTCTGATTTGCTGGCGCCAATCAAAACGCTGGTAATCCGCTTATCTTTTAAGATCCATGAAAGCGCCATGTGCGAAAGTTTCTGACCACGAGATTTTGCCAACTCATTCAATTGAGTAACTACTGCTAGTTTTTCTGGTGTAATATTGGTTTCTTTTAAGAAAATCCCACTTGTGGCCACCCTTGAATCGGCTGGAATACCATGCAAATATTTATCGGTTAATAAACCTTGTGCTAGCGGTGAAAAAGGAATACAGCCTACACCATTTTCCTCCAATACGTCCAATAGACCATTTTCTACCCAGCGCTCAAACATGGAATATTTTGGCTGATGAATGAGGCAAGGCGTTCCGTTTTCTTTCAGGATTTCAATTGCAGCAGCAGCTTCTTCTGCACTGTAGTTGGAGATGCCCACATATAAGGCCTTCCCTTGTTTTACCATCAGGCTTAACGTATCCATAGTTTCCTGCAATGGCGTGTGAGGATCTGGGCGATGGTGATAAAAAATATCCACATAATCCAGTTTCATTCTTTTTAAACTTTGATCAAGGCTGGAAACCAGGTATTTTTTCGATCCCCATTCCCCATAAGGGCCATTCCACATATGATAACCGGCTTTACTCGAGATTACCATTTCATCGCGATAGCCTTTAAGGTGTTGATGAAGAATGTTACCAAAAACCTCTTCAGCCGATCCCGGCGGCGGTCCGTAATTGTTCGCAAGGTCAAAATGTGTAATGCCGTTGTTGAAAGCGGTGTAGATAAGTTCTTTGCTGTTTTCGAAAACATTAACATGGCCGAAGTTGTGCCATAACCCTAAGGAAATTGCAGGCAGTTTCAATCCGCTATTACCGCAACGATTATATAACATTTTGTCGTAGCGATTATCTGATACAATATTGTTCATCATTTTTGAAGTTATTGGCAATAATAAACAGAATATAAGTTTAATTTATAATTAAGTTTCGCAATCAAACCAAGTTTGATCAGAAGGGGAATTATGTTTCTTCTTTCTATATCACAATAGATACAAAAAACGATCACACTATATAGATCTAAATCGTTTTATTTGTAATAAAAGAAATATTAATAAGCTTCTATTAGCCAATTATCTAACCCAATATTATTAAATGATGAAAATAAAATCTTTTACAGGTCTATGTTTTCTTGCTATACTAGGTTTAGCTTCCTGCCAGTCTGAAAGCGGAAAATCCAGCAAAGAAAATACACAAACTACTGATTCAATAACTGTTGTAAAATTAGTTGCAGATTCTTTTCAAAAAGAAATTGATGGTAAAAGTACAGGTCTTTATACCTTAAAAAACAAAAACCAAGCTGAAGCTATTTTTACCAATTATGGCGGGCGGCTAGTGAGTTTATTGATGCCTGATAAGGATAAAAAAATGGTCGACGTAGTGGTAGGATTTAAGAGTGTATCCGACTATCAAAACTCCACCGAGCCCTATTTTGGTGCCACTATCGGTCGATTTGGCAATAGAATAGCCAAAGGGAAATTTACTTTGGATGGGAAAAAATATCAGTTATTTACAAACAATGGGCAAAACACTTTGCATGGCGGTAAAAAAGGTTACCAGGATGTAGTTTGGGACGCGAAGCAAATTAACGAACACACCATTCAGTTCGATTATTTATCAAAAGATGGTGAGGAAAATTTCCCTGGAAACCTAAAAGTAACGGTAACTTATACCTTAACGGATGATAATGAACTGAAGATGGACTATCAGGCTAGTACCGATAAAACTACCGTATTAAATTTAACGAATCATGCATTTTTTAATTTAAATGGTGAGGGGAGTGGTGATATTTTAAATCATGAGGTTGAGATATTTGCCGATGAATATACACCTGTTGATTCTACACTAATTCCGACCGGGAAGATTGAAAAAGTTAAAAACACTCCATTTGATTTTACTACGGCCACTAACATTGGTGCAAGAATTAAGGATAATAATGAGCAGTTAACTTTTGGCAAAGGATATGACCACAATTATGTGCTCAACAAAACAAAGGCTATGAATATGTTCCAGGCTGCAAGTGTAAAAGGAGATAAATCTGGAATTGTAATGGATGTTTACACGCAAGAACCTGGGTTACAATTTTATAGTGGCAATTTTATGCAAAGCAAAAATAAATTTAAAGGAGGAAGTAAAGACGATTTTAGAACCGCCTTTTGTATGGAAACGCAACATTTTCCTGATTCTCCAAATCAGCCTGGCTTTCCCTCAACGGTATTAAAACCTGGGCAAGTTTACAAGACGAGTTCTATTTATAAATTTTCAAATTAATCTGATTAGACCAAACGAAAAGAACTGCGATTAAGCAGTTCTTTTTGTTTAAAATAACTCCTGCAAAGCAGGATCGTTATAATCTTCTATATACGCGATGATGTTGTTGTATGCCGAAAATTCATCGGCGGTATGCATTGTGGTCAAAACCACACAATTCATTCCTGCATTTTGTGCAGCTTCTACACCTTTTGGCGCATCTTCAAAAACTACACAATCTTCTGCAGCGATGCCTAAAAGCGCAGCGCCTTTGCTAAACGTTTCTGGATCTGGTTTGCTATTTTCAACATCTTCTGCACTCACAATGGCTGAGAAATACGATCGAACATTCAAATTATCCAACACAAAATTAATGTTAAAGGGTATTGCTGCCGAGCCAATGGCCATCAATATTCCTGATTCTTTTGCCTTTTCTAAAAACTGATCTAAGCCAGAAATCAACGTTAAATGTTTTTTGTATGCGGCTTGATAACGGTGTTCTTTTTCGATTGATATTTGGTCGATTTGTTCTTGCGAAAAGTGACCGACACCAAAAACCCGCTCCAAAAGATCTTGATTTTTGCCGTACATTTCCTTCTTAACCGCTTCAAAAGTAATACTCGCTCCCAAATCTTTTGTTAGGATGGAATGCCATGCATGGTTATGAAATTCCATGTCATTTATCATAGTGCCATTTAAGTCGAAAAGAAAAGCCTTTGGTTTTTGATTCATCATGCCACAAAATTATCAGAAATTTTTAGGAATATGTTAAATTAATTTAATCATTGGATTTTGACGGAAGAATTAAAATTTTCCAAAATGTCCATCTTCAAGAATATCTATCTAAAAATAGTTTAAGCCATCATATTTTGTTTGGAAAATCTACTTACAAATAATACATTGCAGTAGAATTACCCCTAACTCTAGATTTTGTTTTTATGAGCCACATTAAAGATGACGGCGAGCGCTTGATTAATTTTTTAAATAGCCTTCATCCCCTTAGTAAGAAGGTAATTGCATTAGCTCGAAAAAAAACCTTTCAAATTATTGTCAAAAAAAATGAGCTGATTCCGAGTATAAATAATACTGGTGAGGAATGCATTTTTATTGTCCTAAAAGGTATTGTTAGAGGATTTATTTTAGATAATGGAAAAGATATTACTACTGTAATAACTGATGAAAATAACATAGTAGGCCACGTTCGTAATCCTGGAGTGGCTCAATCCGTCTATGAGGAACAGTTTCAAGCACTAGAAAATTCTGAATTATTAGTTTTAGAATATTCTTTTATCGATGCACTTTACAAGAAATATCCTGAAATGAATATTTTGGCAAGAAAGCTACTCGCGCTTCATTTCAACATGTCGCAAGAGCGCTCTATTTTGTGCAGAATACCGTCTGCAGAAGTAAGATACAATAAGTTTAGGCTCAGTAATCCGAAACTGAAAAACCGAGTACCAGTTAAATTTTTAGCTACTTATTTAGGAATGCGAATAGAAACATTAAGTAGGATAAGGAAAAAGGAAAAATTGGAATCAGCTGCCTAATTTGAGTTTGTACTTGTGTTTTCCTTTTTAAGATAGAAGTAGCACAATGGGAACAGGCATATTAATCCTAGTAAAAATCCACCTAATGTATCTGTAAACCAGTGTGCACCTAAATATATCCTCGAGGGTGCAATAAAGATCATCAGAAATGCAGAAAGATAAGTGACAACGTTGCGGGTAGCTTTTGGAATAGTAGGCAGACGGTCCATCAAAAAAATCAGAAAGCCAAAAAACAGTACGTAAGACAACACATGCCCACTCGGGTAACTTTGAAACCTATTTACCTCCACTAAACGAACATAGAATGCAGTAGGCCGTGGGCGGTTGATCAGATTTTTGATCGCCAGAATAATCAGCCCCGACACTAAAATAGACGCAATATACAAGCCTTCACGTTTATATTTTTGCCAGTAAAAAATAGCCGCAACTACCAGAACAGATATCAACGACCACGGCAATTCACCAAAAAAACTGATAGCGAGCATTAGTTTATCCAGCCAATCTGCCTGGTAATGTTGGATAAATAAAGAAGCCCGGGTATCAAATGGCAATATCGGGTTATGATCAATAAAAATACTTAAAATGGTGAAAGCCAGAATCAATAGAAATAAGATGATAAGGCCTGTATTACGTTTTAATTGCATTTAAGATTGGTTGAATGTTTCAAAACTATCATTTTCCAATGATTGCCAAACACTTTTTATGCAAAAAGTTAATTACCCAGGTTTAAAACATTAGCACCCAGGGGTTCTTCTTTTACTCTTTCTAATTTCTGTTGGTGTACAGTAATAGTTATTTCTACTGATCCGGTTCCTACTGTGGCAGAAAGCAAATGCCCGCCATAGGCTTTAAAATCTTTTCCGGTTACGGTTCCATGAGTATGTAGTGAAGGTTTACCATTTTGCCAGGCTACTGAGCCACTCATGCTTGCCAATTCTACACGCTCAAATTCTTTAGGCTCATATTCCTTTGTTTTGAAGTTGAAGAAACCAAATTTCGCATTTACGAAACCCATTCCCGAATAACTTGCACTTGGGATGTTTTCTTTGAGGGCAAAATTCTCCAATTGCGCCAATACATCATCACCCTGGCGCAGCACCATAAAAAATCCTGTAGGAGTTTTGATATATCGTTTTGTAGTATCCTGTTGCGGTTTTTGAGCGAAAGTGCTTGTACTTATTGCAAGTATAAGTGATAAGAATGAATAGATAAACTTTTTCATGGAACTGAATTTTATTAGAAACACATGCTGTAAAGAGATTGTTTGCAGCGGCTGTAGTAAACAATGCCCTATAAAAATGAGTTTATTAGTTATGGATAGGAAGCCATACAACAATAAAGAAGCGATAAAAGTTCCTCGCTTTGAAGAAAGTGCAGGTTTTTACACCACGCCGGGCAGAAGCAAAAATATGGCGAAAATTGGTGCGAAAAATAGCCTGCCCGAATTATTGTTGCGTAAAGCGATTTGGGCAAAACACATCCGCTTTCGCATTCATCCCAAAAGTTTTCCTGGTAAGCCTGATATAGTGATTAATAAATATCGATTGGCCATTTTTGTTGATGGTGATTTTTGGCACGGCTTCGATTGGGAGAATAGAAAAGCTATAATTAAAACCAATAAAGGGTTTTGGATTCCAAAAATCGAACGAAATATACAGCGGGATCAGGAAGTAAACGAACTGCTAACCGCAAAAGGTTATACGGTAATGCGCTTT
Organism: Pedobacter sp. Leaf41; assembly: GCF_001422545.1. GTDB lineage: Bacteria > Bacteroidota > Bacteroidia > Sphingobacteriales > Sphingobacteriaceae > Pedobacter. The sequence continues at coordinate 133,007 of NZ_LMLE01000007.1, read as the reverse complement.
TGGGAGCATGAGGTTAAAGAAAAGTTATCGCTTTGCGTTAATCAAATCGCCTTATTTATTGAAGCTGCAAAAATGGCTGTCATTCCCGTTATCATTGATTAATTACTTTACAACAATTTGCTTGGGTTCAGTAACAACAATTTGATACTTGCCCTTAAATTCGGTAACCACACCCGTAACGCAGATATTGTTGCCCATAAACATCGAAGCCGGTTCAGAAGTAAATTTGGCTTGGTCTTCTTTATTAACAACAACAGTTAACAGCTCTTTAGGGTAAGCACCGCCAAGATTTATCAAGCTTAACTTTTCCAATGCTTTTGTTCCGTAAACAGAATCACACACGCTTACACTTTTACCCACATATTGTGCTGCATCTTTAGCTAAAATTAAGGTTTGGCTTTTTGCTTTGTAAGCAGTGAAACAGATGAATAAAATAAAAGTTAACTCTTTCATAATAGATGGATGATTGGTTGGCAATAAGCTTTTAACAGCTGTTTGGTAGCACAAAGTTAAATATCGGTGGCTTATAAAACAATGTGTTTGTGTAAATACCGCGTTATACTATTGACAGGGCGATGGCTCATTTTTATTTCAATGTAAATCCGTCTAACAGTTCCATTGTTTTGATGGCTTCTTCGGCACTGCATGGGTTTTCTGCTTGATCGAGAAAATAGGACACGACTTTTTCGATCATGGGTTGCTCTACATGTTGAAGCGCTTCGAATTTCAGTGTTTCTGTTTTTTCTTTGATGGTCAAATTTATCTCATGCCCAAACATTGGGAAGCTTATCTTTCCTTTTGATCCGTAAATTTCGCAGATATCTTCGTTCATTCCGTTGGAAACCGTAAAACACCAAACGCCGGTAAACACAATGTCGTTTTCGAATAAAATATGCCCGGTAACCAAATCATCTACGTTTTCTTCTCCAGACTGGTTAACTGAAATGCCATGAAAACTTTTGGTGTTGCCAAAATAGTGAAGCATTAAGTCGAGTTGGTGCGGCGCTAAATCATGGAATAATCCACCTCCTGCAACAGCAGGATTCAGGCGCCAATTGTCTTCTGCCTTTGCAATTAAATCGTTCTGTTTGGGTTGCAGCATTTTCAAATTAACAAAGCGGATATCGCCAATGGAATGCTCTGCCAACAAAGATCTAATTTTTAAGAAGAGCGGTTGTTCTCTACGGTAATGTGCCACGGTTAATTTTACGCCATATTGATTAGCAACGGCAGCCATTCTTTTAGCGGCCTCCGCATTTATAGCCATTGGTTTTTCTACATAAACAGGTTTTCCAGCCGCAAGCGCCTGAATGGTGTATTCCTCATGTTGAAGTGGGGGAGTAGCAATATAAACGGCATCTACTTCGGGGTCGTTAATTAAATCCGTTGCATTGTCGTACCATTTGGCTACACCGTGGCGCCTGGCATAATCTGCAGCCTTTATGGCATCTCTCCGCATTACCGCAACCAGCGATGAGTTAGGAACTTTATTAAAAGCAGGTCCGCTTTTTACTTCTGTTACATCGCCACAGCCAATAATGCCCCATTTAATGTGTTTCATATTGTAAGAATGATTTGGGATGAAGATAAGGATTTAAGGTCAATTGATCTATGCCGATCATTTTAAAAGGAAAATCAATAGGGGTAAAGATCCCATTAACGATTAGGTTGATTAATGGAATCATGAGTATGGTTCGTTCACTCGAAGAAGAAAGTTTGACGCGAATATTATATCATATCCAACGAATGATAAACCAAACACGTCAAATACCAATCATTCCGTAAATGGAAAATAATAATCTCCATCTTTAATCAAGATCTATGAAGCTAATGAAAAAACTAAAATACGCTCTTTTGTTTTTGTCGACGTTTTTAACATTGACAGTTTTTGCGCAAAGCACCCGAAAAATTGTGAAGGATTTTGATGGTGACTTAAAGAAGGACACTATCCGTATTGATGGTGACCGGAAAGCATTGGTTTTGCGGTTATCCACTCAGAAATATAAACTAGTAATAAGCAACCCTATTGACTACCTAAATTTTGGTAATACCTTGGTGGCTACAAGAAATGGATTTGAATTTTGGAACAACTATGACCGTTCAGGTTTCATCAGCGTTTTTTTATATAGCAAAGCGGCTAAAAAAATGCAACTGGTGCAAATGCGTAGAACGGATGATTTGCTCGGCAGAGACCATCCCAATGAAGGGCTTTTTGAGTCTAGCATTAATTTGTTAACCAACAAATATGTTGGAGTAATTAAAAGAGAAGTAAAAGGTAAAACATTAACAACTTTGATAAATTCTGAAATTACCTATCCGAAAACTTATTTAGAGACGTTCGGCGACGCCATTAATTTCGACTATCAGGAACAATGCATCGCCAAATACGAGAGGTTTAATTCAAACAAGTAGATTTTAGCCTCAAATTTAGCTTGAGCACACACCAATCATCAACATAAATGCTAACATTTAATCGATTATTTAATATGAAAACAGTAAACAAAATTTTTCTTTCGCTCGCCACTGTAGTTGCATTAAGCGCTTGTAATAATGATAAAAAAGCTCCGGAGAACGCTTCAAAAAACCCAAACACCGAACTGGAGGCGAATAAAGTAAATGTAGATGAAGCGATGAAAGGCATGCCAACATTTTCTTCGCCTGAAATTCAAAAGGAAGCACAAGAATGGTTTACTTATTTCAAAGAAGGCATGAAAGAAGCACAGCAGAAAGCAAAGTTAGCTAATGGAGATCAGGCTAAAATGAAACAGATAGGCAAAGAAATGGCTGAGAAATTTGCGCCATGGAAAGAGAAAATAGCAGCTTTAAAAATCAAAATGAATGCTGAAGATAAAGTGAAGTTTGAGCAATATGGAACTAAAATAGCACAAGACATCGTTGCGCAGGCACGACGGAATTAGTGAAAGCACATGATGATTTATTGGCTGCTGTAATACTAACCTGCAGTGCGCCAGTAATCATTTAAAAAAAACTAATTCTACGCGATTCCATCAATTGTAGACTATCTATCTCAGGCGACAACAATATTCGTATATTGGATATCAGATTCCAATATTCACGGCGAATATCGCTCCATTCAACCATATTTTCTTTGCCTTATTAATCTTAATTTAACACAGCTGATCGTTCTTTGTCGAAAAATCAATCAGCATGAAAATTTATTTTGCTACCTGCTTCCTGTTACTCTGTTTTGCGCTGGGTGCTTTTGGGCAAGATGTCGGATTCGACAGCATCCGCGATACCATTCCGCAAAAACCACTTGAATCGCTTACCGAACTTAAAAAGAGATATGCTGCATCTATTGAGCAGAATAATGTAATCTTGGAAGGAGAGTGCTTGCAACAAATGGGCAGGGTATGTTATCGACAAGGGCATTTTCGGCAAGCATTGGACTTCTTTTTAAAAGCAGAGAAAATCTTCAATACCCATAATAAACCTTTATCACTCGCAGATAACCTAAGTGATATGGGAATTTTGTATTATTATCTCAAGCAGCCAGAAAAAGCGATGAAGAATTACACCTTGGCGCTGAATATTTATAGAAAGCAGCATCACGCTAAAGGTCAGGCAACCGTATATGGCCATATTGGCCAGCTTTACGAAAAGCGCAGGAACTTTGATAGTGCGTTTATTTACCAAAAACTGGCACTGAAAATCATTGTAAAGACAAATGACATCAGCGGAGCTGCGAAGATTTACGAAAATCTGGGTAGCATTTATGAAGATCTCGAAAAATATGATCTGGCTGGCAGTCACTTTAAAAAATCGCTCAGTTTGTATCAGGAGGATCGAAATGAACTGGGCAGTATTGAAGTGATTAACAACTTAGGAGATATCCTGCGCAAAACCGGGCGATATAAGGAAAGTATTGTGGAAACCAGGTTGGCGATGCAACTTGCCGGCAAGTTGCGGAATGCTTATCAGCTGGCTTCTTGCTGCAGGGATATGGGCAAAGCATATGAGTTGTTAAACCAAATGGACAGCGCTTACCACTATATTCAGTTAGGTTATAAGTACACTTTGGACCTATATTCGGAAGATGGTGCCAAACAAGTTGCTTTTTTACAGGTTATTTATGATTTCAATAAAAAATCGGATGAGATTAATCAATTGCAGGCTGATAAAAAGATCAACCGTATCCTGGCTTTTTCTGCAACAGTAGTCATACTTTTACTTGTTGTACTTGGATTTGTTGTTTTTAGCAGGCAACGTTTGAAATTAAAAGACCAGAAAATGCTAGCCAGGCAAAATCAAATTGAGCACGATTTGACCAGCCTTGAACTTAAAAATCTTCAGCTAGAAGAGCAAAATTTAAAACAGCAGCTGGAAGTGAAAAGCAGGGAGCTTTCTACGCATACCCTAAACCTGATTAAAAATAATCAGTTCCTCGATAACCTTCGCAATACCCTGCAGGCGATGGTAAAAGACGATAAACGAGATCAGAAAAAACAGATGAACCAAATCCTGACTGAAATCAACCAAAGCTTCAATCATGAAAGGAACTGGAAGGAGTTTACCGTAGCTTTTGAGCAGGTTCATCATCAGTTCCTGAAAAACTTAAAAAAGTTTAGCAATGAACTTACTTCAGCCGATATGCGTTTAATTGCCTTGTTGCGAATGAATCTGGATTCGACTGATATCGCCAGTTTATTGGGTATTTCTACCGATAGTTTAAGAGTTTCGAGATATCGGTTGAGAAAAAAACTAAATCTGGCGCAGGGCGATAATTTATCGGCATTTATCCAGGCGCTTTAATCGTTACATCAATGGTCTGAAAATTTCGTTTTGAATTGATTTTCTCTGCTTAACAATTTGTTAATGTAACGGTAATAAAAGCATAACGGCGTTTTGCTTTAGTGTTATTTACTTGATTACCAGTTGTTTATATTATGTTGTTGCTTTTTTATATACGCTCTTGTTAACGGTGTTGCCTTTATGTAACCCCGAAAGTTTTTCGGTATCGAAGTGTGTACACACCTTTGCTCCGTCAAGAATAAAAACAATTGACCAAACAAATGAATAAACTTTTACGAATTCTGTTTTTACTCCTTATTTGTGCTGGCACCGCTCAGGCAACTAAAATAAAAGGGCACGTTTATGATAAGCAAACCGGAGAAGCGATAGTTGGTGCCACCGTAGTGCTTGAAAACCCAAGACGCGTAACCAACACCGGTTTGGATGGAACATTTGAGTTTAAAGGAATGGTAACGGGTTCGGCTAAAATTAGCGTCAGTTACATCACCTATCAAACCATCACGAAAACAATTATGGTGGAGAAAGAAGATAATGAGCATTTGAAGTTCTATATGGAAAGCGATTCAAAAGCCCTTGACGATGTGACCATCAAATCAAATGTAGTTAGTTCTACCGATCAGGGCGCCCGCAGATTGGAAAAAAACGCAACTCAGATCATGAATATTGTTTCTGGAAAAGCAATTGAGATCTCGCCTGATTTAACTGTGGCGAATGTGATGCAACGGGTTTCTGGCGTTTCCATTGAACGGAACAGTAATGGAGATGGGCAGTATGCCATCCTTCGCGGGATGGACAAGCGATATAACTACACTTTGGTAAATGGCGTGAAGATTCCAAGTCCGGATAATAAATACCGTTATATACCTCTTGATTTGTTTCCATCAGATTTGCTTGATCGTTTGGAGATTTACAAAACCTTAACCCCAAACCTGGAAGGAGATGCAATTGGTGGCGGTATTAACATGGTGATGAAAAATGCTCCTGGTAAATTTCAGTTAAATGCCAACATCGCATCTGGCTATAGCCAACTATTTATCGACAGAAAATTTGCCAGTTTTAATTCTTCAGATATCAACTATAAATCCCCTTATGAGTTGAACGGAAAAAATTATAACGCCACCCAGAATGATTTTACGAAGGCTACACTGGATTACAAATATAAAAATCCGGCACCTAATTTAATTGGTAGCCTATCGTTAAGCCAGAGATTTTTAGATAATAAACTGGGTGTGGTACTGGCTGGAAGTTATCAAAATACCTACCGCGGAAGCAACAGCACTTTTTATAATACAGCCGTAAACGGGACGGACGCCTTTGCAGTGATCACCAATAAAAGCTACAGGGAATTCTCAGAACAGCAGCAACGCACCGGTTTACATGGGAAAGTCGACTATGTTTTCAACAAAAATCACCAGTTAAGCCTTTACAATGTGTACGTTAATTTGAAAAACCAGCAGCTTAGAGATGCAGTGACCACAACCTACAATGGTGTTTACAATCCAACTGCAGGAAATGCCGAACTGGTTTACAATACCCGTAGCCGTTTAACCGAGCAACAAATTTATAACAGTACACTTCACGGCGACCATAAATTTTTTGATGAGAAATTTAAAGTTCAATGGTCAGCAGTTTATTCATCTGCAAAAAACGATGTACCGGAAAATACAAGTATCAGTTTAAACGGTATACAGCAAAATTTCCAGAGTCGCCGTTTGAGTTTGGTGAATACCTCGCCCGTAAATCGGAGATGGGAACGCAATACCGACGAGGATTTAGCAGGATACCTAGACTTAGGCTACCGCTTTGATATTGGGGCTGACAAATTAGAAGTTATGGTTGGTGGTTTATACCGTGATAAACAGAGAAGTAGCTTTTTTAACAATTACACCCTCGCACCAAATGCTGCAGATGTGAGTAAGGTTTACGGTGTTGATTATCAAAACTACACCGAGCTTAATTTAGTGGTCAGCAACCCACCAGGTGCTGTAGCGAATCCGCTTACTTATGATGCAACCGAAAAAATCTCAGCAGGTTATGGCATGTTCAAATATACAGCGGCTAAGGTAGAAATTACCGGAGGTGCAAGGATAGAACACACCAATCAAGGCTATAATCTGCTTTTTCCTGCAGGCGAGACTTTTCCAAAAGGGCAACAGGTTTATACAGATGTGTTGCCTAGCTTAACAGCTAAATATTTCTTAACAGATAAGGCACAGTTGCATGCTTCATATTACAAAGCGCTTAATCGCCCAGGCTTTTACGAAATTGTACCAGGCAAAGTAGTAAATGAGGAATTTCAGGAACGTGGAAATCCCGATTTACAACGAGCGCTTGCCGATAACTTTGACCTGCGGTACGAACTTTTTCCGGGTGCATCAGAACAATTGCTTGTAGGAGCATTCTATAAACGCATAAAAAATCCAATTGAATATACGTTCCGGGCAGATGCTGTTCGCGGACAGGACATTTATTACACTCCTGGCAATTTTGGAACCGCTAAAAACTATGGTGCAGAGGTAGATTATATCAAATACTTCAGTAAGATAGGAGTGAAGGCAAATTACACTTATACCCATTCAAGCATTATCACACCAAAAACAACCAGAACCATCAACCCAACCACTGGCGATATACAAGCACTTTCGGTTGACCAGAAACGTCCACTATACGGTCAATCTGAACATATTGCCAATGCTTCTTTATTATTTAAGGATACCAAAAAAGGCTGGGATGCGCAGATTGCCGGGGCTTACACAGGACCACGGATTAACACGGTTTCTCAGTTTTTAAACAATGATCTATGGCAAAAAGGCTTCATCCAGATGGATGCTTCGGCAGAGAAAAGATTTAAAAGCGGCATTAGTATTTTCCTAAAGGCAAACAATATTTTAAATACGCCAACGAAGCTATTTATCAAAGGAACCAATCCTGAGAATAACAAGATCAATGAAGATTTGGTAAAGAATGGAAATACATTGGTGAGAAGTGATTATTACGGCCAGAATTATCTGATCGGCTTTAGATACAAGTTTAATTAAGCTAAATTTTTAAAAATAAAAACATGAAATCAAATCAGATTTTTAAATTGCTAATGCTTGCCCTGCTGGCACTTGCCGGCTGCGAAAAAGCAAATATCGATGTGGATACTACAGTTGTAGATGGTTCGGCAATTGGAGAAGTTTCAGGCGTATGGGCAAAAGGAAGTACCCAGGTAATTAAGGGTGATATCGTTATTCCGGAAGGCAAATCGCTCACTATTGAAGAGGGGGTAACGGTATTGATGGATACCCTTGCTAAGCCAGAAATTATAGTAAAAGGTAATTTGTACGCATTGGGAACTGCCGAAAATCCAATAAAGTTTACGGTGAATGAATTTTATAAAACTGCAAAGAAGAAATTTGGTAAACTATGGGGAGGTATTTTAGCAGGCCCAACCTGCGAGGAGCTGGTGTTGGATCATGCCGTTATTGAATATGCAGGTTCAACCACTTCTGATGCATCAACATCAGTAAAAATGGGACTTTACAAGGCAGTTGCTGGAGAAAATTTACCAGCATTATGGTTCTCCAATGCAAAAGGAAAATTAGTGGTGCAAAATACGGTGTTCAGGAATCTTCAGGAGGATTGTACTTACATTGAGGGCGGAAAAATCATTTTCGCAAATAATGTATTCTACACCACAGGGGTTACCGGTGGCGAAGCGATGAATTTCAAATCTGGCTGTTTAGCCGATATCGCTTATAATCTGGTTTATAGTACAAATACCAATGCACTGAAACTTTCGAATACCGGAGATAAGACGCCACAAACCTATATCATCATTTACAATAATACTTTGGTGAATACAGGCTGGAGAAGACCAACAGCCAAAGGCGGTTCTGTTTGGGTGGAAAGCACTGTTCGTGCCGATTTGTACAATAACCTTTTTGCCAACACCCGTTTTGGGATAAAAAGAGATCCTAAAAAACCTGAGGATGCCCGTTCAGCTTATAGCAATAACTGGTATTATGGTTTTGATCAGGTAACGGTGAATCAGTTTCAGCCGGGAAGCAATGATGTGATAGGTGGAAAAAATGACGTAATTAGTAAAGTGGCTGGAGAAAATGATCCCAAATTTGTAAACTATCCGTTAAATACGGCGTTGAACAATGCTGATTTCAATACTTCATGGGATTTCCACTTGCAAGGTAATTCGCCGGCATTGGCTAAAGGCATTACCAATTTCACCCGTCATCATGCGGCAGGCATCGTAATGAAAAACGGTATCACTTACATTTCACCAGCGCCATCTACCTTTGTTGGCGCATATGGAAATAAAAATTAAAATGAAGAAAACGAATATCATAAATGTTGCTACAGCAGGCCTTTTGTGTCTGATTCTTTCCTGTAATGGAACTGCCCAACAAGTAGATCAGGATGCAGTAAAGCCGCTATACATATCTGATCCTGTTGATTTTGATACTGACGATCCTGCTATATGGGTAAATGCGAAAGACCCGGCGCAATCGTTAGTTATTGGAACAGATAAAGATACCAAAGGAGGCTTGTACGTTTTTGACCTCAAAGGAAAAATTATCCCTGCAAAAACTGTTAAAGGGTTAAAAAGACCTGATAATGTAGATATTGCTTATGGACTTGATCTCGACGGGAAAAAAATAGATATCGCGGTAACTACAGAGCGTTACACACATAAGCTGAGAATTTACAGTCTTCCAGATATGAAACCGGTTGATGGTGGAGGAATACCTGTTTTCGAAGGAGAAACCCAGGCTGAGTTTAGGGATTTAATGGGTATTGCAATGTATACTAATGCTGACGGAAAAATTTATGCTGTTGTTGGCCGAAAATCAGGACCAAAAGAGGGCGGTTATTTGTGGCAGTACTTGTTATCAGATAATGGTAAAGGAATGGTAAAAGCAACCCTGGTAAGAAAGTTTGGAAAGTACAGTGGTAAGAAAGAAATTGAGGCCATTGCGGTAGACAATGAACTTGGATATATTTATTATTGCGATGAGCAGTTTGGTGTGCGTAAGTATCATGCGGATCCAGAGAAGGGAAATCAGGAACTTTCCTTATTTGGGCAAGGCGATTTTGCTGTGGACAATGAAGGGATTGCGATTTATAAAACCAAAGGGAACAATGGCTACATTTTAGTTTCAGATCAAGGTGCCAAACAATTAAAAGTTTACAACCGGACTGGGCAGGCTGGCGCTGTGAATAAACATCCGCTAATAGCCACCATTAAATATGCTGCAAATCAAACTGATGGAATTGATATAGTTTCAGTACCATTGAATGCCGACTTTAAACATGGGCTATTGGTGGCAATGAGCGATGATAAAACCTTCCATTTTTACAGATGGGAAGACCTCGCGGGGAAAAAATTGGATGTTAATCCATAAATACTTTACTTACTATGTTATGTTGGATTGATGCCTTTTAAAATCGAACAATGTAAGAGGAAGCCAAATTTCGGCAACAAAACAATAAGGTGATAGAATTTTCGAATTGCCGTTTCTGTTAAGAACAAGGCAGGTTATTTACAAAAATAACCTGCCTTTTTTTGTTTTTGTAAACTAGCTTTGGTTTTGAAAGTATGGTTCGCAAAGGAATATTACGCAGCTATACAATTAACTGATCTTGTAACAAAAATGTATTAGCGACAAGTCAACACGTAAGTAAAGTTCCAGAAACCGATCTGTCATCAAAGGTGATAGAACACTCTTATCACATTTGCTTCTCTATAAAAACTAATCCGAGAATCGAAGGCAAACTTTATTTATAAATATTGCTAAAACAGCCTATACGGCGCATTTTGACTCCTTTTGACGAAAAATTAAATGTTAATTGACGGATATGTGTATGTCCATGCCTGATTAAATCAGTTAAGTTTGATTCCGAAAACCAATTATAAATCCTTTCATTGATGAGCAGCTACCCTCCACAACTTACGAGGCTAACTCACCTCTTTTGATTTGATATTTCTCAAGGAATTATCAAAACGAAAGAAATTAATTTGATCGTTTCTCGAAACGAATTCGAATGTCATCAACTGTAACCGGACGAATAATCGCTATTCAAAACGCTTATACTTTAAACCAAATATAATATGAGAATCCTGAAAATTTTCTTTTTCTGCGTAATGTTATGGGGTATTCCCACATATTCATTTGCACAACGTAAGATTTCCGGACAAGTATTAACCGAACAAAATGAGCCTCTTCCGGGAGTAACTATTTTGGTAGAAGGTTCTGTTCCGAGAGAAATCACAACTACAGATGCCGATGGCCGGTTCCAGCTTACGGCAACTAAAGGTACCTTACTGGTAACTTACATCGGGTACAAAAATCAACGCATTACGCTAACCGACAAAATGCAACTAAATATTGTTTTGCAAAGCGATGATCAGGGTTTGGATGAGGTTGTTGTAGTGGGTTACGGTAAACAATCTAAACGGAACATTACTGGTGCGGTAAGTAATATTAAAGCTGAAGATATTGTACGTACTTCATCTACCACTGCTGCTGGTGCGCTTGCCGGAAAAGTACAAGGTGTATCGGTTCGGGCAAAAGATGCTCGTCCGGGTAGAGGTGCGAGTATCGAAATTCGGAATATGGGTAACCCATTGTACGTAATTGATGGGGTAGCTTATGGTGGTGAGGGTGGTACGGATTGGGTTGGTACTCAGAATGCATCTGGTGCCGATATTTTTAACGCTTTAAACCTGGAAGATATTGAAAGTATTTCTATTTTGAAAGATGCTGCAGCAGCTGTTTATGGCTTTCGTGCAGCAAAAGGTGTAGTTTTAATCACTACAAAAAAGGGCTCGAGAGATGAAGTAGCCAAAATTAACATTAACGGCTACCAAGGCTGGCAAAACCTAACGCGTTTCCCTACCATGGCTAACGCAGCGCAATATACCCGGGGATTGGTGGAAGCAGCGCAGAATGATCCGAACGGCAACCCCACGCAAGTATATACACGTGAAGAGTTGGCGAAATGGCAGGCCGGAACCTTACCAGGTTATCAGGGTTATAATTATGAAGACATTGTACTTCGTAAAAATATCCCTCAACGTTACATTAATGCAAACGTATCTGGTGGTGCCAAAAAATCAAACTATTTCCTTTCTGTTGGTCACTTAACGCAGGATGCTGTAATTAAAGATTTTAACTACAAACGGACCAATCTGCAAGCCAACATGGAGGCGACCATTTTAGAAGGTCTAACCGTTGGGGCACAAATTTCTGGCAGACAAGAAAATACGCAAGATGTTGGTTTGCCTGGCGGCGACGGTTACTTTTCATCAATATTGTCCATTTTCAAAAACCGACCAACTGTTGGTCCGTATGCCAACGATAATCCACTTTATCCTAACCAAACAAATGAATTTGCCTATAATCCGGCCATTTTCAGTAGAGATATTGCAGGTTATAAAGACAATAAGTACTTAAGTGGAAACGTAAATTTAACTACATCTTATAAAACTAAGTTTGGTTTATCTGCTAAAGGAACGGTTTCATATAATTACACGAATAATAAGTTTGATGGCTTTCAATATACTTATGATGTATATCGCTACGAAAACAACAACTATGTTCGAAGCAATGGAACCAACTCTGGCTGGAGATACAAAACCGACCGAGTTGCAGTATCACGTTTCGCCCAATTTCAGTTAGATTATACCAAACAAATAGGAGATCATAATTTCTCTGTAATGGCTGGTTACGAACGTTCTGACTGGGACAGAACCTACAATGCGATTGGTTCAAATCCAACCAACAACTACATTCCTTTGGTTAATCAGGTTGCAGAATTAAACAGCATCGCTGATGGGTGGTCATACGAGGCGAGAGCAGGTTTCATTGGTCGTTTCAATTACAACTACAAAGGAAAATACCTTGTTGAGGTTTTGGGTCGTTATGATGGATCTTATTTATACTATGAAGGTAAAGAATGGGGTCTTTTCCCAGGCGCCAGTTTAGGATGGAGAATTTCTGATGAGCCATTTTTCAAATCAATAAAAAATGTAGTTAACGATTTAAAACTGAGAGCATCTGTTGGTCAGACAGGTTTAGAAGAGGGTGTTGGAATGCTTGATTATTTATCTGGTTATAACTTCGGTTCGGGAAGCGCTATTTTGAATGGTACTTTTTATCCAGGTATTCGCCCAAAATCACTTCCAATAAGGAATCTATCATGGGTTAAAAACACCAACTACAATATCGGTATCGATGTAGGCATGTTCGATAACAAACTAACCATTACTGCTGATGCCTTTAAAATTATCCGTACCGGCTTTCCTGGAAAAAAATATGATGTTTTATTGCCAAGTGAAGTCGGTTATGAGTTGCCAAATGAAAATTTAGGTAAAAATGGCTACTATGGCGCAGAGGGTATCATTACTTATAGCAGCAAAGTTGGAGATTTAAATTATGTAGTGAGCGGTAACGTTACTTTCTCGAGGTTCAAAAACCTTGAATCGTACAAACCACGTTTCAGCAACTCTTTGAATGAATACAGAAACTCTGCCGAAGATCGTTGGGGTGGTGTATGGTGGGGCTACCAGGTAATTGGTCGTTTCCAATCAGAAGAAGAAATTCGTAACTATCCGGTTAATAATGATGGTAATAACAATAGAAACCAATTACCGGGCGATCTTATTTACAAAGATGTTAACGGTGATGGAATAATCAACGAAATGGATGAGCGTCCGATTGGTTATCCAACAGGATGGGCGCCAATCATCACTTTTGGTGGAAGAATCGGTTTAAACTACAAAGGAATTGATTTGAATGTTGATTTTGCTGGTGGCGGCATGCAGTCGTGGAACCAGGATTATGAATTGAGAAACGCTTTCCATGGTGGAGGTAATTCGCCAGCCTATTTATTAGAAGATAGATGGCACCGTGAAGATCCTTACGATAGAAACAGTAAATGGATTCCGGGATATTATCCTGCAATACGTAATGGAAATAGTGGTCCGAACGGTAGAAACAGCGATTTCTGGTTAACTAATGTACGGTATTTACGTGTGCGGAATTTAGAATTGGCTTACACACTGCCTCAAACCATTTCGCAGAAAATTAAAGCGCAAAAAATCCGCTTTTATGTAAATGGCTCAAACCTGATCTCTTTCGATAATGTGAAAGATTACCAGATTGATCCGGAAATTGAAGCAGCAGCAGCGGTAGTTTATCCTCAGCAAAGAGTATTTATGGCCGGTTTTAATGTAACCTTTTAACAAAGCAAAAAGATGAAAAAAATATATATAGGTATTGTGGTTTCCTGCTTATGGCTTGTTAGCTGCAAGCACGATGAATGGTTTCAACGTGAATCTAAAACAACCATCACCGATGAACAATTGTGGAACGACCCTAAACTAGTTACGTCGCAATTGGCCAATTATTACGATCGTTTACCATCCTTACATGGCGTGTTTAACACCGGCGGTATGACCGAGATTGACGATGCCATGTGGTCTGGCACACGTGATCAAAATGGGAAAAATGATTTTCAGTACGGAAGTGATTATGGCCGCTACTGGGATTATGGGCTAATTCGTGATTTGAACCTTTCGCTTGAAAGCATAGAGCAGTTCAGTATCAAACTTACTGCTGAACAGAAAAACCTTTTCAAAGCAGAAATGCGCTTCATGCGGGCTTTTGTTTATTTCGAGATGGTGAAGCGGATGGGTGGAGTGCCTTTGGTTACCAGACAGTTGATTTACGATTTTAGTGGTGACCCGACGCCTTTACAAACTCCAAGAGCTAAAGAACATGAAGTTTACGATTTCATTTACAGCGAAATGGAAGCGATTAAAAATGATCTTGCTACGAATAACGGGATCAAAACCCGGGCAAACAAATATACTGCGCTGGCGCTAGAAAGCAGAGCGATGTTATATGCAGCTTCGATTGCAAAGTACAACAGTTTAATGGCTGCGCCAATTAGTACCCCAGGCGGCGAAGTTGGCATTCCAGCTGCGATGGCTACAGATTATTACAACAAATCGTTAACGGCCTCGAAAGAAATTATGAGTGGTCCTTTTGCTTTGTTTAATGAAAACGCAGATAAGGGCGGCAATTTTTATGACATGCTGAATAAAAAAACCGGTAGTGAGGTAATTTTTGCTAAAGACTTTGCGGTTGGTTTAAAAGTTCATCGTTTTACTTACGATAATATTGTAAAAAGCATGACGGAAGATAATGAGGCTTCTTCTGCAATATCGCCTTCATTAAGTTTGGTAGAAAGTTTTGATT
This sequence comes from Pedobacter sp. Leaf41, assembly GCF_001422545.1. GTDB lineage: Bacteria > Bacteroidota > Bacteroidia > Sphingobacteriales > Sphingobacteriaceae > Pedobacter. The sequence goes on along the minus strand of NZ_LMLE01000007.1, from coordinate 117,972 downwards.
ATCTAGACGGAACCAGAGGAACTTTACGTGATAAAGATGCGAGTGGTGATTACATCGCTTACAGTAACCCTATAGATATTTTTGCTGGAAAAGACGCCCGTTTATTTGGAACAGTAATTTACCCGGGTACTACATTTAAAAGCAGTCCGGTAAGGTTACAGGCAGGTGTTGCTGTTTGGAATAACACTTCCTATCAACTATCTACTTCGGCCGAGCTGGGTAAAAACTATACCGATGGTCAAACCTGGACAGGATTTGACGGGCCGAAAGATGATGCTGTTGATGTAAGTAATACAGGATTTTATATTCGCAAAATGGTTAGCGATGCGCCAGCTGCAAGTACCAGAGGTACATCTGCAGCAAATTGGTGGCCATGGTTTCGCCTGGGCGAAATTTACCTGAATGCTGCAGAAGCTGCTTTTGAATTAGGCAGGCCCGAAGCACTGGGTTATGTAAACTCCATCAGAGCAAGAGCTGGTTTTCCGGCAAATAGCCTTAGCGCATTAACCAATAACATCATTCGTAACGAACGCCGTGTAGAGCTTGCTTTTGAAGATCACCGTTATTTTGATTTGAAAAGATGGCGTATTGCCCACCTGGTTTGGGATGGCTCAGAAACTGATCCAAATGCAGTGGTTATGGGCTTGTATTCTTACCGGGTTATACGTCCTGGGCATCCAGATAATGGCAAATACATCTACGCAAGAGTACGACCAACACGTTTCAGACGGGCGAGGTTTTTCCGTATGACGAACTATTATTCATCAATTGCACAAGATGTTTTAAACAACAATCCAAAAATTGTTAGAAATCCTTTCCAATAACACAAATTATGAAACTAAAATTTTTAATCATATTAACTGCAGCTGCCAATCTGTTTCTGTCGGGCTGCGGATACGATAATTTCGATGCGCCACAGCTTACTTTATCGGGTCGTGTAGTTTATCAAGGTAGTGCACTTAGTGTGAGAAATAATGGGCCACAGCTCGAACTCTGGCAAGATGGCTTTCCGCTGCGTTCTCCCATTACGGTTTACATGCAACAGGATGGAAGCTTTTCTGCTAAATTGTTTGCAGGGCAATACAAGTTGGTACGCCGGGCAGATGCGCCATGGTTGCAACAAGCAACAGATACTGTTCGCGTTAACCTAACTGCAAATATGAATCTTGATGTTCCGGTAACACCATATTTTACCATAACAGCAGAATCTTTTGAGAAATCTGGAACCAGTATTATTGCGAAATTAGTTGTGAATAAGGTGGTGCCTACTGCCAATCTAGATTTTGTACGCCTATATCTTGGCAAGTCGATTTTAACCGATCAGGTACAACGGGAAGTAAGGGTAGATGCCAGTTTAGGCAACGTAGTTCTAGGGCAGCAACTGCAAATTTCTTCAGGTGCTTTGCCTGATAATTTAAAAAATCTCGACTTTGTTTATGCCAGAGTAGGGGTTAAATCTACCTCGGCTGGAGAATATATTTATTCGCCGGTACAAAAAATTAGCTTAAAATAAATTAACTTAAGTGCTGGAAATATGCCTCCTTATATTTTCAGCACTTTCTATTGAAAAATTGATGACATCCCACAAACTACAATTCCGAATCTTCTTTATTGCGCTGCTGCAGCTTTTTTCACCATTCAATCTTTTTAGTCAACAGTACAAGGCAGGGCCTGCCGATAAAGATTATGCAGGTTATTTGTTTGTGTATTTTAAAGGCAATGCCGTAAGCGATGAAGCACTTTGTTATGCCATTAGTACCGATGGATACAACTATAAAGCTTTAAACAATAATCAACCGGTACTAGCGTCTGATAAAATCAGTTCTACTGGTGGAATTCGAGACCCTCATATTCTTCGCGGCGTAGATGGTAAAACCTTTTATATGGTGCTTACCGATATGACTTCTTCAAAAGGTTGGGATTCTAACCGGGCAATGGTGATGCTTAAATCAACTGATTTGGTGAACTGGAAACATTCCATTGTTAATATTCAGCAACTTTATAAAGGGCAGGAAAATTTAAAACGGGTTTGGGCCCCACAAACCATTTACGATCCAGCAAAAGAAAAATATATGGTTTACTGGTCGATGAAACATGATCAAGGACCTGATATCATTTACTATGCCTATGCAAATGATGATTTTAATGGCTTCACTTCAGAACCAAAAGTCCTCTTCACGCCGAAAAATGGCAAATCTTGTATCGATGGAGACATCACCAATAAGAATGGCTTGTTTTATCTCTTTTACAAAACTGAAGGGAATGGAAACGGGATAAAACTGGCCATCACCGATTCGTTAACGAGCGGAAAATGGATTGAGCAGGATGGATACAAACAGCAAACCAAAGATGCTGTTGAAGGTTCGGGTGTTTTTAAGCTAAACAATTCTGATAAATATATCCTAATGTATGATGTTTACGGAAAAGGGAAATATCAGTTTTGCGAAAGTTTAGATTTGGATAAGTTTAAAGTAATCGATCATGAAGTAACGATGGATTTCCATCCAAGACATGGCACCATTATTCCACTTTCACGCCAGGAAATGCTTAATGTTACTGCCCGTTGGGGAACACCAAAAGGAATAGAATTGGCTTTTCGTAAAAATCCAGTATTAGATGGTTTTTATGCTGATCCAGATGTAATTTATTCTAACCAGACAAAAAAATATTACATCTATCCAACCAGTGATGGCTTTGATGGATGGGGCGGTTCTTATTTTAAAACTTTTTCTTCTCCTGATTTAAAAACCTGGATAGATGAAGGCGTTATTTTAGATTTGAAAAAAGATGTGAGTTGGGCAGACCGAAATGCCTGGGCGCCAACAATAGCCGAGAAAAAGGTGAAAGGAAAATATAAATATTACTATTACTTTACCGCTGCGCAAAAAATTGGTGTTGCCATTGCTGATCATCCTGCAGGGCCGTTTAAAGATTCTGGAAAACCATTGGTAAACTTCAAGCCAGATGGCATTAAACGTGGCCAGGAAATCGATCCAGCCGTATTTACCGATCCAAAAACAAAACAAAGTTATTTATACTGGGGAAATGGCTACCTGGCTGTAGCAGAACTTAACGATGACATGATTTCGTTGAAGCCCAACAGCATTAAAACCTTAAACACTGATAAGACTTTTAGGGAAGGTTGTTATGTGTTTTTTAGAAAAGGAACATACTATTTTATGTGGTCAGAAGATGATACGCGAAGTGAAAATTACCGTGTTCGTTATGGAACATCTAAGTCTCCACTTGGCCCTATCGAGATCAAAGAAAATAATCTGGTTCTACAGAAAGATCCATCAAAAGGCATTTACGGTACTGGCCATAACTCGGTGCTCCAGGTGCCTGGGAAAGATGAATGGTATATCGTTTACCATAGATTTAATTATCCAAATGGGATCACAATGGGGGATGCAGCAGGTTTTAACCGTGAAGTTTGCATCGATCAGATGTATTTTGATGCCGAGGGGAATATTATACCCGTGAAGCCTAAACTATAAACAATAATGAAACGAATGAAAAAATATATCATGTTTTTCTTGGCTGCAATCTTGTTGAGCCTGAATACTTTTGCCCAACCAGGTTTTGGAACAGCCGAAAAAATTAATGATAACTGGCGGTTTCATCTTGGAAACATTGATGACAAAGCAGCCTTGGAAGACAATGGCAAATCGTGGAAGAATGTACAGCTGCCTCACGATTGGAGCATTAAACAACCATTAAGCCCAACGTTGGCCAGTGCTACCGGTTATCTCCCGGGAGGCTTGGGCTGGTATCAGAAACAAGTTACCATTGCTAAAGAAGATCAGGAGGAAAAGTTTTTCATCTATTTTGAAGGGGTTTACAATCGAAGCGAAGTTTTTATCAACGGACAATCAATTGGTAAACGTCCTAACGGCTATATTTCATTCGCATACGAAATAACGCCGTTTTTAAAATTCGGCCAGGAAAATAAAATTCAGGTTAAAGTAGATCATACACAAGATGCCGACTCTCGCTGGTACACCGGCTCTGGCATTTATCGCGATGTATGGTTGGTAAAGGCGAATCCGGTTCATTTGGAGCAATGGGGTGTCTATGCTTTCGCCACGGTGCAAGGCGCTAACGGAAATTTAAAAGTGCAAACTACGTTGAACAACGAAATGCCAACAGCGGCCAAAGTAACAGTGATTAATGAGTTGCTTAACCAGAACGGTGCAGTGGTAGCTAAAAAAGAAGCAAAGGCAAATTTAACGGGACAATCTAACCTCGAACTGTCGGTTGATTTGAAAGTTAATCAGCCAAAATTATGGAGTATCGATGAACCAAACCTGTACACCCTTCGAACCACGGTAGTTCAGGATGGTAAAACAATAGACCAAACCAGTACTATCACTGGGTTTAGAAATATTCATTTTAATCCTGATCATGGCATGACGCTAAATGGTAAGGAACTTAAGGTAAAAGGTGTTTGTCTGCATCACGATTCAGGTGTTTTAGGTTCAGAAGTTTACCCCGAAGTTTGGCGACGCAGGTTGCAAACTTTAAAAGGTCTCGGTGTAAACGCCATTCGTACCAGTCACAATCCACAGGCTTCATCGCTTTACGCATTATGTGATGAGCTAGGTATTCTGGTTTTAAATGAAGCTTTTGATGAGTGGGAATTCGCCAAGAGGAAATGGTTGCAGGGTTGGAATGTTGGTACTCCGGGTTTCCAGGGTTCTTTTGATTATTTTAAAGAATGGGGCGAAAGGGATTTAGCGGATATGGTAAAACGCGATCGTAATCACCTTTCTATCTTCGCCTGGAGTATCGGTAACGAGGTTGATTATCCTAACGATCCATATTCTCATCCAATTTTGGCTGGTGCAAAAGAAGGTGGATTTACACAGCCCATTTTTGGAGGCTACAAAAAAGACGCCCCTAATGCCATGCATCTAGGTGATATCGCTAAAAAGCTTGTTTCGGTGGTTAAAAAATACGATCCATATCGTCCGGTTACGGCAGGTTTGGCTGGCGTAGCAATGTCTAACGAAACCGAATATCCTGGAGCTCTTGATATTGCTGGTTATAATTATACCGAAAGCCGTTACCAAACCGATCACCAACGCTATCCGAAACGTGTTCTTTTTGGTAGCGAAAACCGTCACGATTTTGAAGCCTGGAAAGCTGTACGTGATAATGAACATATTTTCGGTCAGTTTTTATGGACGGGTATCGATTACCTTGGCGAATCTGGCCGCTGGCCTGCCCGTGGTTTTTATTCGGGTTTGGTTGATTTTGCCGGTTTTGTTAAGCCACGCGGATATTTCCGCCAGGCGCTTTGGTCTAACAAGCCAATGGCTTACCTGGGTACTTATCCGCTTAAAGATGGTGGAAATGCTCAAGATGCCTGGTCGCTTTTGGAGTCTGGCCAGGGAGCGAAAAAAGATATTGCACCATCAATGGATGCCTGGCCAATCTGGAATTACCAGGAAGGACAGCAAATTCGGGTGGTTTGTTATACCAATGCTAAAAAAGCAAAATTAGAACTCAACGGCAAACAGATTGGAAAAACCAAGCCATACGATGATAAATATGGCATCATTTCTTGGGATATACCTTATGCTGCTGGTCGTTTAGAAGCGGTAGGGCTTGATGAGAATGATAAAGAAATCACCCGTCACGAATTACAAACAAGCAAAAACCCATACGCCATCAAAATTCTACAAGGTTCAGAACTTAAGGTTAAAGGAAATAAAGGCATTGCGCAAATAGAAATTCAAATTGTTGATGAAAACGGCGTCGGCGTAGAACTGTCTGATAATGAAATTACCTGTCAAATTGTTGGTAGTGCAAGGTTATTAGGGATGGAATCTGGAAACAATAGCGATATGGGGGACTATGCCGACAACCGCCAACGGGTTTTTCACGGTAAAATGGTTGTTTATGTACAAGCGACTGGAAAAGCTGATGATGAGGTGTTGGTAAGGTTTAGTTCTCCATGGCTTAATAAAGCCGACCTTAAAGTTAAAGTATTTTAGAATAACTATAATTTAATTGTAGGTGATGAGGTATAAACCGCTAACAACCAAAATGTTAAATTAATTTATATAAAAGTAAAGTGTACATCTTCAATCTTAGTATTTTTGCGTTATTGATGTTAAATTTTTTATTGGGAATAACATTTATTCATGCGCAGAATAAAATTGTTCAGCGATGGCCCGATCAGAAACTCAGCCTTGAGTTGGAGATAAAAGAGGGAAAACCGACCTATCAAATTAACTAAAACGATAAAGTTTTTATGGGTAAATCTCCGCTCGGATTAATCACTTCACATTGGCGTATAGGCAGAAAAAAATTCCCGATATTAAAAGCGTAAAATCAGTCCTTTTATAAATGTTATTTTAACGGTTATTGCTATATTTGAAAAGACCAAATATATCGCTGATGCTAGTTTTCCAGTTTTTTCATGGAAACAAGATAGTCTCAACACAAATGCTATGAATAACAAAATCCACAAAAGTTTTATTAACAGACTGAAAGATTGTGGCTTTTTGAGTGGTTTTATTTTGGTGATGCTATTACACGTGTCCGCTCTCTCGTTTGCTCAGGAAGGAAAAACGAAATACCTTTCTTTACAAGATGGATTATCAAATCAGCAGGTTTTAGATGTCGTTCATGATCACGATGGATTTATTTGGGTAGCAACTGAATTAGGATTGAATCGTTTTTCGAGCAATTCGTTTAAACACTTTTACAAAGCGGAAAAGCCGGATGGTAAATCGGTAAATAGCAGTGAAATAAATACGCTTTTGTACGATAACAAAAAGCTTTATATCGGCACAAGATCTGATGGTTTAAACGTACTGGATTTAAAAACAAACACCTTTTCCTATTTCGTACATCACCCCAAGGATGAAAGTTCAATTTCGACGAACGACATTACTGATATCATCAAAAGTAAAAATGGAAAACTTTGGTTGGCTACATTTCACCAGGGGGTTCAACAATTTAATACGACTTCAAAAAAGTTCCTCCATTTTAACCAGAAGAGTGTTCCGGAAATGCCAGAGAACAGTGTATGGTCGCTTGCTGAAGATAAAAACGGTCTTTTGTATATTGGCCATGTAAATAAAGGGGTTTCGATATTAAATCCGGTAACAAAAGAACTTCAACTGTTGGATGTAAAAACTACGGGTGGAATTCTGCCAGATAATGAAGTAAAATCGCTCTTCTGTGATAGCAAAAATAACATCTGGATTGGCACAAGAAAAGGGCTCACTGTTTATAACCCGGTTTCAAAGAAACTGAATCATGTTAAACTCAGTAGTAAGTCGATTAAACGTAATGAACCGTTTATCTTTTCCATTAAAGAGGTCCAACATCAAATTTGGGTTGGGGCTGAGTCTTCGCAGTTATTTGCTTTGACGCCCAATTTCAATATTAATAATGATGAAATTTCTTACAGCGTATCGACGCCGTTGGCGCTTACTCATGGAAGCAATACCTCCGTACAAAACATCGATCAGGATCAGTTTGGGAATGTTTGGTTAGCCATTTATAGTGGTGGTTTGGCCTTTTCCTCTCACTTAAAACCGTTTTTTTCTATTCTTCCACAGCAAGAATTTTCGAGCGAAAGAAATAAAACGGCTACCGTTACGGCCATCATCAACGATCAGCAACACAAAACCTTGCTGGCTACTACCGGTGAAGGTATTCTACAGATAGATAATAATGGCCGTGTTGATCATATCAATGCCAATAACAGCTTGCTGGGAGATGATTTCCTTTTGTCGGGTTTTGAAGATGAAAGCGGCAATAAATGGTTTGGTTTGCAAAAGGGAGGCGTTTCCTGTTATCAACCAGCTAGCAATAGCTGGAAGAAAATTGATGGCGGAAAACGCATGTCGGAAGTTAGGGCAATTATGCAGGATAGCCGAAAAAATATTTGTTTTGCCGCTCAGGAAGGCCTATTTATTCTTGCTCAGAGGATAGATACGCTGCGGAAAATCACCATCACCACGCCGATGATGGGCGATTTTTCTCCAAGAACTTTGGTAGAAGACCATCTTGGTAATATGTGGGTAGGCACTTACGGCCAGGGGATTTATATTTACGATCGAAACTGGAAACTAATCAAACGCGTCAGCAAAGCGGAAGGATTGGTCAGTAATACAATCAACCATATGTATCGCGATTCGGAAAATACGATTTGGATTGCGACAAATGAAGGTTTGTCTTATCAATTATCAGGCAATCAACTGGGGAAAATTAAAACTGTTCCACTTCATCTCGGAGATGCCTGGCTAACGATAAACGCCATTACGGAAAGTCCGAAAGGAAATATTTGGTGTGCAACGAGACTGGGCTTAATCCGTTACCTGCCGGCTCAAAAAAGGCTTTTAAGCTACGATCAGGCATTTGGATTGCCACTCGGCGGCTTCATCAACAACAGCGTATCCAAAGATAAAAACGGACGACTCTTTTTCGGAATGCCCAGTGGCGCTTGTTATTTTGATCCGGTAAACATCCCATTAAAACTTCCTTCATCACCAATTAACATCAGCCGACTGATGGTTTTCAATACGGATGAACACAGCGCACAAACTGAAAAGTTTCCAGATGCTGAACAGAGAATTCATCTGAAGTACGGCGAAAACAGCTTTCGCATTGAACTAGCTGTGATGGATTATGCCATGAATGATCTTTTGGAATTCAGTTATAAGTTGCAGGGCTTTGATAACAAATGGATTTCGCTTGGCGATGAAAAAAATATAGATTTCCGCAGTATTCCCTACGGCAGTTACGAACTTAAAATTAGAACCAGACAAAAAAATGAGCAGTGGTCTGAAGATTATGAAAGCCTCCAAATCACAATCAAGCCGCCTTTTTACTTAAGCACATTGGCCATTGCATTTTATATCGTTGTGGTTTTGGCCACCATAATTGCATTCTTTTTCTTTTACATTAAACGAATAAATGCAGAAGCGCAACTCAGTTTAAAAAAGCAGCAACTGGAACAAGAAGGAAATTTGCATACCGAGAGGATGAATTTCTACACCAATATTACTCATGAACTACGTACACCGTTAACATTGATTTTGGGTCCGCTGGAAGATCTTTTGCATGAAAACCAACTGTCGCCTAAACACCGGGAACGCCTTTCAATAGTTCAAAAAAGTGCCACCAGGCTTTTTTCGATGGTTAATCAACTGTTGGAATTTAGAAAAGTTGAATCTCAACATAAACCACTTGCTTTGCAGCCTGGATTTTTAAGGCAACTTTTAGAAGAGATTGTTCAAAAATATGTTGAGGCTAGTCAAAGCAAAAATATCAACATCAGTTTAACGGCCAACGGTGAAGATTTCGAAACGATGTTCGATCGAGAAATTGTACAACTCATTGTCGACAATCTCTTATCAAACGCTTGCAAACACACAAAAGCTGGCAGCGTAATGGTTTCTTTAGATTATGAACAAAATAGCCAGGGAAACTTGGCAGTTATAAAAGTGAAAGATACAGGTGGTGGAATAGCGTCAGCACATCTGGAAAAAATATTTGAAAAGTTTTATCAGGTTCCTCAAAATACAGGCGATGGCGCTGGTGTCGGTTTATCACTTGTGAAACAATTGGCCGCCATCCATCACGGGCAGGTGAGTGTGAAAAGTGAATTGGATTGGGGAAGCGAGTTCAGTGTCAGGTTATTGACTAATCCAGTATCGCCCCAAATTCCTTATCTATCCGAACACGATGCAGTGCTTGATGAACAAAAGACACCACAGGTAGAATTGCTGCCAGTGGTTTTGCTAGTAGAAGACGATGTTGATTTGCGGGCTTATTTATCTACTTTGTTAGCATCAAAATACAATGTGATTACTGCAGAGAATGGTAAGCAAGGCTTTCAACTTGCAAAAAGCCATGTTCCGGATATCATTGTAAGCGATTTAATGATGCCTGAAATGGACGGGTTTGCCATGCTCCAGGCTTTGAAACTGGAACGCGAAACCAGCCACATTCCAACAATTTTACTCACTGCAAAAAGTTCTGAAATGGATAAACACCGTGGCTACGAGCTCGGTTTGGATTCCTATCTCACCAAACCGATTAGCACACAATTGCTTTATGGAAGGATAGATAATTTGCTTTCCAAAAGGAAAAGTTTATATGAAGAAGTGCTGTCTCAGTTATCTAATCAAATAAAAAGTACAGAAGTTATACCTGCTGAAGTGGAAGCCGACCCCTGGCGTGAAAACGATTTTGTAAAGGAGTTTGCAAATTTAGTAGAAAAATTAATGCACCAGGAAGTTTTGGACGCTGCTACTTTGGCCGAAAATATGAATATGAGCCAATCGACTCTGTACAGAAAATTGAAAGCGCTAACGGGAAAAAACATTAATCAGCTGGTAAGAAAAGTGAGAATGCAAAAGGCAGCTCAATTGCTTGATTCGGGGAAATACAACATCAACGAAGTATCGTTCATGGTGGGAATAAACAGTTCCATATATTTCAGGCAGTGTTTCAAAGAGGAGTTCGGTCAGCTTCCTTCAGAGTATCAAAAAAATAAAGTGTAAACAAGGAATTATATTGAAGACGCCAATCAAATATTATCCTAAACCTATTAACCACAATGAATAGAAGAGATTTAATTAAGCAGCTTGCCATTGGAGTGCCGGCTTTAGCACTGGGAAAAAATCTCAATGCAGCCCAAAACATTTTCAATGCACCAGGGATAGGATACCTGCCGGGTCCGTTCAAGCCGACCTGGGAATCGCTTTCTGCCTACAAAACACCAGATTGGTTCCGCAATGCAAAGTTTGGAATCTGGGCACATTGGGGTCCGCAATGCGAACCTGAGTATGGAGATTGGTATGCCCGGGAAATGTATATGGAAGGCAGCAAGAAGTATAAATACCACCTTGAAAAATATGGACATCCTTCTAAATTTGGTTTTAAAGACGTAATCAATGAATGGAAAGCCGACCAATGGAATCCGGAGGAGCTGTTAAGCTTGTATAAAAAAGCAGGAGCAAAGTATTTTATGGCGCTTGCCAATCACCACGATAATTTTGATCTGTATAAAAGTACTTATCAGAAAAAATGGAACTCCACCCAAATTGGCCCAAAGAAGGATATTATAAAAGGTTGGGAAAAAGCAGCCCGGGCAAATGGAATGTATTTCGGCGTGAGCGTTCATGCGGCACATGCCTGGACCTGGCTAGAAACTGCCCAGCGTGCTGATTTGAAAGGTGATTTAGCGGGCGTTCCTTATGATGGAAAGCTAACAGCTGCCGATGGAAAAGGGAAATGGTGGAATGGTCTCAATCCACAGGATTTGTATGCTCAAAATCATCCACTTAGCGAAGATAGCCAGGATAACGATGCTTCTGGCAAACAGTGGGATTGGGGTAACGGAGCCGCTATCCCTTCCAAAGCCTACTGCGAAAAGTTTTACAATCGTACCGTAGAACTGATTGATAACTATGGTCCTGATCTTATTTATTTCGATGATACAGCCTTACCACTTTGGCCAGTGAGTGATGTAGGACTGCGTTTAGCATCTTACATGTACAATAAAAGTATTCAGAAAAATAACAAACTTGAAGCGGTCATTTTCGGGAAGATACTGGATAAGCAGCAGCGTAAATGTATGGTTTGGGATATTGAACGCGGCCATAGCAATGAAATTGAACCTTTGCCATGGCAGGCCGATACTTGCATCGGTTCCTGGCACTACGACAGAACCATTTACAATAAAAAAAGCTATAAAAGTGCAAAAACCGTAGTGCAGATTATGGCCGATGTGGTGAGTAAAAACGGTAATTTTCTGCTGAGCATCCCTGTACGTGGCAACGGCAGTATTGATGAATTGGAACGTGCAATTGTAGAGGAGGTTGGAGAATGGATGGAAGCTAATAGTGATGCGATTTATGATACCCGGCCATGGAAAGTCTTTGGTGAGGGTCCTTCAACTGAAAATAATCAGGCTTTAAAAGATCAGGGTTTTAATGAAGGTAAAAGTAAGCCTTTTACACCTGAAGATATCCGTTTCACCACCAAGGGAAATGCGATTTATGCCGTGGTGATGGCCTGGCCAGAAAAGGGTATCGTACAGATAAAATCGATGAAAAAAGGAAGCAGTTATTTGGAAAAAGCGATTAGCAGCGTTGGCTTATTAAGTACGGGGCAAAAGCTTTCTTTTAAACAGAATGAAAATTATCTGGAGATCGACATAAAAGATTATAAACCTAAACTCGCTTACACCTTTGCTTTGAAAATTGTTTAATTGAGCCAAGAGGCAGTTAGCCATTGGGTTATTGATAACATCACGATTTATAGCTATGAAAAAATATGCACTTGCGCTTGATCTGGTAGACGATGAAAAACTGATCAGTGAATATGAGGAATACCACAAAAATGGCTGGCCGGAAATCACCAAAAGTATAGTAGATTCTGGCATTACCTCAATGGAAATCTATCGCATTTCGAACCGTTTATTTATGGTGATGGAAACAACAGATGACTTTACGTTTGAAAATAAGAAGATGATGGACGAAGCAAATGAGAAGGTATTGGAATGGGAAGCGTTGATGTGGAAATTTCAACAGCCTTTGCCAGGGGCGGCGCCAGGAGAAAAATGGCAATTAATGAAACAGGTTTTTGAGTTAAATCCAAATAAATAATACTGCAAACGAAAACCGCATTGATGTTTGAATAATTGCTAAACCTATTAACTGATAGCTGCGACTTAATTTCAACATTTAAAACGAAATCTTTAAAGGCAACAAAACTTAAATCCTATAAATGAAGCCGATTTTACTGACCATTATATTGCTGCTGAATTTAATGCCAAAGCTATTTGCTCAGGATTTCGTTTTTTCACCTTTAACCGTTTCGCAGGGACTAAGTGATAACCAAATACGGTACATCATCCAGCTTCAAGACGGCCGAATGGTTTTTAAAACCAGTGGGAACCTCAATATTTTTGATGGTTCGCGTTTTACCTATATTCATGATAAAAGTAAGCAAGGCTATGCGTTGAAAAGTTACGACGGTTTCTATCGGATTTACCAGAGTGGGGATTCCATTCTCTGGATAAAAGATCATCATAAATTAATGCGGGTTGATTTGTATGAAGGAAAATACCAATCAAACCTTAACCGCTATTTCAAAACTGCTGGCTTTAACGGCGCAATTGATGATTTTTTTCTAGATTCAGATAGTAGAATATGGCTACTTAACAACCAAAAGTTACAGTCGAAAAATCATCAATATTCAATAGATCTAAATCATAATGTTGGGCTACTGCAAGATGTGAGTAATGAAAGAGACGATTTATTTCTTTTTTACAGCACCGGCGAAGTAATTTGCTACAATTTGAAAGCAAAGCGCCAGCAATTTAAACTGGCTGCATATCCTGCTGCTCAACAGTCTAAATTTCAAAGTACATCACTTGTGGTGAAGGCGAAAAATGGATTTTATCAACTTCGGAATGGGAGTAATGGTGGCTGCTTCTTTTTTGATATCCGTAAACGCGATTGGAAAAAAGTATTGGAAACGCCATATCACCTCAACACTCTGGTGGTAGATGGAGATGGAAAAGCAACCATCAGCTGTGCGAATGGAATTTGGATTGTGGATGTAAAGCATAACAAAAGCCAGTATATTCCAGTTATTGAGCAGGCAGATGGAACTAAACTCAATACAGAAATAAGTACGCTATTATACGATAAACAAGGTGGTTTATGGCTCGGAACTGCTAATCAAGGATTATTATACCATCATCCGCATCGGTATTTATTTAACACCGTAAAAAAATCTTCGTTTCTTGGTAGTAGTTTTAAAGATGTGATGGCTCAGTCATTTGCCGAAGATGATCTCAGCAAAATCTATGTTAAAACGCAGTCTGGAATATATTTGTACAAGCCCGGAGTTGGAAACGAAGATTCCCTACGACCTCTGCCCCCAAAGTTAATTCCTTCTGGAGTACTTAAAGGTTTGAAAACGGAGGTATTAAACTTGCCTGGCAACCAAACAGCCAAATTTAAAGATAGTAAGGGTTGGATTTGGACGGGCACCACAGATGGTTTGAGTTTATTAAATCCTGTTACTGGTAAGGAACAATTTTTCTATACTCAAAACGGGCTCTCCAACAACTTCATACAATCGATTTTTGAAGATAGCCGTAAAAATATTTGGATTGCCACTAGTTATGGAATTAACCGGGTGCAACTTAGTAAAGCTGCAAAGGATATCACATTTATCAACTACGATGCTTCAACAGGTGCCTTGGAAGGCGAATACTTGCGAAATGCTGTATTTGAAAGCAAAAATGGAACACTTTACTTTGGTGGCGTAAATGGCTTTTCGGTTTTAAACCAAAATATTGCACAGAATGATAAATTGCCATTTAAACCGGTTTTTACTGATTTTTTGGTGCATGGAAAGAAGATAGATGTTGAAGTGGATAATAATATCTTGGACAAAACGGTGCCTTATACTAGCGGCTTAGTTTTACTATACGACCAAAATTTTCTCACCTTCCGTTTTTCGGCACTTAACTATCAAAATCCTGCCCAAACTTACTATCGTTACAAACTGATCGGTATAGACCAGGAGTGGAGAGAAAACCGAAGTGCACAGGGAAACGATTTTTCTGGAAGGGATGGAGTGCTCACAATATCTTACACCAATCTTCCGCCAGGAAAATATGAACTTCAGGTAATGGCTTCTACTACCAATTTGGAATGGCCAGGAGAAATCACCACAATCAACCTAACCATTAATCCTCCATGGTGGCGAACTACGGTGGCATATTTTTGCTATTTTGGTTTAATGGTTGTAGCCATTTGGCTTAGCATTAGGTTTTATTTGCGTAACGCCAGAAAAAATGCAGAACGAAATCGGAGGGAAGATCTTCTCCTGCTCAGAATCAGAAGTTTAATTGATCAGCAAAATTTATTAAGTGGGAAACTCGAATTTGCAAATCCTTCTTCCCCGCCAAGAACAGAAATTCCTCAGTCCACGGAAAACATGAACCCGATGGAAGCTGCGTTTTTAAAGAAAGCAATGTTGCTGGTCGAGAATAATTTAAATGTAAGCGACTATTCTGTTGAGCAACTTAGCAGCGATTTGAATATGGACCGTACCGGGTTGTATCGCAAATTGATTACCTTACTTGATAAATCTCCTTCGTTATTTATCCGCAACATCAGGTTGGAAAAAGCTGCAGAATTACTTCTTGAAGGAACCCTTAATATTTCTGAGATTGCCGATCGTGTAGGCTTTAGCAGTTCGAGCTATTTGAGCAAATGCTTTCAGGAACGTTATGGCTGTAAACCTTCTGAATATGCTCAAAACGTGAAAAAATCAACCTAAATACAAAAAAATTCAACATTGGTGTTGTCTCTATTGAGGTTGTTGAATCTATTTTTGCTGTCATCAAATACCAAATATAAACCTACAATATGAGAATTTATCAAAGGCTTTATTTTATAACGGCAGCGCTAATGCTGACTTTTTCGGGAGATTTAAACGCACAGTCAGTTCAAAAACTTCCGCAGGGAATTTCCTTTTCCACTCAAGGGATGGATATTAAAATTGAATATTATTCGCCGAGCATTGTGCGTGTGTTTAAAACGCCTGACGGAAAACCATACGACAAAAAGAGCCTCTCTGTGGTTGGTAAAGCGGTGAAAACCCCGGTTGAATTTTCTCAGATGGGAAAAAATACGCTGATTAAAAGTGATTCACTTCAGGTAGAAGTAAACGTAGAAACAGGTGGTATTTATTTTTCAGATCGTTCGGGAAATAAATTGTTGAATGATAAAGATTATGGAACACAATTTTCTCCCATAGATGATGCTGGTACACCATCGTTTAAAGTTCGGAATGGTTTTTTGCTTGATAAAGATGAGGCCATTTATGGGGTGGGACAAATTCTGGATAACAAATTTAATCGACGCAATTCTGCTCATCACATGCAAAATGAAAATATGTCAACCTACTCGCCGTTTTTTCATTCGGTTAAAGGTTATGGCGTTTTTTGGGATAACTATTCCATTTCAGAATTTAACGATAACCCCCAGGAACTTTCTTTTGAAGGTTTAGGTCATTGCTCAGATTACTATTTTATGTACGGTAAAAATGCGGATGGCGTAATTTCAAAAGTGCGAACTTTAACGGGGAAAGCTCCCATGCTTCCATTGTGGGCATATGGTTTTTTTCAGAGTAAGGAGCGATATAATAGTCAGGATGAAAGTTTAAATGTGTTAAAAAAGTATCGCGATTTAAAAGTTCCGCTTGATGTGGTGATCCAGGATTGGCGTTATTGGCCCGAATATAATAAAAGTGATAGTGCATGGAACTCTCAGAGTTTTGATAAAGAACGCTTTCCAGATCCAAAAAAATGGGTGGATCAGATTCATCAGTTAAATGCTAAACTGCTCATTGTTACCTGGCCTGGCTTTGGTCCAAAAACAGATCAGCGAAAGGAATTCGATAGTAAAAAAATGATCATTAATTTTGATACCTGGCCACCAAACAGCGGGGCGAGACCTTATGATGTTTTCAATCCTAAGGCCTTAGATATTTATTGGAAATATCTGGATAAAGGTATTTTTAGCTATATCGGAAACGATGGTTGGTGGCTTGATTCAACAGAGCCGGATCACATCAATAAAAAAGAATCTGATTTCGATTTACCCACTTACCTTGGCAGTTACAGAAGTGTAAAAAATGGTTTCAGCCTGATGCATAATAAGGGGATCGCAACCCATCAGCGGGAAAGGAACAGCCAGAAAAGAGGCGTCATTCTCACTAGATCTGGCTTTATTGGTCAACAGTTGTATGGTTCTAATACCTGGAGTGGCGACGTAAGTTCTACCTGGGATATGCTCGAAAAACAAATTCCTGCGGCTTTAAATTATACGCTTATGGGCATTCCGAACTGGAATAGCGATATAGGTGGCTTTTTCGCCGGTCGCTGGCGTAATGGAGGTGGAAATAAAAATCCTGAATTTCAAGAGTTGTATGTTCGCTGGATGCAGTTTGGAACTTTTAGTCCCATGATGCGTTCTCATGGAACAGAGTTGCCAAGAGAAATCTGGAATTTTGGCGACCGCGGTTCCTGGTGTTTTGATGCTCAGGAAAAGTTTATCAAGCTTCGTTACAGCTTATTGCCTTACATTTATAGCACCTCGTGGGATGTTAGCAAAAATGATGGAACCTTTATGCGTCCGATGGTGATGGATTTTGCTGCCGATAAAAAAACACATGAAATGGGTCATCAATATCTGTTTGGCCGATCGATTTTGGTTGCTCCGGTAACAAAATATCAGACTAAAAAATGGCCTGTATATTTGCCAGAGGGAAGCGGTTGGTATAATTTCTGGACCAACCAATATTATAACGGTGGGAGAGAGGTAAACACTGATGCGCCAATAAACATCGTTCCACTTTATGTTAAGGCTGGATCAATTATTCCAATCGGGCCGGACGTCCAATACTCAACAGAAAAAAAATGGGATAATTTAACTGTTCGTGTTTACGATGGGGCAGACGGTGAATTTGTATTGTACGAAGATGAAAATGATAACTATAATTATGAAAAAGGAAAGTTCTCTACCATCACATTTAAGTGGAATAATCAAGAAAAAACATTAAGTGTAGGCGATAGAATTGGTAATTTCAAAGGGATGTTAAGTACCAGGAAGTTTAATGTAGTATTAATTGCTGATGGTAAATCGCCTGGGCGTTCCAAGTCGATTACCTACAATGGAAAGTTGATTAATATGAAGCTTTGATTCGAGGCTAGCCAATCTCGACTGAACAAATAAAAGTAATTTGAAGGGTTAGCAATTCAGAATGTTGCTAACCCTTAATTTTTGATCCAATTTGTACTGAATATTGTAAATTTTTCTGATAATAAGAAGTAATGGCTGTGCTAATAATGATCTACCAGCTGTTCCTGTTGCGAAGCGATGATCAGTTCCTGCTCTGGCGCCCAATTAATGTCACAGTCAATAAGTTGAACGTAGTTTGCAATGATATTCATCAGCTTGTAATACTCTGCATTAATTTGCGGTTGCAATTTTCCAAAGCTGATTACAAGGGCGTTTTCAATCAATAATGATTGAATATTGAAAGCAAAAGAATCATTTTCCAACCATTCAAAATTCTGATCAGATAATAAGGCTATGGAACAGTCAACTTTCCATTTCCGGCGGGACGCTGTTACGTGGTAAGTTAGCTGGAAATCTAGTATTCCATCATTGGTCGAATCAAAAAGTATATTAACCTTCTTTCTCATTTAAAGTTTACAATAAGCATGTTTCCATATTTTAGAAAGCACCCTTAAAGCGAATTGGGCACAATTAATTTTAAATTATGGCTGGCTTGATGTTTAGTGTAAATTGTAAAAAAAAGACGTTGGTTTACTAAATATGAGTCAGTTTATTTGCGTAAACGTTTACGTAAAAACCCGCATTTGCTTAGCTCAATTAATACGCTTCGTTTTCACCGGAACAACTTTCATGAGTTGGTTTTTATTGTCGTATTTAAGGCTATCCAAACAAAGTTCTCTAAGTACATACTTTTCTTTTTGCGGAACAATGCGATGGTACAAAACGTAATCCTGTTTTCCTAATGTTATAACGGTGTGATGACCGGGGCCTATTGTTGCTGTACCAGGTATGGTTGAAAGAATTGGACTATATTTTCCCTTTTGGAAAGGACCGAAGGGCGTTTTGCCTACTGCATATCCTATTCGATAGGTTTCATCAATTGCCTTTCCTTCAGAAAACATTAGTAAGTATTCGTTATTCCTTTTAATCATGTGTGGTGCTTCGAAATAACCTGTTGGCGTTACCTCCGCTGGCTTATTTACAAAACTGAACATATCTGGCTTTAACTTTACAGCCATGCATTTTCCATTAATCCAGTTAAATCCCGAACCCCAGTAGAGAAAAGCATCGCCGTTATCGTTAATAAAACAATCAGCATCAATGTTATGAACGGCAGGATAATCTTTTGCAGCAATTAGCGGCGTGTTATCTTTTTTTAGGTTTTTCCAAGGCCCTAAAGGCTGATCACTTACTCCAGCCCAAACCTCGCTCCCTACAGATACGTACATGTAAAACTTCTTATCTTTACCTCTTACAACAGAAGGCGCCCATACCATCGAACTATTGGAGGTAGGGCTTGTACACGCTTTTTTGGTAGGCCAGTTTAAATGGTGGCGTGTAAAGTTAACAAAGTCTTTCGTTTCAAAAACAGCCAGTTCATCTCCACCCCATGGATCGATAGTGGCATAAATAAAATAAGTGCCATTTTGCTTTACAACCGTTGGATCGGCAAAATATCCAGGGATAATAGGATTACTTACCTGTTGCGCTATTGATGATAACGAAATAAGCATCAGCATCAGCAACGCTGAAAAACTGCTGATATTTTTGTTTCTATTTATCCGCATCTCTTTCTGTAAAATTAACTGATTTAATTTTAGTTACATTCTTTGTCTCCAATGCTTTACCTGCATAAGAAGGTTTGGCTTTGCCCCAAATTACTTCACTGTTTTGTAAACTGATGTAGCCTGTATTTTCGAAATAAAAACCAGCAATATCACTTTTTACCAGCCCCTCTACATTGCTTGGCCTGCGGTCATAAACTCCGCCAGGCTGCTTAGTTGTTTTCTCCATTGAAACAGTTACCTGATCAAAATAAATGCTCGAAATCTTATCAGAATTTTCGCCGCTAATGTAAACTCCACCTTCTCCGGAGCATCGAATATTGGAGAAATAAATGTTTGTAACAGCACCCACGCGGCCTTTTGTCTCACCTTTCGGTAACCGCCAGCCCGCATCTTTGTTATTGCTTGTTGCTCGTGGGTACGCGGTAATGTAAATAGGCTCGGCTTTGCCCCACCATACATCTGAGAATAATTTGGATTCGATAACCAAATTAGAAAAGATTACATCACTTACCGTTCCTTCATCTCTGTTTTGAATGCCTATGCCTCGATTACTATTAACGATATTACAGTTGTTGATCAGTACTTTGCTAATGCGGTCCATATTTTCTGAGCCGATTTTAATGGCGCAAGAGCTGGAAGTCATGGTACAATTGCTAATAACAATATTTTCGCATGGTCCATATTTTTCAAATTCACGTCTGTTTTTTAAGCAGATACAATCATCTCCCGATTCGATATAACAATTGGTAATCCTTACATTTTTACTATGATCAATATCGATACCATCGCTATTTCTAATTTTGATACTGTTGAGCAACGTGATATTTGAAATCGCAACATCATCACAACCTATTAAATGAACGGTCCAGTAAGCAGAGTTTTTAAAAGTAACGCCGTCGATATTTAATTTTTTACAACCAATTAAAGTGAGTAAATGTGGCCGTGGATCTACAACATTAAAAGGTTTAAGCACATAAGAATCGTCTAGCTCTTCTCCCATAAATGAAATGCCATTTCCGTCAATTTCACCGCTACCCGTAATACTTACCTGCTGTAAATTTTTTCCACCAATCCATACAGTTCCTTCACCTTTGTTATCGCCAAAGGCACTTTCTGTATAAAGTTTTTCATCCGGACTTGCTAAAATTTTGGCTCCACCTTCTACTCTCAACTCTACAAATGATTTTAAGTGGAAGGGGCCCGAAAGATAAACATGCCCGGCAGGAACAACTACCTGGCCACCGCCAGCTTTTGAACACGCATCGATAGCTTTTTGAATCGCCACTGCATCATTGGTTTTGCCGTTGCCAATGGCACCATAGCTTTTAATATTAAATTTTGATTGCGCATTGGCAAAAAAGCCCGAAAGAAGGAAGATTGCAAGAAATAATTTTAACTTCATCTATATTATATTTAGCGTACTATTTAATTTTTACCAAAACACTGTATAAAGGGCAGCCATAATGCCTACAATAATTACAGATGCAACCATAAATGCAGGCGTAACTTTAAACATCGTTTTGTCAATCTCTAAACCCTGCGGATTGTTCTTACCTTTAGGATCGGTAAGTGTGATTAACACCATCACCACGATGATAGTCACAAAAACCCACGACATTCTATTCAGAAAAGGAATATCATCAATTAAACCCTGACTTATTGAGGGCAGGAATTTGAAGAAGATGGAAAGAGGAATGGTTA
The DNA here is from genome assembly GCF_001422545.1 of Pedobacter sp. Leaf41. Lineage (GTDB taxonomy): Bacteria > Bacteroidota > Bacteroidia > Sphingobacteriales > Sphingobacteriaceae > Pedobacter. The sequence goes on along the minus strand of NZ_LMLE01000007.1, from coordinate 96,845 downwards.
GCAGTGCGGCACAAAGTGCTGCCCTGGATGTTGTTCGTTTCCAGAAAAATCCAAGTAAAAAAATGGCAAATACACCCGGCGAAATAAAACCGACATATTCCTGGATAAACTGATATACCTGATCAAAGCTTCTTAACGCCGGAGCAACGATAATCGCAATTATCGATGCGATGACCACTGACCATCGTCCAACGGCTACCATCCGTGTTTCGCTTGCAGTAGGATTGATGTATTTTTTGTAGATATCTAATGTAAAAATGGTGGCAATACTGTTTGATTTTCCTGCCAAAGAAGCCACAATTGCTGCCGTTAATGCTGCGAAAGCCATTCCTTTTACTCCAATAGGTAATAAGTTCATTAATACCGGATAAGCATGATCTGGTTTGAGTACACCTGAACTGTCTAGCATTTCTGCCTGAAAATAGCCACGCTGGTAAAGCACAAAAGCAGCAATACCCGGAATCACTACGATAACCGGAATTAGCAACTTTAAAAAGGCAGCGAAAATCAATCCGCTTCTCCCGGTTTTTAGATCTGCCCCTAAAGCCCTTTGAACGATGTATTGATTGCAGCCCCAGTAATTTAGGTTATTGATCCAAAGCCCGCCAACCAATACCGCCACACCTGGAAGTTCGTTGTAAAACTTATCGCCCTTTGAAAATATCATGTGAAAATGATCAGCAGCCTCTGTACGTAACATCGGCAGCGCACCTAAAACAGTGTCTACATTTAATTTTTCTGATACCAGTTTCAGCGCCATGTAACAGGTAATCAATCCACCGATAACTAAAACAAAAACCTGGATAACGTCTGTATAGCCAATCACTTTCATCCCCCCAAGGGTAATTAATGCAGAGAATATGGCCAGAAAAATGATACAGGTGCTAAAAGGAATTCCTGTAATGGTTTCTATGGCGATAGCACCTAAAAAAAAGATAGAGGTAAGGTTAACAAACACATAAACCAGCAACCAAAAGACAGCCATTAATGTACTTACGGTATTGTTATACCGGGTAGATAAAAACTGTGGCATGGTATAAATTTTATTTTTAAGGTAAATTGGCAGGAAGAAAACCGCTACAATAATCAGCGTTGCAGCAGCCATCCATTCGTAACTGGCGATGGCCAGTCCCATGGCAAAGCCAGAGCCAGACATACCGATAAAATGCTCTGCAGAAATATTGGAGGCAATGATGGATGCGCCAATAGCCCACCATGTCAAGGATCCTTCAGCAAGAAAATAGTCTTTAGTATCCGTTTTCTTTTGTTTTTTAGATCTATAAACATAATAACCGTAGGCCGAAACGATAACGAAGTACAAAAAGAAAACGGCACAGTCAAGCGCTGAAAGGTGATTCATAGCGTTGTAATATATTTGGTTTTTTTAAAAGTCAGAAAAAATCCGAATCAAAGCGGACGAAAGAAGGTATTTAATTACGTAAACGTTTTCGGGTTTTAACCGATTTTAAGCAGGTTTTTCCCAGCAACCAGTTGATTCTCTTTTGATGAGCACCGATTTGAGCACAATATTTTGATCATCTCCAATACCACGTTTAGTTAAGATTTTAAACAGGCATTTGGCAGCCTCAATCCCTATTTCAAATGCAGGTTGGGTAATAGTTGTTAAAGAAGGATTGAGCAACTTTGCAGAACTCAGATTAGAAAAGCTGATAATTTTTACATCATCTGGAATTTGCAGTTTCAATTCTTTACAAGCAAGGTAAGCGGGAATTGCAAATTCTTCTATCGAGGAGAAAATTGCATCTGGCTTATGCGATTGGAACAAATTGACAATGTTGGTCACGTTCTCATTTTCTTCCGGCTGATAGTGTAAAATAAGGTTTTCATCGATGCTGATACCATGTGCCGCCAGTGCATCTTTATATCCTGCAAATCGCGTTCGGCCGGCCGGTAATTTTTCCAAACCGTATAAATAAGCAATTTGAGTACACCCACACTCAATTAAATGTTCGGTGGCATTAAAGGAAATCTGGTAATCATCGGTGGTAATTTTAAAGGCATCTAAAGATTCATACACCCGATCGAAAAAAACAAGCGGAATTTTTTTAACCAGATCGCGGTAATAATCATTATTGTATTCGTTGCTCGATACAGAAGTCAAAATGCCATCTACGCGGCCGTTTAGTAAACTGTTCGTAAATAACATTTCCGTCTCAATATCTTCATGTGTTTGATAAATGAGCACATGATAACCATATTGCCTGGCAATTTCTTCAATCCCTTTGATGGCCAGGGAAAAAAAGTTGTTGGCTATGTTCGGTATAATTACCGCAATGGTTTTAGTTTTATTGCTACGTAGATTACTGGCCGCAGGGTTTGGTGTGTAGTTAAGTTCTTTTGCCAGTGTTAATACCCTTGTTTTTGTTTTCAAGCTAATTTCGTAGCTATCATTAAGCGCTTTTGATACAGTTGCTATCGACAGGTTTAACTCCTGCGCAAGTCTTTTGATATTTACCTCTCCCGACATTTGGTTACTCGTTTTGTTAGTTAATCTGGATAACCAAAAACATTTTTCATCTCGTAATGATGATCATTTCAGCTGGATTTATAAACCAAAATTGGAAGATATATATCCAATGCTAATATACCTTGTTTCTCCACGACTCACTTACAGGGATGATTGTCTGGTTATCAAAAACGAATTCGAAAGTTGCATGCAACGTAACAAATCCGTTGCTACTAAACTAAGGAATTATAATAACAATTTGCCTACAGGCTTTAGTTATTTAGCCGCCAGCATTCTTGCTTGCTTAATAAAACCCAACGCTGCATCAATCTGTACAGAGTTAAACTTCAAGAGATTATTAGTCAATTAGTTATATTAGATTATCTTGATTTACTTAATCGTTTACGTAAATAAAAATCCCAAATCATAAAAATCTAAGGTTTCAAAAACTCAACTTTAGATCATCAAACAAAGCATATTTTAACCAAATTATTTCTAGCCTTATGAGAAACGAAGAAATATTTTCGAAGGAAAATCAGAATCCATTGAAGAATATCGATCAATGGGAAGAGGATTTATTAATCCGTTATCCAGACCCGTCCAATATCAATTCAGACAAAAAAGAAGAACAGTTTAGAAACTACGATGAAACCGAAAAAGATGGTGTAAAAGAGTTTTATAAACTGAACCACACTTATCAAACTTATGATTTTGTTCAGCAGAAAAAAGCTAATTATTTGAAGTTTAATAAGGAAGAAATGCCTGTATGGAGTGCTTTTGATTTTCTGAATAAATTAGTTGATGATTCTGATCCGGATACAGATTTAGATCAAATGCAACACCTGCTTCAAACATCAGAAGCCATTAGAAATGATGGCCATCCGGACTGGATGGTGCTTGTTGGTTTAATCCATGATATGGGAAAAGTGCTTTGCCTTTATGGTGAGCCGCAATGGGCAGTCGTGGGCGATACATTTCCAGTTGGTTGTGCTTATTCAGATAAAATTGTTTACCCGGAGTTTTTTGAACTGAATCCCGATTTCAAGAATCCCCAGTACCAAACTAAATTGGGTGTTTACAGTCAAAACTGCGGCCTCGATAACGTTCACATGTCTTGGGGGCACGATGAATATGTTTATCACATGATGAAACCATATATCCCTGAACAGGGATTATATATGCTGCGTTACCACTCTTTTTACTCGCAACATAAAGAAAATGCTTACGATCATTTAATGAGTGAGAAAGACCACGAAATGTTTAAATGGGTAAGATTATTCAACCCTTATGATTTATACTCTAAAAATCCTAATCAAAAAAGCTGGGAAGAATTAAAGCCTTACTACGAGGCGCTTGTTAATAAATACCTACCGGCAACCATCAAATTTTAACACAAAAACAAAACATATATATTAAACAAATTTAACTAACCATTTATGAACCTAAATCTACAAAAATCATGAGGTTTAATTTTACGAGCATAAAGTATGGCGGCTTTCTTTTGCTGTTTTTACTTATCGGCCAGTCTTTCAACATGGCATTTGCCCAAACAGAAAGAAAAATCTCCGGTAACTTAATAGATAATACCAAACAGCCTATTATAGGTGCTTCGGTTTCTGTAAAGGGAACCAGCAAAGTTACCTCAACGGGTGCAGAAGGATCTTTCACGATCTCTGCAAAAACTGGCGACAAAATCCTTTTTAGTTTTTTAGGCTATCAAACCAAAGAACTAACGGTGGAGGCCGCTTCAACTTATCAGGTAACCATTTCAGAAGCAACGGCATCATTAACTGATGTTGTAGTTGTGGGTTACGGTAAAAGCACCCGAAAAGCTTTAACAAGTTCAATATCAACCGTTAAAGGCGAAGATTTAAATAAAGGGGCCATTAGTGATGTTGGCCAGATGTTACAGGGTAAAGTTCCGGGATTAAATATTAGCCGTAGTGGAGATCCAAACCGTAATGCAGCGATTATCATGAGAGGTGCATCTACACTTCGTGAAGGCGCTCAATCTCCTTTATTCGTTATCGACGGTGTAGTTGGCGCAGATATTTCAATTATTGCACCAGATGATGTGGCTTCTATTGATGTATTAAAAGATGCGGCTGCAGCGGCTATTTATGGTAACCGGGCGGCAAACGGTGTAATTATGGTGACTACTAAAAAAGGTGTAAGCGGGCAAACACAGATTTCATATAACGGCTATTTTGGAATTGAAAATGTTTCCAATCGCTATGATATGATGAATGCAGACCAGTTGCGGACCTTTTTAGCGAAAACAAATTCTGCTTTAACACCAGCAAATGATAAAGGTGCAAATACAAACTGGCAGGATGAAGTGCAAAGAAGCGATGCCATGTCTCAAAACCATAACGTTTCATTAAGTGGTGGCACCGAGAAAACAACCTACAATGCAAGTGTTAACTATTTCAATCAACAAGGGATAATTAAAACCAGCGGATTAGATCGGTTTATCGGTCGTATTGGCGTTGAGCAAAAAGCTTTCAATGATAAATTGAAAATCTCTTTCAACTTAAGCAACTCTGTAAGTAATGCAGATCTTGTTCCTTACAGAAACACGATATTATCGCAAATGCTTACTTATTTGCCAACTGCACCGGTAAGAAATGCCGACGGTAGTTATTTTGATAACTTGGTTCAAACCAGTTATTACAACCCGGTTTCGATGTTGGAGAATGCGAAAGAAAATTTAAAAACTAAAAATATTTTAGGAAACTTGAGTGCTAACTTAAAACTTCCTTTTGGTTTTACATATGATGTAAACCTATCTTATCAAAATACCCAAAATGTGTATGGTGCATTTTACAACAGCATTTATACTTCTCGTTATAACAACGTAAGAAACACGCCAGATCCGCCAGCAAACCCAACTTTCGTCTCTTTAGTTGGTCAGAATGGTGTGGCAGTAAGAAACGCTTATCAAAATACCAATAAGATTATAGAAACTTATCTTACCTGGAACAAAAAGTTTGGCGATCATGATATTAATGCGGTAGTTGGTTATTCTTATCAACAATCATTAAATAACGATGGTTTCCAATCAACTTCTACTAATTTTCCTGTAAACGAGGTTGGTTATAACAACTTAAGTTTAGGTAATCCTTACGCGGTAACCGATTTCAGGGTAGATTTTAATCCTGGTGTTACCTATCAGGAAATTCTGTTGATTTCTGATTTTGCAAGAGTAAACTATAATTATAAAAACAAGTATCTACTTCAGGGATCGATTAGAAGAGATGGATCTAACGTATTCGGTATAAATGAAACCTGGGGTTACTATCCATCAGTTGGTGCAGCATGGAACCTTGACCAGGAAAATTTCATGAAAAATCAAAATGTAGTTAGGTCATTGAAATTACGTGGAAGTTATGGTATTGCCGGGAATTCATTGGGTTTTGCGCCACTAACAACCAAACTGATTTATGGTCAGGTAGGGCAGTTTTATTACAATGGTTCACCTAGAGAGGGTGCATATGGCGCCATCCAAAATGAAAACAAAGATTTACGCTGGGAAAGAACAGCAACCACAAATTTAGGTGTAGATTTTGGGTTATTCGGTGGTAGAGTAGGTGGTTCGGTAGATTGGTATAACAAGAAAACTACTGATTTAATTTTAACGTTCGACGTTGATCAAAACCTTTATCCTTCTGGTCAGCTTACCGCAAATGTGGGCAAGCTAAGTAATAAAGGTATAGAGGTAGTTTTAAATGGTACGCCGGTAATTAGCGACAATTTCAGTTGGACAACAGCCATCAATCTTGCCAGAAACGTAAATAAAATCATTACCTTATCTGATACTCGTTTCAATATCGATAACAGGTTGACGGTAACTCCTGATGGCGCAGGTCAAAGTGGTGCATCATTACAGATTTTAGCACCAGGCCAGGCGATTGGAACATTCTATACTTTTAAATATGCAGGGAAAGATGCCAACGGTGTTTCGCAATACTACGATGCGGCAGGCAATATTAAAACGCAGGGTTTACTAAATAGAACTGACTATTATATTTTAGGAAATGCACAGCCAAAAGCATTAATCGGTTGGAGCAACAATGTTCGTTACAAAAACTTCGATTTAAGTATTTTTATGAGAGCTGTTTTGGGTAACAAAATCATGAACGTAACCCGTGCTGATTTATTCCGCCCAAGCACAGCCCAGTTCACCAATATCCCGGTTGAGGTAGAAAACGAATCAGCAGCAGATTTTAACTCTTACAAATATTCAAGCCGCTTTTTAGAAAATGGTAGTTACTTGAGGCTAGATAACGCCACCTTGGGTTACACATTCAAAAAAGGACTGATTCCGGGTGTAAATTCGTTGAGGTTGTATACTACTGCTAACAATCTTTTTGTGATCACTGGTTACAAAGGTATCGATCCGGAAATTAACCAGGGCGGTATTGCTCCAGGTGTAGATACCAATAACTTTTATCCTAAAACCAGAACATTCTTGTTCGGTTTAAATGTATCATTTAATTAAAATCAAAAAAGATGAAAAGTCTTATTAAATATATCGCAGGTGCAGCTTTAACACTAGGTGTGTTAAGCTCTTGTCATAAACTGGATTTAAAAGTTGAAACTCAATTAACCCCAGAAACATTTCCGCAAACGGCACAACACTTTGTTCAGCTTACTGGCCAGGTGTACGTACAGCTTCGTCAGGGATGGAGCACCGATTATTTCTTCATGCAAACACTAAGTACCGATGAGGCAATTATGCCTGCAAGAGGTGGTAACTGGTATGATGGTGGAACTTATGAAATGCACCACAAACACACCTGGACCAAAGATAACGGACATGTGAGTAGTGGTTGGGGATGGCTTTCGGGTGTGATTAGTAAAGCAAACCAGAGCTTGTTTCTACTAAAAGATGCACCAGAATCACCTGCAAAAGTTACCTCAATAGCCGAGCTTCGTGCAACAAGAGCTTTAGCACTTTTTATGATGATGGATTTGTGGGGCAATATCCCTATCGTAACTTCATTCGGTGAAACAACTTCCCCAGAAACCAAACCGAGAGCAGAAGTATTTACTTTCATAGAGGCAGAACTCAAAGATATATTACCAAGCCTAAGCATAGCCACTGGTGCAGCAAATTACGGCAGACCGAACAAATACACCGCTTATGCTATTTTGGCGAAAATGTATCTCAACTCTGAAGTGTATACCGGAACTGCCCGTTATAATGAAGCTGTAGCCATGTGCGATTTGATTACAACAGCAACAGGATCACCTTATAGTTTAGAATCTGATTTCAGAAAGATGTTCTTTATTGATAACGGACCTCAAACAAAAGAATTTATTTTTGCTATCCCCTACGATCCGGGATATAGTAATGGTTTTATGATTTATTCGAGGTATTCTTTACCACGATCATTGCAGGCGAAATATAGTCTTAAACATACGCCAAGTGCACCAATGAGTACTTTGCCAGAATTTTATGCAAACTTCAACGATCCTAATGATAAAAGAAATGCACAATGGATTAGGGGCTTACAAACTTTTTATGATGGCCGCCCGGTTACTGTAGCTACAACCAAAAAAGGTTACGACCAGTTTTACACTGGTGCAGATGCTTCCGCTCCAATTACCTATCAGGTTGATATCACACCTAATGTAACGCTGAGAGATGCATCGAGACCATTCGACGCTGGAAACGATGAAGTGGCCTGGAACATGGGTTACCGCAACAATAAATTTTATTGCGATAGTACTTCCTCAAATAGAAATCAAAATAATGATGTGCCCATTTTTAGGTTATCAGATATTTTGTTGATGAAAGCAGAAGCGATATTAAGAGGTGCTACTCCAACACAAGGTCAAACTGCATTATCTTTAGTTAACCAGTTAAGAGCAGTGCGAACCACTTCACCAGCGTGGACTTCTGTAACATTGGAAGACATATACAAAGAGCGTTGCAGAGAGCTTTCGTGGGAATGCTGGCACCGCAACGATATGATTCGTTTTGGTAAGTACGAAGGGTCGTGGGGTTTCAAAACCGATGCACAAACTTTCCACCGCCTGATGCCAATTCCTAATTCGGCAATGATCTTAAACCCGAAATTAAAACAGAATCCTGGTTACAATTAATTGGATAACATGAAAAGAAATTTCTCTAGGCTTATCTTTAGAGAAATTTCTTTTTTAAAATTTTATCCATTTCATTAAAAAGACCCAATTCAATTCATGAATAAACGACTACTATTTCTTCTTCCTCTTATTTCTGCAGGATCGTTATTTGCACAAATTATCACAAAGAATCCTTCAGAAACGATTACTGCAACAAAAGCCCTCAAAAAAGAAATTGGTACTTTAAATTTCATTGCCATGGGCGATTGGGGCAGAAATGGCGCCGATCACCAGAAACAGGTAGCGAAACAAATGGGGATTACCGCTGCAGATGTTAAGGCTCAATTTATAATCTCCACAGGTGATAATTTTTACCCTAGCGGTGTCATCAGCGAAAGAGACCCGCTGTTTAAATATTCATTTGAAGATATCTACACTGATTTTTCTTTGCAATGGGACTGGTATGTGATTCTCGGTAACCACGATTATAAGTCAAATCCTGATGCCCAGGTTGAATATTCAAAAATCAGCAGACGCTGGAAAATGCCTGCAAGATACTTTTCAAAGAGATTCCCCATCAATGGAGATCTGAACAATCAGGTTTTAATTGCTTTTATAGATACCAATCCATTGATTCCTGAATTTTACAAAAACGCAGAATACGGCCCAAATGTGAAAGGGCAGGATACTACGGCTCAAAAAAAATGGCTCGAAAAAACACTTGCCGAAAAAGATCCCTCCATTAAGTGGAAAATTGTGGTAGGCCATCATCCTATGTTTACCGGCGGTAGCCGAACCGAAGGTTATGATACCAAAGCCATTAGAAATTCACTGAAACCACTGCTAGATCGTAATGGGGTTGATGTATATTTAACCGGGCACGAGCATAGTTTGCAGTATATTAAACCTGAAGGCAAAACCCATCATTTCATTTCTGGTGCAGCTTCAGAGAAAACGCCGGTTAAACTGATTCCTGATGCGCAGATGGTCGCATCAGAGTATGGCTTTATGCTGTTTTCTGTAAGCAACAACAGCCTAAATGTTCAGGTGATTAACGATGAAGGCTACGTGATTTATCAAACTTCAATAAAAAAATAGTTCCTGCGGAAGCAAAAATTAATCAATAATCTTCACCACTAATATTTAAATGAAATTAACCGCCAGGATCGATTTGCCAGTAAGTAAACCAAAAAGATTAATTTCTTTGGATGCTTTGCGTGGCTTCGACATGTTTTGGATTATTAGCGGCGAAGGGATTTTCCATGGTTTAGCCAACGCCGTAAAGCAAAAGCATGGCCTTGCTCAAAATCATGAAGACTGGCAGATTATAGGTACAGAAAATTTGTCACTTTTAGAGCGAATGATGGTCGGTATCAGCAATCAGCTGCACCATTCTCCATGGAACGGGTTCACTTTCTACGATTTGATCTTTCCCCTTTTTATCTTTATTTCAGGCGTATCAATGCCTTATTCGTACCAAAAATATTTTGAAAATAGGGCGAACGATAAAAGCCTTTCTAATCAGGTTTATTATTCGTTAATCAAACGAACCTTGATTTTAATTGTACTGGGTTTTATTGTGAATGGATTATTGCAGTGGAATGGTTTTGAAAATACTCGCTTTGCCAGTGTGCTCGGACGAATTGCTTTTTCTACTTTTTTCGCTGCGCTGATTTATCTTAACTTCTCGCTACCAAAACAAATCATTTGGTTTTTAGGCATCCTTTTTGGTTATTATTTTATCATGATGTATGTTCCGGTGCCTCATTTTGGTGCTGGCGTGCTAACACCAGAAGGCAATTTATCAGCCTATATAGATCGATTACTTTTGCCAGGAAAACTCCATCGCATTGTATACGATCCGGAAGGAATTTTAAGCACTATTCCTGCAATTTGTTCTGCGATGATTGGCATATTTACTGGTACTTTTATTAAATCAGAATCAAGCTCACCCAATCAAAAAGTACTCAAATTATTTCTTGCAGGTATTGCATGTATCGCTTTAGGCTTACTTTGGTCGATCATTTTCCCCATTAACAAAACCATGTGGACCAGTACTTTCGTGTTATTTGCTGGCGGATGTAGCATTTTGTTATTTACGCTATTTTATTATGTTATTGATGTGCAGTCGATTAAAAAATGGTGTGTTCCATTTCTTTGGATTGGCAGCAACTCCATCCTCATATACGTTTGTGCCCATGGCCTTATTAATTTTGAATCTACGGCGGTTTTTATTTTCGGTGGCTTAGTTCAAAAGATTCCGGCAATCTGGCAATCGGCACTTTTGTGGATGGCCATCTTCGGCATCCAATTATTTATCCTTAAATTTCTTTACGATAAGAAGTGGTTCTTAAAAATTTGATATGAAATTGAAATTCCTTTTTGTTCTTGCAATCTGTTTATTGGGCTACGGCAAATCGTGGTCGCAAGATTATTTAAAAACATCAAACGAACTTATTGCAAGGGTGGTTCCAAAGCACCAATCGTATTTTCTCACTGAAAAACTGAATTCGAAAGATGGAAAAGATATTTTCGAAATTGAAAGCAAGGGCAACAAAATCCTATTAAGAGGTTCAAGTGGCGTGGCCATCGCTTCAGCATTTTATCACTATTTAACTGAGTACGCACACTGTCAAATCACCTGGAACGGCACTAATTTAAAACTGCCTGCTACGCTTCCGAAGGTACCTGCTAAAGTGCGAAAAGAAACGCCTTACGAATATCGTTATTATTTGAACTACTGTACATTTAACTACAGTATGAGTTGGTGGGACTGGGCCAGATGGGAAAAAGAGATTGATTGGATGGCTTTACACGGAATCAATATGCCGCTGGCCATTACCGGAGAAGAATATACCTGGTATCTTTTGTATAAAGAAATGGGTTTTTCTGATGAAGAATTAAGTGGCTTTTTTACTGGTCCGGCATATTTTTCATGGTTTTGGATGGGCAACATCGACGGATGGGGTGGTCCTTTACCAGTTTCATGGATGAAAGAACACTTTGATTTGCAAAAGAAAATTTTACAAAGGGAGCGGGCACTTGGCATGAAACCTGTGCTTCCGGCCTTTACTGGTCACGTTCCTGCCGCCTTTAAAGCAAAATACCCGAATGCAAAATTAAAAGCAACCAACTGGACAAATGGTTTTGCAGATACTTATATTTTGGATTCTGAAGATCCGATGTTTGCCCAAATAGGTAAAAAGTTTCTGGAGAAGCAAACGGAACTTTTAGGAACGGATCATCTCTATTCTGCAGATACGTTTAATGAAAATGAGCCACCAACATCAGCACCTGATTACTTAGGTAAACTGAGCGCAAGAATTTATGATGGAATGTCTCAAGCCGATCCAAAAGCCGTTTGGGTGATGCAGGGATGGCTTTTTTATAGCGACAGAAAATTTTGGAAAGAGCCGCAAACCGAAGCTTTGTTAAAAGCAGTTCCGGATGATAAAATGATTTTACTGGATCTTGCTACAGAAATTGAACCCGTTTGGAAAAGAACGGAAGGCTTTTATGGCAAACCTTGGATTTGGAATATGCTTCACAATTTTGGTGGAAACACTAATCTGTTTGGTCGCATGGATGTGGTAGCAACCGCACCCGCCGAAGCGCTGGCAAATCCAAAAAGCGGTAAAATGAAAGGTATCGGTTTGAGTATGGAAGGGATAGAACAAAATCCGGTTTTATATGAGTTGATGATGGCCAATACCTGGCAAAAAACACCAATCGATTTAAATAAATGGCTCCCTAAATTTGTTAACAACCGTTATGGAACCAATGATCGGGATGCACAAGATGCCTGGAAGATTTTACGAAAAACGGTTTACAATGTACCTTCTGACAAATATATCAGAGATGGTGCAGAATCTATAATTCAGGCCAGACCAACTTTAGATTCCCTTTCACGATGGGCGAAAACTACGCTGAACTATGATGAGCAGGATTTACTTCCGGCATGGGATGCGTTGATAAAAGCCAGTAAAAATTGTAAAGCCAGTGATGGTTATCAATACGATATTGTTGATTTAACCCGCCAGGTGCTGGCCAATTATGCCTTGCCGATTCAAAGAAAATTAGTTGCCGCGTATGAAAAGAAGAACCTTCAGGCATTCCAGATTGAAAGCAAAAGGTTTTTGAATTTGATTGATGACATGGACAAATTACTTGCATCAAGACAAGACTTTTTACTTGGTCCGTGGGTAAGCGATGCGAGAAGATGGGGAAAAACTGAAAAAGAGAAGACACTTTATGAAAAGAATGCGAAAGATTTAATCACCCTTTGGGGCGATGCTAAAAGTCCCCTGAATGAATACGCTTGCCGCCAATGGAGTGGATTATTAAGTGATTTTTATAAACCACGCTGGGAAATGTTTATTGCTAAAGCGAGTAATGCGATCATACAAAATAAAAAGCTGGATATTGCAACCATTCAAAGTGAATTAGCAGACTGGGAATGGAAGTGGGTGAACAAACGCCAGGATTATCCTACAAAAACAGTTGGAAATCCGGTAACCCTTTCCGTTGAGATGTATGCGAAATACAGAAAAGAAGTTGGAGGAGCCCATCAGAAAAAATAATGACTCAATCGATTAGCACTAATTACTCGACAGATTTGACCGAAAAAGTGGTTATTGGTTTTTTTAAACATGCGTGTGCATGCTTCGTGAAGATTACGTTGATCATTTGCCTGTTTTCTAGTTCTTCTTTTGCGCAACAAAAGGATTTGATTCGATATGTTCAGCCATTTTCTGGAACTTCTGGCAGTACCACGAAAGCAAGCCAACATATTGAGGATAAAACGGAGCGCTTGGCCAATACCATTCCGGCAGTTGCTCCGCCTTTTGCAATGACGCAGTGGACACCGCAAACACAGCTTAGCGAGAAAAAATGTCTGGCGCCATATTATTACAATAACGATAAAATTTTTGGTTTTAGAGCCAGTCACTGGATTAGTGGTTCTTGTACGCAAGATTATGGCAGTTTCACCATCATGCCAATTTCCGGAAAACTGAAAACTGCTGCCAATGATTATGCCGAAAATTATAGTCATCAAGGGGAAATTTCGCAGCCGGATTATTATAAAGCAGTGTTTCAGAAATATCAATTGGAAACAGAAATCACGGCTACGCTCCGCAGTGGTATGCTTCGGGTAAAGGCACTAAAAGCAGACAGTATTTATCTGTTAATTAGCCCAAATAGCGATCAAGAAAAGGGTTTCATTAAAATTGATCAATCAAAGGGTGAAATCTCTGGCTACAATCCTGTTCATCGTATTTATCAGGGATGGGGAGAGCCTGCTGGTTTTAGCGGCTACTTCTTCATCAAAATTAATAGGAAATTTACTAGAAGTGGTGCTTTTAGCGAAGGCAGAACGGACATTGCAACATCCATAATCAATAAGAAAAACATTGGCGTTTATGCTGGGTTCAAACTGGAAAAAGGCGAGCAAATTGTCATATCTTCCGGAACTTCTTTTACCAGTATAGCAGCTGCAAAAGCCAATCTGGAAGAAGAAATTGGCTCCTTAAGTTTCGAGGAGGTGAAAAGCAAGACCAGAAAAAGCTGGTCTGAATCGCTTGCACAAATTAAAATTGTATCTGGCGATGAGAAAAAGAAAAAAATATTCTACACGGCACTTTATCATGCCCAGCAACATCCAAGGCTTTTTAATGATGTTGATGGCGGTTACCCTCGTTTTGCAGGAAACTATCAACGCGAAATAGCTAAGGGAAATTATTACGATGATTTCTCCATGTGGGATATTTACCGGGCTCAGCTTCCCTTGGTGGAATTGTTGCAGCCAAAGCTGGGCAACGCCTTTGTTCAATCGTTAATATCAAAAGGCGAGCAGGGGGGATGGTTACCTATTTTTCCATGCTGGAATAGCTATACTGCTGCGATGATTGGCGATCATTCGACGGCATTTATCGCTTCTGCTTACAACAAAGGGATTCGGGATTATGATATCCAGAAAGCTTACCAACTCATGAGGAAAAATGCTTTCGAGATGCCAGACTCTGTAGATTATCTAAATGGAAAAGGCAGACGGGGAATAAACAGCTATCTAAAATATGGCTATATTCCGATGGAAGATAGTATTCCGAATGCGTTTCATAAAAAGGAGCAGGTTAGCCGAACGCTGGAATATGCATTTGATGACTATGCATTAGCTACAATCGCGAAAGATTTGGGTAAAACAGAAGATTTTAAGGTGCTAGAAAAAAGGGCATTAAACTATAAAAATGTTTTCGATACCAGTGTCGGGATGATGAGAGGGCGTTACAAGAATGGAACTTGGTTCGAACCGTTTCTTGCCGATCACCGTGAACCTTATATCACAGAAGGGACGCCGAGACAGTACAGTTTTTATGCGCCTCAAGATGTACCAGGTTTGGTTAAGTTAATGGGTGGACCTAAAAAACTAGAGAATGAATTAGATTCATTGTTTAACAAACAGGAATATTGGCATGGAAATGAGCCTGGTCATCAAATACCTTTTCTGTACAATTTTACCGCTTCGCCATGGAAAACCCAGCTGCAGGTTAACAAAATCCTGAATGAAGAATACGATGAGGGGGCAGGTGGCTTAAGCGGAAACGATGATGCTGGCCAAATGTCGGCTTGGTACGTTTTTGCCTCACTCGGATTTTATCCGGTAGATCCGGTTTCAACATTTTATGAAGCAACTACACCCACATTTAATGAAGTATTGGTGCGCTTTCAAAATGGTAAAACCTTAAAAATAAGAAAGATATCAGGACATAAAAGTAAAGGCTACATTGAAAAAATAGTATTCAACGGGAAAACTATAAAAGGCTACCGATTAAATCACGCAGATTTGATTAGAGGTGGTGAACTGACTTACTACACGTTCTAATTTCTTTCTGCGGTTAGCCACAATTTTCTTCAACTGCAAGTTAATTTCAACGTCACAACGATGCCCGTAGCAAGATCTCCTAAAACAAATTGCCTACATTATGCTCTTTTTTATATCGTTGAACAAGATGTAGGCAAAATGAAAATGTTTTAACTTTGATCGATTTGGCCGGGAATAAGGCGGATTTCTTCTAGCCCGTGTTCAATTTTCCAGTTTTCTATAATGGGCTGTTCGAGCTCAATCTGACGATATTCATCGGGCGACATAATAGGCACACCATGTATAATCGGATAGTTTCTTTGGCATGCTGAGCAGGATAAAATACCTTCCAGTACATTCAAGTTAGTGTCTTTTACAAAAATTTTCAACTGAAGATCCGCCTTATCAAAAGGACAGCATAACTTATTTATGGTTTTCATTCTCATATTTTATTTCTTTTGGTTGTTTAGTGCAAGTTGAAAGGCCTTTGCTTCCTTTTCGGGATTGCTCGCTACCAGTATTCCTGAAATTACAGCAACTCCATCGAATGGTATTTTTAGTTTCAACATGGCGGTGTTTTCTGGAGTCATTCCACCTGAAATGAAAAGTGGGATATTGGTGATCGCCTTTGCTTGTTGTACCGTTTCGGGCAAAACGATGTTACAGCTCCCAGCCGAGCTTGATGGAAACATGGCGCAAAAGGAAATATAGTCAAGGTTGTACTGGTTTGCGCTGTGAACGGTATCCAGATGGCCCGAGCAGGTTACTCCGATAATAATTTTTCTTCCTACAGCCTGTCTAATGTCCAGCAGGTCATCTGTTAGTTGATCAAAATGTACGCCAGCGAGGTAATCGGTTTCAAGTAGCAATTTCCAATCCTCATTAATCAATATTGGAATGGAATAAGGGGCGCAAAGTCTGGCGATGTCTCTAATGAGCGATAATTTATCAACTTGCGCAGGCCAGTTGTTCCATATTTGTACGATGTTTATTCCTCCAGCCAATGCCGATTTAATGCTTTTGAGCAATGTTTCCCGTTCCAAAGCAGGATCGACTACCAAATAAACGCCGCCCTCGATTGTGTTAACTATTTCCATCCTTTCTGTTTTGAAGTAAAAAATGCATTCCAATAAGGGTCAGTAGAAAAGTAGGGTAAATCGGTTACCTCGTCGTTGCTGATGAGCTTGTATCCACGCTCTTTTGATGTAAACTTTCCAATGATAGTGGCCTGAATATGCTGATCTGCTAATTTTTTTATAAGTGCATTTGCCTGAAACTTATCTGCTGCCATAACCATGCTGCCGGCACCTACAATGAATCTTGGATCAAGTCCAAACAAGTCAGAAATCTCCTGCACGGTTTCGCTTACGGGAATTGCACTGTTTTCGATTTCGACCCCGTTACCGGAAGCAATGGCCATTTCATAAACCGCTCCTAAAACTCCACCTTCAGTTACATCATGCATGGCCCTAACAGCATTGTGTCCAAATTCTTTTGCGATCAAAGCCTCAGCCAAACTGGATGTTTGATAAAACAAGCTACAAGCCAGATCATAATGTTCCTTTCCGATGGCATTCTTCACTGTTTCGGGGAAACTCATCGCCAAAACTGCTGATGAAGATAACGCACAGGCTTTTGTTACCAGGATCAGGTCGTCTTCTTGCGCATATCGGCTTAACAAAATGCTTTCGCCAGGTGCATACAACATCATGGTACCACCACCAGAAATCGTAGAGTTCTGTCCCTCAATTCTTCCGGTATGCCCGCCTGTTATGGCCACGCCAATCGAGCGGCAATTTTGATGCACAAAGGTCCAATAGGTATTAAAATCCTGTTCGCTGAGTGAAGTCGGCAGATTTAAAACCATCTGTGCATACATGGGTGCAAAGCCGGTGGTAGCCATGTCGTTAGCCATGAGATGCACCGATAGCCAGGCCGACTCTTGCAAACCGAGTGAGGGGATGAGCGTAAGTGGGTCACTGGTCATGGCCAATGCCAAACCATTGGGCAGATTCACCACAGATACATCTACTCCGAAAGCCGGTCCGCAGTGTATTTCGCTACGGTCTTTTCCGTTTTTTTTCAAAATGATATCCTCAAATTCTGCATTGTTGATTTTTCCTGAACTCATATTCTATCAGTCATTAAATCGAACATATAAACCGAAAAAATCGCCAATCGGTAAGCTCCACTGTTGCATAGGAAACCACTTGGGGAGTCCTGTACAAGTCCATTCTATGGTATATTCACGCCCTTTTAACGCTTCATGAATTTTTTGGCTGAGCAGCTTTGGGGTGTAAAATGTCGCAGTAAGATAAAAGGGGTTTTGACCAAAGATTTCCTGAACTCGCCTTCTCAACACTTTTGGTGAGTTTCTGTTCATCATTCCGAATACTATTCCTTTTTTGCCTACCCGAGCAGCCTCCCTGATCACCTGTACGGGATCGCGATAGTATTCGAATGTGGTAATGAAGGCCACCGCATCAAAGCTGTTGTTTTTGAAGGGCATAAAGTGTGAATCGGCATTGACCAGATCGCCATCAAAAAGATGAACTGCCTGCCCCAGCATAAATGGCGAAAGATCTCCTCCAGTGGCTTCAATCCCTATCTCTTTCCACCATCTGGTGAAGCGGGTTGTGCCACAGCCAAATTCCAATAACTCACTGATGTTTTTATCCTTCCCCACAAGTTCAGCCATCACCTTTTTTTGCCAAACTTCGGCACGCTTGTACCGGCCTTCATACCACTGTTCGTAAGTGTCGGTATGTTCACGGTTAAAAAACCATTCCTTTCGGCCCTGCCAGTTGCTGAGCTTTTCGGAAAGTACATTGAAACTTTTTTGTTCTAATTGCATATGCTTGAAAAATTTTAAACGCCTTACTGTTTACCGGATCTCGGATAGTGAACAGCGCTTAAATTCAAACAGCCAGGTGGCCGCAATCTACTTGAGCAAGTGCATCCCTACGCCGGTATTATCCGTGTCAGGTTCGCGGGTATTCATCTCAGCCTTTAACATTTTGTTAAAAGCACCCCGTGCAACAGCAGCAAATATATACATTCTGGTTAAAATTGAAATAATTTTCTGTAATCATTTAATGCCTTACTGCATTTGCTCTTGTTTTCAATTACATGATTTTCAAAACAACATGCTTCCTGCAGAAAAAAAATAAAAAATTTAAACTTTAAAAAGCCTGGGCATGTTTTAATACTACCAGATTTGATCATGATTTTGGGTGATTGTGAATGCAGCTATCCTTGAAAATTTTTAGAAATATTAAACCATCTCAAAACATATTTGATGCGCAGATTAATCAGTAAGCAAATTTCTCTAAAAAAAAGAACGGGTGTTTTCGGACTTCTTTTGTTGATTGGAATGTTAATCAGTGCCTGCCATAAAGAAGATGAAAAAGGCTATGTGATGGATGCTAAACAATTTGCCATGTCTGTAAAACAGGAGCAACTTTATCAAAGCGAAGTATTGGCTAGGTTGGAAAAAGGCCAGGGAAGTCCTGCACTTGCTAACCTTGCGAATATGAGAAGATTATCTTCCGCCGCTTATAATAACGATCTGGCTAGCTTTGATTTTTTAAAGGATACAAATAGTTTCGATCTCTCAGAGAAGCATGTCTTTAACCTGGTGAATGCTGATAATAAGATGGGAGAGGAGCATTTGCGTACGCTCTTGTCAATGCTTATTGATTCTGATCAAACCCTGATCGGACTCCATGTAAAAGCTTCATCTAACCAGGGTGTGCAGGATGAACGGCTGCGGTTTTGGGCAAGAGAAAAGATTTCTTCGTTACAAAGAAATCTTGATGAGGTTCAAAAGATAAAACTATAGCAACCTGAATATAGTAAAAAGAATCGGCTTTGAGATCTTATTTCACCTTCAAGATATAACCGAGTCCATAAACATTTTCTATACTCACCTGTGCAGAAGCTTTAAAAAGCCTTCTCAGCCGGGAAATAAAAACCTCTAGACTTTTGCCATTGAAGTAATCATCATTGCCCCATAAAGCCAAAAGCAAGTCCTTTTTCTTTACCACCTGATTGATATTTGCTGATAGATGATCCAGAACTTCGGCTTCCCTCACGGTCAAAGAGATTTCTTTCTCATCAGGTAAAAGCACAAAAAGCTGATCTTTTTGATAGCTGATGTCGCCAATTCTAATGATGCCTGTCACCTGAGTTTTGGAGATATTCGTGGTGTCTGTGAACTTATTTACGATGTTTCCAATCCTAAGCACGAGTTCCTCAATTTCAAATGGTTTAGAAATATAATCAATGGCACCAATTTTCAATCCGCGTAAACGATCCTGCTTTTCATTATGTGCAGTTAAGAAGAAAAAGGCCTGGTTGGGGTTGAGCTTCATAATTTCTGTACTCAAATCAAAGCCATTCATATCGGGAAGTTGAATGTCCACAATCATTAGCTTATTATCAAGCTGATGCTGGCGGTAATGTTCAAGTGCATCGGTAGCCGTTTTAAACCAGAGTACGCTAAAGCCCCGAAGTTTCAAATACTCCGAAATCACATTTCCTAAGTCAACCTCATCTTCAATAATTATGATATCATATTTCATGTTCAACTTTAGTTTACGTGCTCATTTGTGTTAACAGGATGTTTAGGGATGTGTACCATAAACTCTGTGCCTGAACCGAGATGTGAATTTACTTCAATATTCCAGCCATGCAAATCAAGGCACTGTTTAACATAATATAGTCCCAAGCCCAACCCAGAAACGGTTTTCTCACGGTCTGCTCTAAAAAATTTATCAAATAGCTTTGGCTTGCTACTCTCTTCTATACCTTTGCCATTATCTTTGATATGAAGAATATAGTCATGATCATTTTCAGTAATAAAAATGGAAGTTTTTTTAACGGTACTTTGATTGTGTTTGAAAGAGTTATCGAGCATATTTTGGAGCATCGTTGTAAAAACAAATGGGTCGATTACTAGCAAAATTTCGTGGTGATATGGATCAAAAGTAAGGGAATGTGGTTCTTCAACTTTAATGCTAAAATCGTTAACAATAGTGAGCACCATATAATTCAGATCGGTTTCTTCCAGGTTGATGTTGTTGTTTATTTCAGAAATTTCGAGCATTTGATTGATGTGAGAGTGCAACCGCATTGCTTGTCGTTCCACAATATGAACCAAAGCCTTTACCCGGCTCCTGTCGTTTAGTACTTCCTCTTCATCCAGGCTTTTGCTGGCTACTAAGATGGTCGTAATTGGGGTATTAAACTCGTGTTTAATGCTGTTTAAGAAATCTGATTTTACCTCTGCCTCTTTCTTCTGGCGCATCCAGTTAATGTAGGTGTAATAATTTATGCCCACAATAATTATAATGCATAAGGCCACCAGCAGGAATGTTGGAAGCATTTCCATCGCCACTTTTAATGGTCTGCCTGGAGCATCAACAAACAAATTAAAAGTAATGCGATAATCGTAAACCAAGGTTCCGCTCACAGAGAGGTTAGTTACGCGGTTTTGCAAATTGGGGTCGGCGAGCGTACCATCAATAATTACCCCAAAAGGATTTACCGCCGGAAGCAATGCGTCATTGTCTGTTTTCCTTTTGAAGATGAACACGTTTCCCATTTTCTTGGTAAAAGTAAGTTCAATGGATTCGAAGGTGAGCAGATACTGAAGGTTAGCATCTAAGCCGTTACGTTTAACAATTGATTTAAAGATGCTATCCATCGAGCTATTTGCTTTCAGGTTAAGCAATAGCGTATCACTCACTTTTTGTGATAAGGCATTAAATTCATTTTTATTGGCATAGTAGGCCGCTTTAAGCCGCGACATATTTCTGGATAAAATGGTATCGATGATCTTTCCCCCGCCGGGATACAACTTATCATCAGAAATACTCCGCCCATATTCATCATTTATTAAAGTTTTATCCTTGATGCTGTATTCTCTATCGCGAAGCATGTAAGTATTGTAGGTTAACCTCAGTTGAACCAAAATCAGGATGAGAAAACTAACCAATACGATGGATTTATAGATGCGATCTTTCATTTTATGCCTAAAAATAGGGCTATTATTCCGAAATATTATGCTGTTAAGTTTTTGTTAGGCTTTTGTTAGGTTTCCGTTAGATAAATTATTGCCTTAGCCACACTAGCTTTGGATTATAGAAACACCGATTGTTCCTCTATGCTGATTTACAGTGCATTGTAACCGGTCAGTTGTTTCTAAATGAACCTTTAAAAACCCTACAAACCTAAATTTCCAGTAAAGATGACTATTAAAAAAATCATAGCGCTTCTCCTTCTCGTTTCAGGACTGACTTCTTTTAAGCAGGTTTCTGCCCAGCAAAATGCAAAAAAGAAAAACTTAACCGATTTACAACAAGATTTTGTTGATCTGGGTTTAGGCATGTTTATCCATTATGGGATGCCAACGTTTATGGACCAGGACTGGTCTGATCCAGATGCTGCGCTAAATTTGTTTCAATCGCCAAAGCTTGACGCCGATCAGTGGGCGAAAGCGGCAAAGTCGGCAAATATGACCTACGGTTGCTTAACTACCAAACATCATAGCGGTTTCCCAATCTGGAATACCAAAACAACCAGTTACAATGTGATGAATACGCCACTTAAACGCGACGTGGTTAAGGAATATGCTGATGCATTTCGGAAGAATGGCTTAAAAGTGATGTTGTACTATTCTATTCTGGATACCCATAACGGTATACGCCCAAACCAAATTACACCTGCTCACATCAAATTAATTAAAGAACAGATTACCGAGTTGTTAACCAACTATGGAGAAATTACCGCACTGGTTATTGATGGATGGGATGCTCCGTGGTCGAGAATTTCTTATGATGATGTTCCTTTTGAAGATATTTACTATCTGATTAAATCTCTACAGCCAAACTGTTTGGTAATGGATTTAAATGCAGCAAAATACCCAACGGAAGCACTGTTTTATACGGATATCAAATCTTATGAGCAAGGAGCCGGACAGTTTATCTCTAAAGAAAGCAACAAATTACCTGCTTTAGCCTGCCTTCCTTTGCAGCAAAATTGGTTTTGGAAAACATCATTTCCAACTACGCCTGTTAAAGATGTAAATGAGTTGGTGAACAAATTCATTATCCCATACAACGGTGCCTATTGCAACTTCATTTTAAATGTTGCTCCCAACAAAAATGGTTTGATTGATGATAATGCCCTTGCCGCATTAAAAGAAATGGGAAAACTTTATAAGCCTTCTGCTAATCCGCCAAAATTGCCACAACATCCGGCACCAATTATTTCAAGCAACATTGCAAAAGGCGTAATCAGTAACAGTACCTGGAGTGATGACATGAATCTAATGGATTTCGCAAACGACGACAATTTCAGGTCGAGCTGGTCTTCTAATCCTACTGTTAAAGCACCATGGTATGAGGTAAAGTTTGAAAAATCAATGCCTTGCAATATGATCGTGATTACTGCGGGTAATTCTTCAGGGGCCAGATATGATCTGGAATACTTTGCAGATGGAAAATGGCTACAGCTAAAAGCACAAGCAGCGGGAGAGAAAAAGGTGAGCATTTTCAGATTTGAGAGAATCTGGTGCGAAAAAATTCGGGTTAACCTTTCTGGTTTCAAACATGCGCCGGCAATAGCAGAGTTCGCCGTATTTAATGAACGCAATTAAGTGCCGACCCTCCATTTACCTCAATATTAAACCACGCTTAATACGCTATACTCATGAAATTTAAAACGCTTTTATTACTGTCAGGATTCTTGCCCTTGTTTGCACTCGGGCAAGGAAATGACTTCACGCTATCCGTCAAAATTGGAAACCTTGGTAAGCCTGCAAAAGCCTATCTGGATTATATGGATAATGGCGTGAGCCACGAAGATTCGACCGAAGTGGTGGATGGAGCATTCCAGTTTACCGGGCCGCTTTCAGGAGTGGCAAATGCCAGACTGGCATTGGATCATGATGGTGGAGGAAAGCAAAAAGCAATCTATACCGGCGACGTGGTTTATATCTACTTCGGTAAGGAAAAAATTGTTTTTACTTCGAAAGACTCTTTACAGAATGCTTTAGTAAGTGGTTCAAAAGTTTACGATGAATTTGTAGCATACAACAAAGAAATTGGCGGAACCATCATGGCGCTAACAAAAGCTGTAAATGCAGATTTTAACAGTGGTACGCCAGAACAACAGCGAGACTCTGTTTACATTAAAGCGGTAGATGCCCGTTTCAGGAACAACATCAAAGCCAGAGAAGCAAAACAGTTTTTATTTGCCAAAACACATCCAAATTCATATTTCGGTTTAGTCGCTTTGTCCGAATCGGCTGGAACGAGTGTAGATGTTGCCAAAGTTTCGCCGGTTTATCAGGCACTTGCTCAAAACCTGCGAGATACGGATATGGGAAAAGAATTGGCTCAGCGAATTGCTGCAAATAGCGCCACCGCAATTGGGTCATCCGCACCCTTATTTTCTCAAAATAATGTGATTGGCAAACCCGTATCGCTTGCGCAGTTAAGAGGTAAGGTGGTTCTATTAGAGTTTTGGGCAAGCTGGTGTGGTCCATGCAGAGCGGAAAATCCCAACCTGGTGAAAGACTACAGCAGATATAAAGAAAAAGGTTTCGAAATTCTTGCGGTATCGTTAGATCAATCAAAAGAAAACTGGTTAAAAGCCATTGATCAGGATGGGTTACCATGGCTGCATGTTTCCGATTTAAAAGGATGGAATAATGAAGTTGGCCGATTATACGGAATACGGGCCGTACCAGCCAATTTCCTTTTAGATAAGGATGGAAAAGTGATCGCCAGCAATTTGAGGGGCGAAGATTTGAATAAGAAATTAGCTTCACTATTTAATTAATCTTTGACAGCCAATTCGTTATGCGCTTTAAAAATATGGTATTTCTTCGTTGGGTTTCGATCTTTGGTTGTGTCGCTTTATGCTGCATCCTGAGCACCCTAACAAGTTATGCACAAAAAAATGGCGCAAAAGTATTGGAGCAGCATGTTGCATCAGCAGTGGATAAAGCTTATCCGGCAAGTGTACGGATTTGGGGTTTCGATACGGTAAGAAATGAACGTACGTCCGCACAATTTAGCGGGGTTGTGGTAACTGGCGAAGGCTATATTTTAACTGCCGCACATGTTATTCAGCCAGGAAAAAGTTACAAAGTTTTTTTTCCTGATGGAAAAGATGCTATCGCTCTAGCGCTCGGAAGAATAGATGTGAAAGAAACTCCAGGCATACCAGATGTTGGCATGATGAAGATTACAGGTAATGGAAATTGGCCATATGCCGCAATGGGATTTTCGTCCGCGTTGAAGAATGGTGAAGCTTGCCTCAGCATTTCTTGTACAGAAAGTCTTAATCAGGAATTGCCCACTATTCGTTTTGGGAAGATTTTAGATATAAAGAACCAGTATGGATTTGTACAGTCGTCTTGCAAAATGGAACCTGGCGACTCTGGCGGACCATTATTTGACCTTGATGGAAAAGTAGTTGCGATTCATAGTGCCATTGACGTTTCGGAAGATATGAACTTTGAGATACCGGTAGATATGTACCGGAAATATTGGTCGGCCCTGAAGTTAGAAAAAAATTACATTGCATTACCAGCTACTGCTGATAGCAGCACCGAAAGTTCTCATAACCTCAGCCTAAACAAAAAGTACGCTTTTAACGAGTTAAGTACAGATCAACATCCTAAGCAGGCATTCCTGGTGGTTAATAGTTTTATAGACGGGGAGAAGCTGGAGGTGTCAGCGAGTGTATTTAACCTAAAAAACAATCATGGTAAACCAGTGCAGGTTTTGGTGAGCAAGAGCAGTATGATTGGCGATTCTGCCTGTCTTGTTTACGAAGGTAAACTTTACGACCTGAACATTTTAGCCCGTGATCAAACCAATGATCTGGTCATGCTAGCGACTACCAAATACTTTAAGCATGGAGTAAAGTTGGACAGTAACTACCGCGTTAATAACAAGAAGTTGAAGGGCAAATTTGTTTTTACAAAGCAGGCAGATGGTAAAGTGGTAAGCAGCATCATCGGAAGCGAGGAGATCACTTTGCCCAAAATAATGAGTCAGCCACTTTTGGGTGCAATGGTGGTGTACGAATCTAGTCCGGCAGTTTTTTCATTGATTAAACAAAAAAGCCCTGCCGAAGCACTTGGACTAGAGGTAGGTGATGAGCTGGTGAGCTTCGGTGGGCATGAGCTAAAAAGTAGCAAGGAATTTGCAGCTGCGGTTTCTCACTACTGGCCTGCTGATGAAGTGCCAATAAGCTGGAAAAGAAAAGAAAAGCTTTACAATGGAAAGGTAACTTTTGCATGGCAGGCACAAAGTGTTTCGAAGCATCCGGTAGATCGGTTTGCTGGCGGGAAATCAAAAAGGAGAGATGGTTTTGATGCTGTTTATACCCATGACTTAGCGTTGCTGCCCCGACAAATAGGAACATCTGTTTACGATTTAGAAGGGAATTTTGTGGGAATTAACATCGCCAGGTTTAGCCGGGCTTCCACATTGATCATGCCTTCCTATAAAATTGCAGCTTTCATTCATCAATATAAATTTAAAACCCATTCCTAATTGAAGCCTATGATGTAACCATTACAAGTAACCAATTAACTGTGCTGATGATTCAGTAAAAATAAACTATAACCAACCAAACTTATGAACCAAAATTTTACTATTCTGGTAAGGCGCAGGCCTTATTCAGGAAATCTGTGGATACTATTTGCCATTCTCGGCATCGGGATTCTACAACTTATAAACCCTGCAATGGCGCAACAGGGCAATACATTTAAGATCACGGGAACCGTTAAAGATTCTCTTGGATTGGGCATACCTGGCGTAAGCTTGCAAGTAAAGGGGCAAAGCAATATGGGTAGCGTTACCGATGGCGATGGAAAATTTACCTTGAATGCCATTGCCAATGCAACAGTCGTGGTGTCTTCAGTAGGTTTTAAAACCAAAACATTTATCGCCAGTCTGGATAAAACAAGGGTAGACCTGATTTTAAGCAGCGATGATAATAACCTGAGCGACGTTGTGGTCACTGCTTTTGGCAAGAAAGAACGCAGGGAAGCAATGGTCGGATCAGTAACCAGTATCACCCCATCTAAACTAAAAATTCCATCGAGTAATTTGACCAATGCCATGGCCGGACAAATTGCGGGTGTAGTGGCTTATCAGCGCAGCGGACAGCCCGGCCTTGATAATTCGTCATTTTTCATCAGAGGGGTAACTACTTTTGGATATAAACAAGACCCCTTGATTTTGGTAGATAACGTAGAGCTAACCGCCAACGATCTTGCCCGTTTACAGGTTGATGATATTGCTAGTTTTTCCATTTTAAAAGATGCCAGTGCAACTGCACTTTATGGCGCCAGGGGTGCAAACGGGGTAATATTGGTAACCACCAAAGAAGGTGTGGAAGGTAATGCAAAGGTAAATGTGAGGTTCGAGAATTCTATTTCACAATCTACTCAAAATCTGGATATTGCTGATCCGATTACATTTATGAAGATGTATAACGAAGCGATTACCACCCGTAATCCTCTAGGTGTTCCTCGATTTACCCAAAATGATATTTTTAACCGTGAGCAAACACTTAACAATGCTCCGGGAAGCAATAAATATGTTTATCCGGCTGTAAACTGGATTGATGAATTGTTTAAAGAAAGCACAAATAACCAGCGTTTAAACGGAAGTGTGAGTGGTGGCGGCAAGGTAGCCAGATATTACATCGGAACATCTTATAACCGTGATAATGGAATTTTGAAGGTGAGCCCGGTAAACAATTTCAACAACAATGTGAAACTTGAAAATTATCAGCTGCGCTCTAACGTGAATATCAACGTAACAAAAACTACCGAAATTGTGCTTAGGCTTTCGGGTACTTTTGATGAATATAACGGTCCAATTACAGATGATGGCTCATTCTCTGCCGATCTGTATAAGAAAGCCTTGCATACAAGTCCGGTACTTTTTCCAGCATTTTACCCTGCTGATCCTTCAACCGGTATCGACACACACATCTTGTTTGGAAACAGCTCAACAGAAGGCACGGGTAACACCGTGGGTTATTCAAATCCTTATGCAGACATGATGAAAGGCTATAAGTCATTTTCAAGATCGAGAATGTCAGCTCAGCTTGAACTTAATCAAGACTTAGGATTTTTAACAAAAGGCCTGTCGTTTAAGGGTATGTTTAATACCAACCGCTATTCCTATTTTGATTTAACAAGACAATATTCTCCGTTCTTTTACAATGTTGCTTCTTACGATAGAATCAGCAATCAATATTCATTAAACTGGATCAATAATCAGCCAGGCCAGGCCTCAGAATATTTAAGTTTCGAGCCAGGCTTTAAAGATGTGAACACCTTTGTTTACATGCAGGGGGTGATTGATTATTCGCGACAATTGGGTAACAAACACAATATCAGTAGCACCATTATTGCCACGAGACAACAACGGTTATATGCGAATGCAACCGATCCGCAAACTAATTTACCAAGTTTACAATATTCACTTCCTTACCGAAACGTGGGCCTGTCTGGTCGTTTAGGCTATTCTTATGATAGCCGTTACTTTGCCGAATTCAATTTTGGATACAATGGTTCAGAGCGTTTTGCCGAGAAAAACAGGTTTGGTTTCTTTCCGACCATTGGCGGCTCATGGGTAGTATCAAACGAAGCATTCTGGAATGCCAATGTTAAAAAGGTAATGAATAAGTTAAAGGTTAGGGCCAGTTACGGTTTGGTGGGTAACGATGCCATTGGTGCACAACGCTTTTTCTATCTCTCGAATGTGAATTTAAATGGCGGCAATCCAGCTTTCTTTGGTCAAAATAATGGCGTTACCCGCCCTGGTGTAAGCATTACAAATTATGCAAACGATGCGGTAACCTGGGAAACATCTCGCCAAACGAACATTGGTTTAGAGATGAGCTTTTTTAATAGCCTGAACATTATCGCGGAGGTTTACAAACAACATCGTTATAATATTTTAATGGAAAGAGCTTCTATTC
The DNA here is from genome assembly GCF_001422545.1 of Pedobacter sp. Leaf41. Lineage (GTDB taxonomy): Bacteria > Bacteroidota > Bacteroidia > Sphingobacteriales > Sphingobacteriaceae > Pedobacter. Next base: position 68,409 of record NZ_LMLE01000007.1, on the reverse strand, counting down.
CAACCAGTATGGGGTTAGAATCAGCAGTGAGTGCAAATTTGGGTACAGCTGATTCGAGAGGGATAGATTTCTCTGCCGATTACAGCAAAACCTTCCGCGGTGGCTTCTGGATGTCGGGCAGAATGAACTTTACATTTTCGCAAAATAAATATGGCCAATACGAACAACCGGCTTACCGCGAACCTTGGAGAATACTTTCGGGGCAAAAAATCGGCGTACGCTGGGGTTACATCGCCGAACGTTTATTTGTGGATGATCAAGAGGCAGCGGCATCGCCCGCACAGCTTTTCGGTTCAGGCGCTTCTGCACCAAAAGGTGGAGACATTAAATACACCGACCTGAACAATGATGGCAAAATTACCGAGGCCGATCAGGTTTTCCTTGGTTTGCCGTCTACACCAGAAATTGTGTATGGTGCAGGTTTATCTATGGGTTTCAAAAAAATCGATTTGTCGATGTTTTTCCAGGGTGTAGGCAGAACCAGCTTTTTCATTAATCCATCTGATGTGAGTCCGTTTTTGCAGAACCGCCAGGTGCTACAGGTTTTTGCCGATAGCCATTGGACAGAAGAAAACCAGGATTTGTATGCAAAATATCCACGTTTGGGTACAACTGCGCCAGAAATCAGCAACAATTTGCAAACAAGCTCGTGGTGGATGAGAGACGGTGCTTTTATCCGTTTAAAATCGGTAGAAATTGGTTATACCTTCCCCGATAAACTGGCGAAAAAGGCTTTCCTTTCAAATTGCAGAATTTACTTTAATGCCTTGAATCCATTTACATGGAGCAGGTTTAAAGATTGGGATCCGGAGCTGGCTTCGAACGGCTTTAGTTATCCTATCCAGAAAGTATATAACATTGGAATCAACGTAAATCTTTAAGCAGATCACATGAAACTCAATTATAAAATAATCATACTAATTGCAATTGTTGCGGGTATGGTGCAATCCTGCAAAAAATACCTCGATGTTACGCCAGATAATGTGGCCACCATTGATTATGCTTTCAGAAATAGAAATGAGGCGGAAAATTATCTCTTCACCTGCTATTCTACCTTGCAAAATATGGTGCCATCTAACAATGATGCGGCCTTTACCACTTCCGGTGAAATTTATTTTCCAAATACGCTTACCGAAGCTACTTTGGGGAATAGGGAAGCAGAACAAGGTTTCCATTTAATTAGAGGGGTACAGAATACCGACAATCCATCGCTAAATTACTGGGACGGAGAGCAACTTGGCCAACCCATTTTTAAAGCCATCAGAAGGTGCAATATATTTCTAGAAAATATTAGCAAACCAAAAGATTTACCACAGTTTGAGCGAAACAGATGGATTGCTGAAGTGAAATTTTTAAAAGCCTACTATCATTTCTATCTGCTAAGAATGTATGGGCCTATTGCTTTAATAAGAGATAATTTGGCTATTGATGCAGGAACAGAAGAGGTGAGGGTAAAACGTGAACCAGTTGATGCCTGTTTTCAATACATCACCTCGCTATTGGATGAGGCCACACCAGATTTACCAAGAACAATACAGGATCCAGCACAAAGTTTAGGCAGAATTACCCAACTGATTTCTCTTACTTTAAAAGCCGAGATACTGACCACTCAGGCCAGTCCGCTTTTTAATGGAAACCGTGATTATGCCAGTTTCAAGGATAAAGACGGCGTAAATCTTTTCCCTGCAGCTTTTCAGGCAGAAAAATGGTCGAAAGCGATGTTAGCTTGCCAGGAAGCTGTAAAAGCATGTGAACAAAGCAATATGTCGCTTTACCACTTCGTATCTCCGGGCAATCTTCCAACTATCCCTGCGCCGCTAAAAACGGTTATGGATATCAGGCAGAGTATAACCGAAAACTGGGAAAAAAATTCGGAGGTGATCTGGGCGTTAAATTCCTCTTTCAATTTGCAATCTATGGCAATGCCAAGATTAACCGCTGCGATGGTACAGAATATGGGCGGAGCGCCTGGAAACTTTGCCGTACCTATTGGGATGGCCGAACTTTTCTATTCAAAAAATGGCGTTCCGATCAACGAAGATCCAGGTTACGATTATCGCGGCAGGTACGCCGTTGCAACAGTTGCAGCAGATCATAAGTATTATATGAAAAGCGGTTATCAAACCATTAAAATGCACGTGGATAGAGAGCCGAGATTCTATGCAGATTTATCTTTTGATGGAAGCTGTTTTTTTGGAAACGGTCAAACCGATCCTGAAAATATGCTATTTGTTCAAGCCCGTGGCGCAACGTCTATCGCTGGTCCTAAGGATAACATTCGGGTAAATGTATCAGGGTACTGGCCAAGCAAACTAGTAAACTATCAATCTGTTTTCGGAACTGAAGTTACTCAGGCAGGTTTTAAACTGCCGTTGATGCGCTTAGCTGGCCTGTATTTACTTTATGCAGAAACGCTAAATGAAGTAAACGGACCATCGGCAGAAGCCTACAGCTACATTGATAAAGTTCGTGCCCGTGCTGGTTTAAAAGGTGTTCAGGAATCCTGGTCGTTATATTCATCAAATCCGGGTAAGGCGGCTTCCAAAGATGGTTTAAGAGCTATTATCCAGCAAGAAAGAAGAATTGAGCTTTGTTTTGAAGGACGTATAGGCTGGGATCTTCGCCGCTGGAAAATTATTCAGGATGTTTTAAGTAAACCATTGCAAGGATGGAACATTCAGGATGCTACGCCTGAAGGTTATTACAGACAGCGAAATCTCGTGATTCCATCCTTCGGCCTTAAAGATTATTTATGGCCAATAAAATATAACGACTTAATTGTCAATCCAAATCTTGTTCAAAACCCATACTGGTAATTAAAAAACTAAGATGATGAAAACGAATTCAATAAGATATATTGGTTGGAGCATGGTGCAGCTTATGGCTGCCCTGCTTCTTCTATGCTCGCTTAATGCGTGTAAAGAAACAGAAGGTTTTAACGATGTGGTATCTCAGGATATGGCTAAACCGGGCATCATTACAGGTGTGCGGGTAGATAACCAGGCTGGAGCGGCAGTGCTTTCGTATCAGCTGCCCAATTCTGGAAACCTACTATACGTACAGGCAGAATACCGGATCAATTCGCGTACAGTGCGCCAATCAAAAGCTTCTTATTACAGCGATACCTTAAGGGTAGAAGGTTTTGAAAAAGCTGGGGATTATGAAGTAACGCTTTACGCAGTATCGCGTGCGAATGTTAAAAGCGATCCTATTAAAGTTAATGTAAGGCCAACCACTCCGGCTTACCTGATGGCTTACCCCACTATCCAACTTCAGGCCGATTTTGGTGGTGTAAATATCTCGGCTACTAATCCATCAAAAAAAGCCATTGGGGTTATTGTTATTTCTAATGATAAAACCACTGGAAAATTATTGCCTGTAGAACAGTTTTACACAGAAGCCGAAACCATAAATTTCAGTGTACGCGGTTTTGATACGTTAAAGAGAGATTTCGGCGTTTACGTTACAGATAGATGGGGAAATATTTCTGATACGCTATACAAGTCTATCAATCCTATTTTCGAAACGCTGGTTCCAAAAACAAGGTTTAGCGAGTATCGCCTGGCTTCAGATTCTCCTTTAGGTGCTACTAGTTTGGGTTGGAATACCACCAGGTTATGGGATAACAATACCAACGACCCTGGCTGGCATACCGAAGCTGGATTCGGCAAGCCTTTACAGCTTTGTACTTTCGATATGGGTGTTTTAGCTAAGTTGAGCCGGTATAAGTTATGGGAGCGGGGCGAAGCCTATGGAAATGATTATTCTTATAATCATGGTAACCCAAAAACCTGGACACTCTGGGGTTCATCTAAAACGGCTCCTGTTGATACAAATTTACCGAATACCTCTGCAAAAGGTACCGTAGTGGGTGACTGGGTAAATCTTGGCAACTTCACCTGTCCGCCGCCGCCTTCGGGCAATGCACCAGGGCAAACCACGCCTGCAGATTTAGCAGCCGTAAAAGCTGGTTTCGAATTTAACATCGGCATTGATGCGCCGAAAGTGAGATTTATCAGGTTGGCTGTAAACAGTACCTGGGGCAACGCAGATTTTGCTCACGTAATGGAACTATCATTTTGGGGAAATACCAATTAAAAGGAAAACATGGCAACTAAAAATATAACGCGGATTTTATTAGCCTTGGTGGCTATTGCATTTTTTTACGGGTGTAGCAAAGATGCGCTTGATTATAAAGATTATTTAGACGGTAAGGAAAAGATTTATCCTGGTTTCCCTGAAAAGGTAACCGCCTCTCCCGGAAACTATCGTATTAAGCTTACCTGGAAGGCCAGTCCTGATCCAAGTGTAAGCCGCTATATGATTTATTGGAACAATGCACAAGATTCTCTGGCATTACAGGCGCCAGACCGGTCGGTGACTAACGTTTCAGTAATCATTTCGAATCTGGTAGAATACAATTATTCATTTACCATTTACTCATTCGATAAAGCGGGAAATAAATCAGTTCCGGTTCAAATTAACAATGTTAAAGTATATGGAGATAGCTATAAAACGAGTTTAACAAATCGTTTCCTTGTGACTAGTGCGCCTTACCAGCTTGATGACAACGGTATTACTTTGCAGTTCGAACGCCCCGATACCATCAACATCGGCACCGAAATCCGATATACTTACAAAGATGGAACCGTTCGCCAGGCAAAACTTGGGCCTGATGCAAATTCGATACGTTTAGCAGATTACAAGGTTGGAACTAAAGTGTATTTCAGGTCGTCATACGTTCCTGTTCAATCTGCTATTGATACCTTTTATACCGCAGGTTTCGACTCCTTGAGTAATATCATGGTCCCGGTAGATAAATCGTTGTTTAAACCCTTAAAACTGACTAACGATGTAGGTACCTATAGCAGTGAAACTTCATTATCGAAATTATGGAATGGAAATAAGGCGCCAACAGGTTACCCTGATATTTTTCACAGTGATGATAATACACCATTGCCTCACCACTTTACTTTTGATATGGGAAAACAGGTGGCAAACCTTGCCCAGTTTGAAATCATTGGTCGCGATTGCTGTAACAACCCAACTAAATTTGAAATCTGGGGGATTGCCGATTTAACAGGTGCCCAAACGCAATCGCCGGCAGATTCTCCGGGATGGACAGCCGAATCTAATGGTCGTGGCTGGAAGTTACTTAAAACGGTTGAAAGAAGCGATGACGGATCTGCGCCTTTCAAAGTGGCATTTCCTGATGGATTACCAACGGTAAGATATATTCGAATCAGGGTAATCTCTGTTGCCAGTGGCGATGCTTACTACAGCAACATTAGTGAAGTTTCTTTCTGGAACAAATAAAAGAAAGGGTGGGCACATTGATTTGAATGATCTTGCCCACCTTTATTTTTCAACGGATTATCGTTGCTCTGTTCACCAATTAATTTTCATCTCTGTCATTCTTTAAACACCTATTTTAACATGAACATTTTTTCTAGCGGAAATCATTTCTATTTCGTGCTGCTCCTCACTTTATTTTTTTCTTCAAACGAAATACATGCCCAACAGCTAGCTGTTGATGTTTCTTCTACCAATCAAAAGCCCCTCGATAGCCTATGGCAGGAACATTGGTTTGAGCATAAAAAGCAACTTAGCTTGGTAGGAAGTAATGATGATGTTGCGGTTTACTATGACGAGCAGATGCCAAACTCCGTACGTTGGCCAATAGTTTTGATGGGTAAGTGTTGGGCGTATGTGAAACAAAATTATGGTGCCTTTGGCGCTGATCCAAAGTTATACGTCATTCTACACCAGGTAAATGGAAGAGATTATGGCGGCGGGCATCCTTCACCGTTCTTTGATCGAAGCCATGATTATAAAAACGTAATAGATTGTGGGCTTGGAAACTGGACTAATCCCGTAGGCGAGCAAATTGGTATGCCTATTCACGAAATGGGCCACATCGTAACCAGTGCTAGTCATGGCGCAAAAGGTTCGCCATCCGATGCGCTTTGGGGCGACAGTAAATTTATGGAAATCTTCAATTACGATGTACTGTTAAATATTGGAATGAAAGCAGAAGCGGAAAAGGTGTTTACACAGATGCAATCACAGTATGATGATTTTCCAAAAGCCGAAACGCAATGGTTTAAAAATTGGTTTTATCCGATCTATAGCGGTTATGGAAAGGGTAAAGTTTTAAACAAATATTTCGCGTTGCTGGCACAGCATTTTCCAAAAGGTAGGGGTAACCGCTTTCAACGTGATTTAAACTATGGGGAATTTGTTCATTTTTGGAGCGGGGCTGCGGGCGTAGATTTAAAGAAAACCGCTGAAAAAGCTTTTGGCTGGCCAATGGAATATGAACTCCAATTGCAACAAGCTAAAAAAGAGTTTTCAGGGGTGATTTATTGATCGTATTCAAATCCTAGATATTCCTGTCAGTCAGTGATTTAAAAAAGGTTTATCACATTTGGTCAACCATCACAATTTTCGCGGTTGAAATCGTCGCGAAAATATGATCATTGTCTACTTTTTCGATCTTATTTTGAATGTTAAATATTACACATCCATACGAATAATGATGATAAATGTCAAAAAAACGCCTGTTTTGTAGTTGTAAACAGTCATTTTTACTATTAAACGTTTAATTTTTTTTAAGTTTGAGACATGAACCGAGAAAAAGACGTTGTACCAAGTATTATGGGTATTGATACCCAGGATATTAAAATGATTGAATTAATTGCTGAAGGACGAACTTACAGTGAAATAAGCGAGGAACTTAAAGTAAAGCCAAGCAAAGTTGAAACCCTAAGAAAGCTTTTGATCAGCAAAACAAGAACGAGAAATACCGCTTCTCTGGTTTCATTTGCATATAGATATGGGTTACTAAAGGTATAACAGTTGAAAAAGTGTGGTTAGTTTTTACCAACAAAACCACACTTCAAAGGGTTGCTTTGCAATCTGGAGATCAACCACTGCAACAATAGATATTTGAATATAGTACGATACCTCATCGCAATCGAAATCATTTTATTTCCATCAATACATAAAGGGATTTATTTCATCAATAATCCCTTTATGTATTGCAAAATCTTCCTTATTTAAATTAATTCATCAGGTTTCGCCGCAATGTATTGTTCAGCATTTTCTCTCCATTGCTTTTGATGAGGTAACTTAGTTTCATCATCTCTAATTTGCTGATTTGCCGTTGCCTTATTTTGGTTCAGGAATTCAATAAGTGCTTTTGCGGTTGGGCCAGCGGATAAGGGGTTTTGACCGGTAATAAGCAAACCATCCGTTTCCACATGCGATAAGAAAGGAACCATTGCCGTTTTAACTTCCGCACCTAGTTCCTCGAGTTTTGTTTGCAACAAAAAAGGAACATTTCCACTTCGACCCACCAACGTTTCTTCGGTATTGCTAAAAGCAGAAATAGTTTTCCCTTTCAAAAAGCCTGGGCGTTGGTTTTCTGCGCTAATTAAAGCAGCTGGACCATGGCAAACAGCAGCAACAGGTTTACCGGCATCAATGAAATCAAGAATCAAAATTCCGCTGTTGTTATCTTTAGCTAAATCCCAAATCGGGCCATGGCCGCCAGGATAAAACACGGCATCAAAATCCGAAGCATTAATCTGGTTTAGCTGCTGCGTTTGCGAAAATGCAGCTTTTGTAACCTCATCCTCTTGAAACCTTCTGTTTGCACCCGTAATATTTTCGGTGAGCTCACTCATGGGGTCAACGGGTGGTCTTCCGCCTTTTACACTCGCAAGGGTAACATTAAATCCAGCATCAATAAATTCGTAATAGGGATCTGTAAACTCACCCAGCCACACGCCTGTCTTGCTATCTGTATTTTCCATCTCGCTGTGCGAGGTTAGTATCATCAAAATATTTTTCATCTCTCTTTATTTAATATCTTCTGCATCCAGTTCGTTTCCTTCCTCATCTATACGCTGATGCTCATCCCAATTCGTTTCTTCTTTTTTAGCTTGCGAATCATTAGCTTGCGCTTGTTCGTTCTCCGCCTCTTTGTTTTTGTCTTTTGGGTCTATCATAATTATTAGTTTTAGTACATGGATAACAGTGCTTAAGCTTTAAAGGTTCGCAAAAGTTCAAAACATGACAATTCTAATCGAGTCAATATATATTTCAACCTCAGCTAATATTTGGAAAGATACAACCTGCAAACTTTTTAGCTGATTGGAGAGTTTAATGAGGTAAATATTAAATCATGATGAGCGAAATAAGCAAAGAAACCCAGGCTAAATTTGATCAAGGTATTGTAGAATCAATATGGAGTGAAAATGGAGAACTTAGCTATGTAATTAAAGACGGCCTTAACATCGAAGAATATGCGATAGTGATTAAGGAAGTTTTGGAGTCGCAAAAAGAAATTGCCCATGACTTTGCTGGCACGGTTACGAACGAAAGTAGAACAGCATTTGCCAAATTTGAATATAAATCTGGCTGGTTTCTGGAAGGCTTAGCTGATGGCGAAATCGAATAATCAGTAATCATCGATGAATTGTGCGTGAGTTTATTTATAATCTCGGTGACAAAAAGATAAGACGATCAAATGCAGAGCAGAAAAAGCTGCTGCATATGTCAAGTTTTTTACGTTGACATATGCGATAGCTGAATGATAGATTCGCTTGAACACGAAACTTTTGCTTTAAAAAATTTATTTTCCGATTAATACCGTACCGCCATCAGTCAGGAGCTTCATTTTGATATGGTTGGTGCTGTTTAACAAAAGTTTATTAAGTTGAGGTTCACGGTTTGTGCCATCACTATAAACTTGCAGACTTTTATTCGTTAGCATTGGTAAGGCAATATCAATTTCTTTTTCAGTTTTTTCGGCATTAATCGCAGCAATGTACCAGGTATCTTGATGGCGACGGGCGAGTACTACAAATTTGCCAGGATAACCATCCAGGAAAATCGTTTCATCCCATGTGGTGGGTACGTTCTTCATAAAATCAATTACATGGGCAGGCATATCCGTTAAGTTATTTGGAGTGATACCAAAATTTTGCACAGGTGTTTGAAACAAGATAGCAGTTGCCAGCTGAAAGCTCTCGGTAGTTTTGCGTATTTTCCCTCCGTTATTCTCTTTGTTATGAAGTTTGTTTAACAACACAGGACCAAAATCCATGGCACCTACAGCATTTCTAATAAATGGATGCAAACTGGAGTTATATGCCTCATTATCATTTGCTGCTTGAGTAAAAATTAGGTTTTCTGAGGCCAATACTGCCTCACTACCTACAAAGTTAGGATACATTCTTTCCCAGCCACGCGGTAAGGTACAACCATGAAAAATTACGCTAAGCCCATAAATATTGGCATCCGATAAAATATCTTCATAAAGCTTCATTGTTTCCTGCTTATCGCCACCAAAAAAATCTACTTTAATTCCTTTTATCCCAATACTTTGCATCCAGGCCATTTCCTTTTTTCTGGCAGAAGCACTGTTCATCTTGTTTTTTGGCGTCTGCGGCGCATCGTTCCAAAAACCATTTGAGTTGTACCATAAACACACACCCACGTTTTTGCCTTTGGCATATTCTGCCAGCGCTTCAATTTTTTCTTTGCCGATTCTGGCATCCCACCAATTGTCTACCAATACAAATTCGTAACCCATAGCCGATGATAAATCAACAAACTTTTTCTGGTCATCAAAATTGATACTGTTATCTTGCCACAGTAACCAGCTCCAGGTAGAGCGGCCGAAGCTGTAGTTTTTCGAAGCCTGATATTGAGGTTCTACTACATCAAATGGGATGGTCGTTTCTACAATCGGCTTCAAATCGTTGCCAACAGTAATGGTTCGCCATGGCGTATAACCTGGAAGAGACATTGCTGGTTTAGCACTTCCTAGTCCATTGTTTTCTCCCATTTCCGGGAAAGCGATTTGATACAATCCATCTTTGTTACCCTCGCTAAGTTTAGATCCGCAGTACAAACTGTTTACGCCAGTTTCCGATATCAGCACCCAGCCTTTATTGCCCAGGTGAAAAAGACCAGGAAAGGTATATCCAACGCCGTATTTAGAAGCCGTCCCCATCGGTTGATCTGCAATATATTCTTCTTCGTAGCTAGGTTTGGTTTTCATCCAGCCAATCATTGGGCTGGCTTGTGATGTTAAAAATGTTGTGGTAGCTGCAGGGAAATTGAAACCGCTCAATTCTTTTTCTACCATAAAATTAGCGGGTTCGCCAACCTGCGGAATGTGATAACGGAAAGCTATATTGTTATTGCTCACCCGAAAAATTACTTGTAGTTCTTTTTTATTTGCGGTTGCAAATTTGCAAGTAAGCTCATTGGCCTGGTACCTAACAGTGCTTTTTTTGATCTTGGCTTCCGAATAAGTCTCATCAATAGAACGCGACTGCTGGCTAACAAAATCTAAGCCGGCAGACAAATCTACTTTCGTACCCTTTAAACCCAATGGAGATTTTTCAAGCATTTGTATGCCTGCAAAGTTCACTTCGTAGAAAAGTTTTCCATCTGTTAAAGTAAGTTTAACGTTAAGTTTTTTATCAGGACTAGAAACCATTAGTTCTTGGGCAGATGATGCTAAAAAACTAAGTAGAAGTAAGCATACACAAGAAATTTTTTTGAACGAAGTCATAAAATGGTCGATTAGATAAAATTGGTTAAACCAAAGACTGAATAGTCAGCTTTATAGCACTTGCTTATCCCTGTGCAAAAATTGATTTGAACAAAATCGGTTTTTAGCGCTTATCTGGCTGGTTTTAATATTTGGTTTTATGGCAGAAAAAGTACGGATAATTTTTTAAATGTCACTAACACGTTTATAATTACCTGATTTTTAATGCAGAGCAGCTGATAACTTTTTTGTGATTTAATTCTATTATTTACATAATAAATTGATAACTAGTGTTTTAGCTGCATTTTAAGACTTAGCTTTGAAGAAAAACCGATAAAAAAACTTTTATAACATAACTAAAAACTCATGGATTTGATCGATCTTCAACAAATTAATATAGATAAAGATGAGACAGAGATCTCAGATTGAGTAACGGACAAGCTTGATAACCAAATAAAATGATAAACCAAAACAATGAGAAAAAATAAAACCATCAAGCTGATTTTGTTCCTGGTACTTTTTGCGTTGGCGTTTACCCATGCCCAGGAAAGTGAGGCTGTTCTTGGTAAAATAAATTTGGCGAACCAGTATTGGCAAACCAATAACAAAGCGGAGCAAAGGGCATTTTGGGACCATGCGGCCTACCACACGGGCAACATGGAAATTTATCAACTCACCAAAAATGAAACTTATAGAAAGTATTCGGAAGATTGGGCTAACCATAACGATTGGATGGGTGCCAAATCAACTGATAAATCTCAATGGAAATATACATACGGTGAGAAAGACGATTATGTGCTTTTTGGCGACTGGCAGATCTGTTTCCAAACCTATATCGATTTATACAATATTCAACCTGATGAACATAAAATAGCCCGGGCGAAAGAGGTAATGGGCTATCAAATAAATACGGATAAAAATGATTACTGGTGGTGGGCCGATGGATTGTATATGGTGATGCCGGTAATGACCAAACTTTATAAGCTTACCGGAGATAAAAAATACCTGGAAAAACTCCATGAATACCTTAGCTATTCCAACAGTATCATGTACGATAAGCAGGCGAAGCTTTACTACCGTGATGCCAAATATGTATATCCAAAACATAAATCGAGCAATGGCAGAAAGGATTTTTGGGCCCGGGGCGATGGATGGGTTTTCGCCGGATTAGCGAAGGTGCTCAAAGACTTGCCTAGAAATGATCCGCACCGGAAGGAATATGTTAACATTTATAAAGGCCTGGCCACCGCTATTCTTAATTCGCAACAAAAGGATGGCTATTGGACCAGAAGCATGCTTGATCCACAACATGCACCAGGACCAGAAACCAGTGGAACCGCATTTTTTACTTACGGCTTATTGTGGGGCATTAATAACGGGATATTAAAAGAAAAACAATTTCTGCCATCAGCCAAATTAGCATGGAATTATCTCTCTCAAACTGCGCTTCAGAAGGACGGAAGGGTTGGTTTCGTACAGCCAATAGGAGAAAAAGCCATCCAGGGGCAAATTGTTGATGCAAACTCTACATCAAATTTTGGAGTAGGTGCATTTTTACTCGCTGGCTGTGAATATTATCGTTTTCTAACCAAACACAAATAAATTTTCCATGACTATAAAAAGTAAATACATGATTTTGCTCGTCCTGAGCATGATGACTTCCATCACTTTTGCGCAAAAGAAAGCCAAAATTAAACAAAACCAAGTGCTTAGCGATCGTCAGTTTTGGTTGGCGCAGATGGATAAGATGGTTCGGCCTGTAATCTATCATCTGGCCAAAGACAGTTTACGCATAGCCATGCCGCAGGTAACTTCCATCCATGTGGATAACAAAGCAAATCGGATTAAAGTGCAATATGTGGAGGTTTTAGGTCGCGTATTAAGTGGAATTGCACCCTGGTTACAGCTGGAAGGGGGGAGCAAGCAAGAAGTTGAACTCAGAAATCAATATCGGGAATGGGCCTTGCAAGGTGTGAAAAACGCTTTGGATTCTAATGCCAAAGATTTTATGACCTTTGATATTGGCGGGCAACAACTTGTAGATGCTTCGTATTTGGCCATTGCATTTACCCGGGCGCCATGGCTTTGGGAAAATTTAGATAAAAGAAATCAGTCGTTATTGGTTAAATCAATCGCCACAACGCGAAGGTTTAAACCGGTATTTTCCAACTGGCTCCTTTTTTCTGCGATGAATGAGGCTTTTATGGCCAGGTTTGGCTTTGATTGGGATCCGATGCGTGTTGATTATGCACTACAGCAGATGGAACAATGGTACACGGGCGACGGTATGTACACAGACGGAACAAGTTTCGCTTTTGATTACTACAACAGTTATGTGATTCATCCTTATCTGGCAGAGATTGCTGATATCATTGGTAAAAAGACAAGCGCTTACAATGCGATGTTCGAGAAAATCCGCAAGCGAAATGAGCGTTACGCCATTATCCAGGAGCGCTTAATCAATGCGGATGGAAGTTATCCTGCTACGGGTCGATCTATTATTTATCGTGGTGCAGCTTTTCATCATCTGGCGGATGTTGCCTTAAGAAAAGCTTTGCCGAAACAGCTTAGTCCTGCGCAAGTTAGAGGTGCGTTGACTGCGGTTATCAAGAAAACTTTAGAAAGCCCGACAACCTACAAAGCAGGCTGGTTAACTATCGGATTGTATGGAGCACAGCCATCGTTAGGGGATTTTTACAACAATCAAGGTAGCCCTTACATTGCAACTAACATATTTCTTCCATTGGGATTATCAGAAAATGATCCCTTCTGGGCAAGTCCTGCAGAAAAATGGTCGGCACAAAAGATTTGGAGTGGAGAAGACTTTCAGAATGACCATAGTACGAGTTTAAAGTAATATATATACACTAACATGGATTTAAATTTCACTCTTTCTGCTCGCTTGAAGATCTTAATGAATAAACAATTGCTTATCTGTGCTTTAATGCTGTCTCTTTTGGCAAACTTTGCTGGTGCAAATGCACAAGAAATCAGCACGATTGCTTCCAATGGTTGGGCAAATAACTCTATCAATGCAGTCATTTTCAGGAAAAATTCGCTGGTAACGTTCAAGGGAAATCAATATGCCGCTTATTACGATAACGAACAATTTTTGGTTTTAGCGAAAAGAAAATCCGGAGGTCAAAACTGGACTATCGAAAAAACTCAATACAAGGGCGATGCTACAGATGCTCATAAATCCATCAGTATAATGGTTGATGGTGCGGGTTTTTTACATGTGGCCTGGGATCAGCATAACAATGACTTAAATTACGCAAAGGGTATTTCGTCAGGTTCGATTAAGCTTGGAGAAAAGCAAAGCATGGTTTCGAAAAAAGAAGGAAAGGTGAGTTATCCGGAGTTTTACAAATTGCGTAATGGCGATCTTCAATTTTTTTACAGAGACGGCGGTTCTGGGAATGGAAATTTAATGATTAACCGATATAGTGTTGAGGATAAAACCTGGAAGCGTGTTCAGGATGGAATGATAGATGGCGAGGGCAAGCGAAATGCATATTGGCAGGTAGCCATCGATCAGGCTGGGACCATACATTTATCCTGGGTGTGGCGAGAAAGCCCGGACGTGGCCAGTAACCACGACCTTTGCTACGCAAGATCGAAAGATGGAGGAGTAACCTGGGAGAAATCGACAGGTGAATTATATACCTTACCAATAAAGGCGACGAATGCCGAATATGCTATTAAAATATCTCAGAAGAGTGAACTAATTAATCAAACGTCAATGTTCGCCGATGATGCCGGCAGAGTATTTATTGCCAGTTACTGGCGCAATGCAGCAGATAAAGTTCCTCAATATCACATTGTATTTAACGATGGAAAACGCTGGGCAGTGAACGACCTAGACTTCAGAAAAACAGCTTTCAGTTTGAGTGGAGGTGGAACAAAAAAGATTCCGATTTCACGTCCCCAAATTATCACTTGGAAAAATGGAAAACATCATGCTGCTGGCCTCCTGTTTCGAGACGTGGAAAGAGGAAATAAAGTTTCGATGGCGGTAAATAATGATATCATGAGCCGAAACTGGAAGATTAATGATTTAAGCACCGAGGCGGTTGGAGATTGGGAACCCAGTTACGATACTGAGCTCTGGAAAAGTAAAAAAGTGCTCAACCTATTTTTGCAAAACGTGGTGCAGGTTGATGGAGAAGGTAAAACAAAAGCGGCGCCAACTGCTATACAAGTTTTGCAGTGGAAACCTGATAGATAACTACCTATAATTGGCATGCGTCTTATTCTCATATCATTATTGAGTATGGCTTTTCCAATAAATAAAAACCTGATGCATTAGCATCAGGTTAATCTCAACCAGAAAGTGTCATCCGTCTAAATTAAGGCTGGTTCAAAATAGCATAATTAATTATGCGCTAAATACCGAAAATACTTTTGCTACACTGCGCTAAATACCTAGCCTAAACGTTTGATAAAATAATTTATCTAGAGATTTGCCGCGATGATTTGTAAGTATGCAATTTTGCTTTTAATGTTGTTTTAGAGCAGATTATCGGGTAGGAAAAACCACGATTATTCATCGTTTGGCACGGTTTTGGGTTTAAGTATATAAACAAATTAATTATGGAAAAAATCTTAAATGCTGAAAAGGTTTTGTTTAATCAATTACACCTTTTATCAACTAGTTTTCCAAACATCAACTTAGAATTGAACAGCGATGCGATTAATGGATTAATATCAGCAATGAACATCCATACTTTGCAATACCTAAATCCTGTAAAAGATTTACTAAAGCAATTATCGAAGTTGAAACATATTGATTTGCCAATAGATGAAATAAATGGTTTGCAGAATACAATTGCGACCTTTTTTAATAAGCTATGATAGCTAGAACCAATCGGGCACAATTGCTCATTTCGAAATTTCAATATCCAGGCGCCCTTAGAAGGGCGTTTTTCAGTTAACACAAAAGCCTTCAATATTATTGAAGGCTTTCTAACGTAAACTAACCAAAGTATATGTTTGTCATAGGTACTGACGTGTTAACAACCATTAATTTATCCTTTTGTTTGAGAATTTCTCATTTCCTGATAAAAAATTTTTATAAGTCGAGGTTTGAAGCTCTTTTTCAGCATTTTGATTAACAATCAAGCAAGTTGTCGACTGACTTTTATCGGTGTTGAAATCTATTTCTTGTTGTAGTACTGCCTGTGGTAGTTATTTCGTCTCAGACCTTCATTTACCATTAGCCAACAATTTTTTTTCTGATAAAACCGAGCGACCTTTTATAATGTTGTTTTCATGACCAAAAAAAAGGAGCATGATGAACAGCGCAGAAGGATGGTTAGCGGATTCCACACAACGTCAAGAGTTGCTTCATACGGAGGTTAATAAGATTTTAACATTAACTCCTGTTACGAAGAAAAATCCGTCTTTGGCAGGGTAAACGCCCTAACCCAGACAAAGAGTCTAAACAAAGAGATCACCAGCAAGATGATCAGCGGTAAGTTTAAACCATTGATCACTTTGGCAACAGTAAATGGTCTTCGAGGGCTACTTTAAAGGCGTGGGCGGCGAGACTGCCCATACCTTCTTATTAATTGAAAATTGATTTTCTAACCAAATGCGTATGAATATTAAAGCGAGTTCGGCGCCGATTCCTAACGGTAAGCTGATGGTTATCGGCGGTGCAGAGCAAAAAGAAAGTAACAATCGACCCGAATCACACCAGGATCTTCTACTCCACTTTTTAGAGTTATGTGGAAAACCCAAACACATTGAAATTATTACTACGGCTGGTACAGAAGCCATCGAAGAAACCTATAAGCAATACGATGACTGTTTTCGGAAACTAGGTGCAAAATCAATCGGCCACATTAATCACGATTTGAGAGAGCAGGTTAGTGATGACCTTTTGGAACGTATAAACCTTGCAAACGGGTTCTTTTTTACCGGTGGAGATCAGTTAAAATTGACCTCGATTTACGGAGGAACTAAAATGATGAGTCAGCTTAAGCAACGCTATATCGAAGATAAAATCATTATCGGGGGAACCAGTGCAGGCGCTATGGCCATGTCGACACCCATGATTTTTGCAGGAAGTGGTGAAACTGAAATGGTGGCAGGGGAGGTGAAAATTACAACTGGTTTCGAATTTTTGAAAGATGTTTGCATTGATACTCATTTTGTACATCGAGGTCGTTTTGTTAGAATGGCTCAAGTAATTGCAACTAATCCGGCCTGCATTGGGATAGGGATAGAAGAAAACACCGCAATCATCATCAGCGAAGGGTTGAAAGCACAAGTAATGGGCTGTGGTGTGGTTATTATTATCGATGGCGAAAGGAGCAGGGGTAGTAATATTACCAGGTTTGACGAAAACAGAAAAATAACCATCCGAGATCTTAGGGTTTCCATCCTTTCCGATGGCGAAACATTTGAGTTGCCGGTAAGAAATCCTCCGCATTTGTAAATAGTTGGAGATCTTTCAACTCGGCGATTGCGTCCATTCGCTTTTCAACAAAATCAGCACTCAACATTTACACATCAAAAATTTAACAGAGATGTTCAGAAAAAAAACAAATCAAAAAAAATCCGGAATAAAAATAGTGATACAGGGGCGGTTTTGACAGCGAGAAGTTCAAGCGTGTCTTTTCCCGCTTTTGATCTTAAACAATTAGTCAACTTAAGCCAAAACTCGAATTACGATGGCGAATAAACTCAGGTCTTTTTTGTACAAGAACGGGCTTAGCATCGTTTTTATATCGCTTTTTTTAATTACGCTGGCGGCACAAGCATTAACCGGCTGGAAGCAGCATAACCAGGAACTGATGGAGTTGAAGCAAGATCAGTTAGCGTTTTCAGTTTATTTACAAAGCGGGCACTTTATCTCGGCCACCTTTGAAAATTTTGAAAGCGAGTTTTTGCAAATGGCATTATATGTGCTACTCACGATTTTCCTTCGGCAAAAAGGATCAGCCGAATCCAAAGCCTTGAAGAGAAGGAGGAAGTTGACCGCGAACCTGTTAACAGGCCAGATGCTCCGTGGCCTGTAAAAAAGGGCGGATGGGTGCTGATGTTATACAGAAATTCTCTTTCCATCGCCTTTGGAATTTTGTTTCTGTTCAGTTGGGCAATGCATCTTTATGGAAGTTGGAAAAACAGCAACGTTGAACAGCTTGCGAAGAACCTTCCTCAACAAAGTGTTTTCCAGTACCTCACAAAACCCGAGTTTTGGTTCGAAACTTTTCAAAATTGGCAGAGTGAGTTTTTATCTGTTTTTTCGATCGTATTTCTTACCATTTACCTTCGGCAAAAGGGTTCGCCCGAATCTAAGCCTGTAGATGCACCTCACATGGAAACTGGAAAATAATATTATTTCTAAATGTAGTGATGGCCTCATATAAGCGATAGTAGCGTTAATTTGTCTTCAAGCCAGCACACCTGTGTGGTTATAGAATCTGGTTTAGCGCTTAGCTTAAGGTATTTTCCATTCACCCCATTGATCCCCATAGAATGCCTTAAGTCCCGTATCAAAAAAGGTATTTATGCGGTAAACCAAGTCATTCTCATGCTTGTTTTTGTTACAGGCAGTTACAATGACGCATTTGTATGGACATGTCCATTCGTCTAACTGTCAGACAATAACGCAGTTCAATGGGAATAGTTTGCTATGCAAAATATAGTTTCGAGACTGTAGAGAAGAGGGTAAATGATTTGAAATAAGATAATACAATTACTATGAAAACAACAAAGACCAACACTCGCCGGGATTTCCTGGCAACATCGATCAAAACAGCAATGGTACTAGGTGCCGGCGCATCTATCGTAAGCAATGCTTTAAATCCAATTGCAGCCTTGGCTCAAAGTGCCGATTTGACCTTACAAGCGAAGATTGCGGTATTAGGTACCGCATCGCTTCAAACCAGTCAGCTTGCGTTAACCAAAGCATCTAATCCCGATGTGAAGCTCTTCGCTAAATTCGAGGCTGCCGAACAAGAGGTGATGGGCAAGATTCTGAAGGACATGGGAACGCCAACACCTGCACCAAGTGAAGAGAGAAAAGCGATGCTCTCCAAACTACAAACATTAAGCGGCGCTGCCTTTGATAAAGCGTTTATGCAAGGACAGGTAGACACCCATAAAAAACTGAAGGATGCCGTAAGTGCACTGATGAATGCCAGCAGCAATAAACACATCAAAAATGTAACGGCATTGGCTTTGGCAACTATTCAGGAACATACCGAAAGAGGGCAGATGCTTTTGGGTAAGCTATAGGGGAATTTTGCTCAGTCTTTGCCCGGTAACATTAGCTACTTCACAATTAAGGTATCTATAATAAAAAATTAAATGAAAAAGCAGATGAATGATGAAAACGAACAGACTCCGGAGCAAGATAAGGAGTTGGCGGAGGAACCTGATTATCGTGGTATAGCCGGATCAGGTAGTTTAAATTCAACAAAAAAGAAAGTCCAGTTGGATGATATTGAAGATGAGCCTAACCAAGATCAAGAGAACCCGCTAACCCGTGGAATTTAGCATTAAAACAAAAACTAGCTCGGCATTTTAGTTAAGGCATGCAATAGGTTCTAGTCAGACGACGATTACTTTAGCCGCGTTTTACCTTTTTTAAACCGTAATGAACTCTCGTTTCAATCAACTATTTAAACGAGAGTTCATTAGAAAGGCTTTATCTTCTTAGTTTTCTAACCAAACCATTTGGGTATAGGCGCCATTAGCTGCAATATCCCAGGCTTCAACCCTTATCCATTTTCTGCCTGATAAGTTTATTGGCCAGCTAAATTGTTGTTTTCCGAATGCCCGTGTATTGGATAAAGAAATTCTCTCCCGAAAAATTTCCTTGCCATCGCCAGAGACAATATCTATGTGATTTAAAGGAAAAGTCCAATCAAGATTCATATTCACTCTTACATTTCCATCCTTGTTTAGGCTTAACGTTTCTCCAGATTTTTTTCCATTTACATTGAAAGCTGGAATCAATACTTCACCAGTTGACACGAAGAATTTCCCCTTACGAATGGCATTCAATACGCTTTGCCATCCTTGCTCGTAATTTGGCAGTTTATCCATTTCCAAATAATTCACATTGAGGTGGGCATACATTTCATTCTGATGCGTGATGGTAAATATATCGGCCTCGGAGATTACATGTTTTTTCAATCCCCAATTGGCCATGTCATCCATTAATTTAAGTACCCGTTGACTGAGCGTTGGAATCGAAAGGTCTGCTGGAATAGCTTTCCAGGCAGCTCCAAGAAACGTTTCTGATTTGAAGAAGTCTTCGTCTTTGTAGGCGTCGGGATATCCGGTAGAGGCTTTAGTTCTGGCGTGAGCGGTCCAGGCTAAACCTTTTTCCAATTCCAAGAGTTTCAACATTTCTGCCTTATCTCCGATGTGATATACTTTCCCTAGTTTTGGGTCATTCATTACAAATTGCTCATTTCCCTTTCGCGACATCACCCAATACACTGGCTTAGGAAAAAAAGCAAGCCAATGGCCTCCATAGAAGTTATTTGCTTCTTCACCCGGAAGCAAGAGAAACTTATTATCTGATAATCTTTTGGTTTGCTCAAATAATGCCGTTAACTCTTTCAATCGATCATTATCTGGTCCTTTTGGATGCCCTGGTCCATGAAATTCTGCCAATTTCACAATGTCTAATCCATGTTTTTTAAGTACATCAACAAATTCGGGTTTTTCCGGAATAGGTTTTCCTGCAAGTACCACATCAGATATAAATTCATTATGGAAATGTGTAGCCATTGTTTTATATCCGGAAACTGGTTTGTAAGCATCCTCGTGGGTAAATTTTTTCACCTTTGCCAACGCAGATGCTGCATTTCCTAAATCAAGTAAGCAAAAGAAATTTAATCGCTGCTGGGTTTTCGGTGGCGCATTAAACCATGGTACATATCTGTTATCACCGTAAGGATCCTGGCGGATACCCATCCCAAAACCTGGAATCAAATTATGAAAGTTATTTCCGTACCAGGTAAACTTCAAATTAAAGGCTTCATCCAATGGATAAAAATACTGATGTGGCGCAGGAAACAACGCCAGACTACCTGTAGCATTTTCACCAATAATTGTGCGGTACTTTACTTCCAGATTCCGACTACTATCGGCAGCTTGTGGCGTAGCTTGTTGCAGCTCATCCTGAACGTTTGCCCAAGCCATCTTTTTCCAAATGGCCTTTTTATTCACCAATCCGGCATCGTATAAAATTGCTGTAGAATCTATGTCGGTCGCCATTAGCGCGGCAACATTAAAAAGCGGACTTCCATTATACAACGTAATTTCAACAGTACCTTTAAAACGATCAGCATTTGCGCCATCTATGGTGATAATAGTCCTTTGCCCGTTCGTACTTACCTTCGCGTGCTGCTTGTCTATCGTAACTGGGTAAGATTGAAATGGTTTCTTCGGAACCCGATCAAAAAAAACGTCCCATCCGCCGCTTGATGGACTTAAAGAACGTTTTCCGATGGTCAGTACAAATGCAGCATCCAGATCAGCTCCGATTTCCTTAAAAGATTTATTATTTCCCAACTGAACGCTCTTTAGCATCGGGTGATCTTTTTCTAAGTCGATAAGCATTTTGCCGGTTAAATTGTTTCCGGCAGGCCATGTTAATGTAATTACTTTTTGGTTAACAGTAACTTCAGATCCATTTTTTTTAAATGCCGAAAGATCTACTGATTTGGTTTGTGCACAAACTTTAAGAGAAAAAATTAGTGCACATACAAGGAAAGGTTTTCTCATAATAAACTAAAATAGATAAAATATAAAACAGATAGGATTACCTCGTGTAATAATCTTATTATACAGTTTTAATACTTTCTAAATCGTTTTTATGAGTGATTTTTGGCAGAGATAAATTTGTCCATTCAGGGGCGACATTTAACTCTGCGAAATCAGCTTATTCTTCTTTTTCGTTTCCTTGCTCATAACGCTCATCTCCTTTTTTATCTTCATGTACAATAAGAGAATCGGGAGCTGGGGCAGCATTATTTGAGCCAGTTCCTGAAGTTTTTGGAGTGCTCAGGATGTCATTGTCGCTCTGATCTAGTTGATCATTAAAATCTGTATTACCTAATGCTTTTTGGCTCAATTGTTCTTGATCTGATCTTTCATTTTTAAGATCAACATTGTTTTTATTATCGTTTTCCATATCGATAACAACAGTTAGGGAAAGTTAAAGTTTCAGAAAACCTCCAAACAAGATAATAGATTTTGGCTATCAAATTATAGAATTAAATGATTGGGATTATCAGTGTTAATCCGTTACTTTTATAATACTATCAAAACACAGGTAGTTAGACTGTAAAACCTTAATGTATTATTATAATGGAGAATGACTCAAACGACATCAGTAAGTGCCCTTTTCATAATGGCAGCATGAAGCAAAATGTAGGTGGCGGCGGAACCAGAAATCGCGACTGGTGGCCAAATCAATTGAAAATTAATATTCTACGTCAGAATTCTTCTTTGTCTGACCCACTAGGTAAAAATTTTAATTATGCTGAAGAATTTAAAAGCCTCGACTTAGAAGCGGTTAAACATGATCTTCATGAGCTGATGACCGATTCTCAAGAATGGTGGCCAGCAGATTTCGGTCATTATGGTGGTTTATTCATCAGGATGGCTTGGCATAGTGCAGGTACTTATCGCGTTGGCGATGGCAGGGGAGGCGCAGGTGCAGGACTACAACGTTTTGCGCCACTAAACAGCTGGCCAGACAATGTAAGTTTAGATAAAGCCAGAAGATTGTTATGGCCTATTAAGCAAAAATATGGGCAAAAAATCTCTTGGGCAGATTTAATGATTCTTGCTGGTAACATGGCACTACAATCAATGGGTTTCAAAACTTTTGGCTTTGCTGGTGGACGAGAAGATGTTTGGGAAGCCGACGAATCTGTTTATTGGGGTTCGGAAAAAACGTGGCTTGGAGGTGATGTTCGTTATGCGCATGGATCTGAGGGTGTTAAGGATGAGGGAGTTTTGGTTAGTGATGATAATGCAGATGGAGATGTACATACCAGAAACCTGGAAAAACCTCTTGCTGCAGTTCAAATGGGCTTAATTTATGTTAACCCTGAAGGACCTGATGGCAACCCTGATCCAATTTTAGCGGCGAAAGATATTCGGGATACCTTTGGAAGAATGGCCATGAATGATGAAGAAACGGTTGCGCTAATTGCAGGCGGACACACGTTCGGCAAAACCCACGGGGCGGCATCGTCAGATCATGTAGGCAAAGAGCCGGAAGCTTCTGATATCGAGAGCCAGGGATTTGGCTGGCATAATAGTTATGGGTCTGGCGCTGGTAAGGATACCATAACAAGCGGTTTAGAAGTAACCTGGACCACCACTCCAACGCAATGGAGTAACAATTTCTTCGAAAATCTATTTGGGTTCGAATGGGAATTGACTAAAAGTCCGGCGGGTGCACACCAATGGGTTGCAAAGAATGCAGATGATATTATTCCTGATGCCTTCGATGCAACGAAAAAGCACAAACCTACCATGTTAACTACAGATCTTTCTTTGCGTTTCGATCCTGCTTATGAAAAGATCTCTAGAAACTTTCTGGAAAATCCTGATCAGTTTGCTGATGCTTTTGCAAGAGCCTGGTTTAAATTAACGCATCGCGATATGGGCCCGGTTGCAAGATATCTTGGTCCTGATGTTCCAACAGAGGAATTACTTTGGCAAGACCCAATTCCAGCAGTAAACCATGCCCTGGTAAATGAATCCGATGTAGAATTATTGAAATCGAAAGTATTGCAATCGGGCTTAAGCGTTTCCGAATTGGTTTCTACCGCATGGGCTTCAGCCTCAACTTTTAGAGGATCTGACAAAAGAGGCGGCGCCAATGGTGCACGCATTCGTTTGGCGCCACAGAAAGATTGGAAAGTGAATAACCCGGCGCAACTGCAAAAAGTATTGTCTGTTTTAGAAAATATTCAAAGAGATTTCAATGCTTCACAGGTTGATGGTAAACAAATTTCTATCGCCGATTTAATTGTTTTAGCTGGTTCGGCAGCTGTTGAAAAAGCGATAAGCGATGCTGGCTTTACCAATAAAGTACCTTTTACTGCAGGGCGGATGGATGCTTCTCAGGAGCAAACCGATGTCGAGTCGTTTGGATACCTCGAACCACAAGCAGATGGTTTCCGTAACTACAGCAAAACGCGTTTCACTGTTTCTACTGAAGAGCTATTAATTGATAAGGCGCAATTACTTACGTTAACAGCGCCAGAGTTAACCGTGTTATTAGGTGGTTTAAGATCACTGGATATCAACTTCGATGGATCTAAAAATGGTGTATTAACGCTAAAACCTGGTCAGCTGAGTAACGATTTCTTTGTGAATTTGTTGGATATGAATACCGCATGGAAAGCAGTTTCTGATGATAAAGAAGTTTATTTGGGCAGCGACAGAAAAACTGGTCAGCCAAAATGGACGGCTACACGTGCAGATCTTGTTTTTGGTTCAAACTCAGAGTTAAGGGCAATTGCCGAAGTTTACGCTGGTTCGGATGCTAAAGAACGGTTCGTTGCTGATTTTGTGGCAGCCTGGGCTAAAGTAATGAATCTAGATCGTTTTGATTTGGTTTAAAATAAAGCTTAGACAGATAATTAAGGGCGCCATTCAGGCGCCCTTTTTTGTGTTATAGAGATCTTATTATCGGTGGGATATCATTAACCTTTCGAGATTATTACACTTGAAATTCAGATTATAATAAACATTTTTTCGTTCATTATGTTAGAAATATTAATCAAAACATTTTTAACTATGGATATCAATCACGAGAATCACTACAACAATAGTCAGGAAAATGAATCAGTTTCTAATTCACACAATAAGGAACAAAACCGAACGGTTGCAGGTATTAACGACATCAGTAGAGCATTTTGGGATGAGATTAACAACGAAATCGCATCAAATGATTTGCCGCTGTGGAGAATGTGGCGCTAAATTTTATGCATGGAACATTTGTTTTTTAAAGATTGGCCAGCTGTATTTCACATCATCATCTGTGCAGTAATATCATATATTGTCCTTTTCATATTTATCCGGATCTCAGGAAAAAGAACACTTGCCAAGCTTAATGCATTTGATTTTGTAGTGACCGTTACACTAGGTTCCACGTTATCATCGATGATTTTAAAAAAGGTGCCGCTTGTCGAAGGTTTCGTTGCCCTTATCACCATTATTGCCTTACAATATCTCCTGGCATTCCTGGCTAAAAACTCTTCAAAAATGGAGGATGTGATCAATTCTACTCCTACGCTTTTGTTTTATGATGGAAAGTTTATTCTACCCGCCATGAAGAAGGAAGTGATCACCGAAGAGGAGATTTACTCGGAGATCAGAAAATATCGGCTTGAAAGTCTGGAAGATGTTCAAGCGGTGGTAATGGAGTTAAATGGAACTTTTACGGTAGTTAAAAAGTCAAATAAAGTTGGCCCAAGTTCGCTTGATGATATTGAACTTGAGCACTAAAGTAACTTTCATTAAAGAGGGATTTCAAACCAAAATTCCGACCCTTTATTTTCTTCGCTAATTACGCCAATCTCGCCTCCATGTCTTTCTATAATTTCCGCCGAGATATATAAGCCTAGGCCCAGTCCGGAGAATAAGTGTGAAGATTCTTCTACTCTAAAGAACCTGTCGAAAATATAATCGGCTTTGTCTTTCGGAATTCCAATACCAAAATCTTTTACAGCGACCCGTAAACTTGCTTCTTTTAGCTCTGATTTAATAATTATTTCATCTGAATGTGGCGAATATTTCAACGCATTAGACAGGAAGTTAGAAACCACTTGCTCAATTCGGTTCTTATCAGCATGTACAATCACATCTTTTTCCATTTCCATGGTTACCGAGTGTTTTCCCAAACTTCCTTGCATGCCATCAACTGATTCTTCAATTACCTCATTGATATTGAAGTCTGAAAATGTAAAGACCATTTTCCCAGCCTGAATCCGGGTAACATCCAGTAAATCATCAACTAGCGAAGTCAATTTACCTATTTGTTTAGTAGCCTTATCAATAAAACCCGAAATATGTTCGAACTTTTCTTGTTGAGCCATTTTAAGCGCAAATTGTAAATAACCTTTAATGCTGGTGATAGGGGTTTTTAATTCGTGGCTGGCAATACTCATGAACTCATCTTTTTTGCTCATCAGATCTTTGGTCGCCTCTTGCGCAATCATTAAATCGGTCACTTCGAAGGCAAAAAATGCTACACCATCAATTGCACCATTATCAGAGAAAACAGGGTTAAGGATAATATCGAACCAACTGTCTTTTATTACTCCGGTGTTTTCGTCCTTTTGCTGAAGTTTGTAGGAGTTCGCAATAAATGTTTCTCCGGTAGCTAATACCTTCTTTTCAATATTTTTAAGCTCTTCAGTTTCAAACTGCGATCCTTCCTGAAGTTGTATTTTTCCAATGTAGTTACTGCCTCCGTCAAATTGAATAAAAGCTTCGTTTACAAACTCATATACTAAATCTTTACCTCTTTTGATAGAGATTAAAGCAGGAGCTTTTTTGAAAATACTGTAAAACTCATCCTGCTGCTTTTTGATTAACTTTTGAAGTTCGTTGCGGCGTTTCTCATTGTGCTTTTGCTTGCTAATATCGATAATATAAGAAACAGCGTCTTTTCCATCTTCATCGTCTAAAATAGCCGAGCCCACTAATACATCGATCGTTTTACCACTCTTAGTAATGTATTGCTTTTCAAACGGCGGACAAAAACCTTCGTTCTTAACCATATCAGCCGATATTTTGCTAATCGGAATAAAATCAGGAGGGGTAATGTCATTCCATTTGATTATACCTTTCTCTAGATCCTTCGAAGTATAGCCAAGCATATCAATGAAAACTTTGTTAGCTGTTTCAATTCTTCCGGTTTTAACATCAGAGAAGATCATCCCGATTACGTTCGAATCAAAAATTTTGCGGAATTTCTTTTCTGTTGAGTTCAGTTTTGTTTCTGTGTCAATTAAAACGGTAATATCCAATATAGAGCCTACCATTCGATATGGAACTCCGTTATCATCTAACAAAATGCTGCCGCGGTCGAGAATGGTAGCATAGCTTCCATCGGCTTTTTTAAGTCGATATTGCGAGGTCCACTGCGTTTCAGAATTATTAATGGCTTCGTAAACACTGTCTTTTACTCGTTTTCTGTCATCAGGATGAATATTTTCGAAGAAAAAAGAAATGTTCTGACTACCCGGATTGTTTTCATAACCAAACATTGTGGCAAAGTTATCGTTCCGCCACATGGTGTTATTGGCCAAATCCCAATCCCAAATGGTGTCATTGGTGGCCTGAGATACGAGATTGAAACGCTCTTCGCTCTCGGAAAGCTTAACTGTACGCTCCAGAATTTTTTGTTCCAGTTCTGTATTTAATTCTTTTAAGTTTTCTCTGGTGCCCAGTAACTCGTTATAATTTCGTTTTAACTTTTCTTCAGATAATTTTTGTTTTGTGATATCAGTAATGGTGGCAGCAAAACCGTCGGCCATTTTTACGGCAACAATTTCTAACCAGACCTTTTCGTTAAATTTTAACTCAAATTGTAAAGATGTGCCTTTCTCTACTACATTGATGTATTTATTAAAAATATTTCCATCAGCAATTTCAGGTAAATGCTCGAGAAGTTTTCCGCCAGCAAGTTCTTTTTCATTCTTACCAAGAATTTTTAAGGAAGCATCATTAAAAGATAAACATTCAAAATCGGTGATGAAATGTTGCTTATTTCTTACTGCTTTAAAAGCAATTACACCATTTAAACTGGCATTAAAAACTGCAGTAATGATGTTGCTTAGTTCAGTTAGTTTCGAGATATCAACGAATGTAATCACCACACCATCAATTTTCTTGTCTTTTCTGATGTATGGCATAATCCGCATCAAACTGCTGTTGCCATTTTTGATGTGGATTTCTTTTTCTACAATCTTCCCTGTTTTGATAACTGAATCTATATCCTTATTTAAATTGTCCGTTTTAATGTTATTCGAAATATGTTCAATTGAGCGACCAATATCGGCTTCAATTAAATTAACCATGCTAATTGCAGCAGCGTTAAACTTGCGGATGTACATCCCTGAATCAACGAAAATCTGCCCTATATCGGTACTTCTGAAATAGTTATCCAGGTCATCGTTTAGTTCAATTAACTCCTTAATTTTAACCTGATGCTCGGTATTTAAGGTATGCAATTCCTCATTCAATGATTGTAATTCTTCATTACTCGATTGCAATTCCTCATTTGCAGAAAGTAGTTCCTCATTGGTAGATTGAAGCTCCTCATTGGTGGTTTCCATTTCTTCAACTGCCAATTGAAGATTGTTTCTGGTTTCGTTCAGCTCTGCCTCCAGCTCAAAAATATATTCATTTTGATCGCCGGTATGGTAATTTACCAAGCCTAAATCGTCTTTCTCAGGAATAGTTTCTAAAGTGCTTTCGCCAAAAACCACCAAGGTGAAGGTACTGGTATCTGTAGATTCAGGAGGCTGAACTGAAATATTTAAATAGTTTTCTTTGTCGTTTGAAGAAAATCTAACTCTTTTTAAATGGGTAATTTTGTTGTCTTTCCAGGCGCTTCTCAAAGCCGTATTTAAAATGATAGAAATTTCTTTCGGTACCATTTTCAATATATTCAGCTCCAGTTTATCTTCAGGGAGAAAAAGAAATTTACGATAATCACCAATCGCATCTTGCATCACGTAGGATTTGTCTATGTAAATGCCCACGTAGCCTAAATCTCTAGTTAAAAAGTTATTGAAACTTTTTTCAATTGGGCTAATGGCAAAATCGCTGGAGCTGCTTTTCTTTTTGCCTTGATCCGAAGTCTGTCTCGATCCCGTATTATAGGTATTGTAGCTGGAGTAGTTGATCACTCCGGTTTTCTGATAAATTTTCCATTTGCTCGAAACTTCGGTTAATCCAGCTCGCAAAGACGATGCAGTTTCACTTGAGCCCAGCATTAAATAACCATTCGATACCAACGAAAAGTGGAATATGGACAGTATTTTTTCTTGTAAAACACTATTCACATAGATTAGCATGTTTCGGCAGGTAATCAAGTCATTCTTAATAAACGGAGGCGACTTAATTACATCGTGCTTGGCAAAAACAACTTGTTTCCTAATGCTTGGAATTACTCCATAGAACTTGCCATCTTGATGAAAATATTTTTTGAAATATTTCGCTGGCACTTCTTTACTGATACTCGCAAGATATTGGTTTCTGGAAGCAATTTCGATACTTTTATCATCAATATCAGTAGCAAAAATCTTAACATCAATTTTCTTTTTCGATTTCTCTACACATTCATTGGCTATAATGGCAACAGTATATGCTTCTTGTCCGGTGCTACAAGCACAAACCCATATTTTCAGCGTGTCACCAGCAGATTTCTCTTTTAAAACTTGATTAACCTGATCGGCAAATGCTTCAAAAGCACCTTTATCTCTAAAAAATTTAGTTACTCCGATTAAAAAATCCTGCCCCAAAATGGCAACTTCCTTTTCATTTTTCCTCAGAAATGCGACGTATTGATCGAGGGTTTTAATACCATTCTCATTCATCCTTCGGCCAATTCTCCTGATGATTGTTGGCGTTTTATATAAATTAAAATCGTTGCCACTCTGTAAATGAACGAGTTTAAAAATCTCATCCAAAAGCTTTTCATTTATTTTGCCATTCTCAAGCACTTTCACAGGCTCCTCATTAACATAGTTGAAAAGTTCTTTGTGCATATCTGGCGCAGCAAGTATGTGATCTACATTGCCCGATGAGATTGCACTATTGGGCATTCCATCAAACTTTGCGGTTGAGGGTTCCTGAACGATAACCATACCGCCATTTTCTTTAATCGCCTGAATTCCTTTGGTACCATCAGTACCTGTGCCTGACAGTATTACCGCGATTGCTTTTTCTCTTTTATCTGTGGCTAGCGTGTATAAAAAATGATCTATCGCCGTATTAGGAGCTTTGATAACGGATTTATCTGCCAGTTTCAATCGCCCCTGGTTTACCGTCATTAATTTGTTGTTGGGGATGATATAAACACAATCTTGTTGAATAGCCATGTTATTTGCTGCTTCAAAAACCTTCATGTGGGTATGCTTGGCGACAAGTTCTACCAGCAAACTTTTATAATCTGATGAGAGATGTTGAATAACTACAAAAGAGAAGCTGGTGTTGCTAGGCATGTGATCAAAAAACTCATGTATAGCTTCTAAACCACCTGCCGACGCTCCAATTGCAACAATATATTTATCGTATCTTTTTGAAGTTTCTTTAACTACTTGCTCAGTCATTCCGTTTAATTATAAATTTGTTTAGCCCTAAATTCAAAAAGGAAGTTTCTTAAAGATTCAGCCATTTCCAACTCAGTATCTTGCCAATCGCTAGATTGCCCGTAAATAGTTTGTAACCATTGTTTAAATGAATTTCTTGGATGATAATTAATACCATCTTTTTCGAATTTTATAGCCTGATTAGGATCTCCGCCCCACTTAATATTTTCTATTACCTCAGGCCTAAAGCAAATCAAAAACTCTCCTTTGCTCGCTTCAATTGGAATAACCAGCAAACCACTCGCTACAGCAGCATAGTTTTTCGCCTCCTCGTAAATTTCTCCTAAATTTTCATTCGCAAAAACTTTATTAACCCCTTTTCCTTCAAGCCAAAGGACAAGATTCTCCAAATCATCCATATCAGGTACAGTGCCTAAAGTTTTAATTTTTCCGTCTAAGCTTAAGGCCGCACCAGTAGCATTAAACAACGAAAGCAGGTTTTGGTTTTCGTCTGTTAAAATTCCTTTAACGATGTCGTTTTCGTAATAAACCAAGTCGGTAATTATACTTCGTTGATGCAACAATTTAGTATGATCTATTAACTGCTCATGTTTTATAATGGACGAAATCCGATAGGAAATTTCCATGCTTAACCAATCAAAAACTGATCGGCTTTCTACACTGAGGTATTTGCTGGTAATGTGGTGGCATGAGATTAAACCCCACAAAGCACCATCGACCATAATGCGTATAGACATAGATGCGGTTACATTCATATTGGCCATATATTCCAAATGTACGTTGGCCACACTACGTAAATTACAATCTGAAAGATCTAAGAACCCATTGGTAATAGGATTAATAACCGGGAAAAGTTTAATGGTTTGATAATTTCTATTCGGAATTAAACGAAACGGATTTTTTAAATACAGTGCTCTGGCTTGTTTCGGAACGTCAGAAGCAGGAAACGTTTGTCCTAAATAACTTTCTAAATCACCAGTTATCTCTTCGGCAATTACGGTTCCGTTCCAGTTTTTATCGAAACGATACATTCTAATCCCATCAAAACCAGAAATTCTTCTAATCTCTTTAATACTCGCCTCACAAACATTTTGCAAGCTTTCGGTACTTTCTAACGTAGAAATAAACGATCTTACTTGCTGAAATACTTTGGTAAAACTTTGCTCAGATTCGTCATCTAGCATTTCTATTTCAAGGATGATAAATTCTTTTTTAACATGAGCCAGAATATTTACCGGTTCAGCAAGCGATCCATTTTTTAGTGAAAATTGGAAGGGCAACCGATTTCTCAAACCTTTGCTCACTCCGGCTTTAAAGTGTTCAAAATCTTCATCAGATAAATACTGCTGAAAAGGATTAGATATACATTCTTTGGCGATGCAACCAATTATTTCGTTAACATTTTCACTGGCTTGAATGATATTAAGATTTTCGCTATCTAGAACTAAAAGATATCCAAAATCCTGTATGGAGTTGGTTTGATGGATGGCAAGATTTCCGCAAAATTCTGCATCGTAATTATTTTGTTGAGTCATTTTTTTATTTTTCACGCCCTGTTCTCAGCACGGTTTAGGAGATAGATTTAATGTGATGGAACTACATGTTGTTAGATAGCAATGAATTAAGTTTTAAATTGATAGCAATTGAAGTGTCAGCAGTTCTCAACGCCTAAAAATATGCAAAAGCTATCTAAAAACCATCCTTTATATTCAAAATGGTACTCCTTCTAATTTTAGAAAATGTACTGCCGTTTGCTGAATCAAACGATAGTTGTTTTTTAAATCTTTTAAAACATTATAGGCCAAACAGACCTTTAGTATTTAAAATTTGATGATGAATCGTTACGAAAATAAAATAGCGCTGATTACAGGAAGCAGCCAGGGAATAGGAGAGGCTTGCGCATTGAGATTGGCCAAAGAAGGTGCTGACATTATACTAAATGGGCGCAAATTTGACGAACGCGGAGAAAAATTGATTGCCGAAATCGAAGCCATGGGCAGAAAAGCCAAATTTTTAGCTGCTGATGTGAGTAAGACTACCGAAGTTTTAAAGCTTATTGATGATGCAACAAAAGTTTTTGGATCGCTGGACATCCTAATCAATAATGCGGGCTTAGAAAAAAAAGCAGATTTCTGGGAGGTAACAGAAGAAGATTACGACATTGTAATGGATACGAATTTCAAAGGTGTTTTTTTTGGCATTCAGGCCTTTGTCAAATATTGTAAAAGAGAAAATCGGGCGGGTACCATCATTAATATGAGTTCTGTTCACGAAGAGATCGTATTTCCGCACTTTGCAGCGTATTGCGCAAGTAAGGGCGCATTAAAAATGTTATGCAGGAATTTGGCTACCGAACTTGCACCTCTAAATATTCGAATTAACAATGTTGCACCGGGTGCGGTAACCACGCCAATTAATCAAGATTTGTTAAATAATAAAGCACAGTTAGAGAGTTTGTTAGAGAATATTCCGATGCGGCGCATGGGTAAAGTGGAAGATGTTGCTGCAGTAGTTGCCTTTTTGGCTTCTGATGAAGCTGGTTATGTAACAGGCTCTACTTACTTTGTGGATGGTGGCTTAACCTATCACTACGAAGAACAGTAAGCTAAAGCTTACTGGTTCTTCTTTCTATTTGTTTATTCAATTCTACTGCTGCGCTAATTAAAGCCAAATGTGTAAAGGCTTGAGGAAAATTGCCCAGGTGTTCGCCTTTCTTTCCTAACTCTTCACTGAACAAATGAAGGTGATTGGCATAACCTATCATCTTTTCGAAGTTTTCTACCGCACGTTCTATTTCTCCACTTTTAGCCAAAGCTTCAATGAACCAAAAAGAACACATATTGAAGGTGCCTTCTTCCCCTTCAAGACCATCAATATTTCTTAAGCCATTATTGTAGCGATAAACCAGAACATCAACCAATAATTCTTCGTCGATAACCTTCATAGTAGAAAGCCAACGCGGTTCTATAGGAGAAATAAAATGAGTCAAAGGCATCAGCAGCACGCTTGCATCTACATGTGTCGCTCCTTTGTATTGCACCCACGCACCCAGTTTTTCACTCCAGAAATTGTGATAAATATCGTTGTAGATATCACTCCTGATTTCATGCCATTCATTTTCAGGATAGGGAAAAGAGCGATGTTCAGCTATTTTAATTGCCCTATCGAGTGCAACCCAACACATTAAACGCGTATGGAGAAACTCTTTTTTTTCACTTCTGATTTCCCATATTCCATGATCGGCCTTTTTCCAGTTTTTGATCACCTGGGCAATTTGTTTTTCTATAAGGGTCCAAAACTCATAGGTAATTGGTTTATACGATTTATTATAGATGTAAATCGTGTCAATCAATTCTCCGTAAATATCAATTTGCAATTGTTTTGCTGCCGCATTTCCGATCCTGACGGGCTTAGAAGAACGGTAGCCTTCAAAATGTTTCAGCTCTTTTTCTTCGATGCTTGTTTCTCCATTAATTTGATAAACCAACTGCAAATCAATTTGTTGGCAGAGGCTAAAAATCCAGTCGATGAATGCGGTTGCCTCATCGTTAAACCCTAATTTTAAAAAGGCATACATGGTAAAGGCCGCATCTCTAATCCACGTATAACGATAATCCCAATTTCGGTTTCCTCCAATGGCTTCGGGAAAGCCAAAAGTAGGGGCGGCTACAACAGAACCATGTTTTACAGAAGTAAGAAGTTTTAATGTAATAACCGATCGTCGTATCAGTTCACTGTATCTTCCGCTATAACTGGTTTTGTTAATCCAGTCAATCCAAAAGTTTTTCGTTTGGTGATAGGATTGCTCTTTATAAAACCCAAAGTCTTTTCCTTCTTCGCCATTTTCTAAAAATTCGATTACGATTGTGGCCACTTCGCCCTCCTCTAAGGTAAATTCACTATAACCGTTTTTCTTGGTCACCCTTAAGGCTTTATCCGAAATCATATTGATTTGCAGATTTTCTTTCTTGCAGATAAACTTAATTTCTGTTTCCAAACATTCGGTTTCGTAGTCGCTTTCTGAATAACCAAAGCGAGGAACGCAACTTACCTTGAAATTTATACTTCCGCGTACAGTTTTTATTTGTCTTACAATAGCACTATTAAGCGCAACATTCCCTTTTTCGATAGGCATGAAGTCGGTTAGCTCCGCTATTCCCGCATCAGAAAAATAGCGGGTCAGTAAAATTGCAGTCCCAGGCAAATAGAGTTGTTTACTGGTGAAATTTTCTAAATCGGGTTCAACGGCAAAAAAACCACCTTTTCTCGAATCGAGCATGGTGGCAAAAACGGTAGGAGAATCAAAGTTTGGTGCACACATAAAATCAATCGACCCTTGTAAGGATACTAAAGCAACGGTTTTAAGGTTGCCGATGATGCCGTAATTTTCAATTGGCTGAAAAGGTCGTTTTGTGTGATTCATATCTGCTAATAATGGGTCAATTCCTTTAATAAATAAGTTTAAACGCTTTTTGTTTGCTTACCTCAGCATTTGGCTAGCACCTGCAAGAATGTTTGGGCAAAAAAAATCCCGACTAAACTTTCGTTAGTCGGGATCATTATGTCTTCTGGAGGTGATTACACTAAGAAACCGCCACCCAGTAAATCGTTTCCTTCATAAAAAACCGCAGATTGTCCTGGTGCAATTGCCGATACATTATGATCAAAAACTACACGCATTCTGTCTTTTTCTTGCACAATGGTACTTAACATTCCGGCATCTTTATAACGGATTTTGGTAATGACATCGTTCATTGGTTCTTCAATGCTTGCATATTTGATCAGGTTAATGTTACGCACCATTGCTTCTCTACGTTCCAATTCTTCAGCTTTTCCTAAAACAACGGTATTGCTTTCTGGCAAAATTTGCGTTACAAACATAGGTTCGCCAAATGCCACACCTAAACCTTTACGTTGCCCAATGGTATAGAAGGGATAACCTTTGTGCTGGCCAACAACCATTCCATTGCTTAGAATAAAATTTCCGCCGGCAACTCTGTCTTCCAAATCTTCAACTTTATGTTTCAAAAAAGCTCTGTAATCATTATCAGGTACGAAGCAAATCTCATAACTTTCTGATTTTTTAGCCAATTCTTCCTGGCCCATATCCAATGCCATTTGTCTGATTTCGGACTTCGCAAAACTTCCTAACGGGAATTTAGTTCGCGAAAGATTTTCTTGCGAAACACCCCAAAGCACGTATGACTGGTCTTTATTTTCGTCTTTACCTTTTGAAATAACATAACGCCCGCTATCTTGCTGGCGGATGTTTGCATAATGACCGGTGGCAATAAATTCGCAATCAAGTTTATTAGCACGTTTTAACAACGCTTCCCATTTAATATGCGTATTGCACAAAACGCATGGATTTGGAGTTCTTCCAGCTAAATATTCATCAACAAAGTTATCAATTACATAGTCGCCAAATTCATCGCGGATATCTAAAATGTAGTGTGGGAAACCATAGTTTACCGCAAGTGTACGGGCATCGTTAATACTATCTAACGAGCAACAGCCGGTTTCTTTGCTACTTCCGCCTGCGCTGGCATAATCCCAGGTTTTCATGGTTAAGCCAATTACTTCATAGCCTTGCTCATGCAACATTACTGCCGCAACCGAACTATCAACCCCGCCACTCATGGCTACCAGAATTCTACCGTGTTTACTCATTTCAAAATAATTGGATGCAAAAATAAGGTTTATTTACCTCAATTTTTCTAAAGCAAGTCAGTTACTTGTAAAAAGCAGATCGTACATTCTTTCAAATCTTGACTCAAA
The DNA here is from genome assembly GCF_001422545.1 of Pedobacter sp. Leaf41. Lineage (GTDB taxonomy): Bacteria > Bacteroidota > Bacteroidia > Sphingobacteriales > Sphingobacteriaceae > Pedobacter. The sequence continues at coordinate 32,724 of NZ_LMLE01000007.1, read as the reverse complement.
AAGCCTTTCTGAATGCCTATTTCCTTATGATTCGCTATTTCTCATTCTACTTTCCCTAAACAAGGGTTTTGGACGCTCGTTAGCAAACCTGATGTTTAGCAGGCCACTTTGTGTCTAAACCTGATCGTCAGCGGTTCCCGATTTTTCATCGGGATAAACAAAGAGCAGGACTGAAATAAACTAAAAGCACAGAAACATGCTTTCCAAATCGAAAATAGACATCCAGGTCAATTGTATTTTTTCTATTGATTAAACGATTTAGTTTAAGATTTTATGCAGATTAGTTTTTTAATTAATACCTTAGAATCTTCAAAATATAAAGTTTCAATTTTAAACAAATATGATTAAAAAAGTTATCCTGCCTTGTTTGTTATTGTCGTCATTTATGGCCTCGGCACAGCAGAATTTAGTTCAATATGTTAAACCAATTATTGGTACCTCAAAAATGGGACATACGTATCCTGGAGCTACGGTTCCGTTTGGTGCAGTACAGTTAAGTCCGGAAACAGATACGCTATCTTACGAGGTAAATGGTAAATATAATGGCGACGTTTATAAATATTGTGCAGGTTATAAATATGAAGATAAAACGATAACAGGCTTCAGTCATACACATTTTAGCGGTACAGGTCACTCAGATCTAGGTGATTTTTTAATTATGCCTACCCAAGGAAAGCTCCAGTTAAATCCGGGTACGGCCGACAATCCAAAAGGTGGATATCGCTCTGCATATTCTCATGCAAACGAAAAAGCTGAAGCGGGTTATTATAAAGTAAAGTTGGATGACGACAATATCACTGCTGAATTAACAGCGACAAATAGAGTCGGGATGCATCAGTACACCTTTCCGAAATCAGATCAATCGCACATCATTCTCGATTTGATGGCTGGAATTTACAATTATGAGGATAAAACCGTATGGACTTATGTTCGCGTAGTTAACGATACTTTAGTGACCGGTTACCGCCAAACTAATGGTTGGGCAAGAACACGTACCGTTTATTTCGCTATGAGTTTTTCTAAACCTTTTAAAAGCTATGGCCGTAAAAGTTACGATGCTAAACAGGCCTATCGCGGTTTCTGGGGTAAGTTTAACCAGGATCAAAACTTCCCTGAAATTGCTGGTAAAAAGCTAAAAATGTATTTTGATTTTGATACGCAGGAGGGAGAAAAGGTCAAAATTAAGTTTGCGCTATCTCCGGTTAGTCAGGAAAACGCCTTACAAAATATGCGTGCTGAAATCTCAGGATGGGATTTTGATAAAGTAAAAGCGCAGGCACAAACTACCTGGAATAAAGAATTGAACAAAATTCAAGTTAGCACTTCGAACGATAATAAAATTAATTTTTATACTGCACTATATCACTCATTTATTGATCCAACAACTTACACTGACGTAAATGGAGAATATAAAGGTTTGGATCAGGGCATTCATAAAGCAGAAGGTTTTACTAATTATACCACTTTTTCGCTATGGGATACCTACCGGGCTTTGCATCCCTTCTTTAACATTATGCAGCCAAGTAGAAGTAATGATATGGTAAAATCTATGATGGCGCATTATGATCAGAGCAGTTTAAAAATGCTGCCGATTTGGTCGCATTATGCAAACGATAACTGGTGTATGAGTGGCTACCATAGTGTTTCCGTTTTAGCGGATGCAATAATTAAAGGCACCTACAACGGCGATGCAAACAAAGCTTTAGATGCCTGTGTAACAACTGCTAAACACCGAGATTATGAAGGGATTGGTTACTACATGGACAAGGGTTATATTCCTGCTGAGAGGAGCGGCGTATCAGTTTCAAACACTTTAGAATATGCTTATGATGATTGGGCGATTGCACAATTGGCAAAAAAATTAAACCGAATGGACGTTTATAACGAATTTATTAAACGCTCTAATAATTGGAGAAACAACTACGATGCTGCCTCGGGTTTTATGCGTCCACGTTTAGCTGATGGAACTTTTAAAAAGGCATTTGACCCTAAAGACACAGAAGGGCAAGGTTTTATTGAAGGCAACAGTTGGAATTACAGTTTCTTTGTGCCACATGATCCAAGTTCTTTAGTGGAAGTAATGGGCGGAAAAAAGAAATTTGCAGCTCGTTTGGATTCTTTATTTAGCATGCATCTGCCTGATGAGTTTTTCGCTCATACTGAAGATATTACACGTGAAGGCATCATTGGCGGTTACGTTCATGGAAATGAGCCTGCACATCATGTGGCTTACCTGTACAATTGGACGGACGAGGTTTACAAAGGTCAGGCACAAATTCGACACATTTTAAATATGCAATATAAACCTACTGCTGATGGTTTGGGTGGAAATGACGATTGCGGCCAAATGAGCGCCTGGTATATGTTCTCAGCAATGGGTTTTTATCCGGTAGCGCCAGGTTCAGATGTTTATTCGTTAGGAAGTCCGCTAGTTAATAATGCTGTGATTAATTTAGAAAACGGAAAAACCTTTACCGTTGAAGCAATTAAGCAAAGCGATAAAAATGTATACGTTCAAAAAGTAATGTTGAATGGTACGGAAATTACAAACCATCAAATAAAGCATACTGACATTACCAATGGTGGAAAGCTAACTTTTTATATGAGCGCTAAACCAAAGAAATAAAATTCAAAATCATATTTATTGTTGTTTAAACCGCTGGCTAGGGCCAGCGGTTTTTTTGTGGGGTTAAACGCCCGAACGATCAATTGGCTGCGTAAGAATATTTTGCGATAATCTATCACTTACAGATCTAGAGAAACCCTATTAATTTTAAAATAACCAATAACATTCGATCAAGAATGAAACACCCAATGAGACTAATCATTTATAATTGATGGAATTCTCTAAGTAAACGAAGATTTTGATTCATAATTTTAAATAATTGTAAATATATTTCATTATTTTCACGGATAAGTTTATGGTAATCATTTGATTAGAAGTATAATCTTAAATGAATTTGCTTATGATCAACACTGCTCTAGATTTCATTTCGAAACAAATTAGTGGGTATCTAAACAATCTTTTTGTAACAGTAAAAAAAGAGTATATTATTATTTCGAGTCTGGTTTACAACGTTTAAGTTTGGAGGAATTGATGGTATCCCTTTAGGAAGCGGGGAGGTATCTGCCGAATCACTTAGGGCAGCTATTGCTGCTAACCCCGATCTTTCTGCTCTGGTAGTTGCAGCTGTAGAGGGCACTATTGCTACCCTAACCGCAGTTACTGAAGGAAATGAAGGCAATACCATCACCATGGTTTATGACCCCAAAGAAAAAATACCCGCTGTTACTTTGAGTGGGCCAGCTTTAACCGGCGGTTTTGACAGCATAGATTTCACCTTATTTCACCAAATTAAGGCTGCATTAAATGCATATACCGTTCCACTCTATCCATCAGGAATGGTGGCTGGAGTAATGGCCAGGATAGATAACAACAGAGGTGTTTGGAAAGCTCCGGCAAATGAAAGCATCAGAACAGTTGATAAACCTAGTTACAATTAGTGATGAGGAACAAGATTATCTCAATGTCGATCCGACCGGAGGAAAAAGTATAAATGCCATTAGAAAATTTGATGGTAAAGGCACTTTGGTCTGGGGTGCAAGAACTTTAGCTGGAAATGATAATGAATGGCGATACGTTCCTATTCGGAGATTATTTATTATGGTGGAGGAATCAATCAAGAAAGGAACCGAGTTTGTAGTATTCGAACCAAATGATGCCAATACCTGGATTCGGGTAAAAGCCATTTGCGAGAACTTTTTAAATCAATTATGGCGTCAGGGTGCACTTGCAGGGGCGAAACCAGAACATGCCTATTTCGTAAATATAGGTTTGGGCGTGACATCCCTAGATATTTTAGAGGGAAGATTAATTATTGAAATCGGTTTGGCTGCGGTTCGGCCGGCCGAGTTTATTATTTTGAAATTCTCTCATTTATTAGCAAAATCTTAAAATAACGAAACCAAATATAAAACTTTGGTGATGAACATGGAGAACCAATGAAACACCTGACATAACCTTTCTCAAATTAGATCAATCCCTAATTTTCATCAAGTGTTTATGGTCAACTTTACAAAAGGCTCAAGATCTGTCCATTTTTCTTTTATACCCATTCAAATTTCGTTGGGTTTAATAGAACTATCCCGTCACAACAAAATTAAAATTTCATATTATGGAAATTTATCACTTATAAGAAAATCGATTTAGGAACGGTTTAATTGGCTTTTTTATTTTGATGTTATAGAAATTATACTAATATTTGTTTTTAGTGCTAACCAAATACTACATAGCTTATTATTAAACGATGGAATTAATTATTAAGTGAAAATTAATTAACACTGAAAAATTAGCCTGCTTAAAAACCGCCATTTTAATGAGATACATCTTTAGACTATTCTTTTTAACACTCATTGCACTTTTTTATGTTGCCTCAAGTTATGCGCAACATCAAACAGAAAAGTATTTGAAGAGGGTAGATATTATCGAAAATAACATTGACAGATATTTTTTAGTAAAAGACAAAGGCTTGTATTTGGAAAACATTGGGAAGCACGAGAAACCGTATTCCTATTTGTGGCCTTTGTGTGCTTTAATCCAGGCGGCAAACGAAAGTGAGGCCCTTGGAAGTAAGCAAGCAATGAAGCCTGTAATTTCTGCGATAGACCGATATTATACCACAGCATCGCCCTCGCCATCCTATCAATCGTATATTAGTAAAAGTTCACGCTTTTACGATGACAACCAATGGATTGCAATCGCATATCTGGACGCATACAGTCGGACAAGAGATTCGATTTATTTAACAAAGGCCAAAGAGATTTACCAATGGCTTTTAACCGGTTACGATGAAGAACTTGGTGGAGGATTATATTGGAAAGAGGATGAAAAAACATCAAAGAATACCTGTTCAAACGGGCCGAATGTTTTGGTTTCACTACAATTATACAAAGTCACTAAACAGAAGAAGTATCTGGATACCGCAATGCTTGTTTATAATTGGACAAATAAAGTGCTTCGATCTCCAGAAGGCATATTTTACGACGCAATCAGCATAAAAAATTCAAAAATAGACTCGGCAACATACACCTATAATACTGGTACAATGTTGCAAGCCAATGTTATCCTGTATCAAATTACAAAAGATAAAAAGTATTTAGATGAGGCGAAGTTTATTGCCGGTAATGCCCAAAAACATTTTTACAGCAATAATAAACTTGGCGATCATTATTGGTTCAACGTTGTTTTAATGCGTGGTTATCTCGAATTGTTCGAGGTTGAAAAAGATCCTCTTCGACTATCCTTTCTAATTAATGAAGGCGAGCGAATTTGGGTGGAAGAACGAGATGACAACGATCTCTTAGGAAAACAGAAAAACAAATCGCTAATTATGCAAGCGTCAATGCTGGAATATTATGCCCGGTTAGCGCAACTTAAATTAACCAAATTATAATAAACATCGATAATGAAAAGACGAACATTTATACAAAATACCGGTTTATTAGGCGCTGGGGTTTTGGCATCAAAATTTTCTCTGGCGGCAGATCTTGTACCCGAGTTTCCAGTAGTAAGGGTTGCGGCGGGGAAGAGACATTTTCAAAGCAAAGCAGTAGATGCTGCTATCAAAACATTCCAATCGAATGTTAAGAATCCAGAGTTAACCTGGCTCTTCGAAAATTGTTTTCCAAATACTTTGGACACTACTGTTTATTACGAGGAAAAAAAAGGCAGACCCGATACTTATGTAATCACTGGTGATATTGATGCGATGTGGCTTCGCGATAGCTCTGCGCAAGTTTGGCCGTACCTTCAATTTATTAATGAAGATGAGCCACTAAAAAAAGTTATAGCTGGGGTAATTATCCACCAAACTCAATGTGTGTTAAAAGATCCTTATGCCAATGCTTTTTATGGCGATCCAAATAAGGTAGGTGAGTGGAAAACTGATAAAACTGCTATGCAGGCTGGTGTGCATGAGCGTAAGTGGGAGATCGATTCTTTATGTTATCCAATTCGTTTAGCTTATCATTACTGGAAAAAAACCGGTGATAAAACTCCATTCGATGCCGATTGGAAAAAAGGCATTGAAGCCACCTTAAAAACTTTCAAAGAGCAGCAACGCAAAGCTGATAAAGGACCTTATCACTTTCAACGCGAAACCACTCAACCGACAGATTCATTGCCAATGGCAGGTTACGGTTTCCCGGTAAATCCTGTTGGCTTAATTTGTTCGGCTTTCCGTCCGAGTGATGATGCAACTATTTTCCCATTTTTGGTTCCATCCAACTTTTTTGCGGTATCAAGTTTAAAACAAGCTGCAGAAATGATCAAGGCATTACAGCCTGATAAAACATTAGAAAGCAACCTGTTAAATCTTTCAAGTGAAGTGAGTGCTGCGCTTCAAAAACATGCCATTATCAATCATCCAAAATATGGCAAAATTTACGCCTTCGAGGTTGATGGTTTCGGAAGTGCCTATTTAATGGATGATTCTAACGTGCCAAGCTTACTTAGTTTACCTTATTTAGGTGCCATGAGTGTTGATGACCCTATTTACAAGAACACCCGAAAATTTGCACTCTCAAAAGATAATCCATACTTTTTTAAAGGCACCGCTGCGGAAGGTATTGGCGGTCCTCACGCTGGTCAAGATATGATTTGGCCAATGAGTATCACCATGAGGGCTTTAACTTCAAAAGACGATACAGAAATTAAATATTGTATCGATACGCTTCTTAAAACTCATGCAGGAAAAGGTTTTATGCATGAATCGTTTAACAAAGATAATCCGGCAAACTTTACTCGTGCCTGGTTTGCATGGTCAAACACGCTATTCGGCGAGCTATTATGGAAAACTTACCACGAACGACCGAACTTGTTAAAAGCATAATATTTGGCTGCCCTATTGTTTTAATTCGGCAGCCAAATATATATTTAGGTTTTGAGAGCTGATCGGGTATCTTATGTAAAACGAATGTTATAAAAGTAAGCGGCTTTTCTTCCCGAATTTATTTTTGTAAATTGTGCAACATTATCCCTATTAACACTTGCAAACAAATAACAATAACATTCTTGCTGATATAGAATCAATTGGCAAAATTCCTGCAGTAGCAAACATATTAGAAATAGTTTGCAATGCTACAGGCATGGGTTTTTCTGCAGTTGCCAGAGTAACCTCAGACAAATGGGTGGTTTGTGCCGTTAATGACAAAATAAATTTTGGGTTGTTTCCTGGCGGGGAATTAGATTTAAAAACCACAATTTGTAATGAAATCAGGCAACATCATGATCCGGTAATTATCGATCATGTTTCCGAAGATGAGCAGTTTGCTAACCATCATACGTCAAAAATGTACGGCTTTCAAAGTTATATCTCTGTTCCAATCGTAAGAAAAGATGGTGATTTCTTCGGTACACTTTGCGCCATCGATCCTAAACCAGCAAAACTTAACAACCCTACTATAATAGGGATGTTCAAGATGTTTGCTGATTTGATTGCCTTTCATTTAGATACGATGGATCAATTGGCGGCATCAGAAGAGCTTCTAAAAATTGAGAAGGAAACCGCTGAAGTTAGAGAACAGTTTATAGCCATTTTAGGTCACGATCTACGCAATCCATTAAATGCAATTTCTAATAGTGCGCAACTGTTGGCCCGTATCAATCACGAAGACCGAACGCAAAAGTTGGTTAACATCATTAAAGATTCTTCATTCCGGATGAATGGCTTGATTGAAAATATGCTCGATTTTGCAAGCGGCAGATTGGGAGGCGGGATTAACATTTCTCCAACTCCTGATGAAGATTTAGAAAAGATTTTGTACCAGGTTATCGAAGAGATTCACGCCATATCTCCAGATAAAAAAATGAAACTGAACTTTGATATTGCACATCCGATTCATGCCGATGGAAAGCGGATTGCGCAACTGTTTTCTAATTTGTTGGGCAATGCCTTAGCTTATAGTTTAGAAGATTCTACTATCGATATCTCGGCGGTAACCAATGAAAGTCAGTTTACACTTTGCGTAGCTAATCCCGGTAAAAAAATACCTGAGGCTGCAATGGAAAGGTTATTTCAACCATTTTCGAGGGGAGAGGTAGAGCCAAACCAAAAAGGACTTGGTTTAGGTTTGTACATTTCTTCTGAAATTGCAAAAGCACACGGTGGATCACTTGAGGTTACCTCTAACGAAGATAATACTTGTTTTACGCTTATTCTACCGACTTTAAAATGATTGTAAACGATGATCTTCCTACATCAACACTGTTAGAACTCAAATTAGGACAATACATTGAAAATGCAGATGCATCTGGTAAAATTGCGAAAATAGAAATTCAGGAAACTGATGAGTTCTTACAGTTTTTATTTGGATTGGATAACCAAAAGCAAATTGTAGTGAGAAAGCTAAAACAGGTTTGTTGATTAAATCCCGTAGCCGAAGATTAAATTACTTATTACAATTTGATAGGTAACAATAGCAAACTGTAAGTCCAACAGGCAATTATGCCGATAATTCATCTTATTTGCGAGTTCCATCCAGCTACTTCAAAAAGCTTCCTCTTCAAGCATTGTAATTCTAATACAAATTGGTGGCGATAGTATTTTTAAACTTCATCGTATTTGATTTTTTGATGAAGTTCCAGCACAAAAGCATCTCATATTCTGATCGATATAATTTAACTAATCGCAAATATTTTTTAAATTGTAAAATAATATCCTAACCAAATATTTTATTTATGAAAGTAGATTACATCGCTTTATCTGTTCCTGTATTTTTTATTCTGATTGGGATAGAGCTTGCTTATAACTTTTATAAAAAGTTGAATTTTTACAGGCTAAACGATAGCATCTCGAACTTAAGTCAGGGGATAGGGCAGCAGCTTACGGGTATTTTCATGAAAACGGCCTTGTTTTTTGGTTATAAATATATTTTTGAAAATTGGCGCTTGTTTGACCTACCGAAAACCATTTGGATTTGGATTATACTTTTCATAGGTGTTGATTTTTTCTATTACTGGTTTCATCGGATGAGCCATCAGGTAAATGCACTTTGGGCAGCACACATTGTTCACCATCAATCAGAGGAATATAACTTGACGGTAGCGCTTAGACAAAGCTGGTTTCAAGGTTGGTTTAGCTGGGTTTTTTATTTGCCTTTAGCCTTTGCAGGTTTCGACCCAATTATGTTTTTAACATTAAGCTCGTTCAATACGTTGTACCAATTCTGGATTCATACAAGAGCGATCAAATCAATGGGTTTTCTAGAATATATCCTAAACACGCCGTCGCATCATCGTGTTCATCATGGCTCCAACCCAAAATACATCGATAAAAATCACGCAGGTACGCTCATTATTTGGGATAAGCTTTTTGGCACGTTTCAAAAGGAAGAAGAGGAAGTTTACTACGGAATCACTAAACCTTTGGCCAGCTGGAATCCCTTTTGGGCAAACCTCCATTATTGGGACGATTTAGTTAAAACTGCTCGGCAATCACCAAAAATAAGCGATAGGATCAAGGTTTTTATCAAGCCTCCGGGATGGTTTCCTGATCATTTGGGCGGTTTTCAAAATGCGCCTGAAATAGATGCAACAAGCTACAAAAAGTATAATCCCGAATTTCAGTCAAAGCTCACGGGATATGTTTTAGGACAGTTCCTAATAGCCTTGACTGCTGGATCAGTAACATTGTTTTCTTATACCAAATTGGATACGATATCACTCGTTTCAGGTGCTGTTTTCACACTTTGTACATTAACAGCTTGCGGTGCTTTGTTAGAGCAGAAACAATGGTTAGTAAAATTTGAATATTTTAGATTAGCACTCGGTTTTCTCTTGGTGATAATTTTAAAATTTCCAATAGGCTATCAAGTAATATTTGCAGGCATACAGTTAATATCCGTAATTTGGTTCTTCAATTTGCAACAGGCAAACCGTAATACTGATGAAAACTAAGTTATTCTCTTTTATTTTTGCAATCGTATTTATTATTCAGCTTTATGCAGAAACAGTTGGCAATATCCAATTGCGTAACTTCTCCAAACCGCTAATTGTTATTACTCTTCTGGCATGGCTTTACTTAAGCACAAATCTTAAAGGCAGGTTCCATAAACGTATTTTTACAGGTTTGATTTTTGCCCTAGCAGGAGATATATTTTTAATGCAGCAAACAGGTCGATCTGGTTTTTTTATATACGGATTAATCGCTTTTTTACTTTGCCACATTTTTTATATCAGGGCATTCATTCTAGATCATAAATCAAACCCTAGCCTAAAAAATGGATTTTTTTTATGGGTTGTAGGTGCTTTGATCATTTTTTGTGTGGGCTTGTTTTTCTACCTACAACCTTTCCTTGGCGCCATGCAATTTGCCGTTTTATTTTACGCCATTATGATCACTTTCATGGCGATAATGGCAGTAAACCGATACGGTAAAGTAAATATCTTTAGTTACAAATTGATTGTTTACGGAGCCTTGTTTTTCCTGCTTTCAGATAGTGCGCTGGCCGTAAATAAATTCGCACAGCCCATTCCACAGGCAGGCGTTTTGATTATGGCAACTTATATGATTGCTCAATATTTAATTGTCTACGGAACAGTAGAAAGGAAGTTAGTGGTGACGAAGACGGAAATTTAAGAAATGCTTTTAGTTTTTGGAAAGCAGTGTTCCGCAATTATCGGTTACAGCAGTCCCGCTATCCTTTCTCCCGATGAAAAATCGGGATTCATTTTATCGGGTTTATTAAACTCAAGAAATTGCAAAAAAAATACCTCTTCATAGCCAACAAGCAACCGTTGACTGAAGTCGACTGCAATGAATAGTAAAATGACAAAAAATAGCGGTAAATCTGTGCTTATCTATGAAAATCTGCGGTTTAATTTCTTAATTTTGATCTTTAAACTTTCTCTACTTTTTCTCCTTATCCAAGACAGTAAAAACCTGTACTAATCTTTCTCCATTTTCATCAACTAAAGTTAAGCTGTGTTTGCCTGGTGCCGGACTAATAGCCAATTGATGGTAATTGCTGGTAGTGGCTACATATTCATTGTCGATATGCCAATATATCTTGGAATTCTGATTCCGATGTGCAGCATTTAATACGATTTTACCTCTGGTTCCATCGAGTTCTAAAGGAATATAAACAACTGCACCGTTTTTAGGATAAATCAATTCCATTACATTATTACCGCCGTTGTTCTCGCAGCCGACCATAAATGCCGGTAAGCTTTTGTAATCGCTATTTTTAATTTTATAATAATATTCCATCGCCGGCGGTAAAATAAACCAGCTTTTGTGTTGCATATTGGTTACGCTTTCGCACTGGTCGGTTACCCGGTAAGTTCCAGTTCTATCTAGGTGAACCAGTTTGTGAAAAGGGCAGGCTGCTGTTTTCTCGCCAGAAGCTGGGATCCATTCATTCACAACTTCAGGGCAATTTTCTCCTGCCTTGTAACCGCTCTGTTTGCAGACTTTAGTTTTTCGAAGTTTTGTAGTTGGGGTTTCAAACCATTTTCCATTGGGTAGCAACCTGAAAATATCGAACAAAACCGGTGCAGCTGCCTCAATACCAACCAAACCTGGGCGACCCTCACCATCGGCATTGCCCACCCACACACAAACAACATAATTCGGTGTCAGGCCAACCGCCCAGGCATCACGAAAACCAAAACTTGTTCCCGTTTTCCACGCCACTCTTTGAGAGGATGAAAATTGCTCCCATAACCCTTCATCACCAGGGCGCATTACTTCTTCCATAGCATTAAAAGTGGCCCAAATAGCACCGTGGTCTAAAAATGAATTGCGTTGATAATCTTTTTCCTCCTTTTTATCTGAAGCAAAATAAGTAGCTTGATTATAATCGTTTGGATTATACAAACCTTTATAAGTGTTGAAGTGGTTCAACGTACGAACCATGCCCATGTAAGTATTGGCTAAATCCCACATCGTCACTTCGCTGCCGCCTAAAATTAACGATAAACCGTAATGGTCGGCAGGTTGATTTAAGGTGCTGATTCCTAGCTTTTTTAGCTTATCATAAAAACGTTCATACTTATATTGCTGCAACATTTTTACCGCTGGAATGTTCAGGGAGCGGCTCAATGCTTTATCAGCTGAGATTGCGCCATCGTATCCTAGATCATAGTTTTGGGGAGAATATCCGGCTATCTGAGTCGGGATATCAGGGACCAAAGTGTGAGGCAAGATAAACCCGTCGTTGAGCATGCTTGCATAAAGGAGTGGCTTCAATGTACTGCCCGGACTGCGTGGTGCTTTAATCATGTCTACATGACTCTCTAAATCGGCATTTTCAGGTTGGTAAATATTTCCAACATAACTAACCACATGCCCGGTTTTTGCATCCAGCACCAACGCAGAGATATTGTTAATGTCGTTTGCTCTATATCGGTTATTGTATCGCTTTAAAATTGAATTGATTTTCAGTTGAATATCTTCGTTCAGTGTCGATCTAATTTTGGTAGAACTTATCTCAAGACTTGCTCTTTCTGCTTTAAACCGGTTAAGTAAATGGGGTGCGTTTTGAGGTAAGGGGAGCGGTTTGCCAGGAACAGGTTCGAGTTTAGATAGGTTCGCAGTAGCTTGGTCTATGTATTTAAGCCTAGCTAATTTATCAAGCAAATCGTTTCGTTTTTTTATTAAACGGGCAGAATTTTTGCCTGGATGAACCAGTGACGGACTATTTGGAAGAACAGCCAGAGTGGCCATTTCGCCCCAGGAAAGTGTCTTAGCGTCACGGCCGTAATAGCGCCAGCTTGCGGCTTCCAATCCGACAACATTACTGCCAAAGGGTGCATTGGCCGCATAAAGATTAATGATTTCTTCCTTTGAATACTTTAATTCTAAGCGTAAAGCCAAAATCACTTCTAATAACTTTTGCCAAATCGTTCGGTCTTGCTGTCGCGATAATCGAATTACTTGCATGGTTAGCGTACTGCCTCCGCTCACTACGCTTTTGGCTTTAAAGTTCTGTCGCATAGCTCTGCTCATCGCTAAGAAGTCAATGCCAAAATGATTGTAAAACCGCTTATCTTCAAAAGCAATAATGCAGGTTTTAAATTTTACTGCAACCGAATCAGCTACGGGGAAACGCCACTGACCATCGCTTGCAATCGCCGCACTAAGCAAATTTCCATTGTTGGCTTCAATAACAAAAGAGGTGGGAGATTTAAAGAGTTTTGAAGGTAAAGAAAAAAGAAAAACCAAAAGCATGACGAAACAAGCGATATCGGCGACTAAAAATGCTTTTGGGATTTTGTTCATTGGTTTTGAAAACCTGTTTTGTGTTTTATTTAAACTGATTAATCATTATCCGTTAGCTTTAGGATTTGTTCGTGACTCTCAATGACGTGTAGAGAAGTCGTCATTTCGAGGCACGAAGCAATCTTACAGCTCAAGTATATTATTAGATAAACTTTGATTTATTAACTTGCAAAGTTCGCCCAGCTAATTGTCTTTCAAAACTTTGCAAGTCAGTTTTCTTATTTCATCACTTGTACCCATTTCCCAGCTTGTGTTGCTGAAATATCGTTGTTGTACATCGCCTCACATTGAACTGCTGATAGATAATATTTTCCAACATAAGATGCGTTAAGCAGTACTTTGTACACCAGGCTTTCATTTTCTCTGATATTGAAGTAGGTGAAAACCCGATCATCACGAATATCTTGATAAGTAAATGGAGATGAAGCCAAAATACTTTGATTATCGTTAACACGGGTATTAATAATTTCCCAACCCGAAGGGAAGATTTGGGTTAACGCCATTTGTTCGTAATAGCCCATTCTTCCTGGATTTTTTACGGTTACTTCAGCATAAAAATCGGTTCCCTGTTTTAACGTTGTCGGATCTAAAGTTGTTCCGTTCAAACGTTTGTAGCTTACGTTCATATCCAAAACTTCAGGTCTGTTTGGTAAAAAGTTGTTCTGACCTGCAACAGGTTGTCCTTCTAAAACTAAACGAACAAACAATACGTTATTGCCATTATTGGTGATCGAAGCTGTACTGCCTTTGAAGCTAACTGGAGTGCTATTCAGATATTGATTTGAATTGACAGGAGCTGATTTTCCATCTAATACGTATTGGTATTGTAGTTTATTTGATGACTGATTAGAACCGCAGAACTTACCAATAGCCAATAAACTATAGGCAGTTGTTTGCGTACTGTACCAGGTATTTTCACCCAGTTTGGCAGCCAATGGTTGAAGTAAACTGGCCGCTTTTGCTTTTTGGCCAAGCAATGTAAGAGTCTCCAAAATCATTGCCTGATCGCGAACGTCAGAACCATAGGTGCCTCCCAACTGTTTGTAAGGCTGAATTGAAGTGTCTAATCCACTAATCATATTTGAGGCAACATTGCCTTGTCCGGCCAATTTGTAAGCCGCTGCTAATCGCCATTTTGCGGCCACTGATAAATATTCGAATGCTTTCAAACGGTTCATTGCAGCCATTTCTGGTTTTTTTGCCAGTGCAAGCATGTATAAACGATATGCCTGAGATAAATCTCCACCGAAAAAATTGTTGCTGTTAGGAGCCCAATTAGCAGCCTTGGTTTTTTGATAACGTAAAAGTTCATCCAGTAAACCAACTGGTAATGTATAGCCAGCATTTTGCGCTTCCACTAAAAAATGGCCAGCATAGTTAGTTCCCCATTCATCAGAACTGCCTTCGCCGGGCCAGTAAGATAAGCCTCCATCAGTAGTTTGGAAACCTTTCAATCGGGTAATTCCAGCCTTGATGTTTTTCTCTGTTTTGGCTTTTTGCTGTTCATTTAAAGGACTTAATCTATCCAGATACAATTGAGGGAAAATACCCGAAGTAGTTTGCTCGATACATCCGTGAGGATATTGGATTAAGTAACCCAATCGCTTGCCTAAATTAATAGCTGGAATTGAAGAAACCTCCAGTGAACCCGAATTGGTACCTGCCATCCCGATAGGTTGATAGTTTATGGCCCATTTGGTATGCGGTTGAACGGTAGCCGAAACCACATTGGTGATATAAGGATTAGGATTTCTGATGTCCATCTCTACATCGTAGTCCGTTTTTTCGTTGCCACTTTGAGCGGTCACTTTCACTTTTGCTATCCCCACTTTATCTGGTGCTTTAACTTCAAAATAAGCCATTTGTTCACCAGTTTTTTGATAGTAGAGTTGTTGTTTATTAGCTCCTTGAACAATTAAATTACTCGCTTGAAGTTGAACAGAAACGTTTTTCAAGTTGTTTTCAGTTGCAAAAACAGTAACCGGTAACGTAAAGGTTTCACCTGGACCAATAACCCGCGGTAGGGTAGCTAAAACCATTAAAGGCTTTTTAACCTGAACAGATTTTTCTGCAAAACCATAGGCGGCATCTTGTCCGGCAACTACCATCGCTCTTACGGCACCAATGTATTGTGGTAATTTGAATTTATGCGTTTTGCTTTCGCCTTTACCAATCGTATACGGGCCCATAAATTTCACCACTGCTTTAAATCGATTTGCCTTTGCAGGGTTTAGATTTTTATTGATGCTTCCATCGCCACCGATACTTAATATGCGTTCCAGATTTCCACCCCAAGCACCCAACACATAATCAAATAAATCCCATGTTTTAACACCTAAACCTTCGCGGGCATAAAATGCACCATGTGGGTCTGGAGTTTTAAAACGTGTTAAATCCAACAGGCCTTCATCAACCAAAGCAATAGTATAGGTCATGGCTTTGCCGTTTTGCTCACCAACGGTAATGGTATTTTCGGTTTCAGGCTTAATTTTATCCAACATTTTAATTGTTGGTTTCAAAATTGTTTGTGGGTCTTCAACAGAAATAGGTATTGCACCGTACATTCTGATTGGTAGATCGTTTACCGTTTGCGCATGAGGCTGTAACAAAGTAATGTTCGCAAAAACATTTGGCGCCATTTCTTTTTCTGCCTTAAATTTATATTGAGTTTGGCCGGCTTTGGTATCAATCCAAAACGTTTTTAAAACGCGACTTCCATTCTCGATAGAAATCAGTGCCCTGCCATCTTTTGCGGTTGGAATAGTTAAAGTAATGTCTTCGCCAACGGTAAATTTTTCTTTGTTAGCTGTAAACGATAACATTGATGCCTCGGTCGGATTTGCACTTTGTTCACGCTGTGCCCATCCCGGCCAATCTACATAAACTGATTTTCCGGTTACGTGACCACCATTTTCATCCCGAACGAGAATCAAATAACGACCCCATTCTGGTTCATCAATTCGTAAATTCCAGCTGCCTTTTCCGTTCGATAAATTCACCTGGTGCGTTTCGACCAACTTATTGTATTGGTTTTGAGTAAAATTTGAATAGGTGTATTGGTTATCTTGTTCCCACCACCAACGCCATTGCGTTTTATACAATTCTATTTGAACAGTTTTACTTCCAGCCAATAATTTTCCATCAGTATTTACATTTACGATTTCAATTTTATGGTCTTTTCCTGTAACCAGCATACCGCTTAGCTTATCGCCTTTTTCCGGACGGACACCTAGATAGCTCTTATAAACATGGTAAGGAATGCTGAAGTTATCGATACTGAAGTTACCACCTGGCTCAAAAACTTTCGTAGTAAAGTTGGCTCTTAAAACCCCCGGAGCAGTATTGTTTTCATTTAAATTGGTGTTGATTTGGGCACTTCCAGCTCCATTTAAAGAACCCTCGAAAATAGTTTTTACCTGAGATTCGAAATTAATGGTAGGATTATCAAAACTAAAACCTTCAAAACCTTTAAACTTGGTCTCGGTAGTATTTAAGTTAACATCAACCTTAGCTTTTAAATTTTGCGCCGGAGAACCGAAAAGCCATTTAGCCGTTAAGGTTGCCGCAGATGTACCAGAACTCAAATAAGTTCTGTTGCCTACATTAAAATCAATTTTTAAACGGTTGGGCATTACCGTTTCAATCTTAAGCGTTTTAGTAAATGTAGCGCCGCCTGCTTTTACTTTTGCCATCCAGTTTCCGGTAGGGGCGGTGTTTTCGGTCGCAGTTTTGAAGCTGTAAAATCCATTTAACGGTTTGCCGTTAATCAACCGTTTATATAACTGCCCTTTCGGGTTATAGAACTCCATGGTAACTGGATAGTTGGCAGGTAATTTTTTCTGCTTGTCTTCCAAAATAAATGATACAAACAAACTATCGCCCGGACGCCAAACGCCGCGTTCTCCATAAATAAATCCTTTCAAACCACTTTGAACAACGTCACCACCCACATCAAAGCGACTCAATGGCAATGAACTTCCATCGTCTAATTTTAAATAGCCACGTTCCGAGCCATTTTTTGCAATTAAAAGAAATGGTTGTCGTTTCAAATCGAATCTGGCAAAACCATCACCATCTGTTTTGGTGGTAAAAATAATTTGCTTTTGATAATCCATTAATTCAAGATCGACACCGCTTAAAGGCTTTGCTGTTAATAAGTCAGTCGCTACGATGAGCATGCTATTGTCATTTCCACGTTTCGCAACCAAACCAATGTTCGATGCAATTAAATTTCTGCTGGCCCAACGTTGAGTGGTATAAAATGAAGAGGTACATGGATTATCCTTATCAGCCCAACGATAATTTTGTGGGTAATAATTGTTATAACGCATCCAAAAATCGTCATCTTCGTCAATTTTCTCCCCGTAACTATCACCATCTCCATATTCTTCTTCGCCGTCTCCATCGCCTGCCGTTTCTTCACCGGCTTTACAGTTATAGGCATTATATTCTCGGCGAAAAGCAATGGTAACCCGATACATAGCACCCTGTTCAGTACGAATCATCTTATCCAAATCTAAGGTGAAACGATTTTTCTTATGAAGGTTTAAAGATTTATCCTCATCTAAACGAACTGTTTTTTGAAGGATTGGCTTAGCTACCCGACGGAGTTCATTACCATCTTTATAACTATTGGTTTGGAAAAATTGAGGGATATTATTTTCGTATATTTTGATTACCGTTACATCTACAGCTTTTAAATTGATGGCCTCAAAAGGCAAAACCAACTTACCTGAATTTGGCAGGATTGTTCCTCCACCGGCTATTGTTACCGAAGGAATTTTATCCTCGAAAACCAGATTTGCTGTTTTTCCACCGGTTAACGTTTTGCCATTAATATTTTCTACGCCATTGTTCACGTTGAAAGTATAATCGCCTTTCAGCTCTTCAGCGGCATAAACTTTAACCTGGCTGGCATCTATGGTGTAACGCAAATCGCTCAGGTTACCAAGTGAAATCAATCCGGTTAAATCTTGCCCTACACCAATCGGCTCCGAAAATTGCACCAAAGCGTAATCTTCTTCACCTTGGATAGCTTTCATATCCAAAATTTCGAACTTGTTTAAAGAAGGAATTCTGATTTCTTCTTCACCTTTTTGGTCAGCATTAATGGCATCTCCATCCCATTCAATTTTCAAAGTTTGATCGGATGCCTTTTTCTTGATGCTATCTATAGTGAATTTCGAAATGTTCTTCGCAGGGTCGTGTTGCCATTTTACTTTTAATTTTTGATCGAAATCCAGCTCAATGATCTTTTCAATCTTCGAAATTTCTTCAGCATCTGCGGTTGCTACTTCTCCGGTTAACTTCATATAATCCATAGAAGTATTATTTTGAGAAACCAAACCATTTTGCGAGAGTATCACGCCAGGTGTAATCACCTTAAACTCAAAATCGAAATCTTCCAAACCTTTTTCGGTGGCAGAAACTTCAGAGAGTCTAAAAGTCGCTTCATATTCTTTGCCTGGTTTCATGGGTTCATCTGGACGGAATTCTACAGTTTGCGGATCTATCCAATAGGTTTTCCCAGAGATGGAAGGCGAAAAATCGAATAAATCTCTTGAATCAGCCTTGCCTAAATCTTGCATACCAGTGGCAGCATTGGCTAGATGAACCCGAATAAAACTCTTTTTTGAGATGGTACCTGATGTATAAGCCTCAATGTATTTTGCATAAGCCTGGTTCTCTTCATTTGTTTTTTTCTTGCGACCGAAATAAATAAAAAGAATTGCGGCAATTGAAATCACCAGTAATCCTATAAAAATAAATTTCTTTTTTGAGGATGATTGATAGGTAGAGGGCTGTTCCATTTTCTGAATGCTGATTAGATGTGATTCAAAATAAACTAAAATTCCCGTTAAACTGAATTTTGTTGAAAATTAGGGTCTTGTTGGGATTTAGCTACTTAAAATTTGTATATCCATAAAGCTATTCTTTTTTAATTATAGATTTTTTCCAGATGTATATTTGTAGAAACTTCTTTATTTTTTGCCCGCTTCGAACTATTATTTGTATTGATTTGCTTGAGACTTTTACACATTTGAACTTCCTTTAGCGTTTTCTATTTGTACTTTTCGTTGGATTTAGATAAGTTTACAAATCAACTAAAGAAACCAGATATGTTTAAGAGACTTCTTATTTTTTCCGTTCTCATTATGATAGTGAATTTTTCTTTTGCGCAAAAAAATGAAGTGGAGAATTCAGTAAATAAGCTAACAGAACTGATGATTAC
Organism: Pedobacter sp. Leaf41; assembly: GCF_001422545.1. Classification (GTDB taxonomy): domain Bacteria; phylum Bacteroidota; class Bacteroidia; order Sphingobacteriales; family Sphingobacteriaceae; genus Pedobacter. Next base: position 13,212 of record NZ_LMLE01000007.1, on the reverse strand, counting down.
TCCCGATAGTTTAGCCTTAGATAAGTTGATTTTGAATAATTTAAGTTATGGCCACTCCAGCGGAAAAATAGAAACCAAACAACAGTTTATGCAATCGCTGTTGTCTGGATCATCTGACTTTGTTGATATTAACTTAACCGATCAAACGGTTACCATTCAGAATAAAACAGCTTTAGTGCGCCACACGCTAAATGCGAAAACCAACGATAAAAATGTTCCCGGAAATGTAAAATTAAATATCCTGCTGATTTGGAGTAAGGAAAAAGCAGGGTGGAAGTTACTTGGCAGACAAGCGGTTAAGGTGCCTTAGTTAGTCCAAAGTCTCTGGTCCGCAGTCTGAAGTCTTAGATTCAGATACTCTATCAATGGGTCTTTTTTATCAGCCAGGGTTTGATTAATGACTTCTGACTCAGCACTCACGACTCATTTGATCATCACTCCAGGTCTATTTACCAAAGGAATTTTAATCAAATTAGAATCGACAATACTTTCTGGAAGGAAAATAAATTTCTTATCGTAAATGGTTGAGCCGACATAATAGCTTAACCAATATTCATTCGTTAACCCGAAAACTTCGGGATCAATGGCTTCAACGCCCTTGAAATCCTGAGCTTTCATATCGCCAATGAAGTGCCTTAAAACAGAGGTTTTAACTTGTTTGCCATCTTTTTCGCCATACCCTTTTGAGCTGATTAAAACATTTGTAATCGGCTCGTTTTTTAAGTTAATAAGATAAACAGTCCAGTTTTTTACTTCTGGAGTTTCACTCATTAATACAACAGCCATTGCAATATCTTCAACTGAATTTTCTGGTAAATCGGCTTTCATTGAGATTAAGGATAAAAGAACAAGGAACAAAGACCATAGATTTTTAGGGTTTTACTTCTAATCTTTAGTCTTTGTTTATTATTTTTTGTTCTAAATTATTTTTTCTGGATAAAAGAACAAGGGCTATATATTTCTAAGGTATTTATCCTTAATTCTTATTTTTTATTCAAGGTTTACTTCTTACTTGCTACAGTTTTTTTCGCTGGAGCTTTCTTCTTAGCAGGTGCTTTTTTCTTCACTTCAAAAGCTTTGGGTACTTGTTCAACAATCATTTTTTTAATTACTTCCAAATCTACATCAGCCAATTCTTCAGTTGTATATTTTTGTTTAGTAGTTTCGTTGTTTCTTAATTTCAGCATCAATTTCCCAAAACGAATGAAGGGTCCCCAACGGCCATTTTCAATTGAAATTTTCTCAGCGTCCCAGGTTTTGATATAGCGGTTAGCCTCTTTTTCTACTTTTTTGCCAATTAGTGTTTCGATATCAGCTTGTGTTAAGTTATCGAAATCGTAACCTTTAGCGGGAATATTGATAAATAAATCGTTCCATTTGATGAAAGGACCAAAACGGCCCTTGCCTTTAGTTACACCTAAACCCTCATAGTAGGCGATAGGTGCATCGGCATCCATTTTCTCTTGGATAATTTGAACGGCTCTATCATAAGTAACAGAAAGAGGCTCTTCATTTTTGGGTAGCGAAATAAAAGCCTCGCCCCATTTAACGTAAGGTCCGAAACGACCAACACCAATCATTACCTCTTTACCTTCAAAATCGGGTAATTGCATTGGTAATTTAAACAATTCCAGTGCTTCATCTAATGTTATAGTAGCCACTGATTGGCTACGCATTAAACTAGCATAGCGTGGTTTCTCTTCTTCATCAAGCTCGCCAATTTGAACCAGCGGACCAAACTTACCAACCTTTGTGTAAACATTTTTGCCTGTTGCCGGATCCAGCCCTAATAAGCGTTCGCCTGTGGCACGTTCTGCAGTTTCTAAGGTCGTTTCAACTTCGGAGTGAAACGGATTGTAGAATGAGTGTAGCATTTTGGTCCATTCCTGCAAACCTTGGGCAATCTCGTCAAATTCTTTCTCCACTTTAGCCGTGAAGTTGAAATCTACAATTCCTTTGAAATGTTCAACTAAAAAATCATTTACCACTTCCCCAATATCAGTAGGGAAGAGTTTCTGTTTTTCAGCACCCGTAATTTCTAATTTTGTATCCTTGGTTACCTTTCCATCCGCTAAAATAATGGCCGTAAATTTACGCTGTTTACCATCTCTGTCTTCTTTAACCACATAACCACGATTTTGAACTGTCGAAATAGTTGGTGCATAAGTAGAAGGACGGCCGATGCCTAATTCTTCCAGTTTCTTAACTAAACTGGCCTCCGTATATCTTGCCGGCGGACGAGAATAACGTTCCGTTGCCTGCATTTCTTTTAAAAATAATTCTTGGCCTTTGGCTAAAGGAGGTAAAATTGAACCGCCTTCTTTTTCTTCGCCTTCTTCATCATCGGTAGATTCTAAATAAACTTTTAAAAAACCATCAAACTTCAAAACTTCTCCCTCTGCAACTAAATGCTCTTTTCTGGTAGATGCCGTAATTTGAGCAGTTGTTTTTTCGAATAACGCTTCGCTCATTTGCGATGCGATGGAGCGTTTCCAGATTAAATCGTACAAACGTTTTTCAGAAATATCGCCATCAACGGTATGTCGATCGAAATAGGTGGGACGGATGGCTTCGTGAGCTTCCTGCGCACCTGCCGATTTTGTTCTGTAGACTCTTTGTTGGTGGTACTTGTCGCCATACGCTGATTTAATTTCAGCGGCAGCAGCATTTAACGCAGTTTCTGATAGGTTTACAGAATCTGTTCTCATGTAAGTAATCTTTCCGGCCTCGTATAAGCGTTGCGCAACCTGCATTGTCCTTGCAACCGGGAAACCTAATTTACGGGATGCTTCCTGTTGTAGGGTAGAGGTGGTAAACGGCGCAGCGGGATTACGTTTTGCCGGCTTGGTTTCTAAACTAGTGATGTCAAACTTAGCCGAAGCACAATCCTGAAGAAATTTTTCTGCATCGGCTTCACTCTCGAATCGTTGGGGTAATTCGGCCTTAACAATCTCTTTTCCTTTACCTGTAGAAAATTGAGCAGTGATTTTATATGCAGCGGCAGCCTTGAAGTTTTGAACTTCTCTTTCTCTATCAACAATTAAACGAACTGCTACCGATTGCACACGACCTGCTGAAAGAGAGGGCTTAACCTTCTTCCATAATACAGGGGAAAGTTCGAAACCTACTAATCGATCTAAAACACGACGAGCCTGTTGGGCATTAACTAAATTATAATCAATGCTTCGTGGACTGTCTATTGCTTTCAAGATTGCCGGTTTAGTTATTTCATGGAAAACGATACGTTTTGTTTTTTCTACTTTCAATCCTAAAGTTTCAAACAGGTGCCAGGAAATGGCTTCTCCCTCACGATCCTCATCGGATGCGAGCCATACCATTTCGGCATCTTTAGCAAGTTTCTTTAATTCGGCTACCAATGCCTTTTTATCGGCAGGCACTTCATAGGTTTGGGCAAAATCGTTTGCAATATCAATCGCCATATCTCCCTTAGCTAAATCCCGAATATGGCCATAGCTCGATTTCACAAGGAAATCTTTGCCTAGGTAGCCTTCTATAGTTTTAGCTTTTGCGGGAGACTCGACGATTAATAAGTTTTTAGCCATGAAATAACGATTTTGTGCAAATAAAGCTATAATTAAAGTATAAATCCAAACTTGCGCATTATTTAATACAATTTTTTTTTGAATTTTTCTTAAAATTTAACGTCAGTAAAGCTTGATTGACCCAAATCATCACTTAATTTATCACAGCATTTATTTTTTGCCAAAGCGCATTATCAAATCCCGAAACGGCGAACGATGGATTGGCTGGGTCAGATGCATTACCCATACGTACGATCACCATACTTTGGCTCGGTATTACATAAACACGTTGGTCTGATGCGCCCATAGCAGCATACATATCACCTGGTGCATTCGTAACTAAACTGCCTTGAAAAATGCTTTGACTTCCCGGTATCATGTGACTCCCTTTACCATTTAACCACCATAAATAACCATAAGAAGGATTTATATTTTGTGATGTATTTGTGCTTTCAGAGAAGAAGGTTTCATTTAAAATTTGCTCGTTGTTCCATTTTCCCTTGTTTAAGGCTAACAAACCAAATCTGGCCATGCTTCTGGTATTGCTGTTATATATTTTAAAAATAAATCCGTCTTTCCAAAAACCATCCATACCTAGTTTATTTTTTATTTTGGTATTGAAATAGGCTTCAAAACTTTGCTTGCTTGCTGCAGAAACCACATCCATCAGTTTTTGAAAAACATTAGCATAGGCCCACCGATTCCCAGCATCAGCTACATAAGTCAATTTCGATTTGTCAACTAATTCGCTGCTTTCATCCAATCCTGATGTCATAGTTAAGAGGTGTTTTACGCTAATTAGATTTTCTTTAACGAGAGGTTCGCTGGTCCAACCCGTGCCTAGATACTGAGATACTGCATCGTTTAAGTTTAATAGGTTTTCTTGTTGGGCAATACCGGTTGCGGCAGAAACAAGTGTTTTACCGGCACTATTCCATTCCCAGGTGGCGTCTTTTGTATGGCCATTAAAATATTCTTCCAATACAATCCTTCCGTTAACTAAAATCATAAATGATTTAGAATTTTTCTCTGCAAGATATTTTTTTAAGTCCTCTACAGCATTTTGTTTCCAGCCGAGACTCGAAATCGATTTTGTTTCCCAATCGCTTGCATTCGTATGAGGAAAATACATGTGCTCAGAATTTGTCGGAGCTGGTTCATCAATTTTCTTTTTGCATCCGAGAAGTGATACAGATATAATTATAAGTATAAGTTTAATTTTCATAGCAACAAAGTTTGGTTCCTTGGTACGACATAGATTTATACTTTTGGTTTAATTTTGAGGATTATCATTTAATTTACATGCAAATCACATGAGTGAAAACTATTTGTGTCTATATTCGTATATAAAAACAAAAAAACAATGATCAATACTATCCTTATCCTATTAAACTTTCTGGTGCCAAATCCGCCAAAGAATGTTTACGATTTCAGCTTCAAAACTATTGATGGCAAAGAGGTCAAATTATCTAAATTTAAAGGCAAGAAAATTTTAATTGTAAACACAGCCTCCAAATGTGGATTTACGCCGCAATATGAAGATTTAGAAAAACTCCAAAAGCAATACGGCAAAAAAGTGGTGCTAATTGGCTTTCCAGCAGGAAATTTTGGTGGACAAGAGTTTTCTACCAATGCTGAAATTAAAGAGTTTTGCACTGGCAAATACAATGTATCTTTCATGCTAGCCGAGAAAAGCAGTGTAAAAGGGGATGATATTAGTCCGCTGTTTAAATATTTAACTTCGCAAACCAACACCGAAGAACAAGGTGATATTAAATGGAACTTTGAGAAGTTTTTGATAAATGAAAAAGGGGAGTTGGTTCACCGTTTCCGCTCAAAAACAAAACCAATGGATCAGGCGATTGTGAAAAATTTATAAAAGGCTGGAGGGTTGATGGTTGAAAAGCTCGATGGTTAGACCCTCGAGCTTATTACCTTCAACCTTCCACCATTTGCATCTAGCTCTTCTCTAAAACGCTTTTCCAAACTAATGCGCTCAATACTGCACCTACAATTGGTGCCGCAACAAATAACCATACTTGTTTCAAAGCTTCTCCCCCAGCCAATATCGCCGGACCAATGCTACGGGCAGGATTCAAAGACACTCCTGTGATTTTGATGCCTACAATATGAATGAGTACCAATGAAAGACCAATGGCTAAGCCTGCGAAACCACCATTGATATTTTTAGTAGAGGTTGCTCCAAATATCACCAACAAGAAAATAAAGGTGAATACAGCTTCAGCAATAAATGCAGCAGTAGAGTTATACTCTGCTAAATAACCTTTTCCCCAGCCGTTCGAGCCTAAAGCCCATTCTTTCATTTCAAAATTTTCCTGGTTACTTAAAATTAGATAGAGCAAACCAGCACCTGCAATAGCACCCAAAATTTGGGCAACAATATAATATGCTGCTTCTCCGGCCTTCATACGGCCAGCTACAACCATACCAATGGAAATTGCCGGGTTAATGTGACAGCCAGAAATGTGCCCGATCGCATAAGCCATCGCAACAACAGATAAGCCAAATGCAAAGGAGATACCGAGTAAGCCAACGCCCGTAGTTCCATCTGCACCGGCTATCACTGCGCTACCGCAACCCATTAAAACTAATACTAAAGTGCCTAGAAATTCGGCGCTAAATTTTGAGAATTTACTTGTCTCCATTTTATTTTTATTAAAAGATTAAAAAAAACAATAGGGGGAGATTTGGCTCAAATGTAAATTAAAAATTATGATTTTAAAATTAGGGCTTTATTTATTCTGAATTAAAGCGGTTTGGAAAGAGAAAGGGGCTTAAATCCTTAAGCCCCGAATAAACCAAACAAACTATTTATGAAGTATATAGATAACCAATAGCTCAAAAAAAAGTTTGAAAAAAAATAAGATTTTACTATTTTGCTTTGAGAGATTTTTTGTTAAGCCTATATAAACTCCATTTTGTTAACCAAATAAGTTTAGCTGATCAGGAACGTATTCCGTTGGGTTGAAATGGTATGTAGGTTTTTGAACATTGTTATTATTTACGTAAAATAACGGAGTTTCCTGATTACGCGATGCTACCTGTACAAACGTTTCTCCGGCTACGTTTTTGAAAATTTCTTCAACTAAAACGGGGTTATTATTATCTTTTGAAAGGTGACTAAGCAATAGGTGGGTCATAAAAGCAGGCTTATGATTCTGAAAAAGCTCAAGGGCCTGTGTGTTGCTTAAGTGCCCGTGGCCACTTGTAATTCTTCGCTTTAAAAAATAAGGGTAGCTTCCGTTGGCGAGCATGTTGGGACAATAATTTGCCTCTAAAAATGCTGCATGGCAGGTTTTGAACTGCGTAATCAATCTATCGCAAATGGCGCCAATATCAGTAAAAACGCCAACCCGCACATCATTGCATTCTATAGTGAAGCTATACGGATCTGCAGCATCATGAAATTTAGAAAAAGCAAGAATGTTTAATTTGCCAATTTTAATTTCTTGTAAATGAGAAATAGTGAAAACATTATCTTCAATTAAAGTCAGCTTGCTGCTCTTATAAGTGGGCAAACTAATATAAACCGGTAGCTGATATTTCTTTGCAAAAACGCTTAAACCTTTAATGTGATCAGTATGTTCATGCGAAATGAAAATGGCCTTGATTTTTTTTAAAGATAAACCGAGCCGATTGATTCGGGTTTCTACTTCTTTACAAGTCAATCCGACATCTACCAAAACGGCTTCGTCATCGTTACCAATGTAATAACAATTGCCGTTGCTGCCCGAATTTATAGAGGTAAAATATAATGCCATTTTGAACCTGCAAGGTACGGCTTATTTACATAATCATAAAGTAAATTATACCCTTGCGCCATTATGTTCTACCAAACGAGACAGTAAAGGGAGAAAAGCTTGTATAAGCATAATCTCTTCTGATGAGAAAATCTTTTCCATCGTTTGTACCAGCCACTCTTCTTTAATTTTTCTTGTGGCGATGATATGTTTTTCGCCCAGTTTAGTTAAGCTGATAAAAGTTTTCCGTTTATCGTCTGCACTTGGTTGGCGTTCAACACATTTCGCCTCTACCAACCGATTGATGATTTGAGAAATTGCCTGCTTAGAAACCCGTTCCAAATCTGCCAGCTCGGTAGATAACATTTTACCATGCTGTTCCAGTAACGACATCGTCAGTAATTCAGCATTACTAAATGACGAACTCACATTCTGTTTCCGCAACTGTCTAGTTAAACGGGTAACGGTGCTTCTTAATTTAGCGGCAATTTCTTGAGTTTCTGTTGGCATTTTTAGTAAATAAGCTTTACAAATATACGGTAAATATTAATCTATTATTCTATCCTGATCCAAAATAATGTTTCATTTATGATTTTAAAATGATTAAATATTTTATTTTCAATTTCTTGTATCCCTTTTAAAATCTTACTTTTGTAAAGTTACTTTACTATTTAAATATGGGTATTTTTCGTTCATTAAAACACTACAATTATAGATTATTCTTTACAGGCCAAGCCATTTCATTGGTGGGTACCTGGATGCAGCGTGTTGCGGTAAGTTGGTTGGTGTACCAAATCACCGAATCTGCATTTTTACTGGGTTTAATTACTTTTTTGAGTTTGATCCCATCCTTAGTTTTGGCGCCATATGCCGGGAGTTATGTGGATAGACATAACAAGTACAAAATCTTAATGATTACTCAGGTCATCTTAATGCTTCAAGCTGGAGCGCTTGCGGTAATGATTTGGTTTAAAGTTTATGATATATTTTGGATTGCTGCTTTATCGCTTGTTCAAGGCCTGGTAAATTCGTTTGATGTGACTGCCCGACAATCGCTTATGGTTAATTTGGTAGAGGACAAAGAAGATTTACCAAATGCTATTGCGCTTAACTCTTCGGTTTTTAATGCAGCCAGATTGGTTGGGCCAGCTTTGGCAGGAGTAATTTTAAGTGCCCTGGGAGAGGATATGTGTTTTTTGATTAATTTCCTCAGTTTTATCGCGGTAATCGTTTGTTTAGTGATGATGAAATTGACACTACAAGAGCACCCAAAATCAAGAGAAAATATATGGGTTGATCTTCGAAAGGGTTACGATTATTTAAAATCGTCGCCAGATTTAGCATCAATGATTTTAATGATGGCAGCGTCAAGTTTGTTAGTCATCCCATTTACAACCTTATTACCTGTTTTTGCAAAGGATATTTTCAATGGAACAGCCACCACTTTCGGCTGGTTTGAAAGTGCTGCAGGTTTCGGTGCCTTTTTCGGGGCAATTTATATGGCCACACTCAAGGTGAATCAAAACTTACAAAAAATAGTGATGGTTTCAGGCATCCTGCTGGCTGTTTCGGTAGTGGCGTTGGCCATTAGTCCTTCGTTAGTTTTAGCATTAATCTGTACAGGTTTGGCTGCGCTGGGTTTAATGGCGCAAACCTCATCAATAAATACTTACTTGCAAACGCATGCTGATGATTTAATGAGGGGAAGAACCTTGAGCTATTACATTATGGCTTATCAGGGCGTTTTACCAATAGGAAGTTTGCTTATGGGGTATCTTGCACATCAATTTGGTACACAAACAGTTGTAGCTTTCGAGGGCCTAGCCGGGTTGCTTATTGTTGGTGCTTTTATTTACAATGAGAAACATCGAAATGCGATTAAAAAAGATGCTATTTCGCTTACGTAAACAAAGGAAACTTCCTCGTAGAAAACTTGTTACCTTGTTCTTTTAAAATCAAATCCAACTCAAAGCCTTTCAAATAATTCGATATATTTGGCATTGTTATTTGCATTAAATTATCTTATGGGGGGTAGCTTAATCGTCTAAAAATTGCTTTTTTACATTCCGAAAGCATGATAGGTATGTGCTGCTACCCTAAAAATTAAATCATTATGCCCAATTTAAAATTTAGAGTTCTTTTACTTCTATTTACGCTTCTTTCATCTATTTGCTTCTCACAAGTCAGTTCGATACAAAACATTCAAGGTAGAAATATTCAAAGTCTAAACGGCAAGTGGAATTATATTATCGATCCCTATGAAAATGGATACTACGATTATCGTCATCAGCCGTATGATCAATCCAAAACAGGAACAGGCGGTTTTTTTGACGATCGGGAACAGAAAGATAAATCTGAATTGATAGAATACAATTTTACTGGTTCTCCCCAAATGAATGTGCCCGGTGATTGGAATTCGCAGTCGGAAAAACTGGAACTTTATGAAGGCACAATTTGGCTGCGTAAAAGATTTGATGCCAAACCAGAGAAGGGTAAGAAATATTTCGTCTATTTTGGAGCTGTTAATTACGAAGCCCATGTATATTTAAATGGTAAAAAACTCGGTGTGCATAAAGGGGGTTTTACGCCTTTTCAATTCGATGTAACCAATAAATTAAAAACTGGCGAAAATTCACTCGTTGTGAAGGTTGATAATACCCGAAGGCCGGATGAAATTCCAACTGTAAATACTGATTGGTGGAACTACGGGGGCATCACACGAGAGGTGTATTTAGCTGAATTCCCTGATCATTTTATCAGCGATTATAAATTGCAGCTGGTAAAAGGAAACAATAATTTGATTAGTTTTTCTTTAAAATTATCAGATGCCACTGCTGGGCAAGATATCACACTATCAATTCCGGAATTAAAGCTTGAGAAGAAATATAAAACAGATAGTGAAGGAAAAGTTAATGATGAATTTACCTGGAACAATTTAAGTTTATGGTCGCCTGAGAGCCCGAAATTATATGCTGCAAACATTAAATCTGACAAAGAAAATATCGATGATAAGATTGGTTTCAGAACGATAGAGGCTAAAGGCGATAGCATTTTGTTAAATGGGAAATCTGTTTTTTTGAGGGGAATTTCGCTTCATGACGAAAATCCTATACTGGCAGGACGCCTGCGTTCTGATGGAGATATGCGAATGATGCTGCAATGGGCAAAAGATATGAACTGCAATTATGTTCGGCTGGCACACTATCCTCACAATGAAAAAATGCTCCGCTTGGCCGATGAAATGGGCTTAATGGTTTGGGCTGAAGTACCGGTTTATTGGACCATCAGCTGGACGAACCCAGCCACCTATGCCAATGCCAAGCAGCAGCTTACAGATTTAATTGTCCGTGATAAAAACCGGGCAAGTGTAATTATTTGGTCGGTTGGTAATGAAACGCCATTAAGCGATGCCCGTTTAAGTTTTATGAGTAATTTGGTAGAAACTGCCCGCACTTTAGATGACACTCGTTTAATAGCAGCTGCACTTGAGGTGCATCGCGACGGAAACACCATGATTTTAAATGATCCGCTCGGCGAAAAAATTGATTTGGTAAGCTTTAATGAATACGCAGGTTGGTATTTCGGCGGTGTGCCAAGTGAAATTACAAAATACGATTTCAATATTAAATATAATAAGCCAGTGGTAATAAGCGAATTTGGTGGCGATGCATTAGCGGGTTTCCATGGCGATGAAAATACACGTTGGAGCGAAGAATATCAGGAAGCATTGTACAAAAATCAAATTACGATGTTGAGCAAAATAAAATCATTAAGAGGGATTACCCCTTGGATTTTAACGGATTTCAGATCGCCGCGTAGGCAGCATCCAGTGTACCAAAATTTTTGGAATAGAAAAGGCCTTATTTCTGAAACTGGCGAAAAGAAAAAAGCTTACTTCGTATTGAAAAATTTTTATGGTGAAATGCAGGAGAAGTATAAGTAACAATCCAGCCTAATATTCATAGATGTTGATACCTAAATAGTTATCTTAAAACGTTTAAAATAATAAGTAATAATTATCATTTTGTGACTTTAGTGAATCTTTTATTCGGAAATTCGAAGTTTCAAATGAATGACAGCCAAACAAACGGCTGTTGATTTAAAAAATATAAAATGAAACAAAAACTAAGTATCCTATTGGTTTTAGCAACTGCATTTACAGCAGCTGCACAACAAAAAAAATCTAGTCAAACAGTTGAAAAGTATAACATTGGGAATAAAAAAGTAACGGTTTATACTACCGCTGAAAAAACCGACTATCGCATAAGCAAAACAGAAACTTTAAATTTTGTAGAGAATAAGCAGCCTTTTGAAACAGAGCCGACTATTTTTGTAGATCCTACAATTAAGTATCAGACTCTGGTAGGCATTGGTGGAGCACTTACTGATGCTTCTGCAGAAACATTTGCCAAGCTTTCTAAGAAAAATCAGCAAGAATTACTGGCAGCATATTACAATAACGATAAAGGTATTGGTTACACTTTAGCCCGTACCAATATAGCCAGTTGCGATTTTTCGAGCGCAAGTTATGCCTATGTTCAGGATAATGACAAAGATTTAAAAACATTCAGCGTTGCGCATGATGAGCAGTATAAAATTCCATTAATTAAGCAGGCAACTGCTGCTGCCGGAGGAAAGCTAGCGCTTTATGTAAGTCCGTGGTCGCCGCCAGCTTGGATGAAAGATAATAACAGTTTAATTAAAGGTGGACATTTACTGCCTCAGTATCGCCAAAGTTGGGCCAACCACTATGTAAAATTCATAAAAGCCTATGAAGCTATGGGCATGCCAATTTGGGGTTTATCTGTTCAGAATGAGCCAATGGCGAAACAAATCTGGGAATCTTGCGTGTACACAGCAGAGGAAGAACGTGATTTTATTAAAAATTTTTTAGGTCCAACTTTGCAAAAATCAGGATTGGGTAGTAAAAAGTTAATCGCTTGGGATCACAATCGTGATCAGATTTTCCAAAGAGCAAGCACGATTTTAAACGATAAAGAAGCTGCAAAATATGTTTGGGGAATTGGGTTTCACTGGTATGAAACATGGACAGGCAGTGGAATGCAGTTCGGAAACGTTCGCCAGGTGCATGAAGCCTATCCTAATAAAGCGTTAATTTTTACTGAAGGATGTAAAGAGAAGTACGATGTGAATAAATTGGACGACTGGACTTTGGGAGAACGCTACGGTTACTCAATGATTAACGATTTTAATGCGGGTACAGCTGCTTGGACAGATTGGAATATTTTGTTAGATGAAAATGGAGGTCCAAACCATGTAGGCAACTTCTGTTTTGCTCCGGTGCATGCAGATACCAAGAATGATAAGTTGATTTATACCAATGCCTATTATTATATGGGGCACTTTTCTAAATTTATTCGTCCGGGAGCGAAAAGAATAGGTTCTGCTTCTAGTCGTGATCTATTACAATCTACGTCGTTTTTAAATGCCGATGGTAAATTAGTTGTTGTGGTGATGAATCAATCGGATGAAAAGCTAAAGTACAGTTTATGGATAAAGGGTATGGCAGCAACAACAACTAGCTTGCCGCATTCCATCGCTACATTAGTGGTAGAATAACGACATAGAAAAACTAATAGCAGAAATATTCAGCAACGGTTGTCGATCAAAGACAATGTTGTTATGCTAGCCGGAGTTTTAGGCGAAAGATATATCTACCGTCTTTCCGCTGTGTGAGAATATTACCGTTGATGGGGGGTAGTGCTTTTTCGGGAGTTTAAATTATGGAAATGAAATATAAAAAACTGGAACAAACCTGGCGCTGGTATGGTCCGAACGACCCGGTGAGTTTGCAGGATGTTAAACAGGCCGGTGCAACCGGAATTGTAACTGCTTTGCACCACATTCCACACGGCGAGGTTTGGCCTTTGGAAGATATCAGGGAACGC